>NC_008781.1:1852500-4410291 GCF_000015505.1 Polaromonas naphthalenivorans CJ2 | reverse complement strand
GACAAATTTAAATTGACAAAGATGCTGTTTTATAAAAATCGCCGACTACTTTTCGAGATGGTCATTCCCGACCGGCAGCGAGCCAGATCAAAAAAACTGGCCGGAGCCAGTAGTTTTCAGTCGGCAGATATCAAACCGTCAAGCCAGGCGCCGCGCCCGCACCGCCGCCGCCAGCCCTTGCAGCACGGGCACGGTCTGCGCAAAACTGATGCACGCATCGGTCACCGACACGCCGTGCTTCAAGGGCTGGCCGGCGACGATGTCCTGCCGGCCTTCGTTGAGGTGGCTTTCAATCATCAGGCCCATGATGCGGTGGTCGCCCGCCGCCACCTGGCTCGCCACGTCGGCGGCGACTTCGATTTGCCGCTGGTGCTGCTTGCTGCTGTTGGCGTGCGACACGTCGATCATCACCTGCTCGCGCAGGCCGGCGGCCCTGAGTTGCGCGCAGGTCGCGTCCACGTCGGCCTTTGAATAATTGGTCTGCTTGCCGCCGCGCAGAATCACATGGCAGTCGTCATTGCCCCGGGTTTCAAAAATTGCCGCCTGGCCCATCTTGGTCATGCCCATGAAGGCGTGCGTGGCCTGCGCCGCCTGGATGGCGTCGGCTGCCACCTTCACGCCGCCGTCGGTGCCGTTCTTGAAGCCGACCGGGCACGACAGGCCGCTGGCGAGCTGGCGGTGGCTCTGGCTTTCGGTGGTGCGCGCGCCAATCGCGCCCCAGCTCACCAGGTCGCTGATGAACTGCGGGCTCAGCAGATCAAGGAATTCGGTGCCCACCGGCAGGCCGAGCGCCAGCACGTCGAGCAGCAGCTGGCGCGCCATTTCCAGCCCTTCGTTGATGGCAAAGCTGCCGTCCAGGTGCGGGTCGTTGATGTAGCCCTTCCAGCCAACGGTGGTGCGCGGCTTTTCAAAATACACGCGCATCACGACCAGCAAATCGTCCTTGAGCGCATCGGCCTGCGCCTTGAATTGGCGGGCGTAGTCCATGGCCTGCGCATGGTCGTGGATGGAACACGGCCCGACCACGACCACCAGCCGGTCGTCGGCGCCGTGCAGCACACGCGAGATCGCGGCGCGGCTGGCCGCGACCAGCGCCTGGACGCTGACCGGCGTGGGCAGCCATTCCTGCAGCAGCGCGGGCGTGATCAGCGGACGCACCGCGCCGATGCGCAGGTCGTCGATGCGAGTGGTGTCGTGGGTGGAAAGCGGCGTGGCAGGGCGGACGTGGGTGTTCATGCTGATAAATTTAAGTGTTTTAGGGCTCTAGCGCAAGCCAGTAGTGCGTAAGCAGCTATTTATTCGATAGCAATTCAAGAAGGCTCAGGTGCTGGCATGCCTGGCCATCAACGCGCCGACAGCCGACTTGGCGCAGCGCTGCAAGGCCATCAAGAGGGCGTGGTCGGGACTGGCCACGCGGTGGCGGGTGCGCAGGTCGTGCTGGATCTGGCCCAGCAGTTCGACGGCCATTTCGGCATCGGCCAGCGCCCGGTGCGCCTGCCCGGTGCGCGGCAGGCCGTGAAAATCGACCAGCGAACCCAGCTTGTGGTTGGGCGCCTGCGGATACAGGCGCCGCGACAGCAGCAGGGTGCAGATAAAGGGCTGCGGCGCGGCCAGCCCGGCGCGGTCCAGTTCGGCCTGCCAGAACTTGCGGTCAAACGCGGCGTTGTGCGCCACCAGCGGCGCATCGCCGACAAAGCGGCTGGCCTGCGTCATGACCTGCGCGGCGTCGGGCGCGCCGGCCACCATGGCGTTGGTGATGCCGGTCAGCTGGGTGATGAAGGACGGAATGCGAACCCCGGCATTCATCAGGCTCTGGAAGCGGTCCACCACCCGGCCCCCTTCCAGCAGCACGATTGCCACCTCGGTGGCGCGGTCGCCGCAGCCCGGCGAGATGCCGGTGGTTTCGAAGTCGATGACGGCGGTTAATGGCATGGACGGCTCAGATGTCGATATTCCCCGCCCGCAGCGCATTTTGCTCAATGAATTCGCGGCGCGGCTCGACCTCGTCGCCCATCAGCATGGTGAACACCCGGTCGGCTTCGATGGCGTCGTCGATCTGCACCTTGAGCAGGCGGCGAACCTTGGGGTCGAGCGTGGTTTCCCAGAGCTGGGCCGGGTTCATCTCGCCCAGCCCCTTGTAGCGCTGGCGTGCCGTGCCGTGTTCAGCCTGGCCGATCAGCCAGCGCATGGCCTGACGGAAGTCGCTGATCTTTTCTTCCTTGCGCCGCTCGCCTTCGCCGCGCATGACCTTGGCGCCGTCGCCGATCAGGCCGTGGAAAGTGCTGGCCGCTTCGGCCAGGACGGCATAGTCGGCACCGACCACGAAGTCCTGCGTCAGCACGCTGCTCTTGACATTGCCGTGGTGGCGGCGGCTGATGCGCAGAATCGGCTTGTCGCTGCGCACGTCGAATTCGCCGGCCACTTCGGCCGGTGCGCCTGTCGTGTTCAGCTCGCGCAGCTTGGCCTGCAGCGCCACGGCGGACACCTCGGCGTCGGCCACCGTGTCCAGGTTGAGCGACACGCCATCGGCAATCGCGCGCAGCGCCTCGGCATCCATGAACCCCATCAGGCGGCTGATCACCGACTCGGCCTGCTGGTGCTTGCGCGCCAGTTCGCCCAGCGCATCGCCGGTCAGCACGGAGCTGTCGTCGGCGCCGGTTTGCACTGACGCATCCTTCAGCGCAATCCGCAGCAGGAAGCCGTCGAGTGCGGCCGTGTCCTTCAGGTACTGCTCTTCCTTGCCGGCCTTGACCTTGTACAGCGGCGGCTGGGCGATGTAGATGTGACCACGCTCGATCAGCTCGGGCATCTGGCGGTAGAAAAAGGTCAGCAGCAGCGTGCGGATGTGCGCGCCGTCCACGTCGGCATCGGTCATGATGATGATGCGGTGGTAGCGCAGCTTGGCGACGTTGAAGTCGTCGGCGCCAGGCGTGCCGCCCACGCCGCCGCCCTTGCCGATGCCGGTGCCCAAAGCGGTGATCAAAATCAGGATTTCGTTGCTGGTCAGCAGCTTTTCGTAGCGGGCTTTTTCGACGTTCAGGATCTTGCCCTTGAGCGGCAAAATTGCCTGGAACTTACGGTCACGACCCTGCTTGGCCGAGCCGCCGGCGGAGTCGCCCTCGACCAGGTAAATCTCGCACATCGCCGGGTCTTTTTCCTGGCAGTCGGCCAGCTTGCCGGGCAGGCCCATGCCGTCGAGCACGCCCTTGCGGCGCGTCATGTCGCGCGCCTTGCGGGCGGCTTCTCTGGCTCGGGCGGCTTCGATGATCTTGCCGACGATGATCTTGGCGTCGTTCGGGCGTTCCTGCAGGTAGTCGTTCAGCAGGCGGCTGACGATGTCCTCGACCGGGCCGCGCACTTCGCTGGACACCAGCTTGTCCTTGGTCTGGCTCGAAAACTTGGGCTCGGGCACCTTCACGCTCAGCACGCAGCACAGGCCTTCGCGCATGTCGTCGCCGGTAACCTCGACCTTGGCTTTCTTGGCCAGCTCGGTGTCGTCGATGTATTTGTTGATGACCCGCGTCATGGCCGCGCGCAGGCCGGTCAGGTGGGTGCCGCCGTCGCGCTGGGGAATGTTGTTGGTGAAACACAGCACCTGCTCGCTGTAGCCGCTGTTCCACTGCATCGCCACTTCGACGCCGATGTTGGTGCCCTGGTCGCTCTGGCGGTCGCCCATGGCATTGAACACGTTGGGGTGCAAGACCGTCTTGCCCTTGTTGATGAATTCCACAAAGCCCTTGACGCCGCCGGTGCCGGAAAAGTCATCCTCCTTGCCGCTGCGTTCGTCCTTCAGGCGAATGCGTACGCCGTTGTTCAAAAAGCTCAGTTCGCGCAGGCGCTTGCTGAGGATTTCGTAATGGAAATCGTTGTTTTCCTTGAAGATGTCGGTGTCGGGCAAGAAGTGGACTTCGGTGCCGCGCTTGTCGGTCGGCCCCATCACCTTCATCGGCGACACCTCGACGCCATTGGCCATCTCGACGATGCGGTTTTGCACAAAGCCCCGGGAAAACTCCATGACATGCACCTTGCCATCGCGGCGAATCGTCAGCCGCAGCATTTTTGACAAGGCATTCACGCAGCTCACGCCGACGCCGTGCAGGCCGCCCGACACCTTGTAGCTGTTCTGGTTGAACTTGCCGCCGGCATGCAGTTCGGTCAGGGCAATTTCGGCCGCCGAGCGTTTCGGCTCGTGCTTGTCGTCCATCTTCACGCCGGTCGGAATACCGCGTCCGTTATCGACCACGCTGACCGAGTTGTCGGTGTGGATGGTGACCAGGATGTCATCGCAGTGGCCGGCCAGCGACTCGTCGATGGAGTTATCGACCACCTCGAACACCAGGTGATGCAGCCCGGTGCCGTCCGAGGTGTCGCCGATGTACATGCCGGGGCGCTTGCGCACTGCTTCCAGGCCTTCCAGAATCTGGATCGAACCTTCGCCGTAGGCTTCAGAGGCGCCCGCCTGGTTGGTGTCGATTTTGGGCTGGAAATTGGAGCTTCCTTCGCCCGCCAACCCGTCGGACACATGTACCTGGTCGGCTTCGTTCAGTTTGTTTTCTTCAGTCATGGACAGCAGTTCCCAATTTCTTCAATCTCTTGAATGACCAAACCCGCGAAGCTTCGCGGGTCTGTCTTTCGCTTCAGGCGTTTTGCGCTTCAATTTGCCTCAAATTCGCATCGGCATCACGACGTATTTGAAGGCGGCGTTGTCGGGAATGGTGAGCAGGGCGGAGCTGTTGGAGTCCGCCAGTTCGATTTTCACCATGTCCTGGTTCATGTTGTTCAGGGCATCGATCAGGTAGGTCACGTTGAAGCCGATTTCGATGGCATCGCCGTCGTAATCGATGTCGAGTTCATCGACCGCTTCTTCCTGCTCGGCATTGTTCGAGGCCACGCGCAAGGTGCCGGGTTCGATGTTCAAGCGCACGCCCTTGAACTTTTCGCTGGTCAGGATGGCGGTGCGCTGCAGGCTGGCCAGCAAGGGGGCACGGCCCAGCGTGATGATGTTTTTGTGGTTCTTCGGGATCACCCGGTTGTAGTCGGGGAATTTGCCTTCGACCAGCTTGGTCACGAATTCCATGCCTTCAAAGCTGAACTTGGCCTGGTTGCCGGCAAACTGCATCTCGATTGCGCCTTCCTTGTCGCTGAGCAGGCGCTGCATTTCCAGCACCGTCTTGCGCGGCAGGATCACTTCCTGCTTGGGCACTTCGACATCGAGCGTCGCCGACGAAAACGCCAGCCGGTGACCGTCGGTCGCGACCAGGCTCAACTGCTTGCCTTCGGCCACGAACAGGATGCCGTTGAGGTAGTAGCGGATGTCATGCACCGCCATGGCAAACGACACCTGGTTGAGCAGTTCCTTCAGCACCTTTTGCGGCACCGAGAACACCGGGCCAAAGCTGGCCGCCTCCTGCACCAGCGGAAAGTCCTCGGCCGGCAGGGTTTGCAGCGTGAAACGGCTTTTTCCGCCTTTCAAAATCAGCTTGTTCTGCGCCGATTCGAGCGACACGGTTTGGTCGCTGGGCATGGAGCGCAGCACATCGATCAGCTTGCGCGCGCCGACCGTGGTGGTGAAGTCGCCTTCATCGCCATCGAGCTCGGCGGTGGTGCGAATCTGGATTTCCAGATCGCTCGTCGTGAGCTGCAGTTGTGCACCGGTCTTGCGGATCAGCACGTTGGCCAGAATGGGCAAGGTATGCCTGCGTTCCACGATTCCCGCAACCGATTGCAGCACGCCTAAAAACTTATCTTGAGTGGCTTTCAGAACAATCATCTTTTCCTTTTGTCTTTATCTTTAATTCTTAAATATAAATTAGTAGTAGTAGTAGAGGGATGGCTTTTTTGTGGACAACATCATTTTTTTCTTTTAAATCAAGTACTTGAGTAGCGCCAAACCTTGTGCATAAGCATACTGAAAACAGTGTGTTAAATATGAATAACTTTTCATTTTCGCCTGTTCCTGTGGATAAGTCACAAGTTATTAGAAAGTTATCCCCAGGGTTTGCGGGACGTCCTGACAAGCCTGAAACGTAAAAATTTCCTTGTTTTCAACCCTTGAGCGTTTGCTCCAGTACATGCAGTTGCTGGTTGAGTTCAGTCATCAATTGCCGCTCGGCCGCCATTTTTCGTACGGCATGCAACACGGTGGTATGGTCGCGTCCGCCAAACAACTCGCCAATCTCGGGCAGGCTTTTTTGCGTCAATTCCTTGGCCAGGTACATGGCAATCTGGCGCGGTCGGGCAATGTTGGCGGGCCGCTTTTTTGAGTACATGTCGGCAACCTTGATCTTGTAATAGTTGGCCACCGTCTTCTGGATGTTTTCCACCGAAATCTGTCGATTCTGGATCGACAGCAGGTCGCGCAGTGCTTCCCGGGCCAACTGGATGGAAATTTCCTTGTGACTAAACCGGGAATAAGCCTGTATTTTTCGCAGCGCGCCTTCGAGTTCACGCACATTCGAACGGACATTTTTGGCGACAAAAAACGCCACTTCTTCCGGCAGGACTGCACCATCGGCATCGGCCTTGCGGATCAGGATGGCTACGCGCATCTCCAGTTCTGGCGGCTCAATGGCCACTGTCAGGCCGGAGTCAAAACGCGACACCAGGCGCTCATGGATGTCCGCCAAGCCTTTCGGATAGGTATCACTGGTCATCACAATGTGTGATTTTTTTGTCAGCAAAGCCTCAAAGGCGTTGAAGAACTCTTCCTGGGTGCGGTCCTTGTTGGCCAGAAACTGCACATCGTCGATCAGCAGCAGATCGAGCGAGTGATAACGCTCCTTGAAATCGTCAAACGTCTTGCGCTGGTAGGCTTTGACCACATCCGAGACAAACTGCTCGGCGTGGATGTACAGAACCTTGGCTGCCGGGTTGTCGGCCATCAGTTTGTTGCCGATCGCGTGCATCAGGTGAGTTTTGCCCAGACCGACGCCGCCGTAAATAAACAGCGGGTTGTACAGCTGACCCAGACTGCTGGCGACATGAAGCGCCGCAGCCCGGCCCATGCGGTTGGCCGTGCCTTCAATCAGGGTGTCAAACGTCAAGGCGGAATTGAGCCGGTTTTTGAAGGCAGAACCGGCTGCCTCTTCAGGCGTTCCGACGCTGGCCAACTCGGCAACCCCTGCAGCACGTTCAAATTTGCGAACCACGAGTTCTGATTTGACAGGTGCCTCACGTGGCGCGAGTGCCAGTTCAATCGGGATTCTCTGGCCGGAGAGTTGTTCAAATAGTGCAGCAATCCGGGCGGCGTACTGGGCTCGAACCCAGTCCAGCTTGAAGCGATTGCCCACCTGGACCGTCGCTTTGGACAAATCGGGTGCAACAATCACAACCAGCGGGCGGATCCAGGTATTGAATTGCTGCTCAGGCAACTCCTGAGCCAGATGGTCAACGCAAATTTGCCACAAGTCATCGTTTTGACCAGACACGGACGCCGCGCTCATGACGATTTTTGTCCCGGATGCAAGTGCAAAGCAGCCGCTGGCCGCTTGTGGATATTGTTAATTTTGAACACCCGCAATTGTAGTCGGGGCGGTCAGTTATCCACACATCAGGGACTTCCGAACGGGCCTGCACCGGTAAAACCAGCAGGTCGCATCCATGCTGCCGGCCTGGGCGCTGAAAAATCGCCCGCCGATCAGGTCGCATCAAGCAGGGCGGCGACATGGCAGGTGAAAACATGTGGATAACTCTTTAACAACCCATGACTTATCCACAGGTTGTTGTCAAGAGTTGAAAGTTGTTCATGGCTGACAAGCGGCTTGTATGGCGCCGTGCCGCACAACTTGAAAAGAATTCCAAGTACTTGATTGGAAAGAGAAAAATAGAAGAAGTCCTGCGCCCGGAATTTCAGGCAAGACATGCCGGTTTGATCCAGCCTAACCTGATCATCATCCGCTTTGTTCATGAAAGGACAAGGAAAGGCGTGCCTTCCAGCAATTTCATTTTAGCCTTCGCGACGATCCAGGCGTTTGCCTTGTTGCCAGTATTGAGAAATCTGTGATAATCACGGGTTTTCCCGATTCGTAGCGGCTTGAGGCTGCCTGCGCAGCTTTGTGTGTGGATTCTAGGAATTCATTTGCCAGGATGCAGCAGACGTGTTGCCGGTTGTTGAGACTTGCCAGATTGGCCGTGGTTTCGTACAGCCACCAAGATCATTCGAATCGCCAAATGAAGCTTTACAGCTGACAGCCCAGTAACAAGCCCGCAAGGGCCAGTAGGATTTATCATGAAACGCACATACCAACCCTCCAAAGTCAAGCGCGCCCGTACCCACGGTTTCCTGACGCGCATGAAAACCCGTGGTGGCCGCGCAGTTATTGCTGCCCGCCGTGCCAAAGGCCGTAAACGCCTGGCTGTCTAAACTGGTTATCTCTGCTGATCTGGTAATTTTCCGCTCTTGAGCTGATGTTGGGCGCCAGTGCAGCGGCTTAAAACCCGGGCGCAGTTTCAGGCCGTACTGGCTGGAAGCATTGTTGCAAAAACGCAGCATTTCGCTTTGCACTGCAACAGGCTGGATGCCAAAGCCGTACCCGTTCGAGCCGGAAACACGGCTGATTCAGCCATGTTGTTTCACCTGCACGACATGTGGATCGGTGCGATGGTTCCCAAACGCTGGGCCAAACGTGCCGTGACACGCAACGCCATCAAAAGACAGATCTATTCCGTGAGCGCTGATTTTTCTCAGCTGTATCCGCAGGCTGCATTTGTGGTTCGCTTGCGCAGCAGTTTTGCCCGAACGGAATTTGTCAGCGCCGTTTCTGATCAGCTCAAGCAGGCGGTCCGGGCTGAAGTTCAGGCCTTGATGCAGGCTGGAGCGAGAGCAGCATGAACCCAATTCTGACTACCCTGACACGCCTGCCGCAAATGACTCTGATCGGTGTTGTCAACGGCTACCGGCTGCTGATCAGTCCCGCGCTGGGTTCAAACTGCCGGTTTGAGCCCAGTTGTTCTGCTTATTCCCTGCTGGCACTGAGCCGGCATGGTGCAGTCACGGGAAGCTACCTGACACTGCGCCGTCTTGTTCGTTGCCAGCCTTGGTGCGAAGGTGGGCATGACCCGGTGCCGCCGCCACAATCTGCTTCTTTTTTCAGCCGCCTGCTCACGCCTGCGGCTTCCATTCCTTCTAAAAAGACGCCGTCATGAACGACATCCGCCGCACCATCTTGTGGGTGATTTTTGGTTTTTCCATGGTCTTGTTATGGGACCAGTGGCAGGTCTTCAATGGCCATAAAGCCACATTTTTCCCGTCCAGCACACAGACGGCCAAAACAACTGGCTCGACTGCAGTGCCTTCGACCGGCAGTGCCGCGGTGCCATCGCCTTCCGCCAGCGCCATGCCTGGCTCCCCAGCTGCGGTACCGGCAGGTGCGCCATTGGCCACACCATCCGTCGCCAAAGAGCAGCTGACGGTGAATACCGATGTACTTTCCCTGACCTTTGACAGCGAAGGCGGAACGCTGGTTCATACCGCTTTTAACAAATACAAGGACATGACCCACAAGGATCAGGGATTTGTACTGCTGGATCAAAGCACGAACCGTGTCTATGTGGCGCAGACCGGCCTGATTGCCGGCAGCAACGGTGGCACTTTCCCCACCCACAAAACCCTGATGACCGTCGTTCCGGGCGAGCGCCTCCTCAAGGACGGACAAAACGAGTTGCAGGTCAAATTCGAGTCGGCCGATATGGGTGGTGTGAAGCTGCTCAAAACCTACACCATCAAGCGCGGCGCCTATGACCTGGCTGTACGCCACGAGATCATCAACACCGGCACAACGCCAGTCGCCCCACAGCTTTACCTGCAGCTGGTGCGTGACGGCAACAAGCCGCCTGGTGAATCATCGTTTTATTCCACCTTTACCGGCCCGGCTATTTACACCGAAGCCAAGAAATACCAGAAAGTTGAATTCAAGGATATTGAAAACAACAAGGTGGATGTTGAAAAGCAGGCCACCAATGGCTATGTGGCCATGGTGCAGCATTATTTTGCGTCGGCCTGGATCTTGCCTGATGGCCTGAAACGTGACCTGTTTTTGCGCAAGGTGGACACCAATTTGTACGCAGTGGGCATGATCACGCCACTCGACCCGATTGCCCCTGGTGCAACGAAAACCGTTGACTCGAAGTTTTTCGTCGGTCCGCAGGAAGAGAAAGTTCTGGAAGCTCTGGCCCCCGGCCTGGAACTGGTGAAGGACTATGGCTGGCTGACGATTCTGGCCAAACCGCTGTACTGGCTGCTCGACAAGCTGCACAGCTTCATTCAGAACTGGGGCTGGTCCATCGTGGCGCTGGTGCTGCTGCTGAAAATCGCTTTTTACTGGCTGAATGCCAAGGCATATGCCAGCATGGCCAAGATGAAGGCCATCAATCCCAAGATCACTGAAATGCGTGAGCGCCTGAAAGACAAGCCGCAGGAAATGCAGCAGGCGATGATGAAAATCTACCGCGAGGAAAAGGTCAACCCGATGGGCGGCTGCTTCCCGATCATGATCCAGATTCCGGTGTTCATTGCGCTGTACTGGGTGCTGCTGTCCAGCGTCGAGATGCGGGGTGCGCCGTGGATCTTGTGGATCAGGGACTTGTCTTCGCCTGACCCGTATTTCATCTTGCCGGTCGTGATGGCATTGACCACCATGCTGCAGACGGCGCTCAACCCCGCGCCGCCCGATCCGATGCAGGCCAAGCTGATGTGGTTCATGCCGCTGATTTTCAGCGTCATGTTCTTCTTCTTCCCGGCCGGCCTGGTGCTGTACTGGATCACCAACAACATCCTGTCGATTACCCAGCAGTGGGTCATCAACACCCGGATGGGCGTACCTCCGCAGTTCAACCTGCCGAAGTTCAGATAACAAAAAGGGCCGCGAAGCGGCCCTTTACCATTGCCGATTGCGCATTGAGGCTTCATGCTGGCCCGTCATCATCATCCCATCGTTGCCATCGCCACTGCGCCCGGTCGTGGCGGAGTCGGCATTGTCCGCCTCTCCGGCCAGCGAATCGCCCCGGTTGTCCAGGCCCTGTGTGGGCGTAAACTTTCCCCCCGCCAGGCGACTTACCTGCCGTTTCGCGATGCACATGGGCAGATCATCGACAAAGGGCTGGCGATATTCTTCCCCGCTCCCCATTCCTATACGGGAGAAGACGTGCTGGAGTTGCAGGCGCATGGCGGCCCGGTCGTGTTGCAACTGCTTTTGGCGCGGTGTCTTGAAGCAGGCGCTGCGCTTGACCCGGCCACAGGTCAACCGGTGCTGGCCCAATTGCGGGTTGCCGAACCCGGTGAATTTACCGAGCGGGCTTTTCTCAATGACAAGATCGACCTGGCGCAGGCCGAAGCCATCGCCGACCTGATTGATGCCAGCACCGAAACCGCTGCGCGTTCTGCGGCGCGCTCGATGTCGGGCGAGTTTTCGCAAGCGGTCAATACGCTGCTGGAGCAGTTGATTCACCTGCGCATGCTGGTCGAAGCCACACTGGATTTTCCCGAAGAAGACATTGATTTTCTGCAGCAGGCCGATGCGCAAGGCCAGTTGCTGCGCCTGCAGGCAACGCTGGCCAGCGTGCTTGCGCGTGCCACGCAGGGAGCGATTCTGCGTGAAGGCATCAAGGTCGTGATTGCCGGGCAGCCCAACGTCGGCAAAAGCTCGCTGCTCAATGCGCTGGCCGGCGCTGAACTGGCCATCGTGACACCCGTTGCCGGGACAACCCGCGACAAGGTTTCGCAGCTGATCCAGATTGAAGGCGTGCCGCTGCATGTGGTGGACACGGCAGGTTTGCGTGAGGCACTTGATGAAGTCGAGAAAATTGGCATCCAGCGGGCCTGGACCGAAATCGAAAGTGCCGATGCCGTGCTGTTTTTGCACGACCTGGCCCGTCATGATGCAACCGAAAACCCGCTTTATGCTATAAATTACATAGCTGATGATGCCCGTCTGCAAAGCGCATTGGCCTTAAAACTTCCAAAAAATACAGCCATCATCGATGTCTGGAATAAATCCGACATGGCCGGCCCGGAGTTGCTGCGTCAGGTAAACGGTGGCGTGCTGATTTCCGCCAAGACCGGGGCCGGTCTGCAGGCCCTGCGCGAGCAGTTGCTGCGGGTGGTTGGATGGCAAGCGGCCCCCGAAGGCGTTTTCATGGCACGCGAGCGTCATGTGAGCGCACTGCGCAGCGTACAAATTCAGTTGTTGACTGCGCAGAACCAGTTGCAGGCGGCTGTGCCGGCGCTGGATTTGCTGGCGGAAGATTTGCGCCAGGCGCAGCTGCACCTGAGTTCAATTACGGGGGCTTTTAACGCCGACGATCTACTGGGAGAGATTTTTTCAAAGTTTTGTATCGGGAAATAGCGTGGGTTTTTCGGCGGAAATGGGTCGGTTTCTGGTTGGATTGAGTTTACCTACCCTCTTTATCTTCATAAAACCAAAACGTCAACGTATCCAATGTAAGTGAAAGTTTTATGGCTGCGTTTGTCGGTGGTGTGAAGGTATCTTTACTTCACCATGAATGCACTACTTCCCGGCGCAATCCGCTTTGATATTCAGACCCTGGCCCAGGCTGTTGCAAGCTGTAAGTCCAGTGATGCCTTGCATTGTCAGTTCAGCTTGCCGAACTGGACTATTTTGGGCGCTTTCCTGCAGCCCTTTCCCTTGAGCAAGGGGCAAATCCTGATAGAGCAGGGAGCTCGGGACTGCACCTTGTATTTCATTGAAAGCGGCACCTTGAGTGCTCATTCAGAGGATGAAAATGCACATATGCACCTGGCCTTGGTGGGCTCAGGAACTGTATTGGGCGAAGGTTCATTTTTCACGCATCAGCCGCGCAGGGCGACAGTCCATGCTTCAAGCCCATGCAAAATGTGGTGCCTCACGCCGATACGCTTCAAGGATCTGTCACGCCACCATAGTCCCATAGCGCTCGAATTAACTCTGGCGATGGGCTCCGTCATGGCCAAGCGCCTGAGCATTCCGCCAAAACGGGCCGCTGTGACTTGATCAGTCATCCGTGAAGCATGCACTGTTGAATTTCAGAGCCGGTCATTAAAATATGATACAAAGCGTTACTGGTTGACAGGAGTTAAACGAGATTGGGTAAAACAGCACCAACTCTGTCGGCGGTAAAAGCTAAATCAAGGCGCTTCTTTCAACAGCAGGTTTGACTACATGTTCTTTTTCAGCTGGTTTTCCGGCAAATCCCGCCAAGCAAAACACGCTTCAATGCCGAGAGGCAAGTTACCGCCTGCTGGAGCCCAGAGGGGCGAGCTTGACGATGGCAGTTCTAAAACAAAAAACCACGACAGCCGCGAAAAGTTGTATGAAGCCATTCGCGAAGTCATGACCCATTCCGGGATTTTGTCCGCCAGCTATAAATTCAAAGTGCTTGACCTTGACCGTCGAAGCAGTAGCTATCTGGTCATGATTGATTTGACGAGCAGCAAGGGTGATGCCGTTCTGCAGCCTGCCGAACTGGAAACGCTGATTGTTCAGCGTGCCATGGTCCGTTACGAGATCGTCGTTTCGGCTGTTTACTGGCGGCTCAATGAAATAGCTGTCGTGAGCAAACTGTCACCACCTTCTGCGTCTGCCGTCTTTCCCCTGCCGACTCAAGCGGTCAACAAGAAGGAGTTTCTCCAAGAACCCATTCAGGCAGATGAAGTCGCCGCCTTTCGACTTGCCCTGCTTGCCGCTTCTGCCCACAGTTCTCCAGTTTCGCCCGAAAAGAGTACCAAGGCCAGCAGCGGGCTACGCCGTTCGGCCCACCTTCTGGATTTTGAAGATACTGAAGTCACTCAATCATTCTCTTACCCAGCCCTCAGCAATACGCAATATGGTGACCTGCATTGAGAATGGTTTTATGCAAGCCATTCGGGAGCATCTTTGACACTCGTTTGTGCATGATGGGGGTGACCTTTAGTCGCGCAAAAGTTTCTGCTCGGCCAGCGCCAGTGCTTCCGGTTTCCCCGACAGGACCAGCGTGTCGCCGCCTTCCAGGCTGGTTTCTTCAAGCGCTTTGAGCGTTTTGCCATTACCCCGGCGCAGGCTCACCACTCGCACATCCACCGTGTGCAGCGCCATCTCGCCCAGCGTCTGGCCGACTGAACTGAGCCCAGGAACAAGTGTCACGGTGGACAAGCGTTCCTGCTCCAGCTCGTCTGCCGTGTCATCGTCCGCACCGCGAAAATAGCCGCGCAGCAGGTTGTAGCGCGCATCGCGCTGGTCCTGTACCACGCGGATCACTCGGCGCATGGGCACACCCACCAGCGCCAGCGCATGGCTGGCCAGCATCAGACTGCCTTCAATCGCCTCGGGAACCACTTCAGTGGCGCCGCCAGCCTTGAGCTTTTCCAGATCACGGTCGTCAACGGTGCGAACAATGATCGGTACCGTGGGCGCATGGGTACGTGTATTGGCGAGCACTTTCAGGGCGCTGGCGGTGTCCAGGTAGGTCACCACCACGGCACTGGCCCGTGCCAAGCCGGCCGCTATCAGGGCCTGCAGCCGAACCGCGTCGCCAAACACCACCGAGTTGCCTGCCGCTGCAGCCTGCCGTACCCGGTCAGGGTCCAGGTCCAGCGCGATATAGGGAATGCCTTCGCGCTCCAGCATGCGGCCCAGGTTCTGGCCACATCGGCCATAACCGCAAATGATGACGTGCTTGTTGACGCTCATGGATTTGCTGGCAATCGTTGTCATCTGAAGCGACTGTTGCAGCCATTCGCTTGAAACCAGCTTCATCACGATGCGGTTGGCATACATGATCATGAACAGCGTGGCCAGCATCGACAGCACCATGCTGGCCAGGATGGGATTCATCAGGGCGGGCGGCACCAGCTTGCTGCCTTGCGCCAGGGACAGCAGCACAAAGCCAAACTCGCCGGCCTGCGCCAGGTACAGGCCGGTGCGCAGGGATACACCGGCCGTCGCTCCGAGGACTCGTGCCAGGGCAGTCACCAGGATCAGCTTGAACAATACTGGCAGCGTCAAGAGCAGTAGCACCAGCGCCCAGTGATCCACAACCTCATGCCAGTCCAGCATCATGCCGACGCTGATGAAAAAAAGCCCCAGCAGTACATCATGAAAAGGCCTGATGTCGGTTTCGACCTGGTGTTTGTACTGGGTTTCGGAAATCAGCATGCCGGCGATGAAGGCGCCTAGGGCCAGGCTCAAACCGGCCAGCTCGGTCAGCCAGGCCAGCGCCAGCGTCACCAGCAGCAAATTCAGCACAAACAGCTCTTCACTCTTGCGCCTTGCCACGATCGTGAGCCACCAGCGCATGACGCGCTGCCCTCCGGTCAGCAGCAGGCCCAGCAGCACGGCCGCTTTCAGGGCGGCAATGCCCAATGCCATGAACAACTCGTCAGCCGGTGAGCCCAAGGCAGGAATCAGCACCAGCAACGGCACCACGGCCAGATCCTGGAGCAGCAGGATGCCCATGATGCGCTTGCCGTGCTCGGAGGCCAGTTCCAGCCGCTCAGCCAATAGTTTGACCACAATGGCAGTGCTGCTCATGGCCATTGCGCCTGACAGGGCCAGGGCGGTTTGCCATTGCATGTTCCATAGAGCAGGTGCCACGACGGCCAGAAAAAGTGAACCCAGGGTCACCAGCACCATGGTGAGGGCCACCTGGAGAAGACCAAGCCCGAACACATGGCGGCGCATCGAGCGCAGCTTGGGAAGGTTGAATTCCAGCCCGATCACAAACATCAAAAACACCACGCCGAATTCCCCCAGATGGCGCACTCCGTCGGAATTTTGCGCCAGCGCCAGCGCGTGCGGACCAATCACCACGCCGACAGACAAATAACCCAGCATGGGCGGCAACTTAAATGAGCGGCAAATGACTACCCCCAGCACTGAGGCCAGTAGATATAAAAGGGTTAGCTCAAGTGCGCTCATCTTTTGATGGTAGCTGATGGATTTTCAGCGTCAGGCCGGTTTTCAGGTTTCTGGAAGGCTGGCTTCTATAGGCGTCGATAGAATGCAGCCATGAGTTTTGATGCCGCGAATATTAATGCCGGGCAGGCCCTGAGCCTTGCCAGGAAGACGTTTGAAATTGAAGCCGGTGCCGTACTGGACTTGGCGAGCCGGATTGGAGACGAGTTTGTTCAAGCCGTCGGGCTGATGTTCGCCTGTCCCGGCCGGGTGGTCGTCATGGGCATGGGAAAAAGCGGGCATATCGGCCGCAAGATTGCCGCCACGCTGGCTTCTACAGGCACACCCGCCATGTTTGTGCATCCGGCTGAAGCCAGTCATGGCGATCTGGGAATGATCCAGGCGGTCGATGTGGTGCTCGCCATTTCCAACAGCGGCGAAAGCGAGGAACTGGTCGCAATTCTTCCTGTTTTAATCCGTCTGGGGGTCGCGCTCATCGCCATGACTGGAGGCGCTCAATCCACTCTGGCCAAACAGGCCCATGTCACGCTCGATACCAGTGTCGCCAGAGAGGCGTGTCCACTGAATCTGGCGCCGACGTCCAGTACCACGGCGCAACTGGCAATGGGCGATGCACTCTCAGTTGCGCTGCTCGATGCGCGCGGTTTCCGGGAAGAGGATTTTGCCCGTTCGCATCCTGGTGGTGCGCTTGGCCGCAAGCTGCTCACGCATGTCAGTGACGTAATGCGCAGCGGCAATGCCGTGCCGCAAGTGATGCCGGAAACCTCTTTTACGGAACTCATGCGCGAGATGAGCGCCAAGGGCCTGGGCGCCTCTGCCGTGGTGGATGGCAAGCAGTGCGTGCTGGGAATTTTTACTGACGGCGACCTGCGCCGGCTGGTCGAAAAAGGTGTGGACCTGCGCAGCCTCACTGCCGCTGACGTGATGCATGCCCGTCCGCATACCGTCAGGATCAATTCTCTCGCCGTCGAAGCCGTGGCGCTGATGGAACAGTACCAGATCAACAGCGTGCTGGTGGTCGATGAGGCCGGAGCGCTGTGCGGTGCCCTTAACACCAACGACCTGATGCGCGCCAAGGTAATTTGATATGACACTCCTTTCCTCTTCAAGGTCAGCGCCTTTCCTGAATTTTCCACCTGAACTGCTGTTGCGTGCGCAAAGCGTCAAGGTTGCTTTTTTTGATGTGGATGGCGTGCTGACCGATGGCGGGCTGTATTTTTCGGAGTATCCCGATGGTCATGAACACGCCGGGAGGCTGAATGGTTTCAGGTCGTCCGGCGAGATCATCAAACGCTTCAACACACTCGACGGCCATGGTTTGAAGCTGCTGCAAAAGGCGGGTATTACCCCTGTCGTCATTACCGGCCGTGACAGCTCAGTGCTGCGCGCGCGGCTTCAGGCGCTGGGCATTACCCATTCACACTTTGGCACCGAGGACAAGCGTCCTGCTGCTGAACAGACCTTGCAAGCCTTGGGTCTGGACTGGAATGCTGCGGCAGCGATGGGCGATGACTGGCCTGATTTGCCAGTCATGAGCCGCTCGGCATTAAGTTGCGCGCCTGCCAATGCGCACCTGGAAGTCAGGGCACGGGCCCATCATGTGACACAAGCTTCCGGTGGTCAGGGCGCAGCCCGTGAATTTTGTGATGTGTTGCTTGTCGCCAGCGGGCACTATGCTACGTTGCTGCGCGAGTACATCCCATGACAAGCAGTCTTCCTGAGCAGCTTAAAGGCCCCGGTAGCGCATCGACACGACACAAAAGCGGATGGCGAAAATTTCTGACTCTCTGGGACAGAACGGCTATTTATATGCCGCTGCTGATGATGGGCACACTGGCTTTGGGAACCTATTGGCTGGTGCGCAATACGCCGACGTTCAATGCACCTGAGTCGGTCAGGGAAGTAAGCCACGAGGTGGATTACTTCATGCAAAATTTCACCATCAAAACTTTTGACGAAGGCGGCAAGCTTAAAAGCGAAATTGCAGGCACGGAGGCGCGGCATTTTGCCGATACCGATATTCTGGAAATTGACCAGGCCAGGATTCACAGCATCAACATCAATGGACAACTCACCACGGCTACTGCCAACCGGGCCTATTCCAATGGCGATGGCTCGGAAGTTCAACTGACTGGCAATGCGCGGGTGGTACGTGAAGCCAGCCTGAACGAACAAGGCAAGGAGGCGCCACGGCTTGAGTTTCAGGGCGAGTTTCTTCACGCCTTTTTGAATGAGGAGCGTGTCCAGTCGCATAAGCCTGTACTCCTGATTCGTGGGGCGGACCAGTTCACTGGGAATGTCTTCGCTTACAACAACCTCGACCAGGTGGCTGTACTGACGGGGCGCGTTCGTGGTGTATTGATGCCGAAATCATCAGTTCGTCCCGCAGCTTCCAGCTCTGCGCCTCTAAGGTAGGCGCGCCTGCAAGCCGTTCATCAAAAATCTGGTTTCTGTGCTCAAAAACGCAAAAGGCTTCAAAACCGAAGTTTTGAAGCCTTTTTAAGCACTCTTCAATCAAAGACTAAAGAGGCTATTTTAAGCGGGCCAGTTAGCCTGCAGCGAAAGAGCAGGGCTTAGTAGCCGCCGCGTCCACCACCGCCGCCGCCACCGGAGCGTCCGCCACCAGCGCCGCCGCCGCCGTACGGGCTACGGAAACCACCGTCGCTGCCGCCGCCGGAAGAGCGTCCACCGCCACCGCCGCCGTATCCACCACCGCCGCCGCCAGCACCACCACCGTAGCCGCCACCGCCGCCACCGAAGCCGCCGGTACGTGGAGGACGTGCCTCCATTGGACGGGCTTCATTCACGACAACGCTACGGCCGCCCAAAGGCTGACCGTTCATGCCGTTGATGGCAGCTTGTGCTTCTGCGTCGCTGGCCATTTCGACAAAGCCAAAGCCCTTGGAGCGACCGGTGTCGCGTTCCATCATGACTTTAGCGCTGGTGACAGCGCCGAATTGACCAAAAGATTGTTGCAGGTCTTCGTCACGCACCGAGTAAGGCAGGTTGCCGACGTATAGTTTGTTGCCCATGAAGGGACTCCTCTAAAACACAAAAATAAAAGCGATGGGGTCCCGAAAGCACAACAAATCTTAAACGTACCGCTGTAGCGCGCGAAACTGACCGATCACCTAACATGCACGAATTTTTGGATTCGCACACGCATATTATGCGCTACTTCTTGAAATCCAAGACACTTAGTACTTTTACCTAGCCATTTTTAGGCGCCACTAAACAGTGAATCACCAGTTGACTTCGTGCTCGGGCGTTGCGCCAATGCGATGAATGGAGCGGTCAGCCCCTTCAAACTCCTCTTCCTGGGTCAGGCGCAACCCCAGCGTTAGCTTCAGTGCGCCATAGACCACAAAGCCCATCAATGCGGCCCATGTGACGCCCATTGCGGTCCCGATGAGTTGCGCGCCAAAGCTGACGCCACCCAGGCCGCCCAAGGCCTTGCTGCCAAAAATGCCCGCAGCGATCCCGCCCCAGGTGCCGCAAAGCCCGTGCAGCGGCCAGACGCCCAATACATCGTCAATCTTCCATTTGTTCTGGGTCAGCGTGAACATCACGACAAACACCGCGCCAGCCACACCGCCGACGACCAGCGCGCCCAGCGGATGCATCACGTCGGAACCTGCGCATACTGCCACCAGCCCCGCCAGTGGTCCGTTGTGCACAAAACCGGGATCGTTCTTGCCAAAGGCCAGCGCGGCCAGCGTACCGCCCACCATCGCCATCAGCGAATTCACCGCGACCAGGCCGGAAATCTTGTCGAGCGTTTGCGCGCTCATCACGTTGAAACCGAACCAGCCAACCACCAGAATCCACGCCCCCAGCGCCAGGAAGGGAATGCTCGACGGCGGATGCGCCGACATCGCGCCATCCTTGCGGTAACGGTTGCTGCGCGCACCGAGCAAAATCACGGCGGGAAGCGCCAGCCAGCCGCCCAGGGCATGAACCACGATGGAACCGGCAAAATCATGGAATTCGGCGCCGCTGACCGATGCAATCCAGGCCTGCACGCCAAAGTGATGATTCCAGGCGATGCCTTCGAAAAACGGATAGACAAATCCAACGATGACCGCCGTCGCAATCAGTTGGGGATAAAAGCGCGCACGCTCGGCAATGCCACCGGAAATAATCGCCGGAATGGCGGCCGCGAAGGTCAGCAAAAAGAAAAACCGGACCAGTTCATAGCCATTTTTGACTGCCAGCTCTTCGGCGCCGACAAAAAAATGGGTGCCATAGGCCACGCCATAACCGACGGCAAAATAGGCCACGGTTGAGACCGAGAAGTCCACCAGGATCTTGACCAGCGCATTGACCTGGTTCTTTTTGCGCACGGTGCCCAGTTCCAGAAACGCAAAACCCGCATGCATCGCCAGCACCATGATGCCGCCCAACAGAATGAACAAGGCATCAGCGCCCTGTTTTAGTGCTTCCATAACGCTCTTTCTTCAATGAAATGTGATTTATTGGTGCGTTTTAAGGCAAACGCGAAAAATTGCACCAAAATAAAGCAAGAAATGCGCCGTGAAAATGAACCTTAGCGGTGCGAAGCTGCCAGTCTTGAAGCTAGCCCTCTGGATTCGCCTGGCTTTGGCCGCTTCTATAATGTCCACTGTCATTGGGGAGTAGCCGCCCTTCTTCACTGAGAGGGGTTTGCGTCAACAGACTTGTCTGGCCTTGCAACAGGGTCGGCATGGCGCAAACAGTTTTTCAAGCCTGGCGAGACCTTTGACTGCACAGCCTCCAGAACTTTAAAAAGCTTCAGGCCGGGGATGTCGTGCAGTCATTGGTTTTTTTGATCCGGCTTGAGCTGTTTTTTTCATGGAAGCTTTCCTCGTCTCCACCGGTATCGTCGCCCTCGCCGAAATGGGCGACAAAACCCAACTTCTTGCGCTGGTGCTGGCTGCGCGATTTCGCCGGCCCTGGCCCATCGTCTTCGGCATCCTGGTGGCCACCATCGCCAACCATGCCATGGCTGGCGCGCTGGGCGCCTGGGTCACCACCTTTCTGGGTCCGCAAACCCTGCGCTGGATTCTGGGCGTTTCCTTTATCGCCATGGCGGTGTGGATGCTGATTCCGGACAAGCTCGATGACGAAGATATCGACAAAAAACCGCCCCGCTTCGGCGTGTTCGGCACCACGGTACTGGTGTTTTTTCTGGCCGAAATGGGCGACAAGACCCAGATCGCGACCGTGATGCTGGCCGCCCGCTACGACGCCTACTTCTGGGTCGTGGCCGGCACCACGCTGGGCATGATGCTGGCCAATGCGCCGGTGGTCTGGCTCGGCAGCCGTTTCATGCACCTGATCCCGCTGCGCGTGGTGCATATCGTGTCGGCGCTCGTCTTTGCCGGGCTGGGCTTGATGGCGCTGGTCGTTCCTGCGTAGCTTGCTATACTGACAAAGCGCCGATTTGCTCAGCTTGCGGGCGCGTAAAAAGTACCGCTAAAGACGACTCTGCACGAACCCGGACTCGCTTTCAGCGATGCCGGGTTTTCTTTTTGCTCCATCGTTTTCCTATCGTGGATCCATCAACAGTGCCTATTGCCCCCTTCCTTGTCGCCTCGCCAGCGTCCATGCACTTTGCCGACGTCCTGCCCTTGCGCAGCGGCGCCTCGATTCGCGCCTATGACCTGAGCTATGAAACCTATGGCCAGCTCAACGCCGACAAGTCCAACGCGGTGCTGATCTGCCATGCGCTGAACGCGTCGCACCATGTGGCCGGCGTTTACCTGGACGAATCCGGCCAGATTCAGAAAAAATCCGAAGGCTGGTGGGACACCATGATCGGCCCGGGCAAGCCGGTCGATACCAACCGGTTTTTTGTCATCGGCGTGAACAACCTCGGTTCGTGCTTCGGCTCGACCGGGCCGATGCAGACCAACCCCGACACGAATGAGGTGTACGGCGCCGATTTCCCGGTCGTCACGGTGCAGGACTGGGTTGATGCGCAGGCCAGATTGCTCGATGCGCTGGGCATCCAGACGCTGGCCGCCGTCATGGGCGGCAGCCTGGGCGGCATGCAGGCGCTGAGCTGGACGCTGCAATACCCCGGGCGTGTCCGCCATGCGGTGGTGGTGGCCAGCGCGCCCAACCTGACCGCCGAGAACATTGCCTTCAACGAAGTCGCGCGCCGCGCCATCGTCACCGACCCCGACTTTCACGGCGGACATTTTTACAAACACGGCGTGCTGCCCAAGCGCGGCCTGCGCATTGCCCGCATGATCGGCCACATCACCTACCTGAGCGACGACGTGATGAACGAGAAGTTCGGACGCCAGCTGCGCGACGCCGCAGGCATCAAGTTTTCGACGCAGGACGTCGAGTTCCAGATCGAAAGCTACCTGCGCTACCAGGGCGACAAGTTCGCCGAATACTTCGACGCCAATACCTATCTCTTGATCACGCGCGCGCTCGACTACTTCGACCCGGCCGGTGAATTCGGCGGCGACCTGAGCCGCGCGCTGGCCCAGGCCAGCGCCAAGTTCTTGCTGGTCAGCTTCACCACCGACTGGCGGTTTTCCCCGGCGCGCAGCCGCGAAATCGTCAAGGCCCTGCTCGACAACCAGATTGATGTGAGCTACGCCGAAATCGACGCGCCCCATGGCCATGATGCATTTTTGCTCGATGATGCACGCTACATGGGCGTGGTGCGCTCCTATTTCGAGAGCAAGGTGAGCGCATGACCGGAACCACCCAAATCAATCTGCCGCCTTCGCCGGACCAGTTGTCGATAGCCCGGCTGGTGCCCAAGGGCTCGCGCGTGCTCGACCTGGGCTGCGGCAACGGCGCGCTGCTCGACTACCTGATCCGGGAGCGCGGCTGCTCGGGCTACGGCGTCGAGATCGACGACGCCAACGTGCAGGCCTGTGTGGCGCGCGGCGTCAACGTCATCCAGTTCAACCTCGAAGACGGTCTGGCGCTGTTCGGCGACAGCTCCTTCGACGTGGTGCTGCAGATCGACACGCTGCAGCATTTGCGCAATGCCGAAGTCATGCTGGTTGAGACGGCGCGCGTGGGCCGCATCGGCATCGTCGCCTTTCCCAACTTCGGCCACTGGCCGAACCGGCTGGCCGTGCTGCGCGGCCGCATGCCGGTGACCAAGGTGCTGCCCTACCAGTGGTACGACACGCCCAATATCCGCGTCGGAACGCTGCGCGATTTTGCCGCGCTGGCAAGCCAGAACCGGCTGCGGATTCTCGATTCGTTCGGCCTGCAGGACGGGCGCGAAATCCGCTTCTGGCCGAATGCGCGCGCCAGCCGGGCGGTGTTCAAGCTGCAGCGGGCCTGAGGTGAGCGCCCCGGGGCCGGCGGTTGTCTCCTTCCGCGAGGCCTTGCGCTTTTGGCTGCTGCTCGGCTTCATCAGCTTTGGCGGGCCGGCCGGGCAGATTGCCATCATGCACCGCGAGCTGGTCGAGCGCCGCCGCTGGGTGTCTGAAAAGCGCTTTTTGCATGCGCTCAACTTTTGCATGGTGCTGCCCGGCCCCGAGGCGCAGCAGCTGGCGACCTACCTGGGCTGGCTGATGCACCGGAGCTGGGGCGGCGTGGTGGCGGGCAGCCTGTTTTTCCTGCCGTCGCTGGCGCTGCTGATAGCGCTGAGCTGGATTTACATGGCCTTTGGCCAGCAGCCGCTGGTGGCCGGGATTTTTTACGGCATCAAGCCGGCCGTGGCGGCGATTGTGCTGCACGCGCTGCACCGCATCGCCAGTAAATCATTGGGAAATCCGCTGCTGGCGCCCGTTCCATGGGCGATAGCAGCTATGAGTTTCATAGCAATTTGGGCCTTGAAGCTGCCGTTTCCGCTGGTCGTGCTGGGCGCCATGCTGACGGGCGCCGTTCTGGCGCGCGTGGCGCCTGGCAGCCTGGCGCACGGCAAAGGCCACGCGGCGGCGACGCACGGCGTTCGCGCCGCAGCCCTGATTGACGACGACACGCCGACGCCGCCGCATGCGCTGTTCAGCCTGCCCCGGCTGGCATGGGTGCTGCTGGCCGGCGCCGTGCTCTGGCTGGCGCCGATGGCGGCGCTGTTTTTCACCTACGGCTGGAGCGGCACGCTGACGCAGGTCGGCTGGTTTTTCACCAAGGCCGCGCTGCTGACCTTTGGCGGGGCCTACGCCGTGCTGCCTTACGTGAACCAGATGGCGGTCGGGCATTACCACTGGCTCAGCACGGCGCAAATGATGGACGGCCTGGCGCTGGGCGAAACCACGCCCGGCCCGCTCATCATGGTGGTGGCGTTTGTCGGCTTTGTCGGCGGCTGGGCCAAACAGGTGCTGGGGCCGGATGCGCTGTTTCTGGGCGCGGCCCTGGCCGCCTGCGTGGCGACGTGGTTCACCTTTTTGCCTTCGTTCATCTTCATCCTGGCGGGCGGGCCGTGGGTCGAGTCCACGCGCGGCAACCTCAGGCTGACCGCGCCGCTGGCCGCCGTGACCGCCGCCGTGGTCGGCGTGATCGCCAATCTTGCTCTGTTTTTCATAGCTGCTATCGCTTACCCATCAAGCGCAAATGGCTTTTTTGATGCTCAACCTGACTGGGTGGCGCTGACGCTGGCGGTATTGGCGGCCCTGGCCCTGTGGCGCCTGAAGTGGGGCGTGATCCCGGTCATCGCCGCCTCGGCGGTCGCCGGGCTGCTGCTGCGCTGGTCCGGCCTGGCCTGAGCGCCTGTCACCGGAGTAGCTGGCGCGCGCAGTATGCTCAAACCCTTGCCATGAAACCTTCCAACGCCAGCGCCGCCATTCCCTTCACGACCCTCATGCGGCGGCTGGCCGAGCGCCTGTTTGGCCACTGGGTGCACCAGCTCACGCCGGCCACGCTGCGCGCCGACGCCATGGCCGGCCTGCTGGGCGCGGTGCTGGTGCTGCCGCAAGGCATTGCCTTTGCCACGCTGGCCGGGCTGCCGCCCGAGTACGGGCTGTACACCGCCATCGTTCCGTGCATCATCGCCGCGCTGTTCGGCTCCAGCTGGCATGTCATGTCCGGCCCGACCAACGCCAACTCGCTGGCGCTGTTTGCCATGCTCTCGCCGCTGGCCATGGCCTTCAGCCCGATGTACATCCAGCTGGCGCTGGCCGTCACCGTGATGGTCGGCGTGCTGCAGTGGCTGATTGGCGCGCTGCGGCTGGGCGTGCTGGCCAATTTCATCTCGCCCGCCGTGCTGTTTGGCTTCACGTCCGGCGCGGCGCTCTTGATCGCGGTGCATGCGCTGCCCGATTTCCTGGGCCTGGCCGCCGCGCCCGAACACAGCGCGGCGGGCGTGCTGGCGCATGTCCTGACGCAGCTGCCGCACGCCAATCCGGCGGCGCTGGCCGTGGCCGGCATCACGCTGGCGGTGGCCCTGGGGCTGCGCCGGTTTCGCCGCAACTGGCCTTACATGCTGATCGGGCTGGCCGTGGCCACCGTGCTGGCCTGGGGCTGGGGCCAGTGGACGGCGGGCAGCGCCACGCCCTCGTCGGCGCTGCGCACCGTCGGCGCCATCGCCACGCCGTGGCCGCGCTTCGAGGTGCCGCGCATCAGCTGGGCGCAGGCGTCCGATTTGATTGGCCTGGCGTTCGCGCTGACCATCGTCGCGCTGGGACAGGACATTTCGATTGCCAAGACGGTGGCGCTGCGATCGGGCCAGCGCATCGACGCCAACCGCGAATTCCGGGGCCAGGGCTTGTCCAACATCATTGGCGGATTTTTCTCCAGCTACGTGTCCTGCGGCTCGATGAACCGCTCCATGCCCAACCTGGAGGCCGGCGCCCGCACGCCGCTGTCGTCGGTGTTTTCGGCGCTGCTGCTCTTGGGGCTGGTGGCGGTCAGCGCGCCGGTGCTGGCGCAGATTCCGATGGCCGCGCTGGCCGGGCTCTTGGTGCTGGTGGCGCTGGCCCTGCTCGACCTGAAGCGCTGGCGCCAGCTGTTCGCCCTGAGCCGAACCGATTTCGGGGTGGCGCTGGCCACGCTGGTGGCTACCCTCACGATCCGGCTGGAAATGGCGATCTTGCTTGGCATGCTGCTGTCGCTGATGTCGTTTTTGTACCGCACCTCGCGGCCTGCCATGCGGACCATGGGTTTTGACAGCCGGGGGCTGGACCGGCAGTTCGTGGTGATTGACACGCCTGACGACCCCGGCGAGCCGCCGCACCCGACGCTGCCCGAGTGCCCGCAGCTTAAATTGCTGCGCATGGAGGGCGAGGTGTATTTCGGCGCGACCCAGCATGTGGCCGACATCCTGCACGCGCTGCGCAGCCAGCCGAATCCGCAAAAGCATTTGCTGGTGATGGCCAAGAGCATGAACTTCATCGACCTGGCCGGCGCCGAACTGTGGCAGGCCGAGCTGGCGGCGCGGCGCGCCATGGGCGGCGACTTGTACTTTCACCGGCCGCGCCCGGAGGTGATCCGCATGTGGCGCAAGACCGGCTTCACCGACGTGCTGGGGCCCGAGCACCAGTTCCCCGACAAGTTCACCGCCATTTCCACCATCTTCGGCAAGCTCGACCCCGAGATTTGCCGCCATTGCAGCGCCCGGATTTTCTGGGAATGCCGGGCCGCGCCGGGCGCCGACGACCCTGCAAACCAGCCCACGACCTGAACCGCCATGCCCCAATTCGCCGCCAACCTGAACTGGCTCTACACCGAGCTGCCTTTTCACCAACGCTTTGAAGCCGCCGCCCGCGATGGTTTCAGCGCCGTGGAACTGATGTCGCCCTACAGCTGTCCGGTGGCTGAACTCAAGGCGCTGCTGGTGGCGAACGCCCTTGAACTGGTGCTGCTCAACGCGCCGCCCGGCGGCACGGACGCCGCCAGCATCGAGGCGGCATGGGCCTCGCCCGGCTGCCGGGGCACGGCCTGCCTGCCCGGCCATGAAGCCGAATTCGCAGCCGGATTTGCCCTGGCGCTGGACTATGCGCAGCAACTGGACTGCCCGCGCATCCACGTCATGGCGGGCCTGTTGCCCGAACTGCCGGATGTCGTGACGCGCGAAGCGGCGCAGGCCGCCTACGTTGCCAACCTGCGCCGGGCGGCTGCCCAAGCCTCACGGGCGGGCGTGGACGTGCTGATCGAGCCCATCAACACCCGCGACATGCCCGGCTATTTTCTGAACCGGCAAGACCACGCGCACGCCATCCTGGACGAAGTCGGCGCGGAAAATCTCAAGGTGCAGATGGACCTGTACCACTGCCAGGTGGTCGAAGGCGACCTGGCGATGAAGCTGCGCCGCTATGTGCCGACGGGGCGTATCGGCCACATCCAGATTGCGGGCGCGCCGGGGCGCAACGAGCCGGATCTGGGCGAAATCAACTACCCCTATCTGTTTGCGCTGCTCGACGAGCTGGGTTACGGCGGCTGGGTGGGGTGCGAGTACAAGCCGGTGCGCGGCCTGGCGCCCGGCGCGACTTCGGACGGGCTGGGCTGGCTCGCTGAGGCCAGTCGCGGCATGCCGGCGCTTTAAACCTTAACCCGTCAACCCGCGCGGCGAAACGTCAGGTTGATGCGCTGGCGCCCGAGGCGCGGATGGTCGCCGTCGGCCAGCGGCGCCACGCCGTGAAACGCCAGCCGCGCCGCGCCGCCCCACACCGCCACGTCACCGTGCGCCAGCCGCAAGCGCGCGGGGCGCTCATTGCGCTGCAAACCGCCAAACAGGAAAACCGCCGGCAGGCCCAGCGAGACCGAGACGATGGGCGCGCTCAGGTCGCTTTCGTCGCGGTCCTGGTGCAGCGACAGGCGCGCGCCGGGTTCGTAGCGGTTGATCAGGCAGGCGTCGGGCGCGAAGCCCTCAAAACCCGCCTCGGCCGCCGCCCGCATCGCCATGTCGGCAAAGCAGGCTGGCATGGGCGGCCAGGGCTGGCCCGAGAGCGGGTCGGCTTGGTCGTAACGGTAGCCCGTGCGGCTCGATGTCCAGCCCAGCGCGCCGCAATTGCTCATCTCGACCGACATGACGCGCCCGCCCGGCGTCATGAGATGGCGCAAGGGCGCAACCGCGATGACCTGCCGCGCGGCCTGAAGCAGTGCTTCGGCCCGGTCAAGGGCAAACCCGCGCAGCAGCACGGCGCCCGGCGCGATGGGCTCGGGTGCGTCATAGGGCGCTGGCGGTTCGTCGAAAAGGCTGCGGGTCAAAAATACTCCGTTTTTTGGCTATCTTCATGACCAAATAGGCCATTTGCGCAATAGATACGGGTGCAGGATGCTATTAAATACATAACCTGAGTTCTGGATAAGCGAAGCCCCCGTGCGGCGTGAAAGCAGGAAGGAACTGGCTGCAAAATGGGAGCACCCAATGCATATGAAGGTGCCCCATCATGGACAAAACCATGGAGCTGTTTTGCCTTATCGACGACTTCTGCCAGCAATTCGAGCCGCTGCTTGAGCAGCGTATGCTGGACAGCAGCGGCAAACAGCGGCGCAATCGGACGGGCTCGATGTCGCTGTCCGAGATGACCACGATTGTGGTGCTGTTTCACACGATGCGCGGGCGTCAGTTCAAGGAGTTCTACCGTGGCACCGTCTGCCGGTTCATGACCTCGGAATTTCCCCGGCAGCTGTCCTACACGCGCTTCGTGGCACTGATGCCTCGCTGTGCGGTGGTGCTGGCCGCATTGTTCCAGACGCTCAAGGGCACCTGCACGGGCATTTCCATTGCCGACTCCACGCCGCTGGCCGTTTGCCACAATCTGCGAATCAATCGTCACCGCGTTTTCCAGGGCATCGCCCAGCGCGGCAAATCGTCCACGGGCTGGTTTTACGGCTTCAAGCTGCACGCGGTCATCAACCACCAAGGCGAACTGCTGGCCATCAAGGTCACGCCTGGCAACATTGATGACCGCAAGGGATTACTGACCATCGCATCAAGCCTGTTCGGCAAGCTGTATGCCGACAAGGGTTACATCGGCAAGGACTTTGCGAGCAAGATGAAAGACAAAGGCATTGAGGTCGTGACACGGGTACGCAAGAATATGAAGGAGGTCGTTCACTCCGGGTTTGACCAGGCGCTGCTGCGCAAGCGCTCGCTGGTGGAGACGGTCTTCGATGAACTCAAGAACCTGTGCCAGATCGAGCACACCCGGCATCGTTCGCTGATGAACTTCGCTGTCAATCTCATGGCGGGCATCGTGGCGTATTGCCTGCAACCCGTGAAGCCTCGCATTGCACTGCGCGACTCTCGTGGCACGCTGGCTGTGAACTGACTCCGTGCCTTACCCAGAACTCAGGTTACATAGTGAAGTCAGATGCTGACCCTCTTTAAGCGGCAAGCCCCGGCATTCATGCCGGGGTCTGAGCGATCAGGCTGTTCCGGCCTGCCTTGCTACTTCACGCGCCAGTGGTTGATGAGCATACGCAGCGCGCTTAAGCCTGCGGCATCAACCTTTGCCCACTGCGCCGCAGTCAGCCGGATGGATCGCTGCTCCAGTTTTTCGCTGGCAGGCTTTGGTGGCCTGCCGATGGGTTTTTTCAAGGTTTCCATCCCATCATTATCGGTGATTCAAAAACACTTGCAGGAAATATGTTTGTGTGAGTCAATAACACCTGTGAAAACGATCAAGACCCTCAAGCTGCGCATCAAGGACAAGCACGCCAGCGCGCTTGCGGCGATGGCGCGTGAGGTCAATCAGGTCTGGAACTACCTCAACGAGTTGTCGCACCGCTCCATCCGTGAGCGTCAGAAGTGGCTGAGCGCCTACGACTTGCAAAAGTACACCGCCGGGTTCAGCAAGTGCGAAGGCGTCAAGGTGGGCAGCGCCACCGTGCAGCTGGTCTGCGAGGAATACGCCACCCGGCGCAGGCAGTTCAAGAAAGTCCGACTGAACTGGCGTGTATCCAACCCGAAGTCGCCGAAGCGCTCGCTGGGCTGGATACCGTTCAAAAAGGGCGGCGCTGCGTATCGCAACGGGCAGGTGAAGTTCTGCGGCTTGAGGCTGGGCCTGTGGGACAGCTATGGGCTGAGCCAGTACGAACTGCGCGCTGGCTCGATCAGCCAGGATGCGCGGGGCCGGTGGTATTTGAATGTGTGCGTTGAGGTCGAAGCCAGGAAAAGCGCGGGTACCGCCAGCGTGGGTATCGACCTGGGATTGAAAACCTCTGCGGTTTGCTCCAATGGCGACGCATTGGCATCGCGCATTTACCGCCAATACGAGCCCGCGCTGGCGATGGCCCAACGCGCAGGCAAGAAGGACAGGACGCGGGCGATACACGCCAAGATTGCCAACGTCCGCAAAGACGCCATGCACAAGTTCAGCACCCGGCTGGTCAAGGAGAACGCCGCGATCTTCGTGGGCAACGTGTCAAGCCAAGCGCTGATCAAGACGAAGATGGCCAAGTCCGTACTCGATGCGGGCTGGTCAACACTGAAGACGATTCTGCAATACAAGAGCCATCAGGCCGGTATCGTCTTTGAAGAGGTGAGTGAAAGTTATACAACCCAGACTTGCTCGTGCTGCGGGGTTATTCCCGCCAGCAGTCCGAAGGGTAGAGCAGGCCTTGGAATAAGAGAATGGGCTTGCAGCGACTGTGGCTCGGTACACCACCGGGACACAAACGCAGCCAAGAACATTCTTGCGCGAGGACATTCGCGTCTAGCTGTAGGAATCCCCTCCCTTTAGGGAGGGGAGGATGTCAAGATTTGTTTGTGTTGCCTGAATTCCGAACGGCCGGCCTGGGCAAGGCCCTGATGCTTGCCGCGCATGATGAGGCCCGTGCCAGCGGTATCGCACGAATGGACCTCAGCACCGCAAAAACCAATGTAAAAGCACAAGCACTTTACGAATCCCTCGGCTGGAAACGCGATGATGTTTTTCTGGCCTACCACTGGGAGCCAACATACCCGCTGCCTTCGCAAGCCGCTCAAGGCAAGGCTGAGGCGCCCGAAAACATCCCGTCTTTAAACGTCATCACACACAAGGAATGAATCCAATGCTCGACAAGATAAAAGGCTTCGGGGCGCAAGTGGCCACCAAGGCCAATGATGCCGTCGAGGGCATCGCAACGTCCGTCAAGGACGGCGTTGAGTCCCTGGCCAATACCGCGACCACCGCCACGGGCGCACTCAATGAAAGGGCCGTGCGCGCCTCGACGGCGCAAATGTGCCGAATTCTTGAAATTGCCTTGGAAGAACTCAAGGGCCGGCCACTGTCGAGCCGGCCTGTCTCGCTGACGGCCACGGTCAATATCGGCATCGCCGCGCTTGAAATGCAAATTCATCTGGAGCCTGTTGAAAAGGCCGCTGAAAGCGAAGGCGAGAGCGGGACAGGGACAGATTCGGGCGCCTTGCCCACGGCTGGTTAAACCGGCTGTTTTGTTGCGATGAAACAACGCATGCGCAGCGCTGATGGCGGCCAGCCCGACGCCGCTGCAAAAACCATTGCCAGACCCGCGCCCGCCCGCTGAAAATCAGCCTCTACATTCAAGCCCCGCATGCGACCCGCCCTTCGGCCGGTCCGGGCACCCGGAGATCCACGCTATGTCTGCCACCGCCATGTCCTTCCCCCTCTGAGCGCAGTTCATCCGCCCCGGCTGGACTGTGTTTCACACCATTTCCAGCCACGGCACCGGCGCGACAGCATTGACTGCACGCCCCAAGAGCCCTGGCCACTTTGCCGGGGCTTTTTGTTTTGTGGAGCGCACAATGAGTGCCAAAAAAATTTCCCGCGCCTTTGCCGAAGGCAAGGTCAAGCAACTGCGCCGCATGCGCCAGCCGCTGGTCATCAGCCTGCCGGCGAGCACGCCGCGCAACCCGGTCGCGCGCGCCCTGCAGCAGCGCGGCAGTTCTGGCGCGGCCGGCAAGCACATCCGCAGCCAGGGCGCCCAGCGCCGCGCCGACAACATGGCGCTGCGCCGCGCGCTGCACCGAGACCTCACGAAAGGCGAGGAATGAAACCAGCGCCAGGGCATTTCGAATTGCTATTTAATCCATAGCTGTATGCGCAGGCAGATAAAGCGCCAGAGGCTGTTTTTATGAAAATCAAGGCCTTAAAAAGACCTTGCGCCCGAATGCCAGCGGCCGCGCTGGCGGCAGGAAAATTCTGGAATTCAGGTAAAACAAGCCTCCAGCGCAGGCTACACCTGCGCAAGCAGCTATTCAATTCATAGCAAAAAGGCCCGCATCACTCCGCCAGCCCGCTCAGGATCGGGCAATCGGGCCGGTCGTCTCCTGCGCAGCAATGCGCCAGCTGCGCCAGCGTCTGGCGCATCGCCTGCATCTCGGCGATGCGCCGCTCCAGGTCGGCGACGTGCGCCTGGGCGATGCGTTTGACGTCGGCGCTGGCGCGCTGCTGGTTTTGCCACAGCTTGAGCAGCTCGGCAATCTCGGCCATGCTGAAACCCAGCGTGCGGGCGCGGCGGATGAAGCGCAGGGTGTGGACTTGCTTGTCGCCATACTGCCGGTAGCCCGCGTCGGTGCGCGGCACGGCGGGCAGCAGGCCGAGCGATTCGTAGTGGCGGATCATCTTGGCCGACACGCCCGAGCGGCTGGCGGCCTGGCCGATGTTGAAGGGGCCGCTGTCGATCACGGGGGCGGTCATTTCGAAGTTCCTTTCCAGCGGCGCAGCAGCAGCGCGTTCATCACCACGCTGAAGCTGCTGAAGGCCATGGCCGCACCGGCAATCACCGGGCTCAGCAGGCCGAAAGCGGCCAGCGGAATGCCGACCACGTTGTAGAAAAACGCCCAGAACAGGTTTTGCCGGATCTTGGCGTAGGTGCGGCGCGAGATGTCGATGGCGTCGGCGACCAGCGCCGGGTTGCCGCGCATCAGCGTGATGCCGGCGGCCTGCATCGCCACGTCGGTGCCGGTGGACATGGCAATGCCGACATCGGCCGCCGCCAGCGCGGGCGCGTCGTTGATGCCGTCGCCGACCATCGCCACGCGCCCGCCCTGGTCGTTCACCTGATCCTTGAGCTGGCCGATGATGTCGGCCTTGTTTTCGGGCAGAACCTGGAAATGCACGATGTCGATGCCGAGCTGCTTCGCCACGGCCTCGGCGCTGCCTCGGTTGTCGCCGGTGACCAGCGCGGTCTGGATGCCCAGCGCGTGCAGGCTGGCGACGGCCGGGGCGGCGCTGGCCTTGACCGTGTCGCCGAACGCCAGCAGCGCCAGCAACTGCGGTGCGCCCGTCACATCGGCCAGCCACGACACGGTGCGGCCTTGGGCTTCGAGCGCCTGCGCGCGCGCTGCAAAGGCGCCGAGTTCCACGCCGAGTTCCTGCATGAAGCGCGGGCTGCCGAGACGCAGCTCATGGCTATCGACCACGGCCGACATGCCGCGCCCGGCCACGGCGCGGACTTGCGACGCCGCCGGCACGCCGAGTTGCTCCTTCAGGGCCAGTTGCGTGACGGCTTTGGCCAGCGGGTGTTCGCTGCCCGACTGGATGGCGGCGCTCCACGCCAGCGCCGCGTCGCGCGAAATATTTGCAGGCTCCAGCGCGACCAGTTCGGGTTTGCCTTCGGTCAGCGTGCCGGTCTTGTCGAAGGCGACGATCTTCACCTGGTGCGCCACTTCGAGCGCTTCGGCGTCCTTGATCAGGATGCCGTGCTTCGCCGCCACGCCGGTGCCGGCCATGATGGCGGTCGGCGTGGCCAGCCCGAGCGCGCAGGGGCAGGCAATCACCAGCACGGCGACTGCGTTGAGAATCGCGGTTTCCCAGTTGCCACCGGCAAAACCCCAGCCCAGCAGCGTGACGAAGGCGATGACGATGACCACCGGCACGAACACGGCGCTGACCTGATCGACCAGCCGCTGAATCGGCGCTTTTTTCGCCTGCGCCGACTCGACCATGCGCACGATGCGCGCCAGCGTCGATTCGGCACCGACCGCCGTGGTACGCACCACGATCAGCCCTTCGGCATTGATGGCGCCGCCGGTCACCCGGTCGCCGGCATGCTTGTTGACCGGCAGGCTTTCGCCGGTGATCAGCGATTCATCGACCTCGGTCGCGCCTTCCATGACTTCGCCATCGACCGCGATGCGTTCGCCGGGGCGCACCACGACCAGGTCGCCGACCCGCACACTGGCAATCGGAACTTCCCGGTCCTGGCCGTCCCGACGCAGGCGCGCGGTTTCGGGCCGCAGCGCATTGAGCGCCCGGATGGCCTCGGTGGTCTGGCGCTTGGCGCGCGCTTCCAGCCATTTGCCCAGCAGCACCAGCGTGATGACGATGGCCGATGCCTCGAAGTAAAGATGAGGCATGCCGTGTTCGCCATGGCGCAGCAGCATGTAAACGCTCAGCCCGTAGGCTGCCGACGTGCCGACCGCCACCAGCAAATCCATGTTGCCGGCGCCGGCCCGTACGGCTTTCCAGCCGGCCTTGTAAAAGCGCGCGCCGAGCCAGAACTGCACCGGCGTGGCCAGCAGCAATTGCAGCCAGCCGTCAAGCATCCACATCTTGCCGAACAGCAGGCCGAACATCGGCAGCGCCAGCGGCGCCGACAGCGCGGCCGCCACGGCAATCGGCCACCAGGGGGCGCCGGGTTGCGGCGGCTGGCCCTGGCTGGCGCCCGGCTCCTGAAGCGCCTGCGCCCGGTAGCCGGCTTTATCGACGGCGGCAATCAGCTGGGGCAGGGTGGCCGCGCCGCCCGCCACGGTGACTTCGGCGGTCTCAAGCGCCAGGTTGACTTCGGCCGACAGCACGCCCGGCACCTGTTTGAGCGCCTTTTCCACGCGCGCCACGCACGAGGCGCAGGTCATGTCGCCAATCTTGAGCCGCAGCGACTGCTCGGGCACGGCATAGCCGGCTTTTTCAATTGCCGCCTTGAGGGTGGCCAGGCTGACTTCCGGGCTCGCCCTGACGCTGGCCTGTTCGGTGGCGAAATTGACGTTGGCTTCCTCGACGCCCGGAGTATTGGCCAAGGCTTTTTCTACCCGGGCCACGCACGAGGCGCAGGTCATGCCTTCGACGGCAAAGCGCCACTCCTTGAGCGCGGAAGCGGGGGCCAGGCGGGCGGGCAAGGTGTGGGTGGCGCTCATGCATGTTCTCCTGAAGTGGCATCGCCGGGACGTGACTGTGAAGCGATTGAGGCGAGTGTGAACCTTGCCATCATGGCAGGGTCAAGCCCTGGCTGAAAATAAGCACGGCTATTTTCAGGATTTGTGCAAACCCATTGACTTTGCCACCGTGGGAAGGTTCAGACTGCAGGCCTTCCTCATCTTTTCACCTTTCAAGGAGACTTCATGGAATTCGAGATTCCCGACATGAGTTGCGGCCACTGCGCCGGCGTCATCACCAAAACCGTCAAGCAGCTCGATGCCCTTGCTACGGTCAGCATTGACCTGCCGGCCAAAAAGGTCACGGTCCAGACCACGCAAGACCGGCAAATCGTTGCAGACGCATTGACCGAGGCGGGTTACCCGACGCACTGAGGGCGGCGCATCGGGGCCAGGGCCGCCTCTATAGAATGATTCCTCTTTCTACTTCCTTGAGCGCCTGTGTCCGACCGTCTTGCTGTTTTGCCCCAATACCTGTTGCCCAAGCAGGCGCTCACCCACTTCGCCGGTTTTGTCGCGTCGCGTGAACGCGGCTGGGTGACCACCGAAATCATCCGCCGCTTTGTCGCCAAATACCGGGTGAACATGAGCGAAGCGCTCGACTCAGACATTGCCAGTTACCTCACCTTCAACGACTTTTTCACCCGCGCGCTCAAGCCCGGCGCGCGGCCGCTGGCCCAAGCCGCGCTGGTCTGCCCGGTCGATGGCGCGATCAGCCAGTTTGGCGCCATCGAGCACGACCAGATCTTCCAGGCCAAGGGCCACCACTATTCGACCACCGCGCTGGTCGGCGGCGATGCGGCGCTGGCCGCGCACTACCAGAACGGCCATTTCGCCACGATCTACCTGAGTCCGAAGGACTACCACCGCATCCACATGCCGTGCGATGGGCGCTTGACGCGCATGATTTACGTGCCGGGCGACCTGTTCTCGGTCAATCCGGTCACGGCGCGCGGCGTGCCGGGGCTGTTTGCGCGCAACGAGCGCGTGGTCTGCGTGTTCGAGTCGGCGCGCGGGCCGTTCGTGCTGGCGCTGGTCGGCGCGACGATAGTCGGCAGCATGGCGACGGTCTGGCACGGCGTGGTGAACCCGCCGCGCGGCAAGGCGGTGCGCGAGTGGCGTTACCCGGCGTCCGGCCAGCCCGAAGTCGTGCTCAGGCAGGGCGAGGAAATGGGCCGGTTTTTGCTCGGCTCGACCGTCGTCCTGCTGTTTCCCAAGGGGCCGCTGCGCTTCAACCCCGACTGGGAGCCGGGCCGCGCGGTGCGGCTGGGCGAGGCGATGGCGGATGTCGCTGCAGATTCGCAACGCTAAAGCGTGCCAGGACGCTTGTCCCATTCAAGAAGGAAGTGCTCAGGGCGTGCTGGGAATCCACTGGCTGACGGAAGGCTCGGTCAGGTTGCCCACCGGCTGAATGGTCTCGAAGTTCAGCGTATAGACATTGCGGAACAGGTCAATCGCCAGCTTGGATGCATTCATGCCGCTGGTGGTTGCCAGGAGGGCGCCCGCCGGGGTGTAGATGTCCAGGCTGTAGATGCCGGTGTTCGCGTTGAGCGACAGCACATACAGGTAGCCCACGAACTCGATGCCCAGGTCCAGGTACTGAACGCCGCCCGTCTGCGCCTTGAGCTGCATGGTGGACTGGCCGGCAAAAAACGGCGCCGGGTTGGCGCCGGTGTCGAAGGCCTGAATCCGGTTGCCGCCCTGCTCCAGCACCAGGATGGCGCCGCCCGGCGCCACCACGGCGCAGGCCGGGCCATTGAGCAAGCCTTCGCGCGAACCAGGCCCAGCAAACGCTTGCGCCAGCGGCGCGCTGGCGTCTGGCACCGGCGTGGCTGACGGCACCAGCACTTCGAGCTTGCCCAGCGCGGCGTTGATGCTGATCAGCTTGCCGGTGGGGTGGATCAGGAAGGCGTCGGACGGAAAATTGAAGCTGCCGACCGCCTGGCCGCCACGCGGCGAGTCAAATGTGGGCGCGACGCCGACCTGGGTCATGTTGATGCGCCGGACCATGGCGTTGCCGGTGGAGGTGTCGATATAAAAATTCTGGCTGGTCGGGCTGCTGCGGCTGTAGGCCACGCGCGGGGGCGACGGAAAACCGCCGCCCGAATGCATCCAGCCGCTTTGCGGGTCATCGGTAAAGGAAATGTTGGCGAACTGGTAGAGCTGGCCGGCGGCGCCGGAGCCGAACGACGGCACCCCGGCGCTGTAGGACTGCCAGACGTAGCCCACATTGCCGAAGGTTTCGCTGACGGTAATGCCTTGCAGGTTGCACAGGCTGCCCGATACGTTGTTGCAGTTGGCCGGCGTGGCGGCAGGCTGCGGGCCCGCGATCCAGATGTGCTTGCCGCTGCTGTCCAGCCCGAGTTTTTCCTTGTGCGCGTACCGCGTGGCCGTTGTCAGCGGAACCAGGTTTTCCTTGATGGTGAGGGCCGCGGCATCTTGCGCGTTGTCCACCGCGCCCGTGCTGCCGGCGCCGGTGAGCCAGTCGGTGTCGGAGTAGAACGCCGCCGTCACCGTCACCTTGCCGCCAGCGGGCAGGTTGTTGAAGGTGTAGCTCAGGGGTTCGGTGCGCGTGGTGCCCTGCATCGCGATGCGGCCCGACTCCGCCGGCGAGCCGCCGTCGCACACCGCGCGCAGGGTGTAGTAGGTGGCCGTGGCCGGGAATCCCGCAGTGTCGAGCGGGTCGTGGTTCAGCGTGACGGTCAGGTCGTGCGTGGCATCGACCTGCGTGACGAAGGTCCACGGCGCATTGGCGATTTCGGCGCTGGTTTCGGCGATCTGGGCCGCCACCCCCAAGGCCATCACGGCTTGGAAGGCCAGGCCAATGCCGAACGGGATGCAGGATGCAACCGCTTCTTCGGCTTCGCCTATTTTGACATTGGCCTTGATCTCCGCATACAGCGCGGTTGCCCCGTCTTTCAGCGTCGAGGCCAGGGGCCCGGCAAGATTCGTGAAGACCGAGGCGTCTTTGTAAACGCCGCCGACCACCGCGTCGGTCATCGTCAGGAGAAAAATTTTGGCGCTGTCGATCAGAAGTTGTGTCTGCGTGCTGAGCTCCGTTGTCAGCGAGGCATAGCCATCGACGGCGGACAATGCCAGGAAAATGCCCGGCACTGCCAGGTCCAGCACCACCGTCATCACGGCGCCGGGTGTGACGGTGTGCGGATAGCTGTTGCTTCCGCTGCCCAGGCCACCGGCCAGGATCTGGATCGAGGCGGCGCTGTCGGGCACGGTGACGCTGTAGCTTTGCTTGTTCTGGCGGATGGGAATGCCAAGAACGACCAGTTCCTGGTTCACCAGGCTCAGGAAGGCGTCGTAGGTACCGCTCAGGGCAGGCACAAACTGCAACTGTGTCTCCTGGGGCAGGCTGGACACGGCCATCGGATTGCCCGCGCCGTCCAGAAAGCGCACATACAGGCCCAGGTAGCGCAAATACCAGTTTTCGACGGTGAAGCTGACGGTGCGTGCGCCCCCGCCGATGTCGGTGACCCGAAAGCCGTTGCCTGACGAGAGGTCGCGTGCGGTCCAGGACGCGCCGCTGCTGGCCTGAAGCGAACGCGCCAGCAGGGTGCTTTGCGTCGCCGGCAAGCGGGTCGGGGTGCCGCTTTGCGTGACCCACATCTTGCCTTGCAGCCCGTCATTGAGTTCGCTGGCGCTCAGGTCGGCGATGTTGCCGCCGAGCATCGGGTCGTTCTTGACCTTGGGCAGGATGCTGTTGATGGCCGTGCCCGTCAGCTGCAGCGTTTCGGCCGAATGATGGGTGAAATAGAGCTTGTCGCCATTGCTGGCGAGTTGGGGCTGGGGCTCCCCGGTCGTGGGGTCCGGCTTGGTGTATTCAACCAGCGTGGCCCAGCCGCCGGGCGTGGTGGTGGCCGGCCCCTGCCTGTAGAGCGACACGGCCAGGTTCAGCAGATTGATGTCGGCGCAGACAATGGCCTGCTGCACGTAGCTGAGCGTCGGCGCATCGAACGAGCCGATTTCCGGGTGGTGGCAGATCAGCGCCATGGCGTGATCGAAATAGTCCTTGAACTGGTCAAACTCGGTGCCGGTGCAAAGCGAGTTGTTGGCTGCCAGTGCGTTCAGGCCGCCGGCGGACGCTGTGCCGGCGATGTCGTTCAGGCAAGCCTGGTAGGCCGCCCGCTGTGACGCCATCATGCTTTTTCCGCAGGACTGCGTCAGCTTTTCGGCCGCCAGGCTGGAGGCGGCCGAGGGCACGTGATAAAACATCGTGTGCATGTCCCACTCGCCCGGACCACGCTTGCCGCCCCGTGGCACGCCCTTGACGTAGCACATCTGAAGGCGCGCAGGCAGCGCAAGCCCGATCCCCATGTGCGTCACGCTTTGGCTGCTCACCGATTGCAATACCGGGTTGCCAGCCTTGGCCTTTTCAAGCTGGGCGGCGGTCGCGGGCACCAGGGGGTGGTGCCGGGTGCCGGATACCAGGAAAAAATCAGTCTCTGGATGGGCATTGGACAGATCGAAAAAATACGAGTGGATTTCAGTTGCGCCAGCTGCGGGACGGGTGTCGGCGTCGCCGCCCCCGCAACCGACCAGCAGCGGGCCCATGCCCGCCACCAGGCCGGCGCCGGCGGCTTGTTTCAGGAAATGGCGGCGGTCAGGGCGTATCAAGGCGTTCATGGTTTGTTTTTCTATACGTGAAAGGGCAATGAATTGACAACGGCGGGAATCGGCTTACCAGCACGGGTCGGCGCCGCCCGTGAACGGGTTGCCGCACAGCGCCGCTGCGCCCTGGCAGTTGCTGGTGGGCATGGCGCCGTTGCCTCCGCCGTTCAGCGGCGTGGTCCAGCTTGCCGAGGAGCAGGTGAAAGCGTTCGGGCAGGTGCCATTGGTCAGCCCGACGCCTGCCGTGCTCCCATCGGCGCAGATGTTGGTGCAGTCGGTCTGGGGGTAGCCCGCCGATGGGGCGAAAGAAGACTGGACGCAAAACGCCGCAGCAGGCTTGCCCGGCACGCAGGTCGAGCTGCCCGGGCTGGCGGGCACCTTGGCGCCGGGGAAGTTTGAATAGGCGGGGTTTAAATTGGCCTGGATGCAATTGCTGGCCGCATCAAACTGCGCCCCCGTGAAGTCTGCGAACTGCAGGTTGGCGCGAGACAGGTCGGTTCCCTGCAGGTAGGCATTGATGAAGGATGAACTGACGGATGAAAGCTTGTTGTGCGCCAAATTGGCCTGGCCAAACAGCACGCCAAACAAGGCGGCGTTGTTGAAGCTGACACCCGCGCCGGTGACGTTGCTCATATCGACATTGGACAGGTAGGCCGAATCAAAACTCGCGTTGTTGAGGGAGGCGTTGTAGGCGCTGGCACAGGTGGAGGCCACATAGCTGCTGCAGCTGGTCTGCTGGCAGGTGCCCTGCCCATTGCTGCTGTAAAAGCTGGCTGATGACAGCTTCACGCCATCGAGGTTGGACAGCGCCAGGTTGGTGTTGCGCAGGTGCGCCCCGGTCAGCGTGGCCGCCTGGGTGACGCCCTGGCTGCCGTTCAATTGCGCCGCGCATAAATTGGCGCCGTCCAGATTGGCATTGATGAGGTAGGCGCCCTGCAGGCTGACGCTGCGCAGGTCCGCGCCCGACAGGTCGATGTTGGACAGGATGGCGCCGTTCAGGTTGGCGTAGCTCAGCTTGACGTTGGTGAGGTTGACGCCGGAAAAATCGACACCGGCCAGGTTGCAGTATTCACACGAGTCGGTGCTGATGACCATGGTGACGGTGTCCACTGCGATCTGCATGGATTGGGGCGTCCAGCCTGTTGAGCCAAAGCCGCCGGAATAGCAGGTCAGCTGGTCAAAGTGCTGCTGCTCGCCGTTGTACAGCGGCAATGAAAAAGCCGTGGCGCTGGTCTGCAGGCCCAGCTTGAACGAGGTGCCAAGTCCCTTGAGCGCAGGAGCGCCCGAGACGTCGAAGGTCGGCACGTCAGCCTGTGGCATGACCACGGCGCCCGTGCAGTTGGGCCCGGTGTAGAGCGCAATCTGGCCGAAACCTAAAACAGCCGATGGCGGTCCGTCTGGGTAATAGCGGTAGGCAATCGAGAGCGAGGAGGCCACATCGCCTGCGGCTGCATTTCCCACCGTGAGCAGGGAGTCGCTGGTGGCCAGAACAGGTGCCGTCGCGCTGCTCACCTGTACACCCGCCGGCGAATACACGGTCGAATACATGGACGCCAGGGTAAAGCGCGTGCTTGACTGTTCGGTGATGGTTTGTTGCCTGCGTTCCACCAGGGTGGAACTCGCAAAAAAACCGCCCATGCTGTAGAAGCCCTCAGGCGCGTTCGGATCTGGCATCGGAATTGGAGCGGGGTACGCCACCCCGCCAATGGTGACGGTCGGATGCGACGGCACGACAAAAGCATCCAGGCCAAGCGTTGGATACAGGCGCAGAGAGTTGTCATCCACTTCTGTCAGGTAGTCATCCTTTACCAGGCTGGCGTAGGTGGTGCCAAGCCCGCTGTTCCAGAGGGTGGATGCCAGCGTGGGGTCGTATTGAGGGTAAATGGCGTTGCCGTATACGAACGGTGGAATCGAACCCGTTCCAGAATAAAGCTCCATCGCATAAAACTCACATCCAAGAGGAACGCCCATGTAGACGGGTACGTTGAAAGCATTCTTGTCGATGCGAAATAGTGCCTGGGCGCTCCAGGGATTCATGAAGCTGAAGGCGATCTTTCCGTTGCAGCCCGTGCCGAGAGCATCAAGCCCATAAACCGGCTCCGCGTAAAAAGTACCCGCATTTCCGAGCGATCTGGGTTGCGCGCCGGAATTTGCCGCTGGGTTGCGGACAGACCAGTATTCGGCGACCGGCGCCATGGCGTTTGTCGCGGTTGCCGAAGCGGCCAGCAGCTTGGGCGCGTTGAGCAAACCGGGCGGTGCGGACGCTGCTTGCGCCGCCAGCGCAGTGGCTGTCGTGGTGTTGGCCTGGTTGCGCATGAACAGGGTGCGGGCGCTGCCGGTGCCGCCATAGCGGTGCTGCAGGGTGTACGCCCCCTCCCTGGCCTGGAGGGTGACGCAAGGCTCACCCGCCTTGAGCGTAAAAATGGTATGGCCCGCCGCATCCAGCAGCGTCGTGCTGTCGGCGCCCTCGGCCTGCGCGTCCATGCAGAACTTGTAGTTTCTGCCGGACAACTGCATCGGCACGTTCTGCACACCGCTGTCCGGGCTGGATTGAAGGATGACGTGGTGCGACTCGTCGGCGCGAATCGCCGTGTTGGATTTGAAGTCCTCCTGGTGCAGCGTCTTCACCTCTTGCGGGCTGCTCACAAAGGCCCAGGCCTTGCCGGTGAGCCGGACCGCCACGTTGCCAAACACGCGAGAGCCTACGTGCAGCCGCGCCACCGTCAGCGTCGTGTCGGTCTGCGTGCCGCCCAGGTCGGTGTTGCCGCCGGGCGCGGCCAGCGCGGCGCCGGGCGTGTCGGATGCGGTGGCGGGACGAGTCGGGCCGGAGGAAAGCAGCGCCCAGTTGCCGTCCTTCTTGAGCACAAGCTTGACATCGGCCCGGATGTTGCCGGCTACCCGCAGCTGCGGCAGTGTCAGCGTCTCGGTGGAGGACTGGTACAGCGGCACGCTGCCGGTGCCGGGGCTGACCCCGGTGTTGATGCCGGTGCCGCCTGCCGGGGATGGCGTGTCACCGCCGCCGCAGGACGCAGCCAGAACAGCTGCGGCCAGTAGAACCGGGGCAAGGCGGTGTTTCATCATATTTTTCCTTCTCTGATTGGAGGCGATGCTGCGTGGGGCCGGCCTTGGGGTGCCGGTCTCAAGCCGCAATGTGCGTGCAGGCCGGTGCGTTGTCTCACCGCTGACTGTCCGGTGCGGGCTCAATAAGCCCGACACCAACGCCATTGATAATCTGAAGGTATGGTAAAGGTTGAAACAAAAGGCGTCTGTCATTAGTTTTTGGGACAAGCCCGCCTGGCCTTCCGGCCAATTGAATCTGGAGCTTTCTTTTGCATGATGTTTGGGTCAGCCGCAAACCCCGGCATGGCTGGCTGGCGTATGGCATGGCTGTGGCGCTGGCGGCGCTCATGGCCTGCTGGCCGGGGCGAAGCAGCGCCGAGCCCTTGCATTTCCAGACGGCGCAAGTTCTGGGCATGGATGAAGGGCACGGCTTTTCGGCGCCCCCTTATTTGCTGGAAGCCGCCAATCCGCAGGGCGACTGGCGCCCGGTGAGCCTGCCGCATGCGGTGCCGCCGGAACTTCTGCCCGGCGTCGATGACCCGCTCAGGCCCCGTACCGTGGTGAGCTGGTACCGCCTGCAGGTGCCCAGGCAGCAAGACGCGGCGGATGCGCTCAATCCCTACTACCTCTATATTCCGCGCTGGAAAACAGACGGCCAGCTGGCGGTGTATGCCAGCGGACGGCTGGTGTACCGCTCCAGCGGCAACCTGCTCTGGAACGGCTCGAACCATCCGCTGTGGATACCGCTGGACAAAGCCCGGAGCGCCGAGCTGCCGGACAGCCTCCTGCTGAGGGTCGAGCACCTGCGCGCCACCGGTGCGGCCGTCTCCAGCGTCTGGCTGGGCCGGCAGGACGAGATCGGCTGGCGCTATCGGATGCGTGACCTGCTGCAGGTGCAGCTGCCCCTGATGGTCAGCGCGGCATTTCTGGCGGTGGGCCTGTTTGCGCTGTTCGTGTGGATCAGGCAGAAAGCGGCTTCGCGGGCACCGGATTCGCTGTATCTGCTGTTTTTTGCCATGTCGCTGGCCTCTTTTATCCGCAGCCTGCATTTCTACGTCGGCCAGTTCAAGCTGCCGCTGCCCGACCAATGGTTTGGCTGGCTGACCATCAGCGCCCTGTTCTGGCTGATAGCGACCTCGCATTTTCTGCTGGTGCGTCTGCACCGCAGGCCCCAGCCCCGGCTGAGCCGCGCGGTCATCGGCATCACCGCGCTGGTCAGCCTGGTCACGCTGCCGCTGCTGTCGGCGGTCCTGCCCGGTGCGTCCGAGCTGGCGCGCGTCATTTACCTGGTGCTGCTGGGCATGGGTTTTGCCATTGCTATCAGTGGCTTGCGCAATGCCCGGCTGGCCGGATCGGGCGAGGGCCTGCTGCTGGCGTCATGGGGCGTGGCCGGCATGCTGCTGGGCGTGCATGACTGGCTGCTCCAGAACAACCTGGTCAGCGTGGAAGGCAGCTACCTCAGCGTCTATGTCGGCACCGGCCTGTTTCTGATCTTCATGTACATCATGTTTCGCCGCTACCTGGGCGCCCTGGAGGAGGCCCGGCAGGCCAATGCCAGCCTGGCGCAGCGCCTGCGGGCGCGCGAGGCCGAACTCAATGCAAGCCATGCCCGCCTGCGCGAGGTCGAGCACCGGCAGACCCTGAGCCAGGAGCGCCAGCGCCTGATGCAGGACATGCACGACGGGCTGGGCTCGTCGCTGGTCAGCGCCCTGCGGGTGGTGGAGGATGGCCAGCTGCACGAGGCGCAGGTGGCCGATGTGCTCAGGAGCTGCATCGACGACCTGAAACTGGCGATTGACTCCATGGAGCCGGTCGAAGCCGACCTGTTGCTGTTGCTGGCGACGCTGCGCTTTCGGCTCGGCAACCGGCTCAAGAGCAGCAGCATCCGGCTGGTGTGGAACATCAGCGACGTGCCGGCGCTGCCCTGGCTGGACCCGCGCAATGCGCTGCACATCCTGCGCATCCTGCAGGAGGCCTTCGCCAACATCCTCAAGCATGCGCAGGCCAGCGAGATTGGTGTCAGCACCAGCGCTGGCAACGGCTGGATCGAGGTGGCGGTTGCCGACAACGGCCAGGGCTTCAGCGTGGATGAAGCCATGAAAGGCGGCGGCAAGGGCTTGATGAACCAGAGGCGCCGTGCCGAGGCCATTGGCGGCGAAGTGCTGCTGGCGTCGTCGTCCAAAGGCTCGGTGCTGACCCTGCGCCTGCCTGAAAAACACCCGGCGTGAACGCCATGCGCGCGACCGGCGTTTTTTACTACTGAATTCATAGCTGCCAGCGCATACCAGGCGTGCTCCAGAGGCATGTTTGATGCTGAAAAAGAGGTTTACTGCTTGAAACGAATGCGCTCTGGCCCGGCCGCCATGCCTGTCCCCAGTTCCAGGGACAGGGCCGCAGCGGCTTTGGCCACACAATCCTTCGCAACAGCCAGAAAAAAGCGCCGGCCCGGCCGCTTGACTGATGGCCACAACGCAGGAAGCTCACATGCCCCCCAGCCCCGACGGCGCGCTCATCAGCGTCATGCTTGTAGAGGACGACGTTCATTTTCAAAACGCCCTGATCGCGGCCATCGCGAGGGCGCCCGACATCCGGCTGGCAGCGCTTGCGGGCAGCCGCGCCCAGGGGCTGCAAGCCTTGCGCGGCCCGCCCGCCGACGTGCTGCTGGTGGACCTGGGCCTGCCAGACGGCTCGGGCATCGACGTGATTCGCGCCGCGCACAGCCTGTGGCCGGGCTGCGCGGTGATGGTCAGCACCACCTTTGGCGATGAGGCGCATGTGCTGCAATCCATCGAAGCCGGCGCTTCGGGCTATTTGCTCAAGGACAGCGCGCCCGAGGACATGCTGGATGAAATCCGCACCCTGCACCAAGGCGGCAGCCCCATCAGCCCGATGATTGCGCGGCAGATACTGAACCGCTTTCGCGACCGGCCGGCGATGCCTGCGCCCGCTGCCGCCAGCGCTTCGGCTTTTGCGCAAGCGCAGCTTTGCGCGCCCGGCCTGCTGCCCGGTCCTGGCGTGCCTGAGCAGGCGATGCTGTCGAGCCGCGAAATGGAAGTGCTGCAACTGATCACCCGCGGCTTCACGGCCGACGAAATCGCCCGGCTGCTGCAGGTGTCCTCGCACACCGTGCAAACCTATGTGCGCCGCATCTACAGCAAGCTCAAGGTCAGGTCCAAGGCCGAAGCGATTTACGAAGCCAGGCAGCAGGGCATTCTGTCGGCCTGAGCGGTTGGCCGGCCGGCGCGGGCTGATCGGCGCAGGCGTAAAGTAGCGCTCTCGCTGCCAAAAGCACCCATTTTTTACCCGGAGCCCGCCATGAACGCCCCCCTGCACCGCGAAATTCCCGCCGGCATCCTCGACGCCGCCCAGATGCTGTCCCAGGTCACCACGCAGTGGGACGAGGACATCGTCCAGCAACTCACCGACTACATCGCCATTCCGGCCAAGTCGCCGGGGTTCGATCCTGAATGGGTGCAGCACGGCTTCATCGACGCCGTCGTGCGCAATGCCGCAACCTGGGTCGAGGCGCAAAAAGTCGAGGGCTTGACGCTGGAGATCGTCCGGCTCGAAGGGCGCACACCGGTGCTGTTCTTTGAAATCCCGGCGACGCGTGCCGGCTCGACGCAGACCGTGCTGATGTACGGCCACCTCGACAAGCAGCCCGAGTTCAACGGCTGGCGCAGCGACCTCGGGCCGTGGACGCCCAAGTACGAAAACGGCAGGCTCTACGGCCGGGGCGGCGCCGACGACGGCTACGCGGTCTATGCCAGCATCGCCGCCGTGCAGGCGCTCAAAGCGCAGAACATCGAGCATCCGCGCATCGTCGGCCTGATCGAAACCTGCGAGGAAAGCGGCTCGTATGACCTGCTGCCCTACGTCAACGCGCTGAAGGATCGGCTCGGCGAGGTCGCGCTGGTGGTCTGCCTGGACTCGGGCGCGGGCAACTACGACCAGCTCTGGCTCACCACCAGCCTGCGCGGCAACGGCGGCGGCGTTTTGAAAGTCGAAGTGCTGACCGAAGGCGTGCATTCGGGCGACGCCAGCGGCCTGGTGCCGTCGAGCTTTCGCATCATGCGCCAGGTGCTCGACCGGCTCGAAGACAGCGCCACCGGCCGCCTGCTGCCGGCCAGCTTTCACTGCGAAGTGCCCGCCGACCGGCTGGCGCAGGCCAGGGCCACGGCGGCCATCCTGGGCGACGAGCTGTACAAGCGCTTCCCGTGGGCGCATTACGACTGCGAAGGCTCGACCAGTTTCACGCTGCCGACGACCACCGACCCGCTCGAATCGCTGCTCAACCGCACCTGGCGGCCCACGCTCAGCGTGACCGGCGCCGAAGGGTTTCCGTCGCTGCGCGACGCGGGCAACGTGCTGCGACCCTACAGCGCCTTCAAGCTGTCGCTGCGCTTTCCGCCGCTGATCGACGCCGGCGCGGCGGTGCAGGAGCTGAAAAAGCTGCTCGAAGACAACGCGCCGTACCAGGCCAAAGTCACGTTCGAGGGCGGCGGCGGCGCGAACGGCTGGAATGCGCCTTCCAGCGCGCAGTGGTTCGAGGACGCGCTGAACGACGCGTCGCAAAACTTCTTCGGCGCGCCCTGCGGCACCATCGGCCAGGGCGGCACGATTCCCCTGATGAGCCTGCTGAGCCAGGGCTTTCCGAGCGCGCAGATGATGGTCTGCGGCGTGCTCGGCCCGCAGAGCAATGCGCACGGGCCGAACGAGTTTTTGCATGTGCCGTATGCCAAGAAGCTGACGGCGGCCGTGGCGCAGGTGATCGCGCGCATGCCGGGCTGAAAACCGCTTGCGGCCAGCAAATTATTGATGAAAAGTGCTGTTTGCGCATGCAGGGCATGCGCAAACAGCTATTGAAAATATAGCAAACAAGATGCCGCGCCGGCCTTGCGCGGCCTGCTGGTTACGCGCCGTCCGGCTTGATCTGGGCGCGGGCGATGACGGCCTTCCAGCGCGCCTGTTCGGCCCGGATGAAGGCGTCGAACTCCGCGCCCGTGCTGCCCACGGCCAGCGCGGTTTCCTGGGCCAGTTTTTCCTTGACCTGAGCGCTGCGCGATGCCTTGATCGCCTCGGCCTCTAACCTGGCGATGTTGGCCTTGGGCCACTTGCTTGGCGCCATCAGTCCGTACCACTGCGTCATCTCGAAGCCCTTGAAGCCTTGCTCGGCGACCGTCGGAACGTCAGGCAACTGGGGCAGTCGCTGCGCGGTGCCGGTGGCGATGCAGCGCAGCTTGCCGGCCTTGATGAAGGCCAGCAGGGCCGGCGCGCCCACCGAGGCGGCCTGCAGCCGTCCGCCCATCAGGTCGGTCAGCATCGGGCCGGTTCCCCGGTACGGCACATGCACCATGAAGATTCCGCTCTCCATCTTCAGGTACTCGAAGGCCAGATGCCCGGCGCTGCCGTTGCCGGCCGAGCCGTAGTTCAGCTGACCGGGCTTGGCTTTGGCGTAGGCGATGAACTCCTTGAGATTTTTCACCGGAAGGTCGGGATGCACCACATACAGGCTCGGCACCTTGGAGACCAGCGTGATCGGCACGAAGTCCTTGTTGGCGTCGTAGGGCAGCTTGGGGAAGATGTAGGGATTGACGGCCAGGGTGCCGATATGCCCCAGGATCAGGGTGTGGTCGTCGGTGCTGTTGGCCACTTCCTGCATCGCGATGTTGCCGGCGGCGCCGGGCTTGTTGTCCACGAACACGTTCTGACCGATGGTCTTGGCCATCTCGCTGGCGACGGCGCGGGCGACGATCTCGGAACTTCCGCCCGGTGCAAACGGCACGACCAGCCGCAGCGGCTTGCTGGGCCAGACCGCCTGGGCCTGCGAGTGGGGCAGCCACAGGGCGCAGGCTGCTGCGGCGCCGGCCTTGATCAGGTCGCGGCGGTTCAGGTTCAGGTTGTTCATGGCGTGTCTCCTTGAATTGATTTGCAAAAAAATCTCCGGCTGGGCCGCTGCCCGATGCCGCAGGGGCTGGTTTAGTCCAGCGAGATGGCGCTGGCCTTGACCACGCGCGCCCAGAGCGCCGTCTGCTCACGCACGAAGCGCTGGGCCGTGCCCGGGTCGCCGTGTTGAATCTCCCCGCCGAGCTGGGCAATGCGGGCCTTGACGTCGGGCGCGTCCAGCGCTTTTTTCAGCGCCGCCGACAGCTTGCTCACCACGGCTTCCGGCGTGGCCGCCGGAGCAAAGACGGCGTTCCATTCGTACACCTCCGCACCGCTGACGCCCGCCTCGGCCAGCGTGGGCACGTCGGGCAGGATGGGTGAGCGCCTGGCCGAGGTGACGGCGAGCGCGCGCAGTTTGCCGCCCTGGATGTGCGGCAGCGTCGAGGCAAGGTTGCCAAAGAACAAGGGCACCTGGCCGCCAATCACGTCGTTCAATGCCGGACCGCCGCCCTTGTAGGGGATATGCACCATGTCCACTTTGGCGGCCGAGGCAAACAGGGCGCCGGCCAGGTGCTGGGCCGAGCCGTTGCCCGATGAGGCGAAAGACACGGCGCCCGGCCTGGCCCGGGCAGCCGCTATCAGCTCGCCGACATTTTTTGCCGGAAACTGCGCATTGACCAGCACCACGTTCGGGAACAGCGCAATCACGCCGATGGCGCGAAACGCCTTGTCGGCGTCGTAGGGCAGCTTGCGGTACAGCGACGGGTTCACCGCGAACGACGACGCATCGAGCATCAGCGTGTGCCCGTCGGGCACGGCCTTGGCCACCGAGGCGGCACCGATTTGCCCGCCCGCGCCCGGCTTGTTTTCCACGATCACGTTCTGGCCGAGCGCTTCGCCCAGCCTGGGCGCAATCAGCCGGGCCATGGCATCGGCGCCCCCGCCCGGCGGATAGGTCACCACCAGCGTGATGGGTTTGCTGGGCCAGGGCAGGGCCGCTTGGGCGCTTGCCAGCAACGGGGCTGACAGCAGGCTGGCAGCCAGCCAATACCCGAGCGCGGCGGGCCGTGTCGCGTTGGCCAATAAATCGAGCGGTTTCATGGGGTCTCCGGTTTTTTTGTGGGGTTGCAGGGGGCGGATAACTGGCTTAACGGACTTGCGCCGTGTACTGGAAGGCAAACGCATCGCCCAGCGTGGTGCGCAACTCAATGCAGCGCCCCGCCAGGTCGAATGCCGTCCGCTGGACCTGCACGCAAGGGTGACCGGCCTCCAGCTGGAGCCGCCGGGCCTGTTCGGCGCTGAGCAGGCCAAAACTGAGCTGGTCTTGCGCACGGTGCACCGTGACGCCGCACACGCGCTGGTACATGGGGTACAGAAGATCGTCCCAGTCCTCGGTGCTAGAAGCTGCCAGCGCGGCAAAGGCCGGCAGCGGCAGCGTGATGTGTTCGAGCAGGCAAGGCCGGCCGTCCAGGCTGCGCAGCCGCTCCAGCGTCAATACGCTTGCGCCCGCCGGCAAGCCCAGCGCGTCGGCCTCATTCACGCTGGCCAATGCCACTGACCGGGCCAGGATGCTTGACTGGGGCGTTGCCTGCAATTCGCCAGCGTTGCGGAAACGGAAAAAGCGCAGCATCGAAGCGCCGCCCAGCCCGGCGCGCACAAAGGTGCCACGCCCATGGCGGCGCTCCAGCAGTCCCTCGGCCACCAGCAAGGCCAGGGCCTGGCGCAGGGTGCCCAGGGCGACGCCATGCTCCTTGGCCAGCAGCGCTTCGGGCGGCAAGGCGGTGCCCGGAATCCATTCGCCCTGCGTGATGCGGGCGCGCAAGCCGCTGGCCAGCCAGCCGTAGCGGCTCTGACCCGGTGCCGGCTGATCGCCACTGGCGGCAGGTGGTGTTGAAGTTAAATCTTGAATCAACATATAGTCCTCTAGATGACTATAATATAAACCATGTTTTCTGATGTGTCAAAAACCGCCGTCGATACGCATTTCCATGTTTTCAGGGCGGGCATTGCCCAGGCCGGAGCGCGCTACGCGCCGGCTTACGATGCGCCGTTTTCAAGCTGGCAAGCCAACGCTCAGCCGCTGGGCGTGGGTCGCGGCGTGCTGGTCCAGACCAGCTTCATGGGCAGCGACAACACGCAGCTGGTCGCTGAACTGGAGCGATGGCCAGGCGTCTTGCGCGGCGTCGCGGTGGTCGGGCCGGAGGCGACGCTTCAAACGCTGCAGCCATTGCACCGGGCTGGCGTGCGCGCAATCCGGCTGAACCTGGCGGGCGTTTCGCATGCATTGCGCGAATGGTCAAAGGCCGCCCCGCTGTGGGACGCGCTGGCCTTGCTCGGCTGGCATCTGGAACTGCACACCGACATCGGCCGCTTGCCGGAGGTGCTTGCGCAACTGCCCGGCGAGCTGCCACTGGTCATTGACCACATGGGCAAGCCCGAGGCGATCTCGGCTGATGACGCAACGGTGCGGGCCTTGGCTGAGCGTGCCCGGCGCAGCAACGTGCATCTCAAGCTCAGTGGCGCCTACCGGCTGGGGGGATTGAACCCAGGCGAACTGTCGCGCCTGTGGCTCGGCGAGCTGGGCGCCGGCCGCCTGCTGTGGGGCAGCGACTGGCCATGCACGAACCACGAATCGCTGGCGGACTACCCCGGGCTGCTCAATTCCCTGCACGAGTGGCTGGGCGATGAAGCGGTCATCGAGACGGTACTGTCCACCAACCCCCGGCGCCTGTATTGGGGTGATTGATGTTCTTCAAGGATCAATAAAAAGTCTGCTAGCGCACGTCCCCATTGCGCAAGCAGCTATTAATAACAGAGCAGCGTGGCCAGCGCGGCCAGCGGCGCGGTTTCGGCGCGCAGCACGCGCGGCCCGAGCGTGACCGGGCTGAAGCCGCAGGCAAGGGCGGCGGCTTCCTCGGCCGGGCTCAGGCCGCCTTCCGGGCCATTGAGAAACGTGAAGGAGGCCAGTGCGGTGCTGGCGACGGCTTCAGCCAGCGGCCTGCTGCCGTCCTGCAGCGACAGCAGCAGCCGCATGCCGTTGCTGGCGGCGGCGCCGGTTTCCGCCGTGCTTTTCTTCAGCCATTCGCCCAGCGTCGCCACGTCGTGAATCAGCGGCACCCGGTTGCGCCCGCACTGTTCGCTCGATGCGATGGCGATGCCGCGCCAGTGCGCGACCTTCTTGTCGGCGCGCTCGGCCTTGAGGCGCAGCACGCTGCGCTCGCTCATCACCGGCTGGATGCTGGCCGCGCCGAGTTCGGTGGCTTTTTCGATCAGCCAGTCCATGCGGTCGTTGGCCGGCATGCCGACGACCAGGTGGATGGTGCGCGCGGCCTCGCGCGCGGTGGCAGTCCAGGCGCCGATGGTCACGTCCACGTCGCTGCGGCCCATGCGCTCGACGGTGGCGTCGAATTCGCCTTCAGTGTCGCCCCGGCCGTTGAACAGCGTGATGCGCTCGCCCGGCTGCAGGCGCAGCACCTGCACATGGCGGGCAGTCTGCTCGGGCAGGCTGATGGACGTTCCGGCGGCGAGCGCCACGTCGGCATAAAAGCGCGCGCTCACGGCGTTTCAGCCGGCTGGAGAATAATGGGATTCGCTATTGAAATAATAGCTGCTTGCGCATATACAGCGTGCGCAAAAGGCATATTTGGCATCAAAACGTGTACCCCACGCGGGTTTCGTTGCCTTCGATCTCGTCGAGCAGCACCATCAGCGGCCCGAGCTGGCGGTAGCGGGCGCAGGTCGCGCGGGCGTATTTGATGAAGCGCGGCGTATCAAGCAGGTACTTGGGCTTGCCGTCGCGCAGCGTCAGGCGCGCAAAAATCCCGAGCACCTTGAGGTGGCGCTGCAGGCCCATCCATTCGACCGCCCGGTAGAACTCGCCGAAATCGTCGCCGACCGGCAGGCCGGCCTTGCGCGCCCTTTGCCAGTAGCGCACGGTGATGTCGAGCACGAACTCCTCTTCCCAGCTTAAAAAGGCATCGCGCATCAGGCTGGCGATGTCGTAGGTGATCGGGCCATAGACCGCGTCCTGGAAGTCGAGCACGCCGAGGTCGCCGTTCTTGTCCACCATCAGGTTGCGCGGCATGAAGTCGCGGTGCACATAGACGCGCGCGCCGTCGAGCGACTGCAGGTTGCTGGCCTTGATCTGCGCGAACAGCGGATCGAGCTTGCCCATCAGTGTGGCGTCGAGCGCAAAACCCCGGTGCTTGCCGACATACCACTCGGGGAACAGCGCCAGTTCGCGCGACAGCAGCGCGTCGTCGTAGGGCGGCAGTACGCCGGGTTTGGACGCCAGCTGCCACTGCACCAGCACGTCCACCGCCTGCATGTAGAGGTCGAAGTGCGCTGTTGTCGCCTCGACGCGGGCATCGACGGCGGCGGGCGGCGCGATCACGTCGAGCATGGTCTGCGCGCCCAGGTCGCTCAGCAGCATGAAGCCCAGCGGCTCGTCCCAGGCCAGCACGCGCGGCGCGCTCAGGCCGGCGTCCGCCATCAGGCCGGCCACCTTGACGAACGGCGCGCAGTCTTCCTGGGCCGGCGGCGCATCCATGATGATGAAGCTGGCCGTGCCAGCGGCCGCGTCCACGCGGAAATAGCGCCGAAAGCTGGCATCGGCCGAGGCCAGCCGGACGGTATCGGGCTGCAGGGCGTGTTGCGGCGCCACGGCGGCCAGCCAGTGGGCAAAGGCGCTGGCGCGCGCGGGGTCAAGCCAGTCGGGAGGGGAAGCGGTCATTTTGTCAAAGCCCTTGGTCAGTGCGGCAGCCCGGCACAGGCCGGTAAGAGGGTCATGGATAATCAGCCCTGATTTTACAAACGGGTTTATCTCATACAAACGATGCGCCGCGCATCCCACTCCTCCTTTATTCTTTCCCCGGTGGCCCATGCTGTCTCCCGGCTGGCGATGCTCGCCACGCTGGGGCTGGCCGCCGCAGGACCTGGCCATGCGCAGGCGCCGGCCGGAGCCGAAAGCGCCGCTGCGGCCCCTCCGCTGGCGCTCAAAAGCACGCCCATGCTGGCCGAGGGCGTCTCCAAAGCACCGGAAGATGAAGGCCCGACGTTTGTCTTCGGCGACCGGATTTCAGGCCGGCCGGACCTGGAAACGGTGATTGAGGGCAATGCCGAGCTGCGCCGTGGCGCCACGTCCATGCGCGCCGACCGCATCGAGTACTACCAGCCCGACGACCAGCTCAAGAGCACCGGCCATGTGCGCATCAACAACGCCGGCAACCGCTTTGAAGGCCCGGAACTGCAGCTCAAGCTGGACCGTTTTGAAGGCTTTTTCACCACGCCGCGCTATTCGTTCCTGCAAAACGGCGGCAACGGCCAGGCCGAGCGGGTCGATTTCATCGACGACAAGCACCTGACCGCGCACCGCGCCACCTACACCACCTGCGAGCGCAACAACGAGGAAAGCTGGAAGCCCGCCTGGGAGCTGACCGCCACGCGCGTTGACTTTGACCTGGACCAGGAAGTCGGCGTGGCCACCGGCGCCGTCGTGCGCTTCAAGGACGTGCCGATCCTGGCCTTTCCCAAGGTCAGCTTTCCGCTCAGCGACAAGCGCAAGTCGGGCCTGCTGCCGCCCACGCTGGGCCTGAGTTCGCTCAACGGCTTTGAAATTCGCCAGCCGTATTACTTTGACATCGCGCCGAACCGGGATGCGACCTTTTCGCCTGCCGTCATGAGCAAGCGCGGCGTCGATCTGGCCGGCGAATTCCGCTACCTGGAGCCCACCTACCGGGGCCAGGTCAGCGCCAATGTGCTGCCTGGCGACAAGCTGCGGGGCCGTGACCGCTGGTCGTATTCGCTGCAGCATGTCGGTGCCATCGACACCGGCGTGTCGGCCATCGGCGGGGTGGGGCTGAACCTGAATCTGAACAAGGTCAGCGACAACGACTACTGGCGCGATTTTCCGCTCACCACCGGCCAGGTCACGCAGCGGCTGCTGACCCAGGATGCGTCGCTGAGCTGGGGCAAGGGCTATTTTTCCTCGTCAGTACGGGCGCTCAAGTGGCAGACGCTGCAGGATGTCAGCTCGCCGATCATCCCGCCGTATGACCGCCTGCCGCAGCTGACCGCGGCCTATACCCGTGTCGATGCCCCGCTGCTCGGGCTGGGCAGCGGTTTTGACTGGTCCGCCGAGGCCGATTTCACCCGTTTTTCCGCCGACCAGAACCTGACCAAGCAGCCCAACGGCAGCCGCGCCTTCAGCCGGTTGCAGGTCAGCCGTCCGTGGCTGGCGCCGTGGGGCTACATCACGCCCAAGGTGCAGCTGCATGCCAGCAGCTACCAGTTCGACTCGCCGCTGGCCAACGGCGCCACGTCGGCTTCGCGCGTGGTGCCAACCTTCAGCCTGGACGGCGGCCTGCAGTTCGAGCGCGACGCCAGCTACTTTGGCCGCAGCTTTACCCAGACGCTGGAGCCGCGCGCTTTTTATGTGCGCACGCCTTACCGCGACCAAAGCTACCTGCCCAATTACGACTCGGGCGTCAACAGCTTCAACTTCGCCACCGTCTTCACCGAGAACGCCTTTGTCGGCAACGACCGCATCTCGGATGCCAATTTGCTGACCCTGGGCGTGACCTCGCGCCTGCTGGACCCGGCCACCGGCGCCGAGGCCGTGCGGCTGGGCATTGCCCAGCGCCTGCGCTTTGACGACCAGCGCGTCAGCCTGCCGGCGCTCGGCACCACGCCCGTGCCCGGCGCCTTGCCGGTGACCGACCGCGTCAGCGACCTGCTGGTGGGCGCATCGGTCAACTGGGTGCCGCAGTGGACGTTCGACAGCACGGTCCAGTACAACCCCAAGATCAGGCAGTCCGAACTGGCCTCCATCGGCGTGCGCTACAACCCGGGCAACTACCGCACCGTCAGCGCCGCATTTCGCCGCCAGCGCAACATCAGTGAGCAGATCGACGTCGGCTGGCAGTGGCCCATCAACGACCTGTGGGGCGACAAGGGCCAGGACCTGGGCGCCGGGCGCGGCCAGGGCGGCGGTCGCTACTACAGCGTGGGCCGGCTGAACTACAGCACGCTGGAGAAAAAGCTGGTCGATGCGGTGGTCGGCATTGAGTACGATGGCTGCTGCTGGATTGGCCGCGTGGTGCTGCAGCGCTCGCAAAACAGCACCGCGACCGCCAGCACCCGAATCCTGTTCCAGCTTGAAATGGTCGGTTTTTCGCGCATCGGCTCCAGCCCGCTCGAAACGCTCAAGAGCAACGTGCCACGCTACCAATACTTGCGTGACAAAATCAGCCCTCCCAGCCGCTTTACCACTTATGACTAAACACCGTTTTTTGACTGTCCGGCCGCTGGCCGCTGCGCTGGCGCTCGTGCTTGCGCTGCCGCTGAGCGTCGTGCAGGCCCAGATCGCCCGGCCTTCGGCCGCGCCGCGCCTGGTGGTGCCGGCCGCGCCGGCGGGCAATGCCGCGCCACGCGCGGGCGCCCAGCAGCAGGCCGACTTCATCGTGGTCGTGGTCAATTCCGAGCCGATCACCAACAATGAAGTGCGCACCAAGCTGCTGCGCACCGAGCAGCAGCTCAAGCAGCAGAGCATCGCCCTGCCGCCGCGCAGCGAGCTGATGCCGCAACTGCTGGAGCGCATGATCAGCGACAAGGCCCAGTTGCAGGCCGCGCAGGCCACGGGCTTCAAGATCGACGACAACGCCGTCGAGGGCGCGGTCCAGACGGTCGCCCGCCAGAACCAGATCACGGTCGATGAGCTGCGCCGCCGCCTGAAGGCCGACGGCATCGACTATGCCCAGTTCCGCTCGGAGATTCGTGACGAACTCTTGATCAGCCGGCTGCGCCAGCGCGAAGTCGAGTCGCGCATCAACGTGAGCGAGATGGAAATTGACGACTACCTGCGCAGCCAGGAAGGCAAGCCGGGTGCTGCAGGTGCGGCCCCGGCGGCGCTCAACCTGGCTGAAATCCTGGTGGCGGTGCCCGAAAACGCCACGCCCGAGCAGGTCGCCAGCCTGCAGGCCAAGGCCCGGCAGGTGCTGGAGCGTGCCAAGGCCGGTGCCGACTTCGCCGCGCTGGCGACCGAGGTTTCGGCGGCGGCTTCGCGCAGCAATGGCGGCCAGATCGGCCTGCGCAGCGCCGACCGCTATCCGCCGTTGTTTGTCGAGGCGACGCAAAGCCTGCCTGCGGGCGGCCTGGCCGGCCCGGTGCGCAGCGCCGCCGGGTTTCACATCCTGAAGGTGATCGAGAAGCGGCAGGGCGGTTTGCCCGATGCGGTCATCACGCAAACCCATGCCCGCCACATCCTGCTGCGGCTGACGCCCCAGCTCACCGAAGCGGCCGCCGTGGAAAAACTCGCCGGCTTCAAGAAGCGCATCGTGGCCGGCCAGGCCGACTTTGCCGCCCTGGCGCGCGAAAACAGCCAGGATGCCTCGGCCAAGCAGGGCGGCGACCTGGGCTGGGTGCCTGGCGGCGCTTTCGTGCCGGAATTTGAAAAGGTCATGAACGCCTTGGCGCCCAACCAGGTCTCCGACCCGCTGGTGTCGCGCTTCGGCGTTCACCTGGTGCAGGTGCTGGAACGCCGCGAGGCGCCGGTTTCGCCGCGTGACCAGCGCGAGATGGTGCGCGGCATGCTGCGCGAGAAAAAGCAGAACGAAGCCTATGTGCGCTGGGCCGAGGACATCCGTGGCCGCGCCTACGTGGAATTCCGCGAGCAGCCGCAATGAAACACATTGCGCGCAAGCGCTTCGGCCAGCATTTCCTGACCGACCGGCTGATCATCGAAGGCATCGTGGAGGCGATTGCGCCTTTGCCCGGCCAGCCGATGGTCGAGATCGGTCCTGGCCTGGCCGCGATGACGCGGCCGCTGGTCGAGCGCCTTGGGCACCTGACGGTGATCGAGCTGGACCGCGACCTGGCGCGCCAGCTGCGCTCGAATCCGCAACTGACGGTCATTGAATCCGATGTGCTGCGGGTGGATTTCCTGCAGTTGGCGGAGCAGGTCCAGTCTGCCGGCGCGTTGCGCGGCGCAGCCTCGCAAACCCCCAGCCCTTGCAAGTTGCGGGTGGTCGGCAATCTGCCCTACAACATCTCCACGCCCATCCTGTTTCACCTGCTTGATGCGGTCGAGGTGATTGAAGACCAGCATTTCATGCTGCAAAAGGAAGTCATCGACCGCATGGTGGCTATGCCCTCGACCAGCGACTACGGCCGCCTGAGCGTGATGCTGCAGTGGCGCTATGCGATGGAAAATGTCCTGTATGTGCCGCCGCAGAGCTTTGATCCGCCGCCGCGCGTGGACAGCGCCATCGTGCGCATGGTGCCGCATGCCGAGCCGGCCAGGCTGGACGTCAAGCTGCTGAGCGAGCTGGTGCGGGTCGCCTTCAGCCAGCGCCGCAAACTGCTGCGCCACACGCTCGGCCAATGGCTGGAGCAGCATGCGTTTTCTGGCGAGTTCGATGTCAAGCGGCGCGCCGAAGAGGTGCCGGTGGCCGAGTACCTGGCGCTGGCGCAGCAGGTACAGACCGGCACGGCGCAGCCCGAAAAAATAGAACTGCTATAAAAAATGTAGCTTAAAGCGCTTGCTGGACGAGCGTAAAAGCCCTATTTGATCGTAAAAAAACCCGCAAGTTGCGGGTTTTTTATGGGATGCCTGAAACTTGGGGTTTCAGGCCGCCGCGAGCCAGTAGCTGGCGTTGAACGGACTGCTCATGCGCAGCGCCAGTGGCGACACGTCGAGCAGTTTGTCGGTCGGCATCGGTTCTGCACCTTCTGCGACGACTTGCTGGGCCTCATTCGCCCGATCCCCTTGGCCAATGTCTGGGGAGCGGGCTACAGAAAAGAATAGAAGCATCTGAACGGTATCTTGCGATCCGCCCAGTAGTCGGCTGCATCCCGGAAGATGTCGAGCAGTTGCTCGCGCGCTTCCTTGTCGAATTTGGCGTGCGCAGGAATCTGCTCCAGCACGACGATAAAGCCGGGCTGCGGGCCTGATTTGTGAACCAGGTCCGTCATGCAGTCGTACAAGGCATCGAAGTTCTTGCCGACATGCGCCGGGAAGGTGTACTGGGCCGCGATCATGTCCAGAATGTCCTGCTTGCTCTGGGCGTTGCCCAGGTTGGCATACAGAAAATGCTGGTTCAGCTTCGTCGCAGCTTCCTGCAATTCGGGCACACGAAAGGCGCGTATGGACTGAACAATGTTGGGCCGGATGCCCTTCAATGGTATTTCGTCGTCCTTACGAAGTGGTGTTTCCATCTCCGCTTCTCTTTCTCTTGAGTCAAAAGTCAAAATAACAACCACAGTCCTGGTTAGTGAACGATTTTGCGAAAACTCGCATAGTGATCTTGGCATCCTCCCCACCATCAATGGCGGGGATTCCCTCTACAGGACGGCCATGCCCGACCGCATCGGCTTGCGCCGACTTCAGCAAAACGCCTACCTTTCGGATTCCCACAAGGGGCGGCGAATTACCGGAAATTTCTGTGCTGGATTCCGACCGCCTGATGGCGGAAAAATGCGGAATCTTTTTAGCACTTGAAACCTGTCCTGGCACCGGGAGGCTCGCCAAAACCAGAGCTGAACCCTGGGACTGGCCGCTCACTTCGGGCCAATTCGTCGGGTTAACCCTTAAATTTCAAGAGGGGTAGTTTGCCGCATGCGGAAAAAAAAGGCAAGCGATTGCTGAAATTTTAGGCATTAAAAAGAGGGCTCTAAAGCCCTCTTTACTTGGTAACGCCTGACGGCTTTGACTTTAGCGTGCGGCGTTGGCGTCCGCGACCGTGAGTGCCGTCATGTTGACAATCCGGCGCACGGTGGCCGTTGGCGTCAGGATGTGCATCGGCTTGTTGGCACCCAGCAGCACCGGGCCAATGGCAATGTTGCCGCCGGCTGCGGTCTTGAGCAGGTTGTAGGAAATGTTGGCGGCGTCAATATTGGGCAGCACCAGCAGGTTGGCTTCGCCGGTCAGCGTGCTGTTGGGCATGATGAGGCGGCGGCCCTCGGCATCCAGCGCCACGTCGCCGTGCATTTCGCCATCGACTTCGAGCCAGGGCGTCTGCTCGCGCAGCAGTTCGAGCGTGCGGCGCATTTTCAGGGCGCTCGGGTGGTTGGACGAGCCGAAGTTCGAATGCGACAGCAGCGCCGCCTTGGGCTTGATGCCGAAGCGCATCATTTCCTCGGCCGCCATGGTGGTGATTTCGGCCAGCTGCTCGGCTGTCGGGTCGTAGTTGACGTGGGTGTCGAGCAAAAACACCTGGCGGCCGGGGAGCATCAGCCCGTTCATGCAGGCATAGGTGTTGACGCCTTCGCGCTTGCCGATGACCTGGTCCAGGTAGGCCAGATGGTGGCTCGTCGTGCCCCAGGTGCCGCAGATCAGGCCGTCCACATCGCCCTTGAGCAGCAGCATGCCGGCAATCAAGGTCAGGCGGCGGCGCATTTCGATCTTGGCCATCTGCGCCGTCACGCCGCTGCGCTCGGTCAGGCGGTGGTAGGTCTGCCAGAAGTCGCGGTAGCGGTGGTCCTGCTCGACATTGACCACGTCGTAGTCGAGTTCTTCCTTCAGGCGCAGGCCGAACTTTTCAATCCGCTGGGCGATGATGGCCGGGCGGCCAATCAGCGTCGGCCGGGCCAGGTTTTCGTCCACCACGATCTGGCAGGCGCGCAGCACGCGCTCTTCCTCGCCTTCGGCATAGGCCACGCGCTTGCGGGCCGCGACCTTGGCCGCCGTGAAAATCGGCTTCATGATCGTGCCGGAGGCATAGACAAAGCTTTGCAGGCGCTCGCGGTAGTGGTCCATGTCGGCGATGGGCCGCAGCGCCACGCCGCTGTCGGCGGCGGCCTGGGCCACGGCCGGTGCAATCTTCATCATCAGGCGCGGATCAAACGGCTTGGGAATCAGGTATTCCGGGCCGAAGGTCAGCTTTTCGCCGATGTAGGCGGCGGCGACCACTTCGCTCTGCTCGGCCTGCGCCAACTCGGCAATGGCGTGGACGGCGGCGATTTCCATCTCGATGGTGATGGTCGATGCGCCGGCATCCAGCGCGCCGCGAAAGATATACGGAAAGCACAGGACGTTGTTGACCTGGTTCGGGTAGTCGCTGCGGCCGGTGGCGATGATGGCGTCATCGCGCACCGACTTGACGTCTTCGGGCGTGATTTCCGGGTTTGGGTTGGCCAGCGCAAAAATGATGGGGTGGGCCGCCATCTTCGCGACCATCTCTTTCTTGAGCACGCCGCCAGCCGACAGACCCAGAAAGACATCCGCGCCTTCGATGATTTCGCCCAGCGTGCGGGCTTGCGTGGGCTGGGCGAACTGGATCTTGTCCTCGTCCATCAGTTCGGTGCGGCCTTCATAGACCACCCCGGCCAGGTCGGTCACGTAGATGTTCTCGCGCGGAATGCCCAGCTTGAGCAGCAGGCCCAGGCAGGCCAGCGCCGCCGCACCCGCGCCGGAGGTCACGAGCTTGACTTTTTTCGGATCCTTGCCCGCTACCTTCAGGGCGTTGAGCATGGCCGCGCCGACGGTGATGGCCGTGCCGTGCTGGTCGTCGTGAAAGACCGGAATCTTCATGCGCTTGCGCAGTTCGCGCTCGATATAAAAGCAGTCCGGCGCCTTGATGTCTTCGAGGTTGATGGCGCCGAAGGTCGGCTCCAGCGAGGCGATGATCTCGACCAGTTTGGCCGGGTCTTTCTCGTCGATCTCGATGTCGAACACATCGACGCCGGCGAACTTCTTGAACAGCACGCCCTTGCCTTCCATGACCGGCTTGGAAGCCAGCGGGCCGATGTCGCCCAGTCCCAGCACCGCCGTGCCGTTGGTGATGACGGCGACCAGGTTGCCCCGGCTGGTGTACTTGAAGGCGGCGTTCGGGTCCTTGACGATTTCCTCGCAGGGCGCGGCCACGCCGGGCGAATAGGCCAGCGCCAGATCGCGCTGGTTGGTCAGCTGCTTGGTGGCGGAAATGGCAATCTTGCCGGGGGTTGGAAACTCATGGTATTCCAGCGCGGCGCGGCGCAGTTCGGCGCGCTTTTCGTTGCGCTCGGTATCAAGATCGTGGGGCATCGCAGCGGATGGGGTGAGCATTGATAAGTCTCCAGCTAGGACGGTCAGTGCGGCCGTCAACTCGTTTGTACGGTTTGCGATTGTAGGCCGCACCTAGCGCAGAAACAGGGGTGAAATCCATGCGCCGGGACGATGTATTTTTGATTTTTTTGCACGCATCACCGCTTTGCTGGATTCGTGCGCGTGATGTTTTTTTGCAAAAGACAGAAGCAATCTATTGGTGTTAACCCGTATATGGCTTGGGTTGTACCTTTTATAGAATGGGTTGCACTTATTTTTAAAAGGTGCAACCCATGTCCACAGTCACGCTCGGCCTGAAGGTTGATGAGGCGCTTCGAGCCCGTATCAGGGAAGCCGCCGCCCAGCAAGGCAGGGCTCCCCACTGGCTGATCAAGCAGGCAGTCTTGCAGTATGTCGAAAACATCGAGCGGGGTCAGTTGCCGCAAGGTACAACCCTGGGTGCAACCGATGGTATCCAGAAAACCGGGCTTGACGATGCCGGCGAGCCGCTCCTGCCGGTCAATACCACGCTTTCTTCTCAGCCCTTCCTGGACTGGGCGCAAAACGTCCTGCCGCAGACCAGCTTGCGCGCCGCCGTCACCGCCGCCTGGCACCGGCCCGAGGAAGAGTGCCTGCCCATGCTGGTGCAACTGGCGCACACCGGCGATGCCGCCCAGCGCGCCGCCATCGAAGACGTCGCCACCCGGCTCGTGCAAGGCCTGCGCGGCAGACAAGACGCCGGCGGCGTGGAAGCGCTGGTGCAGGAATTCTCGCTCTCCAGCCAGGAAGGCGTGGCGCTGATGTGCCTGGCCGAGGCGCTGCTGCGCATTCCCGACAACGCCACGCGCGACGCGCTGATCCGCGACAAGATCAGCCGTGGCGACTGGCATGCGCACCTGGGCAATTCGCCGTCGATGTTTGTCAACGCCGCCGTCTGGGGGCTGATGCTGACCGGCAAGCTGACCGCCACCAGCAGCGAAAAAAGCCTGGGCTCGTCGCTGACCCGTCTGATCGGCAAGGGCGGCGAGCCGCTGATCCGCCAGGGCGTGCACCGCGCCATGAAGCTCATGGGCGAGCAGTTCGTGACCGGCCAGACCATCTCCGAAGCCCTGGCCAACAGCCGCGCGCTGGAAAAGGCCGGCTTTCGCTATTCCTACGACATGCTGGGCGAAGCCGCCGCGACCGAGCAGGACGCCGAGCGCTACCTGGCGTCCTACGAGCAGGCCATCCATGCCATCGGCAAGGCGTCGCACGGGCGCGGCATCCATGAAGGGCCGGGCATTTCGGTCAAGCTGTCGGCGCTGCACCCGCGCTACAGCCGCGCCCAGCGCGACCGGGTGATGGGCGAGCTGCTGCCGCGACTGCTCAGGCTCACGCTGCTGGCGCGCCGCTACGACATCGGCCTGAACATTGACGCCGAGGAGGCCGACCGGCTCGAACTCTCGCTCGACCTGCTTGAAAGCCTGTGCTTCGACCCGGCGCTCAAGGGCTGGAACGGCATCGGCTTCGTGGTGCAGGCCTACCAGAAGCGCTGCCCCTACGTGATCGACTACCTGATCGACCTGGCCAGGCGCAGCAGCCACCGACTGATGGTGCGGCTGGTCAAGGGCGCCTACTGGGACAGCGAGATCAAGCGCGCGCAAGAGGGTGGCCTGGACGGCTACCCGGTGTTCACGCGCAAGGTGCACACCGACGTTTCCTACCTGGCCTGCGCGCGCAAGCTGCTGGCCGCGCCCGACGCTGTTTACCCGCAGTTCGCCACCCACAATGCGCAGACCGTAGCAAGCATCTACCACATGGCTGGTGGCAACTACTACAGCGGCCAGTACGAATTCCAGTGCCTGCACGGCATGGGCGAGCCGCTGTATGAGCAGGTCACGGGCAGTGCCGCCGACGGCAAGCTGGCCCGCCCCTGCCGCATCTACGCCCCGGTCGGCACGCACGAGACGCTGCTGGCCTACCTGGTGCGCCGCCTGCTGGAGAACGGCGCCAACACCTCGTTCGTCAACCGCATCGGCGATGCCAGCGTGCCGGTGGCCGAACTGGTCGTTGACCCGGTGGCTGACGTGCGCCAGATCGCGCTTGAAACCGGCCGGCTGGGCGCGCCGCACCCGAAGATCGCGCTGCCGCGCCAGCTGTTTGCCAACCTGGGCGCGCAGTCGCGGCTGAACTCGTCGGGCCTGAACCTGGCGCACGAGCAGCAACTGGCGTCGCTTGCCGCCGGCCTGCTGCGCAGCACCCAGGTCACTTACGCTGCAGCGGCCAGCGTTGCCGACGTTTCATCCTTCGATCCGGACAAGGCCGTAGCCGACGGCTGGCAGCCTGTCTTGAACCCGGCCGACACGCGCGACCAGGTCGGCTGGGTGCGCCCGGCCACCGCGCAGGAAGTCGAGCAGGTCGTCAGCCGCGCCGCCAGCGCCGCGCAGATCTGGCAGGGCACGCCGCCGCAGGAGCGCGCCGCCTGCTTGACACGCGCGGCCGACCTGCTGGAGCAGCGCACGCAAAGCCTGCTGGGCCTGATCGTGCGCGAAGCCGGCAAGTCGCTGCCCAACGCGATTGCCGAGGTGCGCGAAGCGGTGGACTTTTTGCGCTACTACGCCGCCCAGGTCGAGGCGACCTTCGACAACGACTCGCACCGCCCGCTCGGTGTGGTGCTGTGCATCAGCCCGTGGAACTTCCCGCTGGCGATTTTCACCGGCCAGGTGGCCGCCGCGCTGGCCAGCGGCAACTGCGCGCTGGCCAAGCCGGCCGAGCAGACGCCGCTGGTTGCCGGTGTGATGGTGAACATCCTGCACGAAGCCGGCGTGCCGCAGGATGCCGTGCAGCTGGTGCCCGGCGCGGGTGATACCGTCGGCGCGGCGCTGGTGGCGCACCGTCAGGTGGCCGGCGTGATGTTCACCGGCTCGACCGAAGTGTCGCGGCTGATCGCGCAGACGCTGGCGAAACGCCTGAGCCCGCAGGGCCGCTGCATCCCGCTGATCGCCGAGACCGGCGGCCAGAACGCGCTGGTGGCCGACTCGTCGGCGCTGGCCGAGCAGCTGGTCGGCGACGTGCTGGCCTCAAGCTTTGATTCGGCCGGCCAGCGCTGCTCGGCGCTGCGCCTGCTGTGCATCCAGGAAGACGGCGCTGAGCGCGTGGTCCATATGATCAAGGAAGCCATGCGCGAATGGGTCATGGGCAACCCCGACCGCATGCACACCGATGTCGGCCCGGTGATCGACGAGGACGCGCGCATCCAGATCGAGCGGCACATTGCCGCCATGCAGGCCGCAGGCCAGAGCGTCACCCGCATGGCGCGTGACGAAAGCGCCGGCCAGGGCCATTTCGTGATGCCCGCGCTGATCGAGATCGACAGCATCCAGCGCCTCAAGCGCGAGGTCTTCGGCCCGGTGCTGCATGTGCTGCGCTACCGCCGCGAGCAGCTCGGCGAGGTGCTGGACGCGATCAACGCCACCGGCTACGGCCTGACCTTCGGCGTGCACAGCCGCATCGACGAAACCATTGCCCAGGTCACGCAGAAGGTGCAGGCCGGCAATATCTACGTCAACCGCAATGTGATTGGCGCGGTGGTCGGCGTGCAGCCCTTCGGCGGAATGGGCCTGTCCGGCACCGGCCCCAAGGCGGGCGGCCCGCTCTACCTGTACCGCCTGCTGCAGGCCGGCCAGTCGCAGGGCAAGCTGGCGCTGGCTGCGCTGCCGGCGATGCCCGTCAGCCGCACGTCCGCGCCCGCCATCGGGCGCGACCCGGCCGATGTGCCCGCGCTGAAGGCGCTGCAAAGCCTGGGCGCTGCATTGCAAGGCCCCCAATTTGCCGCGCTGGCGGGCTGGCAGGGCAGCGGTGACGCCGCACTGGCCGTGGCCGCGTGCGAAGCGTACCGCGCCAGCAGCGTGCTGGGCCAGCTGTTCACCCTGCCCGGACCCACCGGCGAGTCGAACCGCTACCAGCTGCTGCCGCGCGGCGCCGTCTGGGCCGCGCCGCAGACCGCGCTCGGCCTGGTGCACCAGGTAGCGGCGGCGCTGGCCAGCGGCAACCCGTGCTGGCTGGAGACGCCTGCGGCCAGCAGCGCCGTGGCGCAGGCGCTGGCCGCGCTGCCGCCCGAGGCGCAGGGCTTTGTCGAGTCACGCACCACCGCGCAACTGCTGGGCGAGACGCAGCTGAGCGCGATGCTGTTCGAGGGCGATGGCGACGCGCTGCAGGCCTTGTTGCCGCGCGTCGCGCAGCGCCCCGGCGCCCTCGTGCGGATTGAAAACCTGACCCCGGCGCAACTGGCCGACGGCGCCCTGTACGACATGAGCGCGCTGATGCATGAGCAAAGCATCAGCACCAACACCGCCGCAGCCGGCGGCAACGCGCAGCTCATGACGATGGGCTGATCCATAGGCGGGCTGCAGGGGATTCTTCCGGTTTTTAGTGATGAAATATGTCTTTTGCGCAATAGGAACGGGCGTAAGCAGCTATCAATAAAATAGTGTTAAAGGCGCAGGCCATGTTTGCACCTTTTCCAGTGTGCCCCTGAACCGGCTTTGCGGGCCAGCCAGCGCAGGTTCACGGCGCGTTCAGGACACCCACTGCTGTTCCATCGGCGGCCAGCGTTTCGCCTTTTCGCTCGACGAGCAACCCATACGCTTCGGGCCTGCGATGCAGGTCGAAATTGAAGGTGGTGCGTTTGTAGATGGCGCAAAAATCCAGGTCGCAGCGGGCAATCGCCACTTCGTCGCCCTTGGTGATGCAGCGGGCCACGACTTCGCCCGATGGCGCGACGATGCAGCTGCCGCCGATGCTGTCCACGCCTTCTTCCAGGCCGGCCTTGGCCACGCCGACGACCCAGGTGCCGTTCTGGTAGGCGCCGGCCTGCATCGACAGCTGGTTCTGGAACAGCGACAGGTCATCGTGCTGCGGCGCCGGGGCATTGTGGACCGGCGTGTTGTAGCCGATCAGCACCATCTCCACGCCTTGCAGCCCCATGGCCCGGTAGGTCTCGGCCCAGCGCCTGTCGTTGCAGATCGCCATGCCAAAAATGCCGCCGAAGGCCGGGGTCACGCCAAAATGATTGCCGGGCGTGAAGTAGCGTTTTTCAAGGTGCTGGAAGCGCCGCCACGGTTCATGCTCGGCGTGGCCCGGCAAATGCACCTTGCGGTATTTGCCGATGATCTCGCCCTGGCGGTTGACGATGATGGAGGTGTTGTAGCGCACCGCCTTGCCTTGCTCCTGCGCCAGTTCGGCATAGCCCAGGTAAAAGCCCATGCCCAGCTCGCGCGCCAGGTCAAACAGCGGCTGCGTCGCGGCAGAGGGCATCTCGCGCTCGAAAAAGCTGTTGATATCTTCCTCGTCCTCGATGTACCAGCGCGGAAAGAAGGTGGTGAGGGCGAGTTCGGGAAACACGATCAGGTGCGCGCCGAGCGCGTGCGCTTCACGCATCAAGGCGCACAGGCGGCTCACGACCTGCTGGCGCGAATCCGTGCGCTGGATGGGGCCGAGCTGGCCCAGCGCCACATTCACAAATCGGGACATTGCAAGACTCCAGTCAATTCACATAAAAAGGGGATCATTTCAAACACCACGCTGGGCCAGCCGCATCAGCACCTGCAGCAAGACCTGCGCGCCCTGCGCCAGGTCGTCGGGCTCGGTGAACTCGTTCACGTTGTGGCTCAGTCCATTGACGCTGGGCACGAAGATCATCCCGGCGGGGCAGACCCGCGCCAGCATCTGCGCGTCGTGTCCGGCGCCGCTGGGCAGGCGCAGGGCGGACAGGCCCAGCGCCCGGGTTTCCTGCTCGATCAGGCTAACCACCAGCGGGTCGAACGCCACCGGCTCGAAGCGCGCCAGGCGCCGCTGGCTGCACGCAACGCCTTGCGCAGCCGCGCACTGCGCGGCGAACGCATGCACCTCGGCCTCGGCGCAGGCCAGCGTGGCCTCGTCGGTGTTGCGCAGGTCCACCGTGAACACGGCGCGCTGGGCAATGACGTTGACCAGGTTGGGCGACAGCTGCATCGAGCCCACGGTCGCCAGCTGGCGGCCGCCGTAACGCAAGGCCAGGTCATGAACAAAAGCCGCGATGCGCACCGCCACCACGCCCGCGTCATGGCGCAGGGCCATAGGCGTCGTGCCGGCATGGTTGGACACGCCTTCAATCGTGAACTCGGTCCACGAGATGCCCTGAACGCCCTCGACCACGCCAATCTGCAGGCCTTGCTGGTGCAGCACCGGACCCTGCTCGATGTGCAGCTCCACGAAGCTGTCCACCACCGGGCAGCCGACGGCCGCCGGTCCCCGGTAGCCTATACGCTGCAGTTCTTCTTCCACGGTGTGGCCGTCTGCGGCGCGGGTGGCCAGCGCCTGCGCCAGCGGCAGGCCGCCGACATACACCAGGCTGCCCATCATGTCGGGCTGAAAGCGCGCGCCTTCCTCGTTGGTGAAGAACGCGACCGCAATCGGCCGGCGCGGCCGCACACCGGCATCGCGCAGCGTGGCCACCACTTCCAGGCCGGCCAGAACGCCGTAGTTGCCGTCGTACAGCCCCCCGGTGCGCACGGTGTCAATATGCGAGCCGGTCATCACCGGCGGCAGGTCTTCGGTGCCGGCATAGATGGCAGTGACGTTGCCGATGGCGTCGATGGTGACGGCCATGCCCAGCTCGCGCATGCGCGCCAGCGTCCATTCGCGGCCGAGCCGGTCGGCCTCGGTGAGGGCCAGCCGGTTCACGCCGCCGCCCTCCAGCGTGCCGACTTGCCCCAGCGCCGCCAGGCTTTGCGCCAGCCGCTGGGGGTTGATTTTCAGGTTATGTACTGGACTCATGCCTGCGTCTCGAGGACGTCGGCCGCGCTGGCGCCGACCAGCTGCCGGTAAAGCGCCGGGTCCGTGTCGGCTTCGCTGCCAAAGAACAGAATCCGGCTTTCGGCATTGATTCTGAACGCGGCCCGGGCTTCGGGGTTGCTGGCGATGCCGATCGCCGCAGCCAGCCCGGCCACGGCCGATTCACCGGCCACAATGGCGGCGTCGTTCCGTGGCGGATGCGCCAGCAGCCGCATCACCGCTACGGCCGCGTCGTCGTCCACGGTGCAGAAGGCGTTGGCGCCGCGTTCCAGGATGTCCCAGGCCAGCAGCGACACCTCGCCGCAGGCCAGGCCGGCCATCAGCGTGTCCAGCTCGCCCGTGACCGCCGTGATGCGGCCGTTGCGCGCGCTTTGCAGCAGGCAGTCGGCGCGGGTCGGCTCCACCACCGTGAAGAAGGGCCGCCGCTGCGCGTCGCGCTCCCAGAAATAGGCGCAGACGGCTGCGGAAAATCCGCCCACGCCGGCTTGCACGAAGACATGCGTCGGCCAGGCGCCCAGCTGCTGGACGACCTCTTGGACCATCAGCTGGTAGCCCTGCATGACGTCGCGCGGAACGTCCATGTAGCCCGGGTAGGACGTGTCGGAGATGACGTGCCAGCCCTTGGCCCGGGCGTCGCGGTCGGCCTGCCGCACGGCGTCGTCGTAGTTGCCTTCGGTGCGCACCACCTGCGCGCCATAGCGTTCGATGGCCTGCCTGCGTCCGTCGCTGACCGAGGCGTGAATGTAGATCACGCAGCGGCAGCCGAACAGCTGCGCGCCCCAGGCCACCGACCGGCCATGGTTGCCGTCGGTGGCGCAGGTCACCGTGATGCTTGAGGCGGCCTGGCGCAACTCGCCCTGCAGCAGGTCGGACGGGTTCACGACCCGGCCCAACTGCTGCCCCAGCACGCGGCACAGCAGCCGGCCGACCGCGTAGGCGCCCCCGAGGGCCTTGAAGCTGCCCAGGCCGAAGCGCGAGCCTTCGTCCTTGTAATTGATTGAGGCCACGCCCAGCGCATCGGCCAGGCCGCCCAGCGAATGCCGGGGCGTGACCTGGTAGCCGGGCCAGGCGGTGATTTCCTGCCCGGCACTGGCCAGCGCGCCGGCGTTGAGAATGCTGGCGCGCTGCTCGCCATAGGGCTCCTCGCGCTGGAACGCCGGGTTGAGAAAGTAGTCGGTTGAAATGCTTGGAAGGCTGTGCATGGAAGGCTCGCTCGGTGGGGTTCAGGAATCGGTTTCCAGATCGCCGAGCGCCGCATGCAGGCTCTCGATCCGGGACATGCGGGCGCGGGCCTGCTTGCGCGTGCGCGCGGCCATCGACGTGGCCAGGTAGTTCATGAGGCTGACGGCGCTGACATAGGAGTCAAACACCTGCTCGGTCTGGCTGGGGCAATGCAATATCGCCGCCGCCTGGCTCGCCAGCGCGGACAGCGGCGTGTCGGTCAGCAGCAGCACGCGTGCGCCGGTGCTGCGGGCGGCCGCGACGATCCGTGGCAGCCGGCTGGTGCGCCGGCGAAAATCCACGGCCAGCAGTACGTCCTTGTCATTCAGGTCGGCCAAAATTTCCGCTTCGCGGCCTGACAGCTCGTTCAGCAGGTTCACGTCATGCCGCACCTGCGACAGCAAGGCGCTGGCATAAAACGCGGTCATGCAGCCGTTGCGGTAGCCGACGATCCAGACCCGGCGCGCGCGTACCAGCAACTCAAGCGCCTGCTCCAGCACGTCCTGCGTGAGGCCGTCGAGCAGGCTGCCCAGGCGCGCCACGTCGTTTTGCACATGCGCCTGCAACGAGGCCGATTCCGATGGACGCGCAGGCGTGCGGCCGATGCGGGCCAGCGGCGACTGCTGCGACACCTGGGCGCGGACCTGCTGCCGGAAGTCGCTGAACCCCGCGTAGCCGAGGCGCTGGAAAAACCGTGCCGCGCTGGCCTTGGAGGCGCCGGCCAGGCCGGCCAGCTCGGTGGCCGAATAGGCCAGCAAATCCTTTTTCCGTGCAATCACCACGTCCGCCAGCCGGCGGTCTGTCGCCGAAAGCTGGTCATAGACCTTCAGCAGCCGCGCATCGAGGGGTTCGGTCTCTTTTTTCATGTCATTGCGCCGGGTTCGTGCATGCCTCACCAACTTGAGGCATGGCATGCACAAGTTTGGAACATAAGTTCCAGATGTTTTGCAGTTGAGAAATTATTATTTCATTGATCATGCCCGGTTCTAGCAAGACCGGTGCCCGCGCCCTGGCGCTTGCCGGGCGTGCGCTGCGAGCGGGACGAGCGCGCCTGATTCAAATGCCGTCGCTGGCGCATGGCATGCAATTTGCCTAAAGAGCCCTGTGTTCATCAATTTTTTGGGAAGCCAAGCATCATGAAATTCAAGTTCGCCACGGCGCTCACCGGCCTGCTCGCCGGACTCGCTCTCCTGACGTCCGTGCCGGCCCAGGCCGACGATTCGCTCACGGCCATCATGGCCAGGAAGTCCATCTCGCTGGGCATCGCCACCGACTTCCCTCCCTATGGCTTCATGAGCCCCGACTTCAAGCCGCAGGGCCTGGATGTGGCGGTGGCGCAGCTGATCGCCGACAAGCTCGGCGTCAAGGCCGAAATGACGCCGGTCAGCACGCCCAACCGGATTCCCTACCTGCAGACCAAAAAAATCGACCTGATCGTTTCGTCGCTCGGCAAGAATCCGGAGCGTGCCAAAGTGATCGACTTTTCGGTGGCCTACGCACCGTTCTACCAGGCCGTCTTTGGCCCCAAGGCGCTCAGCATCAAGAGTTTCCAGGATCTGGCGGGCAAGTCAATTGCCGTGACGCGCGGCACGATTCAGGATGACGTGCTTCAGCAGGTGGCGCCGCCCACGCTGAAGATCCAGCGCTTCGAGGACGACAACTCGACCGTGGCGGCTTTCGTGTCGCAGCAAACGCAGCTGCTGGCGACCGGCGCCGCCGTGGCCGGGGTGGCTATCCAGAAGAATCCGCAAATCCAGGCCGAGTACAAGCTGCTGCTGAAGGACTCGCCCAATTTCATCGGTGTGCGCAAGGGCGAAACCGCATTGCTCGACAAGGTCAACGAGATCCTGCGCCAGGCCAAGGCCGATGGCACGCTCAACACCTACGCGCAGCGCTGGCTGGGCCGCGGCCTGGGCGAGCTTCCGGAATAAGCAAGCGCGAGGACCAGCCGGCCGTGCATGAACGGCCCGGCTTATCCCTCCGCACATTGCGCCTTCACGCCTTCAATCCCTTGCTGACTCACCAACCGGCCTGACACCATGAGCCTGGATTTTCTTGTTGTGCTGGGCCAGTGGCCCATGCTGTTGAGGGGCCTGGCGCTGACCGCCCTGCTGACCGCCGTCGCGGCGCCGGTGGGCACCTGCCTGGGCATCGCCTGTGCCTGGTCGCGGGTGCATGGCCCCGCCTGGCTGCGCGCCATGGTCGGCGCCTATGTGGAACTGGTTCGCAACACGCCCTTCATCATCCAGCTGTTTTTCATATTTTTCGGCCTGCCGGCCATGGGCGTGAAGCTGTCGCCGGAAATCGCCAGCATGCTGGCCATGGTCCTGAACCTGGGGGCCTATGCCTGCGAGATCGTTCGCGCGGGCATCGAGTCCACGCACCCCGGCCAGATCGAGGCGGCGCAAAGCCTGGCGCTGAACCGCTGGCAGATCTTCACCCGGGTGGTGCTGCCGCCGTCGCTGGAGCGCGTGTGGCCCGCGCTGGTCAGCCAGATCATCATCGTGATGCTGGGCTCGGCGGTGTGCGGCCAGATCTCGACCGAGGAAATCTCCTATGCCGCCAACCTCATCTCCAGCCGCACCTTCCGAAGCATGGAGTCCTACATCCTCGTGACGCTGGTTTACCTCGGCCTGGCCGTGCTGGTGCGGCAAGTGCTCCACTGGGCCGGGCCGCGTTTCATATTCGGCCCTTGAGCCAGGAAGACACCCCATGGTCGATTTTTCCTTGTGGGACATCGTGCGCAACCTCCTGTTGGCCCTGCGCTGGACGGTGGCGCTGTCGCTGATCGCCTTTGCGGGCGGCGGCATCGTCGGGCTGGTGCTGCTCATTGCCAGGCTCTCGAAGCTGCCGGGCGCGGCGCGCTGCGTTGCGCTGTATGTGCAGGTGTTTCAGGGAACGCCGCTGCTGATGCAGCTGTTCCTGACTTATTTCGGGCTGTCGATGCTGGGGATCGATACCTCTGCGCTCTTTGCCGCCTCGGTCTGCCTCACGCTTTACGCCAGCGCCTACCTGACCGAAATCTGGCGCGGCTGCGTGCTGTCGATTCCACGCGGCCAGTGGGAAGCGGCGGCCAGCCTGGCGATGAATTTCGGCGAGCAGCTGCGCCACATCGTGCTGCCGCAGGCCGCGCGCATTGCCATTGGCCCGACGGTCGGCTTCCTGATCCAGATCATCAAGGGAACGGCGCTGGCCTCGGTGATCGGTTTCGTTGAAATCACCAAGGCCGGCCAGATGATCGCCAACGCCACCTACGAGCCTTTCCTGGTGTATGGCTGCGTCGGCCTGATGTATTTCGCCCTGTGCTTTCCGCTGTCGGTGTGGAGCCGCAACCTTGAACGAAAACTCAGCCCCAGGCGCTGAACCCAACACCCCATGACCCTGCAAACAAACCCATCCAAGACCATTCCCCTGGTGGACATCCGTGGCCTGCGCAAGCGCTACGGCACGAACGAAGTCCTCAAGGGCATCGACCTGCAGATAGAGCGCCGCGAGGTGGTCTGCATCATCGGCAAGAGCGGCTCGGGCAAGAGCACGCTGCTGCGCTGCATCAACGGCCTGGAGGAGTTCCAGGAAGGCGTGCTCACGGTGCATGGCCAGGCGCTGAAGATCAACGACCCGCACGCCATGCGCGAGTTGCGCCAGAACGTGGGCATGATCTTCCAGAGCTTCAACTTGTTTCCGCACCTGACGGTCGGTCAGAACGTGATGCTCGCGCCCATGCTGGTCAAGGCGCTTCCCAAAGCTGAAGCCCGCCGGCGCGCCGAGCAGCTGCTGGCGCGGGTCGGGCTGGCGGAAAAGTTTGACCACCGGCCCGAGCAGCTCTCGGGCGGGCAGCAGCAGCGCGTGGCCATTGCCCGCGCGCTGGCCATGGACCCCGAGGTGCTGCTGTGCGATGAAGTCACCTCCGCGCTGGACCCCGAGCTGGTCGGCGAGGTGCTGCAGGTCGTGGAAGACCTGGCGGAGCAAGGCATGACCCTGATGCTGGTGACGCACGAGATGAACTTTGCCCGCAAGGTCAGTGATCGCGTGGTCTTCATGCACCAGGGAAAAGTTCATGAAATGGGGCCGCCAGAAGCGCTTTTCAGCCGTCCGAAAACGCCGGAACTGCAGCAATTCCTGTCGGCCCTGTGAGCGACCGCTTGCCGGATCGCTTGCTTGCGGCGGGTGTCAGCGGTCCGGTTCGGCGGGCGATGAAATATTGCCCAGCGAGTTGGCCACATCGATATCGACATCCGGGTCTTTGGCGGCAATGTCACCGATGGAAAGGATGCCGATCAGCCTGTCCTGCGCGTCCACCACCGGCATGCGGCGAATCTGGTTTTCGCCCATGATGTCGAGGACGTCCTCCACATCATCGTCTTCGCGCACGGTGCGCACATGGCTGCTCATCACGTCGGCCAGCGTCGTCGTCTTGGCATCGAGTCCCTGGGCCACGCCGCGAACGACGATGTCGCGGTCGGTCACCATGCCGATCAGCTTGTCGCCCGCGCAGACGGGAATCACGCCCACATTGAGTTCCTCCATGGCCTGCGCGGCCTGCACCACGGTATCGGTCGGGCGCAGGCTGCGCGCGCCACGGGTCATGACTTCTGAAACGGTTGTCATCGGGAAACTCCTTGTGTTGGACCGGCAGGCTGCCGGGTCTTTTGCCAGCTTAATGGCTGTGTGCGCCCTGGCTATCGGTCGCCTCGCAAGCTGGCGTAGGACGGCAGCGCAACGACCCGCTACAGCAGCGCCAGTTCGCGCCAGCCGAGCGCATCGCGCAGGCTTTCGGTGTCATCGGCAGCGCCTGGCGGGCTTGCAAGGCAAAGAGGGCTGGGCATGGGCCGCTATCGGTCTGATGCCCGGTGCGATACTGTTTTTTTGTTCAACTCGCCCGGAGCATCGTGATGCCACGCCCCATTCTTGAAGAATCCCGGATTCATCCCGCCATCCGCAGCAAGGTCGCCGGGAATCAGCAGGCCATCGTGCAGGAGGTGATCAAAGCGGTCCGCGAGAACGACGTGGTGGTGGTCGGCATGGGCATGAACCCTTTTCCCAAAAAAGCCTGCAAGGCGCTGGACCAGGCAGGCCAGCCCTACCGCTACCTGGAATATGGCAATTATTTCAATACCTGGCGCGAGCGCAATGCGCTCAAGCTATGGACCGGCTGGCCCAGCTTTCCGATGGTGTTCGTCAAGGGCATGCTGGTGGGCGGCGCCACCGATCTGCAAGCGCTGATCGGCAGCGGCGAGCTGAAGAAAATGCTCGCCTTGCCGGCCCATGGCGCTTGAGGCCATGGGCCGGCAAGGCGTGACTACCGCAGGCCAGCGGGTTCACGCATCCACAAAGCGCCCCTGCAGATAGTCGATAATTTTTCCTGAATCGTAGAGCCACTGGCTCTTGCCGGATTTATCGGTGATTCTCAAGCAGGGCACCTTGGTCTGGCCACCGCCTTTGAGCAATTCCTGACGGTCCGGGCCTTCGTGCTGTGCGTCGATGCGCTTGATGTTCAATGACAGGCGGCTGATTTCCTGCCGGACCTTGCTGCAGAAAGGGCAGGTCTTGTACTGGTACAGCGCCAGCGACTTGCATTGCCGGTTGACCTTGTCCTGCGCGGCCTGGATGCGCACCACGCCCTTGGGGCGGGTGAGGGTTTCCTTGAGCAGCACCACCGGACCGAGGACGACGCGCAGGGTTCTAAAAAAGAATCGGATAAAAGTTTTCATGGCCAATTTTAGGGGACTGGCTGCTCCGGCCCGGCGTCAGGCGGCCGCCGGTCAGCCGCGCATCAAGGCCTCGATCTCGCCGGCCTTCACCGGCACGCCGCGTGTCATCAGCTCGCAGCCCTGGGCCGTCACCAGCGCGTCGTCCTCGATGCGGATGCCGATGTCCCAGAATTTCTTCGGCACGCCCTTGGCCGGACGCACGTAAAGGCCGGGCTCGACCGTCAGCACCATGCCGGGTTTCAGGATGCGCGAAGGCTTGCGCATGACCTTCTGGCCGAGCGCGTCCTTTTCTTCGCGCGGCTGGCTGCCGGGCTCGGTGTAGTCGCCGCAGTCATGCACGTCCATGCCCATCCAGTGGCCGGTGCGGTGCATGTAGAACTGGCGGTAGGCGCCGGAAGCGAGCACGTCATCGACGCTGCCGTGTTTGGCTTTTTGCAGCAAGCCGGTGTCGAGCATGCCTTCGACCAGCACGCGCGTGGCGGCGTCGTGCGGGTCGGTGAAGCGCTGGCCGGGCCGGGTCACGGCAATCGCCGCTTCCTGCGCGGCCTGCACGATGTCATAGAGGATGCGTTGCGCCGGGCTGAACTTGCCGTCGGCCGGAAAGGTGCGCGTGATGTCGCTGGCGTAGCCTTCGAGTTCGCAGCCGGCGTCGATCAGGCACAGCTGGCCGGGTTTGAGTTCGGCGTTGCCGGCGCGGTAGTGCAGCACGCAGGCGTTGGCCCCGGCGGCGACGATGCTGGTGTAGGCCGGGAATTCAGAGCCCTGGCGGCGGAACTCGTGCAACAACTCGGCTTCGAGGTGGTATTCGCGCAGGCCGCCCTTGACGTTGGCGCGCAGCATGGCGGCCGAAGTCTGCATGGCGCGCACATGGGCGCCGGCTGAAATCTGCCCGGCGCGCCGCAGGATGGAAATTTCGTGGCTGTCTTTCACCAGCCGCATCTCGTCGAGCAGTTTGCACAGATCGTGCTGGCTTTGCGGGCATTCGGCGCCCAGGCGAACGCGGGCGCGAACCTTGTTCAGCCAGCCATCGACCTGGGTTTCCAGGCCCTTGTGCGTGGCGAACGGAAACCACACGGCGTTCTGGTTGGCCAGCAACTCGGGCATCTTGTCGTCGAGCGCGTTGGCGCTGAACGCGGCATCGACGCCCAGCGCGGCGGGCGCGGCCTGGGGGCCGAGCCGGATGCCGTCCCATATCTCGCGCTCCAGATCCTTTGGCCGGCAAAACAGCGTGCTTTTGACGGTTTTTCCGCTGGCCTCGATCACCAGCCAGGCGCCGGGCTCACTGAAGCCGGTCAGGTAATAAAAATAGCTGTCGTGGCGGTAGGGAAAGTCGCTGTCGCGGTTGCGCGGCAACTCGGGCGCGGTGGGCAGCAGGGCCACGCCGCCGCCGGCCTTGATCAGGGCGCGGCCAATGGCGGCGCGGCGTTTGGCATGGACGGCATAGGCGGCCGAAGGGTTCAATTGGGTGCTCATGGGGCGTGATGCTTTCAGTTCGGAAGAATTTGGTTCAGTTCGGCGAGCCGCTGCGGCGTGCCCACGTCGGTCCAGGCGCCCGAATACAGCTCGGCGCTGACCTGCTGGCGGTCCATCGCCGCGCGCAAGAGCGGCGCCAGCGCGACCGCCAGGCCTTGCGGGTTGCCAAAGGCCAGCGTGTCGAACAGCTCGCGCCGGTACAGGCCGATGGTGCTGTAGGTGTAGCGCGGCGCCGGGTCGTCGGCGGCCAGGTTGAGCGCCAGGCCGTCAGCGCCCAGGCCGAAGTCGCCGCGCGGGTTGTGCGCCGGATTCGGCACCAGCCACAGGTGGGCGAGCTTGCCGCTGGCGATGAAGCGGTCGGCGGCTTCCGGCGAAAACTCGAATTCGGGCACGAACACATCGCTCGCCAGCAGCCAGAACACGTCGCCCAGCAGCGGCAGCGCACGCGCGATGCCGCCGGCGGTTTCCAGCGCGTAGCCGAAGTCATCGCCTTCGTGAGAGTATGAAAATGATAGCTGCTCACGCCCGTCCTGCGTGCGTAAAAGGTCTAAATGGCTTGAAATCTTCTCGCCCAGCCAGGCGGTGTTGACGACCAGCTCGCGCACGCCGCCGCGCGCCAGCGCTTCAACATGCCAGTCGATCAGCGCCTTGCCCGCTACCTGCAGTAAGGGCTTGGGGCAATCGTCGGTCAGCGGCCGCATGCGCTCGCCGCGTCCGGCGGCCAGGATCATCGCCTTGATCGGCGGGTTCATTTTTCCACCCCGGATGTCCGGTTGAAGTGGCACGAAAAGAGGCGGGCGCAGGGGGGCTTGGTTTGCATGAACACGACTTTAGAGCATTTGCCGCCGCTGCTGTTTCAGTGCTGCAGAAAGCGGCTCCGGGCGGGCGCCAGCGCAGCGGCCGTTAAAATGCCGGATTACCCTGATTTGTTTGAATTTTCCGGAGCTTAAGCCTGATGGCCAAAAACGAAATGATGGCGAATGCGATACGCGCACTCGCAATGGACGCCGTACAACAAGCCAATTCGGGTCATCCCGGCGCCCCCATGGGCATGGCCGACATGGCCGTGGCCCTCTGGGGCGACCACCTCAGGCACAGCCCCGCCAATCCGCACTGGATGGACCGCGACCGCTTCGTGCTGAGCAACGGCCATGCGTCGATGCTGATTTACGCGGTGCTGCACCTGACCGGCTACCCGCTGCCCATCAGCGAACTGAAGAACTTCCGCCAGTTCGGCTCCAAGACCCCCGGCCACCCGGAAGTGGACGTGACCCCAGGCATCGAGACCACCACCGGCCCGCTCGGCCAGGGCCTGACCAATGCGGTCGGCATGGCGCTGGCTGAAAAGCTGTTGGCCAAGGAATTCAACCGCGAAGGCCACACGGTCGTCGGCCACAACACCTACGTCTTCATGGGCGACGGCTGCCTGATGGAAGGCATCAGCCACGAGGCCGCTGGTCTGGCCGGCGCCTGGAAGCTGGACAAGCTGATCGCGCTGTACGACGACAACGGCATTTCCATCGACGGCCAGGTCGAGCCCTGGTTCATCGACAACACCGCGCAGCGCTTTGCCGCCTACGGCTGGAATGTGATCGGCCCGGTTGACGGCCACGATGCCGAAGCCGTGTCGGCCGCGATTGCCGAGGCCAAGAAGGCGTCCGGCAAGCCGTCGCTGGTCATCTGCAAGACCCATATCGGCAAGGGCTCGCCGAACCGCGCCAACACCGCCAAGGCGCACGGCGAACCGCTGGGCGCCGAGGAAATCGGCCTGACCCGCACCGCGCTCAACTGGCCGCACACGCCCTTCAAGATTCCCAAGGACAGCATGGCAGCCTGGGACGCCAAGGCCCAGGGCCGCAAGCTCGAGGCCGAATGGGACAAGACCTTCGCCGCCTACAAAAAGGCGCATCCCGAACTGGCGGCCGAATTCGTTCGCCGCATGAAGGGCGAGCTGCCCAGGAGCTTTGCGCAACTGGCCGTCGATACCGTCGTCGGCGCGCACACCCGGGCCGAGACCGTGGCCTCGCGCAAGGCGTCGCAGCTGGCGCTCGAATCCTTCACCGCCGGCCTGCCCGAGCTGCTGGGCGGCTCGGCCGACCTGACCGGCTCGAACCTGACCAACACCAAATCGACCCCGAGCCTGCGCTTTGACGCGAATGGCGACGTGGTGCAGATCGAGGCCGCCAACGGCAGCCTGGTCGGCGGGCGCCACATCAACTACGGCGTGCGCGAGTTCGGCATGGCCGCCATCATGAACGGCGTGGCGCTGCATGGCGGCTTCATCCCCTACGGCGGCACTTTCCTGACCTTCAGCGACTACTCGCGCAACGCCATCCGCATGGCCGCGCTGATGAAGCTGCGCGTGGTGCATGTGTTCACGCACGACTCCATCGGCCTGGGCGAAGACGGCCCGACGCACCAGTCCATCGAGCATGCCGCCAGCCTGCGCCTGATTCCGAACCTCGATGTCTGGCGTCCGGGCGACACCGCTGAAACCGCCGTGGCCTGGGCCGTGGCGCTGGAAAACAGGACCCGGCCGACGGCCTTGCTGCTGAGCCGCCAGAACCTGCCGTATGCGCCGAAAGGCGATGTCGGCCAGATCAGCAAGGGCGCTTACGTGCTGGCCGAGCCCGAAGAAGTCGGCCTGAAGAAAAAGGCGCAGGCCGTCATCATTGCCACCGGCTCCGAAGTGCAGCTGGCGCTGAAGGCGCAGGAACTGCTGGCCGCCCAGAAGATCGCGGTGCGCGTGGTGTCCATGCCCAGCACGACCACATTCGACCGCCAGGACACGGCCTACAAATCGAAAATCCTGCCCGAAGGCCTGCCGCGCATCGCGGTGGAAATGGGCGTGACCGACGGCTGGTGGAAATACGGCTGCGCGGCGGTCATTGGCATCAACACCTTTGGCGAATCGGCCCCGGCCGCCGTGCTGTTCGAGCATTTCGGCTTCACGCCAGCCAATGTGGCCGCGACCGTGCGCAAGGTTCTGCGCAAGAAATAAGTGCCGTTCCGGCCGATCCGGCCGGAGGGTGTTGCAAGTTAACCAACTGGAGCAAAGAGCAAGATGACTATCAAGATGGGTATTAACGGCTTCGGCCGCATTGGCCGCAACGTGTTGCGCGCCGCCGTGCAGAACTTCAGCGACATCGAGATCGTCGCCATCAACGACCTGCTGGAGCCAGAATACCTGGCCTACATGCTGCAGTACGACTCGGTGCACGGCCGCTTCAAGGGCGAAGTCAGCGTCGAAGGCAACACCCTGATCGTCAACGGCAAGCGCATCCGCCTCACGCAGGAGCGCGACCCGCTGAACCTCAAGTGGGCCGAAGTCGGCGCCGACGTGGTGCTCGAAGCCACCGGCCTCTTTCTGGACAAGGCCGCCGGTGAAAAGCACCTGGCCGCCGGCGCGAAGAAGGTCATCTTCTCGGCGCCTTCCAAGGACGACACGCCGATGTTCGTGTTTGGCGTCAATGACGGCACCTATGCCGGCCAGGCCATCATCAGCAATGCCAGCTGCACCACCAACTGCCTGGCGCCTGTCGCCAAGGTGCTCAACGACAAATGGGGCATCAAGCGCGGCCTGATGACCACGGTTCACGCGGCCACGGCCACGCAAAAGACCGTTGACGGCCCGAGTAACAAGGACTGGCGCGGCGGACGCGGCATCCTGGAAAATATCATTCCGTCGTCAACCGGCGCGGCCAAGGCGGTCGGCGTGGTGATTCCCGAGCTGAACAAGAAGCTGACCGGCATGAGCTTTCGCGTGCCGACGTCCGACGTGTCGGTGGTCGATCTGACCTGCGAATTGAACAGCGAAGCGACGCTCAAGGAAATCTGCGCCGAGATGAAGCTGCAAAGCGAAGGCGCCCTGAAGGGCGTGCTGGGCTACACCGAGGACAAGGTCGTCGCCACCGACTTCCGGGGCGACACGCGCACCTCGATCTTTGACGCGGACGCGAGCATCGCGCTCGACGGCACCTTCGTGAAGATCGTCGCCTGGTACGACAACGAATGGGGCTACTCGAACAAGTGTCTGGAGATGGCGCGGGTCGTGGCCAAGTAAGCACTGCTGCCCAATAAAAAAGCGCCTTCGGGCGCTTTTTTATTGGGCGTTTGAGGTTTCGGCCTGCGCCTTGCCTTCATCACGCGGCTGTCGGGGTCGCTGGGCGGTAAATTTTGAAGAAAACCACTGTTTATGCAAGCAGCATAATCGTCTATAGCTATATATTTAATAGCATTCAGCGCTATCTCACGGGCGCGACATGTTCAGCCGCGACGACTTGAACGAGAGGATGCGCGATCAGCACGATACGCCGGTTCTGCGCTTGGGTCATGGCGCGCCCTGCGCCGTGTCGATGGGAAGTTCAAGCGTGAAGGTCGCGCCCCGGCCGGGGCCGTCGCTGTGGGCGGTCAGGGTGCCGCCCATCTGCCGGGCGGCCAGCGCGCAGCTGTGCAGCCCGAAGCCGTGGCCGGCCTTGCGCGTGGTGAAGCCGTGCGCGAAGATGCGCGTGAGGTTCTCCGCCGCAATGCCCTCGCCCTGGTCCGCGACCGATACGCGCAGCAAGCCGCCGGCGGCTTGCACCTGCAGCGTGATCTGGCGCGAGCCGACCGCCATGCTTTCCATGGCGTACTTGGCGTTGCTGATCAGGTTCACCAGGATCAGCAGCACCTGCGCCCGGTCCAGCGGCAGCACCGGGACAGGTGCAAACTCCTTCACCACCGTCACCTGGTGGCGCACGAGCGCTTCGCTGCTCATGCGCAGGGCATCCTCGGCCAGATCGCAGATCTGCAGCGGCTCGACAATGCTGGCGCTCCCCGCGTAGGACTGCTGGGTGGCCACCACGTCCTTGATGTGATCGATGCTGCGGATGAGGCGGGCGAGTTCCTCGGCCATGCCTTGCTGCTCTGCGGCCAGCGCCAGCGCCAACTGGCCCAGATAGCCCGGCAGCAGCTTGCCCTTGCCGTCAAGGGTCAGAAAGCCGCCTAGGTCGGCCGCGTGCTCGTCCATCAGCTGCACCGCCCGCGACAAGCCATGGGCGCGCGACGTGCGCAGCGTGCCGCCAAGCAGGCCGGCCGAGACGTTGACGCTGTTGAGGATGTTGCCCACGTTGTGCAGCACGTTGGTGGCGATCTCGGCCATGCCGGCCTGGCGCGCGGCGGCGATGAGTTTGGCCTGGGTCTCGCGCAGCTCGCGGGTTTTTTCGCGCACGCGCTGCTCCAGCTTTTCGTACAGCAGCGCGTTCTCCAGCGAGACCGCGAGCTGGCCGGCGATCAGCATCACCGCGTCCAGCCGGTGGGTGGTGAACGCGCCGCGGCTGAGCTGGTTTTCCAGCAGCAGCACGGCGCGCGGCACACCCTGGCTCAGGATCGGGATCACCAGCAGTGAACAGCGCGCCAGTCCGGCGAGATATGGGTCGCGCGCGAAGCGGTCGTCGCGCGTCGCGTCCTCCACCAGCAGCGGCTCGCGGGTGCGCTCGGCATAGTGAAAGGCTGACAGCGGCAACAGGCCGCGCACTCCCGCCTCTTCGACCGGTATCGGCGCCATCTGCTGATCCGAGGTGGCGGACAGCAGCCATTGCTTCTGGTCCTCATCCTGCAGCGCGAAGCGCACCGATGTGGCGCCGGTCATCGTGCCGAGCAGCTTGACCACGCTGGTCTTCAGGCTGTCAAGGCTGGTTTGCGAACTCAGCGCCTGGGACGCGCGCAGTACGCCAAGCATGTCGATGCTGTCGCCGGACACATGGCTGCCCGAGTCCGGGCCGGGCCGCAAAGGGTAGGCAATGCGCAGGAAGGCGTGGGTGCGCTCAAGCTCGCGCGCCTTGGCGCTTGCCCCCCAGGCCGTATAGAGTTGCCGTGCTTCGGCCAGCAGTTGCCGTCCGGTGTGCTCCAGCCCTTGCTCCAGATGGAACAAGCCAGCCCGCTCGCTGATCAGTGCGTGGTGCCATGGGCGCTGACGCGCCTGGGCCTCGCGCAAAGCGGTGTCAAAGGCGCGGGCGGCATGCCAGGGATCGCCCGCGCACCAGGCGCGCTCGGCTTCGACCAGCTTGAGCAGGTGCCCGAAATTGACCGGGCAATCGGTGGCTCGCAGTGCCAGCCAGTCGCGGCACAGATCGAGTTCGCGCAGCAGTTCGGCGCGCTCCCCGGGAACGGCTGTCTTGACCCGTTGCGCCAGCGCCAGCGCCTGCAGCAGGTGCACCAGCGCCGTTGCGTAGAAGCTCTGGAGATAGCTGCGCAGGCGCAGCAGCGCAGCCGTGTGCCGCACCAGCCCGCCCATGTCCGCGAACAAGGCGGCGGCGAGCGCGCGCATGAGGTGAAAGGTGGCATCCGCCGAGGGGTTGGCCCCCAGCCGGCCGGCGCGGCCCGCCTCGTCGTAGTCGCCGTCGGTCAAACTGCCGGTCGCCCGGGTCTGGCCGCGCAGCGCTCGCAGGAGTTGCCGGTAGCCGAGGTAAAGGTCGGTGCCATGCTCGTTGCCGGTGCGAATGGCAAAGACCAGGCCGGCTTCGACCTCGCTGGCGTAGCGCTCCAGGGTCGGTTCGCAATCGAGCAGCGCCGTGACGGATACGTAGTAGGTGAAGCAGGCGCTTTGCAGATCACCCTCATGCAGCATGGCTTCGCGTGCGCGCTGGATCAGGGCGACGCTGTTTTCCAGCGGTTCGAACCAGTGGCTGGTGCTCAGTGCGAAGAGGTCGGCCACCTGGGAGGCTTCCGGCTCGTAAGCGCGCGCCTGGCTGACCGACAGCACATGCCGCACGGCCTCATAGCCGGTGCGGTATTCCTGGCGCAGCGCAATGGTGACGAGGGTGGCGTGGCCAAGGCTGAGTGCCAGCCTGGCGCAGGGACCATGCTCGGCCCACAGCCGCTGGCTCTCCAGCACCAGCCAGGCCATGGCCATCGGGTCGCACAGGCGCGACGGCGCCATCAAGCGGTTGATGAGCGTGGCGACCGCCACCCCGCGCGGACCGGCGGCCTCGGGGCGCCGCTGGTCGTCGGCCAAACTCACTTCGCCCACCCATTTGTACAGGGCATCGAGCTTGCGGGAGACTTCGATGCCGATGCCATCCCCGGAGGGCACCTGCAGCCCGAGTTGCCGCAGCAGGGACAGGCCCAGCGCCACGGCTTCGCGCGGCCGGCCGCGATTGGTCAGGCTGCTGACCTGCACGCAGGCGGCCTCGACCAGTTCCAGCGCATCACCGCTGCGGCCCTCGATGGAACGGTAGATGCCGTCGGCCTCCTCAAGACGCCCCAGGCTGTAGAGCGCGGTGTGCTGCCCGATCTCCAGCGAAGCAAACAGCTGCTCGTCCGCCGCGCTCTTCATGCCCCCGAGCAGCCCTAGCGCAGCCGTCAGGAAGCGTTCCATCGCGGCATAGTTGGCGCTGCGGCGCGCGTGGGTCGCGGCCTCGTGGAACAGGCCGGCGGCGCGGCGGCGTTCGTCCGGCTCGTGCAGCGCTTCGATGGCCGGCAGGTACTGCTGCGCCGCCACCGCACTGAACTCCGGTTTCAGCGCCAGCCGCCGCGCGAGGGTCAGATGCAGCGCGCAGCGCTGGGCCGGCTCCCGCGCGCCATGGGCCGCCTGCTGCACGCGGTCATGCCGAAAGCGCAGGGCACTGTCGTCGCCTTGCTCAAACACCAGCAGCCCGTCTTCAAGCGGCGCTGCCATGTGCTCTTCCAGCTCGGTGGCCGACAGGCCGGTGGCGGCGCGCAACTGGCTTAAGGCGACTTCGCCGCCCAGGCATGCCATGGTTTCGAGCAGCGCGCGCCCCGGCTCGGGCAGCCGGGCAATGCGCGCACTCAGCAGATCGACCACATTGCCCTGGCCGATGTAGCGACGTATGACCCTGGCGTCCCAATCCCAGCCGTTCGAGCCGGGCACCAGCGCCCCATCGCGGCGCAGCGCGTTGACCAGCTCCACCGTGTCAAAGGGGTTGCCGCCGGTGTGTGCGTTCAAGGCCTGCGCCAGCGCCGCAGCCTGTGGCGCCGGCAAGCGCAGCATTTCCGCCAGCAGTGTGCCGAGATCGGCTGGCGGCAGATCCGACAGCCGCAGCCGGACCGGCGCGCATTCGAGTTGCGCCCAGCGCGGCAGCGCGGCGGACATCGGGTGAATCGCGTCTATCGCGGCCTCGCGGTAAGCCCCCACCAGCAGCAGGCCAGGCAGATTCCGCGCGGCCAGAACGGCTTCAATGAAATGGATCGAGATCGGGCCGGCCCATTGAAGGTCGTCGATCACCATCACCAGCGGCCGCGTGGTCGAGATGATCGAACGCAGCAGGTCCAGGATCGTCAGCAAAAGCCTGGCCTCGGTCTGGGCCGGATCAATCAAGGGAACTGTGGGCTGTTCTCCAAGCAGCGTCACGAACTCCGGCAGCCTTGGCGAGCAGATCACGCCGGCATTCGGGCCGAGTGCCGCCAAAATACGTTCGCGCTGATGGGTCAGTTCCACTTCCGGTTCGGCCAGCAGCAGGCGGCCCAGCGCCCGCAGCGCCTGCGCCGTGGCCGATGGGGCATCGCGGCGGTACTGATCGAACTTGCCGGACACGAACCAGCCGCGCTGCGCGGTCACCATCGGCCGCAACGCGTTGATCAGCGCGGTCTTGCCGACGCCCGGCGCGCCGGCGACCAGCACGACGCGGCTGTTGCCCCGCAGCGTATCCAGGAAAGCCTGCCGCAACGCGTCAATCTCTGTCTCGCGCCCGACCAGCCGCGAGGGCGCCGCCAGTCGCAATGCGAAGTCGCGTTCACCCAGCAAGAAGGCTGCGCTTTCATCGCGCGCCAGGCGCTCAATGAGCCGGGACAGGTCATGGGCCAGGCCTTCGGCGCTCTGATAGCGCCGGTCGGGCTCTTTTTCCAGCAGGCGCAAGACGATGTCCGACAGCGCTTGCGGCAAGCCTGGGGCCAGCGCGGCAGGCGGCGCCGGCTGGCGCGCCAGATGGTCGTGGATCAGCTGCAGCGGGTCGGCGCTCTCGAACGGCGGATGGCCGGTGGCCAGTTCATAGAGCGTCGCTCCCAGCGCATACAGATCGGCGCGCTGGTCCACCGTGCGCCCGGTGCGGCCGGTCTGCTCGGGCGCCAGATAGGCCAGCGTGCCGGGGATGTCCCGGTGGTGGGTGAATCCCGGCTGGCCCTCGGCAAAGGTGGTGGCCAGGTGGAAGTCAATCAGCACCGGCTGGCGCTGCAGGCCGGCGAGCAGGATGTTGGCCGGGGTGATGTTCTGGTGCAGCACGCCTGCGCGGTGCACCCTGGCAACGGTCCGCGCCAGCTGCAGTGCCACGGCCAGCAGCGCCGGCAGTTCCAGCGCCTGGCTGCGGATGGCCTGCAGCAGCGGCACGCCCGCGCAATCTTCCAGCGCCATGATGCCGGCCGGATGCGGCAGCGCAGCCAGTCGCGGCACGCCCTCGATGCCGGCCAGGCGCGTGATGATTTTCTTCTCGTGGTGCAGCCGCTCCAGCGCGTTCGCGCCGAGCGGCTCCTTGCAGATGACGCTGGCCGCCCCCGTGGGCCGGGGCGTGCGAAAGATCCGCGTGGTCTGGCTCTGGTACAGAACCTCGCGGGCAAAGTCCCCGCTCGGGCGCTCTGCATCAGGGGTGTGAGGTGTGAAGGGGGTCATTTCTGGAAGCCTTGGGGCGATCAGCAGCCCGGCCTCAGGCGCGAGCCGGGCGCGTCGCCACCGCAAGGACAAGGATGATGATGAGGCCGGTGAGGATCAAGCGGACCGGGGCTTCCACGCGGACCGTGTTGAGCATCGACGCCAGCAGATTGAGGAACAGGGCGGCGCCCCAGATGCCGATGGCGTTCGCCTGGCCGCCGGCAACGCTCGTGCCACCGATGACGACCACGGCGATGGCTTCCATCAGGTACGCGTCGCCCATGTTCAGGGCCGCGCCCCCGGTAAAGCCGGCCAGCAGGAAACCCGTGACGCCGGAGAACGCCCCGCAGGCTGCATAGGCTGCCAGGCGCACGCGATGGATGGGGATTCCCGTGAGCCGTGCCGCCTCGGCGCTTTGCCCGGTCGCCAGCAAATGGCGTCCCGAAATGCTGCGGTTGAGCAGGACGGCAACCAGGACACTGAGCAGCACGGTGATCACGACCAGGACTTGCACGCCGGCAACGCGTTGCACCGTCAAGGCGGCCAGCAGGGCCGGCGGCTTGACGGTTGCCTCCCCGCCCACATGCATGGCCAGGGACTGGAACATGAAGCTCCAGGCGAGGGTGGCGATGAGGGGCGGAAGGCGCAAGGCGAGTATCGACAGGAAGTTCAGCACGCCGGCCAGCAGCCCGACAGCGAGCGCCAGCGCGAATCCCGCCGCGACAAGGGCGTCATTGCTCTGCATCATGCCCATGGACAGGTAGGCCGACAAGGTGATGACGGCCGGAACCGAGAGATCGATATGGCCGGGCCCCGAGGCGATGACCAGCATCTGGCCGGTGCCCACGAGGACGCTGAAGACGCTGAAGGCCAGCGCCACGGACAGGATCTCCGCGCCGCCCCGGCCCGACCACGCGGCGCTGATCAACCCCATCAGCGCCGCAGCCACAAAGCTGAACATCCAGGGCTGGCACCAGCCCGGCAGGCCAGCGCGCTTCATGGCTTGCGTCGCTGGACGAGGACGCGCCCGGCCAGCACGAGGAACAGGATGGCGCCCTGGGCGCCGGTTTGCCAGACCGGAGGAAGCTGCAGAAAGCTGAGCAGCGAAGCCGCCAGGGAAAACGTCATCGCGCCGATCACGACGCCGACGGGCGAGATGATTCCGCCGGTGAACGAGCCGCCGCCAAGGATCACCGCTCCGATGCTGAGTAGGGTGTAGGCCGGCGCAATGTTGGGGTCGCCCGAGGTCGTGATGGCGCTCAGCGCGATGCCCGCGAGCACCGCCAGGCAGCCGGCGGCCGCATAGACCACCACCCGCACGCGCACCAGCGACCAGCCGGAACGGGCCACGGCTTTCGGGTTCGCGCCCGCCCCGCGCAGGATGACACCATAGGACGAGCGCATGATGGCCCAGTGCCCGCACGCGGCCGCAAGCACCGCGATCCATACCGGCAGCGGCAACAGCGGCGGCTTCGCATCGAGCAAGCCGGTCAGCCAGTCCGGCGCCAGGCCGCCCGGCGAAGGAAGGATGAGCAGCGAGAGGCCCAGCCAGACAAAGGACATGCCCAGCGTCACCACGATGGAGGGCAGGCTGCGGTAAAAAATCAGCATCGCCGTGCCCGCGTAAACGCCAATGGCCGCCAGCAGGATGGCCGCAGCCAGCAGCGGCGCTGGCGCGAGGAAGACCGCCACCACGCAGGTGACGAAGCCGACGAAGCTGCCAATCGACAGGTCGATGTCGCCCAGGCCGATGATGAGCATCTGGGCCATGGCCGCGAGGATGAGTGGCACCGACAGGTTCAGCAGCAGGTTGATGCCGAAGTAGCTCAAGGCGCGAGGCTGGATCCAGAAGATGAGCCCGAGCATGAGCGCCAGTGCGAAAGCCGGCAGGGCCGCCGACAGGTGCTCCGCCCGGACGCTGACAGGCCTGTGGACGAAGGCGGCGGGCTCAAGCATCGGCCGCGCCCCTGAAGGACAGGTCGATGATGCGGGCCTCTGTGATGGCGCTGCCGCTCAGCACCGCCACCACGCGTTGCTCGCGAAAGACATAGACGCGGTCGCAGTTCGTCAGCTCGCCCACTTCGGAGGTGTACCAGACGAAGGCGCGGCCCTTGTCGGCCTCTTGCCGGATGTGCCGGTACACCGAGTGCTTGGTGCCCACATCGACCCCGCGCAAGGAGTCGTCCAGGAACACCAGCCCGGCCTTGGAAGCAAGGGCGCGGGCGAACAGCAGCTTTTGCTGGTTGCCGCCGCTCAGGCTGAGGACCGGCAGGTCGATGCCGGCTGTTTTCAGGCCCATGGTCGCCACCCACTCGCGTGCCAGGCTGGCCTCTGCGGCGGCGCTGATGAGTGCATTTTTGCGCAGCGCCCTGAGGCAGCCGATGGACAGGTTCTTCGTGATGGACCACAGCGGGAACAGGCCTTCGGCCTGCCGGTCGCCGGCCACGTAGGCGACCGGCGGCCCTGCACGCCGCCGCTTCATGCTGGCGGCATGCAGCCTGCGCAGGCACTCGCGCTGACCATGGCCGTCGAGGCCGGCCAAGCCGACGATTTCGCCCTGGCGCACCTCGATGGGGTGATCCCGGCTGTCCGCGCCGGACAGTTGAAATACGGGCGCGGCGGCCGGCTGCGCCCGGATGGCTTCGGGCCTGCCGCGCGGCTCGGCCTGGAGCTGACCCATCAGTGCCACGATGCCGTCGCGCGACAGCCCCTCGGTGGGGCGGTTCGCGACGATGCGGCCATCGACCATCACCACAACGCGCCCGCAGATGCGCAGGATGTCGTCCAGGCGGTGGGAAATCAGGATCGCCGCGACACCGCGCCTGGCGGATGCGGCGACGAAGTCCAGCGCCTGCCGTGCCGCATGGTGGCCCAGCGAAGAGGTCGGCTCATCGAGAATCACGAAGCGCAAGGGCTCGCTGGTCACCGTGTAGGCGCGTGCAATCTCAGCCATCTGCCGCTGGCCGATGGGCAGTTCGCCGACCACGGCATCGAGTGCCATGCCATGCCCGGGAAACACCGCGTCGAGCTGCTCGCGGATCAGTTGCGCCGCCCGCTTTCGCCAGCCAAAACCGCGCAGGCCGGGGTGCGCGACGCGGGTGTTTTCCACCAGGTCAAGGTTCTGGCAGAGCGACAATTCCTGGAACACGCAGCGTATGCCGCGAGCGCTGGCGGCGCACGGGTCGTAGCGGCCGGTGATTGCTTCACCGCTGATCGAAAGCGTTCCCGAATCGCGTTGCAGCGTCCCCGCGAGAATGTGCATGAGCGTCGATTTGCCGGCCCCGTTGTGGCCGACAAGCCCCACGACTTCTCCGGGAGCGACGGAAAAATCGATTCCGGCCAGCGCCTGGACGGCTCCGAAGTGCTGGCGGACGTTCGAGACAGCGAGCGGCCCCCGCTCGAGCCTCCTGGGACTGAAAGGGGCCGCGCAGGTCATTTGGGCGCCGGAATGGCCGGAAGCGGCTTGCGATGGGCATTCGCATCAATGATGCTCACCACCAGGCCTTGCGTGTAGAAGGGGTTGGCGACGCCCCCGGCCGGTGTATCGGCAAGCCAGGCATCCCGGTCCCGGGCGTCGATGCGCAGCAGCGGAACCTCGACGTACTTCGGCACCTTCTTGCCGGCCAGGATCTGCTGCGCCACCCAGAAGGCGACCTGCGAAATGCTGGGCGTCGCCGAGATCGAGAAGGTCTCATACTGTTTTTGCGTGTGCTGCTGCTTCCACCAGGCCAGCTCGTCCTGCCGGTTGCCCATGACGATGATGGGCATGGGCCGGCCGGAGGCTTCGAAGGCCCTGGCGGCGCCATAGCCGTCGCCTCCCTGGTTGACCACGGCGTCCACCTGGGGCAGCGACGGGATGAGGCCGGCAACCTCCTTTTGGGCGACCGCCGCCGTCCACTGGCCGTACACCGTCCCGACGATCTTCAGGTCTGGATAGCTCTTCAGGGCCTTGTGGATTCCCGCGCTGATGTCCCTGTCGGTCGAATCGCCGGCGATACCGCGAATTTCGAGCAGATTGCCCTTGCCCTTCAGGCGCTGCGCGACGTAGTCGATCTCCTGCTTGCCATAGGATGCCCAGTCGTAGTTCACCTGATAGGCGCACGGCTGCGTCACGATGCCGGCGAAGGACACCACGACGATGCCCGCGTCGCAGGCCTGTTTGACCACGCCATTCAATGCCGTGTCCGATGCGGCGAGGATCACGATCGCGTCGTAGCCCTGCAGGATCATGTTCTGGATGTGCGCGGCCTGCTCGGTCACCGAATTGTTGGCGCTGACGACCGGCGAGTCGCCGATCAGTCCGTCCTTGCGAGACTGCCTGACCACTTCCTGCCAGCTCTTGACCATCACTTGCCTGAAAGAGTTTCCCGCATAGGAATTGCTGAATCCGATGCGCTTTTTGCTCGTGTCTGTCTTGGCCACCCCGTCTTCGGCGCGCGCCGGCGAAGCTTGCAGGGTCAGCAGGGCCGCCAGCGCCAGTGCGGCGCCCAAAAGCGGCGCGCGCCGCGTGCTCGGGCGAAACAGGCTCGATGTCGTTGATTGCATGGTGATTGCTCCCTCTTGTCGGTTTTTTTTAAAGAAAAGCGCGGTTCGAAGCCCGCAGGCTAAGCACTCAGCGGTGGACGGGCCGCGCCCCACAGTCTGTCATCAACCGGCAGCGGCACCGCCTGGGGCAGCTCAAAGAAGAAGACGCTGCCTGTGCCGGCATCGGTCGTGAATCCCATGCTGCCGCCCATGCGCTCGACGATGGAGTGCGAGATATTCAGGCCCAGGTCCGTGCCGTCCTTGAGTTGGGTATCCGGCGCGTCGGCCTGCGGGCCGCTCTGGAAGATGCGTTTGCCAAACTCTTCGGGAATGCCGGGGCCGCTGTCAGCCACTTCAACCCGGACCCGCCCGTTATCAAGGCGCAGCAGCCGGATGCGTACTGACGCCGCCGGAGGCGAGAATTTCACGGCATTGGACAGCAAATTGGCGATCACCTGGCTGAGCCGGTCATGGTCAACATTGACGCTCACCGCCTCTGCCGGGCCATCAAGAATCAGCTTGATGTTGTGCTGGCTGGCAAAGCCCTCGCTGGCCGCGACGGCCTGTGCCAGCAAAGGCAGCAGTTCCACCGGCCGCAGTTCAAAGTGCATGGTTCCGGATTCGATGGTCTCGCTGTCAATAATGTCGTTGAGGAGCCTGATCAGGCGTTCGGAGTTATTGGTGGCAATGCCGACCAGATTTTTGACCATGGCCGGCAACTCGCCGGCAACACCTCCCGCGATCAGGCCCAGCGTGCCGCGGATGGAGACCAGCGGCATGCGCAGTTCGTGGCTGACGCTTGAGATAAATTCACCTTTCATGCGCTCAAGGCGTTTGAGTTCGGTCACGTCGGCGCCCAGCACGAAAAAGCCCAGCACCTTGCCTTCATCCTCGTCTTCGCCATAGCGCGGCAGGTACTTCATGACGTAGTCGCGAAGCTGGCCATTGGCGGTTTTCTGCACGCGGTCATACTGCACCGAGTAGCCCGCCAAGGCTTCCTCGACCTTGCCTTGAACTTTTCCGTAAACCTCGCCGCCCATCATCTCGCGCAGGGTCTTGCCGTGGATCTGTTCGTGCTTCAGTCCAAAAACTTCTTCGTAGGACTGGTTGTGAAACTGAAAGCGCTGTTCTGCGTCCACGTAGGCAATCAAGGCTGGCAAGGTGTCCGCGATCTGGTGCAGTTGCGATTCGCTGGCGTGCAAAGCCCGGGTCCGCTCCTGCACGGCCTCCTCCAGGCCGCTCACCTGCGACGCCGCCTGCCGCGCCAGCGTCCACTTGGCCGTCAGCGTCCTGGCCAGCTGGCTGACCTCGATCATGTCGAACGGCTTTTTCAGGATCAGCAGCCGGTCCTGCACGTCCAGGCGCGCCAGCACGTCCTCCCAGGCATGGTCGGAGTAGGCCGTGCAGATCACCACCTGCACCTGCGGGTCGATGCGCCAGAGCCGCTCGATGGTCTCCACGCCGTCCCAGCCCGGGGGCATGCGCATGTCCACGAAGGCCATGGCGTAGGGCCGGCCGGCCTGGACAGCGGCCTCGACCATCGCCACGCCGTCGCGCCCCTGGTAGGCCGAGTCCAGCTCGTAGCCGTCGCACGCAGGCGCCTCGGCCTGGCCAAACAGCGCCGCCTCGAAGTTGTCGAGTTCGCGCGCGGCCGGCCGGGGCGCAAGGATCTTGCGGAAGTCCTCGTGGATCGATGGCATGTCGTCGATCAGCAAAATACGCCGGTTCTGCGGCTTGTTCATGGCTGGCTCCTGTTTTGTAATGGGGCGGTGTGGGTTTCGCGGGGAGGGGGTTGCGGGGCGCTCAAAGGGAGCGTGAAGAAAAACGTAGCACCTTGCCCGACCGCACCTTCGGCCCAGATGCAGCCGGCGTGACGCGCAATGATCCTGTGCGAAGTCGCCAGGCCAATGCCCGTTCCGGCAAACTCGCCCGGTGAATGCAGGCGCTGGAAAGTACCAAACAGCTTGTCCGAATAAGCCATGTCAAAACCCGCGCCGTTGTCGCGGATGAAGTAGATGGCTGTCTCGCTGCCGCTCTGCAGTTTTCCGAACCATATCTCCGGGGCCGCGGTATGCGCGGTGAATTTCCAGGCATTCGCGATCAGGTTTTCCATCACCTGGCGCAGCAGTGCGGGGTCACCGATGGCGACCAGGTCGCTTTCCACGTGGGATTTCACGCTCCGCCCTGCGTCCCGCTCCTGGCAGTCATCCAGCACCCGCTGGGCCATCGCCGCCAGATCGACCGTCTCGGCCTTCAGGCTGGTGCGGGACAATTGAGCCAGCGACAGCAGGCCGTCCGTGAGCTCTCCCATCTGCCGCACGCCCGCCCGTATGCGGCTCAGGTAGTGCCTTGAGCGTTCCGCGGTGTCTCCGCTGACCGACTTTTGCAGCAAGTGACTGAAGCCATCGATGGAGTTCAGGGGAGAGCGCAAGTCATGGGCAACCGAATACGAGAAGGCTTCGAGTTCCTTGTTGGACTGGCGCAAGGCCGCTTCGCTCGCCTTGAGGTTCTGCACCGCCTCCTCCAGGGTTTTCATCTGCAAGCTGGCCTGCCGCACCAGCGTCCACTTGGCCGTCAGCGTCCTGGCCAACTGGCTGACCTCGATCATGTCGAACGGCTTTTTCAGGATCAGCAGCCGGTCCTGCACGTCCAGGCGCGCCAGCACGTCCTCCCAGGCATGGTCGGAGTAGGCCGTGCAGATCACCACCTGCACCTGCGGGTCGATGCGCCAGAGCCGCTCGATGGTCTCCACGCCGTCCCAGCCCGGGGGCATGCGCATGTCCACGAAGGCCATGGCGTAGGGCCGCCCGGCCTGCACGGCGGCCTCGGCCTGGGCCACGCCGTCGCGCCCCTGGTAGGCCGAGTCCAACTCGTAGCCGTCGCACGCGGGCGCCTCGGCCTGGCCGAACAGCGCCGCCTCGAAGCTGTCAAGCTCGCGCGCGGCCGGCCGGGGTGCAAGGATCTTGCGAAAGTCCTCATGGATCGATGGCATGTCGTCGATCAGCAAAATACGCCGGTTCTGCGGCTCGTTCATGGTGGGTTCCTGTGGTCTGGTGAGCCGATCCGGCTTTCCCGAAGCGGGCTTTGCCGGGGGGCCAGCGGTATCGTGAAGTAAAACGTGGCGCCTTCGCCCGGTCTGGAATCGGCCCAGACCCGGCCACCGTGCCGGCCGATGATCCGGCTCGCGGTCACCAGGCCTACCCCGGTTCCGGGAAACTCATGGACCGCATGGATCCGCTGAAAGGTCGTAAAAAGCTTGCTGGCGTAAGCCATGTCGAAGCCGCTGCCGTTGTCCCGCACGAAAAACACCGCTTCGCCGTCCGTGTCGTCCAGCCTGCCGACCGCGATCTCGGCATGGGGCCGCAGGGAGGTGAATTTCCATGCGTTGCCCAGCAGGCGCTGCAGGGCGATCCGGAGCAAGCGCTTGTCGCAGTGGGCCTGCAAGCCATCCTGAACCGCGATAAGCGCCTGGCGCTGCGGAGCCTGGCTGCGGTATTCGCCCATGAGCTGGCGCGAGAGGTCGCTCAGATCGACCGGCTCCATGCACAATTTTGCACGCGATACCTGTGCCAGGGACAGCAGGTCTTCGATCAGTTGCCCGCCCACCACGGCACTGGCCTGAATTCTCGACAGGTAATGCAGCACCTTCTTGCTGGCATGGCCGCCCAGTTCCCTGGCCAGCAGATTGCTGAATGCGTTCATGATGCTCAGCGGCGTGCGCAGATCATGCGAGACGGAGTATGAGAAGGCTTCGAGTTCCGTGTTGGATTGGCGCAGGGCCACTTCGCTCGCCTTGAGGTTCTGCACCGCCTCCTCCAGGGTTTTCATTTGCAAGGTGGCCTGCCGCGCCAGCGTCCACTTGGCCGTCAGCGTCCTGGCCAGCTGGCTGACTTCGATCATGTCGAACGGCTTTTTCAGGATCAGCAGCCGGTCCTGCACGTCCAGGCGCGCCAGAACGTCCTCCCAGGCGTGGTCGGAGTAGGCCGTGCAGATCACCACCTGCACCTGCGGGTCGATGCGCCAGAGCCGCTCGATGGTCTCCACGCCGTCCCAGCCCGGGGGCATGCGCATGTCCACGAAGGCCATGGCGTAGGGCCGGCCGGCCTGGAGGGCCACCTCGGCCCGGGCCACGCCGTCGCGCCCCTGGTAGGCCGAGTCCAGCTCGTAGCCGTCGCACGCAGGCGCCTCGGCCTGGCCGAACAGCGCCGCCTCGAAGCTGTCAAGCTCGCGCGCGACCGGCTTGGGCGCAAGGATCTTGCGGAAGTCCTCGTGGAGCGAGGGCATGTCGTCGATCAGCAAAATACGCCGGTTCTGCAACGGGTTCATGATGCGCCTTGCGCGGTATCAATCGGAAGTTCAAGCGTGAAGGTGGCGCCCCGGCCGGCGCCCTCGCTGTGGGCCGTGAGGGTGCCGCCCATCTGCCGGGCGGCCAGCGCGCAGCTGTGCAGCCCGAAGCCGTGGCCGGCCTTGCGCGTGGTAAAGCCGTGCGCGAAGATGCGCGTGAGGTTGTCGGCCGAGATGCCCTCGCCCTCGTCGCTCACGCAGACCCGCAGGTTCTTGCTGCCGTCGGCGTTGCCGGCGACATGGATGCTCAAGGTCAGCCGGTGCGAGCGGTCCGCCACGCCGTCCATCGCATGCTTGGCATTGCTGATCAGGTTCACCAGGATCTGCAGCACCCGCGCCCGGTCCAGCCGCAGCACCGGGGTCTGCGCGAAGTCCCTGACCACGCTGACCTGATGGCGCGTGAGCGATCCGTCGTTCATGCGCAGGGCATCCTCGGCCAGGTCGCGGATCTGCACCGGCTCGACAATGCTCGAACTCCCCGCGTAGGACTGCTGGGTGGCCACCACGTCCTTGATGTGATCGACGCTGCGGATGAGGCGCGCGAGCTCCTCGGCCATGCCGTGCTGCTCGGCGGCCAGCGCCAGGGCCAGCTGGCCCAGGTAGCCCGGCAGCAGCCGGCCCTTGTCGTCCAGGGTCAGAAATTCACCCAGGTCGGCCGCGTGCGCGTGCATCAGCTGCACCGCCCGCGACAGCCCCTGGGCGCGCGAGGTGCGCAGCGTGCTGCCGAGCAGGTCGGCCGAGACGTTGACGCTGTTGAGGATGTTGCCCACGTTGTGCAGCACGTTGGTGGCGATCTCGGCCATGCCGGCCTGGCGCGCGGCGGCCAGCAACTCGGTTTGCGCAAGTTCCAGTTTGGCTTGCGTGGCCTTGATGAGCGTGAGGTCCGAGGAAACGCCAAAAGTGCCGATGATGCGCCCATCCTTGTTGCGCCAGGGCATTTTTGTCGTGAGCGTCCACAATATCCGGCCGTCGGCGTGCTGCATTTTTTCCGCCTTGCCGATGATCGGCTCGCCTGACTGGAGAATGGCTTGTTCGTCGGCAAAAGTTTCCCGTGCATAGGCGGGAGCAAAGAAGTCAAAATCGGTCTTGCCCTTGAGGGCCGCGGCGTCGGCTGCGCGCACCGCATTCTGCAGGGATTGGCTGAAGTGCACGAAGCGTGATTGCTCGTCCTTGAAGTAGATGTAAACCGGCGTGTTTTCCAGCAGCACTTCGAGCAAGCGGCTGGTTTCCCGAAGGTCGCTGGTGGTTTGTTCGAGTTTGCGGTTTTGCACCTCCAGTTCAAGCGTTTTTTGAGTCACGACCTGCTGAAGTACTGCGTTTTCCTCCATCGCCCCGAAGGTTGAATGGCGCTTGCCAGCGCGGTCTTTTTCGCGCGTGACGAGCGCCTGAATGGTTTTGTCTCGCGCGGCCAGGCTGCGCTCCAGCGCCGCCAGGCGAAGCGTCAAATGGGCTGCGGCTTCGGCCGCGTCCACTGTTTCACGCGAGGGCATGACCCGTCCCGATGGCCACGCCCGTGAAGGTCTGGTTCATGTGCATGCCGTCGAATTGTTCGCCGTAAGTGCTGAAGCCGAAGACCTGATTGCATTTCATGATGTCGCCCATCGCATCGAGCAGGCCGCTGCCTTCAAATTCCAGGCGGCGCAGGAGGCAGTCGCATCCGATCACCAGCGCAGGCTCGCCGATGTCTTCGCGCAGCCGGTCAAACGCGGCCAGCGCGTTGGCCACCGGATCGACCGCGCGCCCAATGCTGAGAACCATGCCGTTCTCGATGGTGCAATACAGCGTGAGGCTTTGGTCGGGATTGACGCCGCCAATGGCGCGGATGTATTGCTCCCCGCCCATCTCGAAGATGAGCGGGTTGACGGAAAAAGTCGGCAGACCGAGTTGCTCCAGGGGCACGCCGACCAGGTCGGCATACACCTGGGCGGCGGGCTCGCCGTTGATCTCATAGACCACGCGTTTTTCCTGGTCGGAACGGGTGATGACCAGTGTCGTGTCCGTGGGAACGAAGTGCGCGAACTTGATGGTCCGGAACGGCAGGCGTGTGCGGAACAGCGTGAAAACGGCCGTATGGGTACGGAACTCGCCATCGACATAGACATGGGTTTGCTGCAAGCTCGGGTTGTCGCTGGCCGAGCCGCCGACGATGGGCAGATGCGGCATGCGCCGGTACAGCAGCGAGGCGAGTTGCTCTTCCATCAGGGACAACCCGTCCACCAGCAGCAGCCCGAAGGGGCGTTGATCCGGATGCATCCCGATGATTCGCTTGGTTTCGTCGGCGATGCCCGACATCCTGCCTTCCATCGCGGCAAGGTCCACCGCGAAAGGATGCGCGGCAATATCCCCAGCCAGGCTGATGGCGCTGATGCCGCCGCTGGTATAGCCGTCCAGCCCCAGTTGCCCAATCGTGGTGCAGCCAATCACCGGCGTATCGCCAAACGCGTTTCGCAATTCGGCCGCGAGCCTGGCGAGGTCGTAGGCTGCGGAGCAAAAAAACAAAATCAGTTGCGCCTGATCCTGGTGAATGAGGTGCCGGATTTCGGCCACGGCGATGTGCTCTTGCGTGGCAGTCGAAATGCCGCGCCGGATTTGCAGAGAGGGCTGATTTTTCATGACGCGCCTTGTGCTGTATCAATCGGAAGTTCAAGCGTGAAGGTCGCCCCCCGGCCGGGGCCGTCGCTGTGAGCCGTGAGGGTGCCGCCCATCTGCCGGGCCGCCAGCGCGCAGCTGTGCAGCCCGAAGCCGTGGCCGGCCTTGCGCGTGGTGAAGCCGTGCGCGAAGATGCGCGTGAGGTTGTCCACCGAAATGCCCTCGCCCTCGTCGCTCACGCAGACCCGCAGGTTCTTGCTGCCGTCGGCGTTGCCGGCGACATGGATGCTCAGGGTCAGCCGGTGCGAGCGGTCCGCCACGCCGTCCATCGCATGCTTGGCATTGCTGATCAGGTTCACCAGGATCTGCAGCACCCGCGCCCGGTCCAGCCGCAGCACCGGGGTCTGCGCGAAGTCCCTGACCACGCTGACCTGATGGCGCGTGAGCGATCCGTCGTTCATGCGCAGGGCATCCTCGGCCAGATCGCGGATCTGCACCGGCTCGACAATGCTCGAACTCCCCGCGTAGGACTGCTGGGTGGCCACCACGTCCTTGATGTGATCGACGCTGCGGATGAGGCGGGCGAGTTCCTCGGCCATGCCTTGCTGCTCTGCGGCCAGCGCCGGGGCCAGCTGGCCCAGATAGCCCGGCAGCAGCCGGCCCTTGTCGTCACGGGTCAAAAACTCGCCCAGGTCGGCCGCGTGCTCGTGCATCAGCTGCACCGCCCGCGACAGCCCCTGGGCGCGCGAGGTGCGCAGCGTGCTGCCGAGCAGGTCGGCCGAGACGTTGACGCTGTTGAGGATGTTGCCCACGTTGTGCAGCACGTTGGTGGCGATCTCGGCCATGCCGGCCTGGCGCGCGGCGGCCAGCAACTCGGTTCGCGAATTCTCAAGGGATTGCGCCATCTGGTTCATGGCGCGCGCCAGGATGGCGAATTCATGTTCGTGGCTTTGCTGTGCCCTTGCGCTGAAATCCCCCGAGGCGACGCGCTCGGAAAAAGTGATCAGCTTCGTCACGGCACCGGTAATGCGTTGCGACACCAGGAAGGCAACGATGGCGCCCAGCAACGTGGCGATGGAGGCGCTGACAAAGATGGTCCAGCGCGTAAAGCTGGCGGCGCTTTCGACGCCGTTACGGGTCTGGACGGCGCGCATGGTGGCGGTGGTGTGCATGTCTTCCAGCAAGGGTTCCATGGCCAGCGCGGCTTGCACGTATTGATGCTGGACCGCCTGGATCGCGTGGACCATTTCCACGTAGTGCTGGTAGATCTGCGCATAGTCATGCAGCAGCGCTACCAGGCGCTGATACTCTGCCCCTGGCGGATGAGGCGCCTGAAGTTGCGCGCGCAATTCGGTGACGCCCGCCTGAAACAGCTGCAATTGCACCTCTTTGCGGTGACTGGTGAAATCATCTTCATGCTGGCGCAGGTTCTGAAAGCTGTCTTTCAGGTTCTGTTGATGGGCGCCCTTGACCCCTTTGAGCAGCGCTTCGGCCTCCGGTCCCATGCGGCGGAATTTTTCTTCCCATTCCGGTGCCGTCTGATCTAATTTTTTTGAGAGATTGAGCAGGGTCGAAAATCCACTTTCGTACTGTTGAATCTGCGCTTCGATCTGCTTGATGTTGTCGAGGATGTCGGGATGGGTGGACAGGATCTGAATGCTCGTCAGGTATTCGCGCATATCGATCAGGCTCGATTGCACCAGCGGCTCGTAGCGCTCGCTTGCCGCAGCCAGCCCAAGCTCGTCCACGTAGAGCAGCAGATCGCTTTCGGCCCGGCGCGCCTTGTGCATCGCCTGGGCGCTGCGCAGGCTGAGGTCGGCCATCCTGTTGTCGATGGTCAACAGCTTGTTGACGGCAAGAACCGAGCGCTCCTCGCTCAGGTAGGCGGCGACGCCCAGCACCAGCGTCAGCGCGATGACCACGCCGAATCCAAGCGCCAGCTCAAGCTTCAGGCTCGGTGAGCGCCGCAGCCACGCCATGTTGCTGGAAGCCTTGTCCAATTTCACGTTGTGCCCCAGGTTTGGCGCTTGCCGTGCCGGTTACTTCTTGCGGACATCTTCAGCCATCATTTCTTGCGCTCATCTTCGACCATTTTCAGAAACCTTTGCACATTCGCTTCGCCCGTGTAGGCGGCAATTTCCTGATAAACGGGTTCCACTGTGGCGCGAAACGCCTTGAGGTCGGGGCGCGTGACCTTCACCCCGGCAGCGGCCATTTTGGCGATCAGCTCGTCCTCTTCGGCAATGATTTTTTTGCGCATGCCGTCGCCCGCCGCCTTGCTTTCTTCGCGCACAATTTTTTGCTGCGCCGGCGTGAGCATCGCCCAGCTTTTGGCGCTGATCAGGTGCACGGTGTTGTAGTAAACATGCCGCGTCAGCGCGAGGTGCTTCTGCACCTCGTACAGCTTGTTGTAATAAATCACGTTGAGCGGGTTTTCCTGGCCATCGACCCGTCCTTGCGACAACGCTGCGTAGAGGTCTTTGAAGCTGATCTTGCTGACCTGCGCGCCCAGCGCCTGCATGGTGGTCTCGACTTCAGCCACGGGCGGCACGCGTATTTTCAGGCCGCGCACATCCCCGGGCTGGTTGATCGGGCGCTGGTTGTTGGTCAGGTTGCGAAAGCCCCATTCCCAGTTGGACAAGATCACGAAGCCCTGCTTCTCGGCCAGCGGCGCGAGCCAGGCCATCGCCGGGCCGTCGAGCACCCGGTGCGCATGCTCGTAGTTGTCGAATACGTAGGGCATGACCACGACCGCGAAGGCCTTTTCGTACTTGATCATGTAGTTCGGCGTGGACACGTCCATGTCAATCGCGCCGAGTTTGACCTTTTTTAGCATTTCGTTTTCGCTGCCGAGCTGAGCCGCCGGGAATATCTCGGTCTTGATTTGCCCGTTGGTGCGCTCTTCGACCCGCCTGGCAAACTGCAGCGCCGCCAGGTGAGCCGGGTGCGTGGTCATGGTGGCATGCGCAAGCGTCAAGGTGATCGGCTCGGCGTGCGCCATCGCAGCGCAGGCCAGCCCGGCGAGGAATATCAGACGAATCGCTTTCATGGCCGGCGTTCATCCGCGACCATGTTCAGGAACTTGCGTGCGTTCTCTTCGCCGGCAAGGAGCTTGATCTTTTTGTGGGCGGGCTCCATCATGGCGCGGAACGGCTGGGGGTCGGGGCGTGTGACCTTCACCCCGGCAGCGGCCAGCCTGGCGATCAGCTCGTCCTCTTCGGCCATGATTTTTTTGCGCATGCCGTCGCCCGCCGCCTTGCTTTCTTCGCGCACGATGGTTTGCTGCGCCGGCGTGAGCCGGGTCCAGCTTTTGACGCTGATGAAGTGGACCATGTTGTAGTAAACATGCCGCGTCAGCGCGAGGTGCTTCTGAGACTCGTACAGCTTGTGGTGATAAAAGACACTGAGCGGGTTTTCCTGGCCATCGACCCGTCCTTGCGACAACGCTGCGTAGAGATCCTTGAAGCTGATCTTGCTGATCTGCGCGCCCAGCGCTTCCATGCTGGCCTCCATTCCAACCCCAGGCGGCACGCGTATTTTCAGGCCGCGCACATCCTCGGGCTGGTTGATTGGACGCTGGTTGTTGCTCAGGTTGCGAAAGCCCCATTCCCAGTTGGACAAGATCACGAAGCCCTGCTTTTCGGCCAGCGGCGCGAGCCAGGCCATCGCCGGGCCGTCGAGCACCCGGTGCGCATGCTCATAGTTGTCGAATACGTAAGGCATGATCACAACCGCGAAGGCCTTCTCATAATTGATGAGGTAGTGGTGAGAGGCCAAGTCCATGTCGATGGCTCCGAGTCGGACTTTCTGGATCATTTCGGTTTCGCTGCCGAGCTGGGCCGCCGGGAATATCCTGGTCTTGATTTGCCCGTGGGTGCGCTCTTCGACGCGCCTGGCAAACTGCAGCGCCGCCAGGTGTTCCGGGTGCGTGGTCGAGGCGGCATGGACCAGCGTCAGGGTGATCGGCTCGGCATGTGCCATCACTGCGCAAGTGGCGAGGGCCAGCACGGCGATGAATGTTGAACAAATTGCTTTCATGGATCAGTGTCCTTTGCCAGTAAATCCGCGAATGCACGGTTGCCCTTGAACGGCTTGCCGATTGCGAACACGGAAAACACAGAGGTGGTTCATGGCCGGCGTTCATCCGCGACCATGTTCAGGAACTTGCGTGCGTTCTCTTCGCCGGCAAGGAGTTTGATCTTTTGGTGGGCGGGCTCCATCATGGCGCGGAACGGCTGGGGGTCGGGGCGTGTGACCTTCACCCCGGCAGCGGCCATTTTGGCGATCAGCTCGTCCTCTTCGGCAATGATGGCCTTGCGCGCGCCGTCGCCTGCCGCCTTGCTTTCTTCGCGCACGATGGTTTGCTGCGCCGGCGTGAGCCTGGCCCAGCTTTTGGCGCCCATGAGGTGAACCTGGTTGTAGTAAACATGCCGCGTCAGCGCGAGGTGCTTCTGCACCTCGTACAGCTTGTTGTAATAAATCACGTTGAGCGGGTTTTCCTGGCCATCGACCCGTCCTTGCGACAACGCTGCGTAGAGGTCTTTGAAGCTGATCTTGCTGATCTGCGCGCCCAGCGCCTGCATGGTGGCCTCAAGCCCCAGCACGGGTGGCACGCGTATTTTCAGGCCGCGCACATCCCCGGGCTGGTTGATCGGACGCTGGTTGTTGGTCAGGTTGCGAAAGCCCCATTCCCAGTTGGACAGCATGACGAAACCCTGCTTCTTGGCCAGCGGGGCGAGCCAGGCCATCGCCGGGCCGTCGAGCACCCGGTGCGCATGCGCGTAGTTGTCGAATACATAGGGCATGGTGATGACCGCGAAGGCCTTTTCGTACTTGATGAGGTAGTTCTGCGTGGACGCGGCCATGTCGAGCGCGCCGAGCCGGACTTTCTCCAATACTTCGTTTTCGCTGCCGAGCTGACCCGCCGGAAAGATCGCGAATTTGATTTGCCCATGGGTGCGCTCTTCGACACGCCTGGCAAACTGCAGCGCCGCCACATGCTCCGGGTGCGTGGTCGGGGTGCCATGGGAGAACGTCAGGGTGATTGGTCCGGCATGCGCCGCGACTGCGCTGGCGGCGAAGGCCGCGAGCGCCGCGATGAGGGTGAAACGGATGGCTTGCATGGCGGAATGTCTTTTCTGATCAATGCTGAAGTAGGGGAGGGAAGCCGGCTGCACGCAATGCGCAAGCGTGTGGCTCAGTTTTTGAACTTCCCGCCGATCAGGTCGGGGGCCTTGCCGCCGTTCTCAATCTTGTACATCTGGATCGACCACAGCCGCGGATCGTCGTACCTGACGTCCGAGGGCACGCTGAAGGCCTTGGTGCGGTACCAGGCGCCATCAAAGGCCGTGCCCGGCTCGACCTGCACCGGCGCCCACAGCTCCTTGCTGTCGGCCATGAGGGTCGAAGCCTTGTCAGCCCTGGCCATCGGCCTGCCGGCTTTCATCATGTCGAACAGCAGCCGCATCGACAGCACGCCTTCGCCGTCGGCCGGCTGCACCGAGACGTGGTCGATGTGGCCGAGCGCGATGGCCTGCAGCTCGACGAGTGAGCCGTCAATGGTTGCCACCGGAATGTGGCGCGGATCCTCGAACGGGTACAGCAGGCCCTGGCCTTGCAGTGCCCGCACCGCTCCGCCGACGCCCATCGTGCCGTCGATGCTGGCCACGGCCAGCACGCTGGCCGCACCGTAGCGCGAGATCAGCTCATCCACCGCCTTGTGTGCCTTGGCGTCATCGCAGCGGGCTTCGCGGGTTTCGACCTTCAGGTTCGGATTGGCCTTGACGAGCGGGTCGAACACCGAGCGGTAGCCTTCGTGGCGGCCGATGTCGAACGAGGCGGTGATGATGCAGCGCAGTTCGATGATCACGCCACCCTTGCTGGGCCAGTCGGGGCCGCGCAGCTCGCTCAGGCGGCGCACGATGGCCTCGCCGCCCAGGCGTCCCGCGTGGCGGTTGTCGAAGGCGACGAAAGTCTGCGGCGCACCTGGCACCAAGGCGTTGCTCGTGACCACCGGGATGCCCTTTTTATGCAGGCCGGTCACCAGGCTGCGCATCACCTCGCCGCGCCACGGCACGAACAGCATTCCATCGACGCCGCGCGAGATCTGCGTTTCGATCTCGGTGCGCTGCTGGGTCACGTCGTTGGCCCCGAAAACGCGGAATTCGATTTTCACGCCATGCGCTTTTTCCAGGCGCTGGCGCTCCAGTTCCTGCCCCATCTGCACGCCGTTGAAGTAGATGTCGGTCGGTGCCCAGCGGATCACGGCAACGCGATAGACGTCTTTGGCGAGGGTCTGGGCGGCGGCCACCAGCGCCAGAGTGGCCACGGTGGCTTGCAGCGTCTTCTTCAAACTCATCTACGTCTCCTTATGGGTTGGGTACACCGTGTGGAAACTGCAAGATAAGAGACGTTTTTATTATTTTTATCATTTTTTGCTGCGATGTGATCAGATCACATTCATAGGCTGCAGCGTTAAGGCGTTTTCCACATTGTCATATTTGTCGTTATGGCGTAAGTGAATGTTTCTTTGTGCGTGCTGCCCTGTGGCATGGCGGCCATGGCGGTCCGCATCAAACCAGCAAAAATAGGGAACTTGGGGACGTGGAAATTTCAGAAATGCCGTCTATTCATAGACAGGGTTTTGGCCGTGCTATGAATTGCATAGCTGATTACGCCCGTACTCATTGCGCCAGAGGCTGATTTGATGCTGAAAATCAGTGGTTTTTCCTTCCTGAGCAGCGCTTTCACGCCCTCTGGCAGCCTGATTGTGGCTTTAAAACCGCTTTTTCATGCAAAAAGTGCCTCTTGCGCAATCAGGACGTGCGCAAGCAGCTATGAAATAAGGAGTAAGGATGGGCCTGTAGCCCCGCCGCTCAGTCGGTGTGCATCAGCGTCTCGCCCAGCGCGTCGATCAGGCGGTCAATCTCTTCGGGCGTGGCGATGAAGGGCGGGGCGAGTTGAATGGTGTCGCCGCCGTAGCGCACGTAAAAGCCCTTTTTCCACATTGCCATGCCGATCTCGTAAGGCCGGCGCGCCGGCTCGCCGGGCAGGGCGTCGATGCTGAAGCCGGCGGCCAGGCCGAAGTTGCGGATGTCGGTGACATGCTTCACGCCCTTCAGGCCATGCACCGCGTTCTCGAAATACGGCGCCAGGGCGTTCACGCGGCCCATCATGTCTTCCTTTTGCAGGATGTCCAGCGTCGCCAGGCCCGCCGCGCAGGCCACCGGGTGCGCCGAATAGGTGTAGCCGTGCGGGAATTCGAGCAGGTACTCCAGCCCGCCCGCCGCCATGAAGGTGTCGTAGATTTCCTTTTTGGCGACCACCGCGCCCAGCGGCTGCGCGCCGTTGGTGACCTGCTTGGCAATGTTCAGGATGTCGGGCGTGACGCCGAAGGCTTCCGCGCCGGTGAAGGCGCCGCAGCGGCCAAAGCCGGTGATGACCTCGTCAAAAATCAGCAGGATGTTGTTCGCCGTGCAAATCTCGCGCAGCCGCTGCAGGTAACCCACGGGCGGAACCACCACGCCGGCCGAACCCGAGAACGGCTCGACGATGACGGCGGCAATGTTCGATGCGTCATGCAGCGCGATCAGGTTCAGCAGCTCGTCGGCCAGCTCGGCGCCCTCGGCCGGCATGCCGCGCGAGAACGCGTTTTTCTTGAGCTGGGTGTGCGGCAGGTGGTCGGCCTCCACGCCCTGGCCGAACAGCTTGCGGTTGGCGCCGATGCCGCCGACCGAGATGCCGCCGAAATTCACGCCGTGGTAGCCCTTTTCGCGGCCGATCAGCCGGGTCTTGCTGGCCAGACCCTTGGTGCGCCAGTAGGCGCGCGCCATTTTCAGCGAGGTGTCGGCCGACTCCGAGCCCGAGCCGGTGAAGAACACATGGTCGAGCCCGGCGGGCGTGAGTTCCTTGATGCGGTTGGCCAGCTCGAACGACAGCGGGTGGCCGAACTGGAAGGCGGGCGAATAATCCAGCGTGTTCATCTGGCGCGTCACGGCTTCGGTCAGTTCGCTCCTGGCATGGCCCAGGCCGCAGCACCACAGGCCCGACAGGCCGTCGAAAATCTGCCGGCCATCGCTGTCGGTGTAGTAGGCGCCCTTGCCGCTGACGATCATGCGCGGGTTGGCCTTGAAGTTGCGGTTGGCGCTGTAGGGCATCCAGTGCGCGTCCAGCCAGGCGGCATCAAGTCGCGTGCGGGGCAGCTGGGTGGAATCGGTCATGTCCATGAGGAAGGGCTCCAGGTCAGGTCGGAAGTGGGAAGGGCGAAAGCGCCATTGTTGGCCTGTCTGATACTCTTATGCATATAGAAATAGCCCTGTTCAGTTAGCAATTCATGCAAGCAAAACGCCCGGCGGCTTTCGTCGCCACAAGCCCTTCAAGCCCTTCAGCCCCGCCTGCCGTCAAGGCCAGGGCGGTGCTGGGGCAGGTCGGCGACATCGACCTGCGCCTGCTGCGCGTGTTCAAGGCGGTGGTCGAATGCGGCGGCATGGCGGCGGCCGAACTCGAACTCAACATCGGCACCTCCACCGTGAGCCGGCATGTCAAGGACCTGGAAATCCGGCTCGGCCTGACGCTGTGCCGGCGCGGGCGGGCCGGCTTTGCGCTGACCCCGGAAGGCGAGCGGATCTACGCCGAAACCCTGCGCCTGCTGGCCTCGACCGACGCCTTCCGGCACAGCGTGGACGACATCCACCAGCGCATGGGCGGGCACATCCATCTTGCCGTGTTCGACAAGACCGCCAGCAACCCGGCGGCGCGCATTGCCCAGGCGATTGCCCTGTTCCGGCGGCAGGCGCCCGACGTGGCGCTGAGCCTGCATGTCGGCTCCATCAACCAGATCGAGCGCGGCGTGATCGACGGCACCTTCCAGGCCGGCGTGATTCCGGCGCACCGCAATTCGGACACGCTGGTCTATGACGAGCTGTTCGGCGAAACCATGCTGCTGTATGCCGGCGCGGCGCATCCGCTGTTTGCGCGTCCGCAGGCCGGGCTGGACTGGGCCGGCTTGCGGGCGCATGCGTTCGCCGGACTGGGCTACCACTCGCCGAACATGGAAATCAGCCACCGCGAACGCCTGGTGCGGGCCGCCACCGGTTTCGACCAGGAATCGGTGGCGACGCTGATCCTGTCGGGCGAATTCCTGGGTTTTTTGCCCGACCATTACGCCGCCAGCTTCGTCGCCGCCGGCCAGATGCGCGCGGTCTCGCCCGTGCTGTTCCGCTATGAATGCACCTTTGTGGGCATCACCCGGCGCTCGCTCGCGCCCTCGCGCGTGACGCTGGCCTTTCAGCAGTGCCTGCTGCAGGCGCACCAAAAAAGCATGGCATGAAAATAGCTGCTCGGGGGGCAACAAGCGCCAGTCCATTTTTGCAAGTTTCCGGCCGGGAGCGGTGTCCCAATAAGACACGGCTCATTTCTCCAAGATGATTCCCTTGTCCTCCGTTCCCCCGGCCGATGCCGCCGATGATGCCGCCGCCAAAGGCCAGATTCGGCAGGCCAATGAAGCCCTGATCCTGGCGGCGGCCGAGCGGGTGTTTGCCGGGGCCGGTTTTGGCGGCGCCACCATGGCCGCGATTGCCGAGGCCTCCGGCCTGCCCAAGGCCAACCTGCACTATTACTTCGGCAACAAGCAGGCGCTGTACCGGCGGGTGCTGGCGCGCACCCTGGCCGACTGGCTGCTGCCGGCCCATGTCATCACGCCAGAGGCCGACCCGCGCCAGGCCATCGAGCACTACATCCGCGCCAAGATGGCGCTGTCGGCCCAGCGGCCGCACGCCTCGCGGGTGTTCGCCAACGAGTTGCTGCACGGCGCGCCGGTGCTGAAGGAGCTGCTGGTGACCGAGCTGAGCGGCATGGTGCGCGACAAGGCGGCGGTCATCCAGGGCTGGATCGACGCCGGCCGCATGGCGCCGGTGGACAGCACGCACCTGTTCTTCACCATCTGGGCCGCCACCCAGACCTATGCCGATTCCGAAGTCCAGGTCAGCGCCGTGCTGGGCACCCCGAGCCTGGCGCCGGCCGCCCATGCGCGTGCCACCGAGCATGTGGTGCAGCTGCTGTTGCGGGGCTGTGGTTTGCTATGAAAAGAGTAGCTGGTTACGCAGGTGGATATTGCGCTGGAGGCGTATTTCTTGCATGAAACCGGGTGGGTGGCCGGTTTCCATTGCCGGGAGGTTTCTCTAAAAATAGTTGAGGTTGAAACCACAACCTTTGGCCGACAATCGGCCTAAACCGTGATCTGGTCGGTTTTTAAACTGTGCCAGGTTTTCGCTATTTTTAATGTAGCTGGCTGTCCAAGGGAGACAAGGATAAATGACAGTTTCTTTGGTTGAATTTGATATGTTGTGCCGCAGTGCTTTGCGGCGTTAGACCGCACAAATAGCCATGCCCATCACACCTGACCAAAACCAGATATTGGCGTTCGCCGTGTACGAACTTCGGCTCCTTCTTGCCGGGCATCTGGGCTCCAATTCACAGGGCGATCCTTCCGTGCGAACTGCGGCGCATCTGGCGTATGCGCTACACAACCAAGCGCTAGCGGTCCTTGAAGGGAAGTCGTTCGATCCCGTTCAAGCTGTCGAAGCCATCGCCGGCGTCGACAAGCGGTTTGGTGAGAACTTCCTGCAACAGCTATCGGAAGCAGTGAACCGTGCGGTCTAGAGCGGTTTCGTTGTAACCAGCAAAGGAACTGAGAACGGCCAGGTCGATCAAAGGCTGATTTGGAGGTCATCGATCATGTCGTGGCGAAATGGACAAGCCTATGCACAGGATTTGCGCGACCGGGTGCTGGCCGCGCCAGGCGTGCTGCGCGAGGTCGCCGAGCGCTTTGGCGTGAGCCAGGCCTATGTCTGCCGGGCGCGGGCACGCCGCGAGCGGCTCGGCCAGACGGGCCCGGGCGCGCAGCATAACCACATGCCGCTGCGCCTGGCCGCGCTGGAGGGCGCGCTGCGCGAGCAGGTCGCCAGAGCGCCGGCGCAGACGCTGCGCGAGCTGCGTCAGTGGGTGCGTGCCGAGCACGGCATCGAGGTAGGCACCACCACGATGTTCAAGACCCTGAGGCGGTTCGGGCTGACGCTAAAAAAAAATCACCCTGCACGCGGCCGAGCAAACGCGGCCCGACGTCGCCCAGGCCCGCCAGGACTGGAGCGCCAGACAACCAAGCCTGCCGGCCGCTCGGCTGATCTTCCTCGATGAGACCTGGGCAACCACGGGCATGGCCCCGACGCGGGGCCGCTCGCCGCGGGGCCAGCGCTGCCGGGGCTTTGCGCCCGCCGGCCACTGGCGCACCACCACGTTTGTCTGCGCGCTGAGCACCCAGGGGCTTCGGGCGCCCCTGGTACTTGACGGCCCCCTCAACGGGCCTGCCTTTCGCGCCTGGGTCGAGCAGTTTCTCGTGCCCGAACTGCGGCCCAGCGACATCGTGGTAATGGACAACCTCAGCGCCCATAAAGTCGCCGGCATCCAGGCGGCCATCGAGCAAGCCGGGGCGACGGTGAAGTACCTGCCGCCCTACAGCCCGGACTTCAACCCCATCGAGCAGGTCTTTGCCAAGCTCAAGGCGATGCTGCGAAAGACCCAGGCCAGAACCGTCGATGCCTTGTGGAGCGCCATTGGCCAATTGCTCGACCGGTTTGGCAGCGCCGAGTGCGAGCGCTACGTTCGCCACTGTGGCTATTGCGGGTCAGGGTGAAGCCGCTCTAGCGGCGCGGCGCGCACTTTGCTGACAATTGCCCGCATGAATCCCAAGGCGCTTCTGGCGGTGGCTGGAAAGTAGGTGCAATGCTGGCCAGCAGTCGAAAACTGCCGATGCTGGGCGGCTGTGGCTTGCTGCCCCTAAACCCCCGGGCTTGCCGGGTCAAGTTGCCCTTGAGGCAGCGCATTCTAGTATGCTCTGGGATTTTGAATTATTAATTATCTTTGGGAATCCTTCCCTGCGTGATTCAAGCGACCGACCGATTCTCGACTCCCGCTACCCTTGAGGCTTTTTGGCGCCATGCAGGCGGCCCGACGGCCTGCTGCGCGGTTCGACCTCCGCCCTGAAAGTTCACCATGTCCCATTCCACCCCAGTTTCGGCGCCGCACGACCTGGCCAGCCGAAGCGTCAAGGCCGTCTGGCACCCCTGCACGCAGATGCAGCGCGCCATGGCCGTTCCGCCGCTGGCCATCGTGCGCGGCGAAGGCGCCTGGCTCATTGACGACGCCGGCCGGCGCTACTTCGACACCAGCAGCTCCTGGTGGGTCAACCTGTTCGGCCATGCCGACGCGCGCATCAACGCCGCGCTGAAGGACCAGCTCGACCGCCTGCCGCATGTGATGCTGGCCGGCTGCACCCACGCGCCGGCGGTCGAGCTGGCCGAGCGGCTGTCGGCGCTGACCGGCGGCGTGCTGGGCCACTGCTTTTTCGCCAGCGACGGCGCTTCGGCGGTCGAGATTGCGCTGAAGATGAGCTTTCACCACTGGCGCAACCGGGGCCGCAGCACCAAGCGCGAGTTCGTCTGCCTGCGCCAGGGCTACCACGGCGAGACGCTGGGCGCGCTGGCCGTCACCGATGTGGCGGTGTTTCGCGACGCCTACGACCCGCTCTTGATGCGTTCGCACCAGGTGATGTCGCCAGACGCCCGCCAGGCGCTGCCGGGCCAGAGCGCCGCCGATGTCGCGCAGCGCGCCGCCGCCGAGTTGCAGGCTTTGCTGGCCGGGCGCCACGAGCACATCGCAGCCCTGATTCTCGAACCCCTGGTGCAGGGCGCGACCGGCATGGCGATGCATGACCCCGCCTACCTGCGCGCCGCCCGCGCGCTGTGCGACGAGTACGAAGTGACCTTGATCGCCGACGAGATTGCCGTGGGCTGCGGGCGCACTGGCAGCTTTTTTGCCTTCGAGCAGGCCGCGCTGCCGGGCCAGCCCGCCATCTGGCCCGACCTGGTCTGCCTGTCCAAGGGCATCAGCGGCGGCTACCTGCCGCTCTCCTTGGTGCTGTCGCGCGACAGCATTTACGAGGCCTTCCTCGACGACGACGTGGCGCGCGGCTTTTTGCATTCGCACTCCTACACCGGCAACGCGCTGGCCTGCCGCGCCGCGCTGGCCGTGCTCGACCGCTTCGAGCACGACGGCGTGCTGGCGCGCAATCGGCAGCAGGCCGCGCTGTTGACCGCCGCGCTGGCGCCGCTGCGCGCCGATGCGCGCATCGAACACTTCCGCCAGATCGGCATGATCTGGGCCTTCGACGTGCGCGAGCCCTTCGCCGGCTTTCGTTTCGCCGAACGCTTTCACCTCGCCGGCCGGGCGCGCGAGCTGCTGATCCGGCCCATCGGTCGCACCGTGTACCTGATGCCGCCCTACCTGCTGGACGAAGGCTTGTCGGTCTGGCTGGCCGGACGCGTGCTGGCGACCCTTGACGACGTTCTCAACCAGAGGCTTGATGATGCTGATCGACTACCTGAACCACCAACTGCGTGAGCGCGAGGCGCAAGGCCTCACGCGCCAGCGCCGCATCGCCGAGTCGCCGTGCGCGCCGCGCCAGCGGGTCAGCCAGCGCGGCCAGCCGGCGCGCGACCTGCTGGCGTTCTGCAGCAACGACTACCTGGGCCTGGCGAACCACCCGGCGCTGGTCCGGGCGCTGGCCGAAGGTGCCCAGCTTTACGGCGCGGGCAGCGGCGCCTCGCACCTGATCAGCGGCCATTCCGAGGCCCATGCCGCGCTTGAAGCCGATCTGGCGGCCTGGCTGGCGCCGTGCATCCCCAACGCGCAGGCGCTGTATTTTTGCACCGGCTACATGGCCAATCTGGCGCTGCTGACCGCGCTGGGCGGCGCCAACGCCACGATTTTTGCCGACAAGCTCAACCACGCCTCGCTGGTCGATGGCGCGCTGCTGGCCAAGGCGACCCTGCAGCGCTACGCCCACAAGAGCCTGGCGGTGCTGGCGCGCCAGCTGGCGGCCTGCGACACGCCCATCAAGCTGATCGTTACCGACGCCGTGTTCAGCATGGACGGTGATGTGGCCGACCTGCCCGAGTTGCTCGCGCTGGCCGAGCGCTTCGACGCCTGGCTGGTGGTGGACGATGCGCATGGCTTTGGCGTGCTGGGCGAAGAGGGCCGGGGCAGCCTGTCGCACTTCGGCCTGTGCAGCGAGCGCCTGATCTGCATGGGCACCCTGGGCAAGGCGGCCGGTGTGGGTGGCGCCTTTGTCGCCGCGCATCCAAGCATCATCGACTGGCTGGTGCAGACCGCCCGGCCGTACATCTACACCACCGCCGCGCCGCCTGCCGTGGCCCATGCGCTGCGCGAAAGCCTGCGGCTGATTGGCGGGACGGAAGGCGACCAGCGGCGCAAGCAACTGCAGCAGCTGATCAGCCAGCTGCGCAGCCAGCTCGCCGAGCTGATCGCCGCGCAGCCGGCGCTTGGCTGGCATCTGGCGGACTCCAGCACCGCAATCCAGCCACTGATCGTCGGCAGCAACGAAGCCGCGCTGGCGCTGGCGGCAGCGCTCGATGCGCAGGGCCTGTGGGTGCCGGCCATCCGCCCGCCCACCGTGCCGGCGGGAACCGCCCGGCTGCGCATCACGCTCAGCGCGTCCCACAGCGCGGACGATGTGCGGCAGCTCGTCGATGCCCTGGCGCAGGCTGGCAAGGACTTGGCCGGAGCGCAGCCATGACGCTTGCTCCTGCGCTGCACGGCTGCTTCATCACCGGCACCGACACCGACATCGGCAAGACCTGCATCAGCGCGGCGCTGCTGCACTGGTGCGCGCAGCAAGGCTGGCGCAGCGCGGGCTTGAAGCCCGTGGCGGCAGGAACAGCGCTCATCGACGGCCAGCGCATCAACGACGACGTGCAGGCCTTGCGCCAGGCCGGCTCCGTGCCGCTCACCGACGCCGAAGTCGGGCCGCTGCAGTTCGAGGCCGCCTGCGCGCCGCACATCGCCGCCGCGCTGGAAAACCGCCGGATCGACGGCCCCGGGCTGGTCCGGCACGCGCAGGCGCTGGCCAGTCGCACCGATGTGCTGGTGGTCGAAGGCGTCGGCGGCTTTTGCGTGCCGCTTGACGACGCATGGGACACGGCCGACCTGGCAGTCGCCCTGGGGCTGCCGGTCATCCTGGTGGTCGGGCTTCGGCTGGGGTGCATCAACCACGCCCTGCTGACGGCCGAAGCGATTCAAAGCCGGGGCCTTGCGCTGGCGGGCTGGATTGCCAATACCATTGATCCGTCGATGGCGCACAGCGAAGGCAACCTGGCCAGCCTGCGCCATGAACTGATGCGCCGCCACCAGGCGCCGTGCCTGGGCGTGGTTCCCCGGCTGGCCGTGCCCGGGCCGGCGTATATTGCCGCTCATCTGGACAGCGCCGCGCTGGCCAAGCTGCTCAGCCCCCGCTGAGCGTTTTTCATTCATTTTGCTGAAAACCAATCCATGACCTCCATCACCACCATTCCCCTGTCCACGCTGCGTTCCTCCCTGCCGGCCCGCCCGGATGCCGCCGCCGCGCCGCAGCGCTGGCGCGTCGCCGACATCGAAGCCCTGTACGCCTTGCCCTTCATGGACCTGCTGTTTCGCGCCCAGCAGGTGCACCGCGCGAACTTCGACGCCAACCAGGTGCAGCTCTCGACGCTGCTGTCGATCAAGACCGGCGGCTGCGCCGAGGACTGCGGCTACTGCCCGCAATCGTCCCATTTCGAAACCGAGGTGAAGGCCAGCAAGCTGATGGCGCTCGACGAGGTGATGGCCGCCGCGCAGGCCGCCAAGGACCAGGGCGCGACGCGCTTTTGCATGGGCGCGGCCTGGAGCCGCCCGAAAGAGCGCGACATGGAGCGCGTCACCGAGATGGTGCGCGAAGTGCGCGGCCTGGGGCTGGAAACCTGCATGACGCTGGGCATGCTGGAGGCCGAGCAGGCGCAGGCCTTGAAAGACGCGGGCCTCGACTACTACAACCACAACCTCGACAGCTCGCCCGAGTTCTACGGCAGCATCATCAGCACCCGCACCTACCAGGACCGGCTCGACACGCTGGAGAATGTGCGCGGCGCGGGCATCAACGTCTGCTGCGGCGGCATTGTCGGCATGGGCGAAAGCCGTGCGCAGCGCGCCGGGCTGGTCGCGCAGCTGGCCAACCTGGAGCCGTATCCGGAGTCGGTGCCGATCAACAACCTGGTGGCGGTCGAAGGCACGCCGCTGGCCGACACGCCGCCGCTGGACCCGTTCGAGTTCGTTCGCACGATTGCCGTGGCGCGCATCACCATGCCGCGCACCATGGTCCGGCTGTCGGCCGGGCGCGAGCAGATGGATGAAGCCCTGCAGGCGCTGTGCTTCATGGCCGGCGCCAACTCGATCTTCTACGGCGACCGGCTGCTGACCACCAGCAACCCGCAGGCCGACAAGGACCGCCAGCTGTTCGCGCGCCTGGGCCTGAAGGTGCAGGGCGAGCGCCCCGCCGCCACGGTGCAAGGCTGATGAATGCCGTCCTGACGCCGCCGGCCGGCGCGCTCGGCCGCCCCATCGTGGATGCGGCCTTCCTCGCCGACCCCTACCCAACTTACCGCGCGCTCAGCGAGGCCGGGCCGATTCACTGGAGCGACGAGTTCTTCGGCGGCGCCTGGCTGCTCACGCGCCATGCCGATGTCGAGAAGGTGCTGAAGGACCCGCGCTTTTCCGCGCAGCGAACCGGCGCCTGGGTCAAGGACCGCGAGGACGCGCCGGGCGAGCTGAGCAGCTTTCAAAAGCTGTTTTCGCGCGCGCTGCTGTTCCTCGACGCGCCCGACCACACGCGCATCCGCAAGGTGCTCAACGCGGGCTTTCGCCCCGAGGTGATCCGCGGCCTGGCGCCGTACATCGAGCAGGCGGTGGGCGAGCTGCTCGACCGCGCCGAAGCCGCCAGCGCCAGGAATACCGGCAACACCCCGTTTGACTTCATGCAGGCCGTGGCCCGCCCGCTGCCGGTGCGCGTGATTGCCCGGCTCATGGGCATCGAGGCTTCTGCGCAGGACGACTTCATGGTCTGGTCGGACGACCTGGCGACCTTCATCGGCGCCGCGCAGCCCGGGCGCGAGCAGGCGCGGCGCGCCCAGGCCAGCCTGCTGGCGATGTGCCGCTATTTCGAGGCGCTGCTGCCGCGCAGGCGCCAGGCGCCCGGCGACGACCTGGTGAGCCGCCTGGTGCTGGCCGAAGCCGCCGGCGAGATCGAGGGCGGGCCTGAGCTGCTGGCGCAATGCGCGATGCTGCTGTTCGCCGGCCACGAGACCACGCGCAACCTGCTGGGCAACGGCCTGCAGGCGCTGCTCAGCCATCCGGCGCAGTGGCAAAAGCTGCAGCAATCGCCCGAACTGCTGCCCGGCGCGGTGCGCGAGCTGCTGCGCTACGACAGCCCGGTGCAGTACACCGGCCGCCGCGTGACGACCGAGCTGGTGCTGCACGGCCAGCTGCTGCGCCGGGGCGACCTGGTGTTGCCGCTGATAGGCGCCGCCAACCGCGACCCGGCGCGCTATGCGCAGCCCGACCGGCTCGACATCGCCCGGCGCGACGGCGGCTCGATGTCCTTCGGCTCCGGCGCGCATGTCTGCATCGGCGCGGCGCTCACGCTGATGGAAGCCGAAATCGTGTTTGGCCAGGTGCTGCGGCGCTGGCCGGGGCTGTGCCTGGCCGGCGCCGCGCCGCAGTGGGGGAGCAATCCGGTCTATCGCGGGCTGCTGGCGCTGCCGGTGCGCAACGTGGCGGCTTGCTGAACCGGGTTTTGATGATGAAAACTGCCTTTTGCGCAATAAGGACGGGCGCAGGCAGCTCATGAATCAATAGCGTATCGGTGCCATCCTGGCGCGCCGGGTCTGTCGAGCGGCCCGCGCCCGCCGCAGGCGTGTGCGGCATCGGCGGATCCCTACAACGGCATCAGTCCCCTCCGACTGACCGAAATCCCGCGATGCGTACGATTGGAGTGGTTGGGACGGCGGCGGATGCCGGGTGATCAACGCTTCAGGAGACACGAAATGACCAGCAAGAACACGATCTGTCTGTGGTACGAGGGCGGCGCCGTTGACGCCGCGAACTTCTATGCCCAGACTTTCCCCGACAGCGCCGTCGGCGCCGTCCTCCGCGCCCCGGGCGACTATCCCGACGGCAAGCAGGGCGATGTCCTGACGGTCGAGTTCACCGTCGCCGGAATCCCCTGCATCGGGCTGAACGGCGGCCCGCACTTCAAGCACAGCGAGGCCTTCTCTTTTCAAATCGCGACCGACGACCAGCTTGAGACCGACCGCTTGTGGAACGCGGTCGTCGGCAATGGCGGCCAGGAAAGCGCGTGCGGCTGGTGCAAGGACCGATGGGGCCTGTCATGGCAGATCACCCCGCGCGCCCTCACCACGGCGCTGTCCGGCCCTGATCGTGCGGCGGCCAAGCGCGTGTTCGACGCGATGATGAGCATGAAAAAGATCGACATCGCCGCGATAGAGGCGGCACGGCTGGGCCAAAATCTATCCTCAAGTTGATGCAGCGTGTTCCGCATGGATTCCCTCCTGTTCAGATTTGAGGGGATGGCTGAGCGACCTGTTCTGGCGACCGGCTGCTTTGCGCCTGAACGGACTTTCGTGATGCAGCGGGTTCGCCAGGCGCCGACATTTTTCAATCTCCATTCGAGGATCGCCCATGAGAAATCCCTATGTTCTGTCAGCAGTGCTCGCCGCCGTTCTTTCAGGTTGCGCGTCAGCCCCATCCGGGTCTGAAACCGCGCCAGCACGAACAGAGGTTTGCAGGGCAAGCAATGAGCAGGAAATCGCGGCTTTGTTTGACCGATGGAATCGGTCGCTGCAAACCGGCGATCCGCACCAGGTTGTCGCCAACTACGCCGACCGCTCCATCCTGCTTCCGACCGTATCGAACCAGCCGCGACTCACGGCGGCCGAGAAGGAGGACTATTTCCATCACTTCCTCGAAAACAAGCCCGTCGGCAAGATCGATTCAAGAACCATCGAGATGGGCTGCAACACCGCGGTCGATGCCGGACTTTATACCTTCACCTTTGGCGCCACGGGTGCTCAAGTCAAGGCTCGCTACACCTACACCTACAGGTGGGACGGAAAGCAGTGGTTGATCACAAGTCACCACTCTTCCGCAATGCCGGAGAAGAACTGAGGCGCCAACGGGCCTGACTCTTCGCGGCAAATCCCCTGCCAAACGCTGAAAGAGCCGCTTCCCGGCCAGTCAAAAGTGACCTTGCCCGCCGAAGATCGAAGCGCCTCGATCAGGCGCGTCTCGCCATCCGAAACGCTATCAAATAAATAGCTGTTTTCGCAATGCGGACGTGCGCGAAAGCCTTGAAACACCGCAAAATGCCTTTTGCGCAATAGGGGCGGGCGCAAGAAGATCACAAACCAATAGCGTATCAGCGCCGTGCCGGGGCGCCCAGCCTGGCGCCCGAAGCCCATGCGCGCGCCACCGGGCATGTCGTGCAACTGCTGCTGCGCGGCTGCGGCCTGTTGGCCTGATGCGTGCTTTCATGTGAAACCACGCTGTCAGGAACCCGCGCATGAACGCCACTTCGAACAATCTTTACGTCGCCTCGCTGCTGGCCAACTTCTTTGAAGCCGGCTGGGCCATTCAGGTGCTGGTGGGCGATGCCAGCCAGGCGCAGTACGAAGCCTCGCGCCTGGCCCGGCCCGAGGTGGAAAAACACCTGCGCCACATGGCCGACACCGCCCGCAACCTGCCCGAAGACGTGCGCGGGCAAATGCCCCGGGTGGACTGGGAAAGCTGGGTGGAACTGGGCGAACACCTGCCGCCACGCGACGCCAAAGCCCGCGCGCTGGTCTGGACGGTCATCGAAGCCTGGCTGCCGCCGGCGGGGCAGGAGCTGCGGCGCTACCGGCGGCAGTTGCCCGAACTCTGGCGTTTCGAGATGTGACGCGAAGCCGGCGCGCCTGGAGCGCCTGGAGTGCTTGGCTCAGGGCGCGTGCAGCGGATCGAAAGGAAACAGCCCGGCGCGAAAGCTCGCGGCCATGAGTTCGGCCTGCGCAATGGCCCGCGCTGCGGCGTCGCCGGGCAGCGTTTCCAGCGCGGCGGGGCGGAACAGGTCCAGCCACTGCCCGAAATGCTCGCGCCGGATGGGCAGGCCCAGATGCACCGGGTACGGGTGGCTTGTGTAGCGTTGTGTCCCGAGCAGGGCGTGCGACCAGAAGTCCTGCACGATGCCCAGGTGGTGTTCCCAATCGGCCACGGCCGTGTTGAACAGCGGCCCAAGTCCGGGATGGGCGCGGGCGCGCTCATAAAACACTTGCACGAGCCGGGCAAGGTGGTCTTCGGTTAGGGGCGAGGCGGCGGGAGCGGTCATCCAGGATTCCTTGCAGCAACAGCGACAAACCATACGGCTGCATGGCGCGCGCAGTCACTGCAGCAAAAGCAGTGCCATGCGGTGGGGCGGCCGCTGCGCATGGCGCGTGTGGCCGGGGCTTGCGCCGCAAGCCCATGCGCGGATGGCCGGGTGTGGGGTGGCGCTGCTGTTGCGGGGTTTTTGTTTGCTATGAAATAAGTAGCTGAATGTGCAGGTGTAACGTGCGCTGGAGCCGTATTCCATGCGATTTCCTAAAGCTTGACTCTTGTTTAATGGGTCATAGCCAATCGCCCCGTTTATTGATGAAGCCCCATTTTCCATTATGTTTTACGGCGGCTTTTCCAGCTTGAAATGCCCTGGCATCTTCAAACCGGGTTGGATAACCCATTCTTGGCGCTCGTTAATAAACCCCCACCTCCCGGCGCTGGCCTGTACAGGAGCCAAACCCTCACTGTAAGACCCAACATTGCGGTATTTCGGCCCCGTGGAACCACAGGCGCCCAGAACGAATAGAGACGCTGCCAGGACGGCAATGGCAAGGGGTTTGAATATGGCTGTGTTCTTTGAATGCATGGTGGATTCAATCTCGGCCATGTTCAAAGCAATCCCCCTGGTCCATCTCGTCATCATCATTGGCCCCCTGATAAGCATCGTTATTGGGGTTGAGCTGGTTGGCATGGTTGTCCATGCCTGCGTCGTAAGCATCGTTGTTTGGGTTCATGCTGTCACTGCGATCATCGTTGGCGGTTCTGCCCATTTGAATTCTCCAATTTTGAAATTAATGTCTGGTAATAATTGTTTGAATAATTTGATGGCGGGAGCAAATACAAGGATGTTTTTGGCACATCAGCAGATAGATTGGCATCTGTCTGACAGCTAAAAGCAAACCCTGTATTTCCCCTGCCTAATTACTTCCGTGGCGGGTTGTTGCCGCGACCACCGCCGGATGGCTTGCCTGTTTCGCTGGGGCCGTTTTCGAGTTTCATGAACATAGTTTTTCCTTGCACCCCGGAATTTTGAGGAAGTTGCGCGAACCCGGAGCACCGCCCGCGCAACTCAGGAACTTGTGGTGATTTAGTTTGGTGAGGCCGGCAGGCTCACAAACTGCAGCGCCTCTTCGTGGTCAAGGCCATCGCGCTTTTGAAGCATGTCGTTTTCGAGCAGGCTGCTGACTTGGGCAACACTGTCATCCCGCCACGGGGCAGATTGATAGACACCGGGCGAAGTTTCTTCGACGAGGTCGATGCTGTACCTGATGCCGTTGCTGTAAACAAGATCCAGGTTTGCGCGCACCAACTTGTACGGTATGTCGAGCAGGATGGCGATATGGCAAGTGCCAGGCCTGATCTTCCAGCATTCAGGCGGATAGGCGGTCAGATGTGGTGCCAAAGCTCGTGCCAAGCCATTGCCAAGCCAATTGATCGCAAGAGAGTGACTATTTCCCTCTGACTTGAAACTTTGAAAGTTTTGTTCCGGCAACTCTTCTTTCAGATCGCTTTTTACATACGCCACACGTTGAGGTTCACCCTTGGCAACACGTTCTAGCACTCGAAACCTCAATCGGCGAACATCTTCAGGCATGACCTTTCCATCGAAGCCGGTGAAAAAATTTGTATTGCTGAATGCCCAGTTTTGCAATGGTTCTTCAAGCCAGAATTGATCTCGCCAGGTTGGATTGACCCATTTCAAACCGCTGACCTCCGGCCGGCATCGAACAAAACTGAATGTCAAGCGTCGATGCTTAATACACGGATGGACTATGTCAACGTGAAACCAGGGAAGTGAACGACGCAGGGTGATGCGAACATCGCTTTGCGGCCATTTCGCCCACTTTCCAACAGTTTCGCGGATTCGATACATTACCGCGCTAACACCCAGAACGATTTCTGTTTCCCGTGAGCCATACACCGAAGTGAGTAACAGCCAATGCCCATGGACACCGTCCGGCTGTTGCAACTGCTCCGCTGACCAGCCCGTCAACTCCGCAAGCCGTGCGATTTCGCTTGAATTCTGGCCGATCTGGGCAACCTCAATTTGCGCGCCAATGTCTTCAGCGAAGTCACGCATGCAATCGTCTTCGTTGGTTGTCCCGGAATACGTTTCGACGTGCTGAACAAGAGCACGCTGAAGCGCAAGGTTACTTCCCGACTTTTTCTGTTCACGGAGTTGCTGCTCAATCCGGCTGACAACATCCGCAGAATCTTCCGGCACGTTTCCACCTTGAAGTATTTCAACCGTGGTTTCAAAAACCTGCGCCACGGCAGCAGCCATTACCTTGCTCGTGTTGCCGGTTCGTTCAATGCGCTGGTAACTGCTGAGGATGGTCGCGTCAGCCGTTTTGGTGGATTTCCCCAAAATAGCGTGAGCCTGTCTCGCCACTTCGAGCTGGGTCAGCGGCGATTCCTGCCGCAAACTACGCAGCCGTTTCTGGTCGATTTTGAATGTTGGTCTAGCCAAGGTATGCCCTCCATGAATGTGAAGGGAATGATGCCTCGCGCCGTTTAGGTTGTAAATAAATTTAAATACAGCATAAACCACAGTGACGAAAAAAATCAGCTCGAAGTTGTGAGCCGTTTTTGTTTTTGAGACGGCCGATTAAGCACCAACACTTTCGCAGCAAATACTTTCCCAAACGCTAAAGGATGACGCTGTCAAACCCCAGCCCGCTCCAGCATCGCGTGCAGCAGCACATTGCACCCGGCCGTGATGTGCTCGGGCTTGGCGTCCTCGATCTCGTTGTGGCTGATGCCGTCCTTGCACGGGATGAAGATCATGCCTGCCGGGGCCAGCTGGGCCATGTACACCGCGTCGTGGCCGGCGCCGGAGACCACCGGCATGCTTGAGTAACCGAGCTTGTGGGCGGCCTGGGCCACGGCATCGACGCAGCCGGGGTTGAAACCCTGCGCCGGGTAGCTCGACACCAGCTCGATGTGGATGGGCAGGCCCATTTCCTCGCTCAGTTCGGCCGCGTAGGCCTTGACCTCGTCGGCCATTTCATCGACCAGCGCGTCGGTGGCGTTGCGCAGGTCGATGCTGAACTTCACCCGGCCCGGAATCACGTTGCGGCTGTTCGGAAACACCTGCACCATGCCCACGGTGCCGCGCCCGTGCGGCGCGTGGCGGTGCGCGCTGGCCACCACGTCCTGCATCAGCAGGGTGGCGACCTGCAGCGCGTCCTTGCGCAGCGCCATCGGCGTCGGGCCGGCGTGCGCTTCCATGCCGGTCACCGTGCAGTCGAACCAGCGGATACCGAGCACGCCCTGCACCACGCCGATGGTCACGTCGTTGTCTTCGAGCACCGGGCCTTGCTCGATGTGGGTTTCGAAATACGCGCCAATCGGATGGTCGCCGGGCTCCTGCTCGCCGATGTAGCCGATGCGCGCCAGCTCGTCCCTGACGGTCTTGCCTTCGGTGTCGGTCGCGGCATAGGCGTGTTCGAGTGTGAAGGCCTTGGCGAACACGCCCGAGCCCATCATCACCGGCACGAAGCGCGAACCCTCCTCGTTGGTCCAGAAGGCGACTTCTATCGGCGCTTCGGTTGCTATGCCGTGGTCGTTCAGTGTGCGCACGACCTCGATGCCGGCCAGCACGCCGTAGTTGCCGTCGAACTTGCCGCCGGTCGGCTGGGTGTCGATGTGGCTGCCGGTCACGATGGGCGGCAGGGCGTTGTTGCGCCCGGCGCGGCGCATGAAGCCGTTGCCGATCCGGTCGATGGTGACCGTCATGCCGGCCTCCCTGGCCCAGCCGGTGACGAGGTCGCGGCCCTGCTTGTCGAGGTCGGTCAGCGTGAGCCGGCAGACGCCGCCCTTGGGCGTGGCGCCGATCTGGGCCAGTTCCATCAGCGAGGCCCACAGGCGCTCGCCGTTGATGCGCAGGCTGTCGATGCCGGTGGGGGTTGCAGTGTCCATGGGGTTCTCCGGGAGGTTGGGGGCTCAGGCGCGCACGACGGGGCTGGGTGCCAGCGTTTCAGCGCGCAGCTTGGCCGCCGCGAAGTTTGCTCCAAAAGCCGGCCGTTTGATATAGCGGCCCTTGCCCTGAACGGCGCGCAGGTCGCCCTGCACGAACACCAGTTCGCCCTGGCTGAGCGTGTGGCTGGGGATGCCGCGCACGGTGCGGCCTTCGAAGATGTTGAAGTCGCCCTTGCTGTGCTGGGTCTTGGCGGACAGGGTTTTCGTGCCCTCGGGGTCCCAGACCACCAGGTCGGCGTCGGCACCGACCGACACGCTGCCTTTTTGCGGGTAGATGTTGAACAGTTTGGCGGTGTTGGCCGAGGTGACGGCGACGAATTCGCTGGGCGTCAGGCGGCCGGTGTTCACGCCCGCGTCCCAGACCACGGCCAGGCGTTCCTCGACGCCGCCGCAGCCGTTCGGAATCTTGGCGAAATCGTCCTTGCCCGCCGCTTTTTGCGCGGCGCAGAAGGTGCAGTGGTCGGTCGCCGTGGTGTGCAGGTTGCCCGCCTGCAGGCCGCGCCACAGGAATTCCTGATTGGCCTTGGGCCTGAAAGGCGGGCTCATCACATGCGCGGCGGCGGTGGCGAAGTCGGGGTGGCGGTAGACGCTGTCATCGACCACCAGGTGCCCGGCCAGCACCTCGCCATAGACGCGCTGGCCGCGGGCTCTGGCGCGTGCAATGGCTTCCAGCGCTTCGACGCACGACACATGCACGACGTAGATCGGCACGTTCAGCACATCGGCAATCGCAATCGCCCGGTTCGCCGCCTCGGCCTCGACCATCGGCGGGCGCGACAGCGGGTGGCCTTCGGGGCCGGTGATGCCCTGGGCAGCGATTTCCTTTTGCAGCATGAACACCAGTTCGCCGTTTTCGGCATGCACCGTGGGCATGGCGCCCAGTTCCAGGCAGCGCCTGAAGCTGTTCACCAGCGTTTCGTCGTCGCACATGATGGCGTTCTTGTAGGCCATGAAATGCTTGAAGCTGTTCACGCCTTCGTGCTGCACCAGCGTGCCCATATCGCGCCGAACCGACTCGTCCCACCAGGTGACGGCGACATGAAAGCCGTAGTCGGCGGCGGATTTTTCGGCCCAGCCGCGCCAGGTCTGGTAGGCGTCCATCAGCGATTGTTGCGGCGCGGGAATCACGAAGTCGATGATGCTGGTGGTGCCGCCCGCCAGGCCGGCCGCCGTGCCGCTGAAGAAATCGTCCATCGTCACCGTTCCCATGAAGGGCAGCTGCATATGCGTGTGCGGGTCGATGCCGCCGGGCATCACGTACTGGCCGCCGGCATCGACGACCAGGGCGCCAGCAGGCGCCTCCAGCGCTTCACCGACGGCGGCGATGCGGCCGCCCTGCGTCAGCACATCGGCGCGGAAGGCGCGGTCGGCGTTCACCACGGTGCCGCCACGGATCAAGATGGATGTCATCGGTTGCTCCTGATTAAATAGCTGCTTGTGCAGGTGGAATATGCGCAAAAGGCATATTTAATGCTTAAACCGGGATGCGCATCGGGTTGTTCGTGTGCGTCGTCCAGTCCGCGTGTTTATCGCTCACGATGCGCCCGGTGCGCAAGTCCTTTTCGCCGGGCTGCAAATCGCGCAGCGTGATGCATTCGGGCACCGGGCAGACCAGCGCGCACAGGTTGCAGCCGACGCACTCGTCTTCCTTGACCTCGAAGTGGCGCTTGCCGTCTTTCATGGCGCTGATCGCCTGGTGCGAGGTGTCCTCGCAGGCGATGTGGCAGCGGCCGCAGGAAATGCAGCTGTCCTGGTCGATCACCGCCTTGGAGACATGGTTGAGGTTGAGCTCGCTCCAGTTGGCCACGGTCGGCAGCGCCCGGCCCCGGAAGTCGTCAATCGACGCAAAACCCATCTCGTCCATGTAGTCCGAGAGGCCGCTCTTCATCTCCTGCACGATCTTGAAGCCATGGACCATGGCCGCCGTGCAGACCTGCACCGTTCCCGCGCCCAGCGCGATGTAGTCCAGCGCATCGCGCCAGCTGCCCACGCCGCCTATGCCCGAGATCGGCAGGCCGGCGGTCTGCGGGTCGCGGGCGATTTCGGCGACCATGTTCAGCGCAATCGGCTTGACCGCCGGGCCGCAATAGCCGCCGTGCGAGCCCTTGCCGCCGGTCGAGGGCAGCATGGTCAGCGAATACGGATCGACGCCCATGATGGAGTTGATGGTGTTGATCAAGGACACCGCATCGGCGCCGCCGCGCCGGGCCGCGCGCGCCGGGATGCGGATGTCGGTGATGTTGGGCGTGAGCTTGACGATCACCGGCAGCCGGCTGTAGTGCTTGCACCACTGGGTGACCATCTCGATGTACTCGGGCACCTGGCCGACGGCCGAGCCCATGCCGCGCTCGCTCATGCCGTGCGGGCAGCCGAAGTTCAGCTCCAGGCCATCGGCGCCGGTGTCCTCGACGCGCGCCAGGATGGATTTCCAGGCCGCCTCGTTGCACGGCACCATCAGCGAGACGACCAGCGCGCGCTCGGGCCAGTCGCGCTTGACCTGGATGATTTCGGCCAGGTTGATCTCCAGGTCGCGGTCGGTGATCAGTTCGATGTTGTTGAAGCCCAAGAGCCGTCGGTCGGGCGAGAGCAGCGCGCCGTAGCGCGGCCCGTTGACGTTGACCAGCGTCGGCCCGGCCTCGGCCAGCGTCTTCCAGACCACGCCGCCCCAGCCGGCCTCGAAGGCGCGGTTCACGTTGTAGGCCTTGTCGGTGGGCGGTGCGGACGCGAGCCAGAACGGGTTGGGGCTGTGGATGCCGATGAAATTCGTTTGCAGGTTGGCCATGGGGAGACTCCGGGTGCGCAATGGGTTAGTGGCGGGGCTGGCTTGATCGCTCAGCGGCTGATGTGGGCGTGGATGGCTTGAGCGGCGGCTTTGCCATGCGCCACGGCTTCGACCGTCAGGTCCAGCCCGCCGGTGCGGCAGTCGCCGCCCGCCCAGACGCCGGGCAGGCTGGTCGCGCCGTCTGCGGCCGTCTTGATGCGCCCGCCCTGCATCGCCAGTCCCGATTCGGTCAAAACCGGGTTGCCCAGCGTCTGGCCGATGGCCTTGAACACCATGTCGGCGGCGATGAATTCGGTCTCGCCGGTGGGTTGTAACTGGCCGTTGACCAGTGCCTGGCGCGCAAACATCACGCCGCTGGCCTGGCCGTCCTCGCCGCTGATTTCGACGGGTGCCAGCCAGCGGCGGATCGTCACGCCATTGGTTTGCGCCCAGTGCTGCTCATCGACAGAGGCCGACATGGTCTCGGGGCCGCGCCGGTAGGCGATGTGCACGCTCTCGGCGCCCAGCAGCCGGCTTTGCACCGCCGCATCGACCGCCGTCATGCCGCCGCCGATCACCACCACGCGCCGGCCGATGGGGAGCAGCGACTTGTCCTCGCTCTGGCGCAGCCGGGCGATGAAGTCCACCGCGTCCTCGACCCCGGCCAGGTCTTCGCCCGGAACGCCGAGTTTTTGGGTGCTGGACAGGCCCATGCCGAGGAACACGGCGCCGTAGTCCTGGCGCAGCGCGTCCAGTTGGGCGACGGTGTCGAGCTTCCAGCCGGTGCGCACCTCGATGCCGCCGACGGCCAGCAGCCACTGCACTTCGCGCTGGGCGAAGTTGTCCGGCGTCTTGTAGGCGGCCAGGCCGTATTCGTTGAGCCCGCCGGCTTTCGCCTGGGCATCGAAAACCACCACCTCGTGGCCGAGCAGCGCCAGCGTGTGTGCGCAGGCCAGCCCGGCCGGCCCGGCGCCCACCACCGCCACCCGGCGCCCGGTGGACGGGGCGCGGGTGAACAGTTGCGGCCGGTCGCTTTCCATGACGGCATCGACCGCGTGGCGCTGCAGCCGGCCGATGGCGACGGGTTTGCCTTCCTGCGTCGTGCGCACGCAGGCCGCTTCGCACAGCGTCTCGGTCGGGCAGACCCGCGCGCACATGCCGCCCAGCGGATTCGATTCGAGAATCGTGCGCGCCGCGCCGCGAACATTGCCGTCGCCGATGCGCCGGATGAAGGACGGCACGTCGATGCCGGTCGGGCAGGCGGTGACGCAGGGCGCGTCATAGCAGTACAGGCAGCGCTCGGCTTCAAGCACGGCCTGCGCGCCAGTCAGGCGCGGGCTGGCGTCGGCAAAGCGCAGGGCGTAGTCGCTGGCGCCCAAGCGGCCAGCACGGATGTCGGAAAGCAAGGGGGTGGACACGCTGGCAACTCCTGTGATGGGGGTCTGGCTTTGAAGCTGACTATTTGGTCAGGTTTAAAACCATATTAGCAAGTCATGTGCCACCGGGTAGATAGGGAAATCCAGCGGTTCAGGGCTTGTTTCAGCCCCGGTATCCAGGCTTTGGCGCTCTCGATGCGGTGCAGGCATGCACCGCATCCGTGCCCGATGCCCGGACTTGCGGCGTCAAGCAGCGCTTATGCGTGGTCCGGCCGTGGATCAACCTGCAGCCGCAGGCCAAGGGCGTGCAGCACCTTCAGCACCGTGGAAAGGCTCGGGTTGCCTTGCTCGCCCAAGGCCTTGTAGAGTCCTTCGCGGGTGATTCCGGTGTCGCGGGCGAGCTGCATCATGCCGCGCGCGCGGGCGATATCGCCCAGCGCCCTGGCAAACAGGGCGGCATCGTCAGGCGCCTCTTCAATGCAGGCCTGCAGGTACATGGCGCAGTCTTCATCGGACTGCAGGTAGTCGGCGGCATCGAAGGGCTGGATGCCCAGTTTTTCGGCGGCTGTGGGGTTCATCGTTCACTCCTTCAAAAGTTTGACCATGCCTTGGGCCTTCGCAATGTCTTTGTCCTGGCCAGACTTGTCGCCCCCGCCCAAGGCAACAACGACCGTGGCACCGTCTTTCCAGCAATAGACGCGGTAGCCGGGGCCTGAGTCAATGCGAAGTTCGGTGACTTCGCCGCCAACAGGCTTGCAGTCGCCCCAGTGGCCCAGCGAGAGACGGGCAAGACGCGCCAGAACCTGCTTTTGCCCGACCTTGTCACGAAGCCCGCTGATCCAGGCATCGAACTCATGGGTGCGCAGGACTTGTAGCATGGGCGTAATGTAATCCATGGTTTACAGATTCGCAAGCCGTGGCCAGCGCCAAATGCATTGCAAACGCCAGCGCCCGGCCCCGGTCTGCACGCGCCGCTTCAGCCCTGCCTAGAATCGGCCGTTCCATTCCCCACACGAGAATCCAGCCATGGCCAGCATCCCGCCCGACGAAGCACGCCCCGCAAAAAATCGCCTCAAGGTCGCCGTGATGGGCGCGGGCGCCGTCGGCTGCTACTACGGCGGCATGCTGGCCCGCGCCGGGCATGAGGTCGTGCTGATCGCGCGGCCCCAGCATGCGCAGGCCATCGCCAGAGACGGCCTGCGCCTACAGGCCACGACCTTTGACGAACAGGTGCGCCTGGCCGCCAGCACCGAACCCGGCGCGGCGCAAGGCGCGCAACTGGTGCTGTTCTGCGTCAAGTCGCTCGACACCGAATCGGCCGGCGCCCTGCTGCGGCCGCACCTGGCGCCCGATGCGCTGGTGCTGAGCCTGCAAAACGGCGTGGACAACGCCGAGCGGCTGCGTAGCGTGCTGCCCCGGCACGCGGTGGCCGCCGCCGTGGTCTACGTCGCCACCGAAATGGCCGGCCCCGGCCACGTCAGGCACCACGGCCGGGGCGAGCTGGTGATCGAGCCCGTCCATTCCGCATCCTTGTCCGGCGAAGCCGTGGCGCAAGCGCTGATCGCCGCCGGCGTGCCCACGGAAATATCCCCCAACGTGCGCGGCGCGCTGTGGGCCAAGCTGATCCTCAACTGCGCCTACAACGCCGTCTCGGCCATCACCCAGCTGCCGTATGGCAAGGCGGTGGCGGGCGAGGGCATTGCGGACGTGATGCGCGACGTGGTGGCCGAATGCCAGGCCGTGGCCAGCGCCGAAGGCGTGCAGGTGGCCGGCGACGTGGACGCGGCCATCCGCAAGATCGCCGAAACCATGCCCGGCCAGTTGTCATCGACCGCGCAAGACCTGGCGCGCGGCAAGCGCAGCGAGATCGACTACCTCAACGGCCTGATCGTGCGGCGCGGCGAGGCGCTGGGCGTGGCGACGCCGGCAAACCGGGTGCTGTGGGCGCTGGTGAAGCTGATGGAGGCCAGGCGCACGTAGGGCATGTCGTCTCGTGAGCCGCTTGGGCGCGGGAGCGCTTTTGGGTTCAGCGCACTACGCAATCGATCACGTTGCTGTTGGCGGGCGTGCCGGCAGAGGCGCTTGGGCTCGAGGTGAAGGCTGGCGGTGGAGAGAATGGAATGCCCGGGTTGTTGGGCAGCACGACCGGCGGAGTGGTGAAGGAACGGATATAGCCAAACTGCCCGGACGAGAAATTTTGCAAGCCTCCGGCGTTCGAGACACTGATGAGGCCATCGGTCACGAACACATGCAAGCCTGGGGCGCGCGTCCCGGATGTTGGGCTCGACGGGGTGACGGAAGTTGGGACGCCGGCAGTAGGGGCGACGTACTGCTGGATAAACGTCGTCGCCACCTGTTCCCACATCGGAAGTGCGGTCCCGGCATCGCTTTGCACCGGGCTGGCAGCCAGGGCCAGGCTGGCCCGCGCGTACGCACGCCGTGCGAGGGCGGCGGCCGGGTCGGGCCGGTAGAAAAGGTTGAAGCTGGCGGTGCCGGCGTCAACGGTGGTCCCGCCCGCAACGATGCTCAGGCGAGTGGCGCCGGGCGGTGCGGCGGCCTGGACCTGGAGCTGGCCGGTCGCCAGGTTCAGTGCGTTTGCATGGGTGAATTCGAGCCGGGTCTGCGGTCCCAGCACGGCCTGGCGGCCATCGGCCAAGCCGAGGCGAACGTAGGTGTTCTCCTCGCTCACCAGGGTGTCACCGACTTCGACAATCGATTGCGGCGAAAGCACTTTGAGCGCGCCATTGGCCTTGACCGCCATGACGAAGCCGCTGAGCTGCGTCACTTCGCCAGCCGGGGTGCCGGCGTGTGCTGTCTGCGCCCCGAAAAGCGACATCACTGACATGAGGGCCACGATGGCATAGGAGTGGTTGTTCATGATCGGCCCTGGTCAGTTGCAAAATGTTTTCTTGATTGACGCATCTGCTGTGCCCCTGGCATCATTTGGCTGAGTGAATAGCTGGGTCAGCAGCGCAGTGCCGTTGCCGCTGGTGTTGATGATGTTGATCGTCGCATTCAAAGCCTGGTCCACAGGTGAGTTGGCGCCGATCTGGACAGGCGGCACCACGACCGCGCAACCCGGGCTGGCAGGGTTGCTGACACAGATAGACGCTGGCGGCAGCACGGCCGAGCAGCCCTGCAAGGTAGGAGAGGCCGTGCACTGAGCCAGTGTCGGCAGCACCACCGAGCAGCCCGCAAGCGTCGGCGAGGCGACGCATTGACTCAGCCTGGGCAGCACCGCAGCGCAGCCCGCAAGCGCCGGCGAGGCGACGCATTGGGCCAGCGTGGGCAGCACCGTAGTGCAGCCCGCGAGCGCCGGCGAGGCGATGCATTGGCTCAGCGCGGGCAGCACCGCAGCGCAGCCCGCAAGCGCCGGCGAGGCGACGCATGCGTTCAGGGACGGCAGCACCACCGAGCACCCCGCTGTCAAAGGTGTAATGGTGCACTGGCTCAGCGTAGGCAGCACCGCAGCGCAGCCCGCAAGCGCCGGCGAGGCGATGCATTGACTCAGCGTGGGCAGCACCGCAGCGCAACCCGCAAGCGCCGGCGAGGCGACGCATTGAGCCAGCGTAGGCAGCACCGCAGCGCAGCCCGCAAGCGTCGGTGAGGCAATGCATGAGGCCAAGGTCGGCAACACCACCGAGCAGCCGGCCGTCGAAGGTGCGATCGTGCATTGGGTCAGCGTTGGCAGCACCGCAGCGCAACCGCTTGTGGCCGGGGCGGCGATGCAGGCGTCCAGCGTGGGGGGTGGCAGCACAGCCGAGCAGCCGGGAATGGCCGGATCTGCCTGGCAGGCCGCCAGGATGGGCAGCACGGCCGTGCAGCCGGCCAGCGCCGTGTTGGCGATGCAGTCGGCCAGCGAAGGACGCAGCACGGCGCCCTGCACCGTCACGCGGCCGCTGACCGAGTCCACGGTGGACTGGTTGTCAAAGTTGCCGGCGGCCAGAACGATGTCGCCCGCCTGCGAGCTGACCGGGCTTTGCAGTGTGAGGTCGCCTGTGACAGCGACGTTGATGGGTCCGCTGCCCAGCGAAGTGATGCCGTCTTCAGGGCCGGCCATGCCGATGACCAGCGGCGTGCCGTTGCCGCGGTAGTTGAATCCGCCGGCCCCGTTGGCAAAACCGGCCAGTCGCTCAACCTGGTTGTCCCGATGGGTGAGATTGACCGAGCCGTTGTCGGCGCGGGCCGACAGTGCGACCACGCTGAGGGGCGCCGTCTGGTTGATGTTGCCCGAAGCCGTGTACAGCTCCAGCCGGCTGCCGCGCCCGCCAGTGAGGGCCGCGTTGATCTCGATGCCCGCGTTGGCATGCAGCGTCAGGCCCGTGTCGCTGGCCCACGTCACGGGGTTGACCACGTGAATCATGCCGGCGCCCGTTCCCGATGCGTTGTCGGTGGTCACGGTCACCATGTTGTTTGCAAGCGCAGCCTCCAGGGTGGCGACGGTCAGGAGCGAATCGCTCACGGGGCCAGAAGCGACAAAGGTTTCGGCTGAAGTGTCGCTGCCCGTCATGCCCGCGCTGGCGGCGCTGGCCTGGTCGTTCGCGATGTAGAGGTTGGTCGGGTCCAGCAGCAGCGTGCCGGTGCGGCCGTTCGGCGCGCGCGTATCGACCCGGCCCCGCATGTCCAGCGTGTGGCCCGATGTTTCGACGAAGCCGCCGTTGCCCGATTGCGCACCGCCGCGGGCGCTGATGCTGCCATAAACGCGTGTCGTGCCGTCGGACCAGGCGATCACCTTGCCGCCGTTGCCCGACGCCAGGGCGTCGGCGCGGATGGTGGCACCGCCCGAGACGTAGACCTGCTTCGCGTTGGCGATGGCCGGGTTCTGGCCGCGGTAGTCGCCGCCGATCAGCACGGTGCCGCCGCCGGCCTGGCCGCTGGCGTCCACGCGGGCGTTGCCCGTCAGGCCCACGCGCTCGCCCAAAAGGTGGATCGTGCCGCCGGTGCTGTCACCGGCGCCGCTCGCGCTGGTCAGGCTGCCGGCTTCGAGCAGCAGGTCGCCGCTGGCCTTGAGCACGATCTGCCCGTTGGCACCCATTGCAGCCTGGTCGGCGCTGACCAGGCCGCGCTGGTTGACCAGGTTGCCGAAGATGCCGATGCGGCCGCTTTGCGCCACGATCTGGCCCAGGTTGACGGCCTGGTCCTGCGGCGCGCTGACCACCACATGCAGGGCCGGGTTCTGGCTGTCGGCCAGCTTCACGCTGCGGCCTGCGGCCAGCACGACCTCGCCGCCGGGCGAATGGATGAGGCCGCTGTTCCCGACTTGCGGCGCAATCAGGATCACCTGGCCGCCTCCGGGCGTTGAAATGCTCCCCTGGTTGACAACATGGCCCGCCACGGCGCCAGCGCTGAAGTTCATCTTGCCGGCCAGGAAATCACTGTTGGAAATCGTCAGGCTCGAAGCCACCAGCCCGTTCACGTCCACCCGCGAACCGGCGCCGAACAGCACGCCGTTCGGGTTGACCAGGAAAACCCGGCCGTTCGACTGCAAGGCGCCCAGGATCAAGGACGGCTCCTGTCCGGTGATGCGGTTGAGCACCGCGCTCGCAGCGTTTTGCTGGACGAAGCGGGTAACCTCGCCCGCCCCAATCGAGAAGCCGGGCCACTGGATGATGGTGCCGGGCGTGTTGGTGATGGTGCGGACATTGCCAATCTGCTGAAAGCTGGCCTGGCCGTTGACGACGGTCTGGGCGCTGGCGCCGCCGGCGAGCATGACGGCGGTCGCCAACAGGGCCCCGGCAATGATGGCGTGGGTTGTTTTCATGTGCGTCCTTGGGTCAGTCAATAGGAAAGAGTCAGGGCGACGTGCACCCGGCTGTCGCCGGCCGCGCGGGTGCTGCCGCCGTCAAGCACGCGGCCGTAGTCCACCTGCAGGCTGGCACGCCGGTCCAGGGCAAAGCGCAGCCCCAGGCCGGCACTGGAGATGGACGTGCGCTGCTCTTCGCCCGGCAGGGCCTTGTTGCGCGAAACGTGGGCGGCATCGACGAAGGCCAGCGCGCGGCACTGCACCGGGATGGCCGCAGTGGCCGGGCACCAGTTGGGAGACTGGATTTCCGCGCTGGCAAACTGGCCCTGGTCGCCAGCGACTTCACGCTCCCGGAAGCCGCGTACCGAACCGGCTCCGCCGGCGCCGAACTGCTCGCCGGGCACCAGCGCTGCCCGGGTCGCCTGGCCGTTGAACTGCAGGCGCAATTGCCAGTCGCCTTCCATCTGCCGGTTGTAGCCCACGCCGTAGCGCAACACGCGGTAGCTGGCCGATGCGCCCGCGCGCTGGCGGCTGAAATCCGCGTCCTGGCCGTTCGCGCCACCAGGGATGTTCTGCAAGCCCGTCAACTGCAGGCCCAGCAGGGCCGAAGGCAGGCTCAGCTGGCCGGAATAGCTGAGCGACAGCGGATGGACCGTGACATCGTCGCCCAGCTGGAAGCCGCCGAGGTCGATGTCGTTCTTGTAGGCTCGCCAGTCCACGCCGTAGATCAGCGTGGAACTCAGGTCACCCCACAGCGGCAGATTGTGGTTGTAGCGCCCACCGAAGACCGTGCCCTTGCCGCTGACCTGCAGGTCCAGCACACCGGCCGTCAGCGTGCCGGAGTCCACGTTGGAGTGGCTGGCGAAGAAATCCATCGAGTCGCCCAGCGCATACAGCGGCACGTGGTAGCCCACGCCAAACACGCTCACCTTCGACGGCTTTTCGGCCGAGGTGGTGTACTGCAGGGTCATCACGTGGTCCAGGTCCCAGAGGTTGGCGTGCTGGTAAAGCACGCCCAGGCGCGTGCGGCCGGTCTCGGTGCTGCCGGTGTTGTCGGCGTTCAGCCCGATCCGCCAGGGCTTGTCTTCCGTCACGCTGATCACGGCATCGACCGCATCAGGCTGCTCGGCGCCCTGCAGCGCCAGGGTGAGCTGCTTGGCCGGGTTGGTGTTGGCCACCTTCAGGCTGGCCGAAATGTCCCGGATGTTGGGTTGGGTGCCTTCGCGCAGCGCGGGCAGGCTGGCGCGGATGTTGGCGGTCGAAAATACTTGATTGCCTTGCACGCTTACGCGGCCGATGCGCGGCTCGATCACCTGAACGCGCACCACGCCCTGGGCAAGTTCCTGCTCGGGCAACTGCACGAGGATCCCGCTGTAGCCGCGCTGGCGGTAAGCCTGCTGCAGCGCTTGCACCGCGCGCCGCACGTCGCCAAAGCTGCGATCAGCGCCGGCGAAGTCGGCAAGCAGCCGTTCGACTTCGGCGGCAGGCAGCACGCTGTTTCCCTCCACGGCGAAGCGCGAGATGGCAAAACGCGGTCCGCTGCTGGTCTCCACATCGGCCGCCTGTGCGGCAAATGCGGCCGCTGACAAGGCAGCGACGATAAAGAGCGCGCGGGCAGCGCGTGCTCGCGTCCCATCTTGGGTTTTTTTCATGGGGTTGACAGTTCGGTCGAGTGGCGATCCAGCATTGCGAAAAGCCGCAGGGGAGAACTTGATCGCAAACCAGTGGCGGGGGAAACAATTGCCAATTGTTGCATGCTGTACCAAAACGTGTCGGACTCAATAGGCCCGCCGCGCGCCAGATTCCGCGTCAGCAACCCACGCGAATCGTTCTGGGGGCGCCCGAGTGCGGGTGTCCCCGAAGGGAACCTGTCAACGCCACAGTGCCAAGCGCTTGAAGCGCTTCGCCTCAGCCGGCGCGGCGGCTGGCCGCTGCCTGCGCAATCTCCGGCGGCAGGCGTTTGAGCAGCCAGCGAATCGCCAGCGGCACCAGCACCAGGTCATCGACCACGCCGATCACCGGCAGCACGTCGGGAATCAGGTCAATCGGCGAGAACAGGTAGAGCGCGATCAGCGCGGTGCCCAGCTTTAGCCAGCCCGGCGCGTCCGGGTGGCGCAGCGCGAACCACAGTTGCCGCGCGTCGCCGCGCAGCACGGTCCACAGCAGGGTCAGGCGTTTGAACATGGCGGATTCCTTGAGAAGTCGGCCCCCGGCGGGCCTTGCCCGGACCAGATGGCGCTGGCCGGGGCGGCTGCAAGGGCTTTTCACCGGACTTTACATTCCGCCCGGCCGAACCGTGCGCGCAACTCAGGCGCGCTCGAAGTCGATATAGCTTTTTTCCGCATCCACCGCCAGCAGCCGCACGCGCGCCGCATCGCCCACGTCCAGCCCCTCGAAGCCGCGCACCACCCGGCCTTCGAGCAGCGGGCTGCCGATGCGCACGAACGTCCCCTTGGGCGCCGCGCCGGTGACGATGGCGTCGAAGACCTCGCCGATGCGCCCGTGCAGCAGCCAGGCGCCCGCCGCCTTGAGCACCTGGCGCTCGACCTTGCTGGCGTTGTCCTCCTGCAGCGTGCAATGCTGGGCGATTTCGGCCAGCTGCCCGGCCGAATAGGGCGGCGCCTCGCCCGCGATGGCGGCCTTCAGCAGGCGCTGGGTCACCAGGTCGGGAAAGCGCCGGTTGGGCGCGGTGGAATGCGCGTAGTCGTTCACCGCGAGCCCGAAGTGCCCCAATCCCGTTGCAGCCGCAGCACCGTTCGCCACAGCGGGCGCGGCCGCGTACTCGCCCGAGCCCAGCAGCTTCACCACCGCCAGCGACAGGTCGGCGAAACCGGCCGGGTCGGCCAGCCGGCGCGCGCTCAGGAAGCGGTCCAGCGCCAGCGGATCGGGCGTTGCCGGCAGCTGCACGCCGTGGCTAGAGGCCAGCAGGGCGATGCGGTCCCAGCGGCGCGGCGCCTGCAGCAGCCGCCGCAGCGACGGGAAACCCTGGTCCGCCAGATACCGCGCCGTCGCGCCGTTGGCCGCGATCATCAGGTCGGCGATCAGGTCCTTGGCGCGGTTCTTGTTGTCGGCGCGCAGGTCCACCAGTTGCCCGTTTCCATCGAACACCGGGCGCGCGGACAGCGTGCTGACATTGAGCGCGCCGCGCGTCTGGCGCCATTGCCGCAACTGACCGGCCAGCGCGTCGTGCAGGCGAAGCTGGTCCTCCAGCCCCGGCACGCTGGCGATCTGCGGCGGCGCTGGCGCTGTGCCGTCGAGCCATGCCGAGACGCCGTCGTAGGTGAGCTTGGCGCGGTTGAGCACCCATGCGCGATAGACGCTTGAGGCCGGCACCGTGCCGTCGGCCGCGACCTGCATGTCGACCACCACCGCCAGCCGCTCCTGGCCCTCGTGCAGCGAGGTGAGGTCGGTGGACAGCACTTCGGGCAGCATCGGGAACACTCCGGCCGCCGTGTACACCGAGGTGGTGTTGGCGCCCGCATGGCCATCCACCGCGCCACCGGGCCGCACCAGGGTGTCGACGTCGGCCACCGCCACCCGCAGGCGCGTGCTGCCGGCGGACAGCGGCTCGGCCACGCTCAACTGGTCCAGGTCGCGCGTGTCGTCGTTGTCGATGGAAAACCAGGTCAGGTGGCGCAGGTCGCGGATGGCGCCGTCGCGCTCAGGGCTGGTCTGGCGCGCGTCCTCGGCCTCTTGCAAGGCCTGCGGCGCAAAGGCGGGCAGCAGGCCCCGGGCGCGCATGGCTTCGACGGCGATCTGGTGGAGGTTGATGGGGTTCATGGGATGCCCGTGGTTGAGTTGATTCACTTTACCCGCTGGCTGTGTCTCCGGCCGCCAAGCCCAGTTCACCGACCGGATGCGGCTGGGAAGGCAACTCTAGGTAGGCTTGTTGCGTAATTCGAAAATTAACTCTGGCCGACATGCCCTGATTTCGCCGACTCTTTCTTGTCCCAAGTTTCCATTACAAATGTAGCGACCGTGTGAGCGGCATTTACGGCTAAACGTGCGTGGCGGGGTTCCAATTTGTAGCCTTTGCGTCCTTCGCTGTGTGCGCTCCCGGCATGCGTACGCAGCGCACCAATGCCGTCAACAATCGAGAACAAGCCACTGATGATTCGTTGCAAGTCCTGATCCTCGACGCTGCCAGGATCGAGTCCTAAGTCTGCCCGCACCACCTTGAAAACAGGTTGCAGGTCTTGCTTTTCCGGCATGCGCAGGTTGTTGTCCTCGATATAGATTTTGAAGATTGACTCCAGAATGTTTGACGCGGCGGATACAGCTTCGCGCGGTTTACCAGTCACCGTTTCCATGGCTCGATCAAACTCGCGGTGGATAGCTGGCATCTCTCTGCCTTTGATAAGCTCCCCAAGGGTTTTGCTTGGCGCCATGCCTCCAGTCGTAAGCAGGCCTCCAATCCGATATTGAAGACCGTTCCTGGCTAGAACAACTTCAATCTTGCGCACGTTCTCGCGCTTCTTGATGACGGATTCATGCTCTGCGATCCACTCGGACACCTTGAAGTCAGCTGCCATTACAGGGTCTTCTATGTAGCCGCAAATGATCTTCCCAAGGACCGCCAAAGGTTCGGGATGGACTTTATTTGTATGACGTAGCCACTCTTGCGCCTTGACGTGCTTGCTGCCTTCAGGCGGCTCGCCTGAAGCCTCTGCATACATAAACAAACTGTCAAGGCTTGCATGTGTTTCGTGTGAGGAGACAAGGTCTGACACGATGGCTATCAAGGATGACGGTATCTGTTTATTCATGAATATGAGAGTAGTGATTTTGGTGGAGTCTAGTGTCGCGTCATGAGCTATGTGACGTGGACAATGGGGGATGGAACATTACAAAGTCACGTTATCCGAGCCAGAAAGAGCCGAGCTGCAGGGCATTGCAGGCAAAGGCACCCACGCAGCGTCCAAAGTCATCAATGCCTTGATACTGCTCAACTGTGACCAATCAGGAGGGCGAACCGAACGCGCTCGCACGTGTGACATCGCAACCATGCTGTGCGTGAGTGAGCGCAAGGTGGACCGCATCAAGAAGAAGTTTGTCCTCGAAGGCCTGGACCTCACGCTGAACCGCCAGCCCTCCAGGTGCGAGTACGACCTGAAGATCGATGGCCGCCTGGAGGCGCAGCTGCTGGCGCTGAGTTGCTCGGCGCCGCCCGAAGGCCAGGCCCGCTGGTCGCTACGGCTGCTGGCTGACCGGCTGGTCGAACTGGAATATATCGACACCGTGTCCCATGAGACGGTGCGGCGGGCTCTCAAAAAAACGAACTCAAACCCTGGAGGAAAGTCGGCTGGGTGATCGCGCCGCCAGCGAGCGCCGCCTTCGTGGCCGCCATGGAAAAGGTGCTGGACATCTACAGCCGCCCTATGGACGCGAAGCACCCCGTGGTGTGCATGGATGAGACGCCTCGCCAGCTCATTCGCGAGACCCGCGAGCCTATTGCAGCGGCGCCCGGGCGGCCCGAGCGCCATGACTACGAATACGAACGCTGCGGCGTGTGCAACGTGTTCATGGCTAGCGAGCCGCTGGCCGGGCGGCGCCTAACCAAGGTCACTGAGCGGCGGACCAAAACGGACTGGGCGGTGTTCGTGCAGGACATTGCCGCCAGCTACCCCGACGCCGAGCGCATCACACTCGTGATGGACAACCTCAACACCCACACCCCGGGCTCACTGTACGAGGCGTTTTCCCCCGAGCAGGCCAAGGCGCTGTGGGACCGCTTCGAGTTCGTCTACACGCCCAAGCACGGCAGCTGGCTGAACATGGCCGAGATCGAAATCAACGTTATGGTGGATCAGTGCCTGAGCCGGCGCATCGACAGCATCGAGACCGTGCGCAGCGAAGTCGCTGCCTGGCAGGCCCGCCGCGACAACCTTCAGGCCAAAGTCAACTGGCAATTCACAACCAAGGATGCCCGCATCAAGCTAAAACGCCTTTACCCGACAACTTCCTCATGACGAGACACTAGCTGTCTGGTTATGGCCAGTGCGGCGTTGCACCTCACTGGAAAAAAGGAACTTGTCAGATGGTTTTATGGATGCGAGAAGCTAATTTTTTCCGGCCGCCCTGCCACCTGCAACCGAGCCACCACCTCCGGCGTCTCCGCCACCAGCGTCCCCTTCCTCCAAACCTTCAACCGATTAGCCCTTAAACGAATCGCCTCCACCGCATCGCGCGCCTGCAGCAGCACGAAGCTCGCGTCGCAGCCCGGCGCCAGGCCGTAGCCCTTCAGGTGCATCACCTTCGCCGCATTCACCGTCACCGCGTCGAAGCAGGCGCGAATGCCTTGCTGGCTGGTCATCTGCGCGACATGCAGGCCCATGTGCGCGACTTCGAGCATGTCGCCGCTGCCCATGCCGTACCACGGGTCCATCACGCAGTCGTGGCCGAAGGCGACATTCACGCCGGCGGCCAGCAACTCGGGAATGCGGGTCATGCCACGCCGTTTCGGGTAGCTGTCGTGCCGGCCCTGCAGCGTGATGTTGATCAGCGGGTTGGCGATGACGCTGACGCCGCTTTCGGCAATCAAGGGCAGCAGCTTGCTGACGTAGTAGTTGTCCATCGAATGCATCGACGTGCAGTGCGAGCCGTTGACGCGGCCTTGCAATCCCAGGCGTTGCGCCTCGAAGGCCAGCGTCTCGATGTGGCGCGACAGCGGGTCGTCGCTCTCGTCGCAATGCATGTCCACCAGCTTGCCGCGCTCGGCCGCGATTTCGCACAGCAGCCTGACGCTGGCCGCGCCTTCGGCCAGGGTGCGCTCGAAGTGCGGGATGCCGCCGACCACGTCCACGCCCAGGTCCAGTGCGCGTTTCAGGTTCTCCATGCCGCCTTTGGAGCGCAGCACGCCGTCTTGCGGAAAGGCGACCAGCTGCAGGTCGATGTAGGGCGCCACGCGGCGCTTGACCTCCAGCAGCGCCTCGACCGGCAGCAGGCTGGGGTCGCTGGTATCGACATGGCTGCGAATCGCCAGCAGGCCCTTGGCGACGGCCCAGTCGCAGTAGGCGAGGGCGCGCTCGATGATGGCGTCGGCTGTCAGCAGGGGTTTGAGTTCGCCCCACAGCGCGATGCCTTCGAGCAGCGTGCCGCTTTCGTTGACGCGCGGCAGGCCGTAGCTCAGGGTCGCGTCCATGTGGAAATGGGCATCGACGAAGGGCGGGCTCAGCAAGTAGCCCCGCGCGTCGATGACCTCGTGCGCCGGGGCGTCCAGGCCGGGCGCGACCTCGGTGATGAGGCCATCCTGCACGGCCATTGAGATGCCGGTCCGGCCATCGGGCAGGCTGGCGTTTTTGACGAGTAGATCAAGCATATTCAACCTTTGCGATAAGGGTTCACCGAGTCCTGAGATTAACTGGCTCTGCGCTTCTCCTGAATCCCGGTTGTGGATTCCGGCTTGCGCCGGTCGCTAAACTCTGCCCCGGCCTTTAAAAAGACGAACCGACCGGACCCACCACCATGAACCCACTGACCTTGCACCGCGTGAACGACCAGGTGGTTCGTGTCCTGACCAGCCAGGGCGAATGCGTTGGCAACCTCAAGCTGATTGGTTCTGTGTGGAAGTTCAAGGCGCTGGGCCATGACGCGGACGGCCAGCTGGTTCCGGGCGGCGGCCCGCTGACCGGGCGGCACAACATGACGTTTGCCGTGCTCGATGAAGCGGCAGTCAGCGCCGCATTGCTGGCCTGGGGCTGAAAGCGCGGCCCCCGGTTTTCTCCTTCCCGCCTTTGGGGGAAGACCGGGATGGGGGCTCTGCGGCACTTGGCGCAGGGCTGAAATGTATGCGGGCCGGATTTTCCGGGTGCCGCGCCGGGCAATGGATTGACAAACTGGGCTGGCTTGGCTGGCCCCCATCCCCGCCTTCCCCCAGCGGGGGAAGGAGCCAAACCATTGGATGCCATGCGTAGTTATCGAAAAAAGCATTAAAAAATGCTGTTTGCGCAATACCCGTGTGCATTGACAGCTATTGTTTCAGGAGCAATTTCAGCGCGCCACCGTGAAGGCCAGCGGCCCGCCGTCGCACAGGCCATCCGACAGCACCAGCAGCTTGTAGGCCGCAGGCGTTTCTTCCAGCACCGTCATGGCCTCGGGCTTGAGTTCCTTGTCGCACTTGCGCAATTTCACGCCGCTCAGGTCCAGCGCTGCCAGAACCCTGGGCTGCACCACGCTGCCTGCGGCGGTTTTGCCGTCCCACCACGCCACCGTCCAGCCCGCGCCCTGGCTGGCGCTGCTGTCGTCCGGCCCGGCCAGCAGCAGCAACCCGGTCTTGACGGCCACCATGTCGCGAATGCCCCGGTTGGGGCCGAGCGCCAGGCGGGTGATCGTCGCCTTGGGGTCGCGGGCCGCCTGGGGGTCGAACAGCGCGTCGGCATCGACCGCCAGCACCTGGGCCACGCCCTTTGACACCGGGCCGCGAAAGCCAAAGTAGAGCCGCCCGCCCTGCACCGCCAGGCCCTCGATGTTCACGCCTTGCTGGCCGGCCAGCCTGGGCGCCTCGGGAGGGGCTTCGGAACCCAGGCATTTGCGCTCGCCGACGTGGGGTGCCAGTTCGGGCTGCGCCTGCATGATCGGCCACAGCCGGCCGCTGTCGGCAAAGTCCGCCTGCGCGCGGCTGGCGCGGCCGGTGGCCGGGTCCAGCCTGAAGCGCAGCACATGGCGGCTGCCGGGGTTGCTGGCGCAGTCGTTGCGTTTGGCCGAGTGCGAACCGGTGACGTAGAAATACCGCCCGTCCGTGGCCGCGCCCTCGGCATCCAGCTCGTCGGCCGTGGCGCGCAGCACCACGGGTTCGGCAGCGGGGGTCAATGCCTTGTCGCCCACGGATGCATAGCGGGCCTGCGCGCCTTCGTCAAAAACCACCAGGCAAACGCGCTGCTGCCGGGCATCGAGGTTGCAGGCCATGCCGCTGACCGACTGGCGGGTTTTCTTCAGTTTTTTCTTGCCCAGGTCAAAGTCAAAACCCGCGCCGCTTTTCCACGGCCCGCTGTCGGGCTGGAGGCTGGGCGGCGCCGGTTGCGCGCTGGCGCCAGCGCTCAAGGCCAAGGCAGACGCAAGCAGCGCCAGATGAACCAGCCGCCATGGGGAAAGTGTTGAGTGCATCAAAACACTGTAGCCCACGCCCTGGCCGGTGGCAATCAGCGCATGACTCAAGGCGGCATCCGCGCCGCGATGAAATCCAGGAAGGCCGTGATGCGCGACGACAGCGCGGTGTTGCGGTAGTACACGGCGTTGACCGGCTGCCGGCTCTCGACCGTCTCGCGTGCCAGCAGCTGGACCAGGTCGCCGCGCTGGCGGTCGGTTTCGGTCATGAAGTCGGCCAGGCAGACCACGCCCATGCCGGCCAGCGCCAGGTGGCGCATGGTTTCGCCGCTGGAGGCGCTCAGGGTCGGCGCGGCGGCATAGCTGTCGCCGTGCGGCCCGCGCAGCGGCCACTGGTTGAGGGACGACAGCTGGCTGTTGCCGATGCGCTGATGGCTTGCCAGATCGGCCACGCACTTGGGCCGGCCGTGCGCCGCCAGGTAGGCCGGGCTGGCCAACACGCGCAGCCGGCTGGCGCCCAGCGGCCGGGCATGCAGCGTGGAGTCGCGCAGCTCGCCGATGCGGATGGCGATGTCGGTGCGCTGCGCCAGCAGGTCCACGTTGAGGTCGTCGGTGTTCAGCTCCAGGCTGATCCTGGGAAACAGCCGGCTGAACTCGGGCACCAGCGGCACGATGGCGTGCAGCATGAAGGGTGTGGCGGCATTGACCCGCAGCAGGCCGGCAGGCGCCTGCCGCCGCGCCGCCAGCTCGTCCTCGGCCGCGTCCAGCGCGCCCAGGATGGCGCGGCTGCGCAGCAGGAATATTTGCCCCTCTTCGGTCAGCTCCAGCCGCCGCGTAGTGCGGCGCAGCAGCGTGGTGCCGAGCTTTTTCTCCAGCCGGCCCAGCGCCCGGCTGATGCCCGAAACGGTTTGCCCCAGCTGGTCGGCGGCGGCGGTGATGGTGCCGCTGTCCACCACGGTGCGAAAGGCCAGGAGTTCTTCAATGGTGATCTGCATGTTGCCTGTGTTGCGTGTATGAGAAGGAGATTGTTGCTTGCGAGTCAACTGTATTCTGACCAGGACGGGCTTTTTCTGCAAAGGTCTGGCGCGCAAACTCCGGGCTTCCCCCCATTTTTTCACCTGTTCTTGACGCCGGAGCCCCTTCATGCCCATTGCCCTTCTGGCGCTGACCATCAGCGCCTTTGCCATCGGAACGACCGAGTTCGTCATCGTCGGCCTGCTGCCCACCGTGGCCGCCGACCTGCAGGTCAGCCTGCCATCGGCCGGCCTGCTGGTCAGCCTGTACGCGCTGGGCGTCGCCATCGGCGCGCCGGTGCTGACCGCGCTGACCGGCAAGCTGCCGCGCAAGACGCTGCTGCTGGCGCTGATGGCGCTGTTCACGCTGGGCAATCTGCTGGCCTGGCAGGCGCCGGGCTACAACTCGCTGGTGGCCGCGCGCATTTTGACGGGCCTGGCGCACGGCGTGTTCTTCTCGATTGGCTCGACCATCGCGACCGGCCTGGTGCCCAAGGAAAAGGCCGCCAGCGCGATTGCCATCATGTTCACCGGCCTGACCGTGGCGCTGGTCACCGGCGTGCCGCTGGGCACCTTCATCGGCCAGCATTTCGGCTGGCGCGAGACCTTCCTGGCCGTGTCGGCGCTGGGCGCCATCGCCTTTGCCACCAGCCTGCTGTTCATTCCGCGCAGCATCAAACACACGCCGCCGGCATCGCTGGCGCAGCAGTTCAAGGTGCTGGCCCAGCCGCGCCTGCTGCTGGTGTATGCGACCACGGCCGTCGGCTACGGCGGCTCCTTCATTCCCTTCACCTTCCTGGCGCCCATCCTGCAGCAGTCGGGTTTTGGCGCCAGCGCCATCGGCTGGGTCATGCTGGTATACGGCGTGTCGGTGGCGGCCGGCAATATCTGGGGTGGCAAGCTGGCCGACCGCAAGGGGCCGATTGCCGCGCTGAAGATCATCTTCGCGCTGCTGGCCGCCGTGCTGCTGGTGTTCAACTTCACCGCGCCGCATCCCTACCTGGCGGTTGCCACCGTGCTGCTGTGGGGCGCCGTGGCCTTCGGCAACGTGCCGGGCCTGCAGGTGTACGTGGTGCGCCAGGCCGAGCGCCACACGCCGCAGGCGGTCGATGTGGCCTCGGGCCTGAACATCGCCGCCTTCAACCTCGGCATCGCCTTTGCGGCCTGGGCCGGCGGACTGGTGGTGACGCACCTGGGCGTGATGCACACGCCGTGGATTGGTGCGCTGGTGGTGCTGGGTGCGCTGGCGCTCACGTACTGGAGCGGCCGGCTCGATGACCGGGAAGGCGTGCCGGCGCGCGCTGCGACGCCCGGCACGGCGCCAGCGCATTGAGCTGCTTCAGCCATTCCAGCGCTTCGCGTCACACATGCCGGTGCGCGCGCGACTTCGCCTCTTCGCGCGGCAGGTGCGCGGCGCGGTCGTGCAGCGCCTGCATGATTTTGCACTGCGGCCCGCTGCCGTCGCAGCAGTCGCGCAGCTGCACCAGGTCTTGCTGCAGGGCCTGCAGTTCGGCCAAGCGCTCGCCGACATGCGCGATGTGGGATTCGAGCGCGGCGTTCGCCGCCGCGCAGTCGGCTTTCTGGGCCAGGTCCAGGTTCAGCAGGGTGCGGACTTCATCGAGCGACATGTCCATCGCCCGGCACAGGCGGATGAAGCGCAACTGGTGGATGTCGCCGTCGGTGTAGCTGCGGTAGCCGTTGGCCGAGCGCGGGCCGGCCGCCAGCAGGCCCTGGGCCTCGTAGAAACGGATGTTGGCGGCGCTGACGCCGCTCAGGGCGGCGGCTTTCCCGATCAGGCGCAGGGGTCTTGTGGCGGGCATGGCTTGACCTTCAAGTGGGTTCAGGGTTTTTAATGGTTGCACAGGAAACAAAAACCATGACCGACTGCTGCAACCAACCCTCTCACACGTCCGCCATTGCCGACCTTCCGGCCGCGCCTGTTCCCGCCGGCGCCACGCGCTTTCGCATCCCGGCGATGGACTGCGCGGTTGAAGAGGCCGACATCCGGCGCGTGCTGGCCGGCGTGCCGGGCATCCGCTCGCTCAACTTTCAGCTGGTGGCGCGCACGCTGACGATTGATGCGCAGGCCGAAGCCCTTCAGGCGGCGGTCAGCGCGATAGGCCAGGCGGGCTACAAGATGCAGCCGTTTACCGACGCCGGGCCAGCCGGCCAAACCCATGGTGCGCACGACCATGAGCACGATCACGCGCACGGCCACGGCGGCCTGCCCTCGGGCCTGCCGCGCCTGGCGGGCGCGCTGGGGCTGGCCGGGGTGGCCGAGGTGATCAGCTTTTTCGCCCCCGCCGGCCTGCCCTGGACGCTGGCCGGCATGGCGGTGGCGCTGGCCGCCATCTTCATGGCCGGGCTGGAGGTGTACCAGAAAGGCCTCACGGCCTTGTTCAGGCGCCGGCTCAACATCAATGCGCTGATGACGGTGGCCGTCACCGGCGCCTTCCTGATCGGCCAGTGGCCCGAGGCGGCCATGGTGATGGCGCTGTATTCCATCGCCGAGCTGATCGAGGCCATGGCGGTGGACCGCGCGCGCAATGCCATCAAGGGCCTGATGGCACTGGCGCCCGAAGCCGCCGAGCTTCGCCAGCCGGACGGCCAGTGGACCAGCGTGCCGCTCAATGACGTGCCGCTGGGCGCCACGGTGCGCGTGCGGCCCGGCGGGCGCATTCCGCTGGACGGCCTGGTCATGGCCGGCGCCAGCGCGGTTGATCAGGCGTCGGTCACAGGGGAAAGCCTGCCGGTGGACAAGGCGGCGGGCGACAGCGTGTTCGGCGGCACCATCAGCCAGACCGGCGCGCTGGAGCTGCGGGTCACGGCGGCCGCCAGCGACAGCACGCTGGCGCGCATCATCCACGCCGTCGAGCAGGCGCAGGGCGCGCGCGCGCCCACGCAGACCTTCATCGACCGCTTCGCCGCCATCTACACGCCGGCGGTGTTCATGCTGGCGCTGGCCGTGGCCGTCCTGACGCCGCTGCTGCTTGACTGGACCTGGCTGGAGGCGCTGTACAAGGCGCTGGTGCTGCTGGTGATTGCCTGCCCGTGCGCGCTGGTGGTGTCCACGCCGGTCACGGTCGTCAGCGGCCTGACCACGGCGGCGCGGCGCGGCATCTTGATCAAGGGCGGCACCTACCTCGAAGACGCCCGGCGGCTGAAGGCCGTGGCGCTGGACAAGACCGGCACCATCACCCAAGGCAAGCCGGTGCTGGTGGCCTGGCAGGCATGGGGCGGCGCGGATCAGGCCGAAGTCGGCCGCCTGGCGGCCACGCTGGCGGCGCGCTCCGACCATCCGGTGTCCAGCGCCATCGCGCAGGGGCTGCGGGCCGGCAACCCGCAAGGCGCCCTGCCGGCAGGGGCAGTTGAGGCGGTCGAGATGCTTGAGGCGCTGTCGGGGCGGGGCGTCCAGGGCCGGATCGGTGGACAACCGTACGCGCTGGGCAACCACCGGCTGATGGAGGAGCGCCAGCAATGCTCGCCCGCGCTGGAAGCGGCGCTGGCCCTGCACGAGCAGCAGGGCCGCACGGTCACGCTGCTGGCCAGCGCGCAGGGCGTGCTGGGAATCTTCGCGGTGGCCGACACCATCAAGGAAAGCTCGCGCCAGGCGATTGCCGAGCTGAAGGCGCTGGGCGTGACGCCCGTCATGCTCAGCGGCGACAACGCCGCCACGGCCAGCGCGGTGGCGGCGCAGGCCGGCATCATTGACGTGCGCGGCAACCTGCTGCCCGAGGAAAAACTGGCCGCCATCCGGCAGCTGCAAGGCCAGTACGGCGCGACCGGCATGATCGGCGACGGCATCAACGACGCGCCCGCGCTGGCGCAGGCCGACATCGGTTTTGCCATGGGCGGCGCGGGCACCGACATTGCCATCGAGGCGGCCGACGTGGTCATCATGAACGACAACCTGCGGCGCATCGCCGAGACGGTGCGCCTGTCGCGGCGCACGCATGCCGTGCTGTGGCAAAACATCGCGCTGGCCCTGGGCATCAAGGCGGTGTTTTTCGTGCTGGCCGTGTTCGGCAGCGCGACCATGTGGATGGCTGTGTTCGCCGACATGGGCGCCAGCCTGCTGGTGGTGGCCAACGGCCTGCGGCTGCTGCGCCGCTAGCGGTGACGGGCCGTATCGAGCGACTGGAACCACCGCTTGATGAAGACCTGCGCGACGCCATCAGCAAATGACGAGATCCGTATGCCCGAAGCCTTTGGAGTAATCCAGCACGGAAATGACCGTGGGCGTGACGCGGAAGATGCGGACCTCGTCCGGGCTCGGCATCTTCATCGGCAGAGGCGGTGCCTCGGGGTATTTCAGCGGCAGCATGCGCAAGACTTTTTCCGCTTCGGCCCGGTCATCGACCGCCTGCGCGCGTGCCGCCATCGACAGGCCGGTGATTGCCATCAAGTCCGCCGTGTCGTGATCGATGGTCAGTGAAAGCCGATCATCCAGCGCCAGGTTTTTGGCCTTCTGACTGTCCAGCCCGCACAGAAAATACAGGCTCAAGCCTTCGTTCACGTAGCCGACCGTCGTTGCCTGTGGCCAGCCATCGGGCCGCAGCGTCGCCACCGTCATGATTCGATGCTGGTCCAGCAGCGCCAGGATTTTCCGTCTGATTTCGTCGTCCATGAGTCGCCTCCTCAATCGTCAACAGGGGAAATTCCACGACATTTTGGGCTTGTTTGAGCGCGCGGCCTTGACCGTTATCAAGGGCCGCGCGCTGGCGGCGCTGTCTTCAGGCCCTGGCCGCTTCGACGGCGGACACCGCCGCGCGCAGGCCCAGCAAATAGCTGTCCACGCCAAAGCCGCAGATCTGGCCCCGGACGATTTCGGCGAACACCGAGACATGGCGGAAGGCCTCTTTGGCATGGATGTTGGACATGTCGCGGCGCACGCATGCCGTGCTGTGGCAGAACATCGCGCTGGCTCTTGGCATCAAGGCGGTGTTTTTCGTGCTGGCCGTGTTCGGCAGCGCGACCATGTGGATGGCGGTGTTCGCCGACATGGGCGCCAGCCTGCTGGTGGTGGCCAACGGCCTGCGGCTGCTGCGCCGGTAAGGCCGTGTTTGCATACACTGGCCCCGATGCGCCACCCTTCTCAACCCCACCCTGTGCGCGACCTCCTGGCTTCGTATTTCTGGAGTGGCGATGCGATCCGCAGCCGAAGCGTGAGTGATGTCGTGCTCTCGGGCACGCTCGACGTGCCTGCGCCCCCGGCAAGGCTGATAGCCGATTGGACAAGGGAGGCATCGTTGCGTCTGGGCCTGGAGCCCGGAGATGTCGAGGCATTGCCTTTGGCGCGAGCGCGGGCGCGCTGGCCGGACTACAGGCATTGCGTGCAGGCGGTGTCCGACTGGACGCGCACGCTCGGTCTGCCCGAAGCGCTGGCCTCCTGTGACGTCGCCCTGATGGCCTGCCGCGGCGCCAGGTACCACCATGACGGCGCACGCTATGGCGGCATGGCTTTTTGCAATCTCTTCCTGAGCGAGGACAGGGGCCTGGACCTGCATTTCCCCTCGACAGGCCACCGAATCTCGCTGGCCAGGGGAACGGCTGTGGTGTTCGACACGGGCCAGCCGCACGGCGTCATTGCGCGCCGCAGCAGCGGCTTTGATGTGGCGGACTTCCCCGACGACAAGGATTGCACCCAGGTATTCCTGACATGGGAGCTTCCCATCGAGGAGGCTCATCTCGGGCATGCACTCCAGGTCGCCTTCGACATCGACCCTTCGACCGCGCAGCGACTGGATGAGGAACAAGTCTGGCTGAACGGCGCACCGGCCGGTGTGTGCCCGGATTCGGGCCGGTGGCGCCGGGCTGGCTAGCCCAGCGGGTTGGCGCGGCGGTATTTAGACCCGGCCCGCTTGGGCGGCGGACACTGCGGCGCGCAGGCCCAGCAAATAGCTGTCCGCGCCAAAGCCGCAGATCTGGCCCCGGACGATTTCGCCGAACACCGAGACATGGCGGAACGCTTCGCGCGCATGGATGTTGGACATGTGCAACTCGACAATCGGGCAGGTCAGGATGGCCAGCGCGTCGCGGATGCCGTAGCTGTAGTGCGTCCAGGCGCCGGCGTTGATCATGACCGCGTCCACGCCGTCGGCATAGGCCTGGTGAATGCGCTCGCACATCGCGCCTTCGCTGTTGGTCTGGAAGGCCTCGACCGTGGCGCCCAGTTCCTGGCCCAGGGCGCCCACGCGGGCATTGATCTCGTCGAGCGTGATGGTGCCGTACTGCTTGGGGTCGCGCTTGCCGAACATGTTGAGGTTGATGCCGTGCAGCATGAGGATGTTCATCGGGTCTCTTTCGGGTAGTGAAAATGGAATCGGTGGGTTGACGGATCAACGGCGCGGCGCGGCAAGACCCGCATCAGGGCGCGCGCATGAAGCGCACGATCATCTCGATGATGCTGCCGCGCCGTGCCGCCAGCGCTTCGGGCGAGTGGGTGTCGCCCTTGAAGATCAGCCCGAAGGTGTGCTGGTTGGAGACATTGAAAAACGTCAGCGCCGAGATCGAGGCGTGAATGTCGGTCGGGTCCAGGCCGGCGCGGAACACGCCTTGCGCCACGCCGCGCGCATACAGCTTGTCGATGGCGCCGATGGCCGGCACATTGAGTTCCTGGATGATCTTGCTCTGCGCCAGGTAGCTGCCGCGCTCCATGTTTTCGGCCATCACCAGCCGGATGTAGCCCTGGTTGCCGTGGTGGTGGTCGAAGGTGAAACCCACCAGGCGGCGCAACGCGTCCTCGGGCGGCAGGTCGTCCAGCTTGAGCCCGGCCTCGATGCTGCGCATGCGCCGGTACGACTCTTCCAGCACGGCCAGGTACAGGCCTTCCTTGCTGCCGAAATAGTAGTAGATCATGCGCTTGCTGGTCTGGGTGGCCGCCGCGATTTCGTCGATGCGTGCGCCGCTCAGACCCTTTTCGGAAAACTCGGCCGTCGCCACCTCCAGGATGCCGGCCATGGTGCGGGCCGGGTCGTTGGTGCGGGACGGCGCAGGCCCCGGGGCCTGCGTCTTGCGCAGGCTTTTGCGCGCTGGCGCCCGGGATTTTTCCGCCGGTGAAGCGGCGCCGACCCGTGGCGAATGTACTGTTTCGTTCATTCGCAAAGTATAGGCCGCAACCCGCGAGCGCAGCCACTTCCCGAACCCGTGGCAGGGTTAATGGGGCAATGGCTGCGCGGGGGATCGGGCTGGCCGGGAAGCGGCCTGGTTTTTGATAAATCAAGCATCAAATAGGCCATTTGCGCGTGATGGTATTGCACAAATAGCTATATATTTAATAGCAAAAACAGGCTGGATGCCTTTGGGCAACCACCGCGCCCTTTGCTAGTTCGACTGGCGCGGGTGTGAAAGGACGTTGCGCTGCGTCTCCTGGCCATGGTCCTGCGTGAGCTTGTGGGTCTGCTTGATGCAGTAGAGCAGCAGGTCGTCGAGTTCGGTCGATTTGTCAAAGACGGCGTCAGCCCCCAGCGCCACCGACCGCAGCCGGATTTCCGGCGTGGCGTAGTTGGTCAGGAGGACCATTTTCTGGTGCGGCTGGCGATTACGGCAAGCCGCCAGCACGCCCAGCCCCGTGCCCTGCTTTAAAAACAGATCGACGATGGCCAAATGCCAGTGGGCGTGATGCCGTTCCAGCCACTGGCTTGCTTCGGACTGCGTGGCCGAATGCGCGGTGACTTTCACATGGGCTATCTCGCTCAGCGCTTCTACCAGATTGGACAGGACGGTCGGATTGTCTTCAACCACGTAAGTAATGAATGTTTCCATGGGTGACCTGTGTGTTCATGTGCGAATTATTTTTCCGCACATCAGGAAATCTCCCTGATTCATGAAAACACTGCGGCGGTTAAAAAACTGCCATCCAATAACGCCTGAAAAAGTAGGACAAGACACAAGTCCGGGTTGCGCCCCGCAACGCCCGGTGCGGCTGGAGGCTATGGCCCGCCGTCAGGCCGTTGCCGAGTCGCTGGCCGCGGCGCTTTCGGCGGGCCGTTCCTCGGCGCCGCCGGGGTGCCGCGCAAACCGCGCCGGCTCGCGTCCATGCACCGGCGCGCTGCCTTGCCACGGCCAGCCGCCGAATTGGGTGCGCTGGTAGTCGGCCAGCGTCTGCCTGATTTCGGCCTGGGTGTTCATGACGAACGGGCCGTACTGCGCCACCGGCTCGCCAATCGGCCGGCCCTGGAGCAGCAGGAATTCAGCCTCGTCAAGGCCGTTGACCAGTTCCACGGCGGCATTGGCGCGCAGCTCGATGGCGCTGGCCCGGCTGACCGCCTGGCCCGCCACCGCGACCGACGCGCCCTTGAAGAAATACAGCTGGCGCCGGGTGTCCTTGCCGCTGGCGGCAGGCAGCGTCCAGCGGGCGCCGGGCGCCATGCAAATCGTCCAGATGGCCACGTCGGCGTCAGGCCGAGCGGCCCAAGAGTCGGGCGGCGGCGGCAGCGGTTCGGTCACGCCAGCGTGCGGCGCGTCGAGCCGGCCGGCAATGACCGCCACCTCGGTCGCGCGGCCGTCGGCATCAAGCGCAGTCAGGCGTGGAATCGCCTGCGACCAGAACATGGTGAAGTTGGGCGCTGCCATCTTGCTGCGAGCCGGCAGGTTCAGCCAGATCTGGAACAGCTCCAGCGGATTCGGGCCTTTTTCATCGAGCAGCGGAAACATCTCCGAATGCACGACGCCCTGGCCGGCCGTGAGCCACTGCACATCGCCTTGCCCGAAGCGCGCCATGGCGCCCAGCGAATCGGCGTGGTCGATCAGTCCCTTGCGGACGATGGTCACGGTTTCAAAGCCCCGGTGCGGATGCGCCGGAAAGCCCGGCACCGCGCTGCCGTGGTACATGCTCCAGCCGTCCTTGCGGCTGAAGTCCTGGCCGATGTCGCGTCCCGCCAGCGAAGCGGCCGGACCCATCTGCGCATTGGCCGCCGGGTAGGCGTCGTCGTGGTACACGCAAAACAGGAAGGGGTCGAGGGTTTCCCACGGAAAGCCGAGCGGCTTGACCTGGAGGACGGGTGAGTCGGCATGGGGCGCGGCAGAGGCGGGCGATTGAATCATCGTGAAGCGTGCTTTCAAAAACACACAGGTGAGGCTGCCGTGTTGTGTTTCAAGCGCTTTCAAGCGCGGCGCTTCAGGCCGTCAGCCGATGCCTGCACGGCGCGCCTGCATGCGCAGTACCCGCCCAAAGGCGACGAACAGTCGTGGAAACGTCCTACATTTGCGATGCAACTTTTTCAGTAAATTAGGGTTACAGCTTGTCAGTGACTGTTAAAGGTCGCGGCAAGAAAAAACTGTCAACGCACACATATAACTTGGTGCGGCTTTCTCTTCACCTCAAAGGCTTCCCATGAAATATTCTTTACTGCTCGCCGCACTGGTTGCAATGCTCGGCCTGACGGCTTGCGAAAAAACCACCGTGACCCCGCCTGCCGCCGCGCCGGTCGTGATTGTTCCCGGTCCCGCTGGCCCGGCAGGCGCCACCGGCGACACTGGCGCCACCGGCTCAACCGGCTCGACGGTTGCCGTTCCAGGCGCAACGGGTGCGACTGGCGCCACCGGCGCAACCGGCAATGACGGCGCGACCGGCTCCACCGGCTCGACGGGTTCGACGGGCTACACCGGCGCAACGGGTGCAACCGGCGCCACCGGCGCCGAAGGCACCAAGGGCGATACCGGCAAAACCGGCGGCGACACCGTCGTTGTCGTTCCAGCCAAATAAGCTTTTTCCTGCGCAACGCAGGATTCCCGCCGGCGGCTGGTTGCCGCCGCTGGCGGGTGGCTTTAGCCGCTGAGCGCCGCGTTCAGGCCGGCGCCAGCGGCACGATCACCATCCACGACACACCGAAGCGGTCGGCCACCATGCCGAACGATGAGGCAAAAAACGTCTTGTCCAGCGGCATCTGCACCTGCCCGCCGTCGCCCAGGGCGCTGAACAGCTTGCGGGCTTCGTCATCGCTTGCCGGTGACACCGACAGCGAAAAGCCCTTGAATTCCGGCTGCCCCATGGCGCGTCCGTCGGAGGCCATCAGTTCGGTCTCGCCGATGCGAAAGCTGGCGTGCATTACCTTGTCTTCGGAACCCGGCGCGCACATGCCCGGCGGCTGCGGCTCGGGGCTTTCCCTGAAGCGCATCAGCATGGTGACTTCGGCGCCGAGCGCGGCACGGTAAAAATCAAGGGCCTCCTCGCAGCGGCCGTCGAAAAACAGGTAGGGCTGGACTTGCATGGCAATCTCCTTTTGAAAAAGGGTGATGCGCTGGGCATGCGCCATGCCGGGGCAAGAGCGCCGGTCTGGTATGCATCACCCGCTCAAACCATACCAAAGCCGGACGGCCTTTGCAGCGTCGGGCGGTCTGAAAATGTAACCCTGCGGCGCGCCGTCCCGGCGCGCAATGGCTGCTGGACAGGGTTGAACAAGGGGCTGCGGCCTGACGGCGCCAGCTTTCAGCCGGCTTGCCCCATCACCTCAACCAGCCAATCGACAAAGACACGCACCCGTGGCGACAGTTGGCGGTGCTGCGGGTACAGCACCGACACCGGCATGGGCGCAGGGCGCCACGGCGCCAGCACTTCGACAAAGCAGCCGCTGTCCAGCCGTGCTGCAACGTGGTAGCGCGGCAACTGGATCAGGCCCAGATGCGCCGCGCAGCAGGCCACGTAGGCATCGGCATCGCTCACCGCCACCTGGCCCTGCAGCTGCAGGCTGCGCACCGCGCCATTGATGAGGAATTCAAAAGGCAGTGGCCTGCCGTCCTGGGGCGATAAAAAATTCACCGCCTGGTGGCCGCGCAAGGCCTCGACGGTGTCCGGCGTGCCGTGCCTGGCCAGGTAGTCGCGGCTGGCGCAGGTGACCTGCCGCAGCCGGGCCACGCGTCGCGCCACCATGCTGGAGTCGCTGAGTTCGCCAGCCCGCAGCACGCAGTCCACGCCTTCGCGCACCAGGTCCACGAAGCGGTCGCCCATGCCGATTTCCAGCTCGATGCCGGGGTAGCGCGCAAAAAAATCGGCGATCACCGGCAGCACGAAGTGCTTGGCCAGCGTGCCCTGCAGGTCAACGCGCAGCTTGCCTTTGGGCTGGGCGGCGCTGTTGGCAAAGGCCGTTTCGGCTTCTTCGAGGTCGGCCAGAAGGCGCCGGCAGCGCTCGTAATAGGCCTGGCCGTCCTGGCTGGCGCTGACCTGCCGCGTCGTGCGGTGCAGCAGCCGGGTGCCCAGGCGTTTTTCGAGTTGCTGCACGGCATGCGTCACGGTGGCGCGCGGCAGCTGCAGGTCGTCGGCCGCCTTGGTGAAGCTGCCCAGCTCGACGATGCGGGTGAACAGCCGCATGGCATGAAAACGGTCCATGCAAGCCTCGCTTTAGGTCGTTGGATTGTTTGGATGGGTTGAACAGTGATCGCAACTTCAGGGACTTTATCGCACTTGAATTGAATAGAACAATCAAGCCACCGGCCCATCAAGGCGATGCCAGCCCGCCAACCGCCATCCGTTCAACCAAGGAGTTTTTACATGACCGCTTCCAGCACCCGCCACCCCGCCAGCGACCCATCCATTGCGGTGGCCCAGGTCGCCATCGTCACCGGCGCCTCGCGCGGCATCGGCGCGGCCATTGCCCGGCGCCTGGCGCGCGGCGGTTATGCGGTGGTCGTCAACTACGCCGGCAAGGCCGCCGAAGCCCGCGCCGTCGTGCAGGCCATCGAATCGGCCGGCGGCCAGGCGCTGGCGGTGCAGGCCGACGTGTCGGACGCCGCCGCCGTGCGCGCCCTGTTCGACCAGGCCATCGAGGCCTTCGGCCGCGTCGATGTGCTGGTCAACAACGCCGGCATCATGCCGCCAGCGCTGCCGCATCTGGCCGACACCGACGACGCGACGTTCGAGCGCCTGTTCGCCGTCAACGTCAGGGGCACCTTCAACACCCTGCGCGAAGCCGCCGCGCGCCTGCAGCACGGCGGGCGCATCGTCAACTTTTCCAGCAGCGTGATCGGCCTGGCACTGCCAGGCTACGCGGTGTACGCCGCCACCAAGAGCGCGGTCGAAACCTTCACCCACATCATGGCCAAGGAGCTGCGCGGCAAGAACATCCGCATCAATGCGGTCGCGCCCGGCCCGACCGCCACGGACCTGTTCCTGAACGGCAAGACCCCCGAAACGGTTGAGCGCCTGTCGAAAATGGCGCCGCTGGAACGCCTGGGCACGCCTGGGGACATCGCCGCTGCGGTCGCTTTTTTGGTCAGCGAAGACGCCGGCTGGGTCAACGGCCAGACGCTGCGCGCCAATGGCGGGGTGGTTTAACGCCGCTTCAGGATAGCGCCGCCAGCTGTTCCTCTATTTGCGCAAACAGCGGCCGGGCGGCCGGGTCATCGCCGGCGCAACTGGCCTGAAACATTGCGGTTTATGAACCAAATAGCCAGTCTGCGCACGTCCAGCGTGCGCAGGCAGCTATTAAAAACAGAGCATTCTCAGCCTTGCCAGCCTGCCGCCCGCCGTGAACGGGCGGGGCCTTGCTGATGCGGCCTGCGCGAGCGCAGCGCCCACAGCAGCCCCAGCCCGAGCGCGCCGGCCAGCGCCACTGCCGCCAGCGGCGCGGCGCGCGTCGCCAGCGTGCGGTGGCCGCCGTCAATCGTGTGGACGCGGGACGGCTCGAACAGGTTGCCGTTGGTGATCGGCGCCGGGTCGGCGCGGTTGAGGGCGCGGTTGGTGAACCAGGCGCTGACGCGGCCGGTCAGCCCGGGCGCCACGGCATGCGCCAGCCGTCCGGGCAGCGCCGCGCTGCCTATCGAGGTCACGTCGCGCGGCGCTTTGGCCAAGGCCACCAGGCTGTCCGCGACCTGGCGCGGGTCGAGCACGGGCGGCGCCGGGCGCAGCCGCTTGCCGGTGTAGTTGGCGCCGTGCAGCAGGCCCGGCGTATCGACAAACGCCGGGTACACCTCGCAGACATGCACGCCCGGCAGGCTGCCCAGCTCGGCGCGCAGCGCTTCGGAAAAGCCGCGCAGCCCGAACTGGCTGGCGGTGTAGGCCGCCGCGTAAGGCGTGGCGACCCAGCCGCCGGAAGAGATCATGTTGATCAGCGTGCCGCGCCCCTGCTTTCGAAAATGCGGCAGCACCGCATGCGCGCCGTTGAGGTGGCCGATCAGGTTGGACTCGATGACCCGCTGGTGCGCCTCGATGGGCGTGGCGTCGAAGGCGCCGACCGCGCCGGTGCCGGCGTTGTTGATCCAGACATCGATGTGGCCAAAGCGCTCGATGGCGGCGTCGGCCAGCGCGCGCATGGCGTCGGCATCGGTCACGTCGGTCGGCACGGCCAGCGCCCGGGCGTCCAGCAGCTCGCATTCGGCGGCCACCCGGTCCAGCGCCTGGGCACCGCGTGCCGCCAGCACCAGGCGCGCGCCCGCGCGGGCAAAGGCCAGTGCGGTGGCGTGGCCGATGCCGCTGGAGGCGCCGGTCAGGACCACGACGGGGGCAAAGGGCTGGGGGGCGTCGGAGTTGGGCATGGTGTCTAGCCTGGAAGTGGTGGAAGTGGTGGAAGTGGTTGCGGGGTTTTTAATCGTCGGGGGCAAAAACCCGGCTGTCAATCGGCGAAGGCGCCGCGGCGCTATTTTTACGGCGCTGTCAAGCTCGCTTGCCCCGGTAAGTAGTTGCACGGAGTTGAAACCAAAGGTGTTACCGACCATCATCAGGCTGGCCCGTCAGGCCAGGCCCTTGCGCCTGGACCTGCCGACGGTTCGCACGCTGGAGTGACAGCCTTGCTTGGGAAGGACGAGATTGCTTTGAGCCGGTGTGTGTGAGGACTCGATGAATGAATCAACGAATAAATCAACATCAAAAGGACGACATGACCATCATCATTGCAGGCAAAAACACCTTGACGCTCACCTCGCTGGCCGCTGCCGTACTGGCGCTCGGCGCCTGCGGCGGGAACAGTGATCCTTTCGAAAGCAAAAACACCAAGCCGGCCTACCTGGGCGCCGTCGCCATCGCCAGCTACGACGGCGCCAGCGACGACCTGCTCACCGCCGGCCTCGGCAAGACCGGCCTGGGCGGGACCGCGCCGGCCGTGGCCGACCCGCTGAAGCCGACCCCCGCCGAACTGCGCCGGCTGGCGATTTTCAACAACTACCGCGCCATCCTCGACATCAGCACGAACGGCGGCTACGGCACGCTGTATGGCCCGAACGTCGATGCCAAGGGCGTCATCACCACCGGCGAAGGCAAGATCGCCGGGACCGAATACATCGCCTACTCCGACGACGGCACGGGCAGGCAGAACATCACCATGATGGTGCAGGTGCCGGCCAGCTTCAACCCGGCCAATGCCTGCATCGTGACCGGCACCTCCAGCGGCTCGCGCGGCGTGTACGGCGCCATCGGCTCGGCCGGCGAGTGGGGCCTGAAAAACGGCTGCGCCGTGGCCTACACCGACAAGGGCACGGGCACCGGCATCCACGACCTGCAGAACAACACCGTCAACGTGCAAAACGGCGTTCGCACCGACGCCGCTGCCGCCGGAAAAAACTCGATCTTCACCGCCGAACTGAGCGCCTCCGAGCGGGCCGCCTTCAACGCGGCCACGCCGAACCGCTTTGCCGTCAAGCATGCGCATTCGCAGCAGAATCCTGAAAAGGACTGGGGCAAATGGACGCTGCAATCGGTCGAGTTCGCCTATTTCGTGCTGAATGAAAAATACGGCGACCTGGCCCGGGACGGCGCGACGCACCTGAAAAAGCTCACGCCGTCGAACACCATCGTGATCGCCTCCAGCGTGTCCAACGGCGCCGGCGCGGCGCTGGCGGCGGCAGAGCAGGACACGCAGGGCCTGATCAGCGGCGTGGCGGTGGCCGAGCCCGAAGTGCAACTGGCGCCCGACGCCCGCCTGAGCGTCAAGCGCGGCGCCAGCGTGCTGGTCGGCACCGGCAAGCCGCTATATGACTATTTCACGCTGGCCAATTTGCTGCAGCCTTGCGCGGCGCTGGTGTCTCCCGCCACGAACGCCTTCAACACGGTCAACGCGGCGACTGCCACCAACCGCTGCAGCGCCCTCAAGGCCAACGGCCTGGTCACCGGCACCACGACCGCCGAACAGGCCGCCAGCGCGCTGGCCGCGCTGGTCGCGGCGGGCTGGCAGCCGGAAAGCAATGTGCTGCAGGCCTCGCACTACTCGTTTGCAACGCTGTCGGTCGGGCTGACGTATGCCAACACCTATGGCCGCTTCAGCGTCAAGGACAACCTGTGCGGCTTCAGCTTCGCGGCCACCGGCGCCGCCGCATCGGCGACGCCGAACGCCCCGGTTCCGGCTTCCGCCAGCGCGCTGGCGACCTCGTTCGGCGCGTCCAACGGCGTGCCGCCGACCATCGGCATCAACATCGTCAACAACCTCAGCGCGGGCGGACCCTTGCTCGATGCCGCCTCGCTGTCGGCCGGCGGTGTGCAGGACTACAACATCGCCGGCGCGCTGTGCATGCGCGAGCTGGCTACCGGAAGCAGCGCCAACGCCGTGCGCGTCAGGCAGGGCATGAGCGAAGTGGTGCGCAGCGCCAACCTGCGCGGCAAGCCGGCGCTGATCGTGCAGGGCCGGGCCGACACGCTGCTGCCGGTGGCCTTCACCGGCCGGCCTTACTACGGCATGAACAAGATCGTCGAAGGCACGGCTAGCCGGCTGTCGTACATCGAGGTGACCAATGCCCAGCATTTCGACGCCTTCCTCGCCTTCCCGGGCTATCCGGAACGCATGGTGCCGCTGCACCGCTACTTCATCCAGGCGATGGACATGATGTATGCCAACCTGAAGACCGGCGCCGCCCTGCCGGCCAGCCAGGTAGTGCGCACCGTGCCGCGCGGCCTGACGGGCGCCGTGGCCAATCCGATTGCCGCCAGCAATGTGCCGCCGATCAAGACGACGCCCGCCGCCGCTGACCAGATCACCTTCGCCAACAACGTGGTGACCATCGCCGACTGAGCGCGTCGCGCCTGCGAAAAAGCCCGTGGCGCAAAACTGCGCCACGGGCTTTTTTTCGAAGTGCCAGAAGCCGGCTTGTTTATTTGCTGGTTTTGACCGCCGGCACCGCTTCAGGCTGCGCTTCATCGGGCGCCGTCACCTCGACCCGCATCTCGTTGAGTTGCAGCGGGCGCGGGCCGTAGTCTGAAATAAAGGCCACGTCGGTCGCGTCATGGCCGTAGGCCAGAACGATGCGGGCGCCGCGCGGCGCGTCCTGCGTGGCGTCGAAGGTGTACCAGCGTCCGCCCAGGAAGGCCTCGAACCAGGCATGCAGGTCCATCGGCTTGAGCCCGTGCATGTAGCCCACCACCATGCGCGCCGGAATCTGCAGGCTGCGGCACAGCGCGATGCCGACATGCGCAAAGTCGCGGCACACGCCCGCGCCGTGCTCCAGCGTGTCCAGCGCATCGGTGCTGGCCGAGCTGACGCCGTAGCGGTAGGCCAGGTTGTGGTGAATCCAGGAGCGGATCTTTTCGACCTGGGCATAGCCCCGGGGCGTCCTGCCGACCACCGACAGCGCCTTATGCAGCATCTTGTCCGACGGGCAGTAGCGGCTTTGCAAGAGGTAATGCAGCACATTGGAAGGCAGCTCGCTGATCGGGGTCTGCGGCGCATGCGGCGCGACCGTGATGTGGTCCTCGACCTCCATCGCCACCTCGACGCCGATGCGCATGTGGCCGCGCGGCACGATCATGCGCTGGCACAGGTTGCCGTAGCTGTCGATGAATTCTTCCACCGGCACCCACGGCTCCAGGTCATAACGCTCGCTGATCATCCACTGCGTCACGCCGCTGCGCGGGCGCAGCATCGCAATCATGGGGCAGTCTGAAAAGGCGGTGACGCGGATGAAACAGGAGGCTTTGAGCTTCATGGAAAAGAGAAAATAAAGGAGGTGGGTTGCAGGACAAACCCAACAGCTTAACAAGCTTGGCCATCAATTGAAAAATATATTAAAGAGGGCTGTTGCGCTTGCCTGACAAGCACCAGCAGCTATTAAAAAAATAGCATCATGGGCTTCAATCCGTTGGCTTGCGGCCCTGCCGGCTGGTTTGCCGGGCCGAATCTCGGCGCTTTCGCCTGGCGGCATGGCGTGAAAGTGCGCATGCCGACAAGACCCCGTCTGACAAGGGCCGGGAAAAGCCCCACGGACAATCAAGAAACGGCGGTGCGGCTGCACTGAACTGGGGCGTTTCCTGGTTCTGTGCTGTCCAGCAGCACCCGCTTGATAACTACAACTTCGAAGAGACATAGGCCTGCACAATGAACCAGCCACATGTTGAAAGGCCGATGAGCCATCCAACCCTGCCTGCAGGCCCTCTCAACTTTCGCCAGTTGCGCGACAACTACCAGTTCCTTCGCGGCTTTGTACGCAATCCGGCCCGTGTCGGCTCCATCGTTCCGAGTTCCCACCAGCTTGAGCAGCGCCTGGTGCAGCTTGCCCGGCTTGGCGAGGCGCGCATGGTGGTCGAGCTGGGGCCGGGCACCGGCGGAACGACCGCCGCCTTTTTGCAGGCGATGTCTCCCACGGCCCAGTTGCTGGCCATCGAACTCGACAGCGAATTCCACCAGCGCCTGGACGCCGCCATGCATGACCCGCGCTTTAACCTTGAGCTGGGCAGCGCCGAGCGCCTGGCCGAATTCCTGGCGGCCCGCTGGCTGCCGGCGCCCGATGCCATCGTCTCCGGCATTCCGTTTTCAACCATGGCGCCTGAAGTCTCCGACCGGGTGGCGGCCACCGTCGCCCGGGTGCTGCGGCCGGGCGGGCGTTTTGTCGCCTACCAGGTGCGCGCGCATGTCGCCGATTTCATGTCGCCCTACCTCGGCCAGCCCGAGACCTGCTGGGAATTCATGAACGTGCCGCCAGTGCGGGTCTTCACCTGGGTCAAGCCCGGGCGCTGAGCCGCTCGGTTCCGCTCTCCGTCAGGCGCGCGGCGGTATCGCCAGGCCTTTAACCACCGCTGGGCGCGCCACGAATGCCGCCAGCACCCGCTTGACCTGCGCGAAGTCGTCGATGCCCACCAGTTCGCCGGCCTCGTAGAAGACGACCAGGTTGCGCACCCACGGAAAAGTGGCGATGTCGGCGATGGTGTAGTCGCTTCCCATGATCCAGTCGCGGCCGTCCAGCCGCCGGTCCAGCACGCCCAGCAGGCGCCTGGCCTCGGCCACGTAGCGGCCCAGCGGGCGCTTGTCCTCGTAGTCCTTGCCGGCGAACTTGCTGAAAAAGCCCAACTGGCCAAACATCGGGCCGATGCCGCCCATCTGGAACATCAGCCACTGGATGGTCTGGTAGCGGCCGGCCGCGTCCTGGGGCAGAAACAAGCCGGTCTTTTCGGCCAGATAGATCAGGATCGCGCCGGACTCGAACAGTCCCAGCGGCTGGCCGCCCGGCCCGTTCGGGTCGAGGATGGCCGGAATCTTGTTGTTCGGGCTCAGCGAGAGGAATTCGGGCGACATCTGGTCCTGCGTCTCGAAGCTGACCAGGTGGACCTCATACGGCAGGCCGGTCTCTTCCAGCATGATCGACACCTTCACGCCGTTGGGCGTGGGCAGCGAATACAGCTGCAGCCGCTCGGGGTGCAGAGCGGGCCATTTGTGGGTGACGGGAAAGCTCGAAAGCGTGGAGCGGTCGGTCATGGGTAATTCCTTGGGGCAAAGCAACAGCGGGGCGCAGGGTTCTGCGCCGGGCATTTTGACCCGAAGGCGACGGTTTTGCTTGGCGCGGTCATTGACCGCTTCAGATCCTGTTTTTACACAGGCCCAGATCAGGCGACGGACGTTTTTCTTGACGGCTTAAACGTCTTCGGGGCCGATTTGCACGTAGGTCGGCTCCATGTACATCACTTCCCACAGGTGGCCGTCCAGGTCCAGGAAGCCGTGCTGGTACATATTGCCGTGGTCCTTGGCCGCGCGGTGCATCCTTGCGCCTGCGCCCAGCGCATTGCTCACCATCAGGTCCACCGCCTCCCGGCTTTCGCAGGACAGGCAGACGATGACCTCGGTGCTGCGGGTGGCGTCGCAGATCGGATGCGGCGTGAAGGTCTTGAAAAAATCCTCGACCAGCAGCATCACGTAACTGTCGTCGCTCACGATCATGCAGGCGGCGTTCTCGTCGGTGAACCTGGGGTTGAACGCGAAGCCGAGCCGCTTGAAAAATCGCAGCGACTTGTCCAGGTTCTTGACCGGCAGGTTGACGTAGATCTGAGTGGCCATGCGCTTCCCCTTTGAGGCTTGAAGCTTGAACTGCCGGTCAAGGCGAGGCCGCCGGCAGTGTGCGAAACAAGGTGGTGGGCAAAGGAGTAGGGTGCTTTTCCAGGTCAGGCCGGCGCGTCGGACAAGGCGCCGTTTTTTTGTCGGTCACTGGAATGCCGCCGATGCTGCTGATCTGAAATTTCAAGCCAAATCGGGCTTTTGCGCATGTCCAGCGTGCGCAAGCTGCTATCAAATCAGGATAAACCGGCGGAGCCGGAAAAATAGCCCGTGCCGCCTACCGGCCCACCACCGACCAGCCCGCTTGCTGGTTGGCCTTGTTGTTCTCGTATTCCCACGCCGTGCCGCAGCGGTCGCAGCGGTACTTGGTGATGGTGACCAGCGCGGAGCCGCGCTTTTCCTGGCGGTTGGCGCCCTGCACCAGCTCGGGATGGCCGGGCGCCTTGCGCCAGTTGCGCTGGATGCCGGCGCACGAATCGCACAGCTCCATCTTCTTCAGTTCGTTCTTTCGGTTCAGGTCGTCGGTCATGGTGTTGCTGCTCTTCAGATGGGGCGAGGGTGCCTTGGATGTGGGGGTCGATTGTCGCTCCTCGGTCATCCGCGCTGGCCGCTGGGCAAACGCAAGCCGCGCAGGCGCTGGTGCGCCGCGTCGTCCCCAGCCACGGGCAACTGCTGCTTGGCCAGCAGGTAGTGGCTGGTGAACACATCCAGATAGGCCTCCAGCGTCCGTGCCGCGTGCGGCTCGCCCGCCAGCTCCAGGCACAGGGCGGCGACTTCCGAGGTGCAAAAATGGCTGTCGTGCTGGGAGCGGCGCAGGCGGTAGCGCGAGAGCTGCTCGCTCTGCAGGCTCAGCACCGGCAGGTGGTCCAGGTAGGGGCTCTTGCGAAACATCTTGCGCGCCTCGGGCCAGGTGGCATCGAGCAGCACAAACAGCGGCCGCTTGCCGTTGTCAAGATCGGTGGGCTGCACCTGCGCCACGACGCGCCCGTCCGCGACGAACTCGCCCGTCCGCGACGAACTCGCCCGGAAACACCAGATACGGCTGCCACTGCGGATCGGCCAGCAGGGCCAGCAGCGCCGGGTCCACCTCGGTGCGCGCCCAGCCAAAGGCAGATGTGTCGGCCACCACATCGGCAATCAGCCAGCCCGTGTTGCTGGGCTTGAGCGGCTCGATGTCGGCCATGATCAGGCACACCCCCGCACGCACAGTCACGGCCGGGCGCAAGGCGCACAGGCAGTGGCTGGGAACCAGGCGGCAACCGGCGCAGCGCTCGCCGCGCGGACCGCCACGGGCGAGAAAGGGTTTGGAACTGCGCGCCAGGCGGGCGGCGCGCAGGCGGGAAACTGCGTGTGCATGGGCGTGGGGCAAGGGGGCTGGCGGGGATGATGCGGCTTGGCTGGACATCGGACGGACTGTAGCAGTCAGCGCGTCACCGGCTGGTTCCAGCCCGCGACGTTGACGGCGTAGCGCGTGGCCTTGCCGACGCCTTCGACCCTGAGCAAACCGTGCTGCAGCAGCTCGGCCAGGTCGCGCGTGGCGGTGGCCTTGGAGGTGGCGCTGATCTTGCCGTACTTGTCGGCGGTCATACCGCCCAGGAATCCGCCGCCCAGTTCGCTGCTTCCCGCTTCGAGCAGGCGCATCAGCACCTTGATTTGCCGCGCATTCAGCGCCAGGCCGGACATGCGCTGCCGGAATGCGGCTTTGTCCAGCGCCTGCTTCACCGCCGCCTGGGACAGGATGCAGCTCCGGGTAAAAGCCTGCACAAACCATTGCACCCAGGGCGTCACATCCAGCGCGCCTTCCGGCGGGCCAGACTGCGCCTGGCTCAAGGCGTCGTAATAAGCGCCTCTAGACACCAGCAGTTGCCGCGACATGCCGAACAGCCGGGCCGGTGCGCCCACATCCTGCGCCAGCGCCATGTCCACGATGGCGCGCCCGAGCCGGCCATTGCCGTCTTCAAACGGATGTATCGATTCAAACCACAGGTGCGCCACCGCCGCACGGGCAAGGCCGTTGAGCGTGGTAGCCGGCACGTCGGGCGATGCGGAAGCGGCCCGCTGGCTGGCTGGGCGCGTGGCTTCAAACCAGGCCAGAAACCGTGCCATTTCACCTGCCACCCGGCTGGAAGCGGGCGCGGTGTAATGCACCACCTCCCGGCCGGGCCGTCCGCTGACGATCTGCATCGGGTCGGCGTGGTCACGCCAGCGCCCCACGGCAATCCGGCGCAGGCCCGACGTGCCGCCCGGAAACAGGGCCGACTGCCAGCGGCACAAACGGTCGCCGTCCAGCACCGAGGCGAATCCGTCCGTGGCGTCCTGCATCACCTCCACCAGACCGTCCACATGGCGGTCACCCGTGGATGCGTCGGCCAAGCCCAGGCGATACGCCACCGACGAACGAACCGCCGCCAGATCAAGCTGTTCACCCTCAATCGCCGCCGTGGCAACGGCCTCCTGCACCCACAGCTCGCGGGTGATTTCCTGCGCCTCCGTCAAGCCAATGGCATCGAGCAGGCCCAGCAAGCGGCCCTGCTGGAGGCGCGCCTGATTCAGGTCGTGGGCCAGCGCCTGTGCGTCAAAACCGAGCTTTGGCCAGTCGGGGTGCTGCCAGATGTAGTGGGCTGGCGTGGTGGGTGCGGAGGTTGTCATGAGCCGTATTTTAAATAATGCGGCTCAAATGGTGAGCCGTATTGTTTGGGAATCGGCTCATGCGGCGGAAATTGAAGCGCGAAAAATATCGATAACTCGTTGTTTCATCGCTCGTCCAATAGGTCAGACAGCGTCTGACCTATTGGACGAGCCAAATAGAGCTTTCACGCACGGCCTGTCTGCGCAAGCTGGATGGCGGAGGCGGAGCACCTGTTATGAATTGGCTACCAGCGATGCGTCTGCCGGAACGCTGCCGTCCAGTGTTCCATCTTCGGACGAAGTTGTGAGCAAAAAAGGCCTCTAGCGCATGTGCTGCGTGCGCAAGCAGCTATTAAATAAGGAGCGATCAGGCAGCTGCGCATTGTTTATCCGCACATTCTTCAGAATCCCTTCATGCATCAATTGTCCAGACGGCGTCTGGACAATTACAGATGGTGATCGTAGCCAGCAACGGCAGCATGGCGCGCATGAACACCGTCCACCATGAAGCGCCGCCGCGATGCGCTGCAGGCGGATGCTGTGCAAGCGCTGCTTGAAAAGTACCTGCCGCACCTTTGAGTGGTTGATTGCCGGCAAGCTGAACAGGGCCAGTGGCGAAAATTCAAACCGAATCGGGTTCTAGCGCACGCCATACCTGTGCCAACAGCTATTAAATCAGGAGCAATCAGGCGCCGGCACTTGTTTGTTCTTTTAAATTCGGCTGCTTCGACTATTTCGTTTATTGCGTTTGAGTGCTACCATTTTTTGCAAACCTGCCCCTGTCAATGCATGGCAATCAGTAAAAAAGGACATCCCCATGAAAGAGCAAGAAATTCTTGACCCCGCCAACGAAGCCGAAGCCGAGATGGCGGCGGTTGCCCATCAATGCCTTGTTGCCGCGCTGGATCACTCCAAAGCCGATCACATCGAGGTGATTCTTGACCTGGGCGCGCAAGGCGACGCCAGGCACGAAACCCCGGTGTTGAAACTGCCGCCGCGCGCCTTGCGCTTCTTTGCCGACGTGCTGCGCCAGATGGCCAAGCGCGAGCCGATGCTGCTGGTGCCGCAAAAGCACGAGCTGACCACGCAGGAAGCGGCCAATTTCCTCAATGTGTCGCGCCCTTTCGTCATCAAGGAAATCGAGGCGAACCGCTTGAAATGCCGCAAGGTCAACCGCCACCGCCGGATCGAATTTGAAGAGCTGCGCCGCTACCAGGCCGAGCAGCAACAACAATCCGAACAGGCGCTGCAAGACCTGACGAAGCTGTCTGAAGCGTTGGGACTGGAGTTCTGATTGGCCGGCTCATCGCGCTTTACCGCCATTCTGGATGCCAATGTCCTGTATCCCCAATTGCTCCGCGACACCTTGCTGAGCCTGGCTGTTGCACGCCTTTACCACGCACGGTGGAGCGCCACGATTCACGATGAATGGACGCGCAACCTGGCAAAAGACAGGCCGGAACTGGCGGCAAGGCTACCAGCGGTGGTCGAGCGGATGAACGCCAGCGTGCCCGACTGCCTGGTGACGAATTACGAAAAGCTGGCCAACAGCATCGAGTTACCCGACCCTGACGACCGGCATGTGCTGGCCGCCGCCATTGTTGGCCATGCGGACGCCATCGTCACCTTCAACACCAAAGACTTTCCCCAAGCCGTACTGCAGCCTTACGGCATTGAAGTGCAACACCCCGACGAGTTTGTGATGAACCAGTTGCAGCTGCAGAAAATACCTGCGCTGAGCGCCATCAAGAAAATGCGCGCCCGCTGGACGAATCCTGAACGGCCAGCCGAGGAGTTAATTGCCGCTTTCGAGAAACGCGGCTTGCCTCTGACGGCTGATCTGTTGCGTGAGGCGGTGGATTTGATTTAAAAGGGACTTGATAAATGGGATAGGCATCCCGGTTTTCGTTATGCGTTAAATAAATTTCGATTTAATTGAAATCTGACCCCAATTCCACATTAGCTGCTATCAAATTGAGATCAAGAGGGCATTAGCGCCTTGCCCATCCGCGCTTTTGCCGAGGTTTGGTTTATGTTGCAGTATGTGAAATCGAATTTAATTGGAATCCCACCCCGATTTCCTAACTCATATATTCTGATCCTATTAAAGATAGTGCCTCAAGAGGCGCCCCTTCTAAAATTGAATGTCTAGTTCGGGCGAGGGTGCATAGTTCCTCTCCAGTCGTATCTATTCTTAGTGATTGAAATTCATCTTCAAAGGATAAATCGGACGCAGTGCGAGAATTTGGCGACTCATCATTCGTCGAGAGGAGCAACTGACCAGTTGGAGTTTTAGGAATGTCGGGAAGAGCGGATTGAGCCACGGTTCCGTGAAGTCTTAAAAGCACCAGTGAGTTTAGTTTTGCGTCGTCTAATTGTGTTTCTAAGTTGAGTACAGCCTGAGTTCCGCCGTGTTCTTTCCATAGCTCCGCGAAAGCTGCAGGTGCCTGCCCAAAGAATGGGAGCACGGGATTAACAATGCCACCTTGTAATGCATTGGCAAGTGATGCTTGTTCCACGAGTTCCGGAAAGGCTTGAAAAGCATCTTGTGGTCCTTTCCATTCTGAAAAGGTACGTAGATAAAATAAAACGTTTACGAGCCTTCTCGCTCTCTGAATCTTCCAACGACGAAGATGCGGTGAAGTTAACGATTCGCTACATAATTCTGATAGTGACTGCTCGTAAAGATTTTTAAGAGCTGTCGCTTTTTCCACGAAATACTTTTCATCCAATCGAAGTACACGTAAGGTCTGAAACACTTGAGCTATAGATTTTTGATGCCGCAAAAAATAGCGAAATCTAGAATAATTCGATAGCGTTTTAAGTCTTTCAATAGGAATGCTAAATCCAGCTCCTTTTAATCTATCGCTTAACGATTGTGTACGATCTTCATAAAGTGCTAAATAAACCGTTAGTTCGCGAGTAAAGGAACGAAAGTCATCTTCGAATGGCACATCAGCACTAATATTGCTAGCATGCCATTCTTCTTTTGTTAAATACTCTGTTTTAGATAAATTTAATTCGAAATTACTGCGTTTAACGCAGTTTTCTATATCGCTCAGAACAACAGCTCGATCAGCGCTAGGGCATACTATAACAATGTCATCCACATATCTAAAATAATTTGATCCATATTTTTTTGTTAAATCGGAGTCAACTTGCGACAAGGCGACGTGCCCTAATAAGTGACCAGGTGCTGGGCCAATTGGGATGCCACCATTGCTAGCATTTAAGAGTTGAACGAAGAAGTTCGTAAACCCATCACTAAATTCATTTGGTAGATTTTGAAAGAGGCATTTCAAACTTTTTGTAATATTTTCAATTTTAACCGATGGGTAAAATCGTTTAATATCAGCTACTACCGCGATTCTGTCATTTCCTTGAAGCGCCCGGAATATTTCATTGTTGCGTCGCTTATAGCCTTCCGCAAAAAATCTATAGCTAGAGCCTGAACTGGCCGATTTTGGCCAAAGGTAGCTGTAGACTTGTGTGGAAACTGCAAATGAGGGGGATGAGGCTAGTATTGCTAGTATGTGAGCTCCCGCAAGAGCGGTAGAAGGATTTGGGGCAACACAGTCCCGATATTCGTGGACCAACTTTCCATTGTGGTTTGATGAACCCTTGTATAGCTGGAAAGGTTTGTAGCTCCATTTGTCGCATGAGGCTATCCTGCGCTCAAGCATTCTATGAATGTAAGCTGGATCTTGTATGGAAAGATTTTTTCCTAAAACTCTAAGGCCCATATAGCTCGGAAAATAACTTTGTTTTGTCGAATTTAGAGCACGAATTAGAAGCAACTGATCAGTAGTAATTGCACTCATAAATTTTTAAATTGCATTACTACAACTCTGCTATGTGTGAGGTGGTCATTAATGGGGTCTATCCATTGGAAATTTCGCGTTGGAGCATTAGATATATCTTCCTCTGTAGCGGTTAAAGAACTTTTACCACTAAATATCTGTTTGAGTGTAAAACTTATTGTTTCCACGAACGCACCTAACCATGATTTTTCTAGTTTAGGTTCGACCCATAGCCAAGAACTAGATTTTTTCCTATGGCTTAACCTAGCTGCAATCAATTTCAAGGAGTCCATCATCCGCTCAACCCCCTCCTTTTTTATACCTGATACAGCTGAAATAGTACATAGAAATCTATTTGATTTTTTTGCCTTCGCATCTTCAAAGAACTCGTCAAGAATCTCATTGATTTGACCACTAATGTTCAAGTCGCACACAGAGAATGTCAATTTTGCATATATTGCATTTGCAGCTAACCATGGTTTTAATTTTTCGAGTATCTCGGCGTAATAATTAAGTGCATCTGGAGACATATCAATTCCTCTGATATTCACATTTAGTGGTAGGGTTGGAATAATTTTTTCATGGCGAAGCTCGCAGATTGTTGAGAGAATCGCTAGAGTCCCCGCACCATGGCCGGCAGCGAGATCAAGAATAAAAATCTCGCCTTGCGCTAGTTGATCTAGCACCATCATCCGACTTCTAGGTTGTTCATTATTTACATCAATGCAAACATATTGCATTCTTGCTGCGGAGTTCAGGAATCTATTAGTAACGTGGTCTTGCGCTTCAGCCGAAGATGCGCCGCCGATATCACTTGAATTTTTGGGTTGGTAGTTTTTCAACCAGCCCTTTTCATTCAAGAAATCTGTATATGCATCGCATAATTTCTTGGCCAAACAAAGTTGCCCCTTGTCCCATAATGTTTGAGGTGTATGTTTAAGCGACATATTTTATTATTCATATTTAATTTGCTTGAAAAACCTGCTGTCTGCGCTGGCGGTAACGATCAAACTTCCGGTCGCCCGAGTCGCCCCCACATAAAACAGCCGCGCCTCCTCCCCCTCGTCCTCGCCCTCCGCAGGCATCTGCCCCACGCCCATCAGCGCGACCACTGCAAACTCCAGCCCCTTGCTGGCGTGCATCGTCAGCACCTTGATGGTGTCTTCGTCGGGGTGAAAGCTGCCCGAGCCCCGACGCACCTGGTGCGGCAGCTTCCAGCGGCTCAGCGCCTGGGCGCAGTCGTCCATCTCGTCGTAGCGCCGGCAAATCACGGCCATGTCGTTCCAGGCGTGGCCTTCGTGGTGCGCGGCGTTGAGCAGTTCTGCAATCTTTAGCGCCTCGGCGCGCCGGTTCGGCAGGCGAAATATTTGCGGCGCCTGGCCGTCGCGCCCGCCGCTGATCGGCTTGAGGCGCGGAATGCCGTCGTCGTCCCGGTCGGCCGCCAGCAGCAGGCCGCCGGCAACCAGGCTGGCGGTCTGCAGGATCTGCCGGGTGTTGCGGTAGTTGATCTTCAAAATCGTCGTGCGGCCCTGCGCCTGGATGCCGACGCTCTTGAAACTGAAGTGCCGGGTAAGGCCGCGTTCATAAATGCTTTGCGCGTCGTCGTACAGCAGCAGCAAGTTTTTGGTGGCCGGGTCCACCATCTGCGTCGCCAGCCTGAGCCATTCGGGCGCGAAGTCGTGGCCTTCGTCGATCAGCACGGCCTGGTACTGCCCAGCCGGAATCTGCTGGCTGTCCACGCCGTGAATCACGCGCAGCACCATCTCGTCCATCTTGGCGAACACCGGCATGTCGCGCGCGGGCAGTTCCTGGCCATGCGCCACCAGCTGGTCGCGACACCATTTGTGAAAATGCAGCGCATGCACCTTGCCGGACAGGCCCTTGGCGTCCATCACGCTCGCCAGCTTCACGGCCAGCGCCTCGTTGTAGCAAAGGATCAGGATCGGCTTGCTGTCGGCGGTGTGCGACTGGGCCAGGTATTCGGCGCGGTAGCCCAGGATCATCGTCTTGCCGGACCCGGCCACGCCGTGAATCACGCGGTGGCCGTCGCCCAGGCTGCGCGCCAGCTGTTCCTGCTGCAGGTCGAGCATGCGCAAGATGCCGGGGAATTCGGCATCGGGGTCGTTGTCGTTGAACAGCGCGCTCTGGGTTTGTACGCGGACCTGCGGGAACATGTTCCAGCGCACCCGGTCGAGTTGCTGCGCCGACATGCCGCCGCCAAAGGCATGCGCGAACATTGCCCACAGCCGCTGCTGGAAGGCTTCGGCCTTGCCGCTTTCAAGCATTTCGTCCTGGCAAATCACGTAATGCGGCTCAATCGCCTCGCCCAGTCCGGCGGCGTTGAACTGCTGGCGCGTGATGTGGGTAAAGACCACGCCGTAACCCCACGCAAAAGCCAGCTTGCCCCGGTGGCCGCCTTCGGCCTGAACCAGCTGCGGGTCGCGCTCCAGGGCGTTGACGACCTGGATGGCGCAAAACCGGGCCTGCGCCAGCGGGCTCATGACCACCTTGATGCGCCGGCCCACCTGAATGTCCCAGGCCTGCCGGGTGGCCTGGCGGATGGTCTCCAGCTTCCAGTCCTTGGTTTCGAGGATCAAAATGCCGTGCCGGGGATGCATCAGCACAAAGTCGGGGTGCGACTGCTTGGGGCCGACCGGCACGTCGTACCAGAGCAGGCAGTCGTTGTCGAGCTGCTGCTCCAGCCGCTCGGCCAGACGGCGCTCGCCGGAAGTCATGCGCGGCAGGCAGCTGCCGATTGCAGGGATGAGTTTTGCCATCAGAAAGTTACACGCCTAAACATTTTGTGACGCATATCATGCGCCCAAAAGGCGTGGCTTTACTGAATCAAGAGGGGTTTGTGCTGGCCGGAAACCAGCGCGCGCCGTGGTGTGGCGGCGCGTGCCGCCAGCCGGGGAGGGCTGGCGGCTGGGGGGGAGGGTCAGGCCGCTGCCGGGGCGGCGGCGGTTCTGTCGGACTCGGGGCTGTCGTTGAATTCCTTGATCGTCGCTGACGTCAGGGTGACATTGCGCTGGAGTTCGGCCAGGAGCTTGAATTCTTTCTGGATGGCTTTTTCGAGGGTTTGCAGCTCAATGACCTGCTTTTCCAGCGCTGGCAGCTGCGTGGCTTGCGCCGGCTGGGCGGCGGCTTTGGGGGTGTTTTGAAGTGACGCGGCTGTCGTGGCGGCGTTGCGCTTGAGCGTGGCATTTTCCTGCTCCAGCGCCTGCACCCGGGCTTCGAGCGCCGGTTCCCTGCTGGCCGCAACGGGCGCTTGCGGCGCTTTTTTGGCCAGGTCCAGGGCTTCGCGCAGTTTGGCGGCCTGCAGTTTCAGTTCCTGGTGCTCGGTGGCCGCAAGCTGCTGCTTTTGCTCGATGGAGCGAAAGTATTCCTTGGCCTGCGCCTGCTCGGCCTGGGCGTCGGACCGGGCCTTGGCGGCGTCGGCGCGTGCGGCCCTTTCCTGGTCTTGCAGCGTGGCCAGCTGGGCCTGCAGCGCGGACAGCTGCGATGCGCTTTCAGCCGCCGGGGCGGCTTCTTTTTTGCTGCGGGCGGTTTGCAGCTTCAGGTCTTCGTAGCTTTTGACCGCTGCCTGGCGCTCCTGTTCGAGCTGGCTGACGCGCTCTTTGGCCTGCGCCAGTTCGGCCTGCGCCTCGGGCCGGGCCTGCGGGGCTGGCGCTGGTGCCGGGGTGCGGCCTCGCGTTAACAGCCAGCACAGCACGAAGCCTGCGACGAGGCCGGCTACAGCGATCAATACAGTAAAAATTGGGGAGTCCATATGCGTGCTTTGTCGGGTTGGAGTCAAAAAACTACCAGCATTATTTGCCATAAACCGCCGTTCGTCCTCACGACTTGTTGCAAAAATAACTCAGACACATTTGTAAAGCCTGAAGAAGCCTGCGTTTCAAGCGTGCGGGCTCGTTGATGCGCTGCTGTTTTTTTGCCCAATCGCCAGATTCAGCCGTTGCGTTGCGGGCACATCTGGTAACGGGCAGACATGCTTTGTGCATGAACCGACATACTGGCATTACCTGTCGCGCGTTGAATGGACGCTGCCCGGTTGTTTGTCCTCGCGGGTATAAGGAAGTCCTATGAAAACGCTTTTACTGCTTTTGACCGCTGCCGGCCTGACGGGCTGCGCCGTGTACCCTGCGCCCGCCTATGAACCTTATGGCGGCGTCGCGGCCCCGCCTTATGTGGTCGAGCAGCCGGTGTACATCTATGGCGGCGGCGGGGGCTACTCTCGCCCTTACCCGTACGGCTATAACCGGCCACCGCCTCCGCCTCCGGTCATCATCAGGCCGCACCGGCCACCGCCGCCGGTTGTCATCGTGCCGAACCGGCCACCGCCGCCGGTCGTCGTCGTGCCGAACCGGCCGTTCCATCCCGGCGCGCATCAGCCGCGTCCGGGCCGTGGCAACGGCGACCGGGACCGTGACGGCATTCCGAATCGCCGCGACTTCGACGGCGTTCGACCCCCCACCGAACGCGACCGGGATGGTGATGGCGTTCCCAACCGGCTGGACCGCCAGCCCAACAATCCGACGCAAAGGTAGGGCGTCGCGCTGCGCGGCGACAGGCGGGAGCGGTTACGGGCAAGGCCGGCCGCTCGAACAGCCCGAATGGCTCAAATAAGCTTTTTGTCCTTGAGGTATCTGGACAGCCCGCAATAACCTTCTTTTTTCAGCAGGTCTTTTTCAACGGCCGCAGGCAGCTTTTTTTCCTTGAAGGCGGATGTCCAGGTCGAGCCTTGCGTCTCCCGCACGAAGTCAATGGCGTGTTCGAACTTGTCCACGTTTTGCTTGCAGACCAGTTCTTCCCTGGCTTTTTGCGCGACCTGTTCGGACGCGTCCTCGGCCTTGGCCGCCAGGGCATTCCCCGACAGAACCGCCAGCAGGGCAAGGGCCAGTGAATGGAAATGACGTGAAGGTGGGGTTGAGCAGGTCATGGCCCCAATCAGCACAATTTATGCCAGCGCTAAGCGAAGCCTTTTTGTTAAAAACAAGGGTCCAGCGGGCCTTGCCGGAGTTGGTTCAGCACGATTTCGCACCTTTTTTGTTCAATGCCGCCGTGTTCGCTGTGCACAGGCTGGTGCGCGATTTCCTCGTCAGGCGCTGCGCCCGAAAACAGGAATTCAGGCATAAAAACAGTGCTTTTCGCAATGTTGACGGGCGCTGGCAGCTATTAAAAACAGAGCAATTGCAGTATTAGCCCGGCTTGCCGTCAGCCCGAACGCGCGTCAGCACCGGCCAGTAGCCCACCGCATACAGCGCAAAGCCGCCCGACCACAACGCAGCGGACCCGATCACGGCATTCACCAGCTGCGCCGGCGCCAGCAGCGGCACCAGCACCCGCACCAGCGCCGCCGCCAGCACCAGCAGGTAGCAGGCCACGTCGGCGCGGCCCGCCTTGAGCGGCCGGCCGGTGTGGCCCAGCGCGGTGCGCGTCATCATGCCGATGACCAGCCCGCCGATGGCGCCCACCGTCAGCGCATGGATGGCGATGGATGGCGCGACCCAGCCCATTTCGGCCAGGCCGCGCAGCGCCAGATGCACCGGAATCCAGAAATAGGCCACATGCAGCACCCAGACCAGCGGCGTGCGGCGGGTTTTCCACGGCTGCCACAGCGCCCAACGCGCCAGGTGCGCGGCTGCGCAGAACCCGGCCAGCAAGGCCAGCGGCAAGCCGTGCAGCGGCAGCACATCGGCCAGCAGCAGCGCCAGGCTGGAGCCGAGCGCGGCTTTTTCCAGCCAGGCGCGCTTGATTGCCTTGACGCCCGGAATGCTGTTGGTGAACATCGGAATCACCCGCCCGCCCATCACCGCCATGATGAACAGCACGACGTCCAGCGCCACCTGGATGCCGATCCAGCCGGGCAGCTGCACCGCGCCCAGTTGCGCCAGGTGAACGCCCAGCACGGCAGCGGCCATCAGCAGCAGCAGGCCGATGAAAAAATAGTTGCGCTGGTTGCGCGCGGCAATGAACGGAATCGCCAGCCCGACGGCCGCTGCCAGCGGAAAAGCCACGTTGGCGACGGCGGCGGCCCAGCCGAAGGGCGTCAACACCAGCACCCGCCCGGCGACCCAGAGCGCGGCCAGCGCCATCAGCGGCACGCCGGTCGGCGTCGGCCGGCCCGACCAGTTGCGCCCGGCGGTGAACAGAAAACCGACCACGACGGCCAGCGTGAAGCCGAACAGCATTTCGTGCGCATGCCACATCGGCCCGGCCAGGTAGGGCTGGCCCAGCCAGCCGGCAAACTGCAGCGCCCACAGGCCGATCGACAGCGCGGCAAACACGCTGGCCAGCAGGTAAAACGGGCGAAAGCCGAGTTCCCACAGCGCAAAGCCAGGCGGCGGCGCGGCCGGGACCACTGACGGGTTCTTGATCTGGATGGGTTGTGACATCAGGACTTCTTTCGGGTAGGCCAGCGCCCGGGGTTCAGGCGCCGCCGCCACAGCCGCCGCAGCAACCGCCGCTGCCGTGGCCGGTCTTCAGCCGGTTGATGGCGACGCGCCAGGTGGCCGGGCCTTGCTCCAGATAGACCCAGGAAAACTGGCCCGGCAACTCGAACTGGAATTGGGCCTTCAGGGGTTGGGGGTCGTGGTCGCTGATCAATTCCATGATTTCGTCCGGGCCGAGCAGCTTGAAGGCCGCAAAGATCATGGAATGGCGATCAGGCGGCGCAATCTGGCGGACATCCATCGTGAGGTAGGCATCGCAAGCGGTCATGGGAACTCCAGTTGAAAAGGCAGAGCGGAAGGGGTGCTTAAAAGATGCATTTATAATACACCTATTCGTCCACCAGCAGTCCTGCCTGACCTTGACCAAGCGCAAGTCAGGGGAAGAAATGCCCGGCTTCAGCCGGCCCGGGCGTGCCGCTTCAGAAGGCTTTCGCCTTCTCGGCCTGAAGCGGGTGGCTCAATGGTGGTGGCCGTGCTCACCATGCACATGCTGGTGCGCGATTTCTTCTTCGGAGGCCAGGCGCACGTCGCTGACTTTTAGGCTAAAGCGCAGCGCCTTGCCGGCCAGCGGATGGTTGGCGTCCAGGATCACGGTGTTGCCCTTGATCTTGGCGACGTTGAAGACCTGCTTGCGGCCATCGCTGCCCTGGCCTTCGAGTTGCCCGCCGACCTTCACGCCGGGCGGAAACTGGCTGCGCGGAATGGTGCGCACCAGGTCTTCGTCGCGCAGGCCGAAGGCGTCCTCGGGCTGCAGCGCCAGCGTGGTCTGGTAGCCGGCTTCCTGGCCTTCGAGCGCCTGCTCGATCTTGGGCAGGGTGTTGCCGTAGCCGCCATGCAGATAGACCATGGGCTCCTTGCTGTCCTCGATCAGCTTGCCCTGGGCATCGGATACCTTGAAGCGCAGGGTGACGGCGGTGTTTTTTTCAATTTTCATGGGTAGGTGTTCTCTGGAGGAAGGGGCCGGGCGACATCGGCCGGCAGCCCGTTGCGGGTGAATGATCTTAGCAACGATGGCCCGCCCCCGCCGCGCCCGCGCGGCGACCCGCTGCGTCGCGCAGGCATCCGGGAATCCGGACTACACGCAAGGGCAGCCGCTGGCGCCATAGTGGGAAAGCCTGGACAATTCATCCCTGCTTTTTAACTTTACGCCGACCCGCCCATGTCCACCTTGCCGATGAATCCGCCCGCTGTTGCATCCATCGAACTGCTGTCCGGCGCCGCCAGCCCCAGGCCCCTGTTCGTGCTGCTGCACGATGCCGGCGGCTCGGCGCTGGACATGCTGGAACTGGGCAACCGGCTGGGCGATGCGTTTGCCGAATCGGCGGTGCTGATTCCCGAAGGGCTGACCGGGCCGCTCAAGGCGGGCGACAACGACGGCGCCCTGGCAGGGCAGGTCAAGGCGCTGGCCGATTTTCTGCGCCTGCAGCAGCAGCGCTTTGGCGTCCTGCAGTCCGACACCGCGCTGGCCGGCTTTGGCGCCGGCGCCACCCTGGCGCTGGCGCTCAGCGATGCGCACGATGGCCTGGTCGGCCGGGTGCTGGCCTTTGGCGGCTGCTACGCCGTCTGGCCCGCGAAGGCGCCGGCGCTCACCACCCTGCATCTGCTGCACGGGCAAAACGACGCAGTGGTGCCGGTGGCGCGCACCCGCCAGGACTTTGCGCACTTGATGGAACTCGGCGCCGACGCCACCCTGGACGTGGCCAGCACGCTGGGGCATGAGCTGCATCCGGCGCTGATGGACCAGGCGGTCACGCGGCTGCAGACCTGCGTGCCGCTGCGCTTCTGGAAAACGCTGTAGGGTTGCGGAGTCAATAATTTAGATGAAAAGTGCTGTTTGCGCACGATACGCTTGCGCTTGCAGCTATAAAAAAAGGAGCAATGCCGGCCAGCCTGCTACGCGCAGGCCTGCAGCGCCTTGCCCGCCAGCTGGGGCTTGAGCGCATCGAGCCAGGTGCGCATGGCCGCATCGGCCGCCGGCACCTTCAGCCACAGGCTGGGCAGTTCGGGCCGCTCCAGCGTCACCCGGGCGCTGCGCAGGCCGCGCTCGTTCATCTGGTCCAGGGCTTTCTCGGCCTCGGCCCTGGAGGCAAAGCTGCCCAGCGACAGGCCGGGATTGAGCACCGGACTGAGCGGCGGCTCGAAGGCCAGGTCAAGCTGCTTGAGCATGACGCGCTTGCGGTTCATGGCTTCCTTGCTGATGTATTTGCCCATGTAGATGATCCAGCGCACCGAGTCGCCGCTGCTGTCAAACGACCAGCTGCCTTCGGGCAGGCCGCCCTGCAGGCGCGGGCGCAGGGCGCGGGCCTGCTGTTCGGTGAACACGCCGACCTGCAGGCACTGGGTGTCGGAAGGAGGCTCCTCCGTGATCGCCGCTGTGCGAGCGGCGTGAACGGGCGGCTTGTCAACGGGCGGGGCCGTGCGCGGCTGGATCAGCTGCATGGCTTCGGGCCGGATCTGCTGCGCCAGCCGCTCGGGTTCGGCCTGACGCGCGGGCGCCCAGCCATAGGCCGCCAGCAGGCCCTGTCCCCAGGCGAAATAAGCCGCATTGGCCAGCAGCAGGCCCAGGACCAGCGCTCTCAGCACGGCGGTGTGCCTCCGGCCACGGGCCGCACGCTGACTTCGGAGCTGCTCACTTCCACCATGCCGCCCGCCGTATGCACGCGCAGGGCGCCGTTCTCGGCAACGCCGTGGGCCGTGCCCCGGCTGCCGTCCGACAGCTGCACCTCGCGGCCGGACAGCACATCGCGCAGTCCGAAGCGCACCTGGAACGGCTCGAAGCCGAACTGCTCGAAGGCCTGCACCGCCTGCACCAGCGCCGGCACGATGCGCAGCAGCGCTTCGGCAGCGTCGATGCCGCTGTCCAGCTCCTGCAGGCCGCCGGGCGCCACGGCGGCCAGGGGCGTCTCGGCAGAGTCCGCCAGCGCCACCGGCCGGATATTGACGCCCACGCCGATGACCACGTAACGCAGGCCGTCCCAACTGGCGGTTTCGACCAGGATGCCGGCCAGCTTGCGCTCGCCCTGCGGCGTGGACAGCCATAAATCGTTGGGCCATTTCAGGCCGATGCGCGGCCGGCCGGCATGGCGCGCCTGGCCGGCTGCGGGCGGCTCCAGGCTTTCGGCCACGCTGATGCCGACCGCCAGCGACAGGCCAGACCAGTCCGCCGGCTGCAGCGGCAGGCCCAGCGAAAACATCAGGCTGTCGCCGCGCCGGCCTTGCCAGCTGCGGCCCAGCCGTCCGCGTCCGGCGCTTTGCTGCTCGGCCACCAGCAGCAGCGGTTCGCGTTGCGGCGGCGTGCCGGGGCCGCCCTTGAAGCGGCGCATCAGCTCGCTGTTGGTCGAGTCGATCTCGGGCAGCACCTCGACCGTGAAGCCGGGTAGCAGGGGCGCCACGGCTTCCCAGATGGCTTCGGCGGGCCAGCGGATGGGCGGCAGCAGGGACGGTGAAGAGGTCATGAGGGTTTCCGGCGAAAAACAGGGTTGAAACAGAGGGGATGCCGGCATGACGGATTCAGTCTTTGCGGCTGTTGTTCTTTTTGCTTTTGGTTTTGGGTTTGGGTGCCAGCAGTGTGCCCCGGCATTGCGGCGCGCCGCACCAGCAGGGGTAATCGGCCAGCAGCTTCGGGGTGTAGCGGGCGTCGATGATCAGGCCGTAGTCGTAGAACAGCTCTTCACCGGCCGCGATGTTGCGCAGCGCCTTGATGAACACGCGCCCGCCGGTTTCATCGGCCTCGCAGTTGGGCTGGCAACTGTGGTTGATCCAGCGCGACGAGTTGCCGCCGAACTTGGCGTCGATCACATGCGCTTCGTCGATGTGAAAGTAAAACGTGTGGTTGGGCTGGGCCGGGTCGTGCGGATGGCGGCGCAGCGCCTCGGGCCAGCTGATGACCTCGCCCGTGTATTCGATCAGCGTCTCGCCTTCGGCCAGGTCCTGCAGCGCAAACACGCCCTTGCCGTGAACGCCCGAGCGGCGCGTCTGGATGCGGCGCTTGTCGCTGCCGGCCACAGGCGGCGCAGGGGAGGCAGAGACCTGTTTTTTGGACACGGCGGTTTTTTTGGTATGGTTAATTCATGTGTGTGCGTGCGCACCAGCGCGCATGCATGCGCGGGAAAGCGGTATTGTAGTGACGAGCCTTGGGCCTTTGCTGACAGCCGCTTGTCCAGCATCAGGGATAGAAAAAAGCCGCTTTGGCGCAAGGCGGGGACAGCGTTCCCCGAAGATGAAAAGTCAGAAAAATATTTATGAAAACACTGGTAATTGCCGAAAAACCATCGGTCGCGCAAGACATCGTGCGCGCCCTCACGCCCACGGCGGGCAAGTTTGAAAAGCACGACGAGTACTTTGAAAGCGACGACTGGGTCATCACCTCCGCCGTCGGCCACCTGGTCGAAATCCAGGCGCCCGAAGAGTTCGACGTGAAGCGCGGCAAGTGGAGCTTTGCGAACCTGCCGGTGATTCCGCCGTACTTCGACTTGAAGCCGATGGACAAGACCAAGACGCGGCTCAACGCCATCGTCAAGCTGACCAAGCGAAAAGACATAGGCGCGCTGGTCAACGCCTGCGACGCGGGCCGCGAGGGCGAACTGATCTTCCGGCTGATCCAGCAATACGCCAAGAGCAAGCACCCGGTCAGGCGGCTGTGGCTGCAGTCGATGACGCCGGCGGCCATCCGCGACGGCTTTGCCGCGCTGCGCAGCGACGCGCAGATGCTGCCGCTGGCCGACGCCGCGCGCTGCCGCTCCGAGGCCGACTGGCTGGTCGGCATCAACGGCACGCGCGCCATGACGGCCTTCAATTCGCGCGACGGCGGCTTCTTCCTGACCACCGTCGGCCGGGTGCAGACGCCGACGCTGTCGGTGGTCGTCGAGCGCGAGGAAAAAATCCGCAAGTTCGTCAGCCGCGACTACTGGGAAATCCACGCCCTGTTTTCGGCCGAAGCCGGCGAATACCCGGGCAAATGGTTCGACCCGAAGTTCAAGCGCGCCGCCGCCAATGCAGACAATGCCGAGCCCGACCCCGAGCTGAAGGCCGACCGGCTGTGGACCGAGCGCGAGGCGCGCGCGATTGCCGACGCGGTGCGCGGCCAGACCGCCACGGTGACCGAGGAATCGAAACCCACCACGCAGGCGCCGGGGCTGCTGTTCGATTTGACTTCTTTGCAGCGCGAAGCCAACGGCAAGTTCGGCTTTTCGGCCAAGACCACGCTGTCGATTGCGCAAAGCCTGTACGAGCGCCACAAGGCGCTGACCTACCCGCGCACCGACTCGCGCGCGCTGCCCGAGGACTATGTGCCGGTGGTGAAGCAGACCTTCGAGATGCTGGCCACGAGCGGCATGAACCACCTCGCGCCGCATGCCGCGACGGCCCTCAAGGGCAATTACATCAAGCCGACCAAGCGCATCTTCGACAACGCCAAGGTCAGCGACCACTTCGCCATCATCCCGACACTGCAGGCGCCCAGCGGCCTGAGCGAGGCCGAGCAAAAGCTCTATGACTTGGTGGTGCGCCGCTTCATGGCGGTGTTTTTCCCGAACGCCGAATACCTGGTGACGACGCGGATTTCGGTGTCGGTCGGCCACAGCTTCAAGACCGAAGGCAAGGTGCTGGTCAAGCCGGGCTGGCTGGCGATCTACGGCAAGGAAGCTGCCGCCGAAGTGCCCGAGGCCAAGGAAGGCGACAAGGGCCAGAGCCTCGTGCCGGTCAAACCCGGCGAGCGCGTCGGCGTCGAGGCCGCCGATGCCAAGGCCCTGAAAACCCGCGCGCCCGCCCGCTACAGCGAAGCCACGCTGCTCGGCGCGATGGAAGGCGCGGGCAAGACGATTGACGACGACGAGCTGCGCGAAGCCATGCAGGAAAAAGGCCTGGGCACGCCGGCCACCCGCGCCGCCACGATTGAAGGCCTGATCGCCGAAAAATACATGCTGCGCGAAGGCCGCGAGCTGATCCCGACGGCCAAGGCCTTCCAGCTCATGACGCTGCTGCGCGGGCTGGATGTGCAGGAGCTGTCCAAGGCCGAGCTGACCGGCGAGTGGGAGTTCAAGCTCGCGCAGATGGAACACGGCAAGCTCAGCCGCGAGACCTTCATGGCCGAGATTGCCGCCATGACGAAGAACCTGGTCGCCAAGGCCAAGGGTTACAGCCGCGACAGCGTGCCCGGCGACTATGCGACGCTGCAGGCGCGCTGCCCGAACTGCGGCGGCGTGATCAAGGAAAACTACCGCCGCTATACCTGCACCGGCGCCACCGGCGACGGCGAAGGCTGCGGCTTCAGCTTTGGCAAAACGCCGGCCGGCCGGACCTTTGAGCTGGCGGAAGTCGAGCAGTTTTTGCGCGACAAGAAAATCGGCCCGCTGGAGGGTTTTCGCTCCAAGGCGGGCTGGCCGTTCACCGCCGAGATGGTGCTCAAGTTCGACGAGGAAACGAAAAACTACAAGCTCGAATTCGATTTCGGCGACGACAAAAATGCCGACACCGGCGAGATCGTCGATTTTGGCGACCAGGAATCCCTGGGCGCGTGCCCGAAATGCGCCGCTAACGTGTACGAGCTGGGCAAGAACTACGTCTGCGAAAAATCCGTGCCCACGCTGGAGCAGCCGACGCCAAGCTGCGACTTCAAGACCGGCCAGGTGATCCTGCAGCAGCCCATCGAGCGCGAGCAGATGAGCAAACTGCTGGCCACCGGCAAGACCGACCTGCTCGACAAGTTCGTCTCGATGCGCACGCGCCGCGCCTTCAAGGCCATGCTGGTGTGGGACGCGGAAGCGGGCAAGGTGAATTTTGAATTCGCCCCGTCCAAGTTCCCGCCCAAGCCGGGCGCGGCGCCCAGGGCCGGCGCTGGCACGATCAAGACGCCGTTCGGCAAGACCGTGGCGGTCAAGGCTGCGGCCGCGCCGGCTGCGAAGAAAGCCGCGGTCAAGAAAGTGGCCGCCAAGAAATCAGCCGCCGCCAGCGACAAGCCCAAGGCGGTTCGCAAGGCGGCCGCGCCCGGCGCCGGCCTCAAGCCCAGCGACGCGCTGGCCGCCATCATCGGCAGCGAACAGGTCGCGCGTCCGCAGGTCATCAAGAAGCTGTGGGACTACATCAAGGACCAGAACCTGCAGGACCCGGCCAACAAGCGCGCCATCAACGCCGACGCCAAGCTGCTGCCGGTGTTCGGCAAGCCGCAGGTGACGATGTTCGAGCTGGCAGGCATCGTGGGCAAGCATTTGAGCTGAGGCTTGGGTGGAAGCGGGCGGCTATCTTTTTGATAGCTGCCTGCGCAGGCGGGGTGTGCGCAAGTGCGGCTTTTGATGCTCAAACTACGGGCAAACCCGCTGCGGCCCGCCTCAAGCCGCCTGCAACTGCAAACCCTTTGTGGCCTGCCAGCGCCCCTGCTTGTCCACCACCAGCACATCGACCTGCCACTGCCGCGCCAGGCGCAGCGCGCCTTCGAATCCGGCGACGAACATCACCTTGGTCAGCGCGTCGGCCAGGGCGCAGCTGGGCGCGGCGACGGTGACGCTGGCGAGTTCGGCGGGCGAGTAGCCGGTGTGCGGGTCGAAGATGTGGTGGTGGCGCTTGTCCGCGCTGAAGCTGCATTCGTTGTCGGCCGACGTGGCGACGCTGCGGCCGTCCAGCGCCAGCCGGGCCAGCAGCGCCGGTTCGTGGCGCGGGTCGGCCAGCCCCAGCAGCCACGGGCGCGTGGCTTGCGGGTTGCCCAGCGCGGTCCATTCGCCGGTATTGACCAGGGCGTGCCGGATGCCGCGCGCCTGCAGCCCGGCGCGCACCCGGTCGGCGGCAAAGCCCTGGGCGATGCCGTTCAGGCTCACGCCCATGCCGCGCTGGCGCAAGCGGATTTCGCTGCCTGAGATGGCGAGTTGCTGCCAGCCCACGGCCGCCCGCGCCTTTGCCACGTCAGCCGGCGACGGCAGTGTCCCCGAACGCGCGGCGGCCTCGAACACCGCCCACAGCGGCTGCACGGTGACATCGAAAGCCCCCTGGCTGCGCCTTGATACCGATTGCGCCAGTTCCAGCACCGCCACGAGGTCGGGATGCGGCTGGCGCAGCACGCCGTCCTGGTTGAGCCGCACCAGCGCGCTGGCCGGGTTGAACAGGCTCATCTGGTCTTCGATGTGGCGGATGGTGGCAACGGCCGCGTCCAGCGCGGCTTCGGCCTGCGCGGCGTCGGCATGCGCCACCTTGAGCGTCAGCGTGGTGCCGAAGCCGAGCAGGGCGCGCTCACGCCATTGGAGCGTGGCCGCGTTGCCCGTCAACCCGGCCAGTGCGGCGCCCAGGCCCAGGCTGGACTGCAGCAAAGTACGGCGTTTCATGGGGTGGCTCCTTCATGGCGTTTGCCCGCTTCGCCGTGGCGCAGCACGGTGATCGGGATGTGAACACGGGGCTTGGGTGGCGCAGGCGGCTGGCGGTTTTTCAGGATCAGCGGCACGCACAGGTCTTCGTTGCTGTAGATCGCCACGCAGTCCAGGCACTGGAAGCATTCGTCGTAGTCGATCTGGCCCGGCTTTTCAATCGCCTGGTAGGCGCAGGCGCTGCGGCAGCGCTGGCAGGGCTGGCCGCACTCGGCGCGGCGCGTGAGCCAGTCAAAGCGGCGCAGCCGCCCCAGCACCGCCATGCCCGCGCCCAGCGGGCACAGGTAGCGGCAGTAGCTCTTGTAGAAAAAGGCGCTCATCACGATCAGGGCGACGGCCCACAGCACGAAGGGCCAGGCGCGGTTGAACAGCAGCGTGATGCTGGTCTTGAACGGCTCGACCTCGACCAGCCGGTCGGCCCAGGGCACGGAAACGCAGGCCACGCCCAGAATCACGGCCAGCACCACGAACTTGAGCTTTTTGAGCTGCGCGTCCACGCGGTCCGGCACCTTGCGCTGGCGCAGGCCGAGCGCATTGGCCAGCTTGCTGACCAGCTCCTGCAGCGCGCCAAACGGACACAGCCAGCCGCAAAACGTGCCCCGGCCCCAGGCGACCGAGGCCACGGCCACCGCGCCCCACAAAACCACCGTCATCGGGTCGTACATGAAAAAATCCAGGCTGCGCCCGGCCAGCAAGGCCTGCACCAGCGCCGTGAGGTTGACCACCGAGAGCTGGCCCTGCGCGTACCAGCCGATGAACAGCAGCGTGAACAGCAGGTAGCCGGTGCGGAAATACGCCAGCCGCGCCGGGCTGCGCGACACCCAGGCCGGCCGGGCCAGCGCCCAGGCCAGCAGCCCCAGCCCGGCCAGCAGCAGCGCCAGCTCGCCGCTGCGCTCGCGCCAGGTCGCGTGCCAGGTCTTGTTGTCGGCATGCGCCGCCTCGAAATAGGCCTCGGGCAGCGCCGCGCTGAAGGCAAAGTCGCGGCTGACCTGCTCGGGGTAGATCTGGCCTTTGCTGCGCGTGATGCGCAGCTTGAAGTTCAGCGCCTGCGCCGGGTCCAGCCCGGCCGGCGCGTTGATGCGCAGCACGCGCCACTCGGCGCCCTGCAGCGCGGGCGGGAGTTTGAGCGTGGCGTCCAGGTCGAGGTCGCGGATTTCCATCGGCAGGCTCTCCTGCTGCAGCGTCAGCCGGTCGGGTATCGCGCCCCGGACAAAATCCTCGCCGACGAACGAGTAGCGGCCGCTGCCGATCACCAGCAGTGCATGGTCGCCCGGCTCCAGGCGGCGCTGCAGATAGGCCCAGCCCTGGGCGTCCAGCAGGTTGCGGCCCACGGACGGCACGCTCAGGTAGGCGACGTGCAGGTCGATGAAAGGCTCGCCGGGCGCGCGGCGGCCTTCGGCGTCCTGGCCTTCGCCCACGCTGCCCTTGAAGGCCTGCTCGATGTCGCCGTTGCTGAAATGCTTGGCGGTGATGAGGCCCGCCTGGGTCAGCGCATCCCAGTCCATCGCCGCGAACACGCCCTGCCGGACGCGGGCGATCAGGTCGGGGTCGCGGCCCTTGGCGTAGCCCATCCTGGCCCGTGCCACCTTGAGCGAAGCCGACAGCAGGCTCTGGTTCAGGATGCGCACCGAAGCCGTCGCCTTGGCCACGCCGTCGATGTACACGTTGGCGCTGCCGGCTTTGGCGCTGTTGTTGCTGGTGTTGCCGCCGTTGCCGATCTTGATGTTCTGCGTCAGGGACCGGCCCTTGTACTGGCGCACGAAGTCGAGCATCGGCCCTTCGCCCAGTCCGTCGAGAAACACCGGCTCGTGCTGCGAGAGCACGCGCACGTCCATGAACGCGCCCTTGGCGTCGAGCGCGACCAGCAGATTGAACGGCGTGCCGGAAAAGCCGGGAATCGGCGCCAGGTCGATGGACTCGAACACATAGGCGACCACCGGCGTCGCCGTGCCGTCCTGCTTCAAAATCGGCCAGACGGGCAGCTCGCGCTCCTTCTCGCCGACGATCAAGGGCGCGGGAAAAGCCTTGAGCATCGCCTCGCGCGTCATCACGCCGGCTTGGGCCGGCAGCAAGCCCGGCAGCAGGAACAGGATCAGCAGCGTCAGCAACACGGGCAGAACCCTGCGCATAACCGGGTCCGGCCCGCTGGCCTGCCCGTCGTTCGTCCAGGCGTGTTTGCCTGAGGTCATTCGGCTGTCTCCTGGTGTACGCTTTTTATAGAGTGCCAGCGGCCTGTCCCGGCGCGGCAGGTCTGCCTTCGGCATTCGAGGCGACCGGCTCATCTTTGTGCAAAACGCATGCCATTCGCGCCGTCAGGGGCATGCGCCGTGAAACCGGCAACGGCTCCATCGAAAGGCCGGCCAAGTGCTGAATCCCTGAACAGCTGTTCAAGGCGCATGTTCCTATTTTCAGCAGTGCCGCTTCAAGAGGGCGCGCGGCCGGCCTTGCTGGCGGCCACGGCCCCGAGGAAGTCCTTCAGCACCGCCGCGTCGTCAATCGTGTCCGAGCCGGGCCGGTGGAATTCGGGGTGCCACTGCAGCGCGGCGATGTAGCTCTTGGCCGGATCCTTGCGGCGTATCGCCTCGACGATGCCGTCGGTCACGCTGAAAGCCTCGGCTTCGAACTCGGGCGACAGATCCTTGATGGCCTGGTGGTGGATGCTGTTGACGCGCACCCGCTCCACGCCTGGATACAGGCTTGACAGCCGCGTTCCCGGAACGATATCGACGCTGTGAAAGTTCAGGTCGTAGGTGTCGGCGTCGCGGTGAAGGAAGGCGCCCCGCACCTGCGTCGTGATGTCCTGGTACAGCGTTCCGCCAAAGGCCACATTGAGCAGCTGCAGCCCCCGGCAGACGCCGAACACCGGCTTGCCCAGCGCTTCAAAGGCGGCGACCAGCGCCTTGTCGTACTCGTCGCGCACCCGGTCGCCCGACCATTGTTCATTCAGCGGGGTTTCGCCATAGCTGCCGGGCCACACATCGGCGCCGCCGTGCAGCACCAGGCCGTCGAGCCACTGGGCGTAATGCGCATAGGTCACGTCGCCGCGCTGGGTGCTGCCGGTCGGGCAGGGCACCATCACGACCATCGCGCCCGAGGACATCAGCCAGTGCGCAATCGACTGCTCGACATACTGCAGCGTCTTGCCGGAAAACAGCGAACGGCTCGGATCGGCATGCGAAAAACACGCTGAAAGGCCAATCTTCAAACGGCGGGATGCGGGCATGGTTTCTTGGGTGGTGAGAGGAATGGAGTCATGGCGATTTTTAACGCGCGTCTCATGGCTAGCGCCGGTCATTCCGGCTGGACAAGCTACTGTGAAAGTTTGCGCCTGCAGGCGTCTGGCGGCTATAGGACGATGACCCATTGTGGCGCTGCCGCCGCGCCTGGCAATCGTTGCGACAGCGCCAGAATGCTATTAATAATATAGCTGTACACGCATGTGGCTATTGCGCAAAAGCCTTGTTTGATGCTATTTTTGAGTCGCCGGGGCCGCTTCAGCCCATGCCCACGAAACGCAGCGTCACGCGCGTGCCCGGCGAATCCGGGTGGCCCGGCAGGTCGGCGTCTTCTATCGTGATGGCAGCGCCGTGCTGCTGCGCGATTTCCTGCACGATGGCCAGCCCCAGGCCCGAGCCATCGACGTTGGTGCCCAGCGCGCGGTAAAAGGGCTGGAACACCAGTTCGCGCTCGGACTCCGGAATGCCCGGCCCCGAGTCCTCGACGATCAGCACCAGGATGCCGCTGAAGCGGTCCACCATCAGGCGCAGCGTGACATGGCCGCCCTGGGGCGTGTAGTTGATGGCGTTGTCCAGCAGGTTGCGCACCAGCTCGCCGAGCAGGGTCGGGTTGCCCTGAAGGGAGGTCGCCTGCTCGCCGGCCTCGGGGCCGTCATAGCCCAGGTCGATCTTCTTTTCCAGCGCGCGCGGCACCGAGTCGGCCATGATCTCCGAGACGATTTTCACCAGGTCCACGCGCTGCTTGGCCAGTGCGCGGCCGGTGGTTTCGGCACGCGCCAGCGCCAGCAGCTGGTTGACGGTATGCGTTGCGCGGATGCTGGCCTGGCCGATGTGCCTGAGCGAATTCTTGAGCTGCTCGGCATCGGTTTCGCGCTGCGCCAGGTCGGCCTGCATGCGCAGCCCGGCCAGCGGCGTCTTGAGCTGGTGCGCGGCATCGGCCAGGAAGCGCTTCTGGGTCGATAGCGACACCTTGAGCCGGCTCAGCAGGTCGTTGACCGAATCGACCAGCGGCACCACTTCCTCGGGCACGCCGGTTTCATCGAGCGGGCTCATGTCGTCCGGTTTTCGGGCGCGGATGCGTTTTTCGAGCTGCGCCAGCGGCTTGATGCCGCGCACCAGCGCCAGCCACACCAGCAGCACGGCCAGTGGCAGCGTGACGAACTGCGGCACCATCGTTCCCTTGACGATCTCGGTGGCCAGCGTCTTGCGCTTTTCCAGCGTCTCGGCCACCTGCACCAGCACCGGAAGGTTCGCCGGCGTTGCGCCCTTCACGTCCACCTTGATCCAGGTGTAGGCCACGCGCACCGGCTCGCCGAGGATGACATCCTCGCGCAGCCGCACTTCACCGTCGCCCAGTTTTTCCTCATCGGGCGGCGCGGGCAGGTCGTGCTCGCCGCTCAGGTATTCGCCATGCGTTCCCATCACCTGGTAGTAGATCAGGTCGGTGTCATCGGCGCGCAAGATTTCGCGCGCCGGCGCCGTCAGGTTGAACTGGACCAGGTTGTTCTTGACCACCAGCAGCTTGGCCAGCGCCTGCACGTTGTATTCAAGCGCCCGGTCGAAGGGCTTGCCAGCAATGTTTTGCGCCACCAGCCAGGTCAGCACCAGGCTGATCGGCCACAGCAGCAGCAGCGGCGTGAGCATCCAGTCCAGGATTTCGCCAAACAGGCTGCGCCGCTCGCGCTGAAAGAGTCTTAAAGCCAAGCGGTTTCGTGCTCAGTCAGCCTGGAATCTTTTCGAGGCAATAACCCAGCCCGCGCACGGTGGCGATGCGCACCGGCCCTTTTTCGATTTTCTTGCGCAGCCGGTGGATGTACACCTCGATGGCGTTGTTGCTGACTTCCTCGCCCCATTCGCACAGGCGCTCGACCAGCTGGTCCTTGCTGACCAGGCGGCCGGCGCGCTGCAGCAGCACTTCGAGCAGGCCCAGCTCGCGCGCCGACAGCTCGACCATATGGCCGTCAATCGTGGCCACGCGGCCGGCCTGGTCATACACCAGCGGGCCGTGCTTGATGGTGCTGCTGCCGCCGCCCATGCCGCGCCGCACCAGGGCGCGCACCCGCGCTTCGAGTTCCTGCAGCGAAAACGGCTTGGCCATGTAGTCGTCGGCGCCGTAGTCCAGCCCCTTGACACGCTCTTCGACGCTGTCGGCCGCCGTCAGGATCAGCACCGGCAGTGTCGATCCGCGCGCGCGCAGGCGCTTGAGCACTTCCAGCCCGTGCATGCGCGGCAGGCCCAGGTCCAGGATCAGCAGGTCGAATTCGGTGTTGGTCAGCAGCGCGGCGTCGGCCTCGGTGCCGCTGGCCACATGGTCTGCCGCGGCGCCGGACGCGCGCAGGGTGCGCAGCAGGCCGTCGGCCAGAACCTGGTCGTCTTCGGCAATCAGAATACGCATGGCTTGTCTCCAGAAATCAGCCGCATCAAGACGTGCGGAGTGATGGTTTTTTTCTCTTTTGAATTTTAGGCCTCAAGGTGGGTAACCATGCGCCATGCCCCTGACAAGGTTGTCAGGGGGGCACGCCGGGCTGCTCGGGCTCTGTCAAGGCACGGCGTACGCTTCGAGCCCCAGCGCCACCACGGTCGCGACATCGTCGCCCACGGCCTGGCGGAACTCGTCTTCGGCCTGCACCACGGCGCAGCGGAAGGCTTCCAGCCAGGCCAGGCCGGATTCGGTGAACACCACGCGCCGCGCGCGCCGGTCATGCGGATCGGCGTCGCGCCTGACGATGCCCCAGGCTTCGCACTGATCGACCAGGTCGCCCATGGCCTGCTTGCTCATGCCGGCACTCAGCGCCAGGTCGGTCAGGCGCGAGCCGCCGACGGCCAGGTGGCGCGTGATGTGGATGTGCGCCGCGCCGACCTGGTCGCGCGCCGCCAGGTTGGACAGCGCCAGCGGTACTTCCACATTGCTGGCCATGAGCGAGAGTACGCGCTCGTCAAAACGGCGCAGGGCTTCACCCATCAGCCGGCCCAGATGGGTCAGGCGCCAGCTGGTGTCGTAGCCGGCATGGGCGCTTGAAATGGTGGTTTCGTGCATCAGGTGAATGCTACTTTATCCAGCGGCATTTCGTCAGGCAAACTGACCAAAAACAGGGTTTACTTCTTTCCATGTTGCCCATAAAGTACTGTTCATGCACCCAGTACTTCCATCGGGAAGCTTACTGAAATACTGGTGAAAAGTACGTGCAGAACTTTTCATCCCATTGATTTTTAAGGAAATTTTTCATGGACGCACCGATCAAAGCCCCCACCGCCCTGAACACCGAGAAAGCCCGGGCGCTGGCCGTCGCGCTGGCCCAGATTGAAAAGCAGTTTGGCAAAGGCACCATCATGAAGCTGGGCGCCGGCGAGGTGATCGAGGACATCCAGGTGGTCTCGACCGGCTCGCTGGGCCTCGATATTGCGCTCGGCGTCGGCGGCCTGCCGCGCGGCCGGGTGGTCGAAATCTACGGCCCCGAGTCGTCGGGCAAGACCACGCTGACGCTGCAGGTCATCGCCGAGATGCAGAAAATCGGCGGCACCTGCGCCTTCGTCGATGCCGAGCATGCGCTGGACATCCAGTACGCGCAAAAGCTCGGCGTCAACCTGCAGGAGTTGCTGATCTCGCAGCCCGACACCGGCGAGCAGGCGCTGGAAATCGTCGATTCGCTGACCCGCTCGGGCGCGGTCGATCTGATCGTCATCGACTCGGTCGCGGCGCTCACGCCCAAGGCCGAGCTTGAAGGCGAAATGGGCGACTCGCTGCCCGGCCTGCAGGCGCGGCTGATGAGCCAGGCGCTGCGCAAGCTGACGGCCACCATCAAGAAGGCCAACTGCATGGTGATCTTCATCAACCAGATCCGCATGAAGATCGGCGTGATGTTCGGCAGCCCCGAAACCACGACCGGCGGCAATGCGCTGAAGTTCTACGCCTCGGTGCGTCTCGACATCCGCCGCATCGGCTCGATCAAGAAGGGCGACGAGGTCATCGGCAACGAAACCCGCGTCAAGGTGGTGAAAAACAAGGTGGCATCGCCGTTCAAGATGGCCGAGTTCGATATTCTGTATGGCGAGGGCATCAGCCGCCTGGGCGAAGTGCTTGATCTGGGCGTGGCCAACCATGTCGTCGAGAAGGCCGGCGCCTGGTATGCCTACCGGGGCGAGAAAATCGGCCAGGGCCGCGACAACTCGCGCGAATTCCTCAAGGAAAACCCGGCGCTGGCCATCGAGATCGAAAACAAGGTGCGCGAAGCGCTGGGCATTCCGCTGGTGCAGGCCGCGCAAGGCAGCGCCGAGCCTGAAAAGGCGGCCAAGCCCGAGAAAGTCGAAAAGGCTGACAAGCCGGTGAAAGCGGTGGTTGATAAAACGCTCGCTGCACCTTTGGCGCCCGTCGCTTCCTGACCCGATTTTTTATGCAAAATCAGGGTTTTTCGCAGACTGGGCATGCGCAAGCAGCTATTAAAAAGATAGCTGTATCGCATGGCGCAGTTCCGCTCATCCGGGAACTGCGCGGTGAGTGAAGCCAAACCTGCCTCCCGGGCAGGCTTTGGCCTGTCGCTCAAGGGCCGCGCCTTGCGCTATCTGGCGGCCCGGGAGCATTCAAGGGCCGAACTGGAGCGCAAGCTAAAACCGCATGAGGAAACGTCGGGCCAGCTGGCGCAGGTGCTCGACGAGTTGCAGGCCAAGGATTTCATCAGCGAGGCGCGGGTGGTCGAATCCGTGATCAACCGCCGCGCCGCGCGCTTCGGCGCTTCGCGCATCAAGTACGAATTGCTGAACAAGGGGCTGGGCGCAGAGGCTGTCGCCGAAGCGGTGAACAGCCTCAAGGGCAGCGAACTCGAACGCGCGCAGGGCATCTGGCGCAGGAAATTCGACGGGCCGGCGCTGGACGCGGCCGGCCGGGCCAAGCAGATGCGCTTCCTGGCCGCGCGGGGTTTTGGCGGCGACGTGATTCGCCGCGTGGTGTCGCAGGCGGAGGAGGATTGAGACACGGGGCTCTACAACCAGCCGGGGCCGTGGAACCGGCTTTGCCGGGCCACAGGCGCAGCGGCCCCCTCGGGGGGGCAGGGATCTACACGAAGTGAGAGACCGTGGGGGCTATATCCCCAGCATCAGCTTCAGGTTCTGCACCGCAGCGCCCGATGCGCCCTTGCCCAGGTTGTCCAGCCGCGCCACCAGCACCGCGTGGTGATGGCTGTCGTTGCCAAACACGCGCAGTTCCATCTGGTTGGTGTCCTTGAGCGCCAGCGCATCGAGCTTGCCCGATTCGGGTGCGGCTTCAACCGTCACCCATTCGCTGCCTTGGTAATGTGCGGTCAGCGCGTCGTGCAGTTGCGCCGCGCTCGGCTGGCCCGGCAGCAGGTCCAGGTGCAGCGGCAGTTGCACCAGCATGCCCTGGATGAAGTTGCCGACCGACGGGATGAACACAGGGCGGCGGCTCAATCCGGTGTATTTCATGATTTCGGGCAGATGCTTGTGTTCCAGGCCCAGGCCGTACAGCTCGAAGGCGGGCGCGGTGCCGGCTTCGTAAGCCTCGATCATCTGGCGTCCGCCGCCCGAGTAGCCGCTGACGGCTGGCAGGCTCAAGGGGAAGTCAGGCGGCATCAGGCCGGCATCGACCAGCGGACGGATCAGCGCAATCGCGCCGGTGGCATAGCAGCCCGGATTGGCCACGCGGTCGGCCGCCATGACGGCCTCCTGCTGGCCCCGGACCAGCTCGGGAAAACCGAACACCCAGCCCGGCGCCGTGCGGTGCGCGGTCGAGGCGTCGATGATCTTGGGCTTTTTGCCCGGCAGCGAATCAATCATGGCGACCGATTCACGCGCCGCGTCGTCATGCAGGCACAGGATGACCAGGTCCACCTGCGCCATCAGGTCACGCTTGGCGGCCGGATCCTTGCGCAATTCGGGCGCGATGCTGACGAGTTCGATCTGCGGCATGGCCTGCAGGCGTTCGCGGATTTGCAGGCCTGTGGTGCCGGCTTCTCCGTCGATAAAAATTTTGGGCATAAAAGGCTTTCAGTAACAACGCAGAAACCAAACATAATTATTTATTTTGGATTTCCTGCAGGTGTAAGGTAGGTTGAAGATTTGTGCGTCGCACCATGATACAGTTCCGGGTTGCTGCCCGCAGTAACCGCTAACATGCTGGTTTTGAGCCGATATGGCCTGTTCTTTGTCTTTCCAACAGCCCTGCCCAACTCCCTGTTGCACCCCTCTTTTTACTGAATCCTGAAGGTTTTTCATGAAAATTCACGAGTACCAAGGCAAGGAAATCTTGCGCAATTTTGGTGTGCCAGTGCCGCGCGGCATTCCTGCGTTCACGGTGCAAGAGGCGGTGGAAGCCGCGCAAAAGCTTGGCGGCCCGGTGTGGGTGGTCAAGGCGCAGATCCATGCGGGTGGCCGTGGCAAGGGCGGCGGCGTGAAGGTCGCCAAGACGATTGAAGACGTCAAGCGCATCGCTGGCGAAATCCTCGGCATGCAGCTCAAGACGCACCAAACCGGCCCCGAAGGCCAGAAGGTTCGCCGCCTCTACATCGAAGACGGCGCCGACATTCAAAAAGAATACTACGTCTCCCTGGTGACCGACCGCGCCACGCAAAAAGTGGCCTTCATCGCGTCGAGCGAAGGCGGCATGGACATCGAGGAAGTGGCGCACTCCACCCCCGAGAAAATCATCACCGAGTTCATCGACCCCCTGACGGGTCTGGGCGAAGAGCAGGCCGTCAAGATTGCCAACGGCATCGGCCTGCCACCTGAGTCCACCGCCCAGGCCGTGGACATCTTCCAGAAGCTCTACAAGTGCTACATGGACACCGACGCTTCGCTGGTCGAAATCAACCCCCTGAACCGCGACAGCAAGAACGCCCTGATGGCGCTGGACGCCAAGTTCAACTTCGACCCGAACGCGCTGTTCCGCCACGCTGACATCGTCGCCTACCGCGATCTGGACGAGGAAGACCCGGCCGAAGTCGAGGCTTCCAAGTTCGACCTGGCCTACATCTCGCTGGACGGCAACATCGGCTGCCTGGTCAACGGCGCCGGCCTGGCCATGGCCACGATGGACACCATCAAGCTGTTCGGCGGCGAGCCTGCCAACTTCCTGGACGTGGGCGGCGGCGCAACGGCCGAGAAGGTCACCGAAGCCTTCAAGATCATGCTCAAGAACCCCGATGTCAAAGGCATCCTGGTCAACATCTTCGGCGGCATCATGAAGTGCGACACCATTGCCGACGGCGTGATTGCTGCCTGCAAGGCCGTGAACCTGTCGGTTCCGCTGGTCGTGCGCATGAAGGGCACCAACGAAGACCTGGGCAAGAAGATGCTGGCCGAATCCGGCCTGCCCATCATTGCCGCAGACACCATGGCCGAAGCCGCGACGAAAATCGTCGCCGCCGTCAAGTAAGCGCCGGAGAACCACACATGTCCATCTACATCAACAAAAACACCAAAGTCATCACGCAAGGCATTACCGGCAAGACCGGTCAATTCCATACCCGCATGTGCCGCGAGTACGCGAACGGCAAAGAAGCGTTCGTGGCCGGCGTGAACCCCAAGAAAGCCGGCGAAGACTTTGAAGGCATCCCGATTTTCGCCAACGTGACCGAAGCCGCCCAGGCGACCGGCGCCACGGTGTCGGTGATTTACGTGCCACCCGCAGGCGCAGCTGCCGCCATCTGGGAAGCTGTTGAAGCCAACCTGGACCTGGCCATTTGCATCACCGAAGGCATCCCGGTCAAGGACATGCTGGAAGTGCGCAACCGCATGAAGGCCAAGGAAGCTGCTGGCGGCAAGAAAACCCTGCTGCTCGGCCCCAACTGCCCCGGCCTGATCACGCCCGACGAGATCAAGATCGGCATCATGCCCGGCCACATCCACCGCGCCGGCCGTATCGGCGTCGTGAGCCGTTCCGGCACGCTGACCTATGAAGCCGTGGCGCAACTGACCGAAATCGGTCTGGGCCAGTCCAGCGCTGTCGGCATCGGCGGCGACCCGATCAATGGCCTCAAGCACATCGACGTGATGCGCGCCTTCAATGACGACCCGGACACCGACGCCGTCATCATGATTGGCGAAATCGGCGGCCCCGATGAAGCCGAAGCGGCCGAATGGTGCAAAGCCAACATGAAAAAGCCTATCGTCGGCTTCATCGCTGGCGTGACCGCGCCAGCGGGCAAGCGCATGGGCCACGCCGGTGCCTTGATTTCTGGCGGCGCCGACACGGCCGACGCCAAGCTGGCGATCATGGAAGCCTGCGGCTTCACCGTCACGCGCAATCCGTCCGAGATGGCGAAATTGCTCAAGGCGCTGCTGAAATAAACGCGCATCCGCATTGCTCTGACGAAAGTTAGCGCAATTGCGGTTAGCCACAACAGACAGGCCGGTTGTCATCGCTGACAATCGGTCTTTTTTCATTTCTCAAGAGGTTTCCATGGAAGAGTTCATGACGGCGGGTTTTTGGCTGGCGGTCGGCCAGATCATCATGATCGACATTCTGCTGGGTGGCGACAATGCGGTGGTTATTGCCCTCGCTTGCCGCAACCTGCCCGGAAAGCTGCGGACCCGAGGCATCATTTATGGCACTGCGGGTGCCATCATCCTGCGCGTGATCCTGATCGCCTTTGCGCTGGCCCTGCTGGCCATTCCTTACCTCAAGATTGTCGGAGCCGTTTTGCTGCTGTGGATTGGTGTGAAACTGCTGCAGCCCGAAGACGAGGGCGATCACAACATCAGTTCAAGCGACAAGCTCTGGGGCGCGGTCAAGACCGTCATCATTGCCGACTTGGTCATGAGCGTGGACAACGTCTTGGCCATTGCCGGTGCCGCGCAGGGCGCGCACCAGACGCACCAGTTGCCGCTGGTCATCTTTGGCCTGCTGGTCAGCATCCCCATCATCGTCGGCGGCAGCCAGCTGGTGCTCAAGCTGATGGAGCGTTTTCCGGTCGTCATTACGCTGGGCGCCATGCTGCTGGGCTGGATTGCAGGCCAGATGGCTTACTCCGACCCGGCCATCAAGCCTTATCTGCCCGAATCGGCATTCTTGGGTTATGCCGTGGCTGCTGCGGGTGCGCTCTTGGTGCTGGTGATTGGCAAAGTGATGCAGGCACGTCAAAAGCCGGCTGAAGCGGGCTGAAATCGCGCAATAATTCCTTGTCGGGTGCTTTGTGCTCTGTTAACGTCCAGCGTTAATCCGGCTTGGCGCAATCAGTTGCTCAAATAGACTGGTTACTAAACCACCGCCGGCCACTTGGGGTAACCACCCAGACAGAGGTCAAACCCAGCACTCATGACGTACGAAATTTTCGCTCAAACGGATCAGGGCCGGGTACGCCAAAACAATGAAGACGCTGTCGCGTTTGATCCGCAGACGGGTTTGTGCCTGCTGGCCGACGGGATGGGCGGCTACAACGCGGGCGAGATTGCCAGCGGCATGGCCGTCACCTTCATCAAGCAGGAACTGGGCTCCTGGCTGCTACAGGCCGGCAACCGTGCCTCTGCCAGGGAACTGCGCCGGACCCTGGAAACCTGCGTACACAACGTCAATCACTCGATTTTCAGTGCAGCCTGTTCCAACCCCGACTATGAGGGCATGGGCACCACGCTGGTGGCGGGTGTTTTTGTCGAAGGCCGACTGGTCCTGGGTCATGTCGGTGATTCCCGCTGCTATCGCCTGCGCGGCCAGGCCTTTCAACAAATCACCAAGGACCATTCGCTGCTGCAGGAGCAGATCGACGCTGGATTGATGACGCCCGAGCAGGCCCTGACGTCACCCTACAAGAATTTGATCACGCGCGCCCTGGGAGTCGAAGATTCGGTCCTGATTGACATCAACGAATACCGGGTAGAACTGGGTGATGTGTACCTGATGTGCTCGGACGGCCTGTCGGACATGGTCCCGGATGGGATCCTGGCCGCAATTTTGCATGCCTCCGGCACATTGCAGCAAAAAGCCCTGAAACTGGTGCACGCGGCCAACGAAGGCGGCGGGCGCGACAATATTTCTGTTTTGCTGGTGCACGCCACGGAAGACGAATCCAGGCGCGGCCTGCTGTCCAGAATGCTGGGAAAATAGCGCAGTGACCAAGTATTTCAAAACTCAGAGGAGTCGGCCATGCCGAAAATGATCATTTCCCTGGACGGTGTAGTCCTCAAGGAAGTCCAGTTGACCAAAGACCGGACCTCCTTGGGCCGCAGGCCGTACAACGACATCGTTATCGACAACATGGCCGTCAGCGGCGAGCATGCCGTTTTGCAGATGTCGGGCAACGAAGGCTACATTGAAGACCTCAACAGTACCAACGGTACCTATGTCAACGGCAAGACGGTCAAGAAGCAGCAACTGCACCACGACGACATCGTCGAAATCGGCAAATACAAAATTCAGTACGTCGATGAAGCCAATGCAGGCGCAAGCGCTGTCAGTGGCGCCATCCGCGTCATGTCGGGCGCCGCCGCCGGCCGTGAAATGGCCCTGGTCAAGGCGGTGACCACGCTTGGCAAGCCCGGCGTGGCCGTGGCCACCATCACCAAAGGCCCTAGGGGTTTTGTCATTGCCCATGTGGACGGCGCCAGCCAGCCCATGCTGAATGGCGTGGCTGTGGGCATCGAAGCGGTTGCGCTCAGGGACGGCGACAGGATTGAACTGGCTGGGGCGCAGATGCAGTTCGTGGTGCATTGAGGGCTGGCGTTCAATCAGCGTCTTTTACAGATTGCCGGGTCACCAAAAACCCGCATCGGCGTGCATCAACTGCATGCAGCTTTCAAAACTCCCTCAAGCACAGTTAAGCTACGTATAGATTGCATTGTGTAGCACCGTCCATGACGAACGCTGCACAATAGGGAATCCGTTGACTACCATCCACCCCAGGACACCCCTAGGAGCGATCATGATGCTGCTTGACGAATTGCATGCAAAACGCGATGTCATACAAACACTGAGCCGCCGGTACGGGGCTCGCCGCATTCGTGTGTTTGGCTCCGTGGCCCGGCGTGAAGAGCGCCCCGACAGTGATGTGGACTTTCTTGTGGATTTTCCGCGCGGCTACGACTTGTTTGCCCAGCGCATCCCCCTGACCGATCAACTGGCCCAATTGCTCAAACGCCCGGTGGAATTGATACCCGAACACGAACTGAATCGCCATATTCGCGAACAAGTCCTGCGCGAAGTGGTTGAGCTATGAGCAACCCTATGACTTGCATATTCTGGATGCCATCGAGCGCATCCGGCACATACAGGCACGAGGCGACCTGGCCCAAGATCAGGTGCTGTACGACGCGGCTTTACGCAACCTTCAAAGCCTGTCTGAAGCCCGCAACAACTACCCGACACATTGAAGGCTGAGCAACCCGATGTTCCCTGGCGCGAGATCAGCGGGTTTCGCAATATCCTGGTGCATAACTACCTGGGTGATATTGACCCCGACACGGTGGCAACCGTCGTGGACAGGCACCTGGAGCCCTTGACACACGCTGTTAGCGCCATGCTGCACAAACCCTGAATCAATCCGGGTTCGGTGGCATCGAATCGGTGGACAGAACCATGGCGCTGAAACTGCGCCGTGGCGGGCGCAGCGGTGAAGCATCACGCGCCCGCGGTTATCCCGCCCTGGAGAACTGCAGGTTTTTGGCCGCGATGTGTACTGCGTTTACCATCCTGCCGCCGTGGTCGCTGGTGTGCAGGAAGGCATGCGCCAGGCTTTGGCGCTGGCGGAACGCAACAGCGCAGTTCCATCTGCGGGAAGGCGGCTGATGACCCAAGCCTAGGAGGAGGGTGGGCTGTCATAGACGTTTCACCATTTCTTCATCGCTTATGGGTTGAGTACCCCAACTGGGTAAAAGGTAGCGTCTTGATGGGTAAAACTGATTAGGTTGATAGTCAAGTGACAAAAATGTCGGTAAATTCAATTCAGAGTGTCAAAAAAGTAACCTTGGCGTTTCAATTGTGAGAAAAATCACGATCTGCATGGCGGAAGTGAATTTGAAAGACTTGGCACAAAACCTGCTGTAGTTCTTGGCAAGTTTTTCCAACCAAGGAGTTTTTCATGAAGCGTTCTATGCAAATGGTTCAAAAGGGTTTCACCCTGATCGAATTGATGATCGTTGTCGCGATCATCGGTATTTTGGCTGCCGTGGCTTTGCCTGCGTATCAAGATTACACCCAGCGTGCTCAAGCGGGTGAAGCGTTCATTTTGACGGATGGCGCCAAGACGCCGTGGTTGGATAATCTGGTTGGCACGACTTGTCCAAACAATACCGCTGCTGCTGCGGCAGGCACTCCCAACGCACTGCCAATTTCTACGGCTATCAAGGGTAAATATGTGGCTAGTGTGCTTTTTGGCGGCACTGCAGTTATTTCAGCGGTGGGCGATATTACCGGTTGCACGGCACTAACTACTTTCAACAGCACCACCGCCGGTCCTGGTATTGCAGGCAAGGCAATTTACTTTGATGTGGTCGCCAATAGCGCCACAGTTAACTTTAACTGCAGAACAGCGACGGGTAATGCATTGACCACTACTCCCGATAAGTTCTTGCCCAAGACTTGCAGCTAATCAAACCTTAGTTTGAGGGTGACGGTTATGTAAAAGGAGTGCTTGAGCACTCCTTTTAATGAAACTTTTACACATTAAAAGTTGATGCATAAACTCTATTGTATTATTAATCGGGAGTATTTTTATGAAGCGTTCCATGCAAAGGGGTTTCACCCTGATCGAATTGATGATCGTTGTGGCGATTATTGGTATTTTGGCTGCCGTGGCTTTGCCTGCGTATCAAGATTACACCCAGCGTGCTCAAGCGGGTGAAGCGTTCATTTTGACGGATGGCGCCAAGACGCCGTGGTTGGATAATCTGGTTGGCACGACTTGTCCAAACAATACCGCTGCTGCTGCGGCAGGCACTCCCAACGCACTGCCAATTTCCACGGCCATCACGGGTAAATATGTGGCCAGCGTGCTTTTTGGCGGCACTGCAGTTATTTCGGCGGTGGGCGATATTACCGGTTGTACGGCACTGACTACTTTCAACAGCACCACCGCCGGTCCTGGTATTGCAGGCAAGGCAATTTACTTTGATGTGGTCGCCAATAGCGCCACAGTTAACTTTAACTGCAGAACAGCGACGGGTAATGCATTGACCACTACTCCCGATAAGTTCTTGCCCAAGACTTGCAGCTAATCAAACCTTAGTTTGAGGGTGACGGTTATGTAAAAGGAGTGCTTAAGCACTCCTTTTTTTTTGAGTTGATTCAATTTTATAATAATGTGACTTCATTGTATAGAAGTTTAGTTTGTTTAATGCATAAAATAATTAAAGATTGCAATTGCAACTATTATTTTATATAAGTTTTAGATTAATAATTAATAATTTATTTATTGAGTTCGTACTTAATGGCGTGGGTGAGGTTGCTTGCATCGGGATGCTATTTTTTGTCATCATATTTTTATGTGAATGGTGTGATTTGATATTTTGTCTATATTAAAATTAATATGATGAAATGCAACTTATTGCATGTTTGATCTATAAATAAATTACCTGTTGTTATGGTGTTTTGTATTATATAGTTTATATTATATGTAAATTCATACTTGATAGGTATGAATTATATTGTGCAAAATTTATTTTTTGACTATCTGCTGGGAATTTTATGAAGCATACTTTTAAAAAAGGGTTCACTTTGATCGAGCTAATGATCGTTACGGCGATTATTGGAATTTTGGCAGTTGTAGCTTTGCCAGCATATCAAAATTATATACAGCGGGCTCAAGTTTCTGAGGCGATAACTTTAACGGATGGCGCAAAAACAGGTTGGTTGGATAATTTGGAAGGTACTACTTGCCCCAATAATACAACAACAGCAGCTTTGGGTATTTCCAATCCACTGCCAATTTTTAATGCAATCAAAGGTAAATATGTGAGTAGTGTTCTTTTTGCTGGAAGTGCAGTCATTACATCAAGTGGAGATATTTTGGGTTGTACAGCGCTAACTACTTTTAATACTACGACTTCAGGTCTTGGTATTTCAGGTAAGGCCATTTATTTTGACATCGTCGTTAGTAGTGCCTCTGCTAGCTTTAACTGCAAAACAAGTACGAGTAATCCAGCAACTACTGTTTCCGATAAATTACTACCAAAAATTTGCACCTAAATTTTTTGTTTCACGGCATATTAAATATTGTTAAATGAGTATGTTTACATTATTAAATGTATTTTATTAAACTGGCAATTTCTACAGAACATGAATTACCGAGTCCGTTTCTTCGCTGCCGTGAAAGCTGCATTTATTCACTTGCTGTGTAGCTTGGCATTAGCATTACTAGCAGGCATCTTAGTGTTTAGCTTGTGGTATCCGTATCCCTATCGCGAATTATCTGGTGGGCGGGAGTTGTTTTTGCTGGTGATGGCCGTGGATGTCGTGTGTGGGCCTTTGTTGATGCTGGTGCTGTTTAATCCCGCCAAGCCACTTACCGAATTGTGGCGCGACCTAGGGCTAGTCGTGCTGATCCAGTTAGGTGCCTTGGGCTACGGATTGTGGACGGTATGGCAGGCACGACCATTATTTTTGGTGGTAGAACTTGAACGGCTCAAGGTAGTTTCAGCACCTGATCTAAGGCTTGCAACGGACCCGTTAGCTGCAGCTGCATTGGCTAACTTGCCTGCTTCATTAAAACCACGCTGGTTTGAAGGACCAACAATCGTAGCGCTAAGAGAATCTAAAAATGAGGAAGAAGCCACCAAAGTCATGATTGACTACACATTGGGAGGCCGAGATTTTTCTGATCGGCCCGAATTCTATATTAAATACGATGACGCAATATCCCTAAAGTCGCTACAGAAGGCGAAGCCTTTGATGATATTTTTGCAAAAACAGCCGGGACAGCAAAGTGCCGCAGAGAAGTTGGCTGCAGAAAAGGGTGCTGACATAGCAGAATGGGTTTACTTGCCCATCGCGGCACGTCAGGACTGGGTAGCAGTGCTAAATAAGAAAGGAAAAATTGAAGGTTTTTTGCGGGGAAAAGGAATTTAATTTCGCGATGGTTAACGGTGAGAAATTGCAGCTATACACGAAATCAATTCGTCGGTTTTTTTGGCAGTTCGTCAATTTTGAGGTAACTATCAAACTCCTAAAATGCATCGAACTCAAGCCAAACCTGTTTACTTTTGAATTCAGCCTTAAACCCCCGTGACATGCCCACCTGGGGGGTGGCCGCGTTCCTGCTCCTCCCCTGGCTCAACCCCTACACTGCAGGCCCCACGCCCAACGTCTGGCCCCTGCTGCTTTCGACCCTGTGCGCGGTATTCCTGTGGACTTTCCGGAACCGGCTCAATGCGAGGCTGGTCACCGCTGGCTGGCTGATCGCCGCAGCGATCAGCGCGCTCATCGGCCTGGTGCAGTACTTTGGCCTGGCATCGGCTTTGAGTCCGTTGATCAGCCAGACGGAGGCCGGCGAGGCGTTTGCCAACTTGCGCCAGCGCAACCAGTTCGCCACGCTGACGAGCATCGGTTTGCTCGTCCTGATCGGCTGGCTGGCGCAACGGGACAAGCCTGGAGGCCCGCAACCGGCTCAGCAATGGCTGATGCCCTGGTGGGCCTGGCTGCTGGCCCTGCTGCTGGCGCTGGGCAATGCCGTCAGCAGTTCGCGCACCGGCCTGCTGCAATGGCTGCTGATTGCCGCGCTCACCGCCTGGTGGGCGCTGCCGGACCGCTGGTGGCGGCTGCCGGTGTTCGCCGTGCTGGCCTTGCTGGCCTATGGCGTCGCCGTGCTGATGCTGCCGTGGCTGCTGGAACTGGCGACCGGATTGCACAGCGATGGCCTGTTTGGCCGGCTGGTCAAATCGCCGGGCTGCTCCAGCCGCAAGATATTGTGGTCCAACGTGCTGACGCTGATTGCCCAAAAGCCGTGGCTGGGCTGGGGCTGGGGCGAACTGGACTATGCCCACTTCATCACGCTGTACCCAGGGCCGCGCTTTTGCGAAATCCTCGACAACGCGCACAACCTGCCGCTGCACCTGGCAGTGGAACTGGGCGTTCCGGCCGCCGTGGCGATTTGCGGCGCCCTGGGCTGGCTGGTGTGGCGCGCCCAGCCGTGGCGCGAACGCAATCCGGTGCGGCAGACGGCCTGGGGCGTGCTGGCGGTCATCGGCCTGCACAGCCTGCTGGAATATCCGCTGTGGTACGGGCCGTTCCAGATCGCCGCCGGGCTGAGTGCCTGGCTGCTGTTGTCAGGCGGGCGCGAAAACCAGCCATTGCCTGATGCCGATGTTGACGGTCTAAATGAAAAATTCAAGCAAAAAAAGCCTTTTGCGCAATACCTGCGGGCGCTGGCAGCTATCACTATGATAGTAATGTTGGCGTGCGTGGCCATCAGCTATCACCGCGTCAGCCAGATTTACCTGTTGCCCGACAAGCGCAGCGCCGCCTACCGCGAAGACACGCTGGACAAGGTGCGCGGCAGCCGGCTGTTCCGCAATCAGGCGCGCTTTGCGGAGTTAAGCATGACGCCGCTCACGCCTGCCAATGCCGCCGCCGTGTACGGCCTGGCCAAGGATATGCTGCACTACTCGCCCGAGCCGCGCGTGATTGAAAAGGTGATTGAAAGCGCGGTGATGCTGGGGCGCGATGACGAAGCCCTGCAGTATCTGGCGCGCTACCGGGCGGCTTTTCCGCAAGACCATGCGCGCTGGGCCAGCAAGAACGCGGGCCGGTAACTCCTGTCCGGCACAGCGCTTTCAAGCGCCGCTGGCGACAAAGCTCCCCGACTTCCCGCCATGCTTTTCCAGCAGCTTCACGCCGGTGATCGTCATGCCCCGGTCCACGGCCTTGCACATGTCGTAGATCGTCAGCAGGGCGATGTTAGTGCGTTGATTTATATAGGTTTTTTTCTTCGGTGTTTCTGAAAAATTCACATTTTTGACCCTCTAGGTGGGACAAAATTGGGACAGAAATTATCATTGATCTTCACCTGAAATTGCATTGAATTTGAATGATTTCAAGTACCCAGAATCGACTGTAATCGAAGTTGGAGCGTAGTCATGTTGCTTGAACCTGATTTCACTTCTAGAACAATCTTCCAAGAACCACGCTACAACGACCTTCATCTTCCTTTGCGGAGCGCATGTTGTTCCCATAGTTCTACTCATGGGCCACATTTTTAAAATCGACTACATCATCAAAGATTGAAACAAGAATGGAATTCCAGCTAAGTAATCAATGCATACTTGCGCTTTGATGATTAGGCAACCCGATAAGCGTGATTCCAACAGTTCCAGCGATGCCCTAGAACGGCCTACACACAGTAAATCGCATATCATTTGTAGTGGAGGGCAGGTATAGGTGCAAAAGCCTGTAGGAGAGGCTATAAGAGGTCTAAAATAAAACTAACAGTGTGGAGATGTTTAGAAGCTTCTAACCCGGATTTTTCTAATCAATATTCGTTTTGCAAACGTCACTTTAAACCATACAAAAAAACTTCTTTGCGTTCATGTTTAATTGCTCGAAACTAATTTGAGTAAATCAATGAATGTACGATGATCTGCAAATAGTATGGATGCCATACTCAAGAACGTACAACAAGATCGTTTCCGTATTTGGCTAGTGGTATTATCAACTGAACTGATCGTTCAACAACCAGAACCCATGCTTCCCACTAAAGCATAAGGTTTAAATTTAGGAAATAGAATGGCTAATTTTGTATACGGTGCTGATTATGGTAAAGGTGGGACCGACATGTTTCAACTATCAAGTCTAGAACTTGATGATGTTGACGTTGTCAACCGTGTTGATCAAGGTTTTCATCTACGCGATGAAGAGCACTTGGTTCAATACCTTGCTACTGTTTTCGTTCTTCCCGTAAACGAAATCACGGTAGAAGAAGTCTAAAAACTTAGTAAGCATAAGGCACTCAAAGAAAACTTTTAATCACCAACATAAAACCCGCCTAGTGCGGGTTTTTTTTCGTCCAAAATTATTGACTGTCTCAAAGTAATAAATAGATGTTGCACGGAACATTTAAAAAGTTGGTGTTGCAAGTCTCAAGTTGCCGTGCTGTGCTTGGGATATAAATTTTACGCTCTTCACTGGGTGTGATCTTCTATTGCCTATATAAAACGAATAGATTAAACATTCAAGCCAACATCAATCATATGAAACCATTACTATGAAACAAGAATTTAACTATCAGAAGCCAACCAAAGATGAACATATTAATAATCATGATCTTTGGTTCAAATCTCTAAGTGAATCATGGATGTCATTTGCAACGACAGTTGCATTTCGATCATCTGGCTATAAGCCAAGACCCGAATACTGGCTGCAAGAGTACAAACATAATTTCATATGGAAACTAAACAAACAACTTTCACGAAATGCAAAAGATTTAATTTTTTATGATGATTTTTGTCGTTATGAATTTGGTGAATCAAGTCTATATAAATCAATTAAAGATCAACGAAATCCACATCATATACACGGAATAATTTTTATTCCCAAAGAACTGGTCCATAAAGTTTGGAATCAAGAATTTAATTCAATAACTGATAGATTATTAAAAGATTTTAAATAAATAAAGAATATATCTTCTGTTCTCATAGAGCCAGTAAGAGAGTCTGAAATGAAAAACTGGATTGGGTATATGACAAAAGGTAAAGATTTTTATCAGTAACGATCATTGCCAATGAAAAAATAAATCATACTTTTCAAGGTTCCTCGAAACCTTCAACTCAATATTAAAAACAATATTTTTTTATGAACCAACATCAATCTTCAGTCATAAATTCAACACCTAAACCCATTCGAAATATATGCCAACAATCTCAATTTTATCAATTAAAAATAAATATATTAATCTAGTGACATTAGAGATAGTAGCCAAAATCGCACTACTACTATCTATAGTTTTATATTGTTAATAAACGTGCTACAAGACTTTGGGCGATAAAAAATACATTAACCTGAATTTGGTCTTCATCCTAGTAATCGGGCTGATGCAACCTAAATGAGAAGCCAAAGGTAGAACTTCTATGAATCCATATGAAGTCTCGATAGAGATAGAATCATCCCTTTTTCAATTCACAAGACATACCAATGAGCAACACACTTCAGGAACTTCTGGCAGAACGAGATGCACTTGACCAAAGAATCAAAGAACTGCAAGCCGAAGCTCGACTCGAAGCCATTTCTAACGTTTTATCGCTGATCGATAGGCATGGCCTGAAAGAAAATGACCTGTTTTCTTCTGGAACTTCCACTAAGAAAAACAAATACTCGGCCACGAAGGTACCTGCGAAGTACCGTGATTCAGAGACAGGAAGTGAATGGTCTGGCCGTGGTATCCCCCCTGTATGGCTGCGTGGAAAAGACAAGAAGGATTACTTGATCGCCTGATTCGTCTATGCACAAACTAAAAGCCTGCTCTGATCAGCAGGCTTTTTTACGTTTGAAGGAGATGAGCCAAAAGCAGGATTTCAGATGAAATTATCATGGTAGAAATGACAAGGAAACTTTACTTTTTAAAGGCTGCTGAAGCCCTCCATAAGCCCTTACACGTACTCAAATCAATTTGCCACACCCAACCCATTACTTTGACTTTTAAAAGGCTCTGCGCCCCTGTATTACAACAACCATCCTAAACCGATTTCGGGCATGTCTTTGTTTGTTGATCATTCATCGCTGGACGAAAGAATCGAAATTTTGGATTCAAAAATTTAACCGTAGACTGATATGAGCAGGATTTTTAATCCTGACGAAAGTCGGCAACTACTAATGGATGATTTAAATTCTCTATACGAATCAGTGTTCCCAAAATACTTGGAAACGTCGCATCGTTAGTCATTCCAATACGAAGTGCTGAGATGCAACCAAAGTTGAATGGAAAAAGCCCCCAGAAGCTACTATAAAGGCTTGTGGAGGCTTTTTTTGAATGCTAGATACGCAGGCATCAATTTCGTAATAAATGCGTCTATGAGGTCTACATTAAACCCACTAGAAATATTTAGAAGATATCCTTACTTACTTTATAAGATAAGAACATATAAAGAAAGCGCGAAGCGCAGGTTAGGAGCGAAGCGACTAACCTTACCATATATTATATTATAGTTCTCTATGGTGGTAATTGTATGTCGTTCGCTGTGCTCTCTCCCGCGCTTTGCGCGTATCTCTGTATTATATCAATATGTTGATTATTAAAATATATACCATGCGCAGCATGTCTATGAGCGATAGCGAGTAGACACTACAATTACCCAATTTATAAATATTATTATTTTATAGTTCTATATAGTGGTAATTGTATGTCGTTCACTACGCTCTCTCCTGCGCCTGCGGCGCATATCCCTGTATTGTCTTAGTGGTATTGTATTTAGACAATCACTTAGACTAATTTTTAGATATTTCTTGTGGAGTCTTAGAATTCAAACTTCATAATTTTTCGGCAGGTTTTCACAACACAAGGGACTTTTTGCAAAGCTCAATTATGGATTAATTCTTAGATTCAAGAGCTATTTCTTGTGGAAGAAGGTATCTTGGACCTACTATTTGACCTGATACATTTACCGGCCATTGACATACGCTTGAGTAGGAGAAACTTAGTTCCTACTCGCAGTTTTTGTGGTAGCTCGTTCAACTTATTGCCCGTAAGCAATCACTACATCCGTAGCGTCCCTAAATGGAAATTTACTAGAACCCTGCTGTCAATACGTACCGTTTATCCACATGCTCACGCATGTACTAAGAAATTGTGATTGGAAATAACGTATATAACCACAATCTTTAAACCTTAGTACCGTCATGCACATTCAAATATCGATATGTGCGTTTGACTGTGACCCCCGTTGTGTTGCATCCTATAACTAACTCGGATTGGATACCGTGAGTCATAGTTCTTTCGTAGCCAGCTTTCTAAGGGGTGGTTCTGAACTTTTTAATGAGATGTTCGACTCATGAAACTATTTAATCAATCTGAATTAGCATTTTGAAAAATGCATCCAACAGAAAAATTCAAATTTTGAATCTTACGATAACTATCGGTGGCACCAAAAATATTTTATTAGTGTACTTTAGTTTCGGATAATTACATTATAGCATACTTTGCTACTGAATGCAACACCATCATTTGCATCCAGTATTGGCGTCATAAAAATACTGAACAAGTCTAAAAGTATGTACTTTAACCACAGAAAACGCATATTTCGTTGAATAGTTTGTTTGATTGATGTAAATCCATAATCATCAATGACGACGATACAAGGCTCTCAAGTCGATTTAAACGACCGTACATGCTCTCGGCACCCATTTGGATACCACTACCATACCATGCACCTATAATCGTTGCTACGGCCATTCTGGCAAGCCTACCTTGATGTGAATCACAATTAAAATTTCGGCACATCAGGCAATTTCACTTTATGATGGAGACAACATCAAGACTGGATAGAAATATTCAGACCAACCTGCCAACTCGGGCAAGGTGGTTAGCGAAAGCAGATGGGGCTTCTCGAAGCAACCAAACGAGCCATTCTGGAACGACTTTATCCGTTCATTCAGTTTTCCAAGTCTTGATGTGTCCTTTCAAGAACTTGGAGCCATACATGAGCAAACGCAATTTCGAAGCTGTCCAGAAAGTGCTGAATCTAGACGTACCCTATCCCAACTTTCCTGCGTGGGATGAAAAACTGGAATTTATTGTTGAGGGCGTCGCTGTCAAGGCCACCGTTAGTCACGCATGGCGCAATCTCACTATTTCAATAATTTCGCCGTTTGAACTATTGGCTTGGACGTTTGAGCCACCACTGATAGCTCTGGGTCCAGCGATGCTCAGCAGACAAGCATCACTGGAAAAACGAGGTATCACTGACGCTGAGGATTGCCTAATCAGAGCCAAGAAGGCGTATCTCACCCATGTTGCCTACCTTCGGTTGAAACCTCAAATCGATGCTGTTCAAGCGGAATTCATCAAGAAGTTTGCCGGAAAGCTGGAGTCACGCTTGTTAGTATCTGACTCGGTTCGGGCGCGTATCACGCTAGAGAAAAGCGCATTGCGCAGCAAGTTTAAGTCAGGTGAAATTGGCCAAAAAGAGTACCAGACGGTTTTGAAAAGGCTGGGCGCTCAAGCCTGTGAAGCATCGCATTCGTACTCCAACTTGAAATACAAAGTAAAGCGTGGTCTTGAAGAAATCAAGAATTCAATGATGGATAAGGCACTTGCTGACCAATTGATACGCTGTTAGGTTTGTTCTTCACTTACACCAGTTCAGGCAATTCATGCAGCAATGACTTGCTTGAGAAAAATTTCAAAAAGTGGTTCGACCTTTGGTAGGGCATCATTCAACCGGTGGTCACCATCAAGTAAATGTAGATCACACTGGTGCAACTTGGCAAACTTGATGCTGTTCTGAACAAGTACAACGTTGTCACCTCAAGAATGAACAATCATCGTAGGCTGCGCATGCAGTGTAGGTTCTTGGTTGCCACACTCATTCAAGCAAAAAACGGGGGCCTGCGAGAACAAACCATGCACGTTCAGTCGCACACTAACAACGATTGACACGTTAGTACCATTGCTAGACCCCACCAAAATGTGTTTAGGGTGTTCTGGCAGAACATTTGATACCCAACTATTAGAGTCCCTTAACAGCGTCACCTAAGCTGTTCTGATGATGATTGATGTTGTTTAGTTTTTAAAAGTCATTTTTTCATGATCACAACCTCATCACATAAATTTTTTTAAGTAATGACTTTTTAACTCAAATTTAAGTTATCTTCTGTAGAGTGACGTTTGCTATATTTTGAAAAGACTACGTTACTGCTAAGCGTAGGGAACAAGCGAAGTTAGCCTAGACATAAATAAATTCATAAGTTGTGATATAGGCAACATAACATAACATAACATAACAGGGATAAGTAATGGCTACAAATATAACTTTGTCAAATGGACAAAAAATTTGGTTGAATATCATTCAAGGAACCGTTCTTGAATCGTCCGAATCATCTAATTCTATTGTTAGTTCGCATAGGGGTTTGTCGGATGTCATAACCAACAGTTCGGGGACGTATACGCCACCTCGTATTTCCACCCAAATTGTCACGACAAGCAAGGTATGGTTAAAAAAACTCGATGGAAAAGATGCTGAATTTAATATGAGTGATTTTTCAGTCCCTCTTCGTGTCGGGCATCAAATTGCAATTATTTATGGTGCAGCGGAAGGCATAGAAAATGGTGCTTATTTTGGTGCTTTAAATAAGTCAACTGGAGAGTCAGCATTTGACCCGTCTATACATTGCAATCGACTCAAAGAATTTGGACTTTATATACCAAAGAATTATTATAGAAATTGGTTTCTGCGTAGTTTTGTTATTGGTGCCGTCATTGGGTTATTACCATTTGTCGATTTTGCATTAGGCATTTTCATTGGTGTCATTCTGACAAACATTCTTGCGGTCATTCTTTGTGTTGTCAAGCAAGTGAAGGGGCAAAACATGCTTCCAGAACTTAACAAGCACGCTTTGCAAACGTTGCATTCTGCTGTTTGATTCCCTGCAACGATAAATTAGTTCTCAGCGAAAGGGGTTAATTTCCTCAACGCTTGAGTCGTCCCAACATAACAGTGTCTGAGCGGCACTATAAAATTAGTGTGCCTCACAATCTGTCCAAATCATAAGGCTGTTATACCCAATTAATTCAATGGTAAATTTCATTCCACTAATTGCTTGTGTAAAATCACATACCAAATAAAAAACCACCAACTGAAGCCATTAGTTATAATAGTTTCTTGTTGGGGTTTTTATTTTTGCATTGTTTCAGCTTAGGATAAGAATAGTTTAATTTTTAGAACGAACTAAGCGTGCTACACCAACAGCAGCCTCTAGTAATTTTTGATCTTGACTAGACGGCTCTGACATACAGTAGCCTATTAGAGACGCATCGATTGCAATAGCGTCATCCCAAGCATACCCAAGAACCACCCACCTTGCAAATGCTTTAGGTTTTGGTGTCATCTTGTCAAGGATACTGTCAGCTTTAACAGTTTTGGCTTCAATAGCGGCCAGTTCTGGGTCTTCATCGTATGGTTGCGTCATATCATGAACATAACTTGACACATAACCAGACTGCGGCTCTGGTATGATTTTTTTTTGTTCTACTTGCACTTATTGCCATTCTTGCTGCAATCACATAATTGTTTTCAATCAGCAATGCAACTCGCTTTACCGCATCACGCCCCTCATTTGAATTAATTGATTTCAGAGACACTTTGCCTCCATGAAGTTGCACTAAATTTGTCTCTAGACTGGCTACTGAGGCAACTTGATTTAATCCGTATTTTTTCCCCTTCATTGCTGTATTAAGCAACGCTTCGGAATCTAATGCACCATCAATATTTTTAGTAATTTCGGGATGTATTTTTCCTTGACAACTTATTTTGGATGGTGAAGCAGCAATGACCAATGTAGGCATCGCTAAGACCAACATTATTGAAATAGAAAATCTAATACCTAATGCACAAGTTTGATTTTTCATATATATCCCTTAAATGTATAAAAATTTTTAACTAAAAGTGGTGGGGCACCAAATCACACTTACATCATACAGTTCACTTTATGATAAAAATATTTTATTTTACGAAATACGCAGAAACAATCAATATTAAATATATTTGATTTATTAATCCTACTATTTCCTTGACGACAGATTGATACCCTGTTAGTTTTGGTCACCACTAGTGGGTCATTTGTCAATTGAATAGTGATTTTTGCAGCACTGTTGGTCGATGTCGTAGCGGATGGTGTTCCCATTGTCTTAATTTAGTTGCCAAGTGACACACCAGTGCCACTTTAGCTAAGTCACGCAGCAATGAGTTGCTTGAGGAAATCTTCAAAAAGCGGTTCGATCTTTGGTAGGGCATCATTCAGCCGGTGGTCGCCATCAAGTAGATGCAGATCACACTGGTGCAGCTTGGAGAAGCGGAAACTATTTTGAACAGGGACAACCGTATCACTCCAACCGTGAACTATCGAAGTTCTGTTGGCGCGTGGTGTAGGGTCTTGGTTTGCGTATCCGTTCAAGTAGAAAGCTGGTTCCGGTAAGAACATGAGCCAGCATAAAAGGCTATCGACTACAAGTCGAGCACTGGCTATAGTTGACACATACCCGCCTATGTTGGACCCACCAGAATCAGCTTGGAGTGTTCTGGCAGACTGGTCGATAGCAACGGGCCAATTCGCCGTTTAGCCTACCCTGCGCCGTTCTGTTTATGATTGACACCTACGGGATGTTCACTGTAGTCAAACGAAGTTACCGTTATACCTAACCGCTCCACTACATCCTACGCACCGACATCTACAAGGGATGCGTTATTGTCCTTGACTGCTCCCCTCAGTACCTTGCCCTTCGGTAATCTGAGATATTCACCCGCTTCAGAAGTGTTAAGCCCAAACGTGAAGCTCATGCTCCCGAGTGTCATGGTGCCAAAGCCGTATCCGCTGAACATAGTTAAGCCATTGAATTGAAAGGTGCCCACACTACCATCATTGCACCGAATGTCACCATCGCCCATTTTGGTATCCACGTAAGCAAAGTTACCAACACATCGGATACTAGGATCAAGGACGGACGCTAATTCAATTTTTCCTGTTTTGTCTGGGTAGCCCAAGGCAGTTCCAGTAAAAAGGTCATCCTTGACAATTGCAATGACAGGTGCAGATGTGGACATTAGGCTGGCGCACCCCGACAACAAGCTGATACTCACAGCACTCAATAACATCGACATCAACCGCATATAAGCCTTTTTTTGGATAGTTCATAAATAATACCGCCTTGCGCTGCCTGTCATTAATTGACAATCTGGATTAAACCACAACTGGACAAATCCACCCGTCAAAATCAGTGTGCGTTCTCGTAGGAGATAGAACTTTAGCCATTTTTGACCGGGTGTTCAGCTACCCCACCTCGACTTCAGTAAAGTGGTAATGATATTGGCTATCAGGAGACTGTCACCGTAACGTCGCCTAAGTCCAATCTTTGAGAACCACATATAGCCATTGCATCGCTTCCCCATGGTCCAGCTACTCTGATTTCAAGTTTGTATCCGGGAATCTCACAGCCTTCATTGACATGAGCATCATTGATTGGCTGAAGCCATGAAAAGAGCCGCGCCTGTTGCTCAGCAGATAGTGTAATGACCATGGTATTTCCATCTCGTTATAGTTTAGTTTCGTACCTTATTTATTCCAGAAATTGCTCCAGCTAATTCAAACTAAACCACAAATTATTGATATCCACGCTCCAGATTTTTTTTCATGCGAAATAACGATCAATAATTTTTCCATACATATCTATTATTATCTTGCAAAGAGCAACCACCACGCCAAGAAAATTACCAGCCAGTGAATCTCCCAACTCATAGCAACTCGTTGGATGTACTTATTTGATAATAATAAGTTGGGTCGATTGATAGCATGTCCAGCATCGCATCATGCGCCGCTTTATCGAATTGCTCTGGACTAAGCCGACCATCACTGCCAATCGATGTCTCCTTACTAAAAATTGAGAAAGAATATTTTTTCTGATTCAACTTTCATTAAGTTGACACTTTTCGTTATTTAATTTTTCTTACGAGTCTGAAAAACTTTTTTGGCCTGTAGTTTCGCGTAACATGATTTTTTAGTTTCTCGGTGAATGCGCATTTGATTTGCCTTAAATAGTTCGTGCTGAATAAATCGGGGTTTCAGCCTGTTGGCATTGCGGAGCGCGAATTCGTTCAACACAGACCGCGCCATTCCAGCTTCGTACACCACGCCACACAGACACGCAGAAGCCGCAGTTTCTTGAGCAGCAGGCGGGACTGCATGACGGTTTGGCTCCATCGCACAACATCACAGGGAAGGCGTCACTGGGTGCATCTTTGCGCGAATTTCGAGCTAGAGAAGGCCAGAATCTTGTCGAAATTTGCAAGAAATCAAATGAATAGCATTTATTTTCTTGCAAATTCACAGCCGTAAATTTAAGAAATTCCTTAATCAAAACAATGGGTTAGGAATTATTCAGCACCGACTAAATAGTGAAAGGATCGTGTCTTGGATAGCCACGTTAGTCCTTATCGATATTTATGGTTCAACTAAAGTACAAAACTCATCGAAAAGCTATTTGAATAATTCATTCCGTTGAAGTTGATCTGTCTTCACATCTGTCAAAACAAGCTGATCGGCCAATGCATCGATTTTTTCACACATGGTAAGCTTTTTCAGCCACTCAGTTGGGATACCTGATTGACTTTAGTCTCACGAGTTATATGTACGTTCGCAATCTGCCGGACGCAAGTTAGGCAAGCTCCCGGCTGAGTCTGCCAATCATGCGCGATATTGGCGATGATCTTATTTGATTTCGTGAAATGCTATCAACCGCTTTTAACGAACCTCGCGGCTTTAACGAAAAGCCATATCAAAAATGACACAACAAAGAATGCATATACAAATGCCGGCAACATGACGGTCATATACAGATAATATTCTGATTTCCGAGAGTCAATTTTGTTATTTACTGAATTTAATAACTCGTCAAGTTCACTTCGTGAATCGCTAGGCACCCAGTAATTAACAAGTCCAGACCAACCGTCTCCATAGCAGGTTGATGCGTACTTACCTTCTTGTGCTTTAAAAATCAGTTCATTGCAACTTAATTTAATAAAATTATTTTTAATTATTGATCTTTCGTCATTACTAGCACCCAATTTCACTATAGCTTGCTGCCCGGCAAGCGCACCCATAAACGATTCAACCTCAGGACCGTAGGCTCCAGAGGCTGAAGCACTGATGATCTTCGCATTTCTCACAATTCTAGTTGACGCAGATATAAAGTCATGTGGAAAAGCGTTCTCGTCGTAATCACCCACTTGAACCTCAAACCATGACGGGGACTGGCTCTTTGCGTGCTTATACAAACCGTTGTTAATATCAGTTCCTAAATTACGACAAAAATTATGTTGACAAACAATAAGACTATGATTATCAAATGGGAAAAATTTTGACGTAATCCAACCTAATATTAAAAGTGGAATGCACAAAACTACAAATAATCTTGTGTATTTTCTTAAATTCATTAATTTCTCCGCCTAGTTTGTTTTCATTATTTATGTTTCAATGGACCAAAATTATCGAATTGGTTTTGATAGACGGTCTAAAGTAGACCCCAGCAATCTGTTCATTTAACAACAAACAACTGAAATGGACCACCACCGACCATATCGGTCATGAGGGGAAAGGAACCGCGTGGCTTGAATTCAACTGTGGTCCCGTCAGCATCACCGCAGGCAAGATCAATCAACGCACCTCTTGATCGGCTGAGTCGGTCTGATCGAGTGATAAAAGGTGCAGAAACTGACTTACTCATTTTCTGAACTTTCCGATTCTGGTTCAGTTTTCATCAGTCGCATAAGAATTTTATATTCTGGGTCGAATTCATCAATCGCGAGACTAATACCTCCTGAAAACTGACGACAGGCGCGTATCAGGGTTTCCGTTAAAAGACCATCACGATAACTTATCACATGCGTTATCTTCAAAATGTCATCTTTAACAAAAGCAGAACTCATGTAAGTTTCACGATTGAACTCATTGGCAAGTTCTAGTCTTTGAAGACTAGTGGATGATTTTCTGAAATTAAAGTAGGTGACAAATCCAACAAAACCCGGCTTTTTGAGAATACGAATCCAAAACGGTATCCAGTCGTCTTCCGTAACATAGATTGCTTCGTCATCTTCCAACCTGTGTTGCACGACAGCCCGCTCTAGATGCAGGGATAAAGTGACAGGGGTAACGTCAGATTCTGGAATAAAGTCGCTCATAGCAAAGTTCTCCGGTTTAGTCTTATTGGCAAGTGCCGGGGCAGACAATCGATCAAATCACCCCAATCCGTAAAGTGGATCATCCAATAAAAAACCCATTGCACACAGCACAACGGGTTTGATAGACCTGTTTAGCAAAATTTGTAAAGCGCCTGCAATGAGGAAATTGGCGCACAAGAATTGAAGCAAAATAGTTTACAAAATGCAAATTTATATATAGATTACATCTATTTAATTAAAAGCATTTAACGTTTTAAACAATTAAAGTTCAAGAATACCGTCAGTGTTTTCAAAAACTTTTTTCATTTCACCAATTCCTGCCAAAGGATTTGCAATAACAATGCCATGTATTGCCGTTAACGCTGCTACCGCTATAGCATCGTTACCACTATCAATAGCCACGTCTAGCCTTGAAAAAATTTCTGAGATAGCTTCTTTTCGAATTTTAAATTCATTAGCTAGATGCGTTTCTAAAATTTCTTTTTGTATATTTACTTTTGCTAAATACTTATTTAAATCAGAATTAATAGCATATCTTTTGGTAGCCTCCTGCTCTTTTACGATAGCGTATTCTTTTTTTGCATCTACCATAGATTTTATGAGACCTACTAAACCATTAAATTCTTCGCTAGAAAGCTCTTTCTTTTTTTCGTTGCTTGAAACTATTTCTTTTATATGAGTCATATCATGCTTCCTCACTCATCTTAGAATCTGCTTTTATCTTTGAAAGAATATCCTTAGATGTTTCGCTTGGATTTCCATTTTCATCAAGTACTTTTACGCGCATAATTGAATTTAGTTCGCGTATGAAATGTGCAGACAACGCAATTGTAGATTTTTCATCATTAGTACATGATTCAAAAGAAATATTTCCTTCGCTATTCTTTTTTGCCAAATAAACAGTATTTAAATTTGGCAAAATTTTATTTTTGCATATTTCTCCTAATTTTCTTAACGTACTGTTTAGCTCTTCAATTCTTATATCAACGCCTTGTTTAAGAATATTAAACTGAATTATAATGTTCTCAATTTCTATTTTTGTATCGGCATATTGTTTATGAGCTAACGTCAAAGATTTTTCTGCAGTTTTAGCATATCTCCACGACATAACAATGGCAGCGGGTAAAACAGTAACGCCTCCTAGAACGGTTGAGCCTAAAGCCATTCCTCCTCCACCGGAGGCTATTGCACCCCCACCTAACGCTGCTAGCGTTGCATTGGTAGCTGCTGCACCACTAAGTGTAGAAATTGCTGTACCAGTAGAAGCGATTCCAAATTGACCCATGAATGCGAGCGTTCCAGTTGATGCAGCACTAGTCAAACTCAAACCACTTTTAACTTGTCTTAAAATATCACTTGCTTCATATGCTGTGGTGCTCATTACATCGAGCTCCGATTTATCAAACAAAGCGCCTAATTTATTTTTATCATAGAAATCAGTAGATTTTTCTTTAGTTGATATTATTTTTTTAAAAATATTTACAGCATTTTTTATATGAGTTGAATATATTACTAACTTATGTTCATTTAACTTAATAAGTTTAGCTGTTGTTTCAATTTTTTTGGTTTCTAATTCATTTACGGCTTTAGAATAATCCTGTCTTGCTTTTTCGATAACTGAATCAGCTTCAGTCATATTCTTAAAGCCATCTAAGACATTTGAGCCTGTATAAGCTGATGCAACACCTATTGATGTATAAACGCCTTGTACACCAATCAAATTTACAGTTGACGATACAGCAGTTGCAGCTATTCCTCCTACTGTAGTAGCTGCGCCGGTAACTGCTGTTCCTACCGCTGTACCAGCTAATGCTGTTCCTGCACTTGCTACTGCGGCAGACGCTGTTGATGCAGCACCCAATGCTGCGGAGCCTACAGCCGTACTTCCAATTGCCCCTACTGCTGCTGTTCCAACTGAAGCTGCTGCTGCACCTATGGCTGTTCCCGCCGCTGCTGCCGCTGCTGCCGCTGCTGCTGCTGCTGCTGCTGCCCCTGATGCGGCGGCGGCCGCCGCCGCTGCTGCTGCACTTGCAGCACCAGCAGCCGATGTAAGTAATGGAATAAAAACTGCAACTATTGGCATAATATTTAATTAATGATAAAAATTGAATTACTTAAATTCCAAGCAGTATCGCTTAAAACCTTAAAACCTTAAAACCTTAAAACCTTAAAACCTTAAAACCTTAAAACCTTAAAACCTTAAAACCTTAAAACCTTAAAACCTTAAAACCTTAAAACCTTAAAACCTTAAAACCTTAAAACCTTAAAACCTTAAAATTTATAGATAACTTCTTTTAACTGAAAGAATATTTTTTCACTATCATCTTTTAAATAAATAAAACCAAGTTTAGTTAACCATTTAATAGCTCTATGATCACTTTTTAGTGCTTCTGAGTACAAAATACCATATTTATCCAAAGCAGGATAAAGAATAGATTTAATATATGGTCGAGGATTCCATTTTTTTTGATAATCAGGTGAAATTGATGTGTGAATACTTCCATCTTTTTCGACAATGCCTCCGACTATTTTTTCATTAAAATATACTGGATGTAATGTCCAACCATTGTCCATAAATGACTGCGATACAACTTCACATTGAAAATCAAGGTTGGCACCAAGCAAAATTTGCTTAATTGTTTCTTTCCTTAATTCATTCATATCATTTATTGATGGTTATGTTGATCTCTAATAAATCAACTTTTTAATTCTCAAACGACTTCTTGAGATGCAGTTACATTTTTTAACTTATTTTATACTAAATATTTCTGTCCGTTTTGACTACATCCTAACTGGACAATTCGATTTGATAGACAAAGTGCGTATCTAGGGTGGTTATCTTATTTCTTTGACAGAACGTCCATTAAGTCTTAGAATCTATCCTTACAGATTCGGGCGAAAAGACCCTATAAGGAGTAAAACGATGACAGGTCAAAATGTTGGATACGTTCGTGTTTCGACCATCATCCAAAATACCGCCCGACAACTGGATGGTGTTTCCCTTCATAAAATTTTCGAAGACAAAGCATCCGGGAAAAATGTTGACCGACCACAATTGACAGCATGCCTTGCCCATCTGCGCGAAGGTGACACGCTTCACGTTCACTCAATGGACCGCCTCTGTCGCAATCTTGATGACCTTCGCCGCATTGTCAAAGACCTGACCAGCCGTGGAGTCTTGGTCAGATTTCACAAAGAAGGTCTTTCATTCACGGGTGAAGATTCGCCCATGTCAAATCTGCTGTTGTCGATGCTGGGTGCCGTTGCCGAATTCGAACGGTCCATCATCCTTGAACGTCAGCGTGAGGGCATCCAAATTGCAAAGGTCGAGGGTAAGTACAAAGGTCGAAAAGCTTCGCTGACCAAAGAGCGGGTTCTTGAACTTCAGCGTCGTGCTGGTGCTGGAGAGAAAAAGACTGTCCTTGCTCGGGAGTTCGGAGTCAGCCGGGAAACCGTGTACACGTATCTAAATACTGAGAAATCAGCCAGTGTCGGGTAACTTGAAATGGGCATAGCAATGAGAGCAATAATGCATTTCCACATTGACCATGATCTTTAGCTGCAATTCGAAATGACCCCATCCCTCACTATCCCAACTGACAATATTTACAAGTTTTCTTGCCTGTTTGGGCTTGCACTGATACTTGTATCCATCTTTTCTTTCGCATCGAACTACACCACGACCCTTGATCGAAAGGTCAGGTATAGCGAGTTAGTAATTGGTCTTGAATCGAAAGCTCAACGAAATAAGTCCGAGGATGATCTGTTGGCGCTAAACAAGAAGCTTCGCGAAATAGCGATGGAAAATGAAAAAGTCTTAAATTTGCTACTTGGTGCAGTTATTGCGATTGGATCTATTCTTAGCCTCTACGGCGCGGATAGGTGGCATAAAAAAATTCAGCAACGCGATGACAAAATTGTGGAACTTCAAATCGAAAAGTTACAAATCGAAATTGCGAATCTTCGGCGGTCAAATCAAAATTCAAGCCGGAGTTGACTCTATCTGAGGAAGTCAACCTTCCTCCAAACGGATAATCGTGAGTAATTTTCAATTCCACCACAAAAATAAAACTTCATTCATTTTGTCCGGTTTCCATACATAAAAGAAAGTAGCTACTGCACGACCGTGGAAATGATACAGGAAAGCTCGACGTAACACATCATCGCTATCTGTCTGCGCAATCAATGTCTCTCGCAGTGTGTGGTGGCTCGATATCAGGAATTCGTTCCGATTGTGAAGTCGAGCAATTTGACCAATCGATGGAATTATAGTGAAATTTTCTTTGCTTCATAGATTGCTTGCATGACATAACAGCAAGAAGTTTTAGAAGCCATTGATCGAAATGCCAAACTCAGTTGTTTTTAAACTAGAGGAAAAAGTGAGCAACACTTTCATCCAAGTTAGTTTCCAACCTTGGGCAAAAAAAACTTCTCTAAAGAAGCTTTGCCTTTTATTTTTCCCCCAAAGTGATCTGTCATAACTTGACTGAAAACATCTACTAATAACGCGGGATCGAGGTGGGCTGAATGCTCAACCAGTACAGCATCGTGCATAGGTACAAGTATGCGAAACCCATCTATCTTATCCAGAGCAAGGAGAGCCTTTTTGAAGATTAGAGAGGCAGTCCCTTGTACAACTTGACTAATGCAGGATCTTTTTTCCTTTTCTGATAGCTGGCCAGTGACATTTCTCCTAAGAAAATTACCCTCTGAAGTGCTGATGCATCCATTCTTATGGAATTGTTCTTGCAAATCTGCCTTCCATTTTTCAAAGGTTGTAAGTTTCCGAAAAAATTCCTTTACTTTTCCCCTTTCAACACCTTTAGCATGTGCGGCATCGGAAATTCTATTTAATTTCATTCCGTATGCATAAGAAAGGAAGAGCCTTTTTGCAAACTTTCTTTGATTTTTTTCACCGAATAATTGCTCTAAAAGTGATTCGTATAGGTCTTCTCCTGAGTATAGTGAAAGCAATATTTCATCCTCAGAAAGCGCTGCCATTACCCCAACTTCAAATTGATCGTAATCCACGTACGACAATAAATTGCTTCCATTTGGACAAATAACATCGCGATGCCGTTTAGATATATTTTGAAATACTGGATCTTTAAAGTAAATTCTTGAAGTTATCGAGCCGAACAAGTCAATTACAGGGGTTGAGTATTTTTTTGATAAAGTTAGAGCAGAAAGTAGATGTCGGGATGCACTTATTTTTCTTAAATTGATTACAGCTTCTGCGAAGCCATCAGGAGTGGGAACAAACTGCAACATATAATCAACAGAAATACCTGAGAAATCAAAATCTCGATATTCTAGATAATCTATAACGGTTTGATCGTTAGGATCTTCAAGTGGAAGATCATATTTATTGGAGAAATCCTTAAGCGTCTTGTAGTATTCGTATTCGATATCTTTTTTATGCTCTCTTAGATTTTCTTGATTTATTCTAATACCGGGTGTAATGTTTTTATGAAGAATGTTAAAGATCGGAATTTCAACCTCATTCTGTCTTTGAAGCTCCCCAAGAGATTCAGCAAGCTTTTCGAGTTCTAGCCATCGAACTTGAATTATTTTGGCCACATCAGTCAAAATTTGCAAATTCAGTGGTTTTTTCTTGTAAAAAATATCTAAGTAAGCTGATATGGTTGCTGCTTCTGCTTCTGCTTCTGCTTCTGCTTCTGCTTCTAGGTGCGCTATCTTTGGTATTTTCTTTAGAAAATCGCGGATTTCTCCACGTTCACGAATTTTTCGGTTTTGCTTTATTCCCGATATTGCAATACTAAATTCATGGATGTCAATGACATTACATGGTAATCGACATTCCTTTTTTACGATGCTTGGAGCAATTAACCAGTAATCATGACAAATAATTTGGTCATTTTCATCACATATTTCCGCTGCCGATTTTTCAGTTAAGTTTTGATTGTTCCAAATATAGTATTTATCACCTCCCTGATCAGCGAAATCTTTGGAAAAGAGTAAGACTTTTTTCATAGTTTAATCGTATGGATTGACATTGTCATACAGTTCAAAAAGATTAACTTTTTCTATTGAAAGGAGAGGTGTTCCATCAGATAAAAAGTATGGAGATGCTCTTTGTATTGTTGTTTTGATTTTTGTCGAGATGTGGTCTACTAATGGCCGCAGATCTTCTTTTGATAAGTTTTTTGCAGCGAAAAGAAGATGCCTCTTGTGCTGATATGGCCAATCGTTTGAAAAGAGAGGAATAAACTCCTTAATAGCATCACTTCCTTCTGTGCAGTATAGATATATAAATATTGCAGGTATTTCGGCTGAAAGTGGTGTATTCCGTATTCGATCTTTTGCTGCCATTGTCAGAAGGTCTGACTTGTATTTTTTCTTAGCAAGCATGAACCATAAATGGTAATTTTGCCATTGATGAATTGATCGCGCGTCGTTCGCAATGTATTTTTCTATTTCCAGTAAGGATTCTGGATCTAAGTCTAATATTGACAATATTCGACAGTATTGATCAGTCGATGCTGGCTGCTCTTCCAGCGTATCAGTTATTATTTTTACAAGAGATTGCGCTATTTCTGATTTGACATCGAATATTTCAGCTTCAACAAGCATGCTCAACCGATTGACTGCGAATCTAAACTGTCTTGATTGACTTTCTTTCTTGTCAATGCATTCTTTGAGCATTTCACAAATTAATGGCACAGATCTAGTAATCACTCTGCGACTTTTTGATCGCCACATATTGTCTATGGCTGTACTTCTATCATCGGTGTTAGGGAAGAATTCTGCTAATACATCAGGTTTTTCCTCTGCCGTTAGAACTTTTGTTTTTGATGAATTTATGTTCATCCCAACTTTACGTAGTTCTTTAATTAATTCAGATAATATTTTGCGTGCATGTCGAGGGGAATCGCATATTATTTTTATATCGTCTACATAACGATAATAGTCATAACCCCGTCGCTTCATTTCATGATCTATATCGTTTAATACCATGTTCGCGATAAATGAAGATGAATCTCTATTTTGTGGAAGACCATGTTTTTCACTGTAACTCCATTTTACTAATAAGTCACAAAGTGTAGTTATAGCATTGCGTATTTTTAATTTTTCCTTGCCGCTGGCGTGGATGTTTGGCAGCTTACTTTCGAATGCTTCTTTTATTTTTTCTGTTGTTATATTTTCGAAGTAATTTATCAGGTCAGTTGCGAGTAAAGCTTTTTTGTCTCTGAAGGCAGTATATGTTACTCCTTCAAATGTTTTCCAAAGTTCGATTCTATTTTTGAATAAATATTTTTCTTCAAGCCTGTTTTTGTTGTATCGATGTCCTAGTACTCTATGTGAGAGTAGAGGGTCAAAGAATGGAATCAGATAAGAGCATACAGCTTGATAAATAAATCTGTCATAGAAATCTGTCTCTAGTGCGTATCGTATACCAAGCCCTTTTTTTGGTATGTCGTACACTATTCTGTTATCTCCTGTATATGAACCGTTTCCTTCGAGTAGGAGGTGAGATAATGTGCTCTTGAGATCTTTTTTTGTCGATAGGAGATCTTTATATTGAATGGCGTCAAAAAACCAATCATCCCTCATGTCTTGTTTTAGGTGTGCAAGCACTGCGTTGCAATTTATAGGAAATCCTAATATTCCCTCAGCGCCCCACAAATCTTCGTGATCGCTCAAACTAGTTCTCCTTGGATTTTTTAATTGAGAAATTGGTGATAGTCCAACTCCTAGGCTTACGAATAATAGTCGTGAAAGAGCAGGCGGAGAACTTTGTCACTTGTTATTTTTTCAGTTTATTGATGGGTAAGGTCACTGCGCTTGATCTTATATCTGCTTCAGGGCTTGGCCTTAACAGCTTATCAAACATGCTTTCGATACTTGAATGCACCTTTAGATGTTTTCAATGTGATTACTGAATGCTAAAGATTGATTTTTGACGTAAAGCATCGCGATGCTTAGCAGCATCCGATTACACACATAGTTAAGCCGATAGACTTGGGGTTTGGTGAAGTTAAACGGTCAAGGAAGCAACAATGGGCTGGGGCAATGAACAAAATGCCACTTCAATGGCAGACTGGATGCTTCAATCATTTGCATTCACTCCGGGTAGAAATTCAATTCCGGTACGTTTGACCAATTCAGAGTAGCTAATCGGCTTTGAGCCTCGCGTTGCATCCTCATTCAGGTGCCAATGTGCCCACGCCCGGTTTGTGTCTTGGTCGTAGACAAGCTTGAAAAGGTACTTTGGAACGCGTACCTTACCGGGACCGATGCTCTGACTTTGCGCAATACTTGGTTCGTAAACAGGCCCAGTGATGACGTAAACGTCTCCTGTAGCCCTTGCTGCATATTTGCGTGTGGCAGCCTCAACCGACTTCGCCCATACGCCACGGTTGTGTTCTGGGGCTTGTGGCACCATATTTGCCAATGAGAAGCTTTGAGCCATCGCCTGCGCGGTAGGCATATCTCCTGCTGGCGCAAGGTGCCCCCTGTCGAAACCACTCCCCTTGTAGTCATCGAGTGTTGCCCGTTCGGCAGAACGTAGCCGTGCATCTGGGAAAAACTTGTTGGTTCGCTTTTCGTCGGCATCAGCTATGGATGCGCGGTTGAGCTTTTCAGCGACGAAAACAGCAGTTTTGCTTTCGCCAGAGTGCAGGATGGCAAATGCGTCGTAGCAGAGGTCGCGGTTGGTCGGTCGTGGAGCGACAACTGGTGGTTTTCCACCTGCAAAAAACTGGCGACAGGCTGAAAAAGAATCAGTGTCGTCACCTGTGTATGTCTTGGTTGAAGTCGCAGCCTTGGAGGCCGTTTTAGCCGTACTGGCAAGGTCTCGCGCCGCCGTGGCTAGTTCCTTGACGACTCCATCCAAGCCAAATTTGGTAGCTAATTCGCGCCCCGCAGGAATGTCGGCACAGGAATGCAGGGACAGGCCGATTGCCAGCGCCAGCAGCATGTAGATCAGGTGGAATTTGGTTCGGGACTGAGAGCGTTTTGTTGTTTTTCTTTTTGTCATTTTTGGACGTGAGCCACAGGACTGATTGGGTGAAATCAGGCTGTGTAGAAATCGTGATTTGGTAAACGCGGCCTTGCAGATGGTACGTGGAACATGCATGCAAGTTGGTGGAAACTTCCAAGAAACACGTTTTCCAGTGCAACCGATTGCGCTACTTTCAAGCTAATTCCTGCATGGCTTTTCCGTAGCTGATGCCAAGACGATAGCTCATCAGCGCATGGGCCGCCTGTTCCCGTGTGACACCACCCACTTCAATTTGCCGCGTGTAGGCCCGAACTTCTGCGGCGAGGCGGAATTTTCGGGAAACGAGATACAGAATCACCCACACTGGGGTGATCCAAGCTTGCTCACGGTAGTGAACCAATTCGTGTTCGATTAGGGCGGTATCGCTGCGAAATTCTGGCCGTACAAAGATGAACGGCCACAGGCAGAAGGCTGAAAAACCTCTAGGGATCAATTTTGTGGAAATGATCATCTGCAAGCAGCCCTTCAATTCACCTCAACCAATCGTGCCACATCCCCACGACATTCCGAACACGAACCGACCAACAACAAGTCGCCACCTTTGACAGCCCCAGTGAAGTTGCTGATGGTCACCTCGTGGCGACATTTCCCGCACCAGACATTCGATAGCAATTGCTTCTTGGCATCAGCGGGGATGGCTGCCCACAATTCTGCTGCTGGGCCAGTGAATTTGGGGATGGATTCAATGCTCATACGGTCAAGTTTAGGTCCATTCACAGTCAGTTAGTCAGGAAGAAATATGCGTTCGCACCACCGTAAGTAGCGCAAACCCTGAGTTGGGTTTTAGTTACAAAAAAATCATTTTGCACAGATTTTCATTAAAATTTGAACTTTATTCACAAAAAATAGGAAAGTCAGAAAATTGTTAGGTCAGTACCTTATCGAATGCGCAGCCACATCGGGAGGTGAACTGTTACCAGCCACAAATCCCAGCCGCCTTTACAAAAGCCGTTCACTGGCCGTTGCCATCGCAACAAAAAGCGTGGCTCACCCTACGCATCAAGAAGTCCGGGTCGTACATATCCCGAGCCGCGAAATTGTCTTCAGGACACCCGGTCGCAGACAAGCACTCGTAGAACCGTTTGTCACGGAAGCAACGCATGCATATACACCGTACTCAAACAAGCGTCGCTGTACCGGCCATCTGACAAGGCTCTACCAGCAGGAAAAATGACCCTGCTGCATCCGTACTGACATATGGAAGGCTAAGGAATGACCCTGCATCGCAGAGCCTGCTCAACCTGTACTGCATTCACCCCGGCACACGCAAACCATGACTCGTCATGCGCGAACCGGGTTTCAATCGTCACACACCACTTGGTCAACGACAACATACAAAAACTGAGCCGTGAACCGGGGCCGGATGACTGGTGCAGCTACCACCACACGCATGATGAATGTCGGCAAAAGGATGCTGCCATCAGTTCGTTCTGGCAACGGCTGGGCATTCGCTGAAAAACAATCGACCGAAATTAATCAGCTTGCCCTTCCAGAGATGGCCTGTATGGTTTTTCCGAACGTGATGCCAAGGTGACAATTTCTGGGCAATTTCAATTCAGAATCATCCTAACTTCATCGCCAAGTCATGAGCTTTTGGATGGTAGTACCGCTTCAGCATTTGAAGGGAAGTGTGGCCAGTGACAGCAGCCAGTTCGATCACATTTGGCAATTTGTTCGCCATCCGACTGGTCCCAGTGTGGCGTAGATCGTGGAAATGCAAATCTCCCAAGTTACCACGTCGCACTGCCTTCAGAAAATTTGCTTCCATGGCTGCCATTCCAATTGGAAACACTCGACCATCGATTGAACGATCTACTGTTCGCAGGGTTTCGACAGCGCGTTTGGAGAGTGGTACGTAACGAGACTTCCCATTCTTGGTAATTGGCAGGAAGACCGTTTGCTGATCCAGATCGACATGCTCCCATCGCAGACCTAAGATTTCACCGCGCCGCATTGCAGTTTCGATGGCTATGACCACTATGGGTTGCATCAACGGGTTACGACGCCCTGTAGGCAACAGTTCCGTCAGCAGGGTCACCTCATCGGTTCGACTCAGAACCCGGTCACGCCCCGGCGGCATGGTGGGCTTGCGGATCATTTCAATCGGGTTCTGAATGGGAAATCTCCATTCACGCCTTGCATGATTGATGATGGAAGACAGTACAGCCAAATCACGAACTACCGTGCTTGGTTGACAACTTTTTAGACGTTCATCCCGATACTCTGCCAAGACTTCAGGTGTGAGATTGACCATGCTGAATTTCGAAATTTTCAGTCGAAGTGTGGCTGTCAACCGGATGGTTTCTTCAAGACAGCCACGTTTTCCCGGAGTGATTTCCTTCATGTATCGACGCATGACATCGCCAAAACTGGTTTGCTCAGCAATGTTTCTACTGACAAACGGGCCACGATCCATATCGGATTCAATAGATCGTGCCCATTGTTCAGCATCTAACTTGATGGGAAATGTCTTGACTTCATCAGGGTATCCAAGACGCCTTACACGTACTTGCCAGCCATTGCCGCGTTTGCGAAAAGTTGCCATCGTTTTCCTCTAAGTGGGACAAACGAGGGACAAAAATGCATAAATTTCAAAAAACTTCTGAAAAACCGCTTTAGACCTACTGAAAAATTACACAGGTCTTCACTCAGTTATTTCAAAAAAACCTAATGATTTCAACACGTTACAAAGCTCCCCGACTTCCCGCCATGCTTTTCCAGCAGCTTCACATCGGTGATGGTCATGCCCCGGTCCACCGCCTTGCACATGTCGTAGATCGTCAGCAGGGCGGCGGTGACGGCCGTCAGCGCTTCCATCTCGACGCCGGTCGGGCCGACGGTTTCGACCGTGGCGGCGCAGCTCACATGAGCCGTTTCATCATCAATAAGACCGTTTGCGCTTGTTCCACCAGCGGAACTAGCTATGAATTCAATAGCAATTCGGGTCAGCGCCAGCGGATGGCACAGGGGAATCAGGTCGCTGGTTTTTTTGGCCGCCATGATGCCGGCGATGCGGGCAATGCCCAGCACATCGCCTTTTTTGGCGTTGCCAGCCAGAATCAGGGCCAGCGTGGCCGGTTTCATCTCGATCCGGCCCTGGGCAACGGCGATGCGGTGCGTGGCCGCCTTGGCCGCGACATCGACCATGTGGGCCTGGCCCTGGCCGTCAAAATGGGTGAGGGGTGAAGATGTCGTCATGTTGATACAGAACCTTTACAAGAATGCATCATCATAAAAGCTTGCCTGTGCATCCCTACACGCCCTGAAGGTAACTGCTCTTGACTTCTTCGAACCGCTCTGACAACACCCCGCCACAGCCGCGCCATGCCTGGCGCCGGCTGGTGCTGGTGCTGGCGCTGGCGCTGTGCCAGCTTGCGCCGCCCCTCTCGCTGGCCCAGACGGCGGGCGCCGCGCCTGGCCGGGCAACCGGCTCGCTGCCGTCGCTGGGCGACAACTCCGAGCTGTCCGCCGCCGCCGAGCGCCGCATCGGCGACCGCATTGCCGTCAGCATTTACCGCGACCCCGACTATGTCGATGACCCGGTGCTGGTGGACTACCTGCAGGGCATCTGGCAGCCGCTGATGGCTGCCGCGCGCGCGCGGGGCGAGCTGCCGGCGGAACTCGACGAGCGCTTTGCCTGGGAACTGTTCCTGATCCGCGACCGCAGCATCAACGCATTTGCCCTGCCCGGCGGCTATTTTGGCGTGCACCTGGGCCTGATCGGCACCGTGGGCAGCGCCGATGAACTGGCCGCCGTGCTGGCCCATGAAATGAGCCATGTCACGCAGCGGCATATTTCGCGGCTGATGACGCAGCAGTCCCGGCAGGCGCCGTGGATGATTGCGGCAATGATTTTGGGGGTGCTGGCCGCCAACAAGAACCCCAACGCGGGCAGCGCGGCCATCGTCGGCGGGCAGGCACTGGCGGCGCAGGGGCAGCTGAATTTTTCGCGCGACATGGAGCGCGAGGCCGACCGCGTCGGCTTTGGCGTGATGGAGGGCGCCGGCTATGCCAGCCGGGGCGTCTCGGGCATGTTCGAAAAGCTGCAGCAGGCCAACCGGCTCAATGACAACGGCTCGTTTCCCTACCTGCGCTCGCACCCGCTGACCACCGAGCGCATCGCCGAGGCGCAGGCCCGCGTGCAGCTGGCGTCGGCGGCAGCCAAGCCGTCACCCGAGAAGCTGGCCGCCGAGAGCCGCACGCAGCTGCTGCACGCGATGATGGCCCCCCGCGCCCGCATCCTGGCCGTTCCCGGCGTGGATGCGCTGCGCACCATGCTGGCCGAGGGCCAGCGCAGGGCGGCTGCCTTGCCCGCGCCGCAGCCGGCGGCGCCAGCGGTGTCGGCGGCCACGGTCCGCGATGCTGGCGCGCTGTATGGCGGCGCCTTCGCTGCCGCCCAGCTGCGTGATTTTTCGGCGGCGCGCAACCTGCTCGGCCGGCTCAAGCCGCTCACCGCCGACATCGGGCCTGCGGCCAAGGCCGCCGAACTGCTGGCCATCGAGGTCGATTTGCTGGAGGGCAAAATACCGGCGTCCGCAGCCTCGGCCGACATCGGCAAGGCCGGCTCGCGGGCCGAGTTGCTGCTGCAGGCGAAGGCGCTGATGGCGGCCAGCCGCGCGCCGGACGTGTCGCAGGCGCTGCAGACCTGGGTGGCCGTGCATCCCCGCGATGCGATGGCCTGGCAGTTGCTGGCCGTTGCCTGCGGCCAGCAAAACCAGCCGGTGCGGGCGATCCGGGCCGATGCCGAAAGCCGCGCCGCCCAGCTCGACTACGCCGCTGCGCTGGACCGCTTCAAGGCGGCGCAGGGCTTGATGCGCAGCAGCCCGGCCAGCGCCGATTATGTGGAAGGCTCGATCATCGACACCCGCACCCGGCAGGTCGAGTCAATCCTTAAAGAGCAGGCGCTCGAGGACAAAGTCAATCGCTAGCTGCAGCACCGAGTAGATCAGCGAGCCCAGCAGCGCGGCGCCGAAGCCGTTGACGTTCAGCCCGCTGACCAAGCTGGCCGCCGCCCAGAACATCAGGGCATTGACGACAAACAGGAACAGCCCCAGCGTGATCACCGTGACCGGCAGCGTCAGCAGCACCAGGACTGGGCGCACCACCATGTTCAGCGCGCCGAGCACCGCCGCCGCAATCAGCGCGCCGGTAAAGCTGGTCACCACCACGCCCGAATACAGGTAGGCCACCGCCAGCAGGGCGGCGGCGCTGAGCAGCCATTTGAGGAGAAGTTTCATGGCGCCAGAATACCACTGCCGATTTTTGGCAGCAACGGCAGCTCAAGGCTTCTCAGGCCGATTGGCGTGCCGCCTGGGCGCGGCGGTTGGCCCACCAGCCGGCGGCCAGCACACCCGCCACGGCGGCGGCATAAGTCGCCCACTCGGCGGCGGTATGCAGGGACTGCGCCGATGGCAGGACGCCGGGGCCGCCATAAATGGAGTCAAGCAACTGCTCGCCGACAATCATTTTGGCGGCGGTGAAGGCCAGCACGGCCGCGCCGATCTTGATGATGACGGGGAAGCGCTCGACCAGCTTGAGCACCATGGTGCTGCCGAACACCACGATGGGCACGCTCACCAGCAGGCCGATGACGACCAGGTCAAACGCGCCATGCGCCGCACCGGCCACGCCCAGCACGTTGTCGATGCCCATCAGCGCGTCGGCGATCACAATGGTCTTCATGGCGCCCCAGAAGGTGCTGGCCACCGGGCCGTCATGCTCTTTGTCGCCCTGGTCGGCCAGCAGTTGGTAGGCTACCCACAGCAGGCCCAGTCCGCCGACCAGCATCAGGCCGGGAATTTTCAGCAGCCACACCACGCCGATGGTCATCACCGAGCGCACCACAATCGCCCCGGCGGCGCCCCAGACAATGGCCTTTTTCTGCAGATGGGGCGGCAGGTTGCGCGCGGCCAGCGCAATCACGATGGCGTTGTCGCCGGCCAGTACCAGGTCAATCAAAATGATGGCCAGCAGGGCCGACCACCAGGGGGCTGTAAATAATTCCATTGCGCAGGCTTTCCAGATTCAGGTTTCAAGGGTGGACAGCCGGATGAACGGCTGTCCGCAGGGGTGAAACCGGACAGGGCCAGGCGAAGTTGCGGATGGGATTTTTCAAACGCCACGAACACCTCGATTGAACCTGCACCGGTTTCAATCGAAGGTCTGGCTCGGCCTGCAGCGGGGCTGCATGCCCGGCAAGCCGGAAGCGTGAGCTTCGTATTGACGACTTGCCGAAGCGGTTGTGGCGGGCTGTGGATGAAACAGGCCCCGCAACAACCAGGGAGTTACTCCCCTTCGAAGCCGGTATTGGACAGGACTTGGTATTTCATTGCAATTGCTGTGGTCTTTTGCGGATTTCCCCGGCCCCCGGAACAGGGCGGCCTACCGGCCGATAATCAGGCGCCCGGCCCAGGCCATGTTGCCCGCGGCGCCTTTTGCTTTTTTCTTCTTCCCATGTTCCCATGCCCGGCATCCACATCATCGACATCGAAGCCGCCATCAATTATTGGCGCGGCAAACACCCCTCGGCCGACGGCGTGACGCTCGCGCCCGAGGTGCGCGCCCTGGCCGGGGTGTATGCGCGCATGGTGTTCGAGCACCAGGACACGGCCGACGAAGCCGATTTTCCGGCCGGTGCGCTGGCCGCCTGGCATGCGTGGTACGACACCACGGCCGACACGCCGTGCATCGCCATCTGCTCGACCAGCCAGGGCGATGCATTGTGCAAGGGCTGCGGCCGCACTTTTGAAGAGGTGCAGCACTGGCTGGCGATGAGTCCGGTTGAAAAGCGAATCACCTGGCGGCGCATCACCCAGGAGGCCACGGCCTGGCGTTTTGGCCGCTATGCCGACCGGGCGCTGGAAAAAAAGTAGCCTGGCAGGTGCATTTTTAAGCCAAACAGGGCTTTTGCGCATATGCACAGTGCGCTGGCAGCTATCAATTTAAGAGTGATCCGTATTTAAGCGCTACACTGCCGACATGCTTCGCCTGACCCGCGCCCCGAATATTGCCATCGCCGCTTTGTGGGTGGATGCCTTGCAGCAGGCCGGTTATTCAGCCAGCATGCAGCGCTATTTCCTGGGCAGCGTGGCGGGCGAATTGCCGCCCGACCAGTGCCAGCCCGAAGTCTGGCTGACGAACGACGAAGAGCAAGCCGGCGCGCGCGCCTTGCTGGACGCGCTGCAGAACATGCCGCAGCGGCGCTGGCTGTGCCGTTGCGGCGAAACGGTCGAAGGCGGATTCGAGCAGTGCTGGCATTGCGGAACGGCCATGCCGGCAGGTTTGGCCTGAGCGCTGCAGCCTGCGCCGGGCACAAAAAAAGCGGGCTGTCCAAAGCCCGCTTCAATATTTAGGAATCCGCTTACACCCGTTTGGCCAGTTCAGCCGCCATGCCGACATAGCTGCCCGGCGTCATGGCCAGCAGGCGTTCCTTGGCGGCATCAGGGATTTCCAGCGACCGGATCAGGCCATGCAGGTCTTCGGGCCTGACGGTCTTGCCGCGCGTGACTTCCTTGAGCTTCTCGTAGGCGCCCGCTACGGCGTAGCGGCGCATGACCGTCTGGATCGGCTCGGCCAGCACTTCCCATGAATTGTCCAGGTCGTCGGCCAGCGCTTCGTTGTTGAGTTCGAGCTTGTTCAGGCCGATGCACAGCGAGTTGTAGGCCAGCACGGCGTAGCCCAGCGCCACGCCCATGTTGCGCAGCACGGTCGAGTCGGTCAGGTCGCGCTGCCAGCGGCTGATGGGCAGCTTTTCGCTCATGTGGCGCAGCAGCGCGTTGGCCAGGCCCAGGTTGCCCTCGGCGTTTTCAAAGTCAATCGGGTTGACCTTGTGCGGCATGGTCGAGGAGCCGATTTCGCCCTCTTTGAGGCGCTGCTTGAAGTAGCCGACGCTGACATAGCCCCAGATGTCGCGCGCCAGGTCGATCAGGATGGTGTTGGTGCGGGCCACCGCGTCGAACAGCTCGGCCATGTAATCGTGCGGCTCGATCTGGATGCTGTAGGGCTGGAAGGTCAGGCCCAGGCCCAGCGGCTCGGGCGTTTCAATCACATGGCGGCTGAAGGCTTCCCAGTCAAAGTCGGGCCAGGCGGCCAGGTGGGCGTTGAAGTTGCCCACGGCGCCGTTCATCTTCGCCATCAGCTTGATGCCGGCAATCTTTTCGCGGGTATTGACCAGGCGAACGACCACGTTGGCGATTTCCTTGCCGACGGTGGTCGGGCTGGCGGTCTGGCCGTGGGTGCGGCTGAGCATGGGCACGTCGGCATGCGCGTGCGCCAGCTGGCGCAGCTTGTCAATGACCTTGTCGAGCGCCGGCAGCACGACCTGCTCGCGGCTGCTTTTCAGCTGCAGGGCCTGGCTGGTGTTGTTGATGTCTTCGCTGGTGCAGGCAAAGTGAACGAATTCGCTGGCGGCCTGCAACTCGGGCCGGGCTTCGAACTTGGACTTGATCCAGTATTCGACGGCCTTGACATCGTGGTTGGTGGTTTTTTCAATCGTCTTGATGGCGCAGGCGTCGGCTTCGGAGAAGTTCTTGACCAGGCCCAGCAAATAAGTGCGCGCGCCGGGGCTGAGCGGCTTGAATTCGGCGAATTTGGCGTCTGACAGCGCAATGAACCAGGCAATTTCGACCTGGACCCGGCGGTGCATATAGCCCTGCTCGGACATCAGGGGGCGCAGGGTGGCGAGTTTGGCGACGTATCGGCCGTCCAGCGGCGACAGGGCGTTGATGGGTGAAAAGCTCATGGGGTGTGATTGTAGGCGGCACTGGCCAGGGGCCTGGCGCCGGTTTAATGGATGAAAAACTGCTATCTTCATGGCCTGCCGCCATGTTGTTCAAGCCGTGCCTTGACTCGATAGAATCTACCATCTCCCGGACCACGACAAGAACTTAACTTCATCATGAAACTCATCGGATCCGCCACCAGCCCCTATGTACGCAAGGTGCGCATTGTCATGGCAGAAAAAAAGCTCGACTACCAGTTTGTACTGGAAGATGTCTGGGCAGAAAACTCAGCCATGAGTACCTCCAATCCGCTGGGCAAGGTGCCCTGCCTGGTGATGGAGGCGGGCGAGGCGATATTCGACTCGCGCGTCATCGTCGAATACCTGGACACGCTGTCGCCGGTGGGCAAGCTGATTCCTGCGCAGGGCCGGGAGCGCGCCGAGGTCAAGACCTGGGAAGCGCTGGCCGATGGCATCATGGATGCCGCCTTGCTGGCCCGGCTGGAGGCGACCTGGTCCGGCCGCAGCGCCGAGCAGCGCTGCGACGCCTGGATCATGCGGCAGATGGGAAAAATCGACACTGCGCTGCAGGCCATGAGCAAGGGCCTGGGCGACAAGGCGTATTGCAGCGGCGTTCATTTCAGCCTGTCGGATGTGGCGGTCGGCTGTGCCCTGGGTTATCTGGATTTTCGCTTCCCCGAGATCGCCTGGCGTGAAAACCATCCCAAGCTGGCCAAGCTGCAGCAAAAGCTCGCCCTGCGCCCGAGCTTCGTGGAAGTCCCGGCGGGCTGAAGCCGCGCGCGGCCCCTGCGGGAGCGCGGCCATGACTGCGCATACCGCTGCCCCGGAGATAAAAATGTTGCGAAGCGTCCCGGTGCGAACAAGGGAGTGAGGGAGGAGTGAAACCGCCCCGGACATGCAGACCGGCCTGGATGGCCGGAAAGGCTTCGCAACAATGAAACGGTGGTTACCTTGTTTGTGTATTGCTGCGCAAGGCCTGATACAAGGTAAACGATATAAACAGTAAGACTGAAGACAGCCTAAACGAGTTCCTGCTTGCCGGAAAAAGCTTCGGTAAATTTTTGTTAAGCGTTTTGCAGCCTGTACGCAGGGGCTTGCTGGGCTCATGGCCTGGCCAGCTGCTTTTCGATTTCGGCCACGAACTTGCCGCCTGCCGGGTCGGTCATGGAATTGAAGGCGGCCACCGCCGTGCCGTCGCGCGCAATGATGTATTTGTAGAAGTTCCAGCGCGGCGCGGTGCCGGTCTTGTCGGCCAGCTGTTTAAAGAGCGGGCTGGCGTCCTTGCCGGTCACGCGGGTCTTGGTGAACATCGGGAATTTCACGCCGAAGGTGTTCTCGCAAAAGTCGGCAATCTCCTTGTTGCTGCCGGTTTCCTGCGAAAAGTCATTGGACGGAAAGCCCAGCACCACCAGGCCGCGCCCCTGGTATTTGGCATGCAGCGCTTCCAGGCCCTTGTACTGCGGGGTAAAGCCGCAAAAGCTGGCGGTGTTGACGACTACCACGACCTTGCCGCTGTACTGGCACAGCGACTGCGGTTTTTCATCCTGCAGGCGCAGCACGTTTTGTTGCAAAAGCGCGGGGCAGGACGGCGGCGTGGACGGCGCGTCAAGGCTGGCCGCGCCTGCGGGGAAAGTGGCGGCCAGCGCAGCGCTGGCAATGAGCGCCCAAGCCACAAAGGGGAGGGGAAAAGCGTCCATGGCGTGCTTACATTAAAAATGATGATTTACGTTTATACGCAGGGGGCTTGCGACTGGATCCGGATTTTTTTGCTGCCCGGGCCGGCTGTGCTGCAAAGGCCCTGACGGCATTGCTTGTCACGGTCCGTTCCTAAAATTCAATGAATATCCAGACAAGCGCTGCATCCAGCACAGGATGAATTGAGTATCTGCCGGCGAAGGAGTTCCCATGCTTTACCCCGAATTGTTCAAGCAGCTCGAAGCCGTGCGCTGGAACATGGACACCGACATCCCGTGGTCCGCTTTTGACGCTTCGCTGCTGACCGACGAGCAGGCCCAGACCATCCGAATGAACGCGATCACCGAGTGGTCGGCCCTGCCGGCGACCGAAATGTTCCTGCGCGACAACCGGGGCGACAGCGATTTCTCGGCCTTCATGTCAATCTGGTTTTTCGAGGAGCAAAAGCATTCGCTGGTGCTGATGGAGTATTTGCGGCGCTTCCGGCCCGAGCTGCTGCCGACCGAGCAAGAGCTGCACGCGGTGCGCTTCGAGTTCGAGCCCGCGCCGCCGCTCGAAACCCTGATGCTGCATTTTTGCGGCGAGATTCGCCTGAACCACTGGTACCGCTGCGCCAGCGAATGGCATACCGAGCCGGTCATCAAGCAAATCTACACCCTGATCGGCCAGGACGAGGCGCGCCACGGCGGTGCTTATTTGCGCTACATGAAGCGCGCCATCGGCCAGTCCGGCATCGCGGCCAAGGCGGCTTTTGCCAAGGTCGGCGTGCTGATGGCCAGCGCGCGGCGCACCTCGCAGGCCCTGCATCCGACCAACCTGCATGTCAACAAAGCTTTGTTCCCGCGCGATACCGTCCAGAGCCGCTTGCCCGACCCCGAGTGGCTGGAACACTGGCTGGACACGCAGATCTGCTTCGATGCGGTGTGGGAAAGCCGCGTGGTCGAGCGCATCCTGCACAATCTGGGGCTTTTGCTGGGCCAGCCTTTCAAGACCGTCCAGCAGCTCAACCACTACCGCAAGGAACTGGGGCGCCAGATGGCCGCGTCCCTGGAGCCCGGCGCCACACCCCACGTTTCATGAAGCCTCCTGCATTTTTGGACAAGATCGTCGCCCGCGAGGACGCACCCGCCCGCGTCGCCGCGCTGCCGCCCCCCGTCGTCTTCACCAATGGCGTGTTCGACGTGCTGCACTGCGGCCACGCGACCTACCTGGCGCAGGCGCGCCAGCTCGGCGCCAGCCTGGTGGTGGCGCTCAACACCGACGCCTCGGCCCGGAGGCTGGGCAAAGGCCCGGAGCGCCCGCTGAACCGGCAGGAAGACCGCGCCGTGCTGATCGCCGCGCTCGAATCGGTCAGCCTGGTGACCTGGTTCGACGAGGACACGCCGCTGGAGCTGATCAGCGAGATCAAGCCCGACGTGCTGGTCAAGGGCGGCGACTACGACATGGACAAACTGGCCGAAACGGCGGTGGTGAAAGCCTACGGCGGGCAGGCGCTGGCGATTCCGTTTGTCGATGGGTATTCGACGACTGCGCTGGTGAGGAAGATTCGGGGTGGGGAAGCGGCGGGCTGAGATTTGCTATTTTATTGATAGCTGTTTATGCCCGTCCTGGTTGCGCAGAAGGCTGATTTCATTGAAATCCGGTCACTGCCCAGGGCACCAGCCTCTTTGCTGGCGGGCAGCGACCGGGCTTTAAGCGCCGTTTCCGAAGGGGATGAGAATAATCTTGCCGACGTTCAAGCCCGATTCCATCCGCCGATGCGCATCCGCCGCTTTTGACAGCGCAAAGACACTGTCGAGCACTGGCGCCAGGTTTGCGCGCTCGAAATGACGCAGCCACTGTTCGCTGAACCTGCGCACCATCGCCTGCTTGACCTGTGGCGGCCGGGATTTCATGACGGTTCCCATGATCTGCAGGTGTTTGTAAAGCAGCCGGTCCAGCGGCAGCGCGGCATTCTTGCCGCCGCCCAGCAGGCCGACCTGAACCAGGCGTCCGCCGTCCGCAAGGCTCAGGAGATTGCGCTCAAGGTATGGCGCGCCGATGAAATCGATGACCACATCGACGCCGCGTCCGTCCGTGGCCCCGGCGATCACGGCGGCGAAGTCTTCGGTCTTGTAGTCGATGCCCCGGTCGGCGCCAAGTTGCTGGACGCGCTCGAGCTTGCTGGCATCGGCGGTCGCAAACACCTGCGTGCCGATGGCATGCGCCAACTGCACGGCGGCCGAGCCGACGCCGCCTGCCGCTGCATGAATCAGAACGGCATCGCCTGCCTGCAGGCGGCCCAGGTGAACCAATGCTTCATGCGCCGTGACGAACACTTCGGGAATCGCTGCCGCATGGATGTAGTCGAGTCTCTCGGGGATGTGCATGGCCATCCGGTAGTCGATGCGCGCGATTTCCGCATAGGCGCCGCCGCCGACGATGCCCATGACGCGGTCACCGGTCTGGAACCCATCGACCTCGGCACCGGTGGCGATGACTTCGCCCGCGATCTCAAGCCCCATGATGTCTGAGTCGCCGAAGTTGGCACGGCCGTAGCCGCCGCGCCTGTGCGTCAGGTCGGCGCGGTTGACGCCCACCGCGTGGTTGCGCACCAGCAGGTCATGCGGGCGCAGCACCGGTTCGGGGGCGTCGCCCAGCTGCAATACATCGGCTTCGCCGAACTCCTTGAAATTGATGGCTTTCATGCTGATCCTTGCTGGTTTGACCGGGTAAAAAAAAACGGGGGGCCGCCCAATGCCTCCATCCGGACGGCTGGTGTTGAATGTCACGGGGCGGGAGGCATGTCACGGGGCGGGAGGCGCGCCGTCGAAAGCGTCCTGCAGCAATTGCCGCAAGGCCTTGGCCTGCAACGGGCGCGGGTTCGGGTACTCGTCTTGCATCGTGATCGCGCAGGCGCGGTCCAGGTCCGCTGCCTGCATGCCGATGTCCTTCAGCGCCAGCGGCGCGCCGTTGGACTGCGCCAGCCGGTACACCGCCATCGCGGCGTTGTCGCCCTGCAAGGCCCTGGCGATGCGCCGCATCGCCGGCTGCGCGGCCGCGCTGTTGTAGGCCAGCGCATGGGGCAGCACGATGGTGTGTGTTTCGGCATGCGGCAGGTTGAAGCTGCCGCCCAGCGTGTGGCACAGCTTGTGGTGCAGGCCCATGCCGACGCTGCCCAGCACCTTGCCGCACAGCCATGTGCCGTAGAGCGCGTCGGCGCGCGCCCGCAGGTCGCGCGCATCCAGCCGGATGGCCGGAAGTGCGCGCGCCAGCGCCGCAATGCCTTCTTCGGCCAGCAGGCTCATGACCGGATTGCCGTCGGCGGCATACAGGCCCTCCGCCGCATGGGCGATGGCGTTGATGCCGCTGACGACCGACATGCCGACCGGCAGCGCCAGCGTGAGTTCGGGGTCGTAGATCACGGTGCGCGGCAGGACGCGCAAATCCCTTCCGGTGCGCTTCAGGCCGTTGTCGGTCAGGCCGTAGATCGGCGTCATCTCCGAGCCCGCATAGGTGGTGGGAATGGCCAGCACCGGCAGCCCGGAGTCCAGCGCAATCGCTTTGCCCAGGCCGATGGTCGAGCCGCCGCCGATGGCCACCGCGCAGTCGGCGCCGTGCTGCGCCGCAAACCGGCGCGCATCCTGTGCGGTGGCGAGCGGCACATGCATCACGGCCCCGTCGAAGATGCCGGCGGCGCGCGAGCCGAGCAGGTCGGCCAGTTGCTCGGCCTGCGCCCGCTGCTGCGGCGTGCAGAGCAAGATAGCCCTGCGCGCCCCCATGGCATCGAGTTCGGCGCCCGTGCGCGCCAGCATGCCGGCACCGAACGCCACCCGCTGCGGCTGGCTGACGAAGGTGAAGTGCCCCAGGCCGCCCATGTGGTGATCGGCCATCATTCGGCGACGATGTTGTGGCGCTTGATCACGCGGCCCCAGCGTTCGCTTTCGGACTTGACCAGGCGGTTCATCTGTTCACGCGAGCCCGCCACGACCTCGAAGCCATCGTCGGTAAAGCGCCTGGCCACCGCCGGGTCATGCAAGACCGCGCTCATGTCGGCGGCCAGGCGGTCCAGCACCGGCTCGGGCGTCCTGGCCGGCGCCACCATGCCGACCCATGAATAGACTTCAAAGCCCTTGTAGCTTTCGGCCAGCGCCGGCACGCCCGGCAGTGCCGGGCTGCGCTGCGGCGAGGTCACGGCCAGCGCCCGCAGCTTGCCCGCCTTCACCTGCGGCAGCACCAGGGGCAGGCTGGCAATCATCGAATCCACATGGCCGCCCATCAGGTCGGTCAAGGCCGGGCCGCCGCCCTTGAACGGGATGTGCAGGCCACTGGTTCCCGCCGTCTCATGAAACAGCTCGGCCGCCAGGTGGTTCGAGCTTCCCGCCCCCACCGATGCGAACGACACCGCACCTTTTTGCTTCGCCGCAGCGACATATTCCTGCAGCGTCTTGAACGGCGACGCGGCAGGCACCACCAGCACCATGGGCGAGCGCGCGATGTAAGACACGCCCGTGAGGTCGCGTGCGGTCACATAAGGCAGCTTGGGGTAGATGTGCTGCTCGGTGGCGTACGAGTCGAACACCAGGGCCAGCGTGTAGCCGTCCGGTGCGCTCTTGGCCACGGCGGCCATCCCGATGGTGCCGCCCGCACCACCCTTGTTCTCGATGATCAGTTGCTGGCCCAGCCGGGCGCGAAGCGGCTCCTGGATCTGGCGGGCGACCTTGTCCACCGTGCCGCCGGCCGCAAAAGGGACGACCAGCGTGACCAGGCGCGAAGGATAGGCCTGCGCCTGCGCCCAGCTTGAGACACCCAGGCACAGCGCCATGCCGAGCGCCAGCCGGCGTGCCAGCGCAGCAGGGCGGCGGGCCTGGCCGTGGTGTTGTGTGTTCTGAAAATCCATCCGATGCTCCTTGGGTTGGTACCGGCTGGATGCTATCAGTGGCAAAAAATAGTGACAATAACGTCCATACGCTAAACGCTTTTGCATAAGATGCACAAATGAAATCCGTTAAATTTGCAGAAAACCTGTCGATGTTCGTGGACGTGGCGCAGGCCAGGAGTTTCTCGGTCGTCGCGCGACGCCAGGGAATGGTCGCCTCATCGGTGGCACGCCAGATCGACGCCCTGGAGCAGGACCTGAAGGTCGCGCTCTTCACGCGTTCCACCCGCGCGCTCGTGATGACCGATGCGGGGCAGCTGCTGTTTGACCGAGCCGTCAAGCTGTTGAGCGACATGACCGAGGTGCGCGGCGAGGTGGTGTCGCTGGAGCAAAAGGTGCAAGGCCTGCTGCGCGTCAGCTGCGTGCCCGCTTTTGGCCGCCGCCATGTGGTGCCGCACCTCGGTTCGCTGTTCGAGAAGCATCCCGACTTGCGCGTGGAGCTGGAACTCACCGAGCGGGTGGTGGATGCGGTGCTCGAACGCTTCGATCTTGTGATTCGCGTCGGTCCTCAGCCTGACAGCAGCATGATCAGCCAGCGCATCGGCAACCAGCGCTACATCGTCGGGGCTTCGCCGGCCTACCTCGAACGCCATGGGCATCCCACGCATTTCGACGAACTGGCCCGGCACCGGCTGATCGACCGGCAGCACAACACCGCGGCGCGCGGCTGGCGTGAACTCGTCGGCCACAACGGCCTGCTGCCGGCGCAGTTTGCTTTCGAGTGCGATGACTGCGATGCGCGCCGCCTCTCGGCGGCCCAGGGGCTCGGCATTGCCTTGATGCCCAACTGGGCCATCGGCGAAGACCTGGCGGCAGGGCGTCTCGTCGAGCTTGAACTGGCGGGCCTTGCGGCGCAGCCGGTGTCGGGCATTTTCCTGATGCGGGCCGCGCCGCGCGCCAATTCAAAGACCCGGGCCTTCACCCAGCACCTGCTCGACAGCATCGGACGCTCCGCCAGCTGGGTGCGCGATGCCGCGACGGCAAAGCCGGCCTCGTAGGCAGCGCGGCCGCAGGCCATGCACGGAACGTGACGCTGGGCAGTGTGCTGCTGCTGGCGATTGCGTTGGTCGAGAGGGTCTGTGGCGGGATGAGGATTGCTACTTTATTAATAGCTGCTAGCGCATATCCTGATTGCGCAAAAGGCTGATTTCTTCAAGAGTTTGTCGTTGTGCGGGTATTCAATGGGCTGGGCGTGCCGGTTTGCACTTCATCATTCATGATTGTACAATAACACGTACATATTTGGAGCCTCGTTATGAATGCCATCACCTACTCTGCCGCCCGCGCCAACCTGGCCAGCACCATGAATCGGGTGTGCAACGACCATGAAGCCTTGATCATCACCCGCAACGGACAACAATCCGTGGTCATGCTCTCGCTGGAGGACTTCCAGGCGCTGGAAGAAACGGCCTACCTGCTGCGCAGCCCCGCCAACGCCAAGCGCCTGCTCGCTGCCGCTGCCCAACTCACCGCTGGCCAAGGCACTGAGCGGGAGTTGAGCGAGTGAAGCTGGTCTTTGCGGATGAGGCTTGGGAAGACTACCTCTACTGGCAAAAGCACGACAAGCGGATGGTTGAGCGCATCAACAAGCTCATCCGGGAGACACAGCGCGAACCGTTCTCGGGTGTCGGCAAGCCCGAGCCGCTCAAGCATGCGCTGTCAGGCTTCTGGTCGCGCCGGATTACCGATGAACATCGCATGGTTTACAAGGTAGAAGGCGATGCGCTTTTGCTGGCGCAGCTTCGTTACCACTATTGAAAACGCCCAGGGGTGGCGACCGCGACATGGACAAACTCAGTCCGAGACGGCGGTGGTGAAAGCCTACGGCGGGCAGGCGCTGGCGATTGCGTTTGTCGATGGGTATTCGACGACGACGGCGCTGGTGAGGAAGATTTGCGCGGGTTCTGCTGCGGGCTGGATTTTGCTATCGTATTAATAGCTGATTGCGCATGTCCTGATTGCGCAGAAGGCTGATTTCATTGCGTCATCATCCAGCCTCATTCTCGATAGGCCAGCGAGTTGCAGTAGTCGAGAGCTTTCTTGGCCGTTGGAACGCCAATACGCATTTCCTTGGGGGCGCTGGCTTCGGTGTTTGAACTTGTAGCGCGGATTTCACCAATGAGTTTTTCCGCCAGTTTTCGAAGTTCAGGATCGTCTGAGTGCGCGACAACCGCATTGAGTTTATTAACGATGCGCGATTTCTTGGCCATCATTCCGAGCGCCTCAATCATTTCGCGATGCCATTTGGTGTTCATAGGCGCCTACAAGCTTTGGTGTGTATTGTGATTTATGCGGAAGGCTGCTCTCAAGGCGCCACATCCCCAGCCCGCACCGCCGCCACTTCAACCGGCCTGCCCCGCACCTTCCCCGCCATGCGTCTGATGAACTGCTCCAGATCATCCATATACGTGAACACCGCCGGCACCACCAAGAGGCTCAGCACCGTCGAGGTGATCAGCCCGCCGATCACGGCGACCGCCATCGGCGAGCGAAAGCTCGAATCCGCCGCGCCGAAGCCCAGCGCAATCGGCAGCATGCCCGCACCCATGGCCAGCGTGGTCATGATGATGGGGCGGGCGCGCTTGTGGCAGGCGTCGAGCAGCGCATCCCGCCGGCTCATGCCTGCGACCACCGGATGGCCGTCGCTGCCGTCGTGCCCGCGCCGCGCCACGATGGCGTACTCGACCAGCAAAATCGAGTTCTTGGTGGCGATGCCCATCAGCATGATCAGGCCGATCAGCGAGGGCATCGAAAAGCTCTTGTCGGCGATCAGCAGGCCGACGAACGCGCCGCCCAAGGACAGGGGCAAAGCGGCAAGAATGGTCACCGGGTGCAGAAAGTCCTTGAACAGCAGCACCAGCACGATGTAGATGCACAGCACGCCGGTCAGCATCGCCAGGCCGAAGCTGGCGAACAGCTCGCCCATGACCTCGGCGTCGCCGATTTCCACCACCTTCACGCCGGCGGGCAGGTTCTTCACGGCGGGCAGTTCCTGCACCGCCTTGGTCACGTCGCCCAGCGGCAGGCCGGACAGCTCGATCTCGAAGTTCACGTTGCGCGAGCGGTCGTAGCGGTCGATGATGGCCGGGCCGCTGGCAATCGACAGCGTCGCGACCTGGCCGAGCATCACCGGCCCCCTGGCGCCCGGCACTGACAGGCGTTCGAGAACGCTCAGGTCCCGGCGCGCGGCGTCGGCCAGCTTGACCACAATCGGCACCTGGCGCTCGGACAGGTTGAGCTTGGGCAGCGACACGTCGTAGTCGCCGAGCGTGGCGATGCGCAGCGTGTCGCCGATGGCGGCGCTGGTCACACCCAGGTCGGCGGCGCGCGCAAAGTCGGGCCGCACGGCGATTTCGGGGCGGATCAGGCTGGCGCTCGACGCCACGCTGCCCAGGCCGGGAATGGTGCGCAAGTCCTTTTCGACCGCGCGCGCGGCAGCGTTCAGGGCCAGCGGGTCTTCGCTGGTCAGCACCAGGATGTATTTCTCGCCCGAGCCGCCGAGGCCGACCTTGCTGCGCACGCCGGGCAGGGCTTCGAGCGCGCTGCGCATCTTGTTCTCGATGCCCTGCTTGCGCGGCCGGTCGCCGCGCTCGGCGAGCTGCACGGTCAGCGTGGCCTTGCGCGTTTCGGCCGCGCCCGAGCCGGCAAACGGGTCGCTGCCCGCCGTGCCGCCGCCAATCGTGGTGTACACGCTGCGCACATGCTCGACCTTGGCAATCATCAGCCGCGCCTGCTCGGCCGCCGCTTCGGTCTGCTTGAGGGTGGAGCCGGGCTGCAGTTCCAGGTACACCTGCGTCTGCGAGTTGTCGTCGGGCGGGATGAAGCCGGTCGGCAGCAGCGGAATCAAGAGGATGGAGCCGACAAAGAACAGCGTCGCCATGACCATCGTGACCACGCGGTGCTGCAGGCACCAGCCGGCGGCGCGTATGTACACCTTGAGCCAGCCCGGCTCCCTGTGGTCGCCGACGATGGGTTTCAAAATATACGCGGCCATCATCGGCGTCAGCACCCGCGCCACCACCAGCGAGGCGATGACCGCCAGTGCCGCCGTCCAGCCGAACTGCTTGAAGAACTTGCCGGCGATGCCGCTCATGAAGGCCGTCGGCAAAAACACCGCGACCAGCGTGAAGGTCGTGGCGACCACCGCCAGGCCGATCTCGTCGGCCGCCTCCATCGCCGCCTGGTAAGGCGTCTTGCCCATGCGCAGATGCCGCACGATGTTCTCGACCTCGACAATCGCATCATCGACCAGGATGCCGATGACCAGCGACAGCGCCAGCAGCGTGATGACGTTGATCGAAAAGCCCAGCAGCTGCATGCCGATGAAGGCCGGAATCACCGACAGCGGCAGCGCCACGGCCGAGACAAAGGTGGCGCGCCAGTCGCGCAAGAACAGCCAGACCACCAGCACCGCCAGAATCGCGCCTTCGTAGAGCAGGTGCATCGAGCCGTCGTATTCCTCCTGCACGGGCTGCACGAAATTGAACGCTTCGGTCAGCACCAGGTCGGGATGCTGGGCCTTGAGGTCGGCTAAAGCGGACTGCACCGCATTGCCGACGGTGACTTCGCTCTCGCCCCGGCTGCGCGCGACTTCAAAGCCGACGACCGGCTTGCCGTCGAGCAGCGCGGCCGAGCGCGGCTCGGACACGGTGTCGCTGACGGTGGCGACATCGCTGAGGCGAATCCTGCGGCCGTCGCCCAGCGCCAGTTCGAGCGCGCCCAATTCCTGCGCCGACTTGACGGTGGCCAGCGTGCGCACCGGCTGCTCGCTGCCGCCCAGGTCGGTGCGGCCGCCCGCGCTTTCGGTCTGCACCTGCTTGAGCTGGCGCGAAATGTCGGCGGCGCTGGCGCCCAGCGCCTGTAGCTTGGAGGCATCCAGCGCCACGCGCACCTCGCGCGTCACGCCGCCGACGCGATTCACCGCGCCCACGCCGCGCACGGCCAGCAGCTTGCGCGAAATGTCGTTATCGACAAACCACGACAGCGCCTCGGCGTCCATGCGGCTGGAGGCAATCGTGAAGGCCAGGATCGGCTGCCCGGCCAGATCGACCTTGGTGACGACCGGGTCGCGCACGTCGGCGGGCAGGTCCGAGCGCACGCGCGCCACGGCCGAGCGCACGTCGTCCACCGCTTCCTGCACCGGCTTTTCAAGGCGGAATTCGGCGGTGACGCTCACGCCGCCGTCCTGCACCTTGGTCATGATGTGCTTGAGGCCCTGCACGGTGGCAATCGAGTTCTCCAGCTTGCGCGCGACTTCGGTCTCCAGCTGTGCGGGCGCCGCGCCCGGCAGCGAGGCCGAGACGCTGACGGTGGGTAAATCGATGTCGGGAAAGTTCTGCACCTTCATGGCGTTGAACGACAGCATGCCGCCAAAGGCGAGCAGCACGAACAGCATCACCGCCGGAATCGGGTTCTTGATGGACCAGGAGGAGACGTTCATGGGTTTGCTCCTTCTTTGATAGCTGTTTGCGCTGATGCAGCCTGCGCAGGAGTCTGATTTGATTCATTTTCCTGACTAATCCGCACCAGATCGCCGTCATTCAGGAAGCCCGCGCCGTTGACGACGATGCGCGCATCCGCTGGCAGGCCCGAGACGACTTCGATGCGCTCGCCGGCCAGCCGCCCGGTCTGCACCTTGAGCTGGCTGACGCGGTTGCCGTCGCCCAGCCGGAACACGTAGTTGAAGCCGTCGCGCACCACCAGCGCGCGCTGGGGAATGGTCAGCGAGGTGGACGCGCCCAGGTCAAACTCGCCGCGCGCAAACATGCCGGCCCTGGCGGTCGAGCCCTTGCTGGCGGCCGAGGGCAGATCGACATACACCAGCGCCGAGCGCGTCAACGGATCGACGCTGGGCGCGAGCATGCGCACGCGCCCGCGCAGTTCGCCGCCGCTGGCTGGAGTCACGCTGACCGGCAGGCCTTCCCTGATCCGGCCCAGTTCGCTGGAGGTCACTTCGGCGCGCCACTCCAGCCGGCCCTGGCGGATCATGCGAAACAGCTCGGCGCCGTTGCCGACGACCGCGCCCACGGTGGCGCTGCGCGCCGAGATCACGCCGCTGTCGGGCGCCAGCACCTGCGTCTGGCGGCCGCGCAACTGCTGCGCGCCGAGCACCGCCTGCGCGGCTTCGGCGCGCGCTTTGGCGGTTTTCTCAAGCGTTAAATACTGGTTGATCTGCTGGGCGCTCAGCGCGCCCGAGCTTTGCAGGCTGCGCGCGCGTTCGGCATTGGCGGCGGCATCGGCCGCGTTGGCCTGCGCCTCCAGCAGGCTGGCGCGCGCCTGCGCCACGTCGGCCTGCACGCTGTCCGTCGAAAACGTCGCCAGCACCTGGCCGGCCTTGACCACGTCGCCGACGTTGACGCGCACCTCGGTCAGCCGCAGGCCGCTTGACTCGGCGCCGATGACGGCTTCCTGCCAGGCGGCGATGTTGCCGTTGGCCGCCAGCGTGACGGCCAAGCGGGTCGATTCGGGCAGGGCGGCGGTCACGGTCAGCGCGGGCTTGGGCGCGGCCTTGGGCGGGCTGGCTGCGGTTGAATCACGCGGGCTGGAGGTGACAAAGTAAGCGCCTGCAGCGATGGCCAGCACGGCGATGGCGGCGACGATGACGGACTTGGCAGAGGGTTTGTTCATGGTGAAAGCTCAGTCAGGAGGATGGCCGGGGCCGGTCTATCGGGCTATTGGTGGGCTATTGATGGGCTTATTGGGAGGAGGCGGGGGCCGGTGAAACGGCAGCGGCGTTGTTGAGCCGCGCCAGCGCCGGCGTCCAGCCGCCGCCCACGGCGCGGTACAGCGCCACGCCGGCCGCCTTGCGCTCCTGCTGCAGCGACACGCGGCTGATTTCAGCGGCCAGCAGCGTGCGGCGGGCGTCTTCCAGTTCGGGCAGGCTGGCCAGGCCGTTCTTGTACAGCGCTTCGGTGCCGGTGAAGGCGGCGCGGTAGCCGGCCACCGCCGTTTCGGCATCGCCCTGGCGCGCGCCGGTGCTCTGCAGATTGACCAGCGCTTCCTCGACCTCGCGCACCGCCTGGCGCACGCTGGCGCGGTACAGCGCGGCGGCTTCGTCGTAGCGCGCCTGCGCGGCTTGGACATCGGCGGTGCGCCGCCCGCCGTCAAACAAAGGCAGGCTCAGGCTCAGCGGGCCGATGGACCAGGTGTCCAGGGTGACCGTGGTGCCGAGGGCGCGCGCCTGCGCAGCGCCGATGGAGCCGCTCAGCCCCAGGCGCGGGTAGCGCGCGGCCTGGGCACTGCCCACATCGGCGCTGGCGGCCGCGACTTCGCGCCCGGCGCTGAACACGTCGGGCCGCTGGGCCAGTACGTCGGCCGGAACGGATGCTATTGAAACAATAGCTGTCTGCGCCCGTTCCACCTGCACAGGAGCCAGTTTTTGCCTTAAATCGGGCTCTGCCAGCCCGCTCAGGGCGACCAGGGCCTTCAGGTCCAGCTCGCACAGCGCGGCCTGGCGCGTGGCGCGGCCGCGCGCGTCGGCGGCGCTGGCGCGGGCCAGCGCGTCGGTGGCCGGCGCGGTGAAGCCGGCCTGCGTGCTCAGGCCAGAGAGGCGCGCGGTTTCCTGGCGCGACGCGGCATCAAGCTGCGTCACATTGGCCAGCGCGCGGCAGCTGCGCAGGCTGTCGTACTGGTTGGCGACCTCGGCGGCCACCGACACGCGTGCCTCGTGCCACTGCGCATCGGCGCCCAGCAGGCGCTGCGCGGCCGCATCCAGGCTGGCGCGGCCGCCGCCGGCCACATCCAGTTCCCAGGCCGCCTGCAGCCCGGCCTGCGCCGTCGTCACCACCGGCACGCTGTCCGACCCGATGCTTTGCAGCGAGCGGCTGCGGCTCAGGCTGGCGGAGGCATCGAGCGTCGGCAGCAGGGCGGCACCGGCCGCCACCCGGGCGGCGCGCGCCTGCTCGATGCGCGAGCGCGCCGACGCCACCGTCGGGCTGACGGCCTGGGCGGCGGCAATCAGCTCGGCCAGCACCGGGTCGCCCTGCTGCCGCCACCACTGGCTCAGGTCAGTCAGCGAGCCCTGGTGCGGCAGCGCCGCCTGCCACTGCGGCGGAACGGGCGCGGACACCAGCGGCGGCGCGGGCAGCGTGGCGCAGGCGCCCAGCCACAAGGGCAGCAGGCCGATCAGCAGGCGCGAAGGGGTTGTCAAGCGTGATGTCATGATTTTTCTGGTTGTTCCTGATAGGCCGGCGGCGGCTGGCGCTGCGCCGCTTCGATGTTCACCATGGCTTCGGCATACAGCACCATCTGGCTCACCCAGGCGTCAATCGCCTCTGGCTGGTCGATCAGCTGGGGCCGGATGGCCTGCACGCAGTCGCGCCCGATGAACAGCTGCAGCGGCAGGCCGGTGATGCTGAAGGCCAGCCGGTGCAGGCCATCGTCCGCCACTGAGAGCCCCAGGTGCCGGGCCAGCACCGCCACCAGCGCGGCATGGGCGGGCTTGATGTCGTTGTCAATTTCCTCGGCCCACAAGCCGGTCGGCTCCAGCATTTCGCGAAAGTGCAGGCGCGTGCACTGCTGCACCAGTTCGCCTTGTTTCATCGGCGCTAAAAAACTGCCGATAAACGCCTGCAGCGATTGCCGCAAAGTGAAATCGGGCTGGTCGTACAGCGCCCGCTGGTCCTCGGTGCAGCCCATTGGTTCGGTGAACGCGGCGCGGTAAAGCCCCGCCTTGTCGCCGAAGTAGTAGCTGATCGAGGCAATGTTGGCGCTGGAGGCCAGGGCAATCTCGCGCGTCGATGTCTTGCTGAAGCCTTTTTCGGCAAACAGCCGGAGCGCGGTGTGCAGCAGGTTCTGCCGGGCCTTAGTGCCGTCAGCACGCTGCCCGCGCGTTTCCTGGCTGGGCGGTTCAATGGGCGGCGATAACGGTGGTGACGGCGATAAGGGCAGGGCTGAAGTCATGGGCTTGATTACATCATGACAATCAAACGATTGATTTAATTAAATCATTTGATTTAATCAGCTTGCAGGCAAGGGCACGGGTGTTCTCAAGAACGGCCGCGTTCAGGCGCTCAGGCGTCGAACACCGTGCTCCACAGCTTCTGGATCGCTTCACGCTCGCGCTGCAATTCGGGCGGCATGACCTGCGTCGGCGCTTCGTTCAGGCGCGCCACATGCTGCACCCGGCGCAGTTCGCGGTAGGCGCTGGCAGCATCCTGGCCCACGCCGCCCGGCAGCAGTCCGGCGCTTTCCGCGCGTAGCAAGAGGGCGATGTTGCCGACGTTATCGACCAGTTCCGGGTGCCGGGCCGATTCGGACAGCACCAGGAACTGCACCGCGAATTCGGCATCGACCATGCCGCCGGCGCTGTGCTTGACATCGAACTTGCCGCCCCGGATGGGGTGCGCGCCGCGCACCTTCTGGCGCATGTCCTCGATTTCCTGGCGCAGGGCCAGCGGGTCGCGCGGCGCGGTGATGACTGCCCGGCGCACCTCGTCAAAGCGCTGGTGCAGCGACTCGCTGCCCAGCACGAAACGCGCGCGCGTCATGGCTTGGTGCTCCCAGGTCCAGGCGGTGTTGCTGCCGCGCTGCTGCTGGTAGTTGGCATAGGCTTCGAACGGCGTGCTGAGCAGGCCCGAATTGCCGTTGGGGCGCAGCGCGGTGTCGATCTCGTACAGGTCGCCTTCGCCGGTCTTCAGGGTCAGCCAGTTGATCAGCTTGCGAACGAAGGCGGCATACACCTCGGGGGCGCGCTCGTCCTCGTCTTCATAGACGAACACGATGTCCAGGTCGCTGCCGTAGCCCAGTTCCTTGCCGCCCAGCTTGCCATAGGCAATGATGGCGAACTGCGGCTTGTCGCGGTGCCGGTTCTTCAGGTGCCGCCAGCACCAGTCGGTGGTGAGGGCGAGAATCGCTTCGGCCAGCGCGCTCAGGTCGTCGGCCACCTGCTCGACCGTGAGCACGCCTTCCACATCGCGCGCCAGGGTGCGGAACACCTCAACATGGTGGGCGCGCCGCAGCAGGTTCAGGCAGGTTTCCTCGTCATCCTCGCCGGTGCGCCTGAGCGCTGCAAGCCGCTGCTGCAGGTCGCTGGAAAAGGTGGCCGCGTCAAAGCGCTCGCGCATCAGCTCGTCGCTGGCCAGCTCGTCGATCACGCCGGGGTGCTGCATCAGGTAGCGCGCCGGCCACTTGGCCGCGCCCAGCAGCCGCAGCAGCCGCTCGTGCACCGACGGGCGCTCCATCAGCAGTGCCAGGTAGCTTTCGCGGCGCAGCAGCGGCTCGATCCAGTCGATCAGCCGCAGCGCCGCCTCTTCGCTCACGCTGCCTTCGAGCAGCCAGTGGGCGGTGCGCTGCACCAGCCGGCTCAGGCGCGCGCGCGATTCCTCGCGCAGGGCCAGGATGCGCGGATGCTGGCACCACAGCGCCAGGCGGCTCCTGAACTGCGCCGGCCACTCGGGCGGCAGCTGGTCGAGCAGGTCATCGAGCTGCTGGACCGGCCTGTCGCCCGCTTTGCCGCAGCCCTTGCCATTGCACTTGGGCTGGCCGCCGAGCAGCCGGTCGAACTCGCCGGCGACCAGCTCGCGGTGGCTGTCCAGGTCGCACAGGAAGGCGCAGCAGTCGCCGTAGCCCAGCGTCTGCGCAATCCAGGCCAGGTCGTCGTCGCGCGTCGGCAGCACATGCGTCTGCTGGTCGTCCAGGTACTGGATGCGGTGCTCGACGCGGCGCAGGAAGTCATAGGCGCGCGCCATGGCGTCGGCGGTGTCCTGCGGCATCAGCCCGGCATGGGCGACGCGCTGCAGGGCGTCGAGCGTGGGCCGGGTGCGCAGTTCGGGAAACTGCCCGCCGCGCACCACCTGCAGCAGCTGCACGGTGAATTCGATCTCGCGGATGCCGCCGCGCGACATCTTCACGTCGTTGGCGCGCTCGGGGTGGCCGGCGCAGCGCTTGGCCGCATGCTCGCGGATCTGCCGGTGCAGCACGCGCAGCGCATCGAACACGCTGTAGTCCAGGTAGCGCCGGAACACAAACGGCAGCACCGGGCCGCGCAGGGCCCGCGCCGAGCCACTCTGGATGCATTCGAGCGGCGCCACGACGCGGCTCTTGAGCCAGGCAAAGCGCTCCCACTCGCGGCCCTGCGCCTGAAAGTATTCTTCCAGCGCGCTCAGTGACACCGCCGCCGGGCCGGAATTGCCGTTGGGTCGCAGCGCCAGATCGACGCGAAACACAAAGCCGTGCTCGGTGGCGTCGCCGATCAGGCTGAACACCGCCCTGACCTGGCGCGCGAAATACTCGTGGTTGGAAATCTGGCCCCGGCCGTCGGGGCGGCCGGCCGTGTCGCCGTCATGGTCATAGACGTAGATCAGGTCGATGTCGCTGGACACATTGAGTTCGCGCGCGCCGAGCTTGCCCATGCCGACCACCCACATTTGCGCCGGCACGCCGCCCGGGGCCTGGGGCGCGCCGTGCTGCGCATCGAGCGCTTCCCGCGAGTGGCGCATGGCCACGTCAAGCGCCAGTTCGGCCAGCTCGGTCATGGCGCGGGTCACGACGTGCAGCGGCGCCTGATTCGCGCCAGGACCGTCGCAATCGAGCAGCACCAGCCGTTCAAGGACCAGCTGACGCAAGACGCGCAGGGCGGCGCCGGTTTCCAGGCCGCCGGTCAGCAGCGCATCGAGCGTGGCCTGCATCGTGGCGCGCACCGGCGCGCCGGCGGGCAGCAGCGGCATCTGTGCGGCATAGCGGCGGCGAATGCGCTGGACATAGCGCGAGTAGGTCGAAGCCGACGAAGCCGGCGAGGTGGCCGGGGCGGTCAACCCCACGGCAACAGGGGTTTTCAGACAGGCAGTTGAAGAATCGGGCATCACACTACTTCACAAACTTCGTGGTTCTGCGCCGGCCGGTTTTACCGTCGGCGGTCATAATTCTCAGGTCAATGGAGCCTACCCTTACCAGCCCGCCAGTTTTGCCAGCCTTGCCGTCCCGACGCCTGCGGTGGATTGCCGTGGCCCTGCGCGGCCTGCTGTGGCTGGTCGCCTCGGCCTGGCTGCTCTTTGGCCTGAGCTGGCTGGTGCTCCACGGCTGGATTGTGCCGCGAATCGCCGAGTTTCGTCCGCGCCTGGAAGCCCAGGCCAGCCGGGCGCTCGGTGTGCCGGTCCGCATCGGCCAGATCACCGGCCGCTCGGAAGGAGCCATTCCCTCCTTCGAGCTGCATGACGTCAGCCTGCTCGATGCGCAGGGGCGCGAAGCGGTGCGCCTGCCGCACATTCTGGGCGCGCTTTCACCTTCCTCGCTGTGGGGGCTTGGCTTTGAACAACTGGTGATCGACCGGCCCGAAGTCGATATCCGGCGCGCTGCCGACGGAAAAATCTTTGTCGGCGGCCTAGAGGTCTCCAAGGACAGCGACACCGGCCACAGCGCCATGGCGGACTGGCTGTTTTCGCAGACCGAATTCATCGTGCGCGGCGGCACCGTGCGCTGGACCGACGAGATGCGCCAGGCGCCGCCGCTGGCCTTGAGCCAGGTCGATGGCGTGATGAGGAATGGCCACCGCCGCCACCTGATGCGCCTGGACGCGACGCCGCCGCCCGAATGGGGCGAGCGCTTCAGCCTCAGGGGCATCTTCAGGCAGCCGCTGCTCTCTAGGCGAACCGGCGATTTCGCGGCCTGGACGGGGCAGGTGTACGGGGACTTTTCGCATGTCGATGTGTCGCGCATCCAGCGCCATGCCAGCCTGGAGTCGCTGGGGCTGGCGCTGAACGGGGGGCAGGGCGCCTTGCGCGCCTGGCTTGACGTCGGCAAGGGAAAAGTCACCGGCGCGCTGGTCGATGTGGCGCTGCGGGACGTGGACGCCCGGCTGGGCAGCCGGCTGGAGCCGCTGGCTTTTGAATCCCTGGCCGGGCGCATGGGCGCAAGCCAGCATGCCGGCGGATTTGATGTCAGCACCGAAGGCCTTCAGTTCCGCCTGCAAGACGGCCTGCAGTGGCCAGGCGGCAACCTGGCGCTGGCTCACACCCGCGCGTCGCGGCGCGGACCCGAGCACACCACCCTCAAGGCCGACAGGCTGGACCTGGCCGCCCTGGCCCGGATCGCCAGCCGCCTGCCGCTGGACAACACAGCCCAGGCGCTAGTGGCTTCTTTCGCGCCCCAGGGGCTGGTGGAAACGCTGGATGCCCGCTGGCAGGGGCCACTGGATGCGCCCTCGGCCTTTGCGGTCAAGGGCCGTGTGGCGGGGTTGAGCGTGGCCGCGCTGCCGGCCGCAAGCGCCCTGCCGGACACCCCTGGCCGGCCCGGCGTCAGCGGCGCGACGGTGGATTTCAACCTGACGCAGGACGGCGGCCAGGCCAGCGTGAAGATTGCAAAAGGCGCTCTGGAGCTGCCCGGAGTTTTTGAAGACTCGAAGCTGGCGCTCGACCGCTTGTCCACCGAGGCGCAATGGAAGCTCTCGGGCAAAAAAATCGATCTGCAATTGCGCGATGTGCAGTTTGCCAATGCCGACGCCCAGGGCCAGGCGCAGGTGCGCTGGCGCACCGATGACCGCGCCGCCGGCCCGCCCGAAGCCGGTGGCTCGCCGGATCGCCGCTTCCCCGGCATCCTCGACCTGCAGGGCAGCCTGAGCCGGGGCGACGGCAGCCGCGTGCATCGCTACCTGCCGCTGGTGCTCGGAGACGATGTGCGCCACTATGTGCGCGACGCGGTGCTCAAGGGGCAGGTCAGCGACGTGAAGTTCAAGGTCAGCGGTCCGGTCGAATACCTGCCTTTCGCCGATCCGGCCCAGGGGGATTTCCAAGTGTCGGCCAGGGTGAAAAACGGGCATTTCGTCTATGTTCCCAAAGCGCTGCAGCCGCCGGGCGCGGCGCCCTGGCCGGCGCTGACCGAACTCAATGGTGAACTGCTGTTCAGCCGGGCATCGCTGGACGTGAAGGGCGCCAGCGGCAAGGTCGCCGGCCTGCCGGGACTGCAACTGGTCAAGGGCGAGGCCCGCATCGCCGACCTCGAACACCAGGCGACGGTCGAGGTGGCGCTGGACATCAAGGGCGTGCTCTCGGACGCGCTGGGTTTTGTCAACACTTCCCCGGTTGGCGAGATGACCGAGCGCGCCCTGGCCAGCGCCACGGCCGGCGGCGCGGCCGACTACCGCTTTCGCCTGCGCCTGCCCATCAATGAGATTGACAAATCGACCGTCGAGGGCAGCGTGACCCTGCCGGGCAATGACGTGAGGTTCGTGCCCGAAGCGCCGCTTCTGGGCCAGATCAAAGGCGTGGTGAACGTGACCGACCAGGGCTTTACCGTGGCCGGTGCCCAGGCGCGGCTGCTCGGGGGCGACGTTCGCATCGACGGCGGAACCCGGCCCCTGGCGTCTGCAACCGGCCCCAAGACCAGTGTGGCCTTCAGAGCGCAAGGCACGGTCACGGCCGAAGGGCTGCGCCAGGCCAAGGAGCTGGGGCTGGCGTCGCGCGTGGCCGCGCATGCCAGCGGCAGCACGGCCTACACCGCCTCGCTGCTGTTCCGGCGCGGCGTGCCGGAGGTCATGGTGTCCAGCAGCCTGCAGGGCATGGCGCTGAGCCTGCCGGCGCCGCTGGCCAAGACGGCCGAAGCCGCGTTGCCGATCCGCTTTGAGAACGTGCTGCTGCCCGGCTCGATGGAGGCTGGCCAGGCGCTGCAGGACCAGCTGTCGGTCAGCATCGGGCGCGTGGCGGCCATCAGCTACCTGCGCGACCTCAGCGGGCAGGAGGCCCGCGTGATCCGGGGCAGCATCGGCGTGGGGCTGGACGCGGGTGAAGCGACTCCCGCGCCAGAGTCCGGCGTGGGGGCGAACATCAACCTGGCGCGGGTGGACCTGGATGCCTGGGAAAAAGTCCTGAACGATGCGTCCGGCGGCGTCATGGCGCAGGCCGCCGCAAGCTCTTCTACCGGGCCGGCGGCAGCCATGAGCTATCTGCCCAACGTGATGGCCATACGCGCCAGGGAATTGAAGGTGCAGGGGCGCAGCCTGAACCATGTGGTGGTGGGCGCCAGCCGCGAGGGCCTGAACTGGCGCGCCAACCTCAATGCCGCCGAGCTGGACGGCTACATGGAGTTTCGCCAGCCCGGCGCGCAGGGCGCCGGCCGCGTCTATGCGCGGCTGTCGCGCCTGAGCCTGGCCGCCAGCGAGGCGAGTGAAGTCGAGGCCATCCTGGACGAGCAGCCGGCCAGCATTCCGGCGCTCGATATCGTGGTCGAAGACCTGGAGCTGCGCGGCAAGAAGCTGGGGCGGGTTGAAATCGACGCGGTCAACCGGGGCGCCACGGCGGCCGAAGGCGGCGTTCGCGAGTGGCGGCTGAACAAGTTCAATGTCATCCTGCCCGAAGCCGTGCTGACCGCCACCGGCAACTGGGCTGCGGCCCTGCCCGCCGGGCGCCGCCGGTCGGCGATGAATTTCAGGCTCGACATTGCCGATTCGGGCGAGTTGCTCAAGCGCCTGGGCATGAACGGCGTGATCCGGCGCGGCAAGGGCACGCTCGAAGGCCAGATCGACTGGATGGGTTCGCCGCTGAGCCTGGACTATCCGAGCCTGAGCGGGGAGTTCCATGTGAACGTCGCATCCGGCCAGTTCATGAAGGCCGACCCGGGCATTGCCAAGCTGCTGGGCGTGCTGAGCCTGCAGTCATTGCCCCGGCGGCTGACGCTGGATTTCCGCGATGTTTTTTCAGAAGGGTTTGCCTTTGACTTTGTTCGCGGCGATGTCACGATTCGCCAGGGCGTGGCGCATACCAACAACCTGCAGATGAGCGGCGTCAATGCCGCCGTGCTGATGGAAGGCCGCGCCAGCATTGCCGATGAAACGCAAAACCTCAAGGTGGTCGTGGTGCCTGAAATCAATGCCGGCACGGCCTCGCTGATTGCCACGGCCATCAACCCGGTGGTGGGCCTGGGCAGCTTTCTGGCGCAGATGTTCCTGCGCCGCCCGCTGATGGAAGCGGCCACCCAGGAATTCCAGATTGACGGAAGCTGGTACGACCCCAAAATCACGAAAATTGATCGCAAGGCCCGGGCCAAGTCCCAGGCAAGCGAGTTGACTGTGGAGAAACGCTGACCATGAAAATAGCCGCCATCCAGATGGTTTCAGGTACTGGCGTTCAGGGCAACCTGGACGCCGCGCGGGCGCTGCTGGCGCAGGCTGCGGCGCAGGGCGCCGAGTTGGCCGTCCTGCCCGAGTATTTTTGCGTCATGGGCATGAAGGACACCGACAAGCTCAAGGTCCAGGAAAAATCCGGCAGCGGCCTGATCCAGGACTTCCTGAGCCGCTCGGCGCGCGAGTTGCGGCTGTGGATCGTCGGCGGCACATTGCCCACGGCAACCGGCGATGCGGGCCGGGCGCGCAACAGTTCCCTGGCCTATGCGCCCTCGGGGGTCTGCGTGGCCCGCTACGACAAGATGCACCTGTTCCGCTTCACGCAGGGCGGTGAAGACCACGACGAAACCCGCGTGCTCGACGCCGGGACGCAGCCGGTGCGCTTCGAGCTGGCGTCGCGTGACGGCCACATCTACACGGTTGGCCTGAGCGTCTGTTACGACCTGCGCTTTCCGGAGCTGTACCGCGCCCTGAAGGCCGACCTGCTGCTGGTTCCCAGCGCCTTCACCTACATCACCGGCCAGGCGCACTGGGAGTTGCTGCTGCGCGCCCGGGCGATTGAAAACCTGGCCTATGTGGCCGCCGCCGCGCAGGGCGGACTGCACGAGAACGGCCGCCGCACCTGGGGTCACAGCATGGTGGTCGGGCCATGGGGCGAGATTCTGGCGGAGCAGGCCGAAGGGCCGGGCGTCATCATGGGTGAGGTGCTGCATGCCCGGCTGCAGGAAGTTCGCCAGCGCCTGCCCGCCTTGAGCCACCGGGTGCTATGAGTTGATGAGCCTGAAGTTTCCCCGGCTGGCCCGTTGGGCCAGCCAGCGCATTTCCCTGTGGCTTGTGCTGCTGGCGCTGCTGGTGGCCCTGCTGGGGCTGCTGATCTGGCTGGCCGGGCGCTACGAAGCGAGCGTGCTGCAAAGCCGGCTTGAAGACAATGCGGCGCAAGCCGTGACCGATATCCGCTCCGGCCTGAACCGCAACCTTCAGGCTTTTCAGGCCCTGCATGCCCGCGAGCGCGGCCTTGACGCCTGGCAGGCGCCGGCAGGCCAGTTGCTGCATGAGCACAGCGAAATCCTGCGGCTGGAGTGGCGCAACGAAACGCTCGGCATGCTTGGCTTTGTCGAGACACCGTTTCGCAAGCCGGTGTTTGAAAAGCTGGACCGCCCCAGCCTGCAGGCCGACGTGAGCCTGACCTGCACCTCTGCCCGCCGCCTGAGCGGCCCGGCTTATTCGCTCAGCTATTTTCTGCCGCAATCCGACGGGCTGGGCATGGAAGTGATCGACATGTGCCTGCCCCTCATGGAGTCGGGCCGCCTGACGGGCTATGTCGTGGCCACCTATTCGCTGCAAAACCTGCTGGCCGAAGTGGTCAGCAAGCCTTTGTCACAAGGCGTCGGGCTGTCCCTGACCGAGGCCGACGGCACGCGCCTGGCGATGTACGGGGTGCCGGCACGCGGAAGCCGTGCGTTCGTGGCCCGGCAGCTGCTCGACTTGCCGGGCAGCACGATGGTGGTCCGGATGGAAAGCCGGCGCGGCACCCCGGCCCTGTTTCCCAACGTCCTGACGGCGCTGGTGACCGCTATGTCGCTGGTGCTGCTGGTCGTGCTGTTCCTGCTGGGACGCGACATGCGGCGGCGCCTGCAGGTCGAGCACGACCTGGGCGAGGCGCTGGCCTTTCGCAAGGCGATGGAAAACTCGCTGCTGACCGGCCTGCGCGCCCGCGACCTGCAGGGCCGCATCACCTACGTCAATCCGGCTTTTTGCAAGATGGTGGGGGTCGATGCCCAGGAGTTGCTCAACCAGAGCATGCCTTCGCCGTACTGGCCGCCCGAACTGGCGAACGCCTACCAGCGGCGCCAGGAAATGCGCCTGGCCGGCAATCAGCTGCCCCGGGAGGGCCATGAATCGGTCTTCATGCGCAAGGACGGCACGCGCTTTCCGGTGCTCATCATGGAGGCGCCGCTGATCAATGCGGTGGGCAAGCACACCGGCTGGATGAGCACCATCCTGGACGTCAGCGAGCAGCGCCGCACCGAGGAACTCTCGCGCGCCAGCCAGGACCGCCTGCAGGCCAGCGCCCGGCTGGCCATGGTCGGCGAGATGGCTTCGCTGCTCAGCCACGAGCTGAACCAGCCGCTGGCGGCGATTTCAAGCTACGCCACCGGCTCGCTCAATCTGTTGCAGGACGAAGCCCGGGGGGATCGCGCGCCGGATTCAGTCGCCCTGTTCGATGACCTGCAGCTGGCCATGGGCCGCATTGCCGAGCAGGCCGAGCGGGCCGGCAGGGTCATCAAGAGCGTGCATGACTTCGTGCGCAGGAGCGAAAGGGTGCGCGAAGCGGTCCCGCCGCGCGCGCTGCTGGACGCCATCATGCCGCTGGTGAGCCTGCAGGCGCGCAAGCTTGGCGTGCAGGTGGCTACCGTGGTCGATGACACCTGCCCGCCCGTGCTGTGCGACCGCACCATGGTCGAGCAGGTACTGCTCAACCTGGCGCGCAACGGCATGCAGGCTATGCGGGGCTGCAACGATGCGCAAACCGCAGCGCCAGCCTCGTTGCAGCCCGACAAGGTGCTGACATTGCGCATTCGCCCGGCCGCCTCCAATGCGCAAAGCCAGTGGGTTGAATTTGCGGTGATCGACCAGGGCGAAGGCATTTCCGGCGAAGTGGCCAGGCAACTGTTCACCCCCTTCTTCACCACCCGCAAAGAGGGCATGGGACTGGGCCTGAGCCTGTGCCGCACGGTGATCGAGCAGCACGGCGGTTTCCTCGGCTATGAAAGCGTCCAGCCGCAAGGTACCATTTTCAGTTTTACCCTGCCGGTGGCCGCCATGCCCGGGGCCGGGGAAGACGCGCATCACCCGCTTGAAGAAAGTTGACATGGAGCCAATCCACAATGCCACCGTTTATATCGTCGATGACGACAAGGGCGTGCGTGACGCGCTGGCCTGGCTGCTGCGCTCCCGGCGCCTGCCCAGCGAAGCGTTCGCCAGTGCCGAGGCCTTCGATGCGCGGGTGGCCCATGGCTTTGAGGTCCGCTCGCCTTCGTGCGTGCTGCTCGACGTGCGCATGGGCGCCCTGAGCGGGCTGGCCATGTTTGAAAAACTGATTACCTACGGCCTGCTGCCCACCCTGCCGGTGATTTTCCTGACCGGCCATGCCGATGTGCCGACCGCCGTCGATTCGGTCAAGCGCGGCGCCTTTGATTTTTTTGAAAAGCCTTTTTCGGACAACGCCCTGGTGGACCGGATCGAGCAGGCGCTGGTCCAGTCGGCCGCCGCGCTGGTCCAGCACAGCCAGGCCACCGGCCTGCGCGCGCAGCAGGACAGCCTGACCGAGCGCGAGCGCGCGGTGATGCTGCTGGTGGTCGAAGGACTGCCGAACAAGCTGGTCGCCGACCAGCTCGACATCAGCGTGCGGACCGTCGAAGTCCACCGGGCCCGGGTTTTTGAGAAAATGGGCGTCAAGTCGGCCGTCGAGCTGGCCAATCTGCTGCGCAATCTGTAGCGGATGGCGCTTATTTCCCATCCTTCTTCGTATCGGACGCAGCGCGCGCCGATCCGTCCTTCAGTTCGCCTTTTTGACGGCCAGAAAACATCGTCCACCACACAATGAACACCAGCAACAGCAGCGCACCCAGCGCTTCGAGTAAAAGTAAGGCCATGATCTGTTCCTGGAAAGCGGTTGAAGGCTTGACGCGCTGGCTGCCGTCGTTGCGCAAGGCGTCAATTATCGCCATCGCCGCAGGGCTGGCGGCCTGCACCAGCGTGCCCCTGCCGCCTGCGTCTTCTTATCCGGACGGCGTGCAAGCCCCGGCCGTGGTGCTGCGCCCTGGCGAGGCGGGTCCGCTGCCGCCGCCCCGGCTGCAGGGGAAAAGCCGCTGGGTTGCGGTGCACTGGGCCGAATTGCCGGGGTTCGAGGAAGACTCGCTGTTTGAAGCCTGGAACGCCTGGATCAAGAGCTGCGAGCGGCCCGGCCCGGTGTTTGCCCCGCTGTGCGGCGAGGTGCGGCGACTGAGCATTGCCTCGCCCCGCGAGCAGCGCGACTGGATGGTCGCCCGGCTGCAGCCCTACCGCGTCGAGTCGCTGCAAGGGGTGTCCGAAGGCCTGCTCACCAGCTATTACGAGCCGGTGCTCAAGGCCAGCCGCCAGCCGGGCGCCGGTTATGACGTGCCCCTGTACCGGCCGCCCACGGGCCTGGGCAACCGCCGGCCGTGGTTTTCGCGCCAGGAAATAGACACCCTGCCCGAGGCGCGCGCCGCATTGCGCGGCCGCGAAATTGCCTGGGTGGACGACCCGGTCGAAGTGCTGTCGCTGCATATCCAGGGCTCGGGCAGGCTGAACATCACCGAGCCCGACGGCTCCCGGCGTGTGGTCCGCGTGGCCTATGCCGGTTCCAACGAGCAGCCTTTTCGCAGCGTCACCCAGTGGCTGCTGGACCAGGGCGAAGGCCGCATGGTCGCGCCCTGGGTCGAATCGACCAAGGCATGGGCCGCGAAAAAGCCCCAGCGCGTGCAGCAAATGCTCTGGAGCAACCCGCGCTACACCTTTTTCCAGGAGCAGCCCCTGAGCGACTTTGACGCAGCGTTTGGCCCCAAGGGCGCGCAGGGCGTGGCCCTGACGCCCGGCCGCTCCATCGCCGTCGATCCGGGCAGCATTCCCTACGGCACGCCGGTCTGGCTGGCATCGAGCGGCAATGCGGCCACGCTGCAAAAGCTGGTGCTGGCGCAGGACACGGGCAGCGCCATCGTGGGCGCTGTCCGCGCCGACTATTTTGCGGGCACGGGCGTTGACGCCGGCCTGCTGGCTTCGCGCGTCAACCAGCCGCTGCGGCTGTGGGCGCTGTGGCCCAAATAAACATTGAAGGATGAACACATGAAGCAACACTCCGGCAAACGAATGGCCTGCGCGATGACACTGGCGGGCCTGCTGGCGCTGGCCGGCTGCGCGGGGATGAATCGCAGTGCGCCCTTGGAGTCGCCGGTCAGCGCGTCCTCGGGGCCGCCGGTTTATGCATGCGAGCAGAACCTGAAATTCAGCGTCAGCTTTGCCAATGACACGGCGGTGCTCAAAGGCGCGCGCGGCGACGATGTGCTGCTGCGCGATGCCGGCGGCCAGGGTGCGCAGACGGTCTATAGCAATCCGCGGCTGCGCGCCGAGTTTGGCCTGGGCGCCAGTGGACGCGAGGCGGTGCTGCAGTATCTGCAGCAGCCCTTGATGGCGCGCTGCCTGCGCGACTGAACGTGCTCCCTGGCGCAGGAGCGCTCGGGTGGCGCATGTCACTGGAGTGTCATCAGGCCAATTTAAGCTCCTCAGGCTTAGCACCTTTGACCCACCTGAGAGCACACGATGACACATCCAATCAACTTCAACGACGAGAACTCCAACACTTCGCCCAACCCAAGTTTTGACACGGTGCTTCAGGCCCGCCTGAGCCGCCGTGGCCTGCTGCGCGGCAGCGTCGGTACCGTGGGGACGAGCATGCTGAGCGGTCTGGCCCTCGCGGGTTGCGGCGGTGGCGATGACACCCCGGCAGTGACTCCGGTGCCCGTTCCTACCGAAACCCTGCTGGGTTTCGCCGCCGTGGCCAAAACCATGGCCGACACCGTGACCGTGCCCGCCGGCTACACCGCCAGCGTGATTTACGCGCTGGGCGACCCGCTCAAGGCCGGCACGCCAGCCTACAAAAACGACGGCACCGACACCGACTTTGAAAACCGTGCCGGCGACCACCATGACGGCATGGAGTGGTTCGGCCTGGACGCCGATGGCAAGCCGTCCACCAGCACCACCACGCGCGGCCTGCTGGCCATGAACCACGAAGCCACCACCGACGAGAAGCTCAGCTCCTTTTTCGTGCATGCCAATGGCGGCACCAGCACGCTGCCGCGCCCGGCTGCCGAAGTGGACAAGGAAGTCGCCCTGCACGGCATCTCGGTCGTGGAAGTCAAAAGCACCAGTGGTAAATGGGCCAGCGTGCCCGGGTCAAGCTTCAACTTCCGCCTGACCGCCCTGAGCACCAACATCCAGCTTAACGGCCCGGCGCGCGGCAATGCCCTGATGGTGACCAAGTACTCGACCGACGGCACCAAGGCGCGCGGTACGCTGAACAACTGCGGCACCGGCAAAACCCCCTGGGGCACCTTCCTGACGGGCGAGGAAAACTGGGCCGGCTATTTCACCCGCAGCGCCGCCGACGACACCACCCGCAACGACAAGAGCGTGGTCGCCCTCAAGCGCTATGGCCGCAACGCTGCCGCCGCCAGCCGTCACGGCTGGGAATCGGCCGGTACCGCCGACCAGTACGCCCGCTGGGAGATCAGCCAGGGCGTGGGCGCCGCGTCCGCCGACTACCGCAACGAACTCAACACCTTTGGCTATATCGTCGAGCTTGACGCCTACGACAAGACCAAGACCGCCCGCAAGCGCACCGCGCTCGGCCGGTTTGCGCATGAAAGCGCCGCTTTCGGCAAACCGGTCGTCGGCCAGCCGCTGGCCGTGTACATGGGCGATGATTCGCGCGGCGAATACATCTACAAATTCGTCTCCGCCGCCAGCTGGGCTGCGGCCGACGCCAGCCCCACCGACCGCGTGACCACCGGCGACAAATACCTGGACAGCGGCAAGCTGTATGTGGCCAAGTTCAACAGCGACGGCATGGGCCAGTGGGTCGAACTGTCCATCGCCAACAGCGCCATTGCCGGCTATGCCGGCTACACCTTCGCCGACCAGGCCGATGTGCTGGTCAACGCCCGCCTGGCTGCCGATGCCGTGGGTGCCACCAAGATGGACCGTCCCGAGTGGTGCTCGACCAATGTGGTCAATGGGGAAATCTATTTCACGCTGACCAACAACAGCAACCGTGCCGTCGATTCGGCCAGCATGCCGCCCGACAGCGCCAATCCGCGCGTCTATACCGACATAAAGGGCAGCAGCAGCACGCAAAAAGGCAACCCGAACGGCCACATCCTGCGCGTCAAGGAGGCTTCGGCTGGCAGCACCGCCACCACCTTCAGCTGGGATGTGTATGTGTTTGGCGCCGAATCCAGCGCCGCGCCGGGCACCGTCAACCTGTCCAGCCTGACGGGCGAGCAGGACTTTTCCAGCCCGGACGGCCTGGTGTTCAGCCCATCGACCGGCATCATGTGGATCCAGACCGACGACGGCGCCTACACCGACGTGACCAATTGCATGATGCTGGCGGCCCTGCCCGGACAAGTGGGCGATGGCGGCAAGAAAGCGCTGAGCTACACCAAGACCGACGGCAGCGCGCTCAACGTCGATACCTACGTGGGCAAGGCGCCGGGCGCCGACAAGCTCAAGCGTTTCCTGGTGGGCGCAAAGGACTGCGAGATCACCGGCCTGTGCGAGACGCCTGACGGCAAGGCCATGTTCATCAACATCCAGCACCCGGGCGAAGGCACGAAGATGGCCGACATTGCCGACCCGGCCAAGTACACCAGCCAGTGGCCCAGCAACGCCGGCTACGGCGCCGGCAAGCGCCCGCGATCGGCGACCATCGTGATCACGAAGAATGACGGCGGGCGGATCGGCAGCTAAGCCCAGCCCTTTGAGCCAAACCACAACAAGCTGATTCCGGCTCAGCCGGTTGCCCGGTCTCCTGCGGAGATCGGGCTTTTTGCTATCTAATTAATAGCTGCTTGTGCACGTCCAGCATGCGCAAGAGCCATTATTTGCTTAAATTTTGCATTTATTTTTGATTTGTGCCGTGCTGATGGCTTCAACTTCGCCCTTCCACTTGGCCACATCCCCGGCACTGTCGCCGGTCAGCTTGCTTGCCGGAATGAGCACGAAGAACACAGTTGCCGCATCGAGATTTGCCTTGGTGTCTTGCATGCTCGAGAATTTGGCAAGTTCTGCGCGGGCGTCTGACATTTTGGTGGAGAGTTGCGGGCAATCGTTGTCGATGTATTTCTCGTGAGAAATATAGGAGGCGGAAATGCTTTCAGGGCGGGTGGCGCAGGCACCCAGAAGTGCGAGCGTGACAGAAGCGAGCAAGATTTTTTTGAACATGAGCGGGGCGTTTTAGTAGTAGTGGGTGAATACCCGATGAAAGTCAAAACCTCAATCGGTGCCACAAGACACCAAAATTGGTATCCAAATGTATGCTGTGTGTAAGTCGATATTGCTTACATCTTGTTGGCACGCTGACGTTTTAACGTGCTGCGGTGGAGGAGCCAAAGGAACCGGCTCGAATAAAGGACGCATGCTTTTCGGTGATAAGCCGCTCAAGACATTCACCGCACACCATTGGCATGCAAATACCTGACGACGGCATGAGATTAAAAGCGCACCGCAATCTTCATGCAGTTGTTGGCTTCCGCATCCTTGATAGAGGGGTCACCGCCATGCTTGAGCATCATTACAAAACTGGCGATGTTTTTGTCGTTGCTGTAATGCATCGTTGTTCCATTGCCCGAGCGAAAGGCTCGCTCGGGCAAGGGTGGCAATTACTTGTTGCCGTCGGCGTTGTGCGCTGCGGCGCGTTGCAACGCCACCGCTTTGCACTTTGCCGTCATGAATACGGGCCTCGGCGGACTGAATGCGTGCTGCTGCCGGAGTCGTCATGCGTTTGGGCGAAGGCGCGGGAGTGGATTTTTTGGCCATGGTGAAACCTCGTTTAAATAAGCGTTGCCGGGATTGGCAACGCAACGAAGTTTGGGCGTCCTGCTGACGCAAATCCACGGCGCGCGTGGTTAAAAACTTTTCAAAAATGCAAATAGGCCCCGTAAACGAGTGAAGGCCATGGCCGATAAATTTCAGAATCACTATTTAATTGATAGCTGCCTGCGAATATGCAGCATGCGCTACAGCCACTATTTGCTTGAATTTCCGGTTGGGGAAGCCATCAAATGCCCGAGCGGCAGCGCGCCACTGGCTTTCACCTCGCCGAGCGAAAAGCTGGTGTGCAAGTCCTTCACGTTGGGCAGGTTGATCAGCACGTCGCGGGCGAACTGGCTGAAGGTGTTGAGGTCGCGGCTGACCACCTGCAACTCGAAAGTCCCGGTGCCGCTGATGTAGTGGCAGCTGACGACCTCGGGAATCTTGCGGATCGCTTCTTCGAGCGTCTGCAGCACGTCGCCGGTGTTGCGGGCGGCGTCTAGCCGCACGAAGGCCAGCACGCCCAGGCCGATCTTGTGGCGGTTGATCTCGGCCCGGTAGCCGGTGATGAAGCCGGCTTCCTCCAGCGCCCGCACGCGCCGCCAGCAGGGCGCGGCCGACAAACCCACGCGCGACGCCAGTTCGGTGTTGGTGAGTCGCGCCTCGCGTTGCAACTCGTTCAGGATGGCGATGTCAAACTTGTCCAATGTTTCCATTTTTCGTATTTTGCAGCAAGAATCTTTCGCCAGACAGCCTAAATCAGGCAAAAAAAGCAAAGACATATCCGGACGCGGGACATACACTTTTGCCTAAAGTGAAGGCGTCGGCCCCGACCGGGCCTGACGCTTGTGAAACCCCTGCTCACAAGGCGGGAATGACGACAATTCTGGAGACAACCTCATGAACGCCCCCTTGCCCGAGCACATCCGCAAAGCGCTGGAAACCGTCACGCTGGACGACAAATATTCCATCGACCATGGCCGCGCCTTCATGAGTGGCGTGCAGGCGCTGGTTCGGCTGCCGATGCTGCAGCGCACGCGCGACGCCATCGCCGGCCTGAACACAGCCGGCTTCATCAGCGGCTACCGGGGCTCGCCGCTGGGCGGCTACGACCAGGCGCTGTGGGCGGCCAGGAAGCACCTGGAGGCGCAAAACATCGTCTTCAAGCCCGGCGTGAACGAGGAACTCGGCGCCACCGCCGTCTGGGGCACGCAGCAGCTCGACCTGTACCCGCAGACCAACAAGTTCGACGGCGTATTCGGCATCTGGTATGGCAAGGGGCCGGGCGTGGACCGCTGCTCGGACGTGTTCAAGCATGCCAACATGGCGGGTACGGCCAAACACGGCGGCGTCATCGCCATCGCCGGCGACGACCATGTGAGCAAAAGCTCGACCGCGCCGCACCAGAGCGACCACATCTTCAAGGCCTGCGGTCTGCCGGTGTTTTTTCCGTCGAGCGTGCAGGAAATCCTCGACATGGGGCTGCATGCCTTTGCCATGAGCCGCTTTTCGGGCGTCTGGTCGGGCATGAAGACGATCCAGGAAGTGGTCGAGTCGTCGAGTTCGGTATCGGTCGATCCGGACCGGGTAAAGATCATCATGCCGGAGGATTTCCAGATGCCGCCGGGCGGCCTGCACATCCGCTGGCCCGACGCGCCGCTGGAGCAAGAAGCGCGGCTGATGGACTACAAGTGGTATGCCGCGCTGGCCTATGTGCGCGCCAACAAGCTCAACTACAACGTGATTGCTTCGGCGAACGACCGTTTCGGCATCATCGCCAGCGGCAAGGCTTTCAACGACACGCGCCAGGCGCTGGCCGATCTGGGGCTGGACGAAGACACCTGCCACCAGCTCGGCATCCGGCTGCACAAGGTCAATGTGGTCTGGCCGCTCGAAGCCACCATCACCCGCGACTTCGCCATGGGCCTGCAGGAAATCCTGGTGGTCGAGGAAAAGCGCCAGGTCATCGAATACCAGATCAAGGAAGAACTCTACAACTGGCGCGCCGACGTGCGGCCCAATGTGCTCGGCAAGTTCGACGAGCCCGAAGGCGACGAGTCGGGCGGCGAATGGAGCCGCCCCAACCCGAGCGAGAACTGGCTGCTGCGCGCCAAGGCTGACCTGACGCCGGCCATCATCGCCAAGGCGATTGCCAAGCGCCTGACCAAGCTCGGCGTGCCGTCCGACATCGTGGCGCGCATGCAGGCCCGGCTGGCGGTGATCGACGCCAGAGAACGCGCGCTGGTCGAGACCAAGCTAGAGACCGGCGAGCGCGCGCCGTGGTTTTGCAGCGGCTGCCCGCACAACACCAGCACCCGCGTGCCCGAGGGTTCACGCGCGGTGGCTGGCATCGGCTGCCATTACATGGCGACCTGGATGGACCGCAGCACCTCGACCTTCACCCAGATGGGCGGCGAGGGCGTGCCGTGGGTCGGGCAGTCGGCGTTCACCACCGAGCCGCACATCTTCGCCAACCTGGGCGACGGCACTTACTTTCACAGCGGCCTGCTGGCGATTCGCCAGAGCATTGCCAGCGGCGTCAACATCACCTACAAGATTCTCTACAACGACGCGGTCGCGATGACCGGCGGCCAGCAGGTCGGCGAGCGGCCCGAGGGCCATTCGGTCGCGCAGATTGCCCATAGCCTGCGCGCCGAGGGCGTGGCCCGGCTGGTCGTGGTCACCGACGAGCCCGAAAAATACCATGGCCGCACGCATACGCTGGACAGCAGCGCTGCGCGCGCCGGCCACGCCGAGTTGATCAACGACCTACCGCCGGGCATTGAGGTCTTCCACCGCGATGAACTGGACCGCATCCAGCGCGAATTCCGCGAACTCAAGGGAACGACGATCATCATCTACGACCAGACCTGCGCGACTGAAAAGCGCCGCCGCCGCAAGCGTGGCACCTTGGCGGACCCGGCCAAGCGCGTGGTGATCAACGAGCTGGTCTGCGAAGGCTGCGGCGACTGCTCGGTGCAGTCCAACTGCCTGTCGGTCGAGCCGCTGGAAACCGAGTTCGGCCGCAAGCGCCAGATCAACCAGAACACCTGCAACAAGGATTACTCCTGCCTCAAGGGTTTTTGCCCGAGCTTTGTGACGGTTGAAGGCGGCCAGCTCAAGAAGCCGAAGAAAGAGAAAAAGGGCGATCTGGCCAGCCTGCCAGCGATTCCTGATCCGGTGCTGCCGGTGGCCGAGAACGCTTGGGGCATCGTCGTCGGCGGCGTCGGCGGCACCGGCGTCATCACCATCGGCCAGCTGCTGGGCATGGCCGCGCACCTCGAAGGCAAGGGCGTGGTCACGCAGGATGCGGGCGGGCTGGCGCAAAAAGGCGGCGCGACCTGGAGCCATATCCAGATTGCCAACCGGCCGGAAGCCATCTACACCACCAAGGTCGATACCGCGAAAGCCGACCTGGTGATCGGCTGCGACCCCATCGTGACCGCCAATGCGTACACGCTGGCAACCATGCAGCCGGGCCGCACCTTCGTGGCGATGAATTCGCACGGCGCGCCGACGGCGGCCTTCGTGACCAACCCCGACTGGCAGTTTCCGGGCGGCAACTGCGAAAACGCGGTGCGTTCGGCCGTGGGCGCTGACGCAATGGCCAGTTTCGATGCCGAGCAGGTCGCGGTGCAGCTGATTGGCGACTCGATCTACACCAACCCGCTGATGCTGGGCTTTGCCTGGCAAAAAGGCCGGGTGCCGCTGTCACATGCCGCGCTGATGCGGGCCATTGAACTCAACAATGTGCAGGTTGACAACAACAAGGCGGCGTTTGAATGGGGCCGCCGCTGCGCCCATGACCTGCTGGCGGTTCAGTCGCTGTTCAAGGCCGCGCAGGTGATCCAGTTTGTCAAGAAGCCGTCGCTGGCCGAGATGCTGAATAAGCGCGTGGTTTTCCTGACGGCCTACCAGAATGCGGCCTATGCGCAGACTTACCAGGCTTTCGTGGAAAGGGTTCGCGTTGCGGAAGCGTCGCTGGGCAAAACCACGCTGACCGAGGCGGTCGCCCGCTACCTCTTCAAACTGATGGCCTACAAGGATGAGTACGAAGTGGCCAGGCTGCATACCGACACCGGTTTCCTGAACAAGGTCAACGCCATGTTCGAGGGCGATTTCAAGCTCAACTACCATCTGGCACCGCCCTTGATCGCGTCGAAAAACGACAAGGGCGAGTTGCAAAAGCAGCAGTTCGGCCCCTGGATGCTGACCGGCTTCAGGCTGCTGGCCAGGCTCAAGGGCTTGCGCGGCACGCCCTTCGACGTGTTCGGCCGCAGCGACGAGCGCCGGGAAGAGCGCGCGCTGATTGCCGAGTACCGGGCGAGCATCGAGGAAGTGCTGACTGGCCTCACGCCTGAAAAGCATGCCGCAGCCGTGGAAATTGCCCGGATTCCCGAGTTGATCAAAGGCTATGGCCACGTTAAGGCGCGCCATCTGGTTACTGCCCGCCCGCAATGGGCGGCACTGATGCAGGCCTTCCGCCAGCCCGTCTCCCTCCAGAAGAAGCAGGCTGCCTGAGCCTGGAGGGATGGGCTCATGGCTTGCGGGCTGGCGCTTTTGGCCGGCTGGCCGCAAGCCGCTGGAAAATAGCCGTATGCGCGCCGGTTGAATTCAAGGCGCGCGCGCCTGACGCATACAATCCACCAATTCATGCTCCGGCCTTCATGGCCTGAGCGTTTGTCAGTGTTTCCCTCAATAATTGTGGAGTCAGCCGTGTTTATTTCTTCAGCCTTTGCCCAAACTGCCCCCGCTGCCGCAGCTGGCGGCAGTGACATGATGTCCACCCTGACCGGCATGCTGCCGCTGGTGCTGATGTTCGTGGTGCTGTATTTCGTGATGATCCGCCCGCAGATGAGGAAGCAAAAGGAACACCGCACCATGATCGAGGCGCTGGCCAAGGGTGACGAGGTCGCGACTGCCGGCGGCCTGCTGGGCAAGGTCATCCGCCTGGGCGAAGGTTACCTGACACTGGAAATTTCCCCTGGCGTTGAAGTGCAGCTGCAGCGCAGCGCCATTGTCCAGGTGTTGCCCAAGGGCGCCATCAACAGCGCCAAATAAGGCACACTGCAATAACGACGGTCCAGCCGGGCGTGCCTGGACAAATCAGGCCCGCTCTTTGTCTATCCGTTCATCAGGAACAAATCTCTCATGAATCGTTATCCGGCCTGGAAGTACGCCCTTATCGTGGTCGTGCTGCTGATTGCAGCCCTGTACACGCTGCCCAATTTCTTTGGCGAAGCGCCCGCGGTGCAGGTCTCCAGCAGCAAGTCCACCGTCAAGGTGGACACGACGACGCTGGCCAGGGTCGAGCAGGCGCTGAAAGAGGCCAACATATCGGCCGATGGCATCACGCTGGAAGCGGGCTCCATCAAGGCGCGCTTTGGTGATGTTGATACCCAGGGCAAGGCCAAGGACGCCATCCAGAAGGCGCTGACGCCCGATGCCGCCGATCCGGCCTATGTGGTCGCGCTCAACCTGCTGTCTCGCTCGCCCGCCTGGTTGACCTCGCTGAACGCCAACCCGATGTACCTGGGGCTCGATTTGCGCGGCGGCGTGCATTTCATGCTGCAGGTGGACATGCAGGCGGCGCTCACCAAACGCGCCGAATCGCTGGCCGGCGACATTCGCCTGTCGCTGCGCGAAAAGAACATCCGGCACGGCGGCATCGCCCGCAATGGCCAGGCCATCGAAATCCGGTTCCGTGACTCCGCCACGCTGACATCGGCCAAGAACCTGATCCAGGACCAGATTCCCGATCTGCAGATGGTCGAAGCGCCGGACGGCACCGACTACAAGCTGACCGCGACCATCAAGCCCGAGGCCGCGCGCCGCATCCAGGACCAGGCGCTCAAGCAGAACATGGTGACGCTGCACAACCGCATCAACGAACTCGGCGTGGCCGAGCCGGTGATCCAGCAGCAGGGCATAGACCGCATCGTGGTGCAGCTGCCCGGCGTTCAGGACACGGCCAAGGCCAAGGACATTCTGGGCCGCACCGCCACGCTGGAAATGCGCCTGGTCGAGGACAGCGCCGAAGCCCGAGCCGCCGAGAGCGGCAGCGGCCCGGTGCCTTTTGGCTCGGAGCGCTTTTTCGAGCGCAACGGCCAGGCGGTGATCGTCAAGAAGCAGGTGATCCTGACCGGCGAGAACCTGACCGATGCGCAGCCGGGCTTTGATTCGCAGAACCAGCAGCCCAAGGTCGATCTGACGGTCGATGCCAAGGGCGGCCGCATCATGCGCGACACCAGCCGTGAAAACCTCAAAAAGCGCATGGCGATTTTGCTGTTTGAAAAAGGCAAGGGCGAAGTGCTGACCGCGCCGGTCATCCAGGGCGAACTGGGCAACCGGTTCCAGATTTCCGGCTCCATGAGCGTGAATGAAGCCAGCGACCTGGCGCTGCTGCTGCGTGCCGGCTCACTGGCCGCACCGATGGACATCATCGAGGAGCGCACCATCGGCCCGACGCTGGGCGCCGAAAACATCACCAAGGGTTTTCACAGCGTGTCCTGGGGCTTTGCGGTGATCGTGGCCTTCATGGCGACTTACTACATGCTGTTCGGCCTGTTTTCGGGCATTGCGCTGGCGGTCAACTTGCTGCTGCTGGTGGCCGTGCTGTCCATGCTGCAGGCCACCCTGACCCTGCCGGGCATGGCGGCGATGGCGCTGGCACTCGGCATGGCGATTGACTCCAACGTGCTGATCAATGAACGCATCCGCGAGGAACTGCGCAACGGTGCCTCGCCGCAGGCCGCCATTCATGCGGGCTATGAGCGCGCCTGGGCGACGATCCTGGACTCGAACATCTCGACGCTGATTGCCGGCCTGGCCTTGCTCGCCTTTGGTTCCGGGCCGGTTCGCGGCTTTGCCGTGGTGCATTGCATCGGCATTCTGACCAGCATGTTTTCGGCGGTGTTTTTCTCGCGCGGTTTGGTCAACCTCTGGTATGGCCGGCAGAAAAAGCTCAAGACCGTGTCGATTGGCACGGTATGGCGTCCGCCTTCAGAGGGCGGACTCGCCAAGTCATGACAGCCTCTTTTTCCTGAGCCGCTTTCCAAGGATCCCAGATGGAATTTTTCAAAATCCGGCGCGATATTCCGTTCATGCGGCACGCGCTGATCTTCAACCTCATCAGTTTCGTCACCTTCGCGCTGGCGGTGTTTTTCCTGTTCTCGCGCGGACTGCACCTGTCGGTTGAATTCACCGGCGGCACCCTGATGGAGGTGAACTACACCCAGGCCGCCGATGTTGGCAAGATCCGCGACACCGTGGCCGGTTTGGGCCTGAACGATGTCCAGGTGCAGAATTTCGGCACCTCGCGCGACGTGATGATCCGCCTGCCGGCGCAAAAGGGCGTCAGCACCGCGCAGCAGAGCGATACCGTGCTGGCTGCGCTTAAGACCGCCAGCCCCGACGTGACGCTGCGCCGCACCGAGTTCGTCGGCCCGCAGGTGGGCGAAGAACTGGCCCAGGACGGCCTCAAGGCGCTGGCCATGGTGGTGTTCGGCATCATGGTCTATCTGGCGTTTCGTTTCGAGTGGAAATATGCGGTCGCGGCGATCATCGCCAACTTGCATGACGTGATCATCATTCTTGGATTTTTCGCCTTTTTCCAGTGGGAGTTTTCGCTGGCGGTGCTGGCTGCCGTGCTGGCGGTGCTGGGTTATTCGGTCAACGAATCGGTGGTGATTTTTGACCGGATTCGCGAGAACTTCCGCCGTTACCGCAAGATGAACACGGAGGAGATCATCAACAACGCGATCACTTCCACCATCAGCCGCACCATCATCACCCACGGCTCGACTCAGATCATGGTGCTGTCGATGCTGCTGTTCGGCGGCCCGACGCTGTTTTACTTTGCGCTGGCACTGACCATCGGCATTTTGTTCGGCATCTATTCCTCGGTGTTTGTCGCCGCTGCGATTGCGATGTGGCTGGGCATCAAGCGTGAAGACTTGATCAAGGGACCGGCGAAAAAAGACGAGGATCCCAACGATCCGAACGCAGGCGCCACGGTCTAGCTGTCTCCAACCCATCGCTCACGTCAGCCGTGCCTTCCCGTAACTCCAGGCAAAACCCTCTTGCGGGACAGGCTCGTGCCCTGTTTTTGGAGCGTGCTGTCCGCATGCTGCCCGGGCTGGCCAAAACCATCGGCGATACCCTGGCCGAACTGGCTTCGCGTCCGGGCAATGCCCGCGAAATGCAGGATATGCGCGATGCCCTGCTGGCTTACCAGAAAAACAGTTCAGCCTGGGTCCAGGGCACGCTCAGGGCCTGGACCAAAACAGCGCCGCTGCCCGCCACGACTTCAGCCCCCGCACTGTCTGACCTGGGCAAAATGGAACTGGTCGGCAACGAGGCGGTAGAGGACCGGATTCTTGCTTCCCGCCTGGCGCTGCGCCTGCTCGATTTCGCGAGTTGGGAACTCAATGACCTGCGCCTGCGTATCCAGAGCCTGGAAGGCCTACCCGAATTGAGCCGGCAGGACATATTCCGGCCCGAAGTGATTGCGCAAGACCTGGTCGAACAGTGGAAGCGAGCGGCCTTGCCTCAGTCGGTATGGCTGCTGGTTCAGGACATTGTGCATAAAAACATGGCCGCCCAGATGCTGGAGATTTACCACGCGACCAATGAATTCCTGATCAGGAATGGCGTGATGGCGGAAATCGACCTGCGGCCGTTGGTCAGGCGAACCCCTTCGGCCGTGAATACTGGCAGGCCCTCCAGCCTTTCCGATGGTGTTGAAAATCCGGCGGAAAAAACGGATGCAAATGCTGGTGTGGCAAGCAGCCCCAATGCCCTGGGAACGAGAAATGTTTCAAGTGCTGAAGGCGGCACCGGCAATACGGCTCCGGCTGGAACTGGCAGGGGTGAGCCCGGCCCTGGCCAGACGCCGGCGCGCAGCTGGTGGTCGGGCAATGCGGCCCAGGATGACGCGCGCATGCAAACCGCGACCACACCGCTGGCCCGTGTGCGGATGCGGGCTCAGGGTGTGATGGGGCGTCTGAAGCAGTTGCTGACCAGCCGTGTAGAGGGTTTTGACGCAGCCAAAATCCAGCAGGCGTCGCCCCGGCTGGAGCAAGCCATCAGCCGCTTGCAGCAGCGGGCTGAAGAAGAGGAGAGTGCAGAGCGCTCGGGGCCGGCCGAGGAATTTGACCTGGCGCACGCTCAAACCCAGGTTGACCAGGCCATGCAGGGGCTGCGCCAGCGCACCAGCGTTCTCAAGCAGGCAGCGTCCACTTCCGCGGAAAAAGCCACCATCGAAATCGTCGCCCTGATGTTCCAGAGCATCCTGGCCGAAGACCGCATTCCGCCCCAGATCCGTGTCTGGTTTGCGCGGCTGCAGATGCCGGTCCTCAGGGTTGCGATTGCCGAGCCCGAGTTTTTCGGCTCCCTGCAGCATCCGGCACGCCAGCTGATTGACCGCATGGGCTCGTGCGCGCTGGGCTTTGATGTCACGGTGGCGGGCAATGTGCTGGAGTCGGAAATCAGGCGGGTGGTGCAGGTGATCGAGCAGTACCCCGAAACCGGGCGCCGGGTGTTTCAGCTGGTGTATGAGGAGTTTGACAAGTTCCTGTCCCGCTTTTTTGCCGAGCAGGGCAGCGTTGCGCGGGCGGTCGGCCTGGCACAGCAGCTTGAGCAAAAGGAAACCATGACCATTCAGTACACCATCGAGATGCGGACCATGCTGAACGAGATGTCGGTACGCGACGAGATACGGGAGTTCCTATTCAGGATATGGGCCGAGGTGCTGGCCCTTACCGCGATGAAGAATGGTCCGCAGCATGCGCAGACCCTGCTGCTCAAGCAGGCTGCGGCCGACCTGGTCTGGTCAGCCAGTGCCAAGCCCAACCGCGTCGACCGGACGCGTGTCATTGCCGCACTTCCCAGGCAGTTGCAACTGCTGCGGCAGGGCATGACCCTGCTGGGCCTGGATCTGCCGGCGCAGGATGCGCAACTGAAAATCATCAGTGACACGCTGGCCGATGCCTTTATGTCAAAAACCGCTGTCATTCCCCTTGAAAAAATCGAGGCCATGGCCAGGCGGCTGACCAATCTTGAAGATTATCTGTCCGAGCAGGATGTTGGCGACTTTCCGCTGGATGCCGACAGCCTGGTCACGATGATCGGGATCGATGCGGCCAATATTGAGGTGATCGGCGACGGCGGCAGCCAGCCGACCGACGCCATGTGCGCCTGGGCCAGGGAACTGCAGCCCGGCAGCTGGTACAACCTGGACCACAACGGAAAAGTCAGCCATGTGCAGTTTGCCTGGTGCAGCGAGCGCAAGCAACTTCATCTGTTTGCCGCTGCCGACGGCCGCAGTTTCCTGATCCAGATGCGCCGGCTGGCGGCTTACTTGCAGGCAGGCCTCTTGGTACCGACGGAAGAAGAAACGCTGACGGTGCGTGCCACCCGCGATGCGCTGGCCAAGCTGGATGCCAATCCGGAGCGTTTGCTGGGCTAGCTGCTGACGCAGCAGCAGCCCGGTCGTTCAGTGCGCCAGGCGGCCTTCGGTGTCGTCGCACAGCTCATCGAGCACCAGCGCTTCAGGCTCTTCGCCAAAGCTCCAGTACACCATGAGCACGATGATTTTCAGGTCGTCCAGCGAGACCGGATCGCCGGGCGCGGCCATCGCGCGGTCAAGCACGATTTCGCGCATGTAGGGTGGCAGCACGCCGGAGGCTTCGAGAAAGCACACAAATCCCAGGCTTTGCGCGCCCAGATGTTCCTGCTCGGCCACCGAATAGATGCGCAGGCTGTGGCTTGACTGCGCCAGCATGCGGGGATGCGCGCTGACGGGATCAGCAGAATCGGGGTTTGATTCATCGGGCAGGCTGATCTGCGTGCCTTTGGCTGCAACATTCAGCCCTTCCAGCCAGATCAGCGCCTGCTGGATTTCTTCGGCTTCAAATCCTGCTGCAATGAGTTTGCGCCCCAGCCGGTCAAATTCAGGGCAGGCCGCGCCTTGCCAGTAATTTTCATAAACATAGACCAGAACTTCAAACATGCATTCAATATAACGCAGATAAGCTCAGCCCGCCGCCATGCGCTGAAACAGTCCTCCGGGCAGGCGCGCGACCTGTCCGCCGAGTTCAAGCTCCAGCAATTGCGCCTGTAGATGGCCGGTATCCAGGCCGGTGCGTGCCTGCAGCGCATCCAGGCTGACCGCATCGAATCCCAGCGCCGCCAGAAGCGTGTCTTCACCGCCAGGAACGGGTGCATCACCCTCGTCGCCCTCCGCTGGCGCCTGCAAGGCATCAGCCGCCGGGGCTGCGCCGGCGGGCACCAGCCTGAGTTCTTCCAGCACATCCTGAGCCACTTCCACCAGCTTGGCGCCTTGCTTGATCAAGGCATGGCAGCCGCGCGACTGGGGCGAATGGATGGAGCCGGGAATGGCAAAGACTTCCTTGCCCTGCTCGGCCGCGAGCCGGGCGGTGATCAGCGAGCCCGACTGCAGCGCCGCCTCGACCACCAGCGTTCCCCGGCTCAGGCCCGAAATGATGCGGTTGCGCCTGGGAAAATTGGCCGTCAGCGGCGGCGTTCCGAGCGGGAATTCGCTGATGATCATGCCCTGCCGGGCAATGCGGTGCGCCAGGGCCAGGTGCTTTTTGGGGTAGACCCGGTCCAGTCCGGTGCCGACAACCGCAATCGTCTCGCCGCCGCCCAGCATCGCGCCATCATGCGCCGCGCCGTCGATGCCCAGCGCCAGTCCCGACACCACGCAGATGCCAGCGCTGCCGAACGCCCTGGCAAACTGCCGGGCATTGCTTTCACCTTGCGGTGTCGGGTTGCGGCTGCCGACGATGGCCAAACTGTTCGCTATTGTTTTGGTAGCTGTATCAGCATGACTGGAAAGCGTGCCCAGCATATAAAGCATCAAGGGCGGGTCTTCGATGTCGAGCAGGGCCGCCGGGTAAGCCGCGTCGCCGAGCACGGCGATGCGCCGGTCGTCCCCGGCTTGCAGCCAGTCCAGCGTGGTCTGCAGCTGGGTCGCCAGGCTGGATGGCTCGCTGCGCAGGGCGCTGGCCAGCTTGTCGGAGCCGAGTTTTTGCAGCGTCGCGCTGCTTTGTTCAAAAATGGCCTGTGCCGACCCGAAGGCCGCCAGCAGCTTGCGCGCCGTGGTGTTGCCCACGCCGGGCGTGAGTGCCAGCCGCAGCCAGGCTTGAAGTTCTTGGGAATCCTTGACATCCTCCCCCGCCTGAAGGCGGGGGATTCCTGCGGCGCTACGCATGAGCTGCCTCACGCATAGTCACTTCGGCGGGTTCCTGCTTCACAGAGGCTGGTTTCGTTCTGGTCTTTCGACCAGAGCCAGAGCCGTCCTCTCCACAGGCTGCAACGCGGTATCCCCGCGCCAATATGTTCATCGCGCCAACCACATCGGCGTGGTTCTGGTAGCCACAGTCCACACACGCAAACCGAGCCTGCGTTTGCCGGTTTTCCTTGGCAATGTGACCGCAGGCAGGACAGGTCTGGCTGGTGTAGTGCGCGGGCACTGCAATGAGTATCCCGCCGCTCCAAGCGAGCTTGTATTCCAGCTGGCGGCGAAACTCGAACCAGCCCTGATCGAGGATGGCTTTGTTAAGTCCCGACTTGGCCGCGACGTTTTTCCCCGGTGCTTCGGCGGTGCCTTTGCTCGACTTGGACATATTGCCCACCTGCAAGTCCTCAATAGCGACCATGGCGTGGTTTTTGCTGATCTCGCTTGTCTTCTTGTGCAGGAAATCTTTGCGGGCGTTACCGATACGGGTGTGGATGTTTTGCACCTTCCTTTTGGCTTTGTGCCAGTTCCGGCTGTTTTTGACTTTGCGGCTCATGCGCCGCTGGTACTTTTTGAGCCTGTGTTCATGCTTCTTGAAGCTGTCCAGCGGCTCAACAAAGCTGGCGTCGCTCAGGGTGGCGAATCGGGCAATTCCCATGTCGATGCCGATGGCGTTGGTGGCTGCTGGAATGGGTTGCCCGACTTCTCGCTCGGTCTGGATGCTGGCAAACCATTTGCCACCCGTTTGGCTGACGGTGATGTTCTTGGCCGTGCCAAGAATGCCCCGGCTGTTGCGGTAGCGCATCCATCCGAGTTTGGGCAAGAAGGTGCGGCTGTTGGACTGGTCGATCCTGAAGCCTTGCGGGAAACGGAAACTTTCGCCACGGCCTTTCTTCTTGGGCTGCGGAAAGCCCGCGCGTTTTTCAAAGAAGTTTTTGAACGCGCGCTCCGAATCTTTCAGCGATTGCTGCAAGGATTGCGAGGGCGGCTCCTTGAGCCATTCAAACTCTTTTTTCCACTCAGGAAGGCGGTTCGCCATATCGACGTAACCGATGAATTTGCCGCCTGCTGCGTAGTTGGCCTTTTGAATATCCAAAGCCCGGTTAAAGACAAACCTGCGCGCCCCGGCGAAGCGGCACATGTCACGCTGCTGCCCGCCGCCGGGCATCAACTCGAATTTGAAGGCTTGCAGGCGTTTCATTTTTTCTTGTTCAGGAAGTCGTCGATAGCGCGACGAATTAACTCGGCAACGCAAAGCCCCGTTTGTTTTGACAGCTCTTGCAGCTTCGCAACCGAAGGCTCTGTCAGATAGATGTTTGTCCGCTTCGTACATTCATCATGCACCACAACAGGATTCAAATGCAAACCAAATACAGGGACGGCTTCGCCGTCCACGCTGTCCATCTCCGGCCTGAAGGCCGGGGTTTTCCGCTCAAACTGATAAAGTGAAAAATTCAGGTGAACCCAGGGGGCCGGCGCTTCAGCAGGCATGGCCCGCGCCATTCAATCCCCGGCGCCAGCCCGTGAAAAACTCAGTTCGGGTTGGTGAAGCGGTCGCCGACCTTGACGCCATCGGTGACCTGCATCACCAGCGCATACGACAGCCGGTCAAAGGTGCGGAACACCATCAGCAGGCCATTGCGCTCGTTGGGCAGCTTGATGTCCGGCCGGTCGCTGTCCGTTTTGTCCGTCAGGCGTTCGCCGTCTTTCAGGATGGCCATGACATGACCGCGCTCCAGCCCGTCGCTGGTCCCGCGGTTGATCACCACGATCTGGTTTTCAGAAGCCCAAGCCACGGCATTGCCATACACCGAGACGATCTGCCCGGACATGGGCGACGAGGGCGCGTGCGGCACATAGCTGCGCAACTCGCGGGGCGGCTCGGGAATCAGCCGGTCGCCGACCCGCATTTCTTCCTTGGCCGCCACGATGTCGATGGTGGCGGGAACGATGTCGATTTGCGTTTTGCCGTCTTTGTCGCTGCTCTGGGCCGTGGACTCGCCGCGCACCAGTTCGGCCTTGCCGACGTATTGCGCTTCGTAGCCCAGGATTTGCTGGGTGGTCGGATCCTTGAGCGGCGTGGCGTTGCGAAACACCCGGTAGTCCCGCGGCTCGCCTTTGTGGTCGCTCAAGGGCTTGCTGCCGCCACCTGCGGCATACGCGCTGAGCACATAGGCCCGGTCGCCCCGGCTGAGCAGCACCCGGCCCTCCTGCGTGGCCACGATGCGCGGCGCCTGCGAAAAGGTCAGCTCGTCAACAATCAGCGGCTCGGCCAGGAAGGGCTCGATGGCCTGGGGCGCCAATGTGGGAATGGAGGTGTCGGCCAGCGACTCGTAGCGGGTGCGCGGAGACACCCGGATGGTGTTCATGGCTGCGCTGCTGCTGCTGCTGCTGTCGCCGCCGCCTGCCCGGCGGGTTCGCAAGGTGGCCCGGCCATTGCTTTTGTCCAGGTAGAGCTGCTGGCCGGGATAGATGCGGTGCGGATTGCGGATGTCCTCCAGGTTCATGCCCCACAATTCGGGCCAGCGCCACGGACCCTTGAGGAACATGCCCGAAATGGCCCACAGGGTGTCGCCCGGCCTGACGGTGTAGCTGTCAGGCGCATTGGGCGCCAGGTCGGCCACCGGAACTCCGGTCCGGGCCACCTGGACGGCCGTGGCCTGCTGGGCGGGCGTGACGGGGAAGTTCTGGGCCTGTACGCCGGTTGAAGTGGCCAGCAAGGCGGCCGCGGCGATTGAAATATGACTGAAGCGAGCAAAAATAGTAGGCATCTTGAAGCTTGTTTGGGACTGGCGGCGCTTACTTTTTGGTACGGATAAGCGCATTTTGTAGTGTTTGTATCCGGAGAAATTTCCAGCGATTCTGTACTCAAGCCCTTGATTAAGCAATGATTAGGGGATTCTGAGAGGATTGCAGCCTTTAAAAATCGGAAAAAGTGGCGAAAATAGCGACTTCTCCCTCATTCCTGCCATGACTCCACTGACTATTCTCCGTTATCCCGACCCGCGCCTGCATACCGTGGCCAAGCCCGTTGCTGCATTTGATGCGCGCCTGCGCCAACTGGCGGACGCCATGTTCCACACCATGTATGCGGCTGAAGGCATCGGCCTGGCCGCCACGCAGGTCGATGTGCATGAGCGGCTGGTGGTGATTGACGTCAGCGAAGGCCGCAACCAGCCGCTGGTGCTGATCAACCCCGAAATCGTCTGGGCCAGCGCCGAGACGCGCATCGGCGACGAGGGCTGTCTGTCGGTGCCCGGCATTTACGACGGCGTGGAACGCGCGCTGGCGGTGAAGGTGGCGGCGCTTGACCTGAACGGCCAGAAGCAGCTGCACGAGGCCGAAGGCATGCTGGCGGTCTGCATCCAGCATGAAATGGATCACCTGATCGGCAAGGTGTTCGTCGAATACCTGTCGCCCCTGAAGCGCAACCGCATCAAGACCAAGCTGATCAAGCAGAAAAAAGACGAGGAACGCGAGGCCGTGCGCTGATCTGACGCCAAAGGGCTTTCGCCTGGCCGGCGCCGGACGGCGAGGCGACTCTCTAGAATCACGCCCCATGCGCGTTATTTTTGCCGGTACTCCTGAATTTGCCCGTGTGGCGCTTGCTCAACTGCACGGCGCCGGTTTTGAAATCCCCCTGGTGCTGACCCAGCCCGACCGCCCCGCCGGCCGGGGCATGAAGCTGCAGGCCTCCGCCGTCAAGCAGTGGGCCGAGAGCCACGCCATTGCGGTGGCCCAGCCCAGGAGCCTGCGGCTGGATGGCAAATACCCTGAAGACGCCGCTGCCGCCCGCGCCGCCATCGAGGCCGCGCAGGCTGATGTGATGGTGGTCGCTGCCTACGGGCTGATCCTGCCGCAGTGGGTGCTCGACATGCCCCGGCTGGGGTGTTTGAACATTCACGCTTCCCTGTTGCCGCGCTGGCGCGGCGCGGCGCCGATTCACCGCGCGATCCAGGCCGGCGACCCGCAGACCGGCGTCACCATCATGCAGATGGATGCGGGGCTGGACACCGGCGACATGCTGCTGGTCGAAAAACTCGCGATTCAAGCCACCGACACCACCGCCACGCTGCACGACAAGCTGGCCGCGCTGGGCGGGCAGATGATCGTGCAGGCGCTGGAACTGGCCGCTGCTGGCCAGCTTGAGCCAGTCCGCCAGCCCGCCGAGGGCGTGACCTATGCCCACAAGATCGAAAAATCCGAAGCGGCGGTGGACTGGACCCAGCCGGTAGCCAGCATTGACCGGCACATCCGCGCCATGACGCCTTTTCCGGGCGCCAGCGCGCAGATCGGTTCCGACACGGTCAAGCTCTGGAGCTCTGAAATTGATAGCTGCTCATGCCCGCCAGATATGCGCAAAGGCCTGATTTTGTCTGCAAATTCCGATGGCGTGCGGGTGGCGTGCGGTGATGGCGTGCTGAAAGTCACCGAACTGCAGCGCGCCGGCGGCAAGCGCCTGCCCGCCGCCGACTTCCTGCGCGGCTTTGACTTGCAGGCCGGCCAGTTGTTCGACCTTCCCAATCCGTGACCGTGCGCCTCGGCAGCAGTCTTTCGGCGCTGCTTCGCCATCCCGAGTTCCGCACCGGCGTGCAAGAGGTGTCGGGCGTCGCGCCCGGCCTGGCGGCCTGGGGCCTGATGACCGGCGTGGCCATGGTGAATTCGGGCATGTCGGTGGTCGAGGCCGTGGCGATGACGCTGCTGGTGTTTGCCGGCAGTTCGCAACTGGCGGGCATTCCCCTGATTGCCGCTGGCGCCCCGGTCTGGGTGATCCTGGCCACGAGCTTTTGCGTCAACCTGCGCTTCGTGGTGTTCAGCGCCCATTTGCGCAGCTACCTCATGCACCTGCCCCGGCCGGCGCGGCTGCTGGCCGGCTACCTGTGCGCCGATATGACCTATGTGCTGTTTGTGCGCCGCTTTCCCCATCCGTCGCTGGAGCCGGCGCAGCGCCAGGCGGAGCTGGCCTATTTTGCCGGCAGCAGCGGCCTGAACTGGGTCAGCTGGCAGGCGGCCAGCCTGCTGGGCATTGCCCTGGCGCAGTGGATTCCCAGCGCCTGGGGCCTGGGGTTTGCCGGCATCCTGGCGCTGATCGGCGTCACCTGCTCGCTCGCGTCGAGCCCCATGCGCCGCGTCTCAGCCGGTGTGGCGGGCGCGGCGGCCGTGGCGGCGTTCGCGCTGCCGTACAAGCTCAACATCGTGGTGGCGATTGCCGTGGCGGTGGCGCTGTGCCTGCTGCTGGAGTCGCCCGCGCCGTCTGATCGCAGGGCTGCCGAATGAGCCAGCCTGGTACCGACTGGTGGACGCTTGGCGTCATTTTTGGCATGGCGGTGATTACCGTGGTCACGCGCAGTTTTTTCTTCATCTCCAGTCGCCCCTGGCACCTGCCGCGCTGGGCGCAGCGCGGCCTGCAATACGCGCCGATTGCGGCGCTGGCGGCCGTCATCGTGCCCGAGCTGGTCATGACCCAGGGGCACCTGATCGCTTCCTGGCAGGACGCGCGTGTTTTTGGTGCGACCGCCGGGGTGGCGTTTTATGTCTGGCGCCGGGGCGCCGGGCAGGCCGTGCTGGGCACCATCGTGGTCGGCATGGCGGTGTACCTGCCGCTGCGCATCGGGCTAGGCTGGTAGCCTGAAATCAGGAGGGCCGAGAGGCTTCAGGGCCATGGCCCGACCTACAATCGCAGGCGATCCGCCAGGCTGCTTTAGCCCTCAAAAACCCTTGTCCATTTTTGCGAGTTGTCTATGAATTTCATCCGTTTTTCCGATTTGTGCGCCAGCGGCCAGGTGGCCGGCCAGCGCGTTTTCATCCGCGCCGACCTGAACGTGCCGCAGGACGCCAGCGGCGCCATCACCGAGGACACGCGCATCCGCGCATCGGTTCCCTGCCTGCAGATGGCGCTCGATGCCGGCGCTGCCGTCATGGTCACGTCGCACCTCGGGCGCCCGGTGGAAGGCGAGTTCAAGCCGGCCGATTCGCTGGCCCCGGTTGCCAAACGGCTGGGCGAGCTGATGCAGCGCGATATTCCCGTGGTCGCCGACTGGGTCGATGGCGTTGAAGTCCAGCCCGGCCAGCTGGTGATGCTGGAAAACTGCCGCCTGAACCAGGGCGAGAAGAAAAACAACGAAGCGCTGGCGCGCAAGATGGCCGCGCTGTGCGACATCTTCGTGCATGACGCCTTCGGCACCGCGCACCGGGCCGAAGCCTCGACCTACGGCATCGCGCAATATGCGCCGATTGCCTGCGCCGGACCGCTGCTGGCCGCCGAGATGGACGCCATCACGGCGGCCTTCGCCCATCCCAAGCGGCCGCTGGTCGCCATCGTCGCGGGCAGCAAGGTCTCGACCAAGCTGACCATCCTCAAGGCGCTGGCCGAAAACGTCGATCAGCTGATCGTCGGCGGCGGCATCGCCAACACCTTCATGCTGGCCGCCGGCCTGAACATCGGCAAGAGCCTGGCCGAGCCCGACCTGCTGGCCGAGGCCACGGCCGTGATGGCCGCCATGAAGGCCCGGGGTGCCGAGGTGCCGATTCCGACCGACGTGGTGACCGCCAAGACCTTTGCCGCCGATGCGCCCGCCACCGTCAAGCTGGCTGCCGAAGTCGAGGACGATGACCTGATCCTGGACATCGGCCCCGAGACCACCGCCCGGCTGGCCGCGCAACTCAAAAGCGCCGGCACCATCGTCTGGAACGGCCCGGTCGGCGTGTTCGAGTTCGAGGCTTTTTCGAAGGGCACCGAAGGTATTGCCCGCGCGATTGCCGACTCCAGCGCCTTCAGCATTGCCGGCGGCGGCGACACGCTGGCGGCGATTGCCAAGTACGGCATCGAAAAGCAGGTCGGCTACATCTCCACCGGCGGCGGCGCTTTCCTCGAAGTGCTCGAAGGCAAGACGCTGCCGGCCTTCGAGATTTTGCAGAAGCGGGCAGCGGGCTGATATTGGATGCTTCGTTTTTAATAGCTGACTACGCCCGTGGAATAAGCGCAAGCAGCTTATTTGGCTTGTAAACAGACGCTCGGGCTGTCTTTTCGATGCGTTTGGCGGAGGGCCGTGCCTAGCGCAAGGCGCCTCTTGTTGGTAACCCAGCGGTAACAGATTCGTGCAAGAATCGGAAACTAAATTACAAGGAGACATCCCTCATGACGCGTCGCGCCACCAAAATCGTTGCCACCCTCGGTCCTGCTTCCAGCGACCCGGTGCTGCTGGAAAAAATGATACGCGCCGGCGTCAACGTGGTGCGCCTCAACTTCAGCCACGGCAAGGCCCAGGACCACATCAACCTGGCCGCTGTGGTGCGCGAAGTGGCCCAGCGCGCCGGCCGCGAAGTCGCCATCATGGCCGACCTGCAGGGCCCCAAGATTCGCGTCGGCAAGTTCGCCGAAGGCAAGGTCATGCTGGAGCCCGGCGAGAAATTCATCCTCGACGCGTCGCGCATCGAGCCGGGCGACATCCGGGGCGTCGGGCTGGACTACAAGGAACTGCCGCGCGATGTCAAGGCCGGTGATGTGCTGCTGCTCAACGACGGCCTGATCGTGCTGACCGTCGATGCGGTGCGCGGCGAGGAAGTCCACACCACCGTCAAGCTCGGCGGCGAGCTGTCCAACAACAAGGGCATCAACAAGCAGGGCGGCGGCCTGACCGCGCCGGCGCTGACAGCCAAGGACATGGAAGACATCAAGACCGCGATGAGCTTCCAGGCCGACTACGTGGCCGTGAGTTTCCCCAAAAACGCCACCGACATGGAAATGGCGCGCCAGCTGTGCAATGTGGCCGCCGCGCCCTACAGGCACAAGCCCGGCCTGATCGCCAAGATCGAGCGCGCCGAGGCGATTCCGAAGCTCGAAGAAATCTTGAAGGTCAGCGACGGCATCATGGTGGCGCGCGGCGACCTGGCGGTCGAGGTCGGCAATGCGGCCGTGCCGGCGCTGCAAAAACGCATGATCAAGATGGCCCGGGCGGCCGACAAGGTAGTCATCACCGCCACCCAGATGATGGAAAGCATGATCCTGAACCCGGTGCCCACGCGCGCCGAGGTCAGCGACGTGGCCAACGCGGTGCTTGACGGCACCGACGCGGTGATGCTCAGCGCCGAAACCGCCGCCGGCCGCTTCCCGCTGGAAACGGTCGAGGAAATGGCCAAGATCTGCGAGGAAGCCGAAAAGGCCGAATACAAGGAACTGGGCGCCGATTTTTCGGGCAAGACCTTTGCGCGCATCGACCAGTCGATTGCCATGGGCGCGCTGTTCACCGCCCACCACCTGGGCGCCAAGGCGATCGTGGCGCTGACCGACAGCGGCTCGACCGCCCTGTGGATGAGCCGCCATGACATCCATGTGCCGATCTATGCGCTGACGCCGCGCCTGGACACCCAGCGCAAGATGGCGATTTACCGCAATGTGCGCCCTATCCTCATGGACAGCAGCGCCGACCGCGACACCGCGCTGGAGCAGGCCGAAAGCCATCTGCTGCGCCTGGACATCGTGCACAGCGGCGACGTGTACGCCATCACCTGCGGCGAGCCGATGGGCGCGCCCGGCGGCACCAACATGCTCAAGATCTGCCGCGTGGCCTGATATGGGGGCCGGGCACGCTTGAGCCCGGCCGCATTCACTCCGCTGGCGTCAATGGCGTCAGTGCCGAGAGGCCGGGCACCGGGGCTGTCGCATGCGTGCGGCTTCGGGCCATCAGCCGGCTGACCGCTGCGTCAATGCCGGCGGCCACCGTCCAGCACAGCCAGGCGGTCCAGAAGGTGTGGCTCATGTAGTGGGCGCCGCGAACCTGCTGCGCCAGGCCAAAAACCAGCCCGGCCAGCATCGCCCCGGCCAGCCAGCGCCTGGCGGTTTTTGGCAGGGCATGCCTGAAGGCAAAAAAGCCGCCGACAAAGGCAAAGCCCGCCGAGGCATGACCGGCCGGGAAGCAGCCGCCGGTTCCGCCATCGCGCACGCCCCAGGCCCAGTGCGACACATAAATCGCCGCGCCGCCGAATTCCTGCAAGTCCCAGGGGCAGCTGGTGTGGCTGTGCAGCTTGATGGTCGAGACGGCCAGCAGGGCGGCCAGCGTGCTCAGGGCCAGTTGCGCCCGGCGCGCCATGGGCAACTGCCTGAGGGTGCCAGCGGGCAGGAAAATCCCGATCAGCAGACCCAGCTCAAGCACCCAGGGCCACAGGCGGATGTCGTCGTGCAGCAGGTTGCGCCATAGCCAGTGGCTCTCCAGCGCAAAGCCGCCGGCAGAACCGAACCAGTGCGCCATGACCAGATCAAGTCCTGAAAAGTCCCAGAGCAGCAACAGCAAAAAGCCGCCCAGTGTCCAGAATAAAAGGCGCGGCCGTGAGGAGAAGGAGGAGGGTGCAGGAAACAGAAGGTAAGACATGTAGGCATCGGGCGGGAACAGGTGGCGCCAAGGTAGCCGCAATGCCTTAAGTCATCCTTAACGGCGCGCAGGCGCCTGAGAAAATAAGTGCGGCGCATGACAATAGGCCCATGAGAATCCTGGTGGTTGAAGACGATGCGGGCATTGCCGTCGGCCTGCGGACCAATCTGCAGCAGCGCGGCTATGCCGTCGATGTGTGCGGCACGCTGGCCAGCGCCTGGGCGGCCCTGCGCAGCGAGCCTTTCGATCTGGTGCTGCTGGACCTGGGCCTGCCCGATGGCGAGGGCGGCAGGCTTCTGGAGCGCGTCAGGCAGTCGCCCTCTGCAGCGGGCAGCCTGCCGGACACCTTGACGCCCATCCTCATCCTGACCGCGCGCGACCAGGTGGCTGACCGCATCTCGGGGCTGAACCTGGGGGCCGACGACTACCTGGTCAAGCCTTTTGACCTCGATGAGCTTGAAGCCCGCATGCGCGCGCTGCTGCGCCGGGCCGCAGGCCGCGCCCATCCCCTGCTGGCGCATGGCGACCTGGTGATCGACCCGGCGGCCCATAGCGTGCTGCGGGCCGGCCAGCCGGTCGAGCTGACGCCGCGCGAATTTGCCTTGCTGCTGCTGTTGCTGGAGTCGCGCGGCCGGGTACTGTCACGCCAGCAGCTGGAGGCACGGCTTTACAGCTGGGACGATGGCGTCGGCAGCAATGCGGTCGAGGTGCATGTGCACCATGTGCGCCGCAAGCTCGGCGAAAGCCTGATCCAGACGGTGCGCGGCGTGGGCTATTTCATTCCCCGGGAAGACCTGCCATGAAGCCGCCCGCGGGCCGGCAGGCATCGCTGACCCGCCGCCTGATCCTGGGCGTGCTGGCGGCGCTGCTGCTGGTGTGGGCCGGATTCGTGATGGTCGGCTACCGCACCGGCATCCATGAAGCCGACGAGCTGACCGATGGCCACCTGGCCGGAACGGCGGCGCTACTGCTGGCGCTGGACCTGCCGCCTTTCGTGGAAGGCGCCCTGGAGCCGAACCGCCAGGCGAACCTGGGTGTGGCCCAGCGGTCTTTGGCCAGCCTGAAAAAGCACGACTACCAGTTCTCCCTGAGCGTGCTGGTGCGCGACGCCGCCGGCCATCTGCTGGCGCGCTCGGGCGAAGCGCCGCTGCCGCCTTTTTTGGCGCAGCGCGACGGATTTGCCGACCTGCGGCTGGGAACGCCGGCGACCGCATGGCGCAGTTTTTCACAATGGGACGCGGCGCACGGTCGCCAGGTGATGGTGCTGGTGAAAATCGAGGAGCGCGAAGACCTGGCGCAGGACGTTGCCGCCCAGCTGGCCGAGCCCGGCCTGTGGCTGCTGCCGGTGGTCGCGCTGGCGCTGGGCGCGGCCATTTTGCGCGGCTTGCAGCCGCTGCAGGCGCTGTCGCGCGACGTGGAGGCGCTGGAGGTGGACAAGGCCGAACGCCTGCAGGCCCGGCACCCTTACCGCGAGTTCAATTCGGTGGTCCGTTCCATCAACCGGCTGGTCGGCCAGCAGCAGGCCGCGCTGGAGCGCGAGCGCCAACTGGCCAGCGAGATCGCGCATGAACTGCGCACCCCGCTGGCCTCGATTGCCCTGCAGGCGGCGTCGCTCAAGGGCGTTTTGCCGGCAGAGGCGCAGGCGGCGGCGCTGCAGCAAATCGGCGCCGATGCCCTGCGCGCCGGCCATGTCATCGGCCAGCTGCTGGCCCTGGCGCGTACCGGCCAGTCCGGCCTGCAGCAAGCCCTGGCGCCACTGGACCTGGCGGCGCTGGCCCGGCAGGTGGTGGCCGACTATGCCCAGTCGGCCTGGCAAAGCGGTCATCAACTGAGCGTGCAGGGCGCTGAAAGCCTGCACATCCTGGCGCATCCGCTGCTGCTGGAGCTGGCCTTGCGCAACCTGATCGACAACGCCCTGCAGCACACCGCCAGAGGCACGACCGTGTGCGTCCAGTGGGGCTTTGAGGCGGGAGCGCCCTGGCTGCAGGTCTGCGATGACGGAACGGGCCACGGCAAGGGACAAGGGCCGGACGTCGCCCCGTCGTCCACCGAACGCCTGGGCCTGGGGCACAAGATTGTCGGCCGCGTGATGGATATTCATGGCGGCAGTTTTGCCCGGCATGCGGCTGCGGCGCCGTTTACCCGGTGTTACCGGCTGGCTTTTCAGCCGCTTTCCGGGCTTTCAAACGGTTGGCAGACGGTAGAATGAACGAAGGGGTTACGCTGCGGTTACCGCCCACTGCGGCACAGCGCTGAGTGCGGAGCAGCCTGGCAGACCATCATTTCGACAGCTTTTTAACTTTCAGGGGATTTCCATCATGGCACTTGTTTCGATGCGCGAACTGCTGGACCATGCCGCCGCCAACGGCTACGGCATTCCGGCTTTCAATGTCAACAACCTGGAGCAGGTCCAGGCCGTGATGGCCGCCGCCGACGAGGTCGGCGCGCCGGTCATTTTGCAAGCCAGCGCAGGCGCTCGCAAGTATGCCGGCGAAGCCTTCATCAAGCACCTGATCCTGGCCGCCGTCGAGGCCTACCCGCACATCCCGCTGGTGATGCACCAGGACCACGGCCAGAGCCCGGCCATCTGCCAGGGCGCGATTGACCTGGGCTTCAGCTCGGTGATGATGGACGGCTCCCTGGAAGCCGACGGCAAGACCATCGCGAGCTTCGACTACAACGTCGAAGTCACCCGCAAGGTTGTCGAGATGGCGCATGCCACCGGCGTGTCGGTCGAGGGCGAACTCGGCTGCCTCGGCAGCCTGGAAACCATGCAGGGCGACAAGGAAGACGGCCACGGCACCGACGCCGTCATGACCCACGACCAGCTGCTGACCGACCCCGAGCAGGCCGCCGATTTCGTCAAGCGCACGCAGTTAGATGCGCTGGCGATTGCCATCGGCACCAGCCACGGCGCCTACAAGTTCTCGCGCAAGCCCACCGGCGACATCCTGGCCATCGAGCGTGTCAAGGAAATCCACCGCCGCATTCCCAACACCCATCTGGTGATGCACGGCTCGTCCAGCGTGCCGCAGGATCTGCTGGCGATCATCAACCAGTACGGCGGCAAGATGAAGGAAACCTACGGCGTGCCGGTCGAGGAAATCCAGAAGGCCATTCAGTTCGGCGTGCGCAAGATCAACATCGACACCGATATCCGCCTGGCCATGACCGGCGCGGTGCGCAAGTTCCTGGCCGAGAACCCCGACAAGTTCGATGCCCGGGAATGGCTCAAACCCGCTAGAGAGGCCGCCAAGGCGATCTGCAAGCAGCGCTACATCGAGTTCGGCTGCGAAGGCCAGGCCGGCACCATCAAGGGCCAGAGCCTGTCGGTCGTGGCCGCCCAGTACGCCAAGGGCGAACTGGCGCAAGTCGTTCAATAAGCCAAGGTCCGCGCCATCCGCTTCGCCGGATTGGCGATAATTCAAGCCCGTGGTTGACCCAAGTCGCACGGGCTTTTTTACTTTCCAAACACGCAGACCCGCATGACCACCACGACCTCCGTACTTCACACCTCGGCCCTGACTTCCCTGCCCCTGCTCGCGCGCGGCAAGGTGCGCGACAACTACGCCGTGGGCAATGACCGGCTGCTGATGGTGGCCAGCGACCGCCTGAGCGCCTTCGACGTGATTTTGGGCGAGCCGATTCCCGGCAAGGGCGCGCTGCTCACGCAGATGGCGCTGTTCTGGTTCGACAAGCTCGGCAGCATCTGCCCGAACCACCTGACCGGCGAGGCGCCCGAAAGCGTGGTCACGGCCGCCGAAATCCCGCAGGTCGCCGGCCGCTCGATGCTGGTCAAGCGCCTCAAGCCGATTCCGGTCGAAGCCGTGGTGCGCGGCTACCTGGCCGGCAGCGGCTGGGTCGAGTACCAGCAAAGCCAGTCGGTGTGCGGCGTGCCGCTGCCCGCCGGGCTGAAAAATGCCAGCAAGCTGCCCGAGCCGATCTTCACGCCCGCCGCCAAGGCCGAGGTCGGCGAGCATGATGAAAACATCAGCTACGAGCAGGTCGTCAAGGTCGTCGGCCCCGAGCTGGCCGCGCAGATCAAAACGCTCAGCATCGCCATTTACGAAACCGCCGCCGCCTTCGCGCTGACCAAGGGCATCATCATTGCCGACACCAAGTTCGAGTTCGGCCTCGATGAAAACGGCACGCTGACGCTGATGGACGAGGTCTTGACGCCCGATTCGTCGCGCTACTGGCCGGTCGAAGGCTACGAAGCCGCCTTCGCCGCCGGGCAAAACCCGCCGAGCTACGACAAGCAGTTCGTGCGCGACTGGCTGGAAGCCGTTCGCATCAACGGCAAGCCCTGGGACAAGACCCCGCCGTCGCCGCACCTGCCGCCCGACGTGATCAGCAAGACCGCCGCCAAGTACCAGGAGGCGATGGCGCGGCTGACGGCTTGATGAGGCGTCTGCGGCCCGCATGATCTGTGCCGGTTGTTTTTAAAAAGGAGTTTCGCTTGAAAGTCTTCATTTTGTTTGCCAGCCTGGCGCTGGCCGGGTTGCTGGGGGGATGCTCGTCGGAGCAGTTCTATGCATCGGGCCAGAACTGGCAGCGTAATGAATGCAACAAGCTGCTCGATGCCCAGGAGCGCGGGCGATGCATGAAAAGTGCCAGTACCTCGTATGAAACCTACAGGCAGCAGGCCGAACGCGTCAAACCGTGAACGATGGGCGCCCGCCGCCCGCGTCTGGCCGCATGTCACAGCCCGCTAACACCACGCTCTGGCCGTTTTGCCCAAGAATCAAGCCTCTTTGTTCATCAACCCCGAGGAGACAAGCATGGCGGCCAAAAAGATTCTGATGATTTGCGGTGACTACTGCGAGGACTACGAAACCATGGTGCCCTTTCAGGCGCTGCTGGCCGTGGGGCACACGGTTCACGCCGTCTGCCCGGACAAGAAAGCCGGCGACCACATCAAGACGGCGATTCACGACTTCGAAGGCGCGCAGACCTACAGCGAAAAGCCGGGCCACAACTTTACGCTGAATGCCTCGTTCGCCGACATCCAGGTTGAAAGCTACGACGCCCTGGTCGTGCCCGGCGGCCGTGGCCCGGAATACCTGCGCACCTATCCCGCCGTGGTGGCGATGGTCAGGCACTTCTTCGAGGCCAACAAGCCCGTGGCGGCCGTCTGCCATGGCGCGCAGCTGCTGGCGGGCGCCGGCGTGCTGAAGGAGCGCACCTGTTCGGCCTACCCGGCCTGCCGCTTCGAGGTGGAGCAGGCCGGCGGCACCTATGCCGACATTGCCATTGACGCAGCCTACACTGACGGCAACCTGGTGTCGGCGCCAGCATGGCCTGCCCATCCGGCCTGGATTGCCCAGTTCCTGGCGCTGCTGGGGACGACGATCACGCATTGACACCCGGCCGGCGCGCGCTGCATGATTCCGGGAGCCGACAGGCTTTCGTCAAACTATTCAAGCCGCTGGAGACGCATCATGTGTGAGGTATTTATCAGCGCCGATCCGGCGCTCTACGAAAGCCGTATCCGTTCGGTGCGCCTGCATGGCGTGGCGACCAGCATCCGGCTGGAAAACCTGTTCTGGGATGTGTTGGGCGACATTGCCAGCCGCGATGGCATGAGCGTGCCCCAGCTGTGTACCCGGCTGCATGACGAGCTGGAGGCCGAGCGCCAGGGCATCGAGAATTTCGCCTCGTTCCTGCGCGTGTGCTGCGGCCGCTACCTGGCGCTGCAGCTCTCGGGCGGCATTCCGCGCGATGCCTCCATTCCCATCGGCAGCCTGAACGCCAGGCGCGTGCTGGCGACCGAGCAGCGGCCTTTTTCTTCACGGCGGGCGCCGGACCGCGAAACGCCGCAAACGCTGGCGGCCTAGCTCAGCACCACGCTGCTCAGGCGCCGCCGGTAGGTGGCCACGGTGGCGTCTTCTGGCGGAATCTGGCCGTCGGCGACCTTGGGCTTGGGCGCTTCCATGATGTCGAGGATGGCGATGTAGGTCTTGCGCGCCAGGCCGTCGGACCAGGTCTTGTCGCGCATCAGGATTTCGAGCAGCTCGTCGAGCGCGTCGGTCCAGCGCTGGCCGGCCATCAGCCAGCGGGCCTTGTCGAAGCGCGCGTCAAAATCACGCTTGTTGGCCGCTATTTTTTCATCAAATCGGGCTTCTGCGCTTTCTGCATCTGCATGAGTAGCTACAAAATCAATAGCGTCCATCCAGCGCTTGAGCGAATCGAAGCGCCGCACCGATCCGGTCTGCGCAATCACCGGCGCAAAGGCGACCTTGGCGTCGTCGTCGCGGCCCAGCAGCAAGAGATGCTTGACGTAGTCAAAGCGGGCATTGTCATTGGCCGGCGCGGCGGTCACGGCGTCCTGCAGCCGCTGCAGCACGGCCTCGGGGTCGGTGTCGTCGAACGCCTCCAGCGCCAGGCTTTCTTCGGCGGGCGCGACATGGCGCTCCAGAAACGCCCGGATCTCGCTTTCCGGCAGGACGCCTGCAAAGCTGTCCACCGGCTGGCCGCCCACCATCAGGATGCAGGTCGGCACGCTCTGGATGCCAAAGGCGGCGCTGAGTTTTTCCTCCCGGATGGCGTCCACCCTGACCAGCTTGAAGCTGCCGGCATAAGCGGCTTCGAGCTGTTCCAGCAGCGGGCCGAGCAGCTCGCCGGGGCCGGCTCCGGGCGCCCAGAAATCAAGCAGCACGGGAACGGTTTTGGAAGCCTCCAGGACTTCCTGTTTGAAATTGGCAAGGGTGGCGTCGATCATGGTGTTGTGGAGCTAGGGGGTTGGACAAGGGGTTTTCAAGCGATGGGCCGGCCGGTGCGCAGCCTTTCGCGGCAGGCAAGACGATAGCATGCAAGCGCTGGCGCGGGGCCTGGCGCGCCGCCAGGGGGCGCTGAAGGCGCCAGCCTTTAAAATCAGTGCTTCCAGGCGCACCGCCGGCAAACCTCACGACTTGAAATCTCCCTTATGAAGACAACTAACAATCCGGCAAGCCCCCTGGTGGGCGTGGTGATGGGCTCCAGCAGCGACTGGGACACGATGCAGCATGCGGTGCAAATCCTGCAGCAGTTCGGCGTGGCGCACGATGCGCGCGTGGTGTCGGCGCACCGCATGCCCGACGACCTGTTTGCCTATGCCGAGCAAGCTGCCGGGCGCGGCCTGCAGGCGATCATTGCCGGCGCGGGCGGCGCGGCGCATTTGCCGGGCATGCTGGCGGCCAAGACGATTGTTCCGGTGCTGGGCGTGCCGGTGGCGAGCCGGCATTTGCAGGGCGTCGATTCGCTGCACAGCATCGTGCAGATGCCCAAGGGGATTCCGGTCGCCACGTTTGCGATTGGCAACGCCGGCGCGGCCAATGCGGCGCTGTTTGCCGTCGCCATGCTCGCCCTGCACGACCCGGCGCTGGCTGAAAAGCTGCAGGCGTTTCGCGCCGAACAGACCGCTGCCGCACGCGCCATGACGCTGCCTGCGCTATGAGTGCCCTGCCGATTTTCCCCGGCACGGTCGATGCAAGCGGCCGGCCCGCCACGCTGGGCGTGATGGGCGGCGGCCAGCTGGGCCGCATGTTCGTGCATGCCGCGCAGCGGCTGGGCTATTTCACGGCGGTGCTCGACCCCGATCCGCAAAGCCCGGCCGGCCTGGTCAGCCATCACCACATCCCTTTCGGCTACACCGACAAGCAGGGCCTGGCGCAACTGGCCGGGATGTGCGCGGCCGTCACCACCGAATTTGAAAACGTGCCGGCATCCGCCTTACAGACGCTGGCCGAAAGCCTTCCGGTGGCGCCCGGCGCGGCGGCCGTGGCGATTGCCCAGGACCGGATTCAGGAAAAATCGCATTTCACGGCCAGCGCCGCCGAATCGGGTGTGATGGCGGGCGTCAGCTGCGCGCCTTACGCGGTGATTGAAACTCCGGACCAGCTCCAGGCCGTGCCCGCCGACCTGCTGCCCGGCATCCTGAAAACCGCGCGCATGGGCTACGACGGCAAGGGCCAGATGCGCGTGAACAATGCCGCCGAACTGGCGGCTGCATGGGCGGAACTCGAAGGCGTGGCCTGCGTGCTGGAAAAACTGCTGCCGCTCAAGGCCGAATGCTCGGTGATCGTGGCGCGCGGCTGGGACGGCCGCATCGTCAGCTTTCCACCGCAACGCAATGTGCATGTGGACGGGATTCTCGCCGTGACCGAGGTTTATGAAGGAAATATGCCTTCTGCGCTTGCTGCACGGGCGCAGGCAGCTACTGAAACCATAGCGAACCACATCGGCTACGTCGGCGTGCTGTGCGTCGAGTTCTTTCTGATCGACGACGGCAGCGAGCACGGCGCGCTGGTCGTCAACGAGATGGCGCCGCGCCCGCACAACAGCGGCCACTACACGATGGACGCCTGCGATGTGTCGCAGTTCGATTTGCAGGTGCATGCCATGGCCGGCTTGCCGCTGCCCGCGCCGCGCCAGCACTCAAAGGCCATCATGCTCAATCTGCTCGGCGATGTGTGGTTTGACGCCCAGGGCGAAGCGCGCACGCCCGACTGGCAGGCGGTGCTGGCCCTGCCGGGCGCGCACCTGCACCTGTACGGAAAAACCGACGCCCGGCCGGGTCGCAAGATGGGTCATCTGACGATCACCGGCGCCGACGTGGCGGGCGTGAAGGCCGTGGCGCGCCAGGCGGCGGCGATCCTTAGCCTGCCCGGATTCGAGGCCGCCTGATGATCCGGCCCGGCACCGACCCGCAGGCGATTGTGGAGGCCGCCCGCCGCATCCAGGCCGGCGCGCTGGTCGGCTTTCCGACCGAAACCGTGTATGGTTTGGGCGCCGATGCGTCCAGCGATGCCGCCGTGGCCGGCATTTTTAAAGCCAAGGGCCGGCCCGCCGACCACCCGCTGATCGTTCATGTGGCCGACGCCAGCCAGGTGAGCGACTACGCCAGCAGCGTTCCGGCGTTTGCCGCCCGGCTGATGCAGGCCTTCTGGCCCGGGCCGCTGACGGTGATCCTGCCGCGCCGCGAAGGCGTGGCGCTGGCCGCCGCCGGGGGCCAGGAGTCGATTGGCCTGCGCTGCCCGGCGCATCCGGTGGCGCTGGCTTTTTTGAAGGCCTGTGGCACGGGCGTGGCCGGGCCGAGCGCGAACCGCTTTGGCCGCGTCAGCCCGACCACGGCGCTGCATGTCGCGCAGGAGTTTGGCGACGAGCTGCTGGTGCTCGACGGCGGGCCGTGCGCGGTCGGCATCGAGTCCAGCATTGTCGATTGCACCCGGGGCCGGCCGGTGCTGCTGCGCCCCGGCGTGCTGACCCGCGCGCAGCTTGAAGCCGCCTGCGGCGAGCCGGTGCTGGGCAAAGAGGATGCGCAGGCGGCCGGCAGCGCGCCCCGCGCCTCCGGCACGCTGGAAGCGCATTACGCGCCGAACGCCAAGGTTCGCCTGATGGATGCCGGCGCGATGCAGGCCGCCCTCGACCTGCTGGGCGCCGACGCGGCGCATATCGCGATTTATGCCCGCACGCTGCTGGGCATCAAATCGACTAGGGTGCTATACCGCCGCATGCCCGACGACGCGCTGGCCACCGCGCAGCAGCTGTTCGCCGTGCTGCGCGACTTCGACGCCCAGGGCGCCAGGCTGATCTGGGTGGAAACCCCGCCCGTGGCCTGCGAGTGGGACGGCGTGCGCGACCGGCTGGGGCGCGCTGCGGCGAGCTAGGCGCAGGCGCTAGCCCTCCTCAGTTCAGCGCGGTCCGCAGGTTGTTTTTGTAGCTGTACAGCGTCACGGCCGGCTTGGTCAACTCGCCGTTGGCCGTGAAGGCGATGCTGGCGGTCACGCCCTTGTACTGGGTCTTGCCGATGAAGGGCAGGTAGGTTTTGGGGTCCACCGAGTTGGCGCGCTTCATCGCATCGACCAGCACGTAGGTGGCGTCGTAGGCATAGGGGCTGTAGATCTGGAACTGGCCGGGGAACTTGGCGTCGTACCTTTTCTTCCACTCGGCGCCGCCCTGCATCTTCTGGATCGAGGCGCCGCCGGTGGCGCAGGTCACGTTTTTCACTGAGCCGGCCTTGCTCGACAGGTCGGGCAGCTTTTCGGTGCACATCGCATCGCCGCCAAAGAATTTCACATTCGACAGGCCGAGCTGCTCCATCTGGCGCAGCATCGGGCCGGCCTGAGCATCGAGCCCGCCGAAGAAAATCGCGTCGGGCTTCTTGGCTTTGATGCCGGTCAGGATGGCCATGAAATCGGTGGCCTTGTCGGTGGTGAACTCTTCGCCGACGACCTCGATGCCCTTTTGTTTGGCCGTGGCCTTGAACACGTCGGCCAGCCCCTGGCCGTAGGCGGTGCGGTCGTCAATGACCGCCACTTTCTTGATTTTCAGCGTGTCGGCGGCAAAAATCGCGAGCGCCGCGCCCAGCGCGTTGTCGTTGGCGATCAGGCGAAAGGTGGTTTTGTAGCCCGGCTTGGTCAGGTCGGGGTTGGTGGCGGACGCCGTGATGTTGGGAATGCCGCACTTGTTGTACACGCTGGCGGCGGGAATGGACGTGCCCGATTGCAGGTGGCCAATCACGCCGGCCACCTGGGTGTCGCACAGCTTCTGGGCCACGGCGGTGGCCTGGCGCGGGTCGCCGGCGTCGTCCTCGGCCACCAGTTCGAACTTGATCTTCTTGCCGCCGATCACGAGGTTCTGGGCGTTCAGCTCGTCCAGCGCCAGGCGAACGCCGTTTTCGGTGTCTTTGCCGATGTGCGCGATGCCGCCCGAGATGGGGCCGGCGTGGGCGATCTTGACGGTCTGCGCGTCCTGGGCGTGGGCGGCAAAAGCCAGGGTTGCAACGGCAGCAGCGATAAGAGACTTTGCGGGCAAGGGGAACGGTAAAAGCATTTCTAAATCTCTTGGTCAAAGGAAAAATTATAAAAGCCCATTTTTCCCCTGGTTTTTCCCTGGTCAGGGTCAGGGTTTCCGACGCCAGCCGCGCCCCCGACTCGTGTCCAATAGCCGCATGCACTCCAACGACGCCATCGACCACCGCCTGACCGATCTGGAAATCAAGGCCAGCTTCAACGAAGACCTTCTGGACCAGCTGAACCAGGTCATCATCCGCCAGCAGCAGCAAATCGACGCACTGCTGCGCGAAGTTGCCCAGCTCCGGCAGCAGATTCCGGACGCGGGCAGTGGCGTGTTCAGCCGGGCCGGCGACGACCTGCCGCCGCATTATTGAGCGCGCCGCACGCTATTTTTCTGAAAATTAATGATGAAATATGGCTTTTGCGCATATTCCATAAGCGCATACAGCTATAAATAACGTAGCAAATGAAAGCGCTGGTTTGCCGGATGTAAACAGTTGAAACATCCATAGACCATCCACTTGGATGGTTATAAGATGGCGCCATGCCACCTAAAACCGCCAGCCATGCCGCCGCCCTCAAGCCGGCCGACGAAAAAATCACCATCAACCTGGGCTATGTCGATCTCGGCCAGATCGACCTGCTGGTGCAGGAGGGCTTTTATGCCAACCGCACCGACCTGATCCGCACCGCCATCCGCAACCAGCTGACGACCCACTCCGAGGTGGTCAGGCAGGTGGTGGCGCGCAAGACGCTGGTGCTCGGCATCCAGCATTTCTCCGCCGCCGACCTGCGCGCCGTCCAGGCGTCGGGCGAAGCCCTGCAGATCCGCGTCCTCGGCCTGGCCACCATCGCGCTCGATGTCACCCCGGAACTGGCGCTGGCCGCCATCGACTCGGTGGTGGTGCTGGGCGCGCTGCATGCCAGCCCGGCCGTGAAGGCGGCGCTGGCCGGCCGCATCCGCTGATTTTTTGTTTTTTGTCGATTCCCAAGTTCTCCCACCCGTTTTCCTGAAAGGAAACACCATGAACCCGAACCTTGAACGCATCCTGTCCGAAGCTTCGCGCGTGGCGCAGGGCGCCATCCAGCAAGCCATGGCTGCAGCCAGCCAGCGCCACGAAGGGGGCGGCGGCGCGCCCATGCTGCAACTGCTGGCGGCCGCGCCAAAAAACCCGGCCAACCCGGCCAATGCAATGAATTCCCTGAACAACCCGGCCTTCCAGAACTCCATGGCCGAGGCCACCCGCCTGATGCGCAGCGGCAACCTGCAGGCGGCCACCGCCGCCATCCAGGCCGCGCTCGGTGGCGCCGCCCTGCCTGCAAGCGTTGACGACGACCTGAACATCATCGACGTGGAGGCGCATGAAGTCGGCCGCGCAGCGCCGGCACCGCAAAAGCCGGCCCAGACCGTCAAGCCCGGACCATCCGGCCAGTTCATCAGCGGCAGCCACACCGAAGGCGCGGCCGGCACGCGCGAGTACAAGCTCTACATTCCACCGGCGTCCTTTGCCGAGCCGCTGCCGCTGGTCGTGATGCTGCACGGCTGCACCCAGAACCCCGACGACTTTGCCGCCGGCACCAAGATGAACGAGGCAGCGCTCCAGCGCGGTTTCTACGTGCTCTACCCGGCGCAGACGCAGCACGCCAATTCGTCGCGCTGCTGGAACTGGTTCAAGCACAACCACCAAAAGCGCGGCCGGGGCGAGCCGGCGCTGCTGGCCGGCATGACGCGTGACGTGATGAGCCGCTACAACATCGACCCGCAGCGCGTCTATGTGGCGGGCCTGTCGGCCGGCGGCGCCATGGCGGCGATCCTGGGTGACGCCTACCCCGATCTGTTTGCCGCCGTCGGCGTGCATTCGGGCCTGCCCACCGGCTCGGCGACCAATGTGCAGACCGCGCTCGGCGTGATGCAGACCGGCGCGGCCCCCGGCGCACGAACCGCTGCCAGCCCACCGACCATCGTCTTTCACGGCGACAAGGACGCCACCGTCAATCCGGCCAATGGCGAGCATGTGGTGGCCGCCAGCGCGGGCGCTTCAAGGCCGGAACAAAAACGCGCGCGCAGCCCCAACGGCCGCGACTACACGCAGCGCATCTACAAGCAGGCTGATGGCCGGGTCGTGGCCGAACACTGGGCCGTGCATGGCGCCGGCCACGCCTGGTCAGGCGGCAGCGCGCAGGGCTCGTACACCGATGGCGCAGGCCCCGATGCCAGCGAGGAGATGCTGCGCTTCTTCCTGGCGAACACGCTGCCCGCGAAGCATTGAGGGGCGCTGCGCCAGAAAACAGGCAATCAGCAAGGCGCCCGATGTGTCACGAAAGCCCCCTACCTGTTGTCGGTTTCAGCCGCCAGGGCAGCCATGGCGGCGGGGTATTTCTGTTCAGCGGCGCGCTTGAGCCAGCGCAGGGATTGTTCGCGGTCTTTGGGCTGTCCGCGACCTGTGCGGTACATGACGGCTGTCGCGTACTGCGCTTCGGCATTGCCGGCCTGCGCAGACTGCATGAAGAATTGAGCCGCCTGCCCCAGATCACGTTCCACGCCGCGGCCTGCCTCGTACATCCAGGCCAGCCGGGTGCGCGCAGCCAGGTTGCCGCTGTCGGCCGCGCGCTTATAAAGCACCGCCGCTTCGGCATGCCTGCCCGTGCTGGCCAGTATTTCGGCTTCCTCAAACGTGCCGGGCGGGCGCTCCGGCTGGTCCAGCGATGCCAGCCGTTCGATGGCATCCTTGTCGCCGTGGGCTGCGGCAAGGCTCAGGTACTGGCGCGCCTTGGCCAGATCCTTGTCGATGGCGCCGCCCGTGCTGTAGAGCATGCCAAGCCGGTACTGAGCCTTGAAGCCGCCCGCGTTGGCCGCTGTCACGTAAAGGGCCTCCGCCCTCCTGAGATCCCTGGGCTCGCCCAGGCCATCTTCCGCCAGGATGGCCAGATTGAACAGCGCATCCGCATTGCCCACGCCCGCAAGCGTTTCCCAGATATGGCGGGCCTCGGCGTAATGCGCCATCTTGAACTCGGCATAAGCCTTGTAATTGCCCATGGACGGGTTGCGCAGCCAGTCCTCGGCCGTGCTGTCCTGGCCCTGTGCGGCAAAAGCTGACATCAGCAGCACCTGGCTGGCCAGGATTTTTTTGAACGCAGAAAAGTTCATGGCATGGATTCCTGTCAAAAAAGCCAAGGGTTCGAGGTGCGGGTTGCCGATTCTAGGAGGCCGTGTCCATTTCAGTGCGGAAAATCACTTATAGAATGGCGCCCCCTGTCAATCCCTACCTGTCTGCCCCGCCATGAACATCACGGTCAACGAAGAACTGCTTGCCTACATCGACCCACTGACCCCGGAGGAAAACGAAGCCCTGGAGCGCAGCCTGCTGGCCGAGGGCTGCCGCGATGCCCTGGTGCTGTGGGGCGATATGCTGGTCGATGGCCACAACCGCCACCGCATCTGCACCCAGCACGGCATCCCTTTCAACACCGTGCAGAACACCCGCTTCAAGTCGCTGGACGATGTGCATCTGTGGATGATCGACCAGCACCTGGGCCGGCGCAGCGTGTCCGATTTCCAGCGCGGCGTGCTGGCCCTGCGCAAGAAGGACATCCTGACCGCGCGCGTGCAGCCAGCGCCTGGCGAGCCGTCCGCTTCTGTTGCCGAAGCTGCGCCGGGCGAGGCAAAGCCCGAGCCGGTGCCAACCCGCGACGCCATCGCCAAGTCGGCGCGCATCAGCAACAACACCATCAACCAGATTGAAAAGATCCAGAAGTCGGCCGCGCCCGAACTGGTGGCGGCCGTGAAGTCGGGAACGATTTCGATCAACGCGGCGGCCACCGTGGCATCGCTGCCGTTTGACGCGCAGGTGGCGGCGGTCGCCGGCGGCAAGAAAGAGCTTCAGCAGGCCGCCCGGCAGGTGCGTGAAAGCAAGGCCGTGGCCCGCACCGAGCCCGAATCGCCCGAAGGCGTGATTGCCCGGCTCAGGCAGACCATCACCGAACTCAGCGCCGAGAACGCGGCGCTGAAAGCTAGGCTGGCTGGGCTGAATTCCTGACGGGGCCGCGCGAATTCACCCAGCGCATGCCGGCCGTGATGGCCAGCACGACCGCCACGTAAAACACAATCTGCATGCCCGCCGGCTGTGCTTCGTAGCCGATCAGTCCGTGCAGCAGGGTTCCGGCCGCCGAGGTCTGCGACAGCAGGCCCGAACTGTCCCACAGCGGCGCGCCAAGGCTGGGCAGCAGATCGGCCTGGATCAGGAAGCGGGCGGCCTGCGAAGCCATGCTGGCGGCCAGCAACAAGACGAAGACGCCGGTGATCGAGAAAAACCAGCGCAACGGAATGCGCAGCAGCCCCGCGTACAGCAGGCCGCCGACCAGCAGGCCCGCCGCCAGGCCGCTAAGCCCGCCGCCAACGGTGTTGCGCAGCCCGTCTTCGCTGCTGGTGGCCAGGCCGTAGAGAAACAGCACCGTCTCCGAGCCTTCGCGCAGGACGGCCAGGGCCACCACCATGAAGATCACGGAACGCTCGCGGCTGCCGTCATGGATGGCGCGCGCGGTGCTCTTGGCCTGCGCGGCCATTTCGCGGCCATGAATCGACATCCAGATGTTGTGCCAGGCCAGCATGCCCACGGCCAGGATCAGGATGCCGGCATTGAACAGTTCCTGGCCGACGCCGCTGGCCATGTCGGAAATCAGCCCCATGCTCGACGCCACCAGCGCCGCGCCCGCGAGCCCGGCAAGTATTCCGGCGGCTATCCAGCGCCCGCGAGAGGCAATCCCGAGCGTGGCGGCGGCCATGATGCTGATGATCAGCGAAGCTTCCAGTGATTCACGAAAAACGATGAGTGCGGCGGCGAACATGGCGGATTCCGGAAGGGCGTGGAGGCTTATTTGACGACGATGGTGCCTTGCGCGGCGGCATCGTTCTCGTGGTATTCCTCGACGAACGGATAGCGGCCAGGCTTCAGGGGGCCAATGTTGACGGTGCCGGTGGAGTTGCCCGCAATGACTTTCTCGCGGCCCAGCGGCTTGCTTTCAAACTCAGCGGGGGTGGCATCCTTGTTCACCACCAGCAGCTTGATTTTTTTCCCGGCGGGAATCGTGATCTCCTTGGGCTCGAAGGCGTGATCCTTGATCGTCAGGGTGAATTCATCAGCGGCGGCAAAAGCCGTGGTGGCCGCAAACGACAACAGGGCAATGGACAGCAGGCGTTTCATTTTAATTTCCCAAATTTAATGATAATGGTTCTCATTATAAATGGCGAGTTCGTGAAAGCGTTGACCTTGATCAATATGCGGTCGGGTGCGCCGCCTGCCCGGCAGCCATGCGCGATAGACTGGGTTCACGAGCCCTGCTCGCAACCCAAGGAGTGCCCATGCCCGCTATGATGAAAGCCGCCGTGTTTGTCGAGCCCGGCCGCATCGAGATTGTCGACAAGCGCATCCCCGATGTCGGCCCCAACGATGCCCTGGTGCGCATCACCACCACCACCATCTGCGGCACCGATGTCCACATCCTCAAGGGCGAGTACCCCGTCGCCAAGGGGCTGACGATTGGCCACGAGCCCGTGGGCGTGATCGAAAAGCTCGGCAGCGCCGTGCAGGGTTACAGCGAAGGCCAGCGCGTGATTGCCGGCGCCATCTGCCCCAACTTCAACTCCTACGCCGCCCAGGACGGCGCGCCATCGCAGGACGGCAGCTACCTGGTGCCCATGGGCCTGTGCGGCTGCCACGGCTACAAGGCCACCGCCGGCTGGCGCTTTGGCAACCTGATCGACGGCACGCAGGCCGAGTACGTGCTGGTGCCCGACGCCCAGGCCAATCTGGCGCCGATTCCCGACGGCCTGAGTGACGAGCAGGTGCTGATGTGCCCGGACATCATGTCCACCGGATTCAAGGGCGCGGAAAACGCCAACATCCGAATCGGCGACACCGTGGTGGTGTTCGCGCAGGGGCCGATTGGCCTGTGCGCCACCGCCGGCGCGCGGTTGCTGGGCGCCAGCACCATCATCACCGTCGATGGTAACGACCACCGCCTTGGCATTTCGAAAAAAATGGGCGCCGACGTGACGCTCAACTTCAACAACTGCGATGTGGTTGATGAAATCATGAAGCTCACCGGCGGGCGGGGCGCCGATTCATCAATCGAGGCACTCGGCACGCAGGCCACCTTCGAGTCGGCGCTGCGCGTGCTCAAGCCCGGCGGCACGCTGTCCAGCCTGGGCGTGTATTCGAGTGACTTGAAAATCCCGCTGTCCGCCTTTGCCGCCGGGCTGGGCGACCACACCATCAGGACTGCGCTATGTCCCGGCGGCAAGGAACGCATGCGCCGGCTGATGAATGTGGTGGCGTCCGGCCGGATTGACCTGGGCGTGATGGTCACGCACCAGTACAGGCTGGAGAACATCGCCGCCGCCTACGACTTGTTTGCCCACCAGCGCGACGGTGTGCTCAAGATCGCGATCAAGCCGTGAGCCGGGCTGCGAGAGGCGGCTAAGGGGCTGAACCTGCACCGTCGCGGTAAAACGCTTCGACCACGCCTTTGAGCTTGATCAGCAGCGGGCGGCCCTTGCGGTCCAGCGTCTTGCCGGCGGCCACCTTGATCCAGCCTTCGCTGATGCAGTATTCCTCGACATTCAAACGCTCCTTGCCGTTCAGCAAAATCCCCACGTCACGCTCGAACACGGCGGCGACATGATGGGGGCTGCGCGGGTCAACGGACAGGCGGTCGGGCAGGGCGGGGAGTGAAGTGGCTTCGTTCATGGGTATCTTTTTGAGTTAACGCGAATAGCGCGAATGGGGGTCGATTTTCCATGATCCGGAACTTGTCCCCGTCTCAAACCTTTTTCAGGAAGCAGGCCTTGAGCATGAAGCTGCCGGCGTCCATTTTGCAGTCCACCTCGTGGTCGCCGCCGACCAGGCGGATGCTCTTGACCTTGGTGCCCATCTTGAGCGTGGTCGATGAACCCTTGACCTTCAGGTCCTTGATCAGCACCACGGCGTCGCCGTCGGCCAGCACGTTGCCGTTGGAATCCCTGACCACCGCATCGTCGCTGTCGTCGGCGTCAAGGGCGGCTGCGGCCATGGGCCACTCGTGGCCGCAGTCGGCGCAGACGTAGTTTTCACCGTCCGGGTAGGTGTTTTCCATCGTGCATTGGGGGCAGGCGGGGGCTGTGGTCATGGGGTTTCTCGGTTTTCTGAGGGTTTTAACGGATTCAGAGTATCCGCCATGGCTTGGGCCGGGTGCTTTTCCGGCCTTGTCTTCACCGTTCCGTCAGCGCCAGCGCATCGGCCAGTGCCTGAATGATGTCGGCGCGCAATGCTGTCCATGCCTCGCCGCCCTCGATGACAAAGCGCTGGTTGACCTCCAGTTCAATGCCGACATACTGCTCAGGCGCGTGGCGCTTGCGCAGCAGCGCGGTCAGGCCGTCGCCCTTGCCTTCATACGGATAGTTGCGGCGCAGTTTCAGTTCGGGCCGGCGCTGCCTCAATGCGCCCAGCCAGCGCGACGCCAGGACGCCTTCGCCGGCGCGCCTCGGGTCATACAGCCAGGCCACGTCGGCCTGCCGCACCACGCCATGGAGTTCGGGCGTGAAGCTGTGCGACGCGACATGCAGCACGCGCTGGCCTGCGGCAATCCGGCAGGCGACTTCCGCTTCCACCGCGTCGCGGTGCGGCCGGTAATAGCGTGCGGCGATGTCGCTCCGGGTCGAACGCGCCAGGGCGCGCGTGGCTTCCGAATGCAGTTGCCGGTGGCCTATCGAGCGGTTCAGGTCGATCAGCAAGCGGGTCGTGGTGGCCGCGAACAGCGGCGCATCCAGCGCCTGGGCCATCTGCTGCGCGAGTTCTAGCGCCCCCGGATCCCAGCCGCGATGCGTCTTCAGCAGGGCTTCATGGTCCGCGAACAGGGGCGCGTAGGCCGCCGGCACCTCGTGCCCGCCGTGCTCGCAGGTGATGATGAGCGCGTCGCCGGGATTCACACCGTCTGCACCGGGTTGCCGTACACATCGACCTCGTAGGTCGTGACCTCGAATTTTTTCAGCGTGTTCACGCCAAAGCACATCGTGATCGGCACGTCGCCGGCATCGCGGCCGCGCGCCATCACCACGCGCCCGATGCGCGGCGTGTTGTGGCGCGCGTCAAAGGTGTACCAGCGGCCGCCCAGAAACACCTCGAACCAGGCGCTGAAGTCCATCGGGTAAGGCACGGGGGGAATGCCGATGTCGCCCAGGTAGCCGGTGCAGTAGCGGGCCGGGATGTTCATGCAGCGGCACAGCGTGACCGCCAGGTGCGTGAAGTCGCGGCACACGCCGGTGCCCTCGCGCCAGCCTTCGACGGCGGTGCGCGTGGCGCGGGCCGCGCTGTAGTCGAAGCGGATGTGCTGGTGCACGAAGTCGCAGATCGCCTGCACCCGCGCCCAGCCCGGCGGCGTCTGCCCGAACTGGTTCCAGGCGAACTGCAGCAGTTCGCTGTCCACCTCGCAGTAGCGGCTGGGCAGCAAAAACTGCAGCGTCGCGGGCGGAAGCTCTGTCGGGTCATGCTGCCAGGCCGCCAGGTTCACCTCGTCAGGCAAGCCCGAGTCGCGAATGATCGACGCGCTGTGAAAGCGCACCTCGCTGACACCGGCCAGCGCATTGACCCGCCCGCACTGGTTGCCGAAGGCGTCCAGGTATTCGTCCACCCGCAGGGCGGGTTCGACCATGACGACCTCCGGCGCCATCAGGTCATCGCGCCGCGACGGATGCACATGCAGCACATAGATGAGCGCCATGGGCGAGGTGATGGCAAGCTGGATGTCGAAACCGATTTTGATATACATAGGATGTGCGCAGCCAGAAAAGTGGTTGGGGCGTAACGGCATGTTCCCGGTTCAGCCGGGTCCATTGCCTTAAATGTGCGGGTCGGCGCGTGATGGCGCTATCGTCGCTGGCGCCGTGCAGGCGTCAGAAACAGGAGATTGTTGGGGTGGGAAAACCCTAGGTGGCGGAAAAATGCCGCAACCGCTTCCGCATTCAGCCATTTCCGGTGTTTGACACGGAAAGCGGACACGCATGAATCGTGCCCCAAGCCTGTCCGGGCGCGCTATTTGGCTGCGGGTCGCCGCTGACATCGCGGGTCTTGAAGCTGAGCCAGGCTTGCGGCACAAAGCTCGCGGTGGTCAGGCATGCGGCCAGCGAGCCGATGAGGTCGATCAGGTTCACCGGCTGCCTTCCTTGACGGCCCAGTCCACCAGCGCTTCGAGCGCCGGCCGCGCCGCCGGTGCGTTGGCGTGGTTGACGATGCCGACCACCACCAGGCGCCGGCCGCTGGGCGTGTGCACGTAGCCGGCCAGCGCGGTGGCGTCGCGCAGGGTGCCGCTCTTCAGGTGCGCCCAGCCCTGCGAGACCTGCGACTTGCTGCGCTTCAAGGTGCCATCGACGCCGCTGATCGGCAGCGAGGCCATCAGCTCGGGCATGGCGCCCGAGACATAGGCGGTCTGCAGCATGCGCGCCAGGCCCTGTGGCGTGACGCGCTCCAGCCGCGACAGGCCCGAGCCGTTGTCCAGCACCGGCATGTCCGGGGCATTGCCCGGCCCGCCGTTCTGCGCACCAAAACGGCCCTGCCACCAACCGCGCACCGCCTCGCGCGAAGCCTCGTTGCTGGCGCCGCCCGGGCGCTGCAGGCTGAGCGTCAGGAACAGCTGCTGCGCCATCACGTTGTTGCTGAACTTGTTGATGTCGCGGATGATTTCGGCCAGCGACGCCGATTCCATCTCGAACGCCGGCGCCAATCCGGGCGGGGCCACGCCATCCCTGACCTGTCCGCCCAGCGTGCCACCCATTTCCTGCCACAGCCCGGCAATCGCCCGCTGCGCATAGCTGGCCGGGTCGGGGTAGGCGATGGCCCAGACCTTCTCGCCGCAGGCCGCCGGGTAGCTGCCGGCAAAGGCCATGCGCAGCGGGTCGGCAAAGTCGGGCTGGAGCTGCGCCCGGTAGTCGCCGCATTCGGCCAGACCAGCGCGGCCGTTGCTTCCCGCCGACAGCGGCACGCCGGGCTGCATCCGCACGCCGGCCAGCGGCGGGTCGTAGCTGATGCTGGCGCTGCCGCTGCCCGGATTCGGCGCAAACGTCATCACCACCGACTTGTAGTTGAGCAGCAGCGCATCGGGTTGCACGTTGTAGGGGCGCAGCGCCTCGCCGTCGAAGTCGCCGGGGTGTTGCGTTGACGCCGCAAAGGCGCTGCGGTCGAGCAGGATGTCGCCTGTGATGGTCTTGATGCCCAAGCCCTGCACCCGGCGCAGCAGCAGCCACAGCCGCTCCATCACCAGCTTGGGGTCGCCCCGGCCCTGGATGATGAGGTTGCCGGACAGCACGCCATTGGCAATCGGGCCGTCGGCATAGACCGGCGTGCTCCAGGTGTAGGCCGGGCCGAGCAGTTCCAGCCCGGCATAGGTCGTGACCAGCTTCATGACCGACGCGGGGTTCATGGCGCTGCCGGCGCGCCAGCTGAGCAGCGGCGCGGCCCTGCCGTTGATGGCCGGTGCGGCATCGACGACCACGGCGGCGAAGGCCTCGCGCGGCACCTTGGCACGCGCCAGCAGGGCATCGACTTCGGGCGGCAGGGTTTGGGCGCTGGCGGACAGGCTGGCCAACGCTGCCAGCAGGCCGGCGGTCAGGCGCGCGGTGAATCGGGCCGGGAAGGGGGTCAAAAGCATGCGGCGATTATCAGTTGCCGGCCGGGCGCGCTGGCAGGCCGGATAATCGCTGGATGCGTGACGCCGACCGCCTGCGGGCTGGCGCGGCATGCCGATTGAATGACTATGATTTTGATAGCTGCTTGCGCTTGACCAGCATGCGTAAAAGCCTTATTTGATGCCTAAACCTCTTAAATTCCTCGCGTTTGACACCAGCACCGACCGCATGTCGGTCGCCGTGACCGACGGCGCGCGCGTCTGGCAGCACAGCGGCCCGGGCGGGGCGCAGGCCTCGACCACCTTGATCCCGGCGATTCTGGCGCTGCTGGCCGAGTCCGGCATGGGCCTGGGCGAGATGGATGCCATCGCTTTTGGCCGCGGGCCGGGCTCGTTCACCGGCCTGCGCACCGCCTGCGCGGTGGCGCAGGGCCTGGCCTTTGGCGCCAACCACGGCGCGGGCATTCCGGTGCTGCCCATCGACACGCTGATGGCCGTGGCCGAGGAGGCGCGCTTCCAGCAGGCCGGGGCCATGGCTTCGGGCGATGCGCCTTTCACCATCACCGCGCTGCTCGATGCCCGCATGGACGAGATGTATGTGCAGAGCTATGAATTCCGTAGCGGCGGGTACACGTCCATCAAGGACTGCGAGCTGATCCGGCCCGAAAACCTGGTGCCCGGGGCATCGGCGCGGCTGCTGGCCGGCAATGTGTTCGGCGTCTATGCCGGCCGTCTGCCCGCCGCCGTGGCCGCGCTGCCCTGCATCGAAGCCTATCCGGCCGCCACCGCGCTGCTGCGGCTGGCGCCCGCGCTGGCCGCCGCCGGGCAGTGCATCGAGGCCGCCCTGGCCCTGCCGCTGTATGTGCGCGACAAGGTTGCCCAGACCACCGACGAACGCGCGCAAATCAAGGCCGACGCCCAGGCCGCCCTTGCCGCGCCGGTCATCCCGCTTGAAAGCTGAGCGCTTATGAATGCAGCATTCCAGCCCCTTGAAGCCCGCTTTGAACCCATGACGCCCGACTGGCTGCCGGCGGTGCTGCGGGTGGAGCAAAGCGCTTACCCGCAACCGTGGAGCGAGCGCAATTTCCTGGACTCGCTGCAGGCCGGCTACCAGGCGCAGCTGCTGACGGCGGGCAGCGCGGAAAAGCCCGAGCTGCTGGGTTATTTTGTCGCCATGAAGGGCGTGGACGAGGTGCATCTGCTCAACATCACCGTGGCGCCGGCCTGGCAGCGCCAGGGCTGGGCGCTGGTGATGCTCGACGCGCTGGGCGTCTGGTCGCGCGGGCAGGGCGCGCTGTGGCTGTGGCTGGAAGTGCGGGTCAGCAACGCGCGCGCGCGGTCGGTTTACGAAAGCCACGGCTTTCGCCATGTCGGCACGCGCCGCAACTACTACCCGGCCAGCGCGGCATTGCCCCGGGGCGAGGATGCCATCGTGATGAGCCTGGCCCTGTCAGTTTTTTGATGAAAAGCGTCCAGCCATGAGCATGAACCTCGACCCACGCCAGCGCGCCATGCTGCGCGAAATGGGGGTGCGTGTCTGGCAGCCGCTGGCGCCGGTTGCCGAAATCCAGGTTGCTACTGAAGTCATAGCTGCTCATGCAGGCACAGCAAGCGCAAACAGCCAGTTTGATCAACATTTTGAGGAAAAAAAGGTCGTTGCCGCTCCCGTTGCGCCCGCCGTGCCCATCGTCAGGCGCGAGGCGGCGCCGGCCCGGCCCGCCAGCCCGCCACCGCTTGCGCCGAATCCTGCTGCGCCTTCCGAAGCCGCCCCTGCCGCCGGCGCGCAGCCCTGCTGGCGCGTCGGCCAGGCGCAACTGCTGTATGCCGAAACCGCGAAGGCCGGCGGCGCGCGCTGGCTGGTGCTGGCCCAGAGCCCGCCGGCCGCGCTGCAGGCGCCGGTGTTTGAGGGCGATGCCGGCCGCCTGTTAGATAACATGCTGCGCGCCGCCCGGCTGGACCGGGACGCCGGCGCGGTGCTGTTCGCGCCGCTGGTGCGCCAGGCCGTCTCGGGCGCGATGGACGAGTTGGCGGCCGCGCTGCTGGCGCTGGTCGAGCAGGCGCGGCCCGACGTGGTGCTGGTCATGGGCCGGCTGGCCGCGCAGGCCCTGCTGCAGTCCAGCGAGCCCTTCGGCAAGCTGCGCGGCCGGCCGCATGCGCTGCATGGCCGGCCTACCGTCGTCACCCATGACGCGCCCTATCTGCTGCGCTGCCCGCAGGACAAGGCCAAGGCCTGGGACGATTTGTGCCTGGCCATGGGCTTGGCGGCGCGCGGCGCCTGAAGGCGGGCTTCTTACAATACCGGCATGACTTTTATCGACATGCTCGGCGCCGCAGAACGCCAGAACCACTCCATGCTGTGCGTCGGCCTGGACCCGGAACCCGCCCGCTTTCCCGGCCGGCTTGCGGGCGATGCCAGCAAAATCTACGATTTCTGCGCCGCCATCGTCGATGCGACCGCCGACCTGGTGATCGCCTTCAAGCCGCAGATCGCCTACTTCGCCGCCCATCGCGCCGAGGACCAGCTGGAACGCCTGATGGCGCACATGCGCCGCGTCGCGCCGCAGGTTCCCGTCATCCTCGACGCCAAGCGCGGCGATATCGGCAGCACCGCCGAGCAGTACGCCATTGAGGCCTTCGAGCGCTACGGCGCCGATGCGGTGACGCTGTCGCCCTTCATGGGCTTTGATTCGGTCGCGCCTTATTTGAAGTACCACGGCAAGGGCTCTTTCTTGCTGTGCCGCACCTCCAACCCGGGCGGCGACGACCTGCAGAACCAGCGCCTGGCGTCGGTGGACGGCCAGCCGCTGCTGTATGAACATATCGCCCGCCTGGCGCAAGGCCCGTGGAACCTCAACGGCCAGCTCGGGCTGGTGGTCGGCGCGACCTATCCGGCCGAGATCGAGCGCGTGCGGGCGGTGGCGCCGACGCTGCCCCTCTTGATTCCCGGCGTGGGCGCGCAGGGCGGCGATGCGGCGGCCACGGTGCGCGCCGGCTGGCGGCCGGGCGCGCCGATCATCGTCAACTCGTCGCGGGCGATTATTTATGCCTCGTCAGGCGATGATTTTGCCGACGCGGCGCGGCGCGAGGCGCTCAGGACGCGCGACGTGCTGCAGGCTGCGCGCGCCGATTCGCTGCGCGTGGCCACGCCCTGATCCGCCTCGCCCAGCGCCAGCATGCCGGCGGCCAGTGCTTGGCGCAGGCTTGGCGCTGTCAGTCAGTTCCGTCCAGCCTCAGGCGTGCCGTGAACCTGACCTGCCGGGTGTTGCCTGCCCGCACCGCCCAGTGTGTCCCCCGGTCCAAGACCGTGGCGCTGCCGTCGGCGCTGACCGGCAGGTAGGCATAGCGCGTTTTGGGCAACAGCCAGACCATCTCATTCAGGCTGGCGGGGTGGCTGGCTTCGAACCCGGACACACCGGCGGACTCGCGCCGCTCCGTCCACTGGACTTCCCGGCGGGCGGTCATGAAATCGGCCAGTCGCGGCATGGTGTACCACCTGAAATTTTCCTGGCCCCTGGATTTGGCATAGGCGAGCAGGTTCTGCAAGACATCGGGCCAGACATTGGCGCCGTTGGGGTGCATGTAGATCATGCGTGTGGTGCGCTGGCTGATGGTGAAGTCCACCAGGTCGCGGTACCAGTCAATGACCTCCTGCCTGGGCACCTTGTTGGTCTGGAACTCCTCGAAGGTGGCATATTTGCCCGCCGGCGTCACGGGAAAAACCCATATCCTGGGGTTGAGCAGCTGGCCGTCACGGTACTGCCGGGTCGGGCCCAGCCCGGTGTGCCCGGCAAAATAAACGCCCACCACGCCCTGCTGCTCCAGGTAGTCCATGGCCCAGGTGGGGTTGTTGCCTACCGGCGGCGAATACTGCCGCACCAGCTGCCCCAGATGGCCGTCGGCCAGCGCCTCCAGCTTGTGTGCTGCCGGCAACAGGGCCGGGGGCGCGGCGGTAGCCGGCGTGTTCAGGCCCAGGTAAGGCCGCAGGGGATGGCTGACCGCGCGCCGGATCGACTCCAGGTTCTTTTCCAGGTAGGGCAGGAAGGTGCCCTGGTTGGTGTCGCTGGCGTTCAGCCCGTAATAGTCGTGGTTCCAGCCGCCATGGCTGCCGATGGCGTGCCCCTTGCGCGCAAAGCGCCACAGGATGTCCTGCGCCACCTTGTTGTTGTCCAGGTTCCAGCCCTTGCCGTCGCCAATGGTGACCGCGTCGGGTCCGGCGGTCATGTCGATGGAAAACGGCCCGTCGTCGAAGACGCCGAGTTTTTCCAGCGTCAGCGTCGGCTGCTGGGCGGTGAAGGAGTCCAGATGCCAGTTCAGCGTGAGGCCGGGTATGCCCTGGGGCACGGACGACAGGTGCGCGAGCTGCAGCACGTTGTAGCCGAAGTAGTGCAAAAAGCCGTGCATCGGCTGGGCGTCGGTGCGCACCACCTTGAGATAGGTCAGCGGCAGGTTGACGAACAGCACCTGGCCACGGCCCAGCTGGTTCAGCCCGGCCACCAGGCCGGCCTGCGGCGATGTCGCCAGGGTCTTGCCCTTGAAGGCGCCGCCCGTGACAAAGCTGGAGTAAACCAGGTTTCCGAGCAGGTAGCCGCTGTAGGTATCGAGCACGTCCACCGGCGCGGCCGCGCTGCGCAGCATGCCGCCAGGCGGCAGTGGCAGGGCGCTTTCAGGCCGCAAGGCAGGCGCGGGCTCCGGCACGGACTCGCCTTGCGCCCGGCCGGCCGGGACATAGGCGATGGATTTGCCCGGGGGAACCTGCAACTGGCGCATGGTGCTGCGCATCGCCGTGACCGGCCCGACGACGGTGCTTTTTTCACGCAAGTCGTCATACAGCGCGTAATCCACGCCCGCCAGGTCGCTGAGCCGCGATGTCGGAATGGCATAGATCGGCTTTTGCTGGCTGTTCAGCGTGAAGATGCCAAAGTCGTACACCAGCATGGTGTTCCCGCCTGCGGTGGTGTAGTCGCGCAGGGCCTGCACCAGTTCGTTGCTGGCGATGGCATGCAGCTGGTCGGGAAGCACCAGGCCGGCATATTTCAGGGCATCGGCGCCCAGCGCCAGGAATTGCCGGTCCGTCACGGCCTGCATGCGCAAGCCCTCTTCCGAGGCCGCGTCCATCCAGGCCGTGACTTGCGCATGCGCCAGGGATTGACCTTCAGGCACCAGCAGAAGCAGCAGGCCGGGGTCAACGCCGCCCTCCAGCGCTAGCGGGGCAATGGGCTTGCAGGACGAAGCCGGCCCGGTGCCCGCGCCGACACACGCACTGCGATCAACGCAGCCTGACAGGCTGGCTGCCAGCAGCATTAAAAAGCAGAGCCGAAGGCCGTGGGCCGACAGTGAACGAAACGGTGAACATGGAATTTTTTGCATCGTAAAGACAGGGTGCTGTCGTCTCCACAGACGCTCCGTGAACATCTTAAATAGCCGGGCGTGTCTGCCAGACGTGATGACACATGGCTTTACAGGTTAAACCTGCGGGTACAGCATTTGTGTGTACCTTGAATGCGCGATTGAAGTGCCTCCAGGCCGCGCCCGCTCAGGGCTTCAGGCTTGATCAGCCACCGAGCTGCCCGGTCCGCGCGGCGTCCAGATGCGCCTTGACGCGTTGCGCCAGCGCCATGTCGCCGGGCGTTTCAGGATTCCAGGCTTCGACGGGAATGGTTTTGCCATCGGCATCGACGGCCACGAAGACCACCAGGCAGTCGGTGACGACGTTCATCTGGCCGGTCTTGATGTCGCCGCTGCGCACCTCGACCGCAATGTTCATGCTGCTGCGGCCGGTGTAGGCCAGGCGCGCCTCGACTTCGACCAGGTCGCCGATCAGGATCGGGCGCTGAAAGCGGATGCTGCCCACCGACACCGTCACGCAGGAGCGTTTGGCCCAGCGCGTGGCGCAGGCGTAGCCCGCCTCGTCGATCCATTTCATGACGGTGCCGCCATGCACCTTGCCGCCAAAGTTGACGGTGCTGGGTTCAGCGAGAAAGCGCAGGGTGATGGAGGACATGGGAGTTTTCGCAAGAGGTTGAAGGAGAGGGCTCAGGGGCGCTGCCAGACCTGGCCGGCGACGCGCAGCATATTGTTACCCATGACGCCGGCGGCTTCAGCCGCGTTCATGCCGACCTTTTGCAGCGCCTTGGGCAACAGCCGCCAGGTTTCGACCGGCGTGTAGGTGATGCTGCCCAGCGCCCCCTGGTAGCCTGCGGCAGCGGGCCACCAGTAGGCCGGGTCGTGATGGCCCGGCGGGTTGTCGTCGAGTCCGGGCTGGCCAAAGCCGATGTCCAGCCCGATGCCGGCATGCTGCGCGCCGACCAGATCGGCCACGTAGGCCGCGTGGCGCGCCACATCCATGGCCGTGGGCGTGCCGGTGCCCAGAAACGCCGACACGCCAGAGATGCAGACCACGCCGCCCGTGGCCGCGCAGGCCCTGATCTGCTCGTCGCTGACATTGCGCCCGTGCGGGATGAGCGCCAGCGGGTTGGCGTGGCTGAAGATCACCGGCTGGCTGGAGGCGGCCATGATGTCCAGGCTGCAGCGCCGGCCGGTGTGCGAGCAGTCCATCAGCACGCCGGCCCGGTTGACCGCCTCGACCATGCGCCGGCCCAGCGGCGTGAGGCCGCGCTCCACGTCATGGCAGCCGTCGGCGACCGGGTTGTTGCGGTTGTAGGCGAAGTGGATCTGGCGCACGCCCAGGTCGCGGTACAGCGCCACCATGTCGGGCTGGCCCAGCAGTGGCAGCGCGCCTTCGAGGTCGAAGCCGACAGCCAGCGCGCCATTCGCCGCCGCCTGTTCGATTTCCGCCACGCTGGTCACCAGCCGGAAACGCTCGGGATGGGCCGCAATCCGGGCGCGATAAGCCGCCAGCACCGACAGGATTTGCGTCACCGGGTTCATGTCCATGCCGACATTGACCGACACGTAATGCACGCCGGCATCGCGCAGCCGGTCCAGCGGCGAAAAGTCGGCGTCGGGATGCAGCGGCAGGCAGGCGTGGGCTTCCCAATTTATGGCTTTGGCGGAGTGAATCGGCAATGATCGGGTATGCATGAATCGCTTCGAGGGGGCTGAGTCGTTACGCGTTCAGAACGCTTTGACCACGCTGAATCGCAGCATGTTGCCCTTGGCCTCGGCCTTGCTGCCTCCTTCCACGCTGAACTCTTTGTAGGCAGCGCCCTTCAGGAACATGCCTGCGCCGGGAACGGGGTAAACCAGTTCTGCACCCACGGCATGACGTGAGGATTTGTCGCTGGTGGCCCCCATGCCACTGTCCTGGCTGAGCTGCCACTGGCTGTAGCCCACCACGCCGACCTGCACCGTGCCCAAATTCTTGCCCACGCCCCATTCCAGCGACAACTGGTTGCCGGCACGCAGGCCTGCGTCGTTTTTGCCGTGGCGTTCAAAGCGGAACAGTGCCGACCCCGACACCGACTTGGCGCTGTCGAAGTAGTAGGTCACCCCGCCGGTCAGCATGGTGGACTTGTAGCCCTTGCCGGGGGCGGCAGGGCCGTTGGTGCTGCCCGAGTCCAGCCACATGCCGGCAGCGGCCACTGCGTCCCATTGCGGGCCATGCCAGCCCAGCACCAGCGGGCCGAGGTACACATCGCCCACGCCGCTCTGGCTGTCGTCAATGCCGGCGGCACCGATGCTCAGCGAGGTGCGCACCACCGGCAAGATCATCTCGTAGCCGTAGTCCGCGCCCAGCACTTGGGTGGGCGTGACCTTGACAAAGCGGTTGGCCAGGGCGGTGACGGTGCCGGTGTTGCTGCCGGGCAGGTTGGCGGTTGTGCCGGGCACGCGAAAGCTGTTGATGTCGTACTGGACAAGGTAGCCGAGGTAGTAGTTGCCGGGCGGCGGTACGCTGGAGCCCTGCATGCCCTCCACGCCGGTGACGTAATGTCCCTCTGCCTGGGCGACTGTGCCGGCCAGCGCAGCCAGCAGGGCCACGGTGGTGGCCATCGATTGTTGATAGACGTTCATTGTGTGTAAGTGATTGGGCTGCGTGCTGCTCAGATACGGATGCCGGACTTGCCCGGAGACAAAATGCCGTTCGGGTCCAGCGCGCGCTTGATCTTGCGCTCCACGTCACGCTTGACCGGGCCATAGCTGTTGGCCACGCGTTCCTGAAAGGCGGTGTTGACGCGGTACACGGCGTAACCTTCTTTTTCAAACTCGTCGAGCAATTCGTTGAAGCAGGCGTTGGCGCGCCTGGTTTCTTCTTCGCTGGTGCGGTCGAACAAAACGTCGATCACATGGTGCATGTCGCGCCAGCCGACGATGAATTCGCCCACGTAGTCCAGGCCGTGCTTGTTCAGGATGGTCTTGGCCAGCTTGACTTGCTTCTCGCATTCGCCGCCGCGCGCCTGGCTGACCGGGGCAAACCACATCGAGCCGCCGCCCCCGCGCCAGTTGTACAGGCCGAATTCCTGCAGGTTGGGCACGCCCGACATCAATTGCGCACGGTACTTGAAAGGCTGGCGGTCGCCGGCTTCTTCCTGCGTGATGAGCGTGCCCTTGCCAGAGCGCTTGATGGTCTCGGTGATGATTTTCCAGTTCACTTCAACCTGCTCCGCAGAGCCATACAGCGCGGCGTACACGTTCCAGGCGCCCAGGTGCTTGTCCTTCTGGATTTGCTTGAGCACCGCGTCCGGCGTGTGCCCTGGCGTGGTGAGGTAGTCGGAGCGACGGGTGTTGCAGGTGGAAGCTTCCCACAGCACACCCGCAATCACCACCGCGTTCGGGATGATCTGGGCGATGCGCAGCGGGCGCAGCAGTTCCACGATTTCACCGATATCGGCTTCGTTTTCATACTGGATCTCGAACGGCTTGAACACCGGTGGCTTGGGCATGAGCCAGAAACCCATCTTGGTGCAAATGCCGTAGTTGGACTGGGTGAACATGCCGTCCAGCGTTGGGCCGTAACCCCACTTGAAAACCTGCCAAGCCTTGTCGCCCTTGACCCCGCCCATGCCGGTGCGCAGCACGTCGCCGTTGGCCATCACGACTTCCATGCCGCACTGCATCAGGAAGTGTTCGCCGTAGGGGGTGTAGCCCACGCCGCGATCCATGGTGTTGCCCAGCGGGCCGGCAATCGCTGACGGTGCGGGGAACGACAGCATCAGCGGCAGTTTGTTCTCTTCGATGTAGTCGTAGAGCATCTGATAAGTCACGCCCGGCTCGACCAGCGCGGTGCACAACTCGGGATCAATGTGGATGATCTTGTTCATCTTCTTCAGATCCAGCACGATCTGGCCGCGCTCGACGGGTGCGGCAGAGCCGTAGCCGAAGTTGCGTCCGGTGGAAATGGTCCAGACCGGAATCTTGTATTCGTTGCAGACCTTGAGGACCGCTTGCACATCTTCCACGCTGGTGGCCATGATCACGGCGGACGGGTGGTGTTTGGCCGTTTCCACGGCCATCATCACTTTGGTGTAGGGGGCCAGGTGCTCAGCCGAGGTGAGCACATGATCGGCGCCCACGGCAGCGGTGAATTTCTTGATGGCCGCATCAAAGCGGTTTTCGCTCACGCCCTTGGGCAGGGCCAGGTATTTACTTTTGGTCATGGTTGGTTCCGGTTCAGATCACGCAGCTCAAAGAAACGTAGGCGGTGCCCTGGGCACTGGTGGGCGTGTTGGGCGCAACGCTGGTTGCGGCCAGCGACTGGCCCAGGGCCTGCGCCCATTGCGCGGCACCCGCGTCCTGGCCGACACGGTGGTGCTGCATGGAAAGCACGCGGCCACCGGCTGAGCGCACCAGGTCGATGACCAGCGTGGCCGAGGCGTCGTCAATCAGGCCGACCAGCAGGGTGGCGCTGTCGTCGTTGAGCAGGCTGTTCAGGCTGGCGAAGGTGGCCGCATCCAGTCCCTGCAGGGGCTGGGCCGACAGGCTTTGCCCGCCTGGTGCTTTCACGGCCTGCTGCACGCCAGCCATGAAGGCGGCGTCCAGTGCCGAGCCGCTGACCAGCGCCGTCACATTGCGCAATGCATCGCTGGCCAGGGCTTTGCCCTGTGTGCTCGGCGAGGGCCTGGCTTGTGCCCAGGGCATGCTCGCCATCACGAAGCCGGCCGCAGCCAGGCCTTTCAAAATCGAGCGTCGATTCGTAGTCATCAAGGTCTCCTGGTTATGGTTTTTTGGGGGCAGGCGACTTGGACACGTAGGCCGCCAGGTCTTGCAGCGTTGCATCATCGATGTCGGACAGGCGAAACGCGGGCATGGCGTTGTTGCCGTGCCGGGCTATCGTGGTGATGGCGATCTCCGGCAAGCCGCGGCCCAGGATGACCGGGCCGGTGCCCGCTTCGTGGCATTTGGCGCAGACCTTTTGGTAAAAGCGCTGGCCTTCGCTGATTTTGAGAGTGTCCTGCGCCCAGCCGCTGGACGCGTTGCCTGCCAGCAAGACCAGCGCGGCCGCCAGGCCTGCCGATTTTTTGAGAGTGTGTTTCAAAGCTCTATCTCCTTGTGTAATTGTTGGGGGACTGACACTTAAAACGGATAGTGACGCGGCGTGGTTTGCACCGTGATCCAGCGCAACTCGGTGAAGGCGTCGATGCCGGCCTTGCCGCCGAAGTGGCCGTAGCCGGAGTTCTTCACGCCGCCAAACGGCATTTGCGCTTCGTCATGCACGGTCGGGCCATTGATGTGGCAAATGCCAGCCTCAATGCGCGAAGCGACTTGCCAGGCGCGTGCAATGTCGCGGCCAAACACCGCCGATGCCAGGCCAAACTCGTTGTCGTTGGCGGTGGCAATGGCTGCTTCCACGCCCTTGACGCGCACGATGGCCTTGACCGGCGCGAACGATTCCTGGCGGAAGATCAGCATGTCGGGCGTGACATGGTCCAGCAGTGTGGCCGGCATCAGCGTGTTCTGCGCCTTGCCCCCGCAGAGCAGTTGGGCGCCCTTGGCCAGTGCATCGTCGATCAGCGCGTTGCAGCGCGTCACGGTGTTCATGTCCACCACCGAGCCCAGCACCACCGGGCCTTTGCGCGGATCGCCCAGCGGCAGGCTCTGCGCCTTGGCCGTGAACTTGGCCACGAATTCATCGGCCACTGTTTCATCGACCACGATGCGCTCGGTGGACATGCAGATCTGGCCCGAATTGGCAAAGGCTCCGAAGGCGGCGGCCGCCACAGCCGCGTCGACGTCGGCGTCGTCCAGAATCACCATTGGCGCCTTGCCGCCCAGCTCCAGAACCACCGGCTTGAGGTACTTGGCGCAGGTTTGCGCAATGATCTTGCCGACGTGGGTGGAGCCGGTGAAGTTCACGCGGCGCACCGCCGGGTGCGCCACCATGGCCTCCACCACGGCGCCGGCATCGGCCGGTGCATTGGTGATGAAGTTCATCACGCCTGGCGGCAGACCGGCATCTTGCAGCGCCTCGATGATCAGGCCATGCGTCGCCGGGCACAGTTCCGAGCCTTTAAGCACCACGGTGTTGCCGCAGGCCAGCGGCGTGGCAATGGCGCGCACCGCCAGAATCACCGGCGCATTCCAGGGGGCGATGCCCAGCACCACGCCGGCTGGCTGGCGCACCGCCATGGCCAGGCTGCCCGGCACATCGGACGGAATCACTTCGCCATTGATGTGCGTGGTCAGCGAGGCGGCTTCCAGCAGCATGCCAGCGGCCAGGTGCACGTTGAAGCCGGCCCACATGCCTGAGGCGCCGGTTTCGCCTGCCATCGCCGCCGCAAAGGCCTCGCCTTTGGCTTCAAGTGCCTGCGCGGCCTTCATCAGCAGTGCCCGGCGCTCGCCAGGCCCCATGGCCGCCCAGGCCGGGAAGGCCCTGGACGCCGCTTCAACCGCCGCAACAGCGTCGGCTGCCGTGGCCGCCGGCGCGCGTGTGGCCACAGTCTGGTCCAGTGGGTTGCGGCGCTCAAAGGTGGCGCCGTTGGAAGCAGTGCGGTGTTCGCCGCCAATCAGCATCTGGATATCGTTCATGTCATCGTCCCCGGAAAATTTGTACACCGATTTATTCTAGGAATGGCATGGGTTGCCGGCTTTTCCAGCAGGGCAATTCCTCGATGACCGAATGCGCACGGAGTATGGGGTTTACCCTTATCTGCAAGGCTGGGGTTTTCCCGGTATTCAGGTTTCGGCGTGGGCCGCACATAATTCCATCCATGCCCAATAGCCAGATTCTCAGCACGGATGACCTTGCCAGCACAGAGCGTGCGCTGGCCTGGGAGCACTGGATGTCGGGGCTTTTTGGCGGACTGGACTCCGACCTGTATGGCGATAGCGTGTTTGATGGACATATTGCCACTTCGCATGCCGGTGACGTGGTGATGACCCGGCTGGAGGCCAATCGGCACCGCGTCATGCGCAGTCCCGGCCTGGCGCGGACCAGCGACATGAGTTACCTGAAGATCATCGCGCCCTGGCAAGGCAACGCCGCGCTGGAGCAGCAGGGCCGGCAAACCTGGGTGCGTCCCGGCGGCTGGGCGATTTATGACACGACCGGCAGCTACGAAGTGGCCAACCCCGAACGCTCCCTGCACCTGATCGTGATGCTGCCCAGGGAGCAACTGACCGAGCGCGGCTTGCGCATCGATGCGCTGATGGGACGGCTCGTAGGCGGCAGCAGCGGCATTTCGCGCGTGGCGCTGGAAACGATGCGCAGCATTTTTCAGGAACTGCCCCTCATGACGCCCGAGGCGGCCCGGGGTGCTGGCGATCTGGTGATTGATCTGGTGCGTTTGTCGCTACAGGAGCTGGCCGGCCGGACCACCGCCACGACGCAGCAGGAGGCTTTGAAGGATCGCATCCGCGACTTCATTGGCCAGCACCTGCGCGACCCGGACCTGTCGCTGGACCGCATTGCCCAGGTGCTCAACTGCAGCAAGCGGCATCTGCACAATGCCTTTGCCGATGAAGAAGACACGCTGGGCCATTACATCTTGCGCCGGCGGCTGCAGGCCTGCATGCGGGATTTGAAGAACCCGGTACACCTGCCGCGCACCATCACCGACATTGCGTTTTCCTGGGGCTTCAATAACGGAACGCACTTCAGTCGCGTGTTTCGCGAACACGCCGGGCTGTCACCCAGCGAATTCAGGCGGGCGGCGCTGTTGAAAGAAGAGGTCATCCCGGCCCCCCTGCCCATTCCTGGCCGGATGCACTGGAAACAAAAAAATCAGCTCTGAAAGTGGCATTAGCGCAATGAATACGGGCGCCATAAGCTATGGAATCAGTAGCGTTTTGGTCGTCGCGGGGCGGCCGGCGCCAGCTCTTTAAACCACAGCTTCCTTGCGCTGAAAGCCCGACGAGGCCTGCATCAGGCTCAGCGTGTACGGGTCGGCCACGCGGCGGGCCGCCAGGTCGCTCGACGCCAGCAGTTCGACCGTCTGGCCGCGCTGCATCACCATCAGCCGCTCGCACAGGTGCGTGACCACCGCCAGGTCGTGGCTGACCATGATGAAGGTCAGGTTTCGGCGCCGCCGCAGGTCTTCGAGCAGGTTCAGCACTTCGGCCTGCACCGACGCATCGAGCGCCGAAGTCGGCTCGTCGAGCAGCAACACCTGCGGCTCCAGGATCAGGGCGCGGGCAATCGCGATGCGCTGGCGCTGCCCGCCCGACAGCTGGTGCGGGTAGCGAAAGCGAAAGCCCGTTCCCAGGCCGACTTCATCGAGCGCGCGTTCGATGCGCGTTTCCGCGTCCCTGATGCCATGAATCGCCAGCGGCTCGGCCAGCAGCCGGTCCACCGTCTGGCGCGGGTGCAGCGAGCCGTAGGGGTCCTGGAACACCATCTGCACGCGGCGCCGGAAGGCCTTGCTGCCGGGCGCAGGGTTTTCATCGCCGCCGACAAGCTGCACCGTGCCCGATTCCCTGGGCGCCAGGCCGCAGATGGCGCGCAGCACCGTCGATTTGCCCGAGCCCGACTCACCGACGATGCCGAAGCTCTCGCCCGGCGCGACGCGAAACGAGGTGTCGGCCACGGCCACAAAGCCGTCAAAACTGACGCGCAGGCCGCTGACTTCCAGCCCTAAAGCATGGTTTGCGCTCATAAAGCCCACTCCGGCCGCCGGTCCAGCGTCGCCAGCGGGTGCGTGGACGCGCCCAGCTGCGGCAAACAGGCCATCAGCCCGCGCGTGTACGGATGCCGGGCATGCGCGAGGCCGCCCGCCGCCAGTTCCTCGACCACCCGGCCGGCGTACATCACCAGGATGCGGTCGCAAAACGACGACACCAGCCGCAGGTCGTGCGACACCAGGATCAGGCCCATGCCGCGCTCGGCCACCAGCGCGTCGAGGATGGACAGCACCTGCAGCTGCACCGTCACGTCCAGCGCCGAGGTCGGCTCGTCGGCAATCAAAATATCCGGTTCGGCAATCAGCATCATCGCGATCATCGCGCGCTGGCCCATGCCGCCCGAGACCTCGTGCGGATAGAGCTTGCAGACCCGCTCCGGGTCGTCGATGCGCACCGATTCAAGCGCCGCCAGCGCGCGTTTTTTCGCCTCGCGGCCGGACACGCGGGTGTGCGCCTGCAGCGTCTCGACAATCTGCGCGCCTATCGTCATCACCGGGTTGAGCGAGAACTTCGGGTCTTGCAGCACCATGGCGATGCGTCCGCCGCGCAGCGCACGGCGCTGTTTCGGCGGGCAATTCAGCAGATCGACGCCGCTGAATTCGAGCCGCCTGGCGCTGATGCGGCCTTCGGGTGCGGTCAGACCCAAAATGGCGCGGCCGGTCTGCGACTTGCCCGAACCCGATTCGCCGACGATGCCGAGACGTTCGCGGCCCAGCGTGAACGACACGCCGCGCACGGCTTCGACCATGCCGCCGTCGCGGCCCGGAAAGGCCACGCGCAAATCCTCGACGACCAGCAGGGGGGACGCGGTCATTTGGCAGCCTTCGGGTCCAGCGCATCGCGCAGCCCGTCGCCCAGCAAATTGAACGCCAGGCTGACGATGAAAATCGCCGCGCCGGGCGCCGCCGCGACCCACCACTGGTCCAGCACATACAGCCGCCCGTTGGCGATCATCGCGCCCCATTCGGGCATCGGCGGCTGCGCGCCCAGGCCCAGAAATCCCAGCCCCGCCGCCGTCAAGATGATGCCCGCCATGTCCAGCGTCACGCGAACAATCACCGATGAGACGCACAGCGGCATGATGTGGCGCAGCACGATGCGCCATGGCGAGGCGCCCAGCAGCTGCACGGCGGCGATGTAGTCGGTCTGGCGGATCGTCAGCGTTTCGGCCCGCGCCATGCGCGCATAGGGCGGCCAGGAGGTGATGGCAATCGCGATCACCGCGTTCTCGATGCCGGGGCCGAGCGCGGCGACGAAGGCCAGCGCCAGGATCAAACGCGGAAATGCCAGGAAAATGTCGGTGATGCGCATCAGCGCCGCATCGACCAGCCCGCCCGCATAACCGGCCACGGTGCCGACCAGCAGCCCGATGGGCGCGGCCAGCACGGCGACCAGCACCACCACGAACAGCGTGATGCGCGAGCCGTGGATCAGCCGCGACAAGATGTCGCGGCCCTGGTCGTCGGTGCCCATCCAGTGCGCCCACGACGGCGGCAGCAGCCGCGTGGTGCGCAGGTCGCCGATGTAGGCCGAGTAGGGCGCCAGCAGGTCGGCAAAAATCGCCACCAGCACCAGCGCCAGCACGATGAACAGGCCAAGCATGGCCAGCCGGTTGCGCGCAAACGTGCGGCAGCCGCCGTAGGCCCGGCCCAGCGCGGCCTGCCTTCTGGACAGCGGCCGGTCGGACGTGAGCCAACTGTGCAGGCTTTCGGGTTTTGAAAGCGTCGAATCCATCATCGCGTGCGCGTCCTCGGGTCCAGCAGGGTGTAGAGCAGGTCGGACAGCAGATTGAGGCCGATGAAGATCGAGCCCACCACAATCGTGCCGCCCAGCACCGCGTTCATGTCGGCGTTCTGCAGCGAGTTGGTGATGTAGAGGCCCAGCCCCGGCCAGGCAAACACGGTTTCGGTCAGCACCGAGCCTTCGAGCAGCCCGGCGTACGACAGCGCAATCACCGTGACCAGCGGCACCATCGCGTTGCGCAGCGCGTGGCGCCAGATGATGCGCGCTTCCGACAGGCCCTTGGCGCGCGCGGCAATCACGTATTCCTGAGCCAGTTCATTGAGCATGAAGGAGCGCGTCATGCGGCTGATGTAGGCCATGGAAAAGTAGCCCAGCAGCGACGCCGGCAAGATCAAATGCGACAGCGCGTTGCCAAAGGCTTCCCACTCGCCGGCCATCGCCGTGTCCAGCAGCAGCAGGCCGGTGACGGGCACCAGCGTGAATTCATAGGCCACGTCGATGCGCCCCGGCCCGCCGACCCAGCCCAGCTTGGCATAAAACACCAGCAGCGCCATCAGCCCGAGCCAGAAAATCGGCACCGAATATCCGACCAGCCCGATGATGCGAACCACCTGGTCCACCAGCTTGCCGCGCCGCACCGCCGCCCACACGCCCAGCGGCACGCCGAGCCCGGCGCCGAACAGAATCCCCAGGCTGGCCAGCTCCATCGTCGCCGGAAAGGCGCGGCGGATGTCCTGCATCACCGGGTTGGCGGTCAGCACCGAGGTGCCGAAGTCGCCGCTCAGCACCTTGCGCAGGTAGATGTAGAACTGCGTGTAAACCGGCTTGTTCAGTCCCATTTCCTCGCGCGCCCGTGCCACCACATGCGGCGGCGCGTTATCGCCGACCATCGCCAGCACCGGATCGACCGGAATCACGCGGCCGATGAAAAACGTGACCGCGAGCAGCCCCAGGTAGGTGAGCAGAATCACCACCAGAAAGCGCCCGAGGGCGTTCAGGCGGCGAATATGGGCTGACGGGCGGGACGGACGCCGGACAGCCGCCAGCGGCGCCGGACTCAGGGCGAGGGGATCAGGAACTGCCAAGACGGGTGACCTGTTCGTTAGCGCTTGGCTACCTTGAACATGTAGTTGGTGTCAAACGTCGGGCCGAGCTTGAGGCCATCGACATTGCTGCGGTAGGCGGCCACCTCGGTCTGCTGGTACAGCATGATGAAGGGGCTGGTCTTGCGGAACTCGGCCTGCAGCTCTTCATACATCTTCTTGCGCTTGCCCGCGTCGCGCTCCAGCACGGCGGCGTCCGACTTTTTGGTCAGCTCAGGGATAGCCCAGGCGTTGCGCCACGACAGCGGCTTGGCCTTGGCGTCGTCGGCGTTGTCCGGGTTGCGCGTGAAGGTGTCGGCGTTCGAATGCGGATCCCAGTAGTCCGAGCCCCACTGGCCGATGTACATGTCGTGCGTGCGGCCCCGGTATTTGGTCAGCACCTGCTTGCCGTCGCCGGGAATGATCTCGACATCGATGCCGGCCAGCTTGGCGGTCTGCTGGAAGGCTTCGGTGATGCCCTGCACCGGCTGGACGGTGCGCATGTCAATCGTCACCTTGAAGCCCTTGGGCACGCCCGCCTTGGCCAGCAGCGCCTTGGCCTTGGCCACGTCGAGCTTGTACGGATTCTCCTTGCTCGCGCCCAGCAGGCCCAGGGGCAAAAAGTTCTGGTGCACCACGCCGATGTTCTTGATCAGGGTGTCGCCGATGGCCGAATAATCGACCAGCCATTTCAGCGCCTCGCGCACCTCGGGCTTGGCCAGCGTCGGGTTCTTCTGGTTCAGGCTGATGTAGTACACCGTGCCCTTGGGCGCCGAGACGAGCTTGATGTCCTTGTTGGCCGACAGCGCGGCAATGTCCTGCGGGCTCAGGTTGCGGGCGATGTCGATGTCGCCTTTTTCGAGCAGCAGGCGCTGCGTGGCCGCTTCCTTCACATGGCGGTAGATCACGCGGGCCAGCTTGGGTTTGTCGCCGTAGTGGTTGTCATTGCGCTCCAGCGCCACGATCTCGTTGGCGCGCCATTCGCGCAGCTTCAAAGGGCCGGAGCCGGCGTAATTGGTTTTCAGCCAGGCGTAGCCCCAGTCGCCGTTCTGCTCCTTGGACATCACCAGCTTCTTGTCAACAATGGCGCCGATGTTGGCGGTCAGGCAGTTGAGCACGAAGGTCGGCGCATACGCCTTGTCGGTTTCAATCGTGACCGTCAGTGGGCCGGCCGCCTTGATCTTGTCCTTGACGTTGTCCTTGCTGAAGCCAAACTGCGTCAGGATGAAGGCCGGCGACTTGTCCAGTGTGACGGCGCGGTGCAGCGAATACGCCACCTCGTCGGCTGTCAGCGCATTGCCTGAGGCAAACTTCAGCCCGGGTTTCAGCTCGAAGGTGTAGGTCTTGCCGTCGGGCGACACAGTCCAGGATTTGGCCACGTCGCCGACCAGCCTGGACGGGTCGTTGATGTCGAGCCGCACCAGCCGGTCATAGGTGTTGCCCATGATCTCGCCGGCCGACAGCTCGAAGGCCTCGGCCGGGTCCATCGTGATGATGTCGTCAAAGGCAAAGGCGACCACCAGCGTGTCCTTGGGCGTGGCGGCCAGCGCGCCCGCGCCGTGGCACAGCAGCAGGGCGGCCGTGGCGCTGGCGCACAGCACGCGGCGGGAAAATGACGGTAAGGACGCAGAGAGGGAATTCAGTGTTGCCAAGATGGTTTCCTTGAGGTGAGTCTGTGCGAGTTGCCTGTGGCCTTGCACGCATGAAGCATGCCTGTATCCGCCGTTCATTCTGCCGCTTTTGCGGGGGCTGCACGCAATGAATTTGCGGCGCGCCAGCAGCTGCGTCAATGCGTGATTACCTTGGTTTCCCGCACATGAGTGCAACTGGGTGATGCGGAATTATGAAGGCTGAATTGGTGCTATTAAAAGCATAGCTGTTTATGCCCGCCAGCTGTGCGCAAAAGCCCTGAATCTTCTGAATTTCATGCCGCACGGCCTCACGCCACGGCCAGCGCCGGTTTTTCTTCCCTGGTGACCAGCCAGATGCCCAGGCACACCAGCAGCAGCGCCACGCCGTTTTTCCACTCCAGGATGCGTTCGTCCAAGAACAGCGCCGACAGCATGGTGCCGAACACCGGAACCATGAAGTTGAACACCGTCACCATGCTGACCCGGTTGTACTTGAGCAAAATCGTCCAGAGCGCAAACGCGGCGGACGACAGCACCACCAGGTAAGCCAGCAGGGCGGCCGATTTGACGGTGAAGCCGCTCAGCGTGCCGCCGGCGGCAAAGCCGAGCAGCAGCAGCGCCAGCCCGCCAATCGCCAGCTGGTAGCCGGTCAGCACCACCGAATCGACCTGCTGCGACACCTTCTTGCCGTAGATGCTGGCCGCTGACAGCACGAAGGCGGCGATCACGATGAAGCCCTCGCCCCGCAGCGCGACATCAAAGCTCAGCAGGCCCGCGCTGAAGTTGACCACCATCACGCCGGCAAATCCGATGAGGCAGCCCAGCGCCTTGTTGGCGCTGAGCCGGTCATTTTTATAAATCCAGTGGGCCAGCAGCACGCTGAAAAAAGTGCCAGTGGCGTTCATGATCGAGCTTTTCACCCCAGTGGCATACGCCAGGCCGATGTAGAAAAACACGTATTGCAGGCTGGTCTGGGTCAGGCCCAGCAGCGCCGCCTGGCCCAGCGTGCGCCGCTCCAGCCGCAGCGTCTTCTTGCCGATGGCGGCAATCGCCAGCAGCACCAGGCCGGCAAACAGGAAGCGGTAACCGGCAAACACCAGCTTGGATGGAATATCGCCGGCCGCGATGTTGAACAGCGCATAGCCGTTCTTGATCGCCGGGTAGGCGCTGCCCCAGAGCAGGCAGCACAGCGAGGCAACGAGGAAAACCACCTTGCGGCGGGTGAAAATGGAAGTGCTGTTCACAACAGAAACCTTTGGAATCGGGCGTGGCTACGCCGGGAAGGCAAATCAAATGGCCAGCGGGTCAGTGGCGGCGGCAGGGTTCTACAGCAGCCGCGCCAGATAGTGACCCGTATGGCTGTCGGGGTTGGCGGCAATGTCTTCGGGCGTGCCAACGCCCACCACCCGGCCGCCGCCGGCCCCGCCTTCCGGTCCCATGTCGATCAGCCAGTCGGCGGTCTTGATCACGTCCAGGTTGTGCTCGATCACGACGATGGTGTTGCCCGCGTCGCGCAACTGGTGCAGCACCTTGAGCAGCAGGTCGATGTCGGCGAAATGCAGGCCGGTGGTGGGTTCGTCCAGGATGTAGAGCGTGCGGCCGGTGTCGCGCTTGCTCAGTTCCAGCGCGAGTTTGACCCGCTGCGCCTCGCCGCCCGACAGCGTGGTCGCCGCCTGGCCGAGCTTGATGTAGCTCAGGCCCACGTCGAGCAGCGTCTGCAGCTTGCGCGCTATCGTCGGCACGGCCTTGAAGAACTCGGCGGCGGTCTCGACCGTGAAGTCCAGGATCTGCGCGATGTTTTTGCCCTTGTACTGGACTTCGAGCGTTTCGCGGTTGTAGCGCTGGCCGTGGCAGACATCGCAGGGCACGTACACGTCGGGCAGGAAGTGCATTTCCACCTTCACCACGCCGTCGCCCTGGCAGGCTTCGCAGCGCCCGCCGGCGACGTTGAAGGAAAAGCGCCCGGCGCCATAGCCGCGTTCGCGCGCCGTGTTCATTTCGGCCATCAGTTCGCGGATCGGCGTGAACAGGCCGGTGTAGGTCGCCGGGTTGCTGCGCGGCGTGCGGCCAATCGGCGACTGGTCCACGTTGATGACCTTGTCGAAATGCTCGATGCCCTCGATGCTTTCGTGCGGCGCGGGTTCTTCATGCGCGCGGTACAGCGTGCGCGCCACGGCGGCGTACAGCGTGTCGTTGACCAGTGTCGATTTGCCCGAGCCGGACACGCCGGTCACGCAGGTCAGCAGGCCGACGGGGAATTCCACGCTCACGTTTTTTAAATTGTGGCCGGTGGCGTTGATCACGCGCAGCGCCTGCATGTCGCCCAGCGTGGCCTGGTGGATGGCTTCGCGCGCCGCGCGGCGCTCGGCCGCCGGGCTGGGCGCAAAGCGCGATTTGGTTTTGTCGAAGGCGTTGGCGTTGGCATTTTTGACCGTCGGCAGCCAGGGGGTGCGGTGCTGGGGCACCGCGATCCTGAGTGTTCCCGCCAGGTAGCGGCCGGTCAGCGAATCGGGGTTCGCCTGAACTTCCTCGAACGTGCCCTGCGCCATCACGCGCCCGCCGTGGATGCCCGCGCCCGGCCCCATGTCGATCACATGGTCGGCGGCGCGGATCATGTCCTCGTCGTGCTCGACCACCAGCACGCTGTTGCCGATGTCGCGCAAATGCTTGAGCGTGCTGATCAGGCGGTCGTTGTCGCGCTGGTGCAGACCGATGCTGGGCTCGTCGAGCACATACATCACGCCGGTCAGCCCCGAGCCGATCTGACTGGCCAGCCGGATGCGCTGCGACTCGCCGCCCGACAGCGTCTCGGCGCTGCGGTCCAGGCTCAGGTAATTCAGGCCCACGTCGTTGAGGAATTTGAGCCGCAGGCCGATCTCGCGCACCACCTTGGCGGCAATCTCGGCCTTGGCGCCGTGCATGCTCAGGGTGCTGAAGTAGCTGAAACTCTCGCGCAGCGTCAGGCGGCTGATTTCATGGATGGTCTTGCGCGGGCCGGCTGCGTCTTCGCCCTGCGCCGTGCCGACCAAAAACACATGGCGCGCTTCCAGCCGCAGCCGCGTGCCGCGGCAGTCGGGGCAGGGCTGCAGGCTGCGGTAGCGCGCGAGTTCTTCGCGCACCACCGTGGATTCGGTTTCGCGGTAGCGGCGCTCGAAGTTGGTGATGATGCCTTCGAATGGATGCTTCTTGCTCACCTTCTTGCCGGCCTTCTCGCCCGACTCCATGAGGTAGCTGAACTTGATCTCTTCCTCGCCGGAGCCATGCAACACCACCTGGCGCACGTTCTCGGGCAGGTCTTCAAACGCCTTGTCGATGTCAAACTGGTAGTGTTTGGCCAGACTCTCCAGCATCGAGAAGTAATAGGCATTGCGCCGGTCCCAGCCCTTGACCGCGCCGCTGGCCAGGCTCAGGGACGGAAAGGCCACGACCCGCGCCGGATCGAAAAAATCCCGATGCCCCAGGCCGTCGCAGCACGGGCAGGCGCCGACCGGCGAGTTGAACGAAAACAGGCGCGGCTCCATCTCGCTGAGCGAATAGCTGCAGACCGGGCAGGAGAACTTGGCGCTGAACAGGTGCTCTTTGCCGGAGTCCATCTCCAGCGCCACCGCCCGGCCGTCGGCCAGCCGCAGCGCCGCCTCGAAGCTCTCGGCCAGGCGCTGGCGCAGCGCGGGCGGCGGGGCGGTTCCGGTCGCGGCTTCGGCGTCGGGCTGGACTTCCTTGTCAAGGCGCACCTTGACGCGGTCAATCACCACGTCAATCGTGTGCTTCTCGGTTTTCTTGAGCTTGGGCAGGTTGTCGAATTCATAGGTCGCGCCATCGACCCGAAAGCGCACATAGCCCTGGGCCTGCATCTCTTCGAACAGGTCAACGAACTCGCCCTTGCGCTCGCGCGCCACCGGCGCCAGGATCATGAGGCGCGTGTCCTCGGGCAGCGCCAGCACGGCATCGACCATTTCGGCGACGCTTTGCGCCTGCAGCGGCAGATCGTGTTCGGGGCAATACGGCGTGCCGGCGCGGGCGAACAGCAGGCGCAGGTAGTCGTGGATCTCGGTCACCGTGCCGACGGTCGAGCGCGGGTTGTGCGAGGTCGCCTTCTGCTCGATGGAAATCGCCGGCGACAGGCCCTCGATCATGTCCACGTCGGGCTTGTCCATGAGCTGCAGAAACTGCCGCGCATAGGTGGACAGGCTTTCGACATAGCGGCGCTGGCCTTCGGCGTACAGCGTGTCAAAGGCCAGGCTCGACTTGCCCGAGCCGCTCAGGCCGGTGATGACCACCAGCTGGTTGCGCGGAATGTCCAGGTCGATGTTCTTGAGGTTGTGGGTGCGCGCGCCGCGAATGCTGATGCGCTGGGCGGCCAGCACGCTGGCGAGGTACTTGCTGTCGTTAGGAAAGTTCACGAAATGAGAGCGCCGCAAAATTTTCCATCATAGTGCGAAGCCCTGTTTCGGGTACAGGCCCGGGCAAGTTCAGGGATTGGCGGCCAGCGGAAAACGCAGTTGCACCGCCAGGCCGGGTCCGGCGTCCAGCAGCGTCATCTCGCCGCCATGGCGCTGCACGCTGCGCTCGGCGATGGCCAGCCCCAGCCCGGTGCCCGGCAGGCCACGGTCATGGCTGCCGCGAAAAAATGCCTTGCGCAAGGCGTCCATCTGGCCCGGCGCAATGCCCGCGCCGTGGTCGCGAACGGTCAGCACCGCCTGCGTCGCTCTAGCCTGCAGGCTGACCACGACCGGCGGCTGGCCGTATTTGGCGGCATTGTCCAGCAGGTTGACCAGCAAACGCTCCAGCGCGGCGCTGCTGGCCGGCTGCAGCCACAGCGGGCCGGCAGCCAGCAGTTCCAGCCGCACGCCCTCATGGTCGCCCGAGTCCAGCAGGCGCCGGGTCAGGGCCGCCAGATCGACCCGCTCGTCCAGCGGCTCGGCCGAGGCGCGGGCCAGGTCGAGAAACGCGCCCACCAGGCGGTCGGCGGCCTGGACGTTGCGCACGATGCTGGCCTGCTTGTCGCGCACGCCCGGCGCGTCGGGCAGCAGCTCGGCGGCCATGCGGATGCGGCTAAGGGGCGAGCGCAGGTCATGCGAAATGCCGGCGAGCATCATGTCCCTGGCCTCGTCCTGCTGCGTGCGCTGGGCGGCGAATTCGGCGAATTGCCGGGTCAGCTGGCGCACCTCGGCCGGTCCCTGGGCGTCTGCGGGCAGGGGTGGGCGGCCGGTCGCGGCAAAGGCTTTTACGCTGGCCTGCAAGTCCTGCAGCGGCCTGGCGATGCGCCGGCTGAGCCAGGCCGCGCCAGCCACGAACACCAGCAGCGCAATCACAAAGCCCAGCGTGCCCCGGCGGCGGATGTCCGGGCCTTCGAGCATGCCGCGCACGCCGACCCAGACCCGCTTGTCGCCGTCCTGCAGCTCCAGCCATGTCGTGGCGCGGCCGGTGCGGCCGCTGACGGCCAGGCGCGCCACCGGCAGGCCCTGGGCGCGCAGCTCGGACAGCAGGGCGCGGTAGCGGGGAATCAGCGGCATCACCCGGGCATCGTCAGGGGGCGGGCCGGGCTGCAGCTCGACCAGGGATGTCACCGTCTGGGTCCGGGGCAAGCGCGGCGGCTCGCCCCGGGCCAGCTGCTGGCGCACCGGCTGGAGCGCCGACACCCACAGCGGCGCCGTGGCGCGCGCAAAGATGCTGGCCTGCTCGTTGAACAGCAGCACGGCGAACACCACCGCCAGCACCAGCGCGGCCGCCAGCTGCAGCAGGAAAATCCGGGCAAACAGCGAATCAAGCCATTTCATGGCAGGCGGCTGCCGGTGAATACATAGCCTTCGCCGCGCACGGTCTCGATCCACTCGCGCTCGCCGGCTGCGGCCAGCTTTTTGCGCAGCCGGGCCACCTGCACATCGACCGCCCGGTCCAGCGGCATGTAGCTGCCGGGCTGCACGGCGGCGCACAGGGCTTCGCGCGAGACGCTGGCGCCGGGCTGGCTGGCCAGCGCCAGCAGCAGCTTGAATTCGCTGGAAGTCAGCGCCAGCGCCCCGGCCGGGCAGGTGGCGCGGCGGGCCAGCAAATCCAGGCTCAGGCCGTTAAAACGCAGCTGGGTGCTGCGGCGCGCGGATTGGCCCCGGCGCGCCAGCGCCCGGATGCGCGCCACCAGTTCGCGCGGGTCGAACGGTTTGCCCAGGTAGTCGTCGGCACCCAGCTCCAGGCCCAGAACGCGGTCGAACGGGTCGCCGCGCGCGGTCAGCATCAGCACCGGCAGGTCGTTGCCGGATTCGCGCAGGCGGCGGCAGACATCCAGGCCGTTGGCGTCGGGCAGCATCAGGTCGAGCAGCAGCACGTCGGGCTGGCGTTGCGCCAGGGCCGCCAGTCCCAGTGCGGCGGTGGCGGCGCTGCGCAGCTGCATGCCCTGGCCCAGCAGCAGCTCGCCGACCATGCCGGCCAGCTCGGCGTCGTCGTCAATCATCAGCACCGTGATGAGGTCCGTGGGCAAAGAGGTGTCCATGGTGGGCAAGTGTAAGCAGCCCGCGCGGCCCGTGGCGCCATGTTTCAGCGCGGACATATTTCGTCATCCGATGACAAACACAGCCGCGCGCACTGCGGTTGTAATTTGGCTGCGTCCATCACAAACCCTTCAACTTTATTTCCAGGAGTTCCCCATGAAAATGTCTATTCCGCTTTATGGCGCCGCCCTGCTGGCGCTGGCGACGCTGGCCTCTCCGGCTGCCGCCCGCGAGCGCCACAGCACTGTCACTGGCGCGCAGGGCCAGACCGTCACCCGCGATGCCAGCCGAGTCCAGGGCGATGTGTCCAGCAGCAGCACCGGCCCGAACGGCAAGACCACGTCGCGCCTCGTGGACCGGCAGCCAGGCCACACCACCGCCACGCTGACCGGACCGAACGGCCAGACATCGACCCGCGAAACCACCCGCCAACCATGAAAGCCAGGCACCTCCTGGCGGGCGGCCTGCTGTTGCTCTGCGCCCTGTCCAGCTGGGCCGGCAATGCCGCCACGCCCCAATCGGCCTGCCGTGCCGACTATTCAAGGTTGTGCGCCGATACCCAGCCCGGCGGCGGGCGGATTGCGCAATGCCTGAAGGCGCATCAGGCAGAACTGTCCGGCGCCTGCCAGGCCAGCATGGGCATCATCAGCCAATGCGGCGAGCAGGTGAAAAAGCTCTGCGGCACGCAAACCGGCCGTGCCGAGGCCAGGCAGTGCCTGCAAGCGCATGCCAATGACCTGAGCGCCGAATGCCGGGCCGCCATCGCCTCGCGCTGAAAGCCCGCCGCCATGCACGCCGAACTTGCCAGCCCCGCCCTTTCGCCCGACCTGATGCCCTGGCTTGCGGGCCTGGCGGGGCTGCTCATTGGGGTCGCCACGCTGGAAGGCCTGGCCAAGACCTTCATCTACAAGGCCGCCTACGACTGGCGGGCCTATGCCGCGTCGCTGGCCGATGCGCTGCTGCGCCGCATCGCGGACGGCCTGGGCCTGTCGCTGGCAGTGCCGGTGCTGGCCTGGGTGCATGCGCACCGGCTCTGGACCATCGAGCTGGCCGGCCCGCTGGCCTGGGGCCTGCTGTTTATCGGGCAGGAGTTTTTCTACTATGGCTACCACCGCGCGGCGCACCGGGTGCGCTGGTTCTGGGCGACGCACTCGGTGCATCACTCGCCGAACGAGCTGACCCTGATGGCTGCCGTGCGGCTGGGCTGGACCGGCAAGCTCACGGGCACCGCGCTGTTTTTCGTGCCGCTGGTCTGGCTGGGTTTCTCGCCGGTGGCGGTGCTTGGCGTGGTGGCTGCCAATCTGCTCTACCAGTTCTGGCTGCATGCGCCGTGGATGCCGCGCCTGGGGCCGCTCGAATGGGTGCTGAACACGCCGGCCCACCACCGCATTCACCATGCGTCCAACCCTGAGTACCTGGACTGCAACTATGGCGGCGTGCTGATCGTCTTTGACCGGCTGTTTGGCACCTTCACCGCAGAACGGCCGGACGTGCGGATCAAGTACGGCCTGACCGAGCCGCTGCACAGCTACAACCCGCTGCGCATCGGCCTGCATGAATGGCTCAGGCTGGGCCGCGATGCGTGGAAGGCGCCGGGCTGGGCGGCGCGGGCGCGGGTGCTGTTCGGCCCGCCGGGCGGGTAGGCCGGAGCCCGGCGGGCCGGCGGCTGCCCGGCGCCATCAACATTCGTTCAAGCACAATAGAGAGCTAACCCTTGCCTCCCGGCAAGCCAAGCGTGGTGCCATCGGTCCACATTCAGCCGTTTTGTTAGCTTGATCCCTTCATCGTGTCCTCTACTCTTCAGTCGTTTCCGATGACCGCCACCGAGCGGCGCGCCAGCTTCTCGCTGGCCTCGATCTTTGCCCTGCGCATGTTGGGCCTGTTCCTGGTGCTGCCGGTGTTCGCGCTGGAGGCTGCACGCTATCCGGGCGGCGACGACCCGGCCCGGGTCGGCCTGGCGATGGGCATTTACGGACTGACGCAGGCGCTGCTGCAGATCCCCTTCGGGCTGGCGTCGGACCGCCTGGGCCGTAAGCGGGTGATCGTGGCCGGGTTGCTGGTGTTCGCGCTGGGCAGCTTTGTCGCGGCGGCTGCCCCCGACCTGAACTGGCTGCTGGCGGGCCGGGCGCTGCAGGGCGCGGGCGCCATCTCGGCGGCCGTCACGGCGCTGCTGGCCGACCTGACGCGCGACGAGGTGCGCACCAAGGCCATGGCGCTGGTCGGCGGCAGCATCGGGCTGATGTTTGCCGTGTCGCTGGTGCTGGCGCCGGCGCTCAATGCCCGCATCGGGCTGAGCGGCCTGTTCATGCTGACCGGCCTGCTGGCGCTGGCCGGCATTGCCATGGTGCTGTGGCTGGTGCCGCCCGAGCCGCTGCTGCACAAGGACATGGCGCGTGGCGGCCTGGCCGGCGTGCTCGGGCGCGGCGACATGCTGGGCCTGAACTTTGGCGTGTTCGTGCTGCATGCCGTGCAGCTGTCGATGTGGGTGGCGGTGCCGGCGCTGCTGGTGCAGGCCGGGCTGCTCAAGGCCCTGCACTGGCAGGTCTATCTGCCGGCGGTGCTGGCCTCGTTCGTGGTGATGGGCGGCACGCTGTTTCCGCTGGAGCGCCGCGGCCATCTGCGCGCCGTGCTGCTGGCCGCGATTGCCCTGATGGCGCTGGTGCAGTTCGGTTTCCTGGGGGTCGCGCTGGCGGCCGGCGGCGCGGCGCCGTCGCTGGCGGTGCTGGGCGGCTTGCTGCTGCTGTTTTTTTGCAGTTTCAACGTGCTCGAAGCCAGCCAGCCGAGCCTGGTGTCGCGCCTGGCGCACGCCTCAAGCCGTGGCGCGGCGCTCGGGCTTTACAACACCTCGCAGTCGCTGGGCCTGTTTGCCGGCGGCGCGCTCGGCGGCGCGATGCTCAAGTGGGGCGGCACGCAAGGCCTGTTTGCCTCGACGGCGGCACTGTCGCTGCTCTGGCTGGCCGTGGCCTGGCGAATGATGCCGGCGCAACGCCCGGTCGCCCGAAAAGCACCGGCTTGAGGATTCAGCGCGGCTCCGGCCTTTCGCTTTCGGCCTGAACCGTGGCCGGCGGCTGCAGGTTTGCGAGCATGTGCTCCGCCAGCGTGGCGTAGAGCGGCCGGCTGATCATGCGCGACAGCAGGCTGGCCAGCATCGCCGCCATCATCAGGCTGAGCACCATGGCGCGGCCATCGACCATTTCCATCACGATGATGAACGCCGTCAGCGGCGCCTGCGTGACGGCGGCCAGGAATGCGGCCATGCCGATGGCGATCAGCGCGGCGCTGATGTCGGGCGCCGTGAGCACGGCAATGTTGCTGCCCACGCCAGCGCCAATCGACAGCGCGGGCGCGAAAATGCCGCCGGGCACGCCGCACCAGGCGGCCAGCCAGGTCGCGATGAATTTAAGCAGCACGTACAGCGAAGGCACCTCGGCCTGGCCGGCCAGCATCTGCGTGACGGCATGCGAGCCCGCGCCAAAGGTCGAGCCATCGCTGACCAGGCCGATCACGGCAATCGCCAGGCCGCCCGCAGCGGCAAAGCGCACCGGGTGGCGGCTGCGCCAGCGGCTGTAGCGGTCGGGCGACGAGCCGGTCAGCGAGGCCGCCAGCAGCCGTGCAAAAACGCCGCCGAGCCCGCCGCAGGCCAGCGCCACCAGCAGGCCCGGAAACAGCGCGTTCCAGCCCAGCACCGGCACCTTGATGACGCCGAAATAGGTCACGTTGCCAAAGGTCGAAACGCCCATCAGGCCGGCCAGCACGATGGCCGTGATGATCAGGCCGCTGTTGCGCGACTCCAGCTTGCGCGAAAGTTCCTCGATGGCAAACACCACGCCGGCCAGCGGCGCGTTGAAGGCCGCCGCGATGCCGGCCGCGCCGCCCGCCACCAGCAGGGCGTGGTTGCTCATGCCGGAGTCGGGGCGCAGCCAGCGGCGCGCATGCTGCATGACGCCTGCCGCGACTTGCACTGACGGCCCCTCGCGCCCGATGGACAGGCCCGCCATCAGTCCGGCGGTTGACAGCCCGATCTTGGCCAGCGTCAGCCGCAGCGACACGAAACGGTTTTGCGCGCCCGGCGGCAGTGCCGGGTCCAGCGCGGCCATGACCTGCGGAATGCCCGAGCCCGCCGCGCCGGCAAAATGGCGCCGGGTGATCCAGACAATCGCAGCCGTCAGGGCCGGCGTCCAGAGCAAAATGGCCCAGCGGCTGGCGCCGTAAAGATGTTCAAACAGCCCGAAACCCCATTCGCCGAGCAGGGTGAAGGCCACCACGCTCAGTCCGGCGGCCATCGCATAGACCAGCACCACGGCGCGGTCGAACCACAGGCGTCCATTGGACAGTTCGCTGCGCAGGTTGTGCAGGAAATCGGGCTCGTGGGGCGGATGGTGCATGGGGCAATTATTGCGCCGTCGGCCACTTCAAGCTGCCCGGGCTTGGCGGATGCGGCACAATCGCGCTTTGGGCGAAACCCGCCCGTTACGATATTTTTCGGACCCATTTCAGAGCAGAGGCGGCACACCATGGCATCAGTCAACAAAGTCATCATCGTCGGCAACCTGGGCAAAGACCCCGAAATGCGCAGCTTCCCCAGCGGCGACCAGGTCGCCAACGTCACCATCGCCACCACCGACAAGTGGAAGGACAAGCAGTCCGGCGAAATGAAGGAAGCCACCGAATGGCACCGCGTGGTGTTCAACGGCCGGCTGGCCGAGATCGTCGGCCAGTACCTGCGCAAGGGCTCGCAGGTGTATGTCGAAGGCAGCCTGCGCACGCGCAAGTGGACCGACCAGAGCGGCGTTGAAAAGTACACCACCGAAATCCGCGCCGACCAGATGCAGATGCTCGGCAGCCGCCAGGGCATGGGCGGCCCCGCTGCCGGCCATGACGAGGGCGGCGGCTACGAAGCGCCGCGCCAGGCCGCACCGGCCAGCCGCCCCGCAGCGCCTGCGCCACGGCCAGCGCCCGCGCCCGCGCCCGCGCCCGCGCCAGCAGCGTCCAGAGCTTCCCCCAGCGGCTTTGACGACATGGATGACGACATTCCGTTTTGAGGTGTACCTGGAAAAAATCCCATCAACAACCCGCTTCGTGCGGGTTTTTTAATCAGCCTTGCTACTGATTAAATAGCAGGTTGTGCTTATGCACAGTGCGCAAACAGCCTATTTTGCTGATAAATTGAGATGTCAGCGCAGCAACCGCCCAATGAAGACGGCGCCCGACCCGCATCCCCCTCCACGATGAACAATCTTTTACCCGCCACTCCCCAATTTTTACGCTTGCTGGCAGGCCTGGCCCTGGCTGCCGCCGGCGTGTGCGCCATGGCGCCGGCCCGCGCCGACGCCAGCCTGGAGCCGCTGACCAACATCCTGTCGGTGCCGGGCAGCGCTGGGCTGGGCGTGGTCACGCATTTCGAGCGCTCGCCCTACGTGGAGGCCGGCAACCGCTACGACATCCTGCCGCTGTACCTGTATGAGGGCGAGCGGTTTTTTCTGCATGCCAACCGGGGCGGCGCCAAGCTGCTGAACGGCGACGCGCAGCGCGTGGACCTGTTCGTCGAGCAGCGGCTCGAAGGTTTTCCGGCCGACCGCCTGCCGGCCAGCCTGGCCGGCATGGCCACGCGCGATTCCGGGATCGACCTGGGCCTGTCGTGGCGCTGGCGCCAGCCCTGGGGCACGCTGCAGGCCGAGCTGCTGCACGATGTGGGCGGTTTCTCGAAGGGCAGCGAAGCCCGCCTGGGCTACACCTATGACTGGCGTTCCGGCCCGTGGAGCCTGCGCCCCAGCCTGAGCGTGGCGCTGCGCGATGCCCGGCTGAACAACTATTACTACGGCGTGCGGGACAGCGAAGCCACGGCCGGCCGCGCCGCCTATGCGCCTGGCGCGGGCGTCAACACCTCGCTCGGCCTGTTCGGCTCCTACGATCTGTCCCAGCGCTGGCGCCTGCTGGCCGGCGTGTCGGCGACCGTGCTGGACCGCAAGGTCAAGGACAGTCCCATCGTGCAAAAGCGCGTGCTGCCCGGCGTGTACGTGGGCGCGGCCTATGACTTTGGCGGGCACCAGCGCGAATGGGCGCAGGACGGCTCGCCCACTTACTTCAAGCTGCTCTACGGCAAATCCACCGACGACGGCTGCCACCTGATCAAGATACTCACCGCGCAATGCCTGTCAACCGCCACGGTCAACCCGACCAGCATTTCCGCCATCCAGGTCGGCAAGCCTTTTCTTCAGAACGTGAATGGCTGGCCGCTCGACTTCGTGGGTTATGCCGGCCTGACGAGCCACAACGAGCGGGGCCTGCAGGCCAACGGCGTGCAGCTCGACCTGTTCATGAAGGCGTTTTACTCCGGCTTTCCGTGGAGCGACCGGGTCAAGACGCGGCTTGGCATGGGCGTGGGCGTTTCCCTGGCCCAGCGGGCGCCCTACATCGAGGCCAGCAGCCAGGCGGCCAGCGGCAAGCCGGCTTCGCGCCTGCTCAACTACCTGGACCCGACGATTGACGTCAGCCTGGGCGACCTGCTGGGGTCGCGGGTGCTGAAGGACACCTTTATCGGTGTGGGCGTGTCGCACCGCTCGGGCATTTTTGGCTCGTCGCGCGTGCTGGGCAATGTCAACGGCGGCTCCAATTACCTCTACACCTATGTCGAGTCGGCGCTTTGAGTTGATGGTTTTGCTATTTTTTTAATAGCTGGTTAGGCAGATGCTGTATGCGCAAACGGCATTTTTTATCTAAAAACGGGTCGTTTTCAGGCCACCGCTGGCTTGCCGCCGGGCAGGTTCTGCACATTGCTCGAAGCAATCACGCCGCCGCCCAGGCAAACCTCGCCCTGGTAGAGCACGGCCGACTGGCCCGGCGTCACCGCCCACTGGGCATCTAGAAACGCCAGTTCGCAGCCGCCGGCCGTGGCGCTGACCAGTTCGCAGGCGGCATCGGCCTGGCGGTAGCGCGTCTTGGCGGCCATTGCGCCCAGGGCCGGCGCGCTGCCCGCCACCCAGCTGCAATCCTGCGCATTGAGCAGCGTCGATTGCAGCCACGGATGATCGTGGCCCTGCACCACCCACAAGGTGTTGCTGTCCATGTCCTTGCGCGCGACAAACCACGGCTCATGCTCGCCCACGCCGCGCTGGCCGCGCGCCTGCGCCGCCTTCAGGTCGGCGCCCCGGGCTTTCACCCCGCCAATGCCCAGCCCCTGGCGCTGGCCCAGCGTGTAGAAGCTCAGGCCGACGTGTTCGCCCAGGATGCGACCCTGGTCGTTTTTGACCGGGCCCGGCGCCTTGGCGATGTAGCGGTTCAAGAAATCGCGGAACGGCCGCTCGCCGATGAAACAGATGCCGGTCGAGTCCTTTTTCCTGGCGTTCGGCAGGCCGATCTCGTCCGCGATGCGGCGCACCTCGGTCTTGTGCAGCTCGCCGACCGGGAACAGCGTTTTCGAGAGTTGCGCCTGGTTCAGCCGGTGCAAAAAGTAGCTCTGGTCCTTGGACGGGTCCAGGCCCTTGAGTAGTTCGTGCAGGCCGGTGGCTTCGTTCTGGCGCACTCTGGCGTAGTGGCCGGTGGCGATTTTTTCGGCGCCCAGCCGCATCGCGTGGTCCAGGAAGGCCTTGAACTTGATCTCGGCGTTGCACAAAATGTCTGGGTTGGGCGTGCGGCCGGCCTGGTATTCACGCAGGAACTCGGCGAACACCCGGTCCTTGTAGTTGGCGGCAAAGTTGACATGCTCGATCTCGATGCCGATCACGTCGGCGACGGCGGCCGCGTCAACGAAGTCGATGTTGGACGAGCAGAATTCGCTGTCGTCGTCGTCTTCCCAGTTCTTCATGAAGATGCCGATGACCTCGTGGCCCTGTTGCTTGAGCAGGTACGCGGTCACCGCTGAATCGACGCCGCCGCTCAAACCCACCACGATCCGTTGCTTGCTGTGTTGCTTGTCCATAGGTGTGCGATTATCCCGCGATGACCCGCTTGCGTTTTTGACCCGCCCCCATGGAACTTCGGCAACTCCGGTATTTCGTTCGCATCGTCGAGCTTGGCAGCATGAGCCGCGCCGCGCTGGACCTGGACCTGGTGCAGTCGGCGCTGAGCCAGCAAATCAGCCGGCTCGAAGGCGAGCTGTCCACGCGCCTGCTGCAGCGCAGCAGCAAGGGCGTGGTGCCGACCGAGGCCGGGCTGGCATTTTTCCGGGAAGCGCAGCTGACCCTGCGCCACGCCGAGCAGGCCGTGCGCGCCGCCCAGCAGTCGCGCCTGAGCGGCACGGTGAGCGTCGGGCTGGCCTCGACCACCGCCGTGGTGCTGGGCGTGCCGCTGATGCGGGCCATGCGCGAGCGCTATCCCGATGTGCGCCTGCACCTGGTCGAAAGCATGTCGGGCCATCTGACCGGCATGCTCAATGCGCGGCAACTGGACCTGGCGGTGCTGTTCGACACCGGCGCGGCCCGGCGCTGGAGCGTGATGCCGCTGCTGGAGGAAAAGCTGTACCTGATGCGCCCGCGATCCACGGGCGAGGCTCCCGCTTCAACCAGCATGGCGCAGCTCGAAGGCGTGCCGCTGATTTTGCCGACGGGCGCGCACGGCCTGCGCAGCACGCTCGATGCCGCGTTTGCCCAGGCCGGCATCAAGCCCCAACTGGTGGCCGAAGTGGACTCGCTGACCATGCTGATGGATGCGGTCTGCGCCGGACTGGGCTGCACGGTGCAGCCCTGGGCCGCGCTGGGCCGGGTGCAGGACGCTGCGCTGCGCCTGCAGTGGAGCGAAATTGCCGATGCCCAGGTGCGCCGCAGCAACGCCTTGTGCAGTCTGTCGGACGACGAGCTGTCGCCCGCCGCGCTGGCCACGCGGGTGGTGCTGGCCGACTGTGCACGCACTCTGGTCCGCTCGGGCGCATGGCAAGGCGCACGGCTGATCCATCACGATTCGTGATGCCCCCATCGTGATCCGGGGCTGAGCAACAGCGCCTGCGACCCCTAAAGTTGGCACCTTTCCTGGCAAAAGCAGAGGTGGCTATGACGGTCGATGTACTGGTGATTGGGGGCGGCAATGCGGCTTTATGCGCGGCGCTGATGGCGCGCGAGGCCGGCGCCAGCGTGCTGCTGCTCGAAGCGGCGCCGCGCGAATGGCGCGGCGGCAACTCGGCGCACACGCGCAACCTGCGCTGCATGCACGACGCGCCGCAGGACGTGCTGACCGGCGCCTACCCGGAAGAAGAATTCTGGCAGGACCTGCTCAAGGTCACGGGCGGGCAGACCGACGAAGCGCTGGCGCGCCTCACGATCCGCGCGTCGAGCCACTGCCGCGACTGGATGCGCCGCCACGGCGTGCATTTCCAGCCGTCGCTGTCGGGCACGCTGCACCTGAGCCGCACCAACGCCTTTTTCATGGGCGGCGGCAAGGCGCTGGTCAACGCCTACTACCGCAGCGCCGAAAAGCTCGGCGTGCAGGTTCGCTACAGCGCGCCGGTGGACAGGCTCGAACTGCGGGACGGCCGCTTCGTGGCGGCCTTCGTGGGCAGCGAGCGCATCACGGCCAAAGCCTGCGTGCTGGCAGCCGGCGGCTTCGAGTCCAACCGCGAATGGCTGCGCGAAGCCTGGGGCCAGAACGCGCGCGGCGAATGGCCGTCGGACAACTTCGCGATTCGCGGCACGCGCTTCAACCAGGGCGTGCTGCTCAGGCAGTTGCTGAAGGCTGGGGCCGACACCATCGGCGACCCGACGCAGGCCCACATGGTGGCGATTGACGCCCGCGCGCCGCTGTACGACGGCGGCATCTGCACGCGCATCGACTGCGTGTCGCTGGGCGTGGTGGTGAACCGCGAGGGCCGCCGCTTCTATGACGAGGGCGAGGATTTCTGGCCCAAGCGCTATGCCATCTGGGGCCGGCTGGTGGCGCAGCAGCCGGGGCAGGTGGCCTATTCGGTGATTGACGCCAAGGCCGCAGGCCGCTTCATGCCGCCGGTGTTTCCCGGCACCCGGGCCGACACCCTGCCGGAACTGGCGCAAAAGCTCGGCCTGGACGTGCCTGCCTTCATGCAGACGATGAACGGCTACAACGCCGCCTGCCGGGTCGGCACTTTTGATCACACGCTGCTCGACGACTGCCACACCGAGCAGCTGAGCCCGGCCAAGACGCACTGGGCGCGGCCGGTGGACAAGGGACCGTTCCACGGCTACGCCCTCAAGCCCGGCGTGACCTTCACCTACCTGGGCCTGAAAACCGGTGAAACCGCTGCCGTGTCGTTTGGCGGCGTGCCCAGCGCCAACCTGTTCGTGGCCGGGGAAATGATGGCCGGCAATGTGCTGGGCCAGGGCTACACCGCCGGCGTCGGCATGTCGATTGGAACGGCTTTTGGCCGTATTGCGGGCGTCCAGTCTGCGCAGGCAGCTATGAAATCAGGAGTACATCATGCAGCAGCTTGAAGCCCTGGCGCGCGACGCCGTGGCGTTGGCCAATGGGAACATGGGGGCTGGCCTGGTGCTCAGCGCGCCTGAAGCCGAAGTCGCGCGGCAGATGCAGATCTGCAATGCCTGCCGCTACTGCGAAGGCTTTTGCGCGGTGTTTCCGGCCATGACGCGCCGGCTGGAGTTCGGCAAGGCTGACATCCATTTCCTGGCCAACCTGTGCCACAACTGCGGCGCCTGCCTGCACGCCTGCCAGTACGCGCCGCCGCATGAGTTCGCCGTCAATGTGCCGCAGGCCATGGCCCAGGTACGGGGCCAGACCTATGTGGACTACGCCTGGCCTCCGGCGCTGGGCCGGCTCTACCAGCGCAACGGCCTCACGCTGTCGCTGGCGCTCGCCGCCGGACTGGCGCTGTTCCTGCTGCTGGCGCTGGCGCTCAACGGCACGCTGTGGGGCGGCGACCTGCGCGGCAACTTCTATAGGCTGTTCCCGCACAACCTGCTGGTGGGCATGTTTGCGCCGGTGTTCCTGTGGGCCGTGCTGGCGCTTGGCCTGGGCGTGCGGCGCTTTTGGCGCGATGTGACGCCCGCGACCTCGGGCCTGCCGGTCACCTCGCCTGCAGCCGCCGAGGCGACCGGCGACGTGCTCCGGCTGAAGTACCTGGACGGCGGCCATGGCGACGGCTGTCATAACGAAGACGATGCCTACACGCTGTCGCGGCGGCGCGCCCATCACCTGACCTTTTACGGCTTCATGCTGTGCTTTGCCGCCACCAGCCTGGCCACGGTGTACCACTACGCCTTCGGCTGGTCAGCGCCCTACGACCTGCCCAGCCTGCCCAAGCTGCTGGGCGCAGTCGGTGGTGTGAGCCTGCTGCTGGGCACGGCGGGGCTGTTCAGGCTGAACCTCAGGCGGCACCCGCAGCACGGCGACGCGGCCCAAAAGCCGATGGACCTCGGCTTCATCGCGCTGCTGTTCTTCACCAGCTTGAGCGGCCTCGCCCTGTGGCTGGCGCGCGGAACGCCGGCCCTGGCGGCCTTGCTGGCCGTCCATCTGGGCGTGGTGATGGCGCTGTTTGCCACGCTGCCTTACGGCAAGTTTGCCCACGGCATTTTCCGCACCGCCTCGCTCTTGCGCCATGCGGTCGAAAAACGCCAGCCCAATCCCGTCGGGCTGGGTGCCGACTGAATTTTTACCTGCAAAAAACGGAGAACACGATGAGAAAACGCCCACTGCTTCAAGCCTTCGCCGCGCTGGCCCTGTGGCCTGCATTCACCCTGCCTGCGCAGGCGCAGGACTTTCCGCCCAAAAAGCCGGTGAACCTGGTCGTCGGCTTTGCGGCCGGCGGCGCTGCCGACGCCGCCGCACGCCTGATCGCCAAAAAACTGGGCGAGAACATCGGCCAGACGGTGATCGTGGACAACAAGCCGGGCGCGGGCGGCAACATTGCCCACCAGTTCGTCGCCAACGCACCGGGCGATGGCGCGACGCTGCTGTTCGGCTCGGTCGGGCCGCTGGCGATTTCGCCGCACATGATGAAGCTCGGCTACGACCCGGTGCGCGACCTGGCGCCCATCACCATGGGCGTGAACTTTCCCAATGTGCTGGTGGTGCATGCGGGCGTCGGTGTCAAGACCTTGGCCGAGTTTGTGGCGCTGGCCAAAAAGAAACCCGGCGGCCTGGATTTCGCGTCCAGCGGCGCCGGGTCGGCCTCGCACCTGGCCGGGGAACTGTTCAACGCGCGGGCCGGCATCGAGACGGTTCACATTCCCTACAAGGGCGGGGCGCCTGCATTGCAGGATCTGCTGGGCGGGCGGATCGCGTCCTACTATTCCACCCCCGCCACCGCCGGCCCGCACATCGACTCGGGCAAGCTGATCCCGCTGGCCACCACTGGCCTGAGCCGTCCGGCCTTCATGCCCAATGTGCCGACGATTGCCGAATCCGGCTACCCGGGCTTCAATGCCACCAACTGGTATGCCTTCGTCGCCTCCAGCAAGACGCCCAAGCCCCTGCTGGACCGCTGGAACCTGGAACTGGTGAAGGTGCTGAATGCGCCCGATGTGCGCGAGCAGCTGCTCAAGCACGGCTTGAGCCCGCAGCCCGGCACGCGCGATGAGCTGGCCCGCTACATGGCCAGCGAGTCCGCGACCTGGGGCAAGGTGGTTCGCGAGCGGAAAATCTCGGCTGAATGACGCCTTGCGCCGGGCTGGCCGTGGCGCTTAAAAGCTGTGCACGACGCCTGCCGAAACACCGGAAGCGCTGCTCTTGAAGGCCGCGCCCTGGTAGCCGTTTTTCCAGCGGGTGTGGTCCAGTTCGGCATAGGCGCGAGTGCGTTTCGAAAACTTGTACTCCAGGAAAGCCACGCTGCGGTTGAAGCCGTCGTCCACGGCCGCCGTGCGTGTGCGCTTGACCTGGTAATGCGCCAGGATCAGGTCCACGCTCGCGCCCAGCGGCACGGTGCCGCCCAGGCCCAGCGTGCGGTTGCGCGTCTTGGCGGTGGCGGAGGTTTCGGCCTCATGGCTGCCATAGGTCAGCGCAAGCTTGTTGCTGCCAATCATGGCGCTGGCGCCGCCCAGATAACCCTTGAGACTCAAGCCGGCCGCATTCCTGAACTGCGCATACGACAGCGCGGCGGTGTAGCCGCCCGACTGGTAGCCCGCGCCCACGCCCGAAGACGAGAGGTTCGACGAGTTGCCGGCCTGCTCGCCAAATGCATGCATGGCCCGCACGCTGAAATCGCTGAAGCGGCCCACGTACTTGACCGAGTTGTCCAGCCGGTAAGCGCCAGTGGTGGAGCCTGCGGGGCCGAACTCGGCACCAAGCCGGTGCGCACTCAGCGCGGCAATGCCCACGTTGGGGTTGAAGCTGGCGAACCGGCTGCCCAGCGGATCGGTGGCGCTCACCACGTCGGCGAGCACCGTGGTCTGGCGGCCCAGCGTGACGCTTCCCCAACTGGCTTGCAGGCCCACGTTGGCCGCGCGGTCGAACAGCTTGGTGGCGCTGGCCGAAGCGCCGGTGTCGAGGTTGACACCCGATTCGAGGTTGAAAATAGCCTTCAGGCCGCCGCCCAGGTCTTCCGAACCGCGAAAGCCGAACCGGCTGGTGGTGTTGATGCCGCTGTTCACGGCGTTGCTGGAGTCTGCCGATCCGCCGTAGGCAGCGGTCAGCCCGCTGCCGTGGCGCACGCCGGCATCGGCCACGCCGTAGAGGGTGACGCTGCTTTGGGCGTGGCCTGCGCAGGCCAATGCCAGCAATGACAGGCCAAGCAGCGGGGCGCGGCAGCCGGTGGAGTGAGTCTTCATGGGTTTGTCTCTTTCTTTTTCTGAGAGGGTTAAAAATTCTTGAGTTCAGGCTTTGCGCGCCGCCAATACCCGGTCCACCATCACGCCGGCCTGGCCCAGGTTGTTCATCGGGTCGCAAAAGGAGGCGAGTTGTTCGCGCGTGACGTGCCGGTTGATTTCCGGGTGCTCGGCCAGCAGGTCGATCAGCGGGCGTTTTTGCTCAAGCGCGGCGCGGCAGATGTCATACACCAGGTCGTGCGCGTATTCGCGGCCGATGAAAGGCCCCAGCCCCATCATCACGGCCTCGGACATCACCAGCCCGTGCGTCATGTCGATGTTGCGGCGCATCTGCGCGGCATCGACTTCCAGCCCGCTCAGGATGAACTTGGTCTGCTTGAGCGCGCCCGATATCAGGCAGAAGATTTCCGGCATGGCGACCCATTCGATTTCCCACGGGCCGGTGGAGCGTTCGTGGTCGGCGACCATCGCGTCCATCAGCGAGGCGGCCAGCTGGCGCACCACCGAGATGTTGGCGTGGATATAAAGGCATGAAATCGGGTTGCGCTTTTGCGGCATGGTCGATGACGAGCCGCGCCCCGGCGCATAGGGCTCGAACACCTCGGCAACCTCGGTCTGCATCATCAGCTTCACGTCCATGGCGATCTTGCCCAGCGAGCCGCCGACGATGCCCAGAAATGCGCCGACCTCGGCAAAGTTGTCGCGCACGGTGTGCCACGAGATCAGCGGCTGGCCCAGGCCGAGTTCATTCATCAGCCCGGCCTGGGTTTCCATCGCGCCGGTTTCCAGCGACGACAGCGTGCCCGACGCGCCGCCGAATTCGCCCACCAGCACGCGCGGTTTGAGTTGTTCCAGCCGCTCGCGGTGGCGCTCGATGCCGGCCAGGATGCTGGCCATCTTGTAGCCGAAGGTGATGGGCGTGGCCTGCTGCAGGTTGCTGCGGCCGATGACCGGCGTGTCGCGATGCTCAAGCGCCAGCTTGGCCAGCGAGTCGGAGATGTCCTTCAGGTCGGCTTCCACCAGCGCCAGGCTTTCCCTGATCTGCAGCACGGCGGCGGTGTCGGTGATGTCCTGCGTGGTTGCGCCCCAGTGGCAGTATTCGCCCAGCTTGTCACGGCAGGCGGCATTGATCTGGTTGACCACGGCAATGATGGGGTAGCCGATCTGCTCGGTCTTGGCCTTGAGCCTGGCCCAGTCGATCTGCTCGATGTTGCAGTTCCTGACGATCTCGTCGGCGGCTTCCTTCGGAATCAGGCCCAGCTCGCCCTGCACCTTGGCCAGCGCGCGCTCGATGTCGAGGTACTTGGCGGTGCGGTTTTCGTCCGACCAGACCTGGCGCATGGCGGCGTCGCTGAACATGTCGCCGAAGATTCTGGAGTCGATGATGGTTGCTGACATGGAGTTCTCCTGTGGGGTTTATGTTTAGGGGAGGAGGGGTGAGCCAGTGCGGGCGGCTTGTGCCGCGATGCGCTGGGCTTTCAGGACCACCGGCCGGTCCACCATTTTTCCGTCGAGCTGGAAAGCGCCGGCGCCCGAGGCTTGGCAGGCCTGCAGCACGCGATGCGCCCACGCCAGCTCTTCGGCGCTGGGCGCCAGCGCGGCGCGCACGGCGGCGACCTGCGCGGGGTGAATGCACATCTTGGCGCCGAAGCCCAGGCTGCGCGCATGCCGCATGTCGTCGGTCACTTGGGCGGCATCCAGCGCGGGCGTGACGCCTGCCAGCGGCGACGCCAGGCCGGCTGCGCGCGAGGCGACGGCGATCTGCGACGCCGCAACATCGAGCGCCAGGCTGTCCGCCGGAATGTCCAGGTCGGCCATGTAGTCGAGCGCGCCGAAGGCCAGCCGGGCCACGCCGGGCGCGCTAGCGATGCCCGGCAGGGCCAGCATGCCGCGTGCGGTCTCGATCAGCGGCAGCACGGTCGCGTTGGCGGCCAGTTGGGCCAGCACTTCCGAAATCTGGGCGGCGGCCTCGCATTTGGGCAGCATGACGCACAGCGCCTGCACGCTGCCCGCCAGCGCCAGGTCGTCGGCGTGCCAGGGCGTGGCGGCGTCGTTGATGCGGATCAGCACCTTGCCTTGTGCTTGGCCGGCGCTGGCCATCCATTCGGCAATCGCGGCGCGTGCTGCAGCCTTGTCGCCAGGCGCCACGGCGTCTTCCAGGTCCAGGATGATGCGGTCGGCGCCCGAGGCCAGCGCCTTGGCAAAGCGCTCGGGGCGGTTGCCGGGCACGAACAGGTAGGTCTGCGGTAGGTCGTCGGACATGCTCAGATCACCCCTTCAGCGCGCAGTTCGCCAATGCGCTCTGCGCTGTAGCCTTGGCGGCCCAGAATCGCCTCGGTGTGCTGGCCCAGCGCGGGCACGGCGTCCATGCGCGGCGCGCCATGCTGCCACGAGCCGGGCGGCAGCAGCGCGGGAACCCGGCCCGCAGCCGTGTCCACCTCGCGCCAGCGGTCGCGCGCCTTGAACTGCGGATGCGCCCACACCTCGGCCATGCTGTTGACCTGGGCGTTGGCGATGCCGGCCTGCTCCAGCCTGCTTGATACCTGTTCGGCGGTAAAGCCTGAGAACGCTTCAACAATCAATGCCGACAACTCGGCTCGCGCCGCGCTGCGTTTTGCATTGCCTGAAAAGCGTTCGTCGGTGGCCAGCTCGGGCTGCAGCAGCAGTTTTTCGCAAAAGATTTTCCATTCGCGCTCGTTCTGCAGGCCCAGCATCACGGTTTTTCCATCGCCGGCGGGGAAGGGGCCATAGGGGTAGATCGTGGCGTGGCTGGCGCCGGTGCGCGGCGGCGGCGCTGCGCCCTCGAAGGCGTAGTACAGCGGGTAGCTCATCCATTCGGTCAGCGATTCGAGCATCGACACGTCGATGCGCTGGCCCTCGCCGGTTTGCTGGCGGTGCATCAGCGCGGCCAGGATGTTGGTGTAGGCGTACATGCCGGCGGCAATGTCGGCAATCGACGGCCCGGCCTTGGACGGTGTCTCGGGCGTTCCAGTGACCGAGACAAAGCCCGCTTCGCTCTGGATCAAGAGGTCATAGGCCTTTTTGTCGCGGTAGGGGCCGTCGCTGCCGTAGCCGGAAATGTCGCAGACGATGATGCCGGGCTTGAGCGCTGACAGCGCCTCATACGACAAACCCAGCCGCGCCGCCGCGCCGGGCGCGAGGTTTTGCACCACCACGTCGGCTTCTTCCAGAATCAGCCGCATCAGGATTTTCTGCGCTTCTTCATGCTTCACGTCGAGCGTGAGGCTTTCCTTGGAGCGGTTGGTCCAGACGAAATGCGAGGCCAGGCCGCGCACGCGCTCGTCATAGCCGCGTGCAAAGTCGCCCACGCCGGGGCGCTCTATCTTGATGACGCGGGCGCCCAGGTCGGCCAGCTGGCGCGTGGCGAAGGGCGCGGCAATCGCATGCTCCAGCGTGACGATGGTGATGTTTTTCAGGGGTTGCATAAAAGTGGTCCTGGTCAGGAATCAGGCGAGCGTTGCGGTGGCGTCCATCGTCAGCCAGCCTTCATGGTCGCGGCCCCACAGATGCACGGTCTTGCCGTCGGGCGAAGGCTGGCCGTGGACGGAAAAAGGGTGGATGTCAAAGGTCGGCCGCACCGCCTTGAACTCGAAGCGAAGCACTTTTGCATCAGGCTGCTGGCGGCGCAGCAGGTCCATCAGCAGCGTGGCAATCAGCGGGCCGTGAACGATCAGGCCCGGATAGCCTTCGACTTCGGTGACGTACTTGCGGTCGTAGTGGATGCGGTGACCGTTGAAGGTCAGCGCCGAGTAGCGAAACAGCAGCACGTCGTCGGGAATGATGCGCCGCTCCCAGGCCGATGCCTCGGGCGCGGCCTGCGGCGGCGGGCTCACGTCGCCGGGCTGGGGCGCGGCGCGGTAAACGATGTTGTGGTGCTCGGTCAGCGCCACGTCCGGGCTGCCGTTGCGGCGGATTTCGTGCCGCACTTTCACAAAAATCAGGCTGCCGGTGCGGCCCGATTTTTCCTTCACCTCGGCAATCGTCGAGGTCCGGCTCAGCGTGTCGCCGATGCGCAGCGGCTCGTGGAAGCTGAAGTCGCTGCCCGCCCACATGCGGCGCGGCAGCGGCACCGGCGGCATGAATCCGCCGCGCCGGGCGTGGCCGTCCGGCCCGATGTCGGACTGCCGGTGGATCGGCAAAAAGTACAGCCAGTGCCACAGGCTGGGCAGCGGCGTGCCGGGAGCGGGGCGCTCCTGGCCCGGCGTGGCCGGCCAGTCGAGCGTGGCGCTCAAGGCGGCATACGGCGTGGCCGTGGCAATGTCTTCTACCGTCTCGCTGCGGCCGGTCCAGTCTTGCAGGTTCATGGCAATGCTTTCAGGGGTTGTGCTGTTTATTCAGCCTTGATCTTTGCAGCCGCTATGACGCTTTTCCAGCGGACCGCTTCTTTTTGCACCAGGGTCTTGAGTTGTTCGGGGGTGCCGGTTTCAACTTCCGCGCCCTGATCCTGGATTTTTTTCTGCACGGCCTTGTCGGCCAGCACGCTGTTCATTTCGCGGTTGATCCGCTCAACCACGGCCTTGGGCGTCCTGGCGGGCGCGAACATGGCGTACCACTGCGACATGTTGACGTTGGCAACGCCCTGCTCGGCCAGCGTGGGAACATCGGGCAACAGGAGCGAGCGTTTCTCGCCGGCAATGCCCAGCGCCCTGAGCCGGCCTTCCTTGACATGGGGGTAGGCGGTGAACAGGCTGGGGAACATCAACTGCGTGTTGCCGGCAATGGTGTCCACCACGGCCGGGGCCGAGCCTTTGTAGGGAACGCTCAGCACATCCACGCCGGCAGATAATTTGAACAGTTCGCCAGCGATGTGCGGTGCGGTGCCGTTGCCGGCAGAGGCGTAATTGAAGGTGCCGGGCTTGGCCTTGATCACTTGCACCAGTTCCTTGACGTTTTTGGCGGCTACGGCGTTGTTCACGACCAGCACGGTCGGCGAGGCCGCCACCATGCCGATGGGCTCGAAATCGGTGACCGGGTCGTATTTGAGCTTTTGCAGCGCCGGGTTGATGCCGTGGGTGGCGATGTAGCCGAACATGATGGTGTAGCCGTCGGGCGCCGCGCGGGCCACATACTCGCTGGCAATCGCGCCGTTGGCACCAGCCTTGTTTTCAACAATGACCCCTTTCCCGAGGCGTGCGCTCAGGCCCTGTCCAATGATGCGCGCCATGGCGTCATTGGCGCCGCCGGCGGCCGTGGGCACCACGATGGTGATGTTTTTGGTGGGCCAGTCCTGCGCCAGCGCCTGGCCGGAAGCGGCGCTCAGAAGCGCCATGGAAAGCCCGGCCAGCCAGGGCTTGACGACCCTGGAGTGAGTGGAAGGCTTCAATGAAAAGTGCGGGGCGGTGAGTGAATGCGGCATCTGAAAGTCTCCTTCGGTTTGGCTTGGGATCAACAGGCTGACCCTTGCTTTGGACGCAATCATCCCGCCATTGTTATCGGCTGTGAAGTGCAACTTTTGCTACGATTGCTGCATGGCACGCATTAATTTTGATTTGCAGCAACTGCAGGGTTTTGTGGCCGTGGCCGAGCGCGGCAGCTTTCGCGCGGCGGCCGAGCACATCAACCTGTCGGCCCCGGCGCTGAGCCGGCGCATCGACAAACTGGAAACCATCCTGGGCGCGCGCCTGTTCAACCGCACCACGCGCGAGGTTGAACTCACGCCGCTGGGCCGGGTGTTCCTGGAGCGCGCGCGCACCGCGCTGGACGACCTGGAGTCGGCCATGCTGGGCATTGCCGACATCGCCACCCACCGGGGCGGGCGCGTGACGGTGGCCTGCGTGCCGTCGGCCGCCCTGTACTTTTTACCGAGTGTGATCAGCAGCTTTTCCCGGAACTACCCCGGCATCCGCGTGCGGGTGGTCGATGAGTCGATGAACCAGGTGCTGCAAAGCGTGCTGTCGGGCGATGCTGACTTTGGCATCGGCTTCATGAACACCCTGACGCCCGAGATTGCCTTCGAGTCCATCCACGATGATCCGTTTGTGCTGGCCATGCCGCGCACACACCCGCTCGCCAAACGCAAGACGGTGAACTGGGCGGATGTGGAGAAGGAAAGCCTGATTGCCGTGGCGCGAAGCAGCGGCAACCGCCAGCTGCTGGACGATTCGCTGACCAAGGCCGGCCTGAACCCGAGCTTTGCGTTCGAAGTGAGCCACGTCGCAACGCTGCTGGGCATGGTGGAGGCGGGCCTGGGCCTGGCGGCCGTGCCGCGCATGGCGCTGTCCACCACGCACGCCACGCTGGTGGGCCTGCCCCTGCGCCAGCCGCAAACCGTGCGCAGGGTGGGTCTCTTGAGGCGCCATGGCGTCAAGCTCCGGCCGGCGGCCGAGATGTTTCACCAGCATCTGCGCACGGCATTGAAGACCCGCAAGCCCGCCGCTGGCGACCCGGCCTGAATTCTCGGGGCGTGCTACTCGGCCGCCTGCGGCTCCATACGCAGGCCCGTCTGCTGCACCACCTGCCGCCACTTCAGCCGCTCGGCGAGCAGCAGGCGGTGCAACTCCTCGGGCGTGCTGGTCTGCACCTGGGCGCCGTCGGCATCGAAGCGGGCGATGATTTCAGGGTCTTGCAGCACGGTGTTGAGCGCGCTGTTGAGTTGCGCCACCACCGGCGCCGGCGTCCTGGCCGGCGCGAACAAGGCGTACCACTGCGTCAGCTCGATGCCGGCCACGCCCGCCTCGGCCAGCGTGGGCAGATCGGGCAGGCTGGCCAGGCGCGCCGGCCCGGCCACCGCCAGCGCCCGCAGCTTGCCGCTGCGCAAATAGGGCTGGGCGGTAAAGAGGCTGGGGAACATCAGCTGGGCGTTGCCGCGCGCGGTGTCGGCAATGGCCGGTGCCGCCCCGGCATGGGCCAGGCCGGGCAGCGTGATGCCGGTGCGCAGCCTGAACAGTTCGGCCGCCAGGTGCGGCGCCGTGCCTTCGCCGGCCGAGGCGTAACTGAAGCGCCCCGGCTGGGACCGGATCAGTTTGACCAACTCCGCCACGCTGTGCACCGGAAGGTCGGCGTGAACCACCAGCAGCGTCGGCGAGTGGCCGACCAGGCCGATCGGCGCAAAATCGGCCACAGGGTCGTAGCGCAGCGCCTGCAAGGCCGGGTTGATGCCGTGGGTGGCGATGTAGCCAAACATCAGGGTATGGCCGTCAGGCTGGGCGGCGGCCACGTATTCGCTGGCAATGCTGCCGTTGGCCCCGGCGCGGTTGTCCACCGTCACCGACTGGCCCAGCACCGGACCGAGCTTGCGCGTCAGCGTGCGCGCCATGGTGTCGTTGCCGCCACCGGCGCTGGTCGGCACGATGATCTGGATGTCCTTGCCGGGGAAGGGCAGTGCCGCATCAAGGCTCGCTGCCAGATCGGGGCTGGATCGGGGAAACACATAGCCGGGCAGGTGCAACTCGCCCTGCATGATCTTGCGGGCGGTGCGCACCAGTGCGGCGCGCTCAATCGTGGCGTCCTGGCCTTCGCCTTGCAGCTCGACTTCAATGTCAATCTGCCCGGCCGGGTGCAGCACCGTCAGCGGGTGTTTTCCCGCCGTCCTGGCCATGCCGCTGGCCACCGTGCCGGGCAGGGCAAAGGCGGTCGCCACGCCGATGGCGCCGGTCACGGCATGCGACGCATGGCAGCGCCTGGGCGTGAAGTAGCGCGAGGTGATGCTCAGCGGGCCGTCGCCGGCACTGACCAGCACCGGCTTCGGAATCACGCTGCCCGATACATCGCCCAGGCCCATGCGGGCGCCGGCCACCAGGCGCAGCGCTTCGATGCGCGCCAGGAGCGCCGTGTCGGCATCGAGTTCTGCCGGCCGCTCGCGGCCCGTCAGGCCCAGGTCGCTGGCGCGCAGGATCATCAGCGGCATGGCCGCGTCGATGCAGGTAAGTTCCAACCCGTCGATCACGTCAATGCGCTGCCCGGTCGGGAACAGCTGGCCGGTGATGGCGCCCCAGGCATCGAGGAAGTTCAGCAGAATCGGCGCGGCGGTGCCGGCCACGCCGTCAATCCGGGCATCGCCTTCGTAGGTGACGCGGCCGCCGGGCGTGCAGACGGTCACGTCGATGCGCGCGCCGGTGTTGACGTTGTAAATCCGTGCCGTGGTGTGGCCGTCCTGCGCCGGAATCAGGCCTTGCTCAATCGCAAACGGCGCGACGCCGGACAGCATGTTGCCGCAGTTGGGCCGGGTGTCCACCGACTGGTGGCCGACGCCGACCTGGGCAAACAGGTAGTCCAGGTCGCAGCCGGGCTGGCTGGAGCGCGACACGATGGCCACCTTGCTGTTGAGCGTGCTGCCGCCGCCCAGGCCATCGAGCTGCAGCGGGTCTGAAGCGCCGATGGCGCCAATCAAGGCCTGGTCGCGGGCCTCATCGCCCTCGGGCAGCCATTCGCGCAAAAAAAACGGGCCGCGCGAGGTGCCGGCGCGCATCAGCACGCAGGGTATTTTTCGGTTCAGCATGGCGTGCCTTCGGGCCGGCAGCAAGCGGTGATCAGTGTCAGCATCGGGTTTCCTGTGCGTCGCGGGTTGCTGGTGCTCCCGCCGTCGCTTCATGTGAAGGGGCTGCCTGTTGCATGGCCGCGTGGGTCGCGCTTGCACAGGCTTTGATGACGGGTATTCTTGGCAAAGGAGCCCCCGTTGTAAATTGCATCTTTTGACGGTATTGATGCGTTGCTTGCAGCAATCAGGGCACAGGCACGGGGGCGATGCGCTTCATGTGTTGGCCAGGCGCTGGCAGGGTCTGGGCTGGACGCCGGCCATGCTTGACGCTGGCGCTCAAGGCCTGTCGCCGGGCTTGCTGGAGCGGTCCTTCAAGCAGCCCTGGCCATGAAAATATGATGAAATATGCCGTTTGCGCTTGTCCCGTAAGCGCTACAAGCTATTATTTTCGTAGCAAAATGGAAGGGTCCGTGGTGATCACGTCGAGCGGAAAACGCTGCCCGGCCAGGTAGTCTTCCAGGCTGGTCAGCAGCAGCGGGCTGCGGTGCATGGGCGCGCTGGCCCTGATTTCATCGACGGTCAGCCACAGGGCGCGCACGATGCCCTTGTCCAGCGGCTGGCCGGCCACATGCGCACCCAGTTCGCCGCAAAAGGTAAAGCGCAGGTAGGTGATGTCCAGCGGCTCGTCATGTCCAGCCTGGGTGCGTTCAAAGCGCGACAGGTAAACGCCCACCAGCGCGGTCGGCGTGAAATGAAAGGCGGTTTCTTCCAGCGTCTCGCGCACGCAGGCCTGCAGCGGACTTTCGCCGGGGTCCAGATGGCCCGCCGGGTTGTTGAACCTCAAGCCGTCGCGGGTTTCTTCCTCGACCAGCAAAAACTTCTGGACGCCGTCGAAATCCCGTTCAATGACGGCCGCCACCGTGACATTGGGTTTCCATCGTGTATTCATGCGCGAGATTATCCGGGGCATTTTTGACAGCAGACTTATTGCGCCGACAGCTTTTTCAGCCCAGCCGGAAAACCGTGGGAAAAACTCTGGCGCAAATGCTCGACCAGGCACTGGACCGCCTTGGGCACCTGCGCCGACCACGGCCGCAGGGCATAAATGCGCTCGCCGAAAAAACCCTGGACCTGCCAGTCGGGCAAGACCTGGACCAGCGGCGCAGGTCCGTTGCCATCAGGTGCAGGCGGCATGCTGAAATCAGGCAGCAGGCCGATGCCCAGGCCGGCCAGCAGGGCCTCGCGCAGCACCTCGCTGTTGTTGGCCTTGAGCGAGCCGGCGACATGCACGCCCACGCGCTCGACGGCGCCATCGCCCGGTTTGCGCTTGCCGGGCAGCCCGGCCGGACGCGCAAAGGTCCAGCTGCCGGCGTGGCTGTCGCGCAGGTAGAGCAGGCAGTCGTGCGCGGTCAGCTCGGACGGATGCGCAGGCGTGCCGCGCCGCGCCAGGTACTGCGGGCTGGCCACCAGCTGCGAACGGGTTTCGCACAGCACCCAGGCCACATGGGTTTCGGGCGGCGCGTTGGTGTGCCGGATGGCCAGGTCAAAACCCTCGTTGGCCAGGTTGATGAAGCGGTCGGTCAGCTCCAGCTCGATGTGAATGTCGGGGAATTGCTGCAAGAACGCGGCCATGCACGGCGCCAGATGCTGGCGCCCCAGCGCGACCGGCGCCGTCAGCCGGATCAGCCCGCGCGGCGTGCCCGCCAGGTCGCAGGCCGCACTGTAGCTTTCGCTGATGCGCCGGAACGCCGGCTGCATGTCATTGACCAACTGCTGCCCGGCCTCCGTCAGTCCGACCGAGCGCGTCGTGCGGCGCACCAGCAAAACCCCGGCGCTGCGCTCCAGCTCGCTGATGCGCATGCTGGCCGATGCCTTGGAAACACCCAGCCGGCGGGCGGTTTCGGTGAAGCTACGGGTCGCGGCAAGCACGGTCAGCAGGTGAAGGTCGGCCACGAGCGGGGCCAGCTGGTCAGAAGGCATCGGCAGTATTCATTGTTCAGAAATATGAACAATGTAATCAATCCATAGGGTCTTATCAAACCGGGCGCCACACCCTAGACTTCGCTGACTCGTTTGTTCACCCCAAGGATTGCCATGTTTTCATCGCCCGCCGAAATCGCTCCCCAGATCACCATTGGCCACTACCTGAACGGCAGCGCTGTCACGCCGGCCGCCGGGCGCAGCCAGGAGGTGTTCAATCCGGCCACCGGCGCGGTCTCTGGCCATGTGGCGCTGGGCAGCGCAGCCGATGTGGATGTCGCCGTTGCCAGCGCGCAGGCCGCCTTTCCGGCCTGGTCCGACATCCCGCCGATTCGCCGTGCCCGCGTCATGTTCAAGTTCCTGGAACTGCTCAACCAGAACAAGGACAAGCTCGCCCACCTGATCACCGCCGAGCACGGCAAGGTGTTCACCGACGCGCAGGGCGAAGTCTCGCGTGGCATCGACATCGTCGAATTCGCCTGCGGCATTCCGCAACTGCTCAAGGGCGATTTCACCGACCAGGTGTCAACCGGCATCGACAACTGGACGCTGCGCCAGCCGCTGGGCGTCGTGGCCGGCATCACGCCGTTCAACTTTCCGGTCATGGTGCCGATGTGGATGTTCCCGGTGGCGATTGCTGCGGGCAACTGCTTTGTCCTCAAGCCCAGCCCGATTGACCCGAGCGCCAGCCTCTTCATGGCTGACTTGCTCAAACAGGCCGGTTTGCCCGACGGCGTGTTCAACGTCGTGCAGGGCGACAAAGAAGCGGTCGATGCGCTGCTGGTGCATCCCGATGTCAAGGCCGTGTCCTTCGTCGGCTCGACACCGATTGCCAACTACATCTATGAAACCGGCGCCCGCCACGGCAAGCGCGTGCAGGCGCTGGGCGGCGCCAAGAACCACATGGTGGTCATGCCCGACGCCGACCTGGAGCAGGCGGTCGATGCGCTGATCGGCGCGGGCTACGGCTCGGCCGGCGAGCGCTGCATGGCGATTTCGGTGGCGGTGCTGGTCGGCGACGTGGCCGAAAAGCTCATTCCGATGCTCAAGGCCCGGGCCGAAACGCTGGTGATCAAGAACGGCGTGAACCTGGATGCGGAAATGGGTCCGATCGTCACCGGCATTGCGCACCAGCGCATCACCGGCTACATCGACCTGGGCGTTGAAGAGGGCGCCGAGCTGCTGGTCGATGGCCGCACCTTCACTGGCGCGCAAGCGGGCGAGGGCTGCGCGCAGGGTTTCTGGATGGGTGGCACGCTGTTTGACCATGTCACGCCCGACATGCGCATCTACAAGGAAGAAATCTTCGGCCCGGTGCTGGGCTGCGTGCGGGTGAACGATTTGGCCGAAGCGGTCGAGTTGATCAACGCCCACGAGTTTGGCAACGGCGTGAGCTGCTTCACCCGCGACGGCCATGTGGCACGCGAATTCAGCCGCCGCATCCAGGTCGGCATGGTCGGCATCAATGTGCCGATTCCGGTGCCCATGGCCTGGCACGGCTTTGGCGGCTGGAAGAAGAGCCTGTTCGGCGACATGCACGCCTACGGCGAGGAAGGCGTGCGCTTCTACACGAAGCAAAAATCCATCATGCAGCGCTGGCCAGAAAGCATTGGCAAAGGCGCCGAGTTCGTGATGCCGACAGCGAAATAATCCGCTCGCCAAAACGCAATGCGGCCAAGCCGCAGCCACTGGCATTTTTCTTGCTGGCCCCATTCGTCTGTTACAGATTGATGGGGCTTTTTTTATGGGGAATGGGTCGCCAACGTGCCTTGTTCAGGCGCGATAGTCTGTCATGCCCCCCTTAATTGCAAAAAAACTCATGTAAGCTGTGCGACAGCTAAATGTTCCGTCCTGGATCACTCCGGGACTCCAAGAAAACGAAAGCATTGAGAGGAGACACCCATGCTGATTGGGATACCCGCCGAAATCACGGCCGGCGAGACACGCGTCGCCATCACGCCCGAGACGGCCAAGAAGCTCAAGGCCCAGGGCCATACGATCCGCATCCAGTCGGGCGCCGGCGTGGCCGCCAGCGTGCCCGATGACGCCTACCGCGCCGTGGGCGCCGAGATCACCGATGCGGCGGGCGCCTACGCCTGCGACATCGTGCTCAAGGTGCGCTGCCCGCTGGACAGTGAAATGGCGCTTGCCAAGCCGGGCAGCGTCGTGGTCGGCATGCTCAATCCGTTTGACGCCGCCGGGCTGCAGCGCCTGGCCGCCGCGCAGCTGACTTCGTTTTCGCTCGAAGCGGCGCCGCGCACCAGCCGCGCGCAGAGCATGGACGTGCTGTCCTCGCAGGCCAACATCGCCGGCTACAAGGCCGTGATGATGGCGGCCGACCAGTACCAGCGCTTCTTTCCGATGCTGATGACCGCCGCCGGCACCGTCAAGGCCGCTCGCGTGGTCATTTTGGGCGTGGGCGTGGCCGGCCTGCAGGCGATTGCCACGGCCAAGCGCCTGGGCGCGGTGATCGAGGCGAGCGACGTGCGCCCGAGCGTGAAAGAGCAGGTCGAGTCGCTGGGCGGCAAGTTCATCGACGTGCCTTACGAGACCGACGAAGAGCGCGAAGCTGCGGTCGGCGTGGGCGGCTACGCCAAGCCCATGCCGCCGAGCTGGATGGCGCGGCAAAAGATCGAGGTCGCCAAGCGCGTGGCGCAGGCCGACGTGGTGATCACCACCGCCCTGATTCCGGGCCGCGCGGCGCCCGTGCTGGTGACCGAGGAGATGGTCAAGGCCATGAAGCCGGGCAGCGTGATCGTCGATCTGGCCGCTTCGCAAGGCGGCAACTGCCCGCTGACCGAGGCGGACAAGACCGTGGTCAAGCACGGCGTGACGCTGATGGGCCAGACCAACATTGCGGCGCTGGTGGCGGCCGATGCGAGTGCGTTGTATGCGCGCAATCTGCTCGACTTCCTCAAGCTCATCATCACCAAGGAAGGTGCGCTGAAAATTGATCTGGAAGACGACATCGTGGCCGCCTGCCTGATGACGCAAGGCGGCGAAGTCAAGCGCAAATAAAGCCACCCGGCCTCCAGCCTATCAACCCGCGCCGACTCGCCAAGCCTGGCCAGAGCGTGCCGCGCCCCGAAACCGTTTAAGCGTTCAAGCAGAAGGAGAGAACCCATGGATCCCGTTTCTCACACCATCATCAACCTCATCATCTTCGTGCTGGCCATCTACGTGGGTTACCACGTCGTCTGGACCGTCACGCCCGCGCTGCACACGCCCTTGATGGCCGTGACCAATGCCATTTCGGCCATCGTCATCGTCGGCGCCATGCTGGCGGCTGCGCTGACCGAAACCACGCTGGGCCGCACCATGGGCGTGCTGGCCGTGGCGCTGGCCGCCGTGAACGTCTTTGGCGGCTTCCTGGTCACGCGCCGGATGCTCGAGATGTTCCGCAAGAAGGAAAAAAAGGCGCCTGCCGTGGCCGCGCTTGACGCAGGAGCCGCCAAATGAGCATGAACATCGTCACGCTGCTGTACCTGGTGGCTTCCGTCTTCTTCATCCAGGCGCTCAAGGGCCTGTCGCACCCGACCACCTCGCTGCGCGGCAACCTGTTCGGCATGGTCGGCATGGGTATTGCCATCCTGACCACCGGCGCGCTGATTGTCGAGACCGCCGGCAGCAATGCCGGCGGCATGGTGTACGTGTTGGGGGCGCTGCTCGTCGGCGGCGCTGCCGGCACGATGATGGCCAAGCGCGTCGAGATGACCAAGATGCCCGAGCTGGTCGCTTTCATGCACAGCATGATCGGCCTGGCGGCGGTGTTTATCGCCGTCGCTGCCGTGGCCGAGCCTTACGCCTTCGGCATCGTCGCCAAGGGCGAGGAGATTCCGGCGGGCAATCGGCTGGAGCTGTTCCTCGGTGCGGCGATTGGCGCCATCACCTTCAGCGGCTCGGTGATTGCGTTTGGCAAGCTCTCGGGCAAGTACAAGTTCCGGCTGTTCCAGGGCGCGCCGGTGTCGTTTCCCGGCCAGCACAAGCTCAACCTGGTGCTGGGCCTGCTGACGCTGGGGCTGGGCGTGGCCTTCATGCTGACGGGCAGCTGGACGGCATTTTTCGCCATGCTCGCGCTGTCCTTCGTGATGGGCGTGCTGATCATCATCCCGATTGGCGGCGCCGACATGCCGGTGGTGGTGTCCATGCTCAACAGCTACTCGGGCTGGGCGGCGGCGGGCATCGGCTTTTCGCTGAACAACTCCATGCTGATCATTGCCGGTTCGCTGGTGGGCTCGTCGGGCGCGATCCTGAGCTACATCATGTGCAAGGCGATGAACCGCTCGTTCTTCAACGTGATCGGGGGCGGCTTCGGCGGCGAGGCGACCACGGCAGCCTCTGGCGCCAAGGAACAGCGTCCGGTCAAGTCCGGCTCGGCCGATGATGCCGCCTTCATTCTGGGCAATGCCGAAACCGTGATCATCGTGCCGGGCTACGGCCTGGCCGTCGCTAGAGCCCAGCACTCGGTCAAGGAACTGGCGCAAAAGCTCACCGAGAAGGGTATCACCGTCAAGTACGCGATTCACCCGGTGGCAGGGCGCATGCCCGGTCACATGAACGTGCTGCTGGCCGAGGCCGAAGTGCCTTACGACCAGGTGTTCGAGATGGAGGACATCAATGCCGAATTCGGTCAGGCCGATGTGGCCATCATCCTGGGTGCCAACGACGTGGTGAACCCGGCCGCGCATGTCAAGGGCAGCGCGATTTACGGCATGCCGATCCTGGAGGCCTACAAGGCCAAGACCGTCATCGTCAACAAGCGCTCGATGGCCGCAGGCTACGCCGGGCTGGACAACGAATTGTTCTACATGGACAAGACCATGATGGTCTTCGGCGATGCCAAGAAGATCATCGAGGACATGGGCAAGGCCATCGAGTAAGTCGCACGCAGGTGGCGCTGGATGCAACTGTCGCTAAAGTGACTAAATCAGAGAGCTTTCTCTCTGATTGCCTTGAATTTCTAGGGGAAAACGCAATTGCCGTGCGCAGGACTGTCCCTGAAAATTCCCGGAAGTAAGTAAAAGTGATGGAGACGAAGAGCATGAATGCACTGATGAACGCAGAGGTGGCTGATCGCCCGTGGCTAAAGGCTTATCCGGCAGGCGTTCCGGCCGACATTGATGCTTCGCAATATCCGTCGCTGGTCGCATTGATGGAAGAAAGCTTCAAGAAGTACCGGGACCGCGTCGCCTACAGCTTCATGGGCAAGGACATCACTTTTGGCGAGACCGACAGCCTGTCAGTTGCTTTCGGCGCTTATCTGCAGGGTCTGGGTCTGGCCAAGGGCGACCGTGTGGCCATCATGATGCCCAATGTGCCGCAGTATCCGGTGGCGGTTGCGGCCATCCTGCGCGCCGGCTATGTGGTGGTCAATGTGAACCCGCTCTACACCCCGCGCGAACTCGAGCACCAGCTCAAGGATTCAGGCGCCAAGGCCATCGTGATCGTCGAGAATTTTGCCTGCACGCTGGAGCAGTGCCTGGCCAACACGCCGGTCAGGCACATCGTGCTGTGCGCCATGGGCGACCAGCTGGGGCTGCTCAAGGGCATGCTCGTCAATTACGTGGTGCGCAGCGTCAAGAAGATGGTGCCGCCCTTCAACCTGCCGGGCGCGGTGCCTTTTAACGATGCCCTGGCGCAGGGCGCGCGCGGCGCACTCAAGCGGCCCGCTATCGAACCCGACGACATTGCCGTGCTGCAGTACACCGGCGGCACGACTGGCGTTTCCAAGGGGGCCGTGCTGCTGCACCGCAACGTGATTGCCAACGTGCTGCAGTCCGAAGCCTGGAACGGCCCGGCCATGGCCAGCCTGCCGGCGGGCGAGCAGCCTACTTATGTGTGCGCCTTGCCGCTGTACCATATTTTTGCCTTCACGGTGAACATGATGTTGGGCATGCGGACCGGCGGAAAAAACATCCTGATCCCCAATCCGCGCGACCTTCCGGCGGTGCTCAAGGAGCTTTCCAAGCACAAGGTCAACAGCTTTCCGGCCGTCAACACCCTGTTCAACGGTCTGGCCAACCACCCGGACTTCAACACGGTGGACTGGTCGCACCTGAAAATCTCGCTGGGCGGCGGCATGGCGGTGCAAAGCGCGGTGGCCAAGCTGTGGCTGCAAAAGACCGGCTGCCCGATTTGCGAAGGCTACGGCCTGTCGGAAACCTCGCCATCGGCGAGCTGCAACCCGACCAACAGCAAGGCCTTCGCCGGCACCATCGGCGTGCCGATTCCCAGTACCTGGTTCAAGCTGCTCGACGACGACGGCCATGAAGTGCCGCCTGGCCAGCCTGGCGAGATTGCCATCAAAGGCCCGCAGGTCATGGCGGGCTACTGGCAGCGGCCTGACGAGACCGACAAGGTCATGACCCCCGACGGCTATTTCAAATCCGGCGACATCGGCATCATGGATGAAAACGGATTTTTCAAGATCATTGACCGCAAGAAGGACATGGTCCTGGTCAGCGGGTTCAATGTCTATCCCAACGAGATCGAAGACGTCGTGGCCAAACTGGACGGCGTCATGGAATGCGCCTGCGTCGGCGTGCTCGATGAAAAATCGGGTGAAGCCGTCAAGCTCGTGATCGTGAAGAAGAATCCCGACCTGACCGAAGCGCAGGTACGTGCCTATTGCAAGGAAAACCTCACCGGCTACAAGCAGCCCAAGGTGGTGGAGTTCCGCACCGAACTGCCCAAGACGCCGGTCGGCAAGATTCTTCGCCGCGAACTGCGCGACAAGCGCTAAGCCTGTGCACGGTTTTTCGGGGGCGGCGCAGGTCGCCATTTTTTGAGCGGCTCCGGTTCGGGCCGTGCTTTGTGGCGAAAATCGACCCATGCCATTGACTTCCGACCTTTTCGCACCGCCGATTGCCATCCTCAGCGCCTTGCCGCAGGAGCAGCGCGGCCTCATCGGGTTGCTGCACAAGCCGCGCAAGCTCCATCATGCGAGCCGCGAATTCTGGCTGGGCGAGCTGCACGGCCAGCCCGTGGTGCTCGCCCTGTCAAGGATCGGCAAGGTTGCCGCGGCCACCACCACCACGGCGCTGATCGAGCGCTTTGGCGTTCGCCGCATCGTGTTCACTGGCGTGGCGGGCGGCTTGGGCGAGGGCGTGAAGGTCGGCGATGTGGTGGTCGCGACCGATTTCGTGCAGCACGATCTCGATGCCTCGCCGCTGTTTCCCCGCTATGAAGTGCCGCTGTACGGCAAAACCCGGTTTCACTGCGATGCAGCCCTGAGCGCACTGCTCTTTGAGGCGAGTAGCAAGGCGCTGGCGCACGAAAGCCTGGCGACCCACGGCTTTCATGACGCCTGCGTTCACCAGGGCCTGATCGCCAGCGGGGACCGGTTTGTATCGAGTGCTGAAGAATCACGCAGCCTGCATGACCTGCTGGCTGGCGCCGGCCATGCGGTGCTCGCGGTCGAGATGGAAGGCGCTGCCGTTGCGCAGGTCTGCATGGACTACGGCATTCCCTTTGCCGTCATGCGAACCATTTCAGACCGCGCCGACGACAGCGCGCATGTGGATTTCCCTGGTTTCGTGGAGGCAGTCGCCAGCCGCTATGCCCACCTGATCATTGGGAATTTTCTGAATTTGCTATCAAAAAAATAGCTGCTTGTGCCCGTCCATGCTGCGCAAAAGACATTTTTTGTTCATAAAATGACCGTGCGGATTACTGCAGCCAGCCACGTTTCCTGAAATACCACATCGGCACCACGGCGCTGGCAATCATCAGGGCCAGCGCATACGGATAACCCAGCGTCCAGTCCAGCTCGGGCATGAGCTTGAAATTCATGCCGTACACGCTGGCAATCAGGGTGGGAGGCAACAGCGCAACGCTGGCCACCGAAAAAATCTTGATGATCTTGTTCTGGTTGATGTTGATGAAGCCGACCGTGGCATCCATCAAAAAGTTGATCTTGTCGAACAGGAAGGCCGTGTGCGAGTCCAGCGAGTCAATGTCGCGCAGAATCTGCCGCGCCTCCTCGAACTGCTCGGCGTTCAGCATCTTGCTGCGCATCATGAAGCTGACGGCGCGCCGCGTGTCCATCACGTTGCGCCGGATGCGCCCGCTCAGGTCTTCATGGCGCGCGATGGCGCCCAGCACCTCGCCGGCCATCACGTCGGTCACATCGCCCGACAGCACCTTGGTGCTGACTTTTTCAAGATCGACATAAATGCCTTCGAGCGTGTCGGCGGAATATTCGGCATCGGCGTCAAACAGCTTGAGCAGCACTTCCTTGGCGTCCTCGATCAGGCCCGGCGCACGGCGCGCGCGCATGCGCAGCAGCCTGAACACCGGCACATCCTCGTCATGGATCGAAAACAGCACGCCTTTGCTCTTGAGGTCGTCATTGACCAGGTTGAGGATGAAAGCCACCCGCACCGTGCGCGGCTCGTCTTCATCGGCAATCAGAAAGTCCGAGCGGATATGCAGCTCGCCGTTGTCTTCCTCGTAAAAACGCGCGGACTCCTCAATGTCCTCGTCCATCGCATCTTCGGGAATGGACAAGCCGTAATACTGCTTGATCCAGCGTTTTTCTTCGAGGGTAGGAGATTCCAGGTCAACCCAGATGGGCTGGAACCTGGAGAGTTCTTCCAGGGATTCGATTTCTTCCTGGAACAGCCGGCCATTGGCGAGCGTGAAAATATTGAGCATGACAGACGGCTTTTCGATGTGCATGGGCCTGCGCAAGGCGTGATTCAGGCCTTGGCGCAGGAGCGGGTTGTGTGGATGGAGGCATCGCTTTCAACCCGCTTCCAGACGTCACTGGTCGTCGATCTGCGGTGTTGAAAGCAGCCAACTGGGACTGCTTTCCAAGGATTTCCCCGTAACAAATAAAACGCGATTATGGCATTGCGAATGCTGTTTATCCATCGCAGAACCGACTGTTCCAGGTGTGCAATGTTCGCCAGAAGCTGCCTCGGCAAACGTCAGCGCAACCCGTGAAAGCGAAAACTGCCGCCCATGAAAATGGACGGAAGAATTTTGACCGCACGCGCTTTTTTATTCTTTGACCCAAGCGATTGAGAAACTTTTATTAACACTTCATTTGACTCTGTAACCAAAAAATGATTGAAGGTTGTTAAGGACTGAATTTTTTTTAGCTGTAGTTGAGAGCAAAAGCCATGCAATCAACAAACTTTGCCGGATTTAGATCAAGGTGGTCCGCTGTAGAGCTACCCATGTTTTTGATGACGATGGCTTGCAATTGGAGGTTATAGAAGGCATAGTGAAGACAAGAGAGTGTCCCGTCTGCTGCTTTGCTTTACGTGTCTGGCAGCGTTTTTCAACCAGTTCCAATCAATTTGGACAAGGAGTCTCTGTATGAACTTGACGATTAGCGGTCACCATCTTGAGGTTACCCCTGCACTTCGTGGCTATGTGATGAGCAAGCTGGATCGTATTACCCGGCATTTCGACCAGGTAGTCGATGTAAGAGTGATACTGGCCGTAGACAACATGACGGAGAAGGAAAAACGCCAGCGGGCCGAATGCAATGTGCATGTCAAGGGCCGAGATTTGTTTGCTGAAAGTTCTCATGCTGATTTGTATGCGGCTGTCGATGAACTGGCGGACAAGCTGGATCGGCAAGTCGGCCGCTATAAAACCAAAGTCCAGGACCATGGACATATTTGCGCAAAACGCGCAGAAGCTTGAGCCTGACCCGAATACCTTGCAGTGCGCATGCCTTGACGGGCCTGGCGCACTTCACCATCAAACAGATGTACAAACAGGTTTTGCTTTCAGGACCAACCCGGTAAAAGGGTTGCATGCCAGGCCGTTTGCAATGGCAAACGGCTTTTTTTTGCCTGTCTTTCAACCAATCCACTGTAAAGTGCATAATTCGGCGATTAAAAGAGCGTTATGAACCGTCTTTCGCAAATTCTGCCCCCTCCCCAAGTGCTGGTTCGCGTCGAGGCGACCAGTAAAAAGCGCGCGTTTGAAGAAGCCGGGTTGCTGTTTGAAAACCTGCATGGCCTGAATCGCGCACTCATCACCGACAGCCTGTTCGCTCGTGAGCGCCTGGGCTCGACCGGGCTGGGCCATGGGGTTGCCATTCCACATGGCCGCATCAAAGGCCTGAAAACGCCGATGGCTGCGATTTTCCAGTTGCAGACACCCATCGGTTTTGATGCGCCGGATGAGTTGGCCGTCAATTTGCTGGTGTTCTTGCTGGTTCCCGAAGCGGCAACGCAAAAGCACCTGGAAATACTTTCTGAAATTGCCGAGATGCTGAGCGACAGCGCACTGCGTGAGCAACTCAAGACCAGTCCTGATGCGGCGGCCCTGCACCAGCTGATTGCTTCGTGGCAGTCTGCCCACGAAGTCAGTTCATGAGTTTGCGGTACTTGAATGACAGGTCGGCATGAAGCCCACCGTTGTCAGCGCGGATGTCTTGTTCGAAGATCACCGCGCCACCCTGAAGTGGGAGTGGGTCGCCGGGCTGGGGGCTTCGGAACGGCGCTTTGATGAAGTGGCGGTCAGCGAAGCACGCTCCGGGGCCGATCTGGTCGGCTACCTCAATTACATCCACCCCTATCGCGTGCAAATACTGGGTGAGCGCGAAGTAGCTTACCTCTCCCATGTCGGCCCCGAGGACAGCGCACGCCGAATTTCCCGCATCATCACGCTGGAGCCGCCGGTGCTGGTGGTTGCCGACGGCCAGACCGCGCCCGACACGCTGCTGTCCATGTGCGAACGTGCCCAGTTGCCCATGTTTGCCACTCCCGAGTCGGCCGCTTTCGTGATTGATGTGCTGCGGGCGTATCTCTCCAGGCATTTTGCCGAGCGTACGTCGATGCACGGCGTGTTCATGGACATTCTGGGCATGGGCGTGATGATCACCGGCGAGTCGGGGCTTGGCAAAAGCGAGTTGGGGCTGGAACTGATATCGCGTGGCCATGGCCTGGTGGCCGATGACGCCATCGACCTGTTCCGCATCAATCAGACGGCCATTGAAGGGCGTTGCCCTGACCTGCTGCAAAACCTGCTTGAAGTGCGCGGCATTGGCCTGCTCGACATCAAGGCGATTTTTGGTGAAACGGCGGTGCGCCGCAAGATGCGCCTGAAAATGATCGTGCATCTGGTGCGCCGTGAAACGCTGGAGCGGGACTACGAACGCATCCCGTATGAGCCGCTGACGCAGGACGTGCTGGGCGTTCCGGTGCGCAAGGTCATCATCCAGGTGGAAGCCGGCCGCAACATCGCGGTGCTGGTCGAGGCGGCTGTGCGCAATGCCATCTTGCAGTTGCGCGGCATCAATACCTACCAGGAATTCGTCGAGCGCCACCGACGCGCGATGGAACAGGACGACTGAAGTACGGTTGCCTGGTTGCTATTAAATAAATAGCTGCTTGTGCCCGTGCATAGTGCGCACAGGGGTGATTTGACGCATATTCTGTGAAAATTCAGGCTGGGTGGTGCCGCCCGGGCGCTGCCAGCCGGTTGGGGCAGTCGGTCTTGGTGCAATGGGCATAAATCGACAGCGAGTGGTCGGCGATGGCAAAGCCCTTGAGTTCGGCCACCGCGTTCTGGCGCCTTTCAATCTCGGCGTCATAAAACTCCTCCACCTTGCCGCAGTCCAGGCAAACCAGATGGTCGTGGTGTTGGCCTTCGTTGATTTCGTACACCGCCTTGCCGGATTCGAAATTGCTGCGGTTGAGCAGCCCTGCCTGCTCGAACTGCATCAGAACCCGATACACCGTGGCCAGGCCTATGTCCGAGCGTTCTTCGAGCAAGACGCGAAAAACGTCTTCGGCCGTCATGTGGCGTTGCTTGCCGCCCTGAAAAATCTCCAGAATTTTCAGGCGTGGCAAGGTTGCCTTCAGGCCGGTGTTTTTCAGCTCATCAATGTTGCTCATGGGCATCTCTCTGGAATCTCTTTAGGGGAAGGGGCGCGGTCCCGGGCAGTCTGGAAACGGGCCTGGAAGCACCCAGCCGCTACAATGATTGATCATATCGCTACACCTTCCACTATGTCTGCCCTGCCTGCAAATCCTCATTACAGCATTCAAAAAATCCTAATTGCCGTAGCTTGTGTGGTGCTGGCGTCCTGCAGCAGCAAGACCATGAGCAGCAGTTCCGTCAACCCGGTCAACTGGATCACGCCTTACAAGATAGACGTCATCCAGGGCAACTTTGTCTCCAAGGAACAGGTCGAGCAGCTCCAGGCCGGCATGTCGCGCGACCAGGTCAAGGCGTTGCTTGGAACGCCCTTGATGGCCAGCCTGTTTCATGCCGACAGGTGGGACTATGTCTTTACCCTGAAGCGGCAGGGCGTTGAGCCTCAGGCTTTCAAATACACGGTGTTCTTCAAGGGCGACCAGCTGGAACGGTTTTCGGGCGACGCCATGCCCAGCGAGGCAGAGTTCATCTCCACCCTGACCAACAAGCGCAGCTTGGGAAAGGTGCCGGTTCTCGAAGCCACTGAAGAGCAACTCAAGGCGGCTGAAAAGTCAGTCTCTTCCAAAGCCAAGTCAGAACCTTCTTCGGAGCCCGCCAGTGCGCCGGCTGGTCCGTCAGCCACGGTCTATCCGCCGCTCGAAAGCCCCAGGCAGTGAGCGCGGGCACCATGGCGCAAGACCGCCCCCACAGGATTGCCGTCGCCGGAGCCAGCGGCCGCATGGGCCACATGCTGATCGACGCGGTGAATGCCAGCACCGACTGCCTGCTGACGGGCGCGCTTGATCGTCCCGCTAGTGCTGCAATCGGCACGGACGCCAGCGCGTTTGCCGGCCGTGCCAGCGGCGTTCTGATCCATTCAGACCTGCGCGAGGGATTGAAAAATTCCCGCGTGCTGATTGACTTCACCCGGCCCGAAGGCACGCTCGCCCATCTGGCGGTCTGCCGCGAACTGGGCATCAAGCTGGTCATCGGTACCACCGGGTTCTCCGATGCGCAGAAGGCCGAAATTGCCGCTGCCGCCAAGGACATCGCCATCGTCATGGCGCCCAACATGAGCGTGGGCGTCAATGTCACGCTCAAACTGCTGGAAATGGCGGCCAGGGCGCTGTCCACCGGCTACGACATCGAAATCATCGAGGCGCACCACCGCCACAAGGTCGATGCGCCTTCGGGCACCGCGCTCAAGATGGGCGAAGTGATTGCCGGCGCGCTGGGACGCGACCTCAAGGACTGCGCGGTTTATGCGCGCGAAGGCGTCACCGGCGAGCGCGACCCGTCGAGCATCGGTTTTGCCACCATACGCGGCGGCGACATCGTCGGCGACCACACCGTGCTGTTTCTAGGTGACGGCGAGCGCATCGAAATCAGCCACAAGTCCTCCAGCCGGGCCACCTATGCCCAGGGCAGCCTGCGCGCGGCCCGTTTTCTGGACAGCCAGGCGAGCGGCCTGTTTGACATGTTCGATGTGCTCAATCTGAAGTGATTCGGCGATGAGTCTGCTGGCCCTCCTCACGCAAGGCGGCCTTGTCAGTCAACTGGTCGCGGGGCTGTTGCTGTCCATGTCGGTGGCCAGCTGGGTCGTTATTTTGTGGAAAACCTGGCTGCTGCACCGCGCCGTGGGCGATGTGGCGCGCAGCACGGCCGCTTTCTGGCAGTCAGCCTCGGTGGACGCCGCCTGCGAGAAGGTGGCGGCATTCGACCGCGATGCCCTGGTGCTGCCGCTGATCGCTGCAACGCAAACCCGAGCGCACGGAACGCTGGCCACGGCGGGCGACAAGGCGGCGCAACTCACGCGCGTGCTGCGCGACGCCCTGCATGCCATTCTGCAAAAACTGCAGTTTGGCCAGATCTTGCTGGCCACGGTCGGCTCCACGGCGCCTTTTGTCGGGCTGCTGGGAACGGTCTGGGGCATTTACCACGCGCTGACCGGCATGGCGACGGCGGGGCAAGTCACCATCGACAAGGTGTCCGGCCCGGTGGGCGAGGCGCTCATCATGACAGCCGCCGGCCTGGCGGTGGCGATTCCGGCCGTTCTGGCCTACAACGTGTTTGGCCGCAGCATTGGACGCATCGAAGCCGACCTGGAAGGATTTGCATTCGATTTGCGGGAACTGCTGGCGGCTGACGCCAACGCCAAGGTCGTTACCGAACGCAGCGCTGGGCCGCCCCGGGCAAGTGAAGCCCTTTCGGAGGTCATTGAGTGACGTTTGGCCGGCTCGAACGCACGAAGGGCGCGCAGCCCATGAGCGACATCAACGTCACGCCCCTGGTGGACGTGATGCTGGTGCTGGTGGTGATTTTCATCATCACCGCGCCCTTGCTGGCCAGCACCATCCGGCTGGATTTGCCCAAAACCGACGCCGCCAGGGTGGTCGATACGCCCCGCTTCGTCACGCTGGTCGTCGATCAATCCGGCCAGGCTTTTTTGAACGACAAGCCGATAGCCCTGGAAGAACTGGCGCGCCAGCTGACGCAAACCGCCAGCCGCAATCCGGACACCGAAGTGCAGTTGCGCGCCGACGAAGCCGTGCCGTATGGCAAGGTCGTTGAGGTCATGGGCGTGGCGCAAAAAGCCGGGCTCAGCCGCATCGGTTTTGTCGCCGAGCCCGCGCCAGCCGCCGCATTGGCCGCACCGGCAGGCCGTTGAGCGGCTGCGGTGCGTCCAGCCTCTAAAATCACCTGTTCGCAGCGCTAGGCTGCCCGCCCCGCGCCGGGGTTCTTTTTTCGGTATCCGGATTTTTCATGCAAGACAAATACAACCACCTCGACGTAGAGCGCAGCGCGCAAACCCACTGGAATGCCGCCGACGCCTACCGCGTGACCGAAGACGCAAGCCGCAAGAAATACTACGCCTGCTCCATGCTGCCTTACCCCAGCGGCAAGCTGCACATGGGCCATGTGCGCAACTACACCATCAACGACATGCTGAGCCGTTACCTGCGCATGAAGGGCTACAACGTCCTGATGCCGATGGGCTGGGATGCGTTTGGCCTGCCGGCCGAGAATGCCGCGCTGAAAAATGGCGTGCCTCCTGCCCAATGGACTTACGACAACATCGCCTACATGAAAAAGCAGATGCAGGCGATGGGGCTGGCGGTTGACTGGAGCCGCGAAATCGCCACCTGCGATCCGAGTTACTACAAGTGGAACCAGTGGTTGTTCCTGAAGATGCTGGAAAAAGGCATTGCCTACCGCAAGACCCAGGTGGTGAACTGGGATCCGGTCGATCAGACCGTGCTGGCCAACGAGCAGGTGATTGACGGCAAGGGCTGGCGCACCGGCGCCACGGTTGAAAAGCGCGAGATTCCGGGTTATTACCTCAAGATCACCGACTATGCCGAAGAGTTGCTGGGCAGCGTGCAGCACAAGCTGCCCGGCTGGCCCGAGCGCGTCAAGCTGATGCAGGAAAACTGGATCGGCAAGAGCGAAGGCGTGCGCTTTGCGTTTCTGCACGACATCAAGGACGCGTCCGGCGCGCTGATTGGCGACGGCCAGATGTACGTCTTCACCACGCGCGCAGACACCATCATGGGCGTGACGTTTTGCGCCGTGGCGCCTGAGCATCCGCTGGCGGTGCATGCCGCTGCAAGCAACCCTGCGCTGGCGGCCTTTGTTGAAGAATGCAAGTCCGGCGGAACGACCGAAGCCGAACTCGCCACGCAGGAGAAAAAGGGCCAGCCTACCGGCCTGTTCGTCACGCATCCGCTGACGGGCGACAAGGTCGAAGTCTGGGTGGGCAACTATGTGCTGATGAGCTACGGCGACGGCGCGGTCATGGGCGTGCCGGCGCATGATGAGCGCGATTTTGAATTTGCCAAAAAATATGGCCTGCCCATCAAGCAGGTGACGGACGTGAAGGGCCAGGCCTACAGCCTTGATGCCTGGGCGGACTGGTACGGCGACAAGCAGCACGGCATTGCCATCAACTCCGGGAAATACGACGGCCTCGCGTTCAAGGCTGCCGTCGATGCCATCGCGGCCGACCTCGCAGCCCTCGGCCTGGGCGAGAAAAAAACCACCTGGCGACTGCGCGACTGGGGCGTGAGCCGCCAGCGCTACTGGGGCACGCCGATTCCCATCATCCATTGCGACGAGCATGGCGCCGTGCCGGTGCCTGAAAAAGACCTGCCGGTGGTGCTGCCGATGGATTGCATCCCTGACGGCTCGGGCAATCCGCTGCACAAGCACGAAGGCTTTCACGCGGGCGTCGTCTGCCCGGTCTGCGGCAAGCCGGCGCGGCGCGAGACCGACACCATGGACACTTTTGTGGACAGTTCGTGGTACTTCATGCGCTATTGCGACCCGAAGAACAGCGAAGCCATGGTGGCCGGAGGCGCCGACTACTGGATGCCGATGGACCAGTACATCGGCGGCATCGAGCATGCGATTCTTCACCTGCTCTACGCCCGCTTCTGGACCAAGGTGATGCGCGATCTGGGGCTGGTCAAGGTCGATGAGCCGTTCACCAAGCTGCTCACGCAGGGCATGGTGCTCAACCACATCTATTCGCGCCGCACCGACAAGGGCGGCAAGGAATACTTCTGGCCGCACGATGTCGAGCATGTGCTCGATGACACCGGCAAGATCGCCGGCGCCCGGCTCAAGAACGCCGTGGGCGACCTGCCGGTGGGAACGGCCATCGACTACGAAGGCGTGGGCACCATGTCCAAGTCGAAAAACAACGGCGTCGATCCGCAGGACATCATTGAAAAATACGGTGCCGACACCGCGCGCCTGTACACCATGTTCACCGCGCCGCCCGAAGCCACGCTGGAATGGAACGACGCGGGCGTGGAGGGTTCCTACCGCTTCCTGCGCCGGGTCTGGAATTTCGGCGTCAAGCTCAATGCTATGAATTCAGGAGCTAATGGTGCAGATGCAGCATGCGCAAAAGGCCTGTTTGATAAAGAAACCAAGGCGCTGAGGCTGGAAGTGCATACCCTGCTCAAGCAGGTGGACTATGACTACCAGCGCATGCAGTACAACACCGTCGTCTCGGGCGGCATGAAACTGCTCAATGCGCTGGAAGATTTCAAGGGCGAGATTTCAGCCGCTTCCCTGGCTGCCTTGCGCGAAGGCTTCAGCGTCCTGCTGCGTTGCCTGTATCCGGCAGCGCCGCACCTGACGCATGCCCTGTGGTCCGAACTCGGCTATGCCGCCGAGGCTGGCGACCTGCTCGACACGCCATGGCCTGAAGTGGATGCCAGCGCCCTGCAGCAGGACGAGATCGAGCTGATGCTGCAGATCAACGGCAAGCTGCGTGGCTCGGTCACGGTGCCGGCCGGTGCCGACAAGGCCGTGATCGAGGCGGCTGCGCTGGCTTCGGAGGCTTTCGTCAAGCAGGCGGCAGGCGCGCCCGCCAAGAAAGTCATCGTGGTTCCGGGCCGCCTGGTCAACATCGTCGTTTAAGACACCTCACGCAAAAGGCACCCCATGCAGCGTCGCGCTTTTCTGGTCTTTTCCGCTTCTTCGGCTTCGCTGGCGCTGGCCAGCCTGGGCGGCTGCGGCTTTGCGCTGAGAAAAGCGCCCAATTTTGCGTTCACCACGCTGTACAGCGGACTGGCCGAGTCCTCGCCGCTGGGCGTGGAGCTCAGGCGCTCGCTGGAGTCCACCGGCAAGGTCAAGGTGATCAGCGATGCGCGCCGCATCAACGACGCGCAGGTCGTTCTTGACGTGCTTCAGGACCAGCGCGAAAAGGTGGTGCTCAGCCTGAACTCGTCGGGCCAGGTGCGCGAGTTCCAGTTGCGGCTGCGGTTTGTGTTCCGCTTGCGGACCCTGGCGGGCAAGGAGTTGATTCCGGCGACCGAAATTGCGCTTCAGCGCGACATCAGCTTCAACGAATCGGCGGTGCTGGCCAAGGAAGCCGAGGAAAGCCTGCTCTACCGCGACATGCAGAGCGATGTTGTGCAGCAGATCATGCGGCGGCTGGCTGCCGTGAAAGAACTCTAGGACTCAAGCGCCCACGCCAGCCAGCACCTGCATTTTGTTCGCCGCGTGGCTTTTACGGCGGATCAGCGCTGTATTCGACTCAAATCAAGACTTCAGTTCATAAAGCCGCTAAGCTGCCTCATCATGCAAACGGTCAGCCTGTCACCTCTTTCCCTGTCCCCATCGAGCCTGCCGGGCGCAGCGGTCAATTCCACGCCGCTGGCGATGCTCGATGATCCGCACGAATGGTCAGCCTTCAGCCGCTCCCTGGCCGCGCAGCCTTCCTGCTGGGAATCCAGCGTGGTGTTCGAAGGCATGCATTGCGCGGCCTGCGCGCTCACCATTGAAGATGCCTTGCGCCGTGTGCCGGGCGTGCTGTCGGCGGACGTCAGCGCGGCCAGCCATCGCGGCCGCATTGTCTGGTCGGACCAGGCCATCAAGCCGTCCGGCTGGATGCAGGCTGCCGCCCGCGCCGGCTACCCGGCCGTGCCCGCCAACGATGCCTTTGCCAACGACCGCCGGCGTGTCGAAACGCGCCAGGTGCTGTGGCGCCTGGGTGTGGCCGGCATGTGCATGATGCAGGTGATGATGTATGCATGGCCGGCCTATGTGGCCGATCCGGGCGACCTGGCGCCTGACATGGCGCAGTTGCTGCGCTGGGCTTCGTGGGTGCTTTCGCTGCCGGTGCTGCTGTTTTCCTGCGCGCCTTTTTTCCGCAATGCGCTGCGCGACCTGCGCCACCGGCGCGTCAGCATGGACCTGCCGGTGGCGCTGGGCATGGGAATTACCTTTGTCGTGAGTTCCCTGGGAACCTTCGAGCCCAACGGGATTTTCGGCGCCGAAGTGTATTTCGACTCCTTCACCATGTTTGTGTTTTTCCTGCTGACCGGGCGCTGGCTGGAATTGCGCCTGCGCGACCGCACCGCAGGGGCGCTCGAAGCGCTGATGAACCGTCTGCCCGACAGTGTGGAGCGGCGCGGCGCCGACGGTGTCTTCGAGCGCGTGGCGGTGCGCCGGCTCAGCGCGGGCGATGTGATACGGGTGCTGCCAGGCGAGGCTTTTCCGGCCGACGGCTTCATTCTGGAAGGCAGCACATTGGCTGATGAATCGCTGCTGACGGGTGAATCACGACCCCTGCCGCGCGGCAAGGGCGGCATCGTGATCGCCGGCAGCCACAATCTTTCTGCCCCCGTCGTTGTGCAGGTTGAGCTGACCGGGAGCGAAACGCGGTTTGCCCAGATTGTGGCGCTGATGGAAAGCGCTTCGACCTCCAAGCCGAAACTGGCGCAGCTGGCGGACCGCATTGCCAAGCCATTCCTTGTTTTCGTCCTGCTGGCTGCCGGCGGCGCCGGCGCCTACTGGTGGTCGCATGACCCGGGCCATGCGCTGATGGTGGCGGTGGCCGTCCTGATCGTGACCTGTCCCTGTGCGCTGTCGCTCGCCACGCCGGCGGCCATGCTCGCCAGCGCCGGAGCCCTGGCGCGCAACGGCGTACTGGTCCGGCGCCTGCAGGCGCTGGAAGCCATGGCCAGCGTGGATGCGGTGGTGTTCGACAAGACCGGCACCCTGACGCGCGATGCGTTTGCGCTCGGCGAGGTGCATACCCGCGAAGGCGTTTCAAAAGACAATGCCTTGGCCATGGCCGCCGCGCTGGCGCAGCACTCGCTGCATCCGGTGTCGCGCGCGCTGGTCGCGGCCGGGCAGGGCGATGCCTTGCAGCACGACGCCTGGGTCGTGCAGGAGGCCCACGAAACCGCCGGCCAGGGTGTATCGGGCCGTCTTTGCATTCACGGCAGGCCGGCGTCCGCCGTCATGGCGCGACTGGGCTCGGCCCGGTTTTGCGATGTGGCTGCGCCCGCTACGCCAGCGCTGCATGCGTGCCTGAGCGACGAGCAAGGCTGGATCGCCACCTTTGAATTGCAGGAAGACTTGCGCCCTGACGCCCATGCCACCGTGGCTTCGTTGACGGCCCAGGGCGTACAGGTCTATCTGCTCTCGGGCGACCTGCCCGAATCCGCCGCCCGCGTTGCCCGTCAAGCCGGCATCAACCACGCCCGGGGCGGCTGCACGCCACAGGACAAACTCGCCTTCCTGCGCGGCCTGCAGTCGCAGGGCCACAAGGTTGCCATGGTGGGCGATGGCCTGAACGACGGCCCGGTTCTGGCGGGAGCCCATGTGTCGTTTGCCTTTGGGCAGGCGGTGCCTCTGGCACAGGCGCAATCCGACCTGGTCGTCCTGGGTGACCGGCTGGGCAGCGTGGCGCAAACCTTATTTCAGGCGCGGCGCACTTTCGTCATCATCCGTAAGAATTTGTGGGGGTCCGCTATTTACAATGCCGTCTGCGTGCCCCTGGCTGTGTTTGGCTGGTTGCCAGCCTGGCTGGCCGGACTGGGCATGGCGCTCAGTTCACTGCTGGTCGTGCTCAATGCCCTGCGGCTGTCCACAGCCATTGCACCCTTGGAGAGCCTTTGATGGACATCCTTTTTTTGCTGATTCCGTTGTCGGTCATCCTGGTTTTTTTCATTCTTGGCGGCTTGGGCTGGGCTATTTATCGAGGTCAGTTTGAAGACATCGATGCCGAGGGTGAGCGCATTCTTCGCGATGATTGACTCACGTCAATCTTTGTTTTGTAACTAGTCGGTACGCTTGCAGTGTTCTTTAGATAAGAGGTAAAAATGAAATTTGCCAATGCACAGGCCACTACCTACAACGATACCGTTGTACGGCAGTTCGCCATCATGACAGTGGTTTGGGGGGTGGTCGGCATGCTGGTCGGCGTGATCATCGCCGCCCAGTTGGCCTGGCCAGAGTTGAATCTCGGGATTCCATGGCTCAGCTATGGCCGATTGCGGCCCCTGCACACCAATGCGGTGATTTTTGCGTTTGGCTGCTGCGGCCTGATGGGCACGTCGCTTTACGTCGTGCAGCGCACCTGCCAGGTGCGCTTGTTTTCCGACAAGCTGGCTGCCTTCGTTTTCTGGGGCTGGCAGTTGGTGATCGTGTCTGCGGCCATTTCCCTTCCGCTGGGCTACACCCAGGGCAAGGAATACGCCGAACTCGAATGGCCAATCGACATCCTGATCACGCTCGTCTGGGTGGCTTATGCCTTTGTATTCTTCGGCACGGTCGGCACCCGCAAGGTCAGGCACATTTATGTGGCCAACTGGTTCTATGGCGCCTTCATCATTGCCATTGCCATGCTGCACCTGGTGAACAATGCGTCCATTCCGGTCGGCTTCATGAAATCCTATTCCGCCTATGCCGGTGTGCAGGATGCCATGGTGCAGTGGTGGTACGGACACAACGCAGTAGGTTTCCTGTTGACGGCAGGTTTCCTGGGCATGATGTACTACTTCATCCCCAAGCAGGCCGAGCGTCCGGTTTACTCCTATCGCCTGTCCATCGTCCATTTCTGGGCGTTGATTTTTACCTACATGTGGGCCGGCCCGCACCATCTGCACTACACCGCCTTGCCTGACTGGACCCAGTCGGTCGGAATGGTGTTCTCCTTGATCCTGCTGGCGCCAAGCTGGGGCGGCATGATCAACGGCATCATGACCCTGTCGGGTGCATGGCACAAGCTGCGCGACGACCCCATCCTGCGCTTCCTGATCGTGTCCCTCTCGTTCTACGGCATGAGCACGTTCGAAGGCCCCATGATGGCCATCAAGACAGTCAACGCACTTTCCCACTACACCGACTGGACCGTCGGGCATGTGCATTCCGGTGCTCTGGGCTGGGTGGGCCTGATCACCATCGGCAGCATGTACTACCTGATCCCGCGCCTTTTCGGCCAGAAGCAGATGTACAGCATGAAGGCTGTGGAAGTCCATTTCTGGACCGCTACCATCGGCATCGTGATCTATATCGCGGCCATGTGGATTGCAGGCGTGATGCAGGGTCTGATGTGGCGCGCGGTCAACACTGACGGCACCCTGACCTATACCTTTGTCGAGTCGGTCAAGGCCACTTTCCCTTTCTATGTACTGCGATTGACGGGCGGCTTGCTGTATTTGAGCGGCATGGTGATCATGCTCTGGAATACATTCAAAACCGCCACGGCCGGTCGTTCAGTCACCGTCACCATCCCGGCTGCCGTGGCTCACGCTTGAGGAAAACAACAACATGGCTAATCAACAATCGAGCGGCGGTCTTTCCCATGAGAAGGTGGAGACCAACAATTTTCTGATGATCGTGCTGATCCTCATCGTGCTCGCCTTTGGCGGCCTTGTGGAGATCGTGCCCCTGTTCTTCCAGAAGTCCACCACGGAGCCGATCAAAGGGCTTCAGCCCTATACCGCGCTGCAGGTGATAGGTCGTGACATTTATGTGCGTGAAGGCTGCTACAACTGCCACTCGCAGATGATTCGTCCGTTCCGGGCAGAAACGCTACGCTATGGTCCCTACTCCGTGGCTGGCGAGTCTGTGTATGACCATCCGTTCCAGTGGGGCAGCAAGCGCACCGGCCCGGACCTGGCACGTGTGGGTGGCAAGTACAGCGATGAATGGCATCGGATTCACTTGAACAACCCGCGTGACCTGGTTCCAGAATCCAACATGCCTGCTTATTCCTGGCTGGAAAAAACCCCGGTCGATGATTCCTCCATCAAGACCCACATGCAGGGACTGCGTACGGTAGGCGCGCCTTACACCGATGAGCAGATCGCAGCGGCGCCTTCCGATGTCAAGGGGAAAACCGAGATGGAAGCAGTGATTGCGTATCTGCAGGTGCTCGGAATTCACCGCAAATAAACAGCCAGGAGACGGGTGATCATGGACATCAACACACTCAGATCCATCGTAACGGTGGCCACTTTTTTCGTATTTATTGGCATCGTGGCATGGGCCTGGTCCGGCCGCAATGCCAAAAGTTTTGAAGAGGCGGCCCAACTGCCCTTCAAGCAAGACGAATAGACAGCGCCAAAGAACTGGACAAGGAAGAAAAAAATGAGCGATTTCACCAGTAATTTCTGGTCGGTCTACGTGACGGCCATCTCTCTGGTCGGTATCTTTGCCTGCCTGCTGCTTTTGTGGTTTAGCGGCAAGGCCAAAGCCATGACCGCCAATGACAATACCACCGGCCACGTCTGGGACGGCGACCTGCGCGAGATGAACAATCCCCTGCCGCGCTGGTGGGTGTGGCTGTTCATCATCACCGTGGTATTTTCCCTGGCTTACCTGGCGATGTACCCAGGTCTCGGCAGTTATGCTGGCAAGTTTGGCTGGAGCCAGGTTGGTCAGTACGAAGCCGAAGTGGCCAAGGGCAACAAGGAAGTTGAACCCTTGTATGCCAAATTCAACAGCATGAAGCCCGAGGACGTGGCCGGTGATGCACAAGCCATGGCGATTGGCGAACGTTTGTTCATGAACAACTGTTCACAATGCCACGGATCAGACGCCCATGGCAGCAAAGGATTTCCCAACCTGACGGATAAAGACTGGCTGCACGGCGGTACGCCCGACAAGATTGTACAAACGCTGACGAAGGGCCGTATCGGCAACATGCCGCCCATGGCCGCTGCTGTCGGTTCATCCGATGACGTACGCAATGTGGCAAATTATGTTTTGAGCCTGTCCGGAAGTCCGCACGATTCAGTCAAGGCGGCTCTTGGGAAAAGCAAATTTGGCGCGTGCGCGGCTTGTCATGGTGCCGATGGAAAGGGAAACCAGGCCATTGGCTCACCTAACCTGACCGATGACATCTGGTTGCATGGATGGGGTGAAAATGCCATTGTGGCCATGGTCAATAATGGCAAGGTGAACCAGATGCCAGCCCAGGAGCATAAACTCACTGAATCTCAAATTCATGTTTTGGCATCCTATGTGTGGAGTTTGTCCAACAAGCCAGGCGCAGTAGCGCTGAAGTGATTTTTACCCAGCAAAGCCCCTACTGGGGCTTTGCATGGAGCAGTACCTGTGGAAAATTCAAAACCAGCTCCCCGAAAAGTCATTCCCATCGCGGTGATGGCCGGAGAGCCGTTGCAACCCTCGCCAGCAAGTGGCGACGGCGAAGCAATGAGCATTTACCAGGCGCAAAAGAAAATTTATCCGCGCAGCGTCACGGGCTTGTTTTCGAAGTGGCGCTGGGCGATGGTATTCATCACCCAACTTGTTTTTTACGGACTGCCATGGCTGGAGTGGGGACAGCGCCAGGCGGTTCTTTTCGATCTGGAAGCGCGGCGTTTCTATATCCTGGGGCTGGTTCTTTACCCGCAGGACTTCATTTATCTCTCTGGCATCCTGGTCATTTCAGCCCTGTCGCTGTTTCTGTTCACGGCCGTGGCGGGGCGCCAGTGGTGTGGTTATGCCTGTCCGCAGACGGTCTATACCGAAATTTTTCTCTGGCTGGAAAAGATCACCGAAGGCGACCGCTCCGCACGCCTGCGCCTTGACGCCAGTCCCATGTCTGTCAATAAGTTCACGCGCAAGGCCAGCAAGCAGTTCCTGTGGATTGCTCTGTCGCTGTGGACGGGGTTCACCTTTGTAGGCTATTTCACGCCGATCAAGGAACTCGGCATGAGTTTCATAGCCGCAGGCATGGGGCCATGGGAAACCTTTTGGGTTTTCTTTTATGGATTCGCCACCTATGGCAATGCCGGCTACATGCGTGAACAGGTCTGCAAGTACATGTGTCCTTATGCACGCTTTCAAAGCGCCATGTTCGACAAGGACACATTGATCGTCACCTATGACGAGGCACGTGGCGAGCCTCGTGGATCCCGCTCCAAAAAGGCTGATCCCAAAGTCCTGAATCTGGGTTCCTGCATTGATTGCACACTCTGTGTACAGGTTTGCCCTACGGGTATTGATATCCGCAAGGGGCTGCAGTACGAATGCATCAGTTGTGCCGCGTGTATTGATGTATGCGATACCGTGATGGACAAGATGAATTACCCGCGGGGTTTGATTCGCTACTCAACCCAGAATGCTGTCGCACAAGGCTGGGGAAGAGCGCAGCTCCTTCGCAAGATATTCCGCCCTCGCGTGCTGGTTTACAGCGCTATTTTGCTGGGTGTTACTGTTGCCTTGTTCACCAGTCTGCTATTGCGTTCACCGTTCAAGGTTGACGTTGACCGTGACCGTGCTTCGCTGGCGAGAATTGTCAGCGGTGGAAAGATTGAAAACGTGTATCGGTTGCAGGTGATGAATGCGACGGAAAATATGCAGAGTTACCGTATCACGGCAACCGGCTTGCCTGGCTTGATACTGGCCTCAGATGGAACCTTCTCGGTGGATGCTACCGAGTCACGCTGGGTTCCGGTCACCTTGCAACTGTCCTACGAAGCTGCAACTCCTGGTTCGCATGAGATTCATTTTGAAGTTGAGGCTATCAACTCCCCGGGGCGAGTGACCGAGAAATCGATCTTTCTGGTGCCCCGCTAATAACGGAAACTGCTATGAACACAAAAGATGGACAACCCTGGTGGAAATTCGGCCATGTATGGATGGTGTTTGCAGGGCCTGCCGTTGTCGTGGTGGCCTCATTCATTACTCTTTACCTGGCTATCAAAATTCCAGATCCTGTTGTTACCAGCTACGGTCAAGCCGCAAGGTCTGAGTCAGCAAGGCTGAATGCGCAATCCTCAGCCAATATGGCGCCTGCGATGCAGGCCAGAAATCATGCTGCTACGGGTGTGCCAGCGCCTGCCGAACCCTGAAAATGGCTAATACATTGAGACAGTTCTCAAGACCACGCAAGGCCTGAACATATGCTGGCCCGACGCATGATGTGGATTGCATGGCCCGCGTTCGTGATGGCGAGCGTGATGGAAGTGCTTGTGTTCGCGGTGGTTGATCCGCAGAGCCTGCACTGGTTTGGCCGGCCGCTCACCATGTCTCGCGAGGCCGTTTATACGCTGGCCTTCTTTGTGTTCTGGCTGCTGACCATGGCTTCGAGTGCTTTAACCGCCCTGCTTGCGATGTCGCCTTTCGACGTCAATCGCGGTCCATCGCCAGTTGACCAGCGGCCTTAAGGCTGTGCCAAGGAAGCCAGCCCTCATCAAAAGTCCGGCCCGCAAGATATTTGGGCCAGATTGTCAGCAGGGCTGCTGGTTATGGTTGACGATCAGTTTGAGCGCCTCGGTGTCAATGATGCGGACATGACGCTGCTTGACTTCCACAATGCCTTCTTCAACAAACTTTGAAAAAGTTCTGCTGACCGTTTCAAGCTTCAAGCCAAGGTAACTACCGATTTCCTCTCGCGTCATGCGCAGCAGGAGTTCGGATTGTGAAAAGCCCCGGGCATGAAGTCGCTGCACCAGGTTGAGCAAAAAGGCTGCCAGACGTTCTTCCGCACGCATGCTGCCCAGCAAAAGCATGACACCATGCTCGCGCACGATTTCGCGGCTCATGATCTTGTGCACATGCCGCTGCAGCGCCGCAACTTCACGGGAAAGCTCCTCAATCCGTTCAAAGGGCATGACGCACACCTCGGCGTCTTCGAGCGCTACGGCGTCACAGGTGTGGTGCTCCTTCACGATGCCATCCAGGCCGATGATTTCGCCAGCCATCTGAAAGCCGGTGACCTGGTTGCGTCCGTCTTCGGTGGTGATGCAGGTCTTGAAAAAGCCGGTGCGGATGGCAAACAGCGAAGTGAACCTTTCTCCGTTGCTGTACAGCCGGCCTCCGCGTTTGACCTTGCGACGGACCGCGACAATCTCCTCGATTTTGTCCAGCTCATCGGCCTTCAGGCCCATGGGCATGCACAGTTCGCGCAGGTTGCAGTTTGAGCAGGCAACTTTGATGCTAAGAGGATTCATGGGGAGTGGCTTGACATCGCTGGCTGCATCTCTGCGCTTGCCTGTTTCTGCAGACTCTGGTGTGACCTCAAACATAACATTCTCCTGACAAGGGTTCGTTGCTTGGTCCGAGACATGGTTGACCGCTGATCTACATCAAATAAACAAGACCGTGTTCGCGATACATTGGCAATGCCTGCCCCCCGAGATTGCGGGTGCGCGTTTCAAGGAACCGTTATGAACGCACTTGCGGTCGATTGTATGCCCATCCCTTCTCATGAATTGATACGCCGTTTTGACGTTTCCGGCCCGCGCTACACCTCTTACCCGACGGCAGACCGTTTCGTGGAAGCCTTCACGGCCGAACATGTAGCCCAGGCACTGGCCCAGCGCCGAAACGGGGCGGCCGCCATGCTGTTGCCACTGTCCCTTTACGTGCATATTCCTTTTTGTGAATCGCTGTGCTACTACTGCGCCTGCAACAAGATCATCACCAGGCACCATGAGCGCGGCGAAACTTACCTGCGCTACCTCAGCCGCGAAGTCGATTTGTACACGGCCCATCTCGGGGTTGGCCAAACGGTCAGCCAGTTGCATCTGGGAGGTGGAAGTCCCACTTTCCTGAGTGACGGCGAGTTGCATGAATTGATGGCCATGCTGCGGCGCAGTTTCAGCCTCGCGCCGGACGGCGAGTACTCGATTGAAGTCGATCCGCGCACTGTTGATTCCGCCCGCCTGGCCGCGCTGGCGGGGCTGGGCTTTAACCGGCTGAGCTTCGGCGTGCAGGACTTCGATCCTGCGGTCCAAAAGGCCGTGCATCGCGTTCAGCCTGCCGAACAGGTTTTTTCATTGATGGCTGCAGCTCGTCTGATGGGTTTTGAGTCCATCAACATTGACCTGATCTATGGATTGCCACAACAAACCCCGGAGTCATTTGATCGCACATTGGCCCAGGTGCTGCAGTTGCGGCCAGACCGTATTGCGCTGTATGCCTATGCCCATCTGCCCCAGCGCTTCAAGCCGCAACGCCGCATTGATGTTGACAAACTGCCTGATGCGGGCGCAAAGCTTTCCATGCTGTCGCGCTCGCTTTCGGCGTTTCAGGGTGCCGGCTATGTTTATGTGGGCATGGATCACTTTGCCTTGCCTCATGATGCGCTGGCCGTCGCCAAACGCCAGGGGCGTCTGCACCGCAACTTCCAGGGCTACAGCACCCAGCCCGACTGCGACCTGATCGGCCTGGGTGTGTCGGCCATTGGCAAGGTAGGCGCTACCTACAGCCAGAATACCAAGACCCTTGAGGAGTATTACGACTACCTGGATCAGGGGCGTTTGCCGGTCGTGCGGGGTCTGGCGCTGTCTCGCGATGACCTGGTACGGCGCGGCGTCATCATGGCGCTGATGTGTCAGGGACAGCTGGAGTTCGAGTCGATTGAACTGGCCTATTTGATTGATTTCAATAGCTATTTCGCCGCCGAACTGGAAATACTGCATGGCATGCAGGAGCAGGGCTTGGTCGAGGTTGACGCGACCAGTCTGCAAATTACAAAAATGGGCTGGTATTTCGTGCGTGGCGTGGCCATGGTGTTTGACCGCTATCTGCAGGCTGACCGTACGCGTGCAAGGTTTTCCCGGATCATCTAAAACCCCCACATGCAAACATCGCTGGCCATGACGGCATTACTAATGGGGCTGGCCGGCGGGCCGCATTGCATCGCCATGTGCGGTGCGGCCTGCGCGGGCATCGGCAATGCAGCCGGTGCGCGTAAAACCTCGGCCCTCTGGTCCTTCCAGGCGGGCCGGCTGGCCAGTTATTCCCTGCTGGGTGCGGTGGCGGCAGCGTCGATGCAGGGGCTGGGATGGCTGACCACGCAAACGGCGGTCATGCGCCCGGTCTGGACGCTGTTTCATGTGGCCGTGATGATGATGGGGCTGATGCTGGTGTTGCTGGCCCGCCAGCCGGTCTGGCTCGACCACACCGCGCGCAGCGTCTGGAGCCGGGTCAGGGCCTTCAATGCCGCCTGGGGTCGCGGCGCGCCGCTGGCCATTGGCGCGCTCTGGGCATTCATGCCCTGCGGTCTGCTGTATTCGGCCGTGCTGGTAGCCGCTCTGAGCGGTGGCCCGCTCGAAGGTGCGCTGACCATGGCACTGTTCGCCCTGGGCAGCAGCGTGTCTCTTTTGATTGGCCCCTGGCTGCTGCTGCGCCTGCGGGGCAGCGGCAGCGGCGAGTGGGGGATTCGGCTGGCGGGCCTGGCCTTGGTGGTCACTTCCGGCTGGGCCTTGTGGATGGGCTTGGCGCACAACACGGCGCCCTGGTGCGTCACGCCATAAAGGTTTGTATCCTTCAGGAGCGCCGCATCAGCGTGCTTTTACCAAACAGGCTTTCAATCAGCTCAAGCGCCACTTCCGCCGTGGCATTGCGCACATCCAGCGCCGGGTTCAACTCCATCACGTCGAGCGACGCCATGCGCCCGGTGTCGGCGATCATCTCCATGCACAACTGGGCTTCGCGGTAGGTCGGTCCGCCCTTGACCGCCGTGCCGACGCCGGGTGCAAAGCTGGCGTCCAGAAAGTCCACATCAAAGCTCACATGCAGGTGCGTGCTGTCGTCGATGCCGGCCAGCGCCGCTTCCATGGTGTGCCGCATGCCCATCTCGTCGATGTAGCGCATGTCGAACACTTCGAGCCCCGACTCCCTGACGAAGCGTTTTTCCCCAGCGTCCACGCTGCGGATGCCGATCTGGCGAATGGCCGAAGGCTGCAAGGCGGGCGACACCCCGCCTATGCCGGTCAACTCGGCAGGCCCATGGCCGCACAGCACCGCCACCGGCATGCCGTGCGTATTGCCGGTCGGTGTCAGCGCATCGGTGTTGAAGTCGGTGTGCGCATCGAGCCACAGCACGCGCAGGGTTTTGCCAAGCCGGCGGCAATGGCGCGCCACCGCGCTGATCGAGCCGATGGCCAGGCAGTGGTCGCCGCCCAGCAGCATGGGCATCTCGCCCTCGCTCAGCGCTGCATGAACCTCCTTGTGGACGGCATGGTTCCAGGCCGCCACCTCGGCCAGGTGCCGGTAGCCGCTGACCGGCGCCTGCCACGGGTTGGCCGGGCCGTTGATGTTTCCCCGGTCGGTGACGCGCAGGCCGTGGCCTTCGAGCGTGGGCTGCAGGCCGGCAACGCGGAAGGCCTCCGGGCCCATGGACGCGCCGCGCGTGCCCGCTCCGACATCGGTGGGTGCGCCAATAAGCCTGATGTGCTGTGTCATATTGAGGTCAATTCGGAGTTGAGGGCAGTGGCTTGATGACTGTCATTGCAAGGCGGGCTCAGTGACTGGGCGGGATGCCGTGGAAAAGGCAGGCCTGACCAACTGGTAAAGATCCTTGGGGTCGTCCAGTCGCGGAATCAGCGGAAGGGCGGCACCGAGTCCCAGTTGCTGCGCCTTGGCGTAAAGATAGCGCAATGCCGAAAAATCCTCAAGCGCAAAGCCCACCGAGTCAAACACCGTGATCTGCGCGGCATTGTCACGCCCGGCCGCTTCGCCCGCCAGCACCTGCCACAGTTCAGTCACTGCAAAGCCGGGCGCCATCTGCTGCAAATCACCTTCGGTACGGGTTTGCGGCTCGTACTCGACGAAGACCCTGGCAGCCGACAGCACGTCGGGATGAATTTCTGTCTTGCCCGGGCAGTCGCCGCCGACCGCGTTCAGGTGCGTGCCCGGCTTGAGCATGTCCAGGGTGATGATGGCGGCATTGGTCTTGTCGGCCGTGACGGTGGTCACGATGTCCACGTCACGCACGGCCTCGGCGGTGCTGGCGCAAGCCCGAAGGCGAAGGCCGGCGGTATCCGGGTTGGCCTGCAGGTTGCGCATCAGCTTGGCGGTTGCCTCGGCATCCACATCGTAGAGATTGATTTCCTCGATGCCCAGCAGGCGGTGAAAAGCCAGTGCCTGGAACTCGCTTTGCGCGCCATTGCCAATCAGCGCCATCACGCGGCTGTCAGGCCGGGCCAGGGCGCGCGCGGCGACTACGGAGGTGGCTGCCGTGCGCAGGGCAGTCGTCAGCGTCAGTTCGCTGATCAGGAGCGGCATGCCCGTCGCCACGTCGGCCAGCACGCCGAAAGCCATCACGGTGGACAGGCCCTGCGCCGTGTTTTTGGGATGGCCGTTGACGTACTTGAAGGTGTAGGTGTGGGCATCGGCAATCGGCATGAGTTCGATCACGCCGTTCTTCGAGTGGCTGGCCAGGCGGGCCGATTTGTCAAAATGCTTCCAGCGCAGAAAATCCTGCTGGATGCAGGCCGCCATTTCCCGCAGCGTTTCCACCATGCCCCGGCGGCTGACGAGGCTGGCCACGTCCTGCGGACTCAGAAAAAGAGTCTGGGGGTTGACTGCGGTGGGGTGTTTCATGGGTTGCCTCTTGCGTTGTTCGTGACGGTATGCGGGTAAGTGTGTTTCTCCAGCCCATCAATAACAAGTGTCAATAATGCTGCTAAATAGGCAGTTTGTTGACGTTTTGAATGCTTAAACTGCCGAAATGGACGAAACCGACCACCACCTCATTTCCCTGCTGCGCCAGGATGCCCGCTTGAGCGTCGCCGCGCTGGCAGCCAAGCTTGGCGTCTCGCGCGGCACGGTCACCAACCGCATCCGCAAGCTCGAAGACGACAACGTCATCGTCGGCTACACCGTTCGCCTGCGGCCCGATGTGCAGCACAAGGAGATCAAGGCCTGGATGAGCATTGCGGTGGAAGGCAACCAGACCCGCGCCGTCATTGCCAGCCTGCTCGGCGAGCCCGGCGTGGCCACGCTGCATGACACCAATGGCCGCTGGGACTTGCTGGCCGAGTTGCGTGCCGAAAACCTGCAGGATCTGGCCAAGGTGCTGGAACGCATCCGCCTGCTCAAGGGCATCAGCAACACCGAAACCAGCATTCACCTGGAAACCTACCGGCTATCGTAGGACTCTCCTAGAATCACGCCACTATGCAAATGGCTCCTGCCCAACTGACCGAACACCTCAAGCGGGGCCTGAAAAGCCTCTACACCCTGCATGGCGACGAACCCCTGCTGGTGCAGGAATTCGCCGATGCCCTGCGCGCGGCGGCACGGCAGCGTGGCTACACCGAACGCACGGTCCACACCGTGGCCGGCGCGCATTTCGACTGGAGCGAGGTGCTGGCCAGCGGCGGCTCGCTGAGCCTGTTTGCCGACAAGCAGATCGTTGAGGTCCGCATTCCCAGCGGCAAGCCGGGCAAGGACGGCTCGGTGGCGCTGCAGCAACTGGCCGAACGCGCCCAGGGCGACGATTCCACGCTGACGCTGGTCATGCTGCCCCGGCTGGACGGCGCCACCACCAAGGGCGCCTGGTTTGGCGCGCTCGAGAGTTTCGGCGTGACCGTCAAGTTCGAGCCGATTGACCGGCGCACGCTGCCGCAATGGATCGCGCAGCGCCTGCAACTGCAGGGCCAGCGCGTGGCCAACGGCGAGGAAGGCCAGCGCACGCTGCAGTTTTTTGCCGACCGGGTCGAGGGCAACCTGCTGGCCGCGCACCAGGAAATCCAGAAACTGGCGCTGCTCTACCCGGTCACGGGCGACGGCATCCTGAGTTTTGACCAGGTTGAAAACGCCGTGCTCAACGTGGCGCGCTACGACGTGTTCAAGCTGTCTGAAGCCGTGCTTGGCGGCCATGCGATTCGCGCCGCGCGCATGATCGACGGCCTGCAGTCCGAAGGCGAGTCCGAAGTGCTGGTGCACTGGGCGCTGGCCGAAGACATCCGCAGCATGAAACGGGTCAGGGACGCGATTCAGGCCGGCCGGCCCATGCCAATGGCGCTGCGCGAAAACCGCGTCTGGGGCGCAAAGGAAAAACTCTATGAACGCGTGCTTCCCGGCATGAGCGATGCCGCATTGGCGAAACTGCTCGATGCCGCGCAAAAGGTCGATGGCATCGTCAAGGGGCTGAAGCAGCCCGACTGGCCGACGAGCGGCTGGCAGTCGCTGCACCGGCTGGCCGGCATGGTCTGCGAACAGTGCGCGGCGCCGTCGCGGGCTTCGGCTGGCCGCGCCGGGCCGGGCGGCAGAGGCTAGAGCCGGGCGGGGCGCGGCGGCGTGCTGGCCGGAAAGCGCTGCCGCAGCGGTGCGGTTCCAGGCTGAACGAATGCTCTGTTATTGATAGCTGCCTACGCAGGTATTCATTGCGCCAGAGGCCGATTTGGCACTGAAATATTGTTTTCCCAGCGCTCCGTGGGATTGGCAACGAGGCTGCGCAGCGCCCAGAATTCAAGCCATTTAAGCCTCCAGCGCAATAAGCACCTGCGCAGGCAGCTATCAAATCAGGAGTAATCGTCAACGCATCATGTCAGAAAAGCCTCGACCTGCGACGCGCCCATCTCGCGGGGATGCGTCATGGTGCCGTGGCGGCCATGCCAGCGAACGAAAAACCGCACCCAGTAAAGGTAAACCTTCTCGGTGCTCAAGCTATAGTGCAAGTAGCGAATCCGCTCCCGCACCTGGTCAAGCAAACGGATGGTGTGCAAAGGCGGGTTGCGGGGTTTCATGGATGTATTTATAACTGTATAAAATTACAGTGTATTTACAAAAAACCCAATAAGCAAGCCAGTTTCAGGAGGTTTCCATGTCCAGATTACATTGCAGTTGTCGATATATACCGCAGAGCTTGCGGTATACATTACGTTGGGCATTATGAATAACGGTCTCGATCCAGACATCGCAGCTATGAAGCTCAGCGACGCTGAAAAATGGGGACTTCAGGTCTATGGAAACTACTCGCGAGCATTCGGAGAGCATCGCGTTAAGGAGTTCGTCGAGCAAGCCTCGCCGTTCGAGGCCGAGGTGACGCTCTTCGAGCAAATTGCCGGTCTTGTGGTCTCCGAGGAAGCTCGCGTTATACCGGTGATTGCAGCTGCTTACGCTGACGACCGGCTAGAAGAGATGTTTAAGCGCGAGATTCCGGATGGCGTTCCAGGAGGTCGCAGCGCGCTAATGTCGGGATTTGGCCCGCTGGCACGGCTGTCGCAAAGGCTTCAAATGGCCTTTGCCTTCGGTTGGCTCAGCAAAGATTTACTCATTGAGTTCGATCACATCCGAAAAATTCGCAATGACTTGTCGCACAAGTGGGACGTAGAGCTACTTGTGCGAAAGATGAATGAATTCATTGAGGAAAAGCAGACACCGTTCGAGGAGCAGTTGGGCGATGGCGTGCGTCTGCCGGAAAACTTCCATGAGTCAATGCAGCCCGTTGATCGGTTTAGGGTTCGAGCTGTTTGGATGCTCGGGCGGCTTACATACGAGGCTCGCCTTTGGGTTCCAGCCATAAAAGCTGGAATTGCGCCAAAGAAAGCTTTGTATGGACCGAATGCTCCAGTAATGCTGCGTGCGATAGCTGCTATATCGGTCAAAGCTACAAGGGAGATCGCTTGCTTATGAGGCCCAACTCATCATTCCACCGGACCGCCTTCGGCGGCCGGTGAATTCAAACGGTTAACTCCCGATGAAGCCGTTACATCTCATTTTTCAATTTATTCTGGGTGCCTTCGTGGCGCTCTGCTGTGGATGGGGCAACAGCGCCTACGCTCAAGCATGAAATCGCCCAGTCAGCCTCGCGCTTGAAAGCGGTCGGTACGACGACACCCTGCAGCAAAGCGAGAAAGCGCGCTACCAGAGCATCCTCGACGCCAGCCTGCGCAAGCTGAACGATGTGGGAATGATGGCGCGTCGTGATCGGCGACGTGGTGACTGAAATCACGCGCTGCGCCGACAGCATCCAGGCCGGCCTTGTCGTGGTGGGCCACAAGCACCGCAGCGGATGGGCCGCGCGCTGGTGGAGCGGCTCGGTATCCAGGGCCTTGATCAAGCACGCGCCCTGCCGGTGGGGCTGAAATGCTCTTGTTTCGATAGCTGCCCGTGCACGCCCTTCATGCGCTGCGGCCCTGAAAGGCTTGAATTTTCATTTTGGCAACGTCCACGGCCCCCATCATAATCCATGCCAGACCAGGGATTGCATGCGTGCAATCCCCATGCGATTTCCGCCATCGCCCCTCCACAATGGCGGTTTAAACAGTGCACCCAGCAGCCCCTGCCGGCAGAGGGTCAGGAACCAGCCGAATGCAGCACACCGCGTCCCTGTCCAAAAAGCTTTTGCGCATAGGCGCCAGCCTGCTGCTGCTTGCGCTGGCCTCCATCGGGCTGACCTTGTGGGTGACCTGGCAGCTTGAAGGCGGCGCGGCCGCTGTCAATGAAGCCGGGCGCATGCGCATGCAGACCTGGCGGCTGACCAGCGCCGTGCATGCCGGTACGCCACAACCGGAGCTGCAACGCCTGATCGGTAATTTTGAAGACAGCCTGTCGGTGTTGCGTAGCGGCGATGCCTCCCGGCCCCTGTTCGTGCCGTGGGATGAGCAGGTGCGCCAGCGGTTTTCCGTGGTCGAGTCATTGTGGAAGGTGCAGCGCCAGCAGTGGCTGACCGGGCCGGCATTGACCGTGGAAAGCTCGCTGCGGACGGCCGGCGATTTTGTCGAGGCCATCGACCGGTTTGTGCTGGCTATCGAGCGGCATCTGTCGCGGCTGACCGCCATCCTGAACCTGTTCCAGTTCGCCATGATGGCGCTGGCCATCGGCGGGGCGGTGATCATGCTCTACACCGGCTACCTGTACGTGATCAGTCCCCTGAGCCGGCTGCGGCAGGGGCTGGGCAAGGTGGAAGCCGGGGAATTCACGACGCGCATCGATGTCGATACCGAGGACGAGTTCGGCCAGGTGGCGGCCGGCTTCAACCGCATGGCCGCAACCCTGGAGTCGATGTACAAGGGGCTCGAATCCCAGGTCGAGGCCAAGACCCGGCACATCGAGGCGCAGCGCGTGCGGCTCGAAGCGCTGTATGAAGTCAGCGCCTTCCTGGCCCAGGCCAGCAGCATCGAGGAGCTGGCGCGCGGCTTTGCCCAGCGCGTGCGCACCCTGATGAAGGCCGACGCCGGCGCGGTGCGCTGGTCGGACGATGCCAGCCAGCGCTACCTGATGCTGGCATCCGACTGCTTTCCGCAGGACATGCTCGAAGAAGAGCGCACCTTGCTGGCCGGCGCCTGCGCCTGCGGCAACCTGCAGCCCGAATCGCGCACGCGCGTGATTCCGATCCTGAGCCATGACGAAATCCCGGTGCGCCGCTGCGCCAAGGTGGGTTACGAAAGCGTCGTCAGCGTGCCGATCCGGCTGCAGCAGCGCCTGCTGGGCGAATTCAACCTGTTCTTCCGCAGCGCCGTCACGCTCAGCGCCGACGAAACCGAGCTGCTCGACGCGCTGGCCAGCCACCTGGCGAGCGCGCTGGAAAGCCTGCGCGCCGCCGCGCTGGCCCGCGAAGCCGCCGTCGCCGAGGAGCGCACCCTGATTGCGCGCGAGTTGCACGACTCGATTGCGCAGTCGCTGATTTTCCTGAAGATCCAGGTGCAATTGCTGCGCAGCGCCTCGCACAAGGGCCAGGCGGCGCAGATGAAGCAGGCGCTCGACGAGCTGGACACCGGGCTGCGCGAAAGCATTGCCGATGTGCGCGAGCTGCTGGTGCATTTCCGCACCCGCACCAACACCGACGACATCGCGCAGGCGCTGCAGGAAACGCTGCAGAAATTCCAGCACCAGACCGGCTTGCCGGCGCACCTGACGGTTCAGGGCGACGGCCTGCCGCTGCCGCCCGATGTGCAGGTGCAGGTGCTGCATGTGCTGCAGGAAGCGCTGTCGAATGTGCGCAAGCATGCAGGGGCCACCCAGGTGGATGTCGAGGTGATCAAGGGCGAGAACTGGCGGTTTTTGGTGCGCGACAATGGCGTCGGCTTTGACGCCAGCCAGAGCCATAGCCAGTCGCATGTCGGCATGAAGATCATGCGCGAGCGTGCCGGCGGCATCGGCGCCCGGGTCGAGATCGTCTCCGGGCCGGGGCAGGGAACCACCGTCACGCTGACGCTGCCCGCGCACCCGGTGTCCAGGGGCCGCAGCACGGCCATCACCGGGCTGGAACTGGAGTCCCTGGGCTGATGCGTGGCGCTTGATGAAAAACCGTGCGTTTCAACACAAAATATCAATGAAATATGCCTTTTGCGCAATATACACGGGCGTAGTTAGCTATTTATTTAATAGCGCCTCAGCCTTCTGCAAAATGTCGCTCAGGCCTCACAAGGCGCAACCATGAACCTTATTCGTTTGCTGGTGGTCGATGACCACAACCTGTTTCGCCGTGGCCTGATTGCCCTGCTGTCGCAGGACGAGCGTTTCAAGGTCGTCGGCGAGGCCGGCGACATCGGCGAGGCGCTGCGCTGCGTCGAGCGCAGCCGGCCCGACCTGGTGCTGCTGGACAACCACCTGCCGGGCGTGCTGGGCGTGGACGGCATCGCCACGCTGAAGGCCGCCGCGCCCGGCATCCGCATCCTGATGCTGACCATGAGCGAGAACGAAAACGACCTGGTGGCGGCGCTGCAGGCCGGCGCCGACGGCTACCTGCTCAAGACCGTGGAACTCGACCATCTGTCGGAGTACATCATCCAGGTGCTGGCCGGCGAGTCGGTGGTCAGCCCGGAAATGACGACCAAGCTGGTCACGGCCTTTCGCGGCAAGCCGGCCCCGGCGGCGCTGCCAGCGCCGGCTATTCCCGGCGCAGCGCCTGAAGCCGCCGCTCCGCTTGAGGGGCCGGGCGCCGGCCTGCTGTCCGCCCGTGAGCGCGACGTGCTGGGGCTGATTGCGCTGGGCGACAGCAACAAGCTGATCGCGCGCAAGCTCGACATCGCCGAAACCACGGTGAAGATTCATGTCCAGCACATCCTGCGCAAGCTGCAGCTGACTTCCCGCGTGCAGGCCGCCGTGTATGCCGCCAATCGCGAACTGGGCTGAACCGGTGCGGGCCGGGTATTGACCTGCGTCAAGCTTTCGCCATTCTGACCCGGCAGTAGTTCTTCAGGAGTAGGGCGGCGGCGGCGGCCATCGTTCTTCTGGCGCGTGCGCACCTTCCAACGGTGGATAGGCAGCAGGCCCGAAAAACCCGACAGTCATGCAATGTCTCCTGGAGAAAAAAGCATGGCGTCCGAGCTGAACAATTCAAGAAAAGCGTGGTCGGTGCTGATCGTCAGCACGCTGGCCTTCACCGTCTGCTTCATGGTGTGGATGATGTTTGGCGTCATCGGCATCCCGATCAAGAAAATGCTGGGCCTCAACGCCACCCAGTTTGGCCTGCTGACCGCCACGCCGGTGCTGACGGGCTCCTTGATCCGCGTGCCGCTGGGCATCTGGACCGACAAGTACGGCGGGCGCATCGTCATGGCCGTGCTGATGGCCATCACCGTGCCAGCGATCTGGATGATGAGCTACGCCACCCAGTACTGGCATTTCATCACCATCGGCCTGTTCGTCGGCCTGGCCGGCGGCTCGTTCTCGGTCGGCACGCCGTATGTGGCGCGTTGGTTTCCCAAGAACCGCCAGGGCACGGCGATGGGCGTTTATGGCGCGGGCAACTCGGGCGCGGCGGTCAACAAGTTCGTCGCGCCGGTGCTGCTGGTGGCTTTCGGCTGGGCGATGGTGCCGCAGGTGTATGCGGCCATCATGCTCGGCACCCTGGTGCTGTTCTGGATGTTCAGCCACAGCGACCCGAAGCACCTGGTGCCCAGCAATGTCAGTTTCAGGGACCAGCTCAAGGCGCTGAAAGACCCCAAGGTTCTTAAATATTGCCAGTACTACAGCATCGTGTTCGGCGGCTATGTCGCGCTGTCGCTGTGGATGGTGCAGTACTACGTCGGCGAATACGGCCTGGACATCCGCACCGCCGCGCTGCTGGCGGCCTGCTTTTCATTGCCCGGCGGCGTGCTGCGCGCGGTCGGCGGTGTGCTGTCGGACAAGTACGGCGCGCACAGCGTGACCTGGTGGGTGATGTGGGTGAGCTGGATTTGCCTGTTTTTGCTGTCCTATCCACAGATGGACTTCACGCTGCTGACCGTCAACGGCCCCTCGACCTTTCACCTCGGCCTGAACATCTACGCCTTCACCGGACTGATGGCCGTGCTGGGCGTGGCCTTCGCCTTTGGCAAGGCCAGCGTCTTCAAGTACATCAGCGACGACTACTCGCACAACATCGGCGCCATCAGCGGCATCGTCGGCCTGGCCGGCGGGCTGGGCGGCTTCGTGCTGCCCATCCTGTTCGGCGCGCTGATGGACCTGACCGGCATCCGCTCCAGCGCTTTCATGCTGATGTATGGCGTGGTCTGGGTATCGCTGATCTGGATGTACTGGACCGAAGTGCGCCGCACCGAAGTCATGGGCCGCCACGCGGCCGTCTGACGCCCCAACTTTTACCGGGAAAACCACCATGAACATGAAACCTGCTTCCGCCGCAGGCACTGCCGTCCTGCCGTCCGGCAGCGACTCCGGCGCCGACATTGCCGACTGGCGCCCCGAAGACGAGAAATTCTGGGAAAGCACCGGCAAGCGCATCGCCTACCGCAACCTGTGGATATCGATTCCGGCGCTGCTGTGCGGCTTCGCCGTCTGGGGCATGTGGGGCATCATCACCGTGCAGATGCTGAACCTGGGCTTTCCGTTCACCCAGGCCGAGCTGTTCACGCTGACCGCCATCGCCGGCATCTCCGGCGCCACCATGCGCATTCCGGCCTCGTTCCTGATCCGTCTGGCGGGCGGGCGCAACACCATCTTCCTGACCACCGCGATGCTGCTTGCGCCTGCGATTGGCACCGGCATGGCCTTGCAGCACCCCGAATGGCCGCTGTGGGTGTTCCAGCTGATGGCTTTGTGGTCGGGCGTGGGCGGCGGCAACTTCGCCAGCTCCATGTCCAACATCAGCACCTTCTTCCCCAAGCGCCTGCAGGGCACGGCGCTGGGCCTCAATGCCGGACTGGGCAACTTCGGCGTGACCACGATGCAGATCGTCATTCCGCTGGTGATGACCGTCGGCCTCTTCGGCGCCTTCGGCGGCGAATCCAGGGCGCTGGTGAAAGACAGCGGCTGGATTTTCGGCAAGATCGTCGCAGGCACACCGACCTGGATTCAAAACGCCGGGTTTGCCTGGGTGTTGTCGCTGGTGCCGCTGAGCGTGCTGTGCTGGTTCGGCATGAGCAACCTCAAGACCGTGTCGCCCGACACGGGCGGCACTCTTGCCGCGTTCGCCAAGGTGACTTACCTGTACACGCTGGCGTTCCTGCCCTCGATTTTCATGCTGTACCTGTACTTGCCCGCGCCGACTGGCCTGGGCCTGCTCAACATGTGGGTCGCCATTCCGCTGGACATCGTTTGCGCCTTGTTGGTGATGCGGCTGGCGGCATTCGGCACGATGAAGGAGAACGTGGCCAAGCAGTTCGCTATTTTTCGCAACAAACACACATGGTCGATGACGGTGCTGTACATCGTGACCTTCGGCTCTTTCATCGGCTTTTCGATGGCCTTGCCCCTGGCGATCACGGTGATCTTTGGTTTTCAGCATATCCCTGACGCGGCGGGCGTCATGCAGCACGCGCTGAAGAACCCGAATGCGCCGTCGGCCCTGACGTATGCCTGGATCGGCCCCTTCGTGGGTGCTGCGGCACGCCCCATCGGTGGCTGGATTTCGGACAAGGTGGGTGGCTCCATCGTGACGCAGTGGATTTCGGCCGCGATGGTCGCTGCCTCTGCCGCCGTGGGCTACGTCATGCTGCAGGCCTACCAGTCCGCCACGCCCGAACACTACTTCATGCCGTTCATGCTGTTGTTCGTCGCCCTGTTCCTGGCCAGCGGCATCGGCAACGGCTCGACCTTTCGCAGCATTGGTTTTATCTTTGACCGCCAGCAGGCCGGTCCCGTATTGGGCTGGACTTCTGCTGTGGCCGCCTACGGCGCCTTCATCGCCCCGGTGGTCATCGGCGCGCAGATCAAGGCCGGCACGCCCCAGAACGCCATGTATGGCTTTGCGATTTTCTATGCCCTGTGCCTGGTGCTGAACTGGTGGTTCTACCTGCGCGCGGGCGCCGAGATCAAGAACCCCTGAGCGCTGCTTTAGCCCTCTTATTTACCCCATTACCGGAGAACTCGATGAGTCACTTTTTGGACCGATTAAGCCACTTTTCCAATCCACGGGAAGCGTTCTCGGGCGACCACGGCGTCACCACGGCCGAAGACCGCACCTGGGAAGACGCCTACCGCAACCGCTGGGCGCACGACAAGATCGTGCGCAGCACCCACGGCGTGAACTGCACCGGTTCATGCTCGTGGAAGATTTATGTCAAGGGCGGCATCGTCACCTGGGAAACCCAGCAGACCGACTACCCGCGCACGCGCTGGGACATGCCCAACCACGAGCCGCGCGGCTGCGCACGCGGCGCGAGCTACAGCTGGTATTTGTACAGCGCCAACCGCGTCAAGTACCCGATGATCCGCGCTAGATTGCTCAAGCACTGGCGCGAAGCGCGCCTGACGCTGCCGCCCGTCGAAGCCTGGGCCGCCGTGGTGCAGAACGACGCCAAGCGCCGCGACTACCAGAGCGTTCGCGGCCTGGGCGGCTTCGTGCGCTCGACGTGGGAAGAGGTCAACGAGCTGATCGCCGCGTCCAACGTCTATACGATCAAGCAGCACGGCGCCGACCGCATCATCGGCTTCTCGCCGATTCCAGCGATGTCGATGGTCAGCTATGCCGCCGGTTCGCGCTACCTTTCCTTGATTGGCGGCGTGTGCATGAGCTTTTACGACTGGTACTGCGACTTGCCCCCGAGCAGCCCGCAAGTCTGGGGCGAACAGACCGACGTTCCCGAATCGGCCGACTGGTACAACTCCAGCTTCATCATCGCCTGGGGCTCGAACGTGCCGCAGACGCGCACACCCGACGCCCACTTCTTCACCGAAGTGCGCTACAAGGGCTGCAAGACCGTCGCCATCACGCCCGACTATTCGGAAGTCGCCAAGCTGTCGGATTTGTGGATGCACCCCAAGCAGGGCACCGACGCCGCCGTCGCCATGGCGATGGGCCATGTGATTTTGAAAGACTTCTATTTCGGCGGCAACGGCCAGCCGCGCTCGGCCTATTTCGACGACTATGCGCGCCGCTACACCGATTTGCCGATGCTGGTCATGCTGAAAGAGCACACGCTGGAAAACGGTAGTACCGTGCTGGTGCCTGACCGCTATGTGCGCGCCTCCGACTTCAACGGCAACCTCGGCCAGGCCAACAACCCCGACTGGAAAACCGTCGCCTTCGATGCCAGCGGCAAAGTCGTGCTGCCCAATGGCGCCATCGGCTTTCGCTGGGGACCGGACGGCCGGGCCGATGAAGGCCAGTGGAACCTGGAAGCCAAGGAAGCGCGCCACGGTCAGGACGTCAGCCTCAAGCTGTCGGTGATGGAGGGCGAGCAAGCCAGCCATGACAGCGCGCAGGTGGGTTTCCCGTATTTCGGCGGCATCCACCACGCGCATTTCCCGAACAACGCGCAGGTCAAGGCGCCGGGCGACGTGCTGGTGCGCACGGTGCCGGTGCAGCGCATTTCACTCGGCAAGGCGGGCGAGGAGCGCTCGGCGCTGGTCGCCACGGTGTTCGATTTGCAGGCGGCGCAGTACGGCATTGCGCGCGGCCTGCCCGGCGAACTCGCCGCCAGCGATTTCAACGACAACACCCCCTACACCCCGGCCTGGCAGGAGCAGATCACCGGCGTGCCGCGCGACCAGATCATCACCGTGGCGCGCCAGTTTGCCGAAAACGCCGACAAGACGCAGGGCCGCTCGATGGTCATCATCGGCGCGGGCATGAACCACTGGTACCACAGCGACATGAACTACCGCAGCGTCATCAACATGCTGATGATGTGCGGCTGCATCGGCAAGAGCGGCGGCGGCTGGGCGCATTACGTGGGCCAGGAAAAGCTGCGCCCGCAGACCGGCTGGACGCCGCTGGCCTTCGCGCTCGACTGGATCCGCCCGCCCAGGCAGATGAATTCGACCAGCTTTTTCTACGCCCACACCAACCAGTGGCGCTATGAAAAGCTGGGCGTCGATGAAGTGCTGTCGCCGCTGGCCGACAAGAAGATGTATGGCGGCAGCATGATCGACTACAACGTGCGCGCCGAGCGCATGGGCTGGCTGCCATCCGCGCCGCAACTGCAGACCAACCCGATGCAGGTCGTGAAGGATGCGCAGGCCGCCGGGCTCGATGCCAAGGACTACGCCGTCAAGGCGCTGAAGGACGGCTCGCTCAAGATGAGCTGCGAAGACCCGGACCATCCGGCCAACTGGCCGCGCAACATGTTCGTCTGGCGCTCCAACATCATCGGCTCGTCGGGCAAGGGCCACGAGTATTTCCTCAAGCACCTGCTGGGCACCAGCAACGGCGTGCAGGGCAAGGATCTGGGCGCCGAAGACGGTAAGCCCGAGGAAGTCGTCTGGCACGACAAGGCGCCCGAAGGCAAGCTGGACCTGCTGGTCACGCTCGATTTCCGCATGAGCACGACCTGCCTGTATTCCGACATCGTGCTGCCGACCGCCACCTGGTACGAAAAGAACGACCTGAACACCAGCGACATGCACCCCTTCATCCATCCGCTCTCAACGGCGGTGGACCCGGTCTGGCAGTCGAAAAGCGACTGGGAAATCTACAAAGGGTTTGCCAAGAAATTCAGCGAACTGTGCGACGGCCACCTGGGCGTCGAAAAGGAAATGGTGCTGACCCCGGTGATGCACGACACGCCGGGCGAGCTGGCCCAGCCGTTCGAGGTCAAGGACTGGAAGCGCGGCGAGTGCGAGCTGATTCCGGGCAAGACGGCGCCGCAGATGCAGGTCGTCGAGCGCGACTACCCGAACGTGTACAAGCGCTTCACGGCCGTCGGCCCGCTGCTCAACAAGATCGGCAATGGTGGCAAGGGCATTTCGTGGAACACGCAAATCGAAGTCACGCAGCTCGGCCAGCTGAACGGCCTGGTGACCGAGCCCGGCGTGACGCAAGGAATGCCGCGCATCAACAGCGACATCGACGCCTGCGAAATGGTGCTGCAGCTCGCGCCGGAAACCAACGGCCATGTCGCCGTGAAGGCGTGGGAAGCATTGGGCAAGCAGACCGGCCGCGACCACACGCATCTGGCGATGCACCGCGAAGACGAGAAAATCCGTTTCCGCGACATCCAGGCGCAGCCGCGCAAGATCATCAGCTCGCCGACCTGGAGCGGGATCGAGTCCGAAACCGTGTCGTACAACGCCGGCTACACCAACGTGCATGAATACATCCCGTGGCGCACGCTGACCGGCCGCCAGCAGTTCTACCAGGACCACCCGTGGATGCTGGCCTTCGGCGAAGGCTTTGCCAGCTACCGTCCGCCGGTGAATTTGAAGGCGACGGCGGGCGTGCACGGCATCCGTTCCAACGGCAACGCCGAAATCCTGCTGAACTTCATCACGCCGCACCAGAAATGGGGCATTCACTCGACTTACACCGACAACCTGATCATGCTCACCCTGAGCCGGGGCGGCCCGATCATCTGGCTCAGCGAGGACGACGCCAAGCTGATCGGCGTGCAGGACAACGACTGGATCGAAGCCTACAACGTCAACGGCGCGATTGCGGCGCGGGCGGTGGTCAGCCAGCGCGTCAAGCCCGGCATGGTGCTGATGTACCACGCGCAGGAAAAGATCGTCAACACGCCCGGCTCGGAAATCACCGGCCAGCGCGGCGGCATCCACAACTCGGTGACGCGCATTGTGCTGAAACCCACGCACATGATCGGCGGCTACGCGCAGCTGAGCTACGGCTTCAACTACTACGGAACCATTGGCACGAACCGCGACGAATTCGTCGTGGTGCGCAAGATGGACAAGATCGACTGGCTCGACACGCCCACCGATGACGAATACGTCGCGGCCGTGCGCAAAATGGGAGAAACGGTATGAAAGTACGCGCACAAATCGGCATGGTGCTGAACCTGGACAAGTGCATCGGGTGCCACACCTGCTCGGTCACCTGCAAGAACGTCTGGACCAGCCGCCCCGGCATGGAATACGCCTGGTTCAACAACGTCGAGACCAAGCCCGGCATCGGTTACCCCAAGGAGTGGGAAAACCAGGACAAGTGGAACGGCGGCTGGATTCGCAACGCCGACGGCTCCATCGAGCCGCGCCAGGGCGGCAAGTGGAAGATGCTGATGCGCCTGTTCGCCAACCCGAACATGCCGCAGATCGACGATTACTACGAGCCCTTCACCTTCGACTACGCGCATCTGCAGGCCGCGCCCGAGATGAAGGCCACGCCAACGGCCCGCCCGCGCAGCCTGATCACGGGCCAGCGCATGGAAAAGATCGAATGGGGTCCGAACTGGGAAGAAATCCTGGGCGGCGAGTTTTCCAAGCGCAGCAAGGATGCGAACCTGGACAACTTCGACCAGGTGCAAAAGGACATGGTCGGCCAGTTCGAAAACACCTTCATGATGTATTTGCCGCGCCTGTGCGAGCACTGCCTGAACCCGGCCTGCGTGGCCTCGTGCCCGTCGGGCTCGATCTACAAGCGGGAAGAAGACGGCATCGTGCTGATCGACCAGGACAAGTGCCGGGGCTGGCGCATGTGCGTCTCGGGCTGCCCGTACAAGAAAATCTACTACAACTGGAAGAGCGGCAAGGCCGAGAAATGCACCTTCTGCTACCCGCGCATCGAGGCCGGCCAGCCGACCGTGTGCAGCGAAACCTGCGTCGGCCGCATCCGCTACCTCGGCGTGATTCTGTATGACGCCGACCGCATCCAGGAAGCGGCCAGCGTGGAAAACGACAAGGATCTGTACCAGGCCCAGCTCGACATCTTCCTGGACCCGAACGATCCGGCCGTGATTGCCCAGGCCCGCCTGGACGGCATTCCCGAAGCCTGGCTCGAAGGCGCGCGCAAGAGCCCGGTGTACAAGATGGCCGTCGAGTGGAAGGTGGCGCTGCCGCTGCACCCCGAATACCGCACGCTGCCCATGGTCTGGTATGTGCCGCCGCTCTCGCCCATCACGTCGGCCGCCAACGCCGGCCATATCGGCATCAACGGCGAGCTGCCCGACATTGCCCAGATGCGCATTCCGGTGCAGTACCTGGCCAATTTGCTGACGGCAGGCGACACCGCACCGGTGATCCGTTCGCTGCAGCGCATGCTGGCGATGCGCTCCTACCAGCGCAGCAAGCATGTGGACAACGAGCAGAACCTGGCCGTGCTGGCGCAAGCGGGCCTGACGGTGGCCGAGGTCGAGGAGATGTACCACATCATGGCGATTGCCAACTACGAAGACCGCTTCGTGATTCCGACCACGCACCGCGAATACGCCGAAAACGCCTTCGACATGCGCGGCGGCTGCGGCTTTACCTTCGGCAACGGCTGCTCCGACGGCGCCAGCGAGGTCAGCCTGTTCGGCGGCAGCAAGAAACGCACTATTCCCATCAAGGTGGAGGTCTGAGACATGGCACTGTTCAACAACCTTCCCAAGGCGACGAAAACCCTGCGCGTGCTGGCGCGCCTGCTGTCTTACCCGGATGCCGAACTGCGCGGCCACCTGGCCGATATGCGCGGCGCGCTGCACGGCGAAAAAGCCCTGCCGGCCCAGCGGCTGGCCGAACTCGACGCGCTGATCGACACGCTGCAGCGCAAGGAAGCGCTGGAAGTCGAATCCGACTATGTCGAACTCTTCGACCGGGGCCGCGCCACCTCGCTGCACCTGTTCGAGCATGTGCATGGCGACTCGCGCGACCGGGGTCCGGCGATGATCGACCTGGCCCAGACCTATGAAAAGGCCGGCATGTACCTGGGCGAGGGCGAGCTGCCCGACTTCTTGCCGGTGGTGCTCGAATTTACTTCCACCCAGCCGCCGCGCGAGGCGCGCGAGTTCCTGGCCGAGATGGCGCATATCTTCAATGCCATCTTCGCGGCGCTGCAGCAACGCCAAAGCGCCTATGCCTGCGTGCTGGGCGCCCTGCTGGAGCTGGCCGGCGAGAAGGCCTCGCCGGTCGAGATCGCCGCCGAAGAGTCCATCGACGCCGTCTGGCAGGAGCCGGTCGTGTTCGACGGCTGCTCGTCCAAGGGCCAGTCCAAACCCGACCAGCCACAACCCATCCACATCGTGCCCAAGGCCCAGCGCCAGGCACGTCCCGCCCAAGGAGCGCAAGCATGACCGCGCTGAACGACTTTCTGTTTGGGATTTATCCCTACATCTGCCTGGCGGTGTTCCTGCTCGGCAGCCTGATCCGCTTCGACCGCGACCAGTACACCTGGAAGAGCGACTCGTCGCAGCTGCTGCGCGCCGGCCAGTTGCGCTGGGGCAGCAATTTGTTCCATGTGGGCGTGCTGTTTTTGTTCTTCGGCCACAGCTTCGGCATGCTCACGCCGCACTTCCTGTACGAGTCCTTCATCAGCGCCGGCGCCAAGCAGCTGGTGGCGATGGTCTCGGGCGGATTGTTCGGCCTGCTGGGCTTTGTCGGCGTGAGCATCCTGCTGCACCGCCGCCTGCTTGACGAGCGCATCCGCATCAACTCCAAGACCAGCGACATCGTGCTGCTCGTGCTGCTGTGGCTGCAGCTGGCGCTGGGCCTGGCGACGATTCCGCTGTCGGCGCAGCACCTGGACGGCAGCATGATGATGCGGCTGGCCGGCTGGGCGCAGCACATCGTGACCTTGCAGCCCGGTGCGCCCGAGATGCTGGCCGAAGCCGGTTTTGTCTTCAAGATGCACATGTTCCTGGGCATGTCGATTTTCCTGATCTTCCCGTTCACCCGGCTGGTGCATGTGTGGAGCGGCTTTGCCTCGGTCGGCTACGTGCTGCGCCCTTATCAGGTCGTGCGCAGCCGCCGCCTGGGCGTGACACGCCAGGCCGCATCGCGCCAGCAGCCGCAGGACGCGCAAGCCGCCCAGACCGTCAGCCAGCCTTCAAAACCTCTCGTGAAGCCCCAAGGTAAATTCTCATGAATGCACAAACGTCCACCGTCACCGGCTGCGGCAGCAGCACCTGCCAGTGCGCCGGCACCACGGAGCAGGCGGCTGTGCCTGATGCTTTTATCAACGGCATCGCCTTGCATGCGCCCGGACAGCGGCCCGGCGCCGATGCGTTGCGCGAGCTGGCCTATTCCGAACTGCTGCGCCAGCATGCGGTGATGAAAGGCCTGCTGCCGCGCCATAAAACCCTGAGCGCGCCCGAACTGGGCGAAGCCGAGCGCCAGGTTATCGAGGCCATGGTGGACGGCGAAGTGAGCAGCCCCCAGCCCAACGAAGACGAATGCCAGCGCTATTACGAGGCCAATCCGTCGCAGTTCATGGTCGGCCAGGCGCTGCATGTGCGGCACATTTTGTTTGCCGTCACGCCCGGCGTCAACGTGCATGCGCTGACCATCCATGCTGAAAAAGCCCTGCTGGAGCTGACCCGCAAGGACGCTTCGCCCGAGCGCTTTGTCCAGCTGGCCGCCGAACTCTCGAACTGCCCGACCAGCGCCCAGGGTGGCGACCTGGGCTGGGTCGGCCCGGACGACTGCGCGCCCGAGCTGGCCAACGAGCTGTTTCACCAGAAGCACTCGCAATGGGGCATGGGCGTGCATCCGCGCCTGATCCACACGCGTTTCGGCTTTCACATCATCGAGGTGCTCAACCGCCGCGCCGGCAAGACTCCCGCCTACGCCGAAGTGCGCGAGCGCATCGCCACGCTGCTGGCCGTGCAGTCGCGCGCCCGCGCGCTGCACCAGTACATGAGCCTGCTGATCGGCGAAGCGCTGGTCGAGGGCATCGCCCTCGAAGGGGCCGATTCGCCGCTGGTGCAATGACGCAAAGCGCCGCAACCACGGACGAGCTGCTGCTGCGTTTGCGGCGTTTCAAGTCGGATTACTTTCCCAGGCACCAGCAGCGCTTTCAGGATCTGGTGTCGCAGGGCCAGCACCCCAAGACGCTGTTCATCGGCTGCTCGGACTCGCGGCTGGTGCCTTACCTGCTGACCGGCACCGGGCCGGGCGAGCTGTTCATTGTCCGAAATGTAGGCGCGTTCATTCCGCCCTACGGCGGCTCGCACGGCCTGCACGGCACCACGGCGGCCATCGAGTACGCCGTCCTGAGCCTGAAGGTCGAGCGCATCGTGGTTTGCGGCCACAGCCAGTGCGGCGGCATCCGGGCGGCCTATGAAGGCGTGCCTGACGAGGCCGTGGCCTTGAGGGCCTGGCTCAGGCTGGTGCAGGAAGCCCTGCTGCCGGTGCAGCCCAGCCCCGAGGCGCTGCGCCGCACCGAGCAGCGCTCGGTGGTGCTGCAGCTGGAGCGGCTGCTCGACTACCCGATGGTGCGGCGCGCGGTGGAGGCCGGAACGCTCACGCTGCACGGCTGGCATTACGTGATCGAGGAGGGCGAAATCCACATCTTCGATGCCCAGAAAGGCGATTTCGTGCCTGCTTCGCTGGCCTCGAATTGCGGCACCGGGCCTTATCAGCCGTATGTCGAGCACGACGGGCAGGTCATTTCGAACTGAGCGGGCGGCCGCCAGACTGCCGCAGACGGCGCCGCGCTGAAAAACCCCAGTGTCTGAATGGTGCTATGTTTTTAATAGCTGCTTATGCAGTCCAACTGTGCGCAAAGCCATTAAAACGCTTGAAAAATTGAAACAAGGCGGGACTTTTTTGGGATTCGTCTGCAAAAAAAGGTCTATTCTTCCCGAGCGGGAAATCGCGGCTTCTTTGCCAAGGCGCGACCGCTCCAGGACTCCACACAACGGCTGCCCGGCGCTGTTCGCTCCGCAGCCTTTCCCAAGGAAGCACACCCATGAAGCGCGAACATTTCGGCCGGCCGCAAGACCTGACCGCCACCCAGCCCATCAGCCATGACGTGCTGAAGGAAAAGTACCTCAAGCCCGGTGAGAGCGGCGTCGAAGACGTGTACCGGCGCGTGGCGCGGGCGCTGGCGTCGGTCGAGCTGCCCGCCGAGCGCGAAAAGCACGAGGCGCTGTTCCTGGAGAATCTGCACGCCGGCGCGATTGGCGCGGGCCGCATCATGAGCGCGGCGGGCACGGCGATTCAGGCCACGCTGATTAACTGTTTCGTGCAGCCGGTCGGCGACTGCATCCAGGGCGTCGATGACGGTGGCTACCCCGGCATTTACGAAGCGCTGCGCGAGGCCGCCGAAACCATGCGGCGCGGCGGCGGCGTCGGCTACGACTTCTCGCGCATCCGCCCGCGCGGCGCCGAGGTCAAGGCCACCGCGTCGATGGCTTCCGGGCCATGCAGCTACATCAACGTCTTCGACCAGTCGTGCTCGACGGTCGAGAGCGCCGGCGCGCGGCGCGGCGCGCAGATGGGCGTGCTGCGCATCGACCACCCCGATGTGCACGAGTTCATCACCGCCAAGCGCACGCCCGGCCGCTGGAACAATTTCAACGTGTCGGTCGGCATGTCGGACGGCTTCATGCAGGCGCTGAACGACGACCAGCCGTGGGAGCTGGTGCACAAGGCCAAGCCCGGCGCCGCGCTGATGGCCAAGGGCGCCTTCCAGCGCGCCGACGGCCTGTGGGTCTACCAGACCGTGGCGGCGCGCGAGATGTGGGACACCGTGATGCGCTCGGCCTACGACTTCGCCGAGCCCGGCATCTTGTTTCTGGACAACATCAATACGGACAACAACCTGCGCTACTGCGAGGCGATTGCCGCGACCAATCCGTGCGTGACCGCCGACACGCGACTGGCGACGCAGCACGGCCTCGTGCCCATCGGCTGGCTGCAGGCCAACGGCGGCGCGCTGGACTGCACGGTGGACCGCCGCGCGCTGGGCGAGGATAGGCGCGGCACCGTCACTCGGGCGGCCGTACCGGCATTTCTGAGCGCGGGGCAAGCCGAGGTCTTCAAGGTCACCACGGCCGAGGGCTACCAGATCAAGGCAACGGCCTGGCACGAGTTCTACACGGCCCGAGGCAAGCTCAAGCTGTCGGAGCTGAAAGCCGGTGACGAGTTGTGGGTGCAGTCGGGCAAAGGCCAGTTCGGCGCCCAGGGCAGCGGGGCGCTGGGCCTGCTCATCGGGCTGATCACGGGCGACGGGCACTTCACGAATCGCGGCAAGGACGAGCAGGCGGCAGTCATCAGCCTGTGGGGCGAAGAGCGCCAGCTCGCCGATGACATTGCCGGTTCCGTCAACGCGCTGATCGCCGGCACGTCGCTGGCACCGCGCGACTACCTCGTCAAGCCCGTCGCCGTTGCGGAGCGCAACATGGTCTTCATCCGCTCGACCATGCTGGTCCGCGTGCTGGACGGTTACGGTTTCAATGGAGAGACCAAGCTGGAGGTGCCCGAAGTGGTCTGGCGGGGCAGCGAAGCCTGCATGCGCGGCTATCTGCAAGGCCTCTTCCAGACCGACGGGACGGTCAACGTGTCATCGAACAGCCAGAGCTGCTCGGTGCGCTTGTCGTCCAGTCACCGGCCGCTGCTGCAGGACGTGCAGGTGCTGCTGGCCAACTTCGGCGTGTTCTCGCGCATCCACGAGCGGCGCGAAGCTGGCCCGCGCAGCTTGCCAGATGGCCAGGGCGGACAGCGCGACTACCTCTGCCAGACCCAGCACGAGCTGATCGTCGACGGCGAATCGCGCGAAGCCTTCATGCGCGAGATCGGCTTCCTGCTTCCCGCCAAGCGCGAGAAGTACGACGCCTGGGTCGCCGACAAGGCACTCGTCAAGACCCAGCGCTTTGCCGCCACCATCACCGCCATCGAGCCCGCTGGCGTGGAGCCGGTCTATGACACGACCCAGCCGGACGGCAACACCGTCATCTTCAATGGCCTCGTCACCGGGCAATGTGGCGAGCAGCCACTTCCGCCCTACGGCTGCTGCGACCTCGGCCCCATCATCCTGACGCGCTTCGTGCGCCATCCGTTCGGCTTCGGCGGCGAGCCTGAGTTCGACTTCGAAGCCTTCGAGGCGTCCGTGGCGACGCAGGTGCGCGCGCTCGACAACGTGCTCGAAGTGACCTTCTGGCCGCTGCCGCAGCAGCAGACCGAATCCAGCGCCAAGCGCCGCATCGGCGTCGGCTTCACCGGCCTGGGCAATGCGCTGGCCATGCTGCGCCTGCGCTACGACGCCCCCGAAGGCCGCGACATGGCAGCCCGCATTGCCGTGCGCATGCGCGATGCCGCCTACGCCGCATCAAGCGAGCTGGCGAAGGAAAAGGGCGCTTTCCCCAAGTTCGACGCCAACGGCTACCTGGCCACCGGCACCTTTGCCAGCCGCCTGCCGGCCGCGTTGCAGCAGGCGATTCGCGCCCATGGCATACGCAACAGCCACCTGCTGTCGATTGCGCCCACCGGCACGGTCAGCCTGGCCTTTGCCGACAATGCCTCCAACGGCATCGAGCCGGCGTTTTCGTGGATGTACAAGCGCAAAAAGCGCGAGTCCGACGGCAGCACCACCGAATACGCGGTCGAGGACCACGCCTGGCGGCTGTACCGCGAACTGGGCGGCGACGTGAACAAGCTGCCCGGCTACTTTGTCTCGGCGCTCGACATGTCGGCGACCAGCCACATCGCCATGATGCAGGCGGTGCAGCCCTTCATCGACACGGCGATTTCCAAGACCGTCAACGTGCCGGCCGACTACCCCTACGGCGACTTCAAGAGCCTCTACCACCAGGCCTGGCGCGCCGGGCTCAAGGGCCTGGCGACCTACCGGCCCAACGCCATTTTGGGCGCGGTGCTCGAAACCCACGCGAGTCCCGACGCCACGCCGGCCGCAGCGGCGCCGGCGCCGATGGACCCGATGCGCACGGTGATCGAAAGCCGGCCCAAGGGCGCGCTGTCGGCGGTCGCCGAAAAGGTCGAATACTGGACCCAGGAAGGCCACAAGACGCTGTACATCGTGGTGTCGTTTTTGCCGGTGCCCAGTGCCAGCGGCTCGGGCACGGTCGAGCGCGCCATCGAGTTCTTCATGCCGGTCGGGCAGAGCGGCGAGTCGCAGCAATGGATCACCTCCAGCATGCGCATGCTGTCGCTGGCCGCGCGCGGCGGCTTCCTGGAGCGCGCGCTCAGCGACATGCGCAAGGTCGCCTGGGACCGTGGCCCGGTGCGGCTGGGCACCTACGAAAAAGCCGACGGCACGCGCGTGCCGCTGTGGCACGACTCCGAGGTGGCGGCGATTGCCTACGCGGTGCAAAATATCATCGCCCGGCGCGCGGCCCAGTCGGCCCTGAGCCTGGCGCCGGCCGAGCCCGTGCAGGTCGCCTCCAGCCTGGCGCCGCCGGTCATGGCCGGCAAGAAATGCAGCGAATGCGGCGCCCATGCGGTGATCCGCAAGGACGGCTGCGATTACTGCACCCAGTGCGGCCACCTGGGCACCTGCGGGTGAACCGCAGCGCCGATGAACGCGATGAACCTGCTGGTGAAAGGTAAAACACGATGACTTTTGCTGCCTCGCCCCTTGAGCCCGCCGCGCCGCTTCACCATGCCCTGGCCGAGGGCGACCTGCCGTCGATGGCCGCCTTGCTCATGCAGTCGCGACAGACCATCCTGCCCAGGCGGCTGGGCGGGGCCGGCCCCACCCGGCCGGAACTGGAGGCGATCCTGAACGCCGCGTCCGCCGCGCCCGACCATGGGCAACTGCTGCCCTGGCGCTTCGTGCTGGTGCCGCAGAATGCGCGCGGGCTGCTTGCCGATGTCTTTGGCGAAGCGCTGCTGGAGCGCGACAGCGCCGCCACGCCCGAGCAGGTGGCGCAGGCGCAGGAAAAAGCCCACCGTGCGCCGTTGCTCATGCTGGTGGTGGTCGATGGCCGCCGGGGCGACCTGAAGATAGACCTGTTCGAGCGCATGATATCGGCCGGCTGCGCGCTGCAAAACATGCTGCTCATGGCCACCGCCATGGGGTACGGCTCGGCGCTGACCAGCGGCAAGGCGCTCAAGTCGGGCGGCCTGCGCGCGCTGTTTGGCCTGGTCGAGGGCGAGCATGCGCTGTGCTTTGTCAGCATGGGCACGGCGCAGTCGCGCAAGCCCCCGCATGCGCGGCCTTCGCCCGGCGATTACGTCAGCATCCTGTCGCCCGATGGCGGCACGACAGTTTTTTAGTTTTCTTGCCGGCAGGGCCGCGCCTTTGCCGGCACCTCTTTTTTTCCATGACTGGACGCTTTCCATGACCATTTCGAGTTTTGACGATCTTTTGCAGGCCGCCCGCGCCCAGCCCGAGCCGCAGCGCCTGCTGTTTGTGTTTGCCGGGGCCGAACTGCCCGAGGACGCGACGCCAGAGCAGCGCGAAGGCTTTGCCGCCGGGCAGGGCGGCGCGCTGGTGCCGCTGATGTGCGTGGACAAGCGCCCCGACGAGCTGACCAGCTTTGCCGCACTGGCCACCGAGTCCGCCGGGTTCGGCCATGACTGGCGCATCGTGTTCGCCGCCGCGCTGCCCGGAACCGCCAGGAAGCCGCCGACTTCCGAAGACGCCGAGGCGCCGCTGCTGCGCATGGTCGAGGCCATCAAGCGCGGCGAGATCAGCAGCTACATTCCGTTCGACGCGCAGGGCCAGGCCGTGCAACTGGGCTGACATGACAGCCGCGAAGCCGTCCGCCCGCCCCGCCATTCGCCAGGTAGCGCTGCCCGGCCACCGCGCACCAGGCGCCGGGCTGGAAGCGCCGTTCGAGATGCTGGCTGCCTGCCACGAGCGCGTCGAGCGCATGCTGGCGCTGCAGGCCAAACTGCAGCAATACCTTCTGGACAAAGGCTGCGACGAGCCGGCCCGCCAGGCCGCGCGCGACGTGATGCGCTACTTCGACCTGGCCGCGCCGCTGCACCACCAGGACGAGGAGCTGCATGTGTTTCCGCCGCTGCTGGCCGGGCCGGACGCGGCCCTGCGCGAACTGGCCGGGCGGCTGGCGCAGGACCACCGGCAGATGGAAGTGGCGTGGATCGAGGCCCGCCGCACGCTGCAGGCGATTGCCGACAGCCTTGATTCGGGCTGGACGCCGCTGACGCCGGAACAAACCGCAGCGCTGGACGAATTCGCCGCCCTGTACCGCCGGCACCTCGACGATGAAAACAACAGCGCCTATCCCGCCGCCCAGGCGACCTTGTTGCCTGAAGCGGTCCAGGCCATGAGCGAAGACATGATGCAGCGCCGGGGCGTCGCGCCGAAAACCCAGGAGCCGCAGGCCGGCGCCGTGTTGAAGGCAAAATACGCGCCCTGAACCTTGAACGAAAGCCCGACCCATGAACGCCCTCAACATCGCTGACTACATGCAGACTCTCGGTTTGCAGGCAAAAACGGCTTCTGCGCAGGTGGCGCGTGCACCGGCAGCTATCAAAAACAGAGCATTGAAAAACCTGGCCGCCCTGCTGCGCCAGAACTTGGGAAGCCTGCAGGCGGCCAACCAGCGCGACCTGGAGCGGGCCAGCGCCGCCGGGCTGGCCGGGCCGCTGCTCGACCGCCTCAAGCTCAGCGCCAAAGACCTGGAAACCGTGGCGCTCGGCTGCGAGCAGCTCGCCGCCATGCCCGACGTGATCGGCGAGATCATCGGTATGAAGGAGCAGCCCAGCGGCATCCGCGTCGGCCAGATGCGCGTGCCGATTGGCGTCTTCGGCATGATTTACGAAAGCCGCCCGAACGTGACGATTGAAGCGGCATCGCTGGCCATCAAGAGCGGCAACGCCTGCATCCTGCGCGGCGGCTCCGAGGCCATCGAGTCGAACAAGGCGCTGGCCGCTCTGGTGCGTCAGGCGCTCGAACAAGCCGGCCTGCCGGCGGACGCGGTGCAGCTCGTCGGCACCACCGACCGCGAGGCCGTCGGCCAGCTCATCGCCATGCCGCAGTATGTCGATGTCATCATCCCGCGCGGCGGCAAGGGCCTGATCGAGCGCATCAGCCGCGATGCCAAGGTGCCGGTCATCAAGCACCTGGACGGCAACTGCCATGTCTATGTCGATGACCCGTGCGACATCGCCATGGCCGTGAAAATCGCCGACAACGCCAAGACGCAGAAATACAGCCCGTGCAACGCCACCGAGGGCCTGCTCGTGGCACGCGGCGTGGCCGATGCGTTTTTGCCGCAAATCGCCGCCATCTACGCCGCCAAGGGCGTTGAAATGCGCTGCGATGAGGCTGCAGCGCATATCCTGCATGCGCATCCAGCTATTGAATCAATAGCAAACATCGTTCCGGCCAGCGAGCAGGACTGGTACGAGGAATACCTGGCGCCGGTCATCAGCATCAAGGTCGTGTCCGGCGTCGAAGAGGCGATTGCGCACATCAACCGCTACTCCAGCCACCACACCGACGCCATCCTGACGCGCGACCACATGCATGCCCAGCAGTTTTTGCGCGAGGTCGATTCGGCCAGCGTGATGGTCAACGCCAGCACGCGCTTTGCCGACGGCTTCGAGTTTGGCCTGGGCGCGGAAATCGGCATCAGCACCGACAAGTTCCATGCGCGCGGGCCGGTCGGCATCGAGGGCCTGACCTCGCTGAAATACGTGGTGCTGGGCCAGGGCGAAGTCCGCACCTGATACGTTGAAGATGCGCTGAAAACCGGCCCGGCGGGATGCCGGCCGAGAAAGCCGCTGGGTGGCACTTGCAAGCGACGCTTGCATCCCAATCTTTCGTGAGGATTCCCCGCCTTGCCCGCCGTGAGGCCGTTTGCGCCTCTGGCGGGAAAGCCGGATATCGGGCGATTCATAAGCCCTAGAATTCGGGATAACCGAACAAAATAACGATTCCCCCATCGAAAGTGGCCGCATGGTTCCGCACCTCATTACTGCCCTGACCGGCCCCATCAACGAGCTTGAACAGCGTATCCTGGACACCACGCCGGCCATCGAGCGCTGGTTCCGGCTCGAATGGATGGAGCACACGCCGCCTTTCTACAGCTCGGTGGACATCCGCAATGCCGGCTTCAAGCTCGCGCCTGTCGATACCAACCTGTTTCCGGGCGGCTGGAACAACCTGACGCCGCAGATGATGCCGCTGGCGGTGCAGGCGGCCATGGCGGCGATTGAAAAGATTTGCCCCGAGGCGCGCAACCTGCTGGTGGTGCCCGAACACCACACCCGCAACCCGTTTTACCTTGCCAATGTGGTGCAGCTCAAGCGCATTTTTCACCAGGCCGGCCTGAACGTGCGTTTTGGCTCGCTGAGCGCCGACATCAAGGAGCCGACCATGATGCAGCTGCCGGGCGGTGAGAGCCTGGTGATCGAGCCCCTGATCCGCACCGACCGCCGCCTGGGGCTCAAGGACTTCGACCCCTGCACCATTTTGCTCAACAACGACCTGTCGGCCGGCATTCCCGGCATTCTGGAAGACCTGCACGAGCAGCACCTGCTGCCGCCGCTGCACGCGGGCTGGACGGTGCGCCGAAAATCCAACCATTTCAAGGCCTACGAAGAGATTTCGAAGCGCTTTGGCAAGCTGCTCGGCATTGACCCGTGGCTGATCAATCCGCTGTTTGCCCAGTGCGACGACATCAATTTCCCGGAAGGCCGGGGCATGGAATGCTTGAGCACGCATGTCGATGCGCTGCTGTCGCGAATCCGGCGCAAGTACAAGGAATACGGCATCAACGAAAAGCCCTTCGTCATGGTCAAGCCCGACAACGGCACCTACGGCATGGGCGTCATGACGGTGCATGACGCCAAGGAGCTGGACACGCTCAGCCGCAAGACCAAAAACAAGATGAGCACGACCAAGGACGGCCAGCCGCTGACTGAAATCATCATTCAGGAAGGCGTGCTGACCAACGAGCGCATCGGGGGCGCCGTGGCCGAGCCGGTGGTGTACATGATGGACCGCTATGTGGTCGGCGGCTTTTACCGCGTGCATGCCGAGCGCGGCGTCGATGAAAACCTGAACGCGCCCGGGGCCAGCTTCGAGCCGCTGGCCTTTTCAGACAGCGGGCGCCTGCCGCAGAAGGGTGAAATCCCCGGCTCCAGCGGCCCGAACCGCTTTTACATGTACGGCGTCGTCGCCCGGCTGGCCATGCTGGCGGCCAGCTACGAGCTTGAAGCGACCGATCCGGATGCCGAGGTGTACGACTAGAGGCGCTCGGCACCTCATCCGCTATTTCATGGATTTATAGGCCTTTTGCGCTTATCTGGTGGGCATTTGATGCTATTTATTGAATAGCAACTAACGCGTTGCCTGCAGTTCGGCCCGCGCGCTGGCCTCAACGGGCCGGTCGGGCGAGTTGTTGCAGTGCAACAAAACCGGCGTTTCTTCCAGCCGGGGGTGTTTCCTGATGGCGGGCGGGTCGGCTGGGCGCAAAATAGCGGTCCCTTAAATAACCATTCCGTCGGCCTTGGCCGCTGTTGACCGCTTTCAAGGCAGGTCGATTTCCACAGACGGGCAGTTTTTGTGACAAGTCAAAAATCATCACTTGCCGTGCTGACCGTGGGCGCCATCGGCGTTGTTTACGGCGACATCGGCACCAGCGTCCTGTATGCCATCAAGGAAGTCTTCGGCTCCGGCCATGTTCCCTTTACCCCCGACAACGTGTACGGCATCCTGTCGATCTTCTTCTGGACCCTGACCGTCATCGTTTCGCTGAAATACGTCTCGCTGGTGCTGCGCGCCGACAACAACGGCGAGGGCGGGCTGATCGCCATGCTCGCGCTGGCCTCCACCGCCGTGCAGGACCGGCCCGAGCTGCGCAAGGTGCTGCTGCTGGTCGGCATCTTCGGCACCTCGCTGTTCTACGGCGACGGCGTCATCACGCCGGCGATTTCCGTGCTGTCGGCGGTCGAGGGCCTGGAGGTGATTTCGCCCACCTTCACCAAGGCGGTGATTCCCACCACGCTGGTCATTTTGTTTGGGCTGTTTGCGATGCAAAAGCACGGCACGGCCGGCATCGGCAAGTTCTTCGGCCCGATCACCATCGTCTGGTTTGCGGTGCTGGCGCTGCTGGGCGTGTCCCAGATCGTGACCCATCCGGAGATCCTGTTTGCGCTCAGCCCGCATTACGCGCTGATGTTCATGTGGGAAAACCCCGGCATCACCTTCATCATCCTGGGCGCCGTGGTGCTGTGCGTCACCGGCGCCGAGGCGTTGTATGCCGACCTCGGCCACTTCGGCAAGAAGCCGATCCGGCTGGCCTGGTTTTCGGTGGTCATGCCGTCGCTGGTGCTCAATTATTTCGGCCAGGGCGCGCTGCTGCTGAGCAACCCGGCGGCGGTCAAAAACCCGTTTTACCTGATGGCGCCCGACTGGGCCCTGATTCCGCTGGTCGTGCTGGCCACGCTGGCCACGGTGATCGCCTCGCAGGCGCTGATCACCGGCGCCTTCAGCGTCACCAAGCAGGCCATCCAGATGGGCTATTTGCCCCGGCTGCGCATCCTGCACACCAGCGTTCGCGACACCGGCCAGATCTACATGCCGTTCGTCAACTGGGGCCTGTTTGTCACCATTGTGCTGGCGGTGGTGATGTTTCGCTCTTCAAGCAACCTGGCGGCGGCCTACGGCATCGCGGTCTGCACCGACATGCTGATCACCACCATCCTGACCTTCTACGTGATTCGCTATGGCTGGAAGTACCCGCTGGCGCTGTGCATTGCCGCCACCAGCGTGTTTTTTCTCGTCGATTTCGCATTTTTCGCGTCCAACCTGATGAAGCTGTTCGCCGGCGGCTGGTTCCCGCTGGTGATTGGCGGCGCGGTGTTCACGCTGATGATCACCTGGAAGCAAGGCCGGCAAATCCTCAATGAAAAGCTGCGCACCGACGCGATTGACCTGTCGAGTTTTCTGGATGCGGTGTTTGTCAGCCCGCCCTTGCGGGTCGAGGGCACGGCCGTCTTCATGACCGCCGAGCCGGGCATCGTGCCCAACGCGATGCTGCACAACCTCAAGCACAACAAGGTGCTGCACGATCAAAACCTGTTTGTCACCGTGGTGAATCATGAGGTGCCGTGGATCGGCATGGACAAGCGGCTGCAGGTGGAGTCGCTGGGCCACGACTGCTGGCAGGTGAACATTCACTACGGCTTCAAGAACGACCTGGACCTGCCCAGGGCATTGCAGCAGATCAAAAACCGGGGCTGCCAGCTCGAACCCATGACAACGAGTTACTTTTTATCGCGCGACACGGTGATTCCGACCATCGGCAGCGGCATGGCGGCCTGGCGCGAAAAGCTGTTTGCGCAGATGCACCACAACGCCAGTGGCGCGGCTGATTTCCTGAACCTGCCGAACAACTCGGTGGTCGAGCTGGGCAGCAAGATCGAGATCTGATTACAGCGCTACGTCAATGCAAAAGGCCGGCATGATCACTCATGCCGGCCTTTTGCCATCAACCCGGGCGGTCCCTTTGAAAGGGGCCGCCCCGGCCGGATAGGACAGTGGAAGAAACCGCTCAGCCGTGGGACTTCGCCACCGCCATGTGGGCGACCTGCTGGTCCAGGATGACCTCGGGTTCCTGCGACTCCTGCAGGCTGGGCTGATCGAGCCCCTGGTGCAGGCGCTGCATGTCCAGGTCGCCCGTCCACTTCGCCACCACCAGCGTGGCCACGCCGTTGCCCACCAGGTTGGTCAGCGCGCGTGCTTCCGACATGAAGCGGTCAATCCCCAGAATCAGCGCCAGGCCAGCCACCGGCACGCCGCCCACGGCAGACAAGGTAGCCGCCAGCACGATGAAGCCGCTGCCGGTGATGCCGGCCGCGCCCTTGGAAGTCAGCATCAGCACGGCCAGCAGGGTGATCTGCTGCGTCAGCGACATCGGCGTGTCGGTGGCCTGGGCGATGAACACCGCCGCCATGGTCAGGTAAATCGACGTGCCGTCCAGGTTGAACGAATAGCCGGTCGGAATCACCAGCCCGACCACCGACTTGCGCGCACCCAGGTTTTCGAGCTTTTCCATCATGCGCGGCAGCACCGATTCGGACGACGAGGTGCCCAGCACGATCAGCAGTTCTTCCTTGATGTAGCGAACGAACTTGAACACGCTGAAGCCGTGCAGCCGGCTCACGATGCCCAGCACCACGAACACAAAGATCAGGCAGGTCAGGTAGAACGCGCCCATCAGCTTGCCCAGTGAAAACAGCGAACCCAGGCCGTACTTGCCGATGGTGAAGGCCATGGCGCCGAAGGCACCGATCGGCGCGACCTTCATGATGATGCCGACGATGTCGAACAGCACATGCGAGAACTTCTCGATGAAGTCAAACACCATGGTGCCGCGCCCGCCAAACCTGTGCAGCGCAAAGCCAAACAGCACCGAGAACAGCAGCACCTGCAGGATCTCGCCCTTGGCAAACGCGTCCACCACCGAGGTGGGAATCACGTTGAGCAGAAAATCCACCGTGCCCTGCATCTTGCCGGGCGCGGTGTAGGCGGCGATGGACTTGGTGTCCAGCGACGCCGGGTCGATGTGCATTCCCGATCCGGGCTGCAGGACGTTGACGACGATCAGGCCGATGACCAGCGCCAGCGTGGACATCACTTCGAAGTACAGCAGCGCCAGGCCGCCGGTCTTGCCGACCTTTTTCATGTCTTCCATGCCGGCAATGCCGATCACGACGGTACAGAAAATAATCGGCGCGATGATCATCTTGATCAGCTTGATGAAACCGTCGCCCAGCGGCTTCATCTGGGCGCCGAGTTCGGGCGAAAAGTGTCCCAGCAGCACGCCGATGGTGACGGCGGCCAGGACCTGGACGTAAAGTGACTTGTAAATCGGCTTGCGCGCGTTTGTCTTTGACATGGCAATGGCCTCTAAGGGGGTTGAAAGAAAGGAAAGTTGGCGGTTCCCTTTATGTCTCCAGGGCACAACCAGCCGGCGGCCCGCTGGGCGGGAACGCTGCGTATGGTACGCAGCCGCCACCGGCTCGCCTACTGTGGCGTTCAACAGTCGGGTTTACCCTAGGTCTTGGTCTTGAAACAGGCAGTCGCGCTGCACCTGGCGCAGCAGCGCCCGGCCGACCCGGCGCTCGAAGTCGTCATACGCCGGCTGCACCGCGCGGCGCATGGCGCTGCGCTGCGCGGCCGACAGCGCATGCAGCCGCACGCCGGAGGATTCGCGCAGCGTGGCCAGGGCCTGCTGGTTCATCCGGGCAGACAGGCGGTTGCCTTCGTCCAGGGCATCGTTCAGCGCAAGCGTCAGGAGGCTGCGGTCGGCATCGTCCAGGCTGGCCCAGAAACGCGGATTGGACACCACCGCATAACCCAGGTAGCCATGGCTGGTCAGCGTCACGTCGCGCTGGACCGCGTCCAGGTGCTGCGTCAGGAAGTTGGACAGCGGGTTCTCCGCGCCATCGGCCACCCCGGACGCCAGGGCGCGCTGGGTTTCGTCAAACGGCAGCACCACCGGGTAGGCGCCCAGCGAGCGCATTTGCGCCGTCAGCACGCGCGAAGCCTGGACGCGCAGGCGCAGCCCCCTGAAATCCTGCAGGTTCTGCACCGGCTGGCCGGCGCTCATCTGCTTGAAGCCGTTGTCCAGAAAACCCAGCCCGACCATTTGCTGGCGCGACAGGCGCTCCAGCAGTTGCCGGCCCGTCGGGCCTTGCGTGACGCAGCGCACCTGCGCCAGGTCGTGGAACAAAAAAGGCAGGTCAAACACCTCGAACTCCGGGACGCCCACCGCGCCGAACTTGGACAGCGAAGGCGCCAGCATCTCGACGGCGCCCAACTGCAGGGCTTCCATCTCGTCGTCATCGCCATACAGCTGGGAGTCGGGATACACCTCGACCCGCAGGCGCCCGCCCGAGCGCGCTTGCACCAGCGCCTTGAAGCGTAGCGCCATCTGCCCCTTGGGCGTGTCGTGCGCCACCACATGCGAGAAGCGGATCAGCACCGGCGCGGGCGCCTTTTGCGGCGCCGCCAGAGCCGCGCCAGCCAGCAGCAGGCAGGCGCTCCAGGCCAGCCGCCTGCGGTTGATCCAGTTGAAGCCCTTGAAGCCGTGCATGTCCGCTATGCTACTCAAAAGCATTCCCTCCCCATGACCGAGCCCTCCATCGACTTCGCGGTCCTCGACCTGGACACCCGCCAGCTGTCGGTGCTGAACCGCCGCGCCATGGCCTGGCTGGTCGGCATGCTGCTGCTGGTCACCGTGTCCATCGTGCTGCTGGCGCTGTTCCTGCGCACGGTGGAGGCGCAGGAAGAAGACCGCCGCCGCACCGCCGATGCCCAGTGGCTGGACCAGACCGTGCGCTTTCACCTGCGCCGCCTGGAGGCCGACCTGGGGGTGCTGGCGCTGCAGGTGCAGCGCAGCGAGGAGCCGGCGCCGCCCGCGCTGCCGGGCGGGCAGCTCTGGAGAAGCGCGCAGGCCATCGCCTGGCATGGCTGGCTGGCGGCGGACCGGCAGCCCGCTGTTGCCGCCTGGCCGCCGTTCCTGCAGTCCGCAGCGCGGCATCCCGACAGCGCCGAAGCGCTTTCCGCCATGCTCAAGACCACCCGGGGCCTGCAGCGCGCGGCCTATGCCGGCCCCTTGCCGCAGGCCGGCGACTCTGCGGTGCAGATGCTGTGGCTGGCGGTTCCGGTGTTCGAGCGCGACCGTTTCCTGGGCGACTACGTGGCCGCCATCCGCTTCGACCGGCTGCTGGACAGCGTGATTCCGCCCTGGTTCTTCAAGGACCACGCCGTGGCGCTGGACGCCGATGCCCTTCCTGTCGCTGCTGCACCGCCGGACAAACCGTCGCTTTACGTCGCGCCCGTCAACCTGCCGGGCGCACCCTTGCGCTTGCGGGTTGACGCGTTGAACAGCCGCCCGGCCCTGGCGCCGCGCATCTTTTTCGGCATCGCGCTGGCCTGCCTGGCGGGCATGGTGGTGGCGCTTTATTTTTTGCGGCGCGACACCGCCCGGCGCCAGCGGGCCGAATCGCAGCTGCAAACCCAGATGGCGCTGCGCACCGCCATGGAGCGCTCGGTCACGCTCGGCCTGCGCGCCTGGAACCCCGACGGGCGACTGCTCTACGCCAACCAGACCTTTTGCCGCATGGTGGGCCTGGCGCCCAGCGACATCCTCGGCCATGCGGAGGCGATGCCCTACTGGCCGGCCGGGCAGGGCGATGAATTCGAGTTGCTGCTGCAAAGCGCGCGCCTGCCCATGGCGCAGCAGGTCGGCGTCGAGATGCAGCTGCGCCACAGCCAGGGCCATCTGCTCGATGTGCTGGCGCATGGCGCGCCGCTGACGCTGGGCGATGGCCGGGTGATTGGCTGGATGGGCTCGGTGCTGGACATCACCGAGCGCAAGCGCGTCGAGCGGCTGGCCGCGCGCCGGCAGGAGCTGCTCGAAGCCTCCGGCCGCCTGATTGCGGTCGGCGAGGTGGCCTCGACCCTGGCGCACGAACTCAACCAGCCCCTGGGCGCGCTCAGCAGCTTTGCCAACGGCCTGCTCAACCGGATGCGCGCCGGCACCTTGACGCTGGCGGAAGTCACGCCCGTGGTCGAGCGCATGGAGCGCCTGGCGGAAAAGGCCGGGCGCGTGATCCAGCGCGTCAACGCCTTCGCCCGGCGGCAGGAAATGAGCTTGCAGCCGCTGGCGCTCAATGAATTCATCGCGCGCGTCGCGGGCCAGGTGCCGCTGCCGGACGGCCTGGAGCTGCAATTGCGCCTGCCGGAGCAGCCGCTGACCTTGCCCGCCGACGCGCTGCTGCTGGAGCACGCGCTGCACAACCTGGTGCTCAACGCCACCGAATGGGCCGTCCACGGCGGCCAGCGCCCGGCCCGCGTGCGCATCAGCCTGGAGCAGGACGGCGGCCTGGCGGGCATCCGGGTGGAAGACAGCGGCCCGGGCGTTCCCCCTGAGCAGCGCAACCGCATCTTTGACGCCTTTGCCAGCCAGAAAACCGGCGGCATGGGCATGGGGCTGTCGATCTGCCGCTCCATCATCGAAGCGCACCACGGCCGCATCGATGTCGCCACCAGCGACGAGCTGAACGGCGCACAATTTACGGTCTGGCTGCCCTTGACCCCGTAACTCCTGAAAGCCCCTGCAAACCCATGAACCCCACCGTTCACATCGTCGATGACGATGCCGACTTCCGCGACGGCCTGGCCTGGCTGCTGGACTCGCGCGGGCTGCCGACGCGCAGCTGGAGCGGCGGCGACATGTTCCTGCAGTCCTTGCGCCCCGGCAATCCCATGTGGGAATGCTGCGTGGTGCTGCTGGACATCCGCATGGAGCCGCTGTCCGGCCTGGCCACGTTCGAGCAGCTCAAGGCCATGGGCTGGCCCTGGCCGGTGCTTTTCCTGACCGGCCACGGCGAGATGAGCATGGCCGTGGCGGCGGTCAAGAACGGCGCCTGGGATTTCCTGGAAAAACCGTTCCAGAACAACCTGCTGGTCGATAAGGTCGAAGCCGCCCGCCAGGCCGCGCTCGCCCTGCAGGCCGACTCGCAGGAGCGCCTGCTGTTCCAGCAGTCCCTGGCCGCGCTCAGCGCGCGCGAGCGCGAGGTGCTGGACCAGCTGCTGCAAGGCCACTACAACAAGAACATCGCCGAGCACCTGGGCATCACCCCGCGCACGGTGGAGTTCCACCGGGCCAATATCTTTGAAAAGCTGCGCGTGAATTCAGCGGTCGAGCTGGCCCATCGCATGGGGCGCCTGGCCTGATTGCCGCAACTCTCAGGCCTGTGCGCCGCCACGCTCCTGAATGGCCTTGGCCATTGCCTGCGACGCCCGGTCATCGCGGCCCTGCAGCGCATTGACCAGGGATTGTTGATTCGACGCGGGCTGGTTCTGGCTGAGCTTGGCCTTGCCTGCGATGCGCTCAATTTCCACTTCGATGCCAACAATCGCCTGCAGCAGGCGCTCGATATAGTCCGGCGGGGCATCGGCGATTTTCCAGGGCGCCGGCTGATCGGCCTCATGCGCCTGGGTCAGTGCCTGCAGCAGCTCCATCAATGCGGCCGGGTCGTCAATGGCGCGGACTTTTCCATGCACATGAACCACCTCGTAGTTCCAGGTGGGCACGACCTTGCCGGTTTCCTGCTTGCTGGCATAGCCGTTCGGCGAGATGTAGCCGTCAATGCCATGAAACACCAGCAGGCACGGGATGCCATCGCCCGCTTTCTGCCATAAAGGATTGGACCGTGCCACATGGCCAAGGAGCTTGCCCGACGGCCCGGCTTCGGCGCGCAGCAGCAGGGGAATGTGGTCGGCGGCAAGGCCTTCGGCATCATTGATGACGAGGGTCGCCAGCGGATGCTGCCGGATGAATGCGTGAAGCACCTCCGGGCGCGACTCTTCGAAGGGTTTTGGAATGTACATGGCAGATTTTGGCTCCGGTCAGCCCACGTAAAAAAGCATCGCCTCGTCGCGACTGGCCGCGCCCTCGAAAAACGTCACCAGCCCGGCAAACATTTCGGAAATCTCCTCGAAGTTCTCTTTCCAGACGTTCTCCCAATAGAAATCAGCGGCCTGGAACTGCTCCGAATCGAACATCGCCCGCAGGTCGTCAGCGCTGAAGCCGGCCAGTTGCTCCGCCAGGCTGGACACCTGCGGCGCGGAAATCAAAAAGCAGCCTTCGCCCAGATCGGCATCCTGCAAGAACTCGCCCCCGTTGAGTTCGGGCAGGTCGTCTTCCAACAGGCAGCGGAAGGCGTCCCACGCCTGCTCCAGGCTGTAGCTGGTGATGAGCGCCTGATTGGCGTCATCAAAGACAAAGGCGCTCAAAGATGCCTGCGGGTCGGACAGCAGCGCATTGAGTCGGTCCTTGTGCAGCGCGATGTAACGTGCGCCCATGCTCATGATTTTTCCTTGGTTAATGGTGATTGGTGATTGGTTACTATGAATTTAATAGCTGGCTATGCCCGTGCCTATTGCGCAAGAGGCACTTTTTCCATAAATTTTCGTCCGCTTCAGCGCCCCCGCGTCGCCAGCAGTCCCTGACCAGCCGCCCAGGCGTTGATGTCTTCCTTGCGGATGGCCGCCGCCATCAAACCCGGAAAGGCGTCCGGCGTGCAGGCGAACGACGGCACGCCCAGCGCGGCCAGCTTGGCCGCCAGCGCGCGGTCATAAGACGGCGCGCCTTCGTCGCTCAGCGCCAGCAGCGTGATGAACTGCACGCCCGAGGCCACCAGCTCGGCGGCGCGGCGCAGCAGATTCGCTTCCACGCCGCCTTCGTACAAATCCGAAATCAACACCAGAATCGTGTTGCGCGGCTCGCGGATGACCGACTGGCAGTAGCCCACCGCGCCGTTGATGTCGGTGCCGCCGCCCAGCTGCACGCCGAACAGCAGCTCCACCGGGTCGTCGAGCTGCTCGGTCAGATCGACGATGGCGGTGTCGAACACCACCAGCTTGGTCGCCACGGCCGGCAGCGACGCCATTACCGCGCCGAAGATGCTCGAATACACCACCGACGCGGCCATCGAGCCGCTCTGGTCGATGCACAGCACGACTTCGCGCTGCGGGCTGCGGGCCTTGCGGCCATAGCCGATCAGCCGCTCGGGCACGATGGTGCGGTAGTCGGGCTGCCAGTGCTTGAGGTTGGCGCGGATGGTGCGGTTCCAGTCGATCTCGCTGTGGCGCGGGCGGCGGTTGCGCTGGCTGCGGTCGAGCGCACCGCTCACCGCCGAGCGCATCGGCTCTTCGAGCTTTTTCAGCAGCGCCTCGACCACCTTGCGCACCACCATGCGGGCGGTTTCCTTGGTGGTGGCGGGAATCACGCGCGAGAGCGAAATCAGGCTGGCGACCAGATGCACGTCGGGCTGGACGCTCTCCAGCATTTCGGGCTGCAGCAGCATGTCGCGCAGGTTCAGCCGCTCCAGCGCGTCGTGCTGCATGACCTGCACGACGGAGCTGGGAAAGTATTTGCGGATGTCGCCCAGCCAGCGCGCCACGCTGGGCGCCGAGCCACCGCGCCCGCCCTGGCGGCTGCTGCTGCGGCCCAGGCCGTTCTTGCCGTCGGCGTCGTAGAGGGCGGACAGCGCCTGGTCCATTTCAGCCGGCGCGCCCGAGAGCTTGCCGCAACTGCTTTCGGCTTCGCCGCCCAGCACGAGGCGCCAGCGGCGCAGGCGGGCTTCGTCGGGAAGGGACGGAGAGGCTGGGGGGAAAGTAGATTCGCTCATGGGGTGACTCCGGGAATGATTTTGAGCGTGGAGGTAAAGATAATTGGTGCTTTATTCTGGAAAATAAATTATGTTTGCATTCTTATTAACAAGAAGCTGAAAACTTGGTGATTAATATGCGTATATATTTATGCGGTCAAGTAGTTGAGGATTGTTTTTTATTGTTTGAGTAAGCACAAAATCAAGGTGTGCATATTTGAGTAAACATTGGTTTTTATTTTTCAAATGAAAATTACTTGCTGTATACTCGGCTTGCAGTCGCATTTTGATAATTTGTAAAGATGCTGCGCCGCACAAAGGTCATATTTTTTGACTGAGCACTTCAACGTCTTCAAATTCCCATGCAGCGTACTTGCTAATATTTAAACTGGTTTCCGACCAAGTATTGCCAGAACATCTATCAATTCGCCAACATATCTTTGCAGTTATATTATTAAGATCGTACTCGTCGATAATCAGTATATGGCGTTCCCAGACAAATCCATGCTTCAGACACTCGGTCTTAAGCCAATCTGGTGTGCAAACAAAAATATCAAAATATTCAGCACCGACCTCATTGTCAGGACCAATCATCAGCTTGACCCAAGTTCCAAAATTATGAATATCATGAGGCCAAAAGTTTTCTAACGTGTCCTCTATCTCTAACGAGATCATTTTTTAACAACTGCTTTCATGGTGTCACGTTTATGTGTGCGTTACTGAATGGTCGCGTACCGGAAAGTGGCTTCTGTTCCAAATATAGCAAGCAAGTTAGCACCCGCTCACACCTCAACTCCCAAAATAGTCCTCAAAAACGGCAGCGGCAAAGCCGCCAGTTCCTCATCCCAGCCGGGCGCGCTGGCAACCGCCTGCACAGGCCGCACCCCCTGCCGCGCCCGCTGGCCCAAATCACTCCTCTCACTCGCGCTGAAGGTCGAAAACGTGCGCCGCACCAGCGGCAGGATATGCACGAAGTGTTCTTCGCCCAGCCCGCACAGCCAGTCGTCCACCAGTTGCCACAGCGCCGCGTCGTGCAGCAGCACCAGCGCATTGCGGTTCAAAAAGCCTTCCAGCCACGCGGCGGCCTTGAGCGGTTCTGCGCCGCTGGACAGGTGCAGCGACAGCGCCTGCGCCGCGTCGGCGGGTTCCCAGATATGGGCGTCGAGCAGCAGGCGGCCGGCCAGTCCTTGCAGCAATTCGTGCGTCTGGCTGCTGGCGGCGACCTGGCGCAGGGCGCGTTGCCAGGCCTGGGTCTGTTCTTCGGCGTCGCGCAGGGCAATCGCGCCGTGGGCGGCGATGATGTTGCCGCGCAGCGTCTGGGCGGCGTCGTCGTTCAGCGCCGAGCAGGCCAGCGGCAGGGCGATGGCGGCGCGCAGGATCAGGCTGTCGAGCATGTGCGCGATCAGCCCGGTGTCGGTCTGGCGCACATTGCCGTAGCGAAACACGTTGGCCAGCGGCGGCAGGGCTTCGAGGAGCTGTAGCGTGTCGCCGCTGACGGCGGCGCGGTTTTCCAAGATGCGGCTGATGGCCTGCACGGCGTCGCCCAGATCGGCCAGCAGCGCCTGATTGACCAGCTCCGACAGCTCGCCCAGCGTCGCCGCCTTGTGCGCACGGTCCAGGCTGCGCGCGGTGGCGGCGGCCTGCAGGCTGTGGCCCCAGGGGCTGGCCTCGATCAGCTTCATGACGAATTCGGGCTGCCATTGCAGCGACCAGACTTCATGGAAGGTGCCGCGCGCCGAGCGGCCGGTGCCGCTGATGCGTCCCCACGGGATGCCGATCAGGGTCAGGCGGTGCAGCAGGTGGCTGCGCGCCAAATCGTTGGGCTGGCGCAGGTCCAGGTCCAGCGTGCGCTCGAACGCTTCGGCTTTCAGGCGCAGGGATTTTTGCTGCTGCTCCAGGTCTTTTTGCAGCGGCACGGTGGGCACGTCGGGCGGCACCTGGCCCATTTTCTGGCCGACCAGCAGCGCGTCGTTGATGAAGTGCAGAACAGACCCATCGCCCAGCGTCAGCACGGTGCGCGTGGCTTCGTGCAGTTCTTCCAGGCCGGGTTGCGGGCGCTGGCGCAGCGCGGCCAGCGTGTCGGCCAGCCGGGCGGTTTCGATCAGGTGCGCCGACGAGCAATCGAGGTCGCGCTCGCGCATCAGCCGGGCGATGCGCGCCAGCCAGCCGATGGTGCGGGCTGGCGGCGCTGACGGATTCGCTTCGGCCTGCTGGCCGCAGAGCCACAAATGCTCGTACCAGCCGGGCGCCTCGATGCCCGCGCCGTAGCCGCTGGCGCTGGTCAGGTGGCGATAAGTCCACGGCACCCAGGTCGATTGCACCTTGAGCTTGGGCAGGCCCTTGAGCAGCGTGGCGTCCGCGCTGGCTTTGGTGGCGGCCTGCAGCCCGCCCAGGTGCCACGCGCCGCAGACCACGGCGATGCGCTGGTGGCCTTGCTTGACGGCGTCGCGGATGCGCTGGCGCATGTGGGCTTCGCGCAGCAGTTCGCGCCTGGCGTTGTCCGGGTTGCGCTCCTCGGCTTGTTCGCCCAGGTCGGCGCGCAGGGCGGTCATGGCTTCGGCGATGGCGGCAAAGAGTTCTTCGCCGTCGCCGCGCTCCTCGACGGTGTGGTTCCACCAGCTTTCGCCATCGGCGTGGCCGGCGGCCTGGGCGAGCCAGTTCAGCGGGTCGGTGCGGTAGGCGGGGGCGTCCTGGGGATTTTGCGGATCGGGCAGGACGGCGGCGCTGGCGTCGGCCGCCTCGGCGGCGTTTTCAACGGTGCTGGCGGCCTCGGCTGTAGCGGCGTCGGCGGGCGCGGCGGGCATTTGCGGGGCGTGCGCTGTTTCGGTTTTGCTGGCGGCGTGGGCTTGCGCTTCTTCGACCTCGGCATCGGCCTCGGCGGCTTCGCGGGCCTTGTCCAGCGCCATCTGGTGCATCACCGGCAGGTCGATGAAGCGCACCGGCACCTGATGCAGCAGCGCCCAGCGCAGCGCCTGCCACTCGGGCGAGAACACGGCGAACGGGTGGTAAACCGCCCGCTGCGGCTCGTCCGGGCAATAGCTGAGCAGTGCAACCGGCGGCTGCATCTGCTCGGACAGCAGCGCGGCCAGCACGCCCTCGGCGTCGGGCGGGCCTTCGACCAGTACGCAGTCGGGCTGCAGGGCGTCAAAGGCGCGCAGCAGGCTGCGGGCGCAGCCCGGTCCGTGGTGGCGAATGCCGAAGTAGTGGACGGGGTTCGCGCTCATTCCAGTTCCATGCAAGCCCGGTACAGCGGCTTCCAGTCCTCGCGCTCCTTCACGACGATTTCGAGGTATTCCTTCCAGACCACGGTGTCCTGCACCGGGTCCTTGATCACCGCGCCTATCAGCCCGGCGGCCACGTCGCGCGGGTGCAGCACGCCGTCGCCGAAATGCCCGGCCAGCGCCATGCCGTTGTTGATCACCGAAATCGCCTCGGCCGACGACAGCGACGAACTGGGCGACTTGATCTGCGTCTTGCCGTCGGCGGTGCGGCCGCTGCGCAGCTCGCGGAAAATCTGCACGATGCGGCGCACTTCCTTGAGCGCCGGCGGCTCGGCCGGCAGCTGCAGCGAGCGGCCCATTTCGCTCACGCGCTTGACGACGATGGCGACTTCCTCGTCTTCCGAGGACGGCACCGGCAGCACGACGGTGTTGAAGCGGCGTTTCAGCGCCGCCGACAGCTCGTTCACGCCCTTGTCGCGGTTGTTGGCCGTGGCAATCACGCTGAAGCCGCGCGTGGCCTGCACTTCGGAGCCGAGTTCGGGAATCGGCAGGGTCTTTTCCGACAGCACGGTGATCAAGGAATCCTGCACGTCGGCCGGGATGCGCGTGAGTTCCTCGACGCGGGCGATCTTGCCGGCGCGCATGGCGTTCATCAGCGGGCTGGGCACCAGCGCCTTGTCGGACGGGCCGTTGGCCAGCAACTGGGCGTAGTTCCAGCCGTAGCGCAACTGCTCTTCGCTGGTGCCGGCCGTGCCCTGAATCAAGAGCGTGGAATTGCCGCTGACGGCGGCGGCCAGGTGCTCGGACACCCACGACTTGGCCGTGCCCGGCACACCGTAGAGCAGCAGCGCGCGGTCGGTGGCCAGCGTGGCGACGGCGATTTCCATCAGCCGGCGGCTGCCGATGTACTTGGCGCTGACCTGAAAGCCGTTGTCGAGCTTGTCGCCCATCAGGTAGGCGACGACGGCCCAGGGCGACAGCAGCCAGTTGGCCGGGCGCTCGTGGCGGTCGTGCTTTTTCAGCTCGTCGAGTTCGTGGGCGAATTCTTGTTCGGCATGCTGGCGCAGGGTTTCAGGTTGGGTCATGGGGCTTCTCATTCTCAGGAAGGGATTACGGCGGGGGTCAGGTTGGAAAAGGCGCGGCGGGCCGCAATCACCGGCTGATGGTTTCGCAGCGCGTAGGCCAGCGGGTCGTCTTCGGACGGGGGCCGCACCAGGCCGGGCAGCATGTCGGAATGCAGCACGCAGCACAGCTCGGCCAGCGAGGCGTCGATGTAGTACTTTTTCAGGTAGAGCGGCAGCTTTTCCAGCAGCAGCCCGGACAGGGCCGGCGAGACCTGTTCGCCGGGCGGGCAGGCCTGCAGAATCTGGTTGATGAGCTGGGTGAAGCCGTCCACATTCTTGGGGCTGATCTGCTGCAGCGTCTGCATCCAGTAAGGCTCGCGCTGGGCGGGCGGCAGCAGGGCCAGCACGACGGCGGACGTTTGCTTCAGTGCCTTGCCGGGCCAGTGGTCCAGAAATGCCCGGCACCAGGCGGCGTCGGGCGCGGTGCGCAGCACGTCGAGCCAGGCGCGCACCAGCGCCTCGTTCCAGTCTCCCTTGGCGGCCCATTGCACCAGCGCATCGGGCGTCAGGCCGGTGTGCTGCGTCCACCAGTCCAGCGGCACCTGCCGCGCCAGCTGGTAGAGCCACCAGGCGCGCTCGCCCATGGTCTCAAACTTGGGGCGCTCGGCTTCGAGGCCATCGGCTTTCCAGTCGTCGCCGGCGGCCTCCGGGGCCTGGATTTTCCATTTCGCGCCCAGCAGGCTTTTCAGGGTGGAGGGCTTTTCCAGGCAAGGCTGCAGCCGGGCGATGGCGCGCTGGGTCTGGGCGCTGTCGGGCAGCTGCACCAGCAGGGCGCGGGCGGTTTGCCGCACGTCGGCGCCCCGGTCTTTGCACAGGGCAACGAGCAGCGCCTCATCGTCCATCGACAAGCCTTCGATCAGCACGGCGGCAAGTTCGGCGCGGTCCTTGGCGGGCAGGTCGGGCAGGGCGGTTTTTAGGCGTTCGCGGGCGCTGGCCGGATCAAGCTGGCGTTGCTCGCGCAGCAACTCGACGCGCTGCGCCAGGCTGCCTTCGGACCAGCGGGTTTCCAGCGGCGCGCTGGCCGCCGTGCCGCTGGCGTAGCGCCAGTAACTGTTATGCCGCGCCAGCCACATGCCGCGCTCGCCCAGCACGGGCAGCAGCGCCGGGCGCAGGGCCACGCTGCGCTGCCCGGCTTCGAGCGCCAGCGCCAGCAGCCCGGTGGGCAGGCGCAGGCCGGCGGCGCTCAGGCGCTGCAGCAGTTCAATCTGCAGCCGGGGCGGCGCTTCGGCCAGCGCCCAGCGCAGGCTGAGCTGCAGGCCTTTGGCGTGCAGCGCTGGCGCGGTTTCGGGCGCGGCGCTGTTGGGGGCGGACGCGGCGCTGGCCTGGCCCTGCCGGGCGGCGCGCTCGCACACCGCCAGCACGCCGGCCATCTGCAGCAGCGCCAGCGCCGGCTGCGCCAGCGCCGGCTGCGCGGCCTGCTGCGCCTCGATCTGCGCCAGCAGCGCGCCCACTGGGCCGCTCAGGGCGGGGGCGGTAAAGGCCATTTTTTCGGTGCCGACCATGGCGGCGGGCAGCAGGCTTTGCCAGTGCGTGGCGGGTGAGGGATTGCTCGGGTTGCTCATAGGGGGCTCCAGTTCCACACGCCGTCCGGGCCTTGCGCCGACAGCGGGCGCAGCGCCTCGCCGTCCCACTCTCCCATCACGGCGATGGGGTGGCCGCCACTCAGGGCCAGCAGCGCCCAGCCGGCGGCTTCGCTCACCTGCAGGCGCAGCTGCTGGCCGGCCCAGTGCAGGCTGAACGTGTCGCTGTCGCGGCAGGCAATCGCCTGCTGGCAGCGCAGCGGATGCAGCGGAATCCACGGGTTGCCAGCGATGCGCTCGGCGATGGCGCGCCATTCGTCATCAGCGCTTGCGCCGGCCTGCGCGTTGGGCGCTGAGGCTTGCATTGGCATTGAGGCTGGCGCTGGCGCTACGTCCGTGCCCGCGCTGGCGTCCGCGCCACCGGCCACCAGCGCGCGCAGGGGCGCGGCGCTGGGGTAAAACGCCAGCGCGGCTGGCTGCGCTGCACCGCAGAGCCAGCTTTGCTCAAAGCCCTGGCCGCCGAAGGCATGGTCCAGCAGCAGCGCGCGCCGCCCGCTGCGCAGGCCCTGCAGCCAGACGCGGCGCTCCAGCAGCCGGTTGTCGCGCTCTTCCTGGATCACGCCCAGCACCAGCCACTCATCGACCACCGCAGGTGACTGCGCCAGCACCGCGTCCTTGTCCAGCGGCCAGCCGAGCATGATGCGCAAGTCGGCGCTGGCCGTGTCGCTTAAATCGCCGCGCCGCGTCACGGCTTCGCAGGCCAGCTGCAGCATGCCGAGTTGGCGCAGCGTTTTTTCGGGCCAGTTCGCGCCCTGCATCAAGCCGGCTGCTGCAGCGATCAGCCGCTGCCCGAGTCCGGGCGCCTTGGCATCGACCAGCCGGGCGGCCATGGTTTCCCAGGTGTCCCGGCTGTGCGGACCCAGGCTGCCCAGCCCGTGCGCGACCTGGTCGAGCAGCCACTGCTGCAGCTCGCCCGCGCCAGCGCTCATGCGCGTCCAGCGCTGCTGCTCGGTCTTCAGGGCGGCGGCGCTGGGCGCGGCGGAGCTGGCGGCCTGTTCGCGCTGCTTGTCTTGTTTTTCCTGCTTTTTCTGCACCCGTTCGGTGCGCGCGCTGAGCCAGTCGGCGACCCAGGCCGGCGGCGCGTTGCCCTGGAACAGCGTAGCGTCCCGTGCGCGCAGCAGCAGCAGTGCCAGCCCGTGCTTGCAGGGAAACTTGCGGCTCGGGCAGGAGCATTTGAAGGTCGGCCCCGACAGATCGACCTGCGTCTGGTAGGGCCAGCTGCCGCTGCCCTGGCATTCGCCCCAGATGGCCGTGTCATTGGCCCCAAGCGTGGGCCACTTCGCCGGTTTTACCAGCCCGTTGGCGGCTTTGGCCGAGGCGGCGTCGGGCGCCAGGGCAAGGACGGATTCAGCGCTGAGTTCCATGGGCGGCAAGGAAAAAGGTTGAAAAAATGAAGCGGCTCGTCAGGCTGGACTTGAATCCAATGCATCCAGCAAGGCAGCCCAAACAAGGCTGCTCTGAAAATCTGTGAGGAATGTTAACTTATGTTACGCGGACACAAAGCCGGCGTTGGCACGCTTCACCCTTGCGAACAAGGATGCCGTTGAATGAGCGCCCGTGGGCATGCAAAAGAGTGATTGAATAGGCCTTTTGCGCAATGCCAGCATGCATGGACAGCTATTGTTTTAATAGTATGAAGTGGCGCTGGGCATGGGGCTGTGCAGCGCGATTTATTCGCCCTGGTTGAAAAAGCCGGGCAGGGTGGCGCGGGCGCGGCGCGGCTGGCCGGCGCGCTGGCGCTGTTTGGACAACAATACGGCCAGCAACGCCAAGCGCCCTGTCCGGGCCGGCGCCCACAACCCAGACCGCCAGGTCACCCCACAAGCCATGAACCTCCTTTTTATCGCCGATCCGCTTGAGTCCTTCAAGATCTACAAGGACACCACCTTTGCCATGATGCGCGAGGCCCAGCGGCGCGGCCACCGCATCAGCGCCTGCGAGCAGCAGGACCTGATGTGGCAGCGCGGCTCGGCCGTGATGGCCCATGTGCGCGACATCACGCTGACCGGCGATGCCACAGACTGGTTCAAAGAGACCGGAACGCGCGCGGTGGCGCTGAAGGAATTCGGCGCCGTTCTGATGCGCAAAGACCCGCCGTTCGACAGCGAGTATTTCTACGCCACGCACCTGCTCGAACAGGCCGAGCGCGACGGCGCAAAAGTGTTCAACAAGCCGCGCGCGCTGCGCGACCACCCGGAAAAGCTAGCCATCATGGAGTTCCCGCAGTTCATCGGCCCGACGCTGGTGACGCGCGACGCCGAGGACATCAAGCGCTTTCACGCCGAGCACCAGGACATCATCCTCAAGCCGCTCGACGGCATGGGCGGTATGGGCATCTTCCGCGTCGGCCCGGATGGCCTGAACCTGGGCTCGATCACCGAGACGCTGAACCGCCACGGCGCGCAAAGCCTGATGGTGCAGAAGTTCTTGCCCGAAATCGTCAAGGGCGACAAGCGCGTGCTGGTGATCGGCGGCAAGCCGGTGCCCTTCAGCCTGGCGCGCATTCCCCAGGGCAGCGAGGTACGCGGCAACCTGGCCGCCGGCGGCAAGGGCGTGGCGCAGCCGCTGTCAACGCGCGACCTTGAAATCGCCGAAGCGCTGGGGCCAATCCTGGCCGCGCGCGGCCTGTTGCTGGCCGGCGTGGATGTGATCGGCGACTACGTGACCGAAATCAACGTCACCAGCCCGACCTGCTTCCAGGAAATCCACGACCAGATGGGCTTTGACGTGGCGGCGATGTTCATCGACGCGCTGGAGCAGGCGGTCAGCGCGGGCCTTTGAGGCCCCAGGCGTCAGCCGATTAAAAAGCAGGCCAGTAACACACGGTCTGCTGTCCCGCGCTGGAGTCGGAGACTGAAGGCGAGAAGCCGCGCGCACGGCTGGACTGGAAGGCCGACTGGGCTGCGCTGGTGTTGGTGCAGCTGCTGGCGTAGTCCAGCGTTCCGATCCAGAACTTGCGGCCGCCCGGCATCAGGTTCATGCCCGACCAGCTGACCAGTTCGGCTTCGACGGACGTGTCATGGACGGGCTTGTACACCTCTTCGTGCGCGATGCCGTCGAGCAGGCTCGGGAAGGCGACTGTGCCGGATGCGCCCGTTGCCCGGCCGAGGCGCGTCTTGTCGCTGGTCGCGTTCTGCAGCACGAAGAGCATCGAAGGGTACTTGTCGCGCAGCTTGGCAATCAGGTCGAGGCCGCCCTGGCTGCACTGGGCGTCGCAGGGGCCGTTCTTGGTGTTCGTTCCGTGCTCGACGATTTCCATGTTGTCGAAGTAAAAACCGTCCACGCCCTGGGCGGCGAGCCGGGGCACGATGTAGTTGATGACCAGGTTTTGGTAAGCGGCATTGCCGACATTCATCCAGACCTCGTTGCTGTAACCCGAGTAGGTACCCAATTGCGCCGCCTTGTTGGCCGAGCATGAGAGGAATCCCGACGGCACCTTTGACCAGTAGCCACGGAAGTTTTCGCACGAGCCCAGGTTCAGGTAGCTCAACACCTTGTTGGCGCCGCCGTTCTTGAGCGTCTTGATCTGGCTGACGCTGAAGTTGCCCATGTCCGGGTCGGCGTCAATGTCCAGGATGCGGTACGTCGCCGCCAATTTGGGCAGATCGATGCTGTCCGCCGACCCATAGAAGGACGCCCACGGACCGGCGGTGGGGAAGCCTCGGCTGGAAGTCGTTGCTGGGGGCGTTGGGGTGGGCGTAGGCGTAGGCGTAGGCGTAGGCGTAGGCGTAGGCGTAGGCGTAGGCGTAGGCGTAGGCGTAGGCGTAGGCGTTGGCGTTGGAGTCGGCGTTGTTGGCGTTTGTGTGTTTGTGTGTTTTCTCCGTTGCCACGTCCTGGTGGAGCTGGATTCCGTGGCGGAACTGTCTTGCCAGGTGCTGCCTGCGGGCTGCGTGTCGCCAATGACGGTCAGGGTGCGGCCATGGGCCGTGAAGGCGCCTGCCATCGCAACGAGCAAGGTGGTGCAGCGCATCGTGGTGGCCAGGCGGGAGCCTGTGCGATGGCCATGGAGGGGAGTGTAAGTAGGTGTGTGGGTGGACATGGCCGCGAGTTTAGGCGGCCCTCAAGTTTACTGATGAGCTAATCGTAACTATATGTTATTTACTGTAATTATGGGTTTATTACGGCTCAATGCAAGGGAGTAAGTTGCGTGACAATTCCATACAAATTGTGTGGACTACCCATTTATGGGTAGGAAAACGGCCCATCCCCCCGATTTGGCGAGCCGTTGCCGCGTCAGGCGTCGGCCAGCGCGCCATCCACGAACACCTTGAGTTCGCCCGGCTTGAAGGCCGTCCAGGCCTCGTTGGTCGTCAGCGGCGCGGTCACGACCACGGCGATGCGGTCGGTTGGCTGGGTGTGCTCTTCAAAGTTCACGCTCACGTCCTCGTCGCTCAGCGTGGCGTGGGCGAACGGGTGGCGGCGCTCCACGTACACCAGGTTGGTCGAGGCATGCGCCCACAGCGCCTGGCCGTTGCTGAGCAAAAAATTGAAGGTGCCGTGCCGGGCAATCTGCGCCGCCAGCTCACGCAGCGTGATGCTGAGTTCTTTGATGCTCGGCACGTCCGCATGCGACTTGGCCAGCTCCTGCATGATCCAGCAAAAAGCGCGTTCGCTGTCGGTGCTGCCGACCGGGCGAAAGCTGCCGTGCAGGCGCGGCGAATAAGCCGCCAGGTTGCCGTTGTGCGCAAACACCCAGTAGCGGCCCCACAGCTCGCGCACGAACGGGTGGCAGTTTTCCAGCGCCACCCGGCCCTGCGTCGCCTTGCGGATGTGGGCAATCACGTTGCGGCTCTTGATCGGGTAGCGGCGGATCAGGTCGGCCACCGGCGACTCGCAGGCCGGCAGGTGATCGACGAAATGGCGCAGGCCCTTGTCATGGCCGGCGCCATCCACGCTGCTGTCGCCCTCGAAAAAAGCGATGCCCCAGCCGTCGGCATGGGTGTCGGTGTGGCCGCCGCGCTGGGCGAAGCCGCGAAAGCTGAAGGTCACGTCGGTCGGCGCGTTGCAGTTCATCCCTAACAGTTGGCACATGGTCAGTCTTTGGTAGAGGGCGCGGGCGCGGGCTTCAGTCTCTCGGTTCTGTCCAGAGCTTGCCGCCGGTGGCCCAGTTCTCGCGCTTGATGTCGGTGATCAGGACATCGACCGAATCGGGCTGACCGCCCAGCACTTCGACGCTCACGCGGGTGATGGCTTCGACCAGCTTTTTCTTTTGTTCGAGCGTGCGGCCTTCGAGCATTTCGACATGGTAGGTGGGCATGGTGTTCCTGTAGGTTGGGTTTTAAGGGGGATAAATGCGTCAAGGCACGCAAGCCGTGCATTATTCCGTGTCTGGACGTTTGCTGCTGCGCCGGCCCGGTTTTTTAAACCAAAAAAGCCTTTTGCGCACAGCCTGTATGCGTAGGCAGCTACTATTTTAATAGTAAATAGGGCTTGCCGGAGCGCTTCAATCGACCTCGCGCGTGCCCCGGCAGCGGTCTTGCGCATAGCGGCTGCAGCCCCAGAACTGCTTGCCGGCGTTGGCGCCGCTGCGCGCCTGGCGCAGCACCATGGCCGCGCCGCACAGCGGGCAACCGGGCGCTGACAGGCCGGCCGGGCCGCTGGCCTTGTGCGCCTGGATGTCGCGCATCAGCGTTCTGCCATTGACCAGCGTCAGCGCCAGGCCGTCGGCAAAGCGCACCGCCTCTTCGGTGAAGTCGCCCGAGGTGACGACAAAGCCGCCCGCCGCGCCATGGGCCGCCATCACGCCGTACAACTCGCGCACCGGCTGCACGCCCACGCGCAGCGCGCGCCAGTGCTTGCATTGCACCAGGTAGCTGCCGTCGCTACCGTGCAGCACCACATCGACGCCGCCATCGGCGCCGCCGCCGCCGTTGTCCAGCACGCCAAAGCCCTGGCGGCGGAAATACTCGCCCACCAGGATTTCAAACTCCTGCCAGCTCATGGCGTCGATGGCGCCGGCGCGCGTGGTGGCGGCGGAATAAAGCCGCGCGGCCTTGCCCCGCCTGAAGGCCGAGATCAGCGCGCCTGCTGCGAAAAACACGGGCAGCAGGTATTGGCCGGCCAGCGCCAGCCCGTGCGCCGCCGCCGACAGCAAAAAGCTGCCCATCTGCCCCGGCTGCAGGGCCGCCGGCATCGGTTTTTGCGCCAGATGGTGCAGGCCTGCATAGCTGATCACGGCCAGCACCAGCCCCAGCCACCAGGGCAGGCGCGCGGCCAGCCCGATCAAGGCTCGGGGCAGGCCTGGCTTTTCACGTAACTGCATGGATCACTTTTCTGCTCTGTACATTTCGATGCGATGCTGCCTGGTTATGCGCCCGACAGGCTTGCGTTAACGACTCAACGCTTTCAGGGTCTTTTGTTGGGCTGGATTTTAGGCGCGGGCCAGCGCATCAAGCCGGAATTTTTAGATTAAATCGGGCTTTTGCGCATGCTGTGTGCGCATGGGTAGCTATATTTTCTATAGCGTCTTGGCCGCAATCGTGCGATAGGTCTGATCGGGCCGATTTCGAATGTCGGGGGGCGCAGTTCCAGCAGACGTTCCTTCACCATGGGCGTTAAAAAGCGGGAGTGACGCTTCTCGGCGTCCCGATTGGGGGGAGCTTGTGGCTAATTGGCGGGAGTCCGACCGCAATTGGGGGGAGTTTCGTTCATGAATATCGATATTGATGCCTGATTGGGGGAGTCCTGCGCAACCTTTTACCTGCGCCGTCACCACCGGCTGCATCACCGCCCTGTCCAGGCTTGTCAACCGCTCGCCCAACCAAAAACTCCCGTCATACCCGCGAAGGCGGGTATCCAGACTCGTTTGAACATTCAACCCGTGTTGCTGGATTCCCGCCTTCGCGGGAATGACGAACGGGAAGTTATTACTTTTCACATCCTAAACAGGATTGAATGCCGCCAATGCCTCCAGCGCCCGCACCCCCACCGGCGACTCAGGCAGCCACGGCAGCACGAAGGTTCGCTGCGCCAGTCCGCCAGCAATGCGCGCGGCCTGCCGGTGCTCGCCGGCCAGCCGGGCCTTTAGCAGCGGGTCGTTCGTGCCGGTGGCGGCGATGCTTTTGTTGATGACCCAGGCCCAGGGCTCGATCTTCGCGCGGCGCAAATCGTCCTGTAGCGCGGCTGCCTGGCTGACGGGCGTGACTTCGGGCAGCGTGACGAGAATGACATGCGTCATCGACGCATCCTGCAGCCGCATCAGCGGCGTGATGAGGTGCATGGCGTTGGAGCTGCTTTCATACTGCTGCAGCATCTGCCGGTGGTAGGCGCCGGTGGCGTCCATCAGCAGCAGGCTGTGGCCGGTGGGCGCGGTATCGAGCACCACGAAAGCGCTGCGCGCCTCGTTCACCACGCGGCTGAAGGCGTGGAACACGGCGACTTCTTCGGTGCAGGGCGATTGCAGGTCTTCGAGCAGCAGCGCCCGTCCCTGTTCGTCGAGCGCCTTGCCGCGCGTCGCCATGATCTTGGCAATGTAGGCTTCGGTTTCCGCCCTGGGGTCGATGCGGCCGACCTTCAGGTTCGGCAGGCTGCCGTTCAGGGTTTCGGCCACATGCGCGGCCGGGTCGGTGGTCGTCAGGTGAACGCTGTGGCCGCGCTGCACCAGCCCCACGGCCAGCGCGCTGGCAATCGTGGTCTTGCCGACGCCGCCCTTGCCCATGACCATGATCAGCCCGTGGCCCATCGCGGCCAGTTCGTCGGCCAGCCGGCTCAAGGGCTCGGCCGGCAACTCGGCGGCCAGCGCAACCGGCGCGCTTGCCGGAATCGCTCCGCCACCCAGCAGCGCGCGCAGGGCGCTCAAGCCCACGGTGTCGAAGGCGCGCAGCGGCACCTCGTCGCGCGGCAGGCCGGCCAGCGCATCGGGCATCTGCGCGATGGCCTGCAGGCCCAGCGCTTCGAGGGCGCGGGCGGTCGGGTCGTCGGGGCGGCTGGCATGGAACACGCCGTTGATCACCAGCCGCTGGTTGGAAAGACCCAGCGTGCGCAGCTCTTCGGCGGTGCGCGCGGCCTCCTGCATCGGGCGCGGGTCGGGCCGGGTGACGAGGACGACGGTGGTCAGCTTTGCGTCGCTCAGCGCGGCCAGCGCGGCGTTGAAGCGCGCTTCCTGCATCTTCAGGCCCGAATGCGGACCCAGGCACGACGCGCCCCGGTCGTTGCCGGCCAGAAAGCCGCTCCAGGCCTTGGGCAGGCTCAGCAGGCGCAGCGTGTGGCCGGTCGGCGCGGTGTCGAAGATGACGTGGTCGTAGCCGCTGCCCGCGCCATCGCCTTCGCCTTCGCCGGCCAGCAGCGCGGCGAATTCGTCGAACGCGGCGATCTCGGTGGTGCAGGCGCCTGACAACTGCTCGCGCACGGTCTTGCGCTCGTCGTCGCTGGCGTCCAGCCCCAGTTGCTCCAGCACGCGCAGCCGGTAGGCCTCGGCGGCGGCGTCCGGGTCGATGTTGAGCATGCGCAGGCGCGGCACGCCGGGCACTTGCGCGGGCTGGTTGGACATCGGCATGCCCAGCATTTCATCGAGGTTCGACGCCGCGTCGGTGCTGACCAGCAGCACGCGCCGGCCCGCGTCGGCCAGCGCAATCGCCGTGGCGGTGGACAGCGAGGTCTTGCCGACGCCGCCCTTGCCGGTGAAAAACACAAAGCGCGTGGGCGCAAGGAGAAAGCCGGGGGTGGAATTTGTAGCGTTGTTCATGGCAATAGCATGCCGCACGGCGGCCGCAAAATCTTGCGTCAGGTCAATGGCCGTTTGATGTGCGGCTGTTTCTATTTCAGGCGCATGGACTGGTATAAGTTCGCAGGCGCTGTCGCCGCCTTTTTGCCTTAACAACCGCCCGCCCAAGGAACCCCGATGCACCCCAACCAGACCCGGCTCGAAAATTTCTACGCCGCCTTCGCGCGCCTCGATGCCGACGCCATGGCCGACTGCTACGCGCCAGACGCGCAGTTCGACGACGAGGTGTTCTCGCTGCGCGGCCATGAGCAGGTCAGCGGCATGTGGCGCATGCTGTGCGAGGCGACGCAGGCCAAAAACCGCGACGCCTGGAAGCTGGTCTATAGCGGCATCGAGGCCGACGACAAAACCGGCAAGGCGCACTGGGAAGCCGACTACCGCTTCAGCGCCTCGGGGCGCCAGGTGCACAACGTCATCGACGGCGTGTTTGAATTCAATGACGCGGGGCTGATCACCCGGCACCGCGACCGCTTCGATTTCTGGGGCTGGTCGCGCCAGGCGCTGGGCATTCCCGGCGCGGTGCTGGGCTGGACACCGTTTTTCCGCAACCAGGTCAAGCGGCAGGCGGCGGCCAACCTGGACAAATACCTGGCCAGGGGCAACCAGCCGAGCGCAATTCCCGAGGCCCGGTAAAGCCTAGATTTCCGCCAGGTCCTCGATCATCCGCTCCAGCCAGTCGGCAGGTGGCGCGGGCTCGGCGGCACCGCCGGCCGGGGCTTGTAGCGTCCAGCCGCCGGCCTTGTTTCCTGCGGTCGGCTGCACCTGAACAGGCGCGCTCCACCACAAGAGCCAGGCCAGCCAGGCGGTCTCGGCGGCTTGGGGCAGCTGGCCCGGCGCGGCGTCGAGCAGGGCCGTCAGGGCCGCGGCCGACGGCAGGTGAACGCTCGCGCCCCGGGCCTGCGCGCCCAGCGCCTGCGCCAGTTGCGAAAAGGCGCGCTCGGGTGTGCGGTCATCGCCGAATTCAGCCTGCCAGCGTTCCAGATCCCGGGCAATGGCAATGCCGCGCCGCGCTTCGGCTTGCAGCAGGCCGGCATGGTCCCATTTGTGCCAGGGCGTGGCGGGCACCCTGCAGCCTGCCGCGACGGCGGTACGCGCGTAGCGGTGCAGGGCCGCGCTGCTGTCGCCGCGTACCGTGCCCGCCAGCATCGTGAGGCCGGCCAGGCGGCTGCCCAGAAGCTGCTGCTGCTGCACCAGCAGCTTTTCGCGCGCAAGATGGTCGCGCTCGCTGCGCAGCTTGGCCAGTTCGAGCGCATTGCGCAGGTCGGCGTGCAGGCTGCCCAGGTCCCAGGGCTTGGTGATGTAGCGGTAAATTTCACCGCTGTTGATGGCCTCGATGGCCTCGCCAAGTTCGGAGTAGGCGGTGGTCAGCATGCGCACGATGCCCGGGTGGAATTCGCGCGCATAGCCCAGCAGTTCGTTGCCGCGCGCGCCCGGCATCCGCTGGTCGGACACCAGCACCGCGATTTCGTCGCCGCGCTCGCGCAGGATGGCCTTGCCCTGCTCGACCGAGATGGCGGTGATCACGGGCGCCAGGGGAGTGACCAGGCGTTCAAAATATTTGAGTGCCATGGGTTCGTCATCGACGAAAAGAATTTTGTCCGGACTCATGGTTCAGTCCCTTTCCAGGTATGTGTCAGGTTTGAATAACAGCGTAACGCTGGCGCCGTGGCCCGGCTCGGAGCTGACCTCGATCAGCCCGCCCATGGACTGCACGACGCGCCGGCAAAACAGCAGGCCCATGCCGCTACCGCCCTGCGCGGCGCGCGTGGTCACGGGCTCATGCGTCAGCCGCGCGAGAATCCCGGGCGCAATGCCCGGCCCATTGTCGGTGAAGCGCAGGGCCGCCTGCGCCGCGCCGTCCGGCGCGCTCGCGCCATGTTCCAGCGTGATGTGCAGCCTGGGCGCGGGGCTTTCGCGCAATGCGAGCAGCGCGTTCTTGGTCACGGTGCACAGCACCAGGTAGAGCAGGTCGCGCTGTCCGGGCAGCACGAAATCGCCCGCCAGGTCGCAACTCACCCAGGCGCGCTCGCTGCCCTCGAACGGGTACTCGTCCAGCAGCGTGTTCACGAGGCGGCTGGCCCGCAGCGGCGCCGGCGCGGCGCCGGGGTAGGCCGCGCGCGCGGACTGCACGAAGGTGGCCACCAGCGACATCGCGTACAGCGTCCGGCGTTCAGCCGCCTGGATCATCGCGAGCGTGTCGCCGGCGCGCTTTTCGGCAATGTGCGCCAGGCCGGGCGCTGCATCGGCAGGCGGCACGCGGTGCCGGTCCTTGAGCGCTTCCATGTAGCCGAGCACCGTTGCCAGCGGGGTGTTCAACTCGTGCGCCAGAAAGCCCAGCGTCTCGCGCATCGCGGCCGCCCGGTTGCTGGCCAGCGCGCGCTCGTGCTCGCGCTGGCGGTGGGTTTCCAGGGCTTCGCGCAGCGCGGAGCGCACCTGCGCGTCGTCGAACGGCTTTTCCAGGATCCGCACCACCCGGCCCTGGTTGATCGCGGCGACGGCGACGTCTTTTTCGGCGTAGGCCGTGGCCAGCAGCCGCACCACATGCCGGTAGTCCTGCTGGGCCGCGCTCAGCAGGTCCAGGCCATTGCGGCCAGGCATGCGGTAGTCGGTCACCAGCACCGCGATGGCCGCGCCGCGCTCGCGCAGCGTCCGCAGCGCCTCGTCAGCGCCGCCCGCCGTGAGAATGGTGAATTCATCGGAGAACAGGCGGGTGAACCACTTGCACGCCTGCGGCTCGTCATCGACGAAAAGGACGATGCGGGCGTCTTCGGGCGCTGGAGGGATGGGGGGGAAAGGCATGCTTGCTGGCCGGTCAGTGCTGGGGCACCGCCAGGTCGATGGAAAATTCGGTCCACGCGCCGAACTCGCTGCTGACCGACAGCAGGCCGCCGTGGCGCTGGATGATGCTGTAGCACATGCTCAGGCCCAGGCCCAGGCCGGCGCCCACGTCGCGGGTGGTGAAGAAGGGTTCGAGCACGCGGCCGATGTTCTCGGGCGCAATGCCGGTGCCGTTGTCGCGCACCGCCAGCCAGAGGCGCCCGTTGCGGTGTTCGCTGCGCAGGGAAATGCGCGGCTGCTCGCGCGCCGCGCCGCTCAAGGCCAGCGCGGCATTGCTCAGCAGGTTGATCAGCACGCCGATGATGGCCGGCTCGTCGCCCTGGACATGGGTGTCTTGCGGCAGCGCCAGTTCCACCTTGATGCCCTTGAGCTCGAAACTCGTCAGGCGCAGGGCGGACTGGATGGCTTTTTCGAGCAGGAACACGCGCTGGCTGTCCACGCCGGGCTTTTGGTAGGCAAAGGTCTTGAGGTCGGAGACGATGTTTTGCACGCGCTGCATGCCTTCGCGCGCGTCGGTCAGGCTTTCCTTGAGGTCGGCGCTTTGCGCGGCGGCCGGGTCCATCAGGGCCATGTTGATCGCCATCAGGCTGTAGTTGACCGGGTTGTTGACCTCGTGCAGCAGGCCCGCCGACAAGGTGCCCAGGGCCGCCATTTTTTCGCGCTGGATCAATTGGCCCTTGACTTCGGCCAGGGCGCGGTTGGTTTCGGTGAGTTCGATGTTTTTCTTGCGCACCTCGGTCTTGAACTGGAACGACAGCCAGCGCCATTTGTCGCTGTAGATCGCAATCACCACGCAGATGACGGTATAGAACAGCACGAAGGTGCTGCTGCCCAGCCATGCGTTGAAGTCCTGGATGCCGCCCGTGCGCAGCATGCAGGCCAGGCCATAGCCCAGCAAGGTGACGCCGCCAAAAGCCAGCGCCTCGATCACCGACAAGGGCAGGAAAAAGCCTACGCCGCTGAGCGCAAACGTCAAGCCCACGAAGTAGATCGACTGCTCGCCATCGGTGCGGTAGATCATCCAGCAGATCATGGCTTGGGGGATGCAGAGCCAGAGGTAGGTCAGCGGACGCAAATTGCGGCGGCCCCAGGGCAGCCTGTAGCTTAAAAGCACCAGGCCCACAAGAAGGGACGCGCAGACACGCGCCCAGCCGAAGTCGCCTGCATAGGCTGGATAAAACGCCCTGTCGAGCCCCACGCCGCCCAGTGTCAGGACGATGGTCACGACACAGGTGATGCGGCTGTAAAACAGCAAATGCTCGTGCAATTCCAGCCGATAGGCTGAGTCATTGCGCAGACGCAGGATGTTCATGCCGTGTTGCTGGCGTCGGCGCTGACGATGGCCTCGACAAAGACGTTCACGCCAATCGGGTCTGTGTAGGTTCTGGCATTCTCGATGCCCTGCGGAAGGGCGTTCAGCATGCCCGCCTCGTCGCGGTAGATCAGGTACCACTCCAGGAAGTGCTCCATCCAGTTGCGTTCCGGATTGCTCGAATGCACATTGGTGACCAGGATGCGGCCGCCGGGCCGGGAGCGCGAGATGAAATACTCGATGAGCCGGGTGCAGACCTTGTCCGTCAGGTAATCGAACAGGCCGGCGCAATAGACGTAGTCAAAACTTTCCTCGGGGGCGGCGCGTTGCGCGCGCACGGCGCGCTTGAGCAGCTGGTTCACCGATTCGTGCTGCAGTGTGACGTTGAGCTTGCGCCTGGTCGGCCGGCTGGCCTCTTCGAGGCGCTGGGCGGTGTACTTCAGGGTTTCCTCGCTGAAATCGACCAGCACGAATTCGAGCATGTCCGAATGCGGGTTGTTGCGCACAAAGCGCTCGATTTCCGCCGCCGGCCCGCAGCCCACGTTCAGTACGCGCATGGGCCGGCCGGCCTTCACGGCAGCGGCCGCCAGCTCGTCCAGGCGGTCGCACAGGATATCGATCCGGTTGCGGTGCGCCACGGCCACGCCCGCCTGCAGAAACATGTAGTTGACCAGCTGAAAGTAGGTGCTGGGCCCTTGGCGCGGGTCGCCCAGGATCTGGTTGACCATTTCATAGTCGCCCGCATAGCCCAGCGGCTTGGCGAAAGTGCGGTACACAAAAGGCGCGCGCAGGATCAGCGGATGAATCGCCGCCTGGGCGAAGCTGCGGTGCACCGGCGCGATTTCCGGATCGACGCGCCCGGCTTCGTCTTCAAACCACAGCAGGTATTCGCGTCCCTTTTCCAGCAACGGCGAGGCCAGATCAAAGAAAACGTCTTCACGCACGCGTCCGTCGCCGGCGCGCGGCAATCCGGTATTGATGTCCGCCTGGTCGATCCAGCGCGTGATCTCGGAAAAATAGGCGCGCATTTCGCTGACCACCACCTGGTATTGCCGACGCACGTTGAAACGGGTGTTCCACCCCTGCACGAATGAGCGCGCCTCGTCGCCAACGGATTTGCCGTCGCGCCCGATGGCCGCCAGTTCGTTCCATTCGTCAATCAGCACCGCCGACACCATCGCCATCAGCCCGGTATTGAGCAAGCTGGTGACCACCGCCTTGCCTTTGTAAATGCTGCGCTCGCCCGAACGGATGGTGAGCTCGCTGAGCACTTCGCTGACCTGCACAATCGAGTACGGGTTGTAGATTTCCATCACCAGCGAACGGCGCTGGACATTGGTCAGCGTGCCGCGCACGGCTTCCCCCTGGCTGTTGCGGAACGTGATGACGGGATCGATGGGGCGGATGGGATGCACGGTGTCAGGCGTCCTTAGGAGTCGGCGGGGCCGGGATGCAACAACGCGTAAGTTGTTGCAGCGTGATTGTGACATTGACGGCTGCACCAGGGCGCACGCCGGGGCATTGATTGCGCAGCGCCGCCCAGGACGCTGGCGTATGCTTGATTCGCACCGGCATCGCCGGCTGCCCGGCCCTGAGCAAACGGCCTTGCAGGAATTTTTCAATTGAAGAGGAGAGGGATGCATGGCTGGCTGTACCGCCGAAGTTTCATGGTCGCTGGGGGTGCCGCTGCCGATGTCCGGGGTCATCGCCAACCCGGTGACAACCGAGGCGCGCTGCGAGCCGGTTCATGGCACGGCCTGAACCCCCGCGCATTGAGTCGCGCCGCCGCCTGCTGGCCGGTCTGGGGCTGCTGGTCTTCACGGCGCTGGTGGCATCTGGCGTGTCGCCCTATGACCGCGCGACCTGGCTGCTCGAAGTCGCGCCCGTGCTGCTGGCCGCGCCGGTGCTGGGGGCGACATGGCGGCGCTATCCGCTGACCACGCTGCTGTACGCCTTGATTGCGCTGCACATGGGGGTGCTGATTTTGGGCGGCGCCTACACCTATGCGCGCGTGCCGCTGGGTTTCTGGCTGCAAGAGGCGCTGCACCTGGGCCGCAACCCCTACGACAAGATCGGCCACTTCATGCAGGGGCTGGTGCCGGCGATGGTGACGCGTGAAGTCTTGTTGCAGCGCGGCTATGTGAGCAGCCGGGGCATGGCGGCGTTCCTGTCGGTGTGCGTGGCGATGGCGATCAGCGCGGTTTATGAACTGATCGAGTGGGGCGTGGCACTGGCTGCGGGCAGCGGCGCCACCGACTTTCTGGGCACGCAGGGCGATGTGTGGGATACGCAGTCGGACATGTTCTGGGCGCTGCTCGGGGCGATGGTGGCGGTGACGCTGCTGCGGGGGTGGCATGACCGGCAGATGAAGGCGCTGCGCTACTAATTTGATAGCTATTGATCCGGCCCGATGAAGTATTAAGCGGCATAGCGAACACGCCGATCCTGAAAGTAGGCGATAACTCGCTCAGGCGTGCGCTCGAGCAGAGCCATGTGCTCGTTGGCGGCATCGCGTAATTTGGCTTTGCTGCGCGCCGGTACGCGTTTGCCCATCTCCTGCTTCAGATCCGCATTGAGGCGTTCCTCCGGATTGAGCTGAGGGCTGTAGCTGGGCAGATAAAACAGCTCAATTTCGTCCCTGTGGTTAGCCACCCAGGCCTTGACGATTTTGCTGTGATGAACCCGCAGGTTGTCCAGTATCAAAAATACCTTTTTGCCCGCATCCTTGACCAGTGCCCGCAGGAATTCGATGAGCTTGTCCGCGTCAAACGCATCGTCAATGATCATCCAGCGGGTTTTCCCCTGGTTAGTCACCGTGGCAATCATCGAGAGCTTTTGCCGGGTGCCTCCCACGGTTCTGGCCACCGGTGTCTTTCCAGCAGGCGCAAAGCTTCTACCGCGCACATCGGTGTTCACCAGCGCCGTCTCGTCACCCCAATGGATTTCAGCGCCTTCCTGGCGGGCGCGTTGCTCTATCGCCGGGTACTCGCCTTCGAGCCAGGCCTGCACCGCTTCAGGGCTTTGTTCGTAGGCTCGCCTGATGGGCTTTTGGGGCGTAAAACCCCAGCGGGCCAGGTACTTGCCAACGCTGCGCACCTGCAGCTCGATGCCGTACTCCTGCTCGATGAGCTGGCCTACGGCCGCCCGGCTCCACAGGAAAAAATCCATCTTGAGCTGCTCAGGGCGTTGATCGATGATGCTGCGCTGAAGGCTGTCCTCCTGAGCCTGGCTCAGGGTGCGCCCCAGACCTTGAGTGCGCCCACGCAAGGCCGGTCGTATTGCTGGCCAGCCGCCCTCATCGAACAGGTCGATGCACCTGCGCACAGCCGGGTAGCTCAAACCCGTCATGGAGACAATTTGCATGACGCCCATTGCCCTTTTATGCAGTCTCACGACTTGCTTGCGCCGCTCGTGAAGCTGCTCCAGCGTCTGCTTTCTTGCATTTTCTTTTTCCATCTTTCTTCGATAGAGAAAATTCAGTAAAGTTCATACTTCATTGGGCCGGATCAATAGTTGCGCCCGTCCTTATTGCGCAAAAGCCTTAAATGATGCTGAAAACGTGGCTTGAGTCTTCAGGCGGTGCTTGGGGCTATAGTGGCGCAGTCCATCAGCTTTTCGCATCCCAATTACACCGTAGGCGGCTATATCCTGCAGGGTTTGCCGCATAAATTACTTTAGCCATTCTTCAAAATGTCCCGCCAAAACACGCACCTCGAATCAGAAGGCGCTGAATTCCTAGTGCTCGGAAATCTACTGACGCTCGGTATTCCATCGTACAAGACGTACACCAACATGGCGGGGTACGACATAACAGCAACGAACCCTGAACAAAACAAATCAGCACGCATTCAAGTCAAAAGTCGGTGGCGTACTGGAGCCGAAGGCTTCATTATCAAGAACTTCGCATGTGATTTCGTCGTCGTGTTGCTCAATCGTGGCTCCAAAGATGGCACCGCAAAAGTGCTGGCGCCAGAGTTTTATGTTTTGCCAGTCGCAACGGTTCAGCAGTTGCACAATCCGAGCAGCAAGTGGGGCAAGTTGTCGCTCTCAAAAATTCCTGGATTTAAAGAGCAGCGCGACCAATGGCAAATCATCAGCGAGTTTCTAAATCAATGACCGACGTTAGCTTGGCCCTGCTTTAAACCTCAAAAACTTTTTTCACGATCAAATCAGTCTCTGACGCTTTAGCCATGGGTGCAACCTGCTACAAAATCAGAAGCACTCAAGCCTGATCTTCAAGCAGGACAGTTCAAGCCCCGCAGCACTTTTTGTACTTCTTCCCACTCCCGCAAGAGCAAGGATCATTGCGCCCCGGCGTGGCTTCCTTGCGGATGGTTTCGACCTTCGGCCCCATGGTCTTCCACAGCTCGCGCAGGTCGTACACCGCCCAGATGGCTTCGCCGAAGGCATTGAGCCGGGCGATGCTGGTGCTCGGCGTGCCTTCCTCGCTCAGCGGCGAGACTTCGGGTGCGCCAGTGTCGTCCTCGGTCATGGCGACGATGGCCTGCAGCGCGCCATCCAGCCACTTGGCGGCGTCCTTGTCGCGCGGGGCGGCCCATTCGTCGGACCAGCTTTCGACCGCGAACATGAAGCCCAGCGCCCACACCTGCGCGAACGCGGGCAGGTCTGCCTTGGCGAACGCAGCCTGTTCCTCGGGCGGCATGTCGGCCACCACGCCGCGAATGTCCATGACTTCGGGGTGGTAGCAGGCGTCGTCTTCGAGCGAATCGACTTCGGCATCGAGCGCGGTTTCAACTTCGTTCCAGCGCTGCTTCCACAGGGCGATGAAGCGTTCGCGCTGTTCGTCGCTGGCAAACGAGCCGCTGTCTTCGTCGGGCTCCTCGCCCTCGACCGGCAGGCCGAGCAGCACGCCGAGGTATTCGTAGTCAGGAATCGGGCGGCGCGAGCAGATCACTGCGGCCATGAAGCCTTCGCAGAATTCCCACTGCGGCGTTTCGTCGTAGCGGCTGCGCAGGTCGTCCAGGATGGCGTCGAGTTCGTCGAAGGCTTCGGTTTCCATCCACGCAGTGTCGGCGGAGGTGGCTGGGGTGAGGTTTGAATTTGTCATAAAAAAGGTGCGGTCCTGAGCCTCCCGCGAGGCTCTTGGGGCAAAGTGTATCGCCCCATGGCCGTGCAGGTTTGAGCGCTTCGGCCGGGTTTTAACTGCTCCTGGGGCTGAACGGCCTCGGGAAATACACCGCCGCCGCCCTGTCCTTCAGGCGGTAGCCCATCGCCGGCCGGGGCGAGCCCACATCCAGCAACCCCTGCTCGTCCAGAAAACCGGCCGCCAGGGCGCGGGTGCGAAAGCCGCTCTTGTCCACCGGGCGGCCCAGCACGATTTCATACACCTTTTGCAACTGCGGCAGGGTGAAGGGCTCGGGCAGCAAAAAGGCCGGCAGCGAGGTGTATTCGACCTTGCTTCTGAGGCGCTCCAGCGCGGCCTGCAGGATGCCGGCATGGTCGAAGGCCAGCGGCTGGCCGGGCGGCAGTTCATTGACGGGATGCCACTGGGCGAATTTGCCTTCCTCTTGCTTCAGCTGCACGCAATCCGCAGGCAGCAGGGCAAAGTAGGCATGCGTGGCGGACCAGCCGCGCGGGTCGCGAGCCCGGCCGCCCCAGCTGCCCAGCTGCTCCAGGTAGGGGCTGCTGACGCCGGTCTTGGCGAGCAGCTTGCGCCGGGCACAGCTTTCGAGCGAATCGTCCCGCCGGACATCGACAAAGCCGCCCGGCAAGGCCCAGGCATTCGGAAAAGGCTCTTCCGGCCCGTCAGGGCGCCTGACCAGCAAGACCTGCAACTGGCCGTCCAGCACGGTGAAGATCACCACATCGACCGTGGTCAGCGGCCTTTCCATCTCCTGAATATCCCTGGTGGCGATCATTTTTTTGCGTTCCGGTTGAATTAATTCGAGTAAGGTTGTATTATGCAACCCATGCAAAGGTTGTTCAGTACAACCTATCTCAACCACTTCAAGGAAAACCTGCCATGCCAGCCCGCCGCCTCATGAAGAAAAACATTCAGCTTCTCCTCATCGACCCGCAAAACGACTTTTGCGACTTGCCCGCCGACTGGTGCCCGCTCGACCCCCTGACCGGGCAGGCGCTTGCTCCGGCGCTGCCGGTCGCCGGCGCGCATGCGGACATGCTGCGCCTGGCCGGGCTGATCCGCGAAGGCGCGCCCGGCATCTCGGCCATCGCGCTGACGCTGGACTCGCACCACCGGTTTGATATCGCCCACCCGACCTTCTGGCAAACCGGCGCGGGCGGCAGCGTCAGCCCGTTCACGCCGATTGCGGCGGCCCAGGTGCGCGATGGCAGCTATGCGCCCAAAGACCCCTTGATGCTTCCCAGGGCGCTGGCCTACCTGGACGCACTGGAGCAGCGCGGCCGCTACACCCTGATGGTCTGGCCGGTGCATTGCGAAATCGGCAGTTGGGGCCACGCCATCCACCTGGCCGTCAAGGCGGCCTGCAACCGCTGGGAAGACAGGAATCTGGCCGTGGCGCGCAAAATCAGCAAGGGCAGCAACCCCTGGACCGAGCACTACAGCGCCCTGCAGGCCGAGGTTCCCGACGCGGGCGATGCCGCGACCCAGCTCAACCGGGCGTTCATCGCCGAACTGGACCGCGCCGACCAGATCATCATTGCCGGCGAGGCCAGCAGCCACTGCGTGAAAGCGACGACCGAGCACCTGATCGACCACCTGCCTTCCGGCCAGAGCAGCAAAGTGGTGCTGCTGACCGACTGCATGAGCCCTGTCGGCGGCTTCGAGGCGCAGCACCGTGCCTTTCTGGCGGATATGGCCAGTCGCGGCGTGCGGCTGGCCACCAGCGCCGAAATACTTCCCGCCCTGGCAGACAACGCCTGAACGGCGCCCGAATTCACCCACGGAGAACCTCTGATGCAAGCCATCATTCAAAGCCTGCTGGACACCGACCTGTACAAGTTCACGATGTGGCAAACCATGCTGCACCGCCATCCGCAGACGCAGGCCGAGTACAGCTTTGTCTGCCGCAACCAGCCGGGCTATCCGCTGGCTGAACTGCTGCCCGAGGTCAACGAGCAGCTCGACCACCTCTGCAGCCTGCGCTTTGAGCCGGAAGAATTGCGCTACCTGCGCGGGCTGCGCTTCATCAAAAGCGACTTTGCCGATTTTTTGCGGATTTTCCAGTTCCAGCGGGAGTTCATCTCGGCGCGGGCCGACGGCCAGTCGCTGGTCATTCAGGCGACCGGCCCCCAGGTGCATGTGATGGCGTTTGAAATCTTTGTGCTGTCCATCGTCAACGAGCTGTATTTCCGCCGCTTCGACCAGCCGGCCGCCTTGGCGCAGGGCCGCCAGCGCCTGCGGGACAAGATAGCGCTGCTGCGGGACTTCGGAACAGAACCGGCCCTGCGCCATCCGTTCGAGTTTTTCGATTTCGGCGTGCGGCGCCGCTTCTCGCGCGACTGGCAGACCGAGGTGGTCCGCACGCTGCAGCGCGAGCTGCCGGACTATTTCAAGGGAACTTCGAATGTGCTGCTGGCCAAAACGCTGGACCTCGTGCCGATTGGCACCATGGCCCACGAATACCTGCAGACCTACCAGGCGCTGGGCATGACGCTGCGTGACTTCCAGCGCGCCGCGCTGGAAGACTGGGTGCAGGAGTACCGGGGCGACCTGGGCGTGGCGCTGACCGATGTCGTCGGCATGGACGCCTTCCTGGCCGATTTCGACCTCTACTTCGCCAAGCTGTTCGACGGCCTGCGCCATGATTCGGGCGACCCGTTTGTCTGGGGCGAAAAGGCCCTGGCCCACTACGCCAGGCTGCGCGTGGACGCGCACAACAAGCGGCTGGTGTTCTCGGACGGGCTCGATGTACACGCCGCGCTCGGGCTGTACCGCGCCTTTGCCAATCGGACCCAGACCGGCTTCGGCATCGGCACGAATCTGAGCAACGACATGGGGCTGACGCCGCTGAACATCGTGATGAAGCTGACCGGCTGCAATGGCCGGCCGGTGGCCAAGCTGTCCGACAGCCCCGGCAAGACCCTGTGCGACAACCCCACCTTCCTGGCCTATCTGCGGCAGGTCTTCAATGTCCCGTCAACCCTCTGACAAGGCGCTTTCCATGCTCAAAATCACCGTTGCACAACTGAACTTCACGATTGGCGATCTGGCCGGCAACGTGGTCAAGATGGTCGCCGCCGCCCGCGCCGCCTGGGCCGACCAGTCCGACATCGTGGTGTTTTCTGAAATGGCCCTGACGGCTTACTATCCCGGCGACCTGCTGGACGAGGACGGCTTCATGGCGCGGGTGGACGTGGCCTTTGCAGACATCCTGCTCGCTTCGCGCCAGACTCCCGGCCTGCACTGGGTGGTCGGTCTTCCGGCGCGCCGCGCAGCGCCGGGCAAGAAGCTGATCAACGCCCTGCGCGTCATCCAGGGCGGCGAGGTGCTGCTCGAATACGCCAAGCAGCTGCTGCCGACCTACAACATCTTCGACGAGCGGCGGCATTTCGAGCCCGGCCAGGACGTGGCCAAGGTGCTGCGCATCCGGGGCGTGCAGGCGGGTTTTCTGATCTGCGAGGATGGCTGGAACGACCACGGACAGGACTACGCGGTCAATCCTTTCGAGCGCCTGCGGGGCGCCGCGCCCGATCTGGTGATTTCGATCAACGCCAGCCCGTCCAATACCGGCCAGCGCGAACAGCGCCACCAGGTATTCAGCGCTGCGAGCCGACGCAACCAGCTGCCCATCGTGTATGTCAACCAGGTGGGCGGGCATGACCAGCTGGTGTATGACGGCGCGTCCTTCGCCGTGGAGCCGCAGGCCGGCGTGGTCTATGAGGCCGGGCGCTTTGTGGAAGAGGTCAGCACGCTGCGCTTTGACAATGGGCGCTTTCTGACGCTGGCCGGCGACCGGCCGGCAAAGGTGCCGGTGGAGGGCTTGCCCCTCATGGCGTTCTATAGGCGCCAGATCGTGCTGGGCCTGCGGGACTATGCGCGCCGCTGCGGTTTCAGCCGCGCCGTGATTGGCTCATCGGGCGGCATTGATTCGGCGCTGACGCTGGCGCTGGCCGCCGAAGCCCTCGGCCCGGCCAATGTGGTGGCCATCACCATGCCTTCTCAATTCTCGTCGGCCGGCTCGGTCGATGACTCGGCCATCCTGTGCCGCAACCTGGGCGTCGAACTCCTGCGCCACCCCATCAACGGCCTGGTAGCGGAATTTTCCGGCGGTTTTAAAGCCGCCTTCGGCCAGCCGCTGCAGGGCATCGCGCTGGAAAACCTGCAGGCGCGCTCGCGCGGCACGGTGCTGATGGAATACTCGAACAGCTTTGGCCACCTGCTGCTGACCACCGGCAACAAGTCCGAGCTGTCGGTGGGCTACTGCACGCTCTACGGCGACACCAACGGCGGCCTGGGGCTGATCGGCGACCTGTACAAGACGGAGGTGTTTGCCCTGTCGCGCCACCTCAACGAAACGGCAGGCAAGGAAATCATTCCCCAGGCCATCATTGACAAGGCGCCTTCCGCCGAACTGGCGCCCGGCCAGAAGGATGTGGACAGCCTGCCGCCGTATCCGGTGCTCGACGAGGTCCTCAAGCTGCTGATCGAAGGGCCGCTGCTGGCGCCTGGAGAGTATGAAAAAGCGGCTTGCTTCGTCGATGCGTTGCGCAAGGAAGCCGAAAACCGCGCGATGATAGAGCGCATCCGGGGCATGATCGCGCGCAATGAATACAAGCGCAGGCAAGCCCCGCCCATCATCCGACTGCGCGCCCGCGCCTTCGGCACCGGCCGGCAGATGCCGATTGCCGCCAAGTTTGAATAACCTCCTTATGACCACCTCCATCGCTGCTCAACAATACGACGTTTCGGTCTGCATCGGCCGCTTCCAGACCTTTCACCATGGCCAGCTGGCGCTGCTGCACCGGGCGCTGGCATCGGCGCCGCTGTGCATCGTCGCGCTCGGTTCGGCCCATCAGGCGCGCACGCCCAAAAACCCGTTCACCTGGCAGGAGCGCGCCGAAATGATCCGGCTGGCCCTGCCCGAGGCCGACCGCAGCCGGGTCCGGTTTTTGCCGGTGCGCGACTATTACGACCAGGAGCGCTGGGTGGGCGCCGTGCGGCAGGGCGTCATCGAACTGGCGGGCGGAACCGCCGGGACTTCCTTTGTCCTGGTCGGGCATTTCAAGGACGCCACCAGCCAGTACCTCGAAGGCTTTCCGGGCTGGACGCTGGACGCCTTGCCGCTGCAGGGCAACATTGACGCCAGCGCCTTGCGCGACGCCTATTTCGGCAACGCCGGCAGCGCGCTCGATGCCACGCTGGCCGCGCTGGTCAGCCAGGCGCCCGCCAGCACGCTCGAATTTCTGCGCGCCTGGGCGGCGCTGCCGTATTTCCAGCAACTGGCGCAGGAGTGGGACAACCTCAGGCAGGAAAAAGCGCGCTGGGCCGGCTCGCCGTACCCGCCGGTGTTCGTGACGGTCGATGCGGTGGTCCAGTGCGGCGGCTGCGTGCTGCTGATCCGGCGCGGCTATGCGCCCGGCAAGGGCCTGCTGGCGGTGCCGGGCGGCTTCATCGAGCAGCGCGAAACCGTGTACCAGTCGGCCCTGCGCGAGTTGATGGAAGAAACCGGCCTTCAATTGCTTGAAGGCGACATGCACCATGCGCTGAAGGCCGTGCATGTGTTCGACCACCCCGACCGCAGCCAGCGCGGCCGCGTGATCACCCATGCGCATCTGTTTGACCTGGGTTCGCGCCGCCCGCCCGAAGTCCTGGCGGCGGACGATGCCGCATCCGCAGAGTGGGTTCCGATTGAAAAACTGGCCGGCCTGGAGGACCAGTTCCATGATGACCATTTCCACATGCTGGATTTCTTTTTCTCGCTGACGCCGCGCCCTTGATAAACTAAACTTAGTCCGCAAACTTAGTCATCATCAAAATCCATGGCCGCCCAACTCATCGTCAACGTCCACGAAGCCAAGACCCACTTTTCCAAGCTGTTGGAAAAGGCGCACACGGGACAGGAAATCATCCTGGCCAAGGCCGGCAAGCCCTATGCGCGGCTCATGCCGCTGGCGCCGGTCGTGAGCAAGCGCCAGCCTGGGCGGCTTTCAGGGCTGGGCTTGGTGGAGAGCGCATTCTTTGAGCCTTTGCCGCAAGCCGAGCTGGCTGGCTGGGAGCCCAAGTGAGGTTGCTTCTGGACACGCATGCCTTGCTCTGGTGGTGGACCGACGACAAGCAGCTCTCAGGCACCGCGCGCAAAGCGATTGCCGAGGAAGACAACACGGTGCTGGTCAGTGCGGCCAGCGTGTGGGAAATCTCGACCAAGTTCAGGCTGGGCAAGCTCGCCATCGCGCAGGCCGCGCTCAAGCAGTTCCAGGCATTGATCGAAGCCGATGGCTTTGAACATCTGCCCATCACCTGGCAGCACAGCCTGCTGGCCGGCGGCTACCCGCATGAACACCGCGACCCGTTTGACCGGATGCTGGCGGCGCAAAGCGAAATTGAAAAAGCAACGCTGGTGACCTGCGATGCTGCTTTTGGCGCCTTCAATACGGCTGTTCTCTGGTAGCCGAGTGCTACTAATTAAATAGCTGCCTGCGCCCGCACACCATGCGCAAGCAGCCTTTTTGATATCGAAGGCTGATGCCGATCCCTGCTCGGCGGCAGGGCTTGGCCGGCCACGGCCAGGTCGATGGACTCCTGGTCGTCGGGGGCGCTGCGGGCCAGGCGCGTGACGGTCGAACGAGGCCAGCACGTCATCGGCGCTGCCCCCATCCCTGACACCTTCGACACATCGGACCTGCCGATCCGGGTGAACGCTGGACTGAGCCGGACTGAAAGAGGCCATGGGATATGCCCTGCACTTGCGAAACATCAAGTCATCGGAAAACCCGGGTCATAGAGTGCAGTCTGGAATGTCTTGGGCCTGGCGCCAGACCGCAGCCAGCGCCGGCCTGAACAAGGCAGGGCGCTGCACCGTCATCACGCAAGATCCGGTCGATGACCCGCGCGGGTTTTGAAAGCGGCAGTTTCAATTTTGGCGCCAGAGATTGGACTGGCGCCGGTTTTCAACTGAATTTACCAAGCCGGGATAGGTACAACCCAAATCAACGAAAAGCCCCGAGGATGGAAATGAACAAGCTCACTTCAGCAGCCCTTGCTGCGCTCATACCCCTGTCTCTCATTCAAGTTGCGTGGGCCGCCGACACCCTGATCGGCGGAACTGGCAAATACAAGGGAATATCCGGCACCGCCCCGTACACCATCAGCCCACTTCCCGCGCCCGGGCAAGGCCTGGGTGCCATCGCCTTGGAGCACAAGGTGAGCTGGCAGTTCAAATGACTTTCAAGGCTGTTTTTGAAGCTTCAATAGGCCTTCGGGAAACACCATGCAGACACCGCCGCTTGAGTCCTGGATCAAGATGCTCACGCTGGCAGGCGCCGCCGTCGCTTTTGTGTGGGGTGGCTATCAGTTCGTGTCGAACCAGCGTAGCCAGGCGGAAACGCGACGAATAGAGGCCACCAGACCCTTCCTCGACCGCCAGCTCAAGCTGTACACGGAAGCAACGCAAGCAGCGGCAACCCTGGCCACCGCCTCATCGAAAGACGACATTGCTTTGGCCAGGCAGCGCTTCTGGTCGCTTTATTGGGGGGAGCTGGCGTTGGTCGAAGACAAGCACGTCGAGGCCGCGATGGTGCAATTGGGGCGTGCTCTGGAACAAGGAAAACTTGGCATCGAGGTTCAAGCGCTCTCCTTGAACCTTGCGCACGCGTGTCGTGACTCACTGGCTGAATCGTGGGGCGTGCAGCAATGGCGAAATCCGCACCAGTAACTGCCAGCCCGGATTTTCCACGACCCTTTCCGCTATAAATTACATAGCTGCCCGTGCCCGTACACCATGCGCAAGAAGCCTTTTTGACATCGAAAGCACATGCCGATCCTTGCTCAGCAGCAGGGTTTTGCCGGCAACGGCCAGGTCGATGAACTTCTGGTCGTCTGGGTCGCTGCAATGCAGGCGCGCCTTGATGGCGACTTCGAGCAGGCGGGCATGGCGGTCGAACGACGCCAGCACGTCGCCCGCGTTAATTTGGTAGAACTTCAGGCGCGGCACGATTTGCGGGTAGTCCAGCACGCGCGCGAGTTCGTCGCGCATCGGCCGGGTGGCGATCCAGTCGAGTTCGCCGGCTTCCAGCGCCTGCCTGACGGGCTTGGCTGCGGCGTCGGCGAAAACGAAGATGTCCAGAATGATGTTGGTGTCGATGACGACCGGCTGCCTGCCGGCATCATTCTGCGGCCCGCTCGCTGGCATCGTCACGGTTTCGGCTGATCCGCCGGCTTGGCGCGCGCCGATCCGGCGACCATGTCGAAGCGGAACAGCCGGCATTCAATCGGGCCGTTCCACATCGGCACACGGCGCGACTCCTTCAGGCGCATCTTGCTGGGCAATTTCAGGTCGGGCGTGAGCACGTGGGCGGTCCAGCCGGCGTAGTTTTTCTTCCAGTGCGCGGCCAGCTGCGGGAAGAAGTCCGAGGCTTCCTCGCCCCAGGCGTTTTGCGCCTGTTCGCGGCCGGGGTTGGCGGAGCGGTCGCGCGGCGGCTCGAAGCCGGTTTCGTCGCGGCTGTCGCGGTCATTGCGCTCGTCGCGGCCTGGCCGGCCCTCGCGCTCGGGACGTAGCACCGGCTGGCCGAATTCATCGACGCTCTGGCCCTGGAATTGGGAACGCCGCTGTTCGCGCTGGTCGCGCCCCTGCACGCCGCTGACGCCGGCCACGCCCGCTACGTCGATGCGCTCACCATACGGCGGGTTCACCAGCATCACGCCGCTGGGCGCGGGCGGCATGCGCTGCAGCGCGTCGCCGCCGCGCAGCTGCACCGCATTGGCGACGCCGGCGCGTTCGGCATTGCGCTCGGCGAAATCGACCATGCGGAACGACACATCGCTGCCGTACACCGGCGCCGTCGGTTCGGTAATCGCCGCTTCGGCCTGGTCGAGCAGGCCGTCCCAGACATGGCCCTGGAAGGGTAAATACTTCTGGAAAGCAAAGCGGCGGTTGATGCCCGGCGCGATGTTGCAGGCGATCTGCGCGGCCTCGATGACGATGGTGCCCGAGCCGCAGCACGGGTCGTACAGCGGCACGCCCTGCTTGCACAGCTGGTCCCAGCCGCTGGCGGCGATCATCGCGGCGGCCAGCGTTTCCTTCAGCGGCGCGTCGCCCTTGTCCTCGCGCCAGCCGCGCTTGAACAGCGGCTCGCCCGAGGTGTCGATGTACACCGTGACGGTATCGGTGGTCAGATGCACATACACGCGCACGTCGGGCCAGCGGGTATCGACGCTGGGGCGCACATCGTTGAACTTGTGGCGGAAACGGTCGGCAATCGCGTCCTTGATCTTCAGCGCGGCGAAATTCAGGCTTTGCAGCGGGCTGTGCTGCGCGGTGATCTCGACCTTGAAGGTCTGCGCGGGCGTGAACCAGATTTCCCAGGCGACGCTGGCCGCCGCGTTGTACAGATCCTGCTCACTGCGGTACTGGCCGTGCTGCAGCTCGATCAGCACGCGCTGGGCCAGGCGGCTGTGCAGGTTGAGCTGCAGCGCTTCGCGCCAGGAGCCCTGCAGCTGCACGCCGGCGCGCCAGGCCTTGCCTTCAATGCCAGTGATGCGCTGGACTTCGGCGGCCAGCAGGTTCTCGACGCCGGCGGCGCAGGGGAGGAATAGTTGGAGTTGGTTCATGAAAAAGTTCTCTCAATGCCGTCATGCCCGTGAAAACGGGTATCCAGTGCCGCGACAGTCAGGTGCCTGCAAGCGGGGGCTGGATTCCCGCCTTCGCGGGAATGACGGGATGCTACAAAATAGTTGCGTACCCATCTCGGGCGACATTCACAGCGCCTTGCGCAAATTGGTCGGTGCGATGCGCAGGGCCTCGCGGTATTTGGCCACCGTGCGGCGCGCGCATTCGATGCCCTGCTCCTTGAGCATCTCGGAAATCTGGCTGTCGCTGAGCGGCTTCCTGGGGCTTTCGGAGGCGACGAACTGCTTGATGAGCGCGCGCACGGCGGTGCTCGACGCATTGCCGCCGCTCTCGGTGCCCAGCCCGGAGCCGAAGAAATACTTCAGCTCGAAGGTGCCGAACGGCGTGCCCATGTACTTGGCCGTGGTCACGCGCGAAATGGTCGATTCGTGCAGGCCCAGCTCGTCGGCGATCTCGCGCAGCACCAGCGGCCGCATGGCGAGTTCGCCGTGGGTGAAGAAGTTTTTCTGCCGCTCCACGATGGCGTTGCTGACCCGCAGGATGGTGTCGAAACGCTGCTGGATGTTCTTGATGAACCAGCGCGCTTCCTGCAGCCGCTGCTGCAGCGCCTGCCCGCCGCCCGGGCCGCTGCTGCCCCGGCCGCTGTGCTGCTTGAGGGCGTTGGCGTAGATGTCGTGGACCCGCAGCCGGGGCATCACGTCGCTGTTGAGCGTGACCTTGAAGCCCCGGCCGGACTTGACGACGATCACGTCGGGAACGATCAGGTTGCGCTCGACATTGGCAAAGCGCCGGCCGGGCTTGGGGTCCAGGCGCGCAATCACGGCCATGGCGCCCTTGATGGCGTCCTCGGAGAACCGGCACAGGCTGGCCAGGCGCTTGAAATCGCGCTTGGCCAGCAGCTCCATCGGTTGCTTGCAGATGGCAATGGCGGCGCGGGTTTCCTCGCAATCCTTGCAATCGAGCAGTTGCAGGTTCAGGCATTCGGCCAGGGTGCGCGCGCCGACGCCGGCCGGCTCCATGTGCTGCAGCAACTGCAGCGCCATGGCGAAGCACTGCTCCAGCTCCTCGGTCTGCTCCAGGTCGCCATGCGCCAGGCCGGCCGCGAGCGAGGCCAGACTGTCTTCGAGGTAGCCGTCGTCATTGAGCGACTCGATCAGGAAGTGCAGGGCGGCGCGGTCCACTTCGGACAGGCGCAGGGCCAGCGCCTGGCGGTGCAGGTGGTCCTGCAGCGACTCATGGGCGCCGGTCAGGTCCGAGGCTTCGGCGTCGCTGTCGTCCAGGTTGTTCTTGCGCGCCGGCGCATCGCCGCCCCATTCGCTGTCATCGGGCGAGGACTCGACCGAGCCGTCGCCTTCCCAGCTTTCTTCGAGCGTGGCTTCGGTGCTTGCTTCTGCCGTGGTTTCAGACTCTTTTTGGCTGCTTGCGCTCGATGTGTCTGTGTTTATAGCTATCGAATCCGTAGCGGAATCAAATTCGCGGCTGTCCTGGCTGACGGGCGTGTCGGTCTGGTCCAGGCCAAACTCTTCGCGCGGCGCCGAGTCGTCGGCCACTTCAAGAAAAGGATTTTCATCAAGCATCTGCTCGACTTCCTGGCTCAACTCCAGCGTCGAAAGCTGCAGCAGCCGGATCGACTGCTGCAGTTGCGGCGTGAGCGCCAGGTGCTGCGAGACGCGGAGGGAAAGACCTTGCTTCATGTTGATCGCATTACATTTTGAAATGTTCGCCCAGATATACCCGGCGTACATCGGCGTTGTTCACGATTTCGGCCGGGGTGCCGTTGGCCAGCACATGGCCGTCGCTGATGATGTAGGCATGGTCGCAGATGCCTAGCGTCTCGCGCACGTTGTGGTCGGTGATCAAGACGCCGATGCCGCGCGATTTCAGGAAACCGATGATGCGCTGGATCTCGATCACGGCAATCGGGTCGATGCCGGCAAACGGCTCGTCGAGCAAAATAAAACGCGGCTGGGTGGCCAGGGCGCGGGCAATCTCGACCCGGCGGCGCTCCCCGCCCGACAGCGAGGGCGCCGGCGAGTCGCGCAGATGGTCCACGCGCAAATCCTTGAGCAGCGCATCGAGCCGCGACTCCAGCGCGTCGCGGCCCAGCGGCTTGCCCGAGGCGTCACGCTGCAACTCAAGCACGGCGCGCACGTTTTCCTGCACCGTGAGCTTGCGAAAAATCGATGCCTCCTGCGGCAGGTAGCTCAGGCCCAGGCGGGCGCGCTTGTGAATCGGCATGTGTTCGACCGGCTGGCCGTCGATGGAGATGGCGCCCGCATCGGCGCGCACCAGGCCGACGATCATGTAGAACGAGGTGGTCTTGCCCGCGCCGTTGGGGCCGAGCAGGCCGACGACTTCGCCTTTTTGCACCGACAGCGAGACATCCTGCACCACCAGGCGGCTGCCGTAGGATTTCCTCAGGCCCTGCGCGACCAGGCTGCTGGGCGGCTCGGCGCGAAGCGCTGCATTCTGCGCAATGACCTTGTCAATGACTCGGTTCATGGATTCAGGGTGCTTTCGGGGATGTGCCGTTGCCCAGCGTGGTGCTGGGGCGCAAAACGGGAGCCGGTCCGCCGGATGGCGGGGCCGGGGCGGCGGCGCCAGCGGCCGGGCCGCGCGGCGACAGCATGGCGCGAACCCGTCCGCCGGGATTGGCGGCGGTGCTGTTCTTCGCGCCGCTATCGACGGTGAACACATCGGTGTTGTTGTCATAGACGATCAGCCCGCCGGTGGTTTCGTCGCTCAGCGTCGCGCCTTTGTAGCGGCGCACCACGGCACGCTTGATGAACTTGACCAGGTCGGCGCGGCTGTCGTATTCGATGCGCTCGCCTTCGCCTTCGATGTACTCATCGACGCCGTCACGTTTCTTGCGGTAGTAGGCCAGCTTGCCCGGCGCTGCCGTGGCCACGGCCAGCTGGTAGCCCTCGGGGTCTTGGCTGACCTCGACCTGGCCGCCGCGAATGAGGGTGGTGCCCTTGGTGATGACGACGTTGCCGGTGAACACGCTGGTCTGCTTCAGGTCGTCGTAGCGCAAGGCGTCGGCCTCGGCATTCATCGGCTTGTCGCGGTCAGCTTTCTCGGCCGCGGCCGGCAGCACGGCACCCGCCGCCATGACGGCGAGCAGGAGGAAGGAGAGAAAAGGGCGTTTCATAAGGCACGAATCTTGCAGCTACAGATTTTGCCATTGTAGCCATGCCGGTCGCAGGAAGTTCATGTCCGCCCATCTTGGATTTCCCAAAAGCCTGCGACCACACGAATTTGTCTCGGTCCGCACAGGGCGAACCTGGTTTGGGTGACGTGGACCGGCTGGAAATATTTCAGCAGCCTGCCAACAACTTCTCCACTCCAAACGCCATGTTCTTGAGCGCTTGTTCATAAATCTGCGGAGGAAGCTTGTCTTTCATGGCAATCAGCTGCTCACATAGCTTGATGGACAATCTGTAATCGCCCACCCAATAGGCGCTGATTGAAAGTTCAAATACTATTTCATAATCATAGACATCTTTTGAAACAAAGAGCACGTCCTTGGTCAATGGAATTTTTGATGCATGGTCCAGAAATAAATAAGCCTGAAAAAACTCTTTCCTCAGGTTGCACATTTTCCCCAGGCTGTGCAGTGACTCTGCGCGGGTTGGCCTGTATTCAAATGCATCCAGATAGAACTGCTTGGCAAGCTGGTGCTTGCCGAGTATTTCATAAAGCAGGCCTGTCTCATATTTTGAACGCCATACTTCTTCCGGCCAGCCACCCGCATCAATTCTTTGGTTGTACCAATGGATGGCCAGCGCATGCTGGCCTGCATCCCTATAGCTTTGTGCGAGATAAAACAGGTAGCGGGTCGTTAAACCGGGATCTGTTTCCTGCTGCAGCGCCTGCTCCAGAACCTTTGCATCATGCAGATACTTTGTTGCCGGCTCCACCAGGCTTCTCGCGCCCAGTCTTCTGGAAAGGATATGGTAGTTTCCTTCGACAGTGCCTTCGGTCGGATGCGCTTTTGACAGGCAAAACGGATACTCGTGCAATACGCCTTTGTACATCCATTGCTCGGTCCCTTTGAATAGCTGGCCTCGCCAATAAGTAAAATCGCTGCCATAGCGAAGTAGGTAGGAGTCTGCATCCAGTTGATCCAGATTCATCTGCCCGACCAAAATGTCATCGGCATCCATGACGAGCAGGTAATCGGCCTTGTTCATCGCAAGATCAAAGGCGCGGCTTCTGTTATAGCCAAAATCCACCCATTTTTCAGAGTGTATTTCGCCTCTTATGCCTTCCTTGTCAAAGAAGTCCTGTATCAGCCCGATCGTGTTGTCGGTGGAGCCGGTGTCGCATATAACCCAATAATCCAGATACTGTTTTATGCTGTTTAATGTTTCCAGAATAATATGCGACTCGTCTTTTACAATCATGCAAAGGCACAGCGTTTTATTTCTCATGGCAGGCTGCTGGAATGCGCCTTCAGCAAGTCGGGCTGCAATCCGGGCGGCCTTGCTGAGGGTATTTGGTTTTTCATTCGAGACCCGTTTAGCGATTGGAGGCCGGTAAATATCTGGGCAACGTGCCTCAAGCCGTGCCAGCGCCGCTTCACCTGGTTAGATTGGCGGCAGAGCGCGATACCACGGGCGCCGAAACGGCCTGGCTTGCCATGTTCAGGCGCGCGCGTTCTTCGACGTCATACGCGCCGAAGACTGCGTGGGCCGAGCGGGTTTCGGGCAGCACATAAACGATGCCATCCGTCCCGGTAAACGCAGGACTGACCACGCTGGCGTAAAAATCGGCGGGAACATTGATGCACCCGTAGGAAATCCGGTTGTCCAGCGGACTCGGCGTGACCAGACGCTCGGCCCGGCGCTCCCGGGCGTTGCTGGTGACCACCGGATGCAGCGATATCGCTGTCTCGTAGTCCACCCAGAGCATCTCCTTTCCCTGAAGATTGTGGTCCAGCGCAGCCACGAAGCGGCCGGCTGGCGTGGTGCGCTCCTCGGGGAGAATGCTTGACAATTTGCGCTGGCCGATGCCCGGAACGGAGTCATCTCCGCGCGCCAGGCCCAGCAGCGCAGAGCTTGCACCACGCAACTGGCCGCCCGCATCGAATACAAACACCCTGGCATCCGCCTTATCGACAATCACGAACGGCATGGCGCCGTTATCGCCCGAATCAACGGCCCAGTCGGCCACATGACGGGCCTCCCGGGAGGGTTGCGCCTGCGCAAAGTTCGCCCGCTTCGGCTCGTACGTACCCACCTTGGGCTGCGTATCCATTGCCGGGAGAGCGGGAAAAGGCTCCTGCACCAGTGGGAGGCCAGCGCCTGACAATGGCGCCATGCCGTCCGCCGCAAACGCGGGTTGGACGGCGAGACCGGCGGCCAGCAGGCCAAGGACAAGTCCTGCCTTGGCTGCAATGGTTGTAATCGAGTGCGTATTCACTGCGTACCGTGACTCTTCTAGTTGCGTTCCTGTTTAGGCAGGCGCTTGGTTGGCATGTAGGGCCTGGACGGTATCACGACCGGCAAGACCACTGGCGGCGACTCCGGCATAACGGATGGGGGCACGGCTGGCGGTGTCGGCGGTACGACGGTCAGAAGCTCTGGGGGCAGCGGGGCGACCACTACCGTGGGCACCCAAGTGCCCGGCAACACCGGCGGCAGCACGTTTAGAGGCGGCTTTTGTGGAAATGCAGGCGGTGGGAAGACGATAGGAGGAATATGGGCCGCTGGTCCGGTAGCGCCGGTCGTTCCCGTTGCGCCAGTTGTTCCCGTCGCACCGGTTGCGCCAACGCCGCCGGTCGTGCCCGTGGCCCCGGTCGCGCCGGTCGCGCCGGTCGCGCCGGTCGCGCCGGTCGCGCCGGTCGCGCCGGTCGCGCCAACGCCGCCGATTGTTCCCGTGGCCCCGGTCGCACCGGTCGCACCGGTCGCGCCAACGCCGCCGGTTGTTCCCGTGGCACCGGTCGCCCCGGTTGCGCCGGTTGCGCCAACGCCGCCGGTCGTTCCCGTGGCCCCGGTTGCGCCGGTTGCGCCAACGCCGCCGGTCGTTCCCGTGGCCCCGGTCGCGCCGGTTGCGCCAACGCCGCCGGTCGTTCCCGTGGCCCCGGTCGCACCGGTTGCGCCAACGCCGCCGGTCGTTCCCGTGGCCCCGGTCGCACCGGTTGCGCCAACGCCGCCGGTCGTTCCCGTGGCCCCGGTCGCACCGGTCGCGCCAACGCCGCCGGTCGTTCCCGTGGCCCCGGTCGCGCCGGTCGCGCCAACGCCGCCGGTCGTTCCCGTGGCCCCGGTCGCGCCGGTCGCGCCAACGCCGCCGGTCGTTCCCGTGGCCCCGGTCGCGCCGGTCGCGCCAACGCCGCCGGTCGTTCCCGTGGCCCCGGTCGTACCGGTCGCGCCAACGCCGCCGGTTGTTCCCGTGGCCCCGGTTGCGCCGGTCGCGCCAACGCCGCCGGTCGTTCCCGTGGCCCCGGTCGTACCGGTCGCGCCAACGCCGCCGGTTGTTCCCGTGGCCCCGGTTGCGCCGGTCGCGCCAACGCCGCCGGTTGTTCCCGTGGCCCCGGTTGCGCCGGTCGCGCCAACGCCGCCGGTCGTTCCCGTGGCCCCGGTCGTACCGGTCGCGCCAACGCCGCCGGTCGCACCGGTCGTGCCCGTGGCCCCGGTCGCGCCCGTGGCGCCAACGCCACCCGTAGCACCCGTAGCACCCGGAATCCCTGGCAAAAAGACACCTGACGTCAGCGTGGCGCCAGAAGTCAACGTAAAGTTACCCGAATAATCCGTCGGTGGCGTTCCTATCGGGTTGTAAATCATGACCGCTGCATTTGGGCCTGTGACGGCAGCCACGGGGGTGCCAGCCGCAAAAACGACACTGCCGCTGGTGTTGCCATCTATACCGGCCACCAGGATCAGGTTACCCCGGGTTGTCGTCAAGGCGACCGTCTCGACGTTCACATTGCCTCCGGCGTTCGCCCTGAAATTTCCATCGGTCGTCGTAATCGCCGTCAAGGGATGCGCAGCGTTATTCACGAGGTTGACGTCGCGCCCGGCGTTTGCCGTAAAGCTGCCGTTGGTCGTCGTGACGGGCGCAAACAGCGTCACATCACGTCCGGCCGTCGTGACCAGGCTTCCCCAAGTGGCGGTAATCGCCTCGTTCACGATCACATCCTGAACGGCATTCAGGGTCAGCGTTGAGACGGGTAAGGCGCCCGGCGTTTTGGTCCAGGTGATGGGCGTGTCAACGGTGATATCGCCATTGCCGGCTCCACTGGTGTTGGCTGTGGTGATGGTGACGTTGGTGCCGGCGGTCAGTGCGGTCACGATGTCGGCGACATTCACATTGGCCGTGCTGGCGCTGGGGTTCGGGGTGAAGACGTTGCCGGTCAAGGTTCCGCCGCTGGTGGCCGCATTCGTGATCGTCACATCGGCTGGGTCGAGCAGCCACAGGCCGGCCAGGCCGTTGGCGGCGGAGGCGTTGATCTGGATGCCCGCCACGTCCAGCGCATGGCCGGAAGTTTCGATCAAGCCGCCGTTGCCGCCCTGTGCGCCGCCGCGCGCTGTGATGCTGCCGTAAGCGCGTGTCGAGTCATTGCCCCACAGCACGACCTTGCCGCCGTTGCCGCTGGTGATGGCGTCGGCGCGGATGCTGGCGTCGGCGCTCATGTAGGTCGCTGCGGCGTTCTGGACGGCGGGGTTTTTACCCTGGTAGTCGCCGCCGATCAGCACGGTGCCGCCGCCTGCGTCGCCGGAGGCATTGACCTGCCCGCCAAACAGGCCGGCGTGATGGCCGGTCACCGTGACGCTGCCGCCCGTCTGACCCGCGCCTGTGCCGGAAGCGTCCAGTGTGCCGCCTGCGCTGACCGTGCCGTTTTCCATGCCGCCCAGCAGCTTGATGGTGCCGTTGACGTTTTGCAGCGTCTGCGCCTGCACCACGCCGGTGTTGTTGACCGCGTTGGACAGCAGGCTGCCCGCTGCCTGGGTGGTCATCAGCACTTGGCCGCCGTCGGCCCGGAGCAGGCCGCCGTTGTCAACCAGCGCGTTGACTGCGCCCTGATCGACCGTGACGCTCAAGAGCTTGTCGCCTGCAACGTCAAGCGTGACGGCGTTGCCCGCAGCCAGCGCCACGGTGCCCAGCTGGGCCGCAATCACGCCCTGGTTGCTGACGTTCGCGCCCAGCAGGGCCACGTAGCCGCCGCTGGCGGCGTTGATCGCCCCCTGGTTCACCACGCTGCCCGTGCCGGCGCCGGAAAACTGGTAGTTGCGCGCCATGAAATTGGCATCGCTGATCGCCAGGGTGGACGCCACCAGCCCGCCCACGTTGACCGACGCGCCCTGGCCGAACAAGATGCCGTTCGGGTTGACCAGGAACACCTTGCCGTTGGAACTCAAGCTGCCCAGGATGCTCGAAGGATCGGCGCCGACGACCCGGTTGAGCGCGACCGAGTTGCTGCCCGGCTGCACGAACTGGACCGACTCGCCGGCCCTGATGCCAAAGCTCTGCCAGTTGATCGCCACGTTGGGCGTGGTCTGGGTGATGGTCATGGCGCCTGGCGTGCCGCCAATGGTGGCGCTGCCCGCCGACACCACGCCGCCCGTGGGCTGGGCATGCACGCCCGCACCGCAGGCCAGCATCAGGCAAACCGCCAGGGTTTTCAGGCCGAAGTGGGCGCCGCCGCCAGCCGCCGAGGCGCAGGACGAGATTTTCTTGCCGGCGCTGCGGGTGTTTTCTGAAACGGCAACAAAAGTGCCGGTCTGGTCGTTCCAGATGGAGCGGTGAATGTGGTTCATGGGGAGAGCTTTCGGGTGTTCTTCAAAAATGCGGGGGCTGTGTGGCGAGGCTTTTGCAGGCAAGGCTGCTCAGGGCAGGCTTAAAAATACTTGACGGCCTGGATCCAGAACCGGCCCGATTTGTCCGGCGCCGAAGTCGCGGTTCCGCTGCCCAGCTTGCGGGCGTAGGACGCCTTGACCACGAAGTTGTTGTAGGCCGACCAGTTCAGCCCGATGCCCGCGCCGCTCAGGCTTCGGTGGTTGTCACCGGCTGCCCACGGGTTCTTGTTGAAGCTCACGCTGCCGGTATCGACGAAGCCGATCAGCTGCATCTGCCCTGGAAATTGGTCGGGGGTGGGGAGCCGCATCCGGGCTTCCAGCGTCAGCACATAGCCCTGGTCGGCATAGGCTTCGCCTTCCGGATAGGCGCGCACCCCGTTGATGCCGCCCAGTTCCATCTTTTCCGAAACATCCAGGTTTTTCGACGCCACCTGGCCGTTGATGCCGGCGTACAGCGACACCGTGTCGGTCACGCTTTGCAGCCGCATGGCGCTAAAGCCCAGCTTGGTGTAGTGGCCGTTGCTCTGCGCCGTCGCCGCATCGAAAGCGCGCATCGACGGGGTCTGGATGTCGATATTGCCGGCCGTGCCGGTGAGCGAGTAGCTGGTCAAGCCGCCGCCGCCCAGGCTGTCGCGGTGGTCGCCGCGCAGGCTGGCCATCAGTGCCTGGGCCTTCTTGTCGGTCACCGCCTGCGCGGCATCCACCCGGTCTTCAAAGGTCTTGTGGTCAAAGGCCAGGCCGGCGTACAGGTTGGTGTCGCGCGAGCGGATCAGCGGATAGCTGCCATAGACGCTGGCGATTTTTGCCGTGCCATGGGCCTGCAGGCTGGAAAATTCCCGGCCCAGCTCGTAGCCCAGCCAGCTGTAGGCCACACCGGCCGTTGCCTTGCCGAACTGCATCTGGTAGGACGCCCGGGCGTAGTTCAGGCCCGAGCCCGAGGTCAGCACGCGCAGCGAAGCCACGTCGCCCCGGCCTGCCGCGTTGTTCAGGTTCACCGTCGCCCCGAGGCGGTACTCGCCGGTGTAGCGGTTGCCGGCGTTGTCGGCATCGATGCTGCCCGTGACGCGCTGGCCGGGCACCACGTCAACGATCAGGTCGGATGCGCCCAGCGACGCGCCGGGCGTCAGGGTCGAGGTGATGTTCACGCCGGGAATGTCCGACAGCAGCAGCAGGCGGCTCTCCAGCGGCGCGATGGCGACCGTGTCGCCAGCGTTGATGCCGTCAAGCTGGCCATAAACCAGGTCGTCCGACAAATTACTCTGGTTGCGCACGGCGACCTTGCCGTACTGGCCTTCGACGACGGCAATGGTGACTGCGCCGTCCTTGATCTCCTGCGCGGGCAGGTAGGCCTGGGCGACGAAATAGCCGCTGCTGCGGTAGCGCTCGGTGATTTTTGCAGCCATGCCGCGCAGGTCGGCCAGACTGAGTTCGCTGCCCGGCCTGAACCCGGTCAGCGCCACCAGTTCGGCTTCGGGATAGGTGCGCGCGCCGCTCACCCGCAGGCTGTTGACAACAATCTTCACGGCATCGGAGCCTGCAGCCGCTGGTGCGCTGCTGGGCTCGATGCGAATGGCAGGCGCCATTTTTTGGGGAACCGGGGCGGGCGGGATTTGCTGAATCTGGCTGCCGGCGCTAGGAGGCTGCTGGGCAAAAATGCCCTGGCTCAGGGCCAGGAGTGCAAACGGCAGAAGATTGTTTTTGAACACGGGGTGCCTTTGGCGAGAGTGACTTTGATTCGGACTGCGCCCGGTTCAGGAGCCAGGCGATGGATGCAAAAGGACGAACAGTTTTCGTAACTCTTTTGCATGGAAAATTATTTTTTTCCTCAATTTGATTAAATACGTAAACTTGATAAAAATGTGTAACACGGCGTAGGATGAAACCTACTGTCACTGCAGGGTCTAAGCGTTTTGTGGTGCAGGGTTCAAGAACAGGGCAGGCGCGCCGGCGGCGCAATGGCCCGCGACCGAGCGCGCCAAACCTGCCGTGGCGTCACGATTTTTAGAGAAAAATGCTGTTTGCGCTTGTACAGCTTGCGAAGTGTGCTACTGAATAAGTAGCATATGAAGGCCCGGCCTGCCACTGGCCAGGGCTTTGCGCTTCAGGCTTCTTGGGAAAAAGCCTGTTCCTGGATTTATCGCGCCTTGCCGCGCGACTGCCCGATCAGGTAATCGGTGACCTGCAGCGCGCGTTCCAGCGTCTTGGCCTGCGTGCCCGAGGTGAAGTAGCGGCCGTTGATGCCCAGGGCGGGAACGCCGTCGAGCGCATACGCATCCTGCAGCTGCGTGGCCTTGCGCACCTTGGTGCTGACCGAGAACGAGTTGTACATCTCAGCAAACTTCGCCTTGGGAATACCCTGTTTTTCGACCCAAGCCGTGATCTGGTCGGCGGTGGCGAGCGTCTGCTTTTCAACGTGAATGGCGTTGAAAACCTTTTTGTGCAGTTCCTCGACCTTGCCCATGGCTTCGAGCACGTAATACAGGCGCTGCTGCGGCTCGAAGTCGGGCCGGAAGGCGATGGGCGCGCGGCGTACCAGCACGTCCTTGGGCGCTTTCTTGGCCCAGGCATCGAACATCGGCTCGAAGGCGTTGCAGTGCGGGCAGTTGTACCAGAAGAATTCGACCACCTCGACCATGCCGGCCGGCGCTTCGGTGGCGGCCGGCTTGTCGAGCGTCAGGTAGTCCGTGCCGCTTTGAAAGACCCGGGCCTGGGCTTGCGCCAGCGAGGGAAGTGCGGAAATGCCGGTGGCGGCGACGGCCAGCGTGGCGGCTGAAATTGAAAACTCACGACGTTGCATTGATGGTTTCTCCTGGTGTCAATGTTGCAGGGGGTTTGATGCAGCCCAACCGAAAAGTTCAGCCAGGATGCAACTTAACGCTGCACACGGACCAGCGCGGTTTCTATCGAACTGTTGTCCAGCTTGTCCTTGATCTTGTCTGCGTCGTCTTTTTTGTCGAACGGACCCACGCGCACGCGGTACACCGTGCGGCCGGCCTGTTCGCGCTCGGTGACCTTGGCCTGCATGCCCAGCAGCAGCAAGCGGGCGCGCTGCTGCTCGGCGTCTTCAGGGGTGCGGTAGGCGCCGGCCTGGATGAAGTAGTTGAACGGGTCCGAGCCCGACGCCGCTGCCGGCGCGGCCTCTGAGCGCGACTTGGCCTTGACCAGGTCGCCCAGCGGATCGGCCGACGGGGGCCTGGCCGGTTTTGCCACGACGGCAGGCGCAGGCACTGCCGGCGCCGCCACGGATGCTTCAACAGGCGTTGCCGGCTTGGGTGTTTTCACGACACGCTCGGGTTTGGTCACGGCCTCGGGCGCTGCGGCACGTTCAGGCTTCTTGACCGCCTCGGGCGCGGCGACACGCTTGGGCTTGGCTGCCGCCTCGGGTGCCGCGCCACGCTCTGGCGTCAGTACCGGGTCTGGCACGGTGCTGGCCGCCTCGGCTTCGGGCTCGACCGGCGGGATGAGATCACCCGCCGCCGACGGAGCCGCCGGCCTGGCGGGGTTTTTCCCGGCCAGGGGCGCGTTCGGATTCCAGTCCTTGTTTTTCAGGGCTTCGGCGGCATCGCTGTCCGGGCGGTGCGTCGGACTCTTGTTCATGAAAGGCACCGGCACCTTGGTGACGTACACCGCCACGGTGAGCGCAATGCCCAGGCCGAGCAGCGCGCCAATAACCAGACCCAGCAGGGTTCCACCACGTTGCTTTTTCATACCATGTTCCGATGACTTAGCCGTTACTTGCATTGACTGAAATTTGAATGGCTGCGGGGGTTGCCCGCAGCCTTGCTACATCTTGCGCGGCGCACTGACGCCCAGCACCGCGAGGCCATTGTGCAACACCTGCGCGGTGGCCGCGACCAGCGCCAGGCGCGCGAGTTTGACCGCCTCGTCATCGACCAGGATGCGCTCCGCGTCGTAGTAGCTGTGGTAGCAGGCGGCCAGCTCGCGCAGGTAAAACGCCACGTCGTGCGGCGCAAAGCCGGCGGCCGCATGGCTGAGCATGTCGGTGTACTTGGCCAGCAGCAGCATCAGCGCCTGCGCCTGCGGGCTGGCCAGCGGCGACAGGTCCACATGCCCGAACTGGCTTTCATCGCCGCCCCAGGCGGTCAGGATGGAGCAGATGCGCGCATGCGCGTACTGCACGTAGTACACCGGGTTCTCGTTGTTCTTGGCCAGCGCCAGGTCGATGTCAAAGATGTATTCGGTGTCGGGCTTGCGGCTGAGCAAAAAGAAGCGCACCGCGTCGGCGCTGGTCCATTCGATCAGGTCGCGCAGCGTGACGTAGCTGCCGGCGCGCTTGGAAATCTTCACTTCCTCGCCGTGGCGCACGACGCGCACCATGGTGTGCAGCACATAGTCGGGGTAGCCGGCCGGAATGCCGGCGTTGGCCGCCTGCAGGCCGGCGCGCACCCGGGCGATGGTGCCGTGGTGGTCCATGCCCTGGATGTTGACCGCCTTGGTAAAGCCGCGCTCCCACTTGGCCAGGTGGTAGGCCACGTCGGGAACGAAATAGGTGAACGTGCCGTCGCTCTTTTTCATGACGCGGTCTTTGTCGTCGCCGTAGTCGGTCGATCTGAGCCAGAGCGCGCCGTCCTGCTCGTAGGTCTTGCCGGCGTCCTTGAGCCGCTGCACCGTGGACTCGACGCGGCCCGAGCTGTACAGGCTCGATTCGAGGTAGTAGTTGTCGAACTTGACGGAAAACGCCTTCAGGTCCAGGTCCTGCTCGTGGCGCAAATAAGCCACGGCGAACTGGCGGATGGCTTCCATGTCTTCGACATCGCCTGAGGCGGTGAACTCGCGGTCGTCGGACTTGACGGTCTTTTTGGCGAGGAAATCGCGCGCGATGTCGTCGATGTAGTCGCCGTTGTAGGCCGGCTCGGGCCAGTTGGCGTCGCCGGGCTTCAGGCCCTTGGCGCGCGCCTGCGTGCTGGTGGCCAGGGTGTGGATCTGCACGCCGGCGTCGTTGTAGTAGAACTCGCGCCAGACATCAAGTCCCTGCGTGGCGTGGAGGTTGCAGATCGCGTCCCCCAGCGCCGCCTGCCGGCCGTGGCCGACATGCAGCGGGCCGGTCGGGTTGGCCGAGACGAACTCGACGATCATCTTGCGCTCGTGGTCGGTGGGCTGGGTTCCGTATTGCGCGCCGGCCTGCAGCACCTCGCGAACGGTTTCCTGCTTGGCGGCGGGCTTGAGGCGGATGTTGATGAAGCCCGGGCCGGCGATTTCAATAGCCTCGACCCAGCGCTCGAAGGCCGGGGCCAGCAGCAGCCGCGCGCGCAGGCTTTCGGCCGTCTGGCGCGGGTTTTGTTTGAGCGGCTTGGCCAGCTGCATGGCAGCGGTGCAGGCGAAGTCGCCATGGGCGGCGACTTTGGGCGACTCGAAGGCGGCTTTGTCGCCAGCGCCGGGAGAGAGTTGTTCCAGCGCGATAGCCAGGGCGGAGAGCAGGTCTTTTTTAATCGAAAGCATGGGGCGGATTTTACGGTCAAGCCAATGCCGGCCGGATTGGCGCCCGGCCCCGGCGGATACCCGGTCATCGAATCCGGTGCCGGCCGCGTTATGGTCTGGATTTCCAGCCGGAAATCACGACCGAACTCACTTATTGGAGTCACCATGAACAAATTGCTGTCACTGAGCGCTATTGCATTTGCACTGACGATGGGCCTGTCGGCCGGCGCCCAGGCCCAGAACGCCCCGGCGTCAGCGGCCGCACCGGCCAAAATGGCCCCGGCGTCAGCGCCAGCGGTTTCGGCCGCGTCCCCGGCCGTTGTCGCGCCGGCCAAAACCGGTCAGCAAAGCAAGATGGCCACCTGCAACAAGGAGGCCACTGGCAAGAAGGGCGACGAGCGCAAGGCCTTCATGAAGGAATGCCTGAGCGCCAAGAAAGAAGTGGTGGCGCAGGACGCCACCCAGCAAAGCAAGATGAAAACCTGCAACGCCGAAGCCAAAGGCAAGAAAGGCGACGCGCGCAAGGCCTTCATGAAAGAGTGCCTGAGCAAATAAGGCGCCGCCGTCCGTCCGGCACTGGCTGTCAACAAGCCAATTCTGGCTCTGCCTGATGCTATTGAATAGATAGCTATATACGCATATGGGCATTGCGCAAACGGCATATTTATATCAAAACCATGCCTTGAGGAGGCCGCCGGCTCGCCGCTTCAGCCCTGCAGCAGGCCGTCGCGCGCGGCCTGCTTGATGGCCTGCGTCAGGCGCTGGGCGGCCAGCGGCTCGCGCACCCAGTGCTGCCAGTACAGCACCACATCGACCGGATGGCCGGGCAGGACTTCCTGCAGCGGCCGCCGTCCGGTGCGCGCTGCCAGCATCAGGTCGGGCACCATGCCCCAGCCCATTCCCAGTTCGAGCGCCAGCACAAACGCATCGACCGCCGGAACGAAGTGGCGCGGGTACAGCGCATCGCGCAAATTGAAATGCTGCGCCAGCCAGGCGTCCTGCAGGGCGTCCTTGCGGTTGAAGATCACCGCCGGGCTGCGCAGCATGAGGTGGGGCAGGGCGGCGCCCCACTCGGCCACCAGCGCCGGCGCGGCCACGCAGCGGTAGCGCATGATGCCCAGTGGCTCGGCCACGCAGCCGCGCATGGCCTGCGCCAGGGTGGTGACGCAGCCCACCACATCGCCGCTCTTGAGCGCGTCATGGGTGTGGTCCTGGTCATCGACCACCACGTCGAGCAGCAGGCGGTGCTGCTGCACGGCGGGCGCCACGCCCGGCAGGAACCAGCTGGTCAGCGAATCGGCATTCACCGCCACGCTCAAGGTCTGCATGCGCGCCGTGTCAGCGCCCGCGCCCGGCAGGCCGGCCATCAGGTCGGCTTCCATCAGCCGCAACTGCCTGACATGCGCCAGCAAAGCCTGGCCGGCCGGAGTGGCGCGCACTTGCTTGCCGCGCACCAGCAGCCGCTGCCCGAGCGCGGCCTCCAGCGACTTGATGCGCAGCGACACCGCCGCCAGCGTCACGCTCAGCGCCTTGGCGGCCGCGCCAAAACTGCCGCTTTCGATGACGGCGGCCAGCGCTTCGAGTTGCCTTGCGTCCAGCATGGAGCCTACTTTAGTTTTTATTGAGTAAAGCTAATTTTAGTTAATTCTGTTTAATTAATCGGCTGGAGTCGCGACACTGGCGGGGCGTCTGCAGCAAGGCAGGCGCTTTGATCTTTTTCCATTCACCCTGACGCGTGCCTCCCATGAACCTCTTCACCGCTCCGGCTTTCTTCGCTGGCCTGGCTTTAAGCCTGTCGCTCATCATGGCCATCGGACCGCAAAACGCCCATGTCATGCGCATGGGCCTGCGGCGCGAGCACCTGGGGCTGACGGTGGCGATCTGCGTGGTGACCGATGTGTCGCTGATCGCCGTCGGCGTGGGCGGGCTGGCGCAACTGGGCGGCCTGTCGGGCAAGCTGCTGGGCGCGCTGACGGGCGCCGGCGCCGTCCTGCTGTTCATGTACGGCGCGCAGGCGATGCAGCGCTTTGTCCGGCCGGCGCCGCTGGCCGTACCGGGCGCAGGGCAAGAGGCGGCGCCGGGCATGTCGCGCCGCCGCGCCATCGGCCTGGCCGTCGCCATGTCCTGGCTCAATCCGCATGCCTGGCTGGACACCGCCGTGCTGATGGGCACCGCCTCGCTGGCCTACGCGCGGCCCGACAACGCCGTGTTCGGTTTGGGCGCGGCCGCCGGTTCGCTGCTGTGGTTCAGCGCCCTCGGCCTGGCGATGTGGAGCCTGGGCAGCCGCCTGAACGCGCCGTGGGTCTGGCGCGCGCTCGACGGCCTGGTGGCGCTGATGATGTGGGGCACCGCGCTGTGGTTGCTGGCCGGGTTGCTTTAGGTTTTCTCGGAAAAGTGCTATTTAATCAATAGCTGCTTATGCAATACAGGCGAGCGCAAAAGCCTTTTTTGATGCATGAATTCGATTCCCGGGCGTCCTTTTGCCTTACTGCCGCCAGAACTCCGGCTGGCTGTAGTGGTGCTTTAAAAAGTCGATCCACAGCCGCACCCGCAGCGGCAGATGCTTGCGCTGCGGAAACACCGCGTAAATGCCGTTGGCCGGCGCGGCAAAGTCTTCCAGCACCGCCACCAGCCGGCCGGCGGCGATTTCGGACTCGACTTCCCAGGTGCTGCGCCAGGCAATGCCGTAGCCCGCCAGGCACCAGTCGTGCAGCACCTGGCCGTCCGAGCAGTCGAGCGGGCCGCCGGGTTTGAGGTGGATGATCTCGGAGTCGCCGTCAACCTGCGCGTCCGCGAGGACGCCTTCACGTTGCCGCCCTTGGGCGTTGCGCGGAACGCGAAACGCCCAGCCGCGCGTCTGCGAGGCTTCGCTGGACAGCGTGAGGCAGTCGAATTTGGCCAGTTCGCCGGGGTGCCGCGGCGTGCCGTGCAGTTGCAGGTAGCGCGGCGTGGCCACGCACAGCCGCCGGTTGTCGGCCAGCCGCACGCTGACCAGCGACGAATCGGGCAGGTCGCCGACGCGCACCGCGCAGTCAAAGCCTTCGCCGGCCAGATCGACCACCCGGTCGCCCAGGTTCAGCGTGATGGTCACGTCGGCATGCTGCTCACGGAACTTGGCCACCAGCGGCGCCACATGGCGCCGGCCAAAGCCGGCCGGCGCGGTGATGCGCAGGTGGCCGCTGGCCTTGACGCCGCCGGCCGACACGCTGGCCTCGGCGTTCGCCAGGTCGGCCAGCAGGCGCTGGCAGTCTTCGAGGAAAGCGCTGCCCTCGTGCGTCAGCGTGATGCGCCGCGTGGTGCGCACCAGCAGCTTGACGCCCAGGCGCTCTTCCAGCGCATCGAGCCGCCGCCCCATGATGGCCGGCGCCACGCCCTCGGCCAGCGCCGCCGCCGTCAGGCTGCCGCGCGCCACCACGGAGACAAAGGATTCGAGCTGCTTGAGTTTGGCCATGGACGCAGATTATGGGGCTGGGGCGGCCTCGCTCCTGGCCAGGGCTCAGGCCTGGTGATAGCGCAGTTTCATCACCAAAATGGCAAGCGCCAGGACCAGGGTGATGCAATTGGCCACGACGATGGGCCAGGCGTCCATCAGCAAACCATAGACGGTCCAGCACATCACGCCGACGGTGAAGGCGCTGTACATGCCCAGCGAAATGCCGCGCACGTCCCGGGTCGTAAAAGTGTGCCAGGCCTGCGGCACAAAGCTGGCCGTGGTGAGGGTGGCGGCGCAGTAGCCAATCAAATCGGTAAGCAGCATGATTCTGGAGGTGGACAGGGGGAGCTAACTGTAGCCGTTGTTGAATCGATGCAACGCTGCCAAAGCGCCGTATGGTTCACCATTGCGTGAGCGAGAGCGCTTGCGATGCGCCCTGCAGCGCGGGCGAGACCGGGCTGTGGATCACCCAGGTGGGGATGGCCTGCAAATAGGGCTTGAAGCGGCCCTTGTCCTCAAAGCGGGCGCGAAACGGCGAGGCTTCAAAGCGCTCGCCCATGCGCGGCACGATGCCGCCGCCGATGTAAATCCCGCCGCGTGCGCCCAGCGTCAGTGCCAGGTCGCCGGCCACGCTGCCCAGGAAGCCGCAGAACATGTCGAGTGCCTGGTTGGCGGTGGACAGGGGTACGTCCTGCGCGCGCGCCATCACGTCCGCCGGGGTGGTGATCTCGCGGCCCTGGCCGTCCTTGAGGTCGCACAGCGCGTGGTACAGATCGACCAGGCCCGCGCCTGAAATCACGCGTTCCGCCGACACATGGCCATAGCGCTTTTGCAAGTGCTGTATAGCCGCGAATTCCAGGGCCGTGGCGGCGCTTAAGGTGACATGGCCGCCTTCCCCGGCAATCGGAATCCACTTGTTCTGGTGGCCCAGCGGCAACAAGCCCGACACGCCCAGTCCGGTGCCCGCACCGATCAGGCCGATGGCCGCGTCGGGCGCCGCCTGGCCGCCGCCCACGGCGCGCCTGTGCGCCTCGGGCAGCTGCGGGAGCGACAAGGCCAGCGCGGTGAAGTCGTTGAGCAGCAAAAAACGCGCAAGGCCCAGGCTTTCCCGCAGGGCGCTGACCGAGAACTTCCAGTGGTGGTTGGTCATGGCCACCTGGTCGCCGGTGACCGGGTTGGCAATGCCAAAGGCGGCGCAGGGTGGCGTGCTCAAGCCTTGTTCGCGCAAATAGCTTTGCGCGGCTTCCAGGAGGGATTCGTGTTCGGCGCACGGCAACACCTGCACATGGCTGATCGCTGCACTTTCGCTGGCCTGCCAGCCAAAGCGGGCGTTGGTGCCGCCAATGTCGCCCAGCCAGCGCGGATAGGGGGCGGGGCTGGCGATGTCCGGGTTGCGCGATTCAAACATGGCTCAGGTTTTCTTTCTGGCGTGACGCCTCGGGGGTGGGGGCCGCGCCGCGCATCAGGCTTCCTCGAACCAGGACAGGTGCTCGCGCGCCATCAGGGCCGATGAGGCCGCAGGCCCCCAGGTGCCGGCCGAATAGCTGCGCGGCTTGTCGTCCAGCGCTTTCCAGCCCGCCAGGATGGGTTCGATCCACGTCCAGGCCGCTTCCAGTTCGTCGCGGCGCATGAAGTGCGTCAGCCGGCCTTTGACCACGTCGATCAGCAGGCGTTCATAGGCTTCGGCGCGGCGCTTGTCGGAGGTCGATTGCAGGTCAAGGCCAAGCTTGACGGGATGCAGCTTCATGCCCGAGCCGGGTTCCTTGACCATCATCTCCAGGTGGATCGACTCTTCGGGCTGCAGGCTGATGATCAGGCGGTTGGGCTCATGGCTGGCCGCCGTGCCAAAGATCGAGAAGGGCTGGTCGGCGAACTCGATGATGATTTGCGACTGGCGCTGTTGCATGCGCTTGCCGGTGCGCAGGAAGAAGGGCACATTGGCCCAGCGCGTGTTGTCGATGTGCGCGCGCAAGGCCACGAAGGTTTCGGTGCGGCTGCCGGCCGGCACGTCGTCTTCTTGAAGGTAGCCCTTCACGGCGGCGCCCTCGGACGCGCCTGCGGTGTACTGGCCGCGCACCGTGTCGCGCTTGATGTCGGCCAGGTCCATCTTGCGCAGCGAGCGCAAGACCTTGAGCTTTTCATCGCGCACATCGTCGGCATCGAGCGAGATCGGCGGCTCCATCGCCACGATGCACAGCAGCTGCAGCAGGTGGTTTTGCACCATGTCGCGCATGGCGCCGGCACCGTCGTAAAAGCCGGCGCGGCTGCCCACGCCGACGGTTTCGGCCACCGTGATCTGCACGCTCCTGATGTAGGGCGCGCGCCACAGCGGCTCGTAAATGGCATTGCCAAAACGCAGCACCATCAGGTTTTGCACCGTTTCCTTGCCCAGGTAGTGGTCGATGCGGTAAATCTGATGCTCGCCAAAGTAGCGCGCCACTTCGGTGTTGATGGCGCGGGCCGAGGCCAGGTCGGTGCCCAGCGGTTTCTCAAGCACCACACGGGCCTGCGCATCGACCAGGCCGGCGTCCGAGAGCCGGGCGCAAATCTGGGTGAACAGGCTGGGCGCCGTGGCCAGGTAGAACACCCGCAATGCCGGCTGGCTGCACAGGGTTTTGAGCCGGGCGTAGTCATCGCCCTGCATCACGTCCATGCTGACATAGGTCAGGCGCGCCAAAAAGTGCTGCCAGTCGCTGGCGCTGAAGGCACTGGCGTCGATGAAGGCGGGCGAGTGGCTGTCGATGAACGCCAGGTACTCGTCATGCGTCCAGTCCTGGCGGCCAATGGCGATGATGCGTGCGTCGGCAGACAGCTTCTCGTGCAGGTGCGCCATGTACAGCGCGGGCAGCAGCTTGCGGAACGACAGGTCGCCCGTGCCGCCGAAGATCACGATGTCGAGTGCGCCGGCAGGTGGAAGGAGGGTGGTCATGGGTAGTGTGTGTTGAACAGGTTGTGTTTCATGGTGCGCTGCAGGAACCGCGCATGCGCGTTGCCACTGCGCACGGCCACCAGCATAGCCCGGTCAGGCGATGCGCAGGCCACTTTGTGCATCAAACCAGTTGTTGTGCTTGCTGCTCACGCCGAGGCCGGTCAGCTCGCCGACCTTGATGGGCGTATTGGGCGGCACGCGCACGGTGATCGGCCCCACGGCGGTCTTGATCACCACATAGGTGTCCGCGCCCGTGGGCTCGACCAGCAGAACCTCGCCGCGCCACGGCGCATCCGCCTGCAGGTGAATGTGCTCGGGCCGCTGCCCCAGCATGACCGGGCCGGCCGGCGCCGGGCAGTCCAGCGGCAGCGCCCCGCCTTCAAAGGAAAATAGGCCTCCTGCGCTTGTCCCGCTTGCGCTGCCAGCTATGAAATTCATAGTAGGCGAGCCAATGAAGCCGGCCACGTAGGTATTGGCCGGACGCCGGTAAATATCGTCCGGCGTGCCGATTTGCTGCAGGATGCCGTCTTTCATGACGGCGATGCGGCTGCCCAGCGTCATGGCCTCGATCTGGTCGTGCGTGACATACACGCTGGTGATGCCGCTGAGCTGGTGCAGGCGCTTGATCTCGGCGCGCATTTCCACGCGCAGCTTGGCGTCCAGGTTGCTCAGCGGCTCGTCGAACAAGAATATCTGCGGGTCGCGCGCCAGGGCGCGCCCCATGGCGACGCGCTGGCGCTGGCCGCCGGAGAGCTGCGCCGGGCGGCGGTTCAGCAAATGCTCGATCTGCAGCATGGCGGCCACCTCGGCGATGCGCTTGACGCGCGCTGCTTTAGGCACCTTGCGCATCTCCAGCGCAAAGCCGATGTTGTCGGCCACGCTCATGTTCGGATACAGCGCGTAGCTCTGGAACACCATGGCGATGTCGCGCTGGGCGGGCGCCACGCCGACAACGTCCTTGCCCGAGATGAGCAGTTGGCCTTCGCTGGGTTCTTCCAGGCCGGCGATGATGTTGAGCAGCGTCGATTTGCCGCAGCCCGAAGGCCCGACCAGGATCAAAAATTCGCCCGGTGCGACGTCGATGTCGATCTTTTTAAGCACTTCGACGGCCTTGTCGGCCTTGCCATAGACTTTGCGGATGCCCGCGATTTTGAGTGAAGCTGCCATGATTTTTTATCCTTTCACAGCGCCGGCTGTGAGACCCTTGACGAAATATTGACCTGCCAGCACATACACCAGCATGGTCGGCAGCCCCGCGATCACGGCCGCAGCCATGTCCACGTTGTAGCTTTTCACGCTGCTGGAGGTGTTGGCCATGTTGTTCAGGCCGACCGTGATCGGCTTGCTGTCGGCGCCGCTGAAGGCCACGCCGAACAGGAAGTCGTTCCAGATGTTGGTGAACTGCCAGATCAGCGTCACCATCAAAATCGGCGTGGACAGCGGCAGCACGATGCGCCAGAAAATGCGCCAGAAACCCGCGCCATCCATGCGCGCTGCATTCACCAGTTCTTTCGGAATGGCGGTGTAGTAGTTGCGGAAAAACAGCGTGGTGCCGGCCATGCCCGCCAGGCAATGCACCAGCACCAGTCCGCCGATGGAACTGGACAGGCCCAGATAGCCCAGCACCTGGCTCATCGGCAGCAGCACCACCTGAAACGGCATGAACACGCCGAACAGCAGAAAGCCGAACAGCAGTTCGCTGCCCCTGAACTTCCACAGGCTCAGCACGTAGCCGTTGACCGCGCCCCAGGCGGTGGAGATCAGCACCGCCGGAATCGCCATGCTGACCGAATTCCAGAAGTAGGGCTGCAAGCCACGGCAATCGACCCCGGTGCAGGCCGAGGACCAGGCCAGGCGCCAGGCGTCGAAGTTGAGCGAGGCGGGCGGGCTCAGCAGGTTGCCCGAGCGGATCTGCTCGGCATCCTTGAAGGAGGTCGCGAGCATGACGTAGAAAGGCGCCAGGAAAAACAGGGCCGCGACCAGCAGCACCGCGTAGAGCAGCGCGCGGCTCAGGTGTTTGGCGAAAGGGTGTTTAGCGGTCATGGGGTTTGGCTCGAAGTTCGCTGTAAAGATAAGGCACGACGATGGCGGCCACCGTGGCCAGCATCATGGTGGCGCTGGCGGCGCCCAGGCCGATCTGGCCACGGGTGAAGCTCATGACGAACATGAAGGTGGCCGGCACGTCGGTCGCATACCCGGGGCCGCCGTTGGTCAGCGCCATCACCAGGTCGAAACTCTTGATCGACAGGTGCGCCAGCACCAAGATGGTGGAGAACACGACCGGGCGCAGGATGGGCAAAAGAATGCGCCAGTAAATGCGCGGCAGCGAGGCGCCGTCGATCTGCGCGGCCTTGATGATGCTGTCGTCAATGCCGCGCAGGCCCGCCAAAAACAAGGCCATGGCGAAGCCGGCCGACTGCCAGATGCCGGCAATCACCACGCAGTAAATGGCGAAGTCGCTCTGCACCAGCCAGTCGAAATGAAAACTGGCCCAGCCCAGGTCGTGCATGAGCTTTTCCAGCCCGAGGCTGGGGTTCAGAATCCATTTCCAGGCGGTACCGGTGACGATGAACGACAGCGCCATCGGGTACAGGTAGATGATGCGCAGGGCGCCCTCGCCGCGCACCTTCTGGTCCAGGAAAATCGCCAGCACCATGCCGATCAGCATCGAGCCGCCGACGTAGAGCAGGCTGAAAATCCCGAGGTTTTTCAGCGCCACCCACCAGCGGTCCATCTCGAACAGCCGCTCATACTGCGCCAGCCCGACGAATTCGTCATAGTTGGGCAGCATGCGCGAGCCGGTGACGGACAGCACGCCGTTCCACACCATGAAGCCGTAAATAAAGGCAAACCCCAGCACGAAGGCCGGTGAAATGACCAGTTTGGGCAGCCATGTTTCAAAATTGTTTTTCATATCGTTCGCATCTCCTGTACCCGCCTTGGGCGGCGGCTGGAACGCTTGAAGAAGGCCGTCTTGCGACCGCCCCCGTCAAACGTCACGTCTGAATAAAGCGGCTTACCACCACACCTCGTACTGCACACCCATGATGGTGCTGGAGGTTCTGCCCCCGGCGCCGAAGGTGCTGGCGTTGGCTGTTGCCGCTGCGGTGTTCCAGTTGGCCTTGGTCACATACAAACGCACTTCAGGGCGGCTCCAGAAGTCCGGTCCCACCGAGATGGTCGGCGCGATGGTGACCTTGTTGAGCGTCTGGTTGCCGGTGGGCGCCTTGCGGCTGGTCAGGCCCACTTCGGCCAGCAGCTTGAAGTTGCTGGAAAAGGCATACGACACGCGGCCGCCCACCGAGGTGTCCTTGGTCGTCACGCTGGTGCCGTCCACCTTGCTGGTCTGGTAGCTCAGCAGGGTCTGGCCGCCAAAAGCGCCGCTTTGCCAGTTCAGCGAATCCGCAATGCGGCTCACACGCTGGCCGGCCGTCACGCCGTCGATGGACTGGAACTCGCCATCAATGCGGGCGTGTCCCGTCGATGTTTGCAGGAACAGCGAGTTGGTCATGCCCTTGACCAGGAAGTTTTCCTGGTTGTGCGACACCGAGATGCCGGAGCCGGAGTTGCTGTTGGCCAGGCCGCTGCCTTTGACCGTGGTCAGCAACACGCGCAGCTTGCCATCGGGGTTGGTGTTGATGGCGGAAATGTCCACATTCAGGCGGGTGGCCTTCACGCCGGCGGGCATTGAGCTGTCGAACTTGTCACCGCTGAACAGGCCGACGCCGAGCTTGGCGCCGCCAATGCCGATGTCGGTCACGCCGGCGCCCTGGTTGTCGCCGTAGTTCAGCAGGAAGTTGTCAACGATGTGCACGTCCTGAATCCGCAGCCGGCGCTGCCCGGCCCAGACCTTGGCTTCGGGGGCAAACGACAGGCCGCTCATTTCCACGTAGGCCTGGTCGGTGCCGACCGAGCTGCTGCCCCACTTGACGGGCATGTAGTGCACCTTCCATTTCACGCCGCCCGCTTCGAAGTTCTTGATCAGGTCGATCTCGATGCCGTTGTCGCCTTCGTTGCCGAGGCGGTACTTCTGCAAGTCGCCGCCCAGGCTCAGTCCGCCCTTGATGTTGTCGTCATGGCTCAGCACCGGGCCGCCACGGGAGTAGCCGTGGAACTCAATGCCGCCCACATCCATGGCGAATGCGCTGCCTGCGCACAGGGCTGCAGCGGCTGCGATGAGGCTGATTTTGTGTGTTGTCTTCATTGTTGTTTTTCTGTCAGAAGGGAAGTGCGGGCTTATTTGGTTTTTGCTGCGGCAGCGATGCGCTTTTGCGCCTCGTCCACCGAGATCTTGTCGTCGTTCCAGAACTGGCTGACCGCGTCCTTGATGGCGCCTTCAGCCGCAGGGCTGATGGCCATGCCGTGGGCCGCCGAGGGCACCAGCCCGCCGGTTTTGGCGGTCTCGACAAAGTCCTTGCCGGACAGCTTGGCGCAGTCGTCGAACTTGGCCATGTTCATGTTCAGGCGCACCGGAATCGAGCCCTTGTTCAGGTTGAAAATCTCCTGGAATTCCGTGCCCATGATGGCCGCCGACAAATCCGCCTGCGCCTTTTGCGCTGCGGCGCCTTTGAGCTTGAACATGGCAAACGAGTCCACATTGAAGGTGAACGCATTGGCGGTGCCGGGGGCGGCGGCGCACAGGAAGTCCTTGCCGGGCACCTTGCCGGCCGCAATGAACTCGCCCTTGGCCCAGTCGCCCATGAACTGGAAGGCCGCTTTTTCCTGCATCACCATGGCGGTGGCCAGGTTCCAGTCGCGCCCGGGCGCGGCAGCGTCGGTGTAGCCCTTGATCTTGCGGAAGGTTTCCAGCGACTTCTTCATGGTCTCGCCGGTCAGCGCCTTTTGGTCAAGCTTGACGAGCGCGTCGCTGTAGAACTTCGGGCCGCCCACGCCGAGCACCACGGACTCGAAGGTGGTGAAGTCCTGCCAGTTCTGGCCACCGTGGGCGACCGGAATCAGCCCTGCTTTCTTGATCTTGTCGGCCGCGACAAAGAACTCGTCCCAATTCTTGGGCATGCCCGCGACCCCGGCTTTTTTCAGCACGGCGGCGTTGGCCCACATCCAGTTCACGCGGTGCACGTTGACGGGAACCGCCACGAAATTGCCTTTGTACTTCATGACGTCGGCCACCACCTTGGGCAGCAGGCTGTCCCACTTTTCGGCCTGGGCGACAGGGTCCATGTTGGCCAGAACGCCTTCAGCCGCCCATTCCTGGATCGCCGGGCCTTTGATCTGGGCGGCTGCGGGCGGGTTGCCCGACACCACGCGGCTTTTGAGCACGGTGGCCGCGTTGTCGCCGCCGCCGCCCGCTACGGCGAAATCCTTCCAGACATGGCCTTTGGCTTCCATGATTTTTTTCAGTTCGGCGACCGACTTGGCCTCGCCACCGGAAGTCCAGTAATGCAGGACTTCGACTTCACCGGCCATGGCCGCCGTGCCAGCGGCCACCAAGGCAAGGGCCGCAGCCAGCTTGGAAAGTTTCAACATGTTGTCTCCTGATAGTGATGCTCCGCCAGCGCAGCCGGCCAGGGAGCATGGTTTTTTATCCGGGCCGGCACCGCGCCGCTCGAATTAATTAATTGTTAATTAATTTAAGACAAAGCCCCATGGGATTTACCCTAGGATGCGATTGAAAAACCAGGCCGGAAAGACCCGGCCGCAGGTGAGCGCCGCTGATCTGCCTAACAATCTTTCAGCCAGCCCAAAAATTTATCCACCCTGGAATACACCCATGAACTACCAGCCCAACGCAGCCCGCTATGACACCATGCCCTACCGAAGCTGCGGACGCAGCGGCTTGATGCTGCCCGCCATCACCCTGGGGCTGTGGCATAACTTTGGCGACGCCACGCCCATGGAAACGCAGCGCGCCATGCTGCGTACCGCGTTCGACCTGGGCATCACGCACTTTGACCTGGCCAACAACTACGGCCCGCCCGGCGGCAGTGCGGAAATCAATTTTGGCGAGCATCTGCGGCGCGACTTCAAGCCCTATCGCGACGAACTCATCATTTCCAGCAAGGCGGGCTGGGACATGTGGCCCGGCCCTTATGGGCAGGGCGGCGGCTCGCGCAAGCATGTGCTGGCCAGCCTGGACCAGAGCCTCAAGCGCATGGGGCTTGACTATGTCGATATTTTTTATTCGCACCGCTTTGACCCCGACACCCCGCTGGAGGAAACCATGGGGGCGCTGGCCACGGCGGTTCAGCAGGGCAAGGCCTTGTACGTCGGCCTCAGCAGCTACTCGGCGGCCAAGACGAGCGAAGCCGCGGCCATTTTGCGTGCCATGGGTGTGGCGCCGTTGATTCACCAGCCCTCTTACAGCCTGCTGAACCGCTGGATTGAGGGCGAGCTGCTCGACACCCTGGCTGAAACCGGCATGGGCTGCATTGCGTTCAGCGCGCTGGCGCAGGGGCTGCTGACCGACAAGTACCTGAACGGCATTCCGGCGGACGCCCGAATCAACCGCCCCGGCGGCAGTTCCCTCAAGGCCGAACATCTGAGCGAACAAAACCTCAAGCATGCGCGTGCCCTGAATGAGCTGGCGCTGGCGCGCGGACAGAGCCTGGCCCAGATGGCGACGGCCTGGGTGCTGCGCGATGGCCGCGTGACCTCGGCGTTGATTGGCGCCAGCCGCCCGGCGCAAATCGCGGAACTGGTCGGCGCGCTGCGCAAGCTTGAGTTTTCCGCCGAAGAACTGGCGGCCATTGACCAGCACGCGGTGGACGGCGGCATCAACCTGTGGCAACGCCCCTCGACCGATCAGCGCCCGGCTTGACGCCATGGCTGCCCCCGGGCTCAGGGGCGAATGGGCGGACTCAAGTCAGAAGTGCAGCGAGACCCGCAAACCCTGCGGTGCCACCGGCGTCACCCGTGCTTCGCCAGCGTGGCGGCGCGCGATTTCCTGCACGATGGCCAGGCCCAGTCCGCAACCGCCGGGCAAATCGCTGCCGCGCCAAAAGCGTTCGAAAACATGTTCGCGTTGCGCGTCGCTCAGGCCGGGGCCGTTGTCTTCCACCGCCAGCACGACATGCGCTGCGTGCTGGTGAACCGACACGGTCACGGTGGGTTCGTTGCCGGCTTCCCGGCTCACGCCGTAGCGCAAGGCGTTGTCGATCAGGTTGGTCACGGCTTCGCGCAGCAGCGTGGCCGAGCCTTGCATCCAGGCGTGCTGGTGGCCTTCGTAGCCCAGGTCCACTTTCATGGCGACCGCGCGCGGGCTGAGTTCGCGTGCCACGTCCTGCGCCAGTTGCGCCAGGTCCACTTGCGCCATGGGCGCCTCGGAGCCGCTGCGCGCCAGGGCCAGCAACTGGTTGACCAGATGCGCGCTGCGTTGCGCCCCGGCATGCACCTTGTGCAGGCGCGCCTTGATCAGGGCGGCATCGCTTTCGCCCAGCGCCAGTTCGGTCTGGTTGATCAGCCCGGCCAATGGCGTGCGCAGCTGATGGGCGGCGTCGTTGATGAAGCGCTTTTCCTGGCTCACGCTGCGGCGCACGGCGGCGAGCAGGCGGTTGATGGCATCGACCAGCGTGTGCACCTCGGTCGGCGCGGTGGTGAACTCCAGCGGGGTCAGGTCGGCCACCGAGCGTTCCTTGAGTTGCTTTTCAAGTTTGGTGAGTGGCGCCATGCCGCGCTTGATGCCCGCGTACACCAGCACGCTCAGCGCCACGCCCAGCAGCAGCAAAGGGGCCAGCAGGTCGCCGATCAGTTCTTCGGCGATGCGCTCGCGGGCGATATAGCTTTTGGCCAGTTGAACGCGCAGCAGTTGCGGGTGTTTTTCTTCGCCATAGGCGACATCCAGGGCGACCGCGCGCATCGGCTTGCCGTCGATTTCCATCCGGTAAAACACCAGCGTGCCCGGGGCATGCGTGGGCGGCGGCTCGGCAATCTCCTGGTTGCCGATCAGGAATTTGCCCGGTGGCGACGACACCATGTAGCTCACGCGGTCCACCGGGTCTTCTTCAATGATGGCCTGGGCCGCCTTGGGAAAATCCACCAGCAGCCCCGAGCCCATGGGCTTGATCTGGCGCGCCAGCGAGCGCACCGATTGCGAGAGCGATTGGTCCAGTCCCTTTTCCGCATAATTCAGGGCCATGCGGTAGGTCAGGGCGCCGCCCACCAGCCACAGCACGAGCTGGGGCAGCAGCAGCCACAGCAAGAGCTGGCGGCGCAGGGACCGGCTGTGCGTCACAGGGGTTCGAGCATGTAGCCCAGTCCGCGAACATTGCGAATGTTCAGGCCCGAGCCCAGCAGTTTTCGGCGCAAGCGGTGGATGTACACCTCCAGCGCGTTGGATGCGGTGGGTTCGGCCGATTCGTGTTGCCAGACAGCGGCCACGTCCTCGCGGCTGACCACCTGGTTCAGGCGCTGGTGCAGCAAGGTCAGCAACTCCCACTCGCGCTGCGTCAGGTCGTGGACCTGGCCGAAAATCCAGGCGCGCGGCAGCTGGCTGTCAATCTGCAGGCATTGCGTGGCGTCTGGCGTGGTGATGGCCCGGGTCTCGGTATTGAAGGCCGGCAGCCTGGCGCGGCGCAACAGCGCCTGCACGCGGGCGCTGAGTTCGGCGTTGTTGAAGGGCTTGGTGAGGTAGTCGTCGGCGCCTTCGAGCAAGCCCTCCACGCGGTCATTCACGCCGTCGCGGGCGGTCAGGATCATCACCGGCAGGCTTTCAAAACGCTGGCGAATCCAGCGCAGCAAGGACATGCCGTCGAGCCTGGGCAGGCCCAGGTCCAGCAGCACCGCATCAATGACCTGTTCGTTGAGCAAGGTCTGCGCGGCCAGGCCGTCCGCGCTGTTGCACACGGTATGTCCGGTTTGCTTGAGCAGGTCGGTCAAGCCGTCGCGCAGCAGGTCGTCGTCTTCAATAATCAGTAGATGGGCCATTGCGCGAATTTACCGCATCGCGGGCGCTGGTGGCGGTGGCCGCGTCGTGCAGGCATCAACGGTTGACCCGGGCGCTCTGGAAAGCCTCGATGGCGTCTTCGCCATAGCCCAGCTCCTGCAGCAACTCGCGGCTGTGCTCGCCCAGCAGCGGCGGCTGCAGCCGGATGCCGGGCCGCCGGCCGCCCAGCGTGAAGGGCATCAGCGGCACCCTGGAGCGGCTGCCGTCGTTCATGCGCACGGGTGCCAGGCCGCCGGTGGCATTCAGGTGCGGGTCGTCGAACAGTTCCTCGGGCCGCACGATGGGCGCGAACGGCAGTTCGCGGGCTTCAAACACCGCGCCGAGTTCGGCCGCGCTGTAGCCGGCCAGGTGCGAGCGCAGGATCGGCAGCAGCCATTCGCGCGCCCGCACGCGGTCGTTGTTGGTGGTCAGGCGCGGGTCGGCCAGCAGCTCGCCCAGTCCGAAGGCCTGGCAGAACACCGCCCATTGCTTGTCGCTGACGGCGGCCAGGAAGATCTGCTCGCCGCCCTTGACGGTGAACACGTCGTACACGCCCCAGGCCGAAATGCGGCTGGGCATGGGCGCGGCGGCCTGGGCCGTGGCGGCGAACTGCATCATGTGCTGGCCGACCAGAAACACATTGTTCTCGAACAGCGCCGACTGCACCTCCATGCCGCGCCCGGTCAGTTCGCGCTGGCGCAGCGCGGCCATCGCGCCGATGGCGCCGAACATGCCGCCCATGATGTCGTTCACGCTGGCGCCCGCGCGCAGCGGGTCGCCGCTGCGGCCCGTCATGTAGGCCAGGCCGCCCATCATCTGCACCACCTCGTCAAGTGCGGTGCGGTGCTCGTAAGGCCCGGGCAGGAAACCCTTGTGGCTGACATAGACCAGGCGCGGGTGGCGCTGCTTGAGCGTTTCGTAGTCCAGACCCAGCTTCTTCATGGTGCCGGGCTTGAAGTTCTCGCTGACGATGTCGGCCGTGGCGATCAGGCGCAGCGCCGCTTCCCGGCCTTCGGGCGTCTTCAGGTCGAGCGCGATGCTTTTCTTGTTGCGGTTGAAGGCCGGGAAAAACCCGGCGCCCGAGCCCAGCAGGCGGCGCGTGCCGTCGCCCTCGGGCGGCTCGACCTTGATCACCTCGGCGCCCAGGTCGCCCAGCAGCAGGCCGCAGGTCGGCCCCATCACCATGTGGGTGAATTCGACGACGCGGATGCCGGCGTAGGGCAGGGGCGTTTCTCGGGTGTCGCTTTCTTCAACGGCCGGACTGGCCGGCGCCGCCATGCGGGCGCCCTGGACAAAGCCCTTGGGCAAACCCGCCTCGGGCGTCAATCCGTACAGCGGCTCGCCCGGCAGCCCGGCCTTCAAGGGAGCGCGCGCGGCGATGAGCTTTTCGAGGTCGATGCCGGTGCGCAGCCCCATCGCCTCGAACATGAACACCAGGTCTTCGGTGACGACGTTGCCCGACGCGCCCGGCGCATAGGGGCAGCCGCCCAGCCCGCCGAGCGACGCGTCGAAGGTGCGAACGCCTTCCTCGTAGGCCGCCAGGCAGTTGGCCAGGCCCAGGCCGCGCGTGTTGTGCATGTGGGCCGCGCCGGCGTGGCGGCCGATTTCGGCGCGCAGGCGCCTGAACAGGCGGCGCACCTGCGCCGGATTGGCATAGCCGACGGTGTCCGACAGGCCGGATTCGTCGGCCCCGGCGGCAATGCATTGCGCGGCCAGCCGGATCACGTCGTCCTCGGCGACCAGGCCCTGCAGCGTGCAGCCGAAGGCGGTCGAAATGCCGGCCTCCAGCCCGACGTGGGGCGCGAGGTCGCGGCGCAGGGCGGCGATGGCGCGCACTTCCTCGACCATTTCCTCGCGCGTCCTGCGCACGTTGGCCAGCGAATGCGCGGCGCTGGCCGACACCGGCACGGTGAGCTTGTGCACGCCGGCGGCCAGCGCCGCCTCGGCACCCCGGCGGTTGGGCACCAGCGCCATCACTCTCAAGCCGGGCAGCGTGATGGCGTGGCGCACCACTTCGGCGGCGTCGGCCATCTGCGGCAGCAGCCGGGCCGGCACGAAGGAGGCGACTTCGATCTCGCGCACGCCGGCGGCATACAGCGCGTCGATCCAGCGCAGCTTGTCGGCCGTCGGCATGCATGCCTTGACCGATTGCAGGCCGTCGCGCGGGCCGACTTCGCTGATCAATATCTCGGGTGAATACATGGTGGGCAATGGCCTTTCAATGGGGCTGGACGGAACGGCGTTCCTTGCGGGCAGGAATGGTGCGGCGCTGTCAACAGCGCGGACTTCCATCGTAAGCCGAATCCCCGGAAACACTCCATGCTCCTGTTTCAATAGCTGCTTGTGCAGGCGGGCTATGCGCTGGAGCCCTGAAATGCTTCAAATCCAGTCACGCACGGCAGAAATTGCGATTGCACCGCTTTAAGTCACGGATAAATCGCATTTCAGGTACTTAATCTTTCCCCAGGGATCAAATAAAGTAGCGGCATGGAAAAAATCCGCCCCACCCGCACCGAGCCGCTGCGCGCCGTGCTGTTCGACGCCTACGGCACGCTGTTCGATGTGTACAGCGTCGGGCTGCTGGCCGAGCAGCTGTTTCCCGGACGCGGGCAGGCGCTGGGCGTGATGTGGCGCGACAAGCAGATCGAATACACGCACCTCGTGAGCACCAGCAGCGGCGGCGCGCACTACCAGCCGTTCTGGGAACTGACCCGCGCCGCGCTCGTTTATGCTATTAAAAGAATAGCTGGTGATGCCCGTACTGATTGCGCAAACGGCCAGTTTGATGCCAAAGTCGAGCAACTGATGAACCAGTACCACCATCTGTCGGCCTTTCCCGAAAACCGCGAGGTGCTGCAGGCGCTGAAAAGCCGGGGCGTGGTCACCGGCATTTTGTCCAACGGCGACCCGGCCATGCTCGCCGTGGCCGTCAAGTCGGCCGGGCTGGGCGATTTGCTCGACCATGTCATCAGCGTCGATGCGATCCGCAAGTACAAGACCCATCCCGACGCCTACCAACTCGGCCTGCAAGCCACCGGCCTGCCGGCGCGGCAGATCGCCTTCGTCAGCTGCAACAGCTGGGACGCGCTGGCCGCGACCTGGTTCGGCTACCAGACGCTCTGGGTCAACCGCAACCGCCTGCCGTTCGAGACGCTGGGCACCCAGCCGACGTACACCGGAGTCAGCCTGCGCGATGTGCTGGCGCTGCCCGGCCTGGGGCAGGGCGCGCCCGCATGACGACTTATCATTTCCATCCCGCGCGGGCTTGAGCGGCGCGGCCCGCCCGCCACTGCCTCACTGCCTTTCACCGCCCCATTGATTTTTTTAAAAAAGGACTTCCCATGACCGAACGCACCACCCGCCACAGCCTGCAGGTCGCCACCGAACTCTATCGCTTCATCGAAGACAAGGTGCTGCCCGGCACCGGCGTGGACAGCGACAAGTTCTGGAGCGGCTTTGACGCCATCGTCGCCGACCTGGCCCCGAAAAACATCGCCCTGCTGGCCGAGCGCGACCGCCTGCAGCTTGAAATGGACGCCTGGCACAAGGCCAACCCCGGCCCCATCGCCGACATGCCCGCCTACCGCGCCTTTCTCGAAAGCATCGGCTACCTCGTGCCGCAGCCCGAAACCGTGGCCGTGACCACCGCCAATGTCGATGCCGAACTGGCCGTGCAGGCCGGCCCGCAGCTCGTCGTGCCGGTGCTCAATGCGCGCTACGCCCTGAACGCCGCCAATGCGCGCTGGGGTTCGCTGTATGACGCGCTCTACGGCACCGACGCCATTCCCGAAACCGACGGCGCTGAAAAAGGCAAGGGCTACAACCCGGTGCGCGGCGCGAAAGTGATTGCCTTCGCCCGCAACTTGCTCGACCAGGCCGCGCCGCTGAGCACCGGCTCGCACAAGGACGCGACCGGCTACAGCATCGAAGGCGGCCAGTTGGTCGTCACGCAGGCAAGCGGCATGAGCGGCCTGCAAGACCCGGCGCAGCTGGTCGGCTACCGGGGCGACGCGGCGGCCCCGTCGTCGGTGCTGCTGGTGCACAACGGCCTGCACATCGACATCATCATCGACCGCGCCACGACCCTGGGCAAGAGCGACGCGGCCGGCATCAGCGACATGGTGATCGAATCGGCGCTCTCGACCATTCTTGACCTGGAAGACTCGGTGGCCGTGGTCGATGCCGAGGACAAGGTGCTGGCCTACGGCAACTGGCTCGGCATCCTGCAGGGCACGCTGACCGAGGAAGTCAGCAAGGGCGGCACGACCTTCACGCGCGGCCTGAACCCGGACCGCGTGTACACCGCTGCCGACGGCGGCGAAGTCACGCTGCACGGCCGCTCGCTGATGTTCGTTCGCAATGTCGGCCACCTGATGACGAATCCGGCCATCCTGTATGCAGGCGGCAAGGAGATTCCCGAAGGCATCATGGACGCGGTCGTCACCACCACCATCGCCATCCACGACTTCAAGCGCCAGGGCCAGCCCGGCATCAAGAACTCGCGCACCGGCAGCGTCTATATCGTCAAGCCCAAGATGCACGGCCCGGCCGAAGTCGCCTTTGCCGCCGAGCTGTTCGGCCGCGTCGAAGCGCTGCTGGGCCTGCCCGCCAACACCGTGAAGCTCGGCATCATGGACGAGGAGCGCCGCACCAGCGTCAACCTGAAAGCCTGCATCGCCGAAGCCGAAGCGCGCGTGGCCTTCATCAACACCGGTTTCTTGGACCGCACAGGCGACGAGATGCACACCGCCATGCAGGCCGGCCCGATGATCCGCAAGGGCGACATGAAGACCAGCGCCTGGATTGCCGCTTACGAGAAGAACAACGTGCTTGTCGGCCTCTCCTGCGGCCTGCGCGGCAAGGCGCAGATCGGCAAGGGCATGTGGGCCATGCCCGACCTGATGGCCGCCATGCTGGAGCAGAAAATCGGCCACCCGAAAGCCGGCGCCAACACCGCCTGGGTGCCCAGCCCGACGGCGGCCACGCTGCACGCGCTGCATTACCACCAGGTCCTGGTGTCCGACGTGCAAAAGGAGCTGGAAAAGATCGACGCCAACGCCGAGCGCGGCAACCTCCTGAACGGCCTGCTGCAAATCCCGGTCACCGCCACGCCGAACTGGTCGGATGCCGAGAAGCAGCAGGAACTCGACAACAACGCGCAGGGCATCCTGGGCTACGTGGTGCGCTGGATCGACCAGGGCGTGGGCTGCTCGAAAGTGCCCGACATCCACAACATCGCGCTGATGGAAGACCGCGCCACGCTGCGCATCTCCAGCCAGCACATGGCCAACTGGCTGCACCACGGCGTGGTGACCGAAGCGCAGGTCAAGGAAACCTTCGAGCGCATGGCCGCCGTGGTCGATGGCCAGAACGCGGGCGACCCGCTGTACAAGAACATGGCCGGGCACTTCGACACGTCGGCCGCGTACAAGGCGGCGTGCGACCTGGTGTTCAAGGGGCTGGAGCAGCCGAGCGGCTACACCGAGCCGCTGCTGCATGCGTGGCGTTTGAAGGTCAAGGCTGGCACGGCCTGATTGTGGCGGCGCGCGGGTTGCTATTGATTGAATAGCTGCTTGCGCTTGCTGGATATGCGCAAGAGGCCTGTTTAGTTCTAAAAAAAGCGAAAACGGCGCCTTCGGGCGCCGTTTTCGCTTTCCGGCTCGCCATGAAAGAGGTGTTGCGCGCTTGCGTTCAAGCGGCGCGCGCCCAGTTTTCGACCACCAGGCCAGGGTAGCCGTTGAAATCGGCCTCGTTGTTGGTGACGAGGGTGACACCGACGCTCACCGCATGCGCGGCAATCAGGCGGTCCATGGCGTCGCGGCGGCGGTCGCGCACGGCGGCGCGAAGCCGGCCAAAACTCTCGGCATCGGATGCGGTGAATGGCAGCACCGGAATCCGGCTTATCAGCAGTGCGAGCACACGTTCATCCTGTTGACGGTTGGCCGTTTGAATCTCCAGCCCGGCGCGCAACTCGGCATAAGTGACCACCGACATCACCGCGCTGCCTTGGGCCAGGGCTTCCAGCCGTTTGAGCACTTGCGGCGGGTGGTGCCTGGTCAGGTAGATGCAAATGTTGGTGTCGAGCATGTAGCGCATGGCCTAGCTTCCTGTTTTTTTATCGGCTGCATTGGCGCCCGGCAGCCCCATGCCGCTCCAGTCGCGCTCATGCTCTTCATGAAATTCGCGTCCCTCCGCCATGAAGCTGGGGCTGAACATGGCAAAGATCTCGCCAATGTCGGCCAGGGTTTCCTGCGCCACCAGGCGCAGCACCAGCGTATTTCCCACGCGCTCGATCTCCACATCCTGCGCGGCGTCAACAAAGCCCAGTTCCTTGGGAATACGCACAGCCAGCGAATTGCCGCTTTTGAAGACTCGGGTCAGCATGGGTTTTCTCCTTGAAAGTTAAAGTATATACAGGATATACAAAATGGAGAAGGCCTGAGGCAGGCGTGCTTTACACCGTCATCCCCCAGGGAGCGTGGCTTGCGCAGGGTGCTGGCCACCCGCCGCGCCTGCGTTTTTGCGGCCAGCACAATATCGCGCAAGCCTTGGGACAAGCCCCTGAAAAATTGCATATGCCGGGAGTAAACTTCGCATTCCGAGATGACTTGGCGTTTCCGGCAGCGCTTGCCCGGCGCGCCGTTCAGGTTGACGACAGGGGCATCCCCTATATTGCCAAGCCAGCTCAACCCCCAAACAGCAAGAGGATCACCATGACTGCCGGAAAATCAAAAATCATCTACACGCTCACCGACGAGGCGCCGCTGCTGGCGACCTGGTCGTTTCTGCCCGTCGTGCGCGCCTTCACCGCGCCGGCCGGCATTGAAGTCGCCGAGAGCGACATCTCGGTCGCGGCCCGGGTGCTGGCCGAATTTCCCGAGTTCCTGAGCGACGCGCAGAAGGTTCCCAACACGCTGGCCGAACTCGGCCGCCTGACGCAGGATCCCGACACCAACATCATCAAGCTGCCCAACATCAGCGCTTCGCAGGGGCAACTGGTCAGCGCCATCAAGGAACTGCAGTCCAAGGGTTTCAACCTTCCGGACTACCCCGAAAGCCCCAAGAGCGACGAGGACAAGGCGATTCGCGCGCGCTATGCCCGCTGCATCGGCAGCTCCGTCAACCCGGTGCTGCGCGAAGGCAACTCCGACCGCCGCGCCCCGCTGGCCGTGAAGAACTACGCGCGCAAGAATCCGCATTCGATGGCCGACTGGAGCCAGGCGTCGCGCTCGCACGTCTCGCACATGCACCACGGCGACTTCTACCACGGCGAAAAGTCGATGACGCTGGACAAGGCGCGCGACGTCAAGATGGAACTGATCACGAAAAGCGGCAAGACCATCGTGCTCAAACCCCTGACCAAGCTGCTGGACCGCGAGGTCATCGACAGCATGTTCATGAGCAAGAAGGAACTGCTGGACTTCTACGAGCAGGAAATCGACGACGCCTACAAGACCGGCGTGATGTTCTCGCTGCACGTCAAGGCCACGATGATGAAGGTCTCGCACCCCATCGTGTTCGGTCACTGCGTGAAAATCTTTTACAAGGACGCCTTCGAGAAGCACGCCAAGCTGTTCGACGAGCTGGGCGTGAACGTCAACAACGGCATGGCCAACCTGTACGACAAGATTTCCACCCTGCCGCAGAGCACGCAGGACGAGATCAAGCGCGACCTGCACGCCTGCCACGAGCACCGCCCCGAGCTGGCCATGGTGGACTCGGCCAAGGGCATCACCAACTTCCATTCGCCCAACGACGTGATCGTCGATGCCTCCATGCCCGCGATGATCAGGAACGGCGGCAAGATGTGGGGCGCCGACGGCCGCCTGAAGGACGTCAAGGCCGTGATGCCCGAATCGACCTTTGCCCGCATCTACCAGGAGATCATCAACTTCTGCAAGTGGCATGGTGCCTTCGATCCCAAGACCATGGGCACCGTGCCCAACGTGGGCCTGATGGCCCAGCAGGCCGAGGAATACGGCTCGCATGACAAGACCTTCGAGATCAGCGAAGACGGCGTCGCCAACATCACTGACGTTGCTACTGGCGAAGTGCTGCTGAGCCAGAACGTGGAAGCTGGCGACATCTGGCGCATGTGCCAGTGCAAGGACGCCGCCATCCGCGACTGGGTGAAGCTGGCAGTGAACCGTGCCCGCAACTCCGGCATGCCGGTGGTGTTCTGGCTCGACGCCTACCGTCCGCACGAGGCCCAGCTGATCACCAAGGTCAAGATGTACCTGCACGAGCACAACACCAGCGGGCTGGACATCCAGATCATGAGCCAGGTGCGCGCCATGCGCTACACGCTGGAGCGCGTGGTGCGCGGCCAGGACACCATCAGCGCCACCGGCAACATCCTGCGCGACTACCTGACCGACCTGTTCCCGATCATGGAGCTGGGCACCAGCGCCAAGATGCTGTCCATCGTGCCCCTGATGGCCGGCGGCGGCATGTACGAAACCGGCGCCGGCGGCTCGGCGCCCAAGCATGTGCAGCAACTGGTCGAGGAAAACCACCTGCGCTGGGACTCGCTGGGCGAGTTCCTGGCGCTGGCCGTGTCGCTCGAAGATTTAGGCATCAAGACCGGCAACGACCAGGCCAAGCTGCTGGCCAAAACGCTGGACGCCGCTACCGGCAAGCTGCTGGACAACAACAAGGGCCCCAAGACCCGCACCGGCGAGCTGGACAACCGGGGCAGCCATTTCTACCTGGCGATGTACTGGGCGCAGGCCCTGGCCGAGCAGACGCAAGACGCGGCGCTGCAGGCACGTTTCGCCCCGCTGGCCAAATCGCTGGCCGAGAACGAAGCGCAGATCGTCGCCGAGTTCAAGGAGGTGCAGGGCAAGCCGGTCGATATCGGCGGCTACTACCTGCTGGATGCGGAAAAAGTCAAGGCCGTGATGCGCCCGAGCGCAACCTTCAATGCGGTGTTGAGCGCGGCGCAGGCCTAAAAACCGGCGAATGCGGACCTGCGGCATGCCGCAGGTTCGCGAAAAAAACGGCATCTTCGGATGCCGTTTTTTTTATGCCGCGCCATGACAGGTCACAACCCCCGACCCGGCTCGCCTCTGGGCTATTTTTTCTTCGGCTGCGCCGCCGCCGCGATGTCAGGAGCAGGCGCAGGCGCTGCGGCAACGGCCACCGGCTTGCGGCGCAAGCCCAGCGGGGGCACGAAGGCAATCACTTCCTGCTTGCCTTTTTTCACCTCGACCATGAAGCTCATGCGGTCCAGATCGCCCTTGCCGTCGAATTCGGTGTACATCAGCGCGCCGGGGTAGCGGTCGCTGTTGACTTTCAGGTGGTGCATCGCATCGGCCACCGCCTTGCGGTCGAGCTTGCCCACCTTGTCAATCGCCGCCTTCAAAAAGTAAATGCCCGAATAGCCTTTCATGCCGTTGTGGTCCGACACGTAGCTGTATTCCTTCTCGAACTTGGCGCTGAAGGCGCGAACCGCCGGCACCGGGGCATTGACGGTCAGGCCGACATGGGCAATCGCGCCGTTGGCGGCGTCGCCGGCCAGCTCGATGACCTTCTGGCCGGTCAGCGTGGTTTCGCCAATGATGGGCTTGGTCCAGCCCTGCTTGCGCAGCTCGCGCAGGATGCGGGCCGACTCCTCTTCATTCGAATAAACAAACACGCCCTCGGCGTTGCTCTGCTTGGCCTTGAGCACTGCGGCCGAAAAATCCACCTGGCCGGCATCGGTGGAAATGGCGGTGGTGATGCGCGTTGACGAGTCTTCGAGTGCCTTTTTCAGCATGTCCAGCCCGCCCTTGCCGAAGTCGTTGTTGACGTAGATGACAGCGATGGTTTTCAGCTTGGCCTGGTCGCTCATGTAGCGCGCCACCTTGGGCATGGCGGTCGCCTGGGTGAAGCTGGTGCGAAACACATACGGGTTGCCCTGCTCGGTGATGGCTGCCGCCTCGCCGCCGGTGAAGTTGGGCACCTCGGCGCGGCGCGACTCGGCCATGCTGACCATGATGGAGCCGGAGAACACCGGGCCGAAAATGGCGAATACATCGTTGTCGATGGCTTTTTGGGTCAAGCCCTTGGCCACGCCCGGATTGCTCTGGGTGTCGCTGGTCGTGGTCTGGATCTGCTTGCCCAGGATGCCGCCCGAGGCGTTGATTTCCTTGACCGCCAGCTCGATGCCGTTCTTGAAGTTGGTGCCGGCGGTGGCGCCGCTGCCGGACAGCTCGACAATGTTGGCGATCTTGATCATTTCTTGCGCAAAACCGGCTGTTGCGCTTGCTGCTATTGCACAGGCAGCTATGAATTTAAGAGCGAATTTGGAATGCATGGGCGGCTCCTGAACATTGAAGGTGAAACACATTGACCGGAACAACGGGGCCAGATACCGCCTTGTCCGGAGGCTGGAGCCGGACTATAGGGGGCTGGCGGGCGCCGTCAAGCCGTCGCCACGGAAAAGCGTTCAATCAGCGCACGCAACGAGGGTAATCACTGTAACTTCCAGTCACGCGGTGTAACGAGTCCGGCGACTTGGGCCTTCGCATGGCGACACGCGGCGCTGGCGCCGTTCAACATCCTGGCGGCCAGCGTGCCTGGGCAAGGCAGCGCAATTTGCTATGAATTAAGTAGCTGGTGGCGCTCACCACATAAGCGCAAAAGGCCTTTTTTATGCTTGAAAATAGTGAACAGCCTGCTCATCAGGTGTTTTTTTGTGGAGACAATAGACGCTTGCAACCGGGAATTTCACAAACGGGCAGCATTTGATGCTCATCCTTGGAAAATAACGCTGCCGGCGACGCGCCCGGTGCCATGCCGCAGGCGTGTCGTCCCGGCCGTTTTTTGTGATCCGCTTCCCGTCCAATCCACCCATGTTCGGCCGCAAGCCGGCGTAATCAGGAGCCCTTAATGACCCCATCAACGCCAGACGCGAATCCTTCATTTTTCAGGCGCATTCCCATCGCCTTTGGCGCTTTTTTCAGCAGCCTGTCCGATCCTGTTTACGCCAGCCGTGTGCTTGGCCTGCGAGAGGCTGCCGCACCCGCCGCGCCCACGCCGGCGCCCGTTGCCGCTGCGCCCGCGCCTTTGAAACAGGCCACGCCCGACGCCGCGCTGCAACTGCTGGCGCTGCTGCAGCGCGACGCGCGCCTGATCGACTTCGTCCAGGAAGACCTGAGCGGCTACAGCGACGCCGAGATCGGCGGCCCGGCGCGGCTGGTGCACGAAGGCTGCGCCAAGGTGCTGCGCGAGCATTTCACCCTGGCGCCGGTGCGCCCCGAAGCCGAGGGCAGCCGCATCACGCTGAATGACGGGTTTGACGCCCGGGCCATCCGCCTGACCGGCAACGTGGTCGGCCAGGCACCGTTCAAGGGCGCCTTGAGCCACCGGGGCTGGCGTGCCACCGAAGTCAAATTGCCCAAGCTGGGCGCCGCCCATGACGCCACCGTGCTGGCCCAGGCCGAGGTGGAACTGTGAACGCCGCCAAAACCACCAAGGCCGCACAGGCCGCCAGCGCCGCAGGCACCGAAACCGCTGCGGGCGAGCCGCAGTTTTCCATCGGCATCGACCTGGGCACCACGCACTGCGCGCTGGCCTATGTCGATATCGGCGCCAGCGATGGCGAAAAGACCAGCTACGGCGTGCTCGACATCCCGCAGCTGAGCGCGCCGGGCAGCGTCGAGAGCCTGGCTTTGCTGCCGTCCTTCCTCTACCTGCCGCATGAAAGCGAACTCGCCGCAGGCGACCTGGCGCTGCCGTGGAATGGCGAGCAGGACTTCGCCGTCGGCGAAATGGCGCGCACGCGTGGCGCGCAGACGCCGATCCGCCTGGTGTCGAGCGCCAAGAGCTGGCTCTGCCACCCCGGCGTGGACCGGCGCGCGGCCATCCTGCCCAACGATGCGCCGCCCGAAGTGGCGCGCGTCTCGCCGCTGGAAGCCTCGACCCGCTATCTGGCGCACCTGCGCCAGGCCTGGGACCACGCGCACCCCGAGGCGCCGTTCGACCGGCAGGACGTGACCGTCACGATTCCGGCGTCGTTCGACCCGGCCGCGCGCGAGCTGACCGCCGAGGCCGCCCGCGCTGCCGGCTACACCTCGCTGACCTTGCTGGAGGAACCGCAGGCCGCGCTCTACAACTGGATTCAGGCCAGCGCCGGCAAGTGGCGCAAGGACGTCAAGCCGGGCGAGATCATCCTGGTGATCGACGTGGGCGGCGGCACCAGCGACTTCTCGCTGATTGCCGTGCTGGAGCGCGAAGGCAACCTCGAATTGCACCGCGTGGCCGTGGGCGACCACATTTTGCTGGGCGGCGACAACATGGACCTGATGCTGGCGCACGTCGTGGCGCGCAAGCTCTCTAGCGAGGGCAAGCAGCTCGACCCGTGGCAGATGCGCGCGCTGACCTACGCCTGCCGCAGCGCCAAGGAAAGCCTGCTGAGCGACGCCAGCCTGCAGGCGCAGCCCATCGTCGTTCCGAGCCGGGGCTCCAAACTGATCGGCGGCTCGGTGCGCACCGAGCTGACCCAGGACGAAGTGCGCAGCGCGCTGCTCGAAGGCTTTTTCCCCGAGGTGGAGGCGGCAACCCGCCCGGTGAACCGCGCCCGGGGCGGCCTGACGCAGCTGGGCCTGCCTTACGCGCAGGACGCCGGCGTGACCCGGCACCTGGCCGCGCTGCTGGGCCGCCAGGCCGGGGCCACCGCCGAACTCGAAGGCTTTGCCGGCAAGGTCGATGCGGGCGCCAGCTTTCTGCATCCGACTGCGGTGCTGTTCAACGGCGGCGTCTTCAAGTCCGACATCCTGGCCGAGCGCACGCTGGCGACGCTGAACGGCTGGCTGGCCGCCGAGCAGGCCGCGCCGGCCCGGGCGTTGAGCGGCGCCGACATGGACCTGGCGGTGGCGCGCGGCGCGGCGTATTACGGCTATGTGCGGCGCGGCCAGGGCGTGCGCATCCGGGGCGGCACGGCGCGCGCCTACTACGTGGCGGTCGAGTCGTCGATGCCCGCCATTCCGGGCTTCGAGCCGCCGATCCAGGCGCTGTGCATTGCGCCGTTCGGCATGGAGGAAGGCATCGAGGCCGACCTGCAGACGCAGGAATTCGGCCTGGTCGTGGGCGAGGCCATGCACCTGCGCTTTTTCGGCTCGTCGGTGCGGCGCCAGGACCAGCTGGGCACGCTGCTCGACTTCTGGCAGCCCGACGAGCTGCAGGAACTGGGCGAAATCCAGGCGACCTTGCCCGCCGAAGGCCGGCAGGCCGGCGAAGTCGTGCAGGTCAGGCTGCGCGCGGTAGCCACCGACACCGGCACGCTGGAGCTGACCGCCGTCGCCACGCAGGGCGGCGAGCGCTGGAAGGTGGAGTTCGACGTGCGCGCGAACAGCCTGGAGGCCTGAATCCCCGTATTGCTCCTTCCCCCAGCGGGGGAAGGGGTCACGCGGGGACGGGGTGAGTTGAGCATTGACTGACAACCTGAAGATTGAATTGAAGCGCCAAACCCTGATGAGCCACTACATCGTCGGCATCGACCTGGGCACCACCCACACCGTCGTCGCCTATGCGCCGCTGGCGTCGGGGCAGGGCGGGCCGGCCGGGCCGGCCGACATCCGCCTGTTCGACATCGAGCAACTGGTCGCGCCCGGTGAAGTCGCCGCGCGGCCGCTGCTGCCTTCGGTGCGCTACCACGCGGCACCGGGCGAACTGGATCCGGCCGCGCTGCAATTGCCCTGGCCTGCGGAGCCTGAATCCGGCCCGGCGACCGTGGTGTTCGGCGAGCTGGCGCGCAAGCTGGGCGCGCAGGTGCCGGGCCGGCTGGTGGCCAGCGCCAAAAGCTGGCTGTCGCATGCGGCGGTGGACCGGCTCGCGCCCATCCTGCCCTGGGGCGCGCCTGACGATGTGGCCAAAGTCTCGCCCGTCGAGGCCAGCGCCAGCTACCTGCGCTATGTCCGGCAGGCCTGGAACGCGCGCTTTCCGAACAGCCCGCTGGAGCGGCAGGAACTGGTGCTGACCGTGCCGGCGTCCTTCGACGAAGGCGCCCGCGCGCTGACGCTGAGCGCCGCGCGCCTGGCCGGCCTGCCCAGGCTGCGCCTGCTCGAAGAGCCGCAGGCGGTGTTCTACGACTGGCTGCTGCGCCACCGCCACCAGTTGGCCGGGGCGCTGGGACAAACCCGGCGCGTGCTGGTCTGCGATGTCGGCGGCGGCACCACCGACCTCAGCCTGATCGAGGTCGAATGGGCCGGTGGCCAGCCGCAACTGACCCGCATCGGCGTGGGCAACCACCTGATGCTGGGCGGCGACAACATGGACCTGGCGCTGGCGCATGCGGTCGAATCCCGCATGGGCGGCACGGCGGGTGCGCCTGCCGCGCCGCTGTCGGCCAGCCGGCTGGCGCAGCTGATGGACCGCTGCCGCGCCGCCAAGGAACTGCTGCTGGCCGCCGACGCGCCCGAACAGGCGCCGGTCACGCTGCTGGGCGGCGGCGCCCGGCTGATTGGCGGCAGCCGCTCGGTGATGCTGGCGCGCGAAGAGGTCGAGCGTCTCATCGTTGACGGTTTTTTCCCGCAGGTGGATGCCGGCGCGCAGGTGCAGCAGGCGCGCAGCGGCATCGTCGCCTTCGGCCTGCCGTATGCGCGCGACGCGGCCATCACCCGCCACATCGCCGACTTTTTGCGCCAGCACGGGCCGCAGATGCCCGCTGCTCTGCTGCTCAATGGCGGCGTGTTTCGCGCCGACGCGCTGGTCCGGCGGCTGGCGCAGACGCTGGGCGGCTGGCGCGGCGAGCCGTTGCGCCTGCTGCACAACGACAACCCCGACGTGGCCGTGGCGCGCGGCGCGGTGGCTTACGCCTTGTCGCAAAAGGGCCAGGCGCCGCGCATCGGCGGCGGCTCGGCGCGCAGCTACTTTTTGCGCCTCGATGATTCAAGAGGCTCGGCGAAGGCACGCGGCATCTGCATCCTGCCGCGCGGCAGCGAACCGGGCCAGGAAATGCTGCTGAAAGACCGCAGCTTTTCCCTGCGCGTCGGCCAGCCGGTGCGCTTCCAGCTGTTCAGCGCGGTGGCCGACGAGGCCGGCCAGGCGCCGTCCCGGCTCGGTGAACTGGTCACGCTGAACGAGGACGCGCTGGTGCGCCTGCCGCCCCTCGTGATGGTGCTGCAGGCCGCGCCTGGCGCTGCGGCCAGCGGCCAGCCAGCGCCGAGCCGGCAGGACATCCCGGTGCAACTGGCCACCTCGCTGACCGAGGTTGGCACACTGGAGCTGCACTGCGTCAGCCTGCTGGATGCCGGCCAGCGCTGGCTGCTGGCATTTGCCCTGCGCCAGCCCGATGCCGACGCCGCCGGCCCGCGCAGCCCCGAAGACCGCCGGCTGGCCGCCCGCATGACGGACGCCATCAGCCAGATCGACCGCATTTTTGGCACCAACAAGCAGCAGGTCAGCCCCAAGGACGTGACGCAGCTGCGCGCGCAGCTGGAGCGCCTGCTCGGCGACCGCGCGCAATGGACCACGCCGGTGCTGCGCCAGCTGTTCGATGCCTTGTGGCAGCGCGCGCGCGGGCGGCGGCGCAGCGCCGAGCATGAACGGGTCTGGCTGAATCTGGCCGGTTACGGCCTGCGCCCGGGCTTTGGCGATGCGCTCGACGCCTGGCGGGTGCAGCAGCTCTGGACCTTGTTTGCGCCCGGCGTGCAGCATGTCAATGACAAGCAGGTGGGCGCCGAATGGTGGACGCTGTGGCGGCGCGTGGCCGGCGGGCTGGACGTGCCCTCACAGCTGCGCCTGCTCGATGACTTCGCCTTCAACCTGCAGATCAGCGAAGAGGGCGCCGACGGGTTCGAGGGCGCCAAGCCGGTCAAGGGCAGTTTGGGCGACATGCTGCGCCTGGGCGCTTCGCTGGAGCGCATCCCGGCCGCCTACAAGACCGAGATCGGCGAATGGCTGCTCGGCCGGCTGCAAAAATCCACCGCAGCGCCGCCGCCGGGCCAGCGCGCGGGCCATGACGGCAGCGGCGACGACAGCCTGTATCTATGGGCGCTGGGCCGCATCGGCGCGCGCGAGCCCTTCCACGGCAGCCCGCATGACGTGGTTCCGCCCGAGACGGCGGCGGCTTGGGTTGAAAGCCTGCTGGCGCTCGACTGGAAGCGCATCGAGGCCGCCGCCTTCGCCGCCGTCAACCTGGCGCGCGTGACCGACGACCGCGCCCGGGACTTGCCGCTGGCCCTGCGCGAGCAGCTCATGGCGCGGCTCAGGGCCATCCACGCGCCTGCGGCCTGGGTTGCCATGGTGGAAAAAAAGGTGGAACTCGACGCGGCTACCGAGCGCCGCATGCTGGGCGAGTCGCTGCCGCCGGGGCTGAAATTGATGGCGTGAGGGTTTGTGGGGCGTCACGTTTGTCTTGGGAAGGTGTCGGGTCCAAAAACCCTCATTCACTATGAAATTAATAGCTGAATTCGCTCGTTCAGCAAGCGCAAAAGGCATTTTTCATGCTGAAAACATGACTCGTCAGGCCGCCGGTTTGATCCCCGCCACCAGCAGCAATTCATTCGGCCCTTCCCAGCCCTCGGGCAGCTGAAATACATCGAGCTGCTCTTCCATGTCGGCCCACGCGGCCTCCTGGGCTTCGGGCTCCAGTTGGCCCAGCAGTTGCACAATCGGCGAGGCCGACGCGCGCACGAAGTCCAGGTAATCGCGGGCCGAGGGCAGTTGGAACGGCGCATAGACCCGGGTCGCGGTCACCTTGGCAAATCCGGCCTGGCCGAAACAGAACTCCAGCAGCCCCGGCTTGCCCAGGCTCAGCAGGCCGCCGGGCTGGAACGGGTCGCGCGGCCCCAGGCCGGCATGACGCAGGGCGGTTGCCATCAGGATGCCGATGCACGGGTTGCGCTGCGGCTCCGAGAACACCAGCGCGGCCGCATGCCCGCCGGGCTTGAGCGCATGGTGCATCTGGCGCAGCGCCTGCACCGGGTCCGGGCAGAACATCAGGCCCAGCCGGCACACGGCGGCATCAAAGCTGGCAACTTCCACGTCCAGGTCTTCGGCGTCGGACACCCGCGTCTCAACCTGTCGCAAGCCGGCCTGCTGCGCGTTGTCATGGGCGAAGCGCAGCATGGCTTCGGAAATGTCGGTGGCCAGCACATGACCGCCGGGTCCGACGCGCCGGGCGATGTCCAGCGTCTGGTCGCCCGTGCCGGCGGCCATGTCGAGCACCCGCATGCCGGTGGTGATGCGCGCCGCATCCAGCATGTCGGCCGTGGCCGCCATGAGCCAGTCGTGGACGGCCGGCGTCTGGCGGTTCCAGCCGCTGGCTGACTGGTTCCACGCCTGGCGCGTGGCATCCTTGAATTCTTCGGGGCTGAAAGGGATCATGGCGGGCTCCGGCGATGGGGTGGCGGGCCTGCCAGTCTGAGGCGAAACCACCGGCATTGCAAGCGCGCGCCGGCTGCCGTGCCGGGCGCGCGTGATTCAGGCCGGCGCTAGCGCCCCGGGGACGCGTATCTTGCATCCTGCCGCGCCGCTGGCTCCGTGCTGGGCCGGGGCGGTGGGGCAGGCGCTACGGGAGGCCCGTCCACCGCAGTGACCGCCGCAGGCTCGGCAGGCGCTGCGGCCACGGCGTCGGCGGTCTGTGCAGGAGCACGAACTGCGGTTGCCGCCGGCTGCGCATCGGCAGGGGCCGCGTCCGGATCGGGAAGCGTCAGCCTGATCCGCGCCGGCTGCGCTGCGCTGTCCAGCAGCACGGCGTCACGCCGGCCCACCGCCTGCAGCACATAAGCGGACGCGATCCGCGCGCCCACGGCCAGGGGCTGGGCCGGCTCGCCATCGACCGAAATCAGCGCGGCCCCCTGGCCTGTCCCGCTGGCAATCACCCCCAGCAGGGCAAATCGCTGTGCGGCCCCGGCTTCGGGCGCACCGGCCGCAGGGGGCGATGCGCCAAGCGCACGGGCCAGCGCCGCCTGATGCGCGGGGGCCTGGGTGTCCAGTGCCTGCCTGGGCGCTTGATGGACGGCGACCGTGGCGCCCGCGCTGGCGATGCGCGACCCCCAGTAGGCCGTGCTGGCGGCGGCCACGGCCCACAGCAGTCCCGCGACCGAGCGCGACAGCCATTGATGAGCGCGCGTTGGCGGATGCAGCGCTGAAAGTGAAAGCGTCATTCCTGAAGTCCGCTGGCTTAGGCTTAGATGTCGCTCCGGCCCGTCAGCAGGCTGCGGGTGCGCTGGTAGAACCCGAGTTCATTGATCGTGACCAGCGCCCGGTTGACTGAAAAGGTCTTGTCCATGGATGCCAGCTGCGCATTGGCCAGCGCGGTCTGGCCGCGCTTGGCGGCGGCCAGGCCCAGCACGGCCCAGGGATAGGGATCGAGCTTGCCGGTTTCCCAGCCGGGCGTGTTGCCATTGAAAAACGTCCAGGCCCGGTCGTAGTAACCCGACAGTTCCGCCACGCCAAACGCCTGCGGGAACACCTGGCAGGTGGTGCCGGGGTAAAACGAGGTTTCGGTCCGCGTCGAGAGGTCGGCCATCCTGAAGGCGCTGGTGCTGGCGCTGAACAGCCCGGCCATGCCGGCGGCCATCTTGACGGCGAACTGGTCGTAATACGTGGCATCGGCCGTGTCGCCGCGCTCCCGGAGCATGGCGGCAAAGTCGCGCAGGCCCCGATAGACTTCGGCGTTGTCCATCAGGTAGCCGGCGTTGTTGGTCTGGCTGCGGGGCGACTGGAACACGCTGGTCAGGCCGCTGGGCTTGATGGACGCAATGATGTTCTTGTTCGTCATGTTCTTGAGCATGACCTTGTTCTTGTCCCACCAGGCCCAGTTCTGGCTGGCCCGCAGGTAGCGCACGGCCAGGCTCAGCAGGGTGGCCACATAGGAGTCGTCGGAGTCGGCCAGCGCCAGCGTGAAACGGCTCGGGTTGGCGCGTCCAAACGGGAAATGCACGTCCTGGATCGACAGGTTGGACTCCAGCTTGCTGAGGTACAGGTCCAGGTAGACGCGGATGTGGCTGTCCAGCGCGGCGGCGTCGAGGTACTGCACCACGGAAATCAGGCCGAGGTTGGCAAAGTACCAGTTCATGAGGCCATTGGGAGCGATCTCGTAGCCCCCGGTGTAGGGACCGGAGGGGATGCGCAGCGCCTGAATCGCCGCCACCGCGTTGATCGGGCCGGTCGTGGCGGGCGGCGTCGTGGTTGTCGTCGTGGTGCCGCGCTTTCGCGTGCTTTGCGCCATGCTGTTGCTCACGCCCCCGAGCATAGTGGCGCCCAAGGTGATGGCCGATGACTGGATGAAAAAATTGCGACGTTGCATGACCGGGTTTCCCGTGTAGAAATGTAAAAAGAGCCGCCATGCCGGCGAGGGCCGCAGGTCGAGCTGACTATCTGGTGAAGTGAAAACGCAAAAGCAGGGGGAAAAAGTCTTTCCCGCAACTCCGGGGCGGAGTGTCAAACCGGCTTGTTCCTGAACAAACGGATGTGCGCGGGAACACAGTTTTTTGAAAAGCCGCTACTGATGAGTTAGGCGGTTAGGGGCGTTTTGAATCAATGGACTGGCGGGCAAAGCCTGGCGTGCCTGCAACCGGTCGTGCCAGCTGGAGTGGTTTTTTGGGCCATGTTTTTCAGCCCTTCCCCCCGTGGGGGCTTTGCCTGCGAGGGCTGCAGGGGAATGGTTACCCAGCCCTTCGACGGTTTGCGCTGAATGCAAGGGAGTGCAAGCCAAAAACCTGTTGTAACTAAAAATGGCTGTTGTGAGTTTTTGAAAGCCTTCGAGTGAAAACTAAAGAGTTACGGATGCAAGAGATGGGTAACCACGCGTAAACGGGAAATAACTTTTGTTTACCATTTGTTGGGCGTCTTGATAAATCGCATGTCGATGTCCCTGGAAAGGCGTAGAAATGCCGATTTGTCTTCGATGAATGTGACGCTCAACTGTGGGGAAGCGCATGAAAAAACCCATCCAGGCCCTCGTTCGCTGCATGGCGCTTGCGGTTTTTGGCCTCGGCGCCGCCGCTTTGGCGCAGCCGGCAGGCAGCGCGGGCGCGGTCGCTTTCGTGACCGATGGCCGCACCTACCTGGGCCGGTACAGCCTGCCGGATGAAGCCGTTTCCGTCGAGATTGAGGGCCTGATGTACCGGGGCCATTACGCCGCCCGGGCCGAAGATGCCGGCGCGCTTGCTCCGGGCACGGCCAATACCGGCGCGTGGGGGCGCGCGTTTTTGTTCGCCAGCAGCGCCAAGGTGCTGCAGTGCCAGCTGGCCACCGGGTTTCCCCAAGTCAGCGGGCAGTGCCAGGCGGCCGATGGACGGCGGTTTGAACTGAAAGCCCGGCCCTAGGCGGACATTCCTTTTTTTAAACAAGCTTCACGAAGGCATCCAATGGCGGTCGGGAAAGACCTCTCCCTGGCCAACCGGCTGATCTCGGCGCTGCCAGCGCCAGAACGCGCCTTGCTGCTGGCGCATTGCGAGCTGGTCGAACTCAGGCACCGGCAGGTGCTGAGCCAGGCGGGCCGGCCGCTGGACTACGCCTGGTTCCCGCTGGACAGCTTTGTCTGTGTCGTCATGCCCTCGGACGATGCGCCCGATGTCCAGGTCGCGATGGTGGGCAACGAAGGCATGTTGCACACGTCGCTGGTGCTCAGGGTCGCCACGTCCGCGTTCACCGGCGCGGTCCAGGGCGCGGGCCGGGCCTTTCGCATCCCTCGCGGCGCGCTGGAGTCGCGGCTGCTTGACGACCCCTTTCTGCGCGACGTGCTGAGCCGCTATGCCGCTGTGTTCCAGACGCATCTGGCCCGGCAGCTGGTCTGCGTCAGCCACCACACGCTCCTGCAGCGCCTGGCGCGCTGGCTGCTGATGACGCGCGACCTGTCGCATTCGAGCGAGCTGTTCCTGACCCACCAGGCGCTGGCCTTCATGCTGGGCGTGCGGCGCGAAAGCGTGAGCCGGGCCGCCAGCGCCTTCGAGCAGCGCGGCCTGGTCAGCTACAGCCATGGCTACATGATGCTGCGCGACGAGGCCGGCCTGGAGCGCATCAGTTGCCACTGCTACCAGGCCAGCCTGCTGGCCTACGAGCGAATCCTGGAGTTTCCGGCCGGGGTTGGTAGCCCGGGCTTGTGGCGCGGGCCGATAATCAGCGGCCTGCCTGCCGACCTGGACGCCTGACCGCCTGAGAAGAGAAGAACCTGATGCCGTTGAATTTCCTGCTTTCCCCGCATGCCCGATAAGCCGGCGCTGCCGGGCGATTTCCGGTCGCTGCAGTATGTCAAGCCTTTCGTGCTCGACGACGGCGCGTCGAAGTCGCTGCATTTCACCCGGGGCGAGCTGCAAAGCCGCATGCTCACGCACAGCCCCTGGCGGCTGGAGGTGGACTACACCCGCACCATGATGGGCTTTTTGCTGTTCGACCCGGCACCCGCGCACATCGGCATGATCGGCCTGGGCGGCGGCTCGATTGCCAAGTTCTGTCACCGCTTCCTGCCGGCCAGCCGCATGACGGTGCTGGAGATCAACCCCTATGTGCTGGCGCTGCGCCATGACTTCCAGGTGCCCGACGACGGCGAGCGCTTCCAGGTGATTGCCGCCGATGGCGCGATGTACCTGCACACCGAATCGCCACGGTTCGACGTGCTGCTGGTCGATGGCTTTGACCACGAGGGCCAGCCCGCCGCGCTGTGCACCCAGCGCTTTTACGACGACTGTTTCGCCGCGCTGCCGGCCGGCGGCGTGCTGGCGGTCAACCTGCACTACGAGCACCCCGACTACCCGCTGCTGCTGGCGCGCATCAGCCGCAGCTTCAGCGGCAATGCGGTCGAAATCATCACGGCTGAACAGAGCAACAGCATCGTGTTCGCCCGAAAAGGCCCGCCCATCTCGCCGCGCGCCCTGAGCCTGCCGGCCAGCCTGGCCGGGCTGGACGCCGAGGCGCGCGCGCAGCTCAGGCCCGAACTGGCGCGCATGCTCTGGCTGATGAAAAACCTGGGCCTGGAGGGCGACGCGTAGGCGCGTCATTTGCGGTCTTGTCTGACGCCGCAGCCGGGCCTGAGCGGGCAAACTGCTTGGACCGGGCGCCTTGCGGCGCCTTTTCCTGCAACCCCAATCTGTTTTGAAAGCTGTCACATGACTGAAAAATCCGCATCCGTCCATTGGCAAGGCCAGGGCAAAAAAGGCCAGGGCCAGATCAGTACCGAAACCGACGCGCTCCAGGCCTATCCCTACGGCTTCGGCAGCCGCTTTGAAGACGACCGGCGCGGCACCAACCCCGAGGAACTGCTGGGCGCGGCGCACGCGGCCTGCTTCACCATGGCGTTTTCATTTGCCTGCGACAAGGCCGGCTTTGCCACCGAGTCGGTCGATACCCAGGCGCGGGTCCGCCTGGTGCCGCACGGCGACGGTTTCCTGATCGACCGCATCGCGCTGACGCTCAAGGCCGTGGTGCCTGGCATCGACGAGGCGAAGTTCCAGGAAATCGCCGAGGGCGCGAAAAAAGCCTGTCCGCTGTCAAAAGCGCTGGCCAGCGTTCCAGAGATCACGCTGTCGGCCACGCTGGGCAACGCGCGTTGAATGCCATGCCGATGAAAACCCACTTTGCCTTTGACGTGCAGTACCTGGCCGATTCGGACCGGACCCAGCCCCAGCGCGATGCCGTGATGGGCGCGCTCGAATCCACCCTGAAAGCGCTGCTGGCGGCGCAGGACAGCGCGGCCACGGTCGCGGTCAGCGACAGCCACAAAGGCCCGGGCAACAAGCTGGTCGAACTCACGACGACGCTGGATGACGCGCGGATCGCCGGCATCCTGAAGGCGTTTTCAGCGCAGCACGGCGTGAGCGTGACGGCGTTCGAGTAGAGCGCCGGCCTCAGGGCTTGGCGGCCAGCAGTTCCACCAGCCGCCCGAGCGCATGCCCCACCGTGGCCAGTCGCACGCTGGCGCGGTCGCCGTCGAAATGCCGCAGTTCGCTGACGACGCCCGCCGGCGTCGCCCAGCCGAACCACACCGTGCCGACCGGCTTGTCCGCGCTGCCGCCGGTTGGACCCGCCACGCCGGTGACGGCCACCGCTGCCTGCGCGTGCGAACGGGTCAGCGCGCCCTGCGCCATGGCGCGCGCCACTTCCTCGCTGACCGCGCCATGCCGGGCTATCAATCCGGCGGCGACGCCCAGCATTTCGGTCTTGGCTTCATTCGAATAGGTGACAAAGCCGCGTTCAAACCAGTTGCTGGAGCCGGCCAGGTCGGTGCAGGCGGCGGCGATCATCCCGCCGGTGCAGCTTTCGGCCGTGGCCATGAACCAGCCTTTTTCTTGCAAAATAATGGCTAAATTGGCCGTTTGCGCAGGTGGGGTAAGCGCGGACAGCTCTGTTTTTGATAGCGAGTCGGTCATGCGAAGAACCTCCAGAGGGCGATCACCAGCAGCGTGCAGCCGGCGGCCACCAGGTCATCGAACATGATGCCAAAGCCAGCGATGCTCCAGGCATGCCGGTCGCTGGCCGGATCAACCCCGTGCGAGAGCCGGTCGGCCCAGCCGACCGGGCCGGGCTTGGCGGCATCGAAGTAGCGAAACAGGGTGAACGCGATGGCCTGTCCCAGCAGGCCGGCCGGCATGACCAGCCACAGCACCGCCCAGAAGGCGACGATTTCATCCCAGACAATGCTGCCCGGATCGAGCACCCGCATGTTGCGCGCGGTGACGGTGCAGACCCACCAGCCCACGGGAATCGACAGCGCGATCAGCCAGCCGATGCCGCCAGGCGTCAGCCAGCGCTGCAGCAGCATGAACGACAGCCAGGCCCACAGCGTGCCGGCGGTTCCGGGCGCGAAGGGGCTCAGGCCCGAGCCAAAGCCCAGGGCGACAAAATGCGCCGGATGCGCCAGCAGGAATTTGGCCGTGGGCCGAATGGGGCCGGCGGGCGAGGGCGAGGCGAGGGCTTCGGTCATGCGGGTAGGTCAGGCAAAGTGGTCAAAGGAAGAAAAATCGCCGGTCAGGCGCTGGCCCCGCGCATCGAGCAGCCGCAGGCCGGGTTCGGCGTCGATGCGGCCGATGCGGGTGACGGGCGTGCCGGCCTGACGCGCGGCGGCCAGCACGGCTTCGCGGGCCGAAACCGGCGCGGTAAAGGCCAGTTCGTAGTCGTCGCCGCCGGCGAGCACGTAGTCGAGCTGGTTTTTTAAGGAAATAAGGCCTTTTGCGCACGCCGGATGGGCACGAGAAGCTATTAATTCAATAGCAATCGAGGTGTCCAGCGTCGCGCCAGCGCCCGAGGCCTTCAGGATGTGCCGCAGGTCGCCCAGCAGGCCGTCGCTGATGTCGAGCGCCGCCGAGGCCACGCCGCGCAGCGCCTGGCCCAGCGCGATGCGCGGCGTGGGCCGCTCCAGCCGCCCCCTGGCTTGCGCCAGCAGGTCGGCGGGCAGAGCAATGCCGCCGCGCAGCGCTTCGAGTGCCAGCCGCGCATCGCCCAGCGTGCCGCTGACATAGATGTCGTCGCCGGCCCTGGCGCCCGAGCGCAGCAGCGCCTGGCTCTTGCCGTTGACCACCGGCACTTCGCCGAACACGGTGATGCAGATGTTCAGCGGCCCCTGCGTGGTGTCGCCGCCGACGAGTTCGCAGCCGTGGGCGTCGGCCAGCGCGAGCAGCCCGCGCGAAAACGCTTCCAGCCAGGGCTCGTCCACCCGGGGCAGGGCCAGCGCCAGCGTGAAGGCCAGCGGCGTCGCGCCGCAGGCGGCCAGGTCGCTCAGGTTGACGGCCAGCGCCTTGTGGCCCAGCGCGGCCGGATCGACATCGGCGAAAAAATGCCGGCCCTCGACCAGCATGTCGCTGGAAATGGCCAGCTGCGTTCCCGGCGCGGGCTGCAGCAGCGCGCAGTCGTCGCCCACGCCGAGTACGGCGCGCGTGGCGGGGCGCGTGAAATAGCGCGCGATCAAGTCAAATTCACCCATGGCGGCAAGCATAGCGCCAGTGGCGCCAACCCACGCAGGCCGAAAATCCCTGCGCCGCTACGAAAATCCACCCGGCTCATGGTCCACGCCACCCCGGAAGCGGTCCGCTGCCTGGCGGATGACTTCGGCCAGCAGGCGTTCCTCGCCCTGGCGCTCGCGCAGCCAGCGGGCGTCGTTGTCGTTGCGCTCGACGCTGGTGCGCAGCAGGTGGATGGAGGCGCTGGCGTCCAGCCGGTGCGCATGGCGCTCGATCTGCGCCATGGTCATCAGGATGTGTTCGCGCAGCGGCATGTGGCCGCCGGTGGCCGGATCGACATACACCGCGTCCAGGCCAAAACGGCAGGCCTGGAAACGGTTGTAGGTATAGACCAGGTAGTCGTCCTCGGTCGGCATGAAGGGCTGGTCGTTCATGAACCACGAACCCAGCGACTGCACATAGCCGGCCAGCGCGGTGGCGCGCTCGATGGTCAGCGGCGTGTCGAAGACGCGGATTTCAATCGTGCCGAACTCCGGCTTGGGCCGGATGTCCCAGTAGAAATCCTTCATGCTCTTGACCACGCCGGTGTGCGCCATCTTGTTGAAGTACACCGTGAACTCGTCCCAGGTCAGCGCGAACGGCGCGCGGCCCGACAGCGGAAAGGCAAACACCGAGTTCAGCCGCGCCGAGTCGAAGGCCGTGTCCTGGCCCTGAACATACGGGCTGGAAGCCGACAAGGCGATGAAATGCGGAATGTAGCGCGACATGCGGTGCAGCGTGAGCAGCGCGGTGTCGGCGTCGGGGCAGCCGATGTGCACATGCTGGCCGAAGATGGTGAACTGCTTGGACAGGTAGCCGTACAGCTCGGACAGTTCGCGAAAGCGCGGCTTGTCGTAGATGCGGCGCTCGTGCCACTGCTGGAACGGATGGGTGCCGCCGCCGACCACCGCGATGTTGAGCTTGTCGGCGCTTTTGACCAGCGCATCGCGGATCTGCGTCAGCTGGCCCAGCACCTCGGCGGACGAGTGGCAGATGCCGGTCGAGACCTCGATCATGCTCGACGTCATCTCGGGCACCACCGCGCCGGGCAGCGCAATCTTGCTCATCAGCCGCAGCATGTCCTCGGCGTAGGGCGCCAGGTCGTAGTCGTGGGTGTTCACGAGCTGCATTTCAAGCTCGACGCCCAGGGACAGGGCGCTTGACTTCTGGAAGGGTTCAAGACTCATGGACAGGTCCGGTTGAAGCGCCGCGCACGACGGGAGACCAGGGCCGCGAGCATTCGCCGGCGCGGTAAAGGGCGACCGTGGCCAGCACGGCACCCAGCATTTCCATCAGCAGGATGGCGGGCAGGGCGATGACGGCCACCTGGCCGCCGATGGACGACGAAGCGGCCACGTACTGCGACACCAGCAGCAAGGCCACCGACGACATCGGCGACATGGCGCAGCCGACCCACAGGCCCTGGCGCCAGCTGGTGCCGCTGCCGGCATTGCCCAGCGACACGCCGGCCACCTTGGCGATCATTCGCACCACCACCAGGCCAAGGACCAGGCTGGCCACGGGCCGGCTCCAGTCGGCCTGCGCCGCCACCACCGACACCAGCACGAACATCAGCATGGTGAGCATCGACGAGGCCGTGCCCATCTGCCGGGGCCAGGACCAGGGGCGCGGGTTGAGTTGCTTGAGCAGCATGCCGCCCAGCAGCGCCGCCAGCGGCGCCGAGCCGCCGAAGTTGGATGCCAGCGCCGCCCCGGCCGCAATCAGCGACAGCAGCAGGATGGCGGTGTTCTCGCTGGTCGGGCTCATCACCCGCAGCGCCGTGCGCAGCACCAGCGCCAGCACGGCGGCCACGACCACCGACAGGCCCAGCACCACCAGCACCGGAAGCAGCGTGTCCGACAGGCCGGCTTCGCCGCGCGGCAGCATGCCGGCTCTGGCGCTGCACAGCGTCAGTGCATACAGCGTGCTCAGGGTGGACAGCACCAGCGCGCGCTCGGTGACCGGGCCGGCGGCGCGGGTGTCAATCGCCACCCGCGACAGCACCGCCGGCGACGCGGCCATGGCGACCAGCGCCAGCGACTCGGCCACCACGGCCGGCACGCCCATCAGGCCGAGCAGCCAGTACACCCCGAAATAAGTCAGCGTCGATTCCGCCAGGCTTTGCACCAGCACCATCGGGTTGTGCCGGAACCAGCGCAGCGGAATGCGCCCGCCGGCTTCGAACAGCACCACCGCCACGCCCAGTTCGAGCAAAAACAGGCCGGTTCCCTGCAGCGGCCAGGCCGCGCCGGTGAAGCCGGCCAGGCCGGCAAAGGTGCCGACGGCCGAATAGCCAATCACCTTGGGCAGGCCGGTGTAGCGGTTGACCAGGTGGCCGGCGGCGGCGGCAAGCGCGAGCAGGATGGACCATTGCACGGTCGGCAGTCCGGCCGATGGCTTGATCCATTCGGCCCAGATGGCCATGATTTCGTTCATGAGAAGTATGTCTCCACGCTAGGGGTTGGGGGCTGCGCTGCCAGGCCCGCAGGCAAGGCATGAAGCCCGGCAGGAGGCCCGGCCTTGAGCAGGCCGCAGGCCGGTCAAAAGGCCGGTGCTTGCCAGGGGGAAACAACAATGTTTCGTGAATTTACAGGACTTGGCCGAATCTTTTTGTAGGACAAGGACGAAAGCGTTGATCTTAACGGGGGATGAAAAAGTGCAGCGGATGGCTGCGCCAGCGCGCCAGAATAGCCGCCCGGATGCGGGCGCGGTCGAGCTTGCTGACGTTGTGCGCCTGCAGCGCCAGCCGGAAGGCAAAGTAAAAACTCACGCCCAGATTGAGCGCGCCGATCAGTGGAATCGAGGCCACGCTCCACCAGAACGCCGCCTGCCGCAAAGCCTCCAGCCCCAGCGACGCCCCGGCGGCCGCCAGTTGCCCGGTCGAAAGCGTGACATGGCGCAATTCCAGCTCAAGGCCAAAAAAGCCGGTGAACGCCGGGATCAGGCCGAGCATGAAACCGAGCGAGATATTCGAGGCAAAACCCGAGATGTGTTCGCGCGTGAACGCCGACCAGCGGGCCGCGCGCTCGTTGCCCAGCACGGCGGTAAAGCGCGGGTTGTGCCGCATGGCCGAGCCCAGGTGGTGCAGCACGAACCAGTTCTCGACCCAGCCGGCAATCATGCTGGAGGCAAACAGCACCACGCCGGTAAAGGCCGCCCACAGCAGCGTCGGGCCGAGCAGCGTCAGCGATTCCAGCACATGGTGGGCGCTGTCATGGCTGATCATCGGCCGGCCCAGCAGCAGCCCGATCACGGCGTTGACCAGCAGCACGGCCGGCACGACCATGAAGACATTGCCAAACACCGCCGCCACCTGGGAGCGCACCAGGTGCGTGACTTCATCGACGAAGTCCTCCAGCGTGGTGACGGATTCGTCGGAGTCGATGTCCTTGAGCTTGGCAGCCATGGCCGGCGCCGTCATGGCCGGCTGCTTGGTGGCCAGCGTGAAATGCAACAGCTGTATCAAAATGAACGAGCCGGCATAGGCCACGCTGGCCCAGAAGCCGCTCCAGAACGCCGACAGGCCGATGCCCACGACCATGAACTTGAGCAGCGTCGTCAGCGCGGTGACGGCGCCGCCGCCCATCGCCTTTCCCAGCATTTCCTTGTACTCGGCACGGTTGCGGGTGATGTAGTGCTCGCCGGTCTCGGCGCTGCGCTCGGCCATCTTGGCCGACAGCAGGGTCGAATTGGTGCTGATCAGCGCGCCTATGCTCTTGCTTTCCTGCGCGGTGGCGACGCGCCGCGCCAGCAGCTTGAGCGCGGCCATGGCCGGTTTGGGCGACAGCAGGGCATCGAGCAGTTCGCGGTCGCGCAGCATGCGCGCGCGCAGCTGGCGCAGCCGGAACACCATGCCGACGGAAATGCCGTTTTCCTCCAGATGGGCATAAATGCTGTTGACTGCCTGGCGGCAGGCATCGAGCCGCTCACGGTACTGCCTGACGGCCGCCTGCAGCGCCGCATCGTCGCGCCTAGGCTGGAAAAAGACCGTGCGCAGTTCCTGCACATCGGCGGGCAGGGCATGAAACGAGCGTGCATGCGGGCTGGCCCGGTTCATGCGCAGCCGCAGTTCCGGCGCAAAACCGGTGGCGCGGATTTGCGCCGTGCAGTAGGTGATGGCGTCCATCAGGCTGTAGTGCCAGCGCCGGGTGTCGCGCGCCGGGTTGGCCGACAGCAGCACCGTGAGCTGCGCCATCTGGGTTTCTTCCAGCGCACTGATCCACTGGGCATCGAAACGCGTCGGCACCACCAGCGGGAACAGCTCCGAGGCGTCGCGCGTTTCAGGCGTGCCGGGCAGCAGCTTGCGGCGCAGGCGCTCGGCCAGTTCGCTGACAAAGGCGGTGCGCGGCGCAAAGCCGAAATCAGCCAGCAAGGGGGTGATGTCAACCGTCTGGATCAGTGTTTCCCACCAGGCCTGCAGGCGCGCCTGAAGCTCGGGCTGCTTTTGCACGGCCTCGATGAAGGCCTGCACCCGCGCCACGGCGGCCTGAACCGAGGCCTTGTCGCCGCGAATCCATTCAAACAGCTTGATCAGCCAGACATGGCGGTCGGCCAGCTCGGCGCCCGGGTCCAGCGCCCTGAGCAACTGGGTCAGGTTCTTCATCGCAGGTCGCACCGCCACCGGATCAGTGCAGGACGCGCCCGGAGGGGCTGCTGCCGTTCATCGCTTCCAGTACAAACAGGGGAACCACCACCTCGAAGCGCTCGCCGTCCTCGGCCACGCAAAAGTAGCTGCCGTGCATGGTGCCGCTGGGGGTGCGCAGGCGCGAGCCGCTGGTGTACTGGAAGGATTCGCCGGGCTTGAGCAGCGGCTGCTGGCCGACCACGCCCAGGCCCTTGACCTCTTCGTTGTGGCCGTTGGCGTCGCTGATGATCCAGTGCCGCGAGATCAGCTGCGCCGCAACTTCGCCGGTGTTGGTTATGGTGACGGTGTAGGAAAAGCCATACAGCCCGTGCTCCGGCGCCGATTGCTCAGGCAGGTACTGGGGCAGGACTTCGCAGGAAAATTGGTATTTGGACATGGGGCATGGCATGAAAATCGGTTTGGCCGCCATGTTAACCGCCCCGGTCCGGGCTCTGCCAGCCGCTTGCCTGGCCCGCTGATGTAGCGCCCGCTTGCTGCGACAATCCTGCGCATGCCTAAAACCCTGCCCACTTATCGCATTGCCCCATCCCTGTTGTCAGCCGATTTTGCCCGCCTGGGTGACGAGCTGAAAGCCGTCATTGCCGGCGGCGCCGACTGGATTCACTTTGACGTGATGGACAACCATTACGTGCCGAACCTGACCTTCGGGCCGATGATTTGCCAGGCGCTCAAGCCGCACGCCAAGCGCGCCGACGGCACGGCCGTGCCGATTGACGTGCACCTGATGGTGCAGCCGGTCGATAGCCTGGCCGCCGCCTTTGCCGATGCCGGCGCCGACCTGATCAGCTTTCACCCCGAAGCGTCAAGCCATGTGCACCGCAGCGTGCAGGCCATCAAGGCCAGGGGCTGCAAGGCCGGGCTGGTGTTCAACCCGGCCACGCCGCTGGACGTGCTGGACTGGACGATTGACGACATCGACCTGATTTTGATCATGAGCGTCAACCCCGGCTTTGGCGGCCAGAGTTTCATCGACTCGGCGCTGCGCAAGATCGAGCAGGCGAGAAAGCGCATCGAGGCGTCGGGCCGGGACATCCGCCTGGAAGTCGATGGCGGCATCAAGATCGACAACATCGCCCGCGTGGCCGCCGCCGGCGCCGATACCTTCGTGGCTGGCAGCGCGATTTTCGGCAAGCCCGACTACAAGGCGGTGATTGACGCGATGCGCGCCGAACTCAAGGGCTGAGGCCCGGCCTTCAGAAACCCTTAATCTGGCCGGCGTGAAATACAGGGGGTCAGCAGGTGCTGGCATTCAACCTACCCGTGAGTACCCCTATGAAATCCATTTTTCTCGCCCCCCTTCTGATTGCCCTGTCCAGTGCAGCATTTGCCGGTCCCGCCTGCAGCGTTCCCCAGGACAAGTGGATGAAAGAGGCTGATTTCAAGAAAAGCCTTGAAGTGCAGGGCTACCAGATCAAGACCTTCAAGGTCAGCAAGGGCCAGTGCTACGAAATCTACGGTTTCGACAAGGCTGGCAAGAAGGTCGAAATTTACTTTGACCCGGCCACCGGCGCGCCGCTGGAAAGCAAGTGAGCGTGGAGGGGGTAGCCCTGCCGCCCCCGCCTGATCATGGAAAATTCATCTTTCTCTCCCCAGGCCCGGCCCGTCTGGGACCGTTTCGTGCGGGTGTTTCACTGGACGCTGGTGAGCTGCGTGGCACTGAACTACTTCGTGCTTGGTGACGGCAAGGCGCTGCACCAGTGGATCGGTTATCTGGCGGCGGGGCTGGTGATGGCGCGCATCGTCTGGGGCGTCATCGGCTCTCGCTACGCGCGGTTTTCAAGCTTCTTTCCCACGCCCGCCCGGCTTGGGCGGCATATTCGCCAGCTCAAGGCCGGCAAGCCCGAGATGCACTGGGGGCACAACCCTTTGGGCGCGCTGATGATTCTGGCCCTGATCAGCCTGGTGCTGGGGCTGGGCGTCACCGGATGGATGCAGACGCTGGACGCCTACTGGGGTGACGAGGTGCTGATGGAAGTCCATGAAGTGCTGGGCAACGTGCTGATTGGCCTGGCAACGCTGCATGCCCTGGCCGCGATTGTCATGGGCCGCCTGGAGCGAACCCGGTTGATCCGGGCGATGTTCACCGGCGTCAAGGAGCGCTTTTAAAGCGGCGGTGATGCCGCCGCCCTGCGCGAGCACGGCTGGCGCCTGCATCAGGGCGGCCAGTTGCTTCAAGCGCCCGCCAGGGTGTCGGACACCGCCGCCGAGCTGAGCCGGCAGGACCTGGTGATCGTCGCGCTCAAGGGGCCGGTGCTGCCACAACTCGCGGGCTGTGTGGTGCATGCCAGCGCCAGCCGGGGCGCGCCCGGCATTGTGAATCACGTCATGGGCCAGGGCCTGATCCTCGGCGAGGCGGCAGGCGGCGAATCGGCCCGGGCCACGCGCGTAGGCGCGCTGCTCAGCGGCGCGGGCTTTGATGTCACCGTGTCACCGAATGTGCGCTACGACATCTGGTTCAAGCTCTGGGGCAACCTGACCATGAACCCGGTGTCGGCCATCACCGGCGCCACCATCGACCGCCTGCTGGCCGACCCGCTGGTGCGCGAGTTCTGTTCCAGCGCCATGCGCGAGGCCGCCGCCATTGGCCGGCACATCGGTTGCGACATCACGCAAGACCCCGAGGACCGCCACGCGGTCACGGCCAGGCTGGGGGCGTTTAAAACCTCCATGCTGCAGGACGCTGAAGCCGGGCGCGACATCGAACTCGACAGCATCGTCACCGCGGTGCACGAGATGGGCCAGCGCCTGAACGTGCCCACCCCCCATATCAATGCGCTGCTGGGACTGGCGCGGCTGTTTGGCCGGACTCATCACCGCTACCCCGAGGCGCAGCCATGAAGCGCAACTTCATCGCCGGCGCGCGTCTGCCCGCCGGGATGTGCACATGTCTTCACCGTCGTAGCCAAAGGCGTGACACGTTAAAATTTTTGGACTCCATTCCCTGAAATCGATCTGATTTCCGTGGCTTTTTTGAACTTCATTGATTTTTTGCGTGAACTCTATTTTCTTGAACCACGGCCGGTACGACGCGGCCATCGTCGATCTCGACGGCACGATGGTCGATACCATGGGCGACTTCGTGGTGGCGCTCAACCTGATGCTGGCCGAAGTACTGCCCCGGGATATGGCCGGCGCGGCACTGGATTCCCTCACCGTCAGCCGCATGGTCGGCAAAGGCTCCGAGCATCTGGTGAAATCAGTGCTGAATCATGTGTTTGCGCAATCAGGACGGGCATGTGCAGCTATTGATTTGGTAGCGCATTACGACCGCGCCCAGGCCAGCTACCAGCAGCACTATGCGGCCATCAACGGCCAGCATGCAAGCCTTTACCCCGGCGTGCTGGAGGGGCTGCGCAGCCTGCAAAGCACCGGGCTTAGACTCGTCTGCCTGACCAACAAGCCGCTGGCCTTTGCGCGTTCGCTGCTCAAGCTCAAGGGCCTGGACGGGTTTTTCTGCGAAGTCTTTGGCGGCGATTCGTTCGAGCGCAAGAAACCCGATCCGCTGCCGCTGCGCAAGGCCTGCGAGTTCCTGGGAACGCTGCCGGCGCGCACCCTGATGATTGGCGACTCCAGCAACGATGCGCTGGCGGCGCGGGCCGCAGGCTGTCCGGTGCTGCTGGTGACCTATGGCTACAACCATGGCGAGCCGGTGCGCGCGGTGGATGCCGACGGTTTTGTGGACTCGCTGGCGGAACTGTTCGACCGGCGCTGACATAGGCAAAGGCCGCAGGGGCCATGGCGGCCTCAGGACGCCTTGCCCAGCAACTCGTCCTTGAGTTTCCAGTCCGCCGGCTTGCTGCCCAGCCAGATGCGCATCATGGCGTTGAAGAATTCGGCCTCCTTGATCGGCTCGCCCTGCGGCTTGCCCTTGACCGAAATCACCGTGCCCGTGCCCGGAACCCAGTCGATGGTGAAGTTTTCGCCCGCGACCATTTTCTTCTGGTCGGCAAAAACCTGGCCCATCTTGAGCAGGCCCGGAATCAGCCTGGACATCTCCGTCTTGGGGGCGTTTTCCTCGAACGCCTTGGTAAAGCTCTTGCCGAGTTCATTGGAATCGATCTCGCGCAGCAGCGTGATGCTGATGCGCTTGGGACCCGAAGTGGCATAAACCTCCTCCGGAGTCGCCGCCTTTTTGTTCAGGTAAAGGGCCGCTACATAGACCTTGAAGACGGCCTTGTAGCGAATGCCGGCGCCATTGAGCTGCAGTCTGGCGTCGCCCAGGTCAATCGGGTCGGCCAGCTTGACGCCTGCCATCTCAACCGGCGCGGCCTGAATGCCGACTGTCAGCAGCAACCCGGCCAGGGTCGTCACGCAGCGCTTTGTAAGAGTCATCCATGTCTCCAGATAAGTTATTAAATAGAACGGTCGTTCTTTTTTTTGTGGAGCCATTTTGGAACGTGAAGCCGCTTCCTTGCAACAGGTGTTTGCGCTAGTGACGGCTGGCGTGATCTGCCGCAGGTGATTTTTTCAGCGCTGCGCCGGGTGGCAAGCGGCTCTTTGCTACACTTTGGCCAACATGTCCATTCAACACATCGTTCAAACAGCTGGTACCAGCCGGGGAGCCTGGCTTTGGCGCCCCTGTCATTCACGGCACGCCTGAGGCCCCGCACCGCTCATTGCCCTGAGCCTGCATTGCCTCCAGGCGGCTTCCTCCCGAATTGATGCGCTTTTGCGCCACGCAAGAGCATCCCGGCCCCGGACTTCGGGGCGTTTTGAATGACGGAAGACGGCATTTCTGAATCGCATCGTCTTCCGGTAAAGGATCTATCGTGATTACCGAACTCGAATTTAAAAGCCTCGCGGCGCAAGGCTACAACCGCATTCCGCTGATGCTCGAAGCATTCGCTGACCTGGAAACTCCGCTGTCGCTCTACCTCAAGCTGGCCAACGCCAGGGACGGCGGAAAATTCAGCTTTTTGCTCGAATCGGTCGTCGGCGGCGAGCGCTTCGGCCGCTACAGCTTCATCGGCTTGCCGGCCAGAACGCTGCTGCGCTCGTCGGGCTTTGGGGATGACGCGCTGACCGAGGTCGTGACCGATGGCCAGGTGGTTGAAACCTCCCGCGTCAATCCGCTGGACTTCATCAGCGACTACCAGAAGCGCTTCAAGGTCGCGCTGCGGCCCGGACTGCCGCGTTTTTGCGGCGGGCTGGCGGGCTACTTCGGCTACGACGCGGTGCGCTACATCGAGAAAAAGCTGGAAAAAAGCTGCCCGCCCGACACCCTGGGCTGCCCCGACATCCTGCTGCTGCAGTGCGAGGAACTGGCGGTCATCGACAACCTGTCGGGCAAGCTCTACCTGATCGTCTATGCCGACCCGGCCCGCCCGGAAGCCTATGCCAACGCCAAGAAGCGCCTGCGCGAACTCAAGGAGCAGCTCAAGTATTCGGTCAGCGCGCCCAGCGTCAAACCAAGCCAAGGCTACCCGGCCGAGCGCGAATTCGCCAAGGCTGACTACATCGCCGCCGTCGAGCGCGCCAAAAAGCTGATCGAAGGCGGCGACTTCATGCAGGTGCAGGTCGGCCAGCGCATCAAGAAGCGCTACACCGAGTCGCCGCTGTCGCTGTACCGCGCGCTGCGCTCGCTCAATCCGTCGCCCTACATGTATTACTACCATTTCGGCGATTTCCATGTGGTCGGCGCTTCGCCCGAAATCCTGGTGCGCCAGGAGCAGGTGGAAGCGGGGCAAAAGATCACCATCCGCCCGCTGGCCGGCACCCGGCCGCGCGCCTCGTCGCTGGAAGCCGACAAGGCCGCCGAGCACGAACTCATCAACGACCCGAAGGAGCGCGCCGAGCACGTCATGCTGATCGACCTGGCGCGCAACGACATCGGCCGCATCGCCCAGACCGGCACGGTGAAGGTGACCGAAGCCTTTGCCGTCGAGCGCTACAGCCATGTGATGCACATCGTCAGCAATGTCGAAGGCATCCTGAACGACGGCATGACCAGCATGGACGTGCTGCGGGCGACTTTTCCGGCCGGCACGCTGACCGGCGCGCCGAAAGTGCATGCGATGGAGCTGATCGACCAGTTGGAGCCGACCAAGCGCGGCCTGTACGGCGGCGCCTGCGGCTACCTGAGCTATGCCGGCGACATGGACGTGGCGATTGCGATTCGCACCGGCATCATCAAGGACCAGACGCTGTATGTGCAGGCGGCGGCCGGCGTGGTGGCCGACTCGGTGCCCGAACTGGAATGGAAAGAAACCGAAGCCAAGGCGCGCGCGCTGCTGCGCGCCAGCGAACTGGTTGAAGAAGGACTGGAGTAAGCCATGACACTGATTCACAAGGTCGAACACTGCCACACCATGGCCGATGTGCGCCGCAACATCGACGCGCTGGACGAGCGCATCGTGGCGCTGATCGCCGAGCGCAGCGGCTACGTCGCCCAAGCCGCGCGCATCAAGCAAAATGCCAACCAGGTGCATGACCAGGCGCGCATCGACTTCATCGTCGAGCGGGTCAGGGCCATGGCCACGGAGCAGGGCGCGCCCGAAGCCGTCATCGAGGCCACTTACCGCGCCATGATCGACGCATTCATTGAATTTGAGCGCGGCGAATTCAAGCGCCTGCACCAGGAGGGCTGAGCCATGAAACTTTTGATGATCGACAACTACGACAGCTTCACCTACAACATCGTCCAGTATTTTGGCGAGCTGGGCGCCGAGGTCGAGGTGTTCCGCAACGACGAGATCACGGTGGCCGAGATTGCCACGCGGCTGGACGCGGGCCAACTCGACCGGCTGGTGGTGTCGCCCGGCCCGTGCTCGCCGGCCGAGGCCGGGATTTCGGTCGCGGCGATCCAGCACTTTGCCGGCAAGCTGCCGATCCTGGGCGTCTGCCTGGGCCACCAAGCTATAGGCGCGGCGTTTGGCGGAAAAATCATCCGGGCGCAGGAACTGATGCACGGCAAGACCAGCGTCATCACGACCACGCAGCGGGGCGTTTTTGCCGGCTTGCCCGAGCAGTTCACGGTAAACCGCTACCACTCGCTGGCGATTGAGCGCGCGTCCTGCCCCGACGTGCTCGAAGTCACCGCCTGGACCGACGACGGCGAAATCATGGGCGTGCGCCACCGCGAACTGGCGATTCAGGGCGTGCAGTTCCACCCGGAATCCATCCTGACCGAGCACGGCCACGCGATGCTGAAAAACTTCCTGGAGCAGCGCGCATGAAGTTTGCTCTTTATTTGATAGCTGCTTGCGCATAGGCAGCGTGCGCAAAAGGCCTGAATGATGCATAAACCAGTCGATTTGCGCAGCGACACGGTCACGCAGCCGACCGCTGCGATGCGCGCGGCCATGCAGGCAGCACCGCTGGGCGACGATGTGTTCGGCGACGACCCGAGCGTCAATGCGCTGCAGGACAAAATCGCTGCCCTGCTGGGCTTCGAGGCCGCGCTGTTCGTGCCCACCGGCACGCAGGGCAACCTGTGCGCCATCCTCGGCCATTGCCAGCGCGGCGACGAGTACATCGTCGGCCAGCAGGCGCACTGCTACCGCTGGGAAGGCGGCGGCGCGGCGGTGTTCGGCAGCGTGCAGCCGCAGCCGCTGAACCACCAGCCCGACGGCACGCTGCTACTTTGCGACATCGAAGCGGCCATCAAGCCCGACGACGCGCATTTCGCCCGCACGCGGCTGCTGGCGCTGGAAAACACGCTGGGCGGCAAGCTGCTGCCGTTCGAGTATCTGCAGCAGGCGACGGAACTGGCCGCCGACAAGGGCCTGGGCCGGCATCTGGATGGCGCGCGGCTGTTCAATGCCGCCGTGGCGCAGGCGGCGCAAACCGGCAGCGATGCGTTCACGGAGGCGCGCCGCATCGCCCAGTGCTTTGACAGCGTGTCGGTCTGCTTCAGCAAGGGGCTGGGCGCGCCGGTCGGCTCGGCGCTGTGCGGATCGCGCGAATTCATCGCCAGAGCCCACCGCATCCGCAAGATGGCCGGCGGCGGCATGCGCCAGTCCGGCATGCTGGCGGCGGCAGCGATGCATGCGCTCGACCACCATGTCGTGCGGCTGGCGCAGGACCATGCGTTGGCGCAGCGGCTGGCCGACGGGCTGGCGGGCATCGACGGCCTGCGGGTCGAAGCGCCGCAGACCAACCTCCTGTTCGTCGATTTGACGGGTGCGGCGCGCGACCAGTCGGGGGCCTTGCTGCAGCATCTGGCTGCGCATGGCGTCCAGGCGACTGGCCTGTACCGCCTGCGGTTTGTCACGCACCTGGACGTGGATGCTGCGGACATTGACCGTGCAGCCGCCGTAGTCCGACAATTCTTCAATGGCTGACTTTCTGCTGCCGCCATCAAGCCCAAACACCTCACCATCAAGAAACCCCATGCCCAACAGCCACAAGATCACCGCCAGCGAAGCCCTGCAGCGCACCATCGAGCACCGCGAGATTTTTCATGACGAGATGCTGCACATCATGCGGCTCATCATGAGTGGCGAGATGTCGCCGCTCATGACGGCGGCGCTGATCACCGGCCTGCGCGTCAAGAAGGAAACCATCGGCGAAATCACCGCCGCAGCGCAGGTCATGCGCGAGTTCTCGACCAAGGTGCATGTCGCCGACAAGACCCATCTGGTCGATATCGTCGGCACCGGCGGCGACGGCTCGCACACCTTCAACATCTCGACCTGCGCCATGTTCGTGGCGGCAAGCGCCGGCGCCCGGGTCAGCAAGCACGGCGGGCGCAGCGTCAGCAGCAAGTCGGGCAGCGCCGACGTGGTCGAGTCGCTGGGCATTTCGCTGAATCTGTCGCCCGAGGCGATTGCCCGCTGCATCGAGGAAGTGGGCGTCGGCTTCATGTTCGCGCCCAACCACCATCCGGCCATGAAGAACGTCGCGCCGGTGCGCAAGGAACTCGGCATCCGCACCATTTTCAACATCCTCGGCCCGCTGACCAATCCGGCCAGCGCACCGAACATCCTGATGGGCGTGTTTCACCCCGACCTGGTCGGCATTCAGGTCCGCGCGCTGCAGCGCCTCGGGGCCGAGCACGCCCTGGTGGTGTACGGCAAGGACGGCATGGACGAGGTCAGCCTGGGCGCGGCCACCGTGGTGGGCGAACTGAAGGACGGTGAAATCACCGAGTACGAAATCCATCCGGAAGACTTCGGCATTCCCATGGCCAGCAACCGCGCGCTGCGGGTTGAAACGCCCGAGCAGTCCAAGGCCATGCTGCTGGGCGTGCTCGACAACCAGCCGGGCGCGCCGCGCGACATCGTGATCCTCAATGCCGGCGCCGCGCTTTACGCCGCCAATGTGGTAAATTCAATGAAAGACGGCATGGATCGGGCGCAAGCTGCTATTGAATCAGGAGCGGCCAGGCGGAAGCTGGCGCAACTCGCCGAGTTCAGCCAGTCCGCGTCCGGAGCCTGAAAACATCATCCGCCGGGCAGCGCAAGCCGCCGCCCGCCTACCCCACTGGAATCCCATGAGCGACATCCTGAACAAGATCATTGCCGTCAAGCGCGAAGAAATCACCGACGCCATCAACCGCAAACCCCTGCCCGCCATGCGCAAGGACGCCGAGTCGCGCGTGCTGACGCGGGACTTTGTCGGCGCCCTGCGCGCCAAGATCGCCGCCGGCAAGCCGGCCGTGATTGCCGAAATCAAGAAGGCCAGCCCGTCCAAGGGCGTGCTGCGCGCCGACTTCATTCCCGCCGACATCGCCCAGAGCTATGCCGAGTTCGGCGCTGCCTGCCTGTCGGTGCTGACCGACCAGCAGTTTTTCCAGGGCAGCATCGACTACCTGAAGCAGGCGAGGGCGTCGTGCAGCCTGCCGGTGCTGCGCAAGGACTTCATCATCGACGCCTACCAGGTCTATGAGTCCCGCGTCATGGGCGCCGACTGCATTTTGCTGATCGCCGCCTGCCTGGACGACGCACAGATGAAGACCCTCGAAGCACTGGCGATGTCGCTCGACATGGCGGTGCTGGTCGAGGTGCATGACGAGGCGGAGCTGGAGCGCGCGCTCAAGCTCAGGACGCCCCTGATCGGCATCAACAACCGCAACCTGAACACTTTCGAGGTTTCGCTGGACACGACCTTGAGGCTGATGGGCAAGGTGCCCGCAGAGCGCCTGCTGGTCACCGAGTCAGGCATCACGACGCCTGAAGATGTCAAACGCATGCGGGACGCCAGGGTCAACGCCTTCCTGGTCGGCGAAGCTTTCATGCGGGCAGACGAACCGGGCGTTGCGCTGGCCGAACTGTTTGGCGAGTAAAAGAGGAGCGGGTTATGGCGCAGGAGTCCTTTTCCGCACTGCCTGAAGGTGCCATGCCGGACCGGCTGATGAGTGCCGATCCGTCGGACTGGCCGGTTGCAGCCGACTGGCAGCCTGTGGTGGACGATTTTTTTGCGAGTGCCACCGGTCAGAAGCTGCTGGCGTTTCTGCGCGGGCGGCTGGACGAAGGCGCCGTGATCTTTCCGCCCCGGCCGCTGCGTGCGCTCGAACTGACGCCGGCCAAGGAGGTGCGCGTCGTCATTCTGGGCCAGGATCCCTACCACGGACGCGGGCAGGCCGAAGGGCTCGCGTTCTCGGTGGCGCCTGGGGTGGCTTTGCCGCCCTCGCTGCGCAATATCTTCAAGGAACTGCAGCGCGACCTGGGCACGCCGCCACCGAAGTTTCCGGTGCCCGGCGGCAGCCTGGTCAATTGGGCAACCCATGGCGTGCTGCTGCTCAACACCTGCCTGACAGTGGAGGAGGGCCAGCCCGCCAGCCACGCCGGCAGGGGCTGGGAACTGCTGACCGACAACGTGATTCGCCAGGTATCGGCGGGTGATCATCCGGTGGTATTCATGCTGTGGGGCGCGCATGCGCAGTCCAAGCGCGTCCTGATCGATGACAGCCGCCACAAGGTGCTGCTGGCCAATCATCCTTCGCCACTGTCGGCCCTGAGGCCACCCTTGCCTTTCATCGGTTGCGGGCATTTTTCACAGGCGCGTGAGTGGAAGGTTGCACATCAAAAAGACTGACTCGCTATTTATTTGATAGCTTGAAGCGCTTGTCAGGATAGACAATCCAGCTTGATGCGTGGCAGAAATCGGTGCCTTGATGTATTGATGTGGGTCGGCTTGGCGCGCTGGCCGCTTGCTTGTAAATATTTAAAGCAAGTTTAGACGCAGGAGTTTTACGTTTTTCATAAAAGAATGGCATAATCCGTAATTCGCTTGAGGATGGGTGTCCGAGTGGTTAAAGGAGGCAGACTGTAAATCTGTTCGCTAACGCGTACGCTGGTTCGAATCCAGCCCCATCCACCAACTTCTAATTGATTTTGGTAGGCAAGCATAAAAAAGTCAGTGTTTTGAAGTAGTTGAGTGTGAGTTGATCTGGTAGGGCTGCGCGGGAGTAGTTCAATGGTAGAACCCTAGCCTTCCAAGCTAATGACGCGGGTTCGATTCCCGTCTCCCGCTCCAGGGTGCTGAAAGTGCTGTGGAGTTTTGCAGGTTAAAGTTGCGCTTGTTTGCTGTAAGAATTTTTTGAATTCGCCCATTTGGCTCAGTGGCAGAGCACTCCCTTGGTAAGGGAGAGGTCCCGGGTCCGATTCCCGGAATGGGCACCAATTTTTAAGCCGGCGCAGTATTTTTTTGCTGAAGCTGGTTGCAGTTTGTTAAGTGGTTTTGTAACTTTTCGGAGTTGGAAATGGCAAAAGAGAAATTTTCGCGGACCAAGCCGCACGTAAACGTCGGCACGATTGGCCACGTTGACCATGGCAAGACCACGCTGACGGCAGCGATTGCGACCGTGCTGGCCGCCAAGTTCGGCGGCGAAGCCAAGGCGTACGACCAGATCGACGCGGCGCCCGAAGAAAAAGCGCGCGGCATCACCATCAACACCGCCCACGTCGAATACGAAACGGCTGCCCGCCACTACGCCCACGTTGACTGCCCGGGCCACGCCGACTATGTGAAGAACATGATCACGGGCGCTGCGCAGATGGACGGCGCCATTTTGGTCTGCTCGGCCGCTGACGGCCCGATGCCCCAGACCCGCGAGCACATCCTGCTGGCCCGCCAGGTGGGCGTGCCTTACATCATCGTGTTCCTGAACAAGTGCGACATGGTCGATGACGCCGAACTGCTCGAACTCGTCGAGATGGAAGTGCGCGAGCTGCTCGACAAGTACGATTTCCCTGGCGACGACACCCCCATCATCCACGGCTCGGCCAAGCTCGCGCTCGAAGGCGACAAGGGTCCGCTGGGCGAAGAAGCCATCATGAAGCTGGCCGACGCACTGGACAACTACATTCCCCTGCCAGAGCGCGCTGTTGACGGCGCCTTCCTGATGCCCGTGGAAGACGTGTTCTCCATCTCCGGCCGCGGCACCGTCGTGACCGGCCGTATCGAGCGCGGCATCATCAAGGTCGGCGAAGAAATCGAGATCGTCGGTATCGCTGACACGCAAAAGACCATCTGCACCGGCGTGGAAATGTTCCGCAAGCTGCTCGACCAGGGCCAGGCTGGCGACAACGTCGGTATCCTGCTGCGCGGCACCAAGCGCGAAGACGTGCAGCGCGGCCAGGTGCTGTGCAAGCCCGGCTCGATCAAGCCGCACACGCACTTCACCGGCGAGATCTATGTCCTGTCGAAAGACGAAGGCGGCCGTCACACGCCTTTCTTCAACAACTACCGTCCCCAGTTCTACTTCCGCACGACGGACGTGACCGGCGCGATCGAGTTGCCAGAAGGCAAGGAAATGGTCATGCCCGGCGACAACGTGTCGATCACCGTCAAGCTGATCAACCCGATTGCCATGGAAGAAGGCCTGCGCTTCGCCATCCGCGAAGGCGGCCGTACCGTGGGCGCTGGCGTTGTGGCCAAGATCCTCGCGTAATTGGTTGAAAGTTTAATGCAGGGGTATAGCTCAATTGGCAGAGCGTCGGTCTCCAAAACCGAAGGTTGATGGTTCGATTCCTTCTGCCCCTGCCACTCGATTGTTGAAGTCATCAACGTCGCAAGTGGATTGAAAAGTAATAAGCAAGCCCACCGGGAGTTAAAAACTTCGGGTGGGCTTAAGCGTCTGCAGAGACGCACGAAGATTGAACAGGAAATTCGGCAGCCATGGCCTCTACTCAAGTTGAAACCGTCAGTACCAACGCCGACAAGGCCAAGCTCGGTTTGGCGGTTGTGCTGGTTCTGGCATCCCTTGTGGGCTTTTACATGCTTGGCAAGCAGGGTCAGGTTGCGCAATGGGGTGTCCTGCTCGCAGGCCTGGTTGCTGCGGTTGTTGTTTTCGTATCGTCGGAACTTGGCAAGCAGTTTCTAGCTTTTGGCCGTGATTCTGTACGTGAAGTCAAAAAAGTCGTCTGGCCGGCTCGTAGAGAGGCGATTCAAATGACCGCTTACGTGTTTGGCTTTGTGGTGGTGATGGCATTGTTTTTGTGGTTGACGGATAAAACACTTGAATGGGTGTTCTACGACCTGATCCTTGGATGGAAAAGATAATGAGCGATCTGAACAATACGGTAGTCAGCGATGCTGTGGCCGATGCCTCCTTGGCGCTGACCCCTGGCATGCAGTGGTATGTTGTTCATGCCTATTCCGGCATGGAAAAAGCGGCTGAGCGTAATATTGTTGAGCGCATCAACCGTGCTGGCATGCAGTCCAAGTTTGGCCGTTTTCTTGTGCCTACTGAAGAGGTGGTCGAGATCAAGAATGGCCAGAAAAAGACGACCGAACGTCGTTTCTTCCCCGGCTATGTGCTTGTAGAAATGGTCATGGATGACGAAACCTGGCATTTGGTGAAGCACACCAATAAAGTCACTGGTTTTGTTGGCGGCGCGAAAAACCGTCCAGCCCCAATTTCTGAAGAAGAAGTGCAAAAGATCGTCAGTCAGATGCAGGTGGGCACCGACAAGCCGCGCCACAAGGTCGAGTTTGAAGCGGGTGAATACGTCCGTGTCAAGGATGGTCCTTTCACTGACTTCAACGGTACGGTTGAAGAAGTGAACTACGAAAAGAACAAAGTTCGGGTGTCGGTCACGATCTTCGGACGGGCAACACCGGTTGAGCTGGAGTTCAGTCAGATCGAAAAAACCTGATTCCCCTTTTTGAGGGAATAAGCCCAAGTGCTGTCTTGGTCTGGGTTGATAAGAATTTTGCGCTTTGCAACTCGGCGCGAAGGATTTTAAGAAATCCCTTTTGAGTTGTGTAACCCCGGGAAGCCTGAAGCCTGTTTTTGACAGCTTTCGGCGTTATGACCCGCAAGGAGAAAAGTATGGCGAAAAAAATCGTCGGCTTCGTCAAGCTGCAAGTACCAGCTGGCAAGGCCAATCCATCCCCACCGATCGGACCCGCTTTGGGTCAACGCGGCCTGAACATCATGGAATTCTGCAAGGCATTCAATGCCCAGACCCAAGGTGTCGAGCCTGGTTTGCCACTGCCCGTGGTGATCACCGCTTATGCGGACAAGAGCTTTACCTTCATCATCAAGACGCCTCCAGCGATTACCTTGATCAAGAAGGCCATCAAGCTTGACAAGGGTTCGGCTACGCCGCATTCTGCAAAAGTTGGCAAGATCACCCGCGCACAGCTGGAAGAAATCGCCAAAGCCAAGATGAAAGATTTGACTGCTGCTGATCTGGATGCCGCAGTTCGTACTATTGCCGGTTCTGCCCGTTCCATGGGTGTGACGGTGGAGGGTGTTGTATGAGCAAGCTGACCAAACGTCAAAAAACCGTCGGCGACAAGATCGACAGCAACAAGCTGTACGCACTGTCTGACGCACTGGGCCTTGTCAAAGAGTTCGCTGTCGCCAAGTTCGATGAGTCCATCGACGTGGCCGTGCAACTCGGTATCGATGCCAAGAAATCTGACCAGGTTGTTCGCGGCGCTGTCGTGCTGCCAAACGGCACCGGTAAAACCAAGCGTGTCGCTGTGTTCGCCCAAGGTGCCAAGGCTGAAGAAGCCAAGGCTGCCGGTGCAGACATCGTTGGCATGGATGATCTGGCTGCCGACATCAAGGCCGGCAAGATGGACTTCGACGTCGTGATTGCTTCCCCTGATGCGATGCGCATCGTCGGTACGCTGGGCCAGATCCTCGGCCCACGCGGTCTGATGCCTAACCCCAAGGTCGGCACGGTGACGCCTGACGTCGCGACCGCTGTGCGCAATGCAAAAGCTGGCCAGGTCCAGTTCCGCGTTGACAAGGCCGGTATTGTGCATGGCACCATCGGTCGCCGTTCGTTCGACACCGCCAAGCTGCAAGGCAATCTGGCTGCATTGGTTGACGCGCTGATCAAGGCCAAGCCTGCTACCAGCAAGGGCGTGTACTTGAAGAAAGTCGCTGTTTCATCAACGATGGGCGTGGGCGTTCGCGTCGATACGCAATCCATCGCGGCTTGAGGGTAAAAATTTGAACGACGCGCAAGCGTCGTTCAGAGTGGTGGGCTGCCGGGGTTTTTCTCTGGCAGGTCATCCAGGACCGTTGGTGTGCCAGCCTTGATAACTATCAGGGCCAGGCACTTAATCGCAAGACAGCCAACGCAGATGGCGGTCCCGCTGCTTGAATGGTTTTGAAAGAAATCTGAAAACAGTTGGTCGCTGAACATGAGCGTATCAAAGGGTGGCCGCGCAAGCGCAAGCCCGACGGTACATTTTTAAGGAGTAGACCTTGAGTCTCAATCGCAGTGAGAAACAAGCCGTCATTGATGAAGTGACAGGCCTCGCCGCTAAAGCTCAAACGCTCGTGATGGCGGAATACCGTGGCATCACGGTCGCTGACATGACCAAGCTGCGCAGCCAAGCCCGCGAAAAAGGCGTGACCCTGAGTGTTCTGAAGAACACGCTGGCTCGCCGTGCCGTGGCAGGTAGCGCATTTGAAGTCCTGTCCGACCAGATGACCGGTCCGCTGATCTACGGCTTTTCCATTGATGCTGTCGCTGCTGCAAAAGTAGTGGCTGACTTCGCAAAAACCAACGACAAGCTGGTGATTCGCGCAGGTGCATTCGCTGGGAAAACCCTGGACGTCGAAGGCGTTAAGCAACTGGCCAACATTCCTTCCAAGGACGTATTGCTGGCTCAGTTGTGTGGCTTGCTGATGTCGCCTATTTCGCGTACCGCTGCTGTGCTTGCAGCGCTGTCCGCGCAACGAGGCGCAGGCGTGGAAGAAGTTGCGGAGGCTGCAGAGCCCGCAGCTGAAGTCACAGAAGCCGCAGCGGCGTAAACGATAGACCTTTGCGGGACAGACCGCAGCGCGTAAGCGCCAAGCACTGTCCCCAACTGTTAAAGAAATTTTTTTAGGAATTCAAAATGGCATTCGATAAAGACGCATTTTTGACCGTGCTGGACAGCATGACGGTCCTCGAACTCAACGACCTGGTGAAAGCCATCGAAGAGAAATTTGGCGTGAGCGCAGCTTCCATGGCTGCTCCCGCTGCTGGCGGCGGCGGTGCAGGTGCTGCTGTTGCTGAAGAGAAGACCGAATTCAACGTCGTTCTGCTCGAAGCTGGTGCCCAAAAGGTTCAGGTCATCAAGGCCGTGCGCGAACTGACCGGTCTGGGCTTGAAAGAAGCCAAGGATCTGGTTGACGGCGCTCCAAAGAACGTCAAGGAAGGCGCCAACAAGGCCGACGCAGAAGCAGCCAAGAAGAAGCTGGAAGATGCTGGCGCGAAAGTCGAACTCAAGTAATTCTTGGAGTTTGCAAAGGCTGGAAGACCTCCACGGGCTTCCAGCCTTTCCTGTTTAAGGCTGATGCCTGTCAAGCCTGCCTGGATGCCTTCTTAACTGCTGAAAAAAGAAGTGTCTTTTTGGATTGATAGAAAGATACCGGAAAAAAGATTAAAAGTAGTCTTTTTTCCAGTGTTTTCTGAATCCCGACTGCAGAAAACGCCTTGGTTCGGGTGCTGTGCAATGCATCACCGTCCGCCATGGTTGGTAGTGGCCAACCACCAAGTTGCCTGAATACGTGGTGTATTCGGGTTCGAGAGTCGCCAGAGCCCATCAACGCGGAGAACTCATGGCCTATTCCTTCACCGAACGTAAACGCATCCGCAAAAGCTTCGGCAACCGCGAAAGCGTGTTGACTGTTCCCTATTTACTGCAAATGCAGAAAGATGCGTACATCGCATTCCTGCAAGCCGACCGTGCGCCCCAAAAACGCATGGTTGAAGGCCTTCAGGCGGCCTTTCAAAACGCTTTTCCTATCGTCTCGCACAACGGTTTTGTCGAGATGAAGTTCATCGAGTACAACCTGGCCAAGCCCGCATTCGACGTGCGTGAGTGCCAGACACGTGGACTGACCTTTGCTTCGGCCGTTCGCGCCAAGGTACAACTGATCATCTATGACCGCGAGTCCTCGACGTCGCAGTCCAAGGTCGTGAAGGAAGTCAAGGAGCAGGAAGTCTATATGGGCGAAGTGCCGCTCATGACAGACAAAGGCTCTTTCGTCATTAACGGCACCGAGCGCGTCATCGTGTCCCAGTTGCACCGTTCGCCAGGCGTGTTTTTCGAGCACGACAAGGGAAAGACCCACAGCTCGGGCAAATTGCTGTTTTCGGCCCGCATCATTCCTTACCGTGGTTCATGGCTGGACTTCGAGTTTGACCCGAAAGACATCCTGTACTTCCGCGTGGACCGTCGCCGCAAGATGCCGGTCACGATTTTGCTCAAGGCCATCGGCCTGAACCACGAATCAATCCTGGCGAACTTCTTTGTTTTCGACAATTTCCGCCTGATGGACAGCGGCGCGCAAATGGAGTTCGTCGCCGAGCGCATGCGCGGCGAAGTCGCCCGTTTCGACCTGACCGACAAGGCCGGCAAGGTCGTCGTCGCCAAGGACAAGCGCATCACGGTTCGCCATACCCGCGAACTGGAGCAAAGCGGCACCACCAGCATCAGCGTGCCGGAAGATTTCCTGATCGGCCGCGTGGTCGCCAAGAACATCATCGACACCGATACGGGTGAAATCATTGCCAAGGCCAATGATGAACTGACCGAACTACTGCTGAAAAAGCTGCGTACGGCCGGCATCCAGAACCTGCAGGTGTTGTACACGAATGAGCTTGACCAGGGCGCGTACATTTCGCAAACCCTGCGCGCCGACGAAACGGCCGACGAGTTTGCAGCGCGCGTGGCCATCTACCGCATGATGCGTCCCGGCGAGCCGCCAACCGAAGATGCGGTTCAGGCCCTGTTCCAGCGCCTGTTCTACAACCCGGACACCTACGACCTGTCGCGCGTGGGCCGCATGAAGTTCAACGCCCGCGTGGGCCGTGACGAATCCACCGGCCCGATGGTCATGACCAACGAGGACATCCTCGCGGTCGTCAAGATCCTGGTCGATTTGCGCAATGGCAACGGCGAAGTCGATGACATTGACCACCTCGGCAACCGCCGGGTGCGCTGTGTCGGCGAACTCGCTGAAAACCAGTACCGCACCGGTCTGGCGCGTATCGAAAAGGCCGTCAAGGAGCGTCTGGGCCAGGCCGAGCAAGAGCCGCTCATGCCGCACGACCTGATCAACAGCAAGCCGATTTCGGCCGCGCTGAAGGAATTCTTCGGTGCATCGCAGCTGTCGCAGTTCATGGACCAGACCAATCCGCTGGCCGAAATCACCCACAAGCGCCGTGTTTCAGCCCTTGGCCCCGGTGGCTTGACGCGTGAACGCGCCGGCTTTGAAGTGCGTGACGTGCATGTGACCCATTACGGTCGCGTCTGCCCGATTGAAACGCCTGAAGGTCCGAACATCGGCCTGATCAACTCGCTGGCTTTGTACGCCCGCCTGAACGAATACGGCTTCATCGAAACGCCGTACCGCCGCGTGGCTGACAGCAAGGTGACGATGGAAATCGACTACCTGTCGGCCATCGAAGAAGGCAAGTATGTGATTGCCCAGGCCAATGCCGCGCTGGACAACGAAGGCCGCCTGACCGGCGACCTCGTGTCGGCCCGTGAAAAAGGCGAATCCATTTTGGTCAGCGCCGAGCGCGTGCAGTACATGGACGTGTCGCCGGCGCAGATCGTGTCGGTGGCGGCTTCGCTGGTTCCGTTCCTGGAGCATGACGATGCCAACCGCGCGCTGATGGGCGCCAACATGTCGCGTCAGGCCGTGCCCGTGCTGCGTCCGGAAAAGCCGCTCGTCGGCACCGGCATCGAGCGCGTGGCGGCAGTGGACTCGGGTACGGTCGTGACCGCCACCCGTGGCGGCGTGGTGGACTATGTCGATGCGACCCGCATCGTGGTGCGCGTCAATGATGCAGAAGCTCTGGCTGGCGAAATCGGCGTGGACATCTACAACCTGATCAAGTACCAGCGTTCCAACCAGAACACTAACATCCACCAGCGCCCCATCGTCAAGATGGGCGACAAGCTGGCCAAGGGTGACGTGGTGGCTGACGGCGCATCAACTGACCTGGGCGAAATCGCCATTGGCCAGAACATGCTGATCGGCTTCATGCCCTGGAACGGTTACAACTTCGAGGATTCGATCCTGATTTCCGAGCGCGTGGTGGCCGAAGACCGCTACACCTCGATTCATATCGAAGAACTCGTCGTGATGGCGCGCGACACCAAACTGGGTTCCGAAGAAATCACCCGCGACATCCCGAACCTGTCCGAGCAGCAGCTCAACCGTCTGGACGAATCCGGCATTATTTATGTCGGCGCCGAAGTCCAGCCGGGCGACACGCTGGTCGGTAAGGTCACGCCAAAAGGCGAGACCACGCTGACGCCGGAAGAAAAATTGCTGCGCGCCATCTTCGGCGAAAAAGCCAGCGATGTGAAAGACACCTCGCTGCGCGTCAGCCAGGGCTCGTCGGGCACCGTGATTGACGTGCAGGTCTTCACCCGTGAAGGCATCACCCGCGACAAGCGTGCCCAGCAGATCATCGACGACGAACTCAAGCGCTACCGCCTGGACCTGAATGACCAGTTGCGGATTGTGGAAGCCGATGCGTTTGACCGTATCGAAAAGCTGCTGATCGGCAAGATCGCCAATGGCGGTCCGAAAAAGCTCGCCAAGGGCACGAAACTCGACAAGGCCTACCTGACCGACGTCGAGAAGTACCACTGGTTTGACATCCGTCCTGCCGATGACGAAGTCGCTTCACAGCTGGAAAGCATCAAGAACTCGATGGAGCAGACGCGCCATAGTTTCGACTTGTCTTTCGAGGAAAAGCGCAAGAAGCTGACGCAGGGCGACGAGTTGCCTTCCGGCGTGCTCAAGATGGTCAAAGTGTACCTGGCCGTCAAGCGCCGCCTGCAGCCCGGCGACAAGATGGCCGGCCGTCACGGCAACAAGGGTGTGGTGTCCAAGATCGTTCCGGTCGAAGACATGCCCCACATGGCCGACGGCACGCCGTGCGACATCGTGCTCAACCCGCTGGGCGTGCCATCGCGCATGAACGTCGGTCAGGTGCTTGAAGTCCATCTGGGCTGGGCCGCCAAGGGTCTGGGCCAGCGGATTGGCGACATGCTGCAGGCCGAGTCCAAGGTGGCCGAGCTGCGTCAGTTCATGGACACGCTCTACAACAAGTCGGGCCGCACGGAAGACCTGGCTTCGCTGTCGGACGAGCAGGTCGTCGAGATGGCCCAGAACCTGACCACGGGCGTGCCATTTGCCACGCCGGTGTTTGACGGTGCCTCCGAAGCCGACATCATGACCATGCTGCAACTGGCTTACCCCGATGCAGTTGCCAAGGCCAAGGGCCTGACGCCGACGCGCACGCAAGCCCAGCTGTATGACGGCCGCACCGGCGATGCGTTTGAACGCACGACGACGGTCGGCTACATGCACTTCCTGAAACTTCACCACTTGGTGGACGACAAGATGCATGCCCGCTCGACCGGTCCTTACAGCCTGGTCACGCAGCAGCCGCTGGGCGGCAAGGCCCAGTTCGGTGGCCAGCGTTTCGGCGAAATGGAAGTCTGGGCGCTGGAAGCCTATGGTGCCGCCTACGTGCTGCAGGAAATGCTCACGGTCAAGTCCGATGACGTGGTCGGCCGTACCAAGGTGTACGAAAGCATCGTCAAGGGTGAGCATGCGATCACCGCCGGCATGCCGGAGTCGTTCAACGTGCTGGTGAAGGAAATTCGCTCGCTCGGTATCGACATGGAACTCGAACGCAGCTGATTAGATAAGGATTTATCACATGAAATCATTACTCGACCTGTTCAAGCAGTTCACGCCGGATGAGCATTTCGATGCCATCAAGATCGGCATGGCCTCGCCTGAGAAAATTCGTTCGTGGTCTTTCGGCGAAGTCAAAAAGCCCGAGACCATCAACTACCGCACCTTCAAGCCAGAGCGCGACGGTCTTTTTTGCGCCAAGATTTTTGGCCCCATCAAGGACTACGAATGCCTGTGCGGCAAGTACAAGCGCCTCAAGCACCGCGGTGTCATCTGCGAAAAGTGCGGCGTTGAAGTCACGCAGACCAAGGTTCGCCGCGAACGCATGGGTCACATCGACCTGGCCGCTCCCTGCGCGCACATCTGGTTTTTGAAGTCGTTGCCGTCGCGTCTGGGCCTGGTGCTCGACATGACGCTGCGCGACATCGAACGCGTGCTGTACTTCGAAGCCTACGTCGTGACCGACCCCGGCATGACCCCGCTGAAGAAATTCAGCATCATGTCGGAAGACGATTTCGACGCCAAGCGCAAGGAATACGGCGACGAGTACACCGCCAAGATGGGCGCCGAAGGCATCAAGGATCTGCTCGAAGGCCTGGACCTTGACATTGAAATCGACAAGCTGCGCAACGACCTGACCGGCTCCGAGATCAAGATCAAGAAGAACGCCAAGCGCCTGAAGCTGATGGAAGGATTCAAGAAATCCGGCATCAAGCCCGAGTGGATGGTTCTGGACGTGCTGCCGGTGCTGCCGCCTGACCTGCGTCCCCTGGTTCCGCTGGACGGCGGCCGCTTTGCGACCTCCGACCTGAACGATTTGTACCGCCGCGTCATCAACCGCAACAGCCGCCTGCGCCGTTTGCTGGAATTGAAAGCGCCGGAAATCATTGCCCGCAACGAAAAGCGCATGCTCCAGGAAGCCGTGGACAGCTTGCTGGACAACGGCCGCCGTGGCAAGGCCATGACGGGCGCGAACAAGCGCGCGCTCAAGTCGCTGGCCGACATGATCAAGGGCAAGTCGGGCCGTTTCCGCCAGAATTTGCTGGGCAAGCGCGTCGATTACTCGGGTCGTTCGGTGATTACCGTGGGCCCGACGCTCAAGCTGCACCAGTGCGGCCTGCCCAAGCTGATGGCGCTGGAACTGTTCAAGCCCTTCATCTTCGCGCAGCTCGAAGTGCGTGGCATCGCCACCACCATCAAGGCGGCCAAGAAGGAAGTCGAAACCGGCACGCCGGTGGTCTGGGACATTCTGGAAGAGGTCATCAAGGAGCATCCGGTGATGCTCAACCGTGCGCCTACGCTGCACCGCTTGGGTATCCAGGCGTTCGAGCCGATCCTGATCGAAGGCAAGGCGATCCAGCTGCACCCACTGGTCTGCTCGGCGTTCAATGCCGACTTTGACGGTGACCAGATGGCCGTTCACGTCCCGCTGTCGGTTGAAGCGCAGATGGAAGCGCGCACGCTGATGCTGGCTTCGAACAACATTTTGTTCCCGGCCAACGGCGAGCCTTCCATCGTTCCTTCCCAGGACGTGGTGCTGGGTCTGTACTACACGACCCGCGACCGCACCAACGGCAAGGGCGAAGGCCTGGTGTTCTCCGACACCGGCGAAGTCCGCCGCGCCTTTGACGCGGGTGAACTCGACCTGAACGCCCGCATCAGCGTGCGCCTGACCGAGTGGAGCAAGGACAAGGAAACGAACGAGTTCGTGCCATCGACCAAGCTGTGGGAAACCACCGGCGGGCGCGCACTGCTGTCCGAAATCCTGCCCAAGGGCCTGCCTTTTTCCAACATCAACAAGGCGTTGAAGAAAAAGGAAATCTCCAAGCTCATCAACGTGTCTTTCCGCAAATGCGGACTCAAAGAGACCGTGGTGTTTGCCGACAAGCTGCTGCAGTCGGGTTTCCGCCTGGCGACCAAGGCCGGCATCTCGATCTGCATCGAAGACATGCTGGTGCCCAAGGAAAAGACCAGCATCATTGCGCACGCCCAGAAGGAAGTCAAAGAGATCGAGCAGCAGTACACCTCGGGTCTGGTGACGGCCGGCGAGCGCTACAACAAGGTGGTCGATATCTGGGGCAAGTCGGGCGATGAGGTCTCCAAGGCCATGATGGCCCAGCTGTCGAAGGAAAAAGTCATTGACCGCCACGGCAATCTGGTCGAGCAGGATTCGTTCAACTCAATCTACATGATGGCCGACTCGGGCGCACGCGGTTCCGCAGCGCAGATTCGCCAGGTCGCCGGTATGCGCGGCTTGATGGCCAAGCCCGACGGCTCGATCATCGAAACGCCGATTACCGCGAACTTCCGCGAAGGCCTGAACGTTCTGGAGTACTTCATCTCCACCCACGGTGCCCGTAAGGGTCTGGCCGATACGGCGCTGAAAACCGCCAACTCCGGCTACCTGACGCGCCGCCTGTGCGACGTGGTGCAGGATCTGGTCGTGACCGAAGACGACTGCGGTACGCTCGACGGCTCCGTCATGCGCGCGATCGTCGAGGGTGGCGAGGTCATCGAATCGCTGCGCGACCGGGTTCTCGGCCGCACCATCGTCGAAGACGTGCTGCACCCCGAAAACCGCTCGGTGCTGATCAAGGCCGGCGTCATGCTGGACGAAGACCTGATCGAGGAACTCGAAGCCGCTGGCGTCGATGAAGTCAAGGTGCGGACCGCACTGACCTGCGAAACCCGCTTTGGCCTGTGCGCCAAGTGCTATGGCCGTGACTTGGGTCGCGGCGGCCTGATCAACATCGGCGAAGCGGTCGGTATCATCGCCGCCCAGTCGATTGGCGAGCCCGGCACGCAGCTGACGATGCGGACCTTCCACATCGGTGGCGCGGCATCGCGGGCGGCAATTGCCTCCAGCGTCGAGGCCAAGTCCAACGGCGTGATCGGTTTCAACGCACCGATGCGCTATGTGACCAACGGCAAAGGTGATCTGGTGGTGATTGCCCGCTCCGGCGAAATCATCATCCATGACGAGCATGGCCGCGAGCGCGAGCGCCACAAGGTGCCTTACGGCGCCACGCTGACGGTCAAGATCGACCAGACCATCAAGGCTGGCGCCATCTTGGCCAACTGGGATCCGCTGACCCGCCCCATCATCACCGAATTCGCCGGCAAGGTGCAGTTCGAGAATGTGGAAGAAGGCGTGACGGTGGCCAAGCAGGTCGATGATGTGACCGGCCTCTCGACCCTGGTGGTGATCGATCCGAAGCGCCGCGGTGCGACCAAGGTGATCCGTCCCCAGGTCAAGCTGATCGACGCCACCGGCAACGAAGTCAAGATTCCCGGCACCGATCACTCGGTGACGATTGGCTTCCAGATCGGCGCGCTGGTCCAGGTGCGTGACGGCCAGGACGTGGGCCCCGGCGAAGTGCTGGCCCGCATTCCGATTGAAGGCCAGAAGACCCGCGACATTACCGGCGGTCTGCCGCGCGTGGCCGAGTTGTTCGAAGCCCGCACGCCGAAGGACAAGGGAACGCTGGCCGAGATGACCGGCACCGTGTCGTTCGGCAAGGAGACCAAGGGCAAGGTTCGCCTGCAGATCACCGATCCTGAAGGCAAGGTCTGGGAAGACCTGGTTCCGAAGGAAAAGAACATCCTGGTGCATGAAGGCCAGGTGGTGAACAAGGGTGAGTCGATTGTCGATGGTCCGGCCGATCCGCAGGACATCCTGCGCCTGCTGGGCGTGGCCGAACTGGCCCGCTACATCGTCGATGAAGTGCAGGACGTGTACCGTCTGCAGGGCGTGAAGATCAACGACAAGCACATCGAAGTGATTGTTCGCCAGATGCTGCGTCGCGTGGTGGTCGAGAACGTCGGCGACACCAGCTACATCGCCGGTGAACAGGTCGAGCGTTCGGCGCTGCTGGATGTCAACGACGCGCTGCGCGCCGATGGCAAGATTCCGGCCACCTTCAGCAACCTGCTGCTCGGTATCACCAAGGCGTCGCTCTCGACCGATTCGTTCATCTCGGCGGCTTCCTTCCAGGAAACCACCCGCGTGCTCACCGAGGCTGCCATCATGGGCAAGCGCGACGAGTTGCGCGGCCTGAAGGAAAACGTGATCGTCGGCCGCCTGATTCCTGCCGGCACCGGCATGGCCTACCACGAAGCCCGCAAGGCCAAGGATCTGATGGACGACTCCGAACGCCGCGCCATCGCCGAGTCCGAAGCCGCCGAACTGGAAGCCTCGCAGGCTGAAACCAGCGATGAAAACGCCGCCGCCGAGTAACTTCGGCCAACGCACGGCGCCTTGAACGGGGCGCCAGGCCCCGCACTTGAAAAAAGTGCGGGGCTTTTTTTACGCCTGAAATACCTTGATTTTTTAATCAAATCATGCTTTTGCGCATGCTGCATATGCGCAAGCAGCTATAAATAAAATAGCAAGTTGCTGGCAGAACATTTTGCAACAACTGAAGAATTCCAGTTAACCTTGGCATTGGCTCAATCCAGACTGTCAGAAAAATGCGGGGTTTCATTGGGGAAACCGCCGCACTTCCAGGAAGCGTTCCCATGTCAGTGCAAACCATTGTTTTCATTACTCTGCTGGCCATGCTCATCTTCTGGGCCGTCGGCGCCTACAACCGACTGGTGCGCCTTAAAAACACCATCGCCAATGCGTTTGGCCAGATTGATGTGCAGCTCAAGCGCCGCTATGACCTGATTCCCAACCTGGTCGAAGCCGCCAAAAAATACCTGCAGCATGAGCAAGCCACCTTGGAAGCGGTGATTGCTGCCCGCAACCAGGCGCGCAGCGCCAGCGACACGGTTCGCAGCCGTCCCGGCAAGGCCGACGCCGTCATTGCGCTGGCGGCGGCCGAGCAGACGCTGGACAGCAGCCTGGGGCGTCTTTTTGCGCTGGCCGAGGCCTATCCCGACCTGAAGGCCGATCAGACCATTCGCGAACTCAGCGAAGAACTCACCAGCACCGAGAACAAGGTCGGCTTTTCCCGCCAGGCCTACAACGACGCAGTGCTCGACTACAACAATGCGCAGGGCCAGTTTCCGGCCCTGCTGATTGCCCGACTGTTCGGTTTTGCGCCATCGGCGATGCTGCAGGCGACCGAGAGCGCCGTCGAACGCCAGGCGGTTCGCATCCAGATGTGATGGATTTGAAGTCCGGCGTTCAAATAGCTTGCTCAGTCCATGCGATTTTTTGAAGCGCAGGAACAGGCCCGGGCGCAAACCCTGCGGCTGCTGCTGCTGTTCGGCCTGGCCGTGATTGCGCTGGTGCTGGCCGTCAATGGCGCGCTGGCGCTGACCTGGCGGCTGGTGTCGCACGGCTGGTTCGGCTATCCGGCCTATTTTTTCAGTGTCAATACCGGCGTGACGCTGCTGTTCGTGCTGGGCGGCTGGTGGCTGGAAACCTCGGTGCTTGAAGGCGGCGGCCAGGCGCTGGCGCGCCAGGCGGGCGCGCGCGAAGCCTGGCCGGCCAGCCGCGAGGCCGAGCAGCGCCTGTGCAACATCGTCCATGAGCTGGCGATTGCCGCCAGCATGCGGCCGCCGCAAGCGATGGTGCTGCCGCGCGAGGACAGCATCAACGCCTTTGCCGCCGGCTGGGACGAGGATGACGCCATCGTGGCGGTGACGCAGGGCGCGCTCGACCGTCTGAGCCGCGATGAACTGCAGGGCCTGCTGGCCCACGAGTTCAGCCATCTGCGTGAAGGCGACACCCGGCTGAACATGCGGCTGGCGGGCATGGTGTGCGGGCTGGAGATGATTTTCAACCTGGGCCGCGGCATGTGCGAGGGCGATCAGTACGGGCGCCGCTCCTTTCTGGCCCTGCCGGGTTTTGCCATCATGGCCACGGGTTTCCTGGGCTGGCTGGCCGGCCGGGCGCTGAAGGCGGCGGTTTCGCGCCAGCGCGAATTCCTGGCCGATGCGCGCGCCGTGCAGTTCACCCGAAGCAAGGAAGGGTTGGGCGGCGTGCTGCGCAAGGCGGCGGGCGAGCGGGCGAGCGCGGCGCGGCACCACGGTTCCACGGCGCATCACCTGCACCCGGCGGTGCATCACATGCTGCTGGTCGGCGCCGCCACCCAGACGCGCTGGTTTGAAAGCCATCCGCCGCTGGCCGAACGCATACGCCGGATTTACGGCCGACCCATGCCTGTGCTGTCCGCGCAACCCGACGACCACGCCCCGACGCGGCCCGACGCCTTGTTTTAGAGCGGCTTCACCCTGACCCGCAATAGCCACAGTGGCGAACGTAGCGCTCGCACTCGGCGCTGCCAAACCGGTCGAGCAATTGGCCAATGGCGCTCCACAAGGCATCGACGGTTCTGGCCTGGGTCTTTCGCAGCATCGCCTTGAGCTTGGCAAAGACCTGCTCGATGGGGTTGAAGTCCGGGCTGTAGGGCGGCAGGTACTTCACCGTCGCCCCGGCTTGCTCGATGGCCGCCTGGATGCCGGCGACTTTATGGGCGCTGAGGTTGTCCATTACCACGATGTCGCTGGGCCGCAGTTCGGGCACGAGAAACTGCTCGACCCAGGCGCGAAAGGCAGGCCCGTTGAGGGGGCCGTCAAGTACCAGGGGCGCCCGAAGCCCCTGGGTGCTCAGCGCGCAGACAAACGTGGTGGTGCGCCAGTGGCCGGCGGGCGCAAAGCCCCGGCAGCGCTGGCCCCGCGGCGAGCGGCCCCGCGTCGGGGCCATGCCCGTGGTTGCCCAGGTCTCATCGAGGAAGATCAGCCGAGCGGCCGGCAGGCTTGGTTGTCTGGCGCTCCAGTCCTGGCGGGCCTGGGCGACGTCGGGCCGCGTTTGCTCGGCCGCGTGCAGGGTGATTTTTTTTTAGCGTCAGCCCGAACCGCCTCAGGGTCTTGAACATCGTGGTGGTGCCTACCTCGATGCCGTGCTCGGCACGCACCCACTGACGCAGCTCGCGCAGCGTCTGCGCCGGCGCTCTGGCGACCTGCTCGCGCAGCGCGCCCTCCAGCGCGGCCAGGCGCAGCGGCATGTGGTTATGCTGCGCGCCCGGGCCCGTCTGGCCGAGCCGCTCGCGGCGTGCCCGCGCCCGGCAGACATAGGCCTGGCTCACGCCAAAGCGCTCGGCGACCTCGCGCAGCACGCCTGGCGCGGCCAGCACCCGGTCGCGCAAATCCTGTGCATAGGCTTGTCCATTTCGCCACGACATGATCGATGACCTCCAAATCAGCCTTTGATCGACCTGGCCGTTCTCAGTTCCTTTGCTGGTTACAACGAAACCGCTCTAGAACCTATCCCAGTAGACCAGTTGCCCGCCAAGTGATGATGCCGCAGGCCAGGTGCACAAAGGCGAGATAGTTTTCAGCCTTCTTGGCCCAACGAATCAACAAGCCACGAAATCGGTTCAGCCAACCGTGTGTGCGCTCGACCACCCATCGCCGGGCGCGGTAGCCCAACTCGCGAATGTCGCGTTGTTCTTCGCCCCGGCTGCGCAAGTGCGCGGTAAAGCCCAAACCCGCCACCAGTTCGCGCACCTCCTTATAGTCATACCCTTTGTCCAGGCACAGCCCCCTGAGGCTTTTCTGGCGTAGGCGCCGGACGCGGCACCATCAACCCGGTCAGCGTCGCCTCAGCCAGTTTCATGTCGTGCCGGTTGGCTCCGTCCACCACAACGGCCAGCGGGATGCCATGCGCCTCGGTCAGCACGCTGCGCTTGACGCCGCCTTTGCCGCGATCCGTAGGGTTGGGGCCGGTTTTTTTCCCCTCCCAAGGGGGCCTTGGTCATGGCACCATCCAATGCCAGCCATGACCAGTCAATTCCATCCAGTGCCTGCAGCGACAACAGGCCCAAACGCCAGAACTCCTCGAACAAGCCCGCCTGCGTCCACTCCTGAAAGCGCCGATGCGCCGCGCTGCTCGAACAGATGCCCGTGGTATTCAACGCATTCCATTGCGCCCCGGTGCGCAACACAAACGCAATGGCATTCATCGCCGCCCGGTCGCTCACGCGCGGGTTGTGACACCCCAGCGGATGCGCCTTGCGCGCCGGCAGCAGCGGCGCCATCTGCTGCCAGACTTCATCGGGCAGCCTCCAGCCATCGTCTTGCTTGACCATACCCATGATCTTTCTCCTTTTTCCATCAGGAGGCTTGGACTCAAAAAAACGGAAAAGACTCCACAAATTTGCAATTCACTGGCCTACTGGGCTACGTTCTTAACCAGAGACGAGAACCTCGGGCGCAGGCGATTCCGGCGGTGGATGCCTTCGCGTTGCGCTGACAACGGCGGCCATGCACCGGGCCAGGGCCGGGACTGGTCTAATAGCGGCACACCACCGTCCACCCCGGGACGGGTTTACGCTGGCCGCTGCAAGGCCAGCCCTGATCAAACCGAAGCAATGCAACATCACCCGAATTCCTCCCCGTCAGCCCAAGTCCCGTTATGGCGCCAGCTTCAAGGCGCCGCTTCCGTCGTGCTGGCCGTTCGCGACGGCCAGTCGATGACGCCGGCGCTGGAAGATGTCGATGCGCAGCTGCGCCCCGGCGTCCAGGCGCTGGCCTTTCATGCCCTGCGCTGGCTGGGCCGCGCCGAAGCGCTGCGCCAGCAACTCGCCAAGCGCCCGCCGCCGCCTGAAGCCGACGCGCTGCTGTGCGTGGCGCTGGCGCTGGCGTGCTCCGCAGAAGAGGCGCCCTACACCGCGCATACGCTGGTCGATCAGGCGGTGGAAGCGGCCAAGCGCAGCGACGCCACGCTGCACCAGGCCAGTTTCATCAACGGCTGCCTGCGCCGCTTCCTGCGCGAGCAGGGCGAGTTGATGGCGCTGACCGAGAAAAGCCCGCAAGCCGTCTGGAACCATCCGCAGTGGTGGATAGACCGGGTCAAAAAAGACCATCCGGCGCAGTGGCAGGACATTTTGCGGGCCAACAACAGCCGCGCCCCGCTGATTTTGCGGATTAATGAGAGAAAAACGACTCCTGCGCAATACCTGCATGCGTTGTTAGCTATGGATATAGGAGCATTTCCGGTGGGCGAGCATGGCGTGGTCCTGACCGAGGCGCGTCCGGTCACGTCGCTTCCGGGCTTTGCCGAAGGGCATTTTTCGGTGCAGGATGCCGCCGCCCAGCTGGCCGCGCCCTTGCTGCTCGACGGCCTCATGGCCGCAGGCGAGGGCTCGCCCCGCCTGCGCATCCTCGACGCCTGCGCCGCGCCCGGCGGCAAGACGGCGCATTTGCTGGAGCTGGCCGACTGCGACGTGACCGCGCTGGATATTGACGCCCGGCGCTGCGAGCGCATCGCCCAGAACCTGCAGCGACTGGGACTGCGGGCGCACATCGTGGTGGGCGATGCCGGCCGGCCCGGCGACTGGTGGGACGGCCGGCTCTATGACGGCATCCTGCTCGACGCGCCCTGCACCGCATCGGGCATCGTGCGCCGCCACCCGGACGTGCGCTGGCTGCGCAGGCCGACCGATATCGCCCAGCTGGCGCAAATCCAGGCCAGGCTGCTCGCCACGCTCTGGCCGCTGCTTCAGCCCGGCGGGCGGCTGGTTTATTGCACCTGCTCGGTTTTCAGGGCCGAAGGCGAGCAGCAGGTGCAAGCGTTTGCCGCACGCCACACCGACGCCCTGTTGTTGCCATCACCCGGGCATTTGCTGCCTCAAGGGGGTGCCGGCGCGGCCGTATTCCCGGACAATTTGATGCGTGAACACGATGGTTTTTATTACGCACTCCTTGAAAAACGCCGCGCTTAAGGCGATTGCGCACTTCCTGCTGATGGTGTGCGTGTGTCTGCTGTGGGCGCCGCGTAGCAGCGCGGCAGCACCCACCGAGATCACCCAGCTGCGCACCGAGCGTGCCGAAGACGGGGTGTATCTCTCGGCGATTGTGCGGTTTGACGTTCCGGCCGTGGTTGAAGACGCACTGCTCAAGGGGATCGCCCTGTTTTTTGTCGTCGAGGCCGATATCTACCGCGACCGCTGGTACTGGACCGATCCGCGCGTGACCAGCGCCGCCCGCACGCTGCGCCTGGCCTACCAGCCCCTGACCGGCCGCTGGCGCGTGAACATCGTTTCCGGCCTGATCACCAGCTCGTCCGGCCTGCGCGCCACGCTGAATCAAAACTACGAAACCCTGCCCGAAGCCCTTTCCGCCATCCAGCGCCTGACCCGCTGGAAAATTGCCGAGGCGTCCGAGGTGGAGCCGGATGCCGCCTACACGCTCGACCTGAATTTCCGGCTCGACCTGTCGCAGCTGCCGCGACCTTTCCAGATTGGTGTCGCCGGGCAACGGGACTGGACCATTTCCGCGCAGCTCAAGGACCGGCTCCGGCTGACGTCTGCCGCCAGCAGCAGCACCGGGGGAGGCAAATGATTCCTTCCGTCAAGCTGATTGCCTTGAAAAGCAGCGCGGCTTTTCGATGGACCGTGGGCGTTGGCGCGGGTGTCGTGGTGGCCCTGGGACTGGTGCTGCTGTTCTTGCTGACACAGGCGACCGGCAACCGCGAGCTTTACGAACGCAATTACACGCTGCTCCTCGGGCTGAACGTGGCGGTGGCCGCCTTGCTGGTGCTGGTGATTGGCTGGATTGCGCTGAAGCTTGTACTGCGCCTGCGCCAAGGGCGCTTTGGCAGCCGCCTGCTGGTCAAGCTGGCGGCCATCTTCGCGCTGGTCGGCCTGATGCCCGGCCTGATGATTTATGTGGTGTCCTACCAGTTCGTCTCGCGCTCGATTGAAAGCTGGTTCGATGTCGAAGTGGAGGGCGCTTTGGGTGCCGGCCTGAACCTGGGCCGCGCAACGCTGGACACCCTGGCCAATGACCTGGCCAACAAGACGCGGCAGGCCGCCACGCAATTGGCCGAAGTCCCGGATGCCATGGTCGGCCTGAACCTGGAGCGCCTGCGCGAGCAGCTGGTGGCCAGCGATGTGGTGCTCTGGAGCGCCTCCGGCCAGTTGATTGCCAACGCCGGCGAATCCAGGTTTTTAATCCAGCCCGAGCGGCCTTCGGTGCAGCAACTGCGCAGCGCGCGCACCCAGCGGGTCACCACGCAGATCGAAGGGCTTGACGAGATCGTGCCGGGCGGCAATGGTGAGCTGGGCGCCGACACCCATGCCACACCGTCGGCACGCGGCGCTGCCACGGCCGCGCGTGTCAAGGCCATTGCCGTGGTGAACAACCCGAACCTGAGCGTGCTGGAGCAGTCCCGTTATTTGCAGGTCACCAGCGTGCTGCCCGCCGGGCTGGTGGCCAATGCCATTGCCGTGCAGGAGGCCAACCGCCAGTACCAGGAGCGTGCCCTGGCGCGCGGGGGCTTGCGCAAGATGTACATCGGCACGCTCACGCTCAGCCTGTTCCTGGCCGTGTTTGGCGCGGTGTTGCTGGCCGTCGTGCTGGGCAACCAGTTGGCCAAACCCCTGCTCCTGCTGGCCGAAGGGGTGAAACAGGTGGCCCAGGGCGACCTGACGCCCAAAGCCGCGCTCAAAGGCAAGGACGAACTGGGCGGGCTGACGCGCTCGTTCGCCGACATGACGCAGCAACTGGCCGACGCCCGCTCCGCCGTGCAGCACAGCATGAGCCAGGTCGATGCCGCCCGTGCTAACCTGCAAACCATCCTCGACAACCTCACGGCGGGCGTCATCGTGCTGGACGTCTGGGGGCGCCTGCAGTCGAGCAATCCGGGCGCCAGCCGCATCCTGCGCGCGCCGCTGCAGGATTACCAGGGCCAGCCGCTGGGCGAAGTCCCCGGGCTGGAGGTATTCGCCAAGGACGTGCTCGCCCAGTTTGCCGACTACCTCAGCAACAACGCGGCGCAAACGCTGGCGCACTGGCAGCAGTCGTTTGAACTGCATGCCGCAGGTCATGGCGCCAGCGACAACGCCATCACGCTGATCGCGCGCGGCGCCAAAATGCCCGGAACCCAGGAGTATTTGCTGGTCTTCGACGATATTTCCGACATGGTGTCGGCCCAGCGCGCGCAGGCCTGGGGCGAAGTGGCGCGCCGGCTGGCGCATGAAATCAAGAATCCGCTCACGCCCATCCAGCTGTCGGCCGAGCGCCTGGAGATGAAGCTGAACGGAAAACTGGCCCCCGCCGAGCAGGCGCTGCTGACCAAATCGGTCAAGACCATCGTGGACCAGGTGGATGCCATGAAGCGGCTGGTGAATGAGTTTCGCGACTATGCGCGCCTGCCTGCCGCCGAGCTGGTCGCGGTGGACCTCAATGCGCTCATCAACGACGTGCTGCAGCTCTACCACAGCGACTCTGCAAGCCCGCTGGCCCCGGTGGTTGCCGAACTCGACCCCAAGGCGCCGCCCATCCGGGGCGATGCCCAGTTGCTGCGCCAGGTCATACACAATCTTTTGCAAAACGCGCAGGATGCGCAGGAAGGCCGGCAAGAGGCCTGCGTGACCCTCAAAACCGACTATTCCGAAAGCTCGCAGCGGGTACGCCTGAGCGTGCGCGACAATGGGACGGGCTTTCCCGAGCACATCCTCAAGCGGGCTTTCGAGCCCTACGTCACCACCAAGGTCAAGGGCACCGGCCTGGGGCTGGCGGTGGTCAAGAAAATTGTCGATGAGCACGGCGCGCGCATCGACATTTCAAACCGTGTTACCGATGGGATCGTGCAGGGCGCGCAAGTGTCGTTATCATTTGGCGTTGCGACTTGACAGCGTTCGGGACAATCCGGGTTTAAACATCTCCATATCAGCAACACAACCGTCAACAACAGGCAGGGCAGCAATTCAATCATGGCAAATATTCTGGTGGTCGATGACGAGCTGGGCATACGCGACCTTCTCTCAGAAATTCTCAATGATGAGGGGCATCAGGTCGATCTGGCTGAAAATGCCTCTCAAGCCCGCGCCGCCCGGGCGCTGGCCCGGCCCGACCTGGTGCTGCTCGATATCTGGATGCCCGACACCGATGGCGTCACCCTGCTCAAGGAGTGGTCGTCCACCGGTTTGCTGACCATGCCGGTCATCATGATGAGCGGCCATGCAACCATCGACACGGCGGTCGAAGCCACCAAAATCGGCGCGATGGCCTTCCTGGAAAAGCCGATCACGCTGCAAAAACTGCTCAAAGCCGTTGAGCAAGGCCTGGCCCGAACCCTCGCCCGCCCGCCCATCCCCCTCAAGACGGCGGTGCCCATGGCCGATTTCGTTCCGGAAGCCATCATGGCGGGTGGCATTCTGGCCGTTTCCCCAGACAGGGGCCTTCAGGCTACCCAGAGTTTCATGCTCGAAAAACCGCTGCGCGATGCGCGTGACGAGTTTGAAAAAGCGTACTTCGAATTTCACCTGGCCAAGGAAGGCGGATCCATGACCCGCGTGGCCGAAAAAACCGGGCTGGAGCGGACCCATCTGTACCGGAAACTGAAGCAGCTGGGTGTTGATCTGACACGCGGCAAGCGCGGCCTGTGAATTTTGAGGCCCGATGGCGGCAAAACGGCCTTCCGGGTGATATATACTCTTGTGCTCAGGCCCGGTAGCTCAGTCGGTAGAGCAGAGGATTGAAAATCCTTGTGTCGGTGGTTCGATTCCGCCCCAGGCCACCAAGGTTTACCTTGCAAAGAAGCCAACCCATGCGGTTGGCTTTTTTGTTTCCGGGGACAAACAGTTCTCGTGTCCGGTCTATTTCCGGGGGGCTGCTTTCTTCGAAAAGCGTCCCCCACTTCTCCCCCGCCAATGTAAATTCCCACGTGGCCGTGCTTGCTAGTCGATGGTTCGCGCTGGCACGACCGGCACACCGACACTGATCAAACGTGTTCGACGTGCCAGTGTGTCAGGTGTGCCGGCAGCAACTATCGGCAACTCCGCCGAATTGACCGCTATTGTTGGAAAATTACAACAACCGGCCTCCACGAAAGACGGGGCGGTTCAACAAGCCGTAATGGGTAGATTGGATTTGATTCCAACTGGTATGTACGCTGTCGAACATACAAACCGTCCTTGATTCCTGATACTTAAATTTCCGCGAGATCTCTGCCATAAGTGGTAAATCAAGCCTGACCTGCCCCTGGAATCCAATGATGCATCTTTCTTCTGACCCCCAAGCCAAACAGATGCTCGCCGCGCTGCCCGATGACGAGTGGCAGAGCTGGCTGCCGCCGCTTGAACGCATAGACATGCCTCTGGGTCAGGGGTCAGACTTTTTGACCAAAGGCAGCTCCATGCCGACAAGCCATCAGCTAGCTCCCCATGGCGCCTTGCAGCCCATGTGGCCCAGCTTCCTGACGGGCCAGGCGGAGCAGCCGGTTCGTGTCCTGCTGGTCGATGACGATCCCCACATGAGTCGTGTGATTGCCCACGAATTGCTGGGCGATTTGCGGATCAACCTGCTGGGCCAGGGCTGCAGCGTGCGGGAGGGCCGCCGCCTGATCAGCCAGAACGAGTTCGATGTGATGCTGGTCGACCTGAACCTGGGCGACGGCAGCGGCTTTGAGCTGATTGAGTACATGAAGGCCGTGCGCCCCATGGCCGAGGCAGTCGTCATCTCGTCCATGGAGGACGCGCAGCACGCGCTGCATGCATTCGAGCTCGGAGCCACCGGCTACCTGGTGAAAAACTCCTGGTTTGGCAACTTTCCCCAGGCGATTTTGCAGGTCGTCAATGGCGGCGCGTCGATCACGCCCAACCTTGCGCGCCGGCTGCTGAGCAAGTTCGAGCCGCCTCAAGCCAATGTTGAGCCCCTGCCCGTGAACCAAGGCAAGGACAACAAGCTGTCCGAGCGCGAACAACAAGTCCTCAAGCTGGTCGCCTCAGGCCATAGCAGCACTGAAATCGGCGCACGGCTGGTCATCAGCTGGCAGACCGCCAACACGCACATCAAGAACATTTACCGCAAGCTCAATGTGCGCAACCGCGCGCAAGCAGTCAGTTTTGCGGCAAACCACGGGCTTTTTTAACCAGCCTGATTTTTGCTACTCAACGTCTAAAGTTGGGCGGTCCAGGCGGGAGCCCTGCTGGCAAAAGGCGGTCATATTCCTTTTTGACCACGGCATAACACTCGCAGCTGCGTTTTTCCAGCGCCGGGCGGTCGAGCACCGTGATACGACCGCGTGAATAGCGAATCAGGCCAAGTTTTTGCAGCTTGCGCGCACTTTCGGTCACGCTTTCGCGGCGTACGCCCAGCATGTTGGCGATCAGTTCCTGCGTCATCACCAGCTCGTTGCACTGCAGGCGGTCCAGGCTCAGCAGCAGCCAGCGGCAAAGTTGCTGGTCCAGCGAATGGTGCCGGTTGCACACGGCGGTTTGCGCCATTTGTGTGATCAGCGCCTGGGTGTAGCGCAGCAACAGGTGCAGCACCGGGGCACGCGTGAACTCGTCCTTGATCACCTGCGCGCCCAGCATGAACCCTTGGCCGGCGCTTTGCACGACCGCGCGGTTGGGTGTGGACTCGCTGCCCATGAACAGGGCAATGCCGACCAGGCCTTCATTGCCGACGACGGCGATCTCGGCCGAAGCGCCGTTTTCCATCACGTACAACAACGAGACGATGGCAGTGGTCGGAAAGTGAACGTGGCTTTGTTGGGCGCCCGACTCGTGCAGCACTTTTCCCAATGGCAACTCGATCCACTGCAGTTGCGGGAGCCAGCGCTGCCATTCGGCATCGGGCAGCGCGGCCAGCAAGTGGTTGTGTCTGGGATCGACGGTGATGGCCATCAGGAAGTCCCCGGCGGGCCTGGGTTTAATGGTTATTCCTGCGCTGCCATGCCCGGCAATGGACCTGCGCTATGAGGCCTGCTGCTGAGGAAGCAGTCGGTCATATTCATTTTTGACCACCTGGTAGCACTCGCACGTGCGCTTTTCCACGCCTGCCCGGTCAATCACCGTGATTCGGCCATCCAGATACCGAATGAGCCCGGCTTCCTGAAGGGTGAGGGCGCCTTGCGTCATTTTTTCATCGGTCGCGCCGAGCATGTTGGAGATCAGCTTTCGCGTCATCACCAGCTCGTTGCCCGAATGACGGTCCAGGCTCAGCAGCAACCAGCGGCACAGCTGCTGGTCCAGCGTGTGGTGCCGGTTGCAGGCCGCCGTTTGCGTCATCTGCGAAATTAGCGCCTGCGTGTAGCGCAGCAGCAAGTGAGCAACGGGGAGTGATCGTTCAAACTCCGCTTTCAGCATTTCTGCCTTGATTCGGAAACTATGCCCCGCATTCTGGACAACAGCCCGGCTGGGCGTGGAGCCGCCGCCCATGAAGAGCGAAATGCCGACCAGGCCTTCACTGCCAATGACGGCGATCTCGGCCGAGTCGCCGTCTTTCATCACGTAGAGCATTGAAACGATGGCGGTGGTCGGAAAGTAAGCATGGCTGAGCGTGCCTCCGGACTCGTAAATCACTTGGCCCAGCGCCATCTCGGCGGGCTCCAGGTGAGGCAGCCAGCGACGCCATTCCGCATCGGGCAATGCGGCAAGCAACCGATTGTCCTTGGGATCGGACACAGAGTTCATATGCACGAATATAAACACTTACCGGATCAGTAGCTGGCAGATTTTGTAAAATCAGCGCTTTCTGGCTCGACCGGTGAATGACGCGATCGGTCACAAAACCGCCCTTTGACACGGCTCGCACCAAGTCAGGTTTGGTTTAACGGGCCTAAGAATCCTCGGCAGCCCATGAGCCGGGTTTTTCTTGGTGTAGTGAATTCCGGTGTGACTGCTATTGCTGTGCAGTCAATCGGTGAGGATAGCTCGCACTCTCTTACCGTCAATAACAGCAAAAAACAACCGTATCCAGCGCCATTGATATGAATGGCGTCGGATACGGTGTTTGATTTTTCTGGTTGCCTTGTCTTCACTCGTCTTCGGAGATTTCCCGGCGGGACGTCTTGCGGAATTGCGCCGATGCTTCTTTCTGGGTCCGGATGATGCGCCCGCGAAACGCGGTCTCGATCAGCCTGGAGAATTCGCTATCGAACCATTTGGGCTCCAACGATTGGAATTTTTTGCTGCTTTGCGGCGTGGTGATCCAGCAGTCCTGCTCGGCATCTGACTCGACCATCACCCTGGCGCGCCACGTCAGGATGAATCTATAACCAGGGAGGGCAGACCGGGAATGTTCAGCTGATGAAACCGTCCTACGGCCAGATGCTATTTCCCCCACATCGCAGCGCTTGCCGCCTACCTAAAGTGAAGTGACCGGTTGAAATGGTTCAGCCGCATTACCCAAGGAACTGCATATGCCTCAAAACACCAAAGACTCCCAAGGCGGCAAAAACCATTCACCCAAGAAAACCGCAGCCACGGGCCAGACAGGCGACAAGGCACAGGCCAAAAAGAGTTCGGCCAATTCCCCCACCGGACCGCATAAGCACGGCGAGAAAAAAACCACGCCTTGAGGCTGGCCTGTTGGCGCCGAACTGAAATTGATCAGAATCGCCAATCTCAAAGTGAGCAGGCCAAACACACCGATTAGCCATAGCTGGCTGCGTACTATGATGAAGGCGGGTGGTCATTCCAGAATCGGCAAATCGCCGAAAAATTGATCAATTCAGCGCTGGCGCACACAACCAGGGAATTCGTGGAACTGGCCACCCTGCAATGGGGCACTGGTTCAACCACACCCGACTGCTCAAATCGACTGGGGGCATCCCTCCGGCAGAAGCTAGGGCAAACTACTGGCAGCAACTCGCCAGCGAGGCCGCCCAGACGGCCTCAACTTAAACCAACCAGCCTCCACAATTCCCGGGGCGGCTCACCGGCGGGAAAACAGGTGACGTACTCTGTTGCAAACGCGGCATGACGTGTGCCAAGGGTGGCGGTGCAACTGGATGTTTTCTGACAGTGTGGCAGTCTCTTGGACCACGCGAACGGCGTGGTGTGGGATGTACAACCGTGTTGCAGCGAGCGTCCCGCTCGTCTAAGCGTTAACTTCCCCAAGGAGCGCATATGAACTCATCCACCACTCAGCCGACAGGCGTAAAACCGGTTGACCCAGACCTTGCCGAGCAGGCCGTTCCTGGACATGGTGTTCCGTCCCAGGATCCGGACCCTGCAGCTCAGGTTGCCCTCGATCCCGAGGAAGCCGAGCGAGAGTCAAAGTCCGTCCTGATTGGGGGCGGCTTGGTGGCAGGTTCGGCTGCAGGCGCAGCCGTTGGTGCCGTGGTTGCAGGTCCGGTCGGTGTATTGGTAGGCGGCACGATTGGGGCTGTTGCCGGCGCGATCGGCGGCGGCGCCGCCGGCGAGTTGGTAAATCCAGAAAGTACGACCAGTGCTGACGACGCGCCAAAGGATGCCGAAGACACCCATCGCGGCACCCCGCCACGCTGACGCACCTTGCAATCCAGGAGGCTGTCGGACTTGAGTCCAATTGAGTGCGATTGATCGGCGTGATGTCTTTTTTTTTGAGGAGGCAACGCGCTGATCGAACGCTCACAACGGTTGGCAAGGCAAGGCGCCATGAGGCCACCTTGAACCACCCAGGATCCGGTTTGGATGTGATCGGAGCGCACATCTGCCGCCTTCGCACGAATCCCCCGAAACTGAAAATCGACTCCCGCCAGCGCTCATGCCCGGTCAAAGCGCTCTGAGTTCAAGCGCTGCCCGTTTTCAACACGCTGGAGCCCAGCCTCAGTCCGGCAGCACCGCCGTCACCTCGATCTCGATCTTCGCCCGTTCCTCCACCAGCGCGGTCACCTGCACGCAGGTCATCGCCGGGAAGTTTCGGCCCATGACTTCGCGGTACACCACGCCGATTTCCTTCAGCCGGGCGTTGTATTCGGCGCGGTCCACGATGTACCAGGTCATGCGCGCCATGTGCTCGGGGCCTGCGCCGCCGGCCCTCAAGACGGCGGCGATGTTGCGCAGGGTCTGGCGCGTCTGCGCCACGAAATCGTCGCTTTCAAACTGCTGGCTGGCGTTCCAGCCGATCTGGCCGCCGACAAAGAGCAGGGCGCCGCGCGCCAGGATGCCGTTGGCATAACCCTTGGGTTCGGCCCAGTCGGGCGGCTGGAGTCTGGTGATCATGGGGTTTCCGGGGGGGTCTGGAGGTAGGGCTGCAGGGCCGCTCGCAGGTCGTCGGGGATGCGCACCGCCTTGCCGTGCGGGACTTGCGAATACACCACCACGCCGTCTGCTCTTAATTTGAGAGCACTTGGTGCGCCCGGTGCCTGCGCAGAAGCATGAATTTCATAGTGCATGCCGAGGCTGGCGCCACCGATGCGCGACAGCTCCAGCGTCATGGTCAGCACATCGCCATGGCGGCACATGCCGAGGAATTCGGTCTTCATGTCCACGATGGGAACGCCGGTGCCGCCTTCGACCATCTTGTGCTCGGGAAAGCCGATGTGCGCCAGGAAGTCTTCCTGCACCTCATGCAGCAGGACATAGAACTGCGGGTAAAACACAATGCCCGCCGGGTCGCAGTGGTGAAAGCGGACTAATTTTTCTGTGGTGAATTTCATGGCTGGCGCAGTTTGAAGCGTTGCAGCTTGCCGGTTTCGGTACGCGGTAGCCTGGACAGAAATTCTATCTGGCGCGGGTACTTGAACGGCGCCAGCATGGCCTTGACATGGTCCTGAAGTGTTTTGACCATCGCGGCATCGCCGGCCTGGCCGGGCCTGAGCACCACGAAGGCCTTGACGACCATCCCCCGGTCTTGATCGGGAACGCCGACCACGCCGCATTCGGCCACCGCCGGGTGCTTGAGCAGCGCGTCCTCGACCTCCGGGCCGGCCACGTTGTAGCCGGCGGTGATGATCAGGTCGTCGTCGCGCGCCTGGTAGAAAAAATAGCCGTCCTCGTCCTGCGTGAAGGCGTCGCCGGGGTAGTTCCAGCCGTCCTTCACGTAGTTGCGCTGGCGCTCGTCATCGAGGTAGCGGCAGCCGGTCGGGCCGATCACCGCCAGCCGGCCGATGCGGCCGCGCGGCACTTCGGCGCCCTCCTGATCGACGACTTTCGCGCTGTAGCCGGGAACGACCTGGCCGATGGCGCCCCGGCGCACGTCGCCGGGCCTTGACGAAATGAAGATGTGGAACATCTCGGTGGCGCCGATGCCGTCGATGATCTCGATGCCGGTGGCGTCCTTCCAGAGCTGGCGCGTGGCGTCCGGCAGGCTTTCGCCGGCGCTCACGCACAGCCGCAAATCGGGCAGGCCCTGCTGCCTGGCAAATACGGCCATCTGGCGGTAGAACGTCGGCGCGGTGTAGCAGATCGTCGCACCCACCTGCCGGATAAGCTGGACCATGGCCTCGGGCGTGTAGGGAATCGACGGGTAGTAGCTAGAGGCGCCAGCCCACATCGGGAAGACCAGCAGGCCGCCCAGCCCGAAGGTGAAGGCCAGCGGCGGCGAGCCCATCACGATGTCGCCGGGCGTGGCCTTGAGCACATGGCGCGGCCAGGCTTCGCAGGCGGCCAGCACGTCGCGGTGGCTGTGAACCGCCGCCTTGGGTTTGCCGGTGGTGCCCGAGGTGAAGGCCATCAGGGCGATGTCGTCGGCCGCGACCGGGCAGGGTGTGAAACGCCCGTCCTTTCGCGCCGCCAGCGCCGCCATTGAGCCGGGCGCGTCCATCAGGTTGAAGGGGATGACGGTTTGCAACGCGCCGGTTTGCGCCTGGGCGATCTGCAGTTCTTCGAGCAGCGCGCCGTCGCACAGCGCCAGCGCCGGCCTGGCCTTGTCAATGATCTCTACCAGCTCCTTGGCGCGCAGCAGCGGCATGGTTGCCACGGCCACCAGCCCGGCCTGGACCACGCCCAGCCAGGCCAGCGCCATGCCAATCGAATTGCCGCCGCGCAGCAGCACGCGGTTGCCCGGCACCAGGTGGAAATCTTCGGTCAGCACCTGGGCGATGCGGTTGACGCGCTCCAAGGCATCGGCATAGCTCAGCGTGATCCGGTCCGAACGCAGCAGCGGCCGGTCGGCATGGCCGTTTTGAATCGCCCGCGTGAACAGCGCATTGACCAGGTTGGCCTGTTCCGGGATGTCGGTGCCGGGCGGGTACACGCGCCGGGGCCACTGGTCGGGCGGCGGCAGGTGCTCGTGCACGAAGCGGTCGGTCTGCGCGCATGGGGCCGTGATGGAGGACGTCATGATTGCAGCACCGCCTTTCCGATGATGAGTTGCTGGACTTCGGTCGCGCCTTCGTAGATGCGTAGCGCGCGGATGTCGCGGTACAGGCTTTCAACCCGGGTGCCGACCTTCACGCCCAGGCCGCCGTGCATCTGCAGCGCCATGTCGATGACGCGCTGGGCGTTCTCGGTGGCCGTCATCTTGGCCATCGCCGCTTCGGCGGTCACGCGCACGCTCTGGCCGCGCCGCTCGCCTTCGTCGCGCAGCCAGGCGGCGCGGTAGGTCAGCAGCGCCGCCGCATCGACCAGCGCGGCCATTTCGCCGATTTTGGCCTGCGTCAGCTGGAAGTCGGCCAGCGTCTGGCCGAACATCTTGCGCGATTTGGCATGCCGCACGGCTTCGACCAGCGCACGCCGCGCCATGCCGAGCGCCGCGCCCGCCACCGAGGCGCGGAAGATGTCCAGCGTCTGCATCGCCAGCCTGAAGCCGCCGTTCAGCGCGCCCAGTTGCGTGTCGCCGTCAAGCCGGCAATCGGTGAACTTGAGCGTGGCCAGCGGATGCGGCGACATCACGGCGATGTGCTCGCTGGCGTCCAGGCCCGGAGTGCCAGCGTCGATGATGAAGGTGGTGATGCCGCGCGTGCCCGCCGCCGGGTCGGTCTTGGCGAAGGTGACGTAGAAATCGGCGATGCCGCCGTTGCTGATCCAGGTCTTGCTGCCGTTGAGTGTCCAGCCGCCGGCCGCTGGGTCGGCGCGGGTCGTCATGGCGCCGGCGTCCGACCCGGCATCGGCTTCGCTCAAGGCGAAGGCGGCGATTTTTGCGCCGCTGGCGACCTGCGGCAGGTAAGCGGCCTGCTGTTCTGGCGTGCCGGCCAGCGTGATCGCGCCGCTGCCCAGGCCCTGCATGGCAAACGCAAAATCGGCCAGCGGCGAATGAAAGGCCAGCGTCTCGCGCAGGATGACGAGCGCGCGCGAGTCGAGCCGGTCCAGCGCGCCGCCCAGTGCGCCATCGCTGCCGCTAGGGACGCAGTAGCGCAGCCAGCCCTGGTCGCCCAGACGCTTCACCCATTCCCTGCAGGCCTGGCGGTCGTCGCTTTCGTCAATCTGCTGGCCGGGAATCCAGCCGGCCAGCCGCGCGCCGAGTTCGCGGTGAACGTCGTCGAAAAAGGGCAGGGCGAGGTGAGCGGTCGTTGGCGTCATGGGCTTGTGTGTGTGGGATGAAGGCGCTCAGTCGCCCTGGAACACGGGTTGCTGTTTGGCGGCAAAGGCTTCGTAGGCGCGCGTGAAGTCGTGCGTCTGCATGCAGATGGCCTGTGCCTGCGCTTCGGCTTCTATCGCCTGGTCCAGCGTCATGGCCCATTCCTGATGCAGCATGGTCTTGGTCATGGCGTGCGCAAAGGTCGGGCCGCTGGCAAGGTCATGCGCCAGCTTGTGCGCCGCGCCCGGCAGTGCGTCGGGCTCATGCAGGGCATTGAAAAATCCCCACTGCAGACCCTCTTGCGCAGTCATCGCGCGGCCGGTGAACAGCAGTTCCGACGCGCGGCCCTGGCCGATCAGGCGCGGCAGCAGCGCGCAGGCGCCCATGTCGGCGCCGGCTAGGCCGACGCGCGTGAACAAGAAGGCGGTCCTGGCCTGCGCCGTTCCCAGCCGCAGGTCGGACGCCAGCGCCATCATGGCGCCCGCGCCGGCACAAATGCCGTCGATCGCCGCCACGATGGGCTGCGGACACAGACGCATCGCCTTGACGAGGTCGCCGGTCATGCGCGTGAATTCGAGCAGCTCGGGCATGCTCATTTTCGTCAGCGGGCCGATGATTTCATGCACGTCGCCGCCCGAGCAGAAGTTGCCGCCCGCACCCGTCAGCACCACGGCCTTCACATCGGTGGCGCTGTTCAGCGCGCGAAACAGGTCGCGCAGCTCGGCGTAGGAGTCGAAGGTCAGCGGATTCTTGCGCTCCGGGCGATTCAAGGTCAGCGTGGCGACGCCGCCGTCGAACGCATAGGCAAAGTGCCGTGCCTGGTAAGCGGCCAGCGCATCGAACTGCGCATGCATGGGATTGGCCGGGCCGATGTAGTGTTTCATGTCGTCTCCAGGGGGATGTCGTTGTAATGCTGCTTGACCTTGCCCAGCAGCTGGTGCAGGGCATCGACCTCGGCGAGCGAGAGGCCTTCGAACGCGGCGACGATCCAGCCTTCGTGCTGGCGCGCCATCGCGCCGAATTCGGTGCGGCCGCGCGGCGTCAGGCGCACCCGGTAGGCGCGGCGGTCGCCTTCGACCTCGATCCGCTCGACCAGCCCTTCGGCCACCAGCTGGTCGGTGATGCCGGTGACGTTGCCGCCGGTCACCATCATGCGGCGCGACAGCTCGTTCATCTTCAGGCCCTCGGGCTTGCGTTCGAGCTGCGCCATCAGGTCAAAGCGCGGCAGCGTGGTGCCGAACTGCTCGCGCAGCTGGCTGCGCACCTGCTTTTCGACCAGCTGCGTGAGCGTGAGCATGCGCAGCCACAGGCGCAAGGCCTCGGGGTGTTCGCTGTGGCCGCGTGCTTCCATGTCCATTGGTTTTCCTTGGGTTTGCTGGTTGCTATGTATTTAATAGCTGTCTGCGCATATGGCTATTGCGCAGAAGCCTTGTTTTGCTTGGAAATCTCGCGGTAGAGCTGGTCGCGGCCGCTCAAATACGGCTGCGGCCACTGCACATGCCGGCTTTGCAGTTTGGCCGCCTCATGCAGCGTCCACGCCGGGTCGGCCAGGTGCGGGCGGGCAATCGCGCACAGGTCGGCGCGGCCGGCGGCAATGATGCTGTTGACATGATCGACCTCGGAAATCGCGCCGACGGCAATCGTCTGGATGCCCGCTTCGTTGCGGATGCGGTCGGCAAACGGCGTCTGGTACATGCGGCCATAGACCGGCCTGGCCGCGCGCGTGGTCTGGCCCGACGACACGTCGATGAAGTCGCAGCCGGCGGCCTTGAACAGCCGCGCGATGGCGACCGCGTCGTCACCCGTGTTGCCGCCGGGCGCCCAGTCGTGGGCCGAGATGCGCACGCTCATCGGCAGGTGCTCGGGCCACACCGCGCGCATCGCGCTGAACACTTCGAGCGGGTAGCGGCAGCGGTTTTCCAGGCTGCCGCCCCAGGCGTCGCCGCGCAGGTTGGTCAGCGGCGTGATGAAGCTCGACAGCAGGTAGCCGTGCGCGCAGTGCAGTTCGAGCCAGTCAAAGCCGGCCTCGGCCGCGCGGCGGGTGGCCTGCACGAATTCGGCCTTGATGCGCTCCATGTCGGCGCGCGTCATGGCCGCCGGCCGCTGGTTGTTCGGCCCGTAGGCCACCGCGCTGGCGGCCAGCAGCGGCCAGTTGCCGTCCGGCAGCGGCTCGTCGGGCGCTTCCCAGCCGACCTGCGTCGAGCCCTTGGGGCCACTGTGGCCGAGCTGCATGCCGATTTTCGCGTCCGTGCCCGAGGCGTGGACGAAATCGGCAATCCGCTTGAAGGCCAGCATCTGCACGTCGTTCCACAGGCCGGTGCAGCCCGGCGTGATGCGGCCTTCGGCGCACGGCGCGGTCATTTCCACGAACACCAGCGCCGCACCGCCCAGCGCCCGCGCGCCCAGGTGCACCAGGTGAAAGTCCTGCGGCACGCCGTCCACCGCGCTGTACATGGCCATGGGCGAGACAACGATGCGGTTTTTCAGTTCGAGTTCGCGAACTTTCAAGGGCAGCAGCATCGGCGGCGGCGGGGAGGCCCTCACGCTCGCCACACTTTCCCGTTCGTCCTCAGCCTGTCGAGGGCCGCCTTTCGACGGAGCCTCGTCTTTCAAGCCAGGGCCGTGGGACCGGCTTTGCCGGACCGCAGGCGCAGCAACCCCCCCGGGGGGCAGCGCATTACACGAAGTGAAAAGCGTGGGGGCCTTTTCTGCCAGCCACTGCTCGTAGCCCTGCAGCCACGCGGCATCGCGCACGCGCAGGTTTTCGTGGCTGATGCGCTGCGAGCGCGTCATCATCGAATAAAAGAACTGCTCGGCCTCCAGGCCGCTGTAGCGGTTGACGTTTTCAAACCATTCGGTCGAGTTGCGCGCCGCGTTCTGGATTTTCAGCACCTCGACCGAGCGCACGGCTTCGTAGGCCTGCAGCGCCGCATCAAGGCCGGGCTGTGCGGCAAGGCAGCGCGCCAGCTCAATCGCGTCTTCAAGCGCCAGCTTGGTGCCGCTGCCAATCGAGAAATGCGCGGTGTGCGCCGCGTCGCCCATCAGCACGATGGGCACACGCCGGCCGTCAATCGACTCAAAGTGCACCCAGCGCTCGCAGACCACGCGCGGAAAGCGGATCCAGATCGCCGAGCCGCGCACATGCGTGGCGTTGTTCATCAGCGCATGGCCGTCGAGGTATCTGGCGAACAGCCGCTCGCAAAACGCAATGCCGTCCTGCTGGCTCATCCGGTCCAGGCCGTGGGCTTTCCACACCGCCTCGGGCGTCTCGACGATGAAGGTCGAGGTGCTGGCGTCAAAGGTGTAGGCATGGGCGGCAAACCAGCCGTGCTCGGTCTGCTCGAAGGCGAAGGTGAAGGCGTCAAAGGTCTTGCGCGTTCCCAGCCAGACAAAGCGGCAGTTGCGCAGTTCCACGTCGGGCCGGTAGGTGTCGGCGTAGCGGCTGCGGATGCGGCTGTTCAGGCCGTCGCTGGCGATCACCAGGTCGGCCTGGTACTGCGCGGCGATGGCCTGGTCGTCCTGCACGTCGGTTTCAAACTCCAGCTCGACGCCCAGGTCGAGGCAGCGGTCCTGCAGGATGTTGAGCAGGCGCTTGCGGCCAATGCCGCAAAACCCGTGGCCGCCCGAGCGCACGCTACGGCCCTTGAAGAACATCTCGACATCGTCCCAGTGGTTGAAGGCGTCGCCGATCAGCTTGGCGCTGACCGGGTCGGCGGCCTGCAAATTGCCCAGCGTCTGGTCCGACAGCACCACGCCCCAGCCGAAGGTGTCGAACGGGCGGTTGCGCTCCACCACGGTGATGCGATGCGCCGGGTCTTGCCGCTTCATCAGCAGGCCGAAATACAAACCGGCGGGGCCGCCGCCCAAGCAAAGGATGTGCATGAAATGCGTGTCCTGTAGATTGATCTTGCCTTAATTGTTTAGGTTTAAAGTAATTTCGTCAAGCGGGGTAATCACCAGCCTCGCAAAGCCTGGCCTGTCAGGGCGCCTGAAAGCCGTCTGCCCGGTAGGTCAGCACCAGCGTGTCGCGCACGCCGCCCTGCCGGTCCTGGCCGTCGGCGGGGAAGATCGGCGTGGTTTCGTGGATCACCCGCTCGTCGTCCAGCAGCAGCGCCGTCAGCGGCTCCTGCATCAAAAAGCGCACGCCGTCGGGGCCGTGGGCATCGAACACGCGGGTTTCGCCGCCCTTGACGCCGCGCCGCGCTACCAGCAGCACCACCACGAAGTCCACGCCGTCGCGGTGCGCGCCCTCGGGCGTCGGCCGGCCCACGCCTTCGGTGGTGTCGATGCGGAACTGGTGCGCCTCGATGTACCAGCGCGGCACCGGCTTGACCCGGGCAAACAGCTGGCCCAGGCTGGCCAGCAGCTCCAGCCAGGCCGGCGCCTGGGCGACGGCCGGCTCGACCGGGTCGAACCAGCGCTCGAAGCCGCCGTGCAGCGCGTTGTAGTCGGTCGGCTGCCAGTGCGCGCGGTGCGCCACCTGCTCAAGCGCGCCGCTGGCGAGTTCCTGCACAAAGCAGGCGTGGCGCCGGCGCCGGTAGTGGCCGCCGTCCTTCAGGTGCGCGTCGGGCGGCAGCCGGTTCCAGGAGTCGGCCAGGCCGTCCCAGTCCTGCGTCCATTGCGGCGTTTGCAGCTTCAGGCTGGTGGTGAAGCCGGCCGGCAAGAGCAGGCTCAATCCGTCCTGGCGCAGGGCCTGGTCGGCGGGTTTTTGAACAGTGACAATATTGAACATGGGCGCTATTTTGCTTCACGCCGGCCGGCCTGAAAGATGCCGCCCGCAGCGGTTGCAGGAAGTGACGACAGCCTACACACAGGCCGGCAAAAGCTGCTGATAATGAATGCGCTGTTTCAACCAGAGGAGCATTCAATGCTGTACAGATTCAAATCAAAAAACATGGGTGACGTGATCATGCTGGAGCCCAATGGCCGGCAGATGCTGGAGATCATCGGCAAGACGCCCGGCCCGAAAGGCATCATCCTGCCCGAGCAGATGCCCGCAGCCGTTGCGGCGCTTGAGGCGGCGATCAAGCTCGAAGAATCCAGCGACGACAAGGACGGCGAAGGCCTGCCCGAAGGCGTCGGCCTGCACCAGCGCGCCAAGCCCTTCCTCGACATGCTGCGCTGGAACATCAAGGTCGGCCAGGAAGTGGTCTGGGGCGTCTAGCCTGTGCAGGCCGCTGCGCTGAACTGAAAAAAGCCCCGGCAGCGGGGCTTTTTTGCGTCTGCCGGCCAGCGCGCGTGGTCGAGAGCGAAAGGCATGACGAGCCTGACCGGCCGACTCGATCATGTGCTTTAGGCTGAAGTTGAATTTGCTATTAAAACAATAGCTCCTAATGCATGACAGTCATGCGCAGAGCGGCTATTTTGTTTGAAAATTGATAACTGCGCGGGCCGCCCCATGCCCCAGGGTCCGCAAGGCATGAAAAAAAGCCGCCCGGCTTGCACCGGGCGGCTTGACGGCAAGCGCGCGACGTATCAGTCGGCGAATTTGCCGCCGGCTTCGATCACCGGCTTGAGCTTGTTGATCTCGGCGGTCACGAAGGCCTTGTGCGCGGCGGGCTCGACGCGGTTGTCGGTCACCACCACGGCGCCCAGGCCTTCCTGCTTCTTGATGAAGTCGGGGTCTTTCAGCGCCTTTTTCAGGGCGGCGTTGATCTGCGCGAGCACGGCGGGCGGCGTGCCCTTGGGCGCGTACAGGCCGTGCCAGATCGTCAGGTCAAAACCCTTGAGGCCGGCTTGCTGCAGCGTCGGCAGATCCTTGAGCAGCTTGTTGCCGGTCAGGGGCTTGGCCGTCGTGACCGCATAGGCCTTGACGCGGCCGGCCTCGATCTGGCCGGTGGTGTTGGTGGTCTGGTCGCACATCATGTCCACCTGGCCGCCGACCAGCGCATTCATGGCCGGCGCCGTGCCGCCGAACGGAATCGTCGTCATCGCCTCCGTGGCGTTGATGGCCGACTGCCACATCAGGCCGCACAGGTGCGAGGCCGAACCCAGCCCGGCATGGGCGATATTGAGCTTGCCGGCATTGGCGCGAATGTAGGTTTCGAGTTCGCGGTAGTTCTTGGCTTCGAGCTGCGGCTTGCCGATCAGCGTCATCGGCACTTCGTTGACCATGCCGAGGTATTCGAAGTCTTCCAGCGGCTTGTACTGCAGCTTGCGGTACAGGCTGGGCGCCGAGGCCATGCCGATGTGGTGCAGCAGCAGCGTGTGGCCGTCGGGCGCGGCCTTGGCGACCTTGTTGGCGCCGATGGTGCCGCCGGCGCCGTTCACGTTTTCAACCACGAAGTTGGCGCCGCCGCCCATGGACTTGCGCATGGCTTCGGCCAGGTCGCGCGCCACGCGGTCGGTCGGGCCGCCAGCGGCGAACGGCACCACGAAGGTGATGGGCTTGGAGCCCGGAAAGGTTTGCGCGTTGGCGGCGAAGAGGGTCGCCGCGGCGGCAGCAAGAACTAACAGGCGCTTCATGAACGTCTCCTTTGAATGAATGTCGGCCAGTCTAAGGCTCGCAGCTGATGTTTACATCGCGGGAACTACTTAGCGGGTTATCCCTTTTGCCGATTCTATTTGTAGCTTCGGGCGTCCTCGATGACCTTGCCGTCGTTGGGCAGGCTGCCGGGCGCCAGCAGCTCCACCCGGCCGCGCAGCTTGGTGACATCGCGGATCGCGTCGCCGATGCGCTGCTCAAGCCCGGCGGGAGACGCGGTGGTTTCAACGCTCAGCGTCATGCTGTCGTTGGCCATCTCGCCGCTGACCACCAGCCGGGCCTTGATGACCTCGGGAAAGCGCCGCGCAATCTCGGCCACCTGCGCCGGATGCACGAACATGCCGCGCACCTTGGTGGTCTGGTCGGCCCGGCCCATCCAGCCCTTGATGCGGGTGTTGGTGCGCCCGCTCGGGCACTGGCCGGGCAGCACGGCCGACAGGTCGCCGGTGCCGAAACGGATCAGCGGGTAGTCGGGGTTCAGCGTGGTCACGACCAGTTCGCCGACTTCGCCTTCGACCACCGGGTCGCCGGTGCCGGGTCGGACGATTTCAACGATCACGCCTTCATCGAGCACCAGCCCTTCGCGCGCTTCGGTTTCGTAGGCAATCAGCCCCAGGTCGGCGGTGGCGTAGCACTGGTAGCCGGCAATGCCGCGCTCGGCCAGCCAGTCGCGCAGGGAGGGCGGAAAGGCCTCGGCCGACACCATGGCCTTGGTCACGCTGGGCAGCGCGACTTTCATCTCGGCGGCTTTTTCAACAATGATTTTCAGGAAGCTCGGCGTGCCGATATAGCCTGCCGGTTTCAGTTCGGCCATGGCCTGCACCTGCTGCTCGGTCTGGCCGGTGCCGCCCGGAAACACGGTGCAGCCCAGCGCATGGGCGCCGCTTTCCATCATCGAGCCGGCCGGCACGAAGTGGTAGCTGAAGCAGTTCTGGACCAACTCGCCGGGGCGAAAGCCGGCGGCAAACAGCGCACGCGCCATGCGCCAGTAGTCGCGCCGCGTGCCTTCGGGCTCGTACATCGGCCCGGGGCTGGAAAACACGCGCGGCATGGCAGCGCCGAACTCAATCGCGCTGAAGCCGCCGAACACATTGGTCGCGCGCTGGGCCTGCTGGCGCTCCAGCAGTTCGGACTTGCGCGTGACCGGCAGCGTGGCCAGTGCCGCGCGGCTGGTGATCGTGGCCGGGTCAAAGCCCGCCAGGATTTGGGCGAAGGCCCTGGATGCCGTGCGGGCGTGGGCAATCTGCGCGGGCAGGGCGGCGAGCAGGGCGGCTTCGCGTTCAGCCGGTGCGCGGGTTTCCAGCGCATCCATGTGGGTTTGGATCATTGAAGGGTTTTCAGGTTAAAGGGTCGGCAGGCGGGATTCGTGAGTCGTGAGTTGTGAATTCCAGGCGCAGCGGGCGGGCCAGCGCTCAGGCCAGCCAGCGTTTGCGGCGCTTGTAGCTTTTCACGTCCTTGAAGCTTTTGCGTTCACCGCCGCCAACGCCGAGGTAGAACTCCTTCACGTCCTCGTTGTTGGCCAGGTCGCTGGCAATGCCGTCCATCACCACGCGGCCCGACTCCATGATGTAGCCGTAGTCGGAGTATTTCAGCGCCATGTTGGTGTTCTGCTCGGCCAGCAGGAAGGTGACTTTTTCCTTGGTGTTCAGGTCTTTGACGATGTTGAACACCTCCTCGACGATCTGCGGCGCCAGGCCCATCGACGGCTCGTCGAGCAGCACCATGCTGGGGTTGGTCATGATGGCGCGGCCAATCGCGCACATCTGCTGCTCGCCGCCCGAGGTGTAGGCGGCCTGCGAGGCGCGGCGCGTCTTCAGGCGCGGAAAGTAGTTATAGACCTTTTCGAGGTTGGCGGCGATCTCGGCCTTGCTGGTGCGCGTGTAGGCGCCGGTCATCAGGTTTTCCTCGATGGTCAGGTGGGCAAAGCAGTGCCGCCCTTCCATGACCTGCACCACGCCGCGCTGCACCAGGTCGGCCGGCGACAGGTTCTCGATGCGCTCGCCGCGCAGCTCTATCGAGCCCTTGGTGACCGCGCCGCGCTCGCCCTGCAGCAGGTTGGAGATGGCGCGCAGCGTCGTGGTCTTGCCCGCGCCGTTGCCCCCCAGGATGGCTACGATCTTGCCTTCGGGCACTTGCAGCGAAACGCCCTTGAGCACGAGAATCACATGGTTGTAGATGACCTCGATGCCGTTGACGTTGAGAACGATTTTTTGGGGTTCCATGGGGTTTCTTTCCTCTGTCTGTGCCAGGCCAGAAGCTTGGGCGCCCAAGCTTCTGGCCTGGCGGCTCCCGCAGGAACCGCCAGGGGGTCATGCCATCAGGACTGGCAGTCGGCTGCCGTGCGGCGCGTCAGCTTCTTGTCGGCCAGGTACTTGTCGGCGCCGGCTTTCACCAGCGGCTTGATGATCTGGTCATCCGACTGGTACCAGTCGGAGGTCATCTTCCACTTCTTGCCGTCCCAGGTCTGCACGCGCGCCCAGGTCGAGCCCATGTGGTCGGCGCAGCTGGTCGAGATCGGGCGCATCACACCGGCAAAGCCCAGCGCGTCGAGCTTTTTCTGGTCGAGCGACAGGTTTTCCATGCCCCAGCGCACCTGCTCGCCGGTCATGACCTTGCCCTTGCCAAAGCGCTCCTGCGCGCGGCGCACGGCCTCGATGCTGAGCATCTGGATGATCACGCCGCGCGTGTACAGCACCGAGCCCACTTCGTCCTTGGCACCCGTGCCCTGGCCCTTGTCATGCACGTTCTTGAGGATGTCCTGGATGACCTTGGACTCGGTGCCCGAGCCGTTGAGCGCCAGCGCCTGGTAGCCCTTGGCGCCGTCGCCGACGTCGCGCACGTCCGGCTCGGCGCCGGCCCACCACACGCCGTAGAGCTTGTCGCGCGGAAAGCCGGTGGCCTGCGCTTCCTTCAGGGCGGTGGAGTTCATCACGCCCCAGCCCCACAGCATCACGTAGTCAGGCCGGCTCTGGCGCACCTGCAGCCAGGTGGCTTTCTGCTCGACGCCGGGCGCCGTGACCGGCAGCAGCTGCAGCTCGAAGCCGTGCATGCGGGCGCGCTCCTGCAGCAGCGGAATCGGCTCCTTGCCAAACGGGCTGTCGTGATAGACCAGCGCGATTTTCTTGCCCTTGAGCTTGTCCAGGCCGCCGGCGCTCTTGCCGATGTGCTGCACCAGGATATCGGCGCCGGTCCAGTAGCTGCCCATCAGCGGGAAGTTCCACTTGAAGGCCATGCCGTCCTGCGCCACCGACAGGCCGTAGCCCAGCGTGATCAGCGGGATCTTGTCCACGGGCACCTTTTCGGTCAGCGCAAAGGTGATGCCGGTCGCCTGCGGGTCAATCAGCGCCACGCCGGGCTTGTTCTTCAGGCGTTCGTAGCATTCGACGCCCCGGTCGGTGGCGTAGCCGGTTTCGCATTCTTCAAACGTCAGCTTGACGCCGTTGACGCCGCCATCGCGCGCATTGACCATCTTGATGTAGTCCTGCTTGCCGTTGGCCCAGGGCGTGCCGTTGGGCGCGTAGGGGCCGGTGCGGTAGGACAGCAGCGGGAAGAACTGCTCCTTGGCCTGCGCGAAGGCGCTGGTGGACAGCGACGCTGCGCCAGCGGCGACCACGGCTGCGGCAACGACGAGTTTGGAAAGCTTCATGGATGTCTCCTTGGAATGAAAGTGGTGAAGCACGGTAAAAACAGGTTTTTCAGTCAACCGACCGCTCAATGCGATCAGCGCGATCAATGCGGGAAGGGCCAGAGGCGCAGTTTCTGCTTGGCCATGGACCACAGCCGGGCCAGGCCATGCGGCTCGACGATCAGGAACCAGACGATCAGGCCGCCAAAAATCATCAGCTCGGCATGCGACACGCCGGCGGTCGAAATCTCGATGCCGAACAGGCTCATGAAGGCCGGCAGGAAACGGTTCAGCGCAATCGGCAGCACGACGATGAAGGCCGCGCCAAAGAAGCCGCCCATGATCGAGCCCAGCCCGCCGATGATCACCATGAACAGCAGGCGAAACGAAATCTCGACCGAGAACGCCGCCGGCTCCCACGAACCCAGGTGCACGAAGGCCCAGAGCGCGCCAGCCATGCCGATGATGAAGGAGCTGACCGCAAAGGCGCTGAGCTTGGCGTACATGGGCCGGATGCCGATCACGGCGGCGGCCACGTCCATGTCGCGAATCGCCATCCACTCGCGGCCAATCGCGCCGCGCACCAGGTTCTTGGCCAGCAAGGCCACGATGACCAAAACCGCCAGGCAGAACAGGTACTTGGACACCGGGCTCTGAATCGGCAGGCCGAACACCTGCAGTTGGGTGACCGACACCGAACCCGAGGCCGAGTCGTTGGTCAGCCACTTGATGCGCAAAAACATCCAGTCGCTGAAGAACTGCGCCGCCAGCGTGGCCACGGCCAGGTACAGGCCCTTGACGCGCAAACTGGGCAGGCCGAACAAAATGCCGAAGGACATGGCGCACAGCCCGCCCAGGATCAAGGTAGGAATCAAGGGCATGCCCGGAATCCGCACGAAGAAGTTGTAGGCGCCGTAGGCCCCGACCGCCATGAAGGCGCCCGAGCCGAGCGAAATCTGGCCGCAGTAGCCGACCAGGATGTTGACCCCGATGGCCGCCAGCGACATGATGACCAGCGGAATCAAAATCGAGGCGTAGAGGTAGTCGCTGGCCATCAGCGGCACGGCGATGAAGGCAAAGGCCAGCATCAGGCCAATGGCCACGCGATCCTGCGTGATCGGGAAGATCTGCTGGTCAGCCCGGTAGGTCGTCTTGAACTGGCCGTTTTCGCGGTAGAGCATGGTGGTTTCCTTATTCTTCTTATGGCTTAAACGCGGTCGATGATCTTTTCACCGAACAGGCCTTGCGGGCGGAACAGCAAAAACACCAGCGCCAGCACATAGGCGAACCAGATTTCGATGCCGCCGCCGACGTAAGGGCCGAGGTAAACCTCGGACAGCTTTTCGCCGACGCCGATGATCAGCCCGCCCAGAATCGCGCCGGGAACCGAGGTCAGCCCGCCCAGAATCACCACCGGCAGCGCCCGCAGCGCAATCGTCGTCAGCGAGAATTGCACGCCCAGCTTGGAGCCCCAGATCATTCCCGAGACCAGCGCCACGACGCCGGCCACGCACCAGACGATGACCCAGATGCGGTTCAGCGGAATGCCGATCGACTGCGCCGCCTGGTGGTCGTCGGCGACGGCGCGCAGGGCGCGGCCGGTGGTGGTTTTCTGGAAGAAGATGCTCAGCAAGATGACCAGGCTGGCGGCGATGGCGGCGGCAATCACGTCTTCCTTGTTGACCAGGATGCCGCCCGGAAACACCGTGTCCAGCATGAAGATCGGGTCTTTGGGCATGCCGATGTCGATCTTGTAGATGTCGCTGCCAAACAGCGTCTGGCCCAGGCCTTCGAGGAAATAGGCAATCCCCAGCGTGGCCATCAAGAGCGTCGCGCCTTCCTGGTTGACGAGGTGGCGCAGCACCAGGCGCTCGATCAGCCAGGCGACGACGAACATCAGCACGGCGGCAATCGCAAAGGCGATCAGGTTGGCGATGAAGAGGTTGTCAATGCCGGTCCACTTCGGAATCCACTCCGAAAACCGCGCCATCGCCAGCGCCGCGAACAGCACCATTGCGCCCTGCGCAAAGTTGAACACGCCCGACGCCTTGTAGATCAGCACGAAGCCGAGCGCCACCAGCGAATACAGCATGCCGGCCATCAGGCCGCCAATCAAGGTTTCCAGGAAAAAAGCCATGAAATCAAACTCCTAAAGAAAGCGTGGAGGCAACATCCCACCAGCAGGGGCCGCGGGACTGGCTTTGCCAGACCGCAGGCGCAGTGGCCCCCTCGGGGGGCAGCGCAGCACACGAAGTGGCAAGCGTGGGGGCCATATCAGTGGCTGGTGCCGAGGTAGGCGCTGATCACGTCTTCGTTGTTGCGGACCTCTTCGGGCTCGCCGTCACCGATCTTCTTGCCGTAGTCGAGCACCACCACGCGGTCGGAGATGTCCATCACCACGCCCATGTCGTGCTCGATCAGCACGATGGTGGTGCCGAATTCCTCGTTCACGTCGAGGATGAAGCGGCACATGTCCTGCTTTTCCTCGACGTTCATGCCGGCCATCGGTTCGTCGAGCAGCAGCACCTGCGGCTCCATGGCCAGCGCCCGGCCCAGATCGACGCGCTTTTGCAGGCCGTAGGGCAGCTGGCCGACCGGCGTCTTGCGAAAGGCCTGGATTTCGAGGAAATCGATGATGCCTTCGACAAACTCGCGGTGCCGGATTTCCTCGCGCTCGGCCGGGCCGATGCGCAGCGCCTGCATGAAGATATTGCTTTTGATCTTCAGGTTGCGCCCGGTCATGATGTTGTCGATCACGCTCATGCCCTTGAACAGCGCCAGGTTCTGGAAAGTCCGGGCCACGCCCATCTCGGCCACCTGGCGCGAGGACATGTGCGAGAACTTCTTGCCGCGAAAGGTGATCGAGCCTTCCTGCGGCGTATAGACGCCGTTGATGCAGTTGAGCATCGAGCTTTTGCCGGCGCCGTTGGGGCCGATGATGGAGCGGATTTCATGCTCCTTCACATTGAAGGAAATATCGGTCAGCGCCTTGACGCCGCCAAAGCGCAGGCTGATGTTGTTGACGTCCAGGATGACGTCGCCGGTCTTCTTTTTTGTCATGGTTTTTTGTTCAAGCAGCGGCCTTGACCGGGGAAAAGGTTTTGGCGTCCGACAGCTTGAGCGTGGCGCTGACGCTGCCGGTGCGGCCGTCCTCGAACTTGACGACGGTCTCGATGTACTGCTCGGTCTTGCCGGCATACAGCGCCTCGACCAGCACGCCGTACTTGTCGGCGATAAAGCCGCGCCGCACCTTGTTGGTCCGCGTCAGTTCGCCATCGTCGGCATCGAGTTCCTTGTGCAGGATCAGGAAGCGGCTGACCTGGCTGCCGGCCAGCAGCAGGTCGCTGGCCAGGTCGGCATTGACCTTCTCGACGCATTCCTTCATGAGCTGATAGACCTCGGGCTTTTGCGCCAGGTCGGTGTAGCCGGCGTAGGGCAGGTTGCGCCGCTCGGCCCAGTTGCCCACGGCATCGAAGTCGATGTTGATCATCACGCAGACGCGCTCGCGCCCGTCGCCCAGCGCCACGACTTCCTTGATGAAGGGGAAGAACTTGAGCTTGTTCTCGACATACTTGGGCGCGAACATGGCGCCGTCGTTTGGCCCGCCCTTGATGCGGCCCACGTCCTTCACGCGGTCGATGATCTTCAGGTGGCCGTGTACGTCCAGGAAGCCGGCGTCGCTGGTGTGGTACCAGCCGTCGGCGGTCAGCACCTCGGCCGTGGCCGTCGGGTTTTTGTAGTATTCCTTGAGCAGCCCGGCCGACTTGACCATGATTTCGCCGTTGCCGGCGACCTTGATTTGCACGCCGCGAATCGGCACGCCCACGGTGTCGGCGCGCGCCTGGTTGTCGGGCTGCAGGCAGACGAACACGGCGGTCTCGGTCGAGCCGTAGAGCTGCTTGAGGTTGATGCCGATCGAGCGGTAAAACGTGAACAGGTCCGGGCCAATCGCCTCGCCGGCGGTATAGGCCACGCGCACCCGGCTGAAGCCCAGGTTGTTGCGCAGCGGGCCGTACACGAGCAGGTTGCCGAGAGCGTATTTGATGCGGTCCAGCGCGCCGACCGGCTCGCCGTTCATGAGCGCCGGGCCGACGCGCCGGGCGACGTTCATGCAGGCTTCGAACATCTTGCGCTTGAGCGTGCCGGCGTCTTCCATGCGGATCATCACGCTGGTCAGCAGGCCTTCAAAAATGCGCGGCGGCGCAAAGTAGTAGGTCGGGCCGATTTCCTTCAGGTCAATCGTCACGGTGCCGGCCGACTCGGGGCAGTTGACCACATAGCCGCAGGCCAGCCACTGGGCGTAGCTGAAGATGTTCTGGCCGATCCAGGCCGGCGGCAGGTAGGCCAGCACTTCCTCGGCGGAGGTCAGCTTGTCGAATTCGGCGCCAGCCGTGGCGCGGTCGAGCAGCGTGCTGTGGGTATGCACCACGCCCTTGGGATTGCCGGTGGTGCCGGAGGTGAAGAACATCGCCGCCACGTCGTTCGGCTGGACCTTGGCGACTTCAGCGGCAAACCACTGCGGGTTTTTGGCGACAAAGGCTTGGCCCGACTCGATCAGCGCATCGAGCGAATCAAGGCCGGGCTCGCTGTACTTGCGCAGGCCGCGCGGGTCGTCGTAGTAGATGTTGGAGATTTGCGGGCAACGGTCGCGGATCTCGACCAGCTTGTCCACCTGCTCCTGGTCCTCGACCATGGCAAAGCGCACTTCGGCGTTGTTCAGCGGAAAGACGCATTCGGCGCCGACCGCGTCCTGGTACAGCGGCACCGGAATCGCGCCCAGCGACTGCACCGCCAGCATGGTCGCATACAGGCGCGGGCGGTTGGCGCCAATCACCACCATGTGCTCGCCGCGCCGCAGGCCCGCCTGGTTCAGCCCTGCGGCCAGCTGCGCGACCAGTCCGGCCAGGGCTGACCAGCTGTGCGCCTGCCAGATGCCGTATTCTTTCTCGCGCATGGCCGCTGCCGCAGGGCGCTCGGCGGCATGCTTGAGCAGCAATTGGGGGAATGTGGTCTGCATCCGGTACTTGTCTCCAGGTTGGGCCGCTTTTTTTCAGGAAAGCGGCTGGGTGGTGACGAATGGTAGGGCTGCATTTGACGCCAGGATGTCGTTGTAACGACAATTTAGGGGAAAGTCCTAGTCGGGTGTCCCCGGGGGTCAGGCTGATTTATCGGATCAGGCGCCCGTCGCGCGAAACCATGTTGAGTTCCACGAAGCGCGAGGCACTTTTTGCGGAGTCGGTAAAGCTCACTTCAAAGCCGCCGAGGTCATAACGCTTCATGGCCCAGGTGCTGTCGATAAAGCCGCTGCGCGTGGGATTGCGTCCGGCCCGGCGCAGTGCTTCGGCAAACACCTTCGCATTGACATAGCCTTCGAACGCCAGGTGTGAAGCCTCCAGCGTCGCGCCGCCGGCCTTCCAGGCCTGCTGGAATTCACGCGCCAGCGGCAGCCCGTTGTTGGCCGGCAAAGGCATGACCTGCGACACGGTGATGCCGGTGGCGTCAGCGCCCATGGCCTTGAGGGTGGCTGCCGCGCCCATGACCGACAGGGCGTAGAGCTGCAGTCCCTTGCGCTGCTGGCGGATGGCCTTGACAAATTCGACCGTGGGCTTGCCCGCCAGGCCCATGATCACCGCTTCGGGCTGGGAAGCGGCAATCTTGGTGGCTGCGGCGGCCGCATCCGACGAGTTGTTTTCAACCGTGGCCGTGGCCGTTTCCGTGAGTTTGTGGATGGCGATGAACTGCTTGGCCGCGTTGGCGACATCCTGGCCGAAGGCGTTGTTCTGGTACACGATGGCGATGCGCTTGATGCCGATGGTGGCCAGATGCTGCACCAGGTGCTCGGTTTCGTCGGCATAGCTGGCGCGGATATTGAACACGCTGCGCACGTTCTTGGGGTGCGCCAGCAAGGCGCCGGTCAGGGGTGCGAAAAACGGAATGCCCGACTCGATCACCTGGGGCAGCATGGCCTCGACCATGGGGGTTCCGAAGCAGTTGAAAATTGCAAAGCAGTTGCGGTCCTCGATAAACCCCTTCACATTGGCCAGTGAGCGCGCCACCTCGTAGCCATCGTCGGCAACGGTCAATTCAATCGGACGGCCGTTGACGCCGCCTTTGGCGTTGAGCGCCGAAAAATAGGTTTTGGCGCCCTGGTGCAAAGGCCCGCCAAGGTCGGCAAGCGGCCCGGTCAGCGCGGTGGACTGGCAGATTTTCAGCGGGCCGGTGTCTTGGGCGCGAAGCGGTGCGTGAATCGCCAGTGGCAGTGCCGCAAGGGCGCCCAGAACCCCCCGCCTTGACAGTGTTCCAGGGGTGGTGTGGCCGGAAACATCAGGCAGGGAAGGCGTGCAATGAGTCATGTTTTGTCTCGAATGAAGTGGGAAAAAAATAGTTTTGCCGATGTTATGCTTTGAATTGACATTCAATTGTCAGCCAGACGACAATTAAAACGCTTAACTTGCGGCCCCCGCAGCGTTAGGACATTTTTTCCTGATCCATGTCAACAGACCTGACCCTTCACCAGCGCCGCAGGCTGCCCACCACCGACGAGTTGAACAGCATTCCGTGGCTGGCCCTGCTGCGCCCGGAAGAACGGGCGCGCGCCGTGGAAAGTTTGCTGGTCGGCGATGCGGCGGCGGGCGACTATGTATGCCGTGTCGGCAAGCCGGTGACCTACTGGTTCGGCGTGATCGAGGGGCTGCTCAAGATGAGCGCCGACAATGCCCAGGGCGTGACCATGACCTTTGCCGGTTTGCCGCCCGGAGGCTGGTTTGGCGAAGGCACGACGCTCAAGCGCGAGCCCTACCGCTACAACATCCAGGCGCTGCGCAAAAGCGTGGTGGCCGGCCTGCCGATTGAAAGCTTTCACTGGCTGCTCGACCATTCCATCGGCTTCAACCGCTTCGTGATGAACCAGCTCAACGAGCGGCTGGGCCAGTTCATTTCCGCGCGCGAGATCGACCGCATGAACAACCCAGACCTGCGCGTGTCGCGCAGCCTGGCGGCGCTGTTCAATCCGGTGCTCTACCCGGGCGTGGGCGATATCCTGCGCATCACGCAGCAGGAGCTGGCCTACCTGGTCGGCTTGTCGCGCCAGCGCGTCAACGAGTCGCTGCGAACGCTGGAGGCGCAGGGCACGATCCGCGTCGAATACGGCGGCCTGCGGGTGCTGGACATCGCGGCGCTGCGCTGCAGTACGTTTTAAGAAGAAAAATGCCGTTTGCGCATGCTGTTCTTTCTTGTATAGCTATTAAATAAATAGCAGTTCATGAATTGAAGGCAAAAACGTCCAAGGACGTTTTTACGCTTTCTTTATACGGCACCGGCGTTCTTCTACCCCGTTTTTACATCCAAAAAGCTAACCTTCCTTCATCGTTTTACGTGGGAGAAGGTTGATGGATATGGTCTATGTCGCAGGGCTGGCCCTGCTGTGGGGCCTGATGGCGCTGCTGGTGCTGGGCTTCAAAAAACTCGACAAGCCGCAGGGAGGCCGCTCATGATCGGCCTTGAAATGCTGTACGGCTTTGGCGGCATCTGCGCTGTCCTGCTGCTCGCCTACCTGGTGTATGCGCTGATCTGCGCCGAGGAGTTCTGATGACTGCTTCATCATGGGAACTTCTGGCCTTGTACCTCGGCGCGCTGCTGCTGGCGGCCTGGCCGCTGGGCATCTGGCTGGCGCGCATCAGTTCGGGCCGGCTGCCGGGCTGGATGCAGCGGGTTGAAGCGCCACTCTTGCGCCTGGCGGGCACCTCCGCCGACCAGGCGATGAACTGGTGGCAGTACGCGCTGGCCTTGCTGGCCTTCAATGCCCTGGGCCTGCTGGCGGTTTACGCGCTGCAGCGCCTGCAGGCCGTGCTGCCGCTCAATCCGGCGGGCATGGCGGCCATTTCGCCCGACTCGGCCTTCAACACCGCCATCAGCTTTGTCAGCAATACCAACTGGCAAGGCTATGGCGGCGAAGCCAGCATGAGCTACCTGACGCAGATGCTGGCGCTGGCGGTGCAGAACTTTCTGTCTGCGGCCACCGGCATCGCCGTGGTGTTCGCGCTGTTTCGCGGATTTGCCGCGCGCGCCACCGGGGCCATCGGCAACTTCTGGGTCGATGTGACGCGCATCACCGCCTGGCTGCTGCTGCCGCTGTCGCTGGTGTTCGCGCTGTTCCTGGCGGGCAATGGCGTGATCCAGAATTTCGACGCCTACAAGGACGTGGCCACGCTGGAGGCCACCAGCTACCAGCAGCCCAAAACCGGCCTTGACGGCCAGCCGCTGAAAGACGCGCAAGGCGCTGCCGTGATGGAAAACGTCAGGACCGATAAACAGACGCTGGCCATGGGTCCGGTGGCCTCGCAGGAAGCCATCAAGATGCTGGGCACCAACGGCGGCGGTTTCTTCAACGCCAACTCGGCCCACCCTTACGAGAACCCGAACGCGCTGACCAATTTCTTCCAGATGCTGGCGATTTTCCTGATCCCGGCGGCGCTGTGCTTCGCCTTTGGCCGCGAAGTCGGCGACCTGCGCCAGGGCTGGGCCGTGCTGGCGGCGATGACGGTGATGTTCGTCATCGCCGTGGTCGCCATCACGCCGGCCGAGCAGGCGGGCAATCCGCTGTTGACGCCCTTGGGCGTTGACCAGGCCGCCAGCGCGCTGCAGGCGGGCGGCAACATGGAAGGCAAGGAAACGCGCTTCGGCATCAACGCCTCCAGCCTGTTCGCCGTCATCACCACCGCCGCCTCGTGCGGCGCGGTGATTGCCATGCACGACTCCTTCACGCCGTTGGGCGGCATGGTGCCGATGGTCATGATGCAACTGGGCGAAGTGGTGTTCGGCGGCACCGGAACGGGCCTGTATGGCATGCTGATTTTTGCCATCCTGGCGGTGTTCATCTCGGGCCTGATGATTGGCCGCACGCCCGAATACCTGGGCAAGAAGATCGAGTCGCACGAGATGAAGCTGACCTCGATTGCCATCCTGGTCACGCCGATCCTGGTGCTGGCCGGCACCGCCGTCGCCGTGCTGGCGGGCGCGGGCAGGGCGGGCGTGGCCAATCCCGGTGCGCACGGATTCTCGGAAATCCTGTATGCCTTGAGTTCGGCGGGCAACAACAACGGTAGCGCCTTTGCCGGCCTGTCGGCCAACACGCCGTTCTACAACACTTTGCTGGGGCTGGCGATGTGGCTGGGCCGCTTCGGCGTGATCGTGCCGGTGCTGGCGATTGCCGGCAGCCTGGCCGCCAAGAAGCGCCTGCCGGTCACGCCGGGAACCATGCCGACGCACGGCCCGCTGTTCGTGCTGCTGCTGATCGGCACGGTGCTGCTGGTGGGCCTGCTCAATTACGTGCCGGCGCTGGCGCTCGGCCCGGTGGTCGAGCACCTGATGCTGTGGCCCGCTCACTGAACCGCAAGGCATAACCATCATGACAACCAAGAAAAAACCTTTTGTCCTGTTTGATGCGGCGCTGCTCAAGCCCGCGATTGCGGCATCCTTCAGCAAGCTCAGCCCGCGCGTTCAATGGCGCAACCCGGTGATGTTCGTCGTCTATATCGGCAGCATTTTGACGACTTTGCTCGGCCTGCAGGCCTTGCAGGCGCCCGGCGAAGCGCCGGCCGGATTCATCTTTGCCGTGGCCCTGTGGCTGTGGTTCACCGTGCTGTTCGCCAACTTCGCCGAAGCGCTGGCCGAAGGCCGCAGCAAGGCGCAGGCCGCGTCGCTGCGCAGCCTCAAAAAGAGCACCTGGGCCAAGAAGCTGAAGGAGCCTGTACACGGCGCAACCTGGCTGCCGGAAGAGGCTGAAAACCTGCGCAAGGGCGATGTGGTGTTGATCGAGGCCGGCGACATGGTGCCGCTCGACGGCGAGGTCATCGAAGGCGTGGCCTCGGTCGATGAAAGCGCCATCACCGGCGAATCGGCGCCCGTGGTGCGCGAGTCGGGCGGCGACTTCTCATCGGTCACCGGCGGCACGCGGGTCTTGTCCGACTGGCTGGTGGTGCGCATCTCGGTCAACCCGGGCGAGTCCTTCCTGGACCGCATGATCAGCATGGTCGAGGGCGCCAAGCGCGCCAAGACGCCGAACGAAATCGCGCTGACGATCCTGCTGGTGGCGCTGACCATCGTGTTTTTGATCGTCACGGTGACCCTGCTGCCGTTTTCAATCTTCAGCGTGGCGGCGTCCGGCTCGGGCTCGGTGGTCAGCATCACCGCCCTGATTGCCTTGCTGGTCTGCCTGATTCCGACCACCATCGGCGGGCTGCTGTCGGCGGTCGGCGTTGCGGGCATGAGCCGCATGATGCAGGCCAATGTGATCGCCACCTCGGGCCGGGCGGTCGAAGCGGCCGGCGACGTGGATGTGCTGCTGTTAGATAAGACCGGCACCATCACCCACGGCAACCGCCAGGCGTCAAGCTTCTTGCCGGCGCCGGGCGTGACGGAAGTCCAGCTTGCCGTCTGCGCCATGCAGGCGTCGATGGCCGACGAGACGCCCGAGGGCCGCAGCATCGTCACGCTGGCCCAGCGCGCGGGCGCCGCCGAGCCGCTGGTAGGCAGCATGGCCGAAGTCCCGTTCACGGCGCAGACCCGCATGAGCGGCATGGACGTGCAACAGCCCGGCGGCGGTACGCGCCAGCTGCGCAAGGGCGCGGTCGATGCCATCCGCCGGCATGTCGAGGCGCTGGGCGGCAGCGTGCCCGCAGAAGTCACGCGCGCCTCCGATGAAGTCTCGCGCCGGGGCAGCACGCCGCTGGCCGTCAGCGATGGCGCGCAGGTTCTCGGCGTGGTCGAACTCAAGGACATCGTCAAGGCCGGCATCAAGGAGCGCTTTGGCGAGTTGCGCCGCATGGGCATCAAGACCGTGATGATCACCGGCGACAACCGGCTGACGGCGGCAGCCATCGCGGCCGAAGCCGGCGTCGATGACTTCCTGGCCGAGGCCACGCCCGAGGACAAGCTCAGGCTGATCCGCCAGTACCAGGCCGAGGGCCGGCTGGTGGCCATGACCGGCGACGGCACCAACGACGCCCCGGCGCTGGCGCAGGCCGACGTGGCGGTCGCCATGAACAGCGGCACGCAGGCCGCCAAGGAAGCCGGCAACATGGTCGATCTGGATTCGAACCCGACCAAGCTGCTGGAGATCGTCGAGACTGGCAAGGCGCTGCTGATGACGCGCGGCTCGCTCACCACGTTCTCGATTGCCAACGACGTGGCCAAGTACTTCGCCATCATTCCGGCGATTTTCGTCACCACCTACCCGCAGCTGGCCGCGCTCAACGTGATGCGTCTCGGCAGCCCGTCATCGGCGATTTTGTCGGCGGTGATCTTCAATGCGCTGATCATCATGTTTTTGATCCCGCTGGCGCTCAAGGGCGTGAAGTACCGCGCCGTGGGCGCGGCCGCGCTGCTGCGGCGCAATCTGCTGATCTACGGGCTGGGCGGGCTGGTCGTGCCCTTCATCGGCATCAAGGCGATTGACCTGCTGCTGGTCGCCTTGCGTTTAGCCTGAGTTTCCAAAGGAATCCATCATGAAAAACATACTTCGCCCCGCACTGGTCCTGTTCTTTGTCCTCACGCTGCTGACCGGCGTGGCCTATCCGCTGGCCGTGACCGGCGCGGCGCAGCTGCTGTTTCCGGCGCAGGCCGCTGGCAGCCTGATCCTGCGTGATGGCAAGCCGGTCGGCTCCAGCCTGATTGGCCAGAACTTTACCGACCCGGGCCATTTCTGGGGCCGGCCTTCGGCCACCGGCCCCATGCCCTACAACGCCTCGGCGTCCGGCGGCTCCAACCTGGGGCCGCTGAACCCGGCGCTGCTGGACGCGGTCAAGGGCCGCATCGACGCCTTGCGCGCCGCCGATCCGGGCAACGCCGCCGCCGTTCCGGTCGATCTGGTGACCGCCTCGGCCAGCGGACTGGACCCGCACATCAGCCCTGCCGCTGCCAGCTACCAGGCTGCGCGCGTGGCCCGGGTGCGCGGGCTTCCTCTGGAGAAGGTGCGGCAACTGGTCGCGCAGGAAACCGAAACGCCCTGGCTCGGCCTGCTGGGCGAGGCGCGCGTGCATGTGCTCAAACTGAACCTGGCGCTCGATGCCCTGAAGCCCGTCAATGCGCCCGGCTGATTGCAGTACCCTGAAGCCATGAACCTACCCGCCGGCCAGCGCCCCGACCCCGACGAGCTGCTGCAACGGCTGCAGCAGCAGGAAGCGCAGCGTGCGCGCGGCAGGCTGCGCATCTATTTCGGCGCCAGCGCGGGCGTCGGCAAGACCTACGCCATGCTCGGCGCCGCCCAGCGCGAGCGCAAGGACGGCCGTGACATCGTCGTCGGGGTGATCGAAACCCACGGCCGCAGCGAAACCGCCGAACTGCTGGCCGGGCTGGAGCAGTTGCCGCTGCGCGAGGTCGCCTACCGGGGCCGAACGCTCAGGGAGTTTGACCTGGACGCCGCGCTGGCGCGCAAGCCGGCCGTGCTGCTGGTCGATGAGCTGGCGCACAGCAACGTGGAAGGCTCGCGCCACCCCAAGCGCTGGCAGGACGTGCAGGAACTGCTGGACGCCGGCATCGATGTCTGGTCGGCCATCAACGTGCAGCACCTGGAAAGCCTGAACGGCACGGTGGGCGCCATCACCGGCATCCGTGTCAACGAGACCGTACCCGACACCGTGCTGGACGCCGCCGACGAGATCATCCTGGTCGATGTCACGCCCGACGAACTGACGGCGCGCCTGAAGGCCGGCAAGGTTTATCTGCCGCAGCAGGCCGAGCGCGCGGCGCAGAACTTTTTCCGCAAGGGCAACCTGATCGCGCTGCGCGAGATTGCCCTGCGCCGCACCGCCGAGCATGTCGAGGACGATGTGCGCAGCTACCGGGTCGAGAAATCGATTTCCCCGGTGTGGAACACCGAAGGCGCGCTGCTGGCCTGCATCGGCCCGCATGAAGGCGCCGAGCAGACCGTGCGCACGGCGGCGCGGCTGGCCGGCCAGCTCAATGTGCGCTGGCATGCGGCGTATGTCGAAACCCCGCGCCTGCAGCGGCTCAAGGAGGCCGAGCGCGACCGGATTCTGGCCGTCATCAAGCTGGCCGGCGAGCTGGGCGCGACTACCGCCGTGCTGGCCGCCAGCGATGCGGCCGCCGAGCTGGTGGCGCAGGCGCAGGCGCTCAACTGCGCCACGCTGGTGGTCGGGCGGCCCGCGCTGCCGGACTGGCGAACGCTGTGGAGCGGGCGCAGCATGACGCGCCGGCTGGCCCGGCTGGCGCCCACGCTGGACATCGTGGAAGTGGCTGATGCCCGCAGCAGCCGGCGCCTGGCCCCGGCCGTGCCGCGCAGCGACGACGACGCGGCCAGCGCCTGGCATGGCAGCCTGCCGCGCTATGCCTGGGCGGTGGCCAGCAGCGTGGCCATCACGCTGCTGGCCACGCCGCTGCTCAATGTGTTCGACCTGGCCAACATCGTCATGCTGTTCCTGCTCGGCACGGTGCTGGTGGCGCTGAAGCTGGGGCGCGGCCCGGCGGCGCTGGCGGCGTTTCTCAATGTCGCCGCGTTCGACTATTTTTTCGTCGCGCCGCGCCTGTCGCTGGCGGTCAGCGACGTGCAGTATCTGGTGACGTTCGCCGTCATGCTGGTGGTCGGGTTGCTGACCGGCCAGTTGACGGCGGGCCTGCGCTTTCAGGCGCGCATCTCAAGCAGCCGCGAGCGCCGCGCGCAGTCGCTGTTCGAGTTGACGCGCGATTTGTCGGCGGCCCTGATGCCCTCGCAGGTGGCCGAGCTGGGCGAGGCCGCCGTGCAGCGCGACTTCGGCGGGCAGGCGCTGGTGCTGACCACCGATGCCCGCGACCAGCTGGTGCTGCCGGTGCATGCGCCGCCGGGCTTTGACGCCAGCGTGGCCGACTGGGCGTTTCGCCATGCGCAGGCCGCCGGCCTGGCCACATCGACGCTGTCCGCGCAGACCTGGCATTACGTGCCGCTGAAGGCGACCATGCGGGTGCGCGGGGTACTCGCGCTGCAGCCCGCCAGGCCGCGCTGGCTGTTGATTCCCGAGCAACTGCAGCAGCTCGACACGCTGGCGCGGCAAATCGCCATCGCGCTGGAGCGCGTGCATTACGTGGACATTGCCCAGCAGGCAGTGGTCGAGATGGAGTCGGAGCGGCTGCGCAACACGCTGCTGGCGGCTCTTTCGCACGATGTGCGCACGCCGCTGACGGCGCTGATCGGGCTGGCCGAGTCGCTGCAGCGCTCGCAGCCGCCGCTGGAGCCGCAGCAGGCCGGCATGGCGCAGGCGATGGCGCAGCAGGCGCGCCAGCTCAATGCGCTGGTGAGCAACCTGCTCGACATGGCGCGCCTGCAGAACGGCGCGGTCAGCCTGCACCGCGACTGGCAGTCGGTCGAGGAGGTGGCCGGTTCGGCGATTCGCGCCGCCCAGCCCGCGCTCAACGGCCGGACGGTGCGCACCGACATCGCGCCGGACTTGCCGCTGGTCGAGTTTGACGCCGCGCTGATGGAGCGCGTGCTGGTCAACCTGCTGGAAAACGCCGCCAAGTACGGCGCGCCGCCGTTTGAAATCCATGCGCGCGCGGCGCCCGACAGCCTGGTCTTGAGCGTGCGCGACCACGGGCCGGGGCTGCCACCCGCGCTGCGCGGCCGCGAGGCCGAACTGTTCGAGAAATTCACCCGGGGCCAAGCTGAGTCCGCCACGCCGGGCGTCGGGCTGGGGCTGGCGATTTGCAAGGCCATCGTCGATGCGCATCGCGGAAAGATCGTGGCCGGCAATGCCCAAGGCGGCGGCGCGCAGTTCACCATCACGCTGCCGCGCGGTTCGCCGCCCGAGCCGGCGCCGGAATAAACTCGGCCGATGGTCACTCCCGTTGTTGTCATCATCGAAGACGAGCCGCAGATCCGCCGTTTTGTCCGCAGTGCGCTGGAAGCCGAGGGCTGGCAGGTGTTCGAGGCCGGCACGGCCAGGCAAGGCTTGACCGAAGCCGGCACGCGCAAGCCCGACCTGCTGGTGCTTGACCTGGGCTTGCCCGACGGCGACGGGCTGGATGTGATCCGCGACGTGCGCGGCTGGTCAGGCGTTCCCATCATCGTGCTGTCGGCGCGCAGCGGCGAAGCCGACAAGATTGCCGCGCTCGACGCCGGCGCCGACGACTACCTGACCAAGCCCTTCGGCGTCGGCGAACTGCTGGCCCGCGTGCGCGCCAACCTGCGCCGGCCGCGCGCCGCCGCCACCGACGGTACTCCGGCGGAAGAGGCTGACCCGGTGTTTCGCTTCGGCGCGGTCGAGGTGGACCGGCGGGCGCGGCTGGTGCGCCGCGCTGGCGCGGAAGTCCACCTGACGCCCATCGAATACCGCCTGCTCAGCGTGCTGATCGCCAACGCCGGCCGGGTGCTGACGCACCGCCAGCTGCTGCGCGAGGTGTGGGGGCCGTCGCATGCCGGGCAAAGCCACTACCTGCGCATCTACATGGGCCACCTGCGGCAAAAGCTGGAACCTGACCCGGCCCAGCCGCAGCACCTGCTGACCGAAACCGCCGTGGGCTACCGGCTGGTCGTGACCTGAGCCAGCAGGCACCTAAAATTCAATCAAAAAAAGCCACTTGCGCACGTCCAGCATGCGCTGGCAGCTATGAATTCAGGAGTAATCTATTCGCCAGCTCTTCCGTTCAGCTGAACACATAGCGCAGTCCGAACCAGATGCGCCGGGGCGCGCCGGGCGCGTAGAAGGTGGACTGGCGCAGCGCGTAGCCGTCGGCGTTCGAGCCGCCCAGCGGCCGGGCGACGAAATTGCCATTGGCGTCAAAACCCGTGGCGCCGAGCTGCGCGGCGGTGCTGTATTGCGTGTCGAACACGTTGTCGAGCTGCGCCGTCAATTGCAATTTCGGCGTCATGCGGTAGCCGGCGCCCAGGTTGAACACCGCGTAGCCGGCGCTGCGGCCCGAACCCAGGTAATACGTGCCGTCGGCCTGGTGGCCGCCGTTCTCGTTGCCGCGCGCCAGCGCGCCCGAGACGGCCACCATGCTGCCGTTGAGCGTGAAGGCCGGCGTCACCGCGTAGTCGGCGAACAGCTTGAGCATCTGGCGCGGAATCAGCGGAATGCGGTCGCCAGGCTTGATCTGGATGCTGCCCTCCTGCCCTGGCGAGCCGGCGCTGGCCGCGTCGTTGCTGCTGTTGCCGCTGCCGTTGACGGTCTCGGCGCTCTGGTAGGTGGCGTCGAGGAAGGTATATTGCGCGCCCACATTGAGACGGCCGACCTGGCGGCTCAGGCCCAGCTCCAGCCCCTGGCGGCGCGTCTGGCCGAAATTCTTGAAGTAGCCGTAGCCCGACTGGTTGTCGGCGACGAACAGGATGTCGTCGCGGTTTTCAGCGCGGAACACGCCCGCATTCCATTGCACGCCGCCCGGCGCCGTGCCGCGCAGGCCGGCTTCGATGGTGCGCGTGACGACCTGCTTGAGCGGCGGGTCGCCGGCCATGGCATTGGGCAGCTTGCAGGGCTGCTCGGGGTTGGCGCAGCCCAGCTCGATGGACGTGGGCGCGCGGCTGCTTTCGCTGTAGCCGGCGTAGGCGTTGAGCGTCTTGGTCGGGCTGTAGCTCAGGCCCACGGCCGGATTGAAGCGCGAAAAGCGGTGGTCGCCGCTGAGCGAGGCGCTGTCGCCGTCGGCGTGGAGCTGGTCGCGGTTCTTGACCGAGGTGGCGTTGTAGCGCCCCGAGAGCGTCAGGTGCAAATTGTCCTGCAGCGCCAGCGTGTCGCTGGCGAACACGCTCCAGGTCCGGGTGCGGCTTTTCAGATCGACCCGCGTGTCGTAGGGCTCGCCGTCCACGTCGCCGCCGGTCACGCCGTCGCCGAAGGCGTTGACGCCGGTGATGCTGCGGTCCGGGTTCAGGTAGCCCAGCTCCGACGACTGGCGGAACTTGACCCGGCTGGCATCAATGCCCGCGCCCGCCACGAACTGGTTGCGCTTGCCGGCCAGGTCGCCCAGCCAGGTCATCTGGCCCGAGAGGCCGTAGTTCTGCTGCTCCGTCCGTGTGCGGTTGATCAGGCCGTTGCATTTTTCGGCCGGCTCGTCGTTCAACAGCGCCTGGCCGATGCAGCGCCACTTGGGAAACGGCGTGTTCGCGGCATTCGCGCCGCTGGCGGGAAAGCCGCTGTAGCCGGCCGCTGTCAGCGCGGCGCGTTCGGCCGCGCTGGGCTGATAGACCGACTGGTCGAGCGAGTCCTCGTTGATGTCGCCGTTGTAGGTCGAGGTCTTAAGGTCGCGGTAATACGCATTGCCCGAGAACAGCAGGTTGTCATTGACCGTGTGCGTGCCCGCCAGATTGAGCAGCGTCGAGCGGTTTTTCGTAATGTCGGGCTTGGTATAGACGCTGCTGCGGCTGGCCGCGAGCAGGCCTTGCTCCTGCAGGCCGTTGCCATTGAGCTGGTTGTCGGCGTGGGCCAGCGTCAGCTTGAGGTCGGTGCCGCCGCTCTTCCAGCCGAGCTTGCCGAACAGCTGGCGCACGTCGGACGGCGAGTCGTCGCGCCAGCCGTTTTCCTTGAACACGTTGGCGTTCACATACCAGTCCAGCCCCTTGTCGTTGAAGCCGCCGTGCTCGAATTCGACCGCGCGGCGCGCGTTGCTGCCCAGCGTGGTCTGCAGCGCGGTGCCCGGATTGTTGCGCCCGTCCTTGGTCTGCACCGACAGCGCGCCGCCCAGCGTGTTCAGCCCGAACAGCGGGTTCGAGCCGGGCATGAGCGTCATCGACGCAATCGCGCCGCGCGGAATCAAGTCCCAGCTCACCACGTCGCCAAAGGGCTGGTTCATGCGCACGCCGTCCATATAGACCGACAGGCCTTGCGGCGTGCCCAGCAGCGGCGAGGCGGTGTAGCCCCGGTAGTTCACGTCGAGCTGGAAGGGGTTGCCCTGCGTCTCGTTGACATGCACGCTGCCCAGGCGGCGGTTCATGAACTCGCCGAGTTCGAGCGCGCCGCTGGCCGTGATGTCGCGGCTGGTGGCGCTTTGCACCGGCGCGGCCAGTTCATTGAGCGGCTGGCCGATGCCGGGCAGCGGCGTGGAGCCGATGACCTCGACGGTGGCGAGCGATTTTTCCTGCTGCGCCTGGGCGTTGAAGGCAAAGGCCGACGCGAGCGCCAGCACGAGGGCCGTGCGCGGACGGCATGGCCGTGCGGGGTGAAAAACTGAGGGGTTCACAAAAGTCTCCTGAATGTTTTTTAAAGGGCGTTGCCTGCCCGTGGATGCGGCCGGGCTGCTCAAGCGCGCCAACTGTAAAAGCGCAGGCGCCACACGTCTCGGGACAGGGCCACGCCAAAGCCGGGAAAAATTCCCGCCGTGCATCCGCCGGGTACGAAAGCTGCTGCACATGTCCATTTGCATGGAAAGGAACGGGCGATGGATCTCAGGCGACGCTTGGTGGCTGGTCTTGGCGTGATGCTGCTGGCGCTGATGATGGTGGCTGTGCTGGTCAGTCTGCGCTCGCTGCGCAGCGATGTCAGCGCCGAACTGGCCGCCTCGGAGCAGTTGGTCAAGGTGCTGCTGGGCACCGAGGGGCTGGCGCGCGATTTGCCGCCGGCCGAGGCGGCTGAGCGCCTGCAGGCCATTCTGGACAGCGGCCCGCTACGGCACCTCACCGTTAGCAGCGGCGCGGCACCCGCCGCCCAAAACAGCGCCCCGGACACCCACTGGCTGGCCGGACTGCTCGGCGTCGCGCCGGCAGGCGACGCAGGCCAGCTGATCCGCGTCGGCGACCAGCTGCTGCGCATTGCACCCAACCCGGCCTCGGAAATCGAGGAGCGCATCGGGGACACTGTTCGCCTTTGTGTGACGCTACTGCTCTTTTCTGGAGCAACGCTGCTGGTCGCCTGGTGGTCGGCCGACCGCGCGCTCAGGCCGGTGCGCGAGCTGCAGGCCGGCTTGCGACGCCTGGCGCGCGGCGAATCCGAGGCGGGCCTGCCGGTCTTTGCGCTGCGCGAGTTCAGCCAGGTTGCTGGCGCCATCGACGCGCTGGCCGCTGCGCTGTCGGATTCGCGCGCCGCGCAGCGGCAACTGGCGCGCCAGCTGATCCGGGTGCAGGAGGACGAGCGCCGCGCGTTGGCCCGGGAGCTGCACGACGAGACCGGCCAGACGCTGACGGCCATCGGCGTGACCGCCGCCTACCTGGAGCGCCACGCCGCAGAGCTGGCCGCCGCGCAGATCGCCGAATGCGCGCAGGATGTGCGCCGCGACGTGCGCACCAGCCGCGAGCAGCTGCGCGCCATGCTCAAGCGCCTGCGCCCGCACGGCCTGCAAGGGCCGGGACTGGCCAGCGCCCTGCGCGAGCTGCTGGCCGGCTGGCAGCAGCGCGCCGGCGCCATCGACTTTCGGCTCGACATGCCGGCCGGCGGGCTGCCGCCGCTGGGCGAGGACGCCGGGCTGGTGCTCTACCGCGTGGTGCAGGAGGCGCTGACGAACGTCGTGCGGCACAGCGGCGCGGCGCATTGCCGGGTGAAGATCGAGGCGCACGCCGCAATGCTCACGCTGCACATCGAGGACGACGGCTGCGGCTTGCCGCCCGATGGCGCGGCGCGCGGCGGCGGCCTGCTGGGCATCGCCGAGCGGCTGGACATGGTCGGCGGGCGCCTGGCGCTGGAGCCGGCGCAGCCCACGGGCCTGCGCCTTCAGATCACCCTTCCCCTGACCGAAAACCCCCAAGCACAGGACGAAATCCCATGATCCGCATCCTTTTGGTCGATGACCACGCCGTCGTGAGGACCGGCTACCGCCGCCTACTGGGCGCCGAGCCGGGCCTGCAGGTGGTCGGCGAAGCCGCCAGGGCCGACGAAGCCAATGCGCTGGTGCTGCAAACCACGCCCGACGTGGCGCTGGTCGATCTGAGCCTGCGCGGCAGCAGCGGCATCGAGGCGATACGCGGCATGCTGGCGCGCCGCCCCGTGCTGCGCGTGCTGGTGCTGTCCATGCACGAGGACGCCGGCCACATCACGCAGGCGCTGCGCAGCGGCGCGCACGGCTACCTGACCAAGCACTGCGAGCCCGAGGAGGTGATCGACGGCATCCGCCGCATCGCGTTGGGCAAGCGCGTGTTCTCGCCCGAAGTCGCGCAGATTCTGGCCGAGCAGGCCCTGGACGGCGAGGACGCCTTCGCCCAGCTGACGCCGCGCGAATTCGAGGTGCTGCGCCTGCATGTGCAGGGCCAGCCGGCCAGCTGCATTGCCGGCGCGCTGCAGCTCAGCCCCAAGACCATCCTCAACAACCTCACGCTGATCCGGCAAAAGCTCGATGTCGAGAATGATTTCAAACTGCTTCAGCTCGCCGCTCGCCACGGTCTCATGACCCTGCATCCCGCTGAGGCTTGAGGTTGCGAGGCGCGTCTGTCGGTCTCAGGGCGTCGCCGCCATCGCGCCGCAGGCCTGCCGGGCCGCCAGCGCCTGCTTCAACTCGCGTTCCACCCGGCGCTTTTCACCGGCGCCGAGTTGCGTGGCCACCTCGACCCGTAGCGGGCTGCAGCACAGCCACAGGCGGTCCTTGCGCGGGCCGCCCCGCTCCAGGTGCGCCCAGGCCGGATTCATGCGGTAGTGCCGTGTGTCCAGGCCGCGCACCACCTCGATGGCCAACTGGCCTTCGGGGCTGAAGCTGATCTGCTCGCCATCGGCCGCATGCAGCATGTACACCACGAACAGCGCCCCGGCCACGGTGATCTCCAGCAGGCTCCACAGCGGAATCAGCCACAGGCCGTGCCAACCGAAGGGCAGGGCAATCGCTGCGCTGAACACCGCCAGCGCGGCATAGGCCTGCAGCAACTGGCCGGGCGCCAACGCGCAGCGCCGTTTCAAGCGCCACCGGGGCGGGTCTTCAGCGGGGCTTGCGGCGGGTGGGCTGGCGTTTGTCGAGGGGCAGGCCATCGGCCAGAAAATACACCGGCGCCCGGCCAAAAGCAAACTCAACCCTGCTGGCGACGCTGTTGAAACCGGCGCGCCGCAGCGGGTGGCCGGCAGGGCGGCGCGGCAGGCCGGAGTGATCTGTTCAGGCCGTCCTAAAATACCCCGGCCATGTCCGAACACACTCCCCCCAAACCTCCTGCCTCCGGCGCCGTGCGCGTGCGCATCCAGCCGGCCGATGCCGGTGCCCCCGCGCCGACCGTGCGCCTGAACAAACGCATGGCCGACCTCGGCCTGTGCTCGCGCCGCGAAGCCGACGACTGGATTGCCCGGGGCTGGGTGCGCGTCAACGGGCTGCCTGCCGTGATGGGCCAGCCGGTGGCCGCCAATGCGCGCATCGAAGTCGCCCGCGAAGCCGAGCAGCAGCAGCGCCAGCAGGTCACCATCCTGATCAACAAGCCGGTCGGCTACGTCAGCGGCCAGGCCGAGGACGGCCACGAGCCGGCGGTGGCGCTGGTGCAGCCCGAGAACCGCTGGCGCGAATGCAACAGCCGCATGCGCTGGGGCTTTGAGCAGCTGCGCGGCCTGGCGCCGGCCGGCCGGCTCGACATCGACTCGATTGGCCTCTTGGTGCTGACGCAGGACGGCCGCGTGGCGCGCCAGCTCATCGGCGAAGACTCGGACATGGAAAAGGAATATCTGGTGCGCGTGAGCTACGGCGCTGAAAACGTCAACGTGCAGGCCGCGTTTCCGCGCGAAAAGCTGGCCCTGCTGTGCCACGGCTTGAGCCTGGACGGCCAGCTGCTGCGCCCGGCGCAGGTCAGCTGGCAAAACCCCGAGCAGCTGCGCTTTGTGCTCAAGGAAGGCAAGAAGCGCCAGATCCGCCGCATGTGCGAGCAGGTCGGGCTGTTCGTGACCGGCCTGAAGCGCGTGCGCATCGGCCGCGTCAACCTGGGCCACCTGCCGATTGGCCAGTGGCGCTACCTGATGCCGCACGAGCAGTTCTGAGCCGGGCCGGCGAGCTTTTCAAGCCAAAACAGCAGTTTGCGCAAGCAGGGTGTGCGCAAGCAGCTATGTAATCAATAGCAAATCCCGCTGCTTTCGGGCCGCTGGCGCAGGCGCGGCAAACTCCGCACAATCGGGGCATGCGCACCTCCACCCCGGCCGGCAAGGCTGCATCCGTCGTTCCCCGCCTGCCCGGCTACCTGCATGCCTCCGACATCCAGGGACTGGCGCAACTGGCCACGCAGGCCACGCTGGGCGTCACCGGGCTGGCTGAAAACGTGCACGGCCAGGTGTACAGGGCGGTCGCCTCCTTTTTTGGCCCGGCAGGCGCGAAATTCGTCGATGCCAGCCCGGGCCGCTCCGGCGTCAGGCCGCTGGGTGTGACCGGGCTGGTGTACGGCGGCATCCGGGGCGTGACGCGGCTGGCCGGCGGCGCGGTCAATGCCGTGCTGTCGGGCATGGTGCCGCTGGCCGGCGGCAAGGCCTCATCCCGCCAGCGCGAAGCGATGCTGGCGGCGCTCAACGGCGTGCTTGGCGACCAGTTGCAGGACACCGCCAATCCACTGGCCATCCACATGCGCCTGCGCCACGAAGGCCAGGCCCTGGCGCTGGAAACAACCGCGCTGGCGCAGCGCCTGCCCGCCGCTTCGGCCAAGCCGCTGGTGCTGATTCACGGCCTGTGCATGAACGACCTGCAGTGGCGCACCCATTGCACTGGCGGCGCGCCGCAGCCCGCGCACGACCACGGCCTGGTGCTGGCCCGCGAACTCGGCTACACCCCGGTGTACCTGCACTACAACAGCGGCCTGCACATTTCGGCCAATGGCGCGCAACTGGCCGGATTGCTGGAGCAACTGCTCGCGGCCTGGCCGCAGCCGGTGCAGGAACTGGCGCTGCTGGGGCACAGCATGGGCGGCCTGCTGGCGCGCAGTGCCTTTCACCAAGCCACGCAGGCCGGACAGGCGTGGCCGGCGCAGCTCAAGCGGCTGGTGTTTCTCGGCACGCCGCACCACGGCGCGCCGCTGGAGCGCGTCGGCCACTGGGTCGATCGGCAGCTGCAGCGGCGGGCGGTGACCCGGCCCTTCGCCAAAATCGGCCAGATCCGCAGCGCCGGCATCACCGATCTGCGCCATGGCAACCTGCTGGAGGCCGACTGGCGGCATGCCGGCCGGTTTGAAAGCGCAGCCGATACCCGCCAGGCGCTGCCGCTGCCCGCCGGCGTGGCCTGTTACGCCGTGGCCGCCACCACCGTGTCGCACGGCGCCGGGCCGCTCATGCCCCTGCGCCAGGCGCTGAGCCACCAGCTGGTGGGCGACGGCCTGGTGCCGCTGGCAAGCGCGCTGGGCCTGCATGCATCGCCCGAACGCAGCCTGGCCTTTGCGCCGCAGCGCCAGTGGATCGCGCACGGCATGAACCATCTGGAACTCCTGAGCCGGCCAGAGGTAAGTGCGCAACTGGTGCGCTGGCTGCGGGAGCCGGCCCGCGCCTGAGCGGCATCGGTCCGGGGGATGCCGCCCAGGTGGCGGCTGCAATGGTGGCTCGCGCAGCGCGGTTCAGCGCTCGCGCTGAACCGCGAAATCCACGGTGGTCAGCTGGCGTACCTGCAGCGTGGTGCGCACCGGGTCGCGCAGCACCGGGCTCCACGGCAGCGGCACATTGTCCGGCGATATCTCGATCAGGTGCTCGCCGGCCGCCACGGCCGGGAATTCGTAGCGGCCCTGGGCGTCGGTGCGTGTCGCGAAGCGCCGGTCCAGCATGATCGTGACTCCCGGCACGCCTGCCTCGGAGGCCTCGCGCCGGCCGTTCGCATCTGCATCGAAAAACACCGTGCCGCCAAGGGTGCCGGCGCCGCTGCCGGGCAGGCCGCCCAGCGGCGCCCGCGCCGAACCGGCGCGGCCTTCGTAGCTCAGCAGCAGTTGCACGCTGCGGCTGGTTGGCGTGGCGGCCACCGTGGACAGCGTCGCGGCGGTGAGGGCCGAGACCACCAGCGCCGACAGCGGTTCCTGGCCGCGCGCCTGGGTATAGCGAAGCGCCAGCGACCAGCCGGAAGCTGACAGCCAGCGCGCCCCGATATTGGCGTTCAGCGACCTGGCCCCGTCACTGCGCTGGGCGCCGCGAAGCGCCGCATCGAGCGACCATTGCGACACGGGCGACACCGAGCCCAGCAGGCCCCATATCCATCCGCTGCCGGGCGCCGACCCGCCTGCAACGCGCTCCCATGCCAGCGAGGTGTTGAATGAGGCCGGGAACATCACCGGCCAGCCCTGGTCAACCCCGAAGCGGGTGGTGCGGCTGCCGCCGGTGTTGGCAAAGTCGCTGCGCCACTGGGTCTGCCCCCAGTCAGAGGTCTGGTCCCAGCTCAGCAGCAGCGCCTGGCCGGGGCTGGTGATGGCGCGCAGGTTCAGCGCGGCGCCTATCGAATTGCGGGTGTCCAGGCGATAGCGGCCATTGAGGTTGAGGAAAGCGCTGCGGCCCGTGGACAGGCTGCCCGGCCCCGCGCGGCTCACGCTGTCGCTGAGTTCCGTCGCGAACCCGGCCTGCCACTGCCGTGTGCTGGTGTCGGCTTGCCAGTACGCGCCCTGCAGGTCGCTGGCCAGAACAGCCGTGCCCCAGCGCAAATTGGGCTCGAAGCGGAACACTCCGGCGGTGTTGCGCCAGCGCTCTGTTCGCCATGCGGCGTCCGCCCACAAGCCAAGGGCGTCACCGCTGCGCGAGGAGGTGCTTCGCACGGCATTGCCCTGCAGTCGCAGGCCGCCCTGGCGTTCGCTGACGGGCGTTGATCCGGGCGCCAGGCTTTCGGCCCAGGGCGCCGCCCCCTCCCAGGCCGTGGCCGCGAAGAAGGCGCGGGTGTCCTGCGCGCTGCCAGAGCCGGTGCCCTCGGTGATGCCGCGCCCGTCGAACACCTGAAAAGCCGCATTGCCGCGTGTGCCGGCAGTGCCCGTTGGCAACCGGAACTGGCCGCCTGCCGAGGCGACCCGGCCGCCGGAGGGCTGAAAGCCCGCCAGGTCCAGTCCGTTGAACAGGCCGGTGCGGCCTGCGGCCGCGTTCAGGTCGATGGCGTCGCCCTGGTGCCACTGCCCGCCGAGTCCCCGGATGGGCGTGGTGGGCAGAAAAACCCGGCCAATGCCGCGCGCCAGCGAGGTGCTGCCGGTGTTGATGTCGCCCGCGCCGTGGTTGGCGCGCCAGCCCGCGTCCAGCGGCATCGCGCGCTGGTCGATGCGCCAGGTGCTGGCCTTCAGCCCGCTGACGGACTCATCCGCGCGTTGCTGGGTGAGGTTGGCATTGATCGACAGGGCGCCGTGGTCGGGCGTGTCCAGAAAGCCGCCCACGCCGACGGCGCGAGAGAGGGTCGTGCTCGCGCCGCGCTGCGAGAACACGGAGGCGTCCACCCGCAAGCTGCGCGGCCAGCCGGTGGCGTTGTACTCGCTGGTGGCGGGCTCAAGGTCGTCTTCGGGCAGGGCGGAGGAGTCCATCACGCGGTCAACATATGGCGCGTCGGGCTTGGGCGCGGCGGCGGACGGCTTGGCCTCTTGCGCCAGCGCGGCCGTGGCCGCCGTGGCGGCCAGGCCCGCGAGGGCGGCGCGCAGCCATGCTGAACGCGTGGCAACCAATGCACGCGTCGGCCGGGCGGCTCCCTTCATGGTGCGAAGCGCTGATCCAGGGTTTCCGTCTGGCCTTTGCCCCACTCCAGCTTGCCGCGCACCGTCACTGGATACTTCACCTGCACCTCGGTGTCGGTGTCTCCGGGGCGCGTGGCAATGAGCGCTATGCTGCGCGTCTCGCCGGCCAGGATGGGCAGCGAACTTGGCGCGAATTCCAGCGTTTTCCCGGAGGCGTCCGTACCCGACAGGAATCCGCCCAGCCGGCCGTGGGCCGCGCCGCTGTTGTGTATTTTCAGGACCGGCGTGGCTTTGCCGTTGACCATCTGCACGCTCGACCCGGTCACGCTGAGCGCCGGCGCGGCGCCGCCCAGGGCCACGTACACCACCACGCCGAGCCGGGCTGAAAACGGAATGGCCGGGCCGCCCTTGGCGCGGCTGACCTGCTCTTCACCTTCGAGCATGATGGCAAAGCGGCACTCGCCAGCGGGTGCGTCAGCGGGCGGGCTGATTTCGAAGCGGAAGCGATGCGGGCGTGCGCCAGAGACGGAGAGGTCGCGGCGCTCAATGGCCACCCAGGGGCGGCAGCTTCCCGGCTGCAACTCGTCATGGAAAATGACCGAGTTGTCTTCGCTCAGTGACCAGTCGGCTGTTTTTGTGCTGAGAACGGTGGCCTCGGGCGAGGCATTGGTGATTTCAAGCACCTGGCGGCTGCGTTCACCGGCTTTGAGTTCAAGCTCGAAACGCGGCGGCGAGACGGCCAGTGCAAATTCGCCAGCCAGCGCGCAGGGCATGCCGCACAGGACAGAAAGCGCCAGGGTGGCCGTCGTGCGCCAGCGACGGGCTGCTGAATACGGGCGTGTCATGGGGTATCTACCTCGAAATAAAACTGCAGGGATTGCTGCGAAGTCAGCGCCCGGCCATCGGTCCTGAGTGTGAGGTCCAGGGTTTCTTCCAGTGAGGCAACATTGGCCACACCTTCAAAAACAAGCACGCGCCCGCCGGAGCGCAAGGCGCCGGGCATCAGGCGGCCTTGCGTGCGCCAGGTCGCGTAAATGGGCTCGCCGGTTGCGGGGGCCAGCGCCATGTAAAGCCGCACCGGCTGGTTGAGCCAGCGCGCCAGGTTCAGGCGCAGCCCGACGCGCACGCTGGCCTCCACCGAATTGTCGGCGCCGCGTCCCGGCACCAGTTGCTTCCAGCGCATCTGCACGAGGCCCTGGCTGACGATGGTGCCGCTGTCATCGACCCGGCTGGTGGCCGGGCTTGCAGCGCCGCACCACAGCAAGGCTGCGGCAAGGATGATGGCCAGGGGCGGCCCCGGAAATCGTGGGGTGCGGAACTTCATTCAGGGCGCTGTCAGGGTGTAGCTGACCCGGCCGTTGAAGGTTCCGGCGGGCACCAGTTGGGCATTGGCGTAGTTGAACTGCAGGCAGCTTTCAAACCAGGTGTTGCGCGCGACGCTCAGCAGGGTCTGCGTCGCACCGCCCACGAAGGTGCCGCTCGGGATGGTTGCCGTGGGATCGGCATTGCCGCCAGAAATCCAGGAAATCGTATTGAAGGCAATCGTGTTGCCGGCGCCGCTGACCAGCGTGCTCGGTGCGGTGACGCTGAGGGTGGCGTTCGATGCGGCGCCTGGCGTGCGATAAAAACCGCCGACGTAAACCTGCGAGGGCACCGAGCAAAAGACAAAGCTGTCGTAAGGGCTGATGGTGACGGTGCTGTCGGTGGTCATGGCGCGCGTTCCGGCGCCCAGGCTGGCGGCTGGAACGGTCACGGAAACGCTGTTGATCGTGGCATTGTTGCCGGGAACCCCCCCCGAATCGAAGCGTCCGCCGCTGCCCGTCATGCGACCCGCACCCACCTGCAGGTAAAGGGAGCGGGTTCCGGCGGAGATGCTCACGACAAAGGCGTGGCTGGAAGCGGCCGCGAGTGCAACAGTGAGCACGGCGGCCGTGCGCAGGGCCGTAAAAATGGGTTGCCATGGCCGGATCATCACATCGTCACGCAGCCGCTCAGAGCTGGGTCGCCGTATAGGTCACGCGCCCGTTGCGGGCCGCCGTGGCGCCGTAAGTGCCGGCGGGCACCGAGTTGGCGTTGAGATAGGTGTAAGTCCAGCGGCCCTCGACCCGCACGACTTTGTTGACTGATTCCAGTGTGGTGGCCGCGCCATCGCCACCGGCTGGAGCCGTGTTGAATGCCGGATGAGGGACGGCCCCGCTGGTAAAGCCCGCTGTGTTGTTCGGCCTCGGCAGGGCGGAGGCTGTGACGCTAATCTGGCTCCAGGGAATGGTGTCGCCGGCAGCGCTGGTCAGCGGGCCGGTGGTGGTCGAGTTGAGGCTGAGGCTGCCACTGTTGCCGTACACGCGAATCGTTGCCGCCCCCGCCGTCAGGTCGCCACCGGTGCCGCTGATCTCACTGCCGTCGCCGACGTTCGCGGACGGTACGTCGAAAGTCAGTGTGTCTATCGTGCCGTTGCTGGCGGCGTTGTTGGCTGCGCCCGTGCTGACGCGAAGAAACAGCGCCGGGTTGACAACGATTACAAAGTCGAGATGCGCCGGTGCAACGGAGCCCGTCGTGGCCGGACTCACGAATGTCGAGTCTGCCCGCGCCAGCATGGGTACGAACATTGAAGTAACAAGGTTAGAAACCAAAACAATTTTTACAAAATTTTTCATAGCCAACCCAGACTATCCAATAAAGTCCAGGTTGCCTACTTATTTTCATGGAATTTTGTTAAAAAATCGAATTTATCAAATATCGCGTCGATTTTTAATAATTCAGACAAATGACCAAGGCCTGTTCGGGCTTGGTCGCTGTTCAAAATTCGCAGGCAAATCTCGCCATCCATTCAGGAATGAATGGCTCAGAGTTGGGTGGCGGTGTAGGTCACGCGGCCATTTTTGGCAACGGTTCCGCCGTAGGTACCGGCTGCGACTGAATTGGTGTTGAGGTAGCTATAAGTCCACTTGCCTTCAACGCGCACGACCTTGTTGGTGGCGGCTAGCGTGGTCACTGTGCCGGCGCCGCCCGTGGTGCCCAGGTTGAACGCAGGGTGGGTGATGGCCGCATTGGTAAAACCCGTCGTGGTGCTGGCCAGCGGAGCCGCTGCCACGCTGATCTGGCTCCAGGGGATGACTTCACCGGCAGTGCCGGTGGTCAGGGGGCCGGTGGTGGTGGAGTTCAGGCTGATATTGCCACCGTTGCCATAGGTGCGAACGGTCACCGCGCCTGCGGTCAGGTCACCGCCGACGCCGGCGATCACGGATGCATCTCCCACGTTCGCAGCCGGTACGGTGTACGTGATGCCGTCAATCGTGCCGTCTGTCGCGGCATTGCCAGAGCTGGTGCCTACGCGCAGGAACAGTACCTGCGGGATGGTCACGGTGAAGTCAAGGCGGGCTGTGGCTGTCGAGCCTGTGGTGGCCGGACTGGTATAGGTGGATTCAGCCCAGGCGGGTGCTGCTAACAGGCCGGCAAGGGACAGGGCGCTGACTAAAAGACGCTTTTTCATGAGGGCTCTTTCTGGGGATGAAACAAATAACAAACAAATTCGATGTTAGTGATTGTAATAATTATTGATGAAATCAAGATGTTTTAAAATGTGTGATAGTTGGAAAATAAGCAATTTGTCACGCTAAGTCCTTGAAATTGCTGGGTTCATTCAAATGCTTAAATGAATGTAACTTGATATAAAACAACACGTTTTCCCTATGCTTTTGGTTCTCGTGGCCGAAGAGTAACAAGCAAGTAACACTTTCCTGCCCCTACACTTAAGCACAGCACTTAAGCACTGATCACCATGCAAAAACAAACCCTTTCCTTCCAGGCCGAAGTCGCCCAGCTCCTCAAGCTGGTCACCCATTCGCTCTACTCCAACCCCGACATTTTTCTGCGAGAGCTGATCTCCAACGCCTCGGACGCCTGCGACAAGCTGCGCTTCGAGGCCCTGAACGATGCCGGCCTGTATGAAAACGACAGCGAGCTGAAGGTGCGCGTCAGCTTTGACAAGGCCGCCAAGACCTTGACCATCACCGACAACGGCATTGGCATGTCGCAGCAGGAAGCGATTGAGCACCTCGGCACCATCGCCAAGAGCGGCACGCGCGACTTCGTGGCCAAGTTGTCGGGCGACCAGAAGAACGACGCGCAGCTGATCGGCCAGTTCGGCGTCGGCTTTTACTCGGGCTTCATCGTCGCCGACAAGATCACCGTCGAAAGCCGCCGCGCCGGCCTGCCCGCCGCCCAGGGCGTGCGCTGGGTGAGCGAAGGCACGGGCGAGTTCGACGTCAGCGAGACCCTGCGCGCCGAGCGCGGCACCAGCATCATCCTGCACCTCAAGGACGACGCGGCCGACTACCTGAACGCCTGGAAGCTCAAGGGCATCATCAACAAGTATTCCGACCATATCTCGCTGCCCATCCTGATGCCCAAGGAAGAGTGGAAGGAAGGCGAAAACGACCAGCCCGGCGAAATGGCCTTCACTGGCGAATGGGAAACCGTCAACCAGGCCGCCGCCCTCTGGACGCGCCCCAAGAAAGACATCACGCCCGAGCATTACGCCGAGTTCTACAAGCAGATCAGCTACGACAGCGAAGCGCCGCTGGCGACCACGCACAACCGCGTCGAGGGCGCGACCGAATACACCCAGCTGCTGTTCATCCCGGCCAAGGCGCCGATGGACATGTACAACCGCGACAAGGCCGCCGGCGTCAAGCTCTATGTCAAGCGCGTCTTCATCATGGACGATGCGCAGGCGCTGCTGCCGACCTACCTGCGCTTTGTCAAGGGCGTGGTCGATTCGTCCGACCTGCCGCTCAATGTGTCGCGCGAGTTGCTGCAGGAAAGCCGCGCCGTGAAGGCGATCCGCGAAGGCTGCACCAAGCGCGTGCTGTCGATGATTGAAGACCTGGCCAACAACGAGCCAGAAAAATTCAAGACCTTCTACGCCGAATTCGGCGCGGTGCTCAAGGAAGGCCTGGGCGAGGATTTCGCCAACCGCGAGCGCCTAGCCAAGCTGCTGCGCTTTGCCAGCTCGACCACCGACACGACCACGGTCAGCTTTGCCGACTACAAGGCGCGCATGAAGGACGGCCAGGACGCGATCTACTACATCACCGCCGACACGCTGGCCGCCGCCAAGAGCAGCCCGCAACTCGAGATCTTCCGCAAGAAGGGCATCGAAGTGCTCTTGATGGCCGACCGGGTCGATGAATGGGCGCTGAACTACCTGAACGAGTTCGACGGCACGCCGCTGCAGTCGGTCGCCAAGGGCGCGGTCGATCTGGGCAAGCTGCAGGACGAGGACGAGAAAAAAGCCGCCGAAGAAGCGCAGACCCAGTTCAAGCCCATCCTTGACAAGCTCAAGGAAGCCTTGAAAGACAAAGCCTCTGACGTTCGCGCCACCTCGCGGCTGGTCGATTCACCGGCTTGTCTGGTGGTGCAGGACGGCGACATGTCCACGCAGCTCGCCCGCATGCTCAAGCAGGCCGGCCAGACCGTGCCCGAAGTCAAGCCCATCCTCGAAGTCAATGCCCAGCACCCGCTGGTCAGAAAGCTCGAAGCCAGCAGCGAACTGGCCAGCTTCGACGACCTGGCCAACATCCTGTTCGATCAGGCCCTGCTGGCCGAAGGCGGCATGCCCACCGACCCGGCCGCCTATGTGCGCCGCGTGAACGCCTTGCTGGTGTAATGCCGCGCCGCCGGCCTGAACGGGCCGGTTGCCGAAAGTCCCGCCGGGCTCTGCCTGCCGGGATTTTTCCTTTTTGGGGGTAGGGCGCTGGCTGGCGGGCCAGGAACTTGTCCCATCGCCAAGCCTTCATAATGGGGCGATGCAAATCAAAAACAGGCCGTCATGGCTCATCCGCAGCGCGGCCATCGTGCTGTGGCTGTGCTGCGGCAGTTCCATGGCTGCGGGCCAACTCTGGTTCGATGGCGAAAGACCCGGCGCGCAGGCCCGTGAAGCGGTTCAACTGCTGGCGGCGGCTGCCACCCACGGCCTGGTGCCGCAGGACTACGACGCCAGCGCGCTGGGGCTGGCTGTCAGCCGCGCCGCGCAGGGGACTCCGCCGGAAGCTGCCGCGATGGCGCAGCTTGAGCAGGCGCTGAGCACGGCGATGGAGCGCTACCTGTCCGACGTGCACCGGGGCCGCATCGACCCGCAAAAAATCCATCACAACTTCAGCCCGCCGCAGCGCGAGGCGTTCGACGCGGCGGCCTACCTGCAGGCGGCCCTGGCGGCCCGGCGGCTGACCGACGCTGCGTCCGAAGCCGCGCCGCGCCTGCCGATTTACGCGCAGTTGCGCGAGGCCCTGGCGCGCTACCGCGAGCGCGTCAACCATCCGGCCTGGCGCCAGCCCTTGCCGCGCCTGCCGGGCGGCAAGGCGGGCAAGCTGGCGCCGGGGCAAAGCTATGCGGGGCTGGCCCTGCTGGCCGAGCGGCTGACCGCGCTGGGCGACATGGCGCCTGGCCTGCCCTTGCCGGCGCGTTATGAAGGGCCGCTGGTGGACGCGGCCAAGGCTTTTCAGCAGCGGCACGGCCTGGCCGCCGACGGCGTGATCGGCAAAACCACGCTGGCGCAGCTGCAGGTGATGCCCGCTGCCCGCGTGCGGCAGATCGAACTGGCGCTTGAGCGGCTGCGCTGGACGCCGCTGCTGCAGGGGCCGCGCATGATTGTCGTCAACATCCCCGAGTTCGTGCTGCGCGCCTACGAAGTGCAGGACGGCCAGATCCATGTGCAGCAGGAAATGAAGATCGTCGTCGGCAAGGCGCTGGACACGCGCACCCCCTTGTTCGATGAAGACATGCGCTTCATCGAGTTCAGCCCGTACTGGAACGTGCCGCCTTCCATCGCCCGCGCCGAAATCGTTCCCCGGCTGCGGCGCGACCCCGGCTATCTGGCGCGGGAGAACATGGAGTTCGTCTCGGCCGGTGGCCGCGTTGACAAGACGGTTTCGGCGGGGCTGCTGGAAGCCGTGCTCGCCGGCCAGTCGCGCATCCGCCAGCGGCCGGGGCCGAAAAATGCGCTCGGCGACATCAAGTTCGTGTTTCCGAACAGCGACAACATCTACCTGCACCACACGCCGGCCACGCAGCTGTTCGAGCGCGCTAGGCGCGACTTCAGCCATGGCTGCATCCGCGTCGAGCATCCGGTTGCACTGGCCAAATTCGTCCTCAAGAACATGCCGGAATGGACGCCGGAGCGCATCCAGAATGCCATGAGCCGGGGCGAATCGGCCACGCTCAGGCTGGCCGAGCCGGTGCCGGTGCTGATTGCCTACGGCACCACGCTGGTCAAGGACGGCCGGACTTTTTTCTTTGACGACATCTATGGGCTGGACCGCCTGCTGGACGCTGCCTTGCGCAAGCATTCAGGCTCGCTCGCGCCCACCAACGGAGACCAATCATGACCGCTCCCACGACCCCGGCCCGCCGCCACTTCCTGCGCCACACGGCCCGGCTCGCTGCCGCCGCAGCGTTGCCTGCACTCGCTTCTCGTGCCGCCCTGGCGTCGGTACCGGACGCGCGCGGGCTGGCGCTGGTGCATACCCACACCCACGAGAAAATCGACCTGGTGTATGCCAGCGGCGAGCGCTACGTTCCCGAGGCGCTCGGCTGGCTCAACCGTTTCCTGCGCGACCACTACACCGGCGACATCGGGGTGATCGACCCGCAGGTGTTCGACCTGCTGCACAGCGTGCAGCAGGCGCTGGGCAGCAAGGGCGCGTTCGAGGTGATCTCCGGCTACCGTTGCCCGGCCACCAACAGCCACCTGCGCCAGACGCGCAGCGGCGGCGTCGCCACGAAAAGCCTGCACATGGAAGGCCGCGCGATTGACATTCGCCTGCCCGGCGTGCCGCTGGCCGACCTGCACCAGGCGGCGCTGTCGCTGCGCGCGGGCGGCGTCGGCTTTTATCCGCGCGAGCAGTTCGTGCACCTCGACACGGGCCGGGTGCGCAACTGGTGAAATGGCGCTGGCGCTGGCGATGCCGTGGCGTCAAGGCGGCTTGCCGCCCAGGTACCTGAACGGATTGACCGGCTCGCCTTTCCACCACTGTTTTTCCGGACCCAGCCGGAAGAGGGCGAAATGCAGGTGCGGCGCGTCCGGGCTGGCGTTGCCGGTCGAGCCGACATAGCCGATCACGCTGCCGCGCCGCACCGCCTGCCCCTCGGCCAGGCCGTCGGCATAGCGGTCTAGGTGCGCGTAGTAGTAGGCAAACCGGCCGGTCGGGTCGAACTGGTAAACCGTCATGCCGCCGGGCTGGCTCAAGAACAGCTTGACGATGCGCCCGTCGTCCACCGCCAGCACCGGTGTGCCGCGTGGCGCAAGGATGTCGATGGCCTCGTGGCCCCGCTGGTTGCCGTCGCGGCCGTCGTCGAAAGTGTCGCGCAGGTCGCTGGGCGCGATGCCTTGCACCGGCAGCAGCAGGGCCGGCGGTTCGGCCGGGGCACCTGCAACTGCCGCAGGCGCTGAACCGGCTGGCGCCGCGAACGCACCGCAAGTCACGGAAAGGCAAAGCAATGCCGTCCCGAGACGGCTCATGTTCCGGCGATCAAGCAACGCCTCAAGCATGAACATCCACGGCAAAGCCGGGTTTGACGACCTGCGCCACGCGCAGCACATCCCAGTTGGTCAGGTGGATGCAGCCGTTGGACTCGGACGAGCCGACGCGCTCCGGTTCGGGTGTGCCGTGAATGCCCCAGTGCGCTTTGCTCAGGCCCAGCCAGTACACGCCCACCGGGTTGTTCGGTCCGGCAGGAATGATGGCCTTGGTGTCGGTTTTCTTCGTGCCCTTGAGCAACGCCGGGTTGAAGGTGAACACCGGGTCTTTCGCGGCATTCTTGATCTCCATGCGGCCGATGGGCAGCGGGTCCGATGCGCCGCCCATGCTGATCGGGAAGGCGGCGACTGGCCGCTCTGCCTTGTCGAGCAGATACAGCACATGTTCGGATTTGTCGATGCGGATGGACGCGGCCCCGGCCGGGGCCTTGTCGCTACCTGGGGCCGGAACAATGATCTTGTCGCCGGCTTTGAAGGTGTGGCCCCGGTTGGCATCGCGCAGCCATTTCGGGCTGCAATGGAATTTTTCGCCCAGCGCTTCCAGAAGGGTTTCATAGCCCAGCGACTTGAGTTGCGCGCGCTTCATCATGTCGGCTGGCAGCCTGGCATAAGGGCCGGCGGCATCTTCAGCAGTGATGGTGTATTCGGACAGCACCGGCGCAGGCGCGTCGCCCGCCAGCGCTTTCCAGGTCTCGCCGTCGATGCGGCCGGTTGATTTCTGGCCGTTCGCCGTCTGGAACGCCGCCACCATGCGGCGCATGTTGGCGCCAAAGGCGCCGTCGATCTCGCCCGGAGAGAACCAGGCGTGGTCGAGCAGGATCTGCGCCCGCAGCACGGCCTCGCCGCGCGCGCCCTGCGCCAGCACAGGCAGGTCGGTGGCGGCGTTGACGCGCTCCATCAGCGCTGCGCCTGTGAGTAGCGTGGCGGGCTTGCGGTGCTGCGCGGCCGCAGCGGCCAGAGCAGGAAATGGGATGGCTGCAGCGCTTGCGGCCAGCCAGGCCAGCAGCGGCCGGCGGGAAATCAGGGAAGGGAAAGGCATGAATGCTCCGGTAGGAAATGGCCTTCATCCTAGGGTTCGCCGCAGCACAACCGTGTCAGCAAACGCCGTGTTGCCGGGTCGCTGCAAACCACCTTCTGGCGGGCTTCAGGCGACCAGCGGCGCGGCCTGCATGGCCTCGGTCTGCTCGATGAGCATGTCCACCTGGCCTTTCCAGTAGTCGCTGGAGCCGAACCACGGGAAGTTGATCGGGAAGATTGGGTCGTGCCAGCGCTGCGCCAGCCAGGCGCTGTAATGCACCAGGCGCAGCGTGCGCAGCGGCTCGATCAGCCGGAGTTCGCGCCGGTCGAACTCGCCAAATTCGTCATAGCCGTCCACCAGTGCGCCCAGTTGCCGCAGCTGCTGGGCGCGCTCGCCCGACAGCAGCATCCACAAGTCCTGCACCGCCGGGCCGGTGCGCGCATCGTCCAGATCGACAAAATGCGGGCCGGCCAGCGGCAGGCCTTCGGGCGTCCACAGGATATTGCCCGGGTGGCAGTCACCATGCAGGCGCAACTGCCGCACATGCGGAACGCTGTCAAACACGCCTTTGGCGACCGCCATGGCTTCGTCGAACGCCTTGAGCCAGCGCGATTCCATGTCCAGCGGCAGATAGCCGCCGTCCAGCAAAATCTCGCGTGAGCAGTAGCCAAAAGTTTGCAGGTTCAAGGCCGGGCGATGCACGAAAGGCCGGGCCGCGCCCACGGTATGGATGCGCGCCAGGAATCGGCCTATCCATTCGAGCACGTCCAGGTTCTCCAGTTCGGGCCGGCGCCCGCCGCGACTGGGCGACACGCTGAAGCTGAAGCCGTTGAAATGGTTCAGCGTCGAGCCGTTCAATTCGAGCGCGCCGACCACCGGAATTTCAGCCGCCATCAGCTCGGTGGCGAAAGCGTGTTCTTCCAGGATCTGCGCATCGGTCCAGCGGTCAGGCCGGTAAAACTTGACCACCACGATGTCGCCGGCCAGTTCCGCGCTGCCGACGGGGCTCTCCAGATGCACCTGGTACACCCGGTTTTCATAGCTGGACAGCGCCATCAGGCGGCCGTCGCCCATCAGTCCGACGCTGGCCAGCGCGTCCAGCACCACGTCCGGGGTCAGGTGTTCGTAAACATGGACGGTGTCGCGCACCGCAGCAGCCTTGTTGTATTCAGTCATGCCCGATTGTCGTTCCACCGGGGGCCGGGTTTCAAGAGGGATGACGCCAGAAAAAAAGCCCGGTACTAAACTTGGCGGTCATGCAAAAAAACAGCCCACCCTCCACCGATAAATCCACCGGCAAGCCTTCCCGCAAGGCTTTGGTCGCAGCCCACGCCGCCAGGCCCGCGCAGGTCATTGAAGAACTGCGGCCCGGCCAGTCGATTGAACTGCTCAAGGAACTGCACATCCTGACCCGCGAAGGCAAGCTCAACCAGGACGCCCGGCGCAAGCTCAAGCAGGTCTATCACCTCTACCAGTTCATCGAGCCGCTGCTGAATGAGGTTTGCGCGAGCGCCCAAGGCTTCACGCTGGCCGACCACGGCGCGGGCAAGTCCTACCTCGGCTTTATCCTGTACGACCTGTTCTTCAACGTGGCGCACGCGGGCGAGAAGGTCAATGGCCATATCCACGGCATCGAGACCCGCGCCGAGCTGGTCGAAAAATCGCGGCTGCTCGCCGCGCGGCTGGGCTTTGCCAACATGTCCTTCCTGAACCTGTCGGTGCAGGAAGCCACCACGTCCACCGCGCTGCCGCCCACGGTGGACATCGTCACCGCCCTGCATGCCTGCGACACCGCCACCGACGACGCGATTGCCTTTGGCCTGGCCAAAGAGGCGCGCCACATGGTCTTGGTGCCGTGCTGCCAGGCCGAGGTGGCCGGCGTGCTGAAAAAGTCGCGCGCGCTGAACCTGAACAAGAATCCGCTGGCCGAACTCTGGCGCCATCCGCTGCACACGCGCGAATTCGGCAGCCAGATCACCAACGTGCTGCGCTGCCTGCAGCTGGAGGCCAACGGCTACCAGGTCACCGTGACCGAGCTGGTCGGCTGGGAACATTCGATGAAGAACGAGCTGATCCTGGCCAGCCGTCCGGCCACGCCGAACGCCGCCAAGACCCGCGCCGCACAGACGCGGCTGCAGCAGGTGCTGGCGGAGCTTGGCCTGGGCGAGTTGACGGAACGCTTTGCGGCTGCGGCTGCGGCGCCCGAGCCCGGACTGCATTCGTCATAACTCACCGCTAACAGGCTGGTGATTCAAAAAATTTGAACAATCTCATCAATTAATTTGAACTTTTCGCGCGCAAACGGTTTCTATACTTCGTAGAACTTTCAATGTTTTACGAAAGTTTTTAACCTGTTTCCGTCATGACCTCAGCTGTTCTAACCACCACTCCTTCCCGCTATCACGGTGTTTCCATGGCCTTGCACTGGGTGCTGGCGCTCGCGCTGGTCCTGATGTTTGGCGTCGGCCTCTACATGGCCGACCTGCCGTTTTCACCGCTGCGCCTGAAGCTCTACAACTGGCACAAGTGGGCCGGCGTCGTGATTCTGGCGCTGTCGCTGGCCCGGTTGACGTGGCGCCTCACCCATCGCCCGCCGGCCTTGCCCCGGCGCATCGAGGCGGCCATGCCGGCATGGCAAGTGCGCGCCTACCACGCCACCCACGGCTTGCTGTATGCGCTGTTTTTCCTCGTGCCGCTGATTGGCTGGGCCTACAGCTCGGCGGCGGGATTTTCCATCGTGCTGTTCGGAGTGCTGCCGCTGCCCGACTTTGTTGCACCCGACAAGGCCCTGGCCGCGCTGATCAAGCCCTGGCATGAATGGTCGGCCTTTGCGCTGGCCGCTCTGGTGGCCCTGCATGTGGCAGCCGCCCTCAAGCACCACTGGGTGGACCGCGACGGCCTGCTCCAGCGCATGCTGCCAGGCCTGCGCTGAGCCTGCCTCACTTCTTTTTCTCTTCACCCACTGAAAACCGAACGCATGAACACTTTTTCTTTCACCCTGCGCGCCGCCAGCCTGGGCCTGGCCGCCGCGCTGCTTTCGATGTCGGCCCAGGCCCAGGCCCCAGCCGCGCAAAAGCTGATCCCGGCGCAAAGCGAAATTGCCTTTGCCAGCAAGCAGATGGGCGTGTCGGTCGATGGGCATTTCAAGAAGTTCGATGCGCAAATCGCGTTTGATCCCGCCAAGCCCGAAGCCAGCAAGATCGCCTTTGCCATCGACACCGGCAGCGCCACAGTCGGCGCGCCCGAGTCCGATGCCGAGCTGCCCAAGCCCGACTGGTTCAGCGCGGTGAAATTTCCCCAGGCCACCTTCCAGTCAGGCGCCGTCAAGAAAATCGCGCCGGGCAAATACGAAGTGGCCGGCAAGCTGAGCATCAAGGGCAATGTGCGCGATGTCGTGGTGCCTGTGACCCTGAGCCAGGCCGGCGCCATCACCACCGCCAGCGGCGCGTTTGCCATCAAGCGCCTGGCCTTCAAGATTGGCGAGAACGAGTGGGCCGACACCTCGATGGTGGCCGACGACGTGCAGGTCAAATTCAAGCTCGCGCTGACCGGCGTGGGCAAATACTGATTTTTCTTTAACCTTACTTTTCCCTATCCCTGGAACCCCTCCCATGCGTAAATCAATTTTGACCCTGGCCGCCGCGGCCGCCCTGCTGGCCGGCGCGGCCCATGCCGAAACCGCCACCTACGCGATGGACCCGACGCATACCTTTGCGACGTTTGAAATCGGCCACTTCGGCACCAGCACCAACCGGGGCCGCTTCGACAAGAAGGAAGGCTCGGTGCAACTGGACCGCGCCGCCAAGACCGGCAAGGTGGAGGTCAGCATCGACGCCACCTCCGTCAATACCGGCGCCGCCGCGTTTGACAAGCACCTGCAAAGCCCCGACCTGTTCGACGCCGCCAAATACCCGACCATCAAGTTTGTCTCCGACAAGTTCAGCTTCAACGGCGACAAGGTGTCCGAAATCGCCGGCAACCTGACCCTGCTTGGCAAAACCCTGCCCGTCACGCTCAAAGCCAACCAGTTCAACTGCTACACCAGCCCGATGCTCAAGCGCGAAGTGTGCGGCGGCGACTTCGAAACCACGATTGACCGCACCGCCTTCGGCATGAACTACGGCATCGACTGGGGCTTCCCGAAAAACGTCCGCCTGGTGGTCCAGGTCGAAGCCGTCAAGCAGCAATAAGCGCCTTCGCGCCGGCAAGCCCGGCGTTTTGCGGCAGCACAGCCCCGCCAGTCAGGTGACCGGCGGGGCTTTTTTGAGTGTGCTTCAGGTCTCTGGCGCAAGCAGGACGGGCGCAGGATGCTATTAAATAAGTAGCTTATAACGCCCGCCCATACTGCGCAAAAGCCTTGTTTTATCTATAAATCGGGACTACTGCTTGCGCTGCGCAAACACATTGCGCTTGATGTCGGCGGGGTAGGCGTAGGTCACGACGCCACCCTTGACCATGCCCAGCAGCAGCATGTTGGCGGTGAACGCATCCTTGTCGCTGGCGCTGAACGGATGGTCGTAGGTGGCGACCGCGCCGTAATACACCTTTTTCAGGTTTTCCAGCGATGCCTTGATGGCCGGGCCGTCCAGTGAAGCGCTGCGCACCCCGAACAGGCTGTAAAGCAGCAGGTAGGTGCTGTCATAAGCCTGCGCTGCGGGAATCGACGCCGGCACGCTCTTGAGCTTGTATTTGGCCATGTAGCCATTCAGGAAAGCCGTCCGGCGTTCGTTGCCGCGCTGCTCCACGATGAAGGTCTGGGCCATCAGCGTGTCTTCCGCCGCTTCCTTGGCGACATTCACATAAGCCGGAAAACTCAAGGCCCAGGCGCCCACCTGCGGCACCTTCCAGCCCAGCTCCTTGCGCCCCAGGGCAATGGCGACGCTCTCGGGGCCCAGGCTGTAGCTGAACACCGCGTTGGCTCCGGCATCGCGGGCGGCCTTGAGTTCGGCCGTCACGTCCTTCACGCCAATAGGAAAGCGCGCCACATGGACCGGCTTGAGGCCATGGCTGGCCAGGGCCGCTGTCACGTCCTTCAAGCCCGACTCGCCGTAAGCGGTGCTGTCGGCAAACACCGCCACCTTGGTCCAGCCGCGCTTGAAGATGTCATCGACCACAAAGCTGGACTGAACGGCGTCCTTGGCGGAAGTGCGAAAGATGTAGCTGTCTGGCGCGGGGTATTTGGCCGTGAGCTGGGTGCCGGTCGCGCAGGGAATGATGAGCGGGATCTTGCTGTTCTGAAACACCTCCAGCGATTTTGCCGCCACGCCCGTGTTGCAAAAACCGATGACGGCCGTGATCTTTTGCGCGGCCAGTTCTTCGGACGCCTTGCGGCCCTGGTCCGGATTGGCACCATCGTCCTTGACCACCAGTTCGAGCTTTCGTCCCAGGAAGCCGCCAGCGGCGTTGATCTCGTCCACCGCCAGCTTGACGCCATTGAGCATGGGCACGCCAAAGTCGGCCGAAGGCCCGCTCAGCGGGGCGATCACCCCGATTTGTATCGGCACCAGCGCCGCTCCACCGGTTGTTTGCGCCAGCGCCCCGGCGGCAGTCAAACCCAGCAGGCTCGTCGCCAGCAGGCGGCAGGCGGTCGGTATTATTTTTGATTGAATTGAAAACATCAGAGAAATCTTTCTTTTTTATACATATTGTTACGAAATCTGATTCGATTTTGAGTCGTACCAGCCGACACGGCTTCCAGGCGGTTTTTGTTTCTGGAAACAGTGGCTCCTCTCTTTCGCTGAAGCACTTTGGGCAGCGTTGTCCACGCTGCTCAAAGGCTATTGAAGCATTTGAACTTTAACTTTTAATTACAAATTAATGCAGGGATCGAAAAAACGCCAAGGATTTTTTAAAGGCAGCTTTGCCTGCATGAGGGGTTTTTCCTGGCGAAGGCTGCCGATGCATTAGGTGAAATCAGCGATTGAATCGCACCGGCGCTTGGCGTACCTTTACCGGGCAAGCACAACACGGCAATTCAGCCATTCATCAAAGGGACCGCCATGCAATCACGCTTGAGACTCGCACTTCTGGCTTCGGCCGCCATCCTGGGCGCCTGCGCGCCGATGCCATCGACCTCGCCGCATCCCATGAGCCCGATGAGCTTTTTCGTGACCAGCGCCAACCCGGGCAAGGGCGCCGACCTGGGCGGCCTGGCCGGCGCCGATGCCTATTGCCAGACACTGGCCGCCTCGGCCAATGCCGGCGGCAAGAACTGGCGCGCCTACCTCAGCGCCCCGGCCAGCGGCGCCAGCCCGGCCGTCAATGCGCGCGAGCGCATCGGCCGCGGCCCGTGGCAAAACGCCAGGGGCGTGGTCGTGGCCACCAGCGTGGACAACTTGCACAGCGCCGACAACCAGCTCACCAAGCAGAATTCGCTGACGGAAAAAGGCGAGGTCGTCAGCGGCCGGGGCGATGCCGTCAACATGCACGACATGCTGACCGGCTCCACGGCGGACGGCCGCCTGGACACCTCGGCCCCCGACACCACCTGCGGCGGCTGGACGCAAAGCGGCGCCGGCTCGGCCATCGTCGGCCACCACGACCGCATCGGCATCAACGAGTCCGCCCCCATGAAGTCCTGGAACGCCTCCCATGCCACGCCCGGCTGCAGCCCCGAGGCGCTCAAGTCGGTCGGTGGCGCAGGGCTGTTCTACTGCTTTGCCGCGAACTGAGGCGGCTGCCTGCGCGCATGCCCGGCTGGCGGGTGAGCCGGCGATTCAGTTCTTGGACGCATGCCCGAAAAAGCCCGGATCAAGCACCAGGTCGCGCAGCGGCTGGAGCCGCTGTTCCGAGTCATCGGCCTGCTTGCGCCATTGCGCTGCCGTGTCGTTCGCGCCGGAATGAAGCGCCAACTGTTCCATCTGGCGCAGCAGCATCACCCGCTCTTCGACGGCGCGCAAGGTCGCCCACAGACTTTGGTCGATGGCGTCGTTGATCTCGGCCATGAGGGTCTTGAGTGAAAACGCATGGCCGGTGTGGCAGCGAAAACGAACAATCGTGCCTTCTTCGATCTGCATCAGCACGCCATGGCAATCGGGGCAGGTGTAGGGGGAAACCTTGCCCAGGTTCATGATGCCGGCCTTGAGTGCATTGCCTTGCATGGCGATGTCGTTTTCCATGGCGCGCTGCAGGCTCAAAGCGCTGGCCGCCACCACGGGCGCGGCGGTGCCGACCAGTTCCCTGACCTTGTCGGCCAGCGCTTCGACCGTGCCGACAAAATCTACCTGGACATGCGCAATGGCGCTTTCGGGCATGGAGGGATGCATGGCCTGCGAAGGAATCTGCACCAGCGTGGCGCCCTGGTGGTCCTTGATGGCCCAGAGCCCGGCCGTGCCGTCGTCGAGCGCGCCGCTCAGGACCACGCCGATGACGCGCGAGCCAAACGCTGCGGCGGCCGAGCGAAACAGCACATCGACCGACGGCCTGGCGCGGACTTCCTTCGGCCCCCGGCTGAGCCGGATGCCTTGCGGCGTGACCATGAGGTGCCGGTCGGCCGAGGCGACATAAACACGCCCGTGCTCAATCGGCTGGCCATCTTCGGCAATCACGACCGGAAGCGGCGTCGCATTCGCCAGCACCTGGTCGAGCTGGCTCGGTGTGTCGGCCGGAATGTGCAGCACCACCAGGATGGCGGCATCGAGGTCGGCGGGCAAGGCCGCAAAGAAGCCCCGCAACGCCTCGACCCCGCCGGCCGACGCCCCGATGACCACGATGTCGCGGTTTGGCAATTGTGAGTTTTCCATTGGATGAGTCTAGGGCAGTCTGACCTGGCCTGTTCGCCTGTTGAGGGCATGGGGCTGGGTCATTGCCCGTGCCACGCCGCGCTCAGGTTGCGCTATCAAAAAAATAGCTGCTTGCGCATGTCCTGATTGCGCAAAAGCCGCTTTTAGTTCCGAAACCGCCTGCGCGTCAGCGCCAGCGCGATCCAGAACGCGGCCACGCCATAGACCACCAGCACGGCCAGGTGCCGCAGGCCCTGCGCCGGCCACTGGTCCAGGAACAGCGGGCGGATCAGCTCGACGGCGGCGGTCAGCGGCAGCCAGTCGGAGATGACGCGCATCACGCCGGGCAGCTGGTCGCGCGGGAAAAACACGCCGCTCAGGAACATCGTCGGCGTCAGGAACAGCGAAAAGTAATAAGTGAAAAAGTCATAGCCCTTGGCCAGTGCGTTGAAGATCAGCGCGATGCTGGCAAAGACGATGCCCACCAGCCCCAAGAGCGGCAGCGCCAAAATCAGCATCGGGCTGTGGCTGATGCCCAGCGCCAGCATCACCGCCAAAATGACCGCGCTGGTGAACAGCGACTTGTACGCGGCCCACAGCATTTCGGCGAACACCACGTCGTCCAGCCGCACCGGCGCGTTCATGATGCCGTCCCATGTTTTTTGCACATGCATGCGCGAAAACGCCGAATACAGCGCCTCGAACGACGCGGCATTCATCGCGCTCATGCAGATCGAGCCGCTGGCCAGGAACAGGATGTAGGGCACCGGGCTGCCATTCAACTGCACCTGCCCGATCAGCATGCCCAGCCCGTAGCCAAAGGCGACCAGCGTGATCAGCGGCTCGGCGATGTTGCCGACCAGGCTGGGAACGGCCAGCTTGCGCCAGACCAGCAGGTTGCGCCGGAACACCGGCCACCAGCGCCAGCTGATCTGCGGCGGCCGCAGCAGGGCCGGCTGGGGGGCCTGCACCGCAATCGCTGGCGGCTGGGATGTTGAGGTGGTGGCTTCGGTCGTCATGCGGCCTCCCTGATCTGGCGCCCGGTGAGCTTGAGGAACAGGTCTTCTAGGTTGGCCGGGCGGTGCAGCGTGCGCAGCTCGGGGTAGTCGGTCAGCGCGGCGAGCAGGCGCTTGGCGTCGCTGGTGTAGAAAAACACGGTTTCGCCGCTGACCTCGACGCGCGCGGCCATGGCCTTGAGCGGTGAGTCCACCAGCGCCAGCGCGCCCGCGCCGTACACCTCGACCACGTCGGGCTCCAGGTTCTGCGCGATCAAATCGCGCGGCGTGCCTTCAGTCATCTTCTTGCCGTGGTCGAGCACCAAGAGGCGGTTGCACAGGCGTTCGGCCTCGTCCATGAAGTGCGTCGTCAGCAAAATCGATTTGCCCTGCTGCACCAGCCGCTGCAGCCGCTCCCACATCAAATGCCGCGCCTGCGGGTCCAGGCCGGTGGTTGGCTCGTCGAGCAGCAGCAGCTGCGGGTCGTTGACCAGCGCGCGCGCCAGGCTCAGGCGGCGCTTCATGCCGCCCGAGAGTTCGCTGAGCTTGGCGTCGGCCTTGTGGGTCAGGGCGGCAAACTCCAGCAGTCGGGGGATGCGTTCCTTGATCACCTTGTCCTTCAGGCCGAAATAGCGGCCGAACACCAGCAGGTTCTCGGCGCACGAGAAATCCGGGTCCAGGCTGTCGAACTGGCTGACGATGCCGAGTTGCTCCTTGATGGCCAGCGCGTCCTGCGGCATCGACAGGCTGGCGCTTTGGCCGCCAGGGAAGTAGGTGATGCGCCCGGAGTCGGGGCTGGTCAGCCCCAGGCACATGCGGATGGTGGTGGTCTTGCCGGCGCCGTTCGGGCCGATCACGCCCAGGCATTCGCCGGGCGCAATGGAAAACGACAACTGGTTGACGACGGTGTTGCCGCCGTAGCGCTTGCTCAGGTCAACGACTTCAAAAAGGGGCTGGGTCATGCGGCTATTGTGCCCATCAGGCGTGGCGCACGCATGAGTTCGAGGCGTTCCCTCGCTGCGTTCCCTAGCGTTTTCCAGGCTTAGCCTTCCCTGACCTCGATGTGGTAGGTGGCCCAGGGGCAGTTGGCAAAGCGCGCGGGCAGGGGTTTGGCCGCCATGTCGGGAAAGCGGTCGGCATCATAGACGCCCCACAGCGGACCGAGTCCACCCAGCGCCATCGGCTGGCCGTCAAGGTGCGTCGCCACGATGAAGCGGTATTTGCCCGCATCGGCGGCGGAAACCTGCGCCGCGTAGCCATCGACGGCGCGCAGGAACAGCATGGTCTTGTCGCCCGCCTTCACGCCGCAGGCCTTCATCACGTCCAGCAGCAGCGGCCCCTTGAGCGAATGCGGCTTGCCGTCGTATTCGAGCGTCGGCTGGATGGTGACGGCCGGCAGGGCGGTGATGGCGGCAAAGTCAAACACCTGCGCCTTGTCGAACATGATTTTTTGCTTGGCCATCATCTGGTCGAGCGCCGGGTCCAGCGGGCCACGGTTGCCCGCGCCGATGCGGCCGCTGACCGTCAGCAGCGTCGGGCCTGCCGGGGCCCGGCGGCTGCCTTGGGCCGCGGCCCAGGAAGGCATGGCCACCGCGCCGGCCAGGGAGGCGTTCAGGAAATGGCGTTTTTTCATGGAAAAATCCCAGGTTGAAATGACTTGCCGATGCTACACATCCGCGCGACGCCGTGGCGCCGCAATCGGTCGTTTGACGCGCGCCGTGCCCATTCCTGGCGGCTTCACTTCAGTGAAGTACAGTAGCTGCCAGCCGCAAGCCGGCGCGTCCGGCTGTTGACCGGGGCCGGTTTTTTTCACTCTTTATCCTCTTGCACCATGACCACCTTCGGAACCCCCTTGTCTCCCCACGCCACCAAAGTCATGCTGCTCGGCTCCGGCGAGCTGGGCAAGGAGGTGCTGATCGCGCTGCAGCGCCTGGGCGTGGAAACCATCGCCGTTGACCGCTACGAGAACGCGCCCGGCCAGCAGGTCGCGCACCACGCGCGCACCATCACCATGAGCGACCCGGCGCAGCTCAAGGCCTTGATTGAACAGGAAAAGCCCGACCTGGTGGTGCCCGAGATCGAGGCGATTGCCACCGGCATGCTCGAAGAACTCGAAGCCGCTGGCACGGTGCGCGTGATTCCCACGGCCCGGGCCGCGCGCCTGACCATGGACCGCGAGGGCATTCGCCGCCTGGCCGCCGAAACGCTGGCGCTGCCGACCAGCCCGTATGTGTTCTGCGATTCGCTCGAAGAACTGCAGACCGCGATTGATTCAAAAATCGGCTACCCCTGCGTCGTCAAGCCGGTGATGAGTTCGTCGGGCAAGGGCCAGAGCAAGATCGCCTTGCCCAAGGACGTGGCGCCGGCCTGGGACCACGCGATGGCCGGCGGGCGCGTGAGCCGTGGCCGCGTGATCGTCGAAGGCTTTGTTGATTTTGAGTATGAAATCACGCTGCTGACGGTGCGTGCGTTGGGTGCTGATGGCCAGGTGGAAACGCATTTTTGCGAGCCGATTGGCCACCTGCAGGTCAGCGGCGACTATGTGGAAAGCTGGCAGCCGCACCCGATGCGCCCGGCGGCGCTCGAAAAGAGCCACGAGATTGCCCGGGCCGTGACCGACAACCTGAGTGGGCAGGGCGTGTTCGGCGTCGAGCTGTTCGTGAAGGGCGACGAGGTCTGGTTCAGCGAAGTCAGCCCGCGCCCGCACGACACCGGCATGGTGACGCTGTGCACGCAGTGGCAAAACGAGTTCGAACTGCATGCGCGGGCGATTCTGGGCCTGCCGGTCGATACCGCGCTCAAGAGCCCGGGCGCCAGCGCCGTGATTTATGGCGGCGTCGATGCGGCGGGCATCGTGTTCGACGGCGTGGCCGATGCGCTGCGCGTGCCGAACACCGACATCCGCCTGTTCGGCAAGCCCGAGAGTTTTGTCAAGCGCCGCATGGGCGTGGCGCTGGCGTTTGACGCCGATGTGGACGTGGCGCGCACGCATGCCCGGCTGGCGGCGTCCAAGGTCAGGCCGCGCGCGGCGGGTTAGGGCCGGGCATGAGCCGGAGTTTCCCTGAACTGCGCGCGCTGATCTCGTGGGCCGACGATTCGGCGCTGCGCATCCTGCTGGCGGCTGGAATCTGCGTGCTGCTGGCCCTGCTGGTGTACCGCGTGAGCGCGACCGTGGTGCTGCGCCTGACGCGCTCCATGCCGGTGGCCTACCGCACGGCGCAGCATTGCCAGACACCGGCGCTGCTGCTGCTACCGCTGATCGCGCTGCAGGCCGTCTGGCAAATCGCGCCCGACAGCTTTCCGCTGATTGCCGGCGTGCGCCATGTCAATGTCCTGCTGCTGCTGACCGGCCTGACCTGGCTGGGCCTGCGCGCGGCGCGCGGCGTGGCGCAGGGCGTGATCGGCCTGCACCCGGTCGATGTCGAGGACAACCTGAACGCGCGCCGCATCCATACCCAGACGCGCATGCTGTCGCGCACCGCGATGTTCGTCATCTTGCTGGCCGGGCTGGCCCTGATGCTGATGACCTTTCCGGGCGCGCGCCAGATTGGCGCCAGCCTGCTGGCGTCGGCCGGCGTGGTCGGGCTGGTGGCCGGCATTGCCGCGCGGCCGATTTTCAGCAACCTGATCGCCGGGCTGCAGATTGCGCTGGCGCAGCCGTTTCGCATCGATGACGTGCTGATCATCCAGAACGAGTGGGGCCGGGTCGAGGAAATCACCGGCACCTACGTGGTGCTGAAGATCTGGGACGAGCGGCGGATGATCATTCCGCTGCAGTGGTTCATTGAAAACCCGTTTCAGAACTGGACGCGCAAGAACGCGCAGATCATCGGCACGGTGTTCATCTGGGTGGACTACCGCATGCCGCTGGCGCCGCTGCGCGAAGCTGCCCAGCGCGCCTGCGAGCTTGCCTCCGAGTGGGACAAGCGGCTGTGCCTGCTGCAGGTGGTCGAGGCGGGCGAGCGCAGCATGCAGCTGCGCGTGCTGGTGACCTCGAACAATTCGAGCCTGAACTGGGATTTGCGCTGCAAGGTGCGCGAGGCGCTGGTCGATTGCATGCAGCGCGACTGGCCGCAGCATTTGCCGCTGATGCGGGCCGAGCTGGCCGGGCCGGCAACTGTGGCTCGGCCGGAAGTGCCGCCGCTGCCCTGAGCGGGCGGTGGGGCTGGGCAGTGACCATTTTTCAAGCAAAAAAGTCCTTTTGCGCACTATCCATAAGCACAGACAGCTATTAAATTAATAGTGGCTTCAGGTGCCGGCGCCACCACGTAGCGTTACATGCCGTCCGCGCGCCAGTCGTGCGCCCCGCGCCCCTGCAGCACCGCCTGGGTGTGCCGGGCAATCATCAACTCCTCGTTCGTCGGAATGACCCACACCGCCACTCGGCTGCCCGGCGTGCTGATGCAGCGTGGGCCGGATGCCTGCGCCTGGTTGGCGTCCTCGTCCAGCGCCACGCCCAGCCACGCCGCATCCTCGCAAACCCTGCGCCGCAGGCTGGCACTGTTCTCGCCAATGCCGGCGGTGAAAACCAGCGCATCGAGCCCGCCCAGCGGCGCGGCCAGGCTGCCGAGTTGCTGGCCCACGCGGTACACATACAGCTCAATCGCCTGCCGTGCCTCGGGCGTATCGCTGGCCTCCACCGTGCGCATGTCGCCCGAAATGCCCGACACGCCGAGCAGGCCCGACTGCTCGTACAGCAGCTTTTCAACCGCCTGAACGCTCATGCCCAGCCCGCTCATCAGGTACAGCACCACGCCCGGGTCCAGGCTGCCGCAGCGCGTGCCCATCATCAGGCCGTCGAGCGCGGTGAATCCCATGGTCGAGGCGACGCTGCGCCGGTCCTGCATGGCGCACAGGCTCGCGCCGTTGCCCAGGTGCGCGACGACGACGCGGCCATTCGCCGCCGCGCCCAGATGGCCGGGCAAGACGCTGGCGATGTATTCATACGACAGGCCGTGAAAGCCGTAGCGCTTCACGCCGGCCTCGGTGATGTGGCGCGGCAGCGCGCAGGCCTGCGCCACCCACGGCTGGGTGGCGTGGAATTCGGTGTCGAAGCAGGCGACCTGCGCCAGCTCGGGCAGCAGGCTGGCAATCGCCCGGATGGCCGACAGGTTGTGCGGCTGGTGCAGCGGCGCCAGCGGCGTGAAGCCATCGAGCTGCGCCAAGATCTCCGGCGTGACCCGCGCCGGCCGCGCAAACCGCTCGCCGCCATGCACCACCCGGTGGCCCACGGCCAGCAGCGTGCGGCCGGCCGCGTGCCGGCCCAGCCAGTCGAACAGCGCTTCAAACGCCTCTTCCGGCCCCAGCACCGGGTCGGCCGACACGCTGATGCGACTGTCTTCGAGCAGCGCGCCGTCCTGCCCCCACACCAGCAGGCGCGGCTTGCCGCCTATGCCTTCGATCCTGCCGTTGGCGATGCGCGCCAGGGCCGAATCGGGCCGGGCCACGTCGTAGGCGGCAAACTTGACGCTGGACGAGCCCGAGTTGATGACCAGCAGCGCCTGCTTCATGCCGGTTCTGCCAGCGCCCTGAGCCGGTGGGCGATAAGCAACAGGGCGATGGCGCACGAGGCGATGCGCGAATGCGCCGAGTCGGCCCGGCTGGTCAGCACGATGGGCACCTTGGCGCCCATCACCAGCCCGGCGGCCTGCGCGCCGCCCAGGTATTCGAGCTGCTTGGCCAGCATGTTGCCCGATTCCAGGTCGGGCACCACCAGGATGTCGGCGTCGCCGGCCACCTCGGAATGGATGCCCTTGGTCTTGGCGGCGGCCAGCGACACGGCGTTGTCAAAGGCCAGCGGGCCATCGACCAGGCCGCCGGTGATCTGGCCCCGGTCGGCCATTTTTGACAGCGCGGCGGCGTCCATCGACGAGCGCAGTTTGGGGCTAACGGTTTCCACCGCCGACAAAATCGCCACCTTGGGCCGGGCTATGCCCAGCGCATGCGCCAGGTCGATGGCGTTTTGCACGATATCGACCTTGGCGTCAAAGTCGGGCGCGACGTTGATGGCGGCGTCGGTGATCAAGAGCGGCTTGGGGTAGCGCGGCACGTCGAGCACGAACACATGGCTGACGCGGCGCCCGGTGCGCAGGCCGGTCTGGCTGTTGACCACCGCGCACAGCAGCTCGTCGCTGTGCAGGCTGCCCTTCATCAGCGCCTCGACTTCGCCGGCCCGGGCCAGCTCGACCGCCTTGGCGGCCGCCGCATGGCTGTGCGGCACATCGACAATCGAAAAGCCGCTCAGGTCGAATCCGCATTCGCCGGCCAGGCTGCGGATGCGCGGCTCGGGTCCGATCAGGATGGCCTGGATCAGGCCCAGCCGGTCGGCGTCCAGCGCGCCTTCGAGCGCCTCACGGCTGCACGGATGGACCACGCCCATTTTGATGCGGGGCAGGCTCTTGGCGGCGTTGAGCAGCTGGTCGTAGCGCAGGTTCCTGTCGGCCATCAGCGGTTCGGGCAGGTCGGTGCGCAAAATGCGCAGGCTGTCGGCCGGCGCAATCACATGGGCCTGGCCGTCAATCACCACATCGCCGTCCTGATCGACGCAGCGCGTGTCCAGCCACACCTGGCGGTTGGCGGCCTTCAGCGCGCTGACCGTGACCGTCACGGTCAAGGTGTCGCCGATGTGCACCGGCTTGAGGAACTTGAGCGTCTGGCCCAGATAAATCGTTCCCGGGCCGGGAAACTGCGTGCCCAGCACGGTCGAGATCAAGGAGCCGCCCAGCATGCCGTGGGCGATGATTTCGTGGAAGTGGCTGGTCTTGGCATACAGCGCATCGACATGCGCCGGGTTCACATCGCCCGAGACGGCGGCAAACAGCTGGATGTCGCGCTCCGTCACCTGGCGCACCAGGCTCGCGCCGTCGCCCACGCGAATCCCGGCGAAGGGATGGTTTTCAAGAAAATCGGCTGACGGGCCGGGCTGGGTGCTGAGCGAATCCATGGCTAGCCTTTGTTGTTGTGAGGGTGCGGGCAGCTTAGCCCATGACGTGGTAGCCGGCATCGACATAGGTGACGTTGCCGGTCAGCGCGCGGGCTGCGTCGCTGCACAGCATGGCGGTGACGGCGCCGACGTCGGCGATGGTCACCAGCTGGTGCTGGGGTGCGCGGCTCGCGGCATCGTCCAGCAATTGCTCGAAATCCCCGATGCCCGATGCCGCCCGCGTCTTGATCGGGCCGGGCGACACCGCATGCACGCGGATGCCGGCGGGGCCGAGTTCGGCGGCCAGGTAGCGCACCGTGGCTTCAAGCGCGGCCTTGACCGGCCCCATGATGCCGTAGTGGTCGATGACCTTTTGCGCGCCGTAGTAGCTCATCGTGACCAGCGTGCCGCCCTGCGTCATCAGCGGCTCGGCCAGCCTGGCCATGCGGATGAACGAATGGCACGACACATCCATGGCGCGGGAAAAGCCCTCGGCGCTGCTGTCAACGATGCGGCCGTGCAGGTCGGCCGCCGGCGCAAAGGCGATTGCGTGCAGCACGAAGTCCAGTTTGCCCCAGCGCTGCTCGATCTGCGCAAACACCGCTTCGAGCTGGCCGGGCTGCTCCACGTCGAGCGGCACGATGATGTCGGCGCCGAACTGCGCGGCCAGCGGGCGCACATGCGGCTCGGCCTTGGCGTTGAAGTAGGTGATGGCCAGCGTGGCGCCCAGTTCCTGCATGGCCTGCGCGCAGCCGTAGGCGATGCTCTGGTCGTTGGCAATGCCGACGATCAGGCCTTTCTTGCCGGCCAGGATGGGCAGGGCGCGCGGGGTGGTTTCGGGGGTGATGGCAGTGTTCATGCCCCGATGTTACGCATCCGGTGTGACGTCTGAATGATTTCCCCGCTGGCCTGATCAGGGCACCAGCACATAGCGGCCGGGCGCATCCTGCAGCACCGGGTAGCCGCCTGCCGCGTTGCCCATCGCGGGCGGGGCCACGCGCTCGCCGGAGTGCCGGCGCAGCCAGTGCTCCAGCGCCGGCCACCAGGAGCCTTCATGCTCGGGCATGCTGGCCTGCCAGGTGTCGGGGTCGATATAGCGCGCGCCGGCCTTGCGGGTGGCGATCTGGTAGCTTCGCTTGACCCCCTCGCCGGGCGGGTTGACCACGCCCACGTTGTGGCCGCCGCTGCTCAGGCAAAACGTCACCTCGGCCGGAACGAGCAAATGAGTCTTGTACACCGCATGCCAGGGCGAGACGGTGTCGCGCCGGGTGCCCAGCGCAAAAATCGGTATCCAGATGTCGGACAGGGCTATCGGTTTGCCATCGACCAGGTAATGGCCCTCGGCCAGGTCGTTCTTGAGGTAGAGGTGGCGCAGGTATTCGCTGTGCTGGCGGTAGGGCATGCGGGTGGCGTCCAGGTTCCAGGCAATCAGGTCGTTGACCGGGTGCTTGCCCCCCATCAGGTAGTCGTGCACCATGCGCGACCACACCAGGTCGCGCGAATTGAGCAGGGCAAACGCGCCGGCCATCTGCTTGCCGTCCAGGTAGCCCTTGTTGGCCATCGCGTCGTTCAGGAAGGACAGCTGGCTTTCGTCAATGAACAGGCCCAGCTCGCCGGGGTCTTCAAAGTCGAGTTCTGAGGCCAGCAGGGTCAGGCTTTTCAGGCGCTCGTCATGGTGGCGGGCCATGTAGGCGGCGGCAATGCCCAGCAGCGTGCCGCCCAGGCAGTAGCCGATGGCCTGGATTTTCTGGCCCGGCACGATGCTGCTGACCGCGTCGATGGCGGCCATCACGCCGGCCTTCAGGTAGTCGTCCATGCCCAGGTGGCGGTCCCTGGAGCTGGGGTTTTTCCAGGACAGGATGAACACGGTGTGGCCCTTTTCGACCAGGTATTTCACCAGCGAGTTGCCGGGCGACAGGTCCAGGATGTAGTACTTCATGATCCACGACGGCACGATCAGCAGCGGCTCGGCAAACACGGTGTCGGTCTGCGGACGGTACTGGATCAGCTCGATCAGGTGGTTGCGAAACACCACCTTGCCGGGCGTCACGGCCACTTCCTTGCCGGGCCGGAAATTCTCGGTGCCGGGCAGGGGCCGGCCGGCGGCCAGCCGAAGCGATTCCTTGATGAAGTTTTGCGCGCCTTGCACCAGGTTCATGCCGCCGCTTTTGAGCGTGGCGGCCTGCACTTCGGGGTTCGTCAGGAGAAAGTTCGACGGCGACACGATGTCCAGCAACTGGCGCGTGGCAAAGGTCACCACATGCTCGTGGTGGGCCGTCACGCCGGGCACGCCGCTGGCGGCGTTGTGCCACCACTGCTGGTGCAGCAGGAAGGACTGGTAAATCAGGTTGAACGGCCATTCCTGCCATTCGGGCGCGCTAAACCGCCGGTCCTGCGGCAGCGGTTCAATGCACGGCTTGCAATGGTCAAACGGACCCAGGAAGGCATGCCAGGCGATGCGCAGCTCTTTTTCAACGGCCTTGACCAGCAACTCCTGCTGTTTGCCGGGCGACAGCGCCAGATGGGTCAGCCAGTCCAGGTAGGCGCCGGCCAGGGACGCGGGCGACACGCCGTGGGTAAAGCGCGCCAGCTGGGTATGCAGCGGCTTGTCCAGATCCCGGGGAATGAGGGTCTGCGCGGTCGTTTGAACGTCGTTCATGAAAGAAGCTCCTCGCGGTTAAAAAGCGGCATCAGCCATGGTAGGGCTATCGCCTGTCGGGCTTGCCGCGCCATGACGCGTTTTCAGGTAATTGAGGTAACAGTGCGGCAACTGCAAGAGGCCGCCACGGGGTTCATTGCCTCGGTCCGCCGGCCAGCCGCACCAGCTCCAGCCAGACGGCGCACAGCGCCAGCAGCCCGGCGCCGGCCGCAAGACCGGCCAGGCCGGGCAGCTCCAGGCCCATCAGCCGGCGCAGCCAGGGCAGGTACAAGACCGCTGCCAGCAGCCCGAACATGGCGACGGCCATGCGCCACAGCAGCGGGTTGGCGTTTGTCATGCCCAGCAGGGCTGAACGCCGCAGGTCGCGGTTCGCCAGGATCAGCAGCATCACGCTGAGCATCAGGGTGCAGAACACCACGCTGCGGGCTTGGGGCGCGCTCCAGCCCTGCGCGGCCAGCCACGCATAGCCGGCCAGCAGCAGTCCGGCAACGCCCAGGCCCTGCAGCACCGCGTGGCCCAGCGGCGCCACGCCAAAGGGCGAATCCGACACCGGGCGCGGCGCGCGCTCCATCAGGCCGGGGCTTTCCGGGTCGGCTTCAAAAACAACCGAGCAGGCCGGGTCGATCAGCAGCTGCAGCAGCACCATGTGCACCGGCATCAAGAGCACCGGCCACTGCAGCAGCGTCGGCACCAGCGCCAGCGCGATGACCGGCACATGCACGGCAAAGGTGAAGCGCGTGGCCTTGCGCAGGTTGTCGTCGATGCGCCGGCCCTGCCGGATGGCGGCGACGATGCGCGCAAAGCTGTCGTCGAGCAGCACCAGCGCGGCCGCTTCCCTGGCCACGTCGGTGCCGCGCTCGCCCATGGCGATGCCGATGTCGGCGGCCTTCAGCGCGGGCGCGTCATTGACGCCGTCGCCGGTCATCGCCACCACCTCGCCGCCGGCCCGCAGCGCCTGCACCAGGCGCAGCTTGTGCGCCGGCTGCAGGCGCGCGCACAGGTCCGCGTGGCGCAGCCGCTCGCGCAATGCCGCATCGTCCAGCGCGGCGATTTGGTCGCCGGTGATGACCTCGGGCCGCTCCGACAGGCCGACCTGGCGGGCGATGGCGCGGGCCGTGGCCGGGTGGTCGCCGGTCAGCATGATGACGCGCACCCCGGCGCGCCGGCATTCGGCCAGCGCCGCCGGAACTTCCGGGCGCGGCGGGTCGGCCAGCCCTAGCAGGCCGAGGAATTCGAAATCGAAATCGTGCTGGCTGCGCGGCCAGAGGGGTGCGGCATCGGGCGCGGCGGGCGCGCCACTCCAGCGCCCGCGCGCCACGCCCAGCACACGCAGGCCGCGCCCGGCCATGGCCTCGACCTGGGCGCGGATGGCTTCGCGCCGGGCGGCGGGCAGGTGGCACAGGTCGGCCACGGCTTCGGGCGCGCCCTTGGTGGCCAGCAGATGCTGCGTCGGCGCGCTGCTGGCGAACACCCGCGTCATCGCCAGGATCTCGCCCGACAGCGCGTATTCAAACTCCGGTTCGCGGCCGTCATGCACATGCTCGGTGCCGGCCAGCCAGCCGTGGCCGAAGCGCTGGATGGCTTTTTCCATCGGGTCGAACGGGTCGCCCGGCGTGGCCAGCATGGCGAATTCGGCCAGCAGGTGGAATGCTTCGGGCAGTTCGCTGGCCTTTTCGGGCGTGAAGCGGGCGCTGCCGGTGTCCAGTTCGGCGACTTCCATGCGGTTCATGGTCAGCGTGCCGGTCTTGTCCACCGCCAGCACGGTGATGGCGCCCAGCGCCTCGACCGCCGACATGCGCCGGGTCAGCACTTTTTGTTTCGAGATGCGCCAGGCGCCCAGCGCCAGGAACACCGTCAGGATGACCGGGATTTCCTCCGGCAATATGGCCATGGCCAGCGCGATGCCGGACAGCAGGCTTTCCAGCAGCGGCCGCCCGTTCCACCACCAGCCCAGCAGCACCTGCGCGCCGGCCAGCAGCAGGGCCGCCGCGCCCAGCCGGCGCACCAGCTGGCGCGAGGCGCGCTGCAGGGCCGACGGCGGCTCGGTGGTCCTGGCCAGATCGGCGCCGATGCGGCCCACGGCGGTGGCACCGGCCGTGGCCTGCACTTCAGCCAGGCCGACGCCCCGCGTGACCACGGTGCTGGCGTAAAGCGCCCCCACGCTTGCCACTGCGTGTGCTGCGCTGCCCCCCGAGGGGGCTGGCCTTGCTTGGGGCGGCCCGGCGCTGCGGCCGCCGGCCCCCACGCTGGCCGCTGTGTCGGGCAGCTTGGCCACCGGCACCGATTCGCCGGTCAGCAGCGATTCGTCCACCTCCAGCTGGCCCTCGAAAAGCCGGGCATCGGCGGCGATGCGGTCGCCCTCGTGCAGCACCAGCACATCGCCGCGCACCACGCCGGCGCCCGGAATGCGCTGCTCCTGCCCATCGCGCATGACCAGCGCGCGCGGCGCCGACAGCTCGCGCAGCGATTCGAGCGCCCGCTGCGTCTTGCGCTCCTGCACCAGCGTGATGCCGATGACGACGAACACGAAACCGAGCAAAAACAGCGCCTCGGCCGGGTCGCCCAGCGCCAGGTAAATGCCGCCAGCGGCCAGCAGCATCAAAAACATAGGCTCCGTCACCACCGTTAACACGATGGCGGCATTGGACTTGGGCGCGCTGCCGGGCAGCAGGTTGGCGCCGTCAGCGGCCAGCCGCCGTGCGGCCTCGGCGGCGCTCAGGCCGCAGGCTTCAGGCGCATTCGGCACGGGCTGGTTTCGAGGCGGATTCGTGAGCGGAAAATCGGCCTAACCGCGAAGCGCCAGGTTCAGCTGATCGACCAGCTCTGCCCAGTCGGCATCTTCGAGTTTTTCTTCTTTCAGGAACACCGCCTGGGACTCGGTCCAGAACGGGGCGTCCGCCAGGTCAATGTCGCTTCTCAGTGGAGCATGCGATGCGATGAACTGCCTGATGGACGACTCGTCGGCAGGCAGGCCGAGCTGCGCAAAGAGTTCGCTGAATGGGTGAATTGGCTGGTCCATAAGCATCCCTGACGTGGTTGGTTTTAAAGGTCGGTAACACGCGATTCAACACTGAATTAAACACAAATCGGCGGAATCACCTTCCCGTGGAAAGGGGATTCCCGTGGCGCTCAGGCGTGAGGCGTGATGTGGCAGCTTATTTCACTTCCTTGCCCAGCGCCACCCGGAACTCTTCGAGCCTGGCTTCATAAGCCTCGGCCTCGCCGTATTCCAGGAAGCGGTTGTAGCGCGCATGCGTGCCCAGAATCTTGTGCGCGTGCTTGATGGGGCAAAAATACTGCTCGGTGCGGGCCAGGATTTCCGTCATGTAGGCCATCAGGCCGTTGCCGTATTCGCAGTAGGTGCAGTGGAATTTCTCGATGGCATTGAGGTAGCCCAGGTGCCGCCGGTCAAACACCAGGTAGTCGCCGCGCCGCACGCGGGCAATGCCGTAGATCGGAAAGCAGACCCACTGGTACAAGCTCACGCAGGCGTCGAGCATCAGGAGCGGAAAGATCATGCCGTAGATCAGCGGCCCGGTGATCAGGTTCTGCGGCCGGTCTTTTACCAGCCAGCGCAGCACGCCGGTCTTGAGCTTGCGGTGCGCGTCCCGGGCGGACTTTTCAAACTCGACGCGCTTGCCCTTGATCTGGAAGAACACCCGGCTTTCCTGCTGGTGAACCGCCGTGCGCAGTTCGGCTTCAAGCGCGGCCATCTGTGACAGCAACTGGTTGATTTTGTCGTTCATGCATCGCAGCATACGCCAGGATTTGCGTGTCGTGGGCCGCTGCGCGGCGCTGGCTGCCCCAGCCGCAAGAATTTATAAGAAAACAGGCGCTGGCGCATGCTCGTCATGCGCCAGCAGCTATTAAAAACAGAGCATTCAAGAAGCCATTGAACCCGCAGTCGCCGCGTGGCCGCCAGCGTGCAGGCAGGTCATGAAGGCGTGGCTGTCGATCAGGGGAAAGCGCTCCGCGCCCGGCAACTGGTAATGCCACCATTCGCGCGGATGGTGCACGAAGCCGGCTTCCAGCATGACGGTCAGCAGCCGCATGCGGTTGACCTGGATGGCCGCCGGATGGTCGGCATGAAAGTGGTGCGAGGCCGCGCTCATGGTGTCCACCGGCGTTCCCATGTCGAGCGCCACACCATCGGCGCCGACCAGCGTCAGGTCAACGGCCACGCCGCGCGTGTGGTTGGAGCCGATTTTCGGGTCGGCGATGTAGTCCGGGTTGGGCGCCACGGCCCACAAGGCCTCCTGCGCCTCCTGCGGCCGGAAGGCGTCGAGAATCTTCAGCCGCAGGCCAAAACCGCGCGCCGCCGCGATGGCCTTGCGCAAACCGGCTTCGGCCTGCGGGTGCAAGAAACACAGCGGATGGTCGTAGATGGCCTGGCCGGTGAAGTTGCTGGCACCGGCATAGATCAGGTCAACCAGGACATCATGGTTCTGCTCGGTGATGTGGATCAGTCGGGGCTGGTTAGGCATAAATACTGAAGCGCCGGCCCGTCTCAGCCCGCCAGGCCGACGTACACGTTTTGCACATCGTCGTTCTCGTCAATCGCGGCCAGGAAGGCCTCGACTTCGTGCAAGTCTCCGGGGCTCAAGGAGGCCGGGTCGATGGGGTTCTTGGGCTTGTAGCCGAGCTTGGCCGACAGCACGGTGAAGCCCTGGGCGGGCAGCGCGCGGCTGACCAGGTCGAGGTCGGTGGGGTCGGTCAGGAACAGCGTCGTGCCGTCTTCGTGGCCCGGCTCGAAGTCCTGCGCGCCCGCTTCGATGGCGGCCAGTTCGGGGTCGGTGCCGGCGGCCAGCGGCTCGGCCTCGATCATGCCGACATGGTCGAAGTCCCAGGCCACCGAGCCGGAACTGCCCAGATGTCCCTTGCGGAACAGCACGCGCATTTCAGAGGCGGCGCGGTTCACGTTGTCGGTCAGGCATTCGACCATCAGCGGCACCTGGTGCGGCGCAAAGCCTTCGTAAATGACGTGCTCGAAATGAACCGCCTCGCCGCTCAAGCCGGCGCCTTTCTTGATGGCCCGGTCCAGGGTTTCCTTGGGCATGGAGACCTTGCGTGCCTGCTCCACCACCAGCCGCAGGCGCGCGTTCGAAGCCGGGTCGGCCCCGTTGCGCGCAGCGATCATGATGTCCTTGGCCAGTTTGCCAAACAGCCGGCCCCTGGCGTTTGCGGCCAGATCCTTGCCTTTTGCTTTCCATTGCGCGCCCATGTTTGAGATTCCTTGATGTTGTGGCGCTCCCATGCGCCTGGCTTTATTCGGGGAGATCAGGGCATGCGCGCTGCCTGAAAAGACGCGGCGCATGACCCAAGGGGACTAGGTTATACACCCATGGCCTGGGGCCGATTTTGACGAATGAGGTGTCCGCCTGATTGACCCCGGCCGGTTGCGGGGAGCGCCAAGCGGGCCAGCGCTGGTTTTTGACCGAAGTTTGGCATCAAACAAGGCTTTTGCGCAGTACAGGCGGGCATGAGCAGCTATCTTTTTCATAGAGACTGGAGCGGCATTCGCCACGGACTTGCGCGCCGTTGATTTTTCTCAACCGCAGCGCTTCATTCCTTGCATTTAATGATCAGCAAGACCTGACAGTGTCTGGCGGCAAACCATGCTGCCGGAGTTGCTGGCATGGGGACAACCCTGTGCCGCTGATTTTTTGAGCGCCCGGAGCGCCGGCCGTGATGAATCACGGCCTGCATGCAACCCCTGCGCTTGCTTCATGAAGGGCACCTGCTTCAGATGTCGTCGATAGTCCCCCTCCGGTGCCTTCTGTGCAAGCACCTCAATCCGGCCGATGCAGTGTTCTGCAACAAGTGCGGCACGCAGCTCGATCTGCAAGCCTGCAGCCGGTGCGGAGCGCTCAACGAGCGGGTCGCGCAGAACTGCTCCCAATGCGGCGCCAGGCTCACTGTGCCGGCAACACCGGAACCCGGCCCACTGCTGGCGCCAGCGACACCCGTCAAAGATGCGGCCCCTGCCGCACCGGACGATGCGGCCGGCGCAGGCCCGGAGGCGGCGCATTCCAGGCATGACCTGGCGCACTCGCCGCCCGGGACGCAAGCCGTGGATGACACGTTTTTATCCGAAATGGATGCGGCATCGCTGATGTGGCGCAAGCTTGAGGAGCGCACGCCGGATCAAACGGGTTCAGCCGAAGCCGCTGCGGCCGCGACCCGGTCCAGGCGCCGGTGGCTCATGCTGGGCGCGGCCTTATTGCTCGCACTGGCCGTGAATTTCGTGTACGTCTATGTCCGCGACCAGCAGCCCGAGCAACTTGAGCAGAAGGCGGCGCAGGGCGAAAGGCAGGCGGCCCCGGACGTGCCCGGCGCGCCTTCACCCGCCGAGGCACGGGTGAATTCCGCCCTGACGCTTGAGACCGGCAATGATGGGCTTGAAAAGCCCTCATCGCCTGCGCAGGCCGACGTGCAAACCCGCCAGGCTCCGCCGCAATTCACGGACTGTCCGCCAGCCGTCGCAGCCCTTGGGTTGTGCAATCCGGATACCAAACAGGAGGGGCATTGACATGAAAAAACTCGTATTGGGCACGCTGCTGATGGCCGGGATGCTCTGCCACGGCCCGGCGGCCGCTGCGGTGGAATACAAAATCGTCACCGCTTCGGAGCGCGGAACCTATATCAAGATCGGGCGCGACCTGGCCCAGTTCGTGGCGCCCTCGGCGGACATCCAGCTCGACGCCCTGCCTTCGGCCGGATCGGCCGAGAACGTCCGGCTGCTGCGCTACGAGCCGGGCATCAAGCTGGCCCTGGTGCAGTCGGACGTGTACCAGTCCTTTCTCGACATCGCCGCCGGCGGCAACGCAGCCGCCCGCGACATGATCGCGCCGCTGCGCGTGATCATGCCGCTGTACAACGAGGAAATCTACTTTGTCGTGCGGGCCGACTCGGAGCGCAACTTCATCCATGAGATCAAGAATGCAAAGATCAACGCAGGCGAGTCGGGCAGCGGCACGGCGCTGACCTCGGCAACGCTGTATCGCCTGATGTTTGGCGAAGCCATGCCGGACGCCAGCGCAAGCTACCTGTCCAACGAGGAGGCGCTGGCGAAACTGGTCACGGACAAGACCCTTGACGTGGTCGCGGTCGTCGCCGGGCAGCCCGCCAAGCTGCTGGTTGACATGAAGCCCGAGTCGCGAAAACTCATCAAGCTGCTCAAGTTCGACCCCGGCCATCCTTCCAGCAAGGCGGTGCTCAAGACCTATTTCCAGGCCAGCGTGCGCGCCAGCAATTATCCCAACCTGCTCACGGAGGATATTGCCGGGCTGGCCGTCAAGGCCTTTCTCGTCACCTACGATTTCCAGCTGAAGGACACCGAGAGCCACCTGCGGGGCATGGCGCGCTCGCTGTGCCAGAACTTTTCGGTGCTGCAGGAAAAGGGACACCCGAAGTGGCGCGAGGTAGAGCTTGCGCTGCCGGACCTCGGCCGTGGATGGTTCTACTACGGCCCGACGACGCGCGAACTCCGCTCCTGCATCGCCGGAGAACCCGCAAGAAAGAGGGTGGTCAGCCGGGCGAAGCCGTCGCCGCCGCCAGCGAAGGAGTGCCCGCAGCAGGAACGCATCCTGGGGCTGTGCAAATAGGCCTGCGCAAGGGATGGCGGGCTTGGGAAGAAGCTGCCGTGCCTCGGCCGGGGTGACGCAGAATTCAGTGAATCGCGCCATGCCAGTGGCGCAGTTGATTGAACCGCGCCACAATCGCGCCACATTTCAGCCAAACTGCGCCAAAAAATCCCATGACAGCCCCCGCCGCCTTGCTCAAAAGCATTCAATCGTCCGTCGCCGGCCTGACGCTCGCCGGGTTGCTGGCGCAGCACCCCGAGCTGGCCCGCCGCACCGTCCAGCGCTGGCTGAGCCAATGGAGCCGCGAGGGGCAAATCACCGCCAGCGGCGAAGGGCGCGCCCGGCGTTATGCGGCGCCTGCGCTGCCGGCCCCGGCCAGCGCCATTGCATCCCCTGACCGCTTCCCGCCCCACATTCCCCTGTCCGCAGACAGCCGCGACATCCTGGCCTATGTCGATCAGCCGCTGCAGGCGCGCAAGCCGGTCGGCTACCAGCGTGATTTTCTCGATGCCTACCAGCCCAACGTGAGCGGGTATTTGCCTGAATCGCTGCGCCGCCAGCTGCACAACATGGGCCGGACCGCGCAGGCCCATGAAGCGGCGGGCACCTACAGCCGTGCCATTCTGAACCGGCTGCTGATTGACCTGTCGTGGGCCTCAAGCCACCTGGAAGGCAACACCTATTCGCGCCTGGACACCGTGGAATTGATCGAGCAGGGCCGGGCAGCGCGCGGCAAGGCGGCCATCGAAACGCAGATGATCCTGAACCACAAGACCGCCATCGAGTTGCTGGTGGAAAGTGCTGTCAGCGCCGGCAGCGCTGGCTTGAGTCGCTACCTGCTCATGAACCTGCACAGCGCGCTGGCGGAAAACCTGCTGCCCAATCCGTCCGATGAAGGCCGCATTCGCCAGCACGCGGTGGACATTGGCCAGAGCGTGTACCGGCCCCTGTCCACGCCGCAGCAGATCGACGAAATGCTGGAGGTCTTGCTGCGCAAGCTGGGCGCCATCGCCGACCCGTTCGAGCAGTCATTCTTCGCGATGGTGCATCTGCCTTACCTGCAGCCGTTCGCCGATATCAACAAGCGCACCTCGCGCCTGGCGGCCAACTTGCCGCTGTTCCGGGCCAACCTGTGCCCGCTGACCTTTCTGGATGTGCCCGAGCAGGCCTACAGCCGCGCCACGCTGGGCGTGTACGAGCTGACGCGGGTGGAGTTGCTGCGTGACCTGTATGTCTGGGCCTACGAACGCTCTACGCAGGAGTACCTGGCCATCAAGCAGGAACTGGCCGAGCCCGACCCGACCCGGCTGGCCTATCGGGAACTGATCAAGCAGACCATCCGCGAAGTGGTTCAACATCCCCATGCCGATGCGCTGGCCGCCATTGCGCAGGCCATGGAGCAGGTGCCTCGGGCGGACCGCGACGATGTGCAGGCGCTGGTCGTGCAGGAGTTGCGCCGCCTGCATGAAGGGGTGCTGGCGCGTTACGGGCTGCGCCCGTCCGAACTGAGCGCCTGGAACGCGGCGCAGCATTCGCTCTGAATTCAGGACTTGCCTGGCCCGTCATGATGTGGTCTATTGCATGGCGTGCTTCAACATCGAAACCCGCCAGCATTCATCGCTTGATCGAATCCGCCGGCTACCCTTTCAAAGGAAAAAACCATGGCATCCGGAAAAATACTCGTCGCCCAGGGTGGCGGTCCGACGGCGGTGATCAACCAGTCGCTGGTCGGCGTGGCGCTGGAGGCGCGGCGCTTTGGCGAAGTCACGCGCATCTACGGCGCGCGCCACGGCGTGCGCGGCATCGTCAATGAAGACTTCGTCGATCTGACGCAGGAAACCAGCCACAACCTCGAACTGGTCGCCAACACGCCGTCCTCGGCGCTGGGCTCGACGCGCGACAAGCCCGACATGCGCTATTGCCAGGAAATCTTCAAGGTCCTGCAGGCGCACCAGATCGAGCACTTCTTCTACATCGGCGGCAACGACTCGTCGGACACGGTGCGCATCGTCAGCCTGGAGGCGCAAAAAGCTGGCTACCCGCTGCGCAGCATCCACATCCCGAAAACCATCGACAACGACCTGGTGGGCAACGACCACACGCCCGGCTTTCCGTCGGCCGCGCGCTTCGTGGCGCAGGCGTTTGCCGGCGCCAACCTGGACAACGCGGCGCTGCCCGGCGTGTACGTGGGCGTGGTGATGGGCCGCCATGCCGGATTCCTGACGGCGGCATCCGCGCTGGGCAAGAAGTTTCCCGACGACGGCCCGCACCTGATCTACCTGCCCGAGCGCACCTTCGTGCTGGAGAATTTTCTCGCCGACGTGAAGGCGGCCTACGCGCGCTTCGGGCGCTGCGTGATCGCCGTGTCCGAAGGCATCCACGATGCGTCGGGCGCGCCGATTGCCAGCCTGCTGGCCAAAGACCTGGAGCACGACGCGCACGGCAACGTGCAGCTGTCGGGCAACGGCGCGCTGGCCGATTTGCTGTGCGAGGAGATCAAGTCCAAACTCGGCATCAAGCGGGTGCGCGGGGACACCTTCGGCTACCTGCAGCGCTCCTTCATCGGCTGCGTGTCCGACGTGGACCAGCGCGAAGCGCGCGAGGTCGGGGAAAAAGCCGTGCAGTTCGCGATGTGGGGCACGCAGGACGGCTCGGTCGCCATCAAGCGCACCGGGTTTTATTCGGTCGATTACGAACTGCTGCCGCTAGATGCCGTGGCCGGCAAGACGCGGGTGATGGAGGACGAGTTCATCGCCAGCAGCGGCACCGACGTGACCGATGCCTTCAGGATGTATTTGCGCCCGCTGCTGGGCTCCGGCATGCCCGACGCCTTCAGGCTGCGGCATCATCCGGTCGCCAAGGTGCTGAATCCCGGTCGCTGAAGCCGTCCCGCACGGCGTGTTTGGTGGGCGCCCATTCCGTGTGTCACGGCCGCCTTTAACCGGGGGTTTGTGCATTAAATAAGGCTCTTGCGCAATAGGGGCGGGCACAAGCAGCTATGTTTTTGATAGTTCGCTGAAGGCGTGAGCCGGCTGACTCATGCCGTATCGCCTCAATCGGGTCCATGCGCGCCGCCCGGCCAGCCCGCCCGAATCGCATCGCCTACGGCGGGCAGCCTCATCGCGCGCAACCCCGGCATTCCATCGAATTGCCAATGCGTGAGCTTCGGCATCGAAGGCGGCAAGTTCCACTGGCTGATGAAATGGGTCCGCCAGCGACTCCTTTGCAGCGAGACTGTGTGAAAACGCATTGGCGGTGAGAACGCTCTGTCAACGTCGAGGCGACAGGTCTGGATCTGCTTACGAATTCGAACTGAAGATTCCTCCGCACGGGCTCTATTGCTTTTAAGCCCGAGCTTGAATTGCCTGTCGGCATTGAAGTGAACAAAGGGCTTTCAAGCCCTCCTCTGTGATGGCCTTGAGCAACTCGGCAATGCCAAGAATTTTCATCACCCGCTTGAGGTTGTAAGCCAGAACATGCAGACTCATTTCGGTTGCCACCTTGGCTTTGCCGCGCATGAGAAAGTGCGTCCAGCCCATCCAGTGCTTGAGCGTTCCAAAGACATGCTCCACGGTGCTCTTTCGCACCTTCATCGCCTCGGGCTGGCGGTCCAGGCGGCGCTGCACCGCCTCCATCACCGCTTCGTGCTCCCAACGCCTGATGCGCCGGTAGTTGCTGGTGGTGCATTGCGCTTTCATCGGGCATGCTGGGCAGGCGCTGCTCCAGTAGACGTGAATCTGCAGGCCATCTTCCTCCCTGGTGAACCGGTGAATGGCCCGTTGACGCGCCGGGCACAGGTATTCATCATCACGCGCCATGTAGATAAAGTCGTCCTTGCCAAAGCGCGCCTGCGCCCGGGCATTGGAAGTCATGGGCTTGGGGACACAGGCGGCAATGCCCGCGTCTTCGCAGGCCTTGAGTTCGGGGCCGCTGTAATAGCCGCGATCGGCAAGGGCTTGCAGTTGACGCACCCCCATGGCCTCGAGTGCGGCCCGCGCTTGTTTGCTTAACTGCGCCCGGTCACTGGCGGTATTGGTCACTTCATGGGCCACGATCAGGTGGTGCTGGGTCTCCACCACCGTCTGCACGTTGTAGCCCACCAGGGCGGTGCCCTTCATGCTGTGGGTGCTCATCGCCCGCGCATCCGAGTCTGTCAACGATAGCTGTTTATCGGGTTGCATCTCTACCTGCGCCTTGATCTCTTTGAGTTCTTGCAGTCGCTGACGCATCTTCTGAACCTTGCCCTGCAAGCGCTCTGTTTTGGCTGGCAATTCGGCGGGCTGGGTGCGATCGAGGGTTTGCAGTGCGTTCAGGTAGCGCTGGATGCTTTCGTCAATCTCGCGCTCACGCCGCTCGATCTTGCCGGAGGTGTAGTTGCGCTCACGGTTGTTGACCGCCTTGAATTTGCTGCCATCGATGGCCACAACAGCTTGCGTCAGCAGTTTCAGTTCCCGGCACAGCATCACAAAGTGGCGGCACACATTGCGGATGCCCGCACCATTGTCTTTGCGGAAATCGGCGATGGTCTTGAAGTCAGGCGTCAAGCAGCCAATAAGCCACATCAGTTCAATGTTGCGCTGGCACTCCCGCTCCAGGCGCCGGCTGGACTGGATGCGGTTGAGGTAGCCGTAAAGGTAGAGTTTGAGGAGCACTGCGGGGTGATAGCCCGGACGTCCGGTCACTGCGGGCGTCATCCGCGCAAATTCGAGCTCTGCCAAATCGAGTGCATCAACGAATGCATCAACCACGCGCACTGGATTGTCTTGTCCAATGTAGTCATCCAGGCGCCCAGGTAACGTGATTTGACTGCGATCCCTTCCTTGAATGTATCGCTTCATGTGTTCGTCCCATCAATGAAACCATATGGGCGTCAACGCGCGGGGAATCACCCAGGCAGACAAGATCCCAGCGTTTTCACACAGCCTCCAGAGAAAGCAGGCATTCGCTGAAATGGCAGGTTTCGGCCATATCCAGCCATTCGCCAACGGGAGCTTTGTAGAAGTTCAATTCCCTCGTATTTCCTGTTTGTTAGTCGTCCTTCATGGCGGACTGTAGTGCTGTACGGCCAGCATTCGGTGGTCGGTCGAGCAGGTATTGAGCCGCGCTCAATCCTTGAGGTTCACCCCGAGCACATTCAGCTTTTTTGCATACGAATCCCTGCGTTTAGCTGCCCTTGCAGCGATTTCGACGGCCGCCTGAATGGCCTTGGGTCCTTTATTTTCAACAGCTTTGATCAATCCGAATTTGTGAGCAGCATCTACCTCCGCCCTCCTGAAAGTGGCGATGAGTTCGGCATGGGCAACGGATTGATTCACAAGGACTTCATTGTTTAAAGCGCTATTTTCTGCGTTTTTTCGCGCTGATAGCCCTTGAAGGCGAGGTGACGCAAAAGGGTTACAAGGGTCTGGTTTGAAAAACGTAGATAGACAAACTCTGCAGCTGCCATTAGTTTGAAGGAGACGGTGAGGGCACTCCTTTAACCAGACCTGCCTTCTCAACTGACTTTCAAAAGTCGCAGATCGCTACCGCAAGCCCTCGGTAAATCAGCAGTGCGATGGTCAACGCCACGCCTTGGCGTTCGTGCCCATGCAAGCGGCATAGTTCAATAAACTGCGCCACTATCGCGCCACTTCCCCATCAAACCGCGCCAAACCATGCCATGCCTGCTGCTGGTCCGAACTGACAGCCTGGAAAGCAGCGCAGCATTCGCTCTGAATTCAGGCGCTGCCTGGCGCCCTTGCGCGTGTCACGGCTGTTTTTTAACCGGTGTTCATCGTCAAATCGGGCTCTTGCGCAATACTGACGGGCGCAAGCAGCTATCTTTTTAATAGTCGCCTGACAGGCGTCATCCGGCTTGACTATGGGTGAGCCAAAGCGGTCAGTTCGTGCGTTGCGCTGAAAGCCAGGGAACAACGCACGGACTGAAACGGTCACGGCATCTGGCGCACGGTCAGGATGCGTTGATCAGCTGTTGTCAGCTTCCCCGTCGTGTTCGTCTTCCAGGCTGTCGTTGTCCATGGTGGCTATTTCGGCGTATTGCACGGCGTTGAGCTGGTGGCGGTAGGCCGTGTAGGCGTGGCGGGCCGTCGCTTCGTTGTCGCCTTCGTCATCGGCAGCGGCTGCTGACAGGTGGTGCTTGGCGGCTGCGGCGAAATGGCGGGCCGCCATGCGGTGATGGTCGCCCATGCTTTCGTACTCTTCTTCAAAGTGCTCGTCAGTCATCTCCACGAAAGAGTCTGCTTGAATTTCTGGAGTGTGTGCGTTGGTCAAGGGAGGCTCCCAAAATGGATGTCAGCGGCGACATGCCGCCACCGCAGCATTCCTGACCCGAATGACTTTTTGATGACAAAGTTCTTTCATGCCCCGCGTGCAAAATGCGCGGCATGACACAACGCTCGCAAAGCTCAGGCGAGGAAATCGCCAACAGCGTCAGCCACGCTGTCGCACTGCTGGCCGCTGTCGGCGCGGTGCCGTTTTTGATGGCTTCGGCGCGCAACCGGAGCGCGGCGAGTTTTGCCGGCGTCATGGTTTTTGCCGCGACCATGGTGTTGCTCTACCTGACCTCGACGGTTTACCACGCGCTGCCCGACGGCCGCGCCAAGCGCATCTTCCTCAAGCTCGACTACGGCGCGATTTACCTGTTCATTGCCGGCAGCTACACGCCTTTCGCGCTGGGCGCGCTCGGGGGCGCATGGGGCTGGACGCTTTTTGCGCTGGTGTGGCTGCTTGCGGCCGTGGGCGTGGCGCTGAAGGTTTTCGGCCGGTTGACGCACCCCTGGCTCTCAACGGGTTTGTACGTCTTCATGGGCTGGCTGGTCCTGGTTGCGGCGGTGCCACTCGTCAGTCAGGTTCCGTTGATCAGCCTGCTGTGGCTGGTGGCCGGTGGGCTGGCTTACACTTCCGGCGTCGTGTTCTTCGTGCTGGACTCCAGAATCCGATACTCGCATGCGGTTTGGCATGGGTTCGTCGCGGCCGGCACCGGTTGCCACACTTTCGCGGTGCTGAGTTACGCGACATGAAACGCTCTCAAGCGCCAATCCTGACCTTTACAGTGGAGAAAACTGATGAAAAAACGCCTTCAAAACCTCGAATTACTCTGCAACAAACTGCAGTACCGGTATGGCGAGGACGATGACCTGGTTCTGCAGCTGAAGCAGGAACTCGAAATTCTGATCGCAAAAACGCTTGCCAAGTCGAACCAGGGCCGGCGCAAGGACGATACGGGCGCCAAGGCCGAGTCGTCGATGGCCCTGCACTGAGTGAAGGGCAGGGGTTTTTGCATGAAATCAGGCGCTTGCGCAATAGGGGCGGGCGCAAGCAGCTATCTTTTTTGATGGCCGTTATCCGGCTCACTCATGCCGCAGCGCCTCAATCGGGTCCATGCGCGCGGCGCGCCGGGCCGGAAAATAGCCGAACAGCACGCCGATGCCGGCCGAGAACACAAACGAGACGATGTTCACCGCCGGGTTGAACAAATAAGGCACCTGCATCAGCCGGGACAGCCCCATCGAAGCGCCGGTTGCCAGCACGATGCCGATCAGCCCGCCCAGCGCGGCCAGCGCCACCGCCTCGATCAGGAACTGCAGCAGCACCTCGCGCTCCAGCGCGCCAATCGCCAGCCGCAGGCCGATCTCGCGGGTGCGCTCGGTCACGCTGACCAGCATGATGTTCATGATGCCGATGCCGCCCACCAGCAAACTCACCGCCGCCACCGCGCCCAGCAGCATGGTCATCACCTTGGTCGTGCCCGAGAGCGTGTCGGCCAGCTGCTTGGTATCGAGCACGTTGAAGTTGTCCTCGTCGCTGTCGGCCAGCTTGCGGCGCTCGCGCAGCAGCTGCGTGAGGCTGGCCTTCACGCGTTCGGCGTTGCTGCCTTCCTTCATCGACACCAGCAGGGTGTTGACGCGCGTGTTGCCGCTGATGCGGCGCTGCAGCGTCTTGATCGGCAGCAGCACCGTGTCGTCCTGGTCGTTGCCGAAAGCGCCCTGGCCCTTGGAGGCCAGCACGCCGATCACTTCGCACGAAATCTGCTTGACGCGCAGCGGCTCGCCGAGGGCCGGGCGGGTGCCGAAGAGTTCGCGGCGCACGGTTTCGCCGATCAGGCAGACCGCCGCGCCGGCGCGCAGTTCGTCGCTGGAGAACTCCCGGCCGTCGCCCAGCTTCCAGTTGCCGGTCTGCAGCCAGGCGTTGGTGCTGCCGATGACGCTGCTGGTCCAGTTGCGGCCGTTGGCCACCAGCGTGCTGCTGGCGCGGGCCTCGGGCGCGACGGCAATCACGCCGCCGATCTGCGAGGCGATGGCGTCGGCGTCGAGTTCGCTGAAAGAGGGTGCGGTGGCGCCGCCGCTGCCCGGCCCCATGCGCTGGCCGGGACGCACCTGCAGCAGGTTGGTGCCCAGCCCGGAAATCTGGTTTTGCACCGCCAGCGTCGCGCCGTTGCCCAGCGTCACCATGGTGATGACGGCGCTCACGCCAATCACGATGCCCAGGATGGTCAGAAAGGAGCGCAGCAGATTGCGCCGGATCGAGCGCAGCGCCAGCAGCAGGGTGTTGAGCAGCATCAGCGGGCCTCCGCCACGGGCGCGGCCACGGGCAGGGCGGCGCCGGGATGTTCGAGTCCGGCGGGATGCTCGTTGCGCACATCGCTTTCCACCAGGCCATCGACAAAGCGCACGATGCGCCGCGCATAGGCGGCCATGTCGGGCTCGTGCGTGACCATCAGCACGGTGATGCCCTGGTCGGCGTTCAGGCGCCAGAGCAACTCCATGATCTCGCGGCTGCGCTGGGTGTCGAGGTTGCCGGTCGGCTCGTCGGCCAGCAGCACCGCCGGCTGGGTGACGATGGCGCGCGCAATCGCCACGCGCTGCTGCTGCCCGCCCGACAACTCGGAGGGCAGGTGGTGCTCCCAGCCCTTCAGGCCCACCTGGTCGAGCGCGCGGGCGGCGCTGGCGTGGCGGGCGCCGGCGGCCTCGCCCCGGTAGAGCAGCGGCAGCTCGACGTTTTCCTGCGCCGAGGTGCGCGCCAGCAGGTTGAAGCCCTGGAACACAAAGCCGAAAAAGCGCCGCCGCAGCAGGGCGCGCTGGTCGCGCGAGAGCGACTCGACATGCACGCCCTGGAACAGGTATTCGCCCGAGGTCGGCGTGTCCAGGCAGCCGAGCGTGTTCATGGCGGTCGATTTGCCCGATCCGCTCGGCCCCATGATGGCGACAAAATCGCCGGATGCTATGTCCAGATCGACGCCTTTGAGCGCCAGCAGCGCGGTCGCGCCTTCGCCATACATCTTGGTGATGCCGCGCAGGCGGATCAGCGGCAGGCTTGCTTCGCTCATGGCGCGGCCTTGGTGCTTTGCTGGTCGGTGATGACCGCCATGCCTTCCTGCAGGCCTTCGCCGCTGACTTCGGTCATGCGGCCGTCGCTGATGCCGGTTTTCACGGCAACGGCCACCGCCTGGCCGTCCTTGAGCACCCAGACCTGTTTGGCGCCGGCGGCGGCGGCGCTGGTGTCGGCCGGTTTGCGCGCGCCCGTGCGCGGCATGCGCGGCATGAGCTTGGAGACAAAGCTGCCGCCGGACGCCGCCGGGCTGCCGTCCTGCGCGGGCGTGAAACGCAGCGCGGTGTTGGGCACCAGCAGCACATCGGCGCGCTCGGTGGCGATGATGGTGGCCGCCGCCGTCATGCCGGGGCGCAGGCTCAAATCGGCGTTGTTCACGTCCAGATACGTTACATAAGTCACCACGTTGTCGGTCTTGGTCGAGCCGAAGGCGACGCGGGTGATGGTGGCCGGGTAGCGGCGCGACGGGTAGGCGCTGACGGTGAAGCTGGCCTTCTGGCCGACCTTGACCGCGCCCACATCGGCTTCATCGACGTTGACTTCCAGGCGCAGTTGCGTCAGGTCTTCGGCCACGGTGAACAGCGTCACCGCCTGCAGCGAAGCGGCCACGGCGTTGCCCGGATCGACCGTGCGCGTCAGCACCACGCCGTCAATCGGCGAGCGGATCGAGGCCTTGGACAGGTTGGTTTCGTCGGTCGAGGCGGCGGCGCGCGCTTCGGCCACATTGGCGCGGGCGCTGGCCTCTACCGCCACGGCGCGGTCCAGGGTGGCGCGGGCGGTGTCGAGTTCGGCCGCAGACGGCACCTTGCCGCCGGACAGGCGCGCCACTTCCTCGAAGCGCGCCAGGCTGGCCCGCGACTCCTTGACGGTGGCCGTGCTCTGCGCCAGTTGGGCCTGCATCGCCGCCAGCGAGGCGCGCGAGCGCAGCACCTGGTCGGACAGCTTGGCCGTGTCCAGCTCGACCAGCACCTGGCCTTTCTTGATGCGGTCGTTCACATCGACCAGCACGCGCTTGACGGTGCCCGAGAGTTCGCTGCCGATGTTGACCGAGCGCGTCGGCTGCAGCGTGCCGTTGGCCAGCACATTGAGCGTGAGATTGCCCTTGCGGACGGTTTCGGTCACATAGCGCGGCGCGGCGCTGGCTTGTTGCCCGGCCTGCCAGTAAGCCAGGCCGGCCAGCAGCGCGATCAGGACGACGGCCGCGATCCAGATGGCGGGCCGCTGCCACCAGGGGCGGGCCTGGTCCGCGTTCAGCAGGGCCTGAAGGTCGGCGGCGGAGGGCGTCGGGGCCGCTGGGGGTTTGAGAGGCGTGGGTGTGGTCATGGGCAGGATTTCGGAAGGGGTGCGGGTTCTGGTCGTGTCGGGCGGTCTGTAGGTCAGTGCGCGGCGGTTTCAGGTGCGCGCGTCCAGCCGCCGCCCAGCGCCTTGTACAGCCGCACATGGTCGGCGCTCAGGCTGGCGCGGGTCGCTTCCAGGCTGTCTTGCGTGGAGAGCAGGGTGCGCTGGGTTTCCAGCACGGCGCGAAAGTCGATCAGTCCGCTGGCGTAGCGCTGGCGGGCCAGCAAATCGGCATTCGCCGCCGCCCCGGACGCCGCCTGAAGACGGGCCAGCCGCTCGCGGTTGCCCTGCAGCGAGATCAGCGCGTCTTCCACGTCTTTCAGCGCGCTGAGCACCGTGGCCTGATAGCTGATGCGGGCGCTTTCGAGCGCGGCTTGCTGCGCGCGCACCTGCGCCCGCGCCGCGCCGCCGTCGAACAGTGGCACCGACACGCTGGCCAGCAGCGCATTGGCGACCGACGCGCCGCTGGTCAGTGTTCCCAGCGTCAGGGCGCGCAGGCCGAGCGAGCCGCTGATCTGAAAGCCGGGGTAGCGCGCCGCATCGGCCTGGGCCACGCGGGCCAGCGCGGCCTCGATGCGGTGCTCGGCGGCGCGCACGTCGGGGCGCTGGCGCAGGGTTTCTGCGGGAATGGCCAGCGCCAGGTCGCCGGCGGCTTGCGGCACGGGCGCGGCGTTTGCGAGCGCGCTGCGCAGCGCGCCGGGCGACTCGCCGGTCAGCACGGCCAGGCTGCTGGCTGCCTGCGCGATGCTGGTCTCCAGCGCCGGAATCTGCGCGCCGGTCTGTTCGCTGGCGGCAATGCCCTGCTCCACGTCGAGCGACGACGCCAGCCCGGCCTGGGCGCGCCAGCGGGTGATCTGCAGCGTCTCCCGCTGCGAGGCCAGGTTGCCGCGGGCAATCAGCAGTTGCGCTTGAAGCCCGCGCAGCTCGATGTAGGTGACGGCGGTTTCGGCGGCCAGCGACACCTGCGCATTCGCCAGGCTGGCGACGGCGGCCTCAACGTCGGACTGGGCGGCGTTCAGCGCGCTGCGGTTGCCGCCGAAGACATCGGGCTCCCAACTGGCGTCAAAGCCGGCCTGGAAGCTGTTGCCCGCCTGGCTGCCGCCCGACTTGCTGCGCTGCGCTGAGGCCGAGGTGCTGACGCTTGGGCCGAGGCCGGCGGCGCTCACGTCGCGCAGGGCCCTGGCCTGCAGCAAGGCGGACTGCGCGCTGCGAACGTCGGTGCTGTTTTGCAGGGCCTGGGTGACGAGCGCGGTCAGTTGCGGGTCGTTGAAGCCTTGCCACCAGTTTGCCGTGAGGGGCGCGGCGCTGGCGGGGCTGGAGGCATAAGGCGCGGGCGTTGACCATTCGGCTGGCGTCGGCGTTGCGGGCAGGGCCGTGGTGGGGGAGGTCAGCGACGCGCAGCCTGAAAGCAGCGCCGCCAGCGCCAGCAGGGCCAGGCGCGGTGAAGAAAAGGCGGGGTGTTGAAGGGGCATCGGGTGTCGCGGTGGGGGCGGGCAAGCGCATTGTGCGGGGCTTGCTTGTCGGGGAATGCCTGGGTTAGATGAATTTTTGTAAAGCTTGCTGCTGGGAGGGTTAATTGCTATTGAAAATGTAGCTGCTTGTGCAGGGTGAGCTTGCGCTAGAGGTCGATTTTGCTTGGGTTTTGCGTGGGCTGTGGCTGGGTTGGCTTTTCTGGGTTGGGCTGGCCGGGGGTTGCCCGGCGGCAAGTAACTTTCTTTTGCTTCGCCAAAAGAAAGTCACCAAAGAAAAGGCGACCCGGCTGTCTGGGTCCCTTCGCTTCGCTACGGGCAACCTGCGCTGCCCCGGAAAAACGGGGGTCGGCGCAAACTCGCTGCGCTCAAACAGCGCGCCGCCCTGATCCCGTTTTTCCGGGGCATCGCAGGCCCAGACAGAACGGGGCAATCGGGGAATGAAGTCTGAACAGCCGAACAGCCAAACAGCCACCGCGCCTAGGTTTCAGCCATGAATGCTACTAATTCAATAGCTTCTTGCGCAGGCTGTGCTTGCGCAAGAAGCACTTTTGGCTCCGAATCCGGCCCCGAATCCGCTCCCGCAAGTCCCGTCCTGGCCGAGCCTGTGCTACGCCGCAAAAGCGGGATCAGGGCCGCGCGCTGTTTGAGCGCAGCGAGTTTGCGCGGACCCCCGCTTTTGCGGCGTAGCGCAGGTTGCCCGAAGCGAAGCGCAGGGACTCGGACTGCGGGTCGCCTTTCTTTTGCTCACTTTTCTTTGGCGAAGCAAAGAAAAGTGAGTTGCCGCCGGGCAACCCCCGGCCAGCCCAACCCAGAAGCGCCGACCCAGCCAAAACTCAGCAGAATCCAAGCAAAAACAGCAGTCAGCGCATTAAAAACGGGCCTAAGCAGCTATTAAAAAAATAGCAAACAATCACTGAAAAGCCACTTCGGAAAAGCTCCGCAGCTTCCTGCTGTGCAACTGCGTGATGCCCTCGGCGCGCAGCAGCTCCACTGCCCGCATGCCGATGCGCAAATGCTGGTCCACGCGGTCGCGGTAGAACTGGTTGGCCATGCCCGGCAGCTTGATCTCGCCGTGCAGCGGCTTGTCGCTCACGCACAAAAGCGTGCCGTACGGAACCCGGAAGCGAAAGCCGTTGGCCGCAATCGTCGCGCTTTCCATGTCCAGCGCAATCGCCCGGCTCTGGCTGAAGCGGCGCTGCGGCTGGTTGTTGGGCAGCAGCTCCCAGTTGCGGTTGTCGGTCGAGGCCACGGTGCCGGTGCGCATGATGCGTTTCAGGTCAGGCCCGACGGCCTGCGTCACGTCCTCGACCGCCTGCTCCAGCGCTTTCTGGATCTCGGCCAGCGCCGGAATCGGCACCCACAGCGGCAGTTCTTCGTCAAGCACATGGTCTTCGCGCACATAGCCGTGGGCCAGCACATAGTCGCCCAGCTGCTGGCTGTTGCGCAGGCCGGCGCAGTGGCCGAGCATGATCCAGGCGTGCGGGCGCAGCACGGCGACATGGTCGGTGATGTTCTTGGCGTTGGCCGGGCCGACGCCGATGTTGACCATGGTGGTGCCGGTGTGGTCGGCGCGCACCAGGTGGTAGGCCGGCATTTGCGGCAGGCGCGGCGGCGCCGCACCCAGCTCGTCGCCGCTTTCCGCCAGCAGGCCGGCGCGCCGCGTCACGACGTTGCCCGGCTCAATGAAGGCGATGTATTCGCTGTCCGGGTTGGCCATTTCCTGATGCCCCAGGCGCACGAATTCGTCGATGTAGAACTGGTAGTTGGTGAACAGCACGAAGTTCTGGAACCAGTGCGGCGAGGTGCCGGTGTAGTGGCGCAGGCGCTGCAGCGAGTAATCGACGCGTGCCGCCGTGAACAGCGACAGCGGCTGCGGCTGGCCGGGCTGGGCCTCGAAGGTGCCGTTGGCAATGCCGTCGTCCATGGCGGCCAGGTCGGGCAGGTCGAACACGTCGCGCATCAGCATGCGGCGCGCCGCGCTCATGGTGCCCTCGATGTGGTCGTTCTCGGCAAACGAGAAGTGGATCGGAATCGGCTGCGTGCTGGTGCCCACTTCGAGTTCGACCTCGTGGTTTTGCATCAGGAGCCGGAACTGCGCCAGGTAGTAGTCGCTGTACAGGTCGGGCCGGGTCAGCGTGGTTTCGAAGTGGCCCGGCCCGGCGACGAAGCCGAAGCTGAGCTGCAGGATGTCGGGTGTCTCCAGGATGGCCCTGGCCACCGTCTCGGTGTGGATGCGCACGAACGGGTAGCAGGCGCGCACATGGCCGGGCAGGGTGTCGCCGGCCACGTAGCGCTGCATGGCGCTGCGCAGGTGGGCAATCTGCTGGTCGTAGATGGCGCGCACCTGCGCCAGCGCGGCGGCCGGGTCGGTGTAGCGGGTCGGGGCGATGAAGGCGGGCAGGTAGGGCATGGGCTGGCTTGGTTTTGTCATGGGGTGGTGGCGCTTATAGGCGTTGGTCGGCGTTCGTGGCTGCGCGCGCAACTCAGCGCTGGACCGGCTCGCGCATCGTCACGAATTCTTCGGCCATCGTCGGGTGAATGCCGATCGTGCTGTCAAAAATGGCCTTGGTGGCGCCGGCCTTCATGGCCACGGCAAAGCCCTGGACGATTTCGCCGGCGTCGGCGCCGACCATGTGCAGGCCGACGACCCGGTCGGTGGCGTCCTCGACGATCAGCTTCATCAGCGTGCGCTCGGTGCTGCCGCTCAGCGTGTGCTTGAGCGCCTTGAAGTCGCTGCGGTACACCGTGACCTTGCCGAATTTCTCGATGGCGTCGGCCTGCGAATAGCCGACCGTGCCGATGTTCGGATGGGTAAACACCGCCGTCGGGATGAAGTCGTAGCTCATGCCGCGCGGTTGCTTGCCCTCGGGCGGGCCAAACAGCGCGTCAACCACCACCATCGCCTCGGCCAGCGCCACCGGCGTGAGCTGCACGCGCGCGGTCACGTCGCCCAGCGCGTAGATCGACGGCACCGACGTTTGATATTGCTCGTTGACCTCAATCGCCCCGGCCTTGCCTTGCCTGACGCCGGCCGCTTCCAGTCCCAGGCCGGCGACCAGCGGCACCCGGCCGGTGGCGTAGAGCACGGCATCGACCGTGATGTGGCTGCCGTCGAGCAGCCGCACCTGCAGGCCCGCGTCGGTGCGCTCGATGGCCGCCACATCGGTGTTCAGGTGCAGCTTCACGCCGGACTTGACCATTTCGCCGGCGATGAAGCCGCGCACTTCGTCGTCAAAGCCGCGCAGCACCTGGTGCCCCCGGTAGAGCTGGGTGACGCTGGCGCCCAGCCCGTTGAAGATCGACGCAAACTCGCAGGCGATGTAGCCGCCGCCCACCACCAGCAGCCGCTGCGGAAAGGGCGACAGGTCGAAGATCTCGTTGGAACTGATGACATGCTCGCATCCCGGCACCTCCGGCGTGCTGGGCTTGCCGCCGGTGGCGATCAGGATGTTCTTGGCGCTGTAGTGCTGGCCGCCGACCTCGACCGTGTGCGCACCCGCCAGCGTGGCCCAGCCGTTGATGACGTGGACGCCGGCGCTTTTGAGCAGTTGCCCGTAAATGCCGTTGAGGCGTGAAATCTCTCTGGCGCGGTTGAACTTGAGCGTGTCCCAGTTCAGCACGGGCGCTTCGCCGACCCAGCCAAAGCCGTGCGATTCCTCGAAGCTTTCGGCGAAGTGGGCCGCATAGCTGTAGAGCTTTTTCGGGATGCAGCCCAGGTTCACGCAGGTGCCGCCCATCGCCGCCACTTCGGCCAGCGCGACGCGGGCGCCGCGCTGCGCGGCCATGCGGCCAGCGCGCACGCCGCCGCTGCCGCCGCCAATCACGAACAGGTCAAAATCAAAATCAGCCATGAAAGTTCCTTTTTTAGTCCTGTTGTGATTGTGCTGTTTTCGGATGCCCCCTGGCGGCTGCGGCGTTGCGCAGGGTCAAGCTGTGCGCCTGCGGTAGCGCGCCAGCTCCAGCGCCCCAATGCACACCGCCAGCCAGGCCGTGCCCGAGGCAAAGCCGGCCAGCACGTCGCTGGCGAAGTGGACCTGCAAAAAAACGCGACTGGAGCCGATGGTGAAGGCCAGCGCAGCCGCCAGCGCCACCAGCGGCAGGTGCGCTGCTGACCAGCGGGCGGGCAGCAGCCGCACCAGCAGATAGGCCAGCATGCCGTAGGCCACGACCGAGCCCGACGCATGGCCGCTCGGAAAACTCCAGCCGTCGGCAAACGCCAGGCCGTGGTCATGCACCGGGCGGGTGCGTTCGAAAATGCTTTTCAGCATCCGGTTCAGCAGCGCATTGCCGACGAACGCCAGCACCCAGCCGATGCACAGCCCGTAGCGGCGTTGCCACAGCAGCGCCAGCACGCCGGCCACGCACAGGCCGGTCAGCGTGAGGGTGTCGCCAAAGTGGGTCAGCAGCGCGAATACCCTGAGCGCGCTCAAGGGAACGGTCGCCCGGACCGTGTCCGAGAACAGCAGGTCCAGCTGGCCCAGCTTGCGGCCGTCGCCCAGGTTTTCGGCAATCTCGGCAAACAGCGACGCCGCGCCAATGATCAGGGCAAAGCCCAGCGCCAGGTAGGCAAGCAGATAGGCCAGCGGCGCAAACCGGCTGGTTTCACGGTGCACGCCATAGCGCAGCCCCAGCCACCACAGGCCGCAGACCGCAGCGATGACCGCCACCAGCGCCACGCCAAAGGCCGGCAGCGCATGGCTGGCGAGCGACTGGACGGCATGGCGAAGGGCGGGCGAATCAAGTTCCATGGGGGTGGTCAGTCATCAAAAACAGGTCGCAAGGGCAGGGTGGACATACGGCCCAAAGCTTAGCGGGGTTTGGACACGCCGGCCCCGGTTTGCCGGGGACAAAGCGGGAGTCACGATAATCGGGGATATGACTACTTCCCCCAATGACTTCAGCGCCCTGTCGCTGCCGGCCCATGTGCTGGCCAACCTGACGCAACTCGGCTACACCAGCATGACGCCCATCCAGGCCGCCGCGCTGCCGGTGGCGCTGCTCGGCAAGGATCTGATTGCCCAGGCCAAGACCGGCAGCGGCAAGACCGCCGCCTTTGCGCTGGCGCTGCTGGCCAACCTGAACGCCCGGCGTTTCGCCATCCAGGCGATGGTGCTGTGCCCGACGCGCGAACTCGCCGACCAGGTGACCACCGAAATCCGCCGCCTGGCGCGTGCCGAGGAAAACATCAAGGTCGTCACGCTGTGCGGCGGCGTCGCCCTGCGCAACCAGATTGCCAGCCTGGAGCACGGCGCGCACATCGTCGTCGGCACGCCGGGCCGCATCATGGACCACCTCGGGCGCGGCAACCTCGACCTGGCGGCGATGAACACCTTGGTGTTAGATGAGGCCGACCGCATGCTGGACATGGGCTTTTTCGACGACATCGCCACCGTCGCCAAGCAGTGCCCGAAAGAGCGCCAGACGCTGCTTTTCTCGGCGACCTATCCCGAAGGCATCGCCAAGATCAGCCAGCAGTTCATGAAGAACCCGCAAACCGTCACGGTGCAGGCGCAGCACGAAAAAAGCAAGATCCGCCAGCGCTGGTACCAGGTCGAGGACACCGACCACGACGAGGCGCGCCTCGATGCGGTGGCGCGGGTGCTCAACCACTACCGGCCCGTCAGCACGCTGGCGTTTTGCAACACCAAGTCGCAATGCCGGGCGCTGGTGCAACTGCTCAAGGACAAGGGCTTCATCGCCCTGGCGCTGTATGGCGAGCTGGAGCAGCGCGAGCGCGACCAGGTGCTGGTGCAGTTTGCCAACCGCAGTTGCTCGGTGCTGGTGGCCACCGATGTGGCCGCGCGCGGGCTGGACATTTCTCAGCTGGAAATGGTCATCAACGTCGATGTGACGCCGGACAGCGAGATTCACATCCACCGCATCGGCCGCACCGGCCGCGCCGACGAGGAAGGCTGGGCCATCAGCCTGGCCAGCATGGACGAGATGGGCTCGGTCGGCAAGATTGAGGTGCTGCAAAAGGCCGAGTCCGAATGGCACAAGCTCGACGAACTGACGCCTGCGAGCAAGGAGCCGTTGCGCCCGCCGATGGCGACGCTGCAGATCGTCGGCGGCCGTAAGGAAAAAATCCGCGCCGGCGACGTGCTCGGCGCGCTGACCGGCGAGGCCGGCTTCACCCGCGAGCAGGTCGGCAAGATCAATGTGAACGAGTTCTCGACCTATGTGGCGGTGGAGCGCAGCATTGCTGGCGACGCGCTGCACAAGCTGGCGATGGGCCGGGTCAAGGGGAAAAGCGTGCGGGTGCGGCTGATGGAGGAGTAAATGCAGAAAATCCGCAGTTGAGATTCATTCCTGCCAAAATAAAGTCACTTTATTGACTTTATTTGCGAGATTTCTGCATGTTGATTGAATTCTCCGTCACCAACTTCCGCTCTTTCCGTGAGCGGCAAACCTTGTCGATGGTGGCCGCCCCGCGACTGCGAAAGCGCGAAAACGTCTTCAAGCCTGAGTCGGCAGGCGAAAAGTTTTCTGATTTGCTCAAGGTGGCGGTCATCTATGGCCCGAACGCATCGGGCAAGAGCAATTTGCTCAAGGCGCTGGATGTTGTCAGGAGGATTGCTCAGCGAGAACCCAGCACCCGAAACATCCCGCTGCCGATATCTCCGTTTCGGTTTGATGCCGCGCTGGCAGATCAGCCCAGCGTGTTCGAGCTGAATTTCATTCATGCGGGGATGCGGTATCAATTCACTTTGTCCGCGACCAGCGAACGCATCGTTGGTGAAAAACTGCTGGTCTATCCGAAAGGGCATGAGTCGCTGCTTTACGAACGGCTGCATTCGGCGAAGGGCGAGTCTTACGAATTTGGTGCGCTCCTGCAAGACAGCTTGAGCGCGGAGCTGCTGGATGCCTGGCAAAAATTAACGCCGCCCAAGTTGTTGTTTATTGCGCAGGCGATGGCCAATAGCAGCGAAGCACTGACGCCGCTGAAAGTGCCGTTTGAATGGCTTAGTAAATCAAGCTTTTCATTATTGAATGGCATGGATGACATGGCCGACCTCGCACAGGAAATTGCCGCAGAAGACGAGTTTGGCGCTAAAGCGATTGCAGCATTTCTTCGTGATGTGGATGTCCCTATTTCAAAAATGACAGTCGAAACGCTTGAACTTCCCCATGTTGGTTCAAATGCACTGAGCAAGCTTTTCGAGAAGGAGAACAAGTCAATAAATGCAGCGCCGACAGCCAGCAAGAGGACTGTTCTTACCCATAAAACAGCGTTGGGGGATGCTGACTTGAGTTATGAAGACGAGTCTGAGGGAACCAAAAACCTCATTGGCTTCTGGCTCCCATGGGTTACCAAAGATCCTTCTTACGGAGCTGAAAGACTATTAATCGTGGACGAGCTTGACAGCAGCCTGCACCCAAAAATAGTGGCGGCCCTGGTCGAAAAGCATATCAATTCCAGCGTGCCCTCCCAGCTCATTTTCACCACGCATGACACGCATCTCATGGATGCAAAATTGCTGCGCCGCGACCAGTTCTGGATCACGGAACGGGACATGAACGGGGCCACGCAACTGCGCTCCATTCATGACTTTGAAGGCCGCGAAAGCGAAGACATCGAAAAGCGTTACTACGAAGGGCGTTATCGCGGCTTGCCTTTCGTGAAACGGAGTGCTTGACGATGGCGCGCAAGTCTTCGCCGTTCGAGCGCAAGAAACCCAGCCTCAAACCACAGGCGCGTGTATTGGTCATTTGCGAAGATACGAAATCGAGTTTGCAGTACCTTAAAGATGCCGCTCACCATTTCCGGGCCTATGCAGAGGTGGACATTGTTCATTGTGGGAAAAACGATCCGTTAAACATCGTCAAAGAGGCTATGGAACGGCAGCGGCTTTTTGACCATGTGTACTGCGCCATTGACCGGGACCGTCACGAAAATTTTGACGAAGCGTTGGAGTTGGCTAAAGCAAATGCGCAGAAGGTTTCGCTCATCGCCTCCTATCCTTGCTACGAATTTTGGCTTCTGCTGCATTTTCAAAAGACGCGCAAACCCTACATCGGGGTAGGCAAGCATTCTTCAGGCGATCTGCTGATAAAAGACCTGTGCAAAGTAGCGGGCATGGAAAATTATGCGAAAGGCAGTTCTGAAAACCTTTTTGACCGGCTCATCGACAGGCTGCCCAAAGCCCGGCAACTTGCCGCACAAGTGATGGCAGAAGCGCTCAATGAGGGCGAGTTGAATCCCAGTACCCGGCTGCATGAGTTGATCGAATGCTTTGAGTCGCTCGGTAAGCCACAGCCTGTCGCTTGCGGCTGATCAAGCCGTAACCTTGAATAGCCGCATTGCCGCCGAAGCCTGAGAAATATCAGCCCGCCCGCATGCTGATGGAATCAGAAAAAGCGGCTCGGAACGGAACGGGCGATATTCCCCCTCAATTTCCGGCCGCCTGAATAACCCGCCGCTTGCGCTCGCGGCTGTTGCTCAGGTGCATGAACATGGCCGCGCGGGCTGCGGCCGGGTCGGCGCGGCGCACGCATTCGTAAACATCCTCGTGTTCACGCAGCGCAAGCGGCTTGCCTTGCTCCAGCAGGGGGTGGGTATTGCCAAATTGGAGTTTGCTCGCGGACGCTGCGTCATGGGGCTCGGCTGGCTTGGCCAAGGCGCCGTTTCTTTCGATGGTGACGCCCCCCAGGCTGCGAAGCACTTCTTCAAAATAACGGTTGCCAGTGGCCAGCGCGATTTGCAGGTGAAACTGAAAATCAGCCTCTACCGTGCTGCATCCGTTGCGATGGGCGGCAGCGAACGCATCAAGGGCCGCGCGCATGGCGGCCAGATGCGCCTCGCTGCGCCGGCTGGCCGCAAACCCAGCCGCATCGGTTTCAACGCTGATGCGCAACTCCAGCATGCAAAGCATGTCGTGGTTGCTGATGTCGGCGCCGGAGTCCGACAGCAGCGCCCGCCCTGGATCAGGCGCCAGAACGAAGGTGCCTATGCCATGCCGCGTTTCCACCAGGCCTGCCGCTTGCAGCCGCAGCATCGACTCCCGAACCACCGTGCGGCTGATGCCAAACGCCTGCACCAGTTCAGGCTCGGGTGGCAACCGGTCGCCCGGCCGGTAGGCGCCATCCTTGATCTTGGTGGAGATGTCGTCCACAACCCGCTGCGACAGGTTCTTGGAGCGTACCTGGGAGGGCAGGGCAAGCCTTGTGTTCATGATTGAAAGCTCAGAGGTGATGTGATGACTGAAGATGTTACGGCTTCTGCTGTCATTTAAATAGCAGACCAGCGCGTAACCCTGTAGGTCATGTGATGAATTAAGCCGCGGTGTTGGCGGCGGGAGCAAGGGTGCTTAAACAAAATTACAACGCTTGCACTCTAGGTTCAGAAATTTCTCCACGGTATTCTTGAAAATTCAGGGTTTACCCGTGTTCTGGAAATCTCGCGTTCAGCCTATTATCGGTCAACTCATATGACGACTGATGACAGTGAGTCGCAATCTTGCCAACCCAGCCTTTGACGGAAAACCCATGAAAATTGAAAGTGTGCACGGAGTCGAGTTTACCTACCCAACGCGCCGGTCTTCTGACAGCGCCGGACATTCACACCCTGGCCCCGAAGGCCTGGGCAAGCTGGCGCTGCTCACCATCACCACCGACGAAGGGCATTGCGGTTATGCGTTTGCGCCCCCCGAGGTGATCCGCCCGCATGTGCTGGATGCTTTTGTGCGCAAGGTGCTGATCGGGCAAAACCCGTTTCAGCGCGAGCATCTCTGGCAGGCGCTGGAACACTGGCAGCGCGGCAGCGCCGGGCAACTGACGGACCGCGCCTTGGCCGCTGTCGATCAGGCGCTGTGGGACTTGGCCGGGCGGGCGCTGGGCCAGCCCGTGTACCGCCTGATTGGCGGCTACCGCGACAAGGTGCAGGCTTATGGCAGCACCATGTGCGGCGATGAACTCAAGGGCGGTCTGTCCACGCCTGAAGAATATGGGGCCTTTGCCGAGACGCTGGTGGCGCGCGGCTACAAGGCCATCAAGCTGCACACCTGGATGCCGCCCGTGCGGTTTGCGCCAGATACCGGCATGGACATCAAGGCCTGCGCTGCCGTGCGTGAAGCCGTTGGTCCCCACATCCCGCTGATGCTCGACGGCTACCACAACTACAGCCGCACTGACGCGCTAACCATTGGCCGCGCGCTGGAAAAGCTCAACTTCACCTGGTTCGAGGAAATGATGAACGAGCAGAGCATGGCGTCCTACGCCTGGCTGGCAGGCCAGCTCGACATTCCCATCGTCGGGCCGGAAAGCCTGTCCGGCAAGCACCACAGCCGCGCCGACTGGGTGGCGGCCGGCGCCTGCGATATCTTGCGCGCCGGCGTGCCCGGCGTGGGCGGCATTTCGCCGACCCTGAAAGTGGCGCACCTGGCCGAATCCTTCGGCATGAACTGCGAGGTGCATGGCAACGGCGCGGCCAACCTGGCGGTGTGCGCCGCCATCAAGAACTGCCGCTGGTATGAGCGCGGCTTGCTGCACCCCTTCCTCGACTATGACGAAGTGCCTACCTACCTCAACAGCTTGGCCGACCCGATGGACGCCAACGGCGACGTGCATTTGTCGCAACTCCCCGGCCTGGGTGAGGACATCAACTTTGATTACATTGAGGCGCACGCATGCGCCCGCTACTGACCCCCGGTCAGCCGGCACATTTCCATTCATACAAGGAGACACGCATGAAACATTCGCAACTGCTGCGCCGCTGCGCGCTGGCGCTCGCTCTGTGCGGCATCACGGGCGCAGGCCTTCAGGCCAAGACCCCGGACGACCAGCTGGTCATCGGCTTCAGCATGAACAACCTGCTCACGCTCGACCCCGCCTCGGCCACCGGCAATGACGTGGTGGAAATCGCCGCCAACCTGTACGACTTCCTGATCGAGCTCGACCCGCAAAACACCAGCAAGATGCTGCCCGGCCTGGCCGAGAGCTGGAAGATCTCGCCGGACGGGCGCAGCATCACCCTGAGCGTGCGCAAGGGCGTGAAGTTCCAGTCGGGCCAGGCGCTCACGGCCGAGGACGCGGCCTGGTCGCTGCAGCGCGTGCTCAAGCTCAACCTGGCGCTGGCCTCGCCGTGGAAGGCCTACGGCTTCACGGCGGGCAATGTGGACAAGGCCATCCGCGCCCTGGACGCGCAAACCCTGGTGATCGACCTGCCCGAGCCGACCGATCCGAAAATGGTGCTTTACACCCTGGCAACTTCGGTCAGCGCGGTGGTGCTGGACCGCAAGAAGGTCATGGAAAACGACAAGAATGGCGACATGGGCGCGGCCTGGCTCACCACCCATGCGGCGGGCTCGGGTCCCTTTGCGCTGGCCGACTGGCGCGCCAAGGATGTGCTGCTCATGAACCGTTTTGACGGCTACTGGCGCGGCCCGGCCAAGCTCAAGCGCGTGATCATGCGCCACATGACCGAGTCGCAATCGCTGCGCCTGATGGTGGACCGTGGCGACCTGGACGTGGCTTCGGGCATGTCGGCGCCTGACGTCGAGGCCATGAAGAAGAACGCGGATGTGGTGGTCAAGCCGGTGCGGCGCGGCACGCTGTATTACGTGGCGGTCAGCATGAAGAACCCGACGTTCGCCGACAAGCGCGTGCGTCTGGCGATTCGCAACCTGATCGACTACGAAGGCATCAACACCAGCGTGATGCCCAACTACGGCATATTGCACCAGCGCCCGGTGCAGATGGGCCTGCCCGCCAGCCTGCCGAATCCGGGCTACAAGTTCGATTTGCCGGCGGCCAAGAAGCTGCTGGCCGACGCGGGCTTTCCCAACGGTTTCAAGACCACCATCCGCGTGCTGGCCGACCCGCCGTTCATCAACATTGCCACCAGCCTGCAGTCCACGCTGGCCAAGGCCGGCATTGAGGCCAGCGTGATTTCAGGCACTGGCAACCAGGTGTATGGCGCCATGCGCGAGCGCAATTTCGACATCATTGTCGGGCGTGGCGGCGGCGGGGCCGAACCCCATCCGCATTCGAGCCTGCGCGCCCTGGTCTACAACCCGGACAACCGCGATGAGGCCAAGCTGACCAACTTCCAGGGCTGGCGCACCTCGTTTTTCAGTCCCGAGCTCAACCAGCTGATTGAAAAAGCCGAGGTCGAGCGCGATGAGCAAAAGCAGACCGCGACTTACCAGGAAGCGCAAAAGCTGTATGACAGCCAGGTCGGCGCCATTCAGCCGATCTCGCAAATGGTCGATACCGTGGTGATGCGCAAGGATGTGAGCAATTACCAGGGCCATCCGGCAGCCACCACGCGTTTGCGCGAGGTCTTCAAGCAACGCTGAGCCTGCGCTGCCAGCCCTTTTTCTGACCACGGAGAACATCTTGTCCGACCCTTCGCCCACTCTTACCCTGCCCACGCCGCGAAGCAGCCCGCGCTGGAGCCGCCTGGCTCCCGTGGGCCGGCGCCTGTTCAGCGTGCTGCTGACCCTGCTGGGTTTGCTGCTGCTGACCTTCGTGATTGGCCGCGTCATGCCGCTCGATCCGGTGCTGTCCATCGTCGGCCCCGACGCCGACCGATCCACGTATGAGCAAGTTTTCAAACAGCTGGGGCTGGACAAGCCGCTGCCGGTTCAGTTTGCCTACTACCTGGGCGACCTGCTGCGCGGTGACCTGGGCAATGCGCTGCTCACCGGGCACAAGGTGACAGAAGACATCGCCCGGGTGTTCCCCGCCACCATGGAGATGGCCACCATGGCCATCATCTTCGGCACCTGCCTGGGCATTCCGCTGGGCGTGTATGCCGCCACCCGGCGCGGCACCGTGGCCGACCATGTGGTGCGGGTCATCAGCCTGTTCGGCTATTCCACGCCGGTGTTCTGGTTCGGCATGATGGGCTTGCTGGTGTTCTACGCCTGGCTGGGCTGGGCCGGCGGCGCCGGGCGGGTGGACCTGGCCTTTGACGGCATGGTGCCCCCGGCCAGCGGCTTTTTGCTGTTTGATTCAGCCATGGCCGGTGAATGGGATGTGTTTCGCAGCGCCATCAAGCACGTCACGCTGCCCGCCTGCATCCTGGGCCTGCACTCCATGGCCTACATCAGCCGCATGACCCGCAGTTTCATGCTGGCGCAGCTGTCGCAGGAATACGTCCTCACGGCGCGGGTCAAGGGCTTGTCCGAGCGCGGCGTGGTCTGGCACCATGCCTTTCGCAACATCCTGGTCCAGCTGCTGACGATTGTGGCGCTGGCGTACGGCAGCCTGCTGGAAGGGGCGGTGCTGATCGAAACGGTGTTTGCCTGGCCCGGTTTTGGCCAATACCTGACCAGCAGCCTGCTGCTGGGCGACATGAATGCCGTGATGGGCTGCGTGCTGGTGGTGGGGGTCATCTTCATCACCCTGAACCTGCTCTCCGACGCCCTGTACCAAGTCTTTGACCCGAGGACACGCCGATGACTTCCTTCACCCTGCCCCTGTCCGCGCCCGACACCACGCCGCAATCGGCCTCCGAGGCGCGGCGGCAAAGCCTGCAGCGCGGCCTGCAGCGCCTGCTGCACAACCCGATGACCGTCGCCGGCCTGCTGGTGGTGCTGGCGCTGATGCTGGTCGCCCTGTTCGCGCCGTGGATCGCCACCCACGACCCGCTGGCCCAGGACCTCGGCCAGGCGCTCAAGGCGCCTGACGCCGCCCACTGGTTCGGCACCGACGAATATGGCCGCGATGTGTTCAGCCGGCTGGTCCATGGCTCGCGCATTTCGCTCTACATCATTGCGCTGGTCACGGTCATCGTCGGGCCGGTCGGCCTGGCGGTGGGCAGCATATCGGGCTATTTTGGCGGCTGGGTCGATGACGTGTTCATGCGCATCACCGACATCTTCATCTCGTTTCCGAGCCTGGTGCTGGCGCTGGCTTTTGTCGCCGCCCTGGGCCCCGGACTGGACCATGCGGTGATCGCCATCGCGCTGACCGCCTGGCCGCCGATTGCGCGGCTGGCGCGGGCCGAAACCCTGTCCCTGCGCCAGGCCGACTTCGTGGTGGCCGCCCAGTTGCAGGGCGCGTCATCGAGCCGCATCCTGCTGCGCTACATCGCGCCCATGTGCCTGTCATCGGTGGTGGTGCGCCTCACGATGAACATGGCCAGCGTGATCCTGACCGCTGCCGGCCTGGGTTTTCTGGGCCTGGGCGCGCAACCCCCGCTGCCCGAGTGGGGCGCCATGATTTCCACCGGCCGGCGCTACATGATGGAATGCTGGTGGCTGGTGGCCACGCCGGGCGCCGCCATCATGCTGGTGAGCCTGGCTTTCAACCTGCTCGGCGACGGGCTGCGCGACGTGCTGGACCCGCGCAGCGAATGAAGGAAAGCCCCATGAAACCCACTACTTTTTCCAACCACATCGCTGGCGACGGCGTGCCGGGCAACGCCCCGAAGCTGCAGGTCGAAGACCTGAACATCCGCTTTGCCACCAGCAATGGCATCGTGAACGCCGTGCGCGGCGTGTCTTTCAACCTGTCGCGTGAAAAGCTGGCGATTGTGGGCGAATCCGGATCGGGCAAGTCCACCGTGGGCCGCGCCTTGCTGCGCCTGCATCCACGCAGCGCCATCATCGAAGCGCGCAAGCTGCAGCTCGATGGCATCGACCTGCTCACTGCCAGCGACAAAACCATGCAGGCCATCCGGGGCCAGCGCATGTCCATGATCATGCAAGACCCCAAGTACTCGCTCAATCCGGTGATGCGGGTAGGCCTGCAGATTGCCGAGGCCTATCTGGCGCACCACAAGGTGTCCCGGGCGGAAGCCGCCGAGCGCGCCCTGGCGATGCTGGAGGCCGTGCGCATCCGCGAGCCCCAGCGGGTTTTCAACCTGTACCCGCACGAGGTGTCGGGCGGCATGGGCCAGCGCATCATGATCGCGATGATGCTGATCCCGGAGCCCGAAATCATCATTGCCGATGAACCGACCTCGGCGCTGGACGTGTCGGTGCGCCTGCAGGTGCTGGCCGTGCTGGACGACCTGGTCAGCCAGCGCGGGCTGGGGCTGGTGTTCATCAGCCACGACCTGAACCTGGTTCGCCATTTCTGCGACCGGGTGCTGGTGATGTATGCCGGGCGCGTCGTGGAGTCCATCGCCGCCGCCGACCTGGACCATGCCCAGCACCCTTACACCCGCGGCCTGCTGGATGCCTTGCCCAGCCTGGACCATCGGCGCCCCCGCTTGCCTGTGCTCAAGCGCGACCCCAGCTGGCTGACTGCCTGAGGAAAAACCTATATGTCCATGATCAAAGTTACCGCGCTCAACCTGGCCTTTGGGGCCGGCGTGAAAGTGCTCAACGACGTGAACCTGCAGATCGAGGCCGGGCAGTCCTTCGGCCTCGTCGGCGAATCGGGTTCCGGCAAAACCACGGTGCTGCGCTGCCTGGCAGGCCAGTACACCCACTGGCAAGGCGAGCTGCAGATTGATGGCAAGGCGCTGGGGCACAAGCTGGACCGGGCGCGCTGCAAGGACGTGCAAATGGTTTTCCAGGACCCTTATGGCTCGCTGCATCCCCGGCACACGGTGCATACGGTGCTGGCCGAGCCCTTGCGCATCCATGGCATGGCCGACGAGCGCGAGCGCATCGAATCCATACTGACGCGCGTCGGGCTCAACAGCAGTTTTCGCTTTCGTTACCCGCACCAGCTCTCGGGTGGCCAGCGCCAGCGCGTCGCGATTGCACGCGCGCTGATTCTGGAGCCGCGCATTTTGCTGCTCGATGAACCGACCTCGGCGCTCGACGTGTCGGTGCAGGCCGAAGTGCTCAACCTGCTGGCCGAATTGCGCGAACGGGATGGACTGACCTACCTGCTCGTGACCCACGACCTGGGCGTGGTGGCCCACCTGTGCGACCGCCTGGCGGTCATGCAGCAGGGCCGGATCGTGGAAACGCTGTCCACCGACGACCTGTGCAGCAACGCCGCCCAGCACCCCTACACGCAGATGCTGGTGGATGCCAGCCGTGCCTACAGCCGCGACATGGCGAGCGTGGCTGCGTTGTAGAACCGCCGGTTCGACGGCCGCTTCGACGCCATGGGCCGTCGCCGCGCCGCAGCACTGTCTGCAGCGCGGCGCTTTAACTTGCGGCGAACCAGACATGCGATGACTCGTTCCATGAACTGACGCAAAAAGGGCGCCCGAAGGCGCCCTTTTTGGTTGGTGCTTGCCGCAGTTCAGGTTTCAGAACGTGTGGCTGACGCCAATGCCATAGCGCGATGCTTCCGTGGAGGTGCTTCCATCGGTGCGCCTGGCGTCAACCTTGCGCAGGGCGGCGTAAAGCCGGGTGCGTTTCGTCAGGCTGTAGATGCCCATCAGGCTCAAACCCCGGGCATCGGCCACCTCGACGCCGGCGGCGTTCTTGGTTTTCGAGCTGGCGTAACCGACCGCCAGAATGGCCGCGCCGAACGGCACATCAACGCCGGCCTGCCATTCGTTGGCGGACTGGCCGCCAGCGATGCGGCTGTCGTCCTGCCGCTGAATGGAGGCCACCAACCTGGCAACGCCCCAGTCATAGGCGCCAGACGCCAGCTTGAACTTGTTGGTGCCGGTGGTGTAGTGCTCGGCCTGGTAGCCGTAGCCAATCTTGAGTGGACCATTGGCATATTTCACATGGCTGGAAATGCTGCGCGGCGCTGCCGTGGCGGTGGTGATGCCTTCTCCGGGGCTGTAACTCATGGATCCACTGAAACCGCCCAACACCGGCGTTGCATACATGAAGGTGTTGTTGAGGCGCGCCAGGTAGTCGCTGCTGGTCACTGCCGCCTGAGAGCTAGATGCCGTGGTGCCCAGGCCCCAGACCGTGCCGGTGGATGCAAAGCCCGAAGCGTCATACAACTGGTTGAAAGGGCCGCGCAAAGCGTCAAATGCGCCCAGCATGCGGCCCAGCCGCACCTCGCCGAAGCCGCCGGACAGGCCGACATAGGCCGCGCGGTTGAAGCCGACGTTCGAGGCCGATACGTTCTTGATCGTGCCGTTGTCGATGCTGACAGCCTGCTCCAGCACAAAGTTGGCGCGCAGGCCGCCTCCCAAGTCTTCCGAGCCACGAATGCCCCATCGGCTGGCTGACAGGCCATCGCTTTCCACGACGCTGGTTCTGTCGGTAGGCGCCGTCCCGGCCTTGCTGGTCGTTTGACCGACCCAGCCATCGGCGACGCCATACAGGGTGACGCTCGACTGTGCCGAAGCGCAAGCAGCCCAACCGAGCAAGGCCACCGTAATCAAATTTCTCTTCATTGAAATCTCCAGGATGAATGATTTGCCCCAGTCAACATCGTCCTTGGGCAATACGTTTTGTTTATGACGTCAGTCGTCATATGACTAATTGTATGAAGAGATGTGGGTGGAAATGCTAGGGTAAACGCTTGGTATTCGGGGTTTCCGGTTAATATCTACGAAATTAATCGTTTCTCGTCATATGAGGTGGTGCATTCATCGAACCATCCCGACGCTGTCATGGCAAGGAGGCATACAGCAGGGACAAGGCGGCTTCATGCCGCGCATCGAGCGATTCACTGCCGGCAAAGGGGAGGGGTGCCACTAAAGGCAATGGGCCGGGTCAAGTGCAAAAGCGTCAGGCTGTGGCGCCCGGCAACTCATTTTTTTATATCAAAAGTGGCTTTTGCGCTTGCTGCGTATGCATAGGAAGCTATTAAAAGCGTAGCGCAATAAAAAAAGTGCGCTGCAACCTGTGTTGCGCGCACTTTTTCCGGGCCGCTTGTCTGTCTGTGGATCAGGCCTGTTTCGAGCCCGCCTGCGCTGCCGCGCTGCGGCGCTCCCGGAAGGCCTGCAACTCGCCGACCACGCCCTTGCGGAAGGCCAGCACGCAGAGCACGAAGATCACGCCGATGATGACCGTGACCCAGGAGCCGACTTTGTCGGCCAGCAGGTTCTGCAGCGAAATCACGATGCCAGCCCCCATCACCGGGCCAAAGAAGGTGCCCACGCCGCCCAGCAGCGTCATCAGGATCACTTCGCCCGACATCGACCAGTGCACATCCGACAGCGTGGCAAAACCCATCACCAGCGTCTTCAGCGAGCCCGCAAGGCCTGCCAGCGCGGCCGACAGCACGAAGGCCAGCAGCTTGTAGCGGTCCACTTGGTAGCCCAGCGAGATAGCGCGCGGCTCGTTTTCGCGGATCATCTTCAGGACCTGGCCAAACGGCGAGTTCACGATGCGCGAGATGAACAGGAAACACAGCACAAAGACAGCGACCACGAAGTAATACATGGCGTTGTCGGACTGCAGCGAGAGCATGCCGAACAAGTTGCCGCGCGGCACGCCCTGCAGGCCGTCCTCGCCGCCGGTGAACGGCGCCTGCAGGCAGAAAAAATACACCATCTGCGCAATCGCCAGCGTGATCATGGCAAAGTAAATGCCCTGCCGGCGAATCGCCACCAGGCCAACCACCAGGCCGATCAACCCGGCGCCGACGGTGCCGGCCAGAATCGCCATTTCAGGCGTCCAGCCTTGCGCCTTGACGAACCAGCCGGTGACGTAGGCGGCCGAGCCGAAAAATGCGGCATGGCCAAACGACAGCAGGCCGGTAAAGCCCAGCAGCAGGTTGAAGGCGCAGGCAAACAGGCCAAAGCACAGCAGCTTCATGACAAACACCGGGTACAGCCCGATGACCGGCGCGACCAGCAGCAGCGTCAGCAGGGCCAGGTAGGTGATGCGTGTCGTGTTGGCGGCTTGGGTCCTGCGGGGCTTGGTCATGGGGGATGGGGTCACGGGTTGAGTCATTGCATTGTTCATGGCTTCAAGCCTCCTTGCCGAAAAGACCCGCTGGGCGAACCATCAGCACCAGCACCATCACGACGAACACCACGATATTCGATGCCTCGGGGTAAAAAACGCGGGTCATGCCTTCGACCAGCCCGAGCGCCAGGCCGGTGACGACCGAGCCCAGGATGGAGCCCATGCCGCCGATCACCACCACGGCAAACACCACGATGATGAGGTTCGAGCCCATCAGCGGGTTGACCTGGATGATGGGCGCGGCCAGCACGCCGGCCAGCGCGGCCAGCGCCGCGCCCGCGCCGTAGGTCAGCATGACCATCATCGGCACGTTGATGCCGAAGGTCTGCACCAGCGCGGCGTTTTCGGTGCCGGCGCGCAGGTAGGCACCCAGCCGGGTGCGCTCGATGATGAACCAGGTGCCCAGGCACACCGCCAGCGACACCGCTACCACCCAGGCGCGGTAGTTCGGCAGCACCATGAAGCCCAGGTTGGTGGCGCCCGCGAGCAGTTCGGGCACCGGGTAGGTCTGGCCCGAAGCGCCATACAGTTCGCGGAAAACGCCTTCGACAATCAAGGCCAGGCCAAAGGTCAGCAGCAGGCCGTACAAAGGGTCGAGCTTGTACAGGTGCTTGAGGAACAGCCGCTCAATCACCACGCCGAAGGCGCCGACCGCCAGCGGCGCCAGCACCAGCGCGAACCAGTAATTGATGCCGAACTTGTCGAGCATGATCCAGGCGGCAAACGCGCCCAGCATGTACAGCGCGCCATGCGCGAAATTGACCACGCCCAGCAGGCCAAAGATGACCGCCAGCCCCAGGCTGAGCATGGCGTAGAACGCGCCGTTGACCAGGCCCAGCAGCAGCTGGCCCAGGAATGCTTGATGAGGAATGCCGAAAATTTCCATGGAAGCCCGTCAGTTCATGCCTGGGAATATTAAAAAAAAGCGGCCAGTCACTTGTGCAACCAGCCGCCTTCGGGTGCTGTCAGCTTATTTCTTGATCAGTGCGCACTTGGACTCGGCTGGCGTGGTGAACGCCTGCTCGCCAGGGATCTTGGCAACCATCTTGTAGTAGTCCCACGGTGCGGTCGATTCCTTGGCCGACTTGACCTGGTACAGGTACATGTCGTGGATCATCCGGCCGTCGGCGCGGATCTGGCCCTTGTTGTAGAAGTCGTCGATCTTCATGCCCTTGAGCGCGCTCATCACCTTGTCGCCGTCGGTGGTGCCGGCAGCTTGCACGGCTTTGAGGTAATTGGTGGCGACCGAGTAGTCGGCGGCCTGCAGGCTCGACGGCATGCGCTTGTACTTGTCGAAGAAGCGCTTGGCGAATTTGCGCGAGGCGTCATCCTGGTTCCAGTACCAGCTGTCGGCCAGCTGCAGGCCCTCGGTATTGGCCAGGCCCAGGCTGTGCACGTCGTTGATGAACACCAGCAGGCCGGCGATCTTCATGGTCTTGTTGATGCCGAATTCCCGCGCCGCCTTCATCGCGTTGGTGAAGTCGCCGCCCGCATTGGCCAGCCCCAGCACCTGCGCCCTAGAGGTCTGGGCCTGCAGCAGGAAGGAAGAGAAGTCGGACGCATTGAGCGGGTGGCGTACCGCGCCGACGACCGTGCCGCCGTTGGCCTTGACCACGGTGGAGGCATCGCCCTCCAGCGAGTGGCCGAAGGCATAGTCAGCCGTCAGGAAGTACCAGTTCTTGTTGCCGGCCTTTACCAGCGCCGTGCCAGCGACCTTGGCCAGGGCCACGGTGTCGTAGGCGTAATGCACGGTGTAGGGCGAGCAGGCTTCATTGGTCAGGCGGGCTGATCCGGGGCCAATGGCCATGAACGGGCGCTTCTTTTCCTCGGCGATCTTGGCCATGGCCAGCGCCGTGCCCGAGTTGGTGCCGCCGATCAGCATGGACAGGCCGTCCTTGTCGATCCACTCCCGGGCTTTGGAGCTGGCCACGTCGGCCTTGTTCTGGTGGTCGGCGGTCAGCACTTCGATGGGGCGGTTCAGCACCTTGCCGCCGAAATCCTGCACCGCCCACTTGACCATTTCGCCGCCGGCCGGGCCGTCGATGTCGGCATACAGGCTGGACATGTCGGTGATGAAGCCGATCTTGACGGGACCGGTGTCCTGCGCGGATGCGGCAGCGGCAAATCCGATGGCCAGTGCGAAGGCGATAGCGTTGAGTTTCATGGGAGGTCTCCTGGTTAATTATTGGTCGGGGAAAGTGAATGGAAAACCGGATGCTTTCACGGGCGGCCGGACTGGGGTCAAACGCCCAGGAATTCCTGCAGCATGGCCATGTTCTGTGACAGCTCAGCCTGCGCGAACTGCTTGACGATCTGTCCGTGTTCCATGACGTAGAAGCGGTCGGCCAGCGGCGCGGCAAAGCGAAAGTTCTGCTCGACCAGCACGATGGTGTAGCCCTTGGCCTTGAGCGCCAGGATCATCTCGGCCAGCTTTTGCACGATCACCGGCGCCAGCCCTTCGGAGATTTCATCGAGCAGCAGCAGCCGCGCGCCGGTGCGCAGAATCCGCGCCACGGCCAGCATCTGCTGTTCGCCGCCCGACAGGCGCGTGCCGGGGCTGTGGGCGCGCTCCTTCAGGTTCGGAAACATGGTGTAGATCTCGGCCACGCTCATGCCGCCCGGCGCAATCGTCGGCGGCAGCATCAGGTTTTCCTCGGTCGAGAGGCTGGCGAAGATGCCGCGCTCCTCGGGGCAGTAGCCCACGCCCAGCCGGGCCACCTTGTGCGGCGCCAGCTTGAGCGCTTCCTCGCCGTTGATCCTGATCGAGCCCTTGCGCGCGCCGGTCATGCCGACGATGGCGCGCAGCGTGGTGGTGCGGCCGGCGCCGTTGCGGCCCAGCAGGGTCACGACTTCGCCTTCGTTGACGGTCATGTTCACGCCGTGCAGGATGTGCGACTCGCCATACCAGGCGTGCAGGTCTTCAATGCGCAGCAGTTCTTTGGTCATGCTCAGTGGGCTCCCTGCAAGGCGGCGTCGGCGTTGCCCATGTAGGCTTCAATGACCAGCGGGTTTTTCGAGACCTCGGCATACGGGCCGTCGGCGATGATGGTGCCGCGCTGCAGCACCGTGATGCGGTTGGCAATCGAGGAGACCACGTTCATGTTGTGCTCGACCATCAAGATGGTGCGGCCGGCGGAAACCTTCTTGATCAGCTGCGTGACCCGGTCCACGTCCTCGTGGCCCATGCCCTGGGTGGGCTCGTCCAGCAGCATCAGCTCGGGCTCCAGCGCCAGCGTGGTCGCGAGTTCCAGGGCGCGCTTGCGGCCGTAGGGCAGGTTCACCGTCAGCATGTCGGCAAACTGGCCCAGATCAACTTCGTCGAGCAGGGCGCGCGCGCGGTCGTGCAGCGGGTAGAGCGTGTCCTCGGCCTTCCAGAAATGAAACGAGGTGCCCAGGTTGCGCTGCAGGGCGGCGCGCACGTTCTCAAGCACCGTCATGTGCGGGAACACCGCCGAAATCTGGAACGACCTGACAATGCCGCGCCGCGCGGTTTGCGCCGGCTTTTCAAAGGTGATGTCGTTGCCGTTGAAGGTGATGCTGCCGCGCGTGGGCGTCAGGAACTTGGTCAGCAGATTGAAGAAGGTGGTCTTGCCGGCGCCGTTGGGGCCGATCAGCGCATGAATGTGCCCGCGCTGGACTTTCAGGTCCACGTTGTTGACGGCAACGAATCCCTTGAATTCCTTGGTCAAGCCTCGCGTTTCAAGAATGAACTCCACTGGCAAATTGCTTCTCCGGCAGGTTGAATTGACTTGACGAGCCGGCTGCGCATCCCTGCGCCATGGCTTCGCGAAGCTTGGATGTTCATCGTAGTCACGCTATATGTCACACGCTACCCGGTTAGACCCTTAAGTAGTTTTTCGTAATTTCAGGTTCAGGTGAGTATCTTGTGCGGCGGCACGAAACCATGCTTGCATGGAAACGGTTTGTGGGTATCAAGGGCTATCCATAGGTAGCGTGGGAAAACCGGCCCCTAAAATGCAGCGGATTGCGTTGTCCAAAATGGTGCGCGTCCCACTGAGCGCAGCCCGCTTGGAAGCTTCACAGGAAACCCTCATGTTCAAAAAGATTTTTTCATTCGCCCTGCTGGCGTGCGCGCTGAGCGCCGTGCAGGCCCAGCCGCAAGCCGCCTCGTACCCGGCCAAGCCAATCCGCATGATCGTGCCGTTCCCGCCGGGCGGCGGCACCGACATCCTGTCGCGGCTGGTGGCCAACAAGCTCACTGAGGTCAGCAAGTGGACGGTGATTCCCGACAACCGGGGCGGCGCCGGCGGCACCATCGGCATCGCCGAGGCTGCCAGAGCAGCGCCCACCGGCTACGAGATGGTCATGGGCCAGAAAGACAACATGGTGGTGGCGCCCTGGCTGTACAAGAACCTGAGCTACGACCCGACCAAAGACCTTGTGGCCGTGGCGCATGTGGCCTACACGCCAGTCGTGATTGTCACCAGCGTCAACTCCCGATTCAAGACGCTGGCCGACGTGGTGGCTACCGCCAAGGCCGCGCCCGACCAGATCACCTATGGCTCGCCGGGCAACGGCACGACGATTCACCTGGCCGGCGAAATCTTCAACACGGCGGCCCACATCAAGCTGCGCCACATTCCCTACAAGGGCTCCAACCCGGCGATGATGGACGTGCTGGCCGGCAACGTGGACCTGATGGTGTCGTCGCTGCCCTCGGCCATGGGCCAGATCAAGGCCGGCAAGCTGCGCGCCCTGGCGGTCACGTCGGCGCGCCGCAGCACCTCGATGCCCGACGTGCCTACCGTGGCCGAGTCTGGCTACAAGGACTTTGACGTCAGCACCTGGTACGGCCTGTTCATGCCGGCCGGAACGCCTGAAGGCATCGTCGCCACGGTGAATGCCGAGGTCAACAAGCTGCTGGCCACACCCGACATGAAGGCGGCCATCAATGCCCAGGGCGCGGAAACGCAAGTCATGACATCCGCACAGTTTTCAGCGCTGCTCAAGACCGATTACCAGAAATGGAAGGGCATTGTGCAGGCCTCGGGGGCCACCATCGAGTAAGGCGGGCGTTGCCATAAGCCGCACAAGCGCCGCAGTTGGCGCGCTGTGGCTTAAAATCAGCAATTCAGCCATTTTTAACCCGGAGTCTTCCATGTCCAAGAAAATCAGAGTCGAGGCCGACATCTGCGCCCCCAAGCCAGTGCCGCCAAAAGGCTACACCATCACCACTGGCAACGGCCAGAAGATCAGCCTTGAGCGCGGTTCGCACACCCGCAGCAAGAAAAACCCAGGCAAGCGCCCCCACCAGGGTTAAGCCACGGATTGGGCGCAGCCTCTTGCGCTCCGCCCAAAAAGAAACCCGGACCAACCGAAGCGCGATCCGCTTCGGTTGTCCGGGTTTTTTGCGCCCGGAAATCCGGGCCGTGTCTGCCGATTACATATTGCGCCGGTACTGTCCGCCGACCTCGAACAGCGCATTGGTGACCTGCCCGAGCGAGCACACGCGCACCGCGTCCATCAGCACCTCGAAGACGTTCTTGTTCTCGATCACCGCCTGCTGCAGGCGCTTGAGCTGCGCTGGCGCCTGGGCTGCGTGGCGGGTGTGGAAATCCGCCAGGCGCCTGAGCTGGCTCTGCTTTTCCTCGTCGGTCGAGCGCGCCAGTTCCAGCTTGTCATGCACCGCGTCGCCGTGCGGGTTGCGGAAGGTGTTGACGCCGATGATCGGTAGCTCGCCGGTGTGCTTGAGCATCTCGTAGTGCATCGACTCGTCCTGGATGCGGCCGCGCTGGTAGCCCGTTTCCATCGCGCCGAGCACGCCGCCCCGGTCAGCGATGTTCTGGAACTCGGTCAGCACGGCTTCCTCGACCAGTTCGGTCAATTCCTCGATGATGAACGCGCCCTGGCTTGGGTTTTCGTTCTTGGCCAGTCCCCATTCGCGGTTGATGATCAGCTGGATCGCCATGGCGCGGCGCACGCTGTCCTCGGTCGGTGTCGTGATGGCTTCGTCGAAGGCGTTGGTGTGCAGCGAATTGCAGTTGTCGTAGATCGCGATCAAGGCTTGCAGCGTCGTGCGGATGTCGTTGAACTGGATCTCCTGCGCGTGCAGGCTGCGGCCCGAGGTCTGGATGTGGTACTTGAGCTTTTGGCTGCGTTCGTTGGCGCCGTATTTTTCCTTCATCGCCACCGCCCAGATGCGGCGCGCCACGCGGCCCATCACGGTGTACTCGGGGTCCATGCCGTTGCTGAAGAAGAAACTCAGGTTCGGCGCGAAGTCGTCGATGTGCATGCCGCGCGCCAGATACGCTTCGACGAACGTGAAGCCGTTGGACAGCGTGAAGGCCAACTGGCTGATCGGGTTCGCGCCGGCTTCGGCGATGTGGTAGCCGCTGATCGACACGCTGTAGAAGTTGCGCACGTTGTGGTGCACGAAGTATTCGGCGATGTCGCCCATCACCTTCAGGCTGAACTCGGTCGAGAAAATGCAGGTGTTCTGGCCCTGGTCTTCCTTCAGGATGTCGGCCTGCACCGTGCCGCGCACGTTGGCCTGCACCCATTCGCGGATCTTGGCGATTTCGGTGTCGGTGGGTTCCCGGCCGTTCTCGGCCTTGAACTTTTCCAGGTTCTGGTCGATGGCTGTGTTCATGAACATCGCCAGGATGCTCGGCGCCGGGCCGTTGATGGTCATCGACACGGAAGTGCTGGGGCTGCACAGATCGAAGCCGCCGTACAGCACCTTCATGTCGTCCAGCGTGGCAATCGACACGCCCGAGTTGCCGACCTTGCCGTAGATGTCGGGGCGCGGGTCCGGGTCGTTGCCGTAGAGCGTGACCGAGTCGAAGGCGGTGGACAGGCGCTTGGCGGCCATGCCCGAACTCAGCAGCTTGAAGCGCGTGTTGGTGCGAAACGGGTCGCCCTCGCCGGCGAACATGCGGGTCGGGTCTTCGCCCTCGCGCTTGAAGGCGAAGGTGCCGGCGGTGTAGGGGTAGCTGCCCGGCACGTTGTCCAGCACCAGCCACTTGAGGATTTCGCCGTGGTCTTCGTATTGGGGCAGGCAGACCTTGCGGATGGTGGTCCCGGAGAGGGATTTGCTGGTCAGCGCGGTGCGGATTTCCTTGTCGCGGATTTTCACGACGTACTCGTCGCCGGCATAGGCTTTTTGCATCTCGGGCCACTGGGCCAGCAGTTTTTTGGCCGACGGATCCTGCGTCTGTTCGCGCTCGACGGCCAGCTTGACTACCGCGTCAACGGCATTAGAGGTGTCGGACTTGCTTGCCGTCAGCATGCTTGACGTGGCGCGCAGCTGCTGGATTTCCCTGGCCAGCCGGGCCTGCGCCTGCCCGCGCTGCTTGTAGCCGCGCACGGTGTCGGTGATCTCGGCCAGGTAGCGGGTGCGGGCGGCCGGCACGACCGGCGTCTGGTTGGTGCTGTGGCGAACCGCCACCAGCGGCAGCGTGCCGTCGGTCAAGCTCAGGCCCAGCGCGCCCAGGCGGGGCTTGAGCGCCTGGTAGAGCGCGGTCACGCCGTCATCGTTGAAGCGCGCGGCCATGGTGCCGAACACCGGCATCTGGTCGGCGGGCGTGGTCCAGGCTTCCTTGTTGCGCTGCACCTGCTTGGCCACGTCGCGCAGGGCATCGAGCGCGCCCTTGCGGTCGAACTTGTTGATGGCGACGAACTCGGCAAAGTCCAGCATGTCGATTTTTTCCAGCTGGCTGGCCGCGCCGAACTCGGGTGTCATGACGTACATCGGCACATCGACATGCGGCACGATGGCGGCGTCGCCCTGGCCGATGCCAGAGGTTTCGACGATGATCAAATCAAAGCCGGCGGCCTTGCAGGCGGCAATCACGTCGGGCAGCGCCTTGCTGATTTCGCTGCCGAAGTCGCGCGTGGCCAGGGAGCGCATGAACACGCGCTGGCCCTGGCTCCACGGGTTGATGGCGTTCATGCGGATGCGGTCGCCCAGCAGCGCGCCGCCGCTCTTGCGGCGCGACGGGTCGATACTGATCAGCGCCACGCGCAGCTGGTCGCCCTGGTCCAGCCGCAGGCGGCGGATCAGCTCGTCGGTCAGCGACGACTTGCCCGCGCCGCCGGTGCCGGTAATGCCCAGCACCGGTATCTTTTTCGTAGCAGCCTGTTCCCGCACCGCCTGCACCAGCGCCTCATCGGCCTTGCCATCTTCGAGCGCGGTGATGAGCTGGGCCAGCGAGCGCCAGTTCATCTCGCCGTGGCCTTCGATGGCTTCGATGCCGGTGGGCGCAAAGCTGGACAGGTCCTGGTCGCAGCGCATCACCATCTCGCCGATCATGCCGGCCAGGCCCATGCGCTGGCCGTCCTCGGGGCTGAAGATGCGCGCCACGCCGTAGGCCTGCAGTTCGCGGATTTCCGGCCCGACGATGACGCCGCCGCCGCCGCCGAACACCTGGATGTGCTCGCCGCCCCGGCTCTTGAGCAGATCGACCATGTACTTGAAATACTCCACATGCCCGCCCTGGTAGGAGCTGATGGCGATGCCCTGCGCGTCTTCCTGCAGCGCGGCCGTCACGACCTCATCGACGCTGCGGTTGTGGCCCAGGTGCACCACCTCGGCGCCCATGCCCTGCAGGATGCGCCGCATGATGTTGATGGCCGCGTCGTGCCCGTCGAACAGGCTGGCGGCGGTGACGAAACGCACCTTGTTCGTGGGGCGGTAGCTGGCAAGGGCCTTGTAGTCGGCGGACAGGTCGGTCATGGGGTGTCTCCTCGGGGGGGGTGGAAAAAAGCACCCTGAGGTGCCAAGCCGTGATGATATTACGTTTACGTAAACGTCAACTAAAATGGGCGTAAATTTTCCGGGAAGCCTCAATGGACTGACGGGAATTTACAAAATTACAGCGTAATTTTTATTTTTCGGGGCAGTTGTCAAACTGTTGAAAGCATTTCAGGGCAAGCAGGTCGCCGCAATGCTTCAGGAATCACACCTCGTCGCGGGTGGCTTGCAGCTTCTTCAGCGGCAGCATGTGGTCGATTGCGTACTTGACCAGTTCTGCCTGTCCTGTGATGCGCAGTTTTCGCCGCAGATTGAGCCGGTGAGTTTCAACCGTGCGCACTGACATGCTCAACTCCCGGGCAATTTGCTTGTTGGAATAGCCGCATGCCAGCCAGGCCAGAGTTGCCGATTCTTTCGGCGTCAGCGGACTGTTCCCGCCGCTGGACGCCCGGAACCCTTCTGTGTATTGCTGAAGTTCGGGGCTGAAAAAGGTCTCTCCGGCATGGACGGCCCGAATCGCGTTGACCAGTTCCTGGGCGGGCGCATCCTTGAGCACATAGCCTTTGGCGCCTGACTCGATGGCGCGTTTGACATATTCAAGGTTGTTGTGCATTGACAGAACCAGCACATCAATGCCCGGAAAGCGATGCTGAAACAGGGCGGCCAGTTCAATTCCGCTCATCCCGCGCATGCTGATGTCGGTCAGCACGATATGCGGTGCGCGCTCATCACCCAGATCGGTGGCAAGTTGCATGGCCTCGTCAACGCTGCCGGCTTCTCCGACCACCCGGATGTCGTCCGTGGCTTCCAGCCGCATGCGGACTCCGTCGCGCACGAAGGGGTGGTCATCCACCAGGATGAGGCGAATCGTCTCTTGCATAGTCTTGCTTTTTCAAATGGAGGTGTTCGGGAGACGTCTTCAATGACGCATGGACTTGCGTGCCCTTGCCATCCGAATAAATCTTCAGTGTGCCGCCCAGGCCTTCCATGCGCTCACGCATGTTGCGCAGGCCAATGCCGCTCTTGTGGTCGGTCTGTATCTGCCTGACATCGAAGCCCTTGCCGTCGTCCTTGATCGACAGGCTGACATGGCGCCGATGGTAGATGAGTTCCACCAGGACGTTGGCTGCGCCCGAATGGAGTTTTGCATTGGTCAGGGTTTCCTGGGAGATGCGAAACAGCGCCGTGCTCTGGCTCAGCGGCAAGGCGCACGGCTCGCCGCTGGTTGCAAACCGGAGATTGAAACTGCATTGCTCCCGGACTTCATTGGTCAGCACCTCGATGGCCGGCCCAAGACCGAAATCATCGAGCAAGGCCGGGCGCAGGGCATGGGAGATGCGGCGCACTTCGATCAAGGCTTCACTGAGCCGTTCGAGCCCGCGCTTTAACGGGCTGATGATCTGCACCGGCGGGAGCTGGCCTTTCAGGCCCTCAAGCCGGTTTTCCAGTTGCAGCTGTGCGGTTTCCAGAAAAAACTTGGAAGAAACCAGTACCTGAACGATGCCGTCATGCAACTCGCGGGCGACCCTGACCCGTTCCTCCTCCTGCGAATGAACGACGCGCTGCGCCAGGTGGCGCAGCTTGGCACTCGATTCCTTGTTGTCGCTGATGTTCAGCGCCAGGCCTGCCAGGCCGATCAGGATGATGGAAACGATGGCGATGGCGTACATGCGAACCTGGGTTTCCCGGATGTTGAGCTGCGCCTGCGCATCAATGCTTTTCAGGGCCTGTTCAATGTCGTCAAGGTACAGGCCGGTGCCCAGCATCCAGCCCCAGGGCAGCACCGGCTCCACATAGCCCAGCTTGAAGGCCACTTGATGAGAGGACGGTTTTTCCCAGTAGTACCTGACGATGCCGCCGCCATTGCGCGTGGCCGCCAGCAGGTTCTGGATGGGCGAGTCACCGAACGGGTCTTTCAGGTTCCTGAGGTTCTTGCCGACAAGCTCTGGCTGGCGGGGATGCATGAGGTTGTTTCCGTCCATGTCATAGACGAAAAAATACCCATCCTTGCCGTATTCCAGCCGCGCCAGAATCGCCATCGCCTCGGCCTGTCGGCCAGGCGTGGAAACGTCTTTCACCAGCGGCGCGATGGAGCTTTGAGCCAGCTTGACATAGGCGCGAAGCTCCGCTTCCCTGCTGGCCAGATACGTTGACTCGACCAGGTCGCGTTCCTGCCTGGCCAGCTTCAGGGTCTGGTGCCGCACCGTCAGGATGACGGACCCCAAGGCCAGGCTCATGGGAACTATCGACAGCAAAAATATCTTGAGCCGTAGCTGCATGGGTCTTTCGTGCGGGGATGGCGAAACGGCTTGCAGGCGCGAATTGCGCCCGGCGGTTTTCGGGTTTGCAAACCATACCTTTGATGGGCTCGACCCGTCAAGGCGAAAGATCGCGCGCCTTCATTCAGCAGTGATTTCAGTAGTAATGCGTAGGGGAAAACAGAGACTTGTTGCGATTGGAAAAATTCATAATTCACCCGGCAGCACGGCACGTGTGCAGCATTGCATCGACCTGTATTCCCTATAACTCTCGGAGACAACATGACTTTTCGTTTTGCCAAAATGGCGGTTGCGTCAGCAGTTTTGAGCGTTGCCGGCCTGGCCGTTGCCGCCGACCCGATCAAGATCGGGGTGTCCGGCCCCTTCACCGGCGGCTCGTCGTCGATGGGCGTGAGCATGCGTGACGGCGTCAGGCTGGCGGTCGAGGAAATCAACAAGTCCGGCGGCGTGCTGGGCCGCAAGCTGCAGGTCGTCGAGCGCGATGACGAAGCCAAGAACGAGCGCGGCGTGCAGATTGCCCAGGAGCTGATCAACAAGGAAAAAGTCACCGCCACCGTCGGCTACATCAATACCGGCGTGGCGCTGGCGTCGCAGCGCTTCTTCCAGGAAGCCAAGATTCCGGTGATGAACAACGTCGCCACCGGCAGCGCGATCACCGCCCAGTTCAAGGACCAGCCTGAAAACTACATCTTCCGCAATGCCGCGCACGACAGCATCCAGGCGCCGATGATCGTCGAGGAAGCCGTGACCCGGCGCGGCTTCAAGAAGGTCGCCATCCTGGCCGACTCGACCAACTACGGCCAGCTCGGCCGGGCCGACCTGGAAACCGCGCTGAAAGCCAAGGGCATCACGGCGGTGGCCACCGAGAAGTTCAACATCAAGGATGTGGACATGACCGCCCAGCTGCTCAAGGCCAAGGCCGCAGGCGCTGAAGCCATCCTGACCTACGGCATCGGCCCCGAACTGGCGCAGATCGCCAACGGCATGACCAAGCTGGGCTGGAAAGTGCCGATGGTCGGCAGCTGGACCTTGTCCATGGCCAACTACATCGACAACGCCGGGCCGGGCGGCGAGGGCGCGCGCATGCCGCAAACCTTCATCCAGGAGCCGACGACGCCCAAGCGCCAGTCCTTCATCATCAACTATCTGAAAACCTTCAACCCGAAGAACCAGCGCATCGACTCGCCGGTGTCGGCGGCCCAGGGCTATGACTCCATCTACCTGCTGGCCGCCGCCATCAAGCAGGCCAACTCGACCGAAGGCCCCAAGATCAAGGCGGCGCTGGAAGACCTGAAGACGCCGGTCGAAGGCGTGATCACGACCTACAACAAGCCGTTCACCGCCAAGGACCACGAGGCCATCACCGCCAACATTCCGGTGTTCGGCGAGGTCAAGGGCCAGCGCGTGGTGTACGCCTACGCGGACGACCAGAAGAAAGCCTCTGAAATCCGCGTCAAGAAGTAAGTTGACCGACTGTTAAACCCCGGGCACCGCGCCAATCGACGCGGTGCTTTTTTATTGCTTGCAGCCCCTTTTTCGGAACTGAATTTATGGAAATCCTGCTTCAACTCATTTACAGCGGTGTCGCGCTGGGCATGATCTATGCAGTCATTGCCTTCGGCTACCAGCTCACGTTCCAGACGTCCGACACCCTGAACTTCGGCCAGGGCGACGCGCTGATGCTGGGCGCCATGGTCGGGCTGACGCTGGTCAACATGGGCGTCAATTACTGGCTGATGCTGCCGCTGGTGATTGTGTTCGGCCTGCTGCAGGGCGGCCTGGTGGAGCGCATCGGCGTGCGCCCGGCGATCAAGATCAAGAGCGAGTTCGGCTGGATCATGTCCACGATTGCGCTGGGCATCATTTTCAAGAACGTGGCCGAAAACATCTGGGGCCGCGACGACCTGAAGTTTCCTTCGCCGCTGCCCGAGTCGCCGCTCAAGGTTTTTGGCGCCAATGTGCTGCCGATGGAAATCCTGGTGGTGGCGGGCGCCGTGCTGATGATGCTGGCGGTCGAGTTCTTCAACCGCAAGACCATCTACGGCAAGGCCGTGGTCGCCACCTTCAACGACCGCGACGCCGCCAAGCTGATGGGCATCAACACCGGGCTGGTGATCACCTTTTCGTATGCGCTGTCGTCGGCCACCGCCGCTTTTGCCGGCGCGCTGATCGCGCCGCTGACGCTGACCGGCGCCACCATGGGTTCGGTGCTGGGCCTCAAAGCTTTTGCCGTCGCCATCATTGGCGGGCTGACCAGCGGCATGGGCATCATCGTCGGCGGCATCATTTTGGGCGTGGCCGAAACCACCACCGGCTTTTACCTGTCCACCGGCTACAAGGACGTCCCCGGACTGGTCCTGCTGCTGCTGGTGCTGGCTTTCAAGCCGGCCGGCCTGTTCGGTAAAAACGCGATCAAGAAAGTCTGAAGAATGAACCGCAAGACCCTTGTCGCCGCCATCATCGGGCTGGCCCTGCTGGCGGCCGTGCCGCTGATGACCAGCAACTCGTATTACATCCACATGGTCGGCACGATCATGATCTACGCCATCTTGCTCTACGGACTGGATATCGTGGTCGGCTACACCGGCCAGGTGTCGCTGGGCCATGCCGGGCTGTTCGGTGTCGGCTCCTACACCGCCGGCGTGCTGTTCCTCAAGCTGGGCGCGCCGCTGTGGCTGATTATTCCGGCCAGCATTGCGGTGACGGCCGGTTTTGGCGCCTTGCTGGCCTTGCCGGCGCTGCGCGTGACCGGCCCTTACCTGGCGATGGTGACGCTGGCTTTCGGCACCATCATCCAGATCCTGATCAACGAGATGAACTTCCTGACCGAAGGCCCGCTCGGCATCACGATCCCCAAGCCATCGATTGCCGGCTACAAGCTCGATGAACACGGCTTTTACTGGCTGGTGTTCGCGCTCATGGTGGTGTCGCTGGTGGTGGTGGACCGCATCCTGAAGTCGCAACTGGGCCGCGCGTTCGAGGCGCTGCGCGGCAGCCCAGTGGCGTCCGACTGCATGGGCGTGTCGGTGTACCGCTACAAGGTCTATGCCTTCGTCATCAGCGCCGGTTTTGCCGGGCTGGCCGGCTGCCTGTATGCGTATTCGGAGCAGTACATCTCGCCCAATACCTACAACTTCGAGCTGACGGTGCTGTTTTTGCTGGCCGTCATCATGGGCGGGCGCAAGACCCGCTCGGGCGCCTTGCTGGGCGCGGCCATCATCGTGATCCTGCCCAAGCTGCTCGACGACCTGGAGCTGTTTCGGATCGTCGCCTCGGGGCTGGCGGTCTTGATGCTGGTGGGCGCCATCGTCGGCGTGGCGCGCAAGATCACCACGCCCAGGGCGATGGCGATTCCGGTGGTTGGCACGATGGCGCTGGCCGGCTTTGCGTTCTGGCTGGAGTCGATCACCGACTGGCGGCTGAGCATCTTTGGCCTGATGATTTTGTTTGTCGTGTATTACCTGCAGGACGGCATCGTGGGCTTTGTGCGCGCGCTGTTCCATGTCCGCAAGCCTGCGCCTGAAGGCCTGAGCCGGGCCGGCGCTGACACGGGCAAGGACGCCATTTCGGTGGCCGCCGGTGCTGGCGAGAAGGGCAGCGACCTCTTGACGGCCAAGGGCATACTGATGCAGTTCGGCGGCCTCAAGGCCATCAACCAGGTCGATCTGCGCATCCAGCGCGGCACCATCCACGGCCTGATCGGCCCGAACGGCTCGGGCAAGAGCACCATGATGAATGTGCTGACCGGCATCTACGTGCCGACCGCCGGCAGCATCGACTTTGCCGGCCGCTCGGTGGTCGGGCGCACGTCGTCGGACATCGCGCTGTCGGGCATTGCGCGCACCTTCCAGAACGTGCAGCTGTTCGGCGAGATGACGGCGCTGCAAAACGTCCAGGTCGGCCTGCACCACACGTTTGACAGCAACATCGTTGATGTGGCGCTGCACACGCCGCGCTACAAGCGCGAGGAAAGCTCGGCCATTCAGCGCGGCATGGGCCTGCTGCAGTTTGTCGGCCTGGCCGATCTGGCCGCCGAGGAAGCGCGCAACCTGCCTTACGGCAAGCAGCGCCTGCTGGAAATCGCCCGCGCCCTGGCGCTGGACCCGCAACTGCTGCTGCTCGACGAGCCGGCGGCCGGCCTGACCGCGCCCGACATCAAGGAGCTGGTCACCATCATCCGCAAGATCCGCGACCACGGCATCACCGTGATCCTGATCGAGCACCACATGGACGTGGTGATGAGCATGTGCGACACGGTGTCGGTGCTCGACTTCGGCCAGAAAATCGCCGAGGGCAAGCCGGCCGACGTGCAGGCGGATGAAAAGGTCATCGAGGCCTACCTCGGCGGCACGGCGGCATAAGCGAAGGAGACAAGCATGTTGAGTATCAAGAACTTAGAGGCCGGCTACGGCAAGGTGCAGGTTTTGCACGGCATTTCGATGGAAGTGCCCAAGGGCAAGGTGGTCACGCTGATCGGCTCCAACGGCGCCGGCAAGACCACCACCATGCGCGCCATCTCGGGAATGATCAAGCCGACCGCCGGCCAGATCAACCTGCACGGCAAGCGCATCGATGGCCTGGAGTCCTACACCATCGCCAAGCAGGGTCTGGCGCATTCGCCCGAAGGCCGGCGCGTGTTCGCCACCATGAGCGTGACCGACAACCTGATCCTGGGCGCCTTTCCGCGCCTGACCGGAAGCCGCCCCAAGGGCGATGTGCAGGGCGACCTGGAACGCGCGATGGAGCTGTTTCCGCGCCTGAAGGAGCGGCGCATGCAGCTGGCCGGAACGCTGTCGGGCGGCGAGCAGCAGATGCTGGCCATGGCGCGCGCCGTGATGCTGAACCCCGAGATCGTGCTGCTCGACGAGCCGTCTATGGGGCTGGCGCCGATTCTGGTCGAAGAGGTGTTCCGCATCATTGCCGACCTGAAGTCGCGCGGCGTCACCATGCTGCTGGTCGAGCAGTTTGCCGCCGCCGCGCTGAAGGTGGCCGACTACGGCTACGTGCTCGAAAACGGCCGCATCTCGGTGCATGGCGAGGCCGACAAGCTGCGCGACGACCCGGCGGTGAGGGCGGCCTATCTGGGCGGCGGGCATTGACTGGCAATAGAATTGGCTATTAAAAGTATAGCTGCTTGCGCATGCTGGTATTGCGCAAAAGGCTGAAAATGCTTTAAACCAAGGCTGGACGGCGGTGCCTGGCCCGCCTGCAAGCCTTCGGTTTTTCAGGTGACCTTCAGGCCCTTGAGCGCCGGGTCATCGGGCGGGTAGCGCAGGTCAAGCTGCTGCAAGCTCTGGCGCACCAGCGTGGCAATCATCAGGTTGCGGTGCGTCTTGGAGTCGGCCGGCACCACCGTCCAGGGCGCCCAGGGCGTGCTGGTGGCATTGAGCAGGTCTTCATACGCCTGCTGGTACTGCTTCCACTGCTTGCGCGCGTCCAGATCGCCCAGCGCAAATTTCCAGCGCTTGGTCGGGTCATCAATGCGCTCCTGCAGCCGCTCGCCTTGCTCCTTGAAGCTGATGTGCAGCATGAACTTCAGGATCACCGTGCCGGTCTCGCTGAGCAGGCGTTCAAAATCATTGATCTGCTGGTAGCGCTGCGCCGTTTGCGCCGGCGTGATCCAGCCGTTGACCGGCGGCACCAGCACGTCTTCATAGTGGCTGCGGTTGAAGATCATGATCTCGCCGGCGGGCGGCAATTTTTGATGGATGCGCCACAGGTAGTCGCGTGCGCGCTCGTCCTCGCTGGGCGCTTTCCAGGCCGCCGTATGCACGCCCAGCGGGCTCATGCGGCTGAACACGCCGCGCAGCGTGCCGTCCTTGCCCGAGGTGTCGGTGCCCTGAAAAATGACCAGCAGCTTGTGGCGACGGTCGGCGTAAAACAGGTTTTGCAGCGTGTCAAGCTCGATGGCCAGCGCTTCGACCGCTTCCTTGTCGCGTTCCTTGTCGCCGGTCGAGAACGGCTTGGCAGCCGGGTCGAAATCGTCCAGGCTGCAGGCCTTGCTTTTCTTGTTGTTTGCGCCGGGCTCTGCCAGGGGAGGCTGCCACCGGGAGATCAGATCGGACAGCGCCTTGCGTTCGGCCTTGCTGGCGGGCGCATCCGGCGCGGAAGGGGTATCGGCAGCTTTTGAGGACATCAGGTCTCCGCGAGGTGGTTAAGGTGGTTCGGTCGGCCTGATTTTGCACGCCTGCGCGGGCATTGCCGGCATTTCCCCCTTGCCTGCCTGCGCAGGCTTGACGCAATACACTTATTTTCAGGCTTGACGCCGCGCCCTGAGCGGGGAGGGCAGTCGGGCTTTCACTTTACCCATGACAGGAGTTTTCATGAAAACCGATCCCTCTTTCGATGTTTCCGGGACGCAGGTGCGCCCCGCAACCGGCTATGCCGGCGACATTGCGCCGCCGCTGGCCTGGCAATGGCTGCAGTCGGGCGATGCGGTGCTGGTCGATGTGCGCACCGATGCCGAACGCGAATGGGTGGGTTTCGTGCCGGGCGCCGTGGCACTGGCCTGGAAGCAGTGGCCGGGCATGGCGCTGAATGCCAACTTTGACGAGGAACTGAAAGCGGCCGTGCCCGACGGCAAAAAAGTAGTGTTTTTGTGTCGCAGCGGTGTGCGCTCCGTGGCTGCGGCCCGCCGGGCCACGGAACTGGGGCTGGAGGCCTACAACATCCTTGAAGGCTTTGAAGGCGACGCTGACGGGCAGGCGCAGCGCGGCCGTCTGGGCGGCTGGCGTTTGCGGGGCTTGCCCTGGATGCAGAAATAAAAGTGCATTTCATTACCACACGGCAGGCATGTTTTTGGAGTGATTGAGATCATTTAGGCCTGACCCTGTCAGTTCTAACAGGGTAAATACCGTAAATATTTGTAAAAAGTTTTCAATGGGCTCTCTTTAACCAAGGAGCAGCCCCATGCAAGTACTCGACCACAACCCCAGCCTCGAACCCCGGATTCACCGCAACCCACCTCTGCTGCCGCGCCTGCGCGAGCGGTTTGAGCAGAAATTCATGGCCCACTGGCAAAGCCAGTGGGGTGGCAAACCCATCCTGCACGGGCGCAATCCCGGATCAGAGTCGATCCGGCTCGACGGCAATGATTACCTGGGCCTGTCGGGCAATCCGGACATCGTCCGGGCGCAGATGGCCAGCTTGCAGCACAGCAATGAAAGCGTGATCCAGTCGGGTGTTTTTCTGCTTGATGCGCACCCGTGCCGGACGCTGGAAGCCTCCCTGGCGGCCTGGGTGGGCAAGGAAGACGGCTTTGTCTGCCAGTCGGGCTACTCGGCCAATGTCGGGCTGCTGCAGGCGATTGCCGACGAACAGACCCCTGTCTATCTTGACAGCCTGGCCCACACCTCTTTATGGGAAGGCGTGCGTGCGGCGCGTGCGCCGGCGTATGCATTTCGCCACAACGACCCCGCGCACCTCTCGCGCATGATTGCCCGCCACGGACCCGGCGTGGTGGTGGTGGATTCGGTGTACAGCACCACGGGCGCCCTGTGCCCGCTGCGGGAGATGGTCGAGGTGGTCGAGCAGCATGGCTGCACCATCCTGGTCGATGAGTCGCATTCGCTGGGCACCCATGGCCCGCAGGGCGCGGGGCTGTGCGCTGAACTGGGCCTGACGGACCGGGTGCACTTCATCACCGCCAGCCTGGCCAAGGCGTTTGCTGGCCGGGCCGGGTTTTTCACCATTCCGGCCGAGTTGCGCTACTACGTGCTGCACAACAGCTACCCGAACATTTTCAGCTCCTGCCTGCTGCCGCACGAAATCGCCGGCCTGGCGGCCACGCTGGAGGTGGTCAAGCGCAGCGACGCCGAGCGGGTGCGGCTGCATGCCAACACGCGCCGGCTGCGCGCCAGCCTGTCGGAGATAGGCTACCCCATCCATCAGGGCAGCCAGCAGATCATTGCGCTGGAAACCGGCACCGAGCCGGCCACCATGGTGCTGCGCGACCATCTGGAAGAGCGCCAGATTTTCGGCGCCATTTTTTGCGCGCCCGCCACCAGCCGTAACCGGGCCATGGTGCGGCTGACGCTCAATGCCGGGCTGACCGGCTCCGAGATGGACCGGATCGAGCAGACCGCGAAAGAGCTTGCGCCTGTCCTCAAGCCCTGGGACTGGCCGATTGCCAAACGCGCCCGCACCGAGCAGGTCTGAGGCTAATCCTCGGGCAGGCGCCTTTCGCCATGGCTGGCCAGAAACCGCTCGTAACTGGCCGTCAGGCCCGGGCTGAACGACTCGCTGATGGGGAAAATGGCCGCGTAAAGACGCCGGGCATCCCCGCGCATGACCAGCGACTCGCGCGGCTGGGGCTGATGGCTGTCGCCCAGCGCCAGCTGCAGCTCCAGGTCGATGAGCTTGCCGCCGCTGCGGATGTCCTCGACGGTGCTTGCATTCCAGCCCTGGGACAGGGCTATTTCAGCCAGTTCCTGCAGGTTTTCCTCCGGCTCCAGCTGCAGCCAGCTGGCGTTGCCCCGGGCGTCCAGCCCGAGCACGCCAAACGGCGCGCCGATGACGACATGTTCTGTCCAGCCCTGCTGGCGCATGAGGTTTTCCAGCGCCTCGCCAATCAGCGGGTCGCCCAGCAGCGCATGCTGGGCCGGTGACAGGGTGGCGTACCAGATCTGTTGGTGGCGCTTGTCCGGCTGGTGGCGCAGATCCTGGATGGCGCCGATCAGGCGCAGGCGAAGCTCCGGGGACTGCTTGGGGATGAACTGGTTGATCAGCCCCCGGTTGAAGGCCGACACCGCAAGCTGCTCATCGGCGCGGCCGGTGAGCAAAATGCGCGAACCCGGCCATTGGGTCAGCTCGCCCAGCATCCGCAGCCCGCTCATGGCCGGCATGGCGTAGTCCACCACGGCGACCTGCGCAAGCGCAAACCGGGCCGCGCCATCGCCGCGCCAGTACTGCAGGATTTGCGGAATCAGCAAGGCGCCTTCACGCCAGCGGTTGACGATTTGCTGCTGGCTCCAGGCGTCTGCATCCCGGAGCTGGCAATCTTGCTGCAGCAGCTCGATGCAGGCGATGGGCCGCAAAAACAGGCGCACGAACCAGTCGGGCGGCATGACTTCGCCCAGCATTTCAAGATAGTCCCGGTCATCATCGAGGAAAACCAGGCCTCCGGGGCGGCGATAAAGGGTAAAGGACATGGCTGGAGCCTTGGTCAAGGAAAATTGAAAATGACTCATCGCTGGTGCTCAGCAAGGCCCGACGGGCAGGATTATCGTAAAGGCTGCCCCCGCGCCATGGTTTGACGTGACCTTGATGATGCCACCTGCGCTGCGCACCACCTGCTGGCAAAAAGCCAGGCCCAGCCCGTGCCCGGTGCTGCGGTTGCTGGAGAAAAAGGGCTTGAAGATATACGGCAGCAAGGCCGGGGCTATGCCCAGGCCGTCATCCGACACGACGATGCGGCCACGGGCCTGCACGCAATCCACCTCGATGCGCAGCGCGCCGGGGTGGCAGGGCGAGTCAGCGGCGGTCAGGGAATGCAAGGCGTTCTTTATCAGGTTGCCCAGCACCTGGGAAAACTGGCTGGAAGACGCGCAAAAATTGAAATTCTCATGGATGACCACGCTGACACACTCCTTCTGGCGGATGGAGGCGTAGGGATAGCTTGACGTGACATCATGGACCAGGGTGGCCGCCCAGACCTCTTCGGTATAGCGCGGCAGCTGCAGCAGCCTGGCATTGGCGATCTGGGTGTCGATCTGGTGGTTCATGGTGCGCACCAGCGCATGCAGGCGCTGGCTCAGCTGGTCGAGTTTCGCGGCTCGCGGATGCGCCGGCAGGCGTTGCACTTCCATCTGCACGGCGTCCCCGATCAGCGCGGCCGTTGACAGGGGCGTGCGCAACTCGTGCGCCATGATGCCCATGGTTGCCAGGGTGTGGACCAACTGGTCGCGCCGCAGGTTGGCCGATGACAGGCCCAGCAACAGCGCACAACTCCAGCTGAAGAGAATGACCATCGCATCAACCGCATTCCAGTACAGCTGATCGGGCATCAGCCAGACAAACAGCGCCCACGCCAGCAGGACTGCGCTGAAAATGCCGGCCGTGGCGATGCGCCAGTCGGTCAGGTGGTAGTAAAACGCAATCATGGCGCAGACCGTCGCCAGCCAGGCCGCACTGCCGCTGTTGCACAGGTACATCCAGCTGAAAAAAAAGGGAATCTCGACCCACATCACAAGGGTGACCAGCAGCCGGGTTTTCGGGTTTGAGAAATCCCGGCTCATCGCAGGCAACAGCAGCAGCCCGGCCAGCAGGCTCATCAGGCCACGCAGCCATGGATTTTCATACGGCTGCACCAGCCAGCTCGACCATATCCAGCCAAACAGGGGCTGGCCCAGCATGGCTGTCAGGCCCAGCAGCCGCAGGCGCCACGGCGACGCATGCAAAATCGGCTCCAGAGGCGCGAATGTCCAGCGCCATGGTGCATGCTGTAACAGCCGTGCGGTATGGCGGATTTTCAACATCGGATGTTCAGCCAGAGCATGCGTATGGATCAATCACGTTTACTTACCTTTTTAACCATTGTCCCCGTTCTCCCTGATTACTACCCATGCAACTACCTGCTAACTTTGACAGCGTCTGCCTGGACGGCATCATGAGCGACTGGCTGTCCGCCCTGGGCGAATTCTCGGTCGAAGCCCTGGTGGTCCTGGGGCCCGATCCTTTTGCCGGCCAGGAAAGCCGGCTGGTGCTGGCCCTGCATCCTCCACGGCTGCTGGAAGCGGCGCAAGCCCTGGCCGCCAGCCAAGACTTCGGCGCGCCCTGGCGGGATTCCGATGCGCCGCTGGTGGCCTGGCAGGATATTTCCAGAGCGGCTTTCGGTGATCTGGGCCGCTGGCGCAGGCTGTGGCTGGCGCATGGCTTTCAAAGCGTCGTGCGGATTGCCTTTCCGCTGACCGTGGGCCGCGCTTTTGAATGCTATCTGTTCAGCGCGCGCCAGTGGCCTGACCGCACCGAGCCGTCGCAGCTGGCCTGGTCGGCGCTCAATATCTGGCCTTTGGTGAAGCGGGCGCTGGCCCAGGCCAGAAACCCGCTGAGCCCGCGCGAACTCGAATGCCTGGACCTGGCGTTTCAGGGCATGACGGCGCGCAAAACCGGCGACATGCTGGCGTGCAGCGAGCGCACCGTCAACTTTCACCTGGCCAATGCCATGAACAAGCTCAAGGTGGACAACAAAATGGCCGCCGTCCAGCGCGCCTGCTGGTTTGGCCTGATTTGATCCGATCTGCTGTGGCAGGGCAGGGCAGGATATCAAGGGAAAACACCCCTGCATCAGGCGCCGGGCGTGCCGCAAACCTGTTCATAATTCAGCCCCATGACTTTTCTAGCGCTTGACGTGGGTAACACCCGCCTGAAATGGGCCCAGTACGACGCCCCCGTGGTGGGCGCCAAGCTGCTGGCCCATGGCGCGGTGTTTCTGGAAAATATCGACAGGCTGGCCGAAAACGACTGGCACGGAATGCCCGAGCCCTCGGCGATCCTGGGCTGCGTCGTGGCCGGAGACGCCATCAAGCGGCGGGTGGCCGAGCAGATGGAAATCTGGGACGTGCTGCCGCGCTGGGTTCACTCCAGCCCGCAGGAAGCCGGCCTGACCAACGGCTACGACCATCCCGCGCGGCTCGGGTCCGACCGCTGGGTGGCCATGATCGGCGCCTACCACCGGCTGCTGGCGCGCGGCATCCGTAAACCCTGCCTGGTGGTGATGGTGGGAACCGCCGTGACGGTCGAAGCCATCGATGCCTCGGGCAAATTCCTGGGCGGCATCATCCTGCCGGGCCACGGCATCATGCTGCGCGCGCTCGAATCGGGCACCGCCGGCCTGCATGTGCCGACCGGCGATGTGCGCGATTTTCCGACCAACACCAGCGACGCGCTGACCAGCGGCGGCACGTTTGCGATTGCCGGAGCGGTGCAGCGCATGGTGGACAACATCACGCGCCATTGCGGCGAAGCGCCCGAATGCATCATGACCGGCGGCGCGGCCTGGAAAATGGCGCCCAGCATGTCAGTCAAGGTCGAACTGGTGGAAACGCTGATCTTTGACGGCTTGCTGGAGATCGCCTCGCGGCGGTTCAAGCCTTGATGCTATTGAAAAAATAGCTGCTTGTGCCCGTGGATAAAGCGCAAAATGGCGATTTGATTGAAATACGGGCGTTATTCCCCGTCCCACGGCAGCATCAGCGTCACCATCGCCAGCCGGGCAAACTCGGGCGCGACTTCGTCAATGATGCGCTGCGGCTCCGGGCACAGGGCGCTGTCGGTGATCACGCCAAACTGCACGCCGCCGCCGTAGCTCAATATTGACACGCCCAGGCCCACGTCGCCTGACTGCGGCACCCAGAACATGCTTTGCTCCAGCGTGGCGCCGCAAAACCTGAGCTTTTCGCGCGGCCCCGGCACATTGGTCATCACCGCCGTGGTTTTTTTCGAGAAGATGCCGAGCATCATGTCCTGCGCCGGTTTGGGCAGCAGGCCGGCCACCGCCAGCAGGCCAAAGGCCAGCAGCGGCTGGTAGCTGCCCTTGAGCGCGGCCATGCGCCGGCGCACTTCGTACAGCCGCTCGACCGGATTGACCATGCCGATGGGCAGCAGCAGCGGCGCCAGGCCAAAGTGATTGCCCAGCCGGAGGCTGGGCTCCTGGGGCCGCAGGTTGACTGGCACCATGGCGCGGATTTCCTGGCCGGCCACGTCATCGCCTTGCGACTTCAGGTACTCGCCGAGCGCGCCCGCCATGCAGCTGAGCAGCACATCGTTGAGCGAACAACCCAGCGCCTTGGCGACCGCCCTGACCTCGTCCAGCGGAATCGGCGGGCACCAGGCGACTTTCTTGATGCCGCCGGACTTGCCCTTGAGCCGGGTTGGCGAGTCGTCGGGCATCAGCGCCAGCGCGGCCGAATCGGTGGCCACCTGAAGCAGCAGCCGGGCCATGTCCAGCGACGCTTTCACGCCGGCCTCGACGCCTTGCTCCAGCCCCGGCCCCTGGCCGGCAGGGTTCAGCCGGCCGAGCGAGCGCGCCGCGCCGTCGCCCAGCGCGTCCAGCGCCTTCACTGCCAGATGGGTGAAGGGATTGAGCAGTGTCTCGACCACCCATGCCTGCGCGCCCTGCGGCACGGCGTCCTGCGCAGTCGCAGCCGGTTCTGCGGGCGGGGCGCCGCCATCGACCATCGACAGGGTCACGCCGATCAGCGCGACGCCATCGGCAATGCAGTGGTGAAGGCGCAGGATCATGGCGCTGCCGCGCACGCCGTCGGGGCCGGTGTAGTCCTCGATCAGGTGAAACCGCCAGAGCGGGCGCGCGCGGTCCAGCCGCTGGCCGGCCAGTTCGGCCACGCGGTCCTGCAAGGCGCGCTGTTCATCGCCGCTGGCCGATCGGGGCAGCTTTTCCCGCACCACATGGTGGGCCAGGTCAAAGCCGGGGTCGGCCACCCAGGAGGCGCCGGTAGCGTCCTGCACCGCGCACTGCCGGAAACGGTCGTACCTGACCAGCGTGTTTTCAATGCGCTCGCACACCGCCGCGTACTTCACGCCGGGCGCCAGCTGCCACACGCCGATGATCTGCATCAGGTTGGCCTGGTTGTCCATGCGCAGCCAGGCGGTATCGACCTTGCTCATGCGCTCGTCGGGCGGATGCGGGTAGCGCGGTGGTGCGGCCGGCATGGATTTTTTGGGCCGCCTGGGGGCTGGTTTCCTGGCTGCCGAAGGACTTGCAACGCGTGTGACCATCAACTATTCCCCTGTGCAACACCGCCCCGGACTGGAGTCTGGTGCCCATTTTGCGGGGAACTTGTGGCTAAGATAACCGGCAGTTACCCGAAGCCTTTGCTTTGGGAGCCGACTTCTCAACCATGAACGGAGCATTTCCCATGTCAGACCTGAAAGCCGCCTTTGACAAGGCCGTGGCCAACTCCAAGGATCTCAGCGAGCGTCCCGACAACGCGACGCTCTTGAGACTCTACGCCCTCTACAAGCAGGGCAGCGCCGGCGACAACCTTGACAAAAAACCCGGCTTCGGCGACATGGTGGCGCGCGCCAAATGGGATGCCTGGAGCAAGCTCAAGGGCACGCCGCAGGAGGCCGCGATGCAGCAGTACATCGACCTGATCAACGAGTTGGGTTGAGAAAAATTTGAATCAAAAAGGCTTCTTGCGCAGTCAGGACGGGTGCTACCAGCTATGAATTTGATAGTGTCTTGCGCACCCGACCCTTTCAGTCGGCCTTGATATTGGCCACCTTCACGATGCGCTCCCACATCTTGCGTTCATTGGCGCCCAGCGTGGCCAGCTCCGCGCTGTTCATGACCACGGCCTTGGCGCCCTGGTCTTCCGCGCGCTTTTTGAAGTTGTCCGACTCCACCACCTGTTTGATCGCCAGCGACAGGCGATTTTGCAACTCGCTGGGCAGGCTGGCAGGCCCATACACCGCAAACCACGAGGACGCCACCAGCGGAACGCCGACTTGCGTGGCCGTTGGCACATTCGGCAGCGCCGGCAGGCGCGCGCGGCCGGTCACCATCAGCGCCTTGAGCTTGCCGGCGCGCACGTGCGGCAGCAGCGGCGGCGGCGTGGTGATGGTGAAGTCCACCGTGCCAGCCAGCAGGTCGTTGAGCGCCGGACCGGTGCCCCGGTAGGGAATGTGGGTCATGAACGTGTGGGTCAGGTCTTTCAGCAGCTCGGTGGTCACATGCTGCAGCGAGCCGTTGCCGCTGGAGGCGTAGTTGACCTTGCCGGGGTTGGCCTTGACGTACTTGAGGAACTCGGCAAAGGTGTCGGCCGGAAAATTGGCGCGCACCACCAGCAACTGCGGCGCGTCGATCAGGTGGGCGATGGGTTTGAGGCTGGTGGCCGGGTCGAACCCCGGCACCGGCTGGATCAGCGGCGTGATGCACTGGTAGCCCGAGTACTGCACCAGCAGGCTGGAGCCATCGGCCGGGCCGCGCGCCACCATCTGGCCGGCGATGTTGCCGTTGCCGCCGCTGCGGTTGTCCACGACCACCGAGGTTTGCAGAATCTTGCCCAGCGGCTCGGCCAGCATGCGCGCGGCAATGTCGGTGGTGCCGCCGGCCGCTGCGGGAACGATCAGGGTCAGGGGCTTGCCGGCGAGTTGCGCACGCACCGGGTTGAGCCAGGCGGCCGCGCCGAGTCCGGCGGCGGTGATCAGGGTTCGGCGGGAAATAAGGGTCATGGTTGTCTCCTGTTAATAGTTGGAATGCGTTCAGGCCAGCTCGGAAATTTCGATCAGGTTCAGGTCCGGGTCGCGCACATACACCGAGCGGATTTTTTGCGTCGCGCCGGTCCGCAAGACCGGGCCTTCGATCACCGGCCAGCGCGCCTGCGCCAGCCGGGCGATCACTTCTGCCAGCGGAATACTCGCCAGAAAGCACAGGTCCAGCGAACCCGGCACCGGCAGATGGGCCTTGGGTTCAAACTCGCGGCCCTTGACATGCAGGTTGATTTTTTGCGCGCCAAATTTGAACGCCTTGCGCGCCACCGGCGGCGTGCCGCCGACAAAGGTTTCAAGCGCCATGCCCAGCACGCGGGTGTAGAAGTCCACGCAGGCCGCTTCGTCGGCGGTAGTCAGCACCAGGTGGTCAAGGTGGCCGATCATGCAAATTGCTCCCGCAGCTCGGCCACAGAGGCCGGCGGCGCATGCAGGTCCATGATGCGGCCGGCCTTGGCGACCTGGCCGGGCACGTCGTGGCCGACGATTCCGGGCAACTGCCGGGCGACTGCCAGCAGCTTCGACAGGTCGATGCCGGTGTCGTAGCCCATGGCATCGAGCATGTGGATGGCGTCCTCGCTGGTCACGTTGCCGCTGGCGCCGGGCGCATACGGACAGCCGCCCAGGCCGCCCAGCGAGCCGTCGAAGCGGGTTATGCCGGACTGCACCGCCGCCAGCACATTGGCCAGACCCATGCCGCGCGTGTTGTGAAAGTGCAGCGTCAGCTGCAGGTCGGCGAAACGCTGTTGCAGCACTTCCACCATGCGGCTGACCTGCGCCGGATGCGCCATGCCGGTGGTGTCGCAGATTGTCAGGCCGCGCACGCCCAGGCCGGCGAAGCGCTCGCCCCAGCGCAGCACTTCGTCCAGCACGACTTCGCCCTCCATCGGGCAGCCGAAGCAGCACGACAGCGACACATTGATGGGCGTTTTGCCATCGACATGGCAAATCACGTCCAGCAGCGCGGCAAAGCTTTTCTCGCGCGGCATGCGCAGGTTGGCCAGGTTGTGCGTCTCGGACACCGACATCACCAGGTTGAGTTCGTCGGCGCGTGATTCGAGCGCGCGCTCGGCGCCGCGCAGGTTGGGCACCAAGACGGTGTACTCGACGCCGGGCGCGCGGCGAATGCGGCCCATGACCTCCTCGGCGTCGCGCAGCATCGGAATCGCCTTGGGCGAGGTGAAGGACGTGACCTCGATCTTGGCGTAGCCGCAGTCGCTGAGCGCATCGACCAGCGCGACCTTGTCGTCGGTTGGAATAAAACCGGGTTCGATCTGGAAGCCGTCGCGGGTGGCGACTTCGTTGAAAAAAATGCGTTTTTTAGCGGTCATGGGGTTCCTCCGGCAACAATGCCCTGGTCTTTCAATGTGCTGATCTGTTCGGGCGACAGGCCCATCTCGCGCAGCACGGCGTCGGTGTCCTGGCCGATCTGCGGTGCGTTGCGGCGGTGGCTGCCCGGCGTGCGCGACAGCTTGGGAACGATGCCGGGCACCGCCAGCAGGCTGCCGTCGTCCATTTGCACCTCGCCCAGCATGCCGCGCGCCCGGTAATGCGGGTCGGCGGCGATGTCGGCGACGGTGTAGATGCGGCCCGCCGGCACGGCCACCTGGTCCAGCGCCGCCAGCACCTCGTCCACGGTGCGCTCGGCGGCCCACTGGCCGATGGCCTCGTCAATCCTGTCCACCTGCGCCACGCGGCCGGCGTTGTCGGCCAGTTGCGGGTCGGCGCCCATTTCAGGCCGGCCGATGGTGGCCATCAGCCGCTTGAAGATGCTGTCGCCGTTCCCCGCAATGAGCGCATAGCCCTCGTCCTTGCAGCGGTAGGCATTGCTGGGCGCGATGCCGGGCAGGGCGCTGCCGGCTGGGCCGCGAACGGCGCCGAACGCACTGTATTCGGGCAGCAGGCTTTCCATGCAGTTGAACACCGCCTCGTACAGCGCCACGTCGATCACCTGGCCCTGGCCGGAGCGCTGGCGCTCCTGCAGCGCCAGCAAAATGCCGATCACGCCGTGCAGCGCGGCCAGCGTGTCGCCGATGCTCACGCCGACGCGCACCGGCACGCGGCCGGGCTCGGCGGTCAGGTGGCGCAGGCCGCTCATGGCCTCGGCCACCACGCCAAATCCCGGCTTGTCGCGGTAGGGGCCGGTCTGGCCGTAGCCGCTGATGCGCAGCATGATCAGGCGCGGGTTGAGCTTGAGCAACTCGTCGGGCCCCAGTCCCCAGCCTTCCATCGCGCCGGGGCGAAAGTTCTCGATCAGCACGTCGGCGTCGCTGGCGAGCTGCCGAACGATGGCCTGGGCCTGCGGGTTTTTCAAATCCAGCGCGACCGAGCGCTTGTTGCGCGACTGCACCTGCCACCAGACCGAGGTGCCGTCTTTCAGCAGCCGCCACTTGCGCAGCGGGTCGCCGGCGCCGGGGGGCTCGATCTTGATGATGTCGGCGCCAAAGTCGGCCAGCGTCTTGGCGGCGAACGGGCCGGCAATCAGCTGGCCGAGTTCCAGGACTTTGAGGCCGGCCAGCGGACCCGGGGCGGGGGAGGGGGTTGAGGGGTCTTCGGTGTGCATGGCGGCCAGTGTGCCGCCGCAGGAGTGCGCCGTCTATTGCTGTTTGGCCGTGCGGGCGTTCGCATTTTGCGAAGGCTCGACCAGGAAATCCACCAGCGACAAAATGCCCGCGTCAAGCTGGCCCAGCGCGCAGGCCACCAGCAGGCGGCGTTGCGCCCACGGATCGGCCAGTGGGCGCCAGCTGATCTTCATGGCCTTGACGATGGGCAGGCAGGCCGCCTTGGGCAAGATGGCAATGCCCAGGCCCGAGGCCACCATGTGGCAGACGGCATCAAAGCTGCGCACCTGCATGCGCAGCTTGAACGGCCGGTGAGCGGCCAGGGCCGACTGCTGCTGCTGTTGCAGCATCGCCGCGCCGGCCGTCAGGCTGATCCATTCCTCGTCCAGCGCATCGGCAAAGGCCAGCGGCGTTGTCAAGGCGGCCAGCCGGTGTCCGGCGGGCAGCACCAGCACCAGCTCGTCATGGCGAAACAGCCGCGTGTCCAGCCCGCTGGTGTCCGGTCCCTCGACAAACACGGCGACATCGGTGCGCCTCTCACGCAGCGTGGCGGCCACGGCGTCGGACACCTGCTCTTCCACGTCGATATGCACCTGCGGATGCAGCTGGCCATAGCGCGCCAGCAAGGGCGGCAGGAACTGGCTAATGGCCGCGCTGCTGGCGCACAGGTGGATGTGGCGCACGGTGCCCCGGCGCAGGTCGGCCAGCTCGGCGCCCAACTGCTCCATGGTCTGCAGCAGCGTCAAGCCGTGCTTGACGAAGACGCGCCCGGCGGCGGTCGGCAGCAGGCCGCGCGCATGGCGTTCAAACAGGGCGTCGCCCAGCGCAGCTTCCAGCTCGCGAATTCGCCGGCTGGCCGCGCCCAGCGCCAGGTGCGAGTCCCGCGCGGCGGCCGTCAGGCTGCCGGTCTGCGCGCAGGCCACGGCCAGGCGAATCGACACCAGGTCAAACCGGGCAAGGTTGTAGCTCACGGGGGCGGGCCAGACAAAATCAGGCGGTTTTATTGGGGGCCGCAGCCTTGCGGGCTGCAGGGCGCGCCGTGATCAGGGCATCGAGGTGTTTGACAATCTCGGCTTCTATCCGGTCCTTGAAAGCGCCCGCCAGAAAGCCAAGCCTGGCGTCGATCTCGAAATTATTTTTCGTCACCGCCAGGGTGCCGTGAACGCCGCTGCGGCTGAAGCTGACGAGGTCGCCGGCATGGCCTTTCTCGTAGGTGCATTCCATGCCGAATTCGACTTCGACCTGTTCGGCCCATTGAACGGCGATCCTGCGCGCCTCCTGCAGTCCCAGGGCATGTTCGCGTTCAAGGTGGATGTCGGCCATCGGGAGTCTCCGGGTTGTTGCTGTACAAGGTGGCGAGCCACAATTAACAGGCATCTTAAAACAGGGGAGCCTGTGGCATTCACCCATCCGCGCACCGCCGGGCATGATGCGAAATGCGAAAAACGGCTTGCTTAAAAGTTAAAAATCGGTAAATTTGTAAAAACTCATAAGTTTAGTAACTTGATTTAAACAATCCCCTGGCTTCAATGAACTCCTACCTCCGCGCACCTCGTCAACTCCCCGTCAACCTTGAGGCAGCCACGGGTGGTGCGCGCGCCCGCTTCGACGCCTTGTCATGATGCCCGAAGACAAACCCATGCAGGCGTCCATCACCGCCTCGCTTCTGGCTGGCGTGCTGGAGTCCGCCATGGATGCCATCATCACGGTGGATGCGCAGCAAAACATCGTGCTGTTCAACCACGCGGCCGAAAAAATGTTCGGCTGGAGCCGGCAGGAGGTCATGCAGCAGCCGCTCGACAAGCTGATTCCAGGGCGCTTTCGCCACGCCCATGCCCGGCATCTTGCGCAGTTCGGCGCCACGGGAGCGACGGTGCGGAGCATGGCGGACTCCCTCGTCCCTATCTACGGGCTGCGCGCCAACGGGCAGGAGTTTGCGGTTGACGTTTCCATCTCGCGGGTGGATACGCCCGAAGGCAAGCTGTTTACCGCCATGGTGCGGGACATCACCGGGCGCAAGCTGGCCGGACAGGCCCTGGTGGACAGCGAGCAGCGCTATGCGGCCCTGTTTGCGTCGGCGCCGGTGCCGATGTGGGTGATTGACCGCGCGAGCCGAAAATTCCTGACCGTCAACCAGGCCGCCATCGAAGGCTATGGCCATTCGGCCGGCGAGTTCCTGTCGATGACGCTGCCGGACATTCATGCCGACGCCGAACGCAGCTGTTTGCCCTATTACCTGGCTGACGCCGCGCAGAAGCGACAGGGTTCGTGCCAGCATCGCCGCAAGGACGGCTCGCTTTTCAATGCCGATATCGTGGTCCGGCCGATTCAGTACGCCGGCCAGGAAGCTCTTTTCATGGTGGCGCTGGACATGAGCGCCCAGGTCAAGGCTGAAAAAGAGGTGCAGGACCATTTGTTCACCTTGCAGCGCGCCGCCGATGCGGCCCAGGCCATCACCTGGCACCTGACGCTGGACGGCATGATGCAGGAATTGGCGGAGCAGGCGCGCGGTGTGATCGGCGCGCATCAGGCGGTGGTCAGCCTGGCCGCTGAACGTAAAGGCGGGCCGGGCGCTCATGCGCTGTCGCTGTCCGGCGAGTATGCGCAGTACCGCGACCAGCCGCTCTTGACCCACGGTTTCGGGATCTACGCCAAAGGCTGCCACGGCACGCGCCCGGTGCGCATGGCGCAAACCGAGTTGCAGGAGCACGCGGACTGGTGCCGCGTGGGCAACCATGCCGACCGGGAGCGCATGCTCAATGGCTGGCTGGCGGTGCCGCTGACTGGACGCGATGGCCAGCCCATCGGGCTGCTGCAGCTGTCGGACAAATACGAGGGTGAATTCATCCAGCAGGACGAGTATGTCGCGACCGAGCTGGCGCAACTGGCGTCGATTGCCATTGTCAACGTCCGCTTGCTGCATGAGGTCAGCCAGCTCAATACCGGGCTGGAGAAAAAAGTGGCCGAGCGCACGCTGGCGCTGGCGCGCCAGGAGGCCTTGTTCCGCGCACTGGCCGAGCAGGCGCCGCAAGTCATCTGGACTTTGGACCCGAACGGCGACGCGACCTATTTCAACCAGGCCTGGTTTGACCTGGTCGGCGGCAGCCTGCGGGACTGGAGCGGCAAGCAGTGGTTTGGCGCCGTTCATCCCGATGACTTGCCCGACACCAAGGCCAACTGGCAGCTTGCCCAGGCCAACCAGCATTCCTTCTCCGGTCTCCGGCGCCTCTTGTGCAAGGATGGCAGCGTCCACACCATGGCTTACCGGGCCTCGCCCGTGCGCGGCGAAAAGGGCGTGGCGGCCTTCTGGGTCGGCATTGATGCGGATGTGACCGAGATCAAGCACATCGAGGCCGCCTTGCGCCTGTCGAACCAGGAGCTTGAAGCCTTTTCCTATTCGGTGTCGCACGATCTGCGCGCGCCGCTCAGCACCATCAATGGCTTTGGCAGCCTGCTGGCCAAGCAGCTGGCGGGCGATGGAAACGACAAGATGCGGCACTACGTGAGCCGCATACAGCAAGGCGTGGCGCAAATGGGCCAGTTGATTGAAGACCTGTTGTCACTCGCGCAGGTGGCGCGCACGCAGGTGCGCAACGAGCCGGTCGATCTGTCGGAAATGGCGCTCGGCATTCTGGACGCGTGGCGCGCCCGCCAGCCCGAGCGCGAGGTGAATGTGCAGATTGAAAATGACCTGCAAGCCTACGGCGACAAGCCGCTGCTCAGGGTGGTGATGGAAAACCTGCTGGGCAATGCCTGGAAGTTCAGCGCGCACCAGCCACAGGCCACGATCAGCGTCGGCCAGCAAGTCGATGCCGCGGGGTTGCCGGTATTTTTCGTGCGTGACAACGGGGCTGGATTCGACATGGCGCATGCCGAAAAGCTGTTTCTTCCGTTCGAGCGCTTGCACGCGGCTTCGGAGTTTGCGGGAACGGGCGTCGGGCTGGCCACCGTCAGCCGCGTGATCAACCGGCACGGCGGCAAGCTGTGGGCAGAGGCCGCACCCGGGCTTGGCGCGACTTTTTTCTTCACGCTTCACGGCTAGGCGCTTACTGCCCGGCGTGGGCTGCCGCCATCCCGGCAATTGCCGGCCCGTGATTGATCTCCAGGAGGGCGTGCCGCTCGCTCTTGGGCATGCCGGCCAGCCGTTTGACGGCGCCGTAAAACCGTGGCCAGTCACGTCCTTCGCGCTCGAACAGGGCTTCAAAACCGGGCACCAGTTCGTCATAGGCTGCCTGCGCGCCAAACGACGCATTGTTGGCGCGCGCCACCCACGGGTCGTAGCCGGCATAACCGTCCCATGACGCCTTGAGCTGCGCATAGCGCTCACGAAAATTCTGCATTGCTATCATTTTAAGAGCTGCTTGCGCAGGTGGGACGTGCACTAAAGCCTTGTTTGGTTCATAAATGGCGGTCAATTCCCGGCGTGTGGCCTGCGCCAGTGCCCGGAACTGCTGGCGCCGTGCGTCAAACGCCGCATAGGCCTGGCGGGCTTCATCGGTGCTCTGGCTGCTCCGCGCATCCAGCCAGCGCTGCACGCCCAGCCGCTCGACGGCCGTCGCAAACGACTCGTTGAACACCGTGTCGTCCTGCGCATAAGCCACCTGGTGCGCGAGTTCGTGAAACACCAGTCGCGCCAGCTCGCCCTCGGGGTAGCGGATGAAGGTGCTCAGCAGCGGGTCGCCGCCGGCCCAGTTCATCCAGCCCAGCGTGGAATAGGCCGGCACCCCATGAACGCTGGTTTCAAAGCCCTGGGCGGCGAGTTGCGCGGCCTCGGCCCGGGCATCCGGTTCACTGAAATAGCCCCGGTAGCCGACGCAGCCGGCCAGCGCAAAACACCAGGTCTTCAGCGTCAGCGAGAACTCGGGCGCGGCGACCACGTTCCAGACCACGGCGCTGCGCTGCAGGTCGGCATAGCGGTGGTAGCTCGGGTTGTCGGGCAGCTGCAGTTCGGTGACGGCAAAGCGGCGGATGCGCTGCGCCAGGGCCAGCCGGGTTTTCAGCGGCGCCGGGGTGCGCGCATCGTCCAGCCAGTCCTTGACCGGGCGGGCTGCGTTCATCACCGTCAGGTGGCCGTTGACCGACTGCCAGTAATAGCCCAGGTCGGCGCAGCCGGTTAGGCCGGCGGCCGCCAGGCCTGCGGCCAGCAGGCGCCTCAATCGTCTCGATGCCATCGTTCACTCTCCTTTTACAGGGCCTGCGCTTCACTTTATCCGTCTTGCGCGAAAAACTTCGGCCTCGATCCAGTCAGTTATGCTTGAAAGCCGATTCAGGCTGCATGCTCTTGCTTTTTCATTGATGTCTTCCTTTTCTTCAAGCCTGCTCGCGCTGGTTCGCCTCACGAGGCCGCACCAGTGGGTTAAAAACGTGTTTGTGTTTGCCGGCCTGGTGTTCAGCCAGAGTTGGGGAAACGCCTTGCTCGACCTGCGGGTGCTGCAGGCCTTTGCCGCATTTTGCTGCGCCTCCGGCCTGGTGTACATCCTGAATGACTGGCATGACCGCGCCAGCGATGCGCTGCATCCGGTCAAGCGCAACAGGCCGCTGGCCAGCGGCGCGGTCACGCCGGGCTCGGCGCTGGGGCTGGCGGCCGCGCTGCTGGCGGCCGGCATGTTCCTGGCGGCGGGCAACCGCACGCTGCTGCTGCTGCTGGCGCTGTATGTGGCGCTCAATATTGCGTATTCATGGCGGCTCAAGCAGGTGCCGGTGGTCGATGTGTCCATCATTGCCGCAGGCTTCATGCTCAGGCTGCTGGCCGGCACGGTGGCGGTCGGGATTCCGCCCTCGCGCTGGCTGCTGCTGACCGGTATTTTCATGACGCTGTACCTCGGATTTTGCAAGCGCAAGGCCGAAAGCTTCCAGGACGAAGCCAGCCAGCGGGCGGTCATGGCGCACTACCCGACGGCCTTGCTCGACACCTTCATCGCCACCACCATGACCGCCACGCTGACCACCTACAGCCTGTTTGCCACCAGCCCGGAGGCGCAGCTGCAGCACAGCGAGCGCCTGCTCTACACCGTGCCGGTCGTCATTTTCGGGCTGCTGCGCTACACCTACCAGGTGCATCGCGGCCGGGGCGAAGACGTGGCGCGCGACCTGCTGCGCGATGCCTGGCTGCTGGGGGCCGGCGCGCTGTGGCTGGCCATCTTCCTGAGCCACCGGTTTTGAAGCCCGACAGCGGCGCACGCAAAACGGGCGCGCCACCCGTCAGGCTGCCCGTCAAGCAACTGCTGCTGGTGCTGGGCGCGGTGGCCACGCTGTATGCGGCGGCGCTGCTGGTCTGGGGCGACAGCCCGCGCACGTCCATCGTGCGCCTGTGGTCGTTGACGGGTTTGCAGGCCGCAGGCCTGTGCCTGCTGAACTACGGGCTGCGCGGCCTGCGCTGGCGCTTGTGGATGGCGCACCACGGACGGCATTTTGGCCTGCTGCAAGGCCTTCGCCTGTACCTGGCGGGCTATGCGTTCACGCCCACGCCCGGCAATGTCGGCGAGGCGGCCCGGGGCCTGATGCTGGCGCACCGGCCTTTGGGCGCCCGGCAAAGCCTGGCGATTTTTGGCGCCGAGCGGCTGGCCGACCTGCTGTGCCTGCTGCTGCTGTGCCTGCCTGCCGCCGTTTGGGCCTGGGAGCAGGGTGTGCTGCAGCGGGCGCCGGCCTGGCTGACGGGCCTGCTGCTGGCCGGCGCCCTGGCGGCGCTGCTGGCGGCGGGCGCGCTGCTCAGGTTCCGGCATGCCTTGCTCGGGCGTTTTGGCTGGCTGCGTGATGCCTGGGCCTGCCTGAGCGTGCGGCCGCTGGTCTGGTTTAGCCTGAGCCTGGCTGCCTGGGCCGCGCAGGGCGTGGCGGTCTGGCTGATCTGCCGCGACATGGGCCTTTCGCTGGGGCTGCCGACGGCCACCGGCTTTTATGCCGTGGCCATGGTGGGCGGCGCCCTGTCGGCCTTGCCGGCGGGCCTGGGCGGCACCGAAGCGCTGCTGACCGGCTTGCTGGTGCTGCACGGCGCTGGCGCCGGTGACGCTTTGGGCATGACCGTGATGATCCGGCTGCTGACGCTGTGGCTGGCCGTGGCGATTGGCGTGCTGGCCTTGCTTTATAGTGCGGCCATCGCCCGGGAAATCAGCTTTCGCTAGCCGCTTTTCGTTTTATTTTTTCCTTTTTCCTGCGTTGCTGCGCGCCACCGTTGGCCTGACGGTTTTTGCCGCCGGCCTGCCGGTTCACCTGCTTGTTTCTCCATGTCCCAGAACCCCGTTTCCGCTTTTTCCCCGCAAGCATCTTCCGCCGCGCTGAGCCGCTGGCTGCTGGGCGCCGGGCTGGCTTCGCTGCTGCTGCGCCTGTGGATCGCACTGAGCTTTCCGATCTCGGGCGACGAGGCTTTTTTTTACTGGTGGGGCGTGTACCCGGACTGGGGCTACTCCGACCATCCGCCTATGGTGGGCTGGCTGATTGCCTTGACGCGCGCCACTTTAGGCGACAGCACGCTGGCGATTCGCCTGCCGGCGGTGTTGCTGCCGCTTAGCCTGGGCGCGGCGCTGTGGTGGGCGCTGGGGCCGCTGGACCGGGTGCGCGCGGCCTGGGCGGTGCTGTTTTTCTGGCTCGCGCCGCTGAACTGGCTCTACGTCATCATCACCACCGACACGCCGCTGATTTTCTGGTCGGTGCTGTCGGTGGCCGCGCTGATGCGGGCCGAGCAGCGCGCGCAATTTGACCGTGCGGCTTATGGGCTGTATGCCTTGTCGGGTGTGTTCCTGGGCTGTGCCTTCCTGTCGAAGTATTTCTCGGTGGTGCTGGGGCTGACCTACCTGGTGTATTTTTTGCTGTACCGGCGCGAGCGGCTGGCGGGCCTGGCCCTGCTGGTGGCCTGCGCCTTGCCCGGCGCGGCCATCAACATCGCCTACAACCTGTCGCACGGCTGGTCGAACATCATGTTCAACGTGTACAACCGCAATCAGGATGCGACGTTTGAATGGCGCAAGCCGCTGATGTATGTCGGCATGATGGCCTACCTCATCACGCCGGTGGCGCTCTGGCTGGCCGTGAAGCACCGCCAGGCGCTGGTGGCCACTGCGAAATCCCACCGCCTGCTGGCCTGCCTGGTGGTCGTGCCGCTGCTGTTTTTCACGCTGCTGTCGGCCAAAAAGGTGATCGGGCTGCACTGGGTGCTGTCGTTTTACCCTTTCGGTTTTGCCTACCTGGCGTTTGCCCTGCCGGCCGACAGGCTCAAGGCCTGTGCCAAGGGACTGGCGCTGTTTGCCGGCCTGCATGTACTGGTGGTCGTCGGGCTGTACATGACGACGCTGGACACCTGGCGCAGCGCCAAGATTTATCCGCAAATCGTCCGCAGCATCAAGACCGCCGACATCCTGCGCCAGGCCAGCAGCCCGGACACGGTGCTGATGGCCGACTCCTACACGGCCGCGTCGATCTACGGTTTCGAGCGCCGCCAGTACATGCCGGTGTTCGGCGTCGGCAAGTTCCATGCGCGGCAGGACGACATGCTGGTGGATTTTTCGCTGTACCAGGGCAAGACCGTGCGCATCATCACGCCGGACACGCCCGAGCTGGAAGCCTTCAAGCCTTACTTTGACCGCGTCACCGTGCTCGATTTCATGCAGGATGGCGTGCCGTTCCATGTGGTGGAAGGCACGGGCTTCAACTACCCGGCTTACCGCGCGGGCGTGCTGGGCGTGGCGTTCAAGCAGTTCTACAACATTCCGGCCTGGCTGCCGATGACCGGCTGCCCGTTCTGCGAACGCTACTGCGGGCAGGTGCGCTGCCCCCGGTGATGAAAATAGTGATAAAAAAGGCATTTTGCGCAAGCAGGGCGTGCATTGACAGCTATTAAAAAGAGAGTGTTCCAGCTTGCCGGGCCGGCGTTTCAGTCCTGCAGTTCCACCCGGGCCATCTCCACGTCCAGCCGTTCCGTCGCATCCATGGGCTCGGACGCCGCCGCCTGTTCGTAAAGCCGGGTGGCTTCCTTCATGCGCTTGTCGCCTTCGAGCATGACCAGGCCGTTGGCGTATTCGGTCATGGCAATCGCCGAGCCGGGATTGAGCGCCAGCGCTTCCCGGTACAGCGCCAGGCCGGTGTCTTTTTTTGCGCCATAGGTCATGCTGCCGATCAGCGAGCCCACCTTGTCGATCACCTCGGCATGAAAGGTGGCCAGCGCAATGTGCGCATCGGCATGCTGGGGCGATAGTTTGATGGTCTGCTCCAGCGCCGCCTTGACCTTGCTGCCCAAGCCCTGCGCCAGGGCTTTGGCCACGCTGATGCCCTGGCTGTAGCGCCCGAGGGCATAGGCCTGCCAGTACCAGGCATTGGCGTTTTTCGGCTCGCTCGCCTGTTGCTCCCCGGCCCGTTCAGCGGCCTGCAGAAACAGGTCGAGTTTGGTTTTTTCCCTGTTTTCCAGGTAATTGGCATAAATACAGGTGGCCTTGTTGGCCACCGTGATGCCCGCGCCGCCGGCATTCAGGCCGGCTTCGGCCGCTTTCTGGAACTCGCCGTTGTGAAACAGCACCCAGGCCTGCAGCACCGCAGCGTCTTTGGGGCAAGGTTCGCAGTCGCCCCGGTGCAGCCGCGCCCAGTTCTTCTTCAGGCTGGCGGCATCAAAGGCATAGGCGCCGGGGTGGGGAAAAGGGTTCCATTCGGCCATGTACTTGTCTCCTTGGATAATTTTTTTCGCCATTGTCCTCCGTGAACCGGGTCCGGCTCAGGCCGGCAGGCTTGCCGGGCTGCTGTAGGCGGCGGCCAGGCTCTGCAGATGGCTGCGCTCGCCCGGCTCCAGATAGGGCGCCAGCAGGCTCAGCACGTGGTGCGCGCCGCGCAGCAGCGCGGACTGCGCATGGGCCGGCTCCAGCGCATGGCGCGGATTGCGCACATATTCAAAGCTCAGCCAGTAGGTCAGCAGCACCACCATGCTGGTGGCCGTCGCCTCGACTTCGCGCGAGTCCATCGTCATGGCGCCGGCCCGGCCCATGCCGTCGAGCAATGCCCTGACGGCGCGGGCCTTGTTCTTGAGCACCCCCTGGAAATGGGTTTCGAGCCGGCGGTTCTTGCTCAGCAGATCGTTCAGGTCGCGGTACAAAAAGCGGTACTGCCAGATCAGTTCAAACAGCGTGTGCATGAAAAACCAGGCATCTTCGACATGGCGCACACCGTCGCTGGCATTGAGCAGCTCGTTCAGGGCCTGCTCATAGCGGTCGAACAGCGAGTTGATCAACTCGTCCTTGGCGGGGTAGTGGTAGTAGAGGTTGCCCGGGCTGATGCCGAGTTCGGCGGAAATCAGCGTGGTGGAGACATTGGGCTCGCCAAATCGGTTGAACAGTTCCAGAGTGACCTCCAGAATACGTTCTGCGGTGCGGCGCGGCGCTTTTTTCGCCATGGTTTGTCTCGCTGGTTGTGTTGCTTGACTCTACCCCAGCGTACGGGCGGACGGAAGCAGGGAAATCTTCAATAGTCGGCGCGCAACGGCTGAAGATTTTGGGAGCACGGGCGACAAAAAAAGGGACGTGCCGTCCCTTTTTTCAATACCGCGTAGCAGGCCGGTGGCCGAGAACTGCAGCGAGTTATTCCGCCGTGCCCTGCGCCGTGTCGGTGGCCGGGCCTGCAACCTTTTTGGCGGCGCGCTTGACGGCGGGTCTTGCAGCTTTTTTGGCGGCAGGCGGGGCGGCTTGCGGCGTCCTGGTCTTGACGGCTGTTTTGGCAGCTGGCCTGGCGGGCGCGCGGGCGGCTGCGGCACGGCCGTTCAGGGTCTGGATGTGCTTGTCGAGCTGGTCAACGCGCTCTGCCAGTGCGCTGACATCGCGGGCCGAAGGCACGCCGAGCTTGCCCAGTGCCTTGGCCACGCGCTCCTCGAAAATATTTTCCAGCTTGTCCCAGCGGTTGCCGGCCTTGGACTGGATGTCGCTGGCCATGCCGCTCATTTTGCTGGTGGCCTCGGTGATTTTTTCTTCGGCGGCCGCCTGGGTCTTGCGCTGGATGGACAGGCCTTCCTTGACCAGCGTGTCAAAGACCTTGCTGCCTTCTTCCTGCGCCTTCGAAAAAGCACCCAGGCCGGCGAGCCAGATTTGCTGGGCCGAGTCCTTGACCGCGCTGGCGAGTTGCGGTGCGGCTTTTTTATCGTCGCTGATTTTTTGCAGTTTCTTGACCATGGAAAGCTCCTGATTCGGGGTGGAAAAAAGGGTACGGTCAATGCGCCGCACACAGCAGCAATGTAAGCGCCTGGCTGGCTGGTGTTTAGGGGCAGTCTTCTAGACCTGCCGGGCAGGCGCCCCCTGGAACTCTGGCGCATCGGCCTGTGTTCGCGGGTTTCCGCTAAAGGAGGAAGTGCGCGGACCTGAACACAATGACTCTTTTGTTGGTCAAGCCAATGCGGAGCATTCAATGAACTATTTCGTCACCGGCGCCACCGGCTTCATCGGCAAGCGCCTGGTCAAAAAGCTGCTGCAGCGTAAGGGCGCAAAGGTTTATTTCCTGCTCCGCAAGGAAAGCGCAGGCAAGCTGGCGGCGCTGCGTGAATACTGGGGTGTTGGCGCGGCCAGGGCGGTTGCGGTGCATGGCGACCTGACCCGCAAAAAGCTGGGCGTCAGCGCCGAAGACAGCAAAAAGCTCAAGGGCGAAATCACCCATTTCTACCATCTGGCGGCGGTCTATGACCTGCAGGCCGATGAGGAAAGCCAGATCGCCGTCAACATTGGCGGAACCCGCAGCGCGGTGGAGTTTGCCAGGGCGATCGAGGCCGGGCATTTTCACCATGTCAGCTCGATTGCGGCTGCCGGGCTGTACGAAGGCGTGTTCCGCGAAGACATGTTCGAGGAGGCCGAAAACTGCGAGCACCCCTATTTCAGGAGCAAGCACGAGAGCGAAAAAATCGTGCGCCAGGAATGCACGCGTCCCTGGACGGTGTTTCGCCCCGCCCTGGTGGTGGGCCATAGCGTCACCGGCGAGATGGACAAGATCGACGGGCCTTACTATTTTTTCAAGCTGATCCAGCGCATCCGCAAGCTGCTGCCGCCCTGGATGCCGATGGTCGGGCTGGAGGGCGGCCGGATCAACATCGTTCCGGTCGATTTCGTGGTCGATGCGCTCGACTGCATCAGCCACCACGAGCGCGCCGGCGGCAGGTGCTTTCACCTGGTCGATCCGGTGGGCTACCGCGTCGGCGATGTGCTTGACATCTTCAGCAAGGCCGCGCACGCGCCGCGCATGAACCTGTTCATCAACGCGGCCCTGTTGGGCTTCATTCCCAAGGCGGTCAGGAAAGGGCTGATGGCGCTGGGGCCGGTACGGCGCATGCGCCAAGCCATCATGACCGACCTGGGCTTGCCCGAAGACATCCTGGCATTCGTGAATTACCCGACCCGTTTTGACTGCCGCGAAACACTGGCCGCGCTCAAGGGCAGCGAGATTGCCTGCCCGAACCTGCACGACTACGCCTGGCGCCTGTGGGATTACTGGGAGCGGCATCTGGATCCCGACCTGTTCATCGACCGCTCGCTACGCGGCACGGTCGGCGGCAAGGTGGTGCTGATCACCGGCGGCTCGTCCGGCATCGGCCTGGCGACGGCGCACAAGTTTGCCGAGGCGGGCGCCACCACCCTCATTTGCGGCCGCGACCAGGACAAACTCGACGCGGCCTGCAGGCAAGCCGAAGCCCGGGGTTACCGTTTTATCGCTTATTCGGCCGATATTGCCGACATGGCCGATAGCGACCGTTTCATCAAGGCACTGATTGCCGACCATGGCGGCGTTGATTTTCTGATCAACAACGCGGGGCGCTCGATTCGCCGCGCCGTCGAGGCCAGCTATGACCGCTTTCATGATTATGAGCGCACCATGCAGCTCAATTATTTTGGCTGCCTGCGCGTCACCATGGGCCTGCTGCCCGGCATGACGGCCAGGGGCAGGGGCCATATAGTCAATATCAGTTCAATTGGCGTGCTGACCAATGCGCCGCGCTTTTCAGCCTATGTGGCCAGCAAGGCGGCCCTGGATGCCTGGACACGCTGCGCTTCGAGCGAGTTTGCCGATGTGGGTATCAGCTTTACCACGATCAATATGCCGCTGGTGCGAACGCCGATGATTGCGCCCACCCAGTTGTATAACAACGTGCCCACCCTGGCGCCCGAAGAAGCCGCCGACCTGGTGGCCCAGGCCTGCATTTTCAAGCCGGTGCGAATTGCCACCCGCCTGGGTATAGCCGGTGAAGTGCTTCATGCCTTGATGCCGTGCATTGCCCGGATTGCCATGAATACCAGTTTTCGGATGTTTCCGGATTCATCCGCAGCCAAGGGCGAGGCGGGCGAAAAAGGTGAAAGGGCCAGGCTCTCACCCGAAGCGCAGGCAATGCAGCAGATGATGCGCGGGATTCATTTTTAAACCGCGCCGGCAGGCCTTGCAACGGACCCGCTGCAATGAGGCGCTCTTTAGTGCTGGATTAGAAACTCTTGCTTGTCGCGGCCTGTGGCCAATTGAGCGCTTAACCAGGCGGGAGACTTTCCGCGACCGGTCCATGTTTTTCCGCTGTCGGGATCCTGGTATTTGGGGGCGACCACATTGCGTTTGTCGCCCGTGACTTTTTTGGCGGCGCCCTTGCCTGAAAATCCAAGATCTGAAGCCGTCAAGTCATAAGTCTTGATTAACTCCTTGGCTGAGATGATGGCTTGCGTGCGTTCGCCCTTGCGTTCCGCTTCCTGCTGCTTGCGCAACTCGTTCAGTTTGGCTTGGTAGTCGTCGATTTGCTGCTGCAGTTCGTTTGATTTTGTCATGAGGTATTTTCCTGGAAAATTCAAATTGTAATTGATTGATGATCCCAATCAGGCTTGCGCTGGGTGGATTATTGAATAAAAACTGATATTGCTTGTCCCGTTGAGCCGGGCGGCCGGCAATTGTCTTTCATTTTCTTGAGTATTTCCGTGTGAGTTGGTTTAAAAAATAAATCAATGAGTTTGCTGTCTGTAATCCGTGATGAGCCGGCCAGCTTGCAGGCAGGTTATATGTCGCAACTGGTGGCCGGCTTTTCTTTTGTGCCGGGCATGTCGCCAGTTGCTGAAAGAAAAAATTTCTGCGGATAGGCTTGCTTCAGCCTTCGCCATGTAACATGAGTAATAAATACTTGCTTATTTAAAGGTCAGGCGGCAACGTACAATTGACCGCTTGAAGTTTGAATGTAGGAAAAATGCAAGAAACACAAAACCGTGTCGTCAGCACGCAGGAGACGGGTCTATTGGACGTCCTGGTTACCCTGGCAGAAAATCTCAAGCTATTACTCATCGGGTCACTGGTGGCAGGGCTGTGCGCACTGGGGATCAGTTTCGTGCTGCCCCAAACCTTCCAGAGCGTGGCCGTGCTTCAGGCCGAGCAGCCTACCGCCAGCCTGATGCTGACCGCCGCGGTGCTGGACCCGGTCATTGCCGCCATGGGCCTGGCCAGGGACGATACGCTTGAAAATACCCGCCTGAAGCTGCGCGAGCAGATCAAGACCGTCGTGGGCCGAAACGACAAGCTGCTGACGCTGACTGTATCCAGCCATGCGCCACAGCAGGCGCAGGCCATTGCCAGTGCTGTCATCAGGCAAACCTATCAGGAAAGCCGCCCCAAAGGCAGTGCGCGGGCGCGCCTTGAAGCCCAACTGGCCGAAGCGCAGGCGCGGCTCAAAAATGCCCAGGATGCTTCCGTCGGCGTGCTCAAGCGCCTGGAGTCAAACGGCGCTGGCGGTGCCAATAGCGGCACTGAACTGGCGCGCGGCTATGCCGAGTTGCTGAACGCAACGGGTGCGGCTCAAAGTCAGATCAGCTTGCTTGAAATCCAGCTGGAAGGCCTGAGCGAGGCGCAACTGGTTCAGTCGCCCACACTGCCCCAGAGCGCAAGCCAGCCCAAAAAAGGCTTGATTGCCATCGGCGCCACGCTGGCGACAGGGCTGGCGCTGCTGCTCTTTATCTTTATGCGGCAAGCCTTTCGCAATACACCGGCAAGCGAGACGAGTGCCGCGAAGTTGATGCGCATCAACAAGGCCCTGAGGTTGCGGTAATCACAATACAGTGGCAATGCCCGAGGCTTGATGCCCATGGCAATAACTCCGGCAAACGGCCTCCTACCCAAAAGTCGATAACTTTATGACCATTCTCATCACCGGCGCAGCCGGTTTCATCGGCGCCAACTTCGTTCTGGACTGGCTGGCGCAATCAAGCGAGCCGGTGATCAACCTGGACAAGCTGACCTACGCGGGCAACCTCGAAACCCTCGCTTCCTTGCAGGGCGATGCGCGGCACATCTTTGTGCAGGGCGACATTGGCGACAGCGAACTGGTCAACCGCCTGCTGGCGCTTCACCAGCCGCGCGCAGTGCTCAATTTTGCCGCCGAAAGCCATGTGGACCGCTCCATCCACAGCCCCGAGGACTTCATCCAGACCAACATCGTCGGCACCTTCCGCCTGCTCGAAAGCGTGCGCGCCTACTGGGGCGGCTTGCCCGAAGAGGCCAAAGCGGCCTTTCGCTTCCTGCATGTCTCCACCGACGAGGTGTATGGCTCCCTGGGCAAGGACGAGCCCGCCTTCACCGAAACCCGCCGCTACGAGCCCAACAGCCCGTACTCGGCCAGCAAGGCCGCCAGCGACCACCTGGTGCGCGCCTACCACCACACCTACGGCCTGCCGGTGCTGACCACCAACTGCTCGAACAACTACGGCCCCTGCCATTTTCCCGAAAAGCTCATTCCCCTGATGATCGTCAACGCCTTGGCCGGCAAGGCCTTGCCCGTCTATGGCGATGGCCTGCAGGTGCGCGACTGGCTGTATGTCAAGGACCACTGCAGCGCCATCCGCCGCGTGTTGGATGCCGGTGCATTGGGCGAGGTGTACAACGTCGGCGGCTGGAACGAAAAAACCAACATCGAGATTGTCCGCACGGTCTGCGCATTGCTTGACGAGCTGCGCCCCAGGGCGGACGGCGCCAGCTACGCCGCGCAGATCGCCAGCGTCAAGGACCGCCCCGGCCATGACCGGCGCTATGCCATCGACGCCAGCAAGATCGAGCGCGAGCTGGGCTGGCGGCCAGCGGAAACATTCGAGTCCGGCATCCGCAAGACCGTTGAGTGGTACCTGGCCAACCCCGAGTGGGTGGCCCATGTGCAAAGCGGCGCCTACCGCGACTGGGTGCAGACCCAGTATGCCGACGCATGAAAATCCTGCTTCTCGGCAAAAACGGCCAGATCGGCTGGGAACTGCAGCGCAGCCTGGCGCCGCTGGGCGAGGTCGTCGCGCTCGACCGCCACAGCCAGGACTTGTGCGGCGATCTGGCGGATCTGCCCGGCCTGGCCCGGACGGTGCAAGCCGTTCGCCCCGATGTCATCGTCAATGCCGCAGCCCACACGGCAGTGGACCGGGCCGAAAGCGAGTCCGAGCTGGTCCGCACCATCAACGCCCTGGCGCCCGGCATGCTGGCGCAGGAAGCCAGCAAGCTCGGCGCCTGGCTGGTGCACTACTCGACCGACTACGTGTTTGACGGCAGCGGCAGCCGGCCATGGGTGGAGAGCGACACGCCCGCGCCGCTGAGCGTTTATGGCCAGAGCAAATTAGAAGGCGAGCAGCTCATCGCCGAACACTGCCAGCGCCACCTGATTCTGCGCACCAGCTGGGTTTATGCCGCGCGCGGCGGCAACTTTGCCAAGACCATGCTGCGCCTGGCGCAGGAGCGCGAACGCCTCACGGTGATTGACGACCAGTGGGGCGCGCCGACCGGCGCTGAACTGCTGGCCGATGTCACGGCGCACGCCATTCGCCAGGCTCTGCAGTGCCCGCAGGATGCCGGGCTCTACCATCTGGCTGCGAGCGGCGAAACGACCTGGAATGGGTATGCAAAACATGTGATTGCGCAAGCAGCACGGGCGCAAACAGCTATTAAAATAGTAGCAAATGACGTAGCCGCCGTTCCGACCAGTGCTTTTCCCACGCCGGCCCGGCGCCCGCACAACTCGCGCCTGGACTGCACCCGGCTGCAAACCACGTTCGGCTTGAAGCTGCCGCCCTGGCAGCAGGGCGTGGACCGCATGCTGGCTGAAATCCTTTAAAAATCAGAGATAGAGATTGAATCCATGACTCAACGCAAAGGCATCATCCTCGCCGGCGGCTCCGGCACCCGGCTGCACCCGGCAACGTTGGCCATCAGCAAGCAACTGCTGCCGGTGTACGACAAGCCCATGATCTACTATCCGCTGAGCACCTTGATGCTGGCCGGCATCCGCGACGTGCTGGTCATCAGCACCCCGCAGGACACGCCGCGCTTTACCCAACTGCTGGGCGACGGCAGCCAGTGGGGCATGAATTTGCAATACGCCGTGCAGCCTAGCCCCGACGGCCTGGCGCAGGCCTTTTTGATTGGCGAGGACTTCATCGGCAATGCGCCCAGCGCCCTGGTGCTGGGCGACAACATCTTTCATGGCCATGATTTTTCGCAGCTGATGGCCGGCGCGGACGCCCAGGCGCAAGGCGCCACGGTGTTTGCCTACCATGTGCGCGATCCCGAGCGCTATGGCGTCGTGTCTTTTGATGCCGCCGGCAAAGCCAGCAGCATTGAGGAAAAGCCGCTCCAGCCCAAGAGCAGCTATGCCGTCACCGGCCTGTATTTCTACGACAACCAGGTGGTCGATGTTGCCAAGTCCATCCAGCCCAGCGCCCGGGGCGAGCTGGAGATCACCACGGTCAACCAGTTCTACCTGGAACAAGGCAGCTTGAGAGTGCAGATCATGAAGCGCGGTTACGCCTGGCTTGACACCGGCACGCATGAAAGCCTGCTCGAAGCGGGCTCCTTCATCGCCACGCTGGAGCATCGCCAGGGCCTGAAGGTGGCCTGTCTTGAGGAAATCTCATGGCGGCAGAAGTGGATTACTTCAGAGCAACTTGAACAACTCGCCCAGCCGCTTGCGAAGAACGGTTATGGCCAGTATTTGCTGCGCCTGCTGGCTGAAGGCCCCCGGCCATGAAGGTAATACCCACGGCGATTGCCGACGTTCTGATCATCGAGCCCAGGGTATTTGGCGATGCGCGCGGTTTCTTTTATGAAAGCTTCAACCAGAAGGCGTTCAACGACGCTACCGGGACCGATCACCAGTTCGTGCAGGACAACCACAGTCGCAGCGTCAAGGGCGTCATGCGCGGTCTGCATTACCAGGTCCAGCAACCGCAGGGTAAGCTGGTGCGTGTGGCGCGCGGGGCTGTCTTTGATGTCGCGGTGGATATTCGCAAGAGTTCGCCGACGTTCGGAAAATGGGTGGGCGTGGAACTGAGCGAAGACAACCACCGGCAGCTGTGGGTGCCGCCGGGTTTTGCGCACGGGTTCGTGGTGACCAGCGAATCGGCTGATTTCCTGTACAAGACGACCGATTACTATGCGCCTGAGTTTGAGCGCTGCATTGCGTGGAATGATTCAGTTATTGGTATTCAATGGCCGCTGGCCCCGCACGGCATCGCACAGCCTGTACTTTCTGCCAAGGATTTGCAGGGTAAAAGTTTGAGCGAAGCCTGAGTCGCGGCCTATGTCGCTACGACGCAATACGCTCTGGAATCTGGCTGGAACCGGGCTTCCCCTTTTGCTGGGGCTTGTCACAATCCCTTATCTCATCAAGCATGTGGGCGTTGAAGCGTTCGGGATTCTTACGCTGGTCTGGGCGCTGATCGGCTATTTCAGCTTATTCGACTTTGGCTTGGGACGGGCACTGACGCAACAAGTGGCCGTTGCGCGTTCAGCGGGACTTCAGCAGTCCCTGCCAAGCTTGGTTAAGACGGGACTCTGGTTCACGACGGCTACAGGATTGGCGGGTGGATTGCTTCTTGGGGCATTAGCCAATCAATTGGCCGTACATTGGCTCAACGTCAGCCCCTCGTTGCAGTCCAGCACCTCGCAAGCCTTGCTCGTGGCGGCCATCGGGATACCCTTGACAACAGTGACGACTGGCCTGCGGGGGATTCTGGAGGCATACGAAGATTTTCGGATGGTGAATCTATTGCGAATAGTGCTCGGGGCCGCAAATTTTGGTGTTCCTGCGCTGAGCGTCATGCTGCTAGGGCCATCCCTGGTAGGGATGGTGGTCGGCCTGATCGCCGCGCGGATTTTAGTCCTGGCTGCGCATGCGTGGCAAGTTCACAAGAAACTTCCCTCCGGCTGGCTGACGGCTAAGTTGAGTAAAGATAATATGCAGAAGTTATTGTCTTTTGGAGCATGGATGACTGTGTCAAATATCATCAGCCCAATGATGGTGACGGCTGACCGATTTTTCATATCCGGGATACTGGGTGCCAGCCTGGTGGCCTATTACACCGTGCCATTTGAAGCGCTAATTCGTGTACTGGTTATACCAAGCGCATTGACTTCAGCCTTGTTTCCAAGGCTTGCTTCGTTGGCAGCAACCAATCCGGAAGAAGCAAAACGGTTATATAAAAAATGCCTGAAGATGGTGGTTGCAGTGTTGCTGCCTATTTGTCTTGTGATCATGCTGGGGTCTCGATGGGGCTTGGCACTATGGCTTGGAGAGGAGTTTGCGATTCATGCATGGAAAATTGTCTGCATACTGGCAGTCGGGCTTTTTTTAAATGGAGTTGCTCATGTGCCCTTCGCCGCTATTCAAGCTGCGGGTGATGCGAGAGCGACAGCGCGCTTGCACATTTTGGAATTGGTCATCTATATACCAGTCTTGTTGCTTCTCATGAAAACGCTTGGACTTGCAGGAGCGGCTATTGCCTGGACTTTACGTGTTGGTCTGGATTTGATTTTTCTGATGATCTATAAAAATAAAGCAAGTAATCTATCGTAGATTATGTTGATGGTAAATTGTGAAAAGTGTTGACGTGTCTATGAGTATGAAGGCCACCCAACGTAATTCGCCATCTGAGACTGATCTGGAGGTCAAATTCTTCTGCTGTTGCTGCTCAAATGCTCCTGCTGTTGATTGAACTGATAGAACATGAGAGAGAAAAAGTGAATGCATTAATAGCCGTAAAAAATACATCAGGATATTTACCTGGCGCAAAGAGCGAAAAAAAAGATCAGTTTGTGATACTTTTTCTATTCTTCTTTTGTTTGTTTGTTGATCTGGGAGGTGTTCTTTATCTCAGGAATTTCGCATTTGTGATTTTAATGAGTGTTTTGTTGATTACTTTGTTGTCCAGTCCAGACGTATTCTTTGCTCCATTTTTGAGGCTGCCAATTTTGGTTTTATTCGTGATCTGGCCATTGATCGGAGTTTATCTTGGATTTTATAGGGGGGCAGAAAGTGCTCTCGTTATCCAAAATATTCTGGCTCTGATAAGTTTTCCGATTCTCATTATTTTTTTCTCTAATTATGAAATAGAAACTATTGTCACTGCCTTTACTACGGCCGCCACGATGCTGGGCGTTGTAGTGCTTTTGTTTTGGGTGTTACTGTATTTTGATAATTCGCTTGCGCACGTTGTTGCGGACAGTCTTGGTGCGGGCGAGGCAGGTTTTTTTGGTATTCGCGAAATTTCAGGAATTAACTTTCCTGTGGTTTATTTTAAAACCACGCTATTCTTCGTTCCTGCAACTATACTTTTGATACAGAATAATCGATTTTTCCAGGCCATGATTTTGCTCGCTGCTTTAATGGCTGCAACCTCGAAAACGGGATTTGTCATCGCTGCTCTGGCTGTGTGGATTTCGATTCTTCGACGTCAATCGTCCGTGGTGATTTTTTCAGCATTGTTTTTAACTGTGGTAGTTATAACGCTGATGGGTATCTATTTCAATGAAGTGATTTATGCCTTGTTCACGGATGAAGGTACATTAGTCACTCGGGTTGACCACTGGGATTCATTGCTGAATTTGTTTTTGGAAAATCCATCATATTTTTTGGTAGGGCAAGGTGCTGGTACAGTTTTTTACTCGACGGGGGCTGGTGATTTTGTGAATAATATTGAGTTGGATCATTTAAATAGCATAAGAAAATTTGGCATCCTCTGGTTTATTGGTTTTGCATCGTTTGTGTTTATCGTGATTTGGAGGAGCAGGCGGGTTCATGGGGTCGCTCTTGCATCCGCATTGACTGCAGCGTTTGTCGTGTGTGGAACAAATCCAGTGCTTTTGACATTAATGTTTTTTTCTATTCTGGCAATTTGTTATGTGGCAGTAACGCGAGATTTTTCGCCAAACTTTAACGTATTAGCCTCGGAGATTTGATATGAGTGGGTCGGTTGATATCCCGAGTGTTGCCGTGTTGCTTTCATCTTATAATGGAGAGCGTTATATTGAAGAGCAGATCAAGAGTATATTTAATCAAGAAAGTATTGCGGTCACGCTTTATGTTCGTGATGATGGTTCGTCTGATTCGACGGTAGCCATATTGAAAAAACTGACCGCCATATATCCTAATATGGTTCTGAATCTGGCGCATAACATTGGCTTTATTAAAAGTTTTTTCAACTTGCTTTCTAATGCACCAGAGGGATTTGATTTTTATGCGTTCGCAGATCAGGACGATGTTTGGCTGCCGTCCAAACTTTCTGCCGGTGCTGGAGCTTTAAAACTTCTGGGGCAGGGTGTGTCGGGGATGTATTGCAGTCGAACTGAATATGTAGATGCCTCGCTTGCACATTTATCATATTCTCCGCTCTATAGAAAAGAAAAAATCGGATTTGGCAATGCCCTGGTTCAGAATATCGCAACAGGCTGTACGATTGTCCTAAATCCGCCAGCAAGAAAATTGGTTGTTGATAAATTGCCAGAAAAATGTCTGGTTCATGACTGGTGGATTTACCTGGTTGTATCCGCTTTTGGTTGTGTAATTTTTGATGGCGTCCCGCATATCAAATACAGGCAGCATGGAGGAAATGTCATCGGAGCGTCTTCGTCATTTGTAAAAAACTCAATCAATAGGACGCGACGTTTTTTTGGTTCATTGCGACATAATAAAACATCTTTGCAGATTGCTGAATTTAATCGTATATTCAAATCTACAATGACGCCGGCTCAAATTGCTTGCGTCAATAAAATTTTGTCTGCACAGCAAGGAGTCTGGAGTCGATTCTTGCTGATATTTAATTATTTTTACTGGCGACAGAGTTTCATTGATAATGTGCTACTGCGCATTGTCATGTTGACTGGGCGATTTTAAGTATTTTAAAAATATCGTATGAAAATTGCTATTACAGGTGCGTCGGGATTTATTGGCAATTCTCTTTGCAGTGAATTGCTTTCCATGGGTCATGAAATTTCAGTTTTAACTAGAAAATCCGAATTTTCAATGGCTTCTGTAAAGGCTGTTAAAGGAAATCTGCTTTTGGATGGAGATGATTTGCAGGCGTTGGTAGATGGTGTTGATGCAATCTATCATTGTGCCGGTGAGATCAAAGATGAATCCTTGATGGCTGAATTGCACATAGGTGGAACCAGGCGGATGCTTGATGCCGTGCGCGAGTCCATCAAAAAAAATAGAAAGCCTGTACATTGGATTCAGTTGAGCAGTGTTGGTGCCTATGGTATTGATGGCCCAGATTCCCATCGTAAACGTATTATTAATGAGCAATCTCCGGAAAGCCCTTTAGGTATTTACGAAATCACAAAAACTGCATCGGATCAACTGGTTCGTGAGTTTTCCTCGCAAGAACCTTTGTTCAGTTTTACGATACTGAGACCTACAATAGTTATCGGCAGCAAAATGCCTAATGAGTCATTCCATGCAATGGCTCGTATGATAAAGCGTGGCTTCTTTTTCCGGGTAGGACGAAAAGAAGCGATTGCTAACTATGTGCATCTTGATGATGTTGTCGGCGCATTAATCAAATGCTTGAACGACTCCCGTTCGAAGGGCAGAGTATTTATCATTTCCAATGATTGTCCTCTTGCGGACGTCGTAGCAGCGTTTGCAGACAGTATGAGGGTTCCGGTGCCGAAATGGGTTATGCCTGAAACGCTTCTGCGTCTATTGGTCGGCATCGTTGGTCCATGGATGAGGCTGCCGTTAACAATCCAGCGTATAAATGCCTTGACGAGGCAAACACATTATTCTTCAAAATTGATATATGAAACCATAGGGTATGTGCCCTCAGCTTCCATTCCTGAAATAATTCCAAAATTAGTAGATGAGTCTGCCGAGAGATTGCTGCTGAATTAATGCTGATGATTTTTGGTTGACTGACATTGGATGGCTTGAGATCAGTAGTGAATATGACGTTGCTGCAACATTCATGAATTTCGGCAACTGCTGGGATATTTAAAATGACTAAAAAAAAGATTTGCATTGTTGCAACAGTTCCGTTTGCCATTATTGTTTTCATGCGGGAACATATCGCCAAACTTTCCCAATTTTATGAAATTACCTTGATTTCGAGCGGAGATGAATCTGAATTGATTGGCGTGTTGAATGATCGGGTGAAATTTATTTCCGTAAATATCGAAAGAAGAGTGTCAATTCTTTCAGATATTCTGGCATTCTATTCGCTGGTTCGGGTGTTTTATGTTCAGAGGTTTGATTGTGTTCACTCGCTCATGCCAAAATCAGCACTTTTGGCAATGCTGGCTGCCCGTCTGGTTAATACGCCAAGAAGAGTTCATATTTTTACAGGCCAGGTTTGGTCCACCAAGACGGGTCTAGCCAAGTTGGCTTTGAAATGGCTGGATCGCCTTTTATCTGCATGTGCAACGCATTTGCTTGCGGATAGCCCTTCGCAACGCGATTTCCTGATTGCTGAGAAAATCGCCAAACCCGGAAAGATAGAAGTGCTGGGAGAAGGGTCTATCAGTGGTGTGGATATTAATAGATTCAAGATGAATGAAGTGGAAAGATTAAATATCAGAAAAAAGTTTGGCATTGCTGAAAATGAGGTGGCTTTTCTTTACCTGGCGCGATTGACACGGGCCAAGGGAATTGTTGATCTGGTAGAGGCTTTTGTGGGTATCGCAAGCACAATGCCAGATGCACATTTGATTGTTATTGGGCCTGATGAAGAAGGTTTGCTATCGAAGTTGCAGGAGTCATGGTCAGCATTCAAGGATAGAATCCATCGGCTTGAATATACCCATCAACCTGAAAATTACATGTCGGCAGCAGATGTTTTTTGTCTGCCTAGTTATCGGGAAGGGTTCAGTTTGGCTACGATACAGGCTGCGGGGGTTGGCTTGCCTGCGATTGTTTCGCGTATTTATGGATTAACGGATGCCGTGCAGTCTGGTGTTACTGGAATATTTCATGAGGCAGGTAAAATCGCGCAAATTCAGGCGGCATTGAAGCTGCTGTATGCGGATACGAACTTGCGAAAAAAAATGGGTGAGGCTGCACAGCGTCGAGCATATGAGAACTTTTCACAGGATTTGGTCGTTGAGGAAATGCGCCTTTTTTATGAGAGAATTCTTGCTCCCCGGTCTGCGATTAAATAATGGTAATTTATCAGTGTTTATTTTAATTAATGAGTGGAAAATGAAATATGCGGGCTAATCACTCTGATGCATGCGTGGTTGGACTTGAACGCTATTCATTCATGAGTCAATCTGAAATTGAAATCAAAATAATTGACAGGATTAATTATTTGATGATTGAAAGTCGGCGATGATTCTACTCACTGGGGCAACTGGTTTTGTTGGCTTGGCCATATCTGAGCGAATTGTGAAGGACGGCGTGCATGACATTCGGGCAGTGGTGCGCAGACCTGAATCCCGGTTATCTCCTTGCATTGATAAAGTTGTTGTGCCTGATATTTCACTAAATGTGGATTGGGTTAATATTTTTGAATACGTTGAGGTGGTGATTCATGCAGCTGCCCGCGTACACGTCATGGCCGACAAGGCGGCAAACCCGCTGGATGAATTCCGCCGCGTCAATGTGCAGGGCACGCTGAACCTGGCTCGTCAGGCAGCGGCAGCCGGTGTCCGGCGCTTTGTATTCATCAGCTCCGTCAAGGTCAATGGCGAGGCAACGCAGCCGGGTCGCCCTTTCACTGCAGACGACGCGCCTGCACCGCTTGATGCCTATGGCATTTCCAAGATGGAAGCCGAGCAGGGGCTGCGCGAAATTGCGGCTCAAACCGGCATGGAGCTTGTCATCATTCGCCCGCCGCTGGTGTACGGACCGGGTGTCAGGGCCAATTTTTCCGCCATGATGCGCTGGCTCAGGCGCGGCGTGCCCTTGCCCCTGGGAGCCATCCACAACCAGCGCAGCCTGGTGGCGCTGGACAACCTGGTTGATCTGATCGTGACCTGCCTGACCCATCCGGCTGCGGCCAACCAGACCTTTCTGGTGTCCGATGGCGAAGATGTTTCCACCACGGAACTGCTTCGCCGCATGGGCCGGGCCATGAATCGCCCGGCGCGCCTGGTTCCTGTCCCGGCTGGCTGGCTGGAACAGGCGGCTGCGCTGGTGGGCAAGCGGGACATGGCCCAGCGCCTGTGCGGTTCGCTGCAGGTGGATATTCACAAAACGCGCCAGCTTTTGGGCTGGAAACCGCCCTTGAGCCTGGACCAGGGATTGAAGAAAGCCGCACAAGGCCTAGCCCCATGAAGCGAATGTTTGACCTTCTGCTTGCCCTGGCGGCGGCTGTTGTTCTGGCCGTGCCGGTATTGCTGGTCGCGGTATTGGTGCGATTGACCTCGCCCGGCCCGGCCCTGTACTGGTCTGACCGGGTAGGGCGGCACAACAAGATTTTCAAAATGCCCAAGTTCCGCAGCATGCGGGTCGGCACGCCCGCCGTGGCCACGCACCTGCTGGCCAACCCCAAGGCGCACCTCACGCCCATCGGCAGCTTTTTGCGCAAGAGCAGCCTGGACGAGCTGCCCCAGTTGTGGAGCATCCTGGTGGGCGACATGAGCTTTGTCGGTCCGCGGCCCGCGCTTTTCAACCAGCATGACCTGATCGAGTTGCGAACCCGGCTCGGCGTGCATGAACTGGTGCCGGGGCTGACAGGCTGGGCGCAGATCAACGGACGCGACGAGTTACCCATTCCTGACAAGGTCAGGCTGGATGTGGAGTATCTTCAACGGCAGTCGCTGTGGTTTGACCTGCGCATTTTGTGGCTGACATTTGTGAAGGTGCTTCGGCGCGATGGAGTGGCCCACTGACGGCATTCCATGGCTGAATGAATAAATGCCTTGTCAGCCCTGGTGGGGCCGGCGATGGATACAGTCAAGGCCGGGCGTACGGACTTTGTACGTTCCCTGACGGCTCTTGACGGTTAACTAAAGAAATCAACATGTTTTTTACCAGAGTAGTAGCAACGCCTTTGCTGGGCCTGCCTCGTCCCGCCAAGCGAGTGGTGGTCATCGCGCTGGATCTGCTCCTGACGCTGGTTTCAGTGTGGGCCGCTTTTTACCTGCGCATCGACCAGACAGGCCTGCCGCATGCGCAGCAGCCCTATGTTTACCTGCTCGCGCCCTTGCTGGCGATTCCCGTGTTTGTGCGTTTTGGGCTGTACCGCGCCATTTTTCGCTATACCGGCATGGCCGCCCTGGCCACCACGGCCAAGGCGGTCGCTGTGTATGCGCTGCTGTTCTTTGTCGCGCTGCTGTATTTCAAGTGGGACGGCGTGCCGCGCACCCTGGGCCTGATCCAGCCCTTGCTGTTGCTGCTGCTGGTGGGCATCAGCCGATCCATGGCCAGGTTCTGGCTGGCGGGCTGGTCGAGCAAGGCGCACCATGCGGCGGGCCGGCTCTTGATTTATGGCGCGGGCGAGGCCGGCGTTGAAACCGCCGCCGCGCTGGCGGTGTCGCGCCAGTTCGTGCTGCTGGGCTTCATTGACGACGACAAATCCAAGGCCGGAAGAAGCATCAACGACGTTGACATCATGGCGCCTGACGAGGTCGCCGAGGCGGTGGAGAACATGGGCGTGACCGACATCCTGCTGGCCATGCCGGCGCTGGACCGTGCGCGCCGCAATGAAATCATCGCCAGCCTGCGGGAGTTGCCGGTCCACGTCCGTACCTTGCCCGGCATGGTGAACCTGGCGTCGGGGCGGGTCACGATCCAGGATTTCCAGGAACTCGACGTTGAAGACCTCTTGGGGCGCCCGCCGGTGCCGCCCGACTCGACCTTGCTGGCGCGCAACCTGGCGGGCAAGGTGGTGCTGGTCACCGGGGCCGGCGGCAGTATCGGCAGTGAACTGTGCCGCCAGATCCTGCTGGAAAAGCCGCGCCAGCTGGTGCTGGTCGAACTCAGCGAGTTTGCCCTGTACACCATTCACCACGAGCTGGAGGGCTTGTGCAGCGAACATAACTTGCCCATGGAAGTGATTCCCCTGCTGGGCAGCGTCGGAAATTTTGGCCGCCTCAAAGAGATTTTCAATCTCTACCGGCCAGCCACGGTGTACCACGCAGCGGCTTACAAGCATGTGCCGCTGGTCGAGAGCAACCCGTCCGAAGGCGTGTTCAACAACGTCTTCGGCACCCTGAACACGGCCCGGGCCGCCATGGAAAGCGGCACGTCGCATTTTGTGCTGGTGTCCACCGACAAGGCGGTTCGCCCCACCAATGTCATGGGCGCGACCAAGCGCATGGCCGAGCTGGTGCTGCAGGCACTGGCGGCCAGCCCGTCGCTGCGCTTCGTTTCCCCGGACGGCTCCTACAGCGCCGAAGTCCAGAACCGCACCGTGTTTGCCATGGTGCGCTTTGGCAACGTGCTGGGCAGCAGCGGCAGCGTGGTGCCGCTGTTTCGCAAGCAGCTGCGCGACGGCGGCCCGCTGACGGTCACGCATCCGGAAGTCACCCGCTATTTCATGACGATTCCCGAGGCGGCCCAACTGGTGCTGCAAGCCGGCGCCATGGCCCATGGCGGCGACGTCTTTGTGCTGGACATGGGCAGCCCGCTGAAGATCGTCGATCTGGCCAGGCGCATGGCGCAACTGTCCGGCCTGAGCCTGCGCGATGAAAACAACCCCGACGGCGATATTGAAATCAGGATCACCGGCCTTCGCCCCGGCGAAAAGCTTTACGAGGAACTGCTGATTGGCGACAACCCCGAGCCGACTGCGCATCAGCGCATCATGAAGGCGCATGAGGATTTCGTGGCCTGGCCCGAACTGGCGCCGATACTGGCGGAAATCCGCCAGGCCGCCACCGTCAACAACGAGGCCGTCATGAAATCCATCATGAAGCGGCTGGTGCATGGCTACATTCCGCATACCGCCTGCCCGGCAAAAATTCCCGCGCAGGCTCGCGCGGAGTAAAGGAGTAAGCGGCCGGGTCCGAAGGTGGTTTTCGGGCGCGGCGGGTTCCTGAATTCCCAAGCGCTTCCGGTTGCAGGCGCTGCAGCCACAAAAATGTTCACGCCCATGCGGCACAATTTGCAGATTCCTCACTTCCAGGCCTGACGACCATGACCCACTCTTCCGTTAACGCTTCCTCCGACCCCGACCTGTCCCACATCGGCCCGCGCGACAAGGCTGAAATCCTGGCCCAGGCGCTGCCCTACATCCGCAAGTTCCACGGCAAGACGCTGGTCATCAAGTACGGCGGCAACGCCATGACCGATCCGGCGCTGCAGGCCGACTTTGCCGAGGACGTGGTGCTTCTCAAGCTGGTCGGCATGAACCCGGTGGTGGTGCATGGCGGCGGCCCGCAGATTGAAACCGCGCTGAACCGGCTCGGCAAGAAAGGCCATTTCATCCAGGGCATGCGCGTGACCGACGACGAAACCATGGAAGTGGTCGAATGGGTGCTGGCCGGCCAGGTGCAGCAGGACATCGTCGGCCTGATCAACCAGGCCGGCGGCAAGGCGGTCGGCCTGACCGGGCGCGACGGCGGCATGATCCGGGCGAAAAAGCTCACCATGCTGGACAAGGACGATGCCAGCAAGGAGCACGACATCGGCTTTGTCGGCGAGATTGTCAGCATCGACCCCAGCGTGGTCAAGGCGCTGCAGGACGACGCCTTCATTCCGGTCATCAGCCCGATTGGCTTTGGCGAGAACAATGAAAGCTACAACATCAACGCTGACGTGGTCGCCGGCAAGCTGGCGACCGTGCTCAAGGCCGAAAAGCTGGTGCTGCTGACGAATATTCCCGGCGTGCTGAACAAGGCCGGCGAGTTGCTGACCGACCTGACGGCGCGCGAGATTGACGAGCTGTTTGCCGACGGCACGATTTCTGGCGGCATGCTGCCAAAAATAGAAGGCGCGCTCGATGCGGCCAAGAGCGGCGTGAACGCCGTCCACATCATCGACGGCCGCGTGCCGCACGCGATGCTGCTGGAAATCCTGACCGACAAGGCCTACGGCACCATGATCCGTTCGCATTGAGCCGCTCAAGCGATGGAGCGGCCAGTTTCAAGGCCATTGTAAAAATGCTTTTGCTATTAAATTAATAGCTGATTACGCCCGTGTTCATTGCGCTGGAGCCTGAAAACTTCATTATTTCAGGCCTACCGGTCGGTTTTTACATGGGTGGCTGTCTCAGGGTTTACCCACGCACAGCTTAGCCCTTGTTTTGAGGCAAAATAGAACGACCGTTCTTTTATTGCCTCACTCCATGTCCGCCAGCCCACTTCCTGTCAAAAGCGTCCGTCCTTCATCCCGAAAGGCGGGTGCGTCCAAAAACCCGCAAAAAGGCCAGCAGACCAAGGCCGCCATCGTCGAGGCGGCGCTCGGCCTGGCCACCCACATCGGCCTGGAAGGCCTGAGCATCGGCGCGCTGGCCGAGGTCATGCGGATGAGCAAGTCGGGCGTCTTTTCCCATTTCGGCTCGCGCGAAGAACTGCAGATTTCGGTGATTCGCGAGTACCACGCGCGGTTCGAGGACGAAGTGTTTGCCCCGGCGCTCAAGCAGCCGCGCGGCCTGCCGCGCCTGCAGGCCATGTTCGCCAACTGGATGAACCGCACCTCGGTCGAAATCGATTCGGGCTGCATCTACATCAGCGGCGCGGTTGAATTCGACGACCGGCCCGGCCCGGTGCGCGACGCACTCGTCGATTCGGTGCGGACCTGGCTGGCCGCGATGCACCGGGCCGTGGTACAGGCCAGCGAGGCGGGTCATCTGTACCCGGATGCCGATGCGCAGCAGGTGGCCTTCGAGATCCATGGCCTGATCCTGGCGCTGCACTACGAAGCCCGCTTCCTGAAGACACCCGATTCCATCGCCCGCGCCAGGACGGGCTTTGCCAACATCCTGGCGCGCTATGGCGGCACGGCCGCGCCCGCCGAAGCGCCTGCCGGTTCCAGCGCCCCAGCGTCCTCAAAAGTTTTGCCGAAACCTTCCCCTTCCACACCCGCTTAACGTCAATCAACGCCCAAGGAATCCCATGCCCCAGTACAACCCACCCCTGCGCGACATGCAGTTCGTCCTGCACGAAGTGCTCAAGGTCACCGACGAGCTGCGGGGCTTGCCGCCGCATGCCGACATCGACGCCGACACCATCAATGCGGTGCTCGAAGAGGGCGGCAAATTCGCCGTTGAAGTCACCTTTCCGCTCAACATCAGCGGCGACGAGGAAGGCTGCACGCTCGACAAGACCACCCATGAAGTCACGCCGCCCAAGGGTTTCAAGCAGGCCTACGCGCAGTTTGTCGAAGGCGGCTGGGCGGCGCTGAGCTGCGACCCGGAGTACGGTGGCCAGGGCCTGCCCTTCGTCGTCAACCAGTGCTTCTACGAGATGATGAACTCGGCCAACCAGGCCTGGACCATGTACCCCGGCCTGTCGCACGGCGCCTACGAGGCGCTGCATGCGCACGGCACCGACGCGCAGAAAAAGCTCTACCTGCCAAAATTAGTCAGCGGCGAATGGACCGGCACCATGTGCCTGACTGAGCCGCATTGCGGCACCGACCTCGGGATGCTGCGCACCAAGGCCGAACCGCAGGCCGACGGCACGTTCAAGCTGACCGGCAACAAGATTTTCATCAGCGCCGGCGAGCACGACATGACGTCCAACATCCTGCACCTGGTGCTGGCCCGGCTGCCGGATGCGCCGCAGGGCAGCAAGGGCATCAGCCTGTTCATCGTTCCCAAGTTCAACGTCAATGAAGACGGCTCCATCGGTTCGCGCAACGGCATTTACTGCGGCGGCCTGGAGCACAAGATGGGCATCCACGGCAACGCGACGGCGCAAATCGTGCTGGAAGACGCCGTCGGCACGATGGTCGGCGCGCCCAACAAGGGCCTGGCCGCGATGTTCGTGATGATGAACGCCGCCCGACTGGGCGTGGGCAACCAGTCGCTGGGCCTGACCGAAGTGGCCTACCAGAATGCGCTGGCCTATGCCAAGGACCGCATCCAGATGCGTTCGCTCTCGGGCGTCAAGGCGAAAGACAAGCCGGCCGACCCGATCATCGTGCATCCCGACGTGCGCAAGATGCTGCTGACCGCCAAGGCTTATGCCGAAGGCGGCCGGGCGCTGGCGATTTACTGCACCTTGCTGCTCGACAAGGAGCTTTACCACCCGGATGAAAAGGTGCGCAAGGACTCGGGCGAGATCGTCGCGCTGCTCACGCCCATCGTCAAGGCCTTCCTGACCGACAACGGCCACATCGCCACCAACGCCTGCATGCAGGTGTTCGGCGGCCACGGCTACGTCAAGGAATGGGGCATGGAGCAGCTGGTGCGCGACAACCGCATCAACATGATCTACGAAGGCACCAACACCATCCAGTCGCTTGACCTGCTGGGCCGCAAGATTCTGGGCAACAACGGCGCGACGCTGAAGAAGTTTGGCAAATTGATTGGCGCGCTGATTGCCGAGGAAGGCGTGAACGAGAAGATGGCCGAGTTCATCAACCCGCTGGCCTATCTGGCCGACCAGATGACCAAGTTCACCACCGAACTGGGCTTCAAGGGTTTCCAGAACCCGGATGAAGTGGGCGCGGCGGCGGTCGATTATTTGCGCGTGGCCGGCCACCTGGTGTTTGGCTACTTCTGGGCGCGCATGGCGCAAACCGCGCTGCGCGAAATCGCTGCTGGCAATCCCGACCCGTTCTACCTCGGCAAGGTGCAGACGGCGCGCTTCTACTTCGCCAAGCTGTTCCCCGAGACCGCCACCTTGATGCGCACCGCGCGCAGCGGCAGCCGGGCGCTGATGGACACCGACGCCGCGCTGGCTTGAGTTCGGCGTCCCAAACCAGACACATCCAGAAAGAAATCCATGTCAAGTTTCCAGGTCAAGAAAGTCGCCGTGCTCGGCGCGGGCGTGATGGGCGCGCAAATCGCCGCCCATCTGGTCAACTGCCGGGTGCCGGTGGTGCTGTTCGATCTGCCGGCCAGGGATGGCCCGAAAAACGGCATCGTCAGCAAGGCCATCGAGGGCCTGAAAAAGCTCAAGCCCGCGCCGCTCGGTGTGGTTGAAGATGCGGCGCTGATCCAGCAGGCCAACTATGAAGAACACATGGATGTTCTGAAAGAGTGCGACCTGATCATCGAGGCGATTGCCGAGCGCATGGACTGGAAGACTGATCTTTATCACAAGATCGCGCCTTTCGTGGCCGAAGGCGCCATCGTCGCCAGCAACACCTCGGGCCTGTCGATCACCACGCTCAGCGAGGCGCTGCCGGACAGCCTCAAGCCGCGCTTTTGCGGCATCCATTTCTTCAACCCGCCGCGCTACATGGCGCTGGTCGAGCTGATCAACACGCCGACGACCGAAGCCGCCGTGCTCGACGACCTGGAAGCCTTCGTGACGACCGCGCTGGGCAAGGGCGTGATCCGCGCGCACGACACGCCCAACTTCATCGCCAACCGCGTCGGCATCGCCGGCATGCTGGCGACCATCCATGAAGCCGATGCCTTCGGCCTGACGTATGACGTGGTGGATGATTTGACCGGCAAGAAGCTGGGCCGCGCCAGTTCGGGCACCTTCCGCACCGCCGACGTGGTCGGGCTGGACACGATGGCGCATGTGATCAAGACGCTGCAGGACAACCTCGGCCCCGTGGGAAGTGGCAAGGTCGAAGACCCGTTCTCAGGCATCTACGGCACGCCGCCGGTGCTGGCCCGGCTGCTGGAGGCCAAAAGCCTGGGCCAGAAGACCGGCGCTGGTTTCTACAAGAAGGTCGGCCGCGACATCCTGCGGCTGGACCCGGAAAGCATGGACTATGTGGCCGGCGGCGCCAAGGCCGACGAAGTGGTCGGCCGCATGCTGAAAAAGCCGGCCGGCGAGCGCCTGAGCCTGCTGCGCCATGCCGAAGGCGCGGAGCCGCGCTTTCTCTGGGCCGTGCTGCGCGACCAGTTCCACTACGCCGCCGTGCACCTCGCCAGCATCGCCGAAACCGCGCGCGACATCGACTTTGCGATGCGCTGGGGATTCGGCGCGAAGCAGGGGCCGTTCGAACTGTGGCAGGAAGCGGGCTGGCTGCAGGTGGCGAACTGGATCAGGGAAGACATCGAAGCCGGCAAGGCGCTGAGCACCGCGCCGCTGCCCGACTGGGTGTTCAGCGGGCCAGTGGCTGAAGCCGGCGGCGTGCACACGCCCGAAGGCTCGTGGAGCGCCTCTGGCCAGAAGTTCATTGCGCGCCGCAAGCTGCCGGTCTATGCGCGCCAGCATTTTCCCGAGGATGTGCTGGGCGCCAACGCGCCCGCGTTCGAGACCGCCGGCACGACGCTGCACGAGGACGATGCGATTCGCCTCTGGACGCTGGACGGCGCGAACGGCGAAGCAGGCGACGTGCTGATCGCCAGCATCAAGACCAAGATGCACGCCATCAGCCCCGACGTGGCCGAAGGCCTGGCGCTGGGCGTTGAGCTGGCCGAGAAAGGCTACAAGGGCCTGGTGATCTGGTCCAACCACGAGATGTTCTCGGCCGGCGCCGACCTGCAGTCGATGCTGCCGGCCTTCATGATGGGCGGCGCCGCGATGATCGAAGGCGTCGAGGCCGAATTGCAGAAGGTGATGCTCAAGCTGCGCTATGCGGCCGTGCCGGTGGTGTCGGCGATTCGCGGCCTCGCCCTGGGCGGCGGCTGCGAGATGGCGGTGTATTCGGCCAGACGCGTGGCGGCCATGGAGAGCTACATCGGCCTGGTCGAAGTCGGCGTGGGCCTGGTGCCCGGCGCGGGCGGGCTGGCCTATATTGCGCGCCGCGCCGCCGAGAACGCGGCCAAATCGAGCAACAAGGACTTGCTGCCCTTCCTGCTGGAGGGCTTCACCGCCGCCGCCATGGCGACGGTCGGCACCAGCGCGCTGGAAAGCCGCAAGCTGGGCTATTTGCTCGACAGCGACGTGGTCGTGCCGAACAAGGACGAACTGCTGTTCGTCGCGCTGAACGAAGCGCGCGCGCTCCACGCCTCGGGCTACCGCCCGCCGCTGCGCCGGCTGTTCCCGGTGGCCGGGCGCAACGGCGTGGCGACCATCAAGGGCCAGCTGGTCAATATGCGCGACGGCGGCTTCATCAGCGCGCACGACTTTCACATCGCCAGCCTGATCGCGGGCGTGGTCTGCGGCGGCGATGTCGATGCCGGCACGCTGGTCACCGAGGAATATTTGATGACCCTGGAGCGCAAGGCCTTCTGCGCGCTGCTGGAGCACCCAAAGACGCAGGAACGCATCATGGGCATGATGAGCACCGGCAAGCCTGTCCGCAACTGACGTGGCCGAAATCAACACCGTCAATCACCCTCCCAACCGGCTGGAGCGCCAGCTGGACCGGCTTGTCGATGTGCCGGCGTTTGCACGCACCTGGTATCAAGGCGTGGTGCTGCGCCGTGCCGTGCCTTTCACCGGCACGGCGGGGCTGGACTTTCTGCAGATGAGCCGGGGGCGCGTCGAAATCGGCCTGAAGAACGAGAAGAAGGTCCAGAACCACATCGGCGGCATCCACGCGTCGGCCATGAACCTGCTGGCCGAAACCGCCACCGGCATGGTGGTCGGCATGAACGTGCGCGACGACTGCATTCCGCTGGCGAAGGAACTGAAGATGGTCTTTAAAAAGCGCGCCACGGGTGCGATGCGCGCGGTGGCCGTCCTCACGCCAGCGCAGCAAGCCCTGATGCAGGCCAGCGACAAGGGCGAAGTCACGGTAGCCGTCACCGTGACCGACGAGGCGGGCGTCGAGCCCGTCGAATGCGAATTTACATGGGCCTGGACGCCGTCCGGCCCCCGGAACAGCTAAAAGAATCAAAGGAATCTCAATCATGGCCAAACAAGTCCAGGAAGCCTACATCGTTGCCGCCACGCGCACGCCCATCGGGCGCTCGCACCGGGGATTTTTCCGCAATACCCGGCCCGACGACCTGCTGGTCAGCGTCCTCAAGGCCGCGCTGGCGCAGGTGCCGACGCTTGACCCGAAAGCCATTGAGGACATCATCTGCGGCTGCGCGATTCCCGAAGGCCCGCAGGGGCTGAACATCGCGCGCATCGGCGCGGTGCTGGCCGGCCTGCCGACCAGCGTGGGCGGCATCACCGTGAACCGTTTTTGCGCTTCGGGCCTGTCGGCCATCCAGATGGCCGCCGACCGCATCCGCGTCGGCGAGGCCGATGTGATGTTTGCCGCCGGCACCGAAAGCATGAGCATGGTGCCAATGTCGGGCAACTCGCCGTCGCTGTCGCCCGCCATGTTCGCCAACGACGAGAACGTCGGCATTGCCTACGGCATGGGCCTGACCGCCGAGAAGGTCGCGCAGCAATGGAAAGTCTCGCGCGCGGCACAGGATCAGTTTGCGTATGAATCCCACATGAAGGCGCTGAAAGCCCAGCAGGCCGGCGAGTTCAGCGCCGAGATCACGCCGGTCGAAGTGACTGACCGCACGGCCAACCTGGAAACCGGCGAAGTCATCGCCACCACGCGCACCGTGAGCCTTGATGAAGGCGCGCGCCCCGACACCACGCTCGAAGGCCTGGCCAAGCTGAAAACGCCGTTTGCCGCGCGCGGCTCGGTCACGGCCGGCAACAGTTCGCAAACCTCGGACGGCGCCGGCGCGCTGATCCTGGCCAGCGAAAAAGCGGTGAAGGAATTCGGCCTCAAGCCGCTGGCCCGCTTTGTCAGCTACGCCGCCAAGGGCGTGCCGCCCGAAATCATGGGCATCGGCCCAATCGAGGCCATCCCGGCCGCGCTGCGCTATGCCGGCTTGACGCAAAACGACATCGACTGGTTCGAGCTGAACGAAGCGTTTGCCGCGCAGTCGCTGGCGGTCATCAACACGCTGGGCCTGGACCCGGCGAAGGTCAACCCGATGGGCGGCGCGATTGCGCTGGGCCATCCGCTCGGCGCCACCGGGGCGATTCGCGCCGCCACGGTGATCCATGCGCTGCACCGCCATCAACTCAAATACGGCATGGTGACGATGTGCGTCGGCATGGGGCAGGGCGCGGCCGGCATCTTCGAGCGGGTCTGAAGCTGCGCGCGTTGACTTGAATCCTTTATCCTCCAGGCCTATGACTTCCAACCTTCAGACCCCCCCCGACATCCTGACCCATGTCGATGCCGGCGTGATGACCCTCACGATCAACCGCGTGGCGCGCAAGAACTCCATCACCGCCGCCATGTACGACGCCATGGCCGATGCGCTGGAGTCGGCCAACCACGACACGGCCGTGCGCGCCGTGGTCATCCAGGGCCATGAAACCATTTTTTCGGCCGGCAACGACATTGGCGATTTTTTGAACAATCCGCCCGCCACGTCCGACGCGCCGGTGTTTCGCTTCCTGCGCGGCATCAGCAGCTTTCCCAAGCCCATCGTCGCCAGCGTGTGCGGTCCGGCGGTCGGCATCGGCACCACGATGCTGCTGCACTGCGACCTGATTTATGCCGGCGACAACGCGGCGTTTTCCATGCCCTTCGTCAACCTGGGCCTGTGTCCCGAGGCGGCGTCGAGCTTTCTGGCCGTGCAACTGATGGGCTACCCGCGCGCCGCCGAGGCGCTGTTGCTGGGCGAGCCCTTCATGGCCGAGACGGCGCTGGAGATGGGGCTGATCAACCGCATCGTTCCGCCCGCCGAGGCCAATGCGCTGGCGCAGCGCCAGGCGCTCAAGCTGGCCGCCAAGCCGCTGGCCTCGCTGCTGGAAACCAAGCGCCTGATGAAAAAAGGAAACGCCGGCATGGTCGCCGAGCGCATGGCCGAAGAGGGCGCGAGCTTTGGCCGCATGCTGCACGAACCCGCCGCGCGCGAGGCCTTCAGCGCCTTCATGGAAAAGCGCCGGCCGGATTTTTCAAGCCTCTGAAGCATTTCTTGCCGGTTTTTGCGTAAAAAGTGCTGTTTACGCAAGCACAGCGGGCGTGAGTAGCTCATTAATTGATAGCAATTGCCGGGCCATGAAAAAAGCCGCCGTCGGAATTCGACGGCGGCTTTTTTGTCAAGGCAGTGGCGCATTCAGCGCGGCACATCCCCAGGCGCTTGAGCCTGCTGCGTGGTTAATGCACGACCATCAGCGTGAACGGCCAGACATAGGCCTGCAGGCTGACAAACAGGCCGACCAGGCAGGCCAGCACGACGGAGTGGATGAACACGTAGCGCAGGATGTCGCCTTCGTGGTTGAACCACTTGGTGGCGGTCGAGGCGACGACGATGGACTGCGCGTCGATCATCTTGCCCATCACGCCGCCCGAGCTGTTGGCCGCGCCCATCAGGTTGGGCGACAGGCCCAGCTGCTCTGCGGCCACCCGCTGCATGCCGCCGAACAGCACGTTCGAGGCGGTGTCCGAGCCGGTCATCGCCACGCCGATCCAGCCCATCAGCGTGCCGAAGAACGGATAGAACACGCCGCTGTTGGCAAACGCCAGGCCCAGCGTCGTGTCGGTGCCCGAGTAGCGCGTCAGCGTGCCCAGCGCCAGCATCAGCACAATCGTCAGCAGCGAATAGCGCACCAGCCACAGCGTGCGGAAAAAGGTCTTGGCGATTTCAATCGGGTTGTACTTCATGATCAGCGCGCTGATGATGGCCGAGATCAGGATGCCGGTGCCCGTGGCTGAGAGCAGGTTGAGCACGTAAACGGCCGATTCCTTGTGCGGTGTCGGCACCACGGGCGGCACTTTTTCGATCAGGTTGTGCAGTCCGGCCATCGGGAACGAGGGCGCGAAGATGCTGTTGAGCCAGGCCTTGACCGGCGGCAGGCCCCAGACGAAGACAAACACCGACAAGATCACCCACGGCGTCCAGGCGCGGATCAGCGCGGCGCGGTCATGAATGACGATGGGCGCTGGTGGCTTGGCTTCATGCGCGCTGACGTCGTGGCCCTTGAGCGACGGCGAGGTCCAGATTTTCTTGGGCTGCCAGACGCGCAAGAACAGCACCAGCGAGACCATGGAGACGATGGCGGCGATGATGTCCACCAGCTCGGGGCCGATGAAATTGCTGACCAAATACTGCGGAATGGCGAACGACAGGCCGGTCACCAGAATGGCCGGCCAGATTTCCATCATCGCCTTGCGCCCGGCAAACGCCCAGATCAGCCAGAACGGCACCATCAGCGAGAACAGCGGCAGCTGGCGGCCGATCATGGCGGTGACTTCCATCAGGTCGTAGCCGTGAACCTTGGCCAGCGTGATGACCGGCGTTCCCAGCGCGCCGAAGGCCACCGGCGCGGTGTTGGCGATCAGCGACAGGCCCGACGCAGCCAGCGGCGAAAAGCCCAGGCCGATCAAAATGCCGGCGGTCACCGCCACGGGCGTGCCGAAGCCCGCAGCGCCTTCAAAAAACGCGCCGAAGCAAAAGGCGATCAGCAGCAGCTGCAGCCGGCGGTCGGCGGTGATGCCCGAGAGCGAGTCCTGCAGTATCTTGAAGCTGCCGTTCTGCTCGGCCAGCTGCTGCAAGAAGATGATGTTCAGCACGATCCAGCCAATCGGCAGCAAGCCGGTGAAGCCGCCATACAGGGCAGCCCGGCCGGCCATGTCCGCCGGCATGCCGTAGGCAAACACCGCCACCAGAATGGCCGCGATCAGGCCCAGGCCGGCCGCGATATGCGCCTTGATGTGAAGAAAGCCAAGGCACACCAGCATCACCACCACCGGAATCGCGGCCAGCAGCGTCGAGATGAACATGTTGCCAAAGGGGTCGTATATTTGCTGCCACATGATGGCTTGTCTCCTGGAATGTAGGCGGCCGGCATGTTTTGCCTGCCTGGTTTTTTTAGGTGTTTGAGCTGGTGGCGCTCCTCCCGGCGGGCGCTTGCGTGCCCAGCCGTGGCCGAACTATAGGGAACAAAGCGCGCAGCAAGTTGAAACTTGGTGGTGTAAGGATTGCAAAAATTTCGCGCTCCAAAAACCTGTGGCCGTCAGGCTGCCGTCAGCTTTGCATGCAAGTCACAGCTGAAAGGCCAGCCAGCGGATCAGGCCTTCGCCGAATTCCTGCAGGGCGCGCGGAGCGTGCGCCTGGTAAGGCGTGGCGGCGGCGCGCTGCTGCTCGATCCACCGGGCAAAGCGCTGCACGTCGGCAGGCTTGAAAAAGGCAATCATCAGCTCGTAGTTCAGGAACAGGCTGCGCTCATCGAGGTTGGCCGATCCCGCCAGCGCCAGCTCGCCGTCGATCACCACGGCCTTGGCATGGATCATGGCCTCGGCCAGCCAGACATGGGCGCCGGCCGCCGACATGTCCCGCAGGGCGGCCGGGCGCGCCATGTCGGCCAGGCGGTGGTTGGACTGGCGCGGCAGCACCAGATCGACAGCAACGCCGCGCCGCGCTGCCAGCGTCAGCGCCATCAGCAGCGTGGCGTCGGGAACAAAGTAAGGCGTGACGACCAGGATGCGGCTGCGCGCCGTGAAGCAGCTCGAAATCAAGAGCGAATACAGCGTGTCCTCGGCCTGGTCGGGGCCGCTGGCCACCAGTTGCGCCCCGTCTGCCTCGGCGGGCGGCGCGAACTCTGCCAGGGGCGGCGCCGGCCGGCGGGCCTGGGTGGCAAAAGCCCAGTCCAGGTCGAAGCGCTGCTGCGCCTGCCGGGCCAGATCGCCTTGCAAGTCAAAGCTCAGGTCGATCCAGGGCATTTTTTGCGGCGTGCAGGCCAGGTCGCCGACAAAATATTCGGCCGCCAGGTTGCGTCCGCCCGACCACATGCGCTGGCCATCGGCAATCACCATCTTGCGGTGGTTGCGCAGGTTGGTGCGGCCGGGCAGCGGCGAGCGAAAAGGCGAGACAAACAGCGCCACCCGCACGCCGGCCGCCGACAGCGGCTTGAGGTCGGGCCGCCCGCCGAGGTACACGCCGATGCCGTCGATCAGCAGGCGCACCGTGACGCCGGCGCGGGATTGGCGGACCAGCAAGTCGATGACTTCACGGCCCAGCGTGTCGCGGCCCAGAAGAAAGGTGCAGACGTCGAGCGTGGAGCCGGCGCCCTGAATCACCGAGCGCAGCGCATCCAGGGCTTCCCGCCCGTCCTGGTGCACCGCCAGCTGCCGGCAGGACACCGCGTGCGGCAGGCCCATGGCCGCGGCAAGATGCTGGAAGCGCGGCGCCAGCGCGCTGGACGGGTTGGCGCTCAGGCACAAGGCGGGCGTGCTTCGCGCCGGTGCGCCACGCACCACCTTGCGGCTGCCGAACAGGATGTACAGCGGCAGCGCCAGGTAAGGCATGAGCGCCAGCGACACCACCCAGGCGATGGCCGCCGAAGGATGCCTGCGCTGGTGCCGGGCGTGGGACGCGATGACATACACCGCCAGCCCCGCCATGGCCAGCAGACCGTGCAGCAGCGTGAGCCGGCGGCTGGTCAGGAATTCAAGCAGCATGGCGTGTTGGTGCCGGGATGCAGCGTGGTTCGCTGTTTGTCATTTTGAAAGTCTAACCTTGAGGGAAATCAGCCTGCGCCCCAGGTCGGTTGCCGGCAGGCCAGCGTTGATTCCTGCGGCCCGAAAATTGGAGAATGTTCCCTAATTCCAACTGCAATCAAGGGACATTCTTGCATTCGGGGATGGGCGATGGTTTAATTGCTGCACTGCACCATTTTTTCAACCTTAACCAAGGATGCCACCATGAACTACTCCAACGACCAACTCATCGCGACGCAAAAATCCAGCGTGGAAGCCCTTGCCGGCTTGTCGGAAAAAGCGTTTGCCAGCTTTGAAAAGCTGGTTGAACTGAACATGGCCGCTTCCAAGGCGCTGCTTGGCGAGTCCATCAGCCACCTGCAAGCCCTGAGCGAGATCAAGGATCCCAAAGAGCTGCTGTCCCTGCAATCGGAGCTGGTCAAGCCAATGGCTGAAAAGGCTGCTTCGTACAGCCGTCACCTGTATGAAATCCTGTCCGGCGCCAGTGCCGAGTTCACCAAGACGCTCGAATCCACCAGCGCCGAATCGCAAAAAACCGTGACGGAACTGCTCGAAACGTCGCTGAAGAATGCGCCTGCCGGTTCCGAAGCGGCCGTCGCTGTCATCAAGTCGGCCATTACCGCCGGCAACACCGCCGTCGAAACCGCCCAGAAAAGCGCCAAGCAGGCCGCGCAACTGGTCGAGTCCAACATCACCGCGCTGTCTTCTGCTGCCACGAAAGCCGAGTAATCGTCTTTGATTGACCATCGGGGCCGCCAAGGCTCCGACAGCGCATGGCGGCACCTTCGGGTGCCGTTTTTTTTGGGGAAAACGCGCAGGGCGTGCGCTGCCGGACAATGCAGGCCATGACCAAAATACCGACCCATCCCGCAGCGCCCGCGCCAGAATTTGAAGCAGAGTTCATCACCGGACTCAAGGCCATCTTCGAAGAAAAAATCGTCTTCAACCAGCTGCTTGGCCTGAAGATCACGTCGCTCAAGGCCGACCGGGTCATCGCGCGCATCGACATGCGCCGCGAACTCATCGGCCATCCGGCCTACAACCGCATTCATGGCGGCGTCATCAGCGCCGGGCTGGACGCGATGGGCGGGCTGGCGGTGATGGCGGCCATCGGTGCGCGGCACATGGACGAAACCCCGGCGCAGCGCCTGCAGCGCTTTCACAAGCTCGGCACGATTGACCTGCGCGTGGACTACCTGCGCCCCGGCATCAGCGACCACTTCGAGCTGCGCGCCGAGGTGTTGCGGCTCGGCTCGCGCGTGGCGAGCACGCGCATGGAGTTTCTGGGCGCCGACGGCAAGCTGTTTTCGACGGCGGCGGCCGCCTACATCGTTTCCTGATGTTTCAGGGCGCCGGGGCAGCAGCCGCGCTTTGCCTGACGGCTTCCACCCGCGCCTGGTGAATCCATTCGCCGATCTTCGGTCCGCTCTGGCCGGCCGCCATGGCCTCGGCGGCCACCTTGTCCGTTGCCACGCTTTGCGCCGCCGCGAGTAGCTGCAGCAGCCGGGGCCGCTGCGGGTAGGGCGTTTGTTCAAACCCGAGCCGGCCGCGCGCATCGCATTCGCAGGCCAGCAAAATGTCGGCAAAACGCCGGGGCTTGCGAAACGCATCGCAGCGCTCCAGCAGGCGCACCACGGCGGCCGGGCTGAATTCGCCGCTGCGGTGGATGTTGCCGTGCTCGCGCGCCACCACGTCGGCGATTTCGCGGCACTCGCTAGGTACGCGCAGGCGCTGGCACACGTCTTTCAGCAGTTTGGCGCTGCGCTCTTCGTGGCCGATGTGGCGCGGCAGCACGTCGGCGGGCGTCGTGCCCTTGCCCAGGTCGTGGCACAGGCAGGCAAAGCGCACCGGCAGCGGCGCACCCAGTTGCGCGGCCATGTCCAGCACCATCATCAGGTGAATGCCGGTGTCGATCTCGGGGTGGTATTGAGCGCTCTGCGCAACGCCCCACAGCCGTTCGACTTCGGGCAGCAGGTGTTGCAGGGCGCCGCAAGCGCGCAGCGCATCAAACATCCGCGAGGGCTTGTCTTCCATCAGGCCGCGCGCCAGTTCCTGCCAGACGCGCTCGGGCACCAGCCCATCGACTTCGCCGTCCGTCACCATCTCCCACATCATCGCCAGGGTTTCTGGCGCGATGGAGAAATCGGCAAACCGCGCCGCGAACCGGGCCAGCCGCAGGATGCGCACCGGGTCTTCGCGAAAGGCGTCGGTGACATGGCGCAGCACCTTGGCCTGCAGGTCGCGCTGGCCGCCGTAGGGATCGACCAAGGCGTCAAAATCAGGCTCGAACAGGCCTTTTGCGCTGTCCGGGTGTGCCGGAGCAGCTATCGAATTGATAGTCAGGTCGCGCCGCGCGAGATCCTGCTCCAGCGTGACTTCGGGCGCGGCATAGACCTCGAATCCCCGGTAGCCGCGCGCGCTGTTGCGCTCGGTGCGCGCCAGCGCGTATTCCTCGCGGGTCTGCGGGTGCAGGAACACCGGAAAGTCTTTGCCCACCGGCAAAAAACCCTGCGCCGTCAAGGCTTCGGGCGTCGCGCCCACCACCACCCAGTCGTGGTCCGTTACCGGCAGGCCCAGCAATTTGTCGCGCACCGCGCCGCCGACCATGTAGATTTTCATGCGGGGCGGAGCCGCTTGATTCGGTAAGGTTCCTCGAATTCGCGAAAGTCGTTTTCCGCCAGTGCGCCGTCCATCCAGGCTTTCACGCCGGGCATGGCGCTCAGGCGGTCGATGTAGGCGGCAATGTCGTCGGGCACCGGCAGGGCGTAGCTCTTGAGCCGCATGCACACCGGCGCGAAAAACGCGTCGGCAATGCTGAATTCGCCGAACAGCATAGTCCCCTGGTGCCCGGCCAGCAACTCGCGCCACATGGCGACCAGGCGCGCCACATCGGCACGCACGGCCGGCTTGTCGCGCCAGACCAGTTGGCCGGTTTCCGCCAGGTCGGCCTCGATGTTCATCGGGCAGGCACCGCGCAAGGCGGTGAAGCCGCTGTGCATTTCGGCGCAGACGCTGCGCGCCCGGGCGCGCGCCTGAAAATTCGAGGGCCAGAGGTTTTTTTCAGGGAAGCGCTCGGCCAGGTATTCGGCAATCGCCAGCGTGTCCCAGACGATCAGGCCGTCGTCGTCCAGCACCGGCACCTTGCCGACCGGGTTGACGGTGCTGATTTGCCGCCTGAATTCGGAGCCCGCGTCAAACGAATCGAAGCGGATCAGGATTTCTTCAAAAGGAATGCCGGCCTGCTGAAGCAGCACCCACGGCCGCATGGACCAGGACGAATAGTTTTTGTTGCCGATGTAGAGCTTGAGCATGGTGTTGGAATGTGACGGTAAAGGAAAACAGAAAGCCGCTCAGAACCGGCCTGACGTCTGGCGCTTGGCCATGAGCCCGCTGCGCAAACCGCGCGCACCCAGGTAGGTCGGGCCAATCGCCTCCAGCGAAGCCGGCGTGATGCCCAGCGCCTGCAGTCCGGGCAGCTTGCCGGTGGCGACGTTGTCGGTCTTCATGGCGTCCAGGTTGTCGCGGCTGAGTACCGGGTCGCCGGGCGCAAGCTCCATGAAAAAGGCCTGCACCCGCGCCAGCGCATCGGGCAGGGCGATCACTGGCCGACCCTGGCCATGATGGATGCCGGCGTAGCGGCCGGCCAGCTGCACCAGTTCCTTGAGCGTGAACACCTGCGGGCCGCAGGCTTCATAGACTTCGCCGATGGTCGCGTCGTCCTGCAGGCAGCGCACCACCGCGTCGGCCACGTCGCCGACCCAGACCGGCTGGAAACGCGCCCGGCTGCCGGCCAGCGGAATCACCGGAAACACCTGCTGCAGGCTGGCAAAGGTGTTGAGGAACTTGTCGTCGGCGCCAAACATGACGCTGGGGCGCAGCACCGTCACGTCCAGCCCCGAGCCCAGCAGGGCCGCTTCGCCGCGCGCCTTGCTGCGCTGGTATCTGGAAGCGGAGTCCATCGACGCGCCCAGCGCGCTGATGTGGATGATGCGCCGCACACCAGCGGCCCTGCAGGCGCGCACCAGGGTCAGCGGCCACTGCACATGCACTTTCTGAAACGCATCCTCCGAGCCGTGCAGGATGGCGATCAGGTTGACCACCGCGTCGTGGCCGGCCACCAGCGCCGCCAGCGCCGCGCTGTCATGCAGGTCGATTTCAGCCACATCCACCAGCGGCAGCGGCAGCAAGTGCCGCGCGTTGTCGCTGCGGCGCGTGGCCACGGTCACGCGGCATTGCAGCCGGTTGAGCTTTTCGCAAACCTGGGTGCCGACAAAACCGGTGCCGCCGAAGATCAGAATTTTTTTCATGCGTCTAATTTAGCGCGTTTGGCCCGTTGTTGGCTGAAAACCTTTTCTTTGCATGTTTTATGGCTCTAGCGCAATCAGCACCTGCGCAAGCAGCTATGTATTAAATAGCAAAATGGCGGATAAAGGCGCTGCAAAAACGGCCCCCACAATCCGCCCTTGGCCTACACCGGCCGACCGGCTGCGCTGCCCATAATGAAGGCATGAACATTTTTGAAGCATTGCGCATCAGCCACGCCGCGCAGCGAACCCTGGCTGACCAGTTGATCCTGACCCAGGGCGACACGCCTGAAAGGGACTCGATTTTCAGTGAACTCAAGCTCGAACTCGCCGCGCATGCCGCCGCCGAGGAGCGCTTTTTTTATGTGCCGCTGATTGCGCATGACCTGACGCAGGAGCCGTCGCGCCATGGCATTGCCGAGCATCACGAGATGGACAAGCTGGTCGAGGAACTGGAAACCACGGAGCGCAGTTCGCCGGCCTGGCTGGTCGCCGCCAAGGCGCTGCACCACAAGATTTACCACCACCTTGAGGACGAGGAGCACAGCGTGTTCCAGCTGGCGGGCAAGGTGCTGGGCGAGGCTGAAAAGCTGTCGCTGGCCAAGGACTACGAAGGCGAGTTCACCTCGCAGCGCCTGAAGGACTGAATGCCGCCCTGGCCGGCGCTTTGCCGGACAGCTTCATGGCTTTTCCCGGGCCGAGCTGGCATCGACCACCCGCGATTCCGGTTTTTCCACCAGCCTGATCACGCGCGGCATCAGGGTAAAAATGGCCAGCGCCAGCAAGGTGCTGAGCACCGCCGTCGATTCGCGTCCCATGCCGGCGGCCACGCCGATGGCGGCGGTCAGCCAGATGCCGGCCGCCGTGGTCAGCCCCTTGACTTTTCCCAGGTCGTCGCCCTTGAGGATGGTGCCCGCGCCCAGAAAACCGATGCCGGCAATGACGCCCTGGATGACCCGGCTCAGGTCGGACGGCGGCATGCCGGCCTGCTGCGACAGCAGCACGAACAGCGCCGCGCCCATGGCCACCAGCATGTGCGTGCGCACGCCGGCGGCCTTGCCTTTTTGCTCGCGCTCGATGCCCAGCAAGCCGCCCAGCAGCGCGGCCAGCGTCAGGCGCAGCAAAATTCGCGTGACCTGCGCGGCGTCGGGCAGGTCTGAAAACTCGGCGACGATGGTTTGGCCAACTTGCTGCCACGCGCTTGAAGCCATGCGAACGCCCCTGGTTGATAAAAGAAAGGCCTGGAGTTAACTATTTGTCATCAAATATGCCTTTTGCGCATACCTGGCGGGCACTGGAAGCTATTGATTAAATAGCAGTCAAGGCTTGGCGATCTTGCGCGGCTTGCCCGCATCGTCAAGCGCCACATAGGTCAGGCTGGCTTCGGTGACCTTGATGTGGCGGCCCTGCGCGCGAAAGCGCTCGGCAAACACCTCGACCTGCACCGTGATCGAGGTGGTGCCGATGCGCGTCACGACGGCCAGGAACGACAGGATGTCGCCGACCCGCACCGGCTGCTTGAATATGAACTGGTTGACCGCCACGGTGGCCATGCGGCCATCGACATAACGCGCCGGCAGCACCGCGCCCGCCAGGTCCACCTGCGCCATCACCCAGCCGCCGAAAATGTCGCCGTTGGCGTTGCAGTCGCGCGGCATCGGGATCACCTTGAGCACCAGCTCCTTGTCGGTGGGCAAGGGGCCGTGCAGGGCGCGCGTCTCCAGGTCGGCGCCTGCAGGGGCGGGTGGGGCGGTATTGCCCGGCAGGGCGCTTGATTCAAAGGACATAGGCACAATCTGTTCACAAAAAATTTTTCAAAACTATTCATAATTTATCCGCACTTGGTTGACGCGATGGCTCGCCCAACTCAAGCCCATTGACGCTCAGTTGCGCCGGAGAACGTGCCAGCAGGATTCGGCGCACTTCCTGGTAGGGAGTGAAACGAGAAATCTCGTTGTCGTCCAGCCTTGCCAACACGTTCAAAGCAGCGTTGTGGTCGGCCTGAAGAACATCCCCGTTTTCACGGTAAAACTTGTCGCCTACCCGCTTGCCTTGCAGCAAGCCAGTGAGCGAGTCCATTTGCGATGTATAGGCCGCATTCACCAGGACGTGCCTGGCTTGACGCTGCGTGCAAACCGAATCCAGGGCGTCGGCCAGCGTGCCTTTGGCCCATGAACTCATTCTTCTGTTGAATTCTTTCCATTGCTGCTTTGCGGCAATGGGCGAGGTCAAATCCTCGGAGACCACCACGGCCGCCTTGTCCACAACGCTGTGTGCGGCTTGAAAAGCGATGGTGCGCAAATGCATTTGCGCTTTTTGACGCCGGGTATCGATCTTCTGGCGTCCGAGGTTGCACCGTTTGATGCGATCCGCCTTGGCTGCACGGCCGGCCTGACGATGCTTCTTCTCCAGCGCGTGGAGCCGGTTGCGATACCGGTTGGTCGCCGCAGTCTTGTCGCTGTAGTCCGTCAGGACCGAGCCGAATTTCAGCCCGTGCGCCTGCCCATCGGAGTCGCTGAGGGCTTCGGTGTAACCCTTGTCCACGCCGACGATCCGGTCGCCGCAAGCGCGCCCTTGGCCTTTCTCCGTGGCGTAATGAATCTCGGTGCATCCCTCTTTGACGATGATGCGCAGGTTGGATCCAGTAAGGTTGACGTTCTTGCCTCTGGTGGTTGTGACCAGGCGGATGTCGTCGCCATACTTCTTTGCCACGCGAATGATGACGACCAGTTTGCCATCGACTATTTCACTGCAATGCCTGTCGGATCGAACCACAAACTGATTGGCGGTGTGCGACACCCCATGGCGAAAGTGCTTGCGCATCTGTCGATGCAAAAAGTTGTCTTGCAGCCATTGATCCTTCTTGAGCAAGGAGTACAGGCGCTTGCGCTCGGCATTGTCCTGGGTGTGTGCCGCCACGGCCTGACGTACCTTGCGCATGGCTGCGGCCTTATAGGCCAGCACATCGTTGACCACATCCTTGGTGGTTTCTGCCCGGATGGTGCCATCAACCGCCATGCCTGTGTAGAACGCTCCGCGAGTGATTTCGTTGCGAATGTCCAGGCCGCTTTTACCTGCGTTGCCCAGTGCACCGAACCGGCGCCAGATGTCGGCACGAACGAAGCCCGTTACCTTGCAGATGCTCGTCAGCTCTGGCGGTACATTGGCTTGCAGGGTGCGGGTGACCTTCATTGCAATTCGTCCTTCACGACGCCTAGTTGAAACTGGGGAAAATCTTCCTTGATGACCTGCTTGTATTTGCGCATGCCGTCAAGCCTGCAGCTGAAAGTGTGAACGATGGCGTCCGCAAGGTAGTACGCCTGCATGGCTGCGACTTGTGAGGCAAGGTCATCTTTTTGGCCAGCGCCGCTGACACTGCAATAGACCACGATGTCTTTTTTATCCGTTGTACCACCCATCAGCGAACGCACCTCAGATGCATCAAAATACCGATGACCTGACGGCAGCCGTTTCGCTGTCAACTTTCCCTCACGCTCCGAACGACGAATGGTTTGAACCGAACGACCGACTCGTTTTGCAAATTCATTGATGCGGTAATCGCTCATCCTAGACAATTAAAGGTACTTTTGAATAAAAATTATGAATCAGTTTCTTGCTCTGAGGTTTGAAAGTTTCCAATGATTGTGATGTATGCGCTCCCGAGCTTCCACTGCTGATTCCTATCCCGCGCCGGCCATGACGGCCCCAGGCGCCAAGGCAGCGCCCGTGCCGCCGCGTTCCGACTGGGCCACGCTCAAGCGCCTGTTTCCCTACCTGTGGGAGTACAAGTGGCGCGCCATGGCGGCGCTGGCCTTCATGCTGGGCGCCAAGCTGGCCAACGTCGGCGTGCCGCTGCTGCTGAAGGATCTGGTCGATACCATGAGCTTCAAGCCCGGCGATGTAAAGGCCGTGCTGGTCGTGCCGGTCGCTTTGCTGCTGGCCTACGGCCTGCTGCGCCTCTCGACCACGCTGTTCACCGAGCTGCGCGAGCTGGTGTTCGCCAAGGCCACCGAAGGCGCGGCGCGGCGCATTTCGCTCGAAGTGTTCCGGCATCTGCACGCGCTGAGCCTGCGCTTTCACCTGGAGCGCCAGACCGGCGGCATGACGCGCGACATCGAGCGCGGCACGCGCGGCGTGCATTCGCTGATCTCGTATTCGCTCTACAGCATCATCCCGACGCTGATCGAGGTGACGCTGGTGCTGAGCCTCTTGGCCGTCAAGTTCGATGTCTGGTTCGCCGGCATCACCTTGATCGCGCTGGTGTTCTACATCACCTTCACGGTCACCGTGACCAACTGGCGCACGCAGTTTCGCAAGGCCATGAACGAACTCGATTCGTCGGCGCACAGCCGCGCCATCGATTCGCTCTTGAACTACGAAACCGTCAAGTATTTCAACAACGAGGAGTTCGAAGCCCAGCGCTACGACGAGAACCTCAAGCGCTACCGCGCCGCCGCCATCAAGAGCCAGCGCACGCTGAGCATGCTCAACGCCGGGCAGCAGTTGATCATCGCGCTCGGCCTGGTGGCGATGCTGTGGCGCGCCACGCAGGGCGTGGTCGATGGCCGCATGACGCTGGGCGACCTGGTGATGGTCAACGCCTTCATGATCCAGCTCTACATTCCGCTGGGCTTTTTGGGCGTGATCTACCGCGAGATCAAGCAGAGCCTGACCGACCTGGAAAAGATGTTCACGCTGATGGAGCGCGAGCGCGAGATTGCCGACCAGCCGGGCGCGCAGCCGCTGCGCATCGAGGCGACGCCAGCCGTGCGCTTCGAGAATGTCAGCTTTGCCTACGACCCGGCGCGGCCGATTCTGCACAACGTGAGTTTCGAGATTCCGCCGGGCAAGACCGTGGCCGTCGTCGGCTCGTCGGGCGCCGGCAAATCGACGCTGGCCCGGCTGCTCTACCGTTTTTACGACGTGCAGCAGGGCCGCATCACGATTGCCGGGCAGGACATCAAGCAGGTCACGCAGGCCAGCGTGCGCCAGGCGATTGGCATCGTGCCGCAGGACACGGTGCTGTTCAACGACACGGTCGAATACAACATCGCCTACGGCAAGCCCGGCGCGACGCACGCAGAGGTCGAGGAAGCCGCCAGAGCCGCGCGCATCCACGGCTTCATCGCCTCGACGCCGCTGGGCTACAACACCATGGTCGGCGAGCGCGGCCTGAAGCTGTCGGGCGGCGAAAAGCAGCGCGTGGCGATTGCCCGCACGCTGCTGAAAAACCCGCCGGTGGTGATCTTCGACGAAGCCACCTCGGCGCTCGATTCGGCCAACGAGCGCGCCATCCAGGGCGAGCTGCGCACCGCCGCGCAGAACAAGACCACCCTGGTGATTGCGCACCGGCTTTCGACCGTGGTCGATGCGCACGAGATCCTGGTGATGGACGCCGGCCGCATCGTCGAGCGCGGCAGCCATGCCGCGCTTCTGGCCGCCAACGGGCGCTACGCCGACATGTGGGCCATGCAGCAGCAGGCCAGCGATCGGATTCTGGATGAAATCGGGGTCTAGCGCTTGACTGGCGGGCGTATGCCACTATCAAAAATAAAGCGAATGAGGCGCTGAGGAAATACCGGCCGCCGGGATTTTGCCTTTACCGCCGGTCCGGATTTCCGCCTGATAATCCGGGCATGGAAACCAAATGGCTTGAAGATTTCGTCAGTCTCGCTGAAACCCGCAGTTTTAGCCGTTCCGCGCAATTGCGCCACGTCACGCAGCCGGCGTTCTCGCGGCGCATCCAGGCGCTCGAAGCATGGGCCGGCACCGACCTGGTGGACCGCAGTTCCTACCCGACGCGCCTGACACCGGCCGGCCAGACGCTCTACAGCCAGTCGCTGGAAATGCTGCAGGGCCTGCAATCGACGCGCGCCATGCTGCGCGGCCACAACTCGGCCGGACAGGATTTCATCGAGTTCGCGGTGCCGCACACGCTGGCCTTTACCTTCTTTCCGGCCTGGCTCAGCAGCCTGCAGAGCAAGTTCGGCCCGATCAAGAGCCGGCTGATCGCGCTCAATGTGCATGACGCGGTACTGCGGCTGACCGAGGGCAGTTGCGACCTCCTGATTTCCTACCACCATGACTCGCAGCCCTTTCAGCTCAACGCTGACCGCTACGAGATGGTGTTGCTGGGCCAGGAAGTGCTGGCGCCGTTTGTCCGGGCCGATGCCTCGGGACAGCCCGAGCACCGCCTGCCGGGCCGGGCCGGGCAGCCGCTGCCCTACCTGGGCTATGCGTCGGGCGCTTACCTGGGTCGCATGGTGGACCTGATTCTCAAGCAGTCCAGCGTTCCCATCCACCTGGACCGGGTGTACGAAACCGACATGGCCGAAGGGCTCAAGGCCATGGCCCTGGAAGGGCATGGGATTGCGTTTCTTCCGCTCAGCGCGGTGAAAAAGGAAGTCCGGTCGCGCAAGCTGGTGAGCGCCGGCCCCGGCCTGGAAATGACCATGGATGTGCGCGTTTACCGCGAGCGGCCCACCGCCCGGAATACGGTCAAAAGCCATGCGCAGGATTTGTGGACCTATCTGGAGTCCCAGGCGGCAGGCAAGGACAAGCCGGCCAGCCGGCCTGGCAGTCCGGTCGTCCCGCGAGCGCCGCCGGCTAGGTAACAACCCGGGGGGGTTATAAGCAATCCGCATGGAGTAGCGCTCAAACAGCATTGGCATTTTTGCCGCCAGAAAATTACAGTCCGTGACATTCAATTTTCGATGCCTGTTCATGACCCTGAGATTTCTCCCACCCGCCATCGCTTCAGTTTGCGCGTTTTCACCAGGCGCAGGTTGTTTTGCCCAAAGCCTGTTCCTTGCCTGATGCGCAAACCGTTCAGTCCAGGTCTGAACAAAATCGGCACAAAGATTGCATGTCTTCACATCGCATTCCCGGGGGCTGAAACCTGTCCGTAAAAGTGCGTATTTCCCCGGCCATTGTTCAGGAGCAGTCCTGTGGCCGGGTGCCCGATTGCGCAGGATGGCAGAGCGGGTAAACCTTTGCATGACCGGGCCACCGGCTCGATAGAATAGTTTTTCAACAGTTTCATTACAGGAGATTCCATGAAATTCAAGATTGCCACTTTGACGCTTGCCCTGCTCGCGTCTGGCGCCGTTTTTGCCCAGGCAAGCGACACCGTTGCCAAGGTCAAGGCTTCCGGCGTGGTCACCATGGGCGTTCGCGATTCATCCGGCGCCCTGTCCTATACGCTGGGCGATGGCAAATACGTGGGCTACCACGTCGAGATCTGCCAGCGCATCCTCGCCAACCTTGAAAAAGCCGCTGGCCGCAAGCTTGAAGTCAAATACCAGCCCGTCACCTCGCAAAACCGCATTCCGCTGGTTCAAAACGGCACGGTCGATATTGAATGCGGCTCGACCACCAACAATGCAACCCGGGCCAAGGATGTGGCCTTCCTGCACACCACCTTCGTCGAGGAAGTGCGCATTGCCGTGAAGACCAGCTCGGGCATTACCTCGGTTGCCCAGCTGAACGGCAAAAACGTCGCCACCACCACCGGCACCACTTCCGTGCAGACCTTGCGTAGAAATGAACGCGCCACGAATGTCAACTTCAACGAGATTTTCGGCAAGGACCATTCCGACAGCTTTTTGCTGCTGGAGTCGGGCCGCGCCGATGCCTTCGTGATGGACGGCTCCATCCTGGCGGGCAATATCGCGTCCGCCAAGAACCCCGCCGATTTCAAGATCGTCGGTGAAGTGCTGAGTGTCGAGCCGATTGCGATCATGATCCGCAAGGACGATGCCGGCCTGAAGAAGATTGGCGACGACACCATCAACGGCCTGATTAAGAGCGGCGAACTCGCCAAGCTCTATGACAAGTGGTTCATGCAGCCGATTCCTCCGAAGGGCACCCGCGTCGGCCTGCCGGCCAGCGAAAGCACCAAGGCGGCCTGGGCAACGCCCAACGACAAGCCGATGGAAGATTACGCCAAGAAGTAACACCGGCCACCCAGATCAACAGACCCCGCTCGTGGTTGCGCGCGGGGTTTGTTTTTAGGGTGGAGAAATTTGATTTGCTAGAGCACAACAACAGGCAGGAGTCACCATGACGTGGGATTGGAAAGTTTTTTTAAATGACGATGGCAGCGGACGCACCTATCTGGAATGGATGATGAACGCCTGGGGCTGGACGCTGTCGGTGGCGGTTTCCGCCTCTGGGTCGTCGCCATGGTGGTGGGGGCGCTGATGGGCACCTTGCGCACCCTGCCGAACAGCCCGTGGCTGGTGCGGCTGGGCAATGTCTGGGTCGAGCTGTTTCGCAACATTCCGCTGCTGGTGCAAATCTTTTTGTGGTACTTCGTCGTGCCCAAGATGTTCCCGGCCATGCAGCAAATACCCGGCTTCGTGCTGGTGGTGCTGGCGCTGGGCTTTTTCACCTCGGCCCGGATTGCCGAGCAGGTGCGCGCCGGCATCCAGGCGCTGGCGCGCGGCCAGCGCTATGCGGGCATGGCGCTGGGCTTCACCACGGCGCAGACCTACCGTTACGTGATCTTGCCGATGGCCTTTCGCATCATTTTGCCGCCGCTGACCAGCGAGTCGATGAACCTCTTGAAGAACTCGTCGGTCGCCTTTGCGGTGTCGATTGCCGAACTCACCATGTTCGCGATGCAGGCGCAGGAAGAAACCTCGCGCGGCGTTGAAATTTACATCGCAGTCACCGCGCTGTACGCGATTTCAGCCTTTGCGGTGAACCGGTTGATGGCGCTGGCGGAAAAGAAAATGCAGATTCCCGGCCTGATCATTGCCGGCGCTACCGGTGGAGGACACTGACATGTTCGGACTTGACCTGACCTTCCTGAACTGGGAGATCCTCTCCAAGTTTGTCATCAACGGCTTTTTGTTCAGCGTGCAGCTGACGGTGATTGCCACGCTGGGCGGCATCGTTCTGGGCACGCTGCTGGCGCTCATGCGCCTGTCGGGCAAGCAGGTGCTGGTGATCCCCGCCACCATCTACGTCAACGGCATGCGCTCGATTCCGCTGGTGATGGTGATTTTGTGGTTCTTCCTGCTGGTGCCGACGATCATCGGCCGGCCGATTGGCGCGGAGCTTTCGGCGACGATCACCTTCGTGGCCTTCGAGGCGGCTTATTTCAGCGAAATCGTGCGCGCCGGCATCCAGTCGATCTCGCGCGGCCAGGTCAATGCCGGCCGGGCGCTGGGCATGACCTACGCGCAGAACATGAAGCTGATCATCTTGCCGCAGGCCTTTCGCAACATGGTGCCGGTGCTGCTGACGCAGACCATCATCCTGTTCCAGGACACGTCGCTGGTGTATGCCATCGGCGCCTATGACCTGCTCAAGGGCTTCACCACCGCCGGCAAGATCTACGGCCGGCCCGAGGAAGCCTATTTGCTGGCCGCCGTGGTTTATTTCGTGCTGTGCTACAGCCTGTCGTACATGGTCAAGCGGCTCAACAGCCGGATTGCCATCATTCGCTGACCGGGCGGCTGTTTTGCCACACCCCCAATAATTCTCAACGCGCACACTGGAGAAAAAATGATTGAGTTGAAAAACGTTTCCAAATGGTACGGCGATGTGCAGGTGCTCAACAACTGCAGCACCAGCATCCAAAAAGGCGAGGTGGTCGTGGTTTGCGGGCCTTCGGGCTCCGGCAAATCGACGCTGATCAAGGTCATCAACGCCCTGGAGCCTTTCCAGAAAGGCCAGATTTTTGTCGATGGCCAGGCCGTGCACGACCCCAAGACCGATTTGCCCAAGCTGCGCTCTAGAGTCGGCATGGTGTTCCAGAACTTCGAGCTGTTTCCGCACCTGAGCGTGACCGAGAACCTGACGCTGGCGCAGATCAAGGTACTGGGCCGCAAGCCCGACGAAGCCAAGGCCCATGGCCTGAAATACCTGGACCGCGTCGGCCTGATGCTGCACAAGGACAAGTTTCCCGGCCAACTGTCGGGCGGCCAGCAGCAGCGCGTGGCGATTGCCCGCGCCTTGAGCATGGACCCGATTGCCATGCTGTTCGACGAGCCGACCTCGGCGCTTGACCCCGAAATGGTCGGCGAAGTGCTCGACTGCATGATGGGGCTGGCCAATGACGGCATGACCATGATGGTGGTCACGCACGAGATGGGGTTTGCCAAGAAGGTCGGCAGCCGCGTGATCTTCATGGACGTGGGCGGAAAGATTCTGGAGGACTGCTCGAAAGTCGAGTTCTTCAGCCATCCCGAGAACCGCCAGGCGCGCACCAAGGACTTTTTGAACAAGATCCTGCAGCACTGAAGTTTTCAGTTGCAAACAAGAAAAAGCCCCGCATTGCGGGGCTTTTTCATTCAATCGGCAAGCGCTTATTGCTTGCGCACAGCAATCGACTTTTCAGCGCTATTGACCAGGCTGGCGCCGATCTGGTTCTTCCACTTGTCATACACCGGGCGCGTGGCCTTCACGAAGGCATCGCGCTCCTGCGGGCTCAGCTGGGTCACGGTCACGCCATGGCTGGCGATTTCCTTGAGCAGCGGCTTGTCGGCTTCGGCCAGGCCCTTGCGCGCGATGGCGATTTCCTGCTTGCCGGCGTCCAGCGCGGCCTGTTTGACGATGGCCTGGTCCGCTGGCGTCCAGGAAGCCCAGATGTCCTTGTTGGCCACGAAGATCAGCGGGTCGGCCACATAGCCCCACATCGTCACATGCTTTTGCGCCATGGTCTGCAGCCTGGCGGCGGTGTAGATCGCCATCGGATTTTCCTGGCCGTCCACCGCGCCGGTGGCCAGTGCCGGCTGGGCATCGGCCCAGCTCATCTGGGTCGGGTTCGCGCCGAGCGCCGTGAAGGTGTCGAGGAACAGCGGCGAGCCGACGACGCGGATTTTCAGGCCCTTTAGGTCTTGCGGCTTCCTGATGGCCAGCTTGGAATTGCTGATCTCGCGGTAGCCGTTTTCGCCCCAGGCCAGCGGCATCACGCCGGCCTTGTTGATGATCTGGAAAATCTCATTGCCCACGTCGCCCTGGGTCAGCGCGTCCATCGCGGCGTAGTCGGGCATCAGGAAGGGCAGCGAGAACAGATTCAGCTCCTTGACCTGCGGCGACCAGTTGATGGTCGAGCCCACGGCCAGGTCGATCACGCCCTGGCGGATGGCGCTGAACTCGCGCGTCTGGTCGCCCTGGATCAGCGAGACGCCGGGATAGAGCTTGATGTTGATGCGGCCCTGCGTGCGTTCGCGCACCAGGTTGGCCCAGATTTCGCCGCCCTTGCCCCACGGGTAGGCGGGGCCGAGCACCAGCGACATCTTGTATTCGGACTTGTAGGTCTGCGCGGGCGCGGCATTGGCGACGGCCAGCGCGGCGGCAGCCATGGCCAGGCCGAGAAAGGTTTTGCGTTTCATGGGGGAAGTCTCCTTGGGTAAAAATCAGTTCAGTCTCAGTAGCCCAGCTTGCGCGGCAGCCACAGCGCCAGTTCGGGGAAGGCGATCACGGCGACCAGCACCATGAACATCGCGGCCAGCATCCAGACCACCCAGCGCACGGTTTCTTCCATGCGCACATTGGCAATCCGGCAGGACACCATCAGGTTCACGGCCAGCGGCGGCGTGAACTGCCCGAGCGCCACCTTGAGCGTCAGGATGACGCCGAACCACACCAGGTCCCAGTGGTAAAACTGGGCAATCGGCAGCAGCAGCGGCACAAAGATCAGGAAGATCGAAATCCCGTCCAGGAACATGCCCACCGTGATCAGCATCAAAATCAAGAGCGACAAGATACCGTACTCGCCCAGCCCGGAGTTGACGATGACACGGGTCAGCGGGTCGATCACGCCCAGCGTGTTCAGCGAATAGGCAAAAATGCCCGCCAGCGACACCACCAGCAAGATCACCGCCGACAACTCGCCCGACTCGCGCAGGATCGGAAACAGGTCGCGAACCGAGATCGTGCGGTAAACCGCCATGCCGATGAACAGGCCGTAAAACACCGCCACCACCGCCGCTTCGGTCGGCGTGAACCAGCCGGCGCGCATGCCGCCCAGAATCAGCACCGGCGCGGCCAGGCCCCAGACCGCCTCGCGAAAACTCGCCCAGAACGGCGGGCGCGGCATGCTCGCTTCCAGCGCGCCCATCTTGTGCCTGCGCGACAGCCAGACCGCCGGAACGATCAGCGCCAGCCCGGCCAGGATGCCCGGAACCATGCCGGCCGCAAACAGCGCCGGCACCGAAGCGCCCGGCACCAGCACCGAGTAAATGATGAAGGCCACCGACGGCGGAATCAGGATGTCGGTGGCCGCCGCAGCGCCCACCACGCTGGCCGAGAATGCCGCCGGGTAGCCGGCGCGGTTCATGGCCGCGATCATCACGCCGCCGACCGCCGCCGCGCAGGCCGGGCCGGAGCCCGAGATGCCGCCCAAAAACATCGCCACCGCAATCGCCACCAGCGGCAGCATGCCGGGGCCGCGCCCGACGATGGCGACGGCAAAGTTGACCAGTCGCAGGGCGACGCCGGAACGGTCAAAGATCGAGCCGACCAGCACGAACATCGGAATCGCCAGCAGCGGGTATTTGCCCAGACCGGCATAAAAATTCTGCGGCACGGCCAGCAGGCCGAACCACTGTGAATCGCCATTGGCCAGCGCAATCGCCGTGGCGCCGGCCAGGCCAAGCGCCGCGCCGATGGGAACGCCCACCAGCATCATGGCGATGAACGCCACGAACAACAGCGTGGCGATCATGACCAGCGTCCGCGGCGGATGAACAGGCCGACGGCGCGCAGCGCGATGCCGATGGACAGGATCGGCAGCCAGATCGAATACCACCACTGCGGAATCCCGATGCCCGGCGAGGTTTCATTGAACCGGTAGTCGTCCCACACCAGCCGAATGCTCAGCACGCCAATCAGCGCAAACAGCAGTGCAACCAGCACCGCGCCCAGGCGCGACAGGTTCTTGCGCCGGGCCATGGAGCCGCTGTCGGAAAAGTATTCGATGCGGATATGCCGGTCCCGCGCGACGGCGGCCGAACTGCCGACCAGCGCCAGCACGATCATCAGGAACACCGAGAACTCTTCGGTCCAGGCAAACGACTGGTTGGTGAAATAGCGCGCAATCACATTGGCAAAGGTGATCAGCGCCAGCGCACCCATGACCAGGACGGTCAGCCCGTCCTCGATCTTGAGCGGCACCCGGACCGGCTCGTCAAGGTCATCAAGCGGTGGCAAGGCTTCGGGCGGATCTTCTGGCGCATGGCCAGCGTGGGGCGGGGAAGACATGGGAATGAAGCCTGGCGAGCAAGAGTTGAAACAGCCGGCATTATCCAGCGCCGGCCTGTAGCGTAGCGGCGCGGCGGCGACCCGCGCATCGGGAGTTTCCTTGGAGCCGGTGCGACAATTCAGCCCATGACTTCAGCCACTTCCACCCCTTCGACGCCGGTTTCCCTGCTCACCATCACCCGCCCCGACGACTGGCATTTGCATGTGCGCGATGGCGAGGCGCTGCAGACCGTCGTGCCGCACACCGCCGCACAGTTCGGCCGGGCCATCATCATGCCCAACCTGCGCCCGCCGGTGACCACCGCCGCCCAGGCTGTTGCCTACCGTGAGCGCATCCAGGCCGCCGTGCCGGCCGGCGTGGCCTTCGAGCCGCTGATGACGCTGTACCTGACCGACAACCTGCCGCCCGACGAGATCAAGCGCGCCAAAGACGCCGGCGTGGTGGCCGTCAAGCTCTACCCGGCCGGCGCCACCACCAACAGCGACGCCGGCGTGACCGACCTGCGCAAGACCTACAAAACCCTCGAAGCGATGCAGCGCGAAGGCCTGCTGCTGCTGGTGCATGGCGAAGTCACCTCGCCCGAGATCGACCTGTTCGACCGTGAAGCGGTGTTCATCGACACCCAGCTGATTCCGCTACGCCGCGATTTTCCCGAACTCAAGATCGTCTTCGAGCACATCACGACCCGGGAAGCCGCGCAGTATGTGCAGGACGCTGACAGTTTTCTCGGCGCGACGATCACCGCCCACCATCTGCTGTACAACCGCAACGCGATTTTCACTGGCGGCATCCGCCCGCATTACTACTGCCTGCCGGTCTTGAAGCGCGAGACGCACCGGCTGGCACTGGTCGAGGCGGCCACGTCGGGCAATACCAGGTTCTTCCTCGGCACCGACAGCGCCCCGCACCCGGCGCACCTGAAAGAGCATGCCACCGGCTGCGCCGGCTGCTACACCGCCCACGCCGCCATCGAGCTGTATGCCGAAGCCTTTGACGCGGCCGGCGCGCTGGACCAGCTCGAAGCGTTTGCCAGCTTCAACGGCGCCGACTTCTACGGCCTGCCGCGCAACGCGGGCACGGTCACGCTGAAAAAGGAAAGCTGGACGCCGCCGGTGAGCTTTGCGTTTGGCGAGGCGGAACTCAAGCCGCTGCGTTCGGGCGAGGCGCTGCCTTGGAAACTACAGACGGCATGAGTGGCATGAGCGCCTCACTCGGGGCGAACGGCGCCCGGCAGGCGGCGCTGCTGATTGATGCAGACAATTTTTCCGACCCTCAAGCCATCGACGCGGCCTGGGCTGAACTGAACGCCTATGCGGGCCGGGTCAGCGTGTGCCGCGCTTATGGCGCCGGGCCGCGCCTGGAGTGGCTGCAGTCGGTGTGGCGTTATCTGGGAACGCGCACCTTTCCCAATTTGCCGCTGCAGAAAAACACCACCGACGCGGCCCTGATCGCCGACGCGGTGGCGCTGCATTTCCAGCAAGGCATCCGGCTGTTTGCGATTGCCTCGGGCGACGCCGACTTCGCCCCGCTGGCGGTGCGCCTGCGCGAATGGGGCTGCGAGGTGTGGTGCTTTTCGATGGAAGGCATTGTGTTTCGGGATGCGGATGCTTATTACGACCGCGTGAAGTGCTTTCCCGCCCCGGTGTTCACCCCAGTGCCCGTCACGCCTGCGCCACTGCGGCCCGTGGTGCCGTCCGCACGGGGCGGCAACGCCGATGCCGGTGCGGCCACCGCCGAACCGCCAGCGTACCGGGCGGCTGCCGCGCCCTTGAGCGCATCCCCGATGTTCGATGCCGGCCTGCCCGACGAGGTGGCGCGTATTTTGAACGCCGTGCCCGGTTTGCGCGAACGTCCGCAGCAGCTGTGCCATGTCGTGCCGGTGTTGCAGCGGCACGGTTTTTTCGACAAAAGAATCACCAGATCGACGGCGTTTTTGGCCCGGCACGCGGCATATTTTGAATTGAGCCCTGCGCACAAGCCGACGCTGCTGGCTTTTCGTGCGCCGCCATCCTTGCAGGATGCTGTGCCTGACGAGCCTGCGCCAGCCATTGCCGCTGGGGTGGCCAGCGTGTCACCAGAAGACGCGCAGGCGCTGCAGCGCATCCTCGCGGCCTTTGCGACGTGGCTGCCCGATACGGTCAGGCAATTGAGCATGATGGACACGCTGTTGCAGGAGGGCGGTGTCCAGATCGGCAGCAAGCCCCTGCATGAGCTGTTTGGCGCGTACCCAGATTATTTCAAGCTCTTGCCCGCCACCGGCCCGGCCATGAAGGTGCGGCTGCTCAAGAAACCGGAAGGCTTTGCACTGGCTTGCTGACAGAACACCTCCAACAGATCGACTGGAGCCGGCCCTGGCTGGACTTCTGGCATGAACCGGGGCAAGCGGTGGCGCAAGCCGTCGCTGCGGGTGCGGCCCTGCCCGACGCCTTGAACCATGCGCCAGCTGCCCCGGTGCGCTTCGTCCCCCAAGGCGCGCTGCCGCCCGGCCAGGGCTACGAGCATTACATGTTCCACAGCGGCCAATGCCCGACGCGCGACAACCTGCATGACTTCTTCAACGGACTGTGCTGGCTGCGCTTTCCCCGGACCAAGAAAAAAATCAACCAGCTGCATGCGGCTGAATTCGCAGCCACGGCTGAAGGCGTGAATCCGCCGCTGCGCGGCCCGGTGCGCGACGCGCTGACGGTATTCGACGAAAACGCCGCCTTCCTGCTGGCGCCGCCGCTGCTGTGGGAAGCGCTGGAGGCGCGCGACTGGCAGCGCCTGTTTATTGATCTGCGCCCGTTATGGGCCGAGGCGCAGCTGGTCTTGTTTGGCCACGCGCTGCTCGAAAAGCTGGTTCATGCACGAAAACCCATCACTGCGCATATCTACCGGGCGCAACCAGCTATTGATTCAATAGCAGAACTCGATGCCTGGGTGGCCGGGGATTTGAGCGCCAGCAAGCTCGCCGGCAAGCCGTTCACACCCTTGCCGGTGCTTGGCGTGCCGGGCTGGTGGCCAGAGAACGAGGACTTTTCCTTTTATGATGACCATGCGGTTTTTCGCCCGCGCCGCTAAAAAAACAAAAACCACAAATTTCTGCGCTTGCCCGGGTTCAGAGTCCTTACGGAAAACTTGATTTGGCCTGGAACCCCCCCAATTCCTGCTAGAAATAGAAATGCACAATTCGGGCGTGTGCCCGTGGTGCTCTTTTTCGCCCCCAGCCTTTATTTAACGACTCCCGGAGAATCCATGAAACGCATCCTTCTGTTTATTTTGACCAACGTCGCCGTGGTGGCGGTGCTGGGCATCGTGGCGAGCCTGCTAGGCGTCAACCGCTTCTTGACCGCCAACGGGCTGAACCTGTCGGCGCTGCTCGGCTTTGCGCTGATCATGGGTTTTGGCGGCGCCATCATTTCGCTGTTGATCAGCAAACCCGTCGCCAAGTGGAGCGCCGGAGTGCGCCTGATCAACGACCCGCAGAATGCTGACGAAGCCTGGATCGTCGAAACCGTGCGCAGGCTGGCCGACAAGGCGCAGATCGGCATGCCCGAAGTCGGCATTTTTGAAGGCGAGCCCAATGCGTTTGCCACCGGCGCGTTCAAGAATTCGTCGCTGGTGGCGGTGTCCACCGGCCTGCTGCAGGGCATGACCAAGGAAGAAATCGAGGCCGTGCTGGGTCATGAAATCGCCCACGTCGCCAATGGCGACATGGTCACGATGACGCTGATCCAGGGCGTGATGAACACCTTCGTGGTGTTCCTGTCGCGCGTGATCGGCTATGCCGTGGACAGCTTCCTGCGCAAGGGCGACAGCAACAGCTCCGGCCCGGGCATTGGCTACTACGTCAGCACCATCGTGCTCGACATCGTGCTGGGCTTTGCGGCCGCCATCGTCGTGGCCTGGTTCTCGCGCCACCGCGAATTCCGCGCCGATGCGGGTGCCGCGCAACTGATGGGCCGCAAGCAGCCGATGATGAATGCGCTGGCCCGCCTGGGCGGCATGCAGCCCGGCGAGTTGCCCAAGGCCGTGGAAGCCATGGGCATCACCGGCAGCATCGGCAAGCTGTTTGCCACGCACCCGCCGATTGAAGAGCGCATCGCGGCGCTGCAGAACGCGCAGGGCTGAGCATTAAAACGCCTGATTTGAATGAAAACGGCCGTTTGCGCAATACTCACGGGCGCAAGCAGCTATCAAATCAGGAGTAGATAAAAGGATTCCGAACGGCTGGTGCTGCTTGCCTTTCGCCTCATTCAGCAGCCGGCCTTCAGCGCCGGCTTTTTTCAGGGCGCTTCAAGGGGGTCTGTTGCGGCTGTTGCGGCTGTTTCGTCTGCGGGTTCGGCTGGCGGCGGCGATTCCTGGCTGTCGGCCTCTGCCGGCGCCTGGGCTGCCAACGCTGCCTTGGCCACTTGAGCCGCCTTGGCAAAGCGCGCCCTCTCCAGCGTGTGTGCAACTTCGGCCGGGTCCATTCCGTACATGTCCGAGAACTCGGCAACGGTTTTGCCGCTGGCTTCAAACGTCCTGAGCAGCGCATCGCGCTTGGCGGCCTGTTCGGCCAGTTCGGCAAAAGCGTCGTCGAGCAGGGCGACGGACACTTCATCCTGCTGGCGGATGCACAGCAGATAGTCTTCACGGCTCAGGCCGGAGGCTTCAATCGCCTCGATCAGCTGGGCTCTGGCGTACGGGCGCAAGTCCTGGTTCGCGCGCGCCTGGCGGCGGCGGAACACTTCCATGATGGCGTGGTGAACATGTTCCGGGGCGACCGGCTCCACCGGCTCGCCGTTGAGGTCGTGGCGCTGCAGGCCGGACGCCACGCTTTCCAGGTAGCGGGTGGAGCGGGCATGCAGGCCGAGCGCCACTTTCAGCTCGTCGCGCTTGAACAGCTCGGGGTGCAGCGCCAGCAAGTCCTGGAACACGCCCAGCTTGAGCGGCAGGAAACGTTCGCCGAACATCTTCGGGTACAGCTCGAAAAGCTGCTGCAGCACCGGGTGCACGGCGCGGGGGGCGCGGGCCGGGTTTTGGGGTTTGCCCTGCGGCCGGCCGCGTGCGCCTTGCCGGGCCGGGCGCTGGCGGGCGGGTGCCGGTGTCGATTCGGATTCGGGTGCAGTGGTGGTATCAGTCATCAATCAGTTCTGTCAGGTTGAGGTTCAGGCGCCGCCTTGGGCGACGTTTCGAAAATGGAGCGCCACCCATTGGGCGGCGCTGGCGGTGTGAAACCGTGAGGGCGAAGTATCCCCTATCCGGCGCGGCAGCGGGTTCAGGCGGCGGCCAGGCGCAGCTTTTCGGCCCCGGCCAGCACGCTGCGGGCGAGCGCTTCGGCGACCTTGATGCCATCGACGCCAGCCGACAGGATGCCGCCGGCGTAGCTTGCGCCTTCGCCGGCCGGGTACAGGCCGCGCACGTTGATGCTTTGCAAATCGTCGCCCCGGCTCATCTTGATGGGCGACGAGGTGCGCGTCTCCACGCCGGTCAGCACCGCGTCGTGGCGGTCAAAACCCTTGATCTTCTGGCCAAAGGCGGGAAAGGCTTCGCGCATGGCTTCAATCGCGTAGCCGGGCAGGGCGGACGACAAGTCTCCTATCGCCACGCCGGGCTTGTACGACGGCATGACCTCGCCCAGTCCGCTGGACGCGCGCCCGGCGACGAAGTCGCCGACCAGCTGGCCGGGCGCTTCGTAGTTGCCGCCGCCCAGCACGAAGGCATGCGATTCGAGCTGGCGCTGCAGGGCTATGCCGGCCAGCGGGTTGCCGGCGTCAATGCCGGGATAGTCGCGCGGGTCAATGCCGACCACGATGCCGGCGTTGGCGTTGCGCTCGTTGCGTGAATACTGGCTCATGCCGTTGGTCACGACGCGCCCGGCTTCGGACGTGGCCGCGACCACCGTGCCGCCGGGGCACATGCAAAAGCTGTACACCGAGCGGCCGTTGCTGGCGTGGTGCACCAGCTTGTATTCGGCCGCGCCCAGGGCAGGATGGCCGGCGTGTCGGCCCCAGCGGGCGCGGTCGATCAGGCCCTGCGGGTGCTCGACGCGAAAACCGATGGAAAACGGCTTGGCTTCCACGTACACGCCGCGTTCATGCAGCATGGCAAAGGTGTCGCGCGAACTGTGGCCCAGCGCCAGCACGACCTGATCCACGCGCAGTTCCTGCGTCTGGCCGGTCGCCTGGTCGAGCACCGTGAGGCCGCGAATGTGCCGCTTGTCCGGGTCGCCCTCGATCAGCACGTCGGTCACGCGCTGCTGGAAGCGGATCTCGCCGCCCAGCGCGATGATCTGCTCGCGCATGTTTTCGACGACTTTCACCAGCTTGAAGGTGCCGATGTGCGGATGCGCTTCAAAAAGGATGTCAGCAGGTGCGCCGGCCTTGACGAACTCGTTCATCACCTTGCGGCCCAGGTGGCGCGGGTCCTTGATCTGGCTGTAGAGCTTGCCGTCCGAGAACGTGCCGGCTCCGCCTTCGCCGAACTGCACGTTCGACTCCGGGTTGAGCTGGTTCTTGCGCCACAGTCCCCAGGTGTCCTTGGTGCGTTCGCGCACGGTCTTGCCGCGCTCCAGCACGATGGGCCTGAAACCCATCTGCGCCAGCACCAGCGCCGCGAACATGCCGCAGGGGCCGAAACCGACGACCACCGGGCGCAGTGGCAGGCCGGCCGGGGCCGTGCCGACCGGGTGGTAGGCCATGTCGGGCGTGGCAAAGATGTGCGGGTTGCCGGCGTGCCGGGCCAGCAGCGCGGCTTCGAGCGCGGCGCTGGCCAGCGTCACATCGACGATATAGACCTGCATGATCTCGGCCTTGCGCGCATCGAAGCTGCGCTTGAAGACCGTGAAGCCCGTCACGTCAGCGGGCGTGATGTGCAGGGTCTGGAGCAGGGCGCCCTGCAGCGCGTTGTCGGTGTGCGCGAGCGGGAGTTTGATTTCGGTCAGTCTGAGCATGGATCGTCCGGTTCGTGGCTTGTGGTTATCAAGCAGGAGCGGGGATTTTAAAGGCCTGCGCATCGCCTGCCGCCGGGCACTGAACCCGGCGGCAGGAGAACAGGCCGACGGGTTTCAGGCCGGGAAAAAGCCTTCGACCGACAGGTAGCGCTCGCCAGTGTCGTAGTTAAAACCCAATACGCGCGTGCCGGCCGGCAATTCAGCCAGCTTCTGGGCAATCGCCGCCAGCGTCGCGCCTGACGAAATGCCGACCAGCATGCCTTCCTCGCTGGCCGAGCGGCGCGCCATTTCGCGCGCCGGTTCGGCATCGACCTGGATCACGCCGTCGAGCAGGCTGGTGTCGAGGTTTTTCGGAATGAAGCCGGCGCCAATGCCCTGGATCGGGTGCGGGGCCGGCGCGCCGCCCGAGATGACCGGCGAGGCGGCCGGCTCGACCGCGAACACCTTGAGCTGCGGCCAGGCGGCTTTCAGCACCTTGGCGCAGCCCGTCAGGTGGCCGCCGGTGCCGACGCCGGTGATCAGCACGTCGAGCCCGTCGGGGAAGTCGGCCAGGATTTCCTGCGCCGTGGTGCGAACGTGAATGTCGATATTGGCCGGGTTCTCGAACTGCTGCGGCATCCAACTGCCGGGCGTGGCGGCGATCAGTTCCTGGGCGCGGGCAATCGCGCCCTTCATGCCGTTGGCGCGCGGCGTCAGGTCAAAACTGGCGCCGTAGGCCAGCATCAGCCGGCGGCGCTCGACGCTCATGCTGTCGGGCATCACCAGCACCAGCTTGTAGCCCTTGACCGCCGCGACCATCGCCAGGCCGATGCCGGTGTTGCCCGAAGTCGGCTCGATGATCGAGCCGCCGGGCTTGAGCGCACCGGACTTTTCGGCATCCTCGACCATGGACAGCGCAATGCGGTCCTTGATCGAGCCGCCCGGATTGGCGCGTTCGGACTTGATCCAGACCTGCGCGTCGGGGCCGAACAGGCGGTTGATGCGGACATGGGGCGTGTTGCCAATGGTGGCGAGGATGCTGTCGGCTTTCATGGAGGCTCCTTGGGCGGTTGGGGGTGTTTTTAGCGCATTGTGGCGCACTGCCATAATAGAGGTGTGAAGCCTGCCAGACCGCCGCTGGTGCAATTTCCGAAAGGAAGCACTGGAGGAACGTCCGGACTGCACAGGACAGCGTAGGAGGTAATACCTCTCCACCGTGAGGTGAGGATCAGAGCAACAGAGACGAGCCGATTCAGTTCGGGTGAAACGGGCAATCTCTACGCGCAGCAACACCAAATAGGCCAGCGTTGACGTGGTTCCGCGGAGCTGGCGGGTAGGTGGCACCGAGCCGGGCAGGCGACTCCCGGCCCAGATTAATGGCGGTCACACCGGGCAACCGAAAGGAAGCCAGGCGCACAAAATCCGGCTTATCGGCGGGCTTCACACTTTATTTTTTGACTTTTTCGCTCAGCGGCTGCCCAGCAGCGAACGGCCCAAGGCAAACACCGAATTCGGCGCCGTGGTGTAGACCGGCTTGGACTTGGGCGCGCTGTACACGCCGCGCTTGGCCGGCCGGGCCTCGATTTTCACGCCCTTGGCGCGCTGCTCGCTGGCCAGGTGGCGCAGGCTGATGGACTGCATGTGCTCGACCATCTTGGCGTTCAGCGCCGCCCACAGTTCCTGCGTCATCCACTCGCCCGAGCCTGCCTGCCCGGGAAAAGCCTTTTCTCCCTTGCCCGGTGCGTGCGGGTGGACCTCGATGGCGCCAATGATGTCGGCCACTGAAATGCTCTCGCTGGAGCGGCTCAGCGAATAGCCGCCGCCCGGGCCGCGGGTGCTTTCGACCAGTCCGCTCTGGCGCAACCGGCTGAACAGCTGCTCCAGGTAGGACACTGAAATCTTGTGGCGCATGCCGATATCGGCCAGCGAAATCGGGCCAGCGTTGCCTTGCAGGGCAATATCGATCATGGCGGTCACCGCAAAACGGCTTTTGGTGCTCAGGCGCATGGGAGTTTTCCTTTAAACATCAAAAAAATGACGTAGTGAGGTGCACTATAGGAAGGTTTTTACTTCGTGTAAATTCGTATTTAGAACGATTTCATTTCGAAAATTACGAACTATTGGACGACTCGGCAGTCATTGACTGGAAACTCTGAATGGAAACTCCATCGTGAACTTCAAGCACCTGCATTATTTCTGGGTCACCGCCAAGGCCGGTGGCATTGTGCGCGCCGGCGAGCAGTTGCACACCACGCCGCAGACACTGTCCGGGCAAATCAAGCTGCTCGAAGCCTGGCTGGGGCGACAGCTGTTTCGCAAGAGCGGGCGCCAGTTGGAGCTGACCGACGAGGGCCGGCTGGCGCTGGGCTATGCCGACCAGATTTTCACCCTCGGGGCCGAAATGGAAACAGCGCTGCGCCAAGCCAGCGGAGGCTTGAGAACGCTGGACTTCCGGGTCGGCGTGGCCGATTCGGTGGCCAAGTCGGTGGTTTACCGGCTGCTGGAGCCGGCCTTGTCAATCAGCGAGCCGGTGCGCCTGATCTGCAGCGAAGGCAAGTTTCCCGATTTGCTGGCCCAGCTGGCGCTGCACCGGCTGGACTTGGTGATGGCGGACGAACCGATGTCGGGCCGCGTCAGCATCAAGGCCTTCAACCACCCGCTGGGCAGCACGCCCATGAGTTTTTTCTGCACGCCAGCGCTCAAGGCATCGCTCAAGGGCGATTTTCCGCAGTGCCTGAACGATGCGCCCCTGCTGATCCAGGGCGCGGCGTCATCGGTGCGCAAGCAGCTCGACAGCTGGTTCACCAAGCACCAGATCCACCCGCGCGTGATTGGCGAGTTTGACGATGGCGCGCTGATGAAGGCTTTTGGGCGCGAGGGACGGGGCATCTTCATGTCGGCCAGCGTGCTGGAGGCCGAGACCACCGCGCAATACGGGGTCGAGATGATTGGCCGAACCGACGAGATGGTCGAGGATTTTTTCGCCGTGTCCATCGAGCGGCGCATCACGCATCCGTGCGTGGCTGCCATCACCGAGGCCGCGCGCGGGCGGCTTCTTCGGGCCTGAGCGCTTTATTTGGACGCGGCGGCGGCGGGCGCTGGCGCTGCGGCAGGGGCGGCGCCGAAATACTGGGTGTAAATCCTGGCGTAGCTGCCGTCTTCCTTGATGCCGGCCAGGCCCTGGTTGATTTTTTCCAGCAATTCGGCATTGCCTTTCTTGACCGCGATGCCGTACTGCTCGGCGGCAAACGTGCTGTCGGCGATGGTCTTGAACTTCGAGCCGGGATTGTTGGCGACGTAGTGGACGACGACGCCGTTGTCGGCCACCACGGCATCGACGCCGCCGCCTTCCATTTCCTTGAGCGCCAGCGGCGTGGACTCGAAACGCTTGACGTTGGGGCTGTCCTTGCCTTGCAGCTTGGTGATGACTTCGTCGCCGGTCGTGCCGTTTTGCACGCCGACCTTGAGCTTTTTCAGGTCGTCGAATTTGGCGATCTTCGAGTCGCTTTTCACCGCGATCAGTTGCTGCGCATCGAAATATGGCGCTGAAAAGTCCAGGGTCTGCCGGCGCTCGGGCGTGATGGTGATGGCCGAGACCAGCAGGTCGCGGTCGCCCTGCGCGACCGAATTGAAGATGCCTTCCCAGGGCGTGTTCACGAACTTGACCTCGATGCCGGCTTTCTGGGCGGCGGCTTTCACCACGTCGATGTCAAAGCCGACGATCTCGCCTTTTTCGTTTTGCGATTCAAACGGCGCATAGGCGGCGTCGGTGCCGACCACATAAACCTTGGCGGCGGCGGCCGGGGGCGTTGCCGCAGGCGCGGTGGCGGCGGGGGCTGCCGGCTCCTGTTTGCCGCAGGCTGCCAGCACCAGTCCGGCCAGCAGGACGCTGGTGGTTTTGAGAAAGTGTCGCGTCGTGATCGTTGGCATGGAGCATCCCGTAAAAGTTAAGTGGCAGTCGCCCCGTCAGCCCGAACCCTCAAGTGGCGGAACGACTGAAGAAAAGTATAAGGCTCTACCGGCAAGCAATTGTTGCGCCTGCGCTGGCTTCACGCCTTACGCAACGCGCCCCAGGGCCTCGATCCGGTCCACATGCGCCTGCAGCGAGCGCAGGGCAATCGGCCACAGGCGCGGGTCGGTGTCGTCATAGGCCAGCGCCACCCAGTCCTGCAGCGTGCCGCCGGGCAAGGCCTGCATCGCCGCCGCCACCCTGGCCTCGCGCTTGAGGCGATGCGCCCTGAGCTGGGCAATCGCCTGCGGGGCTTCGCCCAGCACATGGCCGTGCGCCGGCAGGATGAAGTCGATCTCGTGCTCGTCGCAGGCGCGGCTCAGCCGGTCCAGCGAATCGAGGTAGGCGCTCATCTCGCCGTCGGGCGGATTGATGATGGTGGTGCTGCCGTTGAGGATGTGGTCGCCCGAAAATAGCAGTCCGTCCTCGACCAGCACCAGACAGACATGGTTGGCCGCATGGCCGGGGGTGAAAATTACCTTCAAAGTGTGTATTTGCGCTTTATGGGTAAGCGTGAGCAGCTCCTGATTTAATAGCGATCGGTCGGGGGCGAACCGGGAGTCGGCGCGCGCGGTCGCGGCCGACGGCAGGCCCAAAATCGGCGGCCGGTGGGCGCACAGCGCCTGCAGCGGCCTGGCGCCCGGCGAATGGTCGGGGTGCGAATGCGTGCAGACGATGGCCTCGATGCGCCCGCCGGTCGCTTCAAACAGGCGCCCGATGTGCGCCGCATGGTCCGGCCCCGGATCAATCACGATGTAGCCGGTGCTAGCGGTGCCGACGATGTAGCTGTTGGTGCCCGGGCCGGTCATCATTCCTGGGTTGGGTGCGGTCAGGCGCATGACGTTTTTCAGCAGCGACACGGGTTGTTCGGATTGCCAGTCGAGCGAATGCACGATCTGGCCGTCGGGGCTGGTCAGCGCCAGTTCGCCGTAGGGCGAGTCGTGCTCCATGTAGCGCGCGTCCTGGCCGCCCAGCAGGCCGGCGCGCGGGCACGAAATCCACAACGGTTTTTCATGCGCGCAGGCCGTGAGCACCGTCTCGACGCTGGCGTATTTTTGTAGCCGCTCCAGCGTTCGGAGAGTCGGGAAAATCATGAAGAAATCGCCCGCCTCGTGCCGCGCCAGCGCATCGGCCGGGCGCACCCAGACGGGCTCGAACTGCTCGGTTTCGTCGGCCACGGGTGTTTGGCCTTCGGGCATGCGGGCGACCAGGAAGGGCACGTCGAATCGGCGCGGCAGGTCGCGGTCGGTGATCCAGTGCGCCAGCGTGAACACGTCCGCGCCCGCCAGCATCAGGCCGCGCTCCCGGCACTGCGCGGCGAACGGGGCCTGGCGGTCCAGCGCCGCAATGTCGTCGGTGGTGACATGGCGGCCGTCGGCATGGCGCGCCAGCAGCACGCCGAGTTCTTCAAAACTTTCGCGGATGGCGGCGATGGCTTGCGTCAACTGCAGGTCGCCTTGGCCGGCGCGGCGCGTGGATTGCGCATGGGCTTGCGCGTCGGCGGCGTCAATGCCGCCGCCGGGAAAGACGTAGGCGCCGGGCGCAAAGCTGGCCGTCATGGAGCGCCGGGTCATCAGCACTTCAATGCCCTCGGCCGTGTCGCGCAGCAGTAGCACGGTGGCGGCGGGGCGGGTGGGCGCGGGCTCGCGCTGGGTGTAAAGGAGTTGGGAGGTTCTTGGCATTTCCTGATTTTGCAGCGAAACGCACGAATGGCGCCCGGCCACCCGAAACCCTGCCGCCGCAGGCCCGGCACGGCGATTCAACGCCGCGCCGCTTGCCCGCGCCGGGTTCTTCAGGCGGTCAATGCCTTCATTTCCGCATACAGGTCGGCCTTGCCCTCAAAGCCGATGCCGGGCAGCGGCGGCAGCGTCACGTAGCCGTTTTCCACCTTGACGCCGTCGGGGAAACCGCCGTAGGGCTGGAACAGGTCGGGGTAGGACTCATTGCCGCCCAGGCCCAGGCCGGCGGCAATCGCCAGCGACATCTGGTGCCCGCCGTGCGGCACGCAGCGGCTGGGCGACCAGCCGTAGTCCTTCAGCATGTCCAGCGTGCGCAAATACTCGACCAGCCCGTAGCTCAGCGCGCAGTCGAACTGCAGCCAGTCGCGGTCCTTGTGCATGCCGCCGTAGCGGATCAGGTTGCGCGCGTCCTGCATCGAGAACAGGTTCTCGCCCGTGGCCATGGGGCCGGTGTAGCTTTCGCCGAGGCGCGCCTGCAGCTCGTAGTCCAGCGGGTCGCCGGCTTCCTCGTACCAGAACAGCGGGTACTGCGCCATCGCCTTGCCGTAGGCGACCGCCGTCGCCAGGTCGAAGCGGCCGTTGGCATCGACCGCCAGTTGCTGGCCGGGCTGGAGCATTTTCAGCACCGCCTCGATGCGCTGCATGTCCTCGGCCAGCGGGGCGCCGCCGATCTTCATCTTCACCACCGAGTAGCCCCGGTCCAGGTAGCTCTGCATCTCGCCCAGCAGGCCCGGAATGCCCTTGCCGGGGTGGTAGTAGCCGCCGGCGGCATAGACGAACACTTTCGGGTTGGCCACGCCGTTGCCGTAGCGCTGCGCCAGCATGTCGTGCAGCGGCTGCCCGGCGATCTTGGCGGTGGCGTCCCAGATCGCCATGTCGAGCGTGCCGACCGCCACCGAGCGCTCGCCGTGGCCGCCCGGCTTTTCGTTGGACATCATGCAGGCCCAGATCTTGTGCGGGTCGAGGTTGTTGCCGGTCTCATCCAGTAAGGCCCCAGCCTCGGCCTCCAGCACGCGCGGGCGAAAGCGTTCGCGGATCAACTGGCCCTGTCCGTAGCGGCCGTTGGAGTTGAAGCCGTAGCCGATGACCGGCTTGCCGTCACGCACCACATCGGTCACGACGGCGACGAGGCTGAGCGTCATCTTCGAGAAGTCGATGTAGGCGTTGCGGATGTCCGACTTGATGGGCCGGGTCGATTCGATGATGTCGATGATTTTCATGGTGTGGATTGAACGTAAAAAGGGTTAGCGGGCCAGCGACGAGCCGCCGCAGATCTGGAGGTCCTGGCCGGTGATGGCGGCGGCCAGCGGAGACAGCAGGTAGAGCACCAGCCCGGCGACTTCCTCGGGCAGGATCAGGCGCCCGATGGGCGGCAGCTTGGGTGCCGTCAGGGCGCGCGCCGGGTCTTGCGCCATGGCGGTCTGGGTGGCGGCGGGCGACACCACGTTGACCGTGACGCCGCGCGGCGCGAGTTCGGCCGCCCAGCTGCGCGCCAGGGCGATCAGCGCGGCCTTGGTGGCCGCATACTGGCCGCGCCCGGCCATGCCTTGGGCCACGCGGCTGCCGATGAAGACGATGCGGCCATCGCCCTTCGCCGCCATGGCATCCGCAAGCGCGTTGGCCAGGCGCGACGCCGCATCGACATGCAGGCGCCACATCAGTTCACCGGCTGCCGGGTCCAGGCTGCCGAGCGCGCCCAGGCGCAGCAGGCCGGCCGCATGCACCAGCGCATCGACGCCGCGCAGGCGGGCTGCGGCGGCATCCAGGCTGGCGGCGTCCGCCAGGTCCACCTGCACGGGCTCAAAGCGCGGGTCTTCGATGGCCGGCGCCGACAGGTCCAGGCCCGTCACGGCCCAGCCTGCATTGAGCAGCGCCTGCGCAATCGCCTTGCCGATGCCCGAGCTGCTGCCGGTCACGACCGCATGGCGCGCGCTGCCAGCTTCATTCGCCACGGATGCCTCCGTCGGCGATGATCTTCATCGAGCGCGCCGTGTCCTCGCGCTGGAAGCGCGCGAAGTCGTCGATGCTGCCGGGCTCCAGAAGCAGGCCTTGCTGGACCAGCCTGTCGCGCATGTCGGTGGCCAGCGCCTTGTTGACCTCTTCATTGAGCCTGCGCGCCATGTCCATCGGCAGCTTGGCCGGACCCCAGAGGCCGTACCAGCTGTAGAACTCGTAGCCGGGAATGGTTTCGCCGACGGTCGGCACCTCGGGCAGGGTGGGAACGCGCGCCTTGGAGGTCACGGCAATCATCTTGAGCATGCCGCCCTTGTAATACTGCATCGAGCCCAGGATGGGATCGACGAAGCCGTCGATCTGCCCGCCGATCAGGTCCTGGTAGGCCGGGCCTGAGCCTTTGTAGGGAACGGTCAGGTAGCTCACGCCGCCCGCGCGCTTGAGCAGTTCGGTGGACAGGTGGCCGGCCGACGCGTTCGAGCCGATCGCAAAGCTGAGCTTGCCGGGGTTGGCCTTGGCGTAGGCCAGCAGTTCCTTGATGTCCTTGATGGGCAGGTTCTTGTTGATGGAGACCGCCAGCGGCGCCTTGGCCACCAGGGCGATGGGCTGGAAGTCCTTGGCCGCGTCGTAGGGCGGGGTTTTCAGCAGCAGCGTCGAGGTGGTCAGGGTCGAGGCATTGAACAGCAGCGTGTAGCCGTCGGCCGGGGACTTGGCCACGGCGTCGGCGCCAATCGTCCCGTTGCCGCCGGCACGGTTTTCAACCACGAAGGGCTGGCCCATCTGCTCGCTGAGCTTTTGTGCCAGCTGGCGGCCCACGGTGTCCAGCGTGCCGCCGGGTGGGAACGGAATGATCACGCGGACCGGCTTGGACGGGTAGCTTTGCGCCAGTGCCGTGGCGGGCAGGACTGACAGGCCGGCCAGGGCTAGCGCACAGGCCAGGCCATGGCGAATGAAGGTTTTGCGTTGCATTGTTTTGTCTCCTTGGGGGATGCGCTGATCAGCGCGACACGCCGGCGGCGCTGACGGCGCGCTGGATTTCGGCCTCTTCCTGCGCCGACGGCCGGTGCGTCGGGGCGCGCACGAAATCGTGCTCGATGACGCCGGCGCACTTCATGGCGGTTTTCATGCGCGCATGGGCTTCGCCGGTGGGCTCGCCCGCGCCATAGACGGCTTCCTTGAGCGGGTTGATGACCTGCTGGATGCGCATCGCTTCATGCAGGTCGCCCTTTTGCACGGCGGCGTACAGGTCGATGATGAGCTGGGGAATGAAGCTGGCAAAGCCCACCAGCGCGCCGTCCACGCCCTGCACCATCGAGGCCAGCAGGTATTCGTCGTGGCAGGTCAGGATGGCCTTGCTGGCGTCGGCCTCGCGGATGGCTTTGAGGTCTCTGGCGTATTTGCTCATCTCGCGCTGGCCGACCTTGAAGGCCTGGACGTAAGGCAGCCGGGCCAGGTCGGCCAGCAGTTCCGACGAATACGACGCCTTGCTGTAGGCCGGATAGACGTGGCAGACCAGGTCGAGCTTTGACGCTTGCCAGATGGTTTCGAAATAGGCCAGCGCGTGGTCGGGGTGAAAGCCAAAGCGCAGCCAGTGGTGCGGCGGCATCACGTCCAGCGCCGCCGCGCCGGCTTCCTTGGCCATGCGGGCGTGCTCGGCCGCTTCGGCCAGGCCTTCGCAGACGATGGACGAAATCACCGGCAGCCGGCCCTTGAGTTCGTCGGCCACGATGCGCGTGACTTCGGCGCGCTCCAGCGGCGTGAGCGAAAACACCTCGCCGGTGTGGCCGTTGGTCATGACCGCGACCACGCCCTTGTGGCCCGCCAGCCAGGACGCCAGGCGGCGCAGCGCAGGCTCGTCGATGCGGCCATCGGCCGTGAAGGTGCAGGCGATGGCGGGAATGATGCCGCGATAGTTGGCGATGGTAGGCATGTTTGAAGTCTCCTTGTGGGTGAATGAATGGGGCCAATCATCGGCAGCGACCGGCTTGGCGTCCAATACTCGAATCGCATACAACTATTCAAAGGAGACTGAACGATGGGCCCTGTCAACCGACCGCTTGACCTGGAATGGCTGGAGGATTTCCTCGCGCTGGCCGAAAGCGGCAATTTCTCGCGCGCCGCGCAGGCGCGCGCCATCGCCCAGCCGGCGTTCAGCCGCCACATCCGCGCGCTCGAAGAATGGGCCGGCGTCGAGCTGATCGACCGCGCCCGGCATCCGGCGGCGCCCACGCCGGCCGGCGAGGTGTTCGTGGTCACGGCGCGCGATGTGGTACTGCGGCTGCTGCAGGCCCGCACCCGTGCCCACGAGGCGCACGAGCAGGCCAGCCGCAGCCTGCAGTTCGCGGCCACGCATGTGCTGTCGCTGGCTTTTTTTCCGCGCTGGCTGCAACAGGTCGAGCAGCAAGTGCAGCTCGGGGCTATCCACATGGTGTCGGACAGCTACCAGGCCTGTGAAGAACTCATGCTGCAGCGCCGCGTGCAGTTTTTGCTGTGCTACGGCCACTCGGCCGTCAAGACCCGGCTGCTGCCGCCCGAGTTTGAATTTGCCTGCGTCGGCGAGGACCGGCTGGTGCCGGTGAGCGCGCCCGATGCCGGCGGCCAGCCGCAGCATCAGATTGATGGCGACGCCCATGAACCCTTGCCGGTGCTGGCCTACAGCGAGGCGTCGGGGCTGGGCCAGATCATGCGCGACCGGATGCCGGGGGCGTTCGATGCGCAGCGCTTTAAGCCGGTGATGACCTCGCACCACGCCGTGCTGCTCAAGACCATGGCCCTTGAAGGGCGCGGTGTGGCCTGGCTGCCGCACAGCCTGGTGAGCGCCGAGATGGCCGACAAGCGCTTGACGAGCGCGGCTGGCCCCGAATGGAGCATTCCGCTGGAAGTCCGGCTTTTTCGCGCGACCGACTCACTGGCGCCGACGGCCGAAGCGGTCTGGGCGCAGGCGGCTGCGGGGCGGGCCGGGCCGAAAAATCCCTGAGCCTTGCCGGGCGCGGCCGGCGTGTTGGTGTCTTGCCACGAAGCGCATGTTCACAGCGCTGCAGTGGGCTGGGCACAGCAGATAATGCCTTTTATGCGAATCCGATTTACCAAAATGCAGGGCGCGGGCAACGATTTCGTGATGCTCGACGAGACCCGTGGCCCGCTGGGCTTGAGCCCCGCCCACTACCGTTTCCTGGCCGACCGCCACTTTGGCGTCGGCGCCGACCAGATCCTGACGGTGCGGCCTTCGCCGGGCGAAGGCATCGACTTCGAGTACGTGATCCACAACGCCGACGGCGGCGAGGTCGAGCAGTGCGGCAACGGCGCGCGCTGCTTTGTGCGTTTCGTGCGCGAGCAGGGCCTGACCACCAAGGACGCGGTCAAGGTCAAGACCCTGGGCGGCATCATCGAGCCGTGCATGCAGCCCGACGGCCGCGTGACGGTCAACATGGGCGCGCCGGTGTTTGAGCTGGAGCGCATCCCGTTCAACCCCGCCGGCTTGACGCCCCAAACCGCCGGTTCATGGCAAAAATGGCCGCTTGCGCTGGATGGGCATGCGCAGGCTGCTCCTGTTTTCGTAGCGGTCGTGTCAATGGGAAATCCGCATGCGGTGCAACTGGTGGACGATGTCGATACTGCCCCGGTTCTTGAGGCCGGTCCGCTGATCGAGCACCATCCGTCGTTCCCCAGGCGCGTGAACGCCGGCTTCATGCAGGTCGTCTCGCGCAGCCAGATTCGCCTGCGCGTCTATGAGCGCGGCGCCGGCGAGACGCTGGCCTGCGGCACCGGCGCCTGCGCGGCGGTGGTGGCCGGCATCCGGCTGGGCCTGCTCGACAGCCGGGTCGATGTGCTGACGCGCGGCGGCCAGCTCACGATTGAATGGGCTGGCACGCTTGATGCTCCGGTGATGATGACCGGACCGGCAACGACCGTGTTCGAGTCAGAGATTGAAGTTCCCGACACGCCGTAGCCTTTTGCGGGTTTCGTTGATGGGGGAATGCAGACTAAAAAAATGGAGACAAGGCCACCATGAATCCCGTCCAACACCTGGTCACCGAAGACGATATTGCCGGCTTCCTGGCCAGCACGCCTGACTTTTTCGAGCGCCATGCCGAACTGCTGGCTTCGGTACAGCTGTCCAGCGGCCACGGCGACCGCGCCATCAGCCTGCAGGAGCGCCAGGCCGTTTTGTTGCGCGAGAAGATCAAGGGGCTGGAGACGCAGATGGTCGAGATGATCCGCAACGGCCAGGACAACCTGGTGATTGCCGGCAAGATGCATGCGTGGACCGGCAAGCTGCTGCAGGTGGTGCAGGCGCGCGACGTGCCCGGCGCCATCGTGCAGGGACTGGCCAGCGAGTTGCAGATTCCGCAGGCCGCGCTCCGGGTCTGGGGCATGGATGACGCTTACGCCGGCCAAAGTTTTGCGGCGCATGTCAGCGCGGACGCGCAGGCGTTCGCGGCCTCCCTGAGCGCACCTTATTGCGGCGCCAATGACAATTTTGAAGCCGCCGGCTGGCTGCCGCAGGCCGCGCAGGCGCAGGCGCAGTCGCTGGCCTTGATTCCGCTGCGCGCCGACAAGGACGCGCCAGTCTGCGGCCTGCTGGTGCTGGCCTCGCCCGATGCCCGGCGCTTTCACAGCGGCATGGGCACCGAATTCCTCGAACGCCTGGGCGAGATGGCCGGCGCGGCGCTGTCGCGCCTGCGTGCGCCCGGCGCCGTAGCGGCAAGTCGGGTCGCCTGATGAAACCCGTGCCGCCCGCGCAAGACAGTGCGCCCGAAGAAGCCGACCCGCTGGTCACACGCTACCTCGCCTATGTCCGGGTCGAAAAGCGGCTGGCCAGTCGTACCGTAGAGCTGTACATGGCCGACCTGGAAAAACTGCAGGCGAATGCGCGCAAGGCGGGCGTGGCGCTGACGGACGTGAAGCACACGCACCTGCGGCGCTGGGTGGCGCAGATGCACAGCCGTGGGCGCAGCGGGCGCGGCATTGCCTTGATCCTGTCGGGCTGGCGCGGCTTTTACACCTGGCTGGGCCGCGAAGGACTGGTGCCGGGCAACCCGGTGCAGGACGTGCGCTCGCCCAAGATCGCCAAGCCGCTGCCCAAGGCCCTAAGCGTCGATGAAGCGGTGCAGCTGGCCAGCTTCGAGCTTGAGGCCACGGACGGCGATCCTTTCCTCGAAGCGCGCGACCAGTGCATCACCGAGCTGCTCTACGGCTGCGGACTGCGCATCAGCGAGCTGGTCGGCCTGGATGCGCAGGCCAGCGGCAAGGCGCGTGGCTGGATCGACATGCAAGGCGGCGATGCGCATGTGCTCGGCAAGGGCGAGAAGCGGCGCAGCGTGCCGGTCGGCGGCGCGGCGCTGAAGTCGCTGCACAAGTGGCTGGCGGCCCGCAGCCTGTGGGCGCGGCCCGGCGCTGACGGCGTTCAGGGCGGCGAGGCGCTGTTCATCAACCAGCGCGGCAGCCGGCTCACGCCGCAGCACATCCGCGTGCGCCTCAAGCAGCGCTCGCAGCAGGCTGGGCTGGCCACGCCGGTGCATCCGCACATGCTGCGCCACTCGTTTGCCAGCCATGTGCTGCAGTCCAGCGGCGACCTGCGCGCGGTGCAGGAGTTGCTGGGCCACGCCAGCATCACGACCACGCAGGCCTACACGCGGCTCGATTTCCAGCACCTGGCCAAGATTTACGACGCGGCGCATCCGAGGGCGATGTCGGACGGTGCCGGCTCGAAGGCCAAGGCGCCGCCAGAGGTTCAGGAGCCGCGCAAGCCGAAGTAGCCCGGTTCGGCCCTTGCCCCCGGCAGGCGGCAGGCACGCAGCCGCGACAATAGCGCCATGAACATAATTCGACTGAAAGACGGCAGGGAACGCTCTTTGCTGCGCCGCCACCCCTGGGTTTTTGATGGCGCCATCGCCAGCGGCGGCGGGGATTCCGGTGAAACGGTGCGTATTGAAAGCCATGCCGGCCAGTTTCTGGGCTGGGCCGCGTTCAGCCCGAGTTCCAAGATACGCGCCCGGGTCTGGAGCTTCAATGAAGCGCAGCGCATCGATGCTTCGTTTTTCATAGCGCGCATCGCACAAGCCATCAGCGCAAGAAGCCTTTTTGACATCAAAAGCGACGGGCTGCGACTGATCCACGGCGAATCCGACGGCCTGCCGGGCCTGGTCGTTGACCGCTACGGCGACACGCTGGTCGCGCAGTTCTCCAGCTGTGGCACGGAGAAATGGAAAAGCGTGATCGTCGATGCGCTGCTGGCGCAAACCGGCCTCACGCGCCTGTATGAACGCTCGGACGCCAGCGTGCGCACGCTCGAAGGCCTGCCCGAAGCCACCGGCTGGCTCGCTGGCTCTGGCGATACCGGCATCACCATCACTGAGCACGACTGGAAGCTGAGCCTGGATGTCGCCGAGGGCCACAAGACCGGCTTCTACCTCGACCAGCGCGACAGCCGCCAGAAGTTTGCCGCCTACGCGCGCCGGCTCGGGTTCAAGGACGTGCTGAACTGCTACTGTTACACCGGCGGCTTCACGGTGGCGGCGCTGGCCGGCGGCGCGCAGCACGTCACGTCGATTGACTCGTCCGGCCCGGCCATCGAGCGCGCCCGGGCCAACGTCGCGCTGAACGGTTTCGACGCCGGCCGCACCACGATGCTCGACGCCGATGTCAATGCCATGCTGCGCCAGTATCTGAAGGAAGGCCGGACCTTCGACGCCATCGTGCTCGACCCGCCCAAGTTCGCGCCGACCGTCACGCATGCCGAGCGCGCCGCGCGCGCCTACAAGGACATCAACCGGCTGGCGCTGTCCATCCTGGCGCCCGGCGGCGTGCTGTTCACCTACTCGTGCTCGGGCGGCATCAGCGCCGACCTGTTCCACAAGATCGTCGCCTCGGCCGGTACCGACGCGGGCGTGGACGCCTTCATCTGCGAGCGCATGGGCGGCGCGCCCGACCATCCGATGACGGTGGCTTTTCCGGAAGGCGAATACCTCAAGGGCCTGGTGCTGGTCAGGAAACCCTGAAGCCGGCGTTTAGTGGTCAGGGTTCATTCCAGCCGATGGGCCAGCCTGCCGACGATCTCGCCCAGTCCGCGCAAACCCCGGTCCAGGACAGCGTCATAGGGCCAGCCGCAGTTGAGGCGCACAAAGTGGTCAAAACGCCGGGAGTTGGAAAACAGCCAGCCGGGCGCCACCAGGATCTGCGCGTCCAGGGCCGCATCGAACACGGCTCCGGACGAAAGCTGGCCGGGCAGCTCGACCCACAGCGTCAGCCCGCCATCGGGCAGGTTCATGCGCGTGCCAGCCGGGAAATAGGTGGCAATCGCCTCGGCGGTCTTGGCGCGCTGTACATCGAGTTTGCCGCGCAGCGTGCGCAGGTGCCGGTCATACTGGCTGGAGGCCATGAATTCGGCGGCTGCCAGCTGTGGCAGCTCCTCGTTGCTGCGGGTTTGCGCGTACTTCAGCATTTCCACCCGCGCCTGCCAGCGACCCGCCGCCATCCAGCCCAGGCGCAGGCCCGGCGCCAGCGTCTTGTGCAGCGAGGCGCAATAGATCACCTGGCCGCCCGTGTCCCAGGACTTGATCGCCCGGATCGATGCGGCCTGGGCATCGCTGCGGTTGGCCAGTTCGCTGTAGGAATCGTCCTCGATCAGCGCGATGTCATGGTGTTGGCACAGCCGCAGCAACTGCTGCTTGTGCGCTGCCGGCATCATGCTGCCCAGCGGATTTTGCAGGTGCGGCACCACGACGACCGCCTTGATGTCCGGATAGGTCTGCAGCGCCAGTTCCAGCGCCCCGGTGGACATGCCGGTTTCGGGGCTGGTGGGTATTTCCAGCGCCCGCATGTTCAGGCTTTCCAGGATTTGAAGCAGGCCGTAGAAGGTCGGTGATTCGACTGCAATCGTGTCGCCCGGTTGGGCCACCGCGCGCAGTGCAATGTTCAGGGCCTCGATGCAGCCGTTGGTGATCTGGATGTCCTCGGACGACAGGGCCAGCCCGATATTGATCGCGCGCTTGGCCAGCACCGAGCGCAAGTGCCGCGAGCCTCTGGCCTGCGAAGGGCTGACCAGCAGATCGGGCTGACGCCGAAGCGCCCGAATGGCAGCATTTTTCAGCGCCTCGCCGGGGTACAGCTCGGGTGCGCAACGCGCTGCCGAAAAATCGATCTTGCTCGGCTGGAGCCGGCGGCGCGCCACGAATTCCGACACTCGGGCATGGATGCCGACATATTGCGCAGGATCGGGCGCCACATCCAGCCGCGGTTCGGCCACCCGCGCCAGTGCGCTGCGGCGCGGATGGCGCACGAAGTAGCCCGAGCGCGGCCGCGCCTCCAGCCAGCCTTCGCTTTCCAGCTGCCGGCTGAACTGCAGCACCGTGGACAGGCTCACCGCATGCTGGCGCATCAGCGTGCGCAGGCTGGGCATGCGGTCGCCGGGCGCCAGCGAGCCGGCATGGATCACGTCCCGGTAATGCGAGGCCAGGCGCTGGTAGATCGGCTCATGCCGGGTGGGCTGGGTCATGGTCATGGGCCATCTTGGGCGGTTTCAAATGAAAAAAACAGATACAGCCGAAGCCTGAAACAACCATAACAGATGCGGTTTCAACACGCCTGTTCCGGTCGAGAAAGCGCCGGGCTGTGGCTGTTCTGGAAAAGCATGAGTGCCTAGCATTGAGCATCTTTTCAACCTGATGAAAGATTCACGCCATGCAACCCACCTCTTCGTTCGTCGGGCAACTCGCTCCTGGCCAGACTATGCACCTTTCCCTGCGGCGCGGCGCCCGCGTACTGCCCGTTGAAGGTTCGGCCCGTGTTTTCAGGCAGGTCTGGCTGGCTGAGCGCATCGTTTCGCTGCAGGTGTGCGCCAAGGCCGATGCGCTGTATGAAGCCGATGCCGCCGGCTGGATTCAAATCCAGGCGGCGCCGCACGGACCTGCTGTCCGGTTCAAGGTCGTCGATGCCCCTGGCTTGCGACAGCGCTGGGCGGCCCTGTGGTGCAGGCTGCCAAGCGCCGTTTTGGCCAAACCTTTCTGAAAGTCCGCCTGACGCATCGACAGGCAGTTTGTGAACAATTCGCACAGGCACGACTGGCAGTGAGGGTTCAGGGCTTGAAGGCGCGGCTAAACTCCCCATCTTCGCTTGGCCGCCAACCTGCATTCCTGTCCCTGTTTTAGGTAAACACCATGAGCTTGATTCCCGTCACCATCCTCACCGGCTTTCTCGGCTCGGGCAAAACCACGCTGCTCAAGCGCATCCTGACCGAGGCCCACGGCCAGAAGATTGCCGTCATCGAGAACGAGTTTGGCGAAGAAAACATCGACAACGAAATCCTGGTCAATGACACGCAGGAAAACATCATCCAGATGAACAACGGCTGCATCTGCTGCTCGATTCGCGAAGACCTGCGCGAGACGCTGCAACTGCTGGCCGCCAAGAAGCGCAAGGGCCTGCTGGCGTTTGACCGCGTGGTGATTGAAACCACCGGCCTGGCCGATCCCGGCCCGGTGGCGCAGACCTTTTTCATGGACGAGGAAATCGCCGAGCAGTATTTGCTCGACTCCATCCTGACGCTGGTCGATGCCAAGCATGCGCAAACCCAGCTCGATGACCGCCAGGAGGCGCGCCGCCAGATCGGTTTTGCCGACCAGATTTTCATCAGCAAGACCGACCTTGTGGCGGAAGGCGAAGTGCAGGCGCTGATGCATCGCCTGACGCACATGAACCCGCGCGCGCCGCAAAAAGCCGTGCATTTTGGCGAGGTGGCGATTGCCGACGTGTTTGACCTGCGCGGCTTCAACCTCAACGCCAAGCTCGACATCGACCCCGACTTCCTCAAGGCCGACGAGCCGCACGACCATGATCATCACGACCATGAACACGGCGAGCATTGCGACCATCCTTCGCATGCGGCGGAGCAGGGCAGCCACCATCACCATGACGACGATGTCAAAAGCTTTGTGTTCCGCTCCGACAAGCCTTTCAGCCCGGCCAAGCTCGAAGATTTCCTGGGCGCGGTGGTCAATATCTACGGCCCGCGCATGCTGCGCTACAAGGGCGTGCTGAACATGGAGGGCACCGAGCGCAAGGTGATTTTCCAGGGCGTGCACCAGCTCATGGGCAGCGATCTGGGGCCTGCCTGGCTTGAGGGCGAGAAAAAAACCAGCAAGATGGTTTTCATCGGCATCGACCTGCCGAAAGATATTTTCGTGCAGGGCCTGGAGCAGTGCCTGGTTTGAGGCAGACTGAAGGAGTGTGAAGCCTGAGTCCAGTGAAAAGGATGAAAAAAGCGAATGAAGGTGTCGATTCTCCCGGGATTATTTTTCAATTCGATGCTCCGGGCCAGCGAGCCGTTACAATCGCGCGCCGACCAAAATACCCGGAAAACCGAATCGGGAAGCCAGCCAGAGAAAGACCAGCTCACCCCATGGGCTGAACGCCGCGTTAAAGTGGCCTCATTGGCTGGATCGGCGCAGACACACCAGATCATCTGGCACCAGATAGGGCCTGAATGCCCGACGGCAATCAGGCAAAGAAGCGGTTTGGAACATTACTCCGGGCCGCTTCCCAGAGGAGAGACTCAGTGAACACCCCAGAGAAGAAAATCAAGACGTCTGCCCAGGCCACCCCGGTCAAGCCAGCAGCCAGCGCCGTCGCCAAGCCGGCAGCGAAAGACGGCAAGACCGTCAGGTCCGTCCTCACGGTGCCGGTTGCCGCGCCTGTGCGCATGGACTCCGCGCCCTTGAAACCCGGCCGCAGAAGTTCGGCCCGCACCGCCATCCAGACTCCCACGCCCGCACCGATGGTGCCCACCCATGCGCCCGACGCAGCCAAAGCCAGCTACTCCACCATGACTGAACGCGTAATTGCGCCGCCCGTCCACGCGGCCGCTCCCAAGGATCCGCAACTTGCCGACAACTGGAAAACCAAGCCGGCCAACCAGCTGACCGACCAGGAAATCAAGGCGATGCCTGATTCCGAGTACATGAACGAAGTCCAGCTGGCTTTTTTCCGCCACAGGCTGTCGGTGCTCAAGCAGGAAATCCACAACAGCGCCGGCCAGACCACCGAGCACCTGCGCGAAGACGCCGCCATCGTTCCCGATCCGGCGGACCGTGCCACGATTGAAGAAGAGCATGCGCTTGAACTGCGTACGCGCGACCGCGAACGCAAGCTGCTCAAGAAAATCGAGCAGTCGATTGCCCGCATCGATTCGGGCGACTATGGCTACTGCGATGAAACCGGCGAAGCCATCGGTGTCGGCCGCCTGATTGCCCGCCCAACGGCCAATCTGTCGCTCGAAGCGCAGCAGCGGCGTGAACTCAAGCAAAAAATGTTCGGCGACTGAAGCTGTAATTCCAGCGTCCTCTTTTTACTTCCCAACATGTCCAAAGACGATACCGCTTCAGGCTTGTTGTCCAAGCTGGTCAAGTTTGTTCGCAATCCGGCCACCAACTGGACGGAACTCGATTCCGTTGACGGCAACAAGGACGACTCGGTCAACAAGCAATTGCTCAACGAGATGATCGAGCGCAAACGGCGCAACGATTTTGTGCGCAAGCGTGAATTCGACATGTTGCGAAAGTTGCGAAAGCTTGAAGCGCTGGCTGAAACCGCGCCGGGTGCAGGCAGTACGCCTTCATTTTTTCAAAGCAGCCTCACCTCCCACGTGGACGACCGTGCATCGACGCTCAAGAAGATCGATGAGATTGAAGCGCAGATGTCGATGCAATGGTGGAAAACCAAGAATCAGACCGCCTCAAGCGCCAAGACCGAGCCGGCGCCGTTGCACATTCCGCAAGAGCACGCGGAGCAGGCTCCACTGGACAGTCTGCAGCCTTTGGAGTATCAGCCGACGATGCCGGCTGGCGCAATGGATTTGGGACATCCGGCCGATCTGTCCGCGCAAGCCCCCTTGCTGGGCGATCTTCTGCAAGGCCTGCCTCAACAGCGCCCGTTCCAGGCGGCGCCGCCCAGCATTGACAAATCTCGGGAAAGCAGCACGGTGGACATGATGGCTTCCATGAGTTCCGATCTCATGCCCCTTCAGGGGCAGGAACAGGAACAGGAACATGAACCGATCGTCCATGATGCCGAGCTTGAAGAAGCTGCCATCTTGTTTGCCAATGGCGATGATGCAGGCGCTGAAGCCGGTTTGCTGGAAATTCTGGCGCCTGGCGCCCTGCGCGCCAACCATGCCTATACCTGGCTGACGCTGTTTGACCTGTACCGCGCTACCGGGGAGCAGGACAAGTTCGAAGCGGCAGCTGTTGAATTCGCCGAACGTTTCAGCCGCTCGGCGCCTCAATGGTTTTCATTGCCCGAAATGGTCAAGGCGCTTGCCCAGCCTGCGGACCAGGAAAATCAGGAGAGCGCGTCTGCGGACTGGATTTGCCCTTCGTCATTGGGAATGCAGTCGGTCGGTGTACTGAATGCGGCTATTGGCCGTTCTGCCATGCCGTGGCGCCTGGACTGGAGCCACCTCAAGACGATTGAGGCTTCCGCCCTTGACCTCCTGCATAAATTATTCAGCGGCTGGGCGGCCCAGGCTGTGCAGTTGCGTTTCATGGGCGATGAACAACTGCGCGAAGTGCTGCTCAAGGCAACGCCTTCCGGTGAGCGAGGCACTGATCAGAGATGGTGGCTATTGCGCCTGGAGGTATTGCGCGTCATTCATCGGCCTGATGATTTTGAACTCGCGGCGCTTGATTTCTGCATCACCTACGAAGTGTCTCCGCCAGCATGGGAAATCGCTCAATGCGATTACAAATCACTCGATGAATATGGCGACGCCAGGGGCCGGGCCACCATTATCGGAGCGCCTACCAGCGAAACCGTCTATTCCAGCCTGCTGCAATTGGAGCCAGATTCCGTGCTGGATTTCCGTACCACCAGCCCGCCTGTCCGATTTTTGTCAGTTGACCTCTCCGGCCAGATTCAAGGCGATGCGGTTGCCGTGATGGACCGGCTGGAGGCCAGTCTGGTAGGTGCAGACAGAATGCAGATTTGCTGCGGCAAGCTGATCCGCGTCGATTTTTCTGCTGCCGGCATGCTGCTCAATTGGGTGGCTGCCCGTCAATCAGAAAACCGCATCGTTGAGTTTTCCGAAGTCAATCGACTGGTTGCCGCTTTTTTCAATGTGATTGGAATTATCGAGTACGCCAAGGTGGTGGCTCGCAACGACTGAAATGGATGGGCTGCCCGGCAGCCTCAGATATTTTTTTGAATCCATTCTTGGCATGGTCTGCGGCTAAAAAAAATGTTAATCATTTGTTGCAAGTAAAACACTTTGTAGCGATTTTTGACCGAGAAAGCTCTTTCTGGATTTAAATTTCCTTGCTAGAAAATCATCGAACGGGGGTTTGCATCTCGACAGCGAGTAAAAAAGCATGTTCAAGCTTGCCGCTGTGACTGCATGCTACATTTTTGCTAGCTCCCGATGCTGGTGGCTCAAGGGCGTCAGGCAAGCTGTTCAGACCGGTTTGCGATGCTGATATCCTCATCCTGAACCAGAAACGACCGACGTAATCAAAATCCGCAAAAGACCTGCTCGCATCGCCTTTTGACTGGTCTTCCTGTGCGCGACATTCTTCATGCTTAACTTTAGGTATTGACCTCAAGTAATTCATATTAAACAACTTTAGAGCCCTGAGCAGCATTCACATACCCCTCTAAGTTATTGATTTCATTGAAAGAATTTGTGTCAGATTCCGGGCTGGCAGGGGGTTCCCTGATACAGTGGGAAAATGTGCAGTTTGGTGGTGAAAAGTGTTCGATAGAGGGTTTTCAAGAGTGTTTCAAGGTGCGTCATTTCTGGCTCTCGATGCAAAAGGCCGGCTTTCCGTGCCTGCCCGTCACCGGGATGCTTTGGGCGCAAGTCATTCTGGCCAATTCACCATCACCAAACACCCGCACGGCTGCCTCATGATTTTTCCCCTGAGCGAATGGGAGAAATTTCGCGAGCGTATCGCTTCACTGCCCATGCAGGCTCAGTGGTGGAAACGGATTTTTTTGGGAAACGCCATGGATGTCGCGATGGACGCGACCGGTCGCATCCTGGTTTCGCCTGAACTGCGCAAGGCCGCCGGCATCAGCAAGGATGCGGTTTTGCTGGGCATGGGCAATTATTTTGAACTCTGGGACGCTGCAACCTATGCGGCGCAGGAGGCCGAGCAGATGAAGGGCGAAATGCCCGATGTCTTTAAAGATTTTTCTTTTTGAAAGTAGATGGTGAAGGGCACATGGACACACCGCACCGTCCTGTTGAACGAAGCCATCACGGCGCTTCAGGTCAACCCGGACGGTCATTACATCGACGCGACTTTTGGTCGCGGAGGACATTCACGCCTGCTGCTGTCGCAACTGTCGGCGCTCGGCCGCGTGACGGCCTTTGACAAGGATCTTGACGCCATTGCAGAGGCCCAATCCATCGACGACCCGAGGTTTTCCATCCGCCATCAGGGTTTCATGCATCTGGACCAGATGCCGCAGGCCAGCGTAGCGGGCGTGCTGATGGACCTGGGCGTGAGTTCACCCCAGATTGACAACCCGGAACGCGGTTTTTCCTTCCGCAATGAAGGCCCCCTGGACATGCGCATGGACACCACGCGTGGCCAGAGCGTGGCCGAGTGGCTGCAGGATGCCTCCATCGAAGCCATGACAGAGGTGATCCGCGACTATGGCGAAGAGCGCTTTGCCGGTCTGGTGGCCAGGGCGATTGACAGGCGCCGGCAGGAACATGGTCCGCTTCAGACCACCGCCGAACTGGCTGACGTCGTGGCCAGTGCGGTCAAGACCCGCGAGCCGGGCAAGGATCCGGCAACGCGCACCTTCCAGGCGCTACGGATTTTCATCAACGCAGAGCTCGAAGAACTGCAGCAGGCGCTGCAGGCTTCGCTCAAGGTGCTGCAGCCGGGCGGCCGCCTGGTGGTGATCAGTTTTCATTCGCTTGAAGACCGCATCGTCAAGCAATTTATCGCAGCGCATTCGCGCGAAGTGTATGACCGGCGTGCGCCCTTTGCTGCGCCCAAAGTCATGCAACTCAAGGCGCTGGGCCGCACCAAGGCGAGCGAAGAGGAAGTTGCCGGCAATCCACGCTCACGCAGCGCCGTGATGCGGGTCGCCGAGCGTACGGGAGAAGCCGCATGAACAGCTTGAGGCTTTGCGTTGCTGGCGGGAACGATCTTTTTGCAATCACCTGCGAGAGCCGGCCATGGGTCGCCTGAATTTTGTGCTGTTGCTGGCCGTACTGGTCAGCGCGCTGTATCTGGTGCAGACCCAGTATGAGTCGCGGCGTCTTTACGTGGAGCTTGAAAAGGCCGCCGCGCAGAGCCGAAAGATAGAAACCGAGAGTGAGCGACTGCAGGTGGAAAAGCGTTCTGAAGCGACTCCTTTGAAAATCGAGAAACTGGCCAGGGATCGTCTGCAGATGCGTACGACCACCCCTGCCATTACCGAGTACGTCAAGTACAAGTCCGCAGCCGATGTGGCGTCGGCTGCCGGGCAGAAGGCACAGCCATGAGCAGCAAAAGCGTTCTCTACACCTCAAGCCCCTTGCTGGCCAGCAAAACGCCTGTCTGGCGCAGCAAGCTCATCGTGGCTCTGATTGCGCTGTTGTTTACAGGTCTGGCCATCAGGGCGGCCTATATCCAGGTGTATGCCAACGCATTTTTCCAGCGGCAGGGCCAGGTGCGGTTTGCACGGACCCTGGAGTTGCCCGCCAACCGGGGCCGCATCCTGGACCGCAATGGGCTGATTCTGGCCTCCAGCGTGCCCGCCTCCAGCATCTGGGCCATTCCTGAAGATGTCAAGGCCAGTCCCGCCCAGCTTGCCGAACTCGCCAAATTGCTTGAAATGCCCCTGGCCGAGCTGAACAAGAAGCTCGGCGACGAGGACAAGACTTTTGTCTGGGTCAAGCGCCAGCTTGAAGAACCGGTCGCCCAGAAAATCCATGCGCTCGGCATTCCCGGCATTTACCAGCGCAAGGAATACAAGCGCAAATATCCCGAAGGTGAAACCATCGCGCACATCGTCGGTTTCACCAACGTGGAAGACAAGGGCCAGGAAGGCATCGAGCTGACCTTCAATAAAGAGCTTTCAGGCAAGGCCGGCTCACGGCGCGTCATCAAGGACCGGCTGGGCCGCGTGGTCGAAGGCGTCGGCGAGCAGGTTCCGCCGGTTGACGGAAAAGACATCCAGCTCAGCGTTGACAGCAAGGTGCAGTTTTTTGCCTATCAGAAGTTGCGTGATGCGGTGATCGCGCGCAAGGCCAAGGCCGGCAGCGTGGTGGTGATTGATTCCATCACTGGCGAGGTGCTGGCGCTGGCCAATTATCCAAGCTATGTGCCTGACAAGCGCCAGAACCTGACCGGCGAGCAACTGCGCAACCGGGCGGTGACTGACACCTTCGAGCCCGGCTCAACGATGAAGCCCATCACTGTGGCCATGGCGCTGGAGGCTGGCCGCATCAAGCCGCAGACCCTGATTGAAACCGGCCCCGGCCGCTTTAGCATCGGTGGCTTCACCATCAGCGACACCCACAACTACGGCACCTTGACCGTCGAGGGTGTGATCCAGAAGTCCAGCAATGTTGGCGCGCTGAAAATCGCGCAGAAGATGACGCCGCACGAGATGTGGGATACCTATGTGGCCCTCGGCTACGGCCAGAAACCCAAGATCGAGTTTCCCGGTGCGGTGTCGGGCCGGCTGCGGCCCTGGAAGACCTGGCGGCCGGTTGAGCAGGCCACCATGGCTTATGGCTACGGACTGTCGGCCTCGCTGTTCCAGATGGCGCATTCCTACACCTCTTTTGCCCACGACGGCCAGATCATTCCGGCCACCATGCTCAAGAGAAGTGAGCCCGCTGTCGGCGTCAAGGTATTTTCTCCAGAAAATGCGCGCGCCGTGCGCCGGATGCTCCAGATGGCGGCAGCACCAGGCGGCACGGGCCAGCTTGCCCAGACCGTCGGCTACTCGGTCGGCGGCAAGTCGGGCACAGCGCACAAGCAGGTCGGCAAAGGCTATGCCAGCAACAAATACCGCGCCTGGTTTACCGGCATGGCACCGATTGAATCGCCGCGCATCATCGTCGGCGTCATGATCGACGAGCCGAGCGATGGCAAATACTTCGGCGGCATTGCCGCCGCGCCGGTGTTCAGCGAAGTGGTTCAGCAGACGCTGCGCATGATGGGCGTGCAGCCCGACGTGAGCGTGAAACCGCAAATCATCACGCAGACGGTGGAGGAGTCGTTTTGACCGCCATGCAACTTCACACCCCTGAGCAAGCCGCCTGCTGGCTGCATGAGCGCGTCATAGGTACGCTCTCGGCCGACAGCCGCAAGGCAGGCCAGGGCGACGGTTTTATCGCCTGGCCGGGTGCGGCCACCGATGGCCGCAACTATGTCAATGCCGCCCTGGCTGCCGGAGCAAGCGCCTGCCTGGTCGAACATGCGGGCGCGCAGGCTTACGGTTTCAATGATGACCGGGTTGCAACTTATGCGGGACTCAAGGCGGCAACCGGCCCAATGGCCGCTGCTTATTTTGGAGCGCCCAGCGAGCAGTTGCAGGTAACGGCCATCACCGGCACCAATGGCAAGACCTCCACAGCTTGGTGGCTGGCGCAGGCCCTCGGCCGGCTGGGCCGCAAATGCGGCATTGTCGGAACGCTGGGCATTGGCGAGCCCGGTGCCATGGTGGCCAACGGGCTGACCACGCCCGACCCTGTGCTGCTGCAGCAGCAACTGCGGCGTTTTGCGGATGAAGGCTTCGCCGCCTGTGCCCTTGAAGCCTCTTCGATTGGCCTTGAAGAGGGGCGCCTGGATGGAACACGCATACAGATTGCTGTTTTCACCAATTTCACCCAGGACCATCTCGACTACCACGCGTCCATGCCGGACTACTGGCGCGCCAAGCAGATGCTGTTCAACTGGCCTGGTCTGCGCGCGGCCATCATCAATGTGGACGATAGCCGGGGCCTGGAGTTGAGCGCTGCGCTGGCGGGTACTTCGCTGGACGTCTGGACCTTGTCGTGCGCCGGTCCTGCAAGGCTTCAGGCTCAGGCCATCTGCCAAGGCGCGCATGACTTGAGCTTTGACGTGGTTGAAGGCGGCGAGCGCCACAGAATTTCAACCCCCATGGTCGGCCTCTACAACGTGTCGAATTTGCTGGGCGTCATGGCCAGCCTGCGGGCAATGGATGTGCCGCTGGCCGACGCCGTGGCGGCCTGTGCCGACCTGTTGCCCGTGCCCGGTCGCACCGAAACCCTGGCAGTTCCCGGTCTGCCCTTGGTTGTCATTGATTACGCGCACACGCCCGATGCACTTGAAAAAGTGCTGACGGCGCTCAACCCGGTTGCACAGGGCCGGGGCGGCCGGCTCTGGTGTGTTTTTGGCTGCGGTGGTGACCGTGATGCCGGCAAACGCCCCTTGATGGCGGCTGCGGCGGAAAAAAATGCAGATCAGCTGGTGATCACCAGCGACAACCCGCGCAGTGAAGACCCTGTGACCATCATCGGGCAGATGCTCAAGGGGCTGAGCCGGCCACAGGTCGCGCATGTGCAGGAAGACCGGCGTGCAGCCATAGCCCATGCGCTGCAACTCGCCCAGCCGCAGGATGTCGTCCTGCTGGCGGGCAAAGGACATGAAAATTATCAGGAGATCAAGGGAGTGAAGTTTGCATTTTCTGACCGGGACCAGGCGCAAGCCATCCTGGATGCCCTGGTGGCAACGCGCCAAGCGGAGGAGGCCGCATGATGAGCTTGCAGCAAGCCTTGGGCTGCTTGCCGTCGGCCCGGCTGGTGGGCGATGGCCATGTCGTGCCCCTGCGCGTTCATACCGACACGCGCAGCCTGCAGCCCGGCGACCTGTTCGTGGCGCTCAAGGGAGAGCATTTCGATGCGCATGAATTTCTGCCGCAAGCCAGGGCGCAGGGCGCCGTGGCAGCCATCGCCCAGCACGGTTTGCGGGAGGCCGGGTTGCCCGGTCTCGAAGTCGCGGACACCCGGCTGGCGTTGGGCCAGCTTGCCGCCGGCTGGCGTTCGCAATTCGGCCTGCCGCTGATTGCCGTCACCGGAAGCAACGGGAAAACCACGGTGACGCAGATGATTGCGGCCATTCTTCGGGCCTGGAAGCCGGACGCGGCCTTGGCGACCGAAGGCAACCTCAACAATGACATCGGCGTGCCGCTGACGCTGCTGCGCCTGCGCGCTTCACACCAGGTCGGCGTGATCGAGCTGGGAATGAACCACCCCGGCGAAATCGCCTATCTGGCTCATTTGGCCCGGCCCTCGGTGGCGCTGGTCAACAACGCCCAGCGGGAACACCTTGAGTTCATGGCAACGGTGGAAGCGGTTGCCCAAGAAAACGGTTCCGTGCTGGCGTCGCTTGATGCGGACGGGATTGCAGTTTTTCCGGCGGACGACGTTTATACCGCTGTCTGGCGCCGTCTGGCGGGAGAGCGGCAGGTGCTGACTTTTGCGCTCGCTGCGCCGGCCGATGTGACTGCCAGCGCTCGCTGGGAAGGCGATGGCTGGCAGGTAGAAGCTCAAACTCCTTCTGGTCCGATTGAATTTTCACTGCATATCGCAGGGCGGCACAACGTCAAGAATGCATTAGCCGCAACCGCCAGCGCACTTGCGGCCGGTGTGCCGCTGTCCTTCATCGCCGCCGGCCTGTCAGCGTTTGTGCCGGTCAAGGGCCGCTCGCGCGCCCTGTCGGTCCCGCTGCAGGGGCGCAGCCTGACCCTGATCGACGACACCTACAACGCCAATCCCGACTCCATGCAGGCGGCCATTCAGGTTCTGGCCGAGTTGCCCGGACCGCGCCTGCTGGTCATGGGCGACATGGCCGAAGTCGGCAGCCAGGGGCCGCAATTTCACGACGAAGCCGGCCGCAACGCCGCTGCGCAAGGTATTGAAAAACTCTTCACGCTGGGCGAGCAGTCGCAAGGCGCATGCGCCGCTTTTGGCGAAGGCTGCCATTTCAGCGACATGGCTGAACTGACCGCCGCCGTGGTGGCAGAGCTTCCTCATGTCACAAGCATTTTGGTGAAAGGCTCGCGATTCATGAAGATGGAGCGCATCGTTCAGGCCGTCGTGACCGCCGGTAGCGATTTACAACCCTACGAGAAGAAAGAGCCTCATGCTGCTTAGCCTGGCCCAATGGCTCCAGACCATTTCCCCCGAGTTGGGATTCCTGCGGGTATTCCAGTACCTGACTTTTCGTGCCCTGATGGCTGCCATGACGGCGCTGCTGATTGGCTTGCTGGCCGGCCCCTTCGTCATTCGCCGGCTGATTTCACTCAAGATTGGCCAGCCGATCCGCGAATACGCCATGCAGACACATTTGAGCAAGAGCGGCACGCCAACCATGGGCGGCGTGCTGATTTTGCTGGCCATCGGCATCTCGACCCTGCTGTGGTTCGACCTGTCCAACCGCTTTGTCTGGATCGTGCTGCTGGTCACCCTGGGTTTCGGCGCCATCGGCTGGGTCGATGACTGGCGCAAGGTGGTGCTCAAGGATCCGGAAGGCATGCGTTCGCGTGAAAAATATCTCTGGCAATCGGTCGTTGGGCTGATTGCCGCCCTGTACCTCGTGTTCAGCATCTCCGAAAGTTCCAATCTTCGGGTGCTGGAGTTGTTCATGAACTGGGTGCGCTCGGGGCTGGATGTCAATCTGCCGCCCAAGGCCGGTTTGCTGGTGCCCTTCATGAAGGAGATCAGCTATCCGCTGGGCGTGTTCGGGTTCGTGATCCTGACCTATCTGGTGATCGTCGGCTCCAGCAATGCCGTCAACCTGACCGACGGACTCGATGGACTGGCCATCATGCCGGTGGTCATGGTCGGCTCGTCGCTGGGCGTGTTTGCCTATGTGACCGGCAGTTCGGTGTATTCCAAATACCTGTTGTTCCCGCATATTCCGGGCTCGGGCGAACTGCTGATCTTTTGCGCCGCCATGGCCGGTTCCGGGCTGGCATTCTTGTGGTTCAACACCCATCCGGCGCAGGTCTTCATGGGCGACGTGGGCGCGCTGGCGCTGGGCGCGGCGCTGGGCACCATCGCCGTCATCGTGCGCCAGGAAATCGTGCTGGCCATCATGGGCGGGATTTTTGTCGTCGAGGCCCTGTCGGTCATGTTGCAAGTGACCTGGTTCAAATACACCAAGCGGCGCTACGGGCAGGGCCGACGGCTTTTCCAGATGGCGCCGCTGCATCATCATTTTGAAAAATGCGGATGGAAGGAAACCCAGGTGGTTGTCCGTTTCTGGATCATCACCATGCTGCTGTGCCTGGTCGGCCTTTCAACGCTCAAGCTCAGATGAAAAACCTGGCGCATCAAAACATTCTTGTCCTGGGGCTGGGTGCTTCGGGTCTGGCGCTGGCGCGCTGGTGCGTCCGCTGCGGCGCGCATGTCACCGTGGCTGATACCCGGTCTGCACCGCCGCAGCTGGCGTCCTTGCAAGACAGTGTGCCGGCGGCCAAATTCGTGACTTCCCCGATGGACGGGGCGCTGCTGGCTGGCACCGCCTTCGACCTGGTGCTGAAAAGCCCCGGCCTGTCGCCTGCCTCCATCAGCGGTGTGCTGGCGGCGGCCCAAGCGCAAGGCATTCCTTGCGGCAACGAACTCAGCCTGTTTGCACAGGCGCTGGCCGACTTGAAGGAAGACCTGGCTTATGCACCGAAGGTGGTCGGCATCACCGGCACCAACGGCAAAACCACGGTGACCTCGCTGACCGGCCAGCTCATTGAGCGTGCCGGGAAATCGGTGGCGGTTGCCGGCAATATCGGCCCGACGCTGCTCGACACCCTGACCGGCAAGCTCGACGAACATGCCCGTGATCCGTCAGCAGCGCTGCCTGAATTCTGGGTGCTGGAGCTGTCCAGCTTCCAGCTCGATGGCGTGACGAACTTCGAGCCTGACGTGGCAACGGTCCTGAACATCACCCAGGATCACCTGGACTGGCATGAAACCCTGCCGGCTTATGCCGCTGCCAAGTCGCATGTCTATGGCCGCAGTGGACTCATGCTGCTGAATCGCAATGATCCCCTGGTGATGACGGCAGTGCCCGCACTGGTGAAGGGCAAACCAGGCCGAAGCTACCTGACGTTTGGCGGCGATGAGCCCAAGCGTCCCGGCGACTACGGGATTGAAACCGTCAACGGCATGGCCTGGCTGGTGCGCGCGGCAGAGGCTGATGAAACCATCAAGCGCCGCAAGGCTGAAGAGCTGGTGCTGCACATCCAGCGCCTGATGCCACTCGAAGCCCTGCGTATCCAGGGCCGCCACAACGCCACCAATGCGCTGGCCGCGCTCGGCCTGGCGGTTGCCGTGGGTTGTCCGCTGGCGCCCATGCTGCATGGCCTGCGCGAATATCGGGGCGAGCCGCACCGGGTTGAATCCGTGGCCGTGCTGGAGGGGATTGAGTATTTTGACGACAGCAAGGGCACCAATGTCGGCGCCACGGTCGCGGCGCTGGCCGGCCTGGGCAGCGAGCGCAAGCTGGTGCTGATTCTGGGCGGCGAAGGCAAGGGACAGGATTTTTCGCCGCTGGCCGATCCGGTGGCGCGTTATGTCCGTGTCGTGGTGCTGATAGGCCGTGACGCGCCGCTTATTCGGGCCGCACTGCAAGGCAGCCGGGTAGAACTGCTGGACGCCGCGTCCATGCAGGAAGCCGTCAGCCTGGCGGCCGGCCAGGCCCGCCCGGGCGACGCGGTGCTGATGTCGCCGGCCTGCGCCAGTTTTGACATGTTCGACAACTATGAGCATCGCGCCCGGGTCTTTTGCGAGGCGGTGCAGGAACTGGCCGTGGAACAGGGGGCTGTGCTGTGACCGCCAAAACACGTCCTTCCAACTGGAGATCCGGTTGGTTTTCAGGTTTCGGCAAGGCCGCTTCGGATGCCTTGCCGGTCCGCCTGGGCGGTCGCAGCCTTCCTGTCAAGCTGGCAACGCCGGTTCGCCTGGCAGGACTGGACTGGGCGCTGGTCTGGGTCACGGTGGCCTTGCTGCTGTCGGGACTGGTCATGGTGTATTCGGCCTCGGTGGCCATGCCTGACAACCCCAAGTTTGCGCGCTATGCCCATACCTTTTTCCTGACACGGCATGTGTTTTCGCTGGTCATGGCTGCGCTCGCCGCCTATCTGGCGTTTCAGATACCGATGTCAACCTGGGAAAAATACGCTCCCTGGCTGTTTCTGGCTTCCCTGGCGCTGCTGGTGCTGGTGCTGGTTCCCTTTATCGGCAAGGGCGTCAATGGCGCGCGGCGCTGGATTCCCCTGGGGTTCATGAACTTCCAGCCCTCGGAACTGGCGAAATTCGCCGTGCTTCTGTATGCCGCCAATTACATGGTGCGCAAGATGGAAGTCAAGGAACGCTTCTTTCGCGCCGTGCTGCCGATGGCTTTTGCGGTCGGCATCGTCGGCGTGCTTCTGCTGGCCGAACCTGACATGGGTGCTTTCATGGTGATTTCGGTCATTGCCATGGGGATTCTTTTTCTGGGCGGTGTCAATGCCCGGATGTTCTTTGTCATTTCAGCCGTGGTGGTGGTGGCTTTTGGCATGATGGTGATGCTCAGTGAATGGCGGCGCGAGCGGATTTTTGCCTACATGGACCCGTGGAACGAAAAATACTCCATGGGCAAGGGCTACCAGCTGTCACACTCGCTGATTGCCTTTGGCCGGGGTGAAATCTTTGGCGTTGGCTTGGGCGGCAGCATCGAAAAACTCCACTGGCTGCCTGAAGCGCATACCGACTTCCTGATGGCCGTGATCGGCGAAGAGTTTGGCCTCATTGGCGTGCTGGTGGTGATTGGCCTGTTCCTGTGGATGATTCGCCGCATCATCCACATTGGCCGCCAGTCCATCGCGCTTGACCGGCTGTTCTCTGGGCTGGTGGCCCAGGGTGTCGGCATCTGGATGGGTTTTCAGACCTTCATCAACATCGGCGTGAACCTGGGTGCCTTGCCCACCAAGGGCCTGACGCTGCCGCTGATGAGCTACGGCGGATCGGCCATCGTGATGAACCTGATTGCGCTGGGTGTGGTGCTCAGGATCGACTACGAGAACCGCGTTCTGATGCGCGGAGGCCGCGTATGAGCCGGCAGCGCTGCGCTCTGGTGATGGCCGGCGGGACCGGCGGCCATATCTTTCCCGGCCTGGCCGTGGCCGAAGCCTTGCGCGAGCGCGGCTGGCGCGTGCATTGGCTGGGCGGCAAGGGCAGCGCGGCCCGCCCCAGCATGGAAAGCCAGCTGGTACCGCCGCGCGGATTTTCCTTCGAAACCATCGACTTTTCCGGCGTGCGCGGCAAAGGTCCGGTCACGCTGGCGCTGTTGCCCCTGCGTCTTCTCAAGGCCTTCTGGCAGAGCGTGCAGGTCATCCGGCGCGTCAAGCCCGATGTGGTGGTGGGCCTGGGTGGGTACATCGCCTTTCCGGCCGGCATGATGAGCGTTCTGCTGGGCAAGCCGCTGGTGCTGCATGAGCAAAATTCGGTCGCCGGCATGGTCAACAAGGTGCTGGCCAGCGTGGCGGACCGTGTCTTTACCGCCTTTCCCGACGTGCTTAAAAAAGCCGAGTGGGTGGGCAATCCGCTGCGCCCGGCCTTTACCCGCCAGCTTGATCCGGCTGTCCGCTTTGCCCAGAGACGCGGGCCGCTCAAACTGCTGGTGGTCGGCGGCAGCCTGGGCGCTACCGCCCTGAATGAACTGGTTCCCAAGGCCCTGGCCCTGATTCCGGCGGCAAGCCGTCCGCAAGTCATCCATCAAAGCGGCGCCCGCCAGCTTGAAGCGCTGCGCGCCAACTACCAGGCCGCCGGTGTGAATGCCGAACTGACCCCTTTCATCGAAGACACCGCCCAGGCCTTTGCCGATGCCGACCTCATCATCTGCCGCGCGGGCGCCAGCACGGTGACCGAGATTGCCGCCGTTGGCGCTGCGGCGCTGTTCGTTCCCTTTCCCTCTGCCGTGGATGACCACCAGACCGTCAATGCGAAATTTCTGGTTGCGCATGGCGGCGGCTGGCTGGTGCAGCAGCGTGACCTTACCCCTTCAATCCTTGCCACAATGCTACAAAAAACAGAGCGCCTTGCGCTTGTGCAGTCTGCGCTACAAGCCAAAACCATGCAAAAAATCGATGCCACTTCCCATCTTGTCGCCGCCTGCGAGGAGCTTGCGCCATGAAACACGCCATCAAGCACATCCATTTCATCGGCCTGGGCGGCGCGGGCATGTCCGGCATTGCCGAAGTCCTGCACAACCTGGGCTATGTCATCTCCGGCTCTGACCTGTCCGACAGCGCCACGCTGCAGCGCCTGGCCGGCCTGGGCATCCAGACCTTTGTTGGCCATGCCGCAGCCAACCTGGTCGATGTCGATGCGGTGGTGACTTCCACGGCGGTGCATGCCGACAACCCCGAAGTGCTGGCCGCGCGCGAAAAACACATTCCCGTGGTGCCGCGCGCGCTGATGCTGGCCGAGCTGATGCGCTTCAAGCAGGGCATTGCGATTGCCGGAACCCATGGCAAAACCACCACCACCAGCCTGGTGGCCAGCGTGCTGGCCGAAGGCGGCCTGGACCCGACCTTCGTGATCGGTGGCCGGCTCAACAGCGCCGGCGCCAATGCCAAGCTGGGTTCGGGCGACTACATCGTGGTCGAGGCCGATGAGTCGGATGCATCCTTCCTGAACCTGCTGCCCGTCATGGCGGTGGTGACTAATATCGACGCTGACCACATGGAAACCTATGGGCACGACTTTGGCAATCTCAAGAAGGCCTTTGTCGATTTTCTGCGCCGCATGCCTTTCTACGGCACGGCGATCCTGTGCACCGATGACCCGGTGGTTCGCCAGATCGTTCCCGAGATGTCCTGCCCCATCACCAGCTATGGCTTGAACGAAGAAGCCCAGGTGCGCGCCATCAATGTGCGTGCCGTCGGTGCGCAAATGCATTTCACCGCGCAGCGGCGCAATGGCGTCAAGCTGCCCGACCTGGACGTGGTGCTTAATTTGGCCGGACAGCACAACGTGCTCAACGCCCTGGCAGCCATCGCCGTTGCGGTCGAGCTGAACGTGCCGGACGCCGCCGTGCAAAAGGCGCTTTCCGATTTCACCGGGGTGGGGCGGCGCTTCCAGAGCTACGGCGAACTGCCTGCCCGGGACGGCGGCCGGTTCACGGTGATTGAAGATTACGGCCATCACCCGGTAGAAGTCGCCGCCACGCTGTCGGCTGCGCGCGGTGCGTTTCCGGGGCGGCGGCTGGTGCTGGCTTTTCAGCCGCACCGCTACAGCCGCACCCGCGACTGTTTCGAGGATTTCGTCAAGGTGATCAGCAGCCATGCCGATGCGGTCCTGCTGGCCGAGGTGTATGCCGCCGGCGAAACGCCCATCGTGGCCGCCGACGGCCGCTCCCTGGCGCGTGCCCTGCGCGTGGCCGGCAAGGTCGAGCCGGTTTTCGTGGACAGCATCCATGACATGCCCCAGGCGATCGTGGATGCGGCGCAGGACGGCGACATCGTCATGTGCATGGGTGCCGGCTCCATCGGGCTGGTGCCGGCCAAGGTCGTTGCCATGCTGCAGTTTCAGGAAGTGAACGTGCTGGAAGGACAATGCGCATGAGCCCGAATCCCTCCAGTTTTGGCAAGGTCGCCGTCCTCATGGGCGGGCGCTCCGCCGAGCGTGAAATTTCGCTGATGTCAGGAAGCGGCGTGGTGCAGGCGCTGCGCTCGCAAGGCATTGATGCCCATGCCTTCGATCCGGCCGAGCGCGACCTGGGCGAGCTGAAAACGGGCGGCTTTGCGCGCTGTTTCATCGCGCTGCATGGCCGCTTCGGCGAAGACGGCACGGTGCAGGGCGCGCTCGAACTGCTCGGCATTCCCTACACCGGCTCGGGCGTCATGGCGTCGAGCATGGCGATTGACAAGGTCATGACCAAGCGCCTGCTGCTGTCCGAAAGCCTGCCCACGCCGCGCTATGTGCTGCTGCGCCGGGGCGGCTATAGCCCGGCACAGGTCGATGCCATCGTCGATACGCTGGGCTTGCCGCTGATCGTCAAGCCCGCGCGCGAAGGCTCATCGCTGGGCCTGAGCAAGGTCACCGAACGAGCTGCCATGGCCGCAGCCGTCGCGCTGGCCGAAAAGATGGATGCCGACATTCTCTGCGAGCAGTTCATCAGCGGCGACGAAGTGACCTGCCCGGTGCTGGGCACCGGCGAGCAGGCGCGGGCGCTGCCGGTGATCCGCATCGTGGCGCCCGAGGGCAACTACGACTACCAGAACAAATACTTCACCGACACCACGCAATACCTGGTGCCCTGCGGGCTGCCCGCCGGCGAGGAAGCCGCCATCCAGCAACTGGTGCTGCAGGCCTTTCGCACGCTCAACTGCCGTGGCTGGGCACGCGCCGATGTGATGATCGACCAGGCCACGCGCAAGCCCTACCTGCTGGAGATCAATACCTCGCCCGGCATGACCGGGCACTCGCTGGTGCCGATGTCCGCACGGGCGGCCGGCATTTCCTATGAAGCGCTGTGCGTTGAAGTGCTGAAAACCGCATTGCTCGACCACCAGCCCCGGGATGGAAGCCTGCCGTGAGCCGCACCATGCCACTGCCAGTACCCCTGCCGCCAGACGTCAGGCTCATGAACACCGTGTCGGTGCTTCTGTGCCTGGGTTTTGCCGCCATGGTGCTGTCGCTGGGCATGGCCTGGCTGGTACACCAGCCGGCATTCAACCTGAGCGCCATCCGGGTCGGCGGTGAACTGACGCACAACAACGCCGTCACCCTGCGTGCCAACGTGGCGCCCAAGCTGGCTGGCAATTTCCTCACGGTCGATCTGGAAGCGACTCGCGAAGCCTTCGAGACCGTGCCCTGGGTTCGCCGGGCCGTGGTGCAGCGCGAATTTCCAAATCGCCTGAAGGTCGTGCTTTATGAGCACAAGGCCGTGGCCTACTGGGGGCCGGAAGGCGATGCCCGGCTGGTCAACAACCAGGGTGAAGTGTTCGAGGCCAACCCGGGCGACGTCGAAACCGAGGAGTTGCCGCTGCTCAGCGGACCCAAGGGTCAGGCGCCGCAGGTGTTGCAGGCTTATCAGACGCTCCTTCCCCTGTTTGAAGAGATGGATGCGGTGCTGGAGCAGTTGCAGCTGAGTGAGCTGGGCAACTGGCGCGCGCAACTCGACAGCGGCGCCGTGATTGAACTGGGGCATGGCTCGCTGGCTGAAGTCCAGGCGCGTACACGGCGGTTTATTGACACGGTGACGCAGGTGGCGTCCCGGTTTGGACGCGATGTGGAGTCAGCCGACCTGCGTTACGGCAGCGGCTATGCGCTCAAGCTCCGAGGCGTCACCACCGGCGAGATCGGTGACAAAGACGAGAAAAAAAAGAAAAGGTAAATCAATGGCCAAAGAATACAAAGATCTGGTGGTAGGGCTGGACATCGGGACGAGCAAGATCATGGTCGTGGTCGCCGAAGTCATGCCCGGCGGCCAGCTCAAGCTGGCCGGCCTGGGAATTGCCGCCAGCCAGGGTCTTAAACGCGGCGTGGTGGTCAACATCGACGCCACCGTGCATAGCATCCAGCAGGCCCTCAAGGAGGCCGAACTCATGGCCGACTGCAAGATCGGCCGCGTCTTCACCGGCATCACCGGCAGCCATATCCGGGGCATCAATTCCAGCGGCATGGTGGCGGTGAAGGACAAGGAAGTCACGCAGGCCGATGTGACCCGTGTCATCGAAACCGCCAAGGCCATCAACATCTCGACCGACCAGCGTCTGCTGCTGGTCGAGCCGCAGGAATTCGTGATCGACGGCCAGGATGTGCGCGAGCCCATCGGCATGAGCGGACTGCGCCTGGAGGCCAAGGTGCATATCGTGACCGGCGCCCAAAGCGCGGCTGAAAACATCATCAAGTGCGTGCGCCGCTGCGGCCTGGAAGTGGACCAGCTGATGCTCAACCCGCTGGCGTCCAGCCAGTCGGTGCTGACGCAGGACGAGCAGGAACTGGGCGTGGCGATGGTCGATATCGGCGCCGGCACCACCGACGTGGCGATTTTTACCGGCGGCGCCATCCGGCACACCGCCGTGATCCCGATTGCCGGCGACCTGATCACCAGCGACATCGCCATGGCGCTGCGCACGCCCACCAAGGACGCCGAGGACATCAAGGTTGAAAACGGTTGCGCCAAACAGCTGCTGGCCGACCCCGACACCCAGGTCGAAGTGCCGGGCCTGGGCGACCGCGGCCCACGCATGCTGAGCAAGCAGGCGCTGGCCGGCGTGATTGAGCCGCGTGTCGAGGAAATTTACCTGCTGGTGCAGCAGGTGATCCGTGAATCAGGCTATGAAGAGGTGCTGTCCTCGGGCATCGTCATCACCGGCGGCAGCGCGATGATGCCTGGCATGATCGAACTCGGCGAAGACATTTTTCTCAAGCCGGTGCGGCGCGGCCTGCCGCGCTATTCCGGTGCGCTGTCGGACATGGTGGCCCAGACCCGGGCGGCCACTGTGATGGGGTTGCTTGAAGAAGCCCGGCTGGCCCGCATTCGCGGTTTCAAGGTGTCACAAAAAGCCGGCAGCATGCACAGCGCCTTTGGCCGGGTCAAAGACTGGTTCGTGGGGAACTTCTGATGACCACAATGCCCCGCTTCTTCGGCTGCCCCTGGCTCCGAACCCATTCAGGAGGAGCCGATCCACCGGCCTGACCAGCCATGTTTCGCGAAAAATTTTGAAAAACTTTATCAACACAACTTACTGAGGACGAGGTTCCCAATGACTATAGAAATGATTGAAATCCAGGAGTTCAACCAGGGCACGCAAATCAAGGTGATCGGGGTCGGCGGCGGCGGCGGCAACGCGGTCGGCCACATGATTCACTGCGGTGTGCAGGGCGTTGAATTCATCTGCGCCAACACCGACGCGCAAGCACTGAACCGCGGCAGCGCGCACAAGAACATCCAGCTGGGCTCCAGCGGGCTGGGCGCCGGCAGCAAGCCCGAAAAAGGGCGTGACGCGGCCGAGCTGGCCGTCGAGGACATCCGCAGCGCCATCAGCGGCGCGCACATGCTCTTCATCACCGCCGGCATGGGCGGCGGCACCGGCACCGGCGCTGCCCCGGTGATTGCGCGCGTGGCCAAGGAAATGGGCATTTTGACCGTCGGCGTGGTGACCAAGCCGTTCGACTTCGAGGGTGGCCGCCGCATGACCAATGCCGACATCGGCCTGGCCGAACTGGAAGCCAACGTCGATTCGCTGATCGTGGTGCTCAACGAAAAGCTGCTCGAAGTGCTGGGCGACGACGTGACGCAGGACGAGGCTTTCGCGCATGCCAACGACGTGCTGAAAAACGCCGTTGGCGGCATCGCCGAAATCATCAATGTGCCTGGCCATGTCAATGTTGACTTCGAAGACGTGCGCACCGTCATGGGCGAGCCCGGCAAGGCCATGATGGGAACGGCCCGGGCCAGCGGCCCCGACCGCGCCCGCATCGCCGCCGAGCAGGCCGTGGCCTGCCCCTTGCTCGAAGGCATCGACCTGTCGGGCGCCAAGGGCGTGCTGGTGCTGATCTCGGCGGCCAAGGGTTCGCTCAAGCTGAACGAATCCAAGCTGGCCATGAACACCGTTCGCGCCTACGCATCGCCCGATGCGCATGTGATCTACGGCACGGCCTACGACGACGAGCTGGGCGAGGACATCCGTGTCACCGTGGTGGCGACCGGCCTGAGCCGCCAGGGCCAGGAAGCTCGCGGCAACGTCGCGCCGCTGCAGGTGCTTCGCGGCGCCGGCCAGAACGCCGCTGGCGTGCCGGGCCTGAAGCAGCCCGATTACGGCAACATGGCCCGGCCCAGCGTGTGGGGAAGCAACCGCACCCAGGCGGCCGCCAAGATTGATGCGCTGGCGTCAGGCGGCATGGATGACTTTGAAATTCCTGCCTTCCTGCGCCGCCAGGCCGACTGACCGTGCATGCGTTGGCCCAGGCCTGCCCCGGCAGGCCTGGGGCATGGCCTGCCATTTTCGGATTGCCACCCTCTGACGCCCGGCGTGTCGCGCGGGCTTGGGCCGGTTGTGCCCTGTCCTGAACGCAGCAAAAATTAAAATACCCCCATGCTCGCTCAAAGAACTCTCAAATCCCTGACCAAGGCGGTTGGCGTCGGGCTGCACAGCGGCCAGCGGGTCGAGTTGACCCTGCGGCCAGCGCCTCCCGATAGCGGCATCGTGTTCCGGCGCGTCGATTTGCCGGAGCCGGTCGATATCGTCATCTCGCCCGAAGCCGTGACCGACACCCGGCTGGCATCGACCATTTCCAGCGGCAGCGCCAAGGTCCACACCGTCGAGCACCTGATGTCGGCCTGCGCCGGCCTGGGGCTGGACAACCTGATCATCGACATCACCGCCGAAGAAGTGCCGATTCTGGACGGCTCGGCGTCCTCGTTCGTGTTTTTGCTGCAGTCCGCCGGCATTGCGCTGCAGGACGCGCCCAAGCGTTTTGTGCGCATCCTCAAGCCCGTCGAGGTCCGCGAAGGCGAGGGCGCCAATGTGAAGTGGGCGCGCCTGAGCCCTTACGAGGGCTACAAGCTGAGCTTTGAAATCGACTTCGACCATCCCGCCGTGGATTCCACCGGCCAGCGCGTCGAGTTCGACATGGGCTCGGGCGGCTACAGCCGGGACATCGCCCGGGCGCGCACCTTCGGCTTCACCAAGGATGTCGAAATGATGCGGGCCAACGGACTGGCGCTGGGCGGCGGGCTCGACAACGCCATCGTCATGGACGACTACAAGGTGCTCAACAGCGAAGGCCTGCGCTACAACGACGAATTCGTGAAGCACAAGATCCTCGATGCCATGGGCGACCTGTACCTGCTGGGCAAGCCGCTGCTGGCCGCCTACAGCGCGTTTCGCTCGGGCCACGCCATGAACAACAAGCTGCTGCGCGAGTTGCAGGCCCATCCCGAGGCCTACGAAATCGTCACCTTCGACGACGAAAAAAGCGCTCCCAAGGGTTTTTCAACCCTGCCGCGCGCCTGGTAAGGCGCCGCCACCGGCACCCCGGGAGTTCAGGCCATGCTGCTGTTTCGCTGGATGCTGTTGTTCGCGCTGCTGGCCGCCCTGGTGTGCTTCATGTTCTACGCTGGCACCGGGCAGTTGCGCTTCAGGCACTACGGCTGGGTGGTGCTGAAGTGGGCCTTGATTGCCGCCTTCGGGTTTTTTGGCGTGCTGATTCTGGAGCGGGTGGCGTAGCCGCCCGTCACCGTCACCGGCTGCGCCCGGCGCGGTAGTTGCCGTCCATCTTGCCGCCGGCTTCGCTGGCCAGCGCCAGCCGCGCCATCGCCGTGCCGACATGCGCATGGGTAATCGCCAGCCCCAGCGCGTCGGCGGCATCCTTGCCCGGCAGCGACGGCAGCTTTAAAAGACGCATGACCATTTGCTGCACCTCGGCCTTGCCGGCCTTGCCATAGCCGGCCACGGCTTTTTTCATTTGCAGCGCGGTGTATTCGGCCACCGCCAAGTCGCTGGACACCAGCGCCGTGATGCAGGCGCCACGCGCCTGTCCGAGCAGCAGCGTGGCCTGCGGGTTGACGTTGACGAACACGATCTCGACCGAAGCGACCTCGGGCTGGTAGCGCTGCACGACCTCGCGCACGCCGTCGAACAGCACCTTCAGGCGGCCCGGTAAATCCTTTGTGTCCAGATGCGTGGTCTTGATGGTGCCGCTGGCCACGTAGCGCAGGTGCGGACCGTCCATATCGACCACGCCAAAGCCGGTGATCTGCAAGCCCGGATCGATTCCCAGTATATGCATTTGCTATGAATTCAGTAGCTATTTGTGCAAGCGGGTATTGCGCAAGAGCACGAAATGGCTTGTAAAAAGATGAAAAAATCGGCGCTCATGGCACTTCCACGCCGCCCATGCGCGCCGCGATGGTCCGGGCGCGCGAGGCCAGGTAGCCCGAGCCGGTGTGGGTCTCGAAATACTTGGGCCGGGGCAGCATCACCGCCAGCCGGGCGGCCTCGACGGCGTTCAGGCGCGCGGCCGGCTTGCGGTAGTAGTGCTGGGCGGCGGCCTCGGCGCCAAAAACGCCTTCGCCCCATTCGACGTTGTTGAGATAAATCTCAAGGATGCGCTGCTTGCTGAGCAGGGATTCGAGCATCAGCGTCAGCAGCAGCTCCTGGCCCTTGCGCAGCAGCGTGCGTTCGCCGGACAGGAACAAATTCTTGGCCAGTTGCTGGGTGATGGTGGAGCCGCCAAATATTTTTGGCGGCTTCACGGCCGGCGCTTTGGACTTGCCCTCGGCCAGCCGGCTCATGGATTGCGCGGCGCGTTCCTCGGCCTGGGTGTTTTTCTCCCAGGCCTTTTCCAGCGCGTCCATGTCAACGCCCTCGTGCACGGTGAAGCTGGCGTCTTCCGAGGCAATGATGGCGCGCTTGAGGTGGTTTGATACCTGCGCGTAGGGCACCCATTGCTGGCGCCATTTGAGCGTGCCGGTGTTGCTGGCGACCTGCCAGGCTTCCGAGCGCTCAAAGGCCGTTGATTCGGGATTCACGACCCGCATCAGCGCGATGCGCGCCACGAAATAAAGCTGCAGCGCCAGGCCGGCCAGCAAGGCCAGGACCAGCAGGCGCGCCAGTGCCTTCATGCCAGCAGCAAGCGCAGTTCCTGCAGCACCTGCGCCGCTGGCGGACGCACGCCGCGCCACAATGAAAACGATTCGGCAGCCTGCTCGACCAGCATGCCCAGGCCGTCGCGCGGGCTGGCGCCATGCTCGCGCGCCCAGGCCATGAAGCCGGCCGCCGCTGGGCCGTACATCATGTCGTAAGCCAGCGCGCCGGGCTTGAGCACGCTGCCGGCCACCGGCACGGCGCTGCCTGCAAGGCTGCTGGCGCTGGCATTGACAATCACATCGAACTCACCCTCTACCGCATGCGGCTCCTGCACCAGTAGCTCTGTTTTTTGTAGCACTGTCTGCAGCGAGGCATGCGCCCTGTGACGCGCCGCCAGCGCCTCGGCCTTGGCCAGTGTGCGGTTGACCAGCACCAGCCGGCGCGGCCCGGCCGCCAGCAGCGGCCCCAGCACGCCCGCGCCCGCGCCGCCCGCGCCAATCAAGAGCACGTCGCGCCCGGCCAGCGGCACGCCCGCGTTGACCTGGATGTCATTGACCAGCCCGACGCCATCGGTGTTGTCCGCATGAATCTTGCTGTTTTCCATCACCAGCGTGTTGACGGCCTGGGCCAACTGCGCCCGGTCGCTGCGGGTGTTTGCGGCTTGAAACGCCTCGAACTTGAACGGCACGGTGACATTGCAGCCGCGCACGCCGTCCTGGACCAGTTGCGCCAGCGTGGCCGCAAACCCGTCCAGCGGCACCAGGCAGCGCTGGTAGTCGATGGCCTGCCCGGCCAGCTCGGCAAAACGCGCATGGATCTGCGGGGATCGGCTGTGGGCAATCGGGTTGCCGAGCACAAAATAGCGGTCGATTGCCGCGTTATCGCTGGTCATGGCTGGATCTTCTTTGTCAAAAATTGTGAGTACCACCGCGTTGCCGGGGCTCAGCGGTGGGTGAGCTTGGTTTCCAGGCTGTCATCGCGTCCGAAGTTGAAGCTGGACACCACCACGATCTGGTCGGCCTTGCCGCGCATGGCCTCGCTGAACGGCTCAAACGGGCCGGCGCCCTGCACCAGGCTTTGCGCCCAGCGGTCAAGCGTCGGGTTGCCCGAGCTTTGCACCACCTCGGTCGCCAGCACGTTGCCGTCGGCATTGACCGTCATCGTCATGGTCAACTCGCCATACAGCTTCTTGCCGGCCATCTGCGGAAAGTTCAGCGTTCCCTTTTTCTCGATCTTGCGGCGCATCGCATCGTAATACACCGCATACACCTCTTCGCGCGTGGACGGGCTGATGTAGCGCCTGGCGGGCTGTTCGCCGTCTTCGTTGATGCGCCGTTCAATCTCGGCCAGCAGCTTGATGAGCTGCTTGCGCCTTTCCTCCTGCTCGGTCTGCGCGCGCAGGTGCGACGGCACGCTCAGGTCGGGCGGCGGCATGGCGGCCAGTTCCTTTTTGGTTTGCAGCAGCAGCTGGGTCTGCTGTTCCTTGATGGATTCGATCTGGCGCCGCTCGTTTTCATCTTCCTGCGCATCGCCGGTCTTCATCACCAGGGCCGGCGGCAGCGGCGAGGTGGCGCGGCCTTTTTCAAGCTCGCCGCCGCCGGCCAGCGACGCCTGCGCAATCGCCTTGGCGTGTTCATCGGGCGTCTCGGTGGATTTGGTGTTGACCAGGATCACTTCAAGCGGCGTGTCCTGAAACACGCGGTTGAAGCGTTCCGGATCGACAAAACGCACCGCCAGCAGCGCCGCATGCGCAGCCAGCGAGACACCCAGGGCAATCTGCAGGGTGCTGGGTGATTTCACAAGGGACGGGCGGGGTTTCGGCTTCACGGGGCGATGCCTGGCGGCTGCAGTGGACACGGTTCAGGCCATTCGCGCCGGGTTCAGCCTGCGGCCGCAGGCGCGGCTTCGGCATCGGCTTGCGGCTCGCTGATATCGACCGCAATCGAAATCGGCCCGGCGGCCAGGTCATCCTCGCCGTCGTCGCTGTCGTCGGCCTGGGCGGCGCTGCTGGCGGCTTCGGCCTCGGTGTCCAGCCGCTCGATGACGGTGCCGAACACGTCCAGCGTGATCTCGTCAATCTCGCCGAGCTTGACGCGTACATGGGCGCCGCGCGGCAGGCCCTGCGCGCCCATGGCGCCGAGCACCAGCGGCAGCGTGTCGGCGCGCACCAGGTTGTCCTTGAAGCTGGTCGCCGTCAGTTCGGTGATGCCGTTTTGCTCCAGGTATTTGAGCGTCCAGTAGCGCTCGATGCCGGACTGAAAGCCGTTGTAGGCGCTGTAGGCGGCGTCAAAGCACGAAATCACCGAGAACAGGTCGGCGTCCTTGGGCTTGAAGGGTGCCACCAGCGCGGCGCTGCGGCCGTGCTTGACGCAGGCGATGATCTGCCACTGGTTGACCAGATCGGTGTAGCGGCGCAGCGGCGAGGTGGCCCAGACGTAGCTTTTGACGCCCATGCCCGCGTGCGGCAGTGCCTTGGTGCCCATGCGCACCTTCACGCCCGGCGCCATGCTGGCCTGGCTGCGGTAAATGCCCGGAACGCCATGCTCGGCCAGCCACTGGCCCCAGGTGCTGTTGGCCAGGATCATGGCCTCGGCGACGATCAGGTCGAGCGGCGAGCCGCGCTGGCGCGTGCTGATGCTGACCGTCTCAATGCCCTGCGGCTCGCCGCCGGTGGGGTTGTCGAGCTTGAAGTTGTAGTCGGGGCGGTTGAAGTTCTCGGGCTTGCCGCGAACGATTTCGCGCTGGGCTTTCAGGTGCCGGGCCAGCCGGTGCATGAAGGTCAGCTCCACGCCCCATTGAACGTCGGCGCGTGGCGCGCTTTGGGCGGCTTCAAAAAACGCTTCCGTGAAGGTGGTGTCGAGCTGGTCGTGGCGCAGGTTGCTGACGATGGGCACTTGTTCGAGCCGGGTGACGGTCTGCTTGACCTCCAGCGTGGCCTCGTCCATCGTCAGGTAAAGCGACAGGGCAGGGCAGTTGCGGCCTTCCTGCAGCGTGTAGGCCTGCACCACGTCGTCGGGCAGCATGGTCAGCTTGTAGCCCGGCATATAGACGGTGGACATGCGCGCGCGGCCGACCGCATCAATCGGGCTGCCCGGCAGCACGGCCAGGCCGGGCGCTGCGATGTGAACGCCCAGCGTGATGACGCCGCTGCCCAGACCTTGAACCGACAGCGCATCGTCAATCTCGGTGGTGCTGGAGTCGTCGATGGAGAAGGCGCGGACTTCGGCCAGCGGCAGCTCGTCCTTGATGGGCGGCGCCTGCAATTCCGGAAAGCGCGTGCCCTTGGGAAAGTTCTCGAACAAAAAGCGCTTCCAGTGGAACTGGTAGGGCGAGGCAATGGCGCCGGCTTTTTGCAGCAGATCGAGCGGCGCGGTGTGCGTGGCGCGCGAGGCATCGACCACGGCCTTGTACTCGGCGCTGTTCTTGTCGGGCTTGAAAAGGATCTTGTAGAGCTGGTCGCGAATCGGCGCCGGGCACTGGCCCTGTCCGAGTTCCTCGGCCCAGGCGGCGATCTGCGCCGTGATCTGCTTTTTCTTCTTGATGGCGGCCAGCGCCTGCTGCAGGATTTCGGGCGGCGCTTTCTTGAAGCGGCCCTTGCCGGCGCGGCGGAAATAATGCGGCGCGTCGTACAGGCGGAACAGGGCGGCGGCCTGCTGCTCCGCTGAAGCCGGTTTGGACGCATCAGCGCTGAAGTAGTCGCGCGCCAGTTCGGCAAAGCCGAATTCCTCGTCGCTGGCGAATTCCCAGGCCAGGTCCAGGTCGATTTCCTCAATCAGGCGCTGGCCGGCGGCGATGAACTCGGCAGGCGCGGGCTTCTCGAACTTCAGCAGCGCGTTGGCCGACTTGACCTTGACGCGCTTGCCCGAGTCGAGTTCGACCTGCAGCGAGCTGTCGGCTTCCGACAGGATGCGGCCGGCCAGAAATTTTCCAGTTTCTTCAAACAATACAAACACAACGGAATCCTTTAGCCTGGGTGATGCTCGGTAATAGCCCTCGCGGGGCATGCGGCTAGTGTATTGACATCCTACCTGTCCTAAAGGACGGGGATTCCTGCTGCCAGACGCGCATGTCCGCGCGCGAGAATGTTTTTTGCTGCGTTGGTGTCCCGGTCATGCACCGCTCCGCAATCGCTGCAAGTCCACTCTCTTATTCCAAGTCCTGCCCTACCTTTCGGACTGCTGGCGGGGATGACCCCGCAGCACGAGCAAGTCTGGGTTGTGTAACTCTCTCTCACCTCTTCAAAGACGATGCCGGCCTGATGGCTCTTGTATTCCAATAGCGTCTTAAACATTGACCATCCCGCATCCAGCGTGGACTTAGCCATCTTCGTTTTAATCACTGACCTTACGCAGTCGCTCTCCAGTGCTGAAGTTCAGCATAGGCGCTACGCGATGCATTGATGAGCAGTTTGAGCCTTAAGGCAAACGGGTTGATCCGGGTTTTGAGGCTCAGGCATTGGAGTTTGAACACAGCGTAAATGGCCATGAAGACGTGGTTGCTTTGGGTTCTGAGTGTTTGAGTCGGTGACCTGGCCAGGGCGGCATTGGATTTGAGGGATTTGTGAAACACCTCCACTTGCCACCGTTTTTTGTAGCTCGTGGTCATGGCGTCATAGTCGCAAGTGAGGTCGCTGCAGACCAGATGCAGTATCCCCGTGCTGCCGTCCTTGTTCGTAAAGACCTGGCGGACGAAACGGACTGCTTGCGCATGATCCTTGAGCCAGCCCTGCACGGCGGTTTGCTCTGGAAAATCCAGTTCGTCTACCCGCACAAAACGCTTTTTCTTCCTGTCTTCCTCGCTCAGCGCCACCAGCCGGTTGTCCTTGAGCGCGGCAATGAAGTGGCGCCCCTTGCCGGTGATGAAGTCGAAGTTTTCCTTCGACGCGAACCAGCTGTCCATCAGTACGAAGCGAAACTTCAACCCGTTGTGAAGGCACGCCTGGATCATCTCGCGCATGAGTTCATTTTTCGTCACCTCGCTTTTGCGCTTGAGCTTTTGGGTGGCCATGTCGCAGTATTGAAGCGGCTTTTTCACCAGCTCGAACGCCACGGGAATGGTCGCGCCGCTGCAGTGATACACCGCGTTGAGCAGGTTGATTCCTTTGACCGTGCGCCCGCTGCAATGGTCAAAATGCCAACACATCAATTCGCTTTCCTGCGTCCACTCTTTTTCCTGAATCGTGTCGTCAAAAATCAGCACGCCTTCAGCGTTTTCCACTTCCCGCACCATCGCCTTGACTTGCAGCCACAGATCCCTGGACGTGTACGCCTGCTTCGATAAAAGCCGCGTGATCCGGTCATGGCTGACATCACCCTCAACCATCGCCGACAGCCCGGTCGCCGTCGCTGCACCGAAGGTGCTCAACAAATAGTCCGTGTACAACTCCAGGTCAGAATTTTTCATTCCTGTAGCCTATCAAAATCCGCCGCTGCGTAAGGTCAGTTAATCAGCGCCTTGCTGGAGACATTACCCACGAATATCGCGGCATTCTCTGCAACCAGCCGGGTACTGAACTTGTGCATGGCGTCTTTGCGTACATTGGCAATCTTGGCGTGGATAGCCCTTGTCCTGTCCTTCTTTCCCGCACGTTGCGCTATCGCCAGCGCAGGCTCATGCTTGCGATAGGTGCGCGAAGCCAGCGATTGTCCGTTGGAGCAAACTGCAGTGGTTTTCAGGCCCAAGTCGATACCGACACTGGCCGTTCCCGCGCTTGGGGCAACTTCAACCTCCACAGCCACGTTCAAATACCACCGGCCCCGCGCATCCTGGCTGATGGAGCCAGCGCGCAATTCGTATTTACTCAGGCCGTAGCTGTCCCACAGGCCCAGCATCAAGCCGCAAAATTTCACCTGCCCATTGCGATAGACAGCGCCGCCCTTTTTGAACGGTATCCATCCAAGAGATCGCTTGGGCGATTTTGGGTTGCTCACGCGCCAGTTCAGCCGGGCTTTCTTGAACTGCCTGCGCCGGGTGGCGTATTCCTCGCAGACAAGCTGCACCGTTGCGCTGCCAACCTTCACGCCATCGCACTTGCTGAATCCTGCCGCGTACTTTTGCAGGTCGTAGCTGCTCAGCCATTTGTGGCGCTCGCGGATGGAGCGGTGCGACAACTCGTTGACGTAGTTCCAGACCTGATTGACCTCACGCGCCATCGCTGCAAGCGCGCTGGCGTGCTTGTCCTTGATGCGCAGCTTGAGGGTTTTCACATTAGAGGCCTATGCTTTTCAGGTAGGTCTCGACCGCCCGGCGAATGATCTCGCTGACGGGGATGCCAGTGTGGAGCTTGGCCGCTTTCAGGCGTTCAAGCATTTCTTCGGGGAAAAAGAAATTGGTGCGTTTCATGTGAGTGTTTTAACACATACAAGGCACACAATGCAACGATGCCTTTGGCGTCAAGCGCCCTTGACCCTGGCCTGAAGGCCGAGGCTTGCTGCGTTCCGGGTCAAGCTGCTTTCAGGCCAGGCGCAGAAAGTCCAAGATCAGCGGCAGGTGCGCGTCGAAGTCGCTCAGCGCATGGTCGCCGCCTTCGAGCAGGCGCACTCTAGCGCCCGCATATCGCGCCGCCATCTCGCGCCAGTCCAGCACTTCGTCGCCCCTGGCGATGATGGCCAGGTAGTTGTGCGGAACCTTCAGCGGCCCCGCCTGCAGCGCGCGCAGTTCATCGACAAAGCGCGCTTCAAAGAAAAAGTGCTCGCCGGGGTTCTGCCAGGTGGTTTGCTCGCCGATGTAGCTCGCCAGGTCACGCGCCGGATCGACCGCCGGGTTCAGCAGCACGGCCTTGCAGCCCTGGCGCTCGGCGACCGCCGTCGCGTAGAAACCGCCCAGCGAGGAGCCGATGACGGCCATGGATTCGGCCGGCCAGTCCGCGATGCCGGCTTGAAGCCGCGCCATGGCCTCTTGCGGCGAGGGCGGCAGTTGCGGGCACCACCAGCGCACCGCCGGGTGGCGTTCAGCCATCAGGGCGGCCATTTTTTGGGCCTTGGCCGATTGGGGGGAAGAGCGAAAGCCGTGCAGGTAGAGCAGGTGGGTGATGGGCATGCGTGCATGGTAAACGCGCCACCCGAAGCCGCCATGGCGCCTGAACGCGTGGGCGCGGGTCAAATTCATAACAAAATAGCCTGTTTGCGCAATAGGGTAGGGCATAAGGTGCTATGTTTTTAGTAGTAAAAAAGGCGCCGGATGATGCCCCTTCAGCCTGCGGGCTGGCGGCACGCTGACCGATAATCGCGCCCATGTCCGCCGTCTTCGATAAACCGTCCCTTTACCAGCGAGCCCTGCCTGTGCTGCAGGGTTTTGATGGCCTGCTTGCCTTTGCGGTGTTCCTGCTGGCTTGCGCCGGCCTGCTGATCATGTATTCGTCGGGCTACGACCACGGCACGCGCTTTGCCGACCATGGACGCAACATGCTGATTGCCGGCGCCATCATGTTCGTGGTGGCGCAGGTTCCGCCGCAGCGGCTGATGGTTTTTGCCGTGCCGCTGTACATCACCGGCGTGACCCTGCTGGTGGCGGTACTGGCGTTTGGCATCACCAAGAAGGGCGCCAGGCGCTGGATCAACCTCGGGGTGGTGATTCAGCCCAGCGAAATCCTGAAAATCGCCATGCCCTTGATGCTGGCCTGGTGGTTCCAGAAGCGCGAAGGGCAGTTGCGCCCGCTCGATTTCGTCGTCGGCCTGGTGCTGCTGGCCTTGCCGGTCGGCCTGATCATGAAGCAGCCCGACCTGGGAACGTCGCTCCTGGTGCTGGCCGCCGGCCTGGCGGTGATTTTTTTTGCCGGCCTGAGCTGGAAGCTGATTCTTCCGCCCGTGCTGCTGGGCGTGGTGGGCATTTCGCTGATCGTCTGGTTCGAGCCGCAGCTGTGCGCCGACGGCATGCGCTGGCCGGTGCTGCACGACTATCAGCAGCAGCGCATCTGCACGCTGCTGGACCCGTCGCGCGACCCGCTGGGCAAGGGCTTTCACATCATCCAGGGCATGATTGCGATTGGCTCGGGCGGGGTGTTCGGCAAGGGCTTCATGGCCGGCACGCAGACGCACCTGGAGTTCATTCCCGAGCGCACGACCGACTTCATCTTTGCGGCGTATTCCGAGGAATTCGGCCTGATCGGCAATCTGCTGCTGATCTCGGGCTTTCTCTTTCTGATTTTTCGCGGCCTGGCGATTGCGATGGATGCGCCCAGCATGTTTTCGCGGCTGCTGGCCGGCGCGCTGACGATGATTTTTTTCACCTATGCCTTCGTCAACATGGGCATGGTCAGCGGCATTTTGCCGGTGGTGGGTGTTCCCTTGCCCTTCATCAGTTACGGCGGCACGGCCATGGTGACGCTGGGCCTGGCCATCGGCATGCTGATGTCGATTGCCAAGGCCAAGCGGCTGATGCAGACTTGAGCAACAACGCAGGATGACTCTGCCTACAATGACCGGATGACCTCACTCAATTCCGCCGCCGCCTCCGTTCGCCAAACCAATGTCTCCGGGCGTCCGCCGGCCCGGCCCACCAAGGATTCCACCGCCGGGCGGCTGGCGATTGCGCAAAAGCTGCTGCTGGCGCCCTTCGGCCTGGACGAAGCCGCCTTGAGCCGGGCGCTGGGCGAGATCACTTCCTATGGCGTGGACGATGCCGACCTGTATTTCCAGTACACCCGCAGCGAAGGCTGGAGCCTGGAAGAAGGCATCGTCAAGACCGGCTCCTTCAGCATCGACCAGGGCGTCGGCGTTCGCGCCGTGAGCGGCGAGAAAACCGCCTTTGCCTATTCCGACGATATTTCCGAAGCCTCGCTGCTCGATGCGGCGCGCACCGTGCGCAGCATCTCGGCCGCCGCCAAGTCCGGGCGCGTCAAGACGCCGGCCCGCAAGGTGGCCAGCAGCCGCTCGCTCTACCGCGACCTGGACCCGATTGCCACGCTGGACAGCACCGCCAAGGTCGAGCTGCTAGGCAAGGTTGAAAAGCTCGCCAAGGCCAAAGACCCGCGCATCGTGCAGGTCATGGCCGGACTGGCCAGCGAATACGACGTGGTGATGGTGGCGCGCGCCGACGGCACGCTGGCCGCCGATGTGCGCCCGCTGGTGCGCCTGAGCGTGACCGTGATCGCCGAGCAAAAAGGCCGGCGCGAAGTGGGCTCCAGCGGCGGTGGCGGCCGTTTTGGCCTGGCCTATTTTGACGACACGCAAATTGCCCAGTACGTCGATGCGGCCGTGAATGCCGCGCTGACCAACCTGGACGCGCGCCCCGCGCCGGCCGGCCAGATGACCGTGGTGCTGGGCTCCGGCTGGCCCGGCATCCTGCTGCACGAGGCCATTGGCCACGGGCTGGAAGGCGACTTCAACCGCAAGGGCTCCAGTGCGTTTTCGGGTCGCATCGGCGAGCGCGTGGCCGCCAAGGGCGTGACGGTGCTCGACGACGGCACGATTGCCGACCGCCGGGGCTCGCTCAACATCGACGACGAGGGCAATGTCAGCCAGCGCAATGTGCTGATCGAAGACGGCATCCTGAAGGGCTACATCCAGGATTCGATGAATGCGCGCCTGATGAATGTCAAGCCCACCGGCAACGGCCGGCGCGAAAGCTATGCCCATGTGCCGATGCCGCGCATGACCAACACCTACATGCTGGGCGGCGACAAGGCGCCCGAGGAAATCATCGCCAGCATCAAGAAAGGCCTGTACGCCAGCAACTTTGCCGGCGGCCAGGTGGACATCACCTCGGGCAAGTTCGTGTTCTCGGCCAGCGAAGCGTTCTGGGTTGAAAACGGCAAGATTCTTTATCCGGTCAAGGGCGCGACGATTGTCGGCAACGGCCCCGATGCGCTGACCCGCGTCACCATGATCGGCAACGACATGAAGCTCGACAGCGGCGTCGGCACCTGCGGCAAGGAAGGCCAGAGCGTGCCGGTCGGCGTCGGCCAGCCGACGCTGCGCATTGACGGGCTGACCGTGGGCGGCACCGCCTGAGCCCGGTCGATTCAGGATTGTTTTTAAGCTGTGCTACATTCCAGCAGATGAATTCCGCGAAATTTTCTTTTGCTTACTTTTGGTTCTCAAGCGCCCCCGGCGGTAGAGAGACTTTCGCGTAAGCACTAAAAACGCACCGAATCTCCAAAAACCGCCGGCCACCCGGCGGTTTTTTTTTGCCCTTGCCGATTTGCCAATCCCGTGAAATCCCTGAATCAGTTCTGAAATCTTTAAAAGGAAGCCTGTGATGAATGCCAAAGCCACCCCCGCCAGCCCAAGCTGGTATGCGGACGTCGAAAAAACCAGCCAGACCGACGACAAACGCATCAAGGACATCACCGTGCTACCCCCTCCCGAGCATCTCATCCGCTTTTTCCCGATCAACGGCACCGCCGTCGAATCGCTGATCACCCAGACGCGCCAGAACATCCACAACATCATGGCCGGCACCGACGACCGCCTGCTGGTGGTGATTGGCCCGTGCTCGATCCACGACCCGATGGCCGCGCTCGACTATGCCCGCCGCCTGGCCGAGCAGCGCAAGAAATACGCCGGAACGCTGGAAATCGTGATGCGGGTGTACTTTGAAAAGCCGCGCACCACCGTCGGCTGGAAAGGCTTGATCAACGACCCGTACCTCGATGAAACCTTCCGCATCGACGAGGGCCTGCGCATTGCCCGCCAGCTGCTGATCGACATCAACCGCCTGGACGTGCCGGCCGGCAGCGAGTTCCTGGACGTGATCTCCCCGCAGTACATCGGCGACCTGATTTCCTGGGGCGCGATTGGCGCGCGCACCACCGAAAGCCAGGTGCACCGCGAACTGGCTTCGGGCCTGTCGGCGCCAATTGGCTTCAAGAACGGCACCGACGGCAACATCCGCATCGCCACCGATGCCATCCAGGCGGCGGCGCGCGGCCACCATTTCCTGTCGGTCCACAAAAACGGCCAGGTCGCGATTGTGCAAACCCAGGGCAACAAGGACTGCCACGTCATCCTGCGCGGCGGCAAGGCGCCCAACTATGACGCCGCCAGCGTGAGCGCTGCCTGCAAGGAACTGCATGCCGCAGGCCTGCCGGCCACCTTGATGGTCGATTGCAGCCATGCCAACAGTTCCAAAAAGCACGAAAGGCAGATGGACGTGGCGCGCGACATTGCCGCCCAGATCGCCGATGGCTCACGCAATGTGTTTGGCCTGATGGTTGAAAGCCACCTGAAGGCCGGCGCGCAAAAGTTCACGGCCGGCAAGGACGATGCCCGGGCGCTCGAATATGGCCAGAGCATCACCGACGCCTGCCTGGGCTGGGACGACTCGCTGGCCATGCTGGAGTCGCTGTCAGCCGCCGTAGAGGCTCGTCGGGCAAAATAATAAACCTGCAGCCGCAGGCGCACCAAGGCGCTGCCAGGGTCCGCGAAAGGGCGGGTCGCTGAACACGGCGCCATGATTCATCATCATTTTTTCAGGAAACCATCATGCGTAGTGAAGTCAGCGTCATCTTCAAAAACCAGGCCCCTGTGCGCATTGAGCTGCACGACGTGGAACCCATGCCCAGCGAGGCGGCGCGCCGCTGGCTCGACGAGCAGTTCACCCAGATGGGCTGCGAGCCGCTGCGGCCCACCGGCAAACTGCTGACCGCCGACAAGGTGGTGGTGGTGGCCGAAGCGGCCGGGCCGGTGAAGTTTGCCGATGCCCAGTGGGCGCGGGCGTTTGCCGGCGCGGCGGCGGCGGCCCTGGGCCGGCCGATGGTCAATATTGACGTGACAACATTGAGCATCAGCTATTGAATCGGTGCTTGGCGGCGCAGGGTAAAAACTGAAACTCTTTTCAATTTGCTATTAATAAAATAGCTGGCTGCGCTCGTTTATATTGGCCTTGAGGGCTAAAAAATCGCTACCGCACCCAGGACGATATTCTTCAATGGTCAAGCCTGTTGATGCCAACGCCATGAAAAAACCCAAAGCTAAATCCAAACCCAAATCCGATCTGTTCGCCGAAGCCGCGCCTGCCGCCGACCCGGTAACGCCCGGCAGCGCCCTGCGGCTCGATGGCGGCAAGGGGGGGCCGCGTCTGTCCGCCGGGCAGCAGCGCTTTAACCGCCTGCTGGCCAAAATCGACAAGCTCGAAGGCCAGGTCACGGAAATCCGGGCGCTGGCCGACGCCTTTCGCCCGCTCTACCAAAGCACGCTGGAGCCGCTGCGTGGGGAACACCGGGCGTTGATGCGCCGCATGGCGCTGTGCCTGGACGAGCGGCTGCAGCGCAAGGGCTTGAGCCCAGCCCAAAAGCGCGACGGCCTTGAAATTCTTTGCGACCTGTGCGAGACGCTGGCGGCCTTTGGCGATGAGGCCATGGCCGCGCTGCACGACCAGCGCAGCGAGCGCACTTTGCGCCAGAAAGAACAAGAGCATGCGGCCATGATGCGTTCGATGATGGAAAACGCGCTGGGCCGGCCGCTCGACGTGGAGGCGCAGGATGATTCGCTGGACCCGCTCGAAGCCGTGCTGCGCGCCGGTCACGAGGGCTTGCACGAAGCGATGCAGGCCGACGAAGTAAAACGCGAGGCGGCCCAGGCTAGAAGAAAAAAGAAAACCCCCACGCCGGCCCAGATCAAGGCCGGGCAGGAGCAGGAAGACGCCGACAGCGTCTTGCGCCAGGTGTACCGCCAGCTCGCCAGCGCGCTGCACCCCGACCGCGAGCGCGACCCGGCCGAGCACCAGCGCAAAACCGCGCTGATGAGCGAAGCCAACGCCGCCTACGCCAAGCAAGACCTGATGGCCCTGCTGCATCTGCAGTTGCGCATTGCCCAGGCCGATGCGCAGGATTTGCTGCAGCAGCCCGAGGAACGCATCGCCGCCATGAGCCGGCTGCTCAAGCAGCAGGCCACCGAGCTGGAGAATGAACTGTTTGCCCGGCAACACCACCTCAAGGATGAGTTTGATCTCGATATCTACCAGATGCCGACCGCCGCCACGCTACGGCGCCAGCTTGAGTTGCAGGCGAAAGACTTGAAGGAAGAGCTGGCTTTCATGGAAGCGGACATTGCGCAGGTGCAGGACGACGCAGGCTTCAAGCGCTGGCTGAAAGCGCAGCGCAAGATGAGCCGGGAGGCGGATTATTTTTGACCGGCAGCGGAAATTTCAGGTGTTTTTAACCGTTTTGCGCATTATCCATGGGCGTGAGTAGCTATTAAATATATAGCGCTATGGGCGAGGGTGAAGCCGCCGGGCATCATGGCTGCGTCAGCGCCGCCAGCAATTTGGCATGAATGCCGCCAAAGCCGCCGTTGCTCATGCACAGCAAATGGTCGCCCGGCCGGGCGGCGGCCTTGACCTGCGCCAGCAACTGGTCCAGATCGTCGGCCACCTGGGCGCGTTCCGCCATTGGGGCCAGCGCGGCGCGGGCGTCCCAGTCCAGTCCGCCGGCATGGCAAAACGCCAGGTCGGCGTGCTCCAGGCTCCACGGCAGTTGCGCGGTCATGGTGCCGAGCTTCATGGTGTTGCTGCGCGGCTCGAAAATCGCCAGGATGCGTTCGGCGCTTTTGCCCGCGCCATCAAGCTGACGGCGCAGGCCGTCGATAGTGGTGTGAATGGCGGTTGGATGGTGGGCGAAATCGTCATACACCGTGATGGGGCCGCCAGCGCGCTGCACGCTGCCGCGCACTTCCATGCGGCGCTTGACGTTCTGGAATGAGGCCAGCGCCTCGGCAGCCGCTTCGGGTGCCACGCCCAGATGCTCGGCGGCGGCGATGGCCGCCAGCGCGTTGAGCTGGTTGTGCATGCCGCTGATGTCCCACTGCAGCCGGGCAACGGTTTCGCCGGCCTTGAGCACCTGGAAATCGTTCGGCTCGCCCTGCGCTGTAAAACCGCCATGACCGGGGGCGCCGCCAAACGGCACCTGTTCGCTCCAGCAGCCCTGGGCCAGCACGCGCTGCAAGCTGTCCTCGTTGGCATTGAAAACCACCCGGCCCTGTGAGGGAACGGTGCGCACCAGGTGATGGAACTGCCGTTCGATGGCTGCCAGGTCGTCAAAAATATCGGCGTGGTCGAATTCCAGGTTGTTCAAGATCGCTGTGCGCGGGCGGTAGTGGACAAACTTGCTGCGCTTGTCGAAAAACGCCGTGTCGTATTCATCGGCTTCGATGACAAAGGCGTTTCCCGTCCCCAGGCGCGCCGACACGCCAAAGTTCAGCGGCACGCCGCCGATCAGAAAACCGGGCTGCAGGCCGGCGCATTCCAGGATCCAGGTCAGCATGGCGGTCGTGGTGGTCTTGCCGTGGGTGCCGGCGACGGCCAGCACATGGCGCGGGCCGGTGGCATGGTGCGTCGGGTGGTGCAGCACATGGCCCGACAGCCACTGCGGCCCGCTGGTGTAGGGCTGGCCGCTGTTGAGGATGGCTTCCATCAACGGATATTTGGGTGTGCCGTCGGCCAGCCGCGCGCGAGAGACCACATTGCCAATCACGAACACATCGGGCGCCAGGGCCATCTGGTCGGCGCTGTAGCCTTCAATCAGCTCAATGCCCAGGCCGCGCAACTGGTCGCTCATCGGCGGATAGACGCCGGTGTCGCAACCCGTCACCTTGTGCCCCGCCTCCCGTGCCAGCGCGGCCAGGCCGCCCATGAAAGTCCCGCAGATTCCCAGAATATGTATGTGCATCGCCTGTATTTTAGGGAGGCTATTTCAGGCCACCATTTTTTAAGGAAAATAAGCCTCTGGCGCAATAAGGACGTGCGCAAGCAGCTCTTTATTTCATAGCAGGTGAAGATTGCCGTGAACTTTGCGCGCAGGCGCGGCCCTAATGTGGGCACAATTGCTTTCAACGCCTTCGGGCTGTCTTCAACCCTTGACCATTCGCTCCTGGCCCCACAGGCCAGCCGACCCTGAACTTGTACACCCTCAAATCCGAAATTGCCGCCACCGCCGCTGCGCTGGTGGTCGAAGAAGGGCTGGAATACGGCCCGGCCAAACGCCGCGCGATCAAGCAGCTGGCCTTGCCCGCGCGCACCGCCTTGCCCGACAACGACGCGCTCGAAGACGCCGTGCGCGAGTACATCGAACTGTTCTGCGCCGACACCCAGCCGGCTGAACTGGCCGCGCTGCGCGAGCTGGCGCTGGTGTGGATGCAGCGCATGGCCGCTTTCAGGCCTTACTTGGCCGGTGCGGTCTGGCATGGCACGGCAACCCGGCTGTCCGACATCTATATCCAGCTGTTTTGCGACGACCCGAAATCGGCTGAAATTGCGCTGATCGAGCACAACGTCGATTACGAGCCACGCACCGTGACCGGTTTTACCGGCGGCAGCGTGGAAGCGCTCTCCTTGAGCAGCCTGTGCCAGGCGCTGAATGAAAACATTGGCGTTCACCTGATGGTCTATGACCACGACGACCTGCGCGGCGCCTTGCGGCCCGACGCCAAAGGCCGTGCGCCGCGCGGCGACCTGGCTGCCGTGCAAAAATTATTGTCCATCCCTTTTGGAGTCTGAAAAGTGAATCGCAGAAACATGCTGTATGGCGGCGTTGCCGCTGCAGCGGCGCTGGCCGGCGCCGGCGCGGCCTGGTGGAAATTTCAGCCGCATGAGGCAACGCCCGAAGCCGTGGCGAAAGTGGCAGCTTCCTTCTGGAGCCTGAGCTTTGACACGCCTGACGGCAAACCGCTGCCGATGAGCAGTTTTCGCGGCAAGCTGCTGCTGGTCAATTTCTGGGCCACCTGGTGCCCGCCCTGCGTCGAAGAGCTTCCCTTGCTGGATTTTTTCTACCAGGAAAACAAGGACAAAAACCTTCAGGTGGTCGGTCTGGCGGTCGATCAGCCGAGCGCGGTGCAAACCTGGCTCAAGACCCAGCCGCTGAATTTTCCGGTCGGCATGGCCGGACTCGGGGGAATGAAGTTGAGCAAATCGCTGGGAAACATGACGGGCGCCCTGCCTTTCACCGTGGTTTTCAGCCCTTCAGGCGTGCTGATGCACCGCAAGATCGGCAAGGTGTTGCCCGAAGAACTGGTGCAATGGACAAAACTGGTCTGATGCCGGGCGGAATGTAAAAATCAGCCGTTTTGCATTCGCTCAAGCGGGGCTGGTTGCCGCTCGGCGGGTGGTTTGCTTCCTTCCCCCGGGGCGGGTTTTCCCGGGCTGGTGCGCGCTGATGAGCTTGCCGGATTCGCCTTGAGGTACACTTTGCTTTTTTGTATCAGGGCGCCTTGCGTTGCCGCGTAATCATTATCTGATAGACGCTGTAAGGCGAAATAACAGAAAGTAAGCGAAGAAAGAGGGAGGATCGGCCAAGCACGCCATTTTCCTCTTCGTTCAAACCGTGCGTCCGAAAACCGCATGCCAGCATCCACCTCCGTTGGAAAGAATCTATGGATCTAAGAAAACTCAAAACCCTGATCGACCTTGTTTCAGAGTCCAATGTGTCTGAACTTGAGATTACAGAGGCCGAAGGCAAGGTCCGAATTGTCAAGGCCAGCGGCGTTCCCATGATGATGATGCACCAGCCCGCCATGGCCATGGCGGCGGCGCCGACAACGGCCACGCCAGTGACTGTGGCTGAAGCCGTCGCTGTTCAACCCGCCGGCCACGCGGTCAAGTCGCCCATGGTCGGCACGTTTTACCGCTCCTCCAGTCCCGGCTCCAACCCGTTTGTCGAAATCGGCAGCGTGGTCAAGGAAGGCGACACGGTCTGCATCATCGAGGCGATGAAGATCCTCAACGAGATCGAGGCCGACAAGTCGGGCACCGTCACCAAGATTCTTTCCGAAAACGGCCAGGCCGTGGAATACGGCCAGCCTCTCTTCATGATTGAGTGAGCGGGCCTGCCGCCCCCCATTGCCAGACCGGCCGCACGGCCGGCCCCATCGGCCAGACCAGGTACTTCGACGCATGTTTAAAAAAATACTGATCGCCAATCGCGGCGAGATCGCCCTGCGCATACAGCGGGCCTGCCGGGAACTCGGCGTCAAGGCCGTGATGGTGTATTCCGAAGCGGACCGCGAGGCCAAATACATCAAGCTGGCTGACGAGGCCGTCTGCATCGGGCCGGCGCCTTCATCGCTGAGCTACCTCAACATGCCAGCTATCATTTCGGCCGCCGAGGTGACCGACGCCGAGGCGATTCACCCTGGCTATGGTTTCCTGAGCGAGAACGCCGATTTTGCCGAGCGGGTCGAAAAAAGCGGCTTCAAGTTCATCGGCCCCTCGCCCGAATCCATCCGCCTGATGGGCGACAAGGTGTCGGCCAAGCAGACCATGCTGAAAGCCGGCGTGCCCTGCGTGCCCGGCTCCGAGGGCGCATTGCCGGCTGATCCGGCCTTCATCAAGCGCATTGCCAAGCAGATCGGCTACCCGGTCATCATCAAGGCCGCCGGCGGTGGCGGCGGACGCGGCATGCGCGTGGTGCATACCGAAGCGGCCCTGCTCAATGCCGTGCAGACCACCAAGGCCGAAGCCGGCGCGGCCTTTGGCAACCCGGAGGTCTATATGGAAAAATTCCTGCAGAACCCCCGGCACATCGAGATCCAGATTCTGGCCGACCAGTTCAAGAACGCGGTCTGGCTCGGCGAGCGCGACTGCTCCATGCAGCGCCGCCACCAGAAAGTCATCGAGGAAGGACCGGCCCCAGGCATTCCGCGCAAGCTGATCGAACGCATAGGCGCGCGCTGCGTGACGGCGGTCAAGAAGTTCGGCTACCGTGGCGCTGGCACGTTTGAGTTCCTCTACGAAGACGGCGAGTTCTACTTCATCGAGATGAACACCCGCGTCCAGGTCGAGCACCCGGTGACCGAGTGGATCACCGGCATCGATATCGTGCGCACGCAAATCATGGTGGCTGCCGGCGAACGGTTGCCCTTTACCCAGCGCGACATCCAGATCAAGGGACATTCCATCGAGTGCCGCATCAACGCCGAAGATCCGTACAAATTCACGCCTTCGCCAGGACGCATCACCAACTGGCACCCGCCCGGCGGGCCGGGCGTGCGGGTGGATTCGCATATTTACTCCAACTATTTCGTGCCGCCCAACTACGACTCGATGATCGGCAAGATCATCGTGCATGCCGACACCCGCGAGCAGGCGCTGGCGCGCATGAGCGCGGCCCTGGGCGAGACCGTGGTCGAGGGCATCAACACCAACATTGCGCTGCACCGAGAACTCATGGTGGACGCCAAGTTCATGGACGGCGGCACCAACATCCACTACCTTGAAGAGTGGCTGTCAAAGCGTGAACGCTAAAGATATGGCCCCCACGGTCGCTCACTGCGTGTGCTTCCTGCCCCCCGAGGGGGCCGCTGCGCCTGCGGTCTGGCTGAGCCAGATCCGCGCGGCCCTGACTTAAGCCGACTGTTGTAGATAAATGATGTTTGAATTAATCTTGTTAGCCCCTGTCGTCCAGGTGGAAACCCTCAGCGACGCGCTCGATGCCCTGGATGCGCTCAGCGTCTCGGTCGAAGACGCCGACGCGCACACCCCGGCTGAGCAGGCCCTGTTCGGCGAACCCGGCATGCCGCCGCCCAAGGCCGGCTGGGAGCGCTCGCGCATCGTGGCGCTGTTTGCCACCGAAGCGCTGGCGCGCGATGCGGCCACGCTGCTGCAGGCCCAGGATTTCTTTGCCGGCTGCCATGTGGTCGCGATTCAGGCCGTGCCCGAGCAGGACTGGGTCCGGCTGACGCAGTCGCAGTTCACGCCGGTCGAGATCACGCCCGAATTCTGGATCGTGCCGACCTGGCATGAGCCGCCGGCGCAGGCCCGGCAGGTGATCCGGCTCGACCCGGGCCTGGCCTTTGGCACCGGCACCCATCCGACGACGCGCATGTGCCTGCGCTGGATTGCGGCGCGGGGCACGTCAGGCCAGTCGCTGGGCCGCGTGCTCGACTACGGCTGCGGCTCCGGCATCCTGGCGATTGGCGCGGCCAAGTTTGGCGCGGTGGCGATTGACGCGGTCGATATCGACGAGGCCGCTGTTGAATCGACCCGCGCCAATGCCCAGGCCAACCATGTGCAGCTGCAGACCGGCCTGCCCGACAAGGCCGTGGGCCGCTACCAGACGGTGCTGGCCAACATCCTGGCAACGCCTTTGCGCGTGCTGGCGCCGCTGCTGTGCGCGCATGTCCAGCCGGGCGGCAACCTGGTGCTGGCAGGTATTCTGGAGCGCCAGGCCGATGAGCTGAAGGCTGCGTACCTGCCTTATTGCCAGCTCCAGGTCCAGGACGAGCAAGAAGGCTGGATCCTGATGACCGCGCAGTTTTGAGCGCGCTGGCGTAACGCAGCTTCAGGCCCGGTTTTTCCGGAAATGATTTTTCACCCTTGCGCCCGATGAGCCAGATTACGCGCTGTCCCGCCTGCACCACGCTGTTCAAGGTCGTTGATGACCAGCTCAAGGCGGCGCAAGGCTGGGTGCGCTGCGGACAGTGCGGCGACGTGTTTGAAGCTCCCCTGCACCTGGTGCCGGGCGAGGCCGGCGGGCCGGGCATGCCTCCCGATGCGTCCGGGTCTGCGCCGGTTCAGGAGGAACTGGTGAAGGCGAGCGATGCCCTGACGGAGCCGGTGCATGTGGAACCCGTCTGGCAACCCTTTGCGCAGGGCGCTCAGGCAACCCTGATCAATGCGCAGCCAGAACCGCAGGGACGGCAAGATCCGGTATTCACCGCCAATGCCTATGGTTCCAGCTTGAATGAGACTGAACTGGCGGATGTTCCGGCGCAAGCGCCTGACGTTCCACCTTCTCCCGCCGAAGAGCCCGAGGCAACGCCCGAAGTCGCTTTTGTCCGCGAAGCGCGGCAAAACGACTTCTGGACATCACCCCTGGTCCGCGCCTTGCTGGGCCTGATGGGCCTGGCATTGCTGGCCGCATTGATGCTGCAATGGGTGGTCCGGCAAAAAGACGCTCTGGCCGCGCACGAGCCCCGGCTCGCACCGATGCTGCAGGCGCTTTGCCGGCCGCTGGGCTGCCAAATCCGGCCCTTGCGACGCATCGAATCGCTGGTGATTGAGCATGCCAGCTTCAGCAAGACCGGCCCCGATGCCTACCGCCTGAGCTTCGTTTTCCGCAATACCGGCGATGCGCTCATCGAAATCCCCGCGCTCGAAGTCACGCTCATCGACAGCCAGGACGAGTTGCTGGTGCGCCGCGTGGTGATGCCGGCGCAGTTCGGCGCCACCGGGGTCACACTGGCGGCGCATGCCGAACTGGCTGGCGCCTTGTCCCTGAAAGTCTCCAGCGGTGGCGCCCCAGGGGCTTCATCGCCAGCGCAAGCCGGCTTCCTGCCGGTGGCTGGCTACCGTATCCTGGCTTTTTATCCCTGAAAACTGAAATGAGAACTGAATGTCTTCTGTAATTTGCGGCTCGCTGGCCTTTGACACCATCATGAGTTTCGAGGGCCGGTTTGCCGAGCAGATACTGCCCGACCAGCTACACATCCTGAACGTGTCGTTTCTGGTGCCCGCGCTGCGCCGTGAGTTTGGCGGCTGCGCCGGCAACATTGCCTACAGCCTCAAGCAACTCGGCGGCTCGCCGCTGCCGATGGCCACGGTGGGCAGCGACGGCACCGACTACCTGGCGCGCATGAAGGCGCAAGGCATCAGCACCGAATTCGTGCGCGAAGTCGATGACCTCTACACCGCGCAGGCGATGATCATGACCGACCGCGACAACAATCAGATCACGGCTTTTCACCCCGGCGCGATGATGCAGGCGCATATCAGCCGGATCGAGGCGCGCAGCGACATCCGGCTGGGCATCATCTCGCCCGATGGCCGCGACGCCATGCTGCAGCATGCCGAACAGTTCAAGGCCGCCGGCATTCCCTTCGTCTTTGATCCGGGACAGGGCCTGCCGATGTTCGACGGCCCCGAACTGGCGCATTTCGTCGAGCTGGCCTCCTGGGTGACGGTCAACGACTACGAAGGCCGGATGCTGTGCGACCGCACCGGCCTGTCGTGCGCCGAATTGTCCAAGCGTGTGCTGGGCCTGGTGGTGACGCTGGGCGCCGAAGGCTGCGAGGTCTGGGTCGATGGCGAAAAAACCGTGGTGCCGCCGGTCAAGGCCGAGGCGGTGGTTGATCCGACGGGCTGCGGCGATGCGTTTCGCGGTGCGCTGCTGTTCGGACTGGAGCAGGGTTGGTCGCTGGCTCGTTGCGCGGTGCTGGGCAACCGGGTGGGCGCGCACAAGATCGCCAGCCGTGGCGGGCAGAATTACACGCTGGATTTAGATGAAATCAGTGCTTTGCGCAATACCAGCGGGCACTGATAGCTATTAAATTGCTAGCATTTGGATTTTTATCCCGCCGTGCGCGGGCCGGTCAGGCGAACTCCCGGCTGAATTGAAAAAGCCCGACATCTTGCGACATCGGGCTTGATGCATCAGGCGCGCAAGACTTAAGGCTTGCTGCCTTTTGGGAAGGGCCAGGAGGCTTGCGGATTGATGGTGGTCTGGGCCGTCGGCGTCGAGCTGGCTGCGGGCGTTTTGGCCGCCGGTTTTTTCTCGGCTTTTTCGGCTTTCACTGCTTTTTTGGCGGCCGGCTTTTTTACGGCTTTGGCAGTGTCGGCTGTCGTCTTGGCCGCAGCCTTTTTAGCGGCCGGTTTTTTGGCTGCCGGTTGTGGGGCGGCTGCTTCTGGAGCGGCTGGCTTTTCAGCTGCTGCTTTTTTGGCAGGCGCCTTTTTGGCCGGGGCTTCCTTGATGGCCGGTTTTGGAGCGGTCACTTTTTCAGCGACCACTTTTGGGGCTGCTGCTTTTTTGGCAGGCGCTTTGGCGGGGGCTTTTGCAGCTACTTTTACCGCTGTTTTTGCAGCTGTTTTTGCAGCTGTTTTTTTAGCCGCCGGCTTTGGGGCCGCCGCCGTTTCAGCCGGTGCCACCGATGCTGGTGCCGCCGTTACTTTTTTTGCCGGTGCTTTCGCAGGAGCGGCTTTTTTTGCCGCTGGTTTTTTCGCAGTTGCCATGGTTTTCTCCTCGATCAGGTTGCAAAAAGCACTTCGCTTGGGGTGTAGTGGGCGAAGCGATTCGCAGCATTGGGCCTTCGGGTCACCGGGCTCCATGCCGCGAACACAGGAGCAACGGTCCCTGCGCACTCTTGGGTGCGGGCATGGAGCGTTGCGAATTTCAAAATCATTGTTATGTGGGCTGTGTGCTTTTTGTCAATCTTGCGCTGTCAATCCCAGGAGAGGGCGCCGCCAGACTGGTATTCAATCACACGGGTTTCAAAGAAGTTGCGTTCTTTTTTCAGGTCGATCATCTCGCTCATCCACGGGAACGGGTTTTCCTCGTTCGGGAACAGCGTCTCTAACCCGATCTGCGTGGCGCGGCGATTGGCGATGTAGCGCAAGTAGCCTTTGAACATGGATGCGTTGAGGCCCAGCACGCCGCGCGGCATGGTGTCCTCGGCGTAGCGGTATTCGAGTTCGACGGCCTTCATGAACAGGGCGTTGATCTCGGCCTTGAACTCGGCGGTCCAGAGCTGCGGGTTTTCGAGCTTGAGCTGGTTGATCAGGTCGATGCCGAAGTTGCAGTGCATCGACTCGTCACGCAGGATGTACTGGTACTGCTCGGCCGCGCCGGTCATCTTGTTTTGCCGGCCCAGCGCCAGGATCTGCGTGAAACCGACATAGAAGAACAGGCCTTCCATCAGGCAGGCAAACACGATCAGCGACTTGAGCAGGGTCTGGTCGGACTCCAGGGTGCCGGTCTTGAAGCCGGGGTCGGAAATCGCTTCAATGAACGGGATCAGGAACTGGTCCTTGTCCTTGATGGACTGCACTTCGTTGTAGGCGTTGAAGATCTCGCCCTCGTCCAGGCCCAGCGACTCGGTGATGTACTGGTAGGCATGGGTGTGGATGGCTTCCTCGAACGCCTGGCGCAGCAGGAACTGGCGGCATTCGGGCGCGGTGATGTGGCGGTAGGTGCCTAGCACGATGTTGTTGGCGGCGAGTGAATCGGCCGTCACGAAAAAGCCGAGGTTGCGCATGACCAGGCGGCGTTCATCGTCGCTCAGGCCGTTCGGGTCTTTCCACAGCGCGATGTCGCGCGTCATGTTGACTTCCTGCGGCATCCAGTGGTTGGCGCAGGAGGCCAGGTATTTTTCCCAGGCCCATTTGTACTTGAACGGCACCAGCTGGTTGACGTCGGTCTGGCCGTTGATGATGCGTTTGTCGGAGGCCTTGACGCGCTTGGCTTTGGCAGGGATTTCGTGGGTATCCAGCGGTGGCGCGGAGGCCATGAAAGAGGGCGTCGGGAGGTCCGCTGAGCGGCTGGCTGGCAGGTCGCTGGGGAGGGGGGTCTGCAACGATGGTGTGACTTCTTCGTCCCAGGTCAACATAGAGAATTCCAATACTTCGGGATTATGAAAGCAGCGATGAAAAATGAAAAGCGTTCATTCACACCGCTACGAATTTTATGGCTCAATGCATCGGTTTTTTGCATTGAACGCGCAGTGAATCGTGCGAAAAATGGCTATTGCGCGATTCACTGCTTGTTTATTGGCAAGCCTCGCAACCCGGATCGTCAATCGCGCAAAATTTGATGTCGGTCGCGGGCGTTGCGCTCATCTGGGCCTGCGCTGCAGCGGCGGCCTTGTCAATCGCGCTCATGCCCAACATGGCTGCTGCAGGAGCGGACGACACCGAGTTCATCTTGCCCGCCTGAACGGTTGATTTTTCGGCGTGCGTGGCGCTCTGGGTGCGCAGGTAATAGGTGGTTTTCAGGCCGCGTACCCAGGCCAGCTTGTAGGTCTCGTCGAGCTTCTTGCCCGACGCGCCGGCCATGTAGATGTTCAGCGACTGCGCCTGGTCTATCCATTTCTGGCGGCGCGATCCGGCTTCGACCAGCCACGAGGTTTCGATTTCAAACGCCGTTGCATACAGCGCCTTGATATCATTCGGAACCCGGTCGATGGGGCGCAGCGAGCCGTCGAAATGCTTCAGGTCAACGACCATCACATCGTCCCACAGGCCGAGCTTTTTCAGATCGCGCACCAGGTAGTGGTTGATTACGGTGAATTCGCCCGACAGGTTGGATTTGACCGACAGGTTGCCAAAGCAGGGCTCGATGCAGGCATCGACGCCGATGATGTTGGAAATAGTCGCGGTCGGGGCAATCGCCACGCAGTTGGAGTTGCGCATGCCGTCCGTGGCGATTTTCTGGCGCAGGGCGTCCCAGTCGAGCGTCGCGGAACGGTCCACTTCGACATAGCCGCCGCGCTCCTTGGCCAGCATGTCCAGCGTGTCGAGCGGCAGGATGCCCTGGTCCCAGAGCGAGCCTTTGTAGCTTTCGTACTGGCCGCGTTCCCTGGCCAGTTCGGTGGAGGCCCAGTAAGCGTGGTAGCAGATCGCTTCCATCGAGGTGTCGGCGAATTCAACGGCGGCCTGCGATGCGTAAGGCACGCGCAGTTCGTACAGGCAGTCCTGGAAGCCCATCAGCCCCAAGCCGACCGGGCGATGCCGCATGTTGGAGTGGCGTGCCTTTTCCACGGCGTAGTAGTTGATGTCGATCACGTTGTCCAGCATGCGCATGGCCGTGGTGATGGTTTTCTTCAGCTTGTCGTGGTCGAGCGCGCCATCCTTCAGATGCTGGACCAGGTTGATCGAGCCGAGGTTGCAGACGGCCGTTTCGGTCGCGCTGGTATTCAGGGTAATTTCGGTACACAAGTTGGACGAATGCACCACGCCGGCATGCTGCTGCGGCGAGCGGATGTTGCAGGCATCCTTGAACGTGATCCAGGGGTGGCCGGTTTCAAACAGCATCGACAGCATCTTGCGCCACATGTCGGTGGCCTGCAGTTTGCGCGAGGGCTTGAGTTCGCCGCGCTCGGCGCGCGCTTCATAGGCGACGTAGGCCTTTTCAAAGTCCTGGCCGAACTTGTCGTGCAGGTCGGGCGTGTCGGACGGCGAGAACAGCGTCCAGCTGCCTTTTTCCATCACGCGGCGCATGAACAGGTCGGGAATCCAGTTCGACGTGTTCATGTCGTGCGTGCGGCGGCGGTCGTCGCCGGTGTTTTTGCGCAGCTCCAGGAATTCCTCGATGTCCAGGTGCCAGGTTTCGAGGTAGGCGCAGACGGCGCCCTTGCGTTTTCCACCTTGATTTACCGCTACAGCCGTGTCATTCACCACCTTCAGGAAGGGCACCACGCCTTGCGATTCGCCGTTGGTGCCCTTGATGTGCGCGCCCATGGCGCGCACTGGCGTCCAGTCATTGCCCAGGCCTCCGGCAAACTTGGACAGCAGGGCGTTTTCCTTGATGGCGTCGTAGATGCCGCCCAGGTCGTCGGCAACCGTCGTGAGGTAGCAGGACGACAGCTGCGAGCGCAGGGTGCCGGCATTGAAGAGCGTCGGCGTGCTCGACATGAAGTCGAACGACGACAGGATTTCGTAGAACTCGATGGCGCGTGCTTCGCGGTCGGTTTCGTTCAGCGACAGGCCCATGGCCACGCGCATGAAGAACGCCTGCGGCAACTCGATGCGCTGCTTGCGGATGTGCAAGAAGTAGCGGTCGAACAGCGTCTGCAGGCCGAGGTAGTCGAACTGCAGGTCGCGCTCGGGCTTGAGCGCCGCACCCAGGCGGGCCAGGTCGAACTGCTGGAGTTTTTCGTCGAGCAGCTCGTTTTTGATGCCCTTGGCGATGAATTCAGGGAAATACGTGACATAGCGGACAGCCATGGCTTCGTGGCTGATTTCCTCGTCCAGGACTTCCTTGCGGATGGTGTGCAGCAAGAGGCGCGCGGTGGCGTAGGTGTAGTCGGGGTCTTTTTCGATCAGCGTGCGGGCTGCCAGGATGGACGCCTTGTAAACCTCTTCGATGGGCACGCCGTCGTACAGGTTGCGCATGGTTTCCGAAACAATCGGGTCGGGCTTGACATCGGTGCCGAGGTTGGCGCATGAGGCCTCGATCAGCGCCTGCAGGTTGCGGAGATCCAGCGCAACCCGTTTGCCGCCGTCCATGACATGAAGCTGCGGCAGGGCAGGCGTCTGGGCCTGCAGCTGCCGGGCGCGTTCCTGGTTGTGCTTTTCGCGGTACAGCACGTAGGCCCGGGCGATTTCGTGGTGACCGCCGCGCATCAGGCCGAGTTCAACCTGGTCCTGCACATCCTCGATGTGGAAGGTGCCGCCGCTGGGGCGTGAACGCATCAGGGCGCGAACGACGGCCTGGGTCAGGGTATCGACGGTTTCGCGCACGCTGGCCGAGGCCGCGCCCTGGGTGCCGTGCACGGCCAGGAAAGCCTTCATCATGGCGACGGCAATCTTGCTGGGCTCGAATGCAACGACGGAGCCGTTGCGGCGAATGATCTGGTAGTTGGCCAGCGCGCCGGATGCCGGCGTGGCGTGAATTGAATTGCTGGCCGGAACGCCGGATGAAAGGGGCACGGCATAAGGTGCTGTTTGCATGATTTCCTCTTGTAGTTGGCTAGGGGTGGGCAGCGGCTGTGTGGGCTCAGGGAAGACTCGGACTCTGCAGAAAACAAGTTCTTCGAATGACTGGATTCTCTTCGTTACAGTGGCCGGATCGTGTCAACCTGATGGATGCTTAGGCACTACAGCTAGTGCCTGAAGGGGCTGGAGCCACTACAGGTAGTGTATCGCTGCCTTGCCCGGCTGTCGGTTTTGAGGGATTTTTTATTATTGTTACGGTTGCTTTCAGGCCGCCAGTTTTTCTCCGGACCGGCGTTTATGCCTGATGAAACAAGGCTGCGCAAAAAAAATCCAGCACTGGTGCGGCCTGCCGCAGGTTTTGGCCTGCAAACGCTTGCGGGGCTTGGACGAGCGTGCCTGATGTGAACTGATTCGGCAGTTGTTTCAGGAGGTTTTAGGGAAATACCTATCCGGCAAGGCCAGGGAGTTTTGCAGCAAAATCCAGTCAAATCCGCTTCCCGGGTCCAGTTTGCGGCCGGGGGCAATGTGTTCATGCCCGGCAATATGCGCCACCGGATAGGCCTGAAGGAGGGCTGCGCACAAGCCGGCCAGTGTTTCGTACTGGAGCGCTTCAAAGGTGCTGCCTTCAAGGCCTTCGAGTTCAATGCCGATGGAGTCGTCGTTGCACTGGCTTCGCCCCCGGTAAGCGGACTGGCCGGCATGCCAGGCACGGTCATCGCAGCCGACGAATTGCCACAGCGCGCCGGTGCGGGTGATAAAAAAGTGCGCCGAGACCTGCAGGCCACGGATGCCCTGGAAGTAGGGATGCGCTTGCCAGTCAAGCTGGTTGGTGAACAGGCGCTGGACGTTGCCGTTGCCAAATTCACCGGGCGGCAGGCTGATGGAATGAATCACGACCAGGTCAATCCGCGCGCCGGCAGGTCGCGGACCGAAGTTGGGTGACGCCAGTGCGCGGGCATGGCGATACCAGCCGCCTTCCTGCCACAAGCTTGAGGCCGCTGAAATGGCTGGCTCAGGCAAAGTCATCAAGGGTCTCGGCCGCATCGTCATGGCCGGGTGTCGTGATTCCCAGGCGCGCAATACGGTAGCGGATCTGGCGCAGGCTCAGGCCCAGCCGGGTGGCTGCAGCCGTGCGGTTGAAGCCGGTTTCCTGCAGCACCTTGGTCAGGATGCTGCGCTCCTGCTGGTCCAGGAAGTTTTGCAGATTCTCGGGTACGACCACCACCTCCTCGGGCGGCGCATCAACCTGCAGCAGGCTGTCTTCGCCCAGGGCGACGGCCCGGTGCAGGATGTTCTCCAGTTCGCGGACGTTGCCGTTGAGGGGCAGCGAACGCAGTTGCGCGATCACCGCCGGGCTCAACTCGGGCATGTCCAGGCCGGACTCATTGCAAATTCTTGCCAGCAGGGCGTTGCACAGTGCCGGCAGGTCGTCCAGCCGCTCGCGCAGTGGCGGCACCACGACCTCGATCACATTGAGCCGGTAGTACAAATCCTGGCGAAAGGTACCCGCCTCGACGCCTGCCGCCAAGTCCTTGTGGGTGGCGCTGACGATGCGCACATCGACGGTTTCTTCCTGCGGCGAGCCCAGCGAACGCACGGTGCGCTCCTGGATGGCCCGCAGCAGCTTGGACTGCATGGCCAGCGGCAGGTCGCCAATCTCGTCAAGAAACAGCGTGCCGCCCTTGGCCGCCTGGAAATAGCCCTGCCGGTCCTGCGCTGCGCCGGTGTAAGCACCTTTGCGGGCGCCAAAGAACTCGGCTTCAAGCAGGTTTTCGGGAATCGCACTGCAGTTGACCGCCACGAACGGGCTGGCCGCGCGATGGCTGCAGCCATGCACGGCGCGCGCCACCAGTTCCTTGCCGGTGCCGGACTCGCCGCGTATCAGCACCGGCGCCATGCTGCCGGCCACCTTGACGATGCGCGACTTCACGGCCCGCATCACGGGCGATTCGCCGACCAGCTTTTGCAGCATGGTTGCGGCATCGGCCGGTTTGCCAGGGCTGGTCATCGCCATGCGGGCTTCGCCCTTCGGCAGAGCCACACCGAGATTGGTGGTTTCCTGTATGGCCGAGGCCACGACACTTCGGAACTGCTTGAGGTCAACCGGCTTGGTCAGGTAGTCAAACGCGCCTGCCTTGAGCGCCTCCACCGCATTTTCGGCCGAGCCATGGGCCGTGATGACCACGCAGCGCTCCGAACGGTGCTGTGCCGCCAGGTCGCGCAGCAGTTCAAGCCCCAGCCCGTCGGGCAGGCGCATGTCGGTGATGACGGCATCAAAACGCTGCGCCTTGAGGTGTTCGCGCGCCTGCTGCAGATCTCCGGCCGCCTCGACCCGGTAGCCTTGCCGAAGCAGCGTCAGCTCGTACAGGGTGCGCAGGTCCGGCTCGTCATCAATGATCAGGATGCGGGCAGGTAGTAATGCAGGTGCTTGCGGATTCATGGGTTTTCAGACAAGGACGTTATCCAGGCAGGGCAGCTCGGCACTCAGGAACTGTGACGCCGGCCGGAACATGATGAAAAATTCATTCCCCTGGGTGTCTTCGCGCAGCACACGCTGGTAACCGATCAGGGCGCCGTAGCGCTCGCACAGTTCGCGGCAGATATAAAGCCCCAGCCCGCTGGAGCGGCTTTCGGATGAGAAAAAAGGCTCGAACAGGTGCGTCTGGACGGTTTCCTCAAGCGGCTGCCCATCGCTCCATACCGCCAGCTTGGCCTGGCCCGGGGCCATCAGGCGGGTGCTCACCTCCAGGGCCTGGGCCGAGCCGCTGGCGTAGCGCAGGGCATTGTCCAGCAGGTTGACCATCAGGCGGCGCAAATGGTCGTCGTCAAAGCAGACTGCCGCGTTGCCGGTGTCGGTGCTGATGCGCAGTTGTGCGGATGCTGCGTTTTGCCGGGCCCAGTCGTTGGCAATGCGCCGGGTGGCCTCATCGAGCCGCAGGATCGTGGTCTGCGGTGCCGGAATTTGCTGCTGCGCCCGGGAAATGTTCAGCACTTCATCGACAATTTTGGCCAGGCGCTGGGCATTTTGCGCAATCATTCTGGAGAGCTGGCGCTGGCCGGCATCATGCAGGTCTTCTTCGAGCAGCGCATTGGCCTGCGAAATGGCGGCCAGCGGGTTGCGGATTTCATGCGCCACGGCAGCCGACATGCGCCCCATGGCGGCCAGTTTCTCGATGCGCACGCGCGCTTCCATTTCGCGCAGGTCTTCCAGAAACATCACGCACAGGCTTTCATGCAGGCCGTCCTTCGGAGCCGTCAGGCGCGAGCGAACCTGCAGTCTTCGGGTGTTGAGACCCGGATGGACCAGGCTGATATGGCCTTCCTGCGCGGACATCAGTGAAAAGGTGCGCTGCATCAACTCGGCCAGGGGTTGCCAGGCGGTTTGCGCGGCCAGCCTGAAAGGCGCCGGATACTGGCTATCGGGCGCGCCCAGCAAATGCCTGGCGGCGGGATTGGCCGAACGCACGATGCCGCCGGCATCCATCACCAGCACGCCTTCGGCCAGTGTGGCAACCACCAGTTCATTGACCTGGATCTGCATGCTGGCCACGGACTGGCTTTGCTTGAGGAGTTTTTCCTCGCGCGCCAGCCGCAGCGCCAGCTGGTTGGCCAGCAGGGCCACCAGGAAAAATCCGGAACCGCTCAGGGCTGCCTGCAAAAGGCGCGGATTCAGGTCGCCGGCGCCATGCATTGAGGTCCAGGAGGCATCGGCCAGCAGCAGCAGCGTGACGCTGGCCGCTGTGCCAAAAGCCAGCAAAATCGGCCCGAGTATCGAGGCCAGCAGCACCGGCAGCGCAAACAGCGGGGTGTAATTGATGCTGCTGGCCTGAAAAAAATTGAGCAGCGAGAATGCAATCACATCCACGCCAATGGTCAAAATCCACAGCCTGTCAAAGGTGCGGCCTGGCGGCCTGGGATGCGCCCAGAGCCGGACTGCCAGGGTCGAGCACAGGTAGGCGATGCATACCGCCAGCGTCCAGTGATTCAGCGGCGTGCCCAGGGCCTGCAGCGCTCCCTGCAGGATCACCAGCACGGCGGCGATGGCGACGCGGGCATCCATGAACACCCCCCACAGTCGCCCGAACGAGCCCTGTGAGGTTTCGGATTCCCAGGCACCGGCCGTTTTTGCCACGGTATGGCGCCAGAAAAACACTGGCAGCTTCATTCAGCCCCGGCCTCGCGGCGATGCGCCTCGCTGCAGTAAAAGCCGCCCTTGCCAATCAGGGCTTCAGACTTGGGCAGATGCACATGGCAGACCCCGCAAGCCACCATCTCCGTGATTTCTTTTCCTGCGGGCGCCTTGCCGGGGGAATGGCGCGGCTGCGCTGCATTTCTGTCCGCCTGCCGGTTGCTGCGCCAGAGCCAGAACACAAGCAGGACAAGGGCGATGACCAGCAGGTACTTCATGCCCGCCTCAGGATGACTTCAAGCACAAAGCGCGAACCGGCATAGCTCAGCAGCAGCAGTGCGGCGCCCAGGTAGAGCACGCGAACGGCTTTCAGGCCGCGCCAGCCCATGCGTGCGCGCCCGATCAGCAGACCCGCGAAGGCGGCCCAGGCCAGCAGTGAAAAAATCGTCTTGTGGTCCCACTTCCAGCCCAGGCCAGGGCCGTAAAGGGTTTCAGCAAACAGCCAGCCCACCAGCAAGGTGGCTGAAAGCAGCACAAAACCGGCCTCGACAAACCGGAAGGTCAGGCGTTCGAGCGTGAGCAAGGGAACCCCGGCATGGTTTTGCCCGGCCTGCCGGATGGAGCGCTCGGCCCTAACCATCAGCCAGCCATGCACGACGGCCGCCGCAAACAGGCCGTAAGAGGCAATGCCCAGGGCCCAGTGCAGCGGCAGCCAGGGCGATGCAATGACGTGGTAGCTGGTGCCCGGGAAAATCATGGCCAGAATAACGGCGGCGCTGCCCAGCCCGGCCAGCGCCCAGTGCGCCTGAAGCTGCGGAAACAGGCGGCGTTCGACCGCATATACCGTCAGCACCAGCCAGACCGTCATCGACAGCGCGGGCGCAAAGCCAAAGCGCGGCGGCGTGCCCAGCAGGGCCTCGACCAGGGTCACCGCATGCAGCCCCCAGGCGGCCAGCAGCAGGCCGCGCAGCGCGCCCTCGCCCAGACGGGGAGTTGCCAGTGCAAGGACTGCATAGGCTGTGGCCGCGCCTGCCGCTGCCGCAAGACCCCATCCATCGCTGAAAGCTAAAATCATGGCTAGAGTTTAGCGCCTGGCCAGGTCTTTTCTGGCCTTTGGCTCCCCGCAGCGCCCCGTTTCAGGACACCACTTCATGGCTACAGCCCTTACCGACAAGTTATCCCGCCTCGTCAAGGAAATGCGCGGCCAGGCCCGCATCACCGAATCCAATGTGCAGGACATGCTGCGCGAAGTCCGCATGGCGCTGCTGGAGGCCGACGTGGCCCTGCCGGTGGTGCGCGACTTCATTGCCCGCGTCAAGGAAAAAGCGCTGGGCCAGGAGGTGATGGGCTCGCTCTCGCCGGGCCAGGCGCTGGTCGGCATTGTCAGCAAGGAACTGGCCGCCACCATGGGCGAGGGCGTGAGCGACATCAACCTGGCCGCGCAGCCGCCCGCCGTCATCCTGATGGCCGGCCTGCAGGGCGCGGGCAAGACCACGACCACCGCCAAGCTGGCCAAGCACCTGATTGAAAAGCGCAAGAAAAAGGTTCTGACGGTTTCTGGCGACGTGTACCGGCCGGCCGCCATCGAGCAGCTCAAGGTCGTCACGAAGCAGGCCGGGGCCGAATGGTTTCCGAGCACGCCCGACCAGAAGCCGGCCGACATCGCCCGCGCCGCGCTCGACTACGCCAAGCGGCATTTCTTCGACGTGCTGCTGGTCGATACCGCCGGCCGGCTGGCGATTGACGAAGCCTTGATGAATGAAATCAAGGAACTGCACGCCATCCTCAAGCCGATTGAGACGCTGTTCGTGGTCGATGCCATGCAGGGCCAGGATGCGGTCAACACGGCCAAGGCCTTCAAGGAAGCGCTGCCGCTGACCGGCATCATCCTGACCAAGACCGATGGCGACTCGCGCGGCGGCGCGGCGCTGTCGGTGCGCCAGATCACCGGCGCGCCGATCAAGTTCTCGGGCACCAGCGAAAAACTCGACGGTCTGGAGGTGTTTGACGCCGAGCGCCATGCCGGCCGCATCCTGGGCATGGGCGACATCGTCGCGCTGGTCGAGCAGATGGCGTCGGGCGTGAACATGGCCGAGGCGCAAAAGCTCGCCGCCAAGATCAAGTCCGGCGACGGCTTTGACCTCAACGATTTTCTGAGCCAGCTGCAGCAGATGAAGAGCATGGGGGGCCTGTCCAGCCTGCTCGACAAGCTGCCAACGCAAATGGCCGCCAAGGCCGGCTCCATCGACATGGACAAGGCCGAAAAAGACATGAAGCGCAAGGAGGGCATCATTTTGAGCATGACGCCGCTGGAGCGGCGCAAGCCCGAACTCATCAAGGCGACGCGCAAGCGCCGCATCGCCGCCGGCTCGGGCGTGCATGTTCAGGAGGTCAACCGCCTGCTGAATGAATTTGAGCAGATGCAGGGCATGATGAAAAAGATGAAGGGCAGCGGCATGATGAAGATGATGAAGCGCATGGGCGGCATGAAGGGGATGCCGAAGTTCTGAAGTGCCGGTTTTTTAAGCAAGAACAGGTGTTTGCGCAATGACTACGGGCGCAAGCAGCTATCTTTTTGATAGTTGCTTGCGCCCGTCGGCGTTTCAGGACTGGTTGCGCTTCAGGCCGCTTTGAGCCTCGGCTTGGGCTGGCTGGCGTGCAGCCAGGCGCGGCGCAGCACGGCTGGCGAGCGGGTTTCTTCCGGGATCAACAGGTAGTTCTGCGCGCGCATCGCGGTGCCCACGCCGACCTTGCTGGTCAGCACGGTCATCGGAATCGACAGCAGCAGCGGCAGGCCGACCGGCAGCAGCCAGACCAGCGCGCTGGCGTCGATCATCGCGATGCCGGCGGCCAGCGCCACGACCACGCCGCTCATCGGCGCGAGTTGCCCCAGCGCATGGCGCCATGGCACGGCGGCGGCTTCGCGCGGAGGCGATTTCCAGTCCAGCTTCAGGCCGGTCAGCGCAACGACGACAAACAGCGAATGCGCCAGCATGCGGATCGGCGCCTGCAGCAGGGCAACCAGGGTTTCCAGCAGCGCGCTGCGCAGCAGGCTGGCGGTGCCGCCATAGGCCTGCTGCTGGCGATTGAGCAGGATGGCGGCAATGCCCAGGATGCGCGGCAAAAACAGCATGCACAGCGTCCAGGCCCAGAGCGACACTAGCTCGCCGGGCAGCACGGCCCAGTCGCTGACCATCGGCGAACCCGACAGCCACAGCGCCGTGCCCATCGTCATGAAGCACAGCCACAGCGGCGCCGACAGGTAGGCCATGGCGCCGGTGGCAAACATCGAGCGGTGCACCGGGTGGATGCCGGGCTCGGCGATCAGGCGCGAGTTCTGCAGGTTGCCCTGGCACCAGCGGCGGTCGCGCTGCAACTCGGCCAGCAAATCGGGCGGCTGCTGCTCGTAGCTGCCGATCAGGTCGGCGACCAGCCAGACGTGGTAGCCGGCGCGGCGCATCAGCGCGGCTTCGACGAAATCGTGCGACATGATGCTGCCGGCCATGCCGCCCGTGCCCAAGATGCGCGCCAGCGCGCAATGCTGCATGAAAGGCTCGATGCGGATGATGGCGTTGTGGCCCCAGTAGTGGGACTCGCCCATCTGCCAGAACTGCATGCCCAGCGTGAACAGGCGGCCGGTCACGCGCGAGCCGAACTGCTGCGCGCGCGCATGCAGCGTCACGTGGCCGATGGCCTGGGTGGCGGTCTGGATGATGCCGGCGGTCGGGTTGGCTTCCATCAGCTTGACCATCGAGACCAGGCAGTCGCCGCTCATCACGCTGTCGGCGTCCAGCACCACCATGTAGCGGTAGTCCTTGCCCCAGCGGCGGCAGAAGTCGGCCACGTTGCCGGCCTTGCGGTCGGTGCGGCGCTTGCGAAGGCGGTAATAGACCTCGATCTGCGGCTGGTCGCTGGACTGGTTGATATTGCTGGCCAGCTGGCCGCGCAGGGCTTCCCAGGCGGCGCGTTCGGCCTGGATGATGGCCGGGTCGTTGCTGTCGGACAGCACGAACACGTCGAAATTGCGCACATGGCCGCTCAGCGCGACCGATTCGCAGGTGGCGCGCAGGCCGGCGAACACGGTGCGCACGTCTTCATTGCAGATCGGCATGATGATGGCGGTGCGCGTGGACGGGTCCAGCGTGTGGTGCTGGACCTTCTTGGCCGACAGCGTGTGCGCGTCGCCGAACAGCGTGACGTAAAAACCCATCATCGCCGTCATGAAGCCGGTCACGACCCAGGCCGACAGCAGGGCGAACAAGGCCAGCTGGCCGTATTCCAAAAAGGCATTGTCGTAGTCGGGCTGCATGTCGGCAAAGAGCGCCGTGGCCAGCACCGTGCTGACCAGCGTCAGCAGCATGAACACCGTCCGGCGGCGCTTGGCCGCGTGTTGCCACGGCTCCATGGCATGGACCGATGCCTGCCTTGGAGTTGCCCGGCTGCTCAGTTTCACCACCGGCCACAGTGCGGCCGCGCCCAAGCTGTTCCAGAACCCCCGCCACGGGCGCGGCGCCATCGAGCCCCGATGCACCGGCGGCGCCGTGACGGCATTCGGGTGACGTTCTTCACGCAGCAGGCTGCGCCGATTCAGTTTGTGATCAGGTTGGTCCATGTTTCGCTCAGGGTTTGTTGGTTGTGTTGGAGAAAGGCACGCAGTTCAATCGGCTGGACCGGCTCGGCGGCGTTGGCCGGTTTGAGCCGCTCGACCCGCAGGGTCATGCGCCAGGCGCCGGTGGCCGGATTGCGGTAGGCCAGGCTTTCGACCACGCGGGCGTTGGCGCTGGCGGTCGTGATGGCCTCGACCTTGGCGCCTTCAGGCAGGGCATCCAGGGCCGGGCCGGCAAAGTCGATGACAAACTGGACCTGCTGGCCCAGCGCGTCGGCGCCGGGCTTGCTGTAGCCGATGCCCCGGCGCGATTGCGTCACCCAGCCATTGGGCGGCAACTGCTGGGTTTTGCCCTGCCAGGCGATCTGGTAGGCCAGGTCGAGCGGCTGGCCGGCTGCCGGCATTTTTTCGGGCACCCAGTAAGCGGCCACGTTGTCGTGGGTTTCGTCGGGCGTGGCGAATTGCAGCAGCTCGACGCGGCCGGCGCCAAAATCGTTCAGCGGCGTCACCCAGGCGCTGGGACGCTGTTCGTAGCGCGCCTCGGTGTCTTCGTAGCTGCGAAAAGCCCGGTCGCGCTGCATCAGGCCAAAGCCCTTGAGGCTCTTCATGCTGAACGAGGTCACCAGCGGCGACGCCGGGTTTTGCAGCGGGCGCCAGAGCCATTCACCGTCGCCGGTGGCGACCATCAGGCCGTCCGAGTCATGCACCTCGGGCCGGAAGTCGCCGGGACGCGGCTGGTTCTCGCCAAAGAAAAACATGCTGGTCAGCGGTGCCAGGCCGAGCGTGGTCACCGGCTTGTCGCTAGCCCGCATAAAGATGCGTGCATGCACCTCGGTGACGGTCTGCTCGCCCGGCTTCACGTCAAAGCGGTAGGCGCCGGTCATGCGCTCCGAATCCATCAGGGCATAAACAGTCAGCGGTGCGCCTTCGGTGGCGGGCTTTTCCAGCCAGTAGTCGGTGAAGCGCGGAAACTCTTCCTTGGGGCCTGCCGTGTCCACCGCCAGGCCGCGCGCCGACAGGCCGTAAAGCTGTCCGGAGCCCAGCGCGCGGAAGTAGCTGGCGCCCGAGAAAACGATCAATTCGTCCTTGTAGGTCGGCGAATTCAGGTTGCTGAAGAAGCGCACGCCGCCGTAGCCCAGGTCACCCCAGCTCTTGGGCGACAGATTGTTCTTGCCGAAGTTGAACTTGGCCGGGTCATACGGCACGCGCTTGACGCCCGCCGCCGTGATTTCATTGACGCGGACCGCGTCGCCATGGCGGCCGACGTGGAAAAAGTTGGCTTCGTAGGCCAGCTTGTCGGCGCGCCACAGCGTGCTGTCCGGCTTGAAGCGGATGTCGCGGTAGTCGTCGTATTCCATTTTGGCCAGCTCGGCCGGCACCGCGTGTGAAGCTTCCTTGAAAGGGGTTTTGGCACGCTGGCCGGCGAGTTTGGCGACATCTTCCAGGCTCCAGGCCAGGGCCTGGCCGCTACCGAGTGCCAGCACGGCCGCGCAGGCCAGGGCGGAAAAAGACGCCCGCAAGGGCAGCCCGCCGGCAGGTTTGAAACGATAAAAAAAAGCTTGCATGCCATCACTAGGGCAAACCCTGTGCCAGCTTGAAAAAACCTTTTTAAATCAATGACTTGGAAGCACAATGGAAATATTTTCGACAAAAATGGCCGAAAAACGGGCGAAAACCCCGGGTTTTGTCGCCAGCCAACGACAACATTCCTGTCTGTTTTTAAAAATCCTTTTAAATCAAGGACTTAGCTTGTCGCCAGAAAGCGACTCAATCTGCGGAAGGCTGTGTGCTGTCGGCCTTGAAGTGGCCCGGAGTGAGGCCGTGCTTTTGCATCAGGCGGTAAAACTCGGTGCGGTTGCGGTCGGCCAGCCGGGCGGCGTCGGCCACGTTGCCATCGGTGAGCTTGAGCAGGCCGACCAGGTAGTCGCGCTCGAAACGCTGTTTGGCCTCGGCAAAGGTCAGCACCTGGATGCTCGGCGAGCGCAGGGCGCGCTGCACCAGCGCCAGCGGCACCAGCGGCGTGGTCGAGAGGGCGCAGACCTGCTCGACCACGTTGTAGAGCTGGCGCACATTGCCCGGCCAGGCGGCGGTGGTCAGCGCCTTGAGCGCTTCCGGGGCAAAGCTGCTCAGGCGCTTGTCGTACTTGGCCGCCAGCGTGACCAGGAAATGGTTGGCCAGCAGCGCGATGTCCTCGCGGCGTTCGGACAGCGGCGGCAGCGTCAGGGTCACGACATTGAGCCGGTAGTACAGGTCGGCGCGGAAGTCCCCGGCCGCCATGGCCGCGTCCAGGTCGCGGTGCGTGGCCGAGATGATGCGCACATCGACAGCAATCGACTGGCTGGCGCCCACCGGCCGGACCTCGTGCTCCTGCAGCACGCGCAGCAGCTTGACCTGCAGCGCGGGCGGCATGTCGCCGATCTCGTCGAGCAGCAGCGTGCCGCCATCGGCCGCCTGGAACAGCCCCTTGTGGTTGCTGACCGCGTCGGTGAAGGCGCCCTTGACATGGCCGAACAGTTCGGATTCAAGCAGCGCCTCCGGAATGGCGCCGCAGTTCACCGCGATGAAAGGCTTGGCGGCGCGCGCGCTGGCCTGGTGAATCGCCTGGGCCAGCAGTTCCTTGCCGGTGCCGCTTTCGCCGCGCAGCAGCACGCTGGCGTCGGATGTGGCCACCATGCGCGCTTCGGCCAGGACCTCGGCCATGCGGCTGGAGCGGCTGATGATGCGGGTTTGCCAGGCTTCAGGGCTGCCCTGCCGGGCCGGGTTGACTGGCGCGCTCAGCAACAGTGCTTCGGCAATCTTGCCCTCCAGCGCCTTGCCGTCGAACGGCTTGGTCAGGTAGGTGAAGACGCCGCGCTCGGTGGCCTCGACCGCATCGGGAATGGTGCCGTGCGCGGTCAGCAGGATCACCGGCAGCGAAGGATGGCGGGCGCGGATGTCATCGAACAGCGCCAGCCCGTCCTTGCCGGGCAGGCGCACATCGCTCAGCACCAGCTGGGGCCGATGAAGCTGCAGTTCGGTCAGCGCGGCCTCGGCCGAGGTGACGGCCGTGACGCGGTAGCCCGCCGCTGTGAGCCGCATGGTCAGCAGGCGCAGCATGTCGGCGTCGTCATCGACGACCAGCAGGCTGGGCGCTGCCGGGTTGGGCGCTTCGCTCATGGCGCGGGCGCCGGCGTGCGGTTGCGGCTGGCGGGCGCCGAAGCGGCCGGAGATGCGGGTGAAGGCGAGCGGCTGGTCAGGCTGCGCTCAATCGCCTTGAGCGCCTCCAGTCTTTCGTTGGTCTGGTCCAGCCGGCGCTGGACTTCGCGGGTTTGCTGGTTCTGCTTGTCCAACTGGTCTTCAAGGCGGCGCTGCTCGCCATAGCGCGCCGCGAGCAGTCGGGCCAGCGGGTGCAGGGCCTGCGCTTCGGCATCGGTGTTGGCGAGCAGGCGGGTTAGCAGTTCCTGCGCCCGTATCAGCTCCGGCGTCTGGCGCAACTGGGCCAGCGCCAGGGCCAGTTGCAGCTGGTTGGCGGGGATGTAGGCATTGCCCAGCCGCGCCACTTCCTGGTTCAGCTCGGCGCTGGACAGGCTGCGAATCCGGTCCGCATAGGCCAGTACCCGGGTGACAGCTGCGTTGTCGGAGGCGGGCGCCGTGCCGGCCGAAGGCGCGGACGGCACGGCGTTGCTGGCGGTGGCGGCGGCTGCTGCGGCGTTGCTGCTGCTGGCAGCGGACGCGGGCAGGGCTGGTTTTTCGGGCGTTGACGGCTTGGCGCTGCTGGGGGCCTGGACCAGCGTGCAGGCCCCCAGCAAGGCCGCCGCCAGGGTGATGCCTGAAGCCATCAGGCCGATCCGGCCGCGGCGCGCAAAAAAATCAGCTTTTATAAACATGGGGAAACTCTATTCTGAAATGGGTGCCCGTTTCTTGCGGCAACAACTCGATGCGTCCGCCGTGCGCGGCAATGTATTCGTGCACGATGGACAGGCCGATGCCGCTGCCGCGAACGCCATCCTTGGGCTGGCGCTCGCCCCGGTAAAAGGGCTCGAAAATTCGCTCCCGGTCGGCTGGTGCAACCCCGACGCCCTGGTCCCGGATGTCGATATGAACCAAGCCGGGCTGCTGGCTCAGCGCCAGTTCAATGGTACCTTTGAGCGGCGAGTAGCGGATGGCGTTGGACAGCAGGTTGGCCAGCGCGGTGCCTATTTTTTCCGGGTCCACTTCCATCTTGAGCGGCTCGCCGCTGATGTTGACCGTCAACTCCCGGGCGCGCCACTGCAGGCGCTGCGCATCCACCTGGTCTTCGATCAGCTGCAGCAGGTCAATCGTCTGCCGGTGCAGCTGGCGCGCCTCGAAAGCCGCCGTGTTGAAGCGCAGCAGGTCCTCGATCTGGCTTTGCAGCACGCCGGTGTTGTGCTTGAGGATCTGGGCGATTTCGCGCTGGTCGTGGCTCAGCGGACCGGCCACGCCGTCTTCCAGCAGCGACACGCCTTCGCGCAGCGAGGCCAGCGGGGTTTTGAGTTCATGCGAGATGTGGCGCAAAAAGCGCGACTTGTCGGCGTCGAGTTCGCTAAGGCGCAGCCGCAGCCAGTTCAGCCGCTCGCCGACCAGCGCCAGGTCGGCCGGGCCGTGGATGGCAATCACCTGGTCGAGCCGGTTTTCGCCCAGGCCGATGATGGCGTTTTCCAGCCGCTTCAGGGGCCGGGTGAACCACACGCCGAAGGCCAGCGCCATGAAGACGGTCAGCACGATGGCCCAGGTCACCTGCTGCGCCAGGTGCTGGCGGCTGGTCTCTAACTTTTCCTGCAGCGACTGGTTGCGCTGCTGGATGGTTTGCTGCACCTGCATGGCAATGGCGGTATTGATGCCTTCGAGTTCGCGAAATTCCTGCGTCAGCTGGTGTTCGCGCTCCAGCGCGGTGTCCGGCGGGCCGGTCAGCAGGTCCAGCATGGTGTCCAGGTGCGTGCGCCACGGCTGCGCCTTCGCGGCGGGAATGTCTTCGCGGGCCAGGCGGGTGAGGATGCTGGTCGCATCGCGGGCTTCGTCCCGGAAGCGTTGCCGCAGGACGCGGTCATCGAGCACCACCGACTGCCGCGAGCTGCGCTCCATCGACAGGCTGCGCTCGCGCAGCGACTGCGCCGCGCCGCTCAGGTCGAGCGCGCGCGCCGCGTTGTCGCGGCTTTGCACGGTCAGGTCCTGCAGCGCGAACAGCGCGCGCAGCGACGCGGCGCCCAGCAGCACGGCAATCAGCAGGAAGGCAATCACCAGCAACTGCCGGAACGAAAACCGCTGCAGCATGGGCTTGGGGGTTGGGCGCAAGGCGGCGGGCTTAGGCCGCAACCGTGTCGTCCTGCGTCAGGACTTCGCCGCGCAGCGAGCGCTGGCTGGCCTCGGTAATGCGCACATCGACCATCTGGCCGATCAGGCGCGGCTGGCCTTTCAAAATCACGACCCGGTTGCATTCGGTGCGGCCCATCAGCTCGCTGGCGTCCTTGCGCGCCGTGCCTTCGACGAGGATGCGCTGAACCGTGCCGAGCCGGCTGGCGCTGATGGCGCGCACGCTGTCGTCGAGCGTCGCCTGCAGGTGCTGCAGGCGCTTGAGCTTGACCTCGTGCGGCGTGTCGTCGGCCAGGTTGGCGGCCGGTGTGCCGGGGCGCGGGCTGAAGATGAAGCTGAACGAGGTGTCGTAGCCGACATCGTTCACCAGCTTCATCAGCTTTTCAAAATCGTCCTCGGTCTCGCCCGGAAAGCCGACGATGAAGTCGCTGCTCATCGCCAGGTCGGGCCGGATGGCGCGCAGCTTGCGGATGGTGCTCTTGTATTCCATGGCGGTGTAGCCGCGCTTCATCGCCATCAGGATGCGGTCCGAGCCGTGCTGCACCGGCAAATGCAGGTGGTTGACCAGCTTGGGCAATGTGGCGTAGGCATCGATCAGGCGCTGGGTGAATTCGTTCGGGTGGCTGGTGATGTAGCGGATGCGCTCGATTCCGGGAATCTCGGAGACATATTCGAGCAGCGTCGCAAAGTCGGCGATTTCGGCCGTGCCGCCCATGCTCCCGCGATAGGCGTTGACGTTCTGGCCCAGCAGCGTGACTTCCTTGACGCCCTGGTCGGCCAGCCCGGCGACTTCGACGAGCACGTCCTCGAACGGCCGCGAGACTTCCTCGCCGCGCGTGTAGGGCACGACGCAGTAGCTGCAGTACTTGGAGCAGCCTTCCATGATGCTGACGAAAGCGCTGGCGCCCTCGACGCGCGCCGGCGGCAGGTGGTCGAACTTCTCGATCTCGGGAAAGCTGATATCGACCTGCGGTTTGCCGAGCCGGGCGCGGCTGGCCAGCAGCTGCGGCAGGCGGTGCAGCGTCTGCGGGCCGAAGACCACATCGACATACGGCGCGCGCTGGATGATGGCCTCGCCTTCCTGGCTGGCGACGCAGCCGCCGACGCCGATCAGCACGCCCTTGGCCTTCAAATGCTTGACACGGCCCAGGTCGCTGAAGACCTTTTCCTGCGCCTTTTCGCGCACCGAGCAGGTGTTGAACAAAATCAGGTCGGCTTCGTCGATGTTTTGCGTGTTCTCGTAGCCCTCGGCGGCATGCAGCACGTCGCTCATCTTGTCCGAGTCGTACTCGTTCATCTGGCAGCCGAAGGTTTTGATAAAGACTTTTTTGGGCATGATACGCTACTGAATTAATAGCTGATTGCGCCCGTGGACAGTGCGCAAAAGGCTTGTTTGATTGATAAATTCGGGGAAATAAGGGCTGGCCGGCTTGCGGCTGCGCGTCATTGCGCGTTGGTGGTCGCCGAGATGGTGCCTGGCGCGTCCGTGCTGCTGCCAAAGCTGAACCACGAGGCCTTGCTGTTGGGTCGTTTCAGCTTGATTTCCTCGCTGTTGAGGATCCAGACCTCATGCACATTGCCGGCGCCTTCGCGCAGGTAGTTGACCGGCAGTTTCTGGTTGACCAGCGCGCCCGACAGGACCAGCCGGTTGTCGGCGTCGCGGATGCGCGAACCGACGGACAGCCGGTCGGCCTTGCCATCCAGCGTGATGGCTGGCGGTGCGGTCACGACCATTTCGCCGCGCAGGGCGGCAGCCGGAAATGTCCTGACGGCGGGCTTGAATTCGGTGGCGGTCTGCGCGCCGGCAGGCAGGGTGGCCAGCATGGCCGATGCGGCCAGAACGAAGACGAGGCTGAGGCGTTGCGGTGTGCAGCGGTTCATGGTGTGTGTCCAGAGGCTGTTGATGAAAACCGCTCATTATCTCAGGCCGGGTTTTTGCGCGCGGCCCTGGGGTGACGCTTGCCTGGCGCCGAAACCGGAACATGCCGTCAACTCAATCAGGCCGCCTCGGCAAACTCGGTATCTTGCCAGCGTGGCGACAGATTGTGCGGGACATCGAGCAGGTCGAGCGCGCGGGCCACGCTGTCGTTGACGATGTCGCCAATGGTCTGCGGATGCAGGTAAAACGCGGGCACGGGTGGGCAGATGATGCCGCCCATCTCGGTCACGCTGAGCATGTTGCGCAAATGCGTCAGGTGCAGCGGCGATTCGCGCACCAGCAGCACCAGGCGGCGGCGCTCCTTGAGCATGACATCGGCCGCGCGCGTCAGCAGGTTGTCGCTCAGGCCGTGCGCTACCGCTGCCAGTGTCTGCATGCAGCAGGGCGCAATCACCATGCCGCTGCAGGCAAAGGAGCCGCTGGCAATGCTGGCTCCCACGTCGTCGGCGTCATGCACCTGATCGGCCAGGTCTTCGACGAAGTCGCGGTCCATGCGCAGTTCATGCTCGATATTGCGCCATCCGTCGCTTGACACCACCAGGTGCGACTCGATGCCCGGTGTCTCGCGCAGCACCTGCAGCAGGCGCGCGCCGTACACGGCACCGCTGGCGCCCGAGATGGCAACAATGATGCGGCGCGGGGCAGGCGATGGGTTGAAAGCGGCGCTCATGGGGCGGTGGCGCCGGGCGCCAGGTGGGACGGCAGTGCGCCTACGGGTCGAGGCAGTTCAAAAGAAGTAGTTGCAGTCATTTCGGTCCGGGTAGTCAGGCCACATAAAGCAGCACGGTGAAGAAATGGCAGATGCTGCCGCCAAGCACAAACAGGTGCCACAGGCCATGGCCGTGGCGAACTTTATGGTCGGTGGCATAAAAAGCAATGCCCAGCGTATAACAGGCACCGCCCGCCGCCAGCCAGGCAAAGCCTGCAGGTGTCAGAGCATGCCACAGCGGCAACACCGCCACCATGGCAAGCCATCCCATGAGTATATAAATGATCAGTGAGGCGACGCGCGCGCCTTTGGCCAGCCAGACTTCCTGCACGATGCCGACCACTGCCAGCCCCCAGATCACGCCAAAAATCCACCAGCCCCAGATGCCGCGCAGCGACACCAGCGCAAACGGCGTGTAGGTGCCGGCAATCAAGAGGTAAATCGAGCAGTGGTCGAATTTGCGCAGCACGTTCTTGGCCGGCCCGCGCACGCTGTGGTAGAGCGTCGAAAACACATACAGCGTCACCAGCATGGCGCCGTAGATGCTGAAGCTGACGATTTTCCACGGGTCGCCCAGGCGGGCCGCCAGCACGATCAGCACCGCCGAACCGGCCAGCGCCAGCGCTGCGCCAATCAGGTGGCTGATGCTGTTGAAGCGCTCGCCGTGGTACATGGGTGTTCAGGCCGGTAGGTTATTGATTGGTGAAGTGGGTCATCATTTTCGCCATCAGCATAGCGCCTGCCGCTTTCAATGGCCGCGAAGCGATGAAAATTGTCGCGGGCCGTGTTTGTCTGCCATGCCTGAGCCCACAAGCAAAAAGCCCCGCAAGTCATGAACTTGCGGGGCTTTTTACAAATCTGGTGGTGATAGGTGGATTTGAACCACCGACATCAGCATTATGAATGCTGCGCTCTAACCAACTGAGCTATATCACCTAGCGAGCAGAATTATAGCCAATTTTCCAGCGGCTTTTTCAGCGATTCTTGAACTCGGGCTTGCGTTTGTTGACGAAGGCGTCCATGCCTTCCTTCTGGTCTTCGGTGGCGAACAGCGCGTGGAACAGGCGCCGCTCGAACATCACGCCGTCGCTCAGGCTGCTTTCAAAGGCGCGGTTGACCGCTTCCTTGGCCGCGAACACGCTGGGCTGGCCGTAGCTGCAGATCATCAATGCCGCGCCCAGCGCCTCGTCCATCAGCTTGTCCAGCGGCACCACGCGGCTGACCAGCCCGGCGCGTTCGGCCTCGACGGCATCCATCATGCGGCCGGTCAGCGCCAGGTCCATGGCCTTGGCCTTGCCGACGGCTCTGGGCAGGCGCTGCGTTCCGCCGGCGCCCGGAATGATGCCCAGCTTGATCTCGGGCTGGCCGAACCTGGCGTTGTCGGCGGCGATGATGAAGTCGCACATCATCGCCAGTTCGCAGCCGCCGCCCAGCGCAAAACCGCTGACGGCCGCGATCACCGGCTTGCGGATTGAGCGGATCTGTTCCCAGTTGCGCGTGATGTAGTCGTTGTTATAGACATCGGCAAAGCTGTAGTTCGCCATGGCGCCGATGTCGGCGCCGGCGGCAAAGGCTTTTTCGCTGCCGGTCAGGATGATGCAGCCGATGCTGTCGTCGGCGTCAAAGGCTTTCAGCGCGCTGCCCAGCTCGTCCATCAGCTCGTTGTTCAGCGCATTGAGCTGCTTGGGCCGGTTCAGCGTCACGATGCCCACCTGGCGCGAATCCGGGCCTTCGGTAGAAGTCACAATCAGTTCATAGGTCATGGTTCGGTCCTCTTTAGAAGGCTGAATCATGCCATGTTCATGGTCGTTTTCCACCCTGGAGCGGCAGTTGCGGGCCGCACCGGGCTCAGGCTTTGGACTCCAGCCACTCGTTGATGCGCGCCTCGTTCTTGACCGCCAGCCGCCAGGTCGTCAGTGGCGGCGGCAGGGTCAGTTCAAGCCGCACCAGCCGCTTGTCGCGCGACACCAGTGCGATGACCTTTTTCGCATCCCCGGCGTAAAGCGTCAGGTCATCGAGCCGGCTCATGCGCCAGCCCGTGTCAGCCTGCGGCTTGCCGGCCGACTCCAGCCCCAGCCATTCGTCGCCGGCCGAAAAGCCGGCCTGCTCGGCCGCTGTGCCGCGCAGCACGGTCTTGATCTGGACGCTGTGGTTTTCAGCCACCCGAAGGCCCAGCCGCTGCGCCAGTTGCGCGGGCTCTTCGAGCACCGCCACGCCGTGCTGCTCCAGCAATTCCTTCAGCGGCAACTCGCCGCGCCCATGCACCCAGGCGGCCAGTTCGGGCGCAAACGAGCGCAGGCCCAGCGTTTCCAGCACGGCGGCCACGTCAAGCTCGCGCATGGCCCCGGCCTTGCAGCGCTTCCAGAGTGCGCGCATCGCATCGTCGAGCGTGGCGCCGTGCGTGGTGCGGCCTTCGCTGCGCAGCGTCAGGTCCAGGCACAGCGCCACCAGCGCGCCCTTGGCGTAGTAGCTGATGGTCGCGTTGGGCGTGTTTTCATCGGGCCGGTAGAACTTGACCCAGGCGTCGAAACTCGCCTCGGCCACCGACTGCACCAGCCGCCCGGGCGCCTGCAAGACCTGGTTGATGGCGGTGGTCAGCAGCTTCAGGTAGCCGGCGTTGTCCAGCAGCCCGGCGCGGCGCAGCAGCAGGTCGTCGTAATAGCTGGTGAAACCTTCAAAAAACCACAGCAGTTCGGTGTAGTTCTCGCGGTCATGGCGATAGCTTTCAAACTCCGCCGGGCGCAGGCGCTTGACGTTCCAGGTGTGGAAATACTCGTGGCTGATCAGGCCCCTCAAGGTGGTGTAGCCGTCGGACACCTTGGCGTCGCCCTGGCGCGGCAGGTCTTTTCGGGTGCAGATCAGCGCGGTCGAGTTGCGGTGCTCCAGCCCGCCGTAGCCGTCGTCCACGGCGTTGAGCATGAACAGGTAATTTGTGAAGGGCGGCTTCTTGCTGCCGTGCCAGAAGCGGATTTCGGTCTCGCAGATCTTCTGCGTGTCGGCCAGCAGCCGCGCGCCGTCAAAGCTGGCCGCCGCCGCGCCCGCCACGACAAAACGGTGCGGCACGCCACGCGCGGTGAAGCTGCCGCTCCAGAACGGCCCCATTTCGACCGGGGCATCAACCAGTTCGTCGTAATCGGCCGCCACATAGCAGCCAAAACCCTGGCCGTCGATTTTTTGCGGCGCCAGGCCGGTGGCGACCGACCATCCGCTCATGGCTTTGGAGGCAGGCAGTTCCAGCACATGCGCCAAAGCCTCCTGGCCCTCGACCTTGAGGCACAAGCTGGTGCCGTTGAAAAACCCCCGGCTCGCATCCAGCCAGGCGGTGCGCACCGAATTGTCGTGGGCATAGACCTCGTAGCGCAGCACCAGCGCGCTGGCAGGCGAGCAGGCGATCTGCCAGCTGCATTTGTCGAGCTGCTCCACGGCCAGCGGCGCCGGGCTGCGGCTGCCCTGATGCGCCTGCAGGCCCTGCAGGTTTTTTGAAAACTCGCGCACCAGGTAGCTGCCCGGTATCCACACCGGCAGCGACACCCGCTGCAGCGCCGCCGGTTTGGCAATCGTCAGCGTGACGCGAAACAGGTGGGCATGCAGGTTGCCCACCTCGACGCGGTAATGAAGCGGGGCAGGGGTGTTTCGGGTAGAGGTGGCCATTGAAGGGAAAAGGGTAGGCCGGGCTGGCTGCAAGGCAGATGCCGGATTTGCTATTAAAAAAGGAGCTAACTACGTATGCCCCGCTTGCACAAGAGGCACTATTTTCCAATAAACGCCTGCGCAGCAAGCGCGGGAGGCGGGAATTACGGCGCCTTGGCGCTGGCCAGCGTTTTTTCGATCTGCTCGGCACCGATGGCGCCAGGCACCCGTGAGCCGTCGGCAAAGAACAGGGTCGGCGTGCCGGTGATCTTGTACTTTTTGCTGAAGGCCAGGTTGCGCTCCAGCGCGGCCGTGTCGCAGCTGGCCTTGGCGGCGGCCTGGTCGCGCACCATCCAGTCGAGCCAGGCTTTGTTCTTGTCCTTGGCGCACCAGATGTTTTTCGACTTTTCCACCGAGTCGGCGCTCAGGATGGGAATCAAAAAGGTGTGGATCGTCACGTCGTTGACCTTTTGCAGGTCGCGCTCGAAGCGTTTGCAATAACCGCAGTTCGGGTCTTCAAACACCGCCAGCTTGCGTTTGCCGTTGCCGCGCACCTGGGTGAAGGCGTCCTTGAGCGGCAGCGCGGCAAAGTCGATGGCGCTGAGTTTCTCGACGCGCTCCTCGGTCAGGTTGCGCTTGGCCCGGGTGTCGATCAGGTTGCCCTGCAGCAGGAAGTTGCCCTCGGCATCGGTGTAGAAAATGTCGCTGTCGTTGACGCGGATTTCATACAGCCCGTTCATCGGCGTCTTGCTGACTTCGTCGATCTTGGCAAGCGCCGGCAGCCGTTCGGCCAGGTTCTTGCGAATGACCGCCTCCTGCGCAAAAGCAGAACCCAGGCTGCAGGCCAGCAGGCCGGCGAGTCCAGCCTGCTTCAAGCCGGCGGTCAATTTGATTAATTTCATGGTGTTCCTGGTTTCTCAACAAAATTTCGACAATTTCAAATCACAGGCCAGCAGCCTGCCGCGTCACCCAGCGCTTGAGCAGGCTGCTGCGCGCAAACCCCTTCATGCCCCAGTTGCGCAGCATCTGCCAGCGCTCATCGGTCTGGGCGAACAGGCCGTGCAGCCCGTCGGTCACCGCGCCCATGGCGGCCACGTCGGCCTTGCGCGCCCGCTCGTAGCGGCGTAATAATTTTTCATCGCCCAGTGCGCGCCAGTATTCGCGCTGCCCCAGCACGCCGGCCAGGCAAGCCGCATCGGCCAGCCCCAGATTCAGGCCCTGGCCCGACAGCGGATGCACGGTGTGCGCCGCATCGCCGGCCAGCGCCCAGCCATTGCCGACCCAGTGGTCGGCCTTGGACAGCGCCAGCGGCCAGCTGGACCGCTCGCTGGTCAGCCGCAAGCTGCCCGCTTCCAGGCCGCAGACCGCTTGCAGGGCGGCGCAGAATTTTTCCGGCGGCATCTGCTCCAGCGCCTCGGCGCGCTCCACAGAGACAGACCAGACCAGCGCCACAGAGTTCCCTTCGCTGCCTCCCAGCGGCAACAGCGCCACGATGTCGCCGCCCGCAAACCACTGGCGCGCCACGCCCTGGTGCGGCTGGTCGGCGTCTAACCGGGCGGCAATGGCTTTTTGTGGATAGGGCTTGACGGTCCACTGCACGCCGAATTCATCGCGGCTGCTGCTCTTCTTGCCTTCGCAGATCACGGTCAGCGCGGCCTTGGGCGGCGCCGCCACGGTCTCGATCTGCGGCTGGTAGCGCACCGCCTGGATCAACTGCTGCTCCAGCGCGGGCACATCGACGATCCAGGCCAGCGCGTCCTGCGCCACGCTGCCGGCGGTGAAGTCAATCTGGCCGCCGTCGTCGCCCCAGACCTGCATCTCCGTGACCGGCGTGGCAAATGGCGCATCGGGCCAGACGCGCAAGGCCTCCAGCACCTTGCGCGACGCGCTGTTCAGGGCATAGGCGCGTACATCGGCCGTGGCCGGTTCGGCCGGCGTTTTCTGGGGCCGGGTGACCAGCGCCACGCGCAGGCGCTCGCGCGCCAGCAGCAGGGCCAGGGTGCGGCCCACCACGCCGTCGCCGCGAATACAGACATCAAAGGTTTTGGACATGAGCCATTTTAGGAGGGAGTGCAAAATCCTTATTTTGAGGAACCCCGGGTTTCCTTCATCCACATCAACAAGAACAGGACAAGACGTGAGTGATTCATCAAATGCAGCGCTGGCCGATGCGCCTTCCGATGTGGCGGCAGTCATTTCCCGGCTGTATGTCTATCCGGTCAAGTCCTGCGCCGGCGTTCAGGTGGAGCAAGCCATCCTGCTTGATACCGGGCTGGAATTCGACCGAGCCTGGATGGTGGTCGATGGCCAAGGCAGCTTTTTAACCCAGCGCGAACTGCCGCGCATGGCGCTCATCAAGCCGCAGCTCAAGCACTTCGAGATGATCCTGCGCGCCCCCGGCATGCTGGCCCTGCACATCGCGCTTGACCAGGTCGAGGCGCCAGCGCGGGTCACGCTCTGGAAGGACGAGGTGGCCGCCTACGACATGGGGCCGCTGGCCGCGCAGTGGTTCACCGATTTTCTGGGTGTGCCGGCGCGGCTGGTGCGCTTTGACCCGGAGCACAAACGCATCAGCAGCCTGCACTGGACGGACGGCATCGAGGCGCTAAACCAGTTCAATGACGGCTACCCGGTGCTGGTCATCAGCGAAGCCTCGCTGCTCCAGTTCAATGCAAAGCTGGCCGCCCAGGGCTTTGCCGCCGTCGGCATGGAGCGCTTTCGGCCCAACATCGTGCTTGGCGATGCGTCGCAGGGGCTCGAACTCATGCCGCACGACGAAGACCGGCTCGACCTGCTGCAGATCGCCACAGAGCAAGGCCCGGTTCGGCTCAAGCCCGTCAAGCCCTGCCCGCGCTGCCCGATTCCCAATATCGACCCGGCCACCGCCCTCAGCAGCCCCGAGGTCGGCGACCTGCTGCAAGGCTACCGCCAGGATGCGCGCGTGGGCGGCGCGGTGACGTTCGGCATGAACGCCATCGTGCTGCAGGGCATCGACCATTTGCTCAGGGTCGGCCAGAGCGTCGGCGCCAGCTACCATTTTGATTGATGAGCGATTCCACCCCTCCGTCCGCACCGCCGGAACCCGCTCGCTTGACGCGCGCCGGCCCGGCGAGCGGCTGGATGCGCTGGCTGCCGGGCTTGCTGGCCTTGCGCCACTACGAAATCGCCTGGCTGCGCCATGACCTCGTGGCCGGCCTGGTGTTGACCACGGTGCTGGTGCCGGTCGGCATTGCGTACGCTGTGGCGTCCGGCCTGCCGGCCATTTCGGGTCTGTACGCGACCATCTTCGGGCTCTTGGCCTACGCGCTGTTCGGGCCAAGCCGGGTGCTTGTGCTGGGCCCGGATTCTTCGCTCGTGGCCCTCATTCTGGGCGTCGTGCTGCCGCTGTCCGGGGGTGATCCGCAGCGCGCGCTGGCGCTGGCGGGAATGATGGCCGTGGTTTCCGGCGCCTTGTGCGTCGTGGCCGGCTCGGCGCGCCTGGGTTTTGTCACCGAACTGCTCTCCAAGCCCATCCGCTACGGCTACATGAACGGCATCGCGCTGACCGTGCTGGTCAGCCAGCTGCCTGCGCTGTTCGGCTTCTCGGTCAAGGGCGACGGGCTGCTGGAGAAAACCCTGGCGCTTATTCATGCAGTAAGCGCCGGCAAGACCAACTGGACCGCGCTGCTGCTCGGCTCGGGCACGCTGGCCGTGATTTTTTGGCTCAAGCGCAGCAAACGGCTGCCGGGCGTTTTGATCGCCGTGGTGGGCGCGACCGTCACGGTCGCCGCGCTGGACCTGTCCACGCGTGCGGGCGTGTCGGTCCTCGGCTCGCTTCCCCAGGGGTTGCCGGCCCTGGTTTTTCCCTTGATCACCTCTAGCGACATCGTTCCGGTGCTGCTTGGCGGGCTGGCCGTGGCGCTGGTGTCTTTTGCGGACACCAGCGTGCTGTCGCGCGTGTATGCCGCACGCGCTGGCGCCTTCGTCGATCCGAATCAGGAAATGGTGGGTTTGGGGATGGCGAACCTGGCGGCGGGCATCTTTCAGGGCTTTCCGATCAGCGCGAGCACTTCGCGTACCCCGGTCGCCGAGGCGGCCGGGGCCAAGACCCAGCTGGCGGGCATCGTCGGGGCCATCGCCGTGGCCGGGCTGCTGATGGTGGCGCCCAGCCTGCTCAGGAACCTGCCCACCGCCACGCTGGCCGCCGTGGTGATTGCTTCGGCCATCGCACTGATCGAGGTCAAGGACTTGCGCCGCATCTACCGCATCCAGCGCTGGGAGTTCTGGCTGTCCATGGTCTGCATGGCCGGCGTTGCGGTGCTCGGGGCCATCGAAGGCATAGGCCTGGCGATTGTGATTGCCGTCATCGAGTTCCTGTGGGACGGCTGGCGCCCACACTTCGCGGTGCTGGGCCGGGTCGATGGCGTCAAGGGCTACCACGACATCACCCGCTACCCGCACGCCCGCATCATCCCGGGGCTGATGCTGTTCCGCTGGGATGCACCGCTGTTCTTCGCCAACGCCGAGCTGTTTCGGGAGCATGTTATGGGCGCCGTGGCCGCGTCGCCGACGCCCGTGCGCTGGCTCGTCGTCAGCGCGGAGCCGGTCACCAGCGTGGACGTCACCGCCGCCGACGTGCTGGAAGAACTCGATGAAACCTTGCACGCCGCCGGCATCGAACTGTGCTTTGCTGAAATGAAGGATCCGGTCAAGGACAAGCTCAAGCGTTTCGGCCTTTTCTCGACGCTTGGCGAGCAGCGCTTCTTTGCCACGCTGGGCCAGGCCGTCAGCAGCTATCTCAAGGCCACCCAGGTGCCGTGGGTGGACTGGGAGGACCGGCAGGAGCGGAGCCGATGAATCGGTGCGGCCCTCCCCGTGAACCCGGCCTTGGCGACTCATTACAATTGGCGGAGTTCTTTCCGGACAAAACCCGGTACAAAGCCGGGTGCAAGCTTAGCGTCCGGACGGGGTTGTTCTCAGCCCCGAAGCCTCCTGCTGGTCCACGCCGGAGTTAATGATTTCTAAGGAATATTGATGAGTTTGAAGTGCGGCATCGTTGGCTTGCCTAACGTCGGAAAATCCACCCTGTTCAATGCGTTGACCAAAGCGGGCATCGCGGCGGAAAATTACCCTTTCTGCACCATCGAGCCCAATGTGGGCATCGTCGAAGTGCCTGACGCGCGGCTCGATGCGCTGTCAGCCATCGTCAATCCGCAAAAGGTCCAGCGCGCGATTGTCGAGTTCGTCGATATCGCCGGCCTGGTCGCTGGCGCCAGCACCGGCGAAGGCCTGGGCAACAAGTTTCTGGCCCACATCCGCGAGACTGACGCCATCGTCAACGTGGTGCGCTGCTTTGAGGACGACAACGTGATCCACGTCGCCGGCAAGGTCGATCCGATTGACGACATCGAAGTCATCCAGACCGAACTGTGCCTGGCCGATCTGGCGGCGGTTGAAAAAGCCCTGCACCGCGTGGGCAAGCTGGCGCGCTCGGGCGACAAGGACTCGGCCAAGCTGGTCGCCATCCTCGAGAAATGCCAGGCCGCACTGAATGAAGCCAAGCCGGTGCGCACGCTCGATTTCAGCAAGGATGAGCTGCCGCTGCTGCAGCAGTTTTTCCTGATCACCGCCAAGCCCGCGATGTTTGTCGCCAACGTGGCCGAGGACGGATTCGAGAACAACCCCTTCCTCGACCGCCTGACCGCTTACGCTGAATCGCAGAACGCGCCGGTGGTCGCCATCAGCGCCAAGCTCGAAGCCGAAATGGCCGAGATGAGCGACGAGGACCGGCAGATGTTCCTCGAAGAACTCGGCCAGACCGAGCCCGGCCTGAACCGCCTGATCCGCGCCGCCTACAAGCTGCTGGGCCTGCAAACCTATTTCACTGCCGGCGTGAAGGAAGTGCGCGCCTGGACCATCCATGTCGGCGACACCGGCCCGCAGGCCGCCGGCGTGATCCACACCGATTTTGAGAAGGGCTACATCCGCGCCCAGACCATCGCGTTTGACGACTTCATCGCCTTCAAGGGCGAGCAGGGCGCCAAGGATGCCGGCAAGATGCGCGCCGAAGGCAAGGAATACGTCGTCAAGGATGGCGACGTGATGAACTTCCTGTTCAGCTCCTGAGCCTGAATTGGCGGGCGGTGCCGGGAAAACCCCGGCACCGCCCCATTTTTTAAGCCTTATTGGCCGTTTGCGCAATAACCACGGGCGCAAGCAGCTATTTATTTGATAGCGTTCAGTTTTATTTCAACCGGACTCACCAGGACGCATGCAGCCATGACCGAACCGGTACGACTCGCCAAACGCCTTGCCGAAATGCTGGCTTGCTCACGCCGCGAGGCCGAACAGTACATCGAGGGCGGCTTTGTCACTGTCGATGGCGTGGTGGTGGAAGAACCCCAGTTCCGCGTGCAGAACCAGGCCATCGCGCTGTCGCCCGACGCCAGCCTGCTGGCGCTGACGCCGGTAACCATTCTGCTGCACAAGCCGGCGGGCTACGAGGCCAGCGACACGCCGGGCGCAAACCCCGCCTCCGCCGGCAAGACCGCCGCCCAGCTGCTGACCGCCGCCAACCATGCCTCCGACGACCGTTCGGGCATCCGGCCGCTGAAAAAGCATTTCTCCAGCTCCGAACTGCTCACGCCGCTGGCGACTGCGGCCAGCGGCCTGGTGGTCTTTTCGGGTGACTGGCGCGTGGCGCGCAAGCTGCGCGAAGACGCCCGGGTGCTGGAGCATGAGGTGGTGGTCGAGGTCAGCGGCGAGATCAAGCCCGGCGGCCTGGAGCGCCTGAACCGCATCGACCACGGCTTTACCTACCGGGGCGCATTGCTGCCGCCGGCCAAGGTCAGCTGGCAAAGCGAAACCCGGCTGCGCTTTGCGCTCAAGGGCGAGGTGCCGGGCCAGATTGCCTACATGTGCGACAGCGTCGGGCTCAAGATTGAGGCGATGAAGCGGCTGCGCGTCGGCCGCATGCCGCTCAGCCAGCTGCAGCCCGGGCAGTGGCGGTATTTGATGCCCTACGAGCGGTTCTAAACCCCGAGCACGCCCGGAAACGCCCAGATCAAACTGCCGGTCATCAGGAAGTAGCGCATGAACTTGCCGATGGCCATGTAGGCCAGGCAGGCCCAGAACGGAAACTTGAGCCAGCCGGCCACCGCGCACAGCGGGTCGCCGACGACCGGCAGCCAGGCCAGCAAACAGGCCTTGGGGCCGAGTTTTTCAAGCCACCGGACGGCGCGGCCGTGATGGCTTGAGTGCGGATATTTATCGACCACCTTGTGCGCGCCGTAGCCTATCCACCAGTCAAGTGCGCCGCCCAGCGTGTTGCCGGCGGTGGCCACCATGACGGCCGGCCAGAACATCGCCGGATTCAGCTTGACCAGCCCGAAGACCACCGGCTCGGAGCCCAGCGGCAGCAGCGTCGCTGAAATAAAGGAGACGATGAACACCGTGCTCAGTCCAAATTCAGGCAGGGCCAGCAGTTCGATCAGGTGTTGTATCCAGGCTTCCATAGGGGCTTGAGTATAGGCAGGCAGGGTGCCTTCGCCTTGCCAGCCAGGCGTTTACAAATTCACATCCAGATTTCAATTGCTGAAAATTTGGGCAGCTACAATCGTGCCTCCTTTTTCGGCAACCCCAGGTTTTCACTCTCCTCCATGAACATCGGTCCTTATGCTTTGGCAAACAATGTGTTTGTCGCGCCCATGGCCGGCGTCACGGACCGGCCGTTTCGCCAGCTGTGCAAAAAGCTGGGGGCGGGCTATGCGGTCAGCGAGATGGTGACTTCGCGCCGCGACCTGTGGGACACGCTCAAAACATCGCGCCGCGCCAACCATGAAGGCGAAGCCGCGCCGATTGCCGTGCAGATTGCCGGCACCGACGCGCGGATGATGGCCGATGCCGCCGCCTACAACCTGGACCGCGGCGCCCAGATCATCGACATCAACATGGGCTGCCCGGCCAAGAAGGTCTGCAACAAATGGGCCGGCTCGGCGCTGATGCAGGACGAAACCCTGGCGCTGCAGATCATCGAGGCCGTGGTCGCTGCCTGCCTGCCGCACGGCGTTCCGGTGACGCTCAAGATGCGCACCGGCTGGGCGCAAAGCCACAAGAATGCCTTGAGCATTGCGCGTGCCGCCGAAAGCGCCGGCATTCAGATGCTGGCCGTGCATGGCCGCACCCGCGAGCAGGGCTACAAGGGCCTGGCCGAATACGACACGATTGCCGAGGTCAAGGCCGCGCTGCGGATTCCGGTGGTGGCCAATGGCGACATCGACAGCCCTGAAAAAGCCCGCGACGTGCTGGCCTACACCGCCGCCGATGCGCTGATGGTCGGCCGCGCCGCGCAGGGCCGGCCCTGGATTTTTCGCGAGCTGACGCATTTCATGGCCACCGGCACGCACCTGGCGCCGCCGCTGGTGGCCGATGTCAAGTGCCTGCTGCTCGACCATCTGCTTGACCACTACGCGCTGTACGGTGAATTCACCGGCGTGCGCACGGCGCGCAAGCACATCGGCTGGTATGTGAAGACCCTGCCGGGCGGAGAAGCATTTCGCGGGCAGATGAACGGGCTGGAGGATTGCCGGGCGCAGCTTGAGGCGGTGAATGACTATTTTGAGGCCTTAAGCGAGCGGATGGACCGCATCCCGGCCAGTACCCAGGGCCATGGCGCCTCGGTACAGGAACGAATGAACAACGATAAAAATGAGGAGGAAGCTGCACTATGAGCAAAAGTAATCTCGAAGAATGCGTGCGTCACAGCCTGGAAGGCTATTTCCGGGATCTGGACGGCATCGCCCCCGATGGCATGTACGACATGATGGTCCGCGTGGTTGAAAAGCCGCTGCTGGAAGTGGTCATGCAGCATGCCGAGCAAAACCAGTCGCGCGCCGCCGAATGGCTGGGCCTGAACCGCAACACCCTGCGCAAAAAGCTGGTCGAGCACAAGCTGATCAAATAACGCGAACCCTGCTTCATTTATTTACATTTGAACCCGCATCTCTATAAAGACACCCATGAACGCCTTGATTTCCGTTTCCGATAAAACCGGCATCCTCGAATTTGCCCAGGCGCTGCACGCGCTGGGCATCAAGCTGCTGTCCACCGGCGGCACCGCCAAACTCTTGCTTGACGCAGGTTTGCCCGTGACCGAAGTCGCGGAACACACCGGTTTTCCGGAAATGCTCGATGGCCGCGTCAAGACGCTGCACCCGAAAGTCCATGGCGGCCTGCTGGCCCGGCGCGACCTGCCCGAGCACATGGCGGCGCTGCAAACGCACGGCATCGCCACCATCGACCTGCTGGTGGTCAACCTCTATCCGTTTGAAGCCACGGTGGCCAAGCCCGGCTGCACGCTGGAGGATGCGATTGAAAATATCGACATCGGCGGCCCGGCGATGGTGCGCTCGGCGGCCAAGAACTGGAAGGATGTCGGCGTGCTGACCGATGCGTCGCAGTACGCCGGCGTGCTGGCCGAACTCCAGGCCGACGGCAAGCTGACCGACAAGACCAGGTTTGCCCTGTCGGTGGCCGCCTTCAACCGCATCAGCCAGTACGACGGCGCGATCAGCGACTACCTGTCGTCAGTCGCGTTTGACGCGGGCAAGCTCTCGGCGGCCTATGTGCCCGAGCGCGCGCTGTTCCCCGGCCAGTCCAACAGCCAGTTCACCAAGCTGCAGGACTTGCGCTATGGCGAAAACTCGCACCAGCAGGCCGCGCTGTACCGCGACCTGTACCCCGCGCCGGGCTCGCTGGTGACGGCCAAACAGCTGCAGGGCAAGGAACTGTCGTACAACAACATCGCCGACGCCGACGCCGCCTGGGAATGCGTCAAGAGCTTCACCGAGGCGGCCTGCGTCATCGTCAAGCATGCCAATCCCTGCGGCGTGGCCGTGGGCGCGGACGCGCTTGAAGCCTACAGCAAGGCTTTCAAGACCGACCCGACCTCGGCGTTTGGCGGCATCATTGCGCTGAACTGCCCGCTGGACGAGCGCGCGGCGCTGCAGATTTCGAAGCAGTTCGTCGAAGTACTGATGGCGCCAAGCTTCACGCCCGAGGCGCTGGAAGTCTTCAAGACCAAGGTCAACGTGCGGATTCTGCAGATCGAACTGCCGCCCGGCGGCGACACGGCCTGGAAGCAAGGCCGCAACCTGATCGACGTCAAGCGCGTCGGCTCGGGCCTCTTGATGCAAACCGCCGACAACCACGAGTTGGCCCTGGCCGACCTGAAGGTGGTCAGCAAGCTGCAGCCGACACCGGCCCAACTGCAGGATTTGCTGTTTGCCTGGAAGGTCGCCAAGTACGTCAAGTCCAACGCCATCGTGTTCTGCGCCGGCGGCATGACCATGGGCGTCGGTGCCGGCCAGATGAGCCGCCTCGACTCGGCCCGCATCGCCAGCATCAAGGCCGAGCATGCCGGCCTGTCGCTGGCGGGCACGGCGGTGGCGAGCGATGCCTTCTTCCCGTTCCGCGACGGGCTCGACGTGGTGGTCGATGCGGGCGCGAGCTGCGTGATCCAGCCCGGCGGCTCGATGCGCGACCAGGAAGTGATTGACGCGGCCGACGAGCGCGGCGTGGTCATGGTGCTGTCCGGCGTGCGGCATTTCAGGCATTGATCCTGGCGCCAGCGAATCGCTGGCCCGGAATCAAAAAAAGCGGCCTGGGCCGCTTTTTTTATAAGAAACAAGCCTTTTGCGCAGGGTGAATATGCGCAAGCAGCTATTGTATTTATAGCAAATACAGGCGGTTGCATGATTCCGCCCAAGCCTGCGTTCCCGCTCAGCGCCCCGCGAAAAACCGGGTTGCCGCCTCCACCGTGGCTTCGATGTCTTCGGCCGTGTGGGCCGCGCTGACAAAGCCGGCTTCGTAGAGCGCCGGGGCGTAATACACGCCGCTGTCGAGCATGGCGTGAAAAAAGCGGTTGAAGGTCGGGCTGTCGGTCTTCATGACCTGCGGGTAGTTTTGTGGCAATGTGCCCAGCAGGAAAAAGCCGAACATGCCGCCTTCGCTGTCGCCGCAAAAAGGCACGCCGGCCTGGTTCGCCGCGTGCGTCAGGCCTTCAACGAGGCTGCGCGTGCGCGCGCCCAGCGCGTCGTAAAAACCGGGTTTCTGGATTTCACGCAACGTGGCCAGGCCGCAGGCGGTCGCCACTGGGTTGCCCGACAGCGTGCCGGCCTGGTAAACACCGCCCAGGGGCGCCAGGTGCTCCATCACCGCGCGCGTCCCGCCGAAAGCGGCCATCGGCATGCCGCCGCCAATCACCTTGCCCAGCGCGGTTATGTCGGGCTTGAAGCCGGGAATGCTTTGGGCATAAACGCTTTGCGCGCCGCCAAGGGCTACGCGAAAGCCCGTCATCACCTCGTCAAACACCAGCAGCGCGTCGTATTGCGTGCACAGTTCTCGGCAGCGCTTGATAAAGGGCACGCTGGCGCGCACGAAGTTCATGTTGCCGGCAATCGGCTCGATCATCAGGCAGGCAATGTCCCTGCCGTGCAGCGAAAAGGCTTCTTCCAGCTGGGCGATGTGGTTGTATTCCAGCACCAGCGTGTGCTGCACCACTTCAGGCGGCACGCCCGCGCTGGTCGGGCTACCGAAGGTGGCCAGGCCCGAGCCGGCCTTGACCAGCAGCGCATCGGAGTGGCCGTGGTAGCAGCCCTCGAACTTGATGATCTTGCTGCGCCCGGTCGCGCCGCGCGCCAGCCGGATCACGCTCATCGTCGCTTCGGTGCCAGAACTCACCAGCCGCACCATTTCGATGGACGGCACGAGCTTGACGATTTCCTCGGCCAGTTCCACCTCGCGCTCGGTCGGCGCGCCGTAGGAGAAGCCTTCGAGCACGGCTTTCTGGACGGCTTCCACCACCGCCGGATGGCCGTGGCCCAGGATCATCGGCCCCCAGGAGCCGATGTAGTCGATGTAGCGCTGGCCGTCGGCATCCCAGAAATAGGCGCCCTGGGCGCGCTGGATAAAACGCGGCGTGCCGCCAACCGCCTTGAAAGCGCGGACTGGCGAATTGACGCCGCCGGGGATCAGCTTTTGGGCGCGTTCGAACAGGGCTGCGTTGCGCGATGTCGCGGGGGCGACAGGCTTAGTGTTTGGTTGTTCCATTAGGGGGGAATTCAAAAGGTGGTTTGGAGGTCAGGCCGGCATCGTCGTTGCCGGAGAGTTCGGCATCGGCCGCTTCGTCATCGGATGCTTCATCGTCCTCGGCCTGCGCCCAGAACAGGCGGTCCGGCACGATGTGGCCCATGCCCGGATGAAAGCCCGCGTCCAGGCTGTGGTCCAGATAGGTCAGCGCTTCGGCCGTGGCTGCCTGCAGATCGTGGCCATTGGCCAGCAGGGCGCAAAGGGCGGCCGACAGGGTTTCGCCGGCGCCTTCGAAGACGGCTTCAAAGCGTTCGAATTTTTCGCTGTACAGCACCGCCTGCGGCGTGGCCAGCACATTGTCAATGAACTGGTCGGGCAGCGGAATGCCCGTGACCAGCGTGTAAGGCACGCCCAGAGCGGCAGCTGCCTTGGCAATATCGCGGGCTGACGGATTGCGTTCCGTGGACCAGTCGGGCAGCAGCCAGCGCCACAAGGTGCTGTGGTTGCCAATCAGGAGGGTAACCTGCGGCAGCATCAGTTCACGAAATGCATCGAGGTAGCTGTCGATCTCGGTTTCATCCCACCACGACAGGCTGGGCATGTAGGCCACCAGCGGCACGTCCGAGTAGTCGGAGGCGATTTCGGCGATGGTGCTGATGTTCTCGGGACTTCCGACAAAGCCGACCTTGATGGCTGACACCGGCATGTCTTCCAGCGCGGCGCGTGCCTGTTCGGTTACTGCGTCATCGTCGAATGAGATGTGGTCAAAAATCTCTGCCGTGTCACGCAGATAGGTGCCTGTCACGACGGACAGCGGATGAGCGCCTGCCGAGGTGATGGCCGTGATGTCCGCCGTGAGGCCGCCTGCGCCGCTCGGGTCATTGGCATTGAACGTCATGACGCATGCCGGTGATGCATCGCTGTCCTCGATCTGGAGTTGCCGGCTGTCCAGTTGAGGTGTGTGGGGGTTTGCCATAGGCCTTGATTTTGCCTTGTACGTGAATTAGCAACGCCGCCTCGATACAATTGTTGCATTCTATTCGAAGGCAATTTAAGCTGTGACTCAATCAATGACCTGGATGTGTTTGATTTGTGGGTGGATTTACGACGAAGCGACAGGCGCACCCGAACACGGGATTGCTGCTGGTACGCCATGGAGTCAAGTCCCCATGAACTGGACCTGCCCCGAGTGCGGGGCACGCAAAGAAGATTTTGAAATGGTTCAGATGTAAGCAGTCCGACTGGCGCTTTGGAGCGCTTGAATGCGGTGAATCCAGTTGCTTCGGCGGCTGCAAAAACAGGAGTAAACACAGTGAGCATTCCCAGTTCCGGACTGAAGGTGTTGGTCATCGATGACAGCAATACGATCAGGCGCAGCGCCGAGATTTTTCTGAAACAGGGAGGTCATGAAGTATTGCTGTCAGAAGATGGCTTTGACGCCCTGTCCAAGGTGAATGACTACCAGCCCGATCTGATTTTTTGCGATATTTTGATGCCGCGCCTTGATGGCTACCAGACCTGTGCAATCATCAAGCGCAATGCAAGATTTTCGGATGTTCCCATTGTGATGCTGTCCTCCAAGGATGGCGTATTCGACAAGGCACGTGGCCGCATGGTGGGCTCGCAGGATTACCTGACCAAGCCGTTCACCAAGGATCAGTTGCTGCAAACCGTTCAGTCTTTGGGCACCGTTAAACATAAGGAAGTGTGATGTCAATCAAAAAAGTACTGGTCGTGGATGACTCGAAGACCGAGTTGATGTTCCTGACCGATTTGCTGGTGAAAAATGGCTTTAGCGTCAAGACGGCAGAAAATGCCGAAGATGCTTTTCGCCGACTGGCTGAAGAAAAGCCCGAGTTGATCCTCATGGATGTGGTCATGCCGGGGCAAAACGGGTTTCAGTTGACCCGCGCCATCGCGCGTGATCCGCTGTATGCGGATATTCCCATCATGATGTGCACCAGTAAAAACCAGGAAACCGACCGGGTTTGGGGCATGCGGCAGGGGGCACGCGACTACATCACCAAACCCGTCAATGCTGGCGAGTTGATGGCCAAAATCAAGGCTCTTTCCTGAGTTTTGGCATAAAACCACAACATGGCGAACAGACAAGCCCTTAAAGAGCTACAGACACGGCTGGCAGAGCGATTGCAGCTTGCCAAGATGCAAGGCATTGCACCCTCGTGGCTGGCCGTTGAAGCCGGTAGCAAAAAATACCTTTTCCCCCTGGCTCAATCCGGGGAAATTTTCCCCTGGATCGGCATCCAGCCGGTTTCCTATACCCAGTTCTGGTTTTTGGGTGTGGCCGGCTTGCGTGGCGGTCTTTATGGCGTGGTCGATCTGGCCGGTTTTGTGAGCGGCCAGCCATCCGTTTCGAGAAATGAACTTGCCCGTACAGAGTCGAGGCTTGTTTCTTTCAATAGCGCGCTTGAGGTTAATTGTGTCTTGCTGATCGACAAGCTAGCAGGATTGCGAAAACAGGATGCCTTCATCGATTTCTCGGTGCGAGCGCCCGATGCACCTGCATTTTTTGGAAACCAGTACGTTGATATCAATGGTGCAAGCTGGCAGGAAATCAACCTGCAGTTGCTTGCACAACAAGTTCATTTTTTGACCATAGCTGCTTAGCGCACCTCGTTACCCGTTTTATCCGAAGGCTCACTCATGTCTGTTATTGAAACTATCCAGAAGCTACTCAAAACCAGGTCAGCCCAGCCTGAAGACAGTGTGGCCATGGCCTCCGCAAGGATGGCGGGTGCTTCCTCTGCTGCCAGTTCCATGAATGGACGCGCCCGCATTTCCAAAGCAGAAGCGCAGGAAGAGATTTTTTCACCTAGCAGCATGGCGATTGCTGAAGACGGCGCGCTGGTCAATACAGAACTTCTAAGCCTTCCTGTGCTGGGTGCGCGTCCTCTGGGCGAACACCAGAAAATTTTGGTGGTGGTGCTGGCTGTCGCAGTTGCTGTCCTGGCAGTTGTGACAGTTTTTGCACTTAGCAAGGCAGATCGTGTCGCGCAACAGGTAGCTGCAACCGGACAGGCCTTGATGCAATCGCAGCGGCTGGCCAAATCTGCGTCGCAGGCCTTGGTCGGTAGCGCACAGGCGTTTCCCGATGTGCGTGAAAGTGCCGATGTACTGGCTAAAACAGTGCGTGGAATGAAATCCGGGGACGACAGCCTGCGTCTGTCGGCAGTGAACAACGCGCTGCTGCCTGATGTGGACAAGGTCACTCCCCTGGCTGAGCGGGCCGAGCAGAACGCCAACGTCGTCATGGGTCAGCAAGGCATTTTGCTGCAGGTTGGAGAAGCTTTGCGCACCATTAACCGACAGTCTTCCGACCTGCTCGAAATTGCTGAAACCGTTTCTTCGCTCAAGCTGCAGCAAAATGCTGCGCCGACAGAAATTTCCGCATCGGGTCAACTGGTGATGCTGACGCAGCGTATCGGCAAGTCTGCCAATGAGTTCCTGACCATGGAAGGCGTGAGTCCCGAAGCCGTGTTCTTGCTGGGCAAGGATCTGAATTCGTTCAAGGAAATCGCCCAGGGTCTGCTGGAGGGGAGTCCGGAGCTGCGCCTGGGCGCATCCAGGGATCCGCAGACGCGCGAGCGCCTGCAAGCCCTGATAGAGCTTTACGAAAAAACACGGGTGCAGGCCGGCGCCATTCTGGGTAATTTGCAGGGGCTGGTTTCGGCCCGCGAAGCGCAGGCTTCCATCATTGCAGACAGCGAACCTTTGCGTCGTGATCTTGAGAGTTTGCAGGAAGGTCTGTCCTCCCAAACCGGCCTGGGTGCTGGCGCTCTTGCCACGCTGGTCGCCGCTGCCTTTGTTGCACTGCTGTGCGCGGCAGGTCTGGCCCGCTTGCAGGTGAAGGACAGTCAGCAACGTCAGGCCGTGGCTGAAGGCCAGCGGCAGGATGCCAAAAGCCAGGAGCAGGATGCCAAACGCGTCAATGACGCCAACCAAGCCGCCATTTTGCGCCTGATGAATGAATTGCAGACAGTGGCCGAGGGCGATTTGACCCAGGAAGCGACTGTGACCGAAGACATTACCGGCGCCATTGCCGACTCGGTCAATTACACGGTGGAGGAGTTGCGCCAGTTGGTCGGTAACGTGCAGAGTACGGCAACCCGGGTGGCGCAGACGACAGCACAGGTGGAAAACACCTCCACGGAACTGCTTGCTGCCTCGACCGAGCAGTTGCGTGAGATTCGCGAAACTGGTCAGTCTGTCGTTGACATGGCTGTCCGAATCAACGAAGTGTCCACACAGGCCCAGGAATCATCCCTGGTGGCGCGGCAGTCGCTGACGGCTGCCGAGTCCGGTTTGCAGGCGGTGCAAAACGCCATCGGCGGTATGAATTCCATCCGTGACCAGATTCAGGAAACCTCCAAACGCATCAAGCGACTGGGCGAGTCGTCGCAGGAAATTGGTGAAATTACCGAACTGATTTCAGACATCACCGAGCAAACCAACGTGCTGGCGCTCAACGCAGCCATTCAAGCCGCCTCGGCAGGTGAAGCCGGACGAGGTTTCTCGGTGGTGGCCGAGGAAGTGCAGCGGCTGGCTGAGCGGTCTGCCGATGCAACCCGTCAGATTTCAGCACTGGTAAAGGCCATTCAGACCGATACCCAGGATGCGGTAGCCGCCATGGAGCGCTCGACGCAGGGCGTGGTCGAAGGGGCCAAACTTTCCGACAGCGCCGGCACTGCATTGTCGGAGATTGACCAGGTGTCGCGCCACCTTGCGGATCTGATTGAACAGATTTCCGATTCTGCCTCCAGGGAGGCTGCATCGGCCAATGTGGTGGCGGATAACATCCAGCACATTTTTGTAGTGACGGAGCAAACCGGAGAAGGTACCCGTTCCACGGCGCAGCAGGTGCGTAATCTCTCCCGCATGGCGGAAGAACTGCGGCAATCGGTGTCACGATTCAAGATTGCCTGATTCCCTGCACGATGTCCTGACTGCGAACCCCGATTCCTGAACCTGCCTGTTATTTATGCACCCCATGGTCACGAATTCAATTACCGCCGAACCCGATGTCGTCGTGAATGACCTGGGCCCGCTGGCTTGGGTTCTCAACGAGATATCCAAGTCGCTGGAGGCTGCCACCAAAGCACTCAAGCGCTTTGCCAAGGACGCAGATACAGCGCGCGGTTCCGATCTGGCAGCGATAGACGCCAGCCAGTTGCGCATTGCACGGCAGCAACTTCACCAGGCCGTTGGTGCGCTGGAAGTGGTTGGACTCGCGGAGCCCGCCATGATGCTCCGGGCCATGGAAGCTGCTGTGCAAAAGTTTGTGCAGCAGCCCGAGCTTTGCAGCCAGGATGCGGTCGCCAAGATCGAATACGCCAGTTTTGCGCTGACGGAATATCTCGAAGGCGTGCTGGCAGACAAGCCGGTGTCTGCGGTGTCCTTGTTTCCTCAATACCGCAATATTCAGGAGTTGGTGCGGGCCGACCGTATTCATCCGGCCGATTTGTGGTCCTACGAATGGCGCTGGCTGGAGCCGCAACTGTCTGTAACACCAGAGGCGCGTCATTACGACGCTGATGCTCGCGCCCTTCTGGATCAGTCGGTCCTAAAGCTCATGAAAGGCAAGGCCCCCCAAGCCGCTCGCAGCCTCAGGGATTTGAGTCTCGGATTTGCAGCCGCTCAAACCGAACAGCAGCCCAGGATTTTCTGGCTGATTGCGGCCGGCTATTTTGAAGCCATTGCCCACAACCTGCTCAGTTCCGATCTTTATGTCAGACGTGCTGCTTCCAGAATTTTGTTGCAATATGCCTCACTGGCCAAAGGCGACCCGTCAATCTCCGAACGGCTGACGCTGGATCTGCTTTTCTTTTGCGTTCAGGCCGTGTCAAACCGGGCCAGTGACACGCCTGTTCTCTCGGCGGTGCGCTTTGCCTATGGGTTGACACGTTTCAAGCCGGTGGATTACGAGCTGGTGCAGTTTGGCCGCTTCGATCCGGCACTGCTGGCACAGGCACGCAAGCGTATTGTCCTGGCCAAGGATGCGTGGTCGTCGCTTTGCGCTGGCGAGAACACCAAAATCAAGCAGGTCGCCGACCAGTTCAGCCTTGTGGCTGACTCCTTGCGCAAACTGTATGTGGCCAGCGAGCCCCTTGCGCAAGCCCTGACCCAGGCAATCGAAGCGACCGTGCGCAGGAATAAAACCCCTGCGATTGCGTTGGCGATGGAAGTCGCTACCTCGGTGCTTTATCTGGAAGCGGTATTCGACGACCTTGATCCCGCCGATCCGCAACTGGTGGCAAGGACTGGCAGTCTGGCCGCGCGGCTCCAGGGCGTCATCCATGGCGGAGAGCCCCAGCCGCTCGAAGGCTGGATGGAGGAGTTGTATCGCCGGGTCAGCGACAAACAGACCATGAGCAGCGTGGTGACCGAATTGCGCGTTTCACTGGCTGAGCTTGAGCATTCGCTGGACAAGTTCTTTCGCAATCCGCAAGACAAGACAAGTTTGCAGTTGGTGCCAAAACAGCTGTCACAGATGCGCGGCGTACTGTCGGTCTTGGGGCTGGACCAAGCCTCCAGGGCCGTCCTGACCATGAAGGGCCGTGTTGAGCAAATGCTTGACACTGAAATTGATGAGCAGCAATTGCGTGCTGAAGGAGTATTCGAGCAGCTTGGCAACAACCTGGGCGTCTTGAGTTTCCTGATAGACATGCTTAATTACCAGCCTGCGCTGGTGAAAAAACTGTTTGTTTACGACGAGGAAAAAGACGAGCTCACATCGATGATGGGGCGCTCGGCACACGCCAGCGACGCTGCTTCAAGCATCACCGTGAATACTGCGCCTGCGCCGCTTTTGCCTGAAATTGCGTTCGCAGCGCATGACGCAGAAGATGACACGCCTCATGGAGAACTCAGCGCCGAGTTTGATGTGCTTTCGGTCTCCAGCGATGTCGCTGCGCCGTTGGTAGAACTTCAACCCGCGCATGATGACGCGCACGATGCCATTGCTGAGCATCCTGCTGAAGCCGAAGCTTTGACCGAGATGGTTCTTGCTGCAGTGCCGATGCCCCTAGTAGCACAGGGTAGCCCGTCGCTCGCCATGGATTTTGAAGAAGATGATTTGCGCGACATCTTCCTTGAGGAGGCTCGCGAAGTCACTGGCCATGCCGTGCAGGCGATCACTACGCTGGCAAGCCATCCTGAAGAGACTGAGCAATTGACGGTATTGCGGCGCGCCTTTCACACACTCAAAGGCAGTGCCCGGATGGTCGGGCTGAACGAGTTTGGCGAAGCCGCCTGGGCAATGGAGCAACTGCTCAACAGCTGGCTGGCTGATCAAAAAACCGCTACCAAGGAATTTCGCACTTTCTGCGCTGAGGTTATTTCCGGTTTCGAACGCTGGATTGACGATATTGCAGCAAACCAGGATGGCGTGTGGTCGGCCGTTGCGTTTTGCAGCAGCGCGGAAGCCATGCGCATTGAAGGGCACTACGTGGCGCTCAATTTGTCCCCTCAAGCCGGCGATCCCTTTGAAATGCCTTCCGTTGTGGATGTGCATACTGCTGAAGCTGCCACCCAGGCTGATGCCGCTTTTGAAGCTCCGATGGAGTTCGACATCATTTTTGATGAAGAGCCTGCCCAGGAACCCGCTTTCAAACAGGCCGTTGCGGCCCCTGTCGAGCTGGAAGAGCTGGACTTCGACAGCCTGTTTCTGCCGCCCTCTGAAGGCAGCGCGCCGTCAACTGCCACCGATTCTGCGGAGGCGATCGAGTTGCCGCAGGTCGTGGCAGGCCCAGAGACTGCCGCAGTTGCCGCAGTGAGCAGCAGCATCGAAGAGCAGGAAGAAAGAGAAGAAGACGCGATCAAGGTGATTGACGGATTGCGCATAGGCATTCCGCTTTACAACGTGTATTTGAGCGAAGCCGATGAATGGTCGCGCCGTTTGGTCAATGAAGTGGCCGAATGGGCGCTTGAAAGTCATCAGCCGGTCAGTGCTTCCACGGTGGCGCTCGCCCATTCACTGGCGGGAAGCTCTGCAACCGTTGGATTCATGGCCCTGTCCGGGATGGCGCGCGCCCTGGAGCACGCCCTTCAAAATTCCCGCAATCACCATAGCCAGGGTGCATCGGCCTATGGTCAGCTGTTTGTGGAGGCTTCCGAGGACATACGCCGCTTGCTGCATCAGTTTGCAGCCGGATTCCTGAAGGAGCCCCAGCCTGACATCCTTGAGCGTTTGACTGAACTGGAGTTTTCCGATTCCGTTTTCCCAGAAGCTTATGAAGACCAGGATATTGAAGCTTGCGCTGATCTGGTGAATCTACAGGATGGCACTTCAGGTTCCATGTCGGAGAGCTTGCGTCAGACGTTGGAACAAGCCGGGCCAGTGGCCCAATCCCAGCCTCCGGAAGATAACGACTTTTTCACCACTGCCCCATTGTCGGAGGCTGTTCCTGCGACCGCATTTTCAGCGCCCACAAATTCTTCGCCATCGCCACTTTATGAAGATGTCCACGATGACATTGATGCTGTCGATGCGATTGACCTTGACCTGTTTCCAATTTTCGAGGAAGAGTGCGCAGAACTCATGCCTCGTCTGGGATCGGCCTTGCGCCAGTGGGCCAAAACTCCATCCGATCAGAGTCCACGCCTTGAAGTGCTGCGTGTATTGCACACCCTCAAGGGCAGTTCGCGCCTTGCCGGGGCGATGCGACTCGGGGAAATGGCGCACCGGATCGAGTCCGAGATTGCATCCATTGGCTCGGAATCTGTCGCCAGCCAGGAGTTTGAATTTCTGTTGACCCGTTTTGACGGGATGCAGAATGCCTTTGAAGGTCTGCGTCGTCTCGATGCGATAGCATCCCAGGGCTTGCCGGCCCTGGTTGAGGACGTACCTGTTATCACCATCGAACCGGATCTGCAGGATATTCATGTCTTTCAACCCGAAAATGATGCGGAGATTCCCTCCGTCATCGACAGCACCCGTGTCATTACAAGTGCCAATGCCTATGCCCGAAAAATCGAAATTCCCGCACCGCAAGCCATGGTCATGCAGCCCTTGCGGCAGGCTGCCAATGCCACCATACGGGTACGCACCCAGTTGCTTGACCGCATGGTCAACCAGGCCGGTGAAGTCATGATCAGCCGCTCACGCCTTGAAGCTGAAGTGGGCCAGCTGCGAGTTTCCCTGAATGACATGACGGACAACTTGACCCGCTTGCGTCAGCAGTTGCGAGATATCGAACTGCAGGCTGAAACCCAGATGCAGTCGCGCCTGGCTCTGGCGAAGGAAGCGCAGGCCGGCTTCGATCCGCTTGAGTTCGACCGCTTTACCCGTGTGCAGGAGTTGACCCGCATGATGGCTGAGTCGGTCAACGACGTGGCCACCGTGCAGCGCACCCTGCAGCGCACCATCGAAGCCACGGAAGACGATCTGCTTGCCCAGGGCCGCCAGACGCGGGAGTTGCAGCGCGATTTGCTGCGCACCCGGATGGTGGAGTTTGAAAGTGTTTCCGAGCGGCTGTATCGTGTGGTCCGGCAAACATCCAAGGAAACCGGCAAACAGGTGCGCCTGGATCTGCATGGCGGCAACCTCGAAATGGACCGCGGCATGCTGGATCGCATGATTCCCGCTTTCGAGCATTTGCTGCGCAACTGCGTGACCCACGGCATTGAAGCACCGCAAGCCCGCACCAAGGCTGGCAAGGATCCGGTTGGCTTGATCACCATCCATCTTCGTCAGGAAGGCAATGACATTGCCGTGGAACTGGGTGATGATGGTGCGGGTCTGAACCTGGCCCGCATCCGTGAACGGGGTATCAGCCAGGGGCTGATGAAGGCTAACCAGGCGATGGATGATGAGGCCACCGCCAACCTGATTTTCCTTCCGGGCTTTTCAACGGCCGAAGTTGTGACAGAGCTTGCCGGCCGGGGTATTGGACTGGATGTGGTGCGCTCCGATGTGATCGCACTGGGCGGCAGGGTTAAAACCTCCAGCATTGCGGGTAAAAGTACACTTTTCACCCTCGTGCTGCCGCTGACCACGGCCGTGACGCAGGTGGTGATGGTTCGTGCCGGAAGCATGTCGGTCGGCATCCCGGCCAATGTGGTGGAAAACGTGCGGCGCATCCCGGCTGCCGATCTGCAACAGGCCTACCGCAGCGGCACGCTCGATGTCGGTGGTGAAACCGTGCCTTTCTTCTGGTCAGGCGCCTTGTTGCAGGCTTCGCATTTCAGTGGAGAAGCTCCGGCGAAAACCGCGCCGGTTGTCATTTTCCGCAGTGCCGCCCAGCGTATTGCCTTGCACGTCGATGAAGTGCTTGGCAACCGCGAGGTCGTGGTCAAAAACCTCGGACCCCAGCTGTCAGGGTTGCCGGGACTGACAGGCATGTCCATGTTGCCTTCAGGTGCCGTGGTGCTGATCTACAACCCTGTAGCACTGGCCGCGGTCTATGGCGAACAGGCGCGCGCATGGAGCAAAGACTATCTTGCTCAGGATGCGGCCCGGGTTTCCGGCCGCAATACCGATACCATTTTCCCTGTTTCAGTGGCACCGAAAACGCCGCTCATCCTGGTGGTTGACGATTCCATCACGGTGCGGCGTGTCACCCAGCGCCTGTTGATGCGTGACGGTTACCGGGTGGCGATGGCGGCCGATGGGCTGCAGGCTCTGGAGCGGCTGCAGGAAGAAATCCCGGCCGTGGTGCTGTCAGACATTGAAATGCCGCGCATGGACGGTTTCGATCTGGCGCGCAACATCCGGGCCGATGAGCGCATGAAAGGGCTGCCCATCATCATGATCACTTCCCGCATCGCCAACAAGCACAACGAGCATGCCGTGGAGCTGGGCGTCAACCATTACCTGGGCAAGCCTTACTCCGAAGATGAGCTGTTGCGGCTGATCCGGCAATACTGTTCCGTGCAAACTGCTGTGATGGCTTAAAAAAACCTTTTGCGCAGATGGAGCGGGCGCAAGCAGCTATTAAAAAAATAGCAGACTGTCAGGACTTTTTCACGAGGGCGTAGCGCTGCAAGGTCAGCGCACGCGCTTCGGCATGCGCTACGACAGGCCTTGCGTAGTTGCTGCCCAGTGCCACGCTTGCTGCAGCCCTTTCCATCGGCGAAGCCAGCCACGGACTGTGCAAGGCAGCCTTGGGCAGTTTTGCCAGTACCGGCAAGTACTTGCGGATGAACTTTCCGTCGGCGTCAAACTTCTCGCTTTGGCTGACGGGGTTGAAAATTCGGAAGTAAGGCTGCGCATCGCAGCCCGTGCTGGCGGCCCACTGCCAGCCGCCGTTGTTCGATGCCAGGTCAAAATCATTGAGTTTTTCGGCAAAGTAACGCTCACCCCAGCGCCAGTCGATCCCAAGATCCTTGACCAGAAAGCTGGCTGTCACCATGCGCAGGCGGTTATGCATGTAGCCGGTCTGGTTGAGTTGGGCCATGGCTGCATCGACCAGCGGGTAGCCGGTCCGGCCCTCGCACCAGGCCTGGAAAAGCAGCTCGGCTTTTTCGCCTTGTTCCCATGCAATCGCGTCATAGCCGGGCTTGAACGCGCTGCTGGCCGCATGCGGAAAGTTCGCCAGGATCTGGGCATAAAAATCCCGCCAGATCAGTTCGCTGAGCCAGGTTGCGGCGCCTTCGCTGCCCGTTTGCTGCTGCGCCAGTGCGTTCAATGTAATTTTCCTGATCGAAATTGTGCCAAAACGCAAATGCACGCCCAGATAACTTGGACCTTTAACGGCGGGGAAGTCGCGGGTGTCCGCATAGTGCGGCATGCGGTCCAGGAAATCGTCGAAAAGCGCTTCTGCGCCCTGGCTGCCAGTGGGTAGCCTGAGCGCTGACAGGTTGGTTTTTTCAAACCCCAGCTCGGCCAGCGCGGGCACATCCTGCCGTTCATCTGCCGGTCGGGCAGCCAGCGCGGATGCGTACTTCTCAACCGGATAGGGCTGGAGGTAAAAGGCATCGACCTTTTTCAGCCAGGCCTTCTTGTAGGGGGTGAAGACGGTATAAGGCTGGCCGGCCAGCGTCAGCACCTCCTGCCGTTCAAAAATGACATGGTCCTTGAACGTGTGAAAAGCCACGCCTGCGCATTCCAGCAAGCCCTGCACTTCGGCATCGCGCGCCAGGCTGCAAGGCTCGTCATCGTGGTTGGCAAACACTGCATCGACCGAAAGCCTAGACGCCAAGGCGGGCAGGGCGTCCAAAGCGGTGCCGTGTCGTATCAGCAGGCCGGCAGGCAAGGCCAGTTTTGCCAATTGACGGTTCAGGTCCACCAGGGATTCCCGGATGAACTCGACCCGACGGTCGGCTTTTGGCAGCGAATCCAGAATGGCCCGGTCAAAAACGAAGGCGCAAAACACCTGCTCACACGATTTCAGCGCATGGTGCAGCGCTGCATTGTCCTGGAGCCGCAGATCCCGCCTGAACCACATCAGTCCTGTCCTGTATTTTTTGTGCATGCGCCCGATGGTAGTGAAAAACAATCCGGGCCTGACGCCTGAATTGCTTTGCGCCGCAATTGGCCCTGTAGCGCCGATCCCCGCGAATGAGGTGTTATGCCGGGGATTCGCTAACGCGTAAAATCTGCCGATGGCCACGGAACCCCCACCTTCGATCAACCTCACGCACCACTTCCTTATTGCCATGCCCGGCCTGGAGGATGAAGGCTTCTCAAAAAGCGTGATCTATATGTGCGAGCACAGCGAGCGCGGGGCGCTGGGCCTGATCATCAACAAGCCCAGCGACATCAATGTCCAGGGCCTGTTCGACAAGGTCGAGTTGCCGCTGCGCCGGGGAGATCTGACACAAACGCCGGTCTTTCAGGGCGGCCCGGTGCAGACCGAACGCGGCTTCGTGCTGCACGAATCCATGATGCCCGGCAACGAATCGGTCTATGCCTCGACCATGTCGATTCCGGGCGGTCTGGAAATGACCACCTCCAAGGACGTGCTCGAAGCGCTGTCCACCGGGGCCGGTCCGCGCAAGGTGTTTGTCTCGCTCGGCTATTCGGCCTGGGGTGAGGGCCAGCTTGAATCGGAGTTGCTCGACAACAGCTGGCTGACGGTGGCGGCCGACCTGGGAGTGATTTTTGACACCCCGGTCGAAGAGCGTTACGACAAGGCCCTGATGCTGCTGGGCCTTGAGAGCTGGATGATTTCGCCCGTCGCCGGTCATGGATGAGCCGCAAGGCCTGGCGGATACTGATCATTCCCGGCCCGAAAACCGCCTGCCGCCGGCACCTCATCCGGCGGCGGGTTTCCAGACCTTCCTGGCTTTCGACTATGGGTTCAAGCGCACCGGCGTTGCGTCGGGCAATATCCTGACCCGCACCGCCACGCCGCAAGCCACCATTGCCGCCGAAGGGGTCGCCCGTTTTCCGCTGATCCAGGCCCGGATCAAGGAATGGCAGCCCGATGCGCTGGTGGTCGGCATTCCGTTTCATCCCGACGGCGCGAGCCACGACAATACCGTGCGCGCGCAAAAGTTCGCGCGCCAACTGCGCGGGCGCTTCGGCCTGCAGGTGTTCGAGGTCGATGAGCGCTACAGCACGACCGAAGCCCTGGCCAGCGGCGCCAAGGATGCCGATGCCGCGTCGGCCAGCATCATTCTGGAACAATTTTTAAGGAGTCTTCCCCATGAGTAGTCTGGTTCTTGACGCCGAGGCGCTGTATGCCGATTTGCTGCGCGGCATGCGTCAGCAACTGGCCGCCTGCAGTCAGCCGCCGCGCCTGGTGGGCGTGGCCTCGGGCGGCGCCTGGCTGGCGCAGCGCCTGCAAACAGACCTGGGGCTGGCTGAAGACATCGGCATTTTGTCGTCGTCCATGCACCGCGACGACTTTTCGCAGCGCGGGCTGGCGGCCAGCGGCCAGACCGTGCTGCCATTCGATGTCAATGGCGCGCACCTGATCGTGGTGGACGATGTGCTCTACACCGGCCGCACGATACGCGCCGTGCTCAATGAACTGTTCGACTACGGCCGGCCCGCCAGCGTCCGGCTGATGGTGCTGGTGGACCGGGGCGGACGCGAATTGCCGGTGCAGGCCGACCTGGCTGTGGCCAGAGTGAGCCTGCCGGCTTCGCAAACGCTGGAACTGGCCCGCACCGACGATGGCCGGTTCCGATTCCGCCTGCAGGATACCCAAACCCCCGCCTGAATTTAAAGCGCAAGAGGAATTTACAGCGTGTTGTACCGACGAAACCCCCAACTCAATAAAAACGGCGAGCTGATCCATCTGCTCTCCACCGAAGGCCTGTCCAAGGCCATCCTGACACAGATTCTGGACACCGCCGCCAACTTTGTCTCGGTCAGCAGCCGCGAGGTCAAAAAAGTCCCGCTGCTGCGCGGCAAGAGCGTGTTCAACCTGTTTTTTGAAAACTCCACCCGTACCCGTACGACGTTTGAGATTGCCGCCACGCGGCTGTCGGCTGACGTGATCAACCTGGATATCGCCCGCTCATCGGCATCCAAGGGCGAGTCGCTGCTCGACACCATCGCCAACCTGAGCGCCATGGCCGCCGACCTGTTCGTCGTGCGCCACGGCGAATCCGGCGCGCCCTACCTGATTGCCCAGCATGTCGCGCCGCATGTCCACGTCGTCAATGCCGGCGACGGCCGCCATGCGCACCCGACGCAGGGTTTGCTCGACATGTACACCATCCGCCACTACAAAAAAGACTTCAGCAACCTCACGGTCGCCATCGTCGGCGACGTGCTGCATTCGCGTGTGGCGCGCTCGGACATCCATGCGCTGACCACGCTGGGCTGCGCCGAGGTGCGCGTGGTCGGCCCCAAGACCCTGGTTCCGGCCGACATGGCGCAGATGGGCGTGCGCGTCTGCAACACGCTCGAAGAAGGCATCCGGGGCGCCGACGTGATCATCATGCTCAGGCTGCAGAACGAGCGCATGACTGGCGCGCTGCTGCCCAGCAGCCAGGAGTTTTCCAAGAGCTTTGGCCTGACCACCGACAAGCTGCAACTCGCCAGGCCCGACGCCATCGTGATGCATCCCGGCCCGATCAACCGGGGCGTGGAAATCGACTCGGCCGTGGTCGATGGCGTGCAGAGCGTCATCTTGCCGCAGGTCACGTTCGGCATTGCGGTCCGCATGGCCGTGATGAGCATCGTCGCAGGCAACGAGGCATGAGAGCAGCCCCTGCCTTGCCGCCTTTTCCTGGAAAAATAAAATGAAACTCCTCATCAAGAATGGTCGCGTCATCGACCCCGCCACCGGCTTCGACCAGGTCGGCGATCTGGCGATTGCCGCCGGCCGCATCGTGTCGCTGAACGGCGCGCTGGCCGATTTCGTTCCCAATAAAACCCTGGACGCCACCGGCTGCATCGTCGCGCCCGGCCTGATCGACCTGTCGGCGCGCCTGCGCGAGCCGGGCCATGAGCATGAAGGCATGCTGGAAAGCGAACTGGCCGCAGCGGTGGCCGGCGGCGTGACCAGCCTGGTCTGCCCGCCCGACACCGACCCGGTGCTGGACGAGCCGGGCCTGGTGGAAATGCTCAAGTTCCGCGCCGAAAAAATGCACCAGTCGCGCGTCTTTCCGCTCGGCGCTCTCACGCGCGCGCTCAAGGGCGAAGCGCTGACCGAAATGGTCCAGCTGACCGAATCAGGCTGCGTGGCTTTCAGCCAGGCCGAAGTGCCGCTGGCCAATACGCAGGTGCTGATGCGCGCCATGCAGTACGCCGCCACGTTCGGCTATTCGATCTGGCTGCGTCCGCAGGAGCTGCACTTGGGTAAGGGCGTGGCCGCCAGCGGGGCGCTGGCCACGCGCCTGGGCTTGAGCGGCGTGCCGGTCGCCGCCGAAACGATTGCCCTGCACACGATTTTCGAACTGATGCGCGCCACCGGCGCCCGCATCCACCTGTGCCGGATCAGCAGCGCCGCCGGTGTGGCGCTGGTGGCCGGGGCCAAGGCCGAAGGCTTGAACGTGACCTGCGATGTCAGCATCAACAGCCTGCACCTGACCGATGTGGACATTGGCTACTTCGACAGCCGCATGCGCCTGGACCCGCCGCTGCGCCAGCAGCGCGACCGCGACGCGCTGCGGCAGGGGCTGGCCGACGGCACGATTGACGCGTTAGTATCCGACCACTCGCCGGTTGATGAAGACGCCAAAACCCTGCCGTTCGCCGAGGCCGAGCCGGGCGCGACCGGGCTGGAGTTGCTGCTGGGCCTGGCCTGCAAATGGGGAAATGACAGCCAGGCGGGCATGACCCGCGCGCTGGCCGTGCTGACCAGCGAGCCGGCGCGCGTGCTGGGCCAGACGCTCGGCACGCTGCAGGCTAGCGCGGGCCGGCTGGTCAAGGGCGGCGTCGCTGATGTCTGCATCTTCGATCCGGACAGCGAATGGACGGTGGAGCCGGCGGCCCTGCGCAGCCAGGGCAAGCACACGCCGTTTTCGGGCCATGCCTTGCCCGGCCGCGTGCGCTACACGCTGGTGGGCGGGCAGGTCGCGTTCGAGCGCGCCTGAGCGATGCGGACCGGCTATTGCGATTCCTGCGCTCTGGCGGCACGCCGGCAGGCGCTTTCATGAGGCGGCTGACCGGCTGCTGGCGCGTGCTGCGCATCCTCGGCCACATCCTGACCGGCCTGTGGGTGGTCGCCGTGCGCCTGCCGCGCCTGCAGCCCTCCCAGCAAAACGCCCGGGTTCAGGTCTGGGCGCTCGCGTTCCTGGGCCATGCCGGCATCAGGCTTGAAATTCGCGGACAGCCGCCCGTCACCGGGCCGGTGCTGCTGGTGTCCAACCATATTTCCTGGCTCGATATTCCGGTCATGCATGCGGCGCGCCACTGTTGCTTTGTCTCCAAATCCGATGTGAAGGACTGGCCGCTCATTGGAACGCTGGCAACAGCGGCGGGAACGCTGTACATCGAGCGCAGTTCGCGGCGCGATGCCTTGCGGATGGTGCATCTCATGCAGGAAGCGCTCAAGGCCAATGAGGTGCTGGCGGTGTTTCCCGAGGGAACCACCGGCGATGGACGGGGAGTGCTGCCTTTTCATGCCAACTTGCTGCAGGCTGCCATATCGGCCAATGCCCCAGTCCAGCCGGTCGGCCTGCGTTTTGTGGACAAGGCCAGCGGCGAAACCAGCTACGCGCCCAGTTACATCGGCGACGAAACACTGCTCGCTTCGATCTGGCGAACCCTTTGCGCGCCGCCGATTGTGGCCGTGGTGCATTACGGCGAACCCGAAGGGGCCGATGGCCGCGACCGCCGCGCCTGGACCCAGCATTTGCGCAGCACGGTGGACGTTCTGCGCCAAAGTTGAGGCAGCCAAGACCATCCACCGGACGGCATCCTTTTTTGACGGCAGCCGGTCAGGCGCTGGCCGTCTGGGCTTTGGCCTGCGCCACGTTCAGCGGCGGCGTGCCCGGCTTGAACATGGACGCCAACTGCCGGCGCAACTCCGGCGAGTCGGTGTGGCCATGCACGGCGACTGCATGCTGCACGGCCGCGTCAAGCAGTTCCTTGTCGCTGTCAGCCGACAGCGCGACGCTGCAGTTCATGGTGCTGGGAAATTCGCGGCAATCAATGTATTGGCGTGACATGATGGCTCCTTTCAGTGGTTTGCTTCATCAACCGGGTTCAACGGCGTCTGGGCGGTGCGCCGAAACCGTGTTCTTGTCCCCGCAGCCGGGCTTGCACCAGCATGCAGGGCTTCCTATACTGAAATGCAGGATCGCAGAGGAAGCACCCATGACGACATGCTGAAGTCGCCGGGGGGAATTGCCAATACGCAGCAATGCGTATGCATCAGCCAGTGGAGCCAGGCCATGAACCACCTCACCCGAAACGACTTCGCCAGCGCGTTGCAGGTGCTTGCTCGGGTCGAAGCGCAGGCGTATAGCGTGCGCAGCTTTGCGCAGGCGGTGGTGCAGGCGCTGAACAGCTTCGTGGCTGCCGAGTTGACGACGCTCTCGGTCTGTGACCTGGCTAGCGACCAGCGCGAGGTGCTGGGCCTGCCCAGCGTGCGGCTGGAAAGCGACGAGGTGGAGGGCTTTGAACGGCATTTTTTCGAGCACTCGCCGCCTCGCCACCATGACTTGCAGCGCAGAGTGCCTGAGTACGCCATTGCCGTACCGCTGCTCAGCGACCGCCGAACGCTGGTGAGCATCGTGCTGAAGCGGCGCGGCCGTGATTTTGACGAGCGCGACCGTGAGCGGCTGGAGTTGCTGCGCCCGCATCTTGCTTTTCTTTACCGCCACGCACGCCATGCGCGGGCCGCCGTCACGCTGGAGGAGGGCGAGGCGCCGCTGCCACCCGACATCCATGCGCCAGGCCTGACGCAACGCGAGGCCGAGGTGATGCACTGGCTGGCCTGCGGCAAGATGGATGCCGAGATCGCGGCGCTGCTGGCCATCAGCCCGCGCACCGTGCAAAAGCATCTGGAGCATATCTATGTGAAGCTGGGCGTGGAAACGCGAACGGCGGCGGTCATGCGCGCGCTGGCGATCTGTCATCACGCAAGCCTCGGTAATTCAGACCATTTTCTTGTTTAAATATGCCTTTTGCGCTTTAAACACGGGCATATACAGCTATTTAAATAATAGCAATAAGGTTCAGGCGCCCAACCGCTTCACCGCTACGCCAAAAGCACCACCAGCGCCCCGGCGCCGCCCTCGGCGGGGCGCGCCTGCACGAAGGCCAGCACTTCCTGCTTCTGGATCAGCCAGCTTTGCACCCGGCCCTTGAGCACCGGCATCTTGCCCGGCGAACCCAGGCCCTTGCCATGCACCACGCGCACGCAGCGCAGGCCGGCCTTGTTGGCTTCGCGGATGAAGGCGCCCAGCGCGTTGCGCGCATCCTCGCGCCGAAAGCCGTGCAAATCGAGCTGGCGCTGAATGCTCCAGTTGCCCCGGCGCAGCTTGCGCACCACGTCAGGACCGATGCCGGGCCGGCGAAAACTCAGCGTTTCATCAGTGTGCAGCAGCGTCTCGACATCAAACTCGTCCGACAGGGCTTCCTGCATCACGGCCATCTCGTCGAGCCGCAGTTGCTCGGCAATCGGTGCCGGCCGCGCCCGCTCCAGGCTGGCCCGGTGGCCCGGCCGGTGCTGCGGCGCCAAGGCCACGACGCGTCCGACGGCGCGTGAAAACAGCTCTTTTTCAGCCCGGGCCAGCGCGGCGGCCGCCTGGAGCACGGCCAGCCGTTGCGCTTCCAGACGGGCGCGCATTTCCAGTTCGCGACGGACCAGCTTGAGATCCTTGAGATCCCGGATCAGCAGGCCTTTCTGAATTTTTTGGCGGGGGGAGGAGGGCTGCAGCATGGTGGCGATGGTGAAGAATTGCCTGGGGCACCCATCCTAAACCAGTCCCATCTCGGCCATCGACACCGCCAGGGAGGCGGTCACCACGAAATGGTCGAGCACCCGCACATCGACCAGCGCCAGTGCGGTTTTCAGGGTCTGGGTCAGCATTTCGTCGGCGCGCGAGGGCTGCGCCGCGCCGCTCGGGTGGTTGTGCGCCAGCACCACGCTGGCCGCATTCAGCGCCAGCGCCCGGATCACCACCTCGCGCGGGTACACGCTGGTCTGCGTCAGCGTGCCGCGAAACAGCTCCTCCAGCGCGATCAGCCGGTGCTGGCTGTCCAGGAACAGCACGGCAAAAATCTCGTGCGGCCGGCTGCCCAGCTGCAGCTGCAGGTAGTCGCGCACCGCTTGCGGCGTGGTGAACAGCGCCTTTTCCTTCAGCTCCTCGGCCAGGGCGCGGCGCGCCAGTTCCAGCACGGCGACGATTTCGGCGCGCTTGGCAGGGCCGAGTCCCTTGATGGATTTGAGCGCTTCGGCTCCGGTGTGCAGCAGCCCGGCCACGCCGCCAAAGTTATCGAGCAGTTCCTGGCCCATCTGCAGCGCATTCTTGCCGGGCAGGCCGGTGCGCAGCAGCAGCGCCAGCAATTCGGCATCGCTGAGCGCCGCAGGGCCACGGGCCAGCAGTTTCTCGCGCGGACGGGCGTCTGCGGGCAGGTCTTTGATGAGCATGGAGGGGCGTGGCCTGAAAATTGAAAGCAAAAGTAAAAAAGAAACTGCAGTATGCAGCAGGTCAGCGCGGTCAATCCGCACGGGAAGCCCTGAAAAATGCATGAAATGGCGCGCTGCAGCACCCAGGCCAGCCCGGCTTTCTACAATAGAGCCCGTTCAGTCACCGTTGCCGGCCGACCATCCGTGGTGGCCCGAAAGTCTTTATGCCTACCCTGCAATCCTCCATCCAGTCCGCCCAGCCCGATGCCGTCCCGGTGGTCGAGCCAGGCTCCTTCCTGACGCTGCACTACCGCATGGCCGCGCCGGGCGGCGCCAGCATCATCAACACCTTCGACAGCAAGCCCGCCACGCTGAGCCTGGGCAACGGCGAGTTGTCGCCGGCCATCGAGCAGCGCCTGCTGGGCCTGCCCGAAGGCACGCGCACCACGTTCCAGCTGGCCGCCGGCGAGGCTTTTGGCGAGCGCAACCCGGAACTGGTGCAATGGGTGGCGCGCAAGCTGCTCAACCAGCTGGGCGACCCCGACGAGCGCTACAGCGTGGGCGATGTGGTGCAGTTCCCCACGCCCGACGGCATGGGCCAGTACGCCGGCGCGGTGCAACAGATCAAGGACGGCGACGACGCGGCGGTGCAGTTCGACTTCAACCATCCGCTGGCCGGCCAGCCGGTGGAGTTTGAAGTGCATGTGATCGGGGTGCTGTGACCATGTCGAATCCACCCCTTGAAGAAATCCTGCTGGCCGAGCCGCGCGGCTTTTGCGCTGGCGTTGACCGGGCGATTGAAATCGTCGAGCGGGCGCTGGTCAAGTTTGGCGCACCGATTTATGTGCGCCATGAAATCGTTCACAACACCTATGTGGTCAATGACCTGAAGGTCAAGGGCGCGATTTTCATTGAGGAATTGTCCGACGTGCCAGCAGGCGCCACCCTGGTGTTCAGCGCCCACGGCGTCAGCCGGGCGGTGCAGGAAGAAGCCCGGGCGCGGGGTTTCCAGATTTTCGATGCCACCTGCCCGCTGGTGACCAAGGTGCATGTCGAGGTCGCCAAGCTCAACAAGGAAGGCTACGAGTTCATCATGATCGGCCACAAGGGCCACCCCGAAGTCGAAGGCACCATGGGCCAGCTCGACAGCGGCATCCATCTGGTCGAGGACGTGGCCGACGTGGCGCGCATCTCGCCGCTGCAAACCGAGCGCCTGGCCGTCGTCACGCAAACCACGCTGAGCGTGGACGACGCGGCCGAGATCAGCGCGGCCATCGTGGCCCGGTTTCCGCAGGTGCGCAAGCCCAAGCAGCAGGACATCTGCTACGCCACGCAAAACCGGCAGGACGCCGTCAAGGTGCTCAGCCCGCAGGTCGATATCCTGATCGTGGTCGGCAGCCCGACCAGCTCGAACAGCAACCGCCTGCGCGAACTGGCCGCCAAGCTGGGCACCGAGGCCTACATGGTCGATGACGCCAGCGAACTGCAGGAAGCCTGGTTCGACGGCAAGAGCCGTGTCGGCCTGACGGCGGGCGCGTCGGCCCCCGAGGTGCTGGTCAGGCAGGTCATCGACCGCATCAAGGCGCTGGGCGCGGTGTCAGTCCGCAAGATGGACGGAGTCGAGGAAACCATCAAGTTCCCCTTGCCCAAGGGCCTGAAGCTGGACGCGCAGGGCCAGCAGCTTGAAGTCAACGGCAGCCAGCTTCACCAACTGGGCTGATGGTCGATGACAGTCAACCGCTATCAAATCGAGAGCTGCCAGCACACGTTCAGCAAGCGCTACAGCCACTTTATCCGTCGAACTCCGCTCTGGAAACTGCCTGGCGGGGCGCTGGGCGTGGACTGCGCCGAAGTCTGGCTCAAGCTGGAGCATCTGCAGACCGGCGGCAGCTTCAAGGCGCGCGGCATGCTCAACCGCTTGCTGTCCAACCCGATTCCGCCCAGCGGCGTGATCGTGGCGTCGGGCGGCAACGCGGGCATTGCCACGGCGGCTGCGGCCAAGGAACTGGGCGTGCCTTGCGAAGTCTTCGTTCCCGAAATCTCCAGCCCGGCCAAGCGCGCCCGGCTCGCCGCCCTGGGCGCTCGCGTCATGGTAGGCGGCGCGGCCTATGCCGATGCGCTGCGGGCCTGCCTGGCGCGCCAGCAGGAAACCGGGGCGCTGCTGACCCATGCCTACGACCAGCCCGAAGTGCTGGTGGGCGCCGGCACGATGGCGCTGGAAATCGAGCAGCAGGGCGGCCTGCCGGATTCGGTGCTGGTCAGCGTGGGCGGCGGCGGCCTGATCGGCGGCGTGGCCAACTGGTTCGGGCACCGCAGCCGCGTGGTGGCGCTGGAGCCCGAGCTGGCCCCCAGCCTGTTCCGGGCGCGTCAAGCCGGCCGGCCGGTGGACGTGGAGGTCGGCGGCATCGCGGCCGATTCGCTCGGTGCCCGGCGCATCGGCAGCCTGGCGTGGGACGTGACGCAGGCGCAGGTGCGCGATGCGCTGCTGCTGAGCGACGAATCCATCCGGACGGCGCAGCTGTGGCTGTGGCAGGAACTCAAGCTGGCCGTCGAGCCCGCCGCCGCCTTGCCGCTGGCCGCGCTGCACAGCCGGCGTTATGTGCCGCGTGCGGACGAAACCGTCTGCCTGATCATTTGCGGCGCCAACGTCGATCCGGCCAGCCTGAACTGAACCCGCCGCCCCATTCCTGGCCATTGCGGCACAAAATACAATCGACCCCATGCTAGACATCAACCTGCTCCGTAAAGACCTGCCCTCGGCCATCGCCCGCCTGGAGACCCGCAAGAGTCCGCAAACCTTCCTCAACGTCGAGGCCTTCCAGACCCTTGAGGCCGAACGCAAGGCCGTGCAGATCAGGACCGAAGAGCTGCAAGGCCAGCGCGGCACCCTGTCCAAACAAATCGGCCAGCTCAAGTCCAAGGGCGAAGACGCCAGCGCCGTGATGGCGCTGGTCAGCCATTCCAAGGCCGAACTCGAATCGTCGGCCAAGCGCCTTGAGCAGATCCAGACGGAAATGCAGGCATTGCTGCTGGCCGTGCCGAACCTGCCGCACGACAGCGTGCCGCAGGGCATCGGCGAGGCGGGAAACGTCGAGGTGCGCAAGTGGAGCCCGTTCGAAGGCCTGGGCGGCGAGCCCGCCGCCTTGAGCTTCGAGCCCAGGGACCATGTCGATGTGGGCCAGCCGCTGGGGCTGGACTTCGAGCTGGGCACGAAGCTGACCGGCTCGCGCTTTACCGTGATGAAAGGCCCGCTGGCGCGCCTGCACCGTGCGCTGTCGCAATTCATGCTCGACGTGCAGACGGCCGAGCATGGCTACACCGAATGCTATGTGCCCTACATCGTCAACAGCGACTCGCTGCGCGGTACCGGCCAGTTGCCCAAGTTCGAGGAAGACCTGTTCGCGGCCAGAAAAGGCGGCCAGGAAGGCCAGGCCGAGAATGCCGCGCTGTACCTGATTCCCACGTCCGAGGTGCCGCTGACCAATTTCGTGCGCGATGAAGTCGTGCCGGAAGCGCAACTGCCGCTCAAATTCACCGCCCACACGCCGTGCTTTCGCTCCGAGGCCGGCAGCTACGGGCGCGACACGCGCGGCATGATCCGCCAGCACCAGTTCGACAAGGTCGAAATGGTGCAGGTCGTGCATCCCGAGAAAAGCTACGAAGCGCTGGAGGCCATGACCGGCCACGCCGAGGTCATCCTGCAAAAGCTCGGCCTGCCGTACCGCGTGATGCTGCTGTGCACCGGCGACATGGGTTTTGGCGCGACCAAGACCTACGACCTGGAAGTGTGGCTGCCGGCGCAGAGCACCTACCGCGAGATCAGTTCGGTGTCCAACTGCGAAGCCTTCCAGGCCCGCCGCCTGCAGGCTAGGTTCAAGAACGCGCAGGGCAAGAACGAGTTCGTCCACACCCTGAACGGCTCGGGCCTGGCCGTGGGCCGCACACTGGTCGCGGTGCTTGAAAACTACCAGCGCGCCGACGGCGGCGTCGATATTCCGGCGGTGCTGCAACCCTACATGGGCGGCATGACGACTCTTTCTTTGCCAGCGGCCTGAAGGGCATTTGAGCCTGCTAGAATTGCGGCTCGATACATAGGAGAGGTGGCAGAGTGGCCGAATGTACCTGACTCGAAATCAGGCGTACCGCAAGGTACCGTGGGTTCGAATCCCACCCTCTCCGCCAGAACAAGCGTTTAAGACGCACCAAAACGCACCTTCGGGTGCGTTTTTCATTGGGAAGCCCATATACTGAGCCGCCATAAGCCGCTTTAACGCGCCGAGAAAGCGTTTAGCGGATGGCCTATAGGATGGCCCATAGGACGCATATGCCCAAACTTCCCCGCGAGCTTAGCCCGATCGAGATAGGCCGTCTGAAAAGCGAAGGTGTGTATGCCGTGGGCGGCGTGCCCGGGCTTTACCTGCAAATCATTGGTGGATCTCGTGCCTGGGTGCTGCGATTTGTGGTCGGCACGCGCCGCCGGCGCATGGGACTGGGCGGCTTTCCGGCCGTGACGCTGGCCCAGGCGCGGGACAAGGCACGGGCCGCGCGCGAGCTGATGGATCAGGGCATCGACCCGATCCAGTCCCGGGAAGCGGTCATGCACAAGGCGGCTGCAGCGCGGGCTCGGGCCTTGACCTTCAGCAAGGCGTCCGAGCAGTTCATCGCGGCGCGCGAGGCCGAATGGCGCAATGCCAAGCACCGCCAGCAGTGGGAAAACTCCCTGGCCACGTATGCCAACCCGTTCATCGGTGAGATGGCCGTGTCAGAGATTGGCCAGGAAGACATCTTGAAGGTGCTTGAGCCGATCTGGCGCACGAAAACTGAAACAGCCTCTCGCGTGCGCGGCCGCATCGAGCAGATCCTGGACTGGGCCGCCGTGCGCGGGCACCGGCGCGGCGAGAATCCGGCCCGCTGGACCGGCCACCTGGACAAGCTGCTGCCCAAGCCGTCCAAGATTGCGAAGGTCGAGCACCATCCTGCTGTGGAAATAGGCGAGGCGCAGGCCGTGGTGCGGCGCATCGAGGCCTGCGCCGGCATGGGCGCCCGGGCGCTGCTGTACCAGGTACTGACGGCGACCCGATCGGGCGAGGTGCGGGGAACGCTTTGGCAGGAAATCGACCTGGACGCCGGTGTGTGGAACATCCCCGAGAGCCGGATGAAGGCGCACAAGCCTCATCGGGTGTCACTCTCCAAGCAGGCCGTGCAGCTGCTGCGCCTGCAGCCCAGGTTTGAGGACTGCGAGCTGGTGTTTCCGTCCACCAAGATGACGCCGCTGTCCGACATGTCGCTGACGGCCGTCATGCGCCGGCTCAAACTCGACGCCGTACCGCACGGCTTTCGCTCCACCTTCAGCGACTGGGCCGCCGAATGCACCAGCTACCCGAGGGACCTGGTGGAGATGGCCCTGGCCCATGCGATCGACAGCAAGGTCGAAGCCGCCTACCGGCGCGGCGATATGCTGGCCAAGCGCGCCGCACTGATGCAGGCCTGGGCCGACTACTGCCTGCCGCAGCCGGGCTGATCGCCTGTCAGTCCTCATCGTCCAGGGAATTTGAAAGGGCTACCGGGCGCTTTTCGAGCCATGCGCCCACCTGGTCTACCACCCAGCCCACGGCGCGTGGTCCCAACTGCTTTGGACGCGGGAATCCCTCATCCTGCATCCAACGCCTGAGCGTGGTCTCCGAGATCCCGAACTTCTCCAGGACCACTTTTTTGCGGTAGATCAGCGGCGCAGCATGCACAGCGTGGCTCATCGACGGACCCCTCTGGCATCGCTCACGGATTTCACAATCTCTGCGATCCAATAGGGATGCCGATTGAACCGCCTGAGCATGTCGCCCAGCTGCGCGGGGGTGTAACCCTTCTGCTCCGCCTGCTCGCCCAGTGCCTGACGCGCCTGGATGGCATTGCGGTTGATAAGCCGCCTTTGTTCAGCTGTTGCAGGCATGGCCCCATCACCATGCCGGCTCATGCCGCCGGTGCAGATGCTCTGGTCAAAATCCTCAGTCTGCCGGAAGTATTCCCGCACCAGGTCGATCAGGTCGGCCTCTTGCTGGATCTGATCGTCAAAACTGCAGAGGTGCTGTTCTTTGAAGTCAACTAGCATTTGCCGTACGTCTTGCCGTGGAAGGCTGGCGAACACCGTTGCGCCGTCGCTGTTTTCCCATGCCAGTATCACGGGACCGTTAGCCGGGGATTGGTCCAGCGTCGCAATGAAATCAGCGTGTTTCATTTGATGCCTTTCAGCGGCTGAATCAGGCCCTTGCGGATGCCCTGCAGGCTGATCGCGGTGAGCACCAGCTGCTGCACCAGCATGCCGGTGTGGCCCTGCAGCCAGGCGAAGCAGATCCAGAGCGCATTGGCAGCCAGGAACAGCACAAACCCCCAGGATTCGTGCTTGCCTTTGTTCGCCAGCAGCCATGCGCCGTATATGGTCAGGGCGGCTGCTCCCCACTCCAGCACCAAGAGAAGGATTTGAGGGGTCATGCTGGAAATCCATCGTGTGTAATTTCATCGAGCAGGCGCCCAGTGGATTTCTTGCCAGCCTTGCAGAAAAGCGACATAGCACGATTCCCATCACCAGGTTGAAAGGCGGTGCCATCGGCCCATTCCCAGCGGCTGAATGGTGGGCCGCTTGGGCAAGCCTCTTGATCGGTGCTTATCCATTCGCCCCACTGCTTGAATAGGAAAGGTATGCCGGCATATGCACACTGGTCGCGCAGGCTCCTGGCCCATTCGGGGTGCATTGGCCGTGCAGCGCGGCCGGACTCGCCGCCCACAATTACCTGGTGGAGACCTTGGGGCATCCCTATGGCATGTCCATCGCGGGTGATGTGTTTCGGAAATCCGAAGGAGCGCGACATCAGACGCAGATCCACGGGTCCAAGCAGCGGTTCAAGGCTCAGAAAACGCTTTGCAGCAGGCACGGCTATCAATTTTGGGATGTCACGGTCGGCTTCTGTTTGATTGACGACAGTGGCGCCGATCCAGACGTGCGGCCAGTAGGGCGTGAGGCCATTGCCCCACTCATCGGGCAGCATGTCCATGACGTTGCCGATCCGCTTTGTCAGCAATTGCCAGTCCAAGTGGGGGGTTTCCCAGATCAATTGCCACAGGTCATCACGCCACTGCTTTTCAATCTGGTTGTCAAACACGTCGGACAGTGAGGCGCAAAACACCCGCTGGCGCCGGCCGTGCTGTGCATGAAATGCGGCATGCTGAGCATTCCAGCGCTTGGGCAGGTTCCAGTTTGCGCCGCTGGTGCGCCGGCGCTCGGCGCCTGGGCCCCAATTGGTGGCTACACCGCCGGCGAAACGGGCATTCCGCGCTTCGGCGTAGCAGTTGTCGCAGCCAGGGCTGATTTTTTCGCATCCCTCCCAGCCATTGAAGGTGTGGTCGGTCCACTCGATTTTCGAGTTGGCGCTCATGAGCGCCACGCCGTGATGTCAGACAGCTCCACACCGTCATAGTCGGGGACTTCCACCTGGGCCTCGATCACCTGGATGCCGATAAGGCCGGATGGAGTGTCATCTGTCCCTGGCCAGCCTTCCTGGCTTTGCATCTCAACGGTCCAGGCCTGCGCCGCTTCGGGTGCACGTGTGGCTGTAAATGTGGCCCCGCCATCTGACAGCATCATGCGAATAAGCCTTGAGCCATACAGCCGGATCACGGCTCTGACCACGTCGTCGTCTTCGGAAGACAGACGGTCTTGCTCCCCGCCCCAAAAGTCATTCACTTCGTTGGCCAGCGCTGGTGTCAGCTTGTCCATGTCCACCTGCAGCACGACGAACATCTCGTCGTTGTACTCGGCGCAAACCTTGAATGTCTTGATCATGCTCATCAGAATCCCCTGCTTTTGATATGTTGAATGGCGTCGGTGCCGGGCCGGGCAGCGCTCCAGGCCGGGCCGGTGTACAGCGTCTTGCTGGTCGAGTTGCACACGCGCTCAGGCACGCACTGGGCGGCTTTGAGGCGAGAGGCCGACGTGCGGTCTTCCTCTGATAGCCGCTCTGAGAAGGTTTCTTGCGGCTGTTCGGACATGCCCTTGAAAATTTTCATCATGCTTTCTCTACTTCGTTATTGATAGCTGAGTGAGCCCGCCAGTAAAGCGCTGGCGGGAGGTTGGGAAGGCTTACTTTGTCCAGGTGACCGTGTCCAGATAGGTCGCGTATTCCTGCATTTGCTCTCGCAGACGCTGGCGGCCGTCGTCGGCGTTCAGGACTTTCGGGTCACCGCACGCGGAACAGGCATTTATGAATTTCTGCATGGCCGCTACTGATTTTTCGAGCTGGGCTGTCAGTTCCTGCGCTGTCTTCTTACGGGCAGCGATTGCCTGGGCCTGGGCCTTGCGGTCGCGGTCGCTGGTCCAGTCGTCGCCGGTCATGGTGATCTGGTTCATCAGATCCCCGCCAGCGTGAGTTGCGATTCTTTGGCCGTTGCACCAGCTGCAACCAGCGCCCAGCCCTGGCCGGCGCGCTCGATCACACCTTCGCTGGCCAACTGCTCCAGGTAGCGCCGGGCAGCCAGCGTGCCGCCGCCTTCGGCCTGCTGCAGGCTGCGCACCGATGGCTTGAGCGTGCCGGCGATCACGGCAGACTCGATGCGCTGGTAGCGGGCTGCAGCAGCCTTGCCGGCTGTGCCTGCATCGGGCTTTGCACTGCGCACTGTGCTTGCCGTGCTTGGCTTGGCGGGTGGTGTGCTGTGCTTCTCGATGGCGGGCTGTGCTTGCTTGCGCACGGTGGGCACGGCTGGCACGCTGATCGAGGGAGGCACGGGCACGCTGACAAACGTGGGCAGCGGTGCGCCCATGGCGCCCAGGGGCACAGCGATGGCGGCATAGGCCGGGCTGGGCTGGGGCATGGCGCTGCTCCAGCGGGGCAGGGCCGTGCTCTTCTTTGCAGCCGGTACCGGGATGGCAGTGCGGCGGGCCGCGCAGGCGTCGCGCGCGGCGCGCACCATCTCGCCGGCCAGGCTGAACATCACCAGACCGACCATGCTGATCAGCAGGCTTTCGGCGAAGGCCTTCCAGGGCATCCACTGGCCCCAGATGGTGGCCTCGGCCGGGGCCTTGCCGTGCTCGCTGGTGGCGAGTTCGGCAGACAGGGCCTGGGCACGCTGGTCGGCGTCGATGGCCTGGCGCAGGGAGGCCGAGCCATCGGCCCGGCTGGCGGCGATCAGGCTGCTGGATTGGCGGGCGGCGCTCTGGCGCAAGCCGCTGGCCGTGGCGCGCAGGCTGTCGATCGAGGCGCGCAGATCCGCGCTGCGCTGGTCGGTGGCGACGGCGGTGGACTGGCCGGCCATGACGATGCCGATGCGTGCCTGGTAGGTGTGCGCACAGTCAAACGCCCAGATCAGAATGCCCAGCACGAGCAGCTTGCAGCGCAGGTGGCCGAACTTGGCGCGCGGCATCATGGCTGCGACAAAAAACAGGGCAATGTCGGCCAGCAGCAGCAGGTCGATCGAGGTTTTGCGAACGGCCAGGGCCGCGGCGTCCAGGCCCAGCATGCCCAGGTTGGCAAAGGCGTATTCGCGGTTGACATGCACGGCGTCTGCGCCCAGCGCCAGGGCGATGAGCATGATGGCCAGGTACACGGCAGGCGGCATGTGCTGGCTGTCGGAGGTCGATGAATGGATAGGGGTGTTCATGGTGATTTCCTCGGTCAGTGCATGCGGGCGGCGGCGGTGGCGGGGGTGCAGGACAGGCTTGATGGGTCAAGCCTGAGCACGGTGCAGGCGTCCCGGAGCACAGCACGGGTGATGCGCTCGCCGGACTGGTGCCGGTTGACGATGCGGTGTGCCCAGCTGGGGCCGGTGCTGCCGATCTGGATGCCGGCGATGACCGGCGGCGGTGTCTGGCGGATCAGGCGCTGGCGTTGCAGTTCAGCCGCCACGATGGCCGGGTCGGCGGGCTTGGGCCGGGCGGGCGGCGGGCCTGCAGGCGCTGCCGGGGTGGTGATGCTGCCGATGTGCGGGGCCGGCTGAGTCGTCAGCCAGGACGCTTCGAAACGAGCCCAGCCCTTGTCGCGGCATTTGATCAGGACCTGCTCCAGCGTCATGCCGGCCAGCGCCGCCTGGCTGCACAGCGTTTCAAGCGCCGTGCTGTCCAGCGCGCCGGCTTTCTTTTTCTTGCGGATGGCGACGAAGTCGGCCAGGACTTTCGGGTTTACTCCATCGATCATCACCAGCGTGGCCGGCAAGGCCGGTGCGCCGGCAGTTCTTCTTATGTTCCCTTCAAAGTTAAAACCAGTTATGGGTGCAGATTCTGCGGGGGTCAGTACGTGAATTTGCGGGGGTGGCGTACCCAAATCGGTAGCGGGGGGTGCAGATTCTGCGGGGGGCAAAGCCGAGTTATCCACAAAAGTATCGGAATCGACGGAGTTATCCACAGGCCCGCTGTCCAGGTCGCCCTCGGGGAAGGCGCTGGGCAGGCCGTTGAGGTTGACCGCGTACCAGGTGCTGTGGCCGGTGCGCAGGCGGCGCACGCACAGGATGCCGGCGCGCAGCAGGGCGCGGATATGGGTTTGCACAGTACGGCTGCTCATGCCGCACAGGCGCGCCAGGCGGGTCACGGACGGCCAGGTGAGGCCTGTCGCGTCGTTGACGTGGTTGCACAGGGCCAGCAGGACCAGCTTGTTGATGCCCTTGGGCAGGGCGGCGTGCCACACGGTGGTGGTCAGTTGCAGGTTGAGCCTCATGCGCCTGCTCCTGCTGTGACTGCTGCGGCGGCAGGGTAGGCGGGCGCCAGCACGTCGCCGGCGGCGATGCGCTTCCAGGATTTGCACACGGCTTGCACCAGCTGGAGCGGGTTGGCAAAGCTGAGCAGCTGGTCGTAGAGGTCGAGGCCGGGCGGCACGTCGGCCAGCGCCTGGGCATCGGCGCCAAAGCGGCCCACGCGGTGGAAGCGTGCCTGCATGCTGACCATGGCCTGCTGGGCACGCACGGCAACGTCAATCGCGGCCTGGCCGATGGGTTCGCTCAGGATCAGGCTGGCATTGAGCGAGGTGGCCAGAGTGTCGAAATGGGCCTTGGTGCCGGTGCCATTGATCAGGTGGTGCCAGGCCAGGTGCGCTTCGTTGCTGAGCGCGGCGGTTTCTTCGGTGGCAAACGGGGTGACCTTGTGAACGGTCGATTCGTGCGCCAGGCGGTTGGCGGGCCAGCGCGGGCGGCGGGGTTTTTTGAGGCCGTTCATGCTGCACCGCCGATCTCGACCAGGTTGCCGAAGTCGTCGGTGATGTAGGTGGACGAGTTGCCACTCCAGTTGCGGCCCTGCATGTCTTGACGGCTCTCGAAGCTGAACCACCAAGCAGGGTTCCACTTCTGGCGCTTGTTTTTGTTGGAATAGTCACGGTACAGCCTGATTTCAAAATCGTTGTCGTCGGACATCACCAGCGCTTCATCACCATTGATGGTGAAAAACCTGCCCGTGACTTTGCCGGGCGCGCGCAGCAGCACCTCGCCGCTTGCCAGGGGCCGAACGGCTTGGACTGGCGCAGGCTCTGCGGTATCGAGAACGGGCAGGGTGTCGGTGGTCGGCTCGACCAGGTGCATGTCGTTGAGGTCGTCAAAGGCCCGGCCGAGTTGCTGCTGCACAGGGGCCAGCAAGACGTGCAGATGGTCGGCGCTGAGACGGGCGCCGTTGGCAGCATCAAGCAACTCGCACAGGGCGATCAGAGAGTTGTTGGCGTTTTCAATTGCATCGCGCACGTCGCTGAGCGACATGAGGGCGCGGTGGGCGGATTGGGTGGGGAATGCAGCGCTGCCGGCAACGGCAGAGCGGGGCGCGGCGGCGCGCGAAGAATTAGCCATGAGTGGCCTCCGAAGGTGCAGTTAAAAAACTGCCACTCGGCTTCCCAACCGGGCGGCAGCCCAAGCGAGTAGGAAGACCGGCGCACCTGCGGAGCAGAAACCGGCGAGCCTTTCGGCTCCTCACTTGGGCCGCCAAAACTGGGGCCTCAAAGGCGAAAGCCGCAAACATGTCGGTGTTGCGGCTCTTGGCCGCAGGTGCAAACGGGCTTCCCAACCCGGCCACTGTGTTTTGCAGTGACTCGCCCCGGCGCGATGGCTGGGACTTGGCTGAATTATATCGAGCGAAGGTGCAGAAAGTTATAAAAAGATTGCTTTTGTATTCACAATTAGCAACATCTACAAAAAGGAGTGTGCGATGGCTTGGTACGTGTGGGCAGGGCTTGTCATTTTTGTGCTGGTCGCGGTTGTGCTGATGCTCGGGTTTGTGTTCGCAGATTCGGGCTCTACGACGCCTGCCCAGACTTACGCCGATGTGGACCGGGATGGCGATGATGACGAGAACAAGGATTTGTTGTCCGAAGCGGGCAGTCTGCGCATCAGCTACGTCGATGAGAAAGGCAATTCCACCGAGCGCGACATATCGATTTACGAGTCTGGCGCCACGAACCGCAAGTTCCAGGCGTACTGCAGCCTTCGCAAGGACACGCGGGACTTCTTGTTCGAGCGCATCGAGTACGCCACTGACCTCGACACGGGCGAGGTGCTGAGCCAGGCCGATGTGTTTCGCCGCGTGCATCCGGGGCGCAAGGTGCCGGCCACACTGGTCTGAGATAAAAATTCGGGAGGCGGCATGGCGTGGTACGAATGGCTGATGATTGCCGTGATATTTGCAGCATGGCAGCGTCTGTGGTTCATAAAGCGCAGAGGGCAGCGCTCCGATTTTTCCAAGGAGGGTAGGCATTACGAGGACGCGGGTGATGACGGCGGGAACCCTTCGCTGCATGGGAAGGGGAAGTTCCGCATCCGCTACACGGACGCGGACGGCCAGAGCACCCAGCGCGACATCACCGTCCAGCCCTTCAGCTCGACACCGCGCAAGTTCTCGGCCCATTGCCATCTTCGCAATGCGACGCGGACTTTTATTTTTGACCGGATCGTTCAGGTGATTGACTTGGACACGGGAGAAGTGCTGAGCAATGCGGACTTCTTTCGCCGCGTGCATAAGTGCAGCAGGTTGCCTTAAGGCAGCACATAAATTTATGCAAAAAAAGCTTTTTGCGCACGCTGTGCATGCGCGGGTAGCTATTGTTTTTGTAGTGGGCATGGTGTGCGCAAGTGGGTGCGTTCAGATGCCTTGGAGCTTGAGTTGCGGGTCTGCTGGCAAGGGATAGCCCAGACTCGCATAGGCGTCGGAAATCATGGCGTTCAGTGCCATCAGTTCGCCAGCATGCTTTGTGATACTGCGAATCTTGATGAGGCTGACCAGGTCAGGGCGGCTTTCCTTCTGGCCGCGATGCAAAGGGTTCTGTTTGGTCCAGTGGCGCCACAGCACTTCGTCGCATTCCTGCTGATACTGCAGGACTTTGGGCCGCAAGGCTTCGCTGACCTTGCCAGGGTTGATGCTGTAGAGCCAGCCGGGCAGCTTGCGCAGTGGCAGGCAGACCATGGCGCGGGGTTTTCCGTCTTCGGCAATCGTCACGATTTCCATGACGGATGACCCGAATTTCTCCATCAATTTAGCGTGCTGAGGTTGCCAAGTAAGGCCCATGGCGGTCACGAGTGCCCTCATGACCACATAGGGTTGGGCATTATGCTCGGCCAAAACTAGCGGGTCTTCGTTGAAAAGCACCACGCTCAACTGGCCGTTGAGCTGGGGGGCAGGGGAAATTTCGTTCATGGATTTGCTTTCAGTTAAAGGTCAAAGGGGATGGCTGCTTATTGCCGTCTTGAAGTCAGAAATTTCTTTTTCGAACGCTGTAATCGGTTCTTCGATGGGCTTTTCCAGCGCGCAGACCTGGCCGGACTGATCGCAGGCAGCGGCGATGAACGGGTTTGGCGTGGTGAACATGACGGTCCGGTCTGCGTCGCTGAGACAACGGTCGATGCCGTAGAAAACCGGGTTGGCGGGCTGGGAGATCTGGCGCATGGTGATTTCCGTTTGGGGTGCGGTGGATGGTTGGGCCTTGGTGATGCTGTCCGGCCGAGTCTCAAGCGGCTTGTTGGAAAACTCACTTTTGACCTCAGCCCATTTCGCTTGCAGGTCCCGTAGATTTTTCGCCTCACGCACCTTGCCCCTCTTCTTCAACTTGTCGGCAACGTGTTCCAGGAGCATTTCTGCGCGGTCCAGCCGGATGCACACAATGCCGGAGGCAGATGTGCCTGAACTGACCACGCCTGCAATTTTTGGAGGTGGCAGCGACTGGGTGCCGTACAAGTGGGCATCAACGCCTTTAGCCGTGAACTTGGTGACCTTCCAGTGAACTCCAATCAGATCGTTGAGCGGCTGGACTTCGATGTATTCGATGCCTTCATGCCTCATGACAATCAGGGCGCTGCTTTGAAAATTAATAAACCCAACAGGCTGCGGAAGCACGCTGTCGGGGGTGGCAAGGCTTTGGGACATGAGACTTCCTTAGGGTGGTGGCAGGACAGGTGATCGGGGTGAACTGGTCAAACCTTGCGCTGGCCGGGCTTTTCAAACAGCCAGCAGTACACGGTCTTGGGCACTTCGTGGCCAGCCTCGACGCGGATATTGATGGCGCTGTTGACGGGCTTGGCTTCCATGAAGCGGCGCAATTTGCTGGTACGCAGAACCTTCTTGAGGTCAGCGAGCACCGGAATTTGCTGGCGGTGCATCGCGGCTTTTTCAACGAATTCGTTGAGGTTGACGGCGATGACATCGTGCTGGCGGCTGTGGTTGAGCAGGGGCCGTGGGTCTGGAAAGCCGGTTGTCGAGTTGGGGCGCAAGCCGTCGAGGTAGTTGAAGGCTTCCCAGAACTCGGTGACCAGCGGGTGGTCGGCGTTGATGGACTGCTGGCGTTCGCGGGCCATGGTGACGATCTGGGCGCGCACCTGGTTGAATTGCTCGTCGGTGATCTTGACCAGGCTGCGCAGGGCAGTGGCGATGCTGAGCAGCTGGGCGTGGTTCTTGGCGATCCGCGGCTTGTGGATGCCGTCCTGCTCGAGCAGAAACTTGATGTTGGCGTCGGTCTCATCCTTGATGTGCTGGCAGATGACGGCTTCGCGTCGCAGGGCGGCCAGCAGGAAGCCGCTGACGTGCTCGATGTCGATTTTTTCGAGCGATTTGGCACTTTCGTAACTGGCCGGGCTGAAGCCCTGGGTGTTGAACGTCATGTGGCAGATGCGTTCCATGATGGCTTGGCTGGCCGAAACGGGGTTGTTTTGGCTGATGACGATGGAGGCGCGAAACGGCGGGTCATACGTTTCGTTGCCGCCGGTCTTGACGCCGGTGGTGCGGATGGAGTTGCCGTTGTAGGCGTCTTTCAGCTCGTCCCAGTCGAATGATTTGACGTGTGCCTGGTGGCCGGTCTTGGTCTCGCGGTCGGATTCGATCAGGACGATGGGCAGGTTGCTGACCTGGGTGAAGGTGCGCATGCGGCCGGCGCTGGTGGACTTGGATGGATCCAAGCCTTCGTGGTCGCGGCCGAACAGCTTCCAGAGGAACTGAATCAGCGTGGTCTTGCCGCTGCCGGGCTCGCCGACGATCTCCAGGAAGGGGAAGGATTGATGTTCTTCCCGGATCTGCTCTGCAAACAGGCTGCCCACCCAGTAGGTGAGTGCGACGATGCCTTTGGCGCCGAAGGCATTCCAGAGGTGCTGCACCCAGGCTGTGCGGTCGTAGTCCTGGGCATCGGTGTTGACGGCGAGGCGGATGGATTTCTGGAGCGTCTTGACGGCCAGTTTGTCGATGTCGAAATAGTCTTCGGCGTTGGCTTCGTGGATCTGGCCATCGCGCACGGCGACCTTGCCCAGGATGTAGGTGCGGTGCGGCGCGCTGTAGCCGATGAAGTCAACGGTCTGCACGATCTTTGGGTTTTCGAGTTGGCGTTGCATGATCTTTTCGAGCTGGTAGCTGGAGCCGCTGAACATGGCGCCGGGGGCCATGTGCAGGAGTTGCTTTTTGAATTCGCTGGCGGCGGTGAGTTGGCCAGCGGTGAAGGTGCCCTTGACGTCGCCGCCGTCGTGCGGGAAGGAAACGCAGAAGTAGTACCAGGCTTCCTGGGTGATTTCGTTGCGCTGGTAGTACAGGGCCTGGGGCCGACAGTTGGCGATGGGCTGCAGCGTTCCGGACTCGGTGAGGCCGACGGTGCGCTTTTCGTCGTCGGTCATGAAGGGCTTGTGGCCGTCGTCAATGTCCTTTTCGAGCTGCTCCATGGCTTTGCGGTAGCGCTCCAGGTCGAGCTTGAACCAGTAGAGCTTGTTGCCGTGGTCGAGGTCGAAGTCTGCTTTGCCGCTGTGGTTGTAGATGATCAGGGCCTTGTCTTGCGCGGTGGCGGCAATGAGCAGGGCGCCGTGGTACAGGTAGTTTTTGAGTTGTGCTTCCTGGAGCTGGTCGCGCTGGTGCAGGTCGTTCCAGTCGAGCTTGCCTTTGCCTTTTTGCGGGATCTGGGCGGCCTTGCAGACCCAGCCGGCCTTGCGAGCACGGGCAACATGCTTGCGGGTGAAGTCTTGCCCGGCCTTGTCGCCATCGAGCGCCCAGACCAGGACCGGAGCCTTGACGGTGCCGCCCTGGCGCTTGAGCTGGGCATCCAGTTCTTCGAGGGCTTTCTCGGGATAGTTGTTGCAGCTGAGCAGGGCGACGGCCGCAATGTCGTGGTGGTCGAGTGCAATCGCGTCAAAGATTCCTTCGACCAGCCAGAGTTCTGCAGGCGGGGGGGCCAGAGGCACAGCAGGGACAGCGGGTGCGGCCGGGCCTGAGGCTGATGCGGCCTGCATGGCGCGCTCCATGGCATCGGCAATGGCGGTTTCAGGGGGTGGAGGCGGTGCCTGGTCTGCGAACGACAGGGAAGGCATGGCCCACCACTGGCCGGCATAGGTGCCGCCGAATTTGAAATTGGCCTTCTTTTTGCCGAAGCGCCACGGGCGATCGATGAGGCGTTCCCACCAGGTGTCGGCGACGGCAAAGCGCACGGTCGAGGTTCCTGCACCACGGCCCTGGTCAGCCTTGGCGTCGTAATAGCTCTCCTGGCTGTACAGGCCAGCAATGCGGCTCAGATCAAAGCCGCGCGCCGTGGCCAGGTAAGCATCGACGGCGGCGTTTGGGTTTTGCTCGGCCACCGGCTTGGCCTGCTCGGGCACTTGGTAGCGTTCAGTCCAGGAATTGAAAAGTTCGGGGTAGAGGTCTTTGACGTGGCTCTCGTAGCCGCAATTGTTCAGCCGTTCGCAGTGGATGACCCAGGGCGTAGCGGCATAGGTCCAGAGAGATTTCTTGTGGCAGTTGGGGCACTTGCCTTGCTGCAGGTATTTGTCGTGTGTCTTGAACTCGAACTCTTGCTGCAGGCGTTGGGAGATTTCAGAAAGCAGGTCGTTTTGAATCATTGTTCTGGCTGTTCTGAAAAGATGTCGATCTGGCTGCCGCGCTCCAGCGTGATCATTTCCCCGATGTCGGGAAGGACTGCGGTTTGCAGGTTGTTGATGGCATCGAGCTGCTGACGGCGCTGCACGATGGGCGACAGGGGGACGTTGAGCTGGGGGTTGAGGTTGGAAGGAATGGTTAACCAGCGGGTTACCTCGCCTTGGAACACAAAACTTGCGCGGCACAGCGGGTTGCGGCATTCGTAGGCGAGTTCCGTGACCAGCGTGGACAGCTGGCGCTTGCGGAACCCATAGGCCGGGCTCTCGCAGTTGGGGCAGGTGATGTGTAGCCTCACTGACGGGCCTTTGGGTGAACGACATACAAGGCGCGGCCGCGGCCGGTGGTTTGTTTTGCCGACTGGCGCAAGCGGGTTTTGATAAGCCATTCGGCTGCCTGGTCGATTGTCTGGAGGCCCTGACTCACGCGAACGCGTTCCAGGACGTCGCGCTCGGCATCGTTGAGATCAAGGGTATGGACTGGCATTTTTTGGTGTGCGCTTTCTCTGCTTTTTCGCGTGTTGGTTTATGCCGCCGACTGTTCGACACTGTCGCCAGACCCGAGCAGCAGTTGCTGTGCTTCGCGCATGACCAGAACCCGCAGGAGCTTGCTGAATGGCTCGCCCTGGTAGTTGGCCAATGCGGTCAAGAGGTCGTGCTCGTATTCGTCAAGGCAAACGGTGATTCGGTGGCTGCGGATGCGCTTGGGGTCTGGGTACATGTCGCTACCTTTCGAATGGGAAGAATTTGTGCGTGGAAAGCAGTTGTCGGATGCCGGGCAATTCAGGCGGCAGAGGCTGGCGGGGTGACGGCGGCGTTGGCGTTCTGCTCGTATTCGGCCAGGCACTTGAGCACGAACAGGCGGCACAGCGAACCGAGCGGCCGCTGCTCAAGCTCTGCAATGCGTTCGACGCGGGCATGGTCTTCGGGCTTGAGCCTGAGGCCGATGAGGGGGTTGACGTGTTGTTTGGCAATGGTCATGGCGGGTACGATTGGGTTGAATAAAACTTCTACAGTTGTGAATTCTAGTAACAAAAGTATGTATTTTGAGGAATATGAAAAGAAATGTTGTCTATCGGTGAACGCATCCTGGAAGAACGAAATCGGCTCAAGATGAGTCAGGCGGCCATGGCGACGCACTGCCAAGTCACGACCGTGACGCAGGGGAAATGGGAACGGGGCAAGGGAACGCCTAACGCGGGCTACCTGGCTGAGATGGCAAAACTAGGCGTTGACGTGATGTATGTGGTGACCGGCATGCGCATGCCGGCACCAGCAGAAGGCACTGAACAGGGTACCCAGTTGGTGCAGTTGAACCAGCGGCAACAGGCGCTGATCCAGAACTACGACGCGGCTGACGACGTGGGGAAAACCTTTATTGAAGGCACCGCTACTCTTGCAACGCAACCGAAGGTCAAGCGGGCGAGCGGAGGCGGCAAACGATAGGGTTTTTTAAACTGAACGGGGAGCTTGATATGAGTGCGACTGTTATGCGTTTTACCTACAGCAATGCAGCTCACTAGCTGATAAGCAAGCCACCTTCGCGGTGGTTTTTTCTTGGCTCAGTTTTCCTCTGCGTCCGAGTCCTGGACTTTGCCGCTGTCGCTGCTGTCGGTGCTTTCGTTTTCACACTCAATTTTGCTGGTGAAGCCGCCGTCGCCGATGCTGTGCGTCACGGTGATGCAGAGCCATTTGTCCGAGTCGATCTGCGGCTTGAAGCCTGTCACTCGCACGGGCGTTTGCGGTGCCAGCAGGGGATTGGCCCGGGCCAGGGTCAACTCGAAGGTGGAAGCGCCGCGCTGGAGGCGCTGCCATTCGGCCTTTGCCGCTGTCCGTGCTGTGCTTTCGTCGGCAAAGCTTTCTTTCATGCGCTTGGCGTTGCCGCTCAGGCCGATCAGCACGCCGCGCCGCTTGGCGTGCTTGCCGTCGTGCCAGTAGGCGCGAACGCCGCTGTAGGCGTCGCGATCGCTGGTGTGGTAGCGGTGCTGGTCGCCATCTGCGCGGGTCAAGGTGAGGGTGGGCAGGGACTCGCCGGCGCTGGTCTTGGTGCCGTTGATGGGCAAAAAGATGAGGTGGCCATGCTTGACGGTGGCTACGGCGTCGTAGCGCTTGGCCAGGCGGGTGACGAAGTTGAGATCGCTCTCGCCGGCCTGGTCGATGTGGGCAATGGCGCGTGCGGCGAGGGCGCCGTCGATGCGGCTGGTCAGGCTGTGGCGGGCAGCGATCTTTTTCAGGATGGCGCCCAGGGTGGTGCCGTGGTAACTGTGCTCGGCGCGGGTGCGCAGGGATTTGCCCAGGTCGGCGCTGCGAGCACGGATGGTGATGGTGTCTGGGGCCCCGCTGTGCTCGGTCTCGTCCACCGTGAAGGTGCCCTTGTCGATCAGGGCTTCGCCGGCCCAGCCGATGGCCAGCGTGAGCTCGACGCCTTTGCCGGGCAGCTGCAGGGCGCCGTCGTGGTCGGTGAGTGCGATGTCGAGCTGGTCGGCCTTGTCGCCGCGGCATTCGGTCAGGGTGAGGCTGATCAGGCGTGCATCGAGCGTGGGGGTGATGTCGCGGCCCTGCAGGGTGAGGCGGTAGGTAGGGGTGCTGCTGGCCATGGTGCTTATTCGTCGAAGGTGACGACGTCGTCGCCGCTGGCGGTGGTGCCGGTACCGGTGCCGATGGCGTCGGTGCGGGCGTCGTCAACCCGGGCCAGCTGGATCTGGAACTCGATGCGGCGGGCCTTGCCGTTGTCCATGAAGATGCTGCTGGTCTCGTTGAGGCTCTCGATGACGAACTGGCCGTGAACGATGCCGTTGCCATCGACCAGGGGCCACGCGCTGCCGGCGGCGCCCATCTCGCGGATCTGGTCGAGGCTGATGGTGCTGCCGCAGAACTCGGGGGCGAGCAGGCCCTGCAGGGTGATGGTGTCGTCGCCGGGGCCGAGGTACTGCCGGGCGGGTCGGGCGCCGACGCGGCTGGTGCTGGGGTGGCGCCAGCTGGTCTGACGCTGCAGCTCGTTGTATGCAAGGGTGGGCAGCCCGAAAACGAACTGGCCGAATGCCATCATCATGATTTGTTCCTGGTGGCGGTTTAGTTAAGGTCGGACAGGCTGGAGCGGCCGGCAGCGCGTTTCTGGCGGTCGCGCTTGTCCAGCTCGATGCCGACTGCCCGGGCCAGGGCCTGGGCGTCCATGCCGGGGGCGGCGTTGATGGTGATGTAGGTGTTTCCGCCGCCGCCGGACTGCAGGGGTGCTGCAGCGGTGCTGCCCAGGGGCGGACGGGTGTCGATGCGCAGGGGTTCGGCGCCGCTGGCCAGCGGGAGCGCGCCGGCTGCGGCCAGGCTGAGGCCTGCGGCTGCCTGGCGTACCCGGGCGTAACCGCTGGTGATGCCCAGGGCGGCGCCGGCGCTGACGTTGGCGCCGGCCTGCATGAACACCAGGCTTGGGCTGTGGATGCCGAGCTTTTCCTTGAACCAGCCGATGGCTGAGCTGGCCGCGCCGGAAATGGCGGCTTGCACGGAACTCAGGCCGCTGGTGATGCCGTTGACCAGGCCCATCATGAGCATGAGGCCCATTTCTGCGAATACGGTGCTGGGGGACTGAATGCCAAAAATGAATTTGACAATAGAGATCATGCCGCCAAACAAGCTTGTCAGAAGGCCAGACATGCCCAGCGTGGCTGCGTTCAGGCCCGCCAACAGACCTTGCCAGATGAAATGGCCAATGCTCCCCCAGTCGCCGATCGTGAAGGCGGCCTTGATGCCATCCCAGTTTGCGATGATGGAGGCGGCAAAACCGGCGATGCCCAATGCCAGCATGACAAATGGGTTTTTCGCCAGGATGCTGAACAAGGTTCTGAGCACGATCTGGATGAAAACGATCGCCGGCCCGAGACCTCGAAGCGCCAGCGCAAGCACACCGCCCTGAAGGCCGATCATGCCCATGGCGAACCGCAGCAGCAAGAACGGGCCGAGCACGCTGGCCACGGTGAGGGCGATGGCGCCGAGCACAAACGTCAGCGCTGCGACGACGGCCACCGCCTTGACAAGCCAGCCGACCAGCACCGGATGCGCGGCGATCCATTCGCGGGTCTTGCCGGCGACTTCGCTGAGCCAGTCAATCAGCGCCTTGGCATCGGGGGCAACCGTCTCGCCCAGCGCGGCCAGCACATTCGTGAAGGTGCCCATGGCCGCTTCCTTGACGTTGTTGAGCGTCTTGAGCTGCTGCTCCACACGCTGGCGCAGATCGGCCTGGGCCTGCATCTTGAGGGTGACTTCTTTGTAGCCGTCGAGCCCTTTGTCCATGAGGGTGTTGAGCACCTGCATGGTCTCGGCATCGTCGCCAAACAGCTCATGGATGACGGTGGTGCGCTTGACATCGCTGGTGATGCCCTTGAGCTTTGCCAGCTGGCTGTAGAGCTGCTCCAGCCCGGCGAACTGCCCTTTGCCGTTGACGAACTTGAGCTGGAAGCCTTCGCTGCCGAGCAGCTTGTTGGCCTTGCCCAGCTTTTTCTCGTTGAGCGTGGCCTGAAACACCTTTCGGATGGCGTTGCCTGAGGCTTCGCCGGCCATGCCCGCCTGATCCATCATGACCAGCAGCGGGGCGAGGGTGTTTGCGGCCTTCAGGCCTTCCTGGTGAATGATGCCCAGCGCCGGCCCCATCTTGGTAAAGCCCTGCAGCATGTTGCCCGAGTCCACCCCCAGGTAGAAGGTGCGCTGGATGGTGTCCATCAAGGCCATCATGTCGCCCTCGGTGGTGCGGGTGGCGTCCTGCATCTTGGCGGCGAATTCTGCGGCGGCGGTGACAGGCATGCGCAGCTGCACGCCCAGGTAGGCCGCAGCCTCGCCTGTGCCGCCCAGGACAGATTTGGCGCTCAGGCCCTGGCGCTGCAGCATCGTCATCATGTTGATGAAGTCGGCAGTAGTGCCGGGCAGTCGGTCGCCCAGGCGCTGGGCCAGTTCGTTGATGGCCTTGAATTCGGCGCTGACGCTGCCGTCGGAACGCATCATGCTGCCGCGCAGCTGGCTGGTGGCGTCTTCCTGCTGGCCGTAGGCGCCCAGGACGGCGCCCACTGGGCGGGCCATGCCGCGCCCGGCAGCCATGGCGCCCACGCCGCCGGCGGCCAGGATGCCGGTTTGCATCATTGCCCTGGCGTGGCTGGCTTTGAGGGCGCTGAGCTTTCGCTGGTGGTCGGCCACGGCCTTGAGCTTTTGCTTTTGCGCTTCCAGGCTTTTGTTTGTGGCCTCGATGTCGGCGCGCAGCTGGCGCTCGTGCGTGCCGAGGTTGCTGGTGCTGATGCCGGCGGTCTTGAGCTGTTCGCGCAGGGCGTTGACCTGCTGGCTCTGGCGATGGAACTGCGCGCCCAGGTTGCCAGCGGTGCGCTTGGCCTCCTCGAACTGGCGGACCATGGCTGCGGTCGGCGGGCCGGATGCGGACAGCGCGCCAGCCAGTTGCTTGACGTGGGCCTGTGCGGCTTTGAGTTGCTGGCTGGTGGTGCTCAGGCCCGTGCGCAGCTCGCGGAAGTCCGAGACGGATTTCTGGGCGGCGTTGAGTTCCTTGAGCTTGTCGCGGGTTGCCTTGAGAGCCTGGGATGCATCGTTGCTGCCGCCCCGGATCTTCTTGAGCACAGCGCTGGCTTTGTCGATGGTTTGCAGGATGACCTGCAGGCGTAAATTGTTGCTCATCGAGCGGCCTTTGCAACTGGGGTGGAAAAGAGTGCTATGCGGGTGGCTCGTGCCGCTCGCGGGCTCTTTCGCGCCACTCCATCAGTTCGGTCAGGGTGAGGCTGGCCATGTCGGCCGGCGCCCAGTGAAAGACCATGGCCAGGTCGGCCATGGCGTCCTCTACGCGGTCGGGGAGAGCGGGAGCCTGTCGGCTTTCGTCAGAAAAAAACCGGTGACCTCCACGCCGAGCTGCACCAGGTCGGCCGGGTCGAGCTGGTCGATCTCGGCGCGGGTGAGCAGCGGGGCGGTGATGCGCGGCAGCAGCATTTGCAACTGGGCCACATCGAGCTGCAGCAGGCTGGCCAGGGACAGGCCGCGCAGCTCGCCGGACAGCGGGCGGCGCAGCGTGACATGGGTGACGGTCTGGGAGCCGCGCTGGATCGGCGTGTCGAGCGTGACGGTGTGCGGCGGGAGCGCTGGCGGGGTGCTGGTGCTGGTCTCGGTGGTGGCGCTGGTGGTGTCTGCGGTGTCGGTCATGGAATGGTCCTGGAGTCAGATGGGAGGGTGGTCAGGCGGCCGGCGCTTCGGTGAAGTCCACGTAGTACTCCTTGCCAATATCAAACTGTTCGCCCACCGACGCGACTACGACGGCCAACTCAATCGAACCGCTCGGGGTGTTCGCAAAGAACTCTTTGTTTTCAGGACTGCCACCGACGACGGGCTGCAGCTTGATGGTGTGAAACTCCTTGGGACCGCCCCAGCCTGCAATACGGGTGATGGACTGGACTTTGAACTTTGCGCGAATTGGCATGACATTTCTCTTTAAGGTTATGCGCCTGGCTAATACCAGGCACGGTGATGGTTTTGCTCGATCAGAAAATGCCGAGTGCCAGGCGCACGCTGGCCAGGCGGTCTTCGCCGTTGACGATCTCGATCATGTTGACGAAGTCGATCTCGATGACGGTCATGCCGTCCATCGTGAGCTTGTAGTAGCTGAGCTCGCTGGTAACCTTGATGGCGGTCTTGTCGCCGGCCTTGGCGTTGCCGAAGTCGATCTCGGTGTGGCGGCCGCGCACGACGACTTCGAGCGGGGTAGCAAAGGGAAGATCGTCGGACTGCAGGGCGCCGGCAAAGCGCAGCAGCACGCCGTCATGGGTCAAGGTGCCCCACTGGTTGAGCAGGGTGCGCAGGAAGCCGGCGGCGGTCCATTCGAGCTTGAGGCCTTCCATACCGAAGTCGAGCTTGATAGGGCCGTTCATGCCGCCGGAGCGGTAGTCTTCGGTCTTGCGGGTCAGTTTGGGAAGGGTGACTTCCTCGACTTCGCCCATGTAGCTGATGCCGTCGTTGAACAGGACGAAGTTTTTAAGCTTGCGGGGGAGTGACATTTTTCAGGTGCTCCAGGTGTGGGGGTCAGGCGCCGGCGACTTGAGAGGCGAAGTCGGCGAAGTAGCGGTCGGTGATGCGCTGGCGGAACGTGAGGTCCTCGATCGGGGGCAGGGGCGTGAAGTCGTAGTCGATGACGAGCTGGCCAGCCGTGAGCGTGGTGGTGGTGTTGATCTCTTCGTCGTACCAGGCAGAACCGTCCAGGATGTAGCCGCCGTTTTTGAGGCTGCGGAACTTGGCGTTGACGCCCTCCAGGATGTCCTTGACGATGCTCGGGTGCAGCGGCTTGTCCACCGCCCACAGGTGCGCCTCGGCGACAGTGTCGGCCAGCACCTGGGCAGTGCGGGTGGCGGACTCGAAGGCGAACAGCGGATCATCGCTGCAGGTGCGCGAACCCCAGAAGCGGTAGCCGCTGCCGCTGTTGATCAGGGCGGTGACGTCGGCGGCATTGAGCACGCCGGCATCGGTGTCGGCGCTCTGCAGATCCCAGAACACGTCCTTGCTGATGCCGGTGACGCCGTTGACCGCCACATTGGACAGGGTCTTGTGCCAGCCGACTTCGTTGTCGATCTTGGCGCGCAGGCCCAGGGCGTAGGCGACGGCGGGCGCTGCAGCGTTGGCGATGCCGTTCCAGGCCATGAAGTCGGGGTAGATGAGCATCAGTTCGCGCGCGGCGAATTCTTCGCGGTAGAGCACGGCTTCGGGGATGGTGTCGGCTTCGTCGCAGCCGGCGTAGGCAAAGCCGCGCAGCTGCTGGGCCAGTGCCACCAGGGCGACGGTGACGGCCTGGTTGTCCAGGCCGGGGGCGCCGAGGATGCGCGGCTTGACGCCGAGCTGGGCCTGGGCGGCGAGCAGGGCCTTCATGCCGGTGTACTGGCCGCTGCCATTGACGCCGCCGATGACGTTGGTGGTGGTGGCTGCATCGTCAACCCCTTCGGCCACGCGCACGACGACGGTCAGAGGGCGGGCCTGCGATGCGATGGCGTCGAGCGACCTGGCCAGGGTGCCCAGCGTGCCGGCCTTGGCCATGGCGCTGTAGACGTTGGTGATCAGGACGGGCTTGTTGAGCGGGAAGACGGCGGCATCGGCATCGCTGGCCGTGGCCACGAGGCCGATGATCGACGTGTTGATGGTCCGGATCGGCCGCGTGCCTTCGTTGATTTCGATAACGCGGACGCCGTGATGGTACTGGTCGAGTGACATGAAGTGGGCCTTTTAAGGGGTGGGCGGGGTGACAAGGGCGGCAACGTCAGGATTGGCGAGCAGAAAGGCCGCGAGCTTTTCTGTGGCCGTGGGCTCGGCGGGTGCAACGGGACGGTTGATGAGCTCCCAGGCGTGGCCGTTCCAGCGGGGCCACTGGTGGTCTGGCCAGGATTCGGGCGGCGCGGCTTCGACGGCGCCCAATGGCAGATGGAAAACGCCTGGCTCCATGGGAGATTCGTCGGCAAGGGTTTCGCCCGCGTAATGACCAGCGCGGTCGGTTTGGTAAACAATTTTTTGGGGCATGGCCGTCAGAACTTGATGACAGCCAGCAGGGCCAGGTTGCGGGGACGCGTTTCACTGCCGCCGGTGGCGCTGATGGTGACGGTGTGGCTGTGGTTGCCGTTCTCGGAAATGCCAATCCCAGTTGCGTTCCGAGTGGTCTCCAGTAGCGTGGACACCTCACCTCGGAAAGCGCTATTGGGACCGTTTTGGTAGGCCAAAGACGTATTCCTGCCGCCTTCTTGGGTCACCTGATGGCTGTGGCCCGGGTCGTTAACACCGTGGGCATGTATGCCGGCTGCAGAGGTCGAGCCTGTATGGCCATGGCTTGCGGTTTCACCGGCCTGTGACGAGCCCAAGGACCGGCTGCCATCGACGCCGCGCCCATCGTCCCAGCCACGGATGAACTCGCCGCGAAGGTCAGGCAAGTTGAACGTGTTGAAGCCATCGCCAACACCAAAAGTCGTTCCGATCGCGGCGAAGAGTGCTGCGTAGGCCGTGCGGCTGATCCCGGCGCCATTGGCCTTTAGCCAGCCGGGGGGCGCGGTGCTACGGGCTGTGTAGTTGATATGGCCAGGCTGGCCGGCCCGATCGGATTCTTCCTTGTTGTACACGCCCAGATTGGCACGGGCTGTGGCCGGATTGGGCACATCGGACAGGTTGAGGCTGCGCTCCAGCGGTGCCGGTGCGCTGCCGGTGGGCTCGTTCTGGCTGCAGATCAGGCGCGTGCCGGCGGCATACGACACGGCCAGGCTCAGGCGGGTGACGATGACGGGGTCGGCTGTCCACTGGTCTCGGCGCAGGCGGTTGCCGTCGATGTAGAGGGCCAGGCCGCGCGTGGTGGTCGCGACCAGGTCAACGACAAGCTGGTCGGCGGCCAGGGTCTGCGCTTCCTCGATCGTGTCCACCGTGATGGTGACATCGTCAGGGCTTCCCCATTCCATGTCGCCGTCGGCATTGCTGGTCTTGCGCAGCAGCTGGCCGGTGGTGCCGCCCGGGATCAGGGATTGCATGGTGATGTTGTTGATCACCCAGGATTGCGAGGCAACCGCGACGTTGGGGTCGATCTGCAGCGTAATGAGCGTGGCGTTCTGGGCGCTGAACTCGACGCGCAAGATGGTGTCCGAAAATGCGCCATCGGCCGGGGTCGGCTTGTACATGTCGGGCAGGTTGCCGACGACGAAAAGACCGCCGGCGTCATCAAAAACACCGAACTCGCGCAGCGTGAAGCCACCCGTTGCGGCCGGGATCACCATTTCACAAAAGAATTTGGTCGGCGTGTCGGGGTCCTGGTACACGCGGTTGACAGCGGCGCGGTAACGCTCGCGCACGAGGACCGCCTGCAGTTCGCCGGGCTCTACCGGATTGCCGTTTCCATCGCCGACCGCCATCGTGGGCAGGTTGATTGGCGTGCCGCTGGCCTCGGCCGCAGCCAGGCGCTGCAGGCCGTAGAGGGTGTGAATGGTTTTAAAAGTGGGCATGTGAACAGCGTCGATTGACTGATGCTCATCATGCCGACCTCATGCGCGCGCGACTACTTGTTGTGGCATTGCAGGTGGTGTGCAATGTCAAGAATCCGCTATACCTTAAGCAAACCGTGCCGAATTGGTCAAGGCTTATCAGGTGAACCGGCCTGCGTTGGCAACCCAGTCGTACAAAACCTGCTCCGCCGCGCTCGCGCCTGAAATCGTCAGGTTTTCCAGGTACACGCGGTAGATGGTGCCGATCATCGCGATCGAACTCGGGCTGACGCCGACCCGCGTGGGCGAGGCCGAATAGTCGGCCAGCGTCGTCGCGGCACTGCCGTTGATGCTGACCGGCGCGCCAATGGCAAAGACCTTGGACACGCCTGCCGGACTGCGCGTGTACGCCACCTGCATCACGGCTCCGGTGTTGGGGGCGTTGCCCAGCGTGGTGCCGCCGCTGTTGCTCTCCAGGCTGTACTGGTAAGCCGACACGCTGGTGCCCAGGCCGATCAGACCGCGGTTGTTGCCCACGTTGGCAGCGACCTTGGCCCAGCCGATCACCAGGAACTCGGCATTCAAGGCGCTCAGGTCGTAGGTGAGGCCCAGGTTCAGGAATGTGGCCCCGTTGGACGTCCCCGCGAACACCAGGCCGCCCGCTGCCGCGAGCGTTGTCGTGGTGCCGCCGTTGATGGCATTGGGCGCGCCGTCGACCAGGTTCTTGAAGACCGCGCCGTTGGGCAACGCGCCGGCGATGTTGCCGTTGTTGCAGTAGCTGTCGGCAAAATCGAACAGGAATTTCGAGCCCGGATTGATCAGCCCGTCGCGGGGCAAGAGCGGCATCGCCGCGTCGGAGAAATTGCCATTCACATTTACGATGGTGGAGGAAGCCATGGGATTACCAGCCTTTGGAGATGAGGAAGTTATAGATAGCCAGCGCGACCAGGGCATAGCCCGCGTCGTTCAGGTGCACGCCATCGGCGCGCAGGCTGGAGGGGACAATGCCGGCTGCATGGTCAGCCACGTCCTGCGGGAGCGCCGGGTTGTACGCGGCCAGCAAGATCGGGTAGATGTCCAGGTAGTTGTTGGGATAGGCCGCCTGGACGATCGCGTTTTGAGCGACCAGCGTGGCGTAGTCGTAGTGCTGGAAGATTCCCACGACCACAAAGCGCTTGGTGATGGTCTTGAGGTTCGCCACCATCGCCGCCACGGCGGGCAGGATCTTGGCGCTGGCGCCGCCGTCGTTCTGCCCGCACCAGAAGATGTTGGTGGCCTCGTCCTGGCGCAGCGTGTCCGGATAGATATTGATCGGGCTGGGCACCGCAACAGCGGCGCCTGCCACGCGGCGGGTGAAGGTGTACACGCCGCCCGCGATCGTCAGCGTGCCGGGCACGCCCGCTGCCGTGGCGCGCATCGAGCGGGCCGGATCGGGCGAGAACGGCAGCACGGCTGGCACCGCCGCAATCGTCACGACCACGCTGCCCGCAGCCGGTATCTCGCCGCCTGTGAAGGCCCAGGCGCCGCCCAGTCCGCAATTGCGGTAAGCGATCTGCGCCGACACCTGGCCTGCGATGCCGTTGTTGATGGCCATGCGCCCGCTGAGCAGCGACAACTGGCCGGGGTAGGTTTTCGTGGGCAGGACGGAGGCGCCGGCACCTTCCGTGAGCGAGTCGCCCCAGCACGAAAACCAGCTGTACGGAGTGGCCCGGTAAATGCCGGTGCCGTCGGCGTTGCACCAGAAGAAATCCGTCTCGCCCCGGTAGGTGCCGTAAAACACCGGCTTGGACAGGTGCAGCCTGACATTCGAGGGCGCGGAGATTGCGGTGAGTTTGCGCACGACGCCCGCCGCGTCCTGCGTATAGAGCGCGGCGTGCTGCGCAGTATCGCGGGCGATCCAGGCCGACACCGTGCCGTCGGTGACAAAACTGGATTCGACGCGGGCCGGCATCTTGGCCGAAATCTCGCCGTTGCTCAAAAACCCGACGAAGCGCCCTGCCGCATCCTTGAAGCCGAACGCCACAGAGCGGTACAGGTAGCTGGTGTCGATTGCGCTGCACGCCACCGTGTAGCTGCCGCCCAGGCCGCGTGTGATCGTGATGGCGTTGCCCGCGATCAGGTTGAGCTTTGCCAGCAGCGTGCCATCGACCTTGAGGGCCAGGCCGATGCGGTTGAGCAGGTCGCGCACGACAAACAGGTAGCCCGAGCGCGGCGAGTAGCCGGTCAGGTTCAACGCGCTGTCAAACTCGCTGGCATTGAGCACGCTGGAGACAAACGTCTGCGTCGTGCTGCTGGTGCGCTGGTAGCAGGTAAACCGTGTCAGGCCGTCCGTGGCGTTGGGCTTGACCCAAAAGATCATGCCGTCAGTCATGCCTGCCGCAGTACGGCCGAGAGCTGTCGTGTCTTTGGCTGCCAGGGCGACGGTTGAGGCAAGTGAGGCGGCTACAGAAATATCGCGTGCAGCCAGTGCATCAGTTGCTGCTGTAGATGCACTGAGGGCTGATGATTCTGTCTGCTCGATAGCGCCGTCATACCGCTGGTTGATTTCTTCATCCTTGTCTGCTATCAGCTTTGCAAAGCTGCGTACTGGACCGCCATTGGTCTCGACCGATTCGGTGGGTCCACCGTGAACGATCTGGTGAGCCAGCGCGACGAGACTATCCCATGCAGCGACTTTTCCATTGAGATTTGTACTCATACTTTTTTACCAATAGTTGATCGCCGGCATCGTGGTGTGCAGGCTGAGATAAAGGGCATTGATGGCGCCGATCGTGCTGGCTTCGCCATTGAGCGCGGCATCGATCAGCAGATCCAGGGCGGGTGTGCCATCGGCATACGTTGGTGTGCCAGAGGTGACATCGATCTGACTGCCTGTTGAGGCGATGGCCGCGACGACAAGGCCTGAGCGCGCAATGGCTGACGGGATGATCGTTTGCAGATGCGAGCGCAAATTCTTCGAGCGCTCGACGATCTGGAGCAGCTGGATCAGCTGCTCCAGGCTGTAACCGGTCTGGTCCACCTCCAAAAGCAGTTTGTAGGTGTAGGGTGCGCCGGCCGGGATCTGCCTGTGCCATTCCTGGACGCGGCCAGTCACGCCCAGGGCATTGATGGCGGCCTGCACGGCGCCGATGGTGCCCCGGTGCCGCTTGAGCGGGATGGACTGGGTGATGACTTCGCGCCGCTGGGCTTCGGTCCATTGCGGTGACCAGTCCTCAACCCCGAAGGCATAGGCCAGCCAAGGCAGGACACCCACGGGGCAGGCAGCAGGGTCCCACACCTCGCGCAAGGGCGTGGGCAAGGCATCGAGGCGGCTGGTGGTCTGGGCTGCAGCGCGTTCGAGCGTGGTCGAGTTGGGCGGCAGCAGCGTGGCAGCCTCAGGCATTGGACACCTCGACGTCCAGGGTGATGCTGGTGCAATGGGTCGCCTGGCCGCTAGAGACCGCAATGTTGGCCACAGGCGAGTCGAGGTTGACCTGCAGCACGCCAGGCTGGTGCAGGGCGCGGTACACACCCGACAGGCTGATGTCAAAGCCCATGCGGTGCATGTCGGCCGCGTACTGGGTGGCTGCAAGCAGGGCGGCCGTGCGCACCGTCTCCGGGTCGGGGCCGTGCGAGACGATGAGCGTGCCGGCGATCGCGTAATTGATGATCGAGGCGGACAGCACGGTGACCTGGTCGGTCATGGGGCGCGTGAGCTCGGCATTGACGGCGGCCGTGACGGCGGCGAGCAGCTCGGCCGAGGCGGTGCCGTCATCCAGGCGGGACAGCACATAGACCGTGACCTGGCCGGGCGCCGGACTGGTGGCCGCGGCATCGAGCACGTCGCCGCTGGCCGACAGCGCATGGAAGATGTAGCTGCCCTGGCTGCCGGCGGTGGTGTAGGCGTCCAGGCTCAGGAGAATGCGGCGGCGAAAGGCGGCGTCGGACTCATAGACGGCTTCGACCGGCGGGACGGCATCGATGTCGGCGGGCTGGATGAGCAGGCGGGCAACGTCATACCGGGCGCCGATCTGGTCGAGGTCGCTGCCGGCGGCGTAGGCGAGCATGACGCTACGGGCGGCGTCGTTGATGCGCTGGCGCAGCACGAGCTCGCGGTAGGCATACACCTGGAGCAGCTTGGTCAGCGGCTCGGACTCGTATTGCAGGGCGCTGGCCAGCGTGGGCTCTTGTGTGACGGCCAGATCCTTGAGCGCGGCCAGGATGCTTTCATAGTCCAGCGGCTCGACGACGTTGGGCGCGGGTAAGAGGGTGAGGTCGATCATGCTGCAGCGCCCATCTGCAGCGGCATGCGCAGGCTCAGCACGCTGCTGGACTGGCCGGGCGGGGTGTACAGGCCCTCGATGTCAATGATGAGCTGCCCGGCCCGCTCGCCGCTGTTGATCTGGACGCGCGAGAGCCGCAGGCGTGGCTCCCATTTCATGAGCGCGCCGGCGGTGGCTGCATAGATTCGCACTTTGTTGGCTCCATTGGCGGGGTGGTCGATCAGCTCGGGCAGCAGGCTGCCGTAGTCGCGGCGCATCAGGCGGGTGCCGATGGGGGTGGTCAGGATGTCGGCGATGCTTTGGCGCAGGTGGTCGATGCCCGAGGCCTGGCGGCCACTGCTGCGGGCCATGCCGATGATCTGGGTCATGTGGGCGCGCCCGTGGTGCCGCCGCTGTCGCCCGGGTGGGTGTGGTGTATCAGGCTGACGCCGCCGGCAGTCACGTCTTCGGTCGCGGTGATGCCGCCGGTGATGACAGCGGTGGCGCCGCCGGCGCCGCTGCCGCTGCCTGCCATGCCAGCTGCAAAGGTCAGCAGGCCCTGGACGGTCAGCGCGCCGGTGGTGGTGGTCTGCGGCGCATCGAGCGTGATGGCATCGGAATGCACGGTGACGCCGGCTGGGGCGGTGATGTCGGCCGTGCCGCCGCCGGGCAGGGTTGCAGTGAGGGCATGGGCCGCATGGTCATAACGGATGACCGCGCCGTCGGGATAGGTGGTGCTTTCTGCATCGCCCGTGGCTTCGGGCGCCGGGTTGGCGGTGCTGTACAGGCCGACCAGGACAAAGCCGGCCGCTGTATCGCCGCCGGGCGAGAGCACCAGGCATTGCTCGCCGATGGAGGGCGGTGACCAGGTGCGGATGTTGCCGGCGCGGCTGGTAAAGCATTGCAGCCAGTCGGTGGTGAGCCCGCCGCTGGTGACGCGGCAACGCGCGACGGCGTGGTCCACAGCCGCGATCGTGCCAGCGCGCAGCAGCGATTCGATGCGTCGGATCAGGTCGGTAAGGGATGCTTCATCAGGCATGCCGCCATGGTGTCGCCCTCATGCGCGTGCGACAAGCCGGGGCGGCGCTGCACAGGCTGTGCAATGCCAATATCAGGTTTTGAGGTGCTGCAGGATCAGGTCCTGGATGTTTTCGCGGTCCTCGGCAGTGAATCCGAGGAGTTCGCGCACCGGGTACTGGTAGGCCGGGCCGCCGGGTTTGACCAGGTCGCGCTCGCCGCCTTGGTGGACGCTGGCGATGCGCGAGGCGCGGCCGAGGAAGCCGACCGCCACGCCTTCACCGGTCACCTGCACCTTGAGCCATTTGGCCGTGCGCAGCTTGGAAAACATGGCTTCGCTGCGGATGCTGCCCTTTTTGCCGCGAATCTTGCCGCCGGCGAAGACCTTGCGCGGCGCGAAGGCGCTGCCGTCGGGCGCCTGCTGGCCGGCGATGCGCTGGGCCTGGCTCTTGCGCAGGGCCTGGCCGACCTTGCGGGCCAGGGCGTTGCGCTCGGTGGTGGTCAGCTTGGCCAGCAGGGGTTGCACCCAGTTTTCAAGCGCCGTGAGGTCGTCGGTGCTCATGCGTCAGCTGATGCGGTCCGGCTCGGGGACGTGGGTGATGGTGTAGCGGCCTGAGACTGATGTTTCGTCAGGATCTGCAATGGCGACGATGACGCGCTCGGTCAGGTCGATCTCGATGCTCAGGTCCACCGTTTCCTTGTTCAGGAATTCGGCCTCGAAGCGGATGGCCTTGTCGCGCTGCTCGACGTTGTCGAACAGCTCGATCTGGTGGGTCTCCAGCCAGGCCAGCAGCGGCACGATGATGGCATCGGCATGGCTGCTGTAGTCGAGCACGATCACGTTGAGGGTGTAGCGGTACTCAAAGGAGAGCGACCCTGCGCCGGCTGCGGCAATGTTGCCGTTCTTGACCAGGATGACGATCTTGTCGGGATTGATGCGCAGCTCGGGGGTGGCTGCAGTGAGGTACGCGCGCAGGCTGTCGGGCTTGAGCATGTCAGGGCTGCGCCTGGCTCAGCTGCAGGACGGTGCCCCGGACAGCGTTGTACCGGTCGATGCACAGGTTGAGGTCGATGATGGCTGTATCGCCGTCGAGGACGATACCTTCAAGAGTTGCCGCAGCCTCGGGCGTAAGTTCGGCTCGCGCTTCTGCAGGTTCGCCGGCAGGGGTGGCACCTGCAGCTGCTGGGGCGGCGCAGGCTGCAGCCTTGACGGGGATTGACACCCGAAGAGTGCCAGCGCGCAGAGCAGCGACGCGAAGATCATGATCGACTTGAGCATTTTTCAGTTCCTTTTGGTGGGTGGCGTCACGGGCGGAAAGGCTGTCGGTCAGTTGCTGCTGGGCGCTGGTCACGCGGCCATTGGCGGCCAGGAGCTCGTCGCTGGCCTGGCTTCGTTCAAGGCCGCGCTTCACTTCGACCTCGGCGGCGCCATGCGTGTGGCCCACCTGGTAGATGACGGTGGACCAGCCAGCGAGCAGCAGGGCGATCAGGAGCGGCCTCATGCCTGCGCCGCCATGCACTTCGCGTGGCGCTTGAGCTGACGGGTCCAGACGCCTGCGCAGATCTTGTTGCCGGGCGTGGAGCAGTCGTAGCCTGCAGATTTTTTGTATTCGAGCAAGGCATGGCACGCGGCCGGATAGTGGCCTGCGAGCAGCTCGCGGCGCATGCTGGATTTTCTCCAGTTGCCGATCCCGAACTGGTAGACCCAGTTCAGGTACAGGTCATATTCTTCCTGGAACAGCTCCACATCCGGCAGGGAGGCACGGAACCGGGCTTCGTCCTTGTCGATATGCGCAGAGGCGACGACCAGCGCGCGGACCGGCGTGATCGTGTCGCCCATCTTCACCGGCCGGCCGTCTTCATAGACCGTCGAGCCAAAGCCGACCGTGGGAACGTCGCCTTTGGTCGGGATGATCGCTGCGCTGGTGTAGCTTTCATCGCTGACGATGCCGATGAAGCCAGCCGCGCTGAGTGTCAACGCGGCTACAAATATGCGCATCCTGGTGCTCATGAGGCATCCCCTTCGGGGTCAAGTCCGAGCCGTACGGCGCGATGCCAGCGCCAGAGCAGCCAGGCGATTTGCAGCACGACGTAAAGAATGGTCAGGGCTGTCAGCGCGTTGTTGAGCGTCCAGCCCGAGGCCAGGCCGGCGGTGACGACGGCCACGGGCGGCGAGGCCTTGGCGGTTTCGACGAGAACATCTCTCAGGGTTTGGTGGTCGTTCATTGTTCAGTCCCACAGCTTGACGGTGGACCTTGTGGCGGTGGATGTGGTGGTGTCGGGCAGCGTCACGAGCAGGCCGGCGGGCAGGATGGGGCCGCGCTCGGCAAGCCCTGGATTGAGTTCCAGGGTGGCCTCGACCGCGCCCTGGGAACGCGCCAGGGCGCGCCAGCACAGGCTGTCAACGGTTTCGCCCTGGTTGGTGCGCACCTGCATCAGATCAGCTCGACGGTGTTTCGCCGGATGGCCAGCAGGTCGCTGATGGCCCAGCGCATGTTGCGCCGCAGATCGTTGGTGCGCTGCTCCAGCTTTTCGGCGGCTTTGTCGCCGGCGCCGGTAGTGTCAAAGTCCCGGTAGTGCTCGATCAGGTCGGCCTGCACCGCGCTGTACACGGCGCGCAGGTAGTGGATGACCTTCACATTGACGCCGGCGATCTGGTCAGCCGGCACTGCAGCCAGCGTGCTGATGCCGAGCTGCTGCTGGGACGACTTGAACTGCCACAGCTCGGCATTGACCGACGCAATAGCGCTCAGGATGCTGTAGGTCAGCCGATCCACGGTGACCGTGCCGTCGAGCCGCGCAAAGGCGCGCAGCTTGAGCGGCTCGATGTCGGGGAAAAAGCCGTCATTGGTGATGATGGCTTCTTCCGTGGGCGTGGGCGGGTTGCTCAGAAAGCTCATGGCTGTGCCTGGTGTTGAGGTCGGCGGTGATCAGGCTTTGACGTCTGGCTGGTGGCCTTCAGTCGCGGCTTGAGCCGCCGGGGTTCCGGGGTCCGGAAGGGGTATCGGCACGCTGGGCTCGTCCGGCTTTTTCAGCCGGCGCTCCAGGCGCTCAATGTCTTTTTTGCAGCCGACCTGGTCCCACAGCAGCAAGGCGCGCTGCAGGTGCTCCAGTGCATCCCTTGCGGCAGGGCGCAGGACGGCTTCGTAGTCGATGTCGGCCGGGCCGGTCTTGCCGATGAGCGCCCAGCCCATGGCTTTGTGCAGCTTGGCCCGGGCCTGGTCAGGGGCGTCCAGGCCCTCTGTCATCCACAGCACATCCGGCAGGATGTCCAGGGCTTCAGCCAGCGGGATCTTGCCGGCCAGGGCAGCGGCGCCGATTTCGTCGATCAGCACGGTGCCCAGGTTGCGGTCGTACTGGTCGGGCAGCGGCAATTTATGCGCGATCGCATAGGTGGCGATGTCCAGCGCACGGCGGTAGTTGCCGGCATCGATGTGCCAGACCATGACCGTCGTGAGCACCAGGTCGTGCCCGCCCGTGCCGCTGGCCAGAGCGCCATCGACCCAGGCGTCGTACACCGGCAGGAACAGCCGCTTGGCTTCGATCTTGCGTTCGACCGACTGGATGAGCTTGAGGCTGCGCCGGTGCTCGGCAAGCTGCGCCTGCATGAGCTCGTAGGCGCTGCCCTGCAGCTCGCTGCCGGGCTCGGCCGCACCGTTGGCCTGGCTGGAGAGTTTGCGCTGCTGGTGGCGCTGGGCGGGGGTCTGGCGCATCGGGATCAGTCGGCGATGACGATGTTTTCGACCAGGGCGCACAGGCCGTAGTCCTCGACGACAAAAGCATCGTTGCTCGACTCCAAGTTCTCGATCTGGTCACGCTTGGGGTTGTCGATGATCGAGCGCCGGCGCGAAGACGACTGGTAGTAGATCGAGAGGTTGTCCAGGCGGGTGATCAGCACCGTGTTGGCCGGGAAGTACGGCACGGTGATGGCCTGCAGGCCGCCCAGGCGGCGCTGGCTGCGCACGATGTCGGCGGCGAGCATTTCGGTCGGTGCCGTCGGGTCGCTGACCAGCGGGAACAGCTTGTCGTGCATCAGGGTCCGGCCGACGATGGCCACCAGGCCGCCATCGTTCTGGTACCAGGGGTCGAGCAGGGTTTGCGCGGCATCGAACACCAGAGCGTCGAGGTTCTTGTAGTCCCCGCTGGCGCCTACGCTGACCGCGCCGGGCACGGCACCTTCGTCCATCACTCGGGTGGGCGCGTCGGTGCGGATGTGCTGCAGCCAGCCGATGTTGACGTCCTGCAGCAGTGGGTAGGTGGCCAGGTTGGTGGCCACGGCGGCGCTGACGCCGTTCAGGCCGATGACGATGCGGTCGAGCGCCTGGCGCTTGATGATCAGGTCGCGCAGGCGGGTCTGGAAGTCGGGGAACTTGGCCCAGGCGTCGAGCACGGCGTATTTGATGGCCGTGTCGTAGTTGGTCTGCTTACAGGCATAAGTCGTGTTGTCCAGCGTCTCGACAGAGCGCGGCGAGCGGTCGGTGGTCGCGGTGTTGGTGCGGCTGGCGATCGGGCCAGTGATGCCCAGGCCGAGCTTTTCGCCGCTCATCTCGCGCACGCCAATGACGTTGATGGCGGCCAGGAGCGCGCTGGACTCCTGCATTTTCGATTCCAGCGTCTGCTGGACCGAGGGAACGACAGTAAAGGATTCGCGGGCGCTGGGCACGCCGTTGAGCTGCTCCTGGCGTTGCAGAAAGCTGTTGTAGGCGAGGCGGGCTTCGGTATGCATGGTGTGGTTGTCCTGGTGGTGTGTGCGGTGGGGCGGCTGGCGGGGGCGATCAGCAGTCGGTGAGGGCGGATTTGCCGTTGTTGCCGGTGGCCGGCGGGCGCTGGCTGTGCTTGCCGGCGTCTGTCGTGTCGATCAGCGCAAACTTGTCCTGCAGGGTCTTGTGCTCGGTCTGCTGCGTGGCAAAGTTCTTTTCCAGCGCAGCCAGGCTTTTGGCATGGGCGCTGTGCTGCTCATTGAGCTGGCCCATGCCGTCGGCCATGTCGGTGACGACTTCGAGGATCTGGCCCGTGGTGTCGTCGCTGCGCTGCGACTTCCCGCTGAACTTGGCCAGGGTGTCCTTGATGCCTTTGAGGGCGGCGGAAAACTTGCGGGTGTCTTCTTCCGTCGTCTCAAATTCCAGCGTGACTTCGACCGCTGCTGAAAACATGTTGTCAGCGGCTTGCTTGCGTTTCGTGAAGGGGTTGGCCGCCGGGTTCTTGGCGGCGAACTCCAGCACCTCGGTGCCCAGGCTGGCCGGGCTGTCGGTCACGCCCAGGCCCACCAGATAGGCTTCGCCGCTGCTGCCGAACTTGGGATTGATCTCGATGCTGGTGTAGATCTTCTGGCCGGCCTTGCTCATGGCCACGAGCTCGGGCAGCGGCTTGATCTCGGCCATCAGGGCCAGCCGCTTCTGGCCGTCGATGCTGAATTCCTCGGTCTTCAAAGCCGTGACATCGCCGTAGGCCCGGAAGGCGCTGTCCGGATACATGCCGCGCATGTGCTCCATCCAGATCCGGGCGCCGTACTTGGCCGGGTCGAAATTCTTCGACATCTGTTCAAGCCAAGCGCGCTCGATGACGCGGCCGTCGGTAGTGGCGCCTTCGACGGCGACGCGGAAAAACTTGGATTTGGTGGTGGACATGTTGATGCAGCTGTTGAGGATGGCTGCATCGTCGCTTGCCCGCGCGATAGCTTCAATCAAGGCTGTCATTGCAGGCACGGTGCAATGACGCGGGGGCGTGCCGGTGGGCCGGGCTGTCTCTACGCTCAGTGTCCATGTCCACTGATGCGCCCGTTCTCGCTCCCAAAATACCTCACCTGGTCGAAGAGTCCCCGGTGGCCGAACTGCGCCGCACGGCCCGGCATTTGTACTGGCAGGGCTGGCGCCTGTCGAGTATCGCGGAGTTTCTCACAACACCGCGCAGCACCCTGCAGGGCTGGAAGGATGCCGAAAAATGGGAAGACGCGCAACCCATCCAGCGCGTCGAGGGTGCCCTGGAGTGCCGGCTGGTCCAGCTGATCGCCAAGGACGGCAAGACCGGCGGCGACTTCAAGGAGATCGATCTGCTCGGGCGCCAGGTCGAGCGGCTTGCCCGGGTGCGCAAGTACGACCAGACCGGCAAGGAAGCCGACCTCAACCCGGAGATCGAGCGGCGAAATAGCGGGCCGAAGAAAAAACCCAAGCGCAATTTCTTCACCGAAGACCAGATCGGCGAGGTGCAGGCGGCGTTCCGCGACTCGCTGTTCGGGCATCAGAAAGTCTGGCTGCGCAACGGCGAGCGCACGCGGATGATCCTCAAATCGCGGCAGATCGGCGCGACCTGGTACTTTGCCCGGGAAGCGCTGTGCGATGCGCTGGCCACGGGCCGCAACCAGATTTTCCTGTCGGCCAGCAAGGCCCAGGCGCACATCTTCAAGCAGTACATCCAGCAGTTTGCGAACGAGGCCTGCGGCGTGACGCTGTCAGGCGATCCGATCGTGCTGGACAACGGCGCCGAGCTGCACTTCCTGGGCACGAATGCCCGCACGGCCCAGGGCTACCACGGCAATTTCTACTTTGACGAGTTCTTCTGGACGCACCGGTTCGAGGAGCTCAACAAGGTGGCCAGCGGCATGGCCATGCACAAGCAGTGGCGCAAGACCTACTTTTCCACGCCCAGCTCGATCCAGCACGAGGCCTATGCGCTGTGGAGCGGCGCGCGGTTCAACAAGCGCCGGCCCAAGAACGAGCGGATCGCGCTGGACCTGACGCATGAGCGCCTGGCCGGCGGCTTCACGGGCGAGGACCGCGTCTGGCGCAACATCGTCAACATCCTGGATGCGGCCGCAGGCGGCTGCGATCTGTTCGACATCGACGAGCTGCGCCTGGAGTACTCGACCGAAGAGTTTGAAAACCTCTTGATGTGCGGCTTCATCGACGACACCCAGTCGGTGTTTCCGATGGCCGAGTTGCAGAAATGCATGGTCGATTCCTGGGTGGACTGGGAAGACTACAAGCCCTTCACGGCGCGGCCGTATGGCTACCGGGCGGTCTGGGTGGGCTACGACCCATCGCACACGGGCGACACGGCCGGCTGCGTGGTGCTCGCCGCGCCACTCACGCCAGGCGGCAAGTTCCGCGTGCTGGAACGTCACCAGTGGCGCGGCCTGGACTTCGAGGCCCAGGCCGAAGCGATCAGGCAGATCACGCTGCGCTTCAATGTGCAGCACATCGGCATCGACACGACCGGGCTGGGCCAGGGCGTGTACCAGCTGGTGAGCAAGTTCTTCCCGGCGGCCCAGTCGATCAACTATTCGGTCGAGGTCAAGACGCGCCTGGTGCTCAAGGCCAAGAGCGTGATCAGCAAAGGGCGGCTGGAGTTTGACGCCGGCGCGGTGGACCTGGCGCATGCGTTCCTGGCCATCCGCCGGGCGTTGACGGCCAGCGGCCGCAATGTGACCTTTGAATCCGGCCGGTCCGATGACACCGGGCACGCCGACCTGGCCTGGGCCTGCATGCACGCGCTCGACAACGAACCCCTTGAGGGGCAAACATCTGCCAATCGTGGCTTTATGGAGATTTCTTGATGGATAACGCAGTGGCAATGATCGATAACGTGATGCCTGTCCAGGCCAGCCAGGCAGCTGGCCAGGCCCGGATGGAGGCCTTCAGCTTCGGCGATCCCGAACCGGTGATGGACAACCGGGAGATCCTGGATTACATCGAGTGCTGGATGAATGGCCGCTGGTATGAGCCGCCGGTCAGCCTGGAAGGCCTGGCCAAGTCGTTCCGGGCCAGCACGCACCACAGCAGCTCGATCTACTTCAAGCGCAACATCCTGCTGAGCACCTTCCAGCCGCATCCGCTGCTCGACCGGGCGACGTTCAGCGGCTATGCGCTGGACTTCCTGACCTTTGGCAATGCCTACCTGGAGCGGCGCACGTCGCGCACGCTGCGCGCTGTCAAGCTGGAGCATGCCTTGGCCAAGTATGTGCGGCGCGGCGCGGATCTGGAGCAATACTTTTTCGTGCGCGGCTGGCGTGACGAGCACGAGTTCCCGGCAGGCAGCATCTATCACATGCGCGAACCGGACATCAATCAGGAGGTGTACGGCCTGCCTGAATACCTGAGCGCCCTGCAATCAGCTTGGCTGAATGAATCCGCGACGCTGTTTCGCCGGCGCTACTACAACAACGGCTCGCATGCCGGCTTCATCCTGTACGTCTCGGACCCGGCCCAGCAGCAGGAGGACATCGATGCGATGCGCACCGCACTGAAAAATTCCAAGGGGCCGGGCAACTTTCGCAACCTGTTCCTGTATTCGCCCAACGGCAAGAAGGATGGCATTCAGCTGATCCCCGTGAGTGACGTGTCGGCCAAGGATGAGTTCTTCTCGATCAAGAACGTGAGCCGCGACGATGTGCTGGCCGCCCATCGCATCCCGCCCCAGCTGCTGGGCATCGTGCCGAGCAATACCGGCGGCTTCGGTGCCGTGCTGCCAGCAGCCCAGGTCTTTGCCAGGAACGAGATCGTGCCGCTCCAGGAACGATTCAGGGAACTCAACGACTGGATGGGCGAGGAAGTTGTCCGGTTTGTGCCCTATGTCGTGCCGACCGATGAGAAGGTTGCCTGATGCTTGGCACGACCTGCCCAGGCGGTAGGCCAGCGACCGCCTGACCCGGTTTCCTTCATGATTTCAATCAAAGCACCATCTTGGTGCTTTTTTTGGCCTTTTACCCACCATTCCCTTCAGCGCGCGGTCGAGACCCCGCCCCGCCTGCCCGCTTAATGTCCCGCATTTAACGGCGGTGCCGGCAATGCCCGGAATCAAGCCCAGCGGGGCCTGACGTGACGGTCTGAGGGGATGGCCGCATGACGAGATATGACGCGCTTTTGCGGTCGATCTGCCTGCCGTGGTGAGGGTGTCAGAGGTCTGTCTTCCAGGCCTTTGCCGGTTTGGGTTCGGGGAAAACATAACCTGCTAATTTTTACGACAAAAACCTCTGGGAACCCGCATGGGGCCTAGCGATGGGCAGGTTAGAACAGACCCTAATTTGACCTAACACCAAACCTAATATCGCCGTAAGCCATTGATTCATATAGGGGTGGTTGAGATTAAATGTTATGTTTTGAAAACCTAATTTAGTTATGTTGATATTAGGAAAAAGTTAGGGTTTCGATATTGCTTCAAGTCGTTGATTCACATCAGGATTTCTGTACTTTCTCAGGCCGTGTTAGGAATGTTATGCTTTTCCCGAACCCCCACCGGAATTCTAGGGAATGGCTTTCAAGGCCGTAACAGGCGTGTATGTACGTGCGTACATGTGGCTCCTTGCGAAGGATTCACATCACGCCAACTTTCGTCTATCGGGGAATTGTTGGCCTATGGGATGGCCTGTAGAAAATGAAATCAGGCTGTAGGCCGCATGAATACTGGGTTATCGAGGGACACCCTCTCCGCCAAATAGTAAAAGCCTGATAAAAGCAATTCAAATCAACGAATTGCGATTGTCAGGCTTTTTGCTTTCAGCCCATCTATTCACCGCCTCCGCAGCGCTTGGTGGCTGCGCCAAGCGGCTCCTGGCTGTTTAAATAATCTTGAAAAAAACCAGCGCTCCGATCAGGCTGCCGAGGAATACGGCAAGGCTGACGCCGGAGACAAGAATGACGAACAGGAATTCGGCCGTCGGCAAATCCCCATATTCATTGGTGTTGGCCTCGTATTCGGGTTGCGGCTGGCCTTGCAGGCTTTGGCTTGTGCTGATGGAATAGGGGTTGATGATTTGGGCCATGATTTGTCTCTATCGTGATAATTTTTTGTTTTGGCAGAACTTTTTCAGACAGGATACTTGTCTTCAAGTTGTGCTACTGATAAGGGTAGCATCGTCCAGCCCTTCAATCGCTTATTTATGGGCTTATCTGCCGAAAAACGCCAACTAAACACTTCTGCCGTTTTGAGGTCACCCAAAGGCTGATGACGTGGGCGGAAACTTCGCCACATTGTGGGCGCACTCTCTTGCCGGAGGGCATGGATTCATAGAACTGTTGCATTTGCTTCATCTTGCAAGATATTTTTAACATGCCGTAGCGTATGCTCACCCCGCTCAATAACCAATAGCCCGTTGGAACTAGTCCACCGAATGGCCACCATGAAAAAAGCCCCGAAACTCGGGGCTTTTTCATTGTCTAGAGCAAGCTATCAGTGGCTGACTGCACCATCGGCACCAAAGCCGGTCTGGGCGCGAACCCACTGGTCGGCAAAAGCGGCGCGTTCCTTGCCGGCGCGTTCGCTCTTGTCGGTGATGGAGAAGACATAACCCAGCAGGAAGGCCAGAGGCATGGCAAACAGGGCGGGCTGGTCGTACGGGAAGATCGGCGTGGCGTAGCCAAACACGGTGACCCAGACGGATTTGGACAGCACCACCAGCACCACGGCGGCAATCAAGCCACCGTAACCCGCAGCCAATGCGCCGCGCGTGGTCAGGTCTTTCCAGTACATCGACAGGAACAGCACCGGGAAGTTACCGGCCGCCGCGATGCCGAAGGCCAGCGCCGCCATGAAGGCCACGTTCTGCTTTTCAAAGGCGATGCCCAGCACCACGGCGATCAGGCCGATGCCGAACGAGGCCATTTTGGAAACCTTGATTTCCTGCGCTTCGGACACATTGCCTTTTTTGATCACGCGGGCATACAGGTCATGCGAGATGGCGGAGGCGCCAGCCAGTGCCAGGCCCGAAACCACGGCCAGAATCGTCGCGAAAGCCACCGCTGCCAAAAAGCCCAGCAGCAGGTTGCCACCCACGGCCTTGGCCAGGTGCATCGCCACCATGTTGCCGCCGCCGATAATCTTGCCGCCAATCGTGCCGCCTTCGAAGAACTCGGGATTGGTGCCCACGATCACAATCGCGCACAGGCCCATCAGCAGGATGACGTTGAAGAAAAAGCCCACAAAACCAGCTGCGTACAGCACCGATTTACGCGCTTCCTTGGCGTTGTTGACGGTAAAGAAACGCATCAGGATGTGCGGCAGACCGGCCAGGCCGAACATCAGGCCCATGGCCAGGGAAATGGCGTTGATCGGGTCCTGCAGCAGTTTGCCGGGGGCGAACAGCATGTCTTTCAGCTTGTGCAGCTCGATGGTTTTGGCGGCCAGGGTGTTGAAGCTGAAGCCGAACTGCGAAAAAGCCAGCACGGTGATGACCGTGCCGCCGAACAGCAGCAGGCAAGCCTTGATGATCTGCACCCAGGTCGTGGCGACCATGCCGCCGAAGGTCACGTACACGACCATCAGGGCGCCGACGACGATCACGGCAACGTGGTAGTCCAGGCCAAACAGCAGCTTGATCAGCTGGCCCGCGCCCACCATCTGGACGATCAGGTAGAAGCAGACCACGGTCAGCGAGCCGATGGCGGCCATCGTGCGCACCTTGCCCTGGTCAAGGCGGTAGGACGTGATGTCGGCAAAGGTGAACTTGCCCAGGTTGCGCAGGCGCTCGGCCATCAGGAACAGGATGATGGGCCAGCCGACGAAGAAGGCGATCATGAACAGGTAGGCGTCGTAGCCGTTGGTGTACACCATCGCCGTCAGACCGAGCAGCGTTGCGGCCGACATGTAGTCGCCGGCCATCGCCAGGCCATTTTGAAAGCCGGTGATGCCGCCGCCTGCGGTGTAAAAGTCGGAGGCGGTTTTGGTGCGGCTGGCCGCCCAGTAGGTGATGGCCAGTGTCATGCCGACAAAAATGGCAAACATGATGATGGCCGGAACATTCAGCGGCTGCTTCTGGGTGATTTCAACGGCGGGCGCGGCCAGCGCGGCGCCGGCCATCCCCAGTGAAACCAGTCCGGTGGACAGTTTGGCAAGTATTTTTTTCATCATTTTTTTGCTTTCACGGATTCATGCAGCAACTGCTCGGTCAGCGCATCAAACTCTGAATTGGCGCGACGGACGTAAACCGCCGTGAGAAGCCAGAACAGGACAAATTGGGCCAGTCCAATCAAGAGGCCGGTGGTGACATAGCTGTCCCCCAGCCTGATCGCCAGCACGGAAGGGTTGAAGGCCACCGTCATGAACAGGCCGAAAAAAAGCACCAGGACGATGCCGGTCAAGGTCCAGGCCAGGCGTTCGCGCTTGGCGACCAGTTCTTTGAATTTCGGATTCTTTTGAATCCGGGCATAGATTTCAGAGCTCATGCGTCATCCCCTTTTAAAAAAACAAAATCAATTTTTTGCAGTCACCTGCCGTTGGCCGGTGGCACACGTTCAGAACATCTCGACGGGCATGCGGTTGGTGGTGCTGCCTGCCAGGCGAATGCTTTGCGCCAGGCCTGCGGCCTGCGTCAGCACCGACTCGGCGTAGAAGCGGGCGGTGATCAGCTTGGCGGTGAAAAACGCCGGGTCGCTGTCCATCTTGTCCAGCGCGACCATCATGGCCCGGCCCATTTGCCAGCCGCACAGCACCACGCCGGCCAACTTGAGGTAGTTCACCGCGCCGGCATACACCGCTTTCGGCTCGCTCTTGCCGTTGGCGACGATGAAGTCAATGGTTTCTTCCAGCGCCTGCCGGCCCTGCCGCAGCGCGACTAGCATGGCGTTGCAGTCCGCGTTGTCGTGGGCGGCGAGGTCTTGCTCGGTGGTGGCGATCCGGTCGCACAGGGCCTTGGCCACGGCGCCCTTGTCGCGCAGGGTCTTGCGGCCGACGATGTCGTTGGCCTGGATGGCCGTGGTGCCTTCGTAGATGGTCAGGATGCGGGCGTCGCGGTAGTGCTGGGCGGCGCCGGTTTCCTCGATGTAGCCCATGCCGCCATGGACCTGCACGCCCAGGCTGGCCATGTCGATGGACATTTCCGTCGAAAAGCCCTTGACCACGGGAACAAGGTATTCGTACACCGCCTGGTTCTGGATCCGCGTGGCATCGTCGGCGGCGTGGTGCGCCATGTCGCTGGCGGCGGCGGCCACGTAGGCCAGGGCGCGCGCGCCTTCGACGTGGGCGCGCATGGTCAGCAGCATGCGCTTGACATCGGGGTGGTTGATGATGGCGACCGGCCCGGCGGAGCCCGCCAGGTCGCGGCTCTGGGCGCGGTCATGCGCAAAGCGCACCGCTTGCTGGTAGGCGCGGTCGGCAATCGCAATGCCCTGCATGCCCACGGCAAAGCGCGCGGCGTTCATCATGATGAACATGTATTCGAGGCCCCGGTTCTCCTGGCCCACCAGGTAACCGACCGCGCCGCCATGGTCGCCAAACTGCAGCACGGCGGTCGGGCTGGCCTTTATGCCGAGCTTGTGCTCGATGGACACGCACCAGGCGTCGTTGCGCTCGCCCAGACTGCCGTCGTCATTGACCATGAACTTGGGAACGACAAACAGCGAGATGCCTTTGACGCCTTCGGGTGCGCCGGGCACGCGGGCCAGCACCAGGTGGACGATGTTCCCGGTCATGTCGTGCTCACCGTAGGTGATGAAAATCTTGGTGCCGAACACCTTGTAAGTGCCGTCTTCCTGCGGCTCGGCGCGGCTGCGCACGGCGGCCAGGTCGGAGCCGGCCTGCGGCTCGGTCAGGTTCATGGTGCCGGTCCACTCGCCGCTGATGAGCTTGGCGGCAAACTTGCGCTTGAGTTCGTCGCTGCCCGCGACCAGCAGCGCTTCGATGGCGCCATCGGTCAGCATCGGGCACAGCGCGAACGACAGGCTGGCGGCGTGCAGCATTTCGGCGCACGGCGTGGCGATCAGCTTGGGGAAACCCTGGCCGCCAAACTCGGGCGGATGGATCACGCCTTGCCAGCCGCCTTCGGCAAACTGCCTGAAGGCTTCCTTGAAGCCCGGCGTGGTGGTGACCACGCCGTCTTTCCAGCTGCTGGGGGTTTTGTCGCCTTCCCAGTTCAGCGGGGCAACCACGCTTTCACAGAACTTGGCGGATTCTTCGAGCACCGCCTGGGCGGTGTCGATGCCGTGGTCTTCAAAGCCGGGCAGGGTGCTGACCTGGGGCAGGCCGGCGAGTTCCTGCATGGCGAACAGCATGTCTTTCAGGGGGGCTTGGTAGCTCATGGTTTACTTTCTGGCGTGGAGTAATGAAGGAACGGGTCAGGCGATGGCCTGGGCGGCGGACAGGGCGGCCGCCTTGAGCGCGCGCCGGGCGGACGAATCGACCTTCACCAGCGCTTCGCCGTCAATGACCATGACGCCCTTGACGCTGCAGGTGGTCTGCAGCACCACGCGGCCACGCTCGGCGATGACCTCGCGCACCTTGACGGTGGCATGCACGGTGTCGCCGGGGCGCACCGGCGCCAGGAACTTCAGGTGCTGGTCCATGTAGATGGCGCCGGGGCCGGGCAGACGGTTGGCGACCGCCGCCGAGATCACGCTGGCCGACAGGAAACCGTGGGCGATGCGGCCCTTGAACGCCGTGGTGGCCGCGTACTCTTCGTTGATATGGATGGCGTTGCAGTCGCCCGACACGCCGGCAAACAGCACGATGTCGGCTTCGGTGATGGTCTTGGAAAATATGGCCATCATGCCCACGCTCAGGTCTTCGATGTCATAGCCGTTCAGGTCGTTCATGTCAGTGTCTCGTTGTGTTGGTTGATTGAAGGATTGGCGCGGCGTTACATGCCGCTGTAGTTCGGCCCGCCGCCGCCCTCGGGCGTGACCCAGACGATGTTCTGGGTCGGATCCTTGATGTCGCAGGTCTTGCAGTGCACGCAGTTCTGCGCGTTGATCTGCAGGCGCTCGGTGTTGTCCGGGTTCTTCACGAACTCGTACACCCCGGCCGGGCAGTAGCGGCTCTCGGGGCCGGCGAACCTGGCCAGGTTGACAGCGACCGGAACGCTGGCGTCCTTGAGGGTCAAATGCGCGGGCTGGTGTTCCTCGTGGTTGGTGTTGCTGATGAACACCGAGGTCAGGCGGTCAAACGTCAGCTTGTTGTCGGGCTTGGGATAAAGGATGGGCTGGCACTCGGATGCCGGCTTGAGCATCGCGTAATCAGGCTTGTCGCGGTGGATCGTCCACGGCGGGCTCTTGACGCCGATTTTGGGCAGCAGCCATTGCTCGATGCCGGTCATCAAGGAGCCCACGTACACGCCCTTCTTGAACCAGGCCTTGAAGTTGCGCGCCTGGTTGAGTTCGGCGGCCAGCCAGCTTTTTTCGTAAGCCTCGGGGTAGGCGCTCAGTTCGTCATGCTGGCGCCCGGCCGTCACGGCCGCGTACGCCGCTTCGGCCGCGAGCATGCCGGTCTTGATCGCCGCGTGGCTGCCCTTGATGCGGCTGGCGTTCAGGTAGCCCGCCTCGCAGCCGATCAGCGCGCCGCCGGGAAACACCGTCTTGGGCAGGCTCAGCGCGCCGCCGGCCGTGATGGCCCGCGCGCCGTAGCCGATGCGCTTGCCGCCTTCGAGGTATTTGCGGATCGCCGGGTGCGTTTTCCAGCGCTGCATCTCCTCGAAGGGGCTGAGATAAGGATTGCTGTAGTCCAGCCCGGTGACAAAGCCCAGCGTGACCTGGTTGCCCTCCAGGTGGTAGAGAAAACCCCCGCCGTAGGTCTGGCTGTCCATCGGCCAGCCGGCCGTGTGCACTACCAGGCCGGCTTGGTGCTTGGCCGGGTCGATCTCCCAGAGTTCCTTCACGCCCAGCGCGTAGGCCTGCGGGTCGCGGCCTTCGTCGAGCGCAAAGCGGCTGATCAGCTGGCGGCCCAGGTGGCCGCGCGCGCCTTCGGCGAACACCGTGTACTTGCCGTGCAGTTCCATGCCGAGCTGGAAGTTGCCCGTGGGCTCGCCGTCCTTGCCGACACCGAGGTTGCCCGTGGCCACGCCCTTGACGGAGCCATCGTCGTTGTAAAGCACCTCGGCGGCGGCGAAGCCGGGGAAGATTTCAACGCCCAGGCTTTCGGCCTGACCAGCCAGCCAGCGCGTGACGTTGCCCAGGCTGATGACATAGTTGCCTTCGTTGTGAAAGCAGTCGGGCACGAGGTAATCAGGCGTCCGGGTGGAGCCCGTTTCGCTCAGGAACAGCACCTCGTCGCCAGTGACGGGCTGCGTCAAGGGCGCGCCCAGCGCCTTCCAGTCGGGGATCAACTCGCCCAAGGCCCGGGGGTCCATGACCGCGCCCGACAGGATGTGCGCGCCGGGCTCGGAGCCCTTTTCGAGCACGACGACGGACAGCTCCGTGCCTTTTTCGCTGGCCAGCTGCTTGAGGCGGATGGCCGCCGACAGCCCGCCCGGGCCGCCGCCGACCACGACCACGTCGTACTCCATCGCTTCTCGGGGGCCGTACTGGGCCAGGATTTCTGCTGGGGTCATGATTTTTAAGTAAAAAAGGCCTTTTACGCATGCTGGTAGTGCGCAAGCAGCTATTAATTCAGGAGCAAAATCGGGTTCTGATCCTGGAGGATGCGGTTTTCACGCCCGTGGGCGCGCACCGTTCATTCCATGCTGGATGCCGAACGCATCTGCTCCCTGAGCACGAATTTCTGGATTTTTCCGGTCGAGGTTTTCGGCAGCGTGCCGAACAGCACCTGCTTGGGCACCTTGAAGCGCGCCAGCTGCGAGCGGCAGTGCTCGATGATCTCGGCCTCGGTGACCGTGGCGCCATCGCACAGTTCGAGGTAGGCGCACGGCACTTCGCCCCATTTGTCATCGGGCTTGGCGACCACGGCCGCCACCAGCACGGCCGGGTGGCGGTACAGCACTTCCTCGACTTCGAGGCTGGAGATGTTTTCGCCGCCGGAGATGATCACGTCCTTGCTGCGGTCCTTGATCTTGACGTAGCCATCGGGGTGCAGCACCGCCAGGTCGCCGGTGTGGAACCAGCCGCCGGCAAAAGCCTCTTCGGTGGCCTGCGGGTTTTTCAGGTAGCCCTTCATCACGAGGTTGCCCCGGAAGAAGATTTCGCCCATCGTTTCGCCGTCGGCGGGAACGGGCCGCATGGTTTCGGGGTCGAGCACGGCGATGGCCTGCTGCATCGGATAAGCCACGCCCTGGCGCGCGTTGAGCGCGGCGCGCTCGCCAATCGGCAGCTTGTCCCAGCCGGCCTGCTTGGCGCAGACGGCCGCCGGGCCGTACACCTCGGTCAGCCCATAGACATGCGTGATGTCAATGCCGATGCGCTCGCAGCCTTCGATGATCGCGGCCGGTGGCGCGGCGCCGGCAATCAGGCCGGCAATCGGATGCGAAATGCCGGCGCGCAGAACCTGCGGGGCATTGATCAGCAGGCCATACACAATCGGCGCGCCGCACAGGTGCGTGACGCGGTGTTCGCGGATCAGCGAGAAGATCAGTGCCGGATCGACCTTGCGCAGGCACACGCTGACGCCCGCCTGCAGCGCCAGCGTCCAGGGGAAGCACCAGCCGTTGCAGTGGAACATGGGCAGCGTCCACAGGTACACCGAGTGGCGCGGCATTTCCCAGGTCACCACGTTCGACACCGCGTTCAGGTAGGCGCCCCGGTGGTGCGTGACCACGCCCTTGGGGTTGCCGGTGGTGCCGCTGGTGTAGTTCAGCGCGATGGCGTTCCACTCGTCGGACGGCAAGGCCCATTCGTAGGCCTCGTCGCCGGTCTGCAAAAAGGCTTCGTAGTCCAGCTCGCCGAGCAAGGCACCGCCTTCGTGCAGCGGGTCATCCACGTCAATCACCAGTGGGCGGGGCTGCTTCATCAACGGCAGGGCGCGTTCGATGATCGGCGAGAACTCGCGGTCGGTCAGCAGCACCTTGGCTTCGCCGTGGTCGAGCATGAAGGCGATGGCTTCGGCATCGAGCCGGGTGTTCAGGGTGTTGAGCACCGCCCCCAGCATGGGGACGCCAAAATGTGCCTCGAACATGGGCGGCGTGTTGGGCAGCATGGCGGCCACGGTGTCGCCGACGCGAACGCCGCGCTGCGCCAGGGCGCTGGCCAGGCGGCGGCAACGCGCATAGGTCTGCGCCCAGGTAAAGCGCGTGTCGCCATGAATCAGCGACACGCGCTCGGGATAGACCCGGGCGGATCGTTCCAGAAAGCTGATCGGTGAAAGCGCGGTGTGGTTCGCGCGGTTGCGCTCCAGTCCCTGGTCGTAGGCATTCTTAGGCATGTCGGCAGTCTCCTTGTCGTGGTGGCTGCGGCAGGCTTGAAGTGCACGGGCAGCGTTGGTGCTACCGATGATGGCAGGCGACTGTTGCGCAATTTCGGGGCAAATGTATCGAATGATTGCCGCCTGCCGGCCGGTGGCGGCGGCGTCCTAGAATGCACAAATCCGCCGGAGCCCGCCTTTCATGTCATCACACCTTTCCCCCGATTCCCAGCAAATCCACTACCGGCACGAGTTGCTTCAGGCCGGGCTGGACCTGCTCGACCAGGGCTTGACGGTGATTGATGCCAATCTGAACTTCGTGGCCTGGAACAAGGCCTTTTTGCGCCTGCTGGACTTCCCAGAAAGCATGGCTTTTGTCGGCGCCACTTTCGAGTCCTTCATGCGCTACAACGCCGAACGCGGCGAATACGGGCCGGGCGACGTGGAAGAACTGGTGGCCGAGCGCATGCGCCTGGCGCGTCATTTCACGCCGCACTACACCGAGCGCGACCGGCCGGACGGGCAGATTCTGGCGGTGCGCGGCGAGCCCTTGCCGCACAACGGTTTTGTCACGCTGTACACCGACATCACCGCCAGCCGCCGCTACGAGCAGCAGATCCAGCAGCAGAACACCGAGCTGGAGCAGCGGGTGGCCGAGCGCACCCATGAACTGCAGGCCACCAACCGGCGCCTGATCGTGGCCGACGACGCCAACCAGCGCATCACCGAGGCATTGCGGCGCAGCGAGGAAAACCTGCGCCTGATCACCGACACCGTGCCCGCGCTGATTGGCTACTTTGACCGCCAGGAGATCTACCGCTACGTCAACAAAGGCTACGCCGACTGGTTTGGCGCCGCCAAGGAGGGCATGCTGGGCCACTCCATTCGCGACGTGGTCGGCGACGAGGTCTATACCGATATTTCAAAGCATGTGCATCTGGCGCTGAAGGGCCAGCGCGTCAGCTACGAGTACGCCATGCGCCGCCCCGGCGGACGGGTGGTGTATGCGCGCAGCGAACTCGTGCCCGAGTTGGACGCCAAGGGCCGCGTGGCCGGGTGTTTTGTGCTGTCCGTCAACATCACCGACCTCAAGAACGCCCAGGCAGCGCTGGTGCACGCGCAAAAAATGGAGGCGGTCGGGCAACTGACCGGCGGGCTGGCGCACGATTTCAACAACCTGCTGACGGTCGTGATCGGCAACCTGGTCAGCCTGCATGAGCGCTACCCCGACGACCCGGACATTGGCGAGTATGTAGCGCCTGCGCTGAAAGCCTCGCGCCGGGGTGCGTCCCTGATCAAGCGGCTGCTGGCATTTGCCCGCAAGCAGCCGCTGTCGCTGCGCTCCGTGAACATCGCCGAGCTGGTCAGCGAAAGCATGATCCTGCTCAAGCGCACCTTGCCGGCGAACATCACCGTGACCGCCACGCCGATGAGCGAGGCCGTGCATGCCATCACCGACGTGCAGCAGCTTGAAAACGCCTTGCTCAACCTCGCGCTGAACGCGCGTGACGCCATGCCGGAGGGGGGGCAGTTGACCATCGGGGCAAGCTGCGTGGAGCTGGGCCAGGCGCAGGCGGCGGATTTTGACGTGGCCCCCGGTTGCTACGTGGCCCTGAGCGTGTCCGACACCGGCACCGGCATGGACGCCGCCACGCAGGCGCGCGCCTCCGAGCCTTTTTTCACCACCAAGCGCTTTGGCTCGGGAAGCGGCCTGGGCCTGTCGATGGTGTATGGCTTTGCCAAGCAGTCCGGTGGCGGCATCCGCATTCAGAGTGCCTTGGGCGAGGGTTGCGTGGTCACGCTGGTGTTGCCCTGCGTGGACAACGAGCTTGAGGACGAGCCGCCGCCGGACCTGCACCACCGCCTAGCCCGGCAGGGCGCGCAGCGCCCGCTGGTGCTGCTGGTGGAAGACGACCCCGACGTGCGCCGGGTGATCCGGCTGCAACTGGTTGGCCTGGGTTATCCGGTGATCGAAGCGGACCATGCGGCCGATGCCTTGCTGCTGCTGACCAGCGTGCCCACCGTGGGCATCCTGGTTTCTGACGTGGTGATGCCCGGCGGCATGGACGGACGGGCCTTGTGCGTGGCGGCCAGCCAGCGTGCGCCGCATGTGAAGGCGTTGCTGATCAGCGGCTATTCCGACGGCGAAGCGGCCTCGGCCAGGGAGGCTGCCGGGTTTGCGCTGCTGAAAAAACCGTTCACCGCCGCCGAGTTGCAGCATGCGCTCGATGGCTTGACGGCATGACTGCCAGCATGTTTCGCCAGCCGGAGGGGCCGCGCTGCATCTATCTGCTGGACGACGACCCGGATATTTGCCGCCTGGTCAGCAGCACGCTGCGGGAGTTTGGCTTTGAGACTTTTGAATGCCACAGCGCCATGGAGTTGCGCCGCCTCCTGCTGGCGCGCGTGCCTGACCTGTGCATCGTGGACCTGGGCCTGCCTGATGCCGATGGCATGGACGTGGTGCGTGAGCTGCAGGCGCGCTACGCCTGCGGCGTGATGGTGCTGACCGGGCGCGGTTACCTCAGCGACCGGGTCATGGGACTGGAGTTGGGGGCCGACGACTATGTGGTCAAGCCGTTCGAGCCGCGTGAACTGGTGGCCCGCGTGCGCAGCATCCTGCGGCGCCGGGACAAGGCACCCGGCGCGTCGATGCAGCCGGAAATGCGCTCGCAGCTTGCCGAGTTCGGCGGCTGGCGTTTTCGTGCCGATTGCAACCTGCTGTCGTCGCCGGGCGGCCAGGAGTGGACGCTCAGCGCCGGCGAGTCGCGCATGCTGCTGCAGTTTTTGCAGCGGCCCAACCGGATTCTTGACCGCGAACAACTGTGCGGCGACCGCGATCTTTCGGCCCTGGACCGCAGTGTCGATGTGCGGGTGTCCAGGCTGCGGCGCAAGCTCGAATCAGACCCCCAGCACCCCACGACCATTCGCACGGTGTATGGCGCCGGCTATCTGCTGGCGGCCGAGGTCAGGTGGCTGTAGGACCGAACCCACGCCTCTTTGCGCCATGCACCGCTATGCCTGACGAGCCGGGCTGATTACGATGGATTCATCATTAACCCGGATACAAGGATTTACCATGAACACCGATCAAGTCAAGGGCGCCCTCAAGGAAGCCGCAGGCAAGGTCCAGTCCAAGACTGGCGAGTTGATTGACAGCCCCGAGCAGCAGGCCAAGGGCATGGTCAAGCAGGTCGAAGGCAAAACTCAGAAAAATCTGGGTGATGCCAAGGAAGTCCTGAAAGACGCTGTCGATAAAATCTGAAACGGTTTTAAGACACTTGCATCAAGGCGGCTGGTCCAGTACCAGCCGCTTTTTTTTGTGCCCGTTGAACAGGCGCGCGTCAGGATTCTTCCGGTGCAAAGAACTTCAGGGCGCTGTCCAGCTGGCTTGCGGTGATTCCTTCCATGGCCTGCAGCTTGTCATGCAGGCCGGCCAGCGCGGCCGAGCCTTCTTTTTGCAACCGGCCAATGACGAGGGCAGCTTCCCGGGGTGAATCGAAACCCTGGCTTTGCAGCAGCAACTGCGCCTCGGCATCAAGCAGCTTGAAATAAAACCGGCCGTCTTTTTCGCGGTATTGCTTGAAGGCTGGTGCCGCCGTTTTGGCGGCCTTGCTTTTGGCGGCGGCTGGGGCGGCGGACCCCAGGTTGCGCAGGCCCACCGCGCGCCGCAACTCGCCCATGAACGGCGTTGCCACCGCCCGTGCTTTTTCCGCGCCGGCCTGCAGCAGCGCTTCGATTTTGGCTGGATTGCCGATCAGCGCCTGGTACTGCTCGCGCATCGGCGCGACTTCCTGGTCGATGCGCTCGAACAGCATCTGCTTCGCATCGCCCCAGCCAATGCCGTCGGCATAGGCCTGGCGCAGACCAGCGGTTTCTGGCTCGCTGGCAAAGGCCTGGTAAATCTGGAACAGCGCCGAACCTTCGGTGTCCTTGGCTTCGCCGGGCGCGCGCGAGTCGGTCACGATGCCGGCGATCAGCTTGCGCAACTGCTCGCGCGGGGTGAACAGCGGAATCGTGTTGTCGTAGCTCTTGCTCATCTTGCGCCCGTCCAGGCCGGGCAGCAGGGCGACGGATTCCTCGATCTGGGCTTCGGGCAGCACCAGGTGCTCGCCGTACAGGTGGTTGAAGCGCTGGGCCATGTCGCGCGCCATCTCGATGTGCTGGACCTGGTCGCGCCCGACCGGCACCTTGTGCGCCTTGAACAGCAAAATGTCGGCGCCCATCAGCACCGGGTACATGAACAGGCCGGCGGTGACATCGGCGTCCGGGTCGTTTCCGGCGGCTTCGTTCTTATCGACCGAAGCCTTGTAGGCGTGCGCGCGGTTCAGCACGCCCTTGCCGGTCACGCAGGTCAGCAGCCAGGTGAGTTCGGTGATTTCAGGAATGTCGGACTGGCGGTAGAACATGACGCGTTCCGGCTCCAGCCCGGCGGCCAGCCAGCTGGCGGCGATTTCCAGCGTCGAGCGCTGGATGCGCACCGGGTCGCCGCACTTGATCAGCGCGTGGTAGTCGGCCAGAAAGTAAAAACTCTGCACGCCGGGCAGGCGGCTGGCTGCCACCGAAGGGCGGATGGAGCCGACGAAGTTGCCCAGGTGCGGCGTTCCGGTGGTCGTGATGCCGGTCAGGAAGCGCTGCGGCGATGGTGAAGCGGTGGAATTCATGCGAAGGATGCCGGCTGATAAAAGAGATAAAAAAACTAGCCCAGCAGGTACGCCAGGGGAGAAATCAGGAGATTGATCAAGGTGTAGCCCAGGGTCATGAGCGGGCGCAGCCACAAGGCCCCGACCACGCCGGCAATCACCAGGCCCATCACGATGAAAAATCCCCAGGGTTCAATGCGCGACACCATTTGCGCCTGCTTCCAGGGCAGCAGGCCCACCAGGATGCGGCCGCCGTCCAGCGGCGGCAGCGGGAACAGGTTGAAGGCCCACATCACCAGGTTGACCAGAATCCCGGCCTGCGCCATCTTGACGAAGAACGGTTCCTCCACGTTCATGGCCGCCAGCGCCACCAGCATCAGCGCCCAGGCAATAGCCTGGGCAAAATTGGACGCCGGGCCGGCCAGCGCCACCCAGACCATGTCGCGCTTGGGGTTGCGCAGCGCGCCGAAGTTGACCGGAACCGGTTTCGCGTAGCCAAACAGGAAGGCCCCCGAGGTGGCGAAATACAGCAGCAGCGGCATGGCGATGGTGCCTATCGGATCGATGTGCTTGAGCGGGTTCAGCGTCAGCCGGCCTTCCACATAAGCCGTGTTGTCGCCAAAATGGCGGGCCGCGTAACCATGCGCGGCTTCATGCACCGTGATGGCGAACAGCACGGGAAGCGCATACAGGGCGATGGTTTGAATCAGGTTGGCAGTGTCCATGCCCGGATTGTCTCAGACGCGCAAGCCTGGGCTTTACAGCCCTAGCGCGGCCAGTTCGCCCCGGCCTTGCCGGATGATGACCGGGTCGCCGCCGTCCGCCATCGTCGTCAGGTCAACCACGGTCGTGGGTTCCTTGTGGCAGGCGCCGGCGTCGATGATGGCCGCCAGTTCATGCTCCAGCGGGCCGGTGATGTCCTGGGGGTCGCTGATGGATTCGGTTTCGCCGCGCGGAATCAGGGTGGTGGCTAGCAAGGGTCCGCCATGGAGTTCAAGCAGGGCCTGCAGCGTCTTGTGGTCCGGAACGCGCAGGCCAATGGTCTTGCGCGACGGATGGCTGAGGCGGCGCGGCACTTCCTTGCTGGCTTCGAGGATGAAGGTGTAGGGGCCGGGTGTCGCAGCCTTGATCAGGCGGAACTGCTTGTTGTCCACCCGCGCATAGTTGGCCAGCTCGCTCAGGTCGCGGCATAGCAGGGTCAGGTGGTGCTTGCCGTCCACGCCGCGGATGCGGCGCAGGTTGTCGGAGGCGGCTTTGTCGTCAAGCTGGCAGACCAGCGCGTAGCTCGAATCGGTCGGCACGGCGGCAATTCCGCCGCGCTGGATCAGCTCCACCGCCTGAGCGAGCAGGCGGGCATGCGGATTGAGAGGGTGGACTTCAAATAACTGGGCCATGGCAAACCTTTCAGGATTCAGCCGGTTGAATGATGACCCGGCTTTCGCACACGGCCAGCCAGGCGCCGGTTGCACCGCACACCGCGATCATGCACATGCCAAGCAGCGACAGGTCATCGGGAACATGTGAAAACGCCAGCCAGCCGCCGAGCATGGCAAAGCCGATCTGCGCATAAAGGAAGGGCGTGAGGGTGGAAACGGGCGCGCGCGCATAGGCCAGGATCATCATGAAATGGCCGACGGTGCCCATCAGGCCCATCAGTGCCAGGCCGGCCCAGAGCATCCACGAATCCAGCGCGGTCCAGACAAAGGGCAGCGCCAGCGACGCCAGCAGCGTGCCGATCCAGCCGGTGTAGAAATGCATGGTGACCGGGTCTTCGGTACGCGCCATCCGGCTGGTCAGGATCTGGAACCAGGCATGCGAGACCACCAGGCCCAGCGGCAGCAGCATGGCCCAACTGAAGCGCTCGCCGCCGGGCCGGATGATGATCAGCGTGCCGGCAAAGCCGCCGATGACCAGCAGCCAGCGCAGCACCGACACGCGCTCGCCCAGCGTGAGCGAGGCGGCCATCGTCATGACCAGTGGCGTGATCATGACGATGGCGGTGAATTCGCCGACAGGCATGTACTTGAGGCTGAAAAATGCCAGCAGGCTGGTAGTGATCATCAGCACACCGCGCAAAAACTGGAACTTCGGGTGAAGCGTGGGTGGCAGCGACCAGCCGCGCTTGGGCAGCAGCGCGACGCTGCTGGCCATCGCCTGGAACGCAAAGCGGAACCACAGCGCCATGAGCACCGGAACGCTCAGGGTGATGACCTTGGTGGTGGTGTCGAGCACCGCAAAGCAGGCAACGGCCGCCACCAGAAGTGCAATCCCCGCCAGCGTGTTCGGAGCGGTTCTGGCCGGGCCGCTCATGCCTGGATGCGGTCCGCCAGCAACTCCCACACCGGCGTCAGGTCGCCCGGCAGGAAGGGCAGGGCGCCCAGGTCGGTGTGGCTTTCGTCAGGGCTGTGAAAGTCGCTGCCGCGCGAGGCGGCCAGGCCGAACTCCTTGGCGGTTTCGGCGTATTTCACGAATTCCTGCCTGGTGTGGCTGCCGGTGACCACTTCCACGCCGCGTCCGCCGTGCGCCTTGAATTCGGTGAACAGCGCGTATTCCTCGTTGGCCGAGAAGTTGTAGCGGCCCGGATGCGCAATGACGGCGATGCCCTGCGCTTGCGTGACCCAGGTGACGGCATCCTTCAAGGTGGCCCAGCGGTGCGGCACGTAGCCGGGCTTACCTTCGGTCAGGTATTTGCGAAAGACCTCATTGGTTTCCTTGCAGACGCCGGACTCCACCAGATAGCGGGCAAAGTGGGTGCGCGAGATCAGCTCGGGGTTGCCGACAAATTTCAGGGCGCCTTCAAAAGCGCCGTGGATGCCGACCTTGGCCAGTGAATCGGACATTTCCATGGCCCGCTGCTCGCGGCCGTTGCGGGTGTTGTGCAGGCCCTGCTTCAGGGCTGCATCGTCAGGATCAAAACCCAGGCCCACGATGTGAACGGTTTCGCCGGCAAAGGTCACGGAAATCTCGGTGCCGGTGAGGTAGGCCATGCCTTGCGCCTTCGCTGCCGCTGCAGCGCGGTGCTGGCCGCCGATTTCGTCGTGGTCGGTCAGCGCCCACAACTCGACGCCGTTGTTTTTGGCGCGCTCCGCCAGTGCTTCGGGGGTCAGGGTGCCGTCGGAGACAACCGAATGGCAATGCAGGTCGGCGTTCAGGATGTTTTGAGGTTTCACAAAACAATTTTAGGCTTTCCGACCCGGCGGCGCTGAGGCTGGCGGGATGTCCCTGACAGGGCCGGGCGTCAACTGTGCTGAATCCCCAGCGCGGTGAGTTCGGGCGAAAGATGCTCCCAGGGCACGTCAAAACCGGGCGTGCGGCGCCGGGGCGGCGGCGCGTGGCTGCGCAAGGCCCAGTGGGCGCCGGCCAGCACGCTGTCGATGATGGGAACGCCGAGGCCGGGCTGGATGCTTGCCGCCATGCCGGCCAGCCCCGCGCCGCCCAGGATCACGGTTTGCGCGCCGAGCTGGCGCACCGCGTCGCGGCAGGCCTGGCTGAGCAGCGCGCGCGCGGCGACCGGGTCGGCGGCGAGTTGCGCGCCGGTGGGCGCGACGGTGTGGATGCCGGCCAGCAGCGGCGCATGGCCGAGCGACTGCGCCAGCCGCTCAAGCATCGGCCCCCAGCGTTCGCCACCCGTGACGATGGCAAAACGGCCGTGGCGCGCGGCCTCGATGAACGCGGCTTCGGCCAGTCCGGTCACCGGCACCGGGCTGCTTTCGCGCAGCGCCAGCAGGCCCGGGTCGCCAAAGCAGCCGATCAGCACCGCATCGGGCGCTTCCAGCGGAGCGCCGTCCGGCCCGATCAGCGCGGCGGCCCAGGCGTCCAGCGTGGCATGGGCCGCCACGGCATAGCTGGCTTCGTCCGAAATATAGGGCGCGCCGAAACGGGCGGTCACGGTGCGCACCTGCACATGCAGCCCGCTGGCGGCCTGCACATGGCTCTGCAGCAGGCTGCTGACCGAGGCCGAGGTGTTGGGGTTGATCACCAGGAGCTTGCGCATTCAGGGTTTCATGCCGCCACGGCGAACAGGGTGGACAGGTCGGGCACGGCATCCACCGGCGGCGTGAACTGCAGTTGCGATTCCAGCCGCGTCAAGTGCTCGCGCATGCGCCGGCCGGCTTCTGGCGCATCGCGCAGGCGGATCGCATCGAGCAGCGCGCGGTGTTCGCGGCAGCCGCAGGCGGTGGCATCCTCGCGGTTGCGCTCATGCGGCGGGCTGTAGGCCATCAGGATGAGCGAAGTGCGCGAAATCAGCTCGCGCAGGATGCGGCCCAGCGTCTGGTGGCTGGCGCGCTCGGCAATTTGCAGATGAAAATCGCCAGACAGCCGGATGGCGCGGCGCATGTCGCCGGCCAGGCGCGCGGCTTCTTCGTCGTCGATGCAGCGCTTGAGCTGCGCCATGTCGGCATCGCTGGCGTTGGCGATGAACAGCGCCACCAGCGTGGGCTCTATCATGCGGCGCACCTCGAACACTTCGCGCGCTTCCTGCTCGGTCGGCTGGGTGATGGTGGCGCCGCGATGGGGCGTGAGCGTGACCACCTGTTCGTTGGCCAGGCGCACCAGCACCGGCCGGATGCGCGTGCGCGACACGCCAAAGGCCGCCGCCAGCTTGTCCTCCCCCAGCCGGGTGCCCGGCGGCAGGCGGTGGTCGAGGATGGCCGAGACCACGCGCTCGTAGATGTCGCCGTCGGTCAGCGGCAGCGCGGCTGCATCGCTCATCGCGCACCCTTCTTTTGCCGGCGGCCCAGCCACCCCGCCAGGCCGATGGCTGCGCCCACGACCAGCAGCGACACCACCGTGGTGACAGTCCCAAGCGCGTAAATCGACGGCGTGGTGACGGTGCTGGTCAGGCCCTGCAGCTCCAGCGGTAGCGTGTTCACATCGCCAATCGCCTGCGAGGTGCGGGCAATCTCGTCCCAGCTCAGCGTGAAGCCGAACATGGCTATGCCCACCACCGACGGCGCGATCAAGGGCAGCACCACATGGCGAAAACCCTGCCACGGCGTCGCGCCCAGGTCGCGGGCCGCCTCTTCATAGACCGGGTTGAAGCGGTTGAAAATCGCGAACATGATCAGCAGGCCAAACGGCAGCGTCCAGGTCAGGTGCGCGCCGAGCGCGGAGGTAAACAGGCCCAGCGCCGTGCCGTAGCCTTCGAGCGTGTCCGCCATGCCGAAAAATTCGAGCGCCTGCTTGATGCCGGTGTCCAGCAGCCGGAACTCCAGCCCGATGCCCAGCGAGACAATGATGGACGGCATGATCAAACTGGCCACGACGATCAGGAACAGCGTGTTGCCGCCGGCCAGCTTCTTGCGAAACGCCAGCCCGGCGAGCACCGAGAACACCACGGTCAGCGCCATCACCGCCAGCCCCAGCCCCAGCGAGCGCATCAGCGCCGCGCCGATATCGACCACGCCCAGCCCCTCGGCCAGCTTGTAAAACCAGTGCAGCGACACGCCGCGCAGCGGAAACGTCAGGCCGCCTTCCGGCCCCTGGAAGCTCAGCACCACGATGACCAGCATCGGCCCGTATAGGAACAGCACGAACAGCGCAAAGAACAGCGCCAGGAACCAGAAAGCGGCGGGGCGTTTGTCGCGGGTCATTTTTAGAGTTCCTTGCGAATATCGACCAGCCGGGTCAGCGCCCAGATGATCATCAGCACCAGCACCAGCAAGATGACCGCATTGGCTGCCGCCAGCGGAAACTGCAGATAAGAGGTCTGCACCTGGATGATCTTGCCGATGGAGGCGATCTGCTGGCCGCCCATCACGCCGATGGTCACGAAGTCGCCCATCACGATGGTGATGACAAAAATCGAGCCGATGATGATGCCGGTGCGGCACAAGGGAATGATGACGTTCCACAGCGTCTGCCAGCCCGAGGCCCCGCTGTCGTTGGCCGCCTCGATCAGGCTGCGGTCGATGCGCATCATCGAATTGAAAATCGGCACGATCATGAACATGGTGTACAGATGCACAAACGCCAGCACCACCGAAAAGTCCGAGAACAGCAGCCATTCAACCGGCTGGTTCACCACGCCCAGACCGACCAGGCTCTGGTTGACGAGGCCGTTGCGCCCCAGCAACGGCACCCACGAGATCATGCGGATGACGTTCGAGGTCCAGAACGGAATCGTGCAGAGCACGAACAGCAGCGTCTGCACGCCCGGCGAGCGCACATGAAAGGCCAGGAAATACGACACCGCAAAGCCCGTCACCAGCGTGATCAGCCAGACCAGAGCGCTGAACTTGAAGGTCGAAAGATAGGTCTTGAAGGTGACGCACATCTCGTCCGTGTTGCCGCAGCCTTCAAAGATCGAGACGTAATTTTTCAGCGTGAAGCCGGGCAGCAACTCGTACTCGTTGAAGTCCCAGAAGCTGACCATCAGGATCAGCGCCAGCGGGACGAGGAAAAACAGCATGAAGACCGCCGTCAGCGGCAGCGCCTGCCACCAGGCCGCGAGGCTGCGTCCCGGCGCCTGGGTAACAACCGGAAGTGAGCTTGAAGTGCTTGAACTCATGAATATCTCACTCCGGTTAAAGCCGATCAGGCCGCTACAAACTCATTCCATTTCTGGACCATGTAGTTGTTTTCGTCCATCAGCGCGTTCCAGCAGGCAATGCTGCCCATGCGCGCTTCGTAGCTGCCGCCGTCGCGCACCGCACCTAGCTTGGCCAGCACGTCGCCGTTGGGGCTCTTGATGTCCTGGCTGGCGGGCTTGCCTTCCATCCAGTAAGCCCATTCGTAGGCTTCCATCTTGCTCTTGGCGGTGTCCAGCACGGCGCTGTAGTAGCCCTGGCGGTTCAGGTAGGCGCCCGCCCAGCCGTCGAGGAACCAGTTGATGAACTCATAGGCGCCGTCGAGCTTGCGGCCCGAGAGCGTGGCGGGCAGGCCAAAGCCGGCAGCCCAGGCGCGGTAGCCTTCTTTCAGCGGCTGGAAGTTGCAGGCAATGCCCTTGGTGCGCACGGCCGTCACGGCCGGGCTCCACATCGACTGGATCACGACTTCGCCCGAAGCCATCAGGTTGACCGATTCGTTGAAGTCTTTCCACAGGCTGCGGAACTGGCCGGCCTTCTTGGCCTCGATCAGGGTCTTGATCGTCAGGTCGATTTCCTTCCTGGTCATGTTGCCCTTGTCGGGGTATTTGTAAATCCCCATGGCCTCGACCACCATGGCCGCGTCCATGATGCCGATGGACGGAATGTTCAAAATCGCCGCCTTGCCCTTGAATTCGGGGTTCAGCAGTTCGGCCCACGAGTTGATGGGGCGCTTGATCAGGTCGGGGCGGATGCCCAGCGTGTCGGCGTTATAGACCGTCGGAATCAGCGACATGAACTGCGTCGGGCTCTTGGCGAAGACCTTGCTTTTCTCGCCTTCGAGGTAGATCACCTTCTTGGGCGCGGTGCCCTGGTCGCCCACGGCCTTGCCGGCCACCATGCCGGACGTGAACAGCGGGGTGATCTTGTCGGCGTTCTTGATGCGCTTGACGTCGATGCCCTTGAGGTTGCCGGTCGGCACGATTTTCTTCAGCGAAAAATATTCGGTGTCGATCAGGTCAAAGCTGTTGGGCGCGGTCACGGCGCGCTTGGTCACGTCGTCGGTGGTCACGGCCACGTACTGGATTTTGATGCCGGTGTCTTTTTCAAACTTCTCGGCAATCGCCTTGTCCTGGTTCACGGCGGTGCCCAGGTAGCGCAGGACGATTTTTTCCTGCGCATGCACCGCAGGCGCCATGCCGGTGGCCAGAATGCCGGCCATGCCGGCGGTGCCCTTGAGCAAGGTGCGGCGCTGAACGCCGGCAGCAAGGTCTTTTGGGTCGGAAAAAGAGTCGGACATGGTGAAAACTCCTGGTGGCGTGTGGATCTTCTTGCGAAGCGGTGGGTGAAAAAGGACGGGACGAAAAAGTTCAGGCCGTGGCGGTGACCGGCGCGCAACGCTCGGCCTGCAGGCGGTGCGCGGCCTCGGGCGCCCACGACAACTGGACGGCTTCGCCCAATGCATAGGGCCGGGCCGCAAACGCCGCCTCGGACACCATCACCGACAGCTCGGCCGTGGTGTGCGCGGTCTGCACAGACTGGGAGATGCCGGGGTTTTGCAGCCCCAGCAGCACATAGGTGCCCTGGTATTCGACATCGGTGATGACGGCGCGCTGGTTGTGCGGGCCTTCGGGCGCGGCCTGGCTGGCCGGCGTGAGCTGCATGTGGTCGGTGCGCACGCCGATCTTGCCGGCGGGGGTGTCGAGCACGTTGTGGCCGCCCATGAAGCGCGCGACGAATTCGCTGGCCGGCCGGTTATAGATTTCGTGCGGCGAGCCGACCTGCTCGATCAGCCCGTGGTTCATCACCACCATGGTGTCGGCCAGCGCCATCGCTTCTTCCTGCGAATGGGTGACGTGGATGAAGGTCAGGCCCAGCTCCTTTTGCCAGCGGCGCAGCTCGGCGCGCATCTGGATGCGCAAAAACGGGTCGAGCGCCGACAGCGGTTCGTCAAGCAGCAGGACTTTGGGCTGGGTGATCAGGGCTCTAGCCAGCGCCACGCGCTGCTGCTGGCCGCCCGAGAGTTCGGCCGGCTTGCGTTCGGCCAGCGCGCCCATCGCCACGCGGTCGAGCAAATCCTTGGCCCGGGTATGGCGCTCGGCCTTGCCCATGCCCTTCATCTTCAGGCTGAAGGCCACGTTGTCGAGCGCCGAAAGGTGCGGAAACAGCGCGAAGCTCTGGAACATCATGGCCGTGCCGCGCTGGGCGGCGGGCAGGTTGGTGATGTTGCGGTTTTCCAGCAGGATGTCGCCGCTGCTCACCGACTCATGGCCCGCGATCATGCGCAGCGTGGTGCTTTTGCCGCAGCCCGACGGCCCGAGCAGGCAGCAGTAGCTGCCGCTGGTGATGCGCAGGTTGATGCTGTCCACCGCCGGGCTGCCTTGCGCATAGCGCTTGGTCAGGGCCACCAGTTCAATGGCGGCGGGTGGCGCAGCGTGCTGGTTGGACGGTATCGTGGGCGTGATGGCGTTCATGCCACGGTTTTAGCAAAACCTGTGCCAACTCCGTGTACCGTTTAATCCATGGATTGCATACAAAATTGCACGGCCTTAGTGCGCAATCGGCCGGACCGGGTGCGGTTATGGTGCGCGACGAAAACGGTCAGGCCCTGTTTTTCATCGTTTCATCGCACAGGTGTTCCAGCCCAGCAGCGCGTAAGGCGGGCACCAGCCGATCAGGCCGGTCGCCAGCGGCACGATGCCAATCCAGCCCCACAGTCCGACGGTGCCGGTGGCGGCCAGTCCGATCAGCACCAGGCCGATAGCGATGCGAAGGATGCGGTCAATGCCGCCGACGTTGGATTTCATGGCTGTTTCCCTTGAGGTGAAGTGGATGATGGCCTGATTGGACGCCTTGCCGCGCGCCAGGTCTGTGACCTGGGTCACGCAGGCGCGCATCCACGCACCGGGTCAGGCGGGCAGGGCGGCGGCCATGGCGCGCAGCGCGGCGCTGTCGCGGATGTGGATCCGCTCGCGCGCCAGCTCCACCCAGCCTTCGCGCTCGAAGCGGCGCAGCAGGCGCGAGATGATTTCGCGCACCGTGCCCAGCTCGTCGGCCAGCGCCTGATGGGTCAGCGCGAGGTTTTGCCCCCGACCCAGCAGCGCAGCGGCCAGCCGTTGGTCCAGCCTTTGAAACGCCACAGCGTCGATCAGGCAGGTCAGGTCGGCCATGCGTTCGGCGAACAGGCCCAGCACCTCGTTGCGAAAGGCCGGGGTTTCCAGCCAGCGGTTGAACACGTCGGGCGAGATCAGCAGCAACGTGCTGGCCTTGGTCGTCACGCCATGCGCCGACAGCGGCTGGGTGCGAAACAGACACGCCGACGACACCAGGCACAACTCGCCCGGCACCACCCGGTACAGCTCCAGCGAACGGCCATCGCCCGAACTGCGCGAGACCTTGATTTCGCCATCGAGCACCAGCGGAAAGCCTTGGCAAGGCGTGTTTTCAGTGAATAAAACGGTGCCGGCCGGCACACTGATGGGCGCGATGGCCGGATGCACGTCGGCCAGCGAGGGCTGCACCTGCGCCAGGGCCGGGTAAAGCGTGGTGGGGGTGGGCAGTGCGGGGGTTTGCGTCATGGGCGAGTCCGGTGAAACTGGGGGTGGAACGCCTCATGATAAGAGGCGACGCCTTTGATCAGCGCGCTGCGCTATGCGCTGCGGCCCCAAACGGCCAAAACCGCGAAGTTTTTAAGGAAAATCAGGCTCTGGCGCATACTGGCTATGCACAACCAGCTATTAAATTAGTAGTGATTTTGGGGCTGAAGCAGACGGTAGCGGATGCAGCCGTTCGCTTGACTCAACAGGCTGATGACCGGCAGCCACAGGCGGCGAGTGGCCACTGAATTCACGACCCGCAAGCCGCAGCGCCGAACGCGCTGGAGGTCACATAATGTTTCCTGAAGTGCCTTATCAGTTACAAATGGCACCCGGATGCTGTCACGTCCTGCGATGCCGTCCTCACCACCCAAAAGCAAGAGAGAACCCCCTGATGGCCGACAAAGAACGCAATGTGCTGATTCCCTTACCGGCTGGCGGGCTGGAGAACATTGGCAGTGGGCCGAAAAGCATCCTGTCCGGGATGGTGTCCGACGCGCTGGCTTTGGCGCGGATGCGGGAAAAATCGCTGGCGGAAAAGCGTTTTCGCATCGGGGATTATGAGTTTCGTGACCCTGACTACCGGCAGATTTTGATTTGGGCGAAGGCGCTGGAAATTGAGCCGGAAGTCTTTATTCGCAGTTTTGAAGACGATTCTTTTAGCCAAGATGGAAATGTACTCAGACTTGACGTGGAAGACGGATCAATCGTACTTCTGCAGTGGGACTTTGATATTTTCCCGATCTCGTCTTTTGAGTGGGTAGATGGGCTGAGGATTCAGCAACTTGGCTTCAAAGGTATAGCATCAGCTGAACTTTCGTTACGTTTGCCATTATTAAATTGCTTGGATTGCCACGATATCGGCTTAACTAAACTCGATCTATCGAACCTCCCAGAATTAACATATCTTGAGTGCGGCGACAACCAGCTTGTTGAACTCGATCTGTTAAATGTCCCAGGATTAACAGATATTTATTGCAGCAATAATCAACTCGTCAAACTCGATTTGTCGAACGTCCCAAAATTAACACAGCTTCTGTGCGAGAACAATCAGCTTACCCAACTTGATTTGTCAAACGTCCTAGGATTAACACTTCTTTGGTGCAGTAGTAACTCGCTTATCGAACTCAATCTGTCGAACGTCCAAAAATTAACAGATCTTTGGTGCTCAACTAATCAACTTACCGAACTCGACCTCTCGGATGTCTCCGGGCTAAAAGAGCTTCATTGCAACGAAAATCAGCTTGTTGAACTCGACTTATCGAACGTCCCAGAGTTAACGGAGCTTAATTGCGATAACAACCAGCTTACCGAACTCGATCTATCAAATGTTTCAAAATTAAAGCATCTTCGATGCCAAAAAAATCAACTTGCCAAACTTGATTTGTCAAATGTCCCAGGACTAACTGGGCTTGATTGCAGTAACAACCAAATCGTCAAACTTGACTTGGCGAACGTCCAAAGGTTAATAGGAATTTTTTGTGGCAAAAACCAACTTGCCGAACTCGATCTGTCAAATGTTCCAGGGTTAACAACGCTTTGGTGTCGCAGTAATCCGCTTGCCGAGCTCGATATTCGATGGCTTGTAAAACTGAAGCGATTCGCCTGCGATCCGTCTGTCACCCTCCAAAAACTCCCCACCCAGAATTTCTAAAAATGAACCACCAAGCCTGGGTACTCATCGACACCGAAACCACCGGCCTGACCGTACCGATTTTTGTTGTTGAACTGGGGGCGCAAAGAATGCGTGGCTGGCTGCCCGAAGGATCGCCCTTTCGCCGGCTGCTCAATCAAAACCTGGACATTCCCCCGGCGTCGTCCCGTGTCCACGGCTACACGCGGGAAATTCTGGAGCGCGACGGGGAACCGGCCGCTGTTGTCTATCGCGACTTCGCCGCCTACGCGGGTGGCCTGCCGGTGGTGGCGTTCAATCTGGAATACGACCTGGACGAGGTGCTGTTGCCCGAATGGAAGCGGCTGGGCATCACGCCGATGGTGACGGCCGGGTTTTGCGCGCTGCGGCTGGCGCAGCGCCTGCTTGACCCGGTGCCGGCGGGCAATTGCAAGCTGCAAACCCTGCGCCAGTATTACCGCCTGCCCGAGCGCGGCGCGCACACCGCGCTGGGCGATGTCGAAACCGTCGCCGACCTGCTGGCCAAGGTGCTGCGCCCGATTGCCGAGCAGCGCCAACTCCATTCCTGGGCCGATATTTGCGCGTATGCCGAAGCCGAATGGTTCCCGTCGCGCATTGCCTTTGGCAAATTCAAGGGCCGCCAGGTTCAGGACGCCCGCACCGACAGCGCCTTGCGGGGCTGGCTGCAGTGGCTGTCGAACTCTGCGAACACGCGCAGCGCCAGCATGGGCCGCTGGTATCTGCAGCAGCTTGAGCGTGGCGATGCCCAGAGCGAAACCCCGGTCACGGTCACGGCGGCAGCGAATGGCGACACGCCACCGGCTGCAGGGTCAGCCGCCCCGCAGGCGGGCATTGTGGTGTTTGTCAACCCGGAAATCGGCGCCTTGCGGCAGTTGATTGCCGCCGCACGCACCCAACTGGCGGAACTGGAAGCGGGCTACATGAAGGATCGCCACGCCGTTGACCTGACGCAGGCGGCCATTTTCAATTTGGTGCGCGGGCATTACCAACAGCGGGACCGGCTCAAGCTGGTCATCGACTACCGAAGCCTTTACCTGAAAACCCTGCTGCGCAGCGGTGAGGACGAAGCGGCGCAGGTGGCCGAGGACTATGAGCAGGCCAAGGCGCAGTCCGACGCCCACTATGAACAGGCGCAGACCGCCGCCGCCAGCCGCAAAGCCTTGAGCAGCGACGAAGAGGCGGAACTCAAGACGCTCTGGAAAAAGCTCGTTCGCCTTTACCATCCTGACCGTTTTGCGCACCAGCCCGACAAGCTGGAGACTTACCACCACCTCACCAGCGCCATCAACCAGGCGCGGGAAAACGGCGACATAGCGCGCCTGCGCGAGATTGCCCATGACCCACACGGGTTCATCCTGCGCCACGGCTGGGTTAGTCTGGATTTTGGGGATGAGGCTGAACTGAAAAACCTGCGGCGTCTGCTTGATACGCTCCAGTTGGAGATCGTGACCACGCTGGATTCACGCAATTCGCTGCATGAAAGCGCAGAGTTTGAGTTGTGCCAGTTGTGTACGCAGACGCCCGGTTTGCTCGAAGAAGTCGCCGCCGGGCAGATGGAAGTGATTGCCGCCGAGATTGCCCAGCTGCAAGCGCAGGCCGGGCAACTCGAAGCCGACATTGCAGAGTTGACCGGCGAAGACGCTGCGATTGAATAGGGCCGGGTAAAACGCTTTCGAGTTTGCGTCCACTGTTTCAAGACGGTACTGACCTTGCTGTTTCGGGGCTCAGTTAGGTAGCGCGACACATTGCACGACATAATAGTGTCGCGCAATGTGTCGCGCTTGTAGTAAGGCGCGACAAAGCGCGACAAATCCACGCCTTGCAGGAGAAACCAATGACGCAGACTGAAACCCTCGCTCTGATTGAAGCGCTCATTGCTGAACGGCCGCAAGGCATCGGAATTGCCGAGCTGGAAAAGTCGCTGGCGCAGCGCACCGGGGCGGCTGTGCAGCGGCGAACGCTCCAGCGGCGCCTGGAGCGCCTGCTCAAAGACCGGCGCATCATCGCCGAAGGCCAGAGCATTGCTTTGGTTTACAAGCCAGCCTTGCCAGGCGCTGCTGCCAGCGTGGCAGAGGCTCAACCCGGCGTAGAGGCAGAACTCTACGTGCCGGTTTCCCCCGAAGGCACGGCGATTCGGGCGCGGGTGCGCTTGCCGCTGATGCACCGCCGCCCGGTGGGCTACCAGCGCGAATTCCTCGAAGCTTACCGGCCGGGCGTGACTTTTTACCTGCCCGAATCCCTGCGCGCCCAGCTCCACGAGATGGGGCGCACGCCGGTTGGCGGCCGGCCGGCCGGCACCTATGCGCGGGACATCATGAACCGCCTGCTGGTGGATCTGTCCTGGGCCTCTTCGCGCCTGGAGGGCAACACCTACAGCCGGCTGGACACGCAAAACCTGATTGAATTCGGCCAGATCGCCAAGGGAAAGGACGCGCAGGAAACGCAGATGATCCTGAACCACAAGGCGGCGATTGAAATGCTGATCGAGGACGCCGAGCAGGTGGGCTTTGATGCTTTCACCTTCCAGAACCTGCACGCCGTCCTGTCGCAAAACCTGCTGCGCGAAGAGGCTGCCTGTGGCCGCCTGCGCCGCAGGCCGGTGGAGATTTCCGGGACCGTGTTTCAGCCGCTGGCGATGCCGCAGGTGCTGGAAGACTGCTTTCGGCTGCTGCTGCAAAAGGCCGATGCCATTCCTGATCCTTTTGAACAAGCGTTTTTCCTGATGGTGCAGCTGCCTTACCTGCAGCCGTTCGAGGACGTGAACAAGCGCGTCTCGCGTATCGGCGCCAATATCCCGCTGATCAAGCACAACCTGTGTCCCCTGTCGTTCATTGATGTCCCGGAGCGCGCTTACGTGGAAGGCACGCTGGGCGTGTATGAACTGAACCGGGTTGAACTGCTGCAGGATGTGTTCGTCTGGGCTTACGAGCGCTCATGCCAGCGCTACCTGGCCATCACGCAAAGCATGGTCGAGCCTGACCCGCTGAAGATCAAGTACCGCGAGGCCTTGATCGAGGCGGTGCAGTCGGTGGTCAAGGGGCTGCAGGCGCCTGATCCGCAAACGGTAGCGCAGCTCGCTGCCAAGCTGGCGTCGGCCGCAGACCAACAGGCGTTTGCCCAACTGCTCACCGACGCGCTCAGGCAGTTGCACGAAGGCAGCGTGGTGCGCTGGCGGCTCAAGCGTTCGGAATTTCTGGCCTGGCAGGCGCACAGGCCGGTTTTTCCGAAAAAATAAGGAAAACAAGGCTTTTGCGCAAGCTGGGCGTGCGCAAGCAGCTATCAAAACAATAGTAAAAAAGCGCAATGCTTAACCACGGCGGCGCAGGGGCCGTGGGTCATAATTCAATTTTTCCTCCATTAAAAACCAGGGAGTTGGCGGCGCATGAATCACTTCATCATCGGGCTGGGCGGCACGGGGGGCAAGATCATCCGCGCCCTGCGCAAGAGCCTGTACCAGGAATTCCACGGCGGGCCGCCGGCCGGCGTCGGCATCGGCTATCTGTATGTCGATTCCTCCAGCGAAATGATGGCCATGGACGACCCGACGTGGAAGACGCTGGGCACCTCGGTGCAGCTGTCCAAGGCCAGCCAGCTCCTGATCACCGATGCCAACCTGACCTCGCGGCTCGACAACCTCGACAGCTATCCGGGCCTGAAGCACTGGCTGGGCAGCCCGCAGGAGTGGCGCGACATCCTCAATAGCATCGTCGGCGCCACGCTCGGCGGCCAGAAGCGCCGGCTGGGCCGCTTTTTGTTTGCCTGCAAGGCGGACAAGTACCGCGAACAGGTGCAAACCCAGGTCAAGCTGCTGCAGCAAAGCGGCGAAACCGACGTGACCTTTCACATCGTCGTCGGGCTGGCCGGCGGCACCGGCAGCGGCAGCGTGATCGACGCGGTGGCGCAGCTGCGCGACCTGTACCCCGACTCGAAACGCTTTCGCATCCTGATTTACGCACTGCTGCCCGACGCCTATCCGCACCCCAACTGGGACACGGGCAACTACCACGCCAACGGTTTTGCCGCGCTGACCGAACTCAACGCGATGTCGGTCGGGGCATACCAGCCTTACGACGTGACCGGCGTCAAGCAGCGGCTCACGCTCAGCGACCCGTTCAACGGCTGCTACATCTTCGGCAACGAGAACGAAAACGGGCTGACGGTCGATGTGGACAAGGACTTGCCGGGCATCGTCGCCGACTTTTTGTACCAGAAAATCGTCGCGGTCAACAACGTCAACTGGGCCTCGCTGGGCCGCATGGAGAACGCGGAAAACGGCGACGGCTCGCCCGAGACCGCGCCGCAGGGCCGCATGCCCGAGCGCTCCAAGCGCTTCCTGGCCTTCGGCATCAAGCGGCTGGCGATTCCCGAAGAGGAAATCAGCGAATACCTGACCTACAGCTTTGCCCGGCAGGCGGCGCTGCAGCTGCGCTTCAACCACTGGCAGCCGGCGTCGGGCTTCATCGACGAGCCGCGCAAGCTGGACTTCAACGAGTTCGTGCAGCAAAAGGAAACGCAGCTGCGCTGGCTGCTGTCGGACGACCACCTGACGCTGGCGCTCGGCATCCTGCCCGAGGACGCCGCCAACAAGCGCTGGAAGTCGTTCACCGGCGAGTGGGAGGCGGTGATTCCCAATTTCAAGTCGCTGGTGCGCGAGCGCGAGCGCGCCACCTGGCTCGACGAGCTGACCAAGCTGTGCGAAAAACGCTTTCAGGACGACTACCGCACGCTGGGCGTGGCCGGCTTTTACCGCACCAAGCTGAAGGCGCGCAAGGACATGGCGCGCGAGATCCGCACGCGCATCGAGCAGGAGCTGATCAACGAATGGAAGGTCGGCGCCAAGTCGGCCTGGGACGTGTCGCGGCTCCTGATTGCGCTGACCGAAACGCTGGACGAGCGGCTAAAAGCCTGCGACGACAACGTGGTGCGTGCGCGCAACGCCGAGGAGCAGGCGCAGTCGCGCGTGCTGGGCAATCTGCAGAAATGGTCGGGCATGAGCCTGCTGTCCAAGCACCTGCTGGGAACGCCCGACAGCCTGCTGGATGCGCACGGCGTGCATTTGCAGGAAATGTATGTCTATCGGACCCGAGCCGAAGGCTGGGGCTTTGCCAAGGCGCTGCTGATCGAGGTGATCGCCGAGATCACCGACCTGAAGGGCGAGGTGGACCGCGTCGCCACTACCCTGCAGCAGGCGCTGAAAAAGTTTGAAGTGGGCATTCAGGCGCGGCTTAACGATGCCGGATCGGGCGACCTGCGCCAGCATTTGATCCGCTTTTACGACCCGGTGCAGGTCAAGACCATCAGCCGCCGGCTGGTGCTCGACGAAGCCGAGCAGAAGACGCAAAGCGGCCGGGTGCGCGCCGCGCTGATCGAGAAAATCGGGCCGGATGCGGGCTTTGCGCAGTTCAACCAGCGCGTGCCGGAATCGGCGTTTCTCGATGTGCTGGAGACGGTGTGCGAGGACAACGCCCGCATTGCCCACCAGAACCTGGTGCAAAACCCCAAGGAGCGGCTGCTGGGCGTGTCGATCATCGACAAGCTGCGTGACCGCTACGGCGCCGACCCGCAGGAACTCAAAAGCTATGTGAACGAGCTGGTCAGCCGCGCCGGCAATTTTGTCGCGCTGGAGCCGCTGGAAATCCACCGCGCCGCGCCGGGCATTCCGCTGGGCGTGCCGACGGCGGTGGGCAAGTTCACCGTCATCCTGCCGAAGGCGCCGGAACAGGCCGAGTTTTCCCGGGTGCTGAAGGACGCGCTGCGCGAAGCCAAGACCGGCGACGTGGAAATCATCGAGTCCGATGGCCGGTTGAACGAGATCACGCTGGTGTCGATCACCAACCTGCTGCCGCTGCGCTACCTCAAGCCGCTGAAGTTCCTGGAAGAAAAATACCGCCGCCGCATCGACACCGGCGGCGCGCGCGCCCGGCTCGAATTGCACACCGAAGGCGACGGCAACGCCTGGCCGAGGCTGTTCGTGGCCTCCAGCGCCGAGGTCAAGCTGCAGGCGCTGCCTTATGTGCTGCTGGCCAAGGCGCTGGGTTTCATCCATGAAGGCAGGAATCCTGCGACCGGCGCCGACGAAGTGCTGCTGCTGACCAAGGACGCCGACGGTTTTGACAACGACCCGGTGGCGCTGGGCAAGAGCTTCATGGCCAGCGCCGACAGCATCGACCTGGCGAACCTGCACACCATCAAGTCGGTGTGCAACGCGATGCTGGCGGGCGCCGCTTATCTGCATCAGGACCGGCGCACCGAAGTGCAGCGGGCCATCCTGGCCGAGGTCGAGGCGGTCAAGGCCGCGCGCGGCGGCAACATCCAGGACGAAACCTACCGCCGCTTTCTGGACGCCGGGCGGCGCGCCGTGGCGATTTTGAAAGGCGAGGCGGCTTGACTCGCCTTGGCTTTTTGCATGCCCCCAATACAACAGGAGGAACTTCGCGATGGCATCTCTCACCGGCAAATCCGGCAAGTGTTCAAACTTTGGAAACTGTTCGCTGGCCGACGCCCGCACCACGATTGAAGTCCCGAACGGGATGGATTTTGTCTGCACCGAATGCGGCAAGCCGCTGCTGCTGACGGACCCCGGCCCGCAAGGCGGCGGCAATTCCAGGGCGCTGGCCGTGGGCGCGCTGCTGCTGGTGCTGCTGCTGGCCGCAGGCGGCATCGGCTGGTCGCTGATGTCGGGCAAAAAGGCGCCAGCGCCCGAGCCGGCGCCGCCCGTGGCGGTAGAGCAGCCCCAGGCGCCTCCCAAGGCGGAGCCAGCCGTCCAGCCGCCGGTCACCGGCAACTGTTCGGACGCCGACGAGCGCGTGGGCCTGTGCCGTCGCCCTGCCCAGTAAATCCTTTTAATTTCTCCAGGGGCTTAGCAAAAATGAACCAGTCACCGAAAAAATGGATGCGCGGCTTGAGCGTTCTGGCCGGCATCTGCGCCGCCGCTGCCGCGCTGTCGGCCGGCGCCGAGAGCATCGTCACCGGCGGCAAGACGGGCACCTACTACGCCATCGGCAGCAATTTGCGCGACTTCGTGAACCCGGCGCTGGAAGTCAAGGACTCCAAGGGCTCGTGGGCCAACGTCGAGGACATGAGCCGCACCAAGGGCGTGACGCTGGCCATCGTCCAGTCGGACGTGTATTCGGCGTTCGTGCAGCTGCGCGATTCGAAGGAAGTTCCCGAGGCCACGCGGCGCGAATACGCGCAGCTGCTGGCCAATCTGCGCGTGTTCATGCCGCTGTACAAGGAAGAAATCCACTTCCTGGCGCGCAAGGACGACCCGATTGAATTCATCCACCAGATCAAGGGCAAGCCTTTGTGGATGGACATGGAGAAAAGCGGAACCTACCTGACGGCGCTGAACATCTACAGCAAGCTGTTCCAGGAGCGGCCCAATGCCGTCGAGCCCTTCATCAACACCACCGCCACGGGCGAGGACGAGGGCACCAAGCGGCGCCGCTCGGCCCTGATGGCGCTGAGCGATCCGGCTTACTACAAGGCCTACCCGAAGATTGATGTCATGGTGCTGGTGGGCGGGCAGCCGCTGGGCCTGCTGGAAAAAAACCTGCCGCCCAACCTCAAGCTGCTCAAATTCGACCCGGCGCAGCCCGGCGCGGCCAAGGTGCTGCAGGATTACCAGAAGGCGGCGATTCAAAAGAGCAGTTACCCGCTGCTCAATATCGCGGGCAGCGAGTCGCCGTCGCTGGCGGTGGATTCCTACCTGATCACCGCCAATTTCGCGGACCCGCAGCGCAACCAGTACATCAAGGATTTCGCCGACCAGTTCTGCACGAATTTCGGTGTGTTGCAGGAGCGCGGCCATGCCAAATGGAAGTCGCTGACCTGGCAGCCGGGGTCAAGCTTGCCGCCGGTGGCCGCAGGCTGGCAGTATTCCGATAAGGTCAAGGAGCGGCTGGCCAGTTGCCGCACCAGCGCTGCGGCGGCTACGGCGGCCAAGCCCAGCGCCTGCAGTCCACAAGACCGCGTGACCGGGCTGTGCCGCTGATTTTTGAATGAAAAACGGCTTTTGCGCATGCTGGACATGCGCAGGCAGCTACTAAATCAGTAGCATCAATGAATCTGTTCCTTGGGCTGGTTTTAACGCAGTCCGAAATACGACAGGATCACGCCGATGATGACGACCAGGCCGACGATGTAGATGATGGTGTTCATGATGATGTCCTCTGTGGAATGACGGGCGTTCCGATGCGGACGCCTTCTGAATACCGATCATGGCTGCCGTCCCTGCAAATGCCTGTAGGCAGTCCGACTCAAAAATCGTCGGACAAGTCCCTTATCGCTCCTGGGGCCGGATTTCCGCCGCTTCGATGAGAAACTGCACGCGCCGGATGCCTTTCCACTCATTGGTATCGAGCCGGAACGCCAGCGTGACGCGCGCCGGCAGGGCGTCGGTGTGACCGAACCAGATGCCGTCCACCGGCTCTCCCCGGTGCTTGAGCTTTAGGGACAAATGCTTGTCGTCACCGACCAGCCGCTGCGACACCACCTCGACCTCTTCGCTGAAGGTGGGCGCGGCAAAGCCCTGGCCCCAGACTTCCTTGTGCAGCGTATCGACCAGGTCGGCGCGCCGGTATTCGGGCGCCAGCGGGCCGTCGGTTTCCAGCCGGCGCGTCAGGGTGGCGGCGTCCAGCCATTCACGGGCCACCTGCTGCAGCCCGTACTCGAAGGCCTCGAAATTTTCCTCGGCAATCGTGCAGCCGGCCGCCATCGCATGGCCGCCAAAGCGCAGCAGCACGCCCGGATGGCGCTTGGCGACCAGGTCCAGCGCATCGCGCAGGTGAAAACCCGGAATCGAGCGGCCCGAGCCCTTGAGTTCATGCTCCTTGCCCGGCGCCTGGCTGGCGGCGAACACAAAGGTCGGCCGGTGCAGCTTGTCTTTGATGCGCGAGGCGACGATGCCGACCACGCCTTCATGGAATTCGGGGTCAAAAATCGCAATCGCTGGCGGCGGTTCCTCGTCCTCGTCGATCATCGCGTCGGCCGCCAGTTGCGCCTGGTCGCGCATGCCGGACTCGATCTGGCGGCGTTCGCGGTTGATGCCGTCGAGCATCTGCGCCAGCTCGTCGGCGCGTGCTGGGTCGTCGGTCAGCAGGCATTCGATGCCCAGCCGCATGTCGGCCAGCCGGCCGGCGGCATTGATGCGCGGGCCGAGCGCGAAACCGAAATCGAAGGTCGTCGCGGCGGGCGCCTGGCGGCCGGCGGCCTTGAACAGGCTGGCGATGCCGGCGGGCAGGGCGCCGGCCCGGATGCGCTTGAGGCCCTGCGCCACCAGGCGGCGGTTGTTGGCGTCCAGCTTGACGACATCGGCCACCGTACCCAGTGCGACCAGCGGCAGCAGCGTGTCGAGCTTGGGCTGATGGGCTGCGTCAAACGCGCCGCGCTCGCGCAATTCGGCGCGCAGCGCCAGCAGCACGTAAAACATCACGCCAACGCCGGCCATGGACTTGCTTTCAAAGCCGCAGCCGGGCTGATTCGGGTTGACGATCACGTCGGCGTCGGGCAGGCCGATTTTTTCGTTGAACAGCGCGGGCAAATGGTGGTCGGTCACCAGCACCTGCAGGCCCAGCGCCTTGGCGCGCGCCACGCCGTCGATGCTGGCAATGCCGTTGTCCACGGTGACCAGCACATCGGCGCCGGTCGCCTTGACGCGCTCGGCAATCGGCGCGGTCAGGCCGTAGCCGTCAACCACCCGGTCGGGAACGAGGTAGCCGACGTTTGTGGCGCCCAGCAGCTTCAGGCCGCGCAGCGCCACGGCGCAGGCGGTGGCGCCGTCGCAGTCGTAGTCGGCGACCACGCAGATGTGCTTGCCTGCGGCCATCGCATCGGCCAGCAGGATGGCCGCTTCGCGCGCACCCTTGAGCGATGAGGGCGGCAGCAGCCGGGCCAGCCCGTCGTCAAGTTCTGCCGCCGCATGGACGCCGCGCGCCGCATACAACTGCGCCAGCAAAGGATGGATGCCGGCCTGCTGCAGCGCCCAGAGGCTGCGCGGGGGCACGTCGCGTACCTGGATTTTCATGGTGTGGTGATTGAGTTTGTGTTGATCGGGATGGTTACTATGATTTTTATAGCTGCTTGAGAACGTCCAGCGTGCGCAGAGGGCTTAAAAGACTTGAAATCCGGGTCAACAGGCCGGCCCGGTGGGTCTCGAAGGTCTGTGCGCTGTGCTCGCCGCACAGCGTCAGCCGCACGTTTTCGCCGGCGCGCTGGCGGGCCAGCAGGGCAGCGATCTCGCCAGCGTCCAGCGTTGCCCAGGCCTGTGCGTAGCCGGCCCAGTCTTCCCTGAAAACTGCCTGCGCCAGACTGCGCGGTGCGCTGACTTGCTCCTTTGGCTGTTCGGTTGGAGCAGGCAAGTCCCCCGTGCCGCTGATCCAGAAGGAATTGACCGGCACTTGGCGCTGCATTTCCCGTGCGTCGTTGAATGGGTGGATGTACAGCAGCATCTGGATTTCGTTTTGCAGGCGGCGCAGCGGCCTGGCCTGCGCGCTGCCCGGCAGCCACGCATCGACATTGCGCGCCAGCACCCGGTCCAGCGAGGCGGTAGGCAGGTCGCGAAACAGTTCGCCCTCGGCCAGCCAGCGCCCGGCGCTCAGGTAGTGCAGCGTGATGCCGTCGGTTTCAAAGTAGGGCTGCATGATGGCCAGCAGGGCGCGCGATTCGCTTTCCGGCAATTCCAGCATCGCCGGGTCGCTCAGCGTGGCATGCAGATGGCCCATCGCCCAGTGGCAGGGCGTGATCCAGGCCCAGGCCTTGCCGTGGCCGGCCTGCAGGTGTTGCGCCGCGTCGCTCGCGGCCCAGGGCATCAGGCCGTCCGGGGTTTGCAGTGTCGCCAGGCCGAGCGCGCGGGCCAGTGCGCGCTCGTGGGGCGGCGACAGCGATTCGGGGTTTTGCGTGTCGTTTTCCACCAGCTTCATGCCCTGCAGCAATTGGCCCAGGCGCTTGAAGCTGTCCGGCGGCAGGGCCTGCACGGTCGGCAGCCAGGCCTCGGCGCTGCAGGCGGCAAAAGGAATCAGCAAATGGGTCGGTGAAAGGGGGTGCATCGGCGCTATTGTCCGGGATGCCACAATCGCTGCCATGCAAATTCCCTATGAGCTGATTTTGGGCTGGCGCTACACCCGCGCCGGCCGCGCCACCCGGCGCAACGGTTTTATATCCTTTATTTCCGGCGTTTCCATGCTCGGCATTGCGCTGGGCGTGGCGGCGCTGATCATCGTGCTGAGCGTGATGAACGGCTTTCAAAAGGAAGTCCGCGACCGTATGCTGGGCGTGATCTCGCACATCGAGGTGTTCGCGCCCGGTGGCGGCGCGCTGGCCGATCCGCAGAAAACGCTGGCCGAGATCCGGGCCAATCCGAATGTCGTGGGCGCTGCAACTTTCATAGCTGCCCAGGCATTGCTGGCGCGCGGAGAGGACATGAAAGGCACCATGGTTCGGGGCATTGACCCGGCGCTCGAAGGGCAGGTCACCGACCTGGCCGTGGAACTGGAAAAAACCTCGTTTCCCAAGCTCGTCAGCGGCCAGTTCGGCGTGGTGCTGGGCGGCGAGTTGGCGCGCGCCATGGGCGTGCGCGAGGGCGACACCGTCACGCTGATCGCACCCAGCGGCCAGGTCACGCCGGCCGGCGTCGTGCCGCGCCTGAAAACCATGACCGTGGTCGGCACCTTTGACTCGGGCCATTTTGAATACGACTCGGCGCTGGTCATGATGCACCAGGACGACGCGGCCAAGATCTTCCGGCTCGAAGGGCCGACCGGCATCCGCATCAAGCTCAAGGACCTGCACCAGGCGCGGCAGGTGGCACTGGAGCTGTCGCAGACCCTGAGCGGCGACCTGCTGATCCGCGACTGGACGCGGCAGAACAAGACCTGGTTTGCCGCCGTCGAGCTGGAAAAACGCATGATGTTCATCATCCTGACGCTGATCGTCGCGGTGGCGGCCTTCAACCTGGTCAGCACCTTGGTGATGACGGTGACCGACAAGCGCGCCGACATCGCCATCCTGCGCACGCTGGGCGCCAGCCCGAAAAGCATCATGGGCGTGTTCATGGTGCAGGGCGCGATGGTCGGCGTGATCGGCACGCTGTCGGGCCTGCTGCTGGGCCTTGGCATCGCCTTCAACATCGACGTGATCGTTCCGGCGCTGGAGCGGCTGCTGAACGCCAGCTTCTTGCCGAAAGACATCTACCTCATCAGCCGCATGCCCAGCGAGCCGCAGTACGCCGACATCATGCCGATTGTCGTGATCTCGCTGGTGCTGGCTTTCCTGGCAACCATCTACCCGAGCTGGCGCGCCAGCCGCGTGAACCCGGCGGAGGCCCTGCGCTATGAATGATATGACCCCCACGCTCCCCACTTCGTGTGGTTCGCTGCCCCCCGAGGGGGCTGTCCCGCCTAAGGGCGGCCTGTCGGCGGGACGACTGACCCCCACGCTCCCCTCTTCGAGTGGTTCGCTGCCCCCCGAGGGGGCCGCTGCGCCTGCGGACCGGCAAAGCCGGATCCGCGGCCCCAACTTGGATGGACACGCGTCCGAATCCGATTTACTCCTTCCCCCGCTGGGGGAAGGCCGGGATGGGGGCCTCCCCGAACCCGCCCAACCGCAAGGCGAAGTCGTGCTGCGCGCCAGCGCCCTGACCAAGCGCTTCACCGAAGGCCGGCTTGACGTGACCGTGCTGCAGGGCGTGGACCTGCAGGTGCATCGTGGCGAAACCCTGGCCATCGTCGGCACCTCGGGTTCGGGCAAAAGCACGCTGCTGCATTTGATGGGCGGGCTGGATGCGCCGACCAGCGGGCAGGTCGAGCTGAAGGGGCAACTCCTGTCCAGCCTGTCGCCTGCCAGCCAAGGTGAATTGCGCAATCGGCACCTCGGCTTTGTCTATCAGTTCCACCACTTGCTACCCGAGTTCAGCGCGCTCGACAACGTCGCCATGCCGCTGTGGATTCGTCGCCTGCCGCGCGATGAATGCGCGCGGATCGCGACCAAAATGCTGGCCAGCGTTGGCCTGGAAGACCGCATCTACCACCGCCCGGCGGAGTTGTCGGGCGGCGAGCGCCAGCGCGTGGCCATCGCCCGCGCCCTGGTCACGCAGCCGGCCTGCGTGCTGGCCGACGAGCCCACCGGCAACCTGGACCGCGTCACCGCCGACGGCGTGTTCCAGCTGATGCTCAAGCTGGCCCGCGAGCACGGCACGGCGTTCGTGATGGTGACGCACGACGAGGCGCTGGCCGCGCGCTGCGGGCGGCAGTTGCGGCTGGTGCTGGGCAAGCTGTCTGAGGCGGATTAAAGAGGGCCAGCGTTTGATGGGCGCTGACAAACGCGTCCGGCCATAAAAAAAGACAGGCCAAGGCCTGTCTTTTCAGGGAAGCGCAAGCGTCAATTACTTGACGGTTGCAGCTTTCACATCAGCCTTGCCTTCGGCCTTCACCGCTGCGGTTTCGGTGGCGGCATTCATCTTGTCGGCCTTGGCTTCAACCTTGACCTTGTCGGCCTTGGCGGTGGCGTTGACCACGGCCTTGTCGGCTTTGGCATCGGCCTTCACATCGACTTTTTCAGCCTTGGCTTCAGCCGCTACCTTGTCTTGCGGCGCGGCTTTGACGGCTTTTGCATGGGCTTTTGACTTGGCCTTGTGCGCTTTGGCTTTTGCCTTGACCTTGGTTTTGCTGGCGGTCATGTCGGCTTTTTCCACCTTGGCGTCTGCCTTGGCATCGACCTTGGCTTCGGCGGCGACAGCTTTGACCGCTGCATTGTCAGCCTTGACTTCTGCCTTCACGACGGCCGGGGTGGCGGCAGGCATCGTGGCTGGAGCCGCAGGCGCCTGGGCGAATGCGCCCGAAACAAACAGACCGGCGATCAGGGTAGCGAGCAACTTGTTCATAAAAGCCTTTAGGTTAAATTAATTGATGAAACGATTTCGTTACATACAAGCTATTAACGAGGCAGGGTAGCCATCAGTTGACCATGCTTACATGGCGTTGCAACTTGAATGCCGACGCAGCGTGCGGCGATTTCATTTCAAACAGGCCAGCGAGCGCTGGTCAAGCATAATCACCGGCCCGGCGCCTTGCGCATTTCGGTGGGCTCCTCCGGAGTTGATGCCAGCCTGACATCAAAGCTGTGCCAGCCCATCGCCTGCGCTTTCAGAACAACGCCACACTCACGCACGCATGACCGATCACTACACCACCCTGGGGCTCAGCAGCGCGGCGACGCTGGCTGATGTCAAAAAAGCATTTCGCCAGAAAGCGTCCTTCTGGCATCCCGACAAAAACGCGGCGCCCGCTGCGCCAGCGCGCTTCCGGGCGGTCCAGCAGGCGTATGAAGTGCTGTCCGACGCCGACAGGCGCCAGGCCTATGACGACAACCGACGCCGCAACCTGCTCGACAGCCCGCTGGAGACGGCGCGGGAAATCTGGACCCCTTATTTCAACCAACTGCTCTGATCCTTGATCTGATCGCTGGGCCAGCGCAAAGCCCATGACATGAAAACCCCCGGCCTTATGAACATTTCCCCCTTCTTTATCAACCTGCATTCGGCCTACCAGGCTGAAATGGATGACCTGACCTTTGATTCCGACGGCCGCGACGTGCTGCGCCAGCGGCTGGCCGCCAAACGCAAGGAAATCGGCTTCCTGGTGCAGATGATGGAACTCAGCCCCGAGATGGTGGCGGTCATCTTTCACCAGGGCTTTGCCTTCAGCCAGCCTGCCGCGATGGACCACCTGCTCAGCCACGAAGCCGATGAATTCCCCGAATGGAGCAGCCTGTCAGGCGGCATCGAACTGGCGCCGTGGACGCGCGAACTGGTCCAGGTCATCCTGCAGGCGCCAAAAGGCGAATGGTTTTTGACGCTGGCGGCGGGCCTGCACTACATGGCGGGCAAGCCGGTGGCAGCGTTCGCCGGGCAGGGCGGCGAGGCCCGCGACGAAGACAGCGATGACGGCGACGACGACGACGACGACACCGATGGGCCGGACGATTTCGACGATCACGAAAGCGATGAGGTGCGCGGCGACGCCAGAGACCGCGACGCGGCTGGTGCCAGCTGGCTCGAAGGGCATGGCTTTGACCGCAAAGACTGACCGGCGGATGCACCGCCAAAAAATCAAACCAAGCGACTTCAAGCCCTTATGAACCATTTAGCCCTGATTGAAAAAACCCAGACCCTGATTGCCGCCGGCGACATCGTGGGCGCCGAGTCCGCGCTGGTCGAGCTGGCCGACACCGAGGGTGATAGCGCGCTGATGGTGGTGCTGGACCTGCTGCCGGCCAAGGACATCCTGGCGGTCATCCGCGAATACGACAACTCGAAAGAATCCATCGTCAACCTGCTGGTCACGCCCGAGCAGTTCGCGCGCGCGGTGGTGATTGAAAAGCAGTACAAGGACCTGACGCGCACCCACCTGCGCGGCATGATGAACGCCATCATTTTTCGCGAAGACGCCGATCCGCTGGAGTTTTTGACGGCCATCGGCGACCTCGAAGGCGGCAGCGAAGCGCTGGCCGACTATTTCACCGAGAAATGGGACCGCATCGAGGCCTTTGCCTGCAACGGCACCTTCGATGCGATGAAGGACACCGGCGAGCTGCGTTCCAAGGCCGACCTGCAGGCGGTGGCCTATGAAAAACCGCGTGTCGAACAGGACGAGATTTCCGACCATGACTGGATGGAGCTGGCCTGGCTGCTGCGCTACGAGATCCCGGACCTGTTCATCGAAATGCTCACCGTGCTGCGGGCCAAGGCGCGCGCGCATGATCTTGGCCTTGACGAGGAAGAGGACGACGAGATGCAGGACGACGACGGCAAGGTCGAGACCGGCGACACCGACCGGGGCCGGGCCACGCCGGCGGCCCGCGAGTCGGACGAGGAATCGGCCATCTGAGGCCGGCCCGGCCCGCACCGCAACCCTATTTCACGATGCCCATGCACCCTTCAGCCACCGCTCCGACTGCTTCGCCGACTTCGCCCGCTTCGGTCTCGCTCTACGATGCGCGCCCGTTCTTTGAAAAGGCGCTGCAGTTCGGCGTGCAAAACGGCATCATCGACCGCGAAAAACTTGACGCCATCCGCACCGATGCGCCCAAGGGCATGGTGCAGATTGCGCGCTACTTCGGCAACGAGTTCCTGCGGCCCGACCTTGAAAAAGCGAAGGACCGCATCGTCAACCTGGTCAGCCTGTACCTGCAAAGCAGTTGCGGCGGTGACTTGCGGCAGGCCGCCGAATCGCTGCGCGACCATTCGTTTTTGTCGCGCTCCAAGGGCGGATCGGACCTGCTCAAGGCCTTGCTGGCGCTGCCCGAGAGCACCGTCTTTCATGCCAGCTTGGACAGCGGTGCCGAGGCTGGCGGCCCGCCCAAAGGGCTGGCCGAGTGGTCGCTGAAGAGCTTTGCCGACTACCAGGCCGAACTCGCCAGGCGCAGGCCGCTGCAGCAGGAAAAGGACGCCGCCATCTGGCTGGCCGGGGAACTGGGCATGGACGCCGAGGAACTCGAAGAGGCGCACACCCACGCCGAGGCGGTGATCCGCACCGCGCTGCTGGCAATGGCCACCCGGCGCACCGAGATGCCCGATTGGGTCGAGTTTGAAAAAATGGTCGCCGCGCTGCGCAAGAAGTACCGAGCGGCCAAAACCCGCACCGCCGTGCAGGCCGGAAAAACCAGCAGCGCCAGCGCCCGGTCGCTGACGCTATCGCTCGCGCTGCCTGCGAACCTGCCCGATGAATTCAGGGACGTGGTGCAGGCCGTGCTGCAATCGGTGCAGGCCGACCTGCCGCAGATCCTGGACAGCGCGCTGACCGTCCGGGCGCTGTTCGCCAACGACAGCGAAGACCATCATCCGCCGCTGCTGGGCCGCTATTTCTGGGTCGAGGACATCGCCAGCGAGATGGACCACCATGAACGCTCCGTCTCCCAGGCGTGGGACAAGGTCACCGGAGGCAACTGCGACGACGGCTCGCTGCTGACGCTGATGGTCTGCGTCGCGGCCGGTGCCGCACCCAAGACGATCCTGAGCGAAAAAGCCGCAACCGCCCTGGTCCGCAAGATCCAAAAACCGGGCGCCAAGGCCGCCTTCAGCCCGGAACTGGCCCGCCAGTACATCCTGGAGCATGCCCCGGTCCAGCACCAGGACGCCTACCTCCAACTGTGGGCCGACTTCATGGACGAGGCCCAGTCCACGCTGCAAAGCGATTCAACCTATGCGCTCAAGGATGCGCTGGCCCTGCTGCGGCGCGAATGCCATGTGACGGCGTGACCCGGCGCCGCGCCTGCTGAGCGCTCGCCTCTCGACCTGTCAGGACATTTCCTGACATGCCGGATGGGTGTGTCCAATGGTATGCTGCACTGCAACATATTCATGTTTCAGCCGGGCGTTGAAAGCGGCCGGCACGCCGAATGCGTTGCCCCGAAGCCAAGGGCTTGTTCATCCATTGCATTGCATAACGACAGACAGGAGGCGCCTTTGCTTTTTGAAAGACGTAGCCCACAGCCCATCAGCCTGGCCTTGCAAGGCGGCGGCGCCCACGGTGCATTCACCTGGGGTGTGCTGGACCATCTGCTCGAAGACGGCCGAGTTGACTTTGAAGGCGTCAGCGGCACCAGTGCCGGCGCCATGAATGCCGTCGTTCTGGCCCACGGCTTGAATGACGGCGGCCGCGATGGCGCACGCGCTGCGCTGCACAGGTTCTGGACCTCGGTGGCGGACAGCCTGCCGTTCGAGGTGGCCGTGCCGTCCCTGGATGGCCAGAACGTCAGCCTGCTTCCCGCCCTGAAAATGATGATGCACTGGGCGCACTATTTTTCGCCGCACCAGCTCAACCCCTTCGATCTCAACCCCTTGCGCGACATTCTTCTGGCGCAGGTCGATTTTGAGCGCCTGCGCGGCGACAGCCCGGTCAAGCTGTTCATTGCCGCCACGAATGCGAACTCCGGCAAGGTGCGGCTGTTCCGCTCACCCGAGATCAGCGCCGAAGCCATCCTGGCCTCGGCCTGCCTGCCGACCATGGCGCGGCCGGTCGAAATCGACGGAGAGCCTTACTGGGACGGGGGCTATGCCGCCAATCCGGCGGTCTATCCGCTGTTCTACGAATGCAAGAGCAGCGATATCCTGATGGTGCTGCTCACCCCCATGAAGCACAAGGGCACACCGCACAGCGCCCAGGAAATCAAGGACCGGGTGCTGGAGCTGGCCTTCAATTCCACCTTTTTGCGGGAAATGCGCATGTTTGCCCATGCGCGCGAGTATGCAAAGGAATCGTTTTTTCGCATCGGACGCTTTGAACGGCGCCTTGTCCAGACGAACTTTCATGTGATTGACGCCCCGGAGCAGATGAACGAGTTCAAGACCGAAACCAAGCTGGCGGCGAACATGCAGTTTTTTGAACTGCTGAGAAACCTGGGCCGCGAGCGGGCCAGGGGCTGGCTGGAGGCGAACCATGGCGAGATCGGCAGGCGTTCGACGGTCGATCTGGCCGAATTGTTTTATTAGCGCTGGCGAATTTGTTTTCGTCGAAATAGACTTTTTTTGAAAGGAGTTCTGTCATGAAAAATCCGTTTATGAGCATGTTCCTGAGCGGTGCCAACAAGATCGCCGGCGCGGCCCGCGCGCAGGCCACGGCCGCCGTCAAGCGGGAAGCGGCCAAAAACACCAAAGAGATGACCAAGGCCTGGACCGATGCGCTGATGCCGAAAGCGCCCACGGCTGCCGCGCCACGCAAGAGAAAAACCACCAGGAAGTGATTTGCTATAAAAACAGTAGCTATATGCGCGCGCTGGTATTTCGCGAAAGGCTGTTTTTGCCATAAAAACAGCGTGTCAGCGCTGGAATCCGGCTGCCGTCCATGCGGGGCGCCCAAACGTGGTGAACCCGGAGAAGTCAAAGAATCCGGTTGAACCACAGTAGCGACAGGCTGGCCGACAGCAGGCCGAGGACGGCGGCGGCCAGTGCCAGCAGCCCCGAGATCTCGGTTTCCTTTTTTTCCACCGTCAGCCGCGAACTCAGGGTTTGGTAAACCTTTTTCAGATCGGTTGCCGTGCCGGCATAAAAGTATTCGGCCTGGGTGGCGCGGGCAATGCCCTTGAGGGTTTCCTCGTCGAGCTTGACGCGCATCGACCAGCCTTCAAAACCGATGGTTTCGCCTTCGACCGTGCCCACGCCCACGGTATAGACGCGGATGCCCCGGTCGGCGGCCACCTTGGCGGCGTCCAGCGAATCGATGCCGGTGGTGCGCTGGCCGTCGGTCAGCAGGATGATCGCGGCCGAGGTGTAGGAGCCGGGCGCAACCGGGGTGAAGGCTTTCTTGCCGTTCCCGTCGTCTTTTCCGGCCTGGTCCAGCGACAGGCCGTGCTTGCGTTCCCGGTTGTTTTCCATCGACTCCAGGTCAATGCCGGCTTCGGGGAACAGTTCGGCCAGCGACACGATGATCCCGTTGCCAATGGCCGTGCCGCGCTGCAACTGGAACTTGTCAATCGCCGCCGTCAGGTCTTCGCGGCTCACGGTGGGCGGCTGCACCACGGCGGCGGTGCCGGCAAAGGCCACCACGCCGACCCGCACATTGCGCGGCAGATCGGCCAGGAAAGCCTTGGCGGCATTTTGCGAGGCCACCAGCCGGTTGGGCAGGACATCGGTGGCGCGCATGCTGCCCGACACGTCCATGGCCAGGATGATGGTTTCGTTTTGCGAGGGCAGGGTGATGACGGCCAGCGGGCGCGAAGCGGCCACCAGCATGACCGCCAGCGACAGCAGGAACAGCAGCGGCGGAATGTGCCGGCGAACGCTCTGGCCCGTCCCAATAGCTTCGCGCACGATGGACAGGCTGGCGTAGCGCAGGGCCATCTTTTTCTTGCGCCGCAGCAACCACACATACACCGCCACCAGCAGCGGCAGCGCCAGCAGCAGCCACAGGAACTGGGGCCAGAGGAAGTTGACGGGAAGGTTCATGGCAGTTCCTTCACGCAGGGTTCAGCCGGCGTGCGCCAGGTGGGCCGGCAGCCTGCCTGCCGCCGCATGGGCACCGGATAAACGGCTGCGCTGTTTGCGCAGGTCGGTAAAACGCATGATGGCGCCTGCCAGGTCGTCATCGGTCGAGAGTTCGAGCGTGTCCACGCCGGCCCGCGCCAGGGCTTGGCGCAACTCGGCTTCGCGCTGGGCCGCGATGCGCGCAAAGCGCCTGCGAAAGCCGGCGTCATGGGTATCGACGAGCAACTGCTCGCCGGTTTCGGCGTCCGTGATCGGAATCAGGCCCAGGTCGGGCAATTCCAGCTCCAGCGGGTCGAGCAGCCGCACGGCGACGACCTCGTGCCGCTGGGCCAGCAGTCCCAGCGGCTTTTCCCAGCCGGCTTCGGTGATGAAGTCGGACACCACGAACAGCGTGGAGCGCCGGCGCACCAGCTTGGCGGCCGACTCCAGCAGTTCATGCAGGCGGGTCGCGCCGGCGCTGGCGGCTTCGGGGCGCGTGCGCAGGGTGTGCAGCAGGTGCAGCACATGCTGGCGCCCGCCGCGCGCCGGGATGGCCGCATCGACGCCGGCGCCATAAAGCAGCGCACCCACGCGGTTGCCGTGCTTCGTCAGCATGCGTGCCAGCACGGCGACGAAGTCGGTTAATACGTGGCGCTTGCGTTGCTCGCTGGAGCCGAAATCCATCGACGGGCTCAGGTCGAGCAGGAACCAGGCGCTCATCTCGCGGTCTTCGGTGAACACGCGCACATGCGGCTGCTGCAGCCGCGCCGTCACGTTCCAGTCGATATGCCGCACGTCGTCGTGGTACTGGTATTCGCGCAGGTCGGCCAGGTCCATGCCGGTGCCGCGCAGCAGCGTGCGGTAGTCGCCCTGCAGCAGGCCGTCGAGGCGGCGCAGCACTGTCCATTCGAGCCGGCGCAGCAACTGGTCCGCGCTTTCGGCAGGGGTTGAGGAGGCCGGCGTCTGTACAACTTGTGAAAGCTTAGGCATGGCGCATTCCCCGGTCGTCCAAGTACCGGCCGCGGAACTGGCTTTGCCAGGCCGCAGGCGGGGCGGCCCCCTCGGGGGGCAGCGAACCACACGAAGTGGGGAGCGTGGGGGCTCTACTACGCAGCGAGTTTTTCATGGGCTAAGGGTTTGGCGGGTGGCGGAATCTTGGCCATGATCCGGCCGACGATCTGGTCGGCCGAAAAACCTTCGGACAGCGCTTCATACGACAGCACCAGCCGGTGGCGCAGCACGTCGGGGATCAGGTCCGCCATGTCTTCGGGCAGCGCGTAGCCGCGCCCGCGCAGCATGGCCAGCGCCCGGGCGCCTTCGGTCAGGTTGATGGTGGCGCGCGGGCTGGCGCCAAAGGTAATGAAGCGGGCCAGTTCATCGAGCCCATGTTTTGCCGGGTCGCGGGTCGCTGACACCAGCCGCACGGCGTACTGCACCAGCGACGGATCGACATAGACGCGCCGGCATTCGGCCTGCAGCGCGGCCAGCTGCTCGGTGGTCGCCACCGCCGCCACTTCTACCTTCGGGCCGGTGACGCGCTGGACGATGACGAACTCTTCCTCGTCGCTCGGGTAATCGACCAGCACCTTCATCATGAAGCGGTCCACCTGCGCCTCGGGCAGCGGGTAGGTGCCTTCGGTTTCAATCGGGTTCTGCGTCGCCATGACGAGGAAAGGCGAGGGCACCTTGTGGCTGATGCCGGCAATCGTCACCTGGCGCTCCTGCATCACTTCGAGCAGCGCGCTTTGCACCTTGGCCGGCGCGCGGTTGATCTCGTCGGCCAGCAGCAAATTGGTGAACACCGGCCCCAGCGAGGTGCTGAAATCGCCGGTTTTCTGGTTGTAGATGCGCGTGCCCACCAGGTCGGCCGGCACCAGGTCGGGTGTGAACTGGATGCGCTTGAAGTCGCCTTGAATGGTGTTGGCCAGGGTCTTGACCGTCAGCGTCTTGGCCAGCCCGGGAACGCCTTCGACCAGCAGGTGGCCCTGCGCCAGGATGGCGACCATGACGCGCTCCAGGAAGCGGTCCTGCCCGACCACCACGCGCTTGACCTCGTAGAGGATTTGCTCCATCAGCTGCGCGGTGTCGTGGCCGGCGGGCGGCTGCTCAAAGCGGTTGGAATCCATGAAAAAAGCCTTTCAGAAAGGAGGCACGCCGGCTGCCGAGGCGGCGTTTTCAATCGGCACGGCAAAACCGATGCCGACAAAGGAGCGCTGCTGGTTGGGGTTGTAGATGGCCGTCACGATGCCGATCACCTCGCCGTCCATGGTGACCAGCGGGCCGCCCGAGTTGCCGGGATTGGCGGCCGCATCGAACTGGATCAGGTTGGTGAGTTGCTGCTTGCCCTCGGGCGAGCGGAAGGTGCGCCCCAGCCCCGAGATGACGCCGCTGGAAGCCGATGGCCCGATGCCGAAGGGATAGCCCACCGCCACCACCTGGTCGCCGGGCGCCAGGTCGGCGGTGGAGCGCAGCGTGGCGGCAATCATGTCGTCGGGAATCTTGTGCGCCTGCAGCACCGCCAGGTCGTTTTCCGGCTGCACGCCGGTGATGCTGGCGGTGGACTCCAGGCCATCGGAAAAGGTGACCTTGATGGTTTCGGCGCCCTGCACCACATGCAGGTTGGTCAGGATAATGCCCTTGTCCACGATGACCACGCCGGTGCCGACGCTGCGGTCCGAATGCTCGTCGCCATCCTTGCTCTTGACGGGCTTGCCCAGCCCCACCACGCGCACGACCGAAGGAATGATGGCGTCGTAGGCCTTGGCCGCCGGCGAAGGGAGGACCGTGGTTTCCAGGGTTTTCAGCACCGCTGCGTTGATGTCCTTCTGGGTCAGCTTGTGGCCGGGCGGGTGCAGCGAGAAAGACAGGCTGATGGCCAGCATCAAGGCCAGCAGTCCGACCATCGACCAGAGCAGGCGGATGTTGTGCGCCGCAACATGGCGCATGAAGCGCGTGGCGCGTGAAGGAGGTTTGGCCGGGCTGGGAGGAGGCGGTGCGCCGTTTCCTGATGTGCTTGAAGCCGGGGCCGTTGGGGACGCGTCCGCAGAATCAGTCAGCGCGTGGCCGGTACGGCTGGAGCTACTGTAAAGGGCAGGCCTTCGCATCCGTTCACCTGTAAGGGTAATGTCAAGAACTGACGGGACAAGGAATGCACCGTATCACGATTTCCGGTTTGCTGCACCCCCTGGAAAATCCGCGAAGGCCGGCTGTAACAACTGCTTTCGGTTTGTTTCAATTCATGCCATGACCCGAAGAGGCTACTCCCGGCAACGGCCTTGGCGCAGGCGCGGTTTGCGGGCCTGGATGCAAGGCGTGGCCGTGTCGTGTTCACTTGTGTTTCAATGTTCCGAAAACGGCTGACGACTTCTCTTTTGTTTATTGCATGACATCCTGGATCGACACGCACTGCCATCTCGACGCCTCCGAGTTTTCCGCCGACCTGGCCGATGTCCGGGCGCGGGCGGCGGCTGGCGGCGTGATGCATTGCGTCCTGCCGGCCGTGGCGGTGGGCAACTTCGAGGCGGTCCGGCTGCTGGCGCACCGGTTCTCGGACAGCTACGCGCTGGGCATTCACCCGCTGTGCGTGCCCGAGGCCCGGGATGCCGATTTGCAGGCGCTGGATGCGGAGCTGGCCCTGCGAAAAGACGACCCGCGACTGGTGGCGGTCGGTGAGATCGGGCTTGATTATTTCGCGCCGGCGCTCAAGCAAAGCCCGATGCGCGAACGCCAGGAATTTTTTTACCGCGAGCAGCTCAAGCTGGCGCGCAAGCACGGCCTGCCGGTGATGCTGCATGTGCGGCGCTCGGCCGACAAGCTGCTCAAGCACCTGCGCGAACTCAAGCCCGAAGGCGGCTGGCTTGGCATCGGCCACGCCTTCAACGGCAGCGAGCAACAGGCAGCGGAATTTATCAAGCTGGGGCTGAAACTCGGTTTTGGCGGCAACGTGACGTTTGAGTCGGCCTTGCAGATCAGGCGCCTGGCCAGCGGGTTGCCGCTGGACGCGCTGGTGATGGAAACCGACTCGCCCGACATTGCGCCGCACTGGATTTACCGCACGGCCCGGCAGCGGGAAGACGGGCAAGGCCAGGGCCGCAACGAGCCGGGCGAACTGCCGCGCATCGCCAGCGTACTGGCGCAACTGCGCGGCATGCCCGATGAATCGCTGGCGCTGGCGACCACGGCCAACGCGCTGCAGGCTTTTCCCAAGCTCAGGGGGCTGGTGCCGTGCTGACCGGCCTGGCGCCGCTGGTGTCCAGCAACACCCGGCTGCTGATCCTGGGCAGCTTTCCGGGTGCGGCGTCCCTGGCGGCGCAGCAGTACTACGGCCATCCGCAAAACCAGTTTTGGCGAATTTTGCAAGCCATTTGGCCATCTTGCGCAATGCCCACGGGCGCTGATAGCTATAAAATTCGTAGCGAATGGCTGTTGGCCAGAGGTTTGGGCGTGTGGGACGTGTATGCGGCCTGCGAGCGCGAAGGCAGCCTGGACAGCAGCATCCGCAAGCCGGTGGTGAATGATTTTGCGCAGCTGCGGCGCTGGTGTCCCGAATTGCAGGCGATTGCGCACAACGGCGGCGAAAGTTTCAAGCATGCACGCCACACCGAATTGCTGGGCCTGCCGGTGTATCGGCTGCCGTCTACCAGCCCGGCGAATGCGTCCTGGTCGTTCGAGCGCAAGCTCGCCGCGTGGCGCGAGGTTTTCGAGAAACATGGATTGGTCTGAATCAATGAGCACATTGCCGCTTCCTTCCACCGCCGAGGGCGTTTTCAAGGCCTGGGCGCTTGAGCGCGCCGCGCAGCGCAGGGGCGGCCTGTCGCCGCGCTCGCTGGCTTCCTACCATTCGCTCTGGGCCGGCTGGACCGAGTATTTGCTGGCGCACGGCCCGCTGGCCTGGAACCAGGCCAAATCGCCCGATGTGCGCGCCTACCTCGAAGCGCTGAGCCCGCGCGGACAGGCGCGCGGCATGCTGCATGTCAGCACCGTGACCCAGCGCCGCTACTACCGGGTGCTGAAAAAAATCTATGCCTTTGCCCAGGCGCAGCAGTGGGTTGAAGACAACCCGGTCGATGCCGGCGCGTCGGTGTCGCCGACCGAGCAGATGGATTCGCTGGTCTTTCACGCCATCGACTGGGATGCGCTGCTGCAGGCCGTGCCGCCGCCGATTGACCCGCCGCCGCCGGACCAGCCGTGGCTCGAAGTGCGCGACCAGGCAATCTTGCGGCTGATGATGCAGTCGGCGCTGACCGTGGCCGAGCTGGCGGGGCTGGACATCGGCGACGTGCGGCATCCCCGGCTGGCCTCCAGCCATGGCGTGGGCGAGTTGTGGCCTGCGGGGGAAACCGAAGCCGGTTTGACCGATGCGGCCGTCATGCTCGACCTCAGCGGCGCCCGCAAGGCGCAGGACCGGCGCATCACGCTGCCCGCCGAAGCCAGCGCCGCCGTGCTGGCCTGGCTGACGGTGCGCGCCACGCTGCCGCTGCCGCAGGACGCCGGCACGCCGCTGTTTGTCTCGCGCAAAAAGGCCGGCCGGCTGACGCCGCGCGCGCTGTTTCACCTGGCCAACCGCCATGTCAGCAGCACCCTGGGGCCGCGCTACCCCGACACCGTGCTGGCCCATGCCGGTCCGATGACGCTGCGCAACTCGTGCATCGTTCGCTGGCTGGATGCCGGCGTGCCCGAGGACGAGATACTGGCGCGCGCCGGGCTGCGCGAGGCACAGGCTTTATTGCGCCTGCGCAAACATGTGCATGCCAGCGACGCGCCTGATTGCGCCGGTCAACAGCCATAAGGCGAAAATAGCGGGCTGTGTGCCACAAGGCCCATCACCAGAATCAGGATCAAGCCCATGGCAAAAAAAGACAACGCGACCCCTCCTTCGAACCTGCCCGAAGTCAACTTTTCGGATTACGGCGATGTGCGCTTCCTGCACCTGGGCACCGAGTGGGTGCAGGGCTCGATGCTGCGCGACGCGCCCTACGACATCGAACTGGAGTATGTGCAGCGCATGATGGCCGGCCTCTTGTTCCTCGACGCCGAAACGGTCGCCAAGAAGCACGCCATGCAGCTCGGGCTCGGGTCGGCCGCGCTGACCAAGTTCTGCTACAAGAAGCTGCGCATGAAAACCACCGCCATCGAGATCAACCCGCAGGTCGTCAGCGCCTGCCGGATCTGGTTCAAGCTGCCGCGCGATGACGCCAGGCTGCATGTCATCGAGGCCGATGCCGCCGATGAAATCAAAAAAACCGCGCACCACGGCACGGTCGATCTGCTGCATGTGGACCTGTACGACCATGAAGCGGCCGCGCCGGTGCTCGACGACGCCGATTTTTATGCCAACTGCCGCGACCTGCTGACCGAGGACGGCATCATGACGGTCAACCTGTTCGGCCGGGATTCGAGCTTCGAGGAGTCGCTGACCAGGATGGCCGAGGCCTTTGGCCCGGAGTCGATCTGGGCCTTCAGGCCGACGCGCGAAGGCAACACGGTGGTCATGGCCCAGTTCGAGCCGACGCGGCCGGAGCGCGCCGAGCTGCTCCAGCGCGCTGGCGTGATCGAATCGCGCTGGGACTTGCCGGCCAAAAAGTGGCTGCGGCTTTTCAAGCCGGTGGTGTAAAGCTTCATTTTTAAAACAGCCTGTCCTTTAAAGTGCCTTCCATGAGCGCCGTCATGCCCCCCAAACCACCCCTGAATTCTCCCGCTCACAGGCGGCATGCCGGCCCGCTGGACTGGCGCAAGCTGGTCGAATGGCTGGGGGAAGACGGCATCATCAGCGCCGTTGACGCGCAACGCACCATTGCCCGCTGTGCGCAGGTGCAAAGCGCCCAGCACCCCATCGTCAGGCTGGCGAGCATCGGCATGACGCGCGTGGCCGACGGCAAGCCGCTGGATGTGGAAACCATCAGCCAGTGGCTGGCCGGCTGCGCGGGCCTGCAGTATTTGCGCATCGACCCGCTCAAGGTCGATGTGGGCAAGGTGGCCGATTCCATGTCGGCCGTGTATGCCGAGCGCCACAAGGTGCTGCCGGTGCAGGTCACGGCGCACGAGCTGGTGATTGCCACGTCCGACCCGTTCGTCACCGACTGGGTGCCCGAGGTCGAGCGCCAGTCCAAGCGCAGCGTGCGCCTGGTGGTGGCCAATCCGCTGGAGATCAGCAAGTTCACGGCCGAGTTTTTCGCGCTCGCCAAATCGGTCAAGGCCGCGCTCAAGTCGAGCGGCGGCTCCAGCACGGCCAGCTTCGAGCAGCTGGTGGAGCTGAACAAGAGCAACCGGCAGCTCGACGCCAACGACCAGGGCGTGGTGCAGGTGGTGGACTGGCTCTGGCAGTACGCCTTTGACCAGCGCGCCAGCGACATCCACCTGGAGCCTAGGCGCGAGCAGGGCGTGATCCGCTTTCGCATCGACGGCATCCTGCATCCGGTGTACCAGCTGCCCATGGGCGTTCACAACGCCATGACGGCGCGCATCAAGCTGCTGGGGCGCATGGACGTGGTGGAAAAGCGCCGGCCGCAGGATGGCCGCATCAAGACGCGCAACCCGCGCGGCGACGAGGTGGAAATGCGCCTGTCCACGCTGCCCACGGCCTTTGGCGAAAAGATGGTGATGCGCATTTTCGACCCCGACACCACCGTCAAGAACCTCGATGCGCTGGGGTTTTCACGGCACGACGCCGAGCGCTGGGAGCAGCTCGTCAAGCGCCCGCACGGCATCGTGCTGGTGACCGGCCCGACCGGCTCGGGCAAGACCACCACGCTGTATTCGACGCTGAAACGACTGGCGACCGAAGAGGTCAACATCAACACGATTGAAGACCCGATTGAGATGATCGAGCCGGCCTTCAACCAGACGCAGGTCCAGCCGATGCTGAACTTCGGCTTTCCCGAAGGCCTGCGCTCCTTGATGCGGCAGGACCCGGACATCATCATGGTGGGCGAAATCCGCGATTTGCAGACCGCCGAAATGGCCGTGCAGGCCGCGCTCACCGGCCACCTGGTGTTCAGCACGCTGCACACCAACGACGCGCCCTCGGCGGTCTCGCGGCTGATGGAGCTGGGCGTGCCGAACTACCTGATCAACGCGACCCTGCTCGGCGTGCTGGCGCAGCGGCTGGTGCGCACCCTGTGCGGCAGCTGCCGCCAGCCGGATGAAAACGCCAGGCGCGAAACGCTGGCCGAGCTGGTCAAGCCCTGGCAGATCACCGGCAGTTACCGGCCTTACAAGCCGGTGGGCTGCGTCGATTGCCGCATGACCGGTTTTCGGGGACGGATGGGGCTGTATGAATTGCTGACGGTGACCGAAGCCTTCAAGGAGAAGGTTTCAAAAGAGCCCAACATGGACGCGCTGCGCCGCCAGGCCATCAGCGAAGGCATGCGTCCGCTGCGGCTGGCCGGAGCCTTGAAAGTAGCTGAAGGCTTGACCACGCTGGAAGAAATCCTGGCCACCACGCCGCCCTTGTCCTGATTGCATTCGTGGCTGAAAAAGCCCGGCCTGTCTCCGGGATTTTCGGGCTTGTGCCGGCTGCCTAGGGGTAACCCCCATGTAGGTGAAAGCCACATTCATTGCCACGGCCTTTGAATGCACAATCCAGCGATTCATTCTTTATAGAGGAGACAAAACCGTGAATATCAAGAGTCAAAAAGACTTTTTTTCCGGGCTCATGTTCATGGGCGTCGGGGTGGCGTTTGCCTGGGGGGCAACGACCTACAACGTGGGCAACGGCGCGCGCATGGGACCGGGCTATTTTCCGCTGTACCTGGGCGTTCTGATGACGATTCTGGGCGCGGGCATTACCCTGACGGCGCTGGTGGTCGAAACCGTGGGTGGCGACAAGATTGGCAAATGGGCCTGGAAGCCGCTGTGCCTGATTATTCTGGCCAACCTGGTGTTTGGTGCGCTGCTGGCTGGCCTGCCGTACTTTGGTCTTCCCGCCATGGGCCTGATCGTGGCCATTTACGCGCTGACGTTCATTGCCAGCATGGCCGAAGCCGGCTGGAAGGTGAAGAACACCTTCATCCTGGCCACGATCCTGGCGGCGGGCAGTTATGTCGCTTTCGTCCTGGCGCTCAAGCTGCAGTTCCCGGTATGGCCCACGTTCATCACCGGCTAAGGAGATAAAAAAATGGAATTGTTCGAACACTTGTCGCTGGGTTTCGGCGTGGCCTTCACGCCGATCAACCTGCTGTACTGCCTGGTCGGCTGTATTCTGGGAACGCTGATCGGCGTGCTGCCCGGCATCGGCCCGGTCGCCACCATCGCCATGCTGCTGCCCGCCACCTACGCGCTGCCTCCGGTGTCGGCCCTGATCATGCTGGCCGGCATTTACTACGGAGCGCAATACGGCGGCTCGACCACCGCTATTTTGGTGAACCTGCCCGGAGAGTCGTCCTCGGTCGTCACCTGCATTGACGGCTACCAGATGGCCAGGAAAGGGCGAGCGGGGCCGGCACTGGCTGCCGCCGGCCTGGGCTCGTTCTTCGCCGGCTGCGTTGGCACGCTGATCCTGGCGGCGTTTGCGCCTCCGCTGACCGAACTGGCCTTCAAGTTCGGCCCGGCCGAATACTTTGCGCTGATGACCCTGGGCCTGATCGGCGCCGTGGTGCTGGCTTCGGGCTCCTTGCTCAAGGCGATTGCGATGATCGTGATGGGCTTGCTGCTCGGCTTGGTCGGTACCGACGTGAACTCGGGCGTGGCGCGCTTCAGCTTTGACATTCCCGAACTGACCGACGGCATCGGCTTCGTGGTAATTGCCATGGGCGTGTTCGGCTACGGCGAGATCATCAGCAACCTGGCCCAGCCCGAGCATGAACGCGAAGTGTTCACCGCCGGCGTGTCGGGCCTGTTCCCCACCAAGCAGGATTTCAAGGACATGACGCCGGCCGTGCTGCGCGGCACTTTCCTGGGCTCTGCGCTGGGCATCCTGCCTGGCGGCGGTGCCTTGCTGGCGGCTTTTGCAGCTTACGCGCTGGAAAAGAAAATGAAGATGAAACCGGGCGAAGTGCGATTCGGCCAGGGCAACATCCGCGGTGTGGCGGCGCCTGAGTCGGCCAACAATGCCGGATCGCAAACCTCGTTCATTCCGCTGCTGACGCTGGGCATTCCGCCCAACGCCGTGATGGCCCTGATGGTGGGCGCCATGACGATTCACAACATCCAGCCCGGCCCGCAGGTCATGACCAGCAACCCCGAACTGTTCTGGGGCCTGATCGCCTCGATGTGGATCGGCAATGCGATGCTGGTGATTTTGAACCTGCCGCTGATCGGCATCTGGATCAAGCTGCTGACCGTGCCTTACCGCTACCTGTTCCCGGCCATCGTGCTGTTCTGCGCCATTGGCGTGTACTCGACCAACAACAACACCTGGGACGTCTGGATGGTGGGCCTGTTCGGCATCATTGGCTACAGCTTCGTCAAGCTGGGCTGTGAACCGGCGCCGCTGCTGCTCGGCTTCATCCTGGGGCCAATGATGGAAGAAAACCTGCGCCGGGCGCTGCTGCTGTCGCGCGGCGACTGGAGCGTGTTCGTGACCCGTCCGCTGTCCGCCGGCCTGCTGGCTGCCGCAGTGCTGATGATCATCATCGTGATGCTGCCTGCGGTGAAGAACAAGCGCGAAGAAGCCTTCGTCGAAGAGTGACGCCCAGGCTTTGACCGGCCTTGCCAAAAACGGCACCTTCGGGTGCCGTTTTTTTATGGGCGATGCAGATGTGCCGCGCCATGCCGCTGGCCAAAGCCAAGTCGTCTGCAATGACGGGGAGCGCCGCGCCAATGTTCGATGACGCCTGCCCGGCTGCCCGTGTCAAACTTGCCGGTATGAACAATGCCGGATTTTGCAGGCAACCCGGCCATGGCGAGCGGGCAGCACCTTGAACACCATTTCTGAATCAAGCAGGCCTCCTGCGCAAGCAGCACAAGCACAAGCAGCTCCTAAAAGCATAGCGGCTGGCCTGCTGCTGGCCAGTTGCGGCGCGATTGCCTTCAGCGGCAAGGCGATCATCGTCAAGCTGGCGTACCGGCATGGCGTGGATGCGGTCACGCTGATCATGTACCGCATGCTGTTTGCGTTGCCGATTTTTGCGCTCATGGCCTGGTGGGCCAGCCGGGGCAAGGCGCCGCTTGCGCGCAAGGACTGGCTGGGCGTGCTCTGGCTCGGCTTTACCGGCTACTACCTGGCCAGTTTCCTGGACTTTGCCGGCCTGGCGCACATCAGCGCCTCGCTGGAGCGGCTGATTTTGTACCTCAACCCGACGCTGGTGCTGCTGCTCGGCCTGGTGCTGTACCAGCGCCGCATTGCCATGCCGCACATCGTCGGCATGGCCATCAGCTACTCGGGCGTGACGCTGGTGTTCGGCCATGAGATCACGCTGCAGGGCCGCCATGCCGCCTGGGGTGCGCTGCTGGTGTTCGGCAGCGCCGTCAGCTATGCGCTGTACCTGGTGTACAGCGGCGAGATGGTCAGGCGTCTGGGCTCGATGCGGCTGGTTGGTCTGGCCACCACGGTGGCCTGCCTGTGCTGCCTGCTGCAGTTCGCGCTGCTGCGCCCGCTGAGCGCCGCTGCCGTCGCGCCGGAGGTGATCTGGCTGTCGGTCCTGAATGCCACGCTATGCACCGCCGTGCCGGTGCTGATGGTGATGATGGCGATTGAACGCATAGGCGCCAGCCTGACCGCGCAGACCGGCATGATCGGCCCGCTGTCCACCATCCTGATGGGCGTGGTGATCCTGGGCGAGCCCTTCACCGCCTGGGTGGCCGCCGGCACGGTGCTGGTGATTGCCGGGATTTTTGTGTTCACGCGCTCGGCCCGCTAGGGCGAGCAAACTTTGCATTTTTGAAGGAATCAACATGGATCTGGGCATTGCCGGTAAATGGGCGCTGGTGTGCGGCGCCAGCAAGGGGCTGGGCTTTGGCTGCGCGCAGGCGCTGGTGCGCGAAGGCGTGCATGTGCTCATCGTGGCGCGCGGCGTTGAAGTGCTGCAGGCCGCTGCTAGTAAACTAATAGCTGACGGCGCCCGTCCAGCAAGCGCAAACGTGCAATTTGTTGCCGCAGACATCACCACCGCTGAAGGCCGGGCCGCCGTTTTTGCCGTGCGCAGGGATTTCGACATCGTGGTGACCAACGCGGGCGGCCCGCCGCCGGGCGACTTTCGCGACTGGGAGCGCGGCGACTGGATCAAGGCCGTCGATGCCAACATGCTCACGCCGATAGAACTGATCAAGGCCACGGTCGATGGCATGGCCGCGCGCGGTTTTGGCCGCATCGTCAACATCACCTCCAGCTCGGTCAAGTCGCCGATTGACATCCTGGGCCTGTCCAACGGCGCGCGCAGCGGCCTGACCGGCTTTGTCGCCGGCGTGGCGCGCACCAAACTTGCGGCGCAAGGCGTCACCATCAACAACCTGCTGCCCGGCAAGTTCGACACCGACCGCATCGCCACCACGGTGCGCGCCAGCGCTGAAAAATCTGGCAAGAGCATCGAGGAGATCCGCCGCGCGCAACAGGCGCAAATCCCCGCCGGCCGCTACGGAACGCCCGAAGAGTTTGGCGCCATCTGCGCTTTCCTGTGCAGCGCGCAGGCCGCCTACATGACCGGCCAGAACGTGCTCGCCGACGGCGGAGCCTATCCGGGGACGTTTTGATGAACGGCGATGCCGCCATGCAGCTGAATTACCTGAGCTTTGACTACAGCGAAGACACCGAGGGCACGGGTGTGTTCGAGGCCGTGGCATCGGTCTGGCCGGAGCGGGTAGCGGCGGTCCACGCCGAAATTGTGGCGGTGCTGGACTGGGCGCATCGGGCTTTTCCCGGCCAGCGCGGCGCGGTGGGCGAGGGCGGCGAGTGGGACTACGACCTGCACGGCCTGCGCGAATACACCGTGCCCGAGCAGATCGGCTACGACGCGGCGACCCAGCGGCTGGCCGTGGTGCAGGCCGCATCGCCCGGAAAACCGCGCCACACCCTGACACTGCTGCTCAGCGGAACGGACGAATTCTGCTGTGCCTTTCGGCAGGCCTTCAAACTGGAATAAGGCGGCTCGACTTCAGCGCCGCGACGACACCACGATGCCGCCCACGATCAGGCCAAACGCCAGCGCGTGGTAGAGATGCGGCAACTCGCCCAGAAAGGCCGCCGACAGCAGCGCGGCAAACAGCGGCGTCAGGTTCGAGAAAAAGCCCGCAATCGCCGGGCCGACGCGCTGCACGCCCATGCCCCAGCAGCGATACGCCATCACCGCCGGGCCGACGGCGATGTACAGCAATGCCGTGGCCAGCGGCCAGCCCCAGCTGATGTGCTGATCGGCCAGCGCCCACTCGCCGCCGGCAAACAGGCCCGACCAGCCCAGGCCAAAGACAATCTGCGCCATCAAAAATGCCGCCCAGTCGCGGCGAAGTTCCGGCGGCTCCTTGGGTTGCGACAGCAGCCAGCTGTAAAACGCCCAGGCCAGCGTGGCCAGCAGGACATACAGATCGCCCGGCACCAGCCGCACCTGCACCAGCAGCTCCCAGCGGCCGCGCGACAGCACCACCAGCACGCCGGCAATCGACAGCAGCGCGCCGGCCACCTGCCGGCGCGACACCGGCCTGCCGAAGAACAAAGCGCCCACCATCAGCATCCAGACCGGAATGCTGGACGCCACCAGCGTCACATTGAGCGGCGTCGAGGTCTGCAGCGCCAGGTATTGCAGCGCGTTGTAGCAGCCGATGCCGAACAGGCCGAGCAGCGAAAAGCGCTTCCAGTGGCTCCACATGGCGCTGTCCGGGCGAAGCACCCGCCAGGCCAGCGGCAAGAGAATGACAAACGCCAGCACCCAGCGCAAAAAGTTCAGCGTCATCGGCGGAATCAGCTCGTGCACGACGCGGCCGACCACCGCATTGCCGGCCCAGAGCAGAGGAGGCAGCGTCAGCAGCAGGGCGGTGGCAGGGGTCAGGCGTTGATTCATGGGCGTCACTGTAACAAGCCGCCCCGGCTTCCCATCGGGGCGGGTCTTTGCACCGGCTGGCCGGCAGCGGCCTGCCCCGATTCATGGCACCATGGCGGCCCGCCTTTTCATTGATCCACACTGACAGCACCCAAGGAAACACCGATGACCGTGATGACCTCCCAAGCCGTGCGCATTGACCAGCACGGCGGCCCCGAAGAACTCAAGCTGGTGGAGGTTCAGGTGGGTGAGCCCGGCCCGGGCCAGATCCGCATCCGCCACAAGGCCATCGGCCTGAACTTCATCGACGTGTACCAGCGCAGCGGCCTGTACCCGATGAGCATGCCGCTGCAGCTCGGCATGGAAGCGTCCGGCATTGTCGAGGCCGTGGGCGAGGGCGTCACGCACCTGCAGCCGGGCGACCGAGCCGCCTACGCCAGCCAGCCGCCGGGCAGTTACTGCGAAGTGCGCGTCATGCCCGCCAAGTGCGTCTGCAGGCTGCCCGATGCGATTTCGTTCGAGACCGGCGCGGCCATGATGCTCAAGGGCCTGACCGCGCAATACCTGCTGCGCCGCGTCCAGCCCCAGGGCGGCTTGCTGCCGGGCGACTTCGTGCTGTTTCACGCAGCGGCCGGCGGCGTCGGCCTGATTGCCTGCCAGTGGGCCAAAGCCCTGGGCCTGCAGCTGATCGGCACGGCCGGCTCTGACGAAAAATGCGCGCTGGCCAAGGCCAATGGCGCGGCTTTCGTCATCAACTACACCACCGAGGATTTCGTCGCGCGCGTTAAGGAAATCACCGGCGGCCAGGGCGTGAAGGTGGTCTATGACTCGGTCGGCAAGGACACCTTCGAGCGCTCGCTCGACTGCCTGCGCCCGTTCGGGCTGATGGCCAGCTTTGGCAACGCCTCCGGCCCGGTGCCCCCTGTGGCGCCCGGCCTCCTGGCGGCCAAGGGATCCCTCTACCTGACGCGCCAGACGCTGTTCAGCCACATCACCACGCGCGAAACCACGCAGGAGATGGCCGACGATTTGTTCGGCATGGTCACCAGCGGAAAGATCGTGATCCGCATCGATCAGCGTTTTGCGCTGGCCGATGTGGCCGAGGCGCACCGCACGCTGGAAGCGCGCAAGACCACGGGCTGCACCATCCTGACGCTGTAGTTGCTTGCCGGCGCCCCCATTTTTTAATCAAATAGCCATTTTGCGCGAGCGCAATAAGCGCAGAGTGCTATTAAAAAAGAAGCGTCTTCAGGTTTTTTCGGCCAGCGCGGGCGAGCGCAGGCGGTTGGGCGCCAGCGCGCCGGCCGAGTCCAGGATCGGGTAGGCAATCGAGCAGATGTGCGAGTTGATGCGCTTGAGTTCGCTGATCAGGTCGATGTGCAGCGAACTGGTTTCCTGGCTTTGCAGCGTGTTGGCCGACAGCCGGCCCAGGTGCGTGCGGGCGTAGGTGTGCTCAAGGTCGCGAAAGCGGGCTTTTTCTTCGAGCAGCTTCTGGGCATCGCGCACATTGCCGTTCAGGAACACGCTCATGCCCAGTCGCAGGTTGTCCCGCAGGCGTTCATGCAGTTCGGTGATTTCGGCCATGCCGGCTTCGGAAAAATGACGGCCGGGCTTGATCTTCTTGTCCTCGATGTCGATCAGCACGCGCTCGATGATGTCGCCAATCTGCTCCATGTTGATGGTGAAGCTGATGATGTCGGTCCAGCGGCGGCTTTCTTCCTCGTCCAGCGACTCGCGGGAAATCTTCGTGAGGTAGTACTTGATCGACGAATAAAGTTCATCGACCGTGTCGTCCATCTTGCATAGGCTTTCGGCCAGCCGCAGGTCGTCTTTCCGGATGACTTCAAGCATGCCGCCCAGCATGGTTTCGACCACGTCCGCCTGGTGCAGCGCTTCGCGCGCCGCGCATGAAATGGCCAGCGAAGGCGTCGCCAGCGCCGACGGGTCCAGATGGTGCTGCCGGCCGCTGGCGTTGTTTTTTTCGGGCTTGGGCAGCAGCTTTTCGACCCAGCGTGCAATCACCTGCGTCCAGCCGATGAACACCAGGCCCACCAGCACATTGAAGGTCAGGTGAAACATCACGACCACCGTGGCCGGCTCGCCCAGATACGGGCGGACATGGCGCAGCCACAGGCTGACGAAGGGCGCGGCCACGACAATCCCCAGCGCCTTGAACAGCAGGTTGCCCAGCGGCACCTGCCGCACCTCGATGGCCGAGCGCGCCGTGGTGATCACGGCCAGCAGGCCGCTGCCCAGATTGGCGCCCAGCACCAGGCCCAGGGCGACATCGCTCGGAATCACGCTGGTGCTGACCAGCGTGGCGGTCAGCAGCACCACCGCCAGGCTGGAATACGACACCACCGACAGAAAGGCGCCCACGGTGATTTCAAGCAGCAGGTCGCTGCCCAGGGACTCCAGCAGGGCTTTCACGGCAGGCGCCTGGGTCAATACCTGGGTGGACGCGCTGACCAGTTTCAGCGCCATCAGCATCAGGCCCAGGCCAATGAGCGTGCGGCCAAAGCGGCCGGCATTGGTTTCCGGCCGGGAGATGAACAGCACCACGCCGACGAAAATGCACAGCGGCGACAGCCAGGACAAGTCAAACGAAAACACCACCGCCATCAGGCTGGTGCCGATGTCCGCGCCCAGCATGACGGCCAGCGCCAGCGGCAGCGCCACCAGACCCTGGCCGACGAAGGAGGAAACGATCAGCGACGTGGCGGTGCTGGACTGCACCAGCGCGGTGACGCCAACGCCCGAGAGGGCTGCGGTGAAACGGTTGCTGATGCTGCGCGCAAGAACGTAGCGCAGGTTGGCGCCAAAAACCCGCAGGATGCCGGTGCGAACCAGGTGGGTTCCCCAGACCAGCAGCGCAATGGCCGCCAATAGATTTAACAAATGCTTCATGGATTGTTCAGTTCACTATACGCGTGCGCATTCGTTTTGCCGAGCGGCTGAAACCTTGAAGCCGGGGGCCGGCAAACCTAGCCAGGTGCCGTTTGCCTTGGGGGCCGACGGCTATCGGCTGCGCCGTACCCGCAGCACTTCATCCAGGATCAGGCAGATGGCGCCGATGGTGATGGCGCTGTCGGCAATGTTGAAAGCCGGAAAGTGCCAGTTGCCGTAGTGGAAGTCCAGAAAATCCACCACGTAGCCGTGCAGCGTGCGGTCAATGACGTTGCCGATGGCACCGCCCAGGATGCAGGCCATGGCCAGCGAAAACAGCTTTTGCCCCGGATGCGACTTCAGCATCCAGATGATGAACACGGCCGCCAGCGCGCCGATGCCGGTAAAAAACCAGCGCTGCCAGCCCGATTCCGACGCCAGGAATGAAAAAGCCGCGCCGGTGTTGTGGACCCGGACCACGTTGAAAAAGCTGGTGATGTAAGTCGCGTCGCCCAGCCGGTAGTAGCCCAGGATCAGCACTTTGGTGAACTGGTCGGCCATCAGCAGAAGCAAGGCCAGCCCGAGCCAGGGCAGCATGGCCGTGCTGGTGCTGGAGGAGGTTTTTTTGAAGCTTGTTTTTGCGCCCGGCTTGGTGGCGGTCCGGGTGGCCATTATGCGAACTTCCTGTCTTCGCCCAGGCCAAACAGGTTGCTGGTGCAGCGGCCGCAAATCGTCGGATGGTCCGGGTCAATGCCCACGTCGTCGCGGTAATGCCAGCAACGCTCGCATTTAATGGCTGAACTGGTGCTTACGCTTGCCTGTATTGCACTACCAGCTACTAAATCAATAGCAGATGTGATGAATACAAACTTCAGGTCATCGCCCAGGCTGGCGAGCAGCGCATGGTCGTCGGCATTGACCTGCAGCGCCACATTGGCCTGCAGGGACGAGCCGACCTTGCCGTCGGCGCGCAAGGCCTCGATGTCCTTGTTGACCGCGTCGCGCACCTCGCGGATGCGCGACCACTTGGCCAGCAGCGCTTCATCGGGCGCTGGAAGTTCGGCGTAGGTTTCGATGAAGATCGATTCCGATGCGCCGAAAATCTTCCACGCCTCTTCAGCGGTAAAGCTCAGGAACGGCGCCATCCAGCGCAGCATCGCATGCGTGATGGCGTGCAGCGCGGTTTGCGCGCTGCGCCGGGCCAGCGACTTGGGTCCGGTCGTGTAGAGCCGGTCCTTCAAGATGTCGAGGTAGAACGAACCCAGGTCTTCGCTGCAGTAAATCTGCAGTTTGGAGACCACCGGGTGGAATTCATAGACCTCGTAATGCGCCAGGATGTCGGCCTGCAGCTGCGCCGCGCGGCTCAGGGCGTAGCGGTCGATCTCCAGCATTTCGCCGAACGGCACGGCATCCAGCGCCGGGTCGAAATCGCTGACGTTGGCCATCAAGAAGCGTAGCGTGTTGCGGATGCGGCGGTAGGCATCGACCACGCGCGCCAGGATCTTGTCGTCAATCGCCAAATCGCCCGAATAATCGGTCGAGGCGCACCACAGGCGGATGATCTCGGCGCCCAGCTTGCCGCTGACGGCCTGCGGCGCCACGACGTTGCCTTCGCTCTTGCTCATCTTGCGGCCCTTGCCATCGACCGTGAAGCCGTGCGTCAGCAGGCCCTTGTACGGCGCGTGGTCGTACATGGCGCAGGCGGTAAGCAGCGACGAATGGAACCAGCCGCGATGCTGGTCGTGGCCTTCGAGGTACAAATCCGCCGGCCAGGCCGATTGTTCCGCATGGCTGTGGCGCAGCACATGGTCGTGCGTCGTTCCCGAGTCGAACCACACGTCGAGAATGTCGTTGACCTTGGTGTAATGCTCGGCGTCAAGGGCGCCCAGAATGTCGGCGGCGCTGACCTTGCTCCAGGCTTCCACGCCGCTTTGCTCGACCATGCTCGCCGCCTGGTCCATGATTTCCATGGTGCGCGGGTGCAGCTCGCCGGTGGCGGTGTGGATGAAGAAGGGCAGCGGCACGCCCCAGTTGCGCTGGCGGCTGATGCACCAGTCGGGCCGCCCGGCAATCATGCTTTGCAGGCGCAGCTTGCCGTTTTCGGGATAGAAGCGGGTTTCGTCGATGGCGGCCAGGGCCAGCTGGCGCAGGGTTTTCTCGGCCTTGTCGCTGGCGAACACGCCTTGCGTGCCGGCGGTTTCGGCGTCCATGCGGATGAACCACTGGGCGGCGGCGCGGTAGATCACCGGCGTCTTGTGGCGCCAGCAGTGCGGGTAGCTGTGCGTGATGGTCTCGGTGGCGAACAGCCGGCCGTGCTCCGCCAGCTTCTCGATGACCAGCGGCGCGGCTTTCCAGATGTTCAGTCCGCCGAACAGCGGCAGCTCATCGACATAGCGGCCGTTGCCCTGCACCGGGTTCAGGATGTCGTCGGTGGCAATGCCGTTGGCGACGCAGGAGTTGAAATCCTCTACGCCGTAGGCGGGCGAGGAATGCACGATGCCGGTGCCGTCGTCGGCGGTGGCGTAGTCGGCCAGGAACACCGGGCTCAGGCGCCGGTAGCCCGCATCGACGTCATGAAACGGATGCATGAAATTGAGCGGCGCCAGGTTCTTGCCCTGCGTCGTTGCCAGCACGGTGCCGCTGAGCTGAAAGCGCTCCAGGCATTTCTCGACCAGCACGGCGGCCAGCAGCAGGATGCCGCGCTCGGTATCGACCAGCGCGTAGTCCAGCTCGGGGTTCAGGTTCAGCGCCTGGTTGGCCGGGATGGTCCAGGCGGTGGTGGTCCAGATGATGGCGAAGGCGTCCTTGGCCAGTGTTTCCAAGCCAAACGCGGCGGCAAGCTTTTCAGGTTCGGCGCATTTGAAGCCGACATCGAGCGTCTGCGATTTCTTGTCGGCGTATTCGATCTCGAACTCGGCCAGCGACGAGCCGCAATCGAAACACCAGTACACGGGCTTGAGGCCGCGATACACAAAACCGCGTTCCATGATGCGCTTGAGCGCGCGGATTTCCTGCGCTTCATTGCCGAAATCCATCGTTCGGTACGGGTTGTCCCATTCGCCGAGCACGCCCAGGCGCTTGAAGTCGGCCATCTGGCCGGCGATCTGCTCGGTGGCGAAGGCGCGGCTTTTGGCCTGGACCTCGTCGCGCGGCAGGCTGCGGCCGTATAACTTTTCAATCGCGTTTTCAATCGGCAGGCCGTGGCAGTCCCAGCCGGGAACGTAAATCGCGTCCAGCCCCTTGAGCTGGCGCGCCTTGACGATCATGTCTTTCAAAATCTTGTTGACGGCGTGGCCGATGTGGATCTGGCCGTTGGCATACGGCGGGCCGTCGTGCAGCACGAACTTTTCCGCACCGCAGCGCGCGGCGCGCAGCTTTTTGTAAATGCCTTTGTCTTCCCATTCCTGGGTCCAGCCGGCCTCGCGCTTGGGCAGGTCGCCGCGCATGGGAAACGGCGTGTCGGGCAGGTTCAGGGTGCTGCGGTAATCGGGTTTTGTGTCGGACATGGGGTACTTTGATGGCGCTTTGGGGGAGGCGGCCCGAAGGGCGAAGCCGCTGGACTGGGGCGTAAATGGAAGCCGTTCGCACGGGGAGGGGGCGAAGGCAGAGGCGACGAGATCGTCTAAATTCGGTCGCGCGTGGTCTGGCGGCTGGTTTCCGTGTGCATCGACGCTGAAAACGACTGGGTGAAAAATGCCCGGGCGTCACCGCAGTCTTTGGCAATGCCTGTTTTCAGGCTTTCCAGACCGTCGTATTTCAGTTCGTCGTGCAGTTTGTGTAGCAGTTCCACGCGGATGATTTTACCGTATGCCTCTTGCGCGCCCAGGCTGGCGGGCCAGTCCAGGCAATGCGTTTCCAGCAGCACGCGGCCGCCGTTGACATCGTCGGGATCAATCGAAGGGCGGATGCCCAGATTGGCGACGCCCTGCACGGGCTGCCCGGCCAGGCCATGCACCAGCACCGCAAAAATGCCGCTGGCCGCCGGTTTCCAGTGCGAAAACCGCAGGTTGAGCGTGCGAAAACCCAACTCGCGCCCCAGCTTGCGCCCATGCACCACATGGCCCGAGATGCTGTAGTGCCGGCCCAGCAGCGCCGCCACACGGGCCATGTCGCCGTGAGACAGCGCTTCGCGCACGGCCGAACTGGAGACGCGGCTGTTGCTGACTTCGTAGCTGTTCATGCGCGCCACGTCAAACCCCAGCCGCACGCCGGCAGCGTCCAGCATGGCGTAGTCGCCAGCGCGCCGGGCGCCAAAACGGAAGTCGTCGCCCACCAGCACGTAGCGCGCGCCCAGCCCCTTCAGCAGCACTTCCTGGATGAAGGCGTCGGGCGACTGCGATGCCAGGTGCGCGTTGAACGGCAGGATCACGCACTGGTCAATGCCGCAGTGGTCAAGCTCGCCGAGCTTGTCGCGCAGGGTGGCAATGCGTGCGGGCGCCAGTTCGGGCTTGCGGGCGAGGGCGGCGAAATAGTCGCGCGGGTGTGGCTCGAAAGTCACGGCGCAGCTCGGAACGCCCCGGTGCCGGGCTTCGCTTTTCAGCAGCGCCAGCATGGCCTGATGGCCCCGGTGGACGCCGTCGAAATTGCCAATGGTCAGGGCGCACTCGGGCGCCAGCTGAGGGTGTTGGTAACCACGGAAAATTTTCATGCGACTGATTATCGTTTTATAGCGCCACGGCCCGGTCGGCCGGAGTTGAAAGGCAGGAAACAGCAGAGAAAGCAGTTTTCACACCGATTTCACGATTTCACTGTATATTGATCCATTGACAGTTCGATAGTGTGTTTCCATCTTGATGGAGGTTCGTTTTGAAGGTCTTGAAACTCTCAGCCCAAGGATTGCCCCAAGCCTGGATCAGCCTTGAATTGGCCGTGTTGCATTACGCGGCCGATGAAGTGCGCTGGGAGATGGGCGCGCGCATCGCCACCTTCCATGGCGGGCACAACGCCATCACGGGCGAGCAGTCGATCATCCATGTCAACAGCATCATCGGCACCAAAGGCGTGCCCAGCATCAATCCGTTCGACCTCGTGCCGGGGCTGACCAACAGCAAGCTGTTCATCCGCGACCGCAATGTGTGCGCCTACTGCGCCGACCATGTGAGCGAGGAAGAGCTGACGCGCGAACACATCATCCCGCTGGGGCAGCGCGGCGTTGACAGCTGGATGAACGTGGTCACCGCCTGCCGCGCCTGCAACCACCGCAAAAGCAACCGCACGCCCGAGCAGGCCAACATGCCGCTGCTCTACACGCCCTATGTTCCCAGCCTCTGGGAAGACTTCATCTTGCGCAACCGCCGCATCCTGGCCGACCAGATGGAGTTTTTGATGGCCCACGTTCCCAAGTCGTCGCGCCTGCTCAGTTGACGCGCCGCCGTGATCAGCCGGGGCGGTTTTTGCGCCTGGCCTGTGTTCCAATAAGGGTTTACCCTTACTCATTGTTACCATGATCGTTCGTGATCGGCCTTCCGGCATCCGGCTGTTTTTTGTGGTGCGCGGCTCGATCCTGAAGCGGATCCGGCTCACCCTGCTGGTCAATACGCTCAGCGCGATTCTGGTCACCCTCTTGCATGGAAATTTTTTCGCCCTGAAAATCACGCTGACGACGATTCCGTTCACCCTGATCGGCCTGCCACTGGCGATTTTTCTCGGCTTTCGCAATTCGACGGCCTATGACCGCTACTGGGAAGGGCGCAAGCTGTGGGGCGAACTGGTGCTGCGCTGCCGCTCGCTGTCCAGGCAATGCCAGAGCTTCATCCAGCCTCCCGCAGAGTTCAACGGACAGGCGACCGATATAGAGGCGGCGCGCCGTCGCATGATTTACCGCGCCATCGGCTTTGTGCATGCCTTGCGCCTGCAACTGCGCGACCGCAGCGACTGCGGCGAACTCAATCGCTGGGCGCCTGAGGCCGAGTGGCCCCGTTTGCAAACGGCTTCCAGCAAGCACGATGCGCTGATGCTGGAACTGGGCAAGGAACTGGGGCAATGCCAGCGCAAGGGCTGGATCGAACCCTGCCTGGCGGCCAGCATCGACACCACGCTGTCGGCCATGACGGCCGCCGCCGCCGCGTGCGAGCGCATCAAGGGCACGCCAATTCCCTTTTCCTACACGCTGCTGCTGCACCGCACGGCCTACCTGTACTGCTTTTTGCTGCCCTTCGGCCTGGTCGATACGATTGGCTTCATGACGCCGTTCGTGGTCGCCATCGTCGCCTACACCTTCTTTGGCCTGGATGCGCTGGGCGATGAAATCGAGGAGCCCTTCGGCCTGGAGGCCAACGATTTGCCGCTCGACACGCTGTGCCGGGCGATTGAAGTCAATTTGCTCGACTCGCTGGGCGAGCCGGTGCTGCATCCCAGCCTGGCGCCGGTCAACCACTGCCTGACCTGAGCCGTCAGGCGAACACGCCCGCCGTGTCCTGCATGCGGCTGGAGACCTCGCCCAAGTGGTGCAGCGTGTCGCCAAAAGTCATCTCCAGCTGCGTGAGCTTCTTGAAATAGTGGCTCACGATGTACTCATCGGTCACGCCGATGCCGCCATGCAGCTGCACCGCCTGCTGGCCGACAAAACGCATGGAAACGCCCAGCTGGTACTTGGCCCGGGCCAGCGCCCGGCGGCGTTCTTCAGCCGGCGCATTGAGCTTGAGCGAGGCGTAGTAGCTCATCGAGCGCGCCAGTTCCAGCTGCATCTTCATGTCGGCGATGCGGTGGCGCAGCGCCTGAAAGCTGCTGATGGCGACGCCGAACTGCTTGCGCGTGTTCATGTACTCGACCGTGACCGCCAGCGCCCGGTCCATCACGCCGACGGCTTCGGCGCAGGTGGCGGCGATGCCGATGTCGATGGCATGCTCCAGCGCCGTCAAGCCGTCCAGCGTGATCAGCACGGCGGGCGCGTTGTCCAGCGTGACTTCGGCAGCGCGCGCGCCGTCTTGCGTGCCGTAGCCGTGCGTCGTGACGCCGGTCGCCGAGCGCTCCACCAGAAACAGCGCCATCTGGCCGTCGGCCATCGCGGGAACGATGAATGCATTGGCCTGGTCGCCGGCAGGCACTATGCTTTTGATAGCTGTCAGCGCCCATCCATCTTGCGCAGAAGCCGCTTTTGCTTCACATTTTTCAAGCTGGTAGCGCGCGGCGCGTTCCTGGTAGGCCAGCACGATAAGGCTTTCGCCCGACGCGATTTTTGGCAGCCAGGCGGCTTTGACGGCTTGCGGTGCATGGCCAGAGAGCACGCCGCTGGCGATCAGGGTCTGGACGAACGGCTCCAGCACCATGCCGCGCCCGAGTTCTTCCATCACCACCATGCCCTCGACCGGCCCCATGCCCAGCCCGCCGTCCTCCTCGGAAATACAGAGGCCGGTCAGGCCCAGGCTGGCCAGCTCGCCATAGGCTTCGCGTGAGAATCCGCCGGCTTTCACAATGCTGGCGCGCCGCGCGAAGTCGTAGCCTTTCTCAACCCACTTGCGGGTCGCATCGCGCAGCGATTCCTGGTCGTCGGTGAAATCAAAATCCATGATGTCTGTCCTTTCAATCTTGGTTCTTCAGCCGAGCACAAACTGCGAGACGATGTTGCGCTGTACCTCGTTGGAGCCGCCGTAAATCGTCGTCTTGCGCAAGTTGAAATAGGTCGAAGCCAGTGGCGCATTGGCCACCACGCCGCCGGGAAAGTCGCCCTGCCAGCCGGCTTCCATGGCTTCCTCGATGAAGGGCAGGCTGAACGGACCGGCGGCCAGCATCATGAGTTCGCTGTAGCGCTGCTGGATTTCGCTGCCCTTGATTTTGAGCAGGCCGGCGATGTCGAGCGAGTTCTTGCCCGATTTTTCGGCCGACAGCACGCGCAGCACCAGCATTTCAAGCGCCACCACATCGACTTCGAGCTTGGCGATTTCGTCTCGGAAACGCAGGTCGTCGTAAACCCCTTCGGTCTTGGCGATGCGCTTGAGGCGCTCCAACTCGCGCTTGGAGCGGTTCACGTCGGCGATGTTGGTGCGCTCGTGGCTGAGCAGATGCTTGGCGTAGGTCCAGCCCTTGTTTTCCTCGCCGATCAGGTTGCCCACCGGCACCTCGACGTTGTCGAACCAGACCTCGTTGACCTCGCATTCGCCGTCGAGCAGTTTGATCGGGCGCACCGTCACGCCGGGCGACTTCATGTCGATCAGCAAAAAGGAAATGCCGGTCTGCGGCTTGCCTTCGTTGCTGGTGCGCACCAGGCAGAAAATCCATTCGCCGTACTGGCCCAGCGTGGTCCAGGTCTTCTGGCCGTTGACAATGTATTTGTCGCCGACACGTTCAGCCTTGCACTTGACCGAGGCCAGGTCCGAACCCGCGCCGGGCTCGCTGTAGCCCTGGCTCCACCAGACATCGCCGCTGGCGATGCCGGGCAAAAAGCGCTGCTGCTGCCCGGGCGTGCCAAAGGCCATGATGACGGGCGCGACCATCACCGGGCCGAACGGCACCACGCGCGGCGCGCCGGCCAGCGCGCATTCTTCCTCGAACAGGTGTTTTTGCACCGCGTTCCAGCCCGGGCCGCCGAACTCCTTGGGCCAGCCGTGGCCGAGCCAGCCTTTTTTGCCAAGAATCCTGGCCCAGCGCTGCATGTCGTCACGCGACAGCCGCAAGGCGTTGTGGACCTTGTGCGAGATATCGGCCGGCAAATTGGCCTGGACCCAGGCGCGAATGGTTTCGCGGAAGGCCTGCTCTTCGGGGGTGAACGCTAAATCCATGGTGTGTGTCTCCAGTGGCTTGATTTTTAGCACGGGCGAGCACGCCGCCCTGTCAGGCCTGTGACAGCCCCAACTCTTTATACAGGTGCGCCACCTGGCGTTCAAGCGCGTCAATGCGTTGCTGCAATCGTTCGGCCTGGCCCAGGGAAACCGGCTCGGTTTCAGGGTTGATGGCGGCATCGCCCGAGCCAGCCTGCTGGTAGGGCATCAGCAGCGACTCGCCGCACAGCAGGTGCGCCCAGCGCTGCTCGCGCATGCCGGCGGTGCGGGCCAGTTGCACCACCATCAGCGCGCCGCTGTCGTCGCCGCGCGCCTTGAGTTCGGCCAGCGCGTCCTCGACGCTGGCAATGTCGGCGAATTTGTACCAGCGCTCGCTGTTGAGCCGCAACTCGCCCGGCGTCTGCGGGCCGCGCAGCATCAGCAGGCCGAGCAGCACCGCCTGCGGTTCGCTCACGCCAAAGCCGCGCTGGAAATTGTGCTCGAAGCGCGGAACGCGGCTCGAACTGGCCTCGAACACCAGGCTTTGCTTCTTCAGCGTGTCGATGGCGGCCTGCGCCTGCGCTTCGGTCAGGTCCATCACCGGATCGCGGCTGGTTTTCTGGTTGCAGCCGAGCACCAGGGTATTGAGCGAGAGCGGATAGCTGTCGGGAACGGTGCGGGCTTTTTCCATCAGGGTGGCCAGTACGCGGGCTTCGTGGGGAGTAAGTTGTCTCATGGGGATAATCTTAGAACAATGAAAAACATCGTCATTTTGATTTCAGGCAGCGGCTCCAACATGGCCGCCATTGCCCGCACCGCACAAAAAGAGCACTGGCCGGACAAACTCGGCGTCCGCGTTGCCGCCGTCATCAGCAACAAGCCCGATGCCGGGGGGCTGGCGCTGGCCAGGGACTTCGGCATTGCCACCGACGTGCTGTCGCACCGCGATTTCGCGTCGCGCGAGACATTTGACGCCGCGCTGCTGGCGCGCATTGAAGCGCATGCGCCGCAGCTGGTGGTGCTGGCCGGCTTCATGCGCATCCTGACGCCCGGTTTTGTCGAGCACTACGCGGGCCGGCTGATCAACATCCATCCTTCGCTGTTGCCGGCCTTCACCGGCCTGCACACGCACCAGCGCGCCATCGACATGGGCTGCAAGGTGGCGGGCACCACGGTGCACCAGGTGACGGCCGAACTGGACCACGGCGAAATTTTGGCCCAGGCCGTGGTGCCGGTGCTGCCCTTTGATACCGCCGACACGCTGGCCGCGCGCATCCTGACGCAGGAGCACCTGATTTATCCGCAGGCCGTGCGCGCTTTCTTTGCGTTAAAAAAGTTATCGGAAGCATAAAATGCTGAATTTTTATAAATTTAAAGATAATGAAGCTGGATAAAACCGATTTACGGATTCTTGACGAGCTTCAGCGTAACGGTGCGCTGTCCAATGTGGAGCTGGCCCGGCGCGTGCACCTGAGTTCCTCGCCTTGCCTGGCGCGGGTCAAGGCGCTGGAGGCCGCCGGGGTCATCGACCGCTATGTGGCGATTGCCAGCGCGGCGGCGCTGGGGCTGGGGCTGACGGTGTTCATCTCGATCAGCCTGCGCTCGCAGAACAAGGATTCGCTGGGGGAATTCGAGCGGCGCATCATCGAGCACGACGAGGTGATGGAGTGCTATTTGATGACCGGCGACAGCGACTACCTGATCCGCGTGGCGGTAGCCGACATCGGCGCGCTCGAAAAGTTCATCCTGGAACAGCTCACGCCGATTCCGGGCATCGACAAGATCCGCTCCAGCTTTGCGCTCAAGCAGGTGCGCTACAAGACCGCCTTGCCCTTGCCGCCGGCCTAGCCAGGAGTTCGGCTATCCAAAACTTGCTGCGCAAGACACAATCATCCCCATGACACAGAACCCCACTCCTTCGTTCCTGCCCTTGACAGGTCTTTATGAGCCTTCTGGTATCCAGCAGTTGGCGGACGGGCGTTTTCTGGTGGTTGAGGATGAGCAGGGCCATGCCTTCAGCCTGGTCGAGATCAGCGCCAGCGGGCTGGTCAAGAGCACGCCGCTGGGTCCGGGATGGTTTGAGTGGGGCAACAAGGACTTCTGGAAGCTGGAGGACCTGGAAGGGCTCGCCATCGACACAGCCGGCTGCCTCTACGCTGTCACCTCGCATTCGCGCGACGACGACGGCATGGAAAAGAAGCCGCGCGACCGGCTGGTCCAGTTTCGGGTCGATGCCAACCGCGTGGTCGAGCCCAGGGTGGCGAAGGGACTGAAGCCTGCGCTGATGGCGGCGCACCCGCTGCTCGCCGCCGCTGCGCGGATCAAGGATGTCAAGGCCGGCGGCGGGCTCAACATCGAGGGCCTGGCCATCAGCCCGGACCAGCAGCGGCTGCTGATCGGCTTTCGCAGTCCGCTGCGGGACGGTCATGCCCTGATTGCCAGCGTTGAAAATCTTTCTGCAGTGTTTGAGGAAGACGCGGCGCCGCAGGTGTCTGGCACCCTGCAGACGCTGGACCTGCAGGGGCAGGGGATTCGCGGCATGTGCCATATGGCCGCGCTTGATGGCTACCTGGTCATCGGCGGCCCCGTCTCGCGCGAGGGCGAATTCAAGCTCTGGTTCTGGAGCGGGCAAGCCGGTGCGCCGGCGCGCCGTGTCACGGTTCCCGGCTTGCAGGGTTTCGGGAACGCGGAAGGGGTGTGCCCGGCGGTGATTGACGGCGCGCCGAAAATCGTCATCGTCAGCGATGACGGCAACCGAAAGGAAGGGCGCTGCGCCCATTTTCTGCTGCTTGAGCCGGGGCAGCTGCAGATTGCGCCTTGACGCGGCGACCAGCGTTTGCTATAAAAATAATAGCTTCTTGCGCTTATGGACCGTGCGCAAAAGCCCTAAAACACTACATTTTTGCCTGAAAAACCAGCCCGGCGTGCTCACGCAGCGCGTGGAACTTGATTTTCGGCCATTGCTGCTCGACGGCGCGCAGCGTGGCGCTGTGATCGACCAGCAGCGTCGGCGCATCAACGGCATCAAGCGCGACGCGGTGCGCGTTGGCGTCCATGAATTTCTTCAGCTCGTTGGCGTCGTCGCAGGTCACCCAGCGCGCCAGGTTGAAATTGCTCTGCAGGATGCGCGCCTTCACGCCGTATTCATGCTCCAGCCGGTGCGCGACCACCTCGAACTGCAGCTGGCCGACGGCGCCCAGCAGCAGCAATGACCCGGCAATCGGGCGGAACACCTGGATCGCGCCTTCTTCGCCGAGCTGCGTGAGGCCCGCGCGCAGCTGCTTGCTGCGCAGCGGGTCGGCCACTTCGACGGCGCGGAACATTTCCGGCGCGAAGAAGGGCAGGCCGGTGAACTGCAGCGCTTCGCCTTCGGTCAGCGTGTCGCCGAGTTGCAGCACGCCGTGGTTCGGGATGCCGATGATGTCGCCGGCAAACGCCGTGTCGAGCAGCTCGCGGCGCTGGCTCATGAAGCTGACCACCGTGTTCGGCCGGATTTCCTTGCCGCTGCGCACCACCTTGAGCTTCATGCCGCGCGTGAATTCGCCGCTGGCCACGCGCAAAAAGGCAATCCGGTCGCGGTGCGCCGGGTCCATGTTGGCCTGGATCTTGAACACCACGCCGGAGAATTTCTTTTCGTCCGGATGCACGACGCGCTGCATGGCCGGGCGGTCAGCCGGGGCGGGCGCCAGATCGACCAGCGCGTCGAGCACTTCCTGCACGCCGAAGTTGTTGATCGCCGAGCCGAAGAACATCGGCGTCTGGCGGCCGGCCAGGAATTCCTCGCGGTTGAACTCGGGCGACGCGCCTTCGAGCAGTTCGAGTTCGTCTTGCGCCTGCGTGAATTCGGCGCCGAAGCGTTTCGTCGCTTCGGCGTTGTCCAGGCCGGCGAGGATTTCATCGTCGCCGCCGGCCTTGTCCTCGCCGGGGCTGAAGACGCGCATGCGCTCCTCGCGCCGGTCATAGACGCCGTGGAACAGCTTGCCCATGCCGACCGGCCAGGTGAAGGGCACGACCGCCATGCCGAGTTCGCGCTCGATCTCGTCCATGACGCTCATCGGATCCTGCACCTCGCGGTCCATCTTGTTGACGAAGGTCAGGATGGGCGTGCCGCGCGCGCGGCAGACCTGCAGCAGGCGGCGGGTTTGCGGCTCGACGCCGTTGGCCGCGTCGATCACCATCAAGGCGGCATCGACGGCGGTGAGCACGCGGTAGGTGTCTTCGGAGAAATCCTGGTGGCCGGGCGTGTCCAGCAGGTTGATCACGCAGTCGCGATATTCCATCTGCATGACCGAGCTGGCGACGGAAATGCCGCGCTGCTTTTCGATTTCCATCCAGTCGGAGGTCGCGTGGCGCGCGGCCTTGCGCGCCTTGACGCTGCCGGCAATCTGGATGGCGCCCGAGAACAGCAGCAGCTTTTCGGTCAGCGTGGTCTTGCCCGCGTCGGGGTGGGAAATGATGGCAAACGTGCGGCGGCGCTTGACTTGTTTGGCGATTTCAGTGTTTTCGGACATAACCGCTGATTATCGGCGACGCCGCCGGGCTGCCCGGTTAATCAGGCAGGCGCCGAAAACGAGGCTGGCGAATGCCGTCAATCACCACTTCTTCATTGAACATCGCCGCCGGCCGCACCCACAGGCCATGCTCGCCGTACAGCGCGCGGTACAGCGTCATGGGTTCGAGCGTCTCGCTGTGGCGCACCGTGCCGACGACTTCATACAGCATGCCCTTGTAGTGGCGGTAGCGGCCAGGCGGGGTTTCGATCAGCGGCGGAAGGTGTTCGGGCATGGTCAATCAACGCTGAATGTAAAAGCCGGGCGGCGGCAGTGGGACAATGGGGGCATGCATCCTAACGCCTTACTCGACTGTTGTACCGAGCTTCTCAAGCAGGTTCTTAAATTTGACCATCCCGCCGACATGGTGGTGTCGCGCTATTTCCGCGAAATGCGGCTTGGCCCCCGCGAGCGGGCCACCGTGGCTGAAACCATCTACGGCGTGCTGCGCAAGAAAAATCTCTACACCTACCTGGCCCAGCACGGCAGCGGCGTGCCTGAGCGGCGGCTGGCGATTCTCGGATTCGCCGCCCCGCGTGATTTTCTGTATGGCGCGCTGACCGAGCAGGAAGAGGACTGGCTGTCGCGCTGCGACCAGGTCAAACCGTCAGACCTGATGGAACTGCACCGCCACAACTTGCCGCAGTGGCTGGTCGAGCCGCTCAAGGCGCAACTCGGCGATGATTTCTGGCCGCTGGTCGAAAGCCTCAACACGCAGGCCGGACTTGACCTGCGCGTCAACACCTTGAAGGATAAAAGGGCTGATGTGCAGAAGGAGCTTGCGCGGGCAGCTATTAAAACAGTAGCAACGCCGTATTCGCCGTGGGGCTTGCGCCTGGAGGGCAAGCCGCAGCTGGCCAACGTGGACGCTTTCAAGCGTGGCGCGATTGAAGTGCAGGACGAAGGCTCGCAACTGCTGGCCCTGCTGGTCGATGCCAAGCGCGGCGAAATGGTGGTCGATTTCTGCGCCGGAGCCGGCGGAAAAACCCTGGCGCTGGGCGCTTCGATGCGCACGACCGGGCGGCTCTACGCCTTTGACACGTCGGCGCACCGGCTGGCCGCGCTCAAGCCGCGCCTGGCGCGCAGCGGGCTGTCGAACGTGCATCCGGTCGCCATTGCGCATGAACGCGATGACCGCATCAAGCGGCTGGCCGGCAAGATCGACCGCGTGCTGGTCGATGCGCCGTGCTCGGGCCTGGGTACGCTGCGGCGCAACCCGGACCTGAAATGGCGCCACAACCCGAAGGCGATTGAAGAGCTGACCGCCAAGCAGACCGCCATTTTGCAGAGCGCCGCGCGCCTGGTGAAGCCGGGCGGACGGCTGGTGTATGCCACCTGCAGCATCCTGCGCGAGGAAAACGAGGCGATTGCCGAGGCGTTCAGCGCCGCGAATCCAGACTTCCAGGTTGTGGAAGCGGCGCCGCTGCTGACGCATATCGGGGTCGAGCATGCGGACAAACTCTGCCGTGGACCGTATCTGCGGCTCTGGCCTTACCTGCACCAGACCGATGGCTTCTTTGCAGCCGTCTGGCAAAAGGCCTGATTGGACCAGCCGCTTCCTGAGCGAATTCTTGAGCGAGTCAGAGGGGCTTGAAAGCGCAGCAGCCTTGCTGAAGGGGCTTTGCGTTTAAGGCCCGGCAATTTATAATTTAAGGTTGTCTGACGCCGCTCTGGAGACAAGCCTGGAATGCGTGGCAGGTGCAGATTATTTAAAGGACTTCTATGCTTTTGTTGGATGCCGCCCTTGACTGGCTGGCTCATGGCCTGTTTGCTGCAAGCTGGTGGCAAATCGTGCTGTACACCCTGGCGGTGACCCATATCACCATCCTCAGCGTCACCCTGTACCTGCACCGCCACCAGGCGCACCGCGCGCTCGACCTGCACGCCATACCGTCACATTTCTTTCGTTTCTGGCTGTGGCTGACGACCGGCCAGGTCACCAAGGAATGGGTGGGCGTGCACCGCAAGCACCACGCCAAGTGCGAAACCATGGAAGACCCGCACAGCCCGCATGCCCACGGCATCAAGACCGTGCTTTACACCGGCGCCGAGCTGTACCGCGCCGAGACCAAAAACAAGGAAACCCTGGCCAAGTTTGGCCGGGGCACGCCCGATGACTGGATCGAGCGCAACCTCTACACCCGCTTCAGCTGGCAGGGCGTCGGCCTGATGCTGATCATCAACCTGGCCCTGTTCGGCGTGGCCGGCCTGAGTGTGTGGGCGGTTCAGATGATGTGGATTCCAATCACGGCGGCCGGCATCATCAACGGCATTGGCCACTACTGGGGCTACCGCAACTTTGAAGCGCCTGACGCCAGCACCAATGTGTCGCCCTGGGGCATCATCATCGGCGGGGAAGAACTGCACAACAACCACCACACCTATCCCACGTCGGCCAAGTTTTCGGTCAAGCCTTATGAATTCGACATCGGCTGGGGTTACATCCGTGCCATGGAAATCATGGGCCTGGCGTCCGTGAAGAAGGTTCCGCCACGGCTTCGGCTGGGTGCCATTCAGCCGGTGGCCGATGAAAAGACGCTTGAGGCCCTGATTGCGCATCGCTACGAAGTGATGGCTGGCTTTGCCCGCGAACTGCGCCGCGCCGGCAAAGCCGAGCTGGCTTTGCTGGAAGCTAAAAAAGCCGATGTTTCCAGGTTGAAGCTGGCCAATCGCTGGCTGCACCGCGATGAGGACAAGGTACCGGCCGCCGCCAGGCCGCAAATTGCCCAAATTCGTGCCGAGCATCCTGTCCTCGACAAGATGGTCACGATGCGCGAAGAACTGCGCCAGATGTGGCTGAGCACCTCGGCATCGCGCGAGCAACTGGCCGCCGACCTGCAGGGCTGGTGCCATCGGGCAGAAGAAAGCGGCATTGCGGCGCTTCGCGAGTTTTCGATGAAATTGCGTGCCGCACGCGCCTGATTCAGCGCTGAAACCTTTATGAAGCCGCCGCAGCGCCTCAACGCTGCGGCGGCTTTTTTATTGGTGCAATGGAAGCCAGATTGGAGCAGCCATGAAAGGCAAGGCCGCTTGCTTTCCTCTCTGTTCCTGTTGGGCTCAACTTCACCACAATCAGGCCGGGCATAAAAAAACCCGCCGGGAACCAGCGGGTTTTTTTGGCAGCGCCAGAAGGCGTTGCAGGTATCAGACTGAATTACTTCAGCTTGATTTCCTTGTATTCCACATGCTTGCGTGCTTTAGGATCAAATTTCATGATCAGCATTTTTTCAGGTGTGGTTTTCTTGTTTTTGTCGGTCGTGTAGAAGTGACCGGTGCCAGCTGTCGATTGCAGCTTGATTTTTTCGCGTCCGCCTTTAGCCATGGTAGTTCTCCTTAAACTTCACCGCGGGCACGAAGGTCCACCAGGACTGCGTCAATGCCGTTTTTATCAATCAAACGCAGACCGGCTGCAGTGATGCGCAGACGCACCCAGCGGTTTTCGCTCTCGACCCAAATACGGCGGTACTGCAGGTTGGGCATGAACCGACGCTTGGTTTTGTTGTTTGCGTGAGAAACATTGTTTCCCACCATCGGGCCTTTGCCCGTTACCTGACAGACGCGTGCCATGAGCGCACTCTCCGTAAAAAATTAGAAATAGGATGCTGAAAAACCCAATGGGTCCGTGCTGGACAGACCCTACGAATGCTCAGCTAAGCCATAAATTATAGCCCGAAAACAAAATTATCAGAAATCAGGACTTTGGCAAACCCTGCAGATGGGGACTTGAGCAAGTGAAGTGCGGCGGCGTCGAGAGGACTTTCAGTCGCTTTGCTCCAGAAAACGCTGGGCATCCAACGCTGCCATGCAGCCGGTGCCTGCGCTGGTAATCGCCTGGCGGTAAATATTGTCCTGCACATCGCCTGCGGCAAACACGCCTGGAATGCTGGTCATGGTGGCCATGCCCTGCAGGCCGGTCTGGGTGATGATGTAACCCCCCTTCATTTCCAGTTGGCCGGCAAAAATGTCGGTGTTGGGCTGATGGCCAATGGCGATGAAGCAGCCCTTGAGGGTGATGTCCTGCGTGGCATCGGTTTTTGTGCTTCTCAGGCGCACGCCGGTCACGCCGGAAGCGTCGCCAAGCACTTCGTCAAGGGTGTGGTGCAATTTCAGTTCAATCTTGCCGCTGGCCACTTTTTCATGCAGTTTGTCGATCAGGATGGCCTCGGCCTTGAAGGTGTCGCGGCGATGCACCAGCACGACCTTGCTGGCGATGTTGGACAAATACAGCGCTTCTTCAACGGCCGTGTTGCCGCCTCCCACCACGCAGACTTCCTGCTGGCGGTAAAAGAAGCCGTCGCAGGTGGCGCAACCAGAAACGCCCCGGCCCATGAAGGCGGTTTCCGATTCCAGTCCCAGGTATTTGGCCGAGGCGCCCGTGGCAATGATCAGGGTATCGCAGGTGTAGGTGCCGCTGTCGCCGGTCAGCGTGAAAGGCCGCTGGCTCAGGTCCACCTGGTTGATATGGTCAAAAATAATTTCGGTCTTGAAGCGCTCGGCGTGGGCCAGAAAGCGCTGCATCAGTTCCGGCCCCTGGACGCCGTCAACGTCGGCCGGCCAGTTGTCCACATCGGTGGTGGTCATGAGCTGGCCGCCCTGGGCGATGCCGGTAATCAGTACCGGGTTGAGGTTGGCGCGCGCTGCATACACGGCTGCGGTATAGCCTGCGGGGCCTGAGCCGAGAATGAGAACTCTGGAATGTTTCATGGTGAAGAACCCAATGGAAGTGTTGGAACTCATGTAGAGTCAGGTCGCGTATTCGCGTATGTATGTGTCCCAGCAAGGTGAAACTTTGACAGCATCTTTTTTTTGCGAAAGCGCGGCCATTGTAAGAAATCACGCGGCAGTTGTCGGTGGTGTGGTCTGGAGGGCATGGCAATGACCCCCACCATGGTTTCCAGGCTCGAACTGATTCGACGCGTGCCCCTTTTTTCAATGTTGACCGCCAGCCAGGCGGCTTCGGTAGCCGATGCCGTGGTCAAGCGTCGTTATAAGCGGGGTGAAACCATCGTCGAGCAGGGCAAGAGATCCAATGCCCTGACCATTCTTCTGACCGGCCGTGCCCGCGTCGTCAGCACCGATGTGCGAGGGCGCGAGGTGATTCTTGCAACCATGCATTCGGGTGACTACGTGGGCGAGATGAGCCTGATCGACCAGGCGCCCCATTCAGCCTCGGTTCTGGCGGAGGTGCAGACGGATGTGTTGATTCTGGGCCAGCCGGAGTTTGCGCGCTGCCTGCCCGACATCGACTCCATGGCTTATGCGGTGCTCAAGGGACTGGTGCAGCGCCTGCGCCAGGCAGATCGCAAAATCGAGTCCTTGGCCCTGATGGATGTCTATGGCCGGGTGGCCGGGGTGCTGCTGGAGTTCGCCGGAGAAAGTATGCGGTGCGCCGCAGGCAATGCCGTGATCCCTGGCAAGGTCTCGCGCCAGGACATGGCGAAAATGGTCGGCGCCTCGCGCGAGATGGTCAGCCGGGTCATGAAGGACCTTGAAGAGCGCGGTTTCATCGAAACGCAGGGCGACGGCTCTTTGCTGGTGACGCATCACCTGCATTCGCTGGGTTGACTTGTCAAGCGCTTACAGTTCTCGGCTGCGCTTGACCTCAAAGCCTGACCCAACTACGTTAAGCTCTGAGACCCGTTTATGACTTACTCGCTAGATACCCTGAACTCCAGAAATTCTCCTGCTGCGGGCGCGCCCGGCGGCTTCAAACGTTTCGCCCGCGAAGTCGGCCTGATTTTGGGACTGGTTGGCCTGATCCTCTGGCTGGCCGCTCTACTGAGCTACTCGCCGCAGGACGCTGCCTGGTCAACCTCCGGCAATCCGGAGGCTGCCAGCAGCACCGTGGTGGCAGCCCGGAACTGGGGCGGCCACCTGGGCGCCTGGGTCGCCGACGCCAGCTACTTTTTGCTGGGGTTTTCCGTCTGGTGGGCGCTGGTGGCGGGTTGCTGGGCCTGGCTGCGGTCAGTGACGCGCGGGCTGCGCGGTGATTCGCTGTCGCCGGAGCATTCCGCCAGCCGCCTCCAGTTCTGGCTGAGCCTGCTGCTGCTGCTGGCGGCCAGTGCGGCGCTGGAGTGGTCTCGCCTGTACCGGTTCGAGTTCAGGCTGCCGGGACATGCCGGCGGCGTGATCGGTTATGTGCTGGGCAACCTGGGCGTCAAGTGGCTGGGATTCGCCGGCTCGGGCCTGCTCCTCATCGCCTTGGGCGTGATCGCCGTGGCCGGCGTCTTTAATTTTTCCTGGGCGCGCGTGGCCTTGGTGCTGGGCGCCAGGATTGACAGCGTGATTGCCTTGCGCCGTGAACAACGCGAGGTTGCCGAGGATCTGGCGGTCGGCAAGAAAGCCGCCCGCGAGCGCGAGGAAACACTGACCGGCGAACGCATCGAGATTGAAGAGCAGCATCCGGTGCCGGTCATCATCAAGCCGCCAGCGGCGGAGGCGCCAAAAAGCGAGCGGGCCGTCAAGATCCGGCCGCAGGCGCCGCCGGTTGTGCCAGTCGCTGCGCCATCGGTGCCGTCGTCGCCAGCCACGCCAGCGGCGGTGTTGTCGCCGGCACCTGCCTTGAAGACGACGCCAGCCGCGTCCATTGCACCGGCGGCATCCGCATTGCCATCCCTTTCCGACTCCCGGCTGCCGCAGGTCAGCCTGCTGGACACCGCCTTGCTGCGCCAGGAAAGCGTCGCCGCTGAAACCCTGGAAATGACATCACGGCTGATCGAGAAAAAGCTCAAGGACTTTGGCGTCGAGGTGCGCGTCGTTGCCGCAGCGCCCGGCCCGGTGATTACCCGCTATGAAATCGAGCCGGCCACCGGCGTGAAAGGCTCTCAGGTCGTCACCCTGGCCAAGGATCTGGCGCGTGCCCTGAGCCTGGTGTCCATTCGCGTGATTGAAACCATTCCGGGTAAAAACTACATGGCGCTGGAGTTGCCCAACGCCAAGCGGCAGATGATCAAGCTCAGCGAAATTCTGGGCTCGCAGGTGTACAACGACGCGACCTCACTGCTCACCATGGGCCTGGGCAAGGACATTGCCGGCCATGCCGTTGTCGCCGACCTGGCCAAGATGCCGCATTGCCTGGTGGCCGGAACCACCGGTTCGGGCAAGTCAGTGGGCATCAATGCGATGATTCTGAGCCTGCTCTTCAAGGCCGATCCGCGCGATGTGCGGCTGCTGCTGATCGACCCCAAAATGCTGGAGATGAGCGTTTATGAAGGCATTCCGCACCTGCTGGCGCCGGTGGTCACCGACATGCGGCAGGCGGCCCATGGCCTGAACTGGTGCGTGGCCGAAATGGAAAAGCGCTACAAGCTGATGAGCAAGCTGGGCGTGCGCAACCTGGCGGGCTACAACGCCAAGATTGATGAAGCCAATGCCAGCGAGGAGTTCATCTACAACCCCTTCAGCCTGACGCCCGACGAGCCCGAGCCGCTGGAGCGCCTGCCTTATATCGTCGTGGTGATCGACGAGCTGGCCGACCTGATGATGGTGGTCGGCAAGAAGATCGAGGAGCTGATTGCACGCCTGGCGCAAAAGGCCCGCGCCGCCGGCATCCATTTGATCCTGGCCACGCAGCGCCCCAGCGTCGATGTGATCACCGGCCTGATCAAGGCCAATATCCCGACGCGGCTGTCCTTCCAGGTCAGCAGCAAGATCGACAGCCGCACCATTCTTGACCAGATGGGCGCCGAGGCCTTGCTGGGCATGGGTGACATGCTTTACATGCCGAGTGGTACAGGCTTTCCAATCCGGGTGCATGGTGCGTTTGTGAGTGACGATGAAGTGCACCGGGTCGTGGCCTACCTCAAGCAGCACGGCACGCCCAACTACATTGACGGCGTGCTGGAAGGCGGAACGGTCGATGGCGAAGGCGGCGACCTGACGGGCGGCGATGCGGGCGGCGAGAAAGACCCGATGTACGACCAGGCCGTGGAAGTGGTTCTCAAGAATCGCAAGGCCAGCATTTCGCTGGTGCAGCGTCACCTCAAGATCGGCTACAACCGCGCCGCGCGGCTGGTCGAGGATATGGAAAACGCCGGACTGGTCAGCGCCATGAGTGGCAGCGGCCAGCGCGAAATTTTGGTGCCTGCACGCACGGAGTGAACTTGATGAAACTGAAATGTTTTTTTGCTACTGTTTTAATAGCTGCATCTGCCCATGCAGCATGCGCAAACGGCCTGGAAAGCCTTGCATCCTTTGTCAAGACCGTGAGCAGCGGCCGCGCCGACTTCACCCAGGTGGTGACCGCGCCCGCCAAGGAGGGCCAGACCGCCCGCAGCAAAACCTCCAGCGGCACTTTCGAATTCTCCCGGCCGAACCGTTTCAAGTTTCTCTATAAAAAGCCGTTCGAGCAAAGCATCGTCGCCGACGGCCAGACCTTGTGGCTCTATGACGCCGACCTGAACCAGGTCACGGCGCGCAAGCAATCCGCCGCGCTGGGCTCGACGCCGGCCGCCCTGATTGCCGCCGCGCCCGATCTGCGCGCCCTGCAGGCCGATTTCACCCTGGCCGCCGCGCCTGAAAAGGACGGCCTCGAATGGGTCGTGGCAACGCCCAAGACGAAAGAGGGCCAGTTGCAGGCCGTGCGCGTCGGCTTTCGCGCAGGAGAAAAACCGGCCGGGCTGGCGGCACTCGAAATCCTCGACAGCTTCGGCCAGCGCTCGGTGCTGAGCTTCAGCAAGGTTGAAGTCAACCCGGCCCTGCCCAAGGACGCCTTCCAGTTCATCACGCCCAAGGGCGCGGATGTGATCCGGCAGTAACAGCAACCACAACCAGGCCGCGCTGTCCACGGCAGCGCAGCGCACATCCTCATGGCCAAGCCCGCTTCTCACCCACCTCTGGCCGAGCGGCTGCGTCCCAAAAATCTTGGCGAAGTCATCGGCCAGCAGCATTTGCTCGGCGAAGGCCTGCCGCTGCGCATCGCGTTCGAGTCGGGCGAGCCGCACAGTTGCATCCTGTGGGGGCCGCCCGGCGTGGGCAAGACCACCATCGCCCGGCTGATGGCCAGCAGTTTCGATGCGCATTTCATCACCATTTCGGCCGTGCTCGGCGGCGTCAAGGACATCCGCGAAGCGGTCGAGCAGGCGACCATCTGGCAAGGGCAGGGCGGCCGGCGCACCATCGTGTTTGTCGATGAAGTGCACCGCTTCAACAAAAGTCAGCAGGATGCTTTCCTGCCGCATGTCGAAAGCGGCCTGTTCACCTTCATTGGCGCCACCACCGAAAACCCGTCGTTCGAGGTGAACTCGGCCCTGCTGTCGCGCGCCGTGGTGTACGTGCTGCAGCCGCTGACGGAGGATGATCTTAAGCAAATAATAGCCAGAGTCCTTTCTGAACGGGCGCTGCCAGCTATTGAAACAATAGCAGTTGAAGCCGTTGACCGGCTCGTTGCTTATGCCGACGGCGATGCCCGGCGCCTGCTCAACACGCTCGAATCGCTCAGCGTCGCGGCCAGGGCCGAAAAAATCACCGGCGTGACCGATGCCTGGCTGCTCAAGGTGCTGGGCGAGCGCCTGCGCCGCTACGACAAGGGCGGGGAGAAGTTTTACGACACCATTTCGGCGCTGCACAAGTCGGTGCGCGGCTCCGACCCCAACGCCGCACTCTACTGGTTCATGCGCATGCTCGATGGCGGGGCCGAGCCGCGCTACATGGCGCGCCGCCTGATCCGCATGGCCAGCGAGGACATCGGGCTGGCCGACCCGCGCGCGTTGCGCCTGGCGCTCGACGCGGCCGAGGTCTATGAACGCCTGGGCTCACCCGAGGGCGAGCTGGCGCTGGCGCAATGCGTGGTGTACCTGGCCGTCGCGCCCAAGTCGAACGCGGTGTACCAGGCCTTCAACGAAGCCAAGGCCTTCATCAAGAAGGATGGCACCCGTCCGGTGCCGCTGCATTTGCGCAATGCACCAACAAAGCTCATGAAAGAACTCGACTACGGCAAGAACTACCGCTATGCGCATGACGAGGACGGCGGGTTTGCGGCCGGAGAGAATTATTTTCCCGAAGGCATGGTCGATCCGGGCTTTTACCGTCCGGTCAACCGGGGTCTGGAGATCAAGATTGCCGATAAGTTGAATGAGTTGAAGGCAAAAAACCATCAGAAAAACTGATGCATCAGAAAACCCGCTGATAAGGCCTGTATCAGCCGTAAAAGTTCAATTTCTCAAGGGTAAACCCGGCGAAAACGCCAGCAGTGGCGCGATTCTCGCTAGAGGCCTGTGGCTACAATTTGCGCACTAGCTCGCCACCTTCACCAGTTATCGGACTGGAGACAGGCGGGCTTTTTGTTAACTCGCGTGTCTTCATGGTGATCCCATGCAGGCATGGCGCAAGCAGAGTTGGCTCATTCAAATAAACGGAGCGGATATGGAAGTTTTGCTACAGCAAATCATCAACGGACTGGTCCTGGGCAGCATGTATGCCCTGATCGCCCTGGGCTACACCATGGTGTACGGGATCATCAACCTGATCAATTTTGCACACGGCGAGGTCCTGATGGTCGGCGCGCTCACCAGCTGGACCATCATCGGCTGGATGCAGGAGGCGATGCCCGGCGCGCCCGGCTGGCTGGTTTTGCTGATTTCCCTCTTGATCGCTTTCGTGGTGTGCGCCGCGCTGAACTTCACGATTGAAAAAGTCGCCTACCGGCCACTGCGAAACTCGCCCAAGCTGGCCCCCTTGATCACCGCCATCGGCATGTCGCTGCTGCTGCAGACGCTGGCCATGATCATCTGGAAGCCCAATTACAAGTCCTACCCGACGCTGCTGCCGGCCGAGCCCTTCCAGATTGGCGGCGCCGTGATCACCGTGACGCAGTTGTTCATCCTGGGCACCACGGCGGTCTCGCTGTCGGTGCTGATGTGGCTGGTGCATTACACCAAGCTGGGCCGCGCCATGCGGGCCACCGCCGAAAACCCGCGCGTTGCCGCCTTGATGGGCGTGCGGCCCGACACCGTCATTTCCGCCACCTTCATCATCGGCGCCATCCTGGCGGCGCTGGCCGGCGTGATGTATGCCTCCAACTACGGCACCGTGCAGCACACCATGGGCTTTCTGCCCGGCCTGAAGGCCTTTACCGCCGCCGTGTTTGGCGGCATCGGCAACCTCGGCGGTGCGGTGCTGGGAGGCATCCTGCTGGGCCTGATCGAAGCGATTGGCGCCGGCTACATCGGACCTCTGACCGGCGGCGTGCTGGGCAGCCAGTATTCCGATATTTTTGCCTTTATCGTGCTGATTTTCGTGCTCACGCTGCGCCCCTCGGGCCTGTTGGGCGAACGTGTGGCGGACCGGGCGTAAGGCCAGTCCATGGAACTGACACACAAGGAAAAATGATGATGAAAACCAAAAAACTCGCCACCATCCTGATCGCCGCGCTGGCCTTGCTGGTGCTGCCCTTGCTGCTGCAGCAAGGCGGCAACGCCTGGGTGCGCATCGTTGACATGGCGCTGCTGTACGTGCTGCTGGCGCTGGGACTGAACATCGTGGTCGGCTATGCCGGCCTGCTGGACCTGGGCTATGTCGCCTTCTTCGCGGTCGGTGCCTACATGTTCGCGCTGCTCGGTTCGCCCCACCTGGCCGAGGCCTTTCCATGGATCGCCGCGAATTTCCCCGAGGGCCTGCACCTGCCGATCTGGGCCACCATTCCGGCGGCGGCCGCGCTGGCCGGCTTGTTTGGCGTGTTGCTGGGCGCGCCGACGCTCAAGCTGCGCGGCGACTACCTGGCCATCGTCACGCTGGGCTTTGGCGAAATCATCCGGGTATTCCTGAACAACCTGGACCGCCCGATCAACCTGACCAACGGACCCAAGGGCATCAGCCAGATCGATTCGATGAAGTTCTTCGGCTTTGACCTGGGCAAGTCGCACACCTTTTTCGGCATCGAGTTCACTTCGGTCTCGATGTATTACTACCTGTTCCTGGCGCTGGTGATTTTTTCGGTCATTCTTTGCCACCGGCTGCAAAATTCCCGCATCGGCCGCGCCTGGATGGCGATTCGCGAGGACGAGATCGCCGCCAAAGCCATGGGCATCAACACCCGCAACATGAAGCTGCTGGCCTTCGGCATGGGCGCGACCTTTGGCGGCGTGTCGGGCTCGATGTTCGCTTCCTTCCAGGGCTTTGTCTCGCCCGAATCGTTCAGCCTGATGGAGTCGGTGATGATCGTCGCCATGGTGGTGCTGGGCGGCATCGGGCATTTGCCCGGCGTCATCCTGGGCGCGCTGCTGCTGGCCGCGCTGCCCGAAGTCCTGCGCCATGTGGCCGGGCCGCTGCAGGCCATGACCGACGGCCGGCTCGATTCGTCCATCCTGCGCCAGCTGCTGATTGCGCTGGCCATGATCACCGTCATGCTGATGCGCCCGCGCGGACTCTGGCCCTCGGCCGAGCACGGCAAGTCGCTGAACAAGCGCGCCGGCAAAGATCCCATCCAGTCAATCAATCCCTAAGGAGAATGGACATGAGCGAAACCATTCTGAATGTCTCGGGTGTTTCCAAGCGCTTTGGCGGCCTGCAGGCCCTGAGCGATGTCGGCATCAAGATCGAACGCGGCCAGGTCTATGGCCTGATCGGCCCCAACGGCGCCGGCAAGACGACCTTTTTCAATGTGCTGACCGGGCTGTACACGCCCGACAGCGGCACCTTCGAGTTGGCCGGCAAGCCTTACAAGCCGACGGCGGTGCATGAAGTGGCCAAGGCCGGCATTGCCCGCACCTTCCAGAACATCCGCCTGTTCGCCGACATGACGGCGCTGGAAAACGTCATGGTCGGCCGCCATGTGCGCACCCATTCGGGCCTGATCGGCGCGATATTGCGCACGCCCGGCTTCAAGCGCGAAGAGGCCGAAATCGCCCAGCGCTCGCAGGAGTTGCTCGACTATGTGGGCATCGGCAAATACGCCGACTTCAAGGCGCGCACTTTGAGCTACGGCGACCAGCGCCGGCTGGAAATTGCCCGCGCGCTGGCCACCGACCCGCAGCTGATTGCGCTCGACGAGCCCGCCGCCGGCATGAACGCCACTGAAAAAGTCCAATTGCGCGAGTTGATCGACCGCATCCGCAAGGACAACCGCACGATTTTGCTGATCGAGCATGACGTGAAGCTGGTCATGGGCCTGTGCGACCGCGTGACGGTGCTCGATTACGGCAAGCAGATCGCTGAGGGCCTGCCTGCCGAGGTGCAGAAAAACGAAAAAGTGATCACCGCCTATCTGGGCGCAGGTCATTAAAGGAACCACAACCATGGCAGCAAATACACTTCTCAAGGTGACCGGTCTTCAGGTGGCCTACGGCGGCATCCAGGCCGTCAAGGGCGTTGACTTCGAGGTCCGCGAGGGCGAGCTGGTCACGCTGATCGGCTCCAACGGCGCCGGCAAGACCACCACCATGAAGGCCATCACCGGCGGCCTGCCGATGCTGGGCGGCGACATCGAATACCTGGGAAAAAGCATACGCGGGCGCGGCGCCTGGGACTTGGTGAAGGAGGGCTTGGCGATGGTGCCCGAGGGGCGCGGCGTGTTCGCCCGCATGACCATCACCGAAAACCTGCAGATGGGCGCCTACATCCGCAGCGACAACGCCGGGATTGCCGCCGACATCGAAAAGATGTTCGTGCTGTTCCCGCGCCTGCGCGAGCGCAAGGACCAGCTGGCCGGCACCATGTCGGGCGGCGAGCAGCAGATGCTGGCCATGGGCCGCGCGCTGATGAGCCGGCCCAAGGTGCTGCTGCTCGACGAGCCGTCGATGGGCCTGTCGCCAATCATGGTGGACAAGATTTTCGAGGTGGTGCGCGATGTCTCGGCGCTGGGCATGACGGTGCTGCTGGTCGAGCAGAACGCCAGCCGTGCGCTGGGCATTGCCAACCGGGGCTATGTCATGGAGTCGGGCAACATCACGATGAATGGCGAAGCGAAGGCGCTGCTCAATGACCCCCGGGTCCGGGCCGCTTATCTGGGCGAGTGATTTTTAGCTATTTTGGCTTCTTGCGCTTTGTCCACGGGCCTAGCTTGCTATTGAATTAGTAGCTCGATAGGGCTTCGTGACTTTAAGCGCCAAAGCCCCTCAGGCAGCCTTGACCTTGTCAGCTTCGCTGGTGAACGAGTCGGCAAAAAATTCTTCCGCCGGCAGTCCCGCCAGGGCGCTGTATTCGTCACGCGCCGACTCCACCACAATCGGCGCGCCGCAGGCATAGACCTGGTGGCCCGACAGGTCTGCAAAATCTTCGAGCACGGCTTTGTGGACAAAGCCGGTGCGGCCGCTCCACTGGTCTTCGGGCAGTGCATCGGAAATCACCGGGATGTAACGCAGGCTTGGCATTTCTGCCACCTTGGCCAGCATCCAGTCGTTCATGTACAGGTCGGCCGGGCGGCGTCCGCCCCAGTACAGCACGGCGGGGCGCGTGATGCCTTTGTACTGCATGTGCTCGATCAGCGCCTTGAGGGGCGCAAAGCCGGTGCCCGAGGCCAGCAGCACCAGCGGCTTGTCGCTGTCTTCGCGCAGGAAGAAGCTGCCGTACGGCCCTTCGATGCGCTGGATTTCCTTTTCCTTCATCGCGCCAAAGACGTGGTCGGTGAATTTGCCGCCCGGCATGTGGCGGATGTGCAGTTCCACGCCCGGCGCCTCGACCTGGGTATGCGGCGCATTGGCCATCGAATACGAACGCCGGTCGCCATCACGCAGCAAGAACTCGACGTACTGACCGGCGTGGTATTTCAGCATGTCGCTGGCCGGCAGCTGCAGGCGAATGATCATCACGTCGGGCGATGCGCGCACCAGGCTGGTCACGCGCACCGGCATTTTCCGGACCGGAAACGCGCTTTCATCGGTGACCTGGCGCGATTCGAGCACCACGTCGGACTGCGCCACGCCGCAGCAGGTCAGGATGAAGCCATTGGCTTCTTCCTCGGCCGACAGGGCCTTGAGCTGGTGTGTGCCGTGGGTCACCGTGCCTTCGAGCTTTTTGCATTTGCACGAACCGCAGGCGCCGTCCTTGCAGCCGTAGGGCAGGCCGATGCCCTGACGAATGGCGGCGGCCAGCAGGGGCTCGCCGGCGTTGGCGCTAAAGCTGCGGCCACTGGGCAGAACGCTTACGTTGAAACTCATATTCGCTTTATCCTTGAGGGTTTTATGACTCGACCGGGCTGGTCTGCCAGCAACACCCAATTTTGCCTTCAAACCTCAATCCCCTAGGCGCGCTGCCCGCGCGTTTTCGCCGCCAGCGCGTGCTCATCGTCGGCTGCGGCGATGTCGGCCTGCGCGTGGCCCGCCAGCTGCCGCCCCGGCTCAAGGTCATTGCGCTGACTTCGTCCGCCGAGCGGCTGCCGGCCTTGCGCCGGGATCGCATCACGCCGCTGCTGGGCAATCTGGACGATGCGGCAACGCTGCGCCGGCTGGCCGGACTGGCCACGCGCGTGGTGCACCTGGCGCCGCCGCCCAGCCACGACCCGAACTGGCGCGATGATCCGCGCACGCTGGCGCTGCTGCGCGCCCTGCGCCTGCGCAGCCTGCCGCAGTCGCTGGTGTACGGCTCGACCAGCGGCGTGTATGGCGATTGCGGCGGCGAGCGGGTCGATGAAACCTGGCGCCTGAGCCCGAACACGCCGCGTTCGCAGCGCCGGGTGCATGCCGAAGGCCAGGTGCGGCTGTTCGGCCGCGCCAGCGCAACGCCGGTGCATGTGTTGCGCATTCCCGGCATCTATGCCACCGACCGCGAGGGCGGCACGCCGCGCGCGCGGCTGCTCAGGGGCACGCCGGTGCTGCGCCGTGAAGACGATGTGTACACCAGCCATATCCATGCCGACGACCTGGCCCGGGCCTGTCTGGCCGCCCTGTGGCGCGGCAAGCCGCAGCGCATCAGCAACGTCTGCGACGACACGCAGTTGCTGATGGGCGACTACTTTGATCTGGCGGCCGACCTTTACCACCTGCCCCGGCCGCCCCGCGTCGGGCGCAGCACGGCAAACGAGCAGTTGCCGCTGATGCTGCTGAGCTTCATGAGCGAGTCGCGCCGGCTGGACAACCAGCGGATGAAGAAGGAACTCGGTCTGGCGCTGCGCTATCCGACCGTTAGCGATGGTTTGTGCGGTTTGCGAAGCTGAAGGCCGCCATGGCGGCGGCTTCAACTTGAAATAAATGGTTATTTAAGCCTTCTGCGCATAGCCAGTGGGCATGGTTAGCTATAAAATATATAGCATTATCATGTGGTTTGATGAGCCTGTCGAGCGGCTTGAGCCGCTGGCGGTAGCCTTGTGAATCAGCCCAAAAGGCTTTTCTCACCCAAAGTGCGACAATATAAAGCTAAATGACCTCTTCTTTTTCCAATCTTTCGCTGGCCGAACCGCTGGCACGCGCCGTAGCCGAAATGGGCTACGAAACCATGACCCCCATCCAGGAACAGGCCATTCCGGTCGTTCTGCAGGGCAAAGACGTGATGGGCGCAGCCCAGACCGGCACCGGAAAAACCGCTGCCTTTGCGCTCCCGCTGCTGCAGCGGATGATGAAGCACGAGAACGCTTCGACCTCGCCAGCGCGCCATCCGGTGCGGGCGCTGGTGCTGCTGCCAACCCGTGAACTGGCCGTGCAGGTGGCCGAGCAGGTCAAGCTCTACGCCAAATACACCAACCTGAACAGCGCGGTGGTGTTTGGCGGCATGGACATGAAGCCGCAGACGCTGGAGCTTAAAAAAGGCGTTGAGGTGCTGGTCGCCACGCCGGGCCGCCTGCTCGATCACATCGAAGCCAAGAACACGGTGCTGAACCAGGTCGAATACGTGGTGCTCGACGAAGCCGACCGCATGCTCGACATCGGCTTTCTGCCCGACCTGCAGCGCATCCTGAGCTACCTGCCCAAGCAGCGCATCACGTTGCTGTTCTCGGCCACCTTCTCGCCCGAGATCAAGCGCCTGGCGGCCAGCTTCCTGCAAGACCCGGTGACGATCGAAGTGGCGCGTTCCAACGCCACCGCTGCCACGGTCGAGCAGCATTTCTACAGCGTGGGCGCCGACGACAAGCGCCGCGCGCTGCACCAGATCCTGAAGGCGCGCGATCTGAAGCAGGCGTTTGTCTTTGTCAACAGCAAGCTCGGTTGCGCGCGCCTGGCGCGCTCGCTGGAGCGCGAAGGCCTCAAGACCACCGCGCTGCACGGCGACAAGAGCCAGGACGAGCGCCTGAAAGCGCTGGAATCGTTCAAAAGCGGCGAAGTCGATTTGCTGGTCTGCACCGACGTGGCGGCGCGCGGGCTGGACATCAAGGACGTGCCAGCGGTGTTTAACTTCGACGTTCCCTTCAACGCTGAAGACTATGTCCACCGCATCGGCCGCACCGGCCGCGCCGGCGCATCGGGCCTGGCCGTGAGTTTTGTCGCTGCCAGCGACCAGCGCCTGGTGACCGACATTGAAAAGCTCATCAAGACCAAGATCGAGATCGAACCCATGGAGTTCGAGGAAGACACGCCGCGCATCAGCGAGCAGGGCCGAATCAACGACGGCCGGCGCATGTACCGCGAAGGCGAGGAGGGTGGCGCGCCAGCAGAGTCACGGCCACCCCGCGAACGCACGACCGAGCGCCGTGAGCGCCGCGAATACACGCCGCATCGCCAGCCGGCAGCCTCGCGCGATCCGTTTTTTGACCGGCCTTACGAACCCGGCATCCCGGCGCAATCCCTGCCTTCCTGGGAAGCGTCGGCCAAGGCCAATCCTGCGCGCAACGGTGTGTCGGCCAACATCAAGCCCAAGAAGAAAATCGCCGCGCTGTTCAAGTCTTCCTGACTTGGCGTTTGATTGATCTCTCCGGAATTCGCAGGCTGGCTGTCGTCAGCCTCTGCCTACGGTAAGTGGCGCGGCTGTCTGCTTATTCCTTCGCATAAGCCCTGTAGGCTATCGGCATGATGGCCACACCCGCACCACGACCTCTCACCCTGGCCCCTGCCGGTCATTCCCGGCTTCAGAAAATTTACCTGCCCTTGTGGCGTGCCGTCAACCAGTGGATAGCCGCCGACGGGATGCGCATGAGCGCGGCCATGTCGTTTTACGGCGTTCTCAGCCTGGCGCCGCTCCTGGTGCTGCTGGTGGCGGTGATGGGCTGGTGGCTGGACCGCAGTTTTATTGAAAGCAGCCTGGTGGCGCAGATTCGAGGCGTCATCGGCGAGCAGGGTGCGCAGGTCGTACAGCAAGCCATGACCAGCGCCAAGCAACCCTCGGAAGGCATCACCGCATCGCTGTTTGCATTCGGACTGCTGCTTTCCGGCGCGACCGGGGTGTTTGCTGAACTGCAGGACGCTTTTGAACGGCTGTGGCGGCAGGGCAGCGGTGAAACCCCCCGGCAGAAATGGTGGTACAGCGCCAGCCTGCGCCTGCGCGGTGTTGGCTACATCCTGGCCTTGGGCTTTTTGCTGCTGGTATCGCTGGCTGTATCAACTTTTTCCAGCCTTTTGTCGGGCTGGGCAGGCACTTATTTGCCGATTGACAAAGTCGTGTGGGTGCTCAACGAGCTGGTTTCCATCGCCTTTTGCGTTGCGCTGTTTTTGGGCCTCATGAGAATGAGTTCCGCGCCCAAGCCCGCCTTGCGTTTTCTGGTGATGGGCTCCGTGGCCGGTGCGATTTTGTTTCAGGTCGGCAAGTACCTGATGGCCTATTACCTGTCCACGGCTGCCGTTGTGTCGGCCTATGGCGCGGCAGGCTCGCTGGTCGTCATCCTGATGTGGATTTATTTCTCGTCCGGTGTGTTGCTGCTGGCGGCAAGCATGGCGCGTGCGTGGGCTGACGAGGCTGCGCTGGCTGATGAACACAAGGTTTCGCCGGGGCTGGCCGCGTAGCCATCAATGATGGCAAAAAGCGTGGGCGAAATCGTCCGCGCGCTTATTGACCCGGTTTATTTTCCTGGTTTTTGCGCCTGCTCGCAAGGCACCTGGATCAACTCAACCACACCGGCCGCGCCCAGCCTGGCCGCTGTCAGGCAGCCGCCCCAGACGCAACCCGTGTCCAGCGGCAGGACATTGTTTCGCAAGCCCGTATGCTGGCGGGCGTCCGTCACCAGGGTGGACCAGTGCCCGAAAGCAATGGGCGTGTCCTGGGTGGCCCGTCCCGGCACTTCAAACCACGGCATGTAGCCAACAGGCGCGCCATGGGCGCTCTCGCTGCTGCTGAACTCCATCGCGCCTTGCGCGGTGCAAAACCGCAGGCGCGTGAGCGCATTCACGATGACCCGCAACCGGTCCGCACCTTCGAGGCTACCCTGCCACTGGCAGGGCGTGTTGCCGTACATGGCAGTCAAAAAGCCTTTCAGGTCAGGTCCGCGCAAAGCGGATTCCACCTCTGCCGCCAGCATCAGGGTTTGCGCCGTACTCCACTGCGGCAATACACCCGCATGCACCATCAGCCAGCCATGGCGGTGCATCGCCATGGCGCGGTGGCGAAGCCAGTCCAGCAGCCCTTCGCGGTCCGGTGCCTGCAGCAGGTCGTTCAGCGTGTCGTGGCGGCCCGGCTTGCGCACGCCTTGCCACAGCGCCAGCAGGTGCAGATCATGGTTGCCGAGCAGGCACTGCGCCGCATCGCCCAGCGCCATCAGGCTGCGCAAGGTGCCCAGCGAGTCCGGTCCCCGGTTCACCAGGTCGCCCAAAAGGTACAAGGTGTCGCGGCTCGGGGAGAAATCAATTTTCTCCAGCAGCCGGTGAAATGGCGCGCTGCAGCCCTGCAGGTCGCCGATACAGTAAAGTGACATGCTCTTCATTCTGCCCCTGGATCCATGGATTTCCTCCTTATTGTTTTTTTAACGCTGCTCAATGGCGTTTTTTCCATGTCCGAACTGGCGCTGGCATCAAGCCGCAAGGCACGTCTGAACGCCATGGCCGAATCAGGCGACAAGGGCTCTCGGGCCGCGCTGGACCTGCTCGGCAATCCCACGCAGTTTTTGTCGTCGGTGCAGGTGGGCATCACCTCGATTGGCATGCTGAACGGCATCATTGGCGAGGCCGCATTCAGTGGCGGCGTCTCCCTGTGGCTGCAAACTTTTGGGGTCTCGCTAGGTGCTGCCGACATCTCCGCCACGGCCATCGTGGTGGCCAGCATTACCTATGTGACCATCGTGTTTGGCGAACTGGTGCCCAAGCGCATTGGCCAGCTTTACCCTGAAATCGTGGCGCGCCTGGTGTCGCGGCCCATGATGTGGGTGGCTGCCGGCGCCAAGCCCTTTGTCTGGCTGCTGTCCGTCAGCACCCACGCCGTGCTTAAACTGCTTCGGGTTGACAACAGTGCCGGCCGGGCTGTGACCGAAGAGGAAATTGCTGCCAGCCTGGAAGAGGGCGTTGATGCCGGGCTGATCGAGGAGCATGAGCACCAGATGGTGCAAAACGTATTTTTGCTTGACGACCGGCTGTTGACCTCCATGATGCTGCCGCGCGCCAGCATCGAGTGGCTGGACGCCTCTGCCACGGTGGCCGATGCCATCGACAAGGCAGGGGCCACCGGGCATTCCTGGTATCCGGTCTGCCGGGGCAGCCTCGACGATGTGGTCGGCGTGGTCAATGTTGCCAAGTTGCTCGCCTTGCGCGGCCAGATTCAACCAGCATCGCATGGCAATCCTGCAGGCTCCATTCCCACGGTGGCAGACCGCATCGGTCCGTATGCCGTTCCGGCCGTGTTCGTGCCAGAAACCCTGACCGGCATGGAGTTGCTGGAGCAGTTCCGCGCCCGTTCCACCCGCATCCTGCTGGTGGTTGATGAATACGGCGTGGTGCAGGGACTCATGACGCCCATGGATATGCTGGAGGCCATCACTGGCGAACTGCAAACCGGCACCACCCTGGACGCATGGGCTACCCGGCGTGAAGATGGCAGCTGGCTGATTGACGGCCTCATGCCTGTATCGGAACTCAAGGCCCGGCTCGACATCAGGGAATTGCCGGAAGAAGACCGTGGGCGCTACAACACCGTTGCCGGGTTGCTGATGTCGGTTTCCGGGCACCTTCCTGTCACTGGCGAGCGCATCAAGTGCGCGGGATGGATGTTTGAGATTGTTGATCTGGACGGCAAGCGGATTGACAAGCTCATGGTTACCCAAATTGGTGCACCTACTCGTGCTAATTTCGATTAAAGTTACATAGCGTAACTAATGTGAGATTGAAAAGCCTTCGATAGGTAACCCTATTCGATTTCAAGTCGAGGGGCATCAGTCATTTTTTAGTCAACTTCCCAATGTAAATTCAGGTTTTTCTGGGCATTGTTGCTGCACTTCAAATGCGTTTGAAATTCAAAACACGTTAAAAATTACATAAATTTGGCACAGTCAGGATTGTCAAAAATTGTTTTTTTTGTTGGAAATCTGTGTGGCATCGTTAAAATTGCTGCAATCGCACAATCTGGCGAACTGAGTTTTCCGGTGTCAAAGTCCTAAAAAAGATAGATTTACTGCATCTGAAAAGTGAGTTTTCAATGAGTTCCAAGTTTGATAATCGAACTGCCAACCCTGATCCAGCCTCTACCGATTCTGAATCTTTGTGGTTTTTAGCTCACACTCGTCCACGTCTTGAAACTGTCGCGTTGCAAAATCTGCAGCAACAGGGTTTCGATGTGTATCTTCCACTTTACAAACGACTGAAAAAAATTGACGCAGGCATGCAGGCTGTTTTTGAGCCCATGTTTTCACGTTATGTATTTTTCAGGACAACGTCGCTTGCCCAATCAATTGCACCTGTCCGCTCAACCCGTGGCGTGGCGCAAATTGTCAGTTTTGGTTCTGAATTTGCCACCATTCGCCCTGACATGCTCGACGCCATCCGGCAGCTTGAGCAACTCCGCAATGCGGCGGATGTGGCTGAGTTGAGTACTTTGCGTCCGGGCCATTTGGTCCGCTTCTGTAACTCAGCCTTGAGTGGACTCGAAGGCGTTGTCAAAAGTGTTTCCAGCTGCCGAGTGGCAGTGCTTCTCGAAATAATGGGTCGCCAGCAGTTGGTTCGTGTTGATCATCACCAACTGGTAGCGGCCTGAATTTTTAAACCGTGGCTTGGTATTTGCTTGTAGGCATTGCCGGTCTGAGAGTTGTCAAATTTTGCAGATTTACCCACTGTGTTTCACCTTGAAATGGTGAAAAACACTGCGGTAGCCTGTACGCCTTACTGCCTATGCAGCGTTTCTTTCATTCATAACCCTTCTTTCTGTTTGTCAATCCTTGTAGAGATTCGATTACGTCTTTTCACACTAAATACAGATACATTCAACTTTTGTCCTTCGTCATTTAATGCCCATGCACCAGAAATCAAACTCAACTTCCATACTTAAGCGCGCGCGCTGGCCTGTCATGGCCTTGGTCGTCGCCTGGCTGGGCGGTTGCGCGCTGGCTCCGGGGTTATCCATTGGCAAGGGGGTTCAAAAAGCCAGCCAATCGACACCTTCAAGCGCCGGTACTTCCCAAGAGAGCGGGGCTGTTTCGGATCAGGCGCCTCCCGGTGCACTGTTGACCATCACGCCCGAACTCATCAGCCAGCAACGCACCTTGCGAAAAGCTGAGTTGGGCGCCGATGTGAAAAGCCTGTTTGCCGAGGCCAAGCCCTATGGCATTGGCCCCGGCGACGTGATCAATATCGTCGTCTGGAACCATCCCGAACTGGTTCTGGCTCCGGCGGGTGCTACGCTGACTGCAGATGCTTCAGGCCTGGCGTCTGTCGGCAACGGCTACAACGTCAGCCCCGAAGGCCTGATCCAGTTTCCGCTGCTGGGCACCTTCAAAATTGCCGGCCTGACAGAAAACAAGGCCCGTGAAGAAATCACCCGCCGCCTGGCCAAATTCCTGCAGGATCCGCAAGTCACCCTGCGCGTGCAGGCCTATCGCGCCGGGCGTATTTATGTCGATGGAGAGGTTCGTACCCCCGGCCTGCAAGCCATCAACGACATTCCCATGACGCTGCCCGAGGCCATCAGCCGCGCAGGGGGGCTGACTCCCACGGCCGACAGGGCTACGGTAGCTGTTACCCGCAAGGGAACCACCACCATGATCAACATGCCGCAGTTGAGCACGCTGGGCGTTAATCCATCAAGCATCCTGCTAACCTCAGGAGATCTGTTGCGCGTGGGCAGCCGCGACGATACCAAGGTGTATGTGATGGGCGAAGTCACCAGGCCGATGACATTGCCCCTGCGCAATGGCCGGCTCACGCTCAATGAAGCCCTTGGCGAGGCTGGCGGCGTGAATGCCACTTCCGGCAATCCGCGCCAGATTTACGTCGTGCGCAGCCGCAATGGCGACAGTGCCACGGTTGCCGATGCAAGTGGTGCCACCACTTCCAGCACACCTGAGATTTACCACCTAGACGCCAGTTCCCCAACGGCCTATGCACTGTCCGAAGGCTTTGAACTCAAATCGCGCGATGTGGTGTTTGTCGATCCCGTGCCGCTGGTGCTCTGGAACCGCGTGGTCAGCCTGATCCTGCCCAGCGCGCAAATCACCAACACCGCGCGTGACATTACTACCAAATGACCGCGCGCAAGTGATGAACAACATCCTGACTATTTGCGTTGGAAACATCTGCCGCAGCCCCGTGGCTGAAGCGCTTCTTAAAGACCGCCTGCCCGGCCGCAAGGTTTGGTCGGCCGGTTTGCATGCCGTGGTCGGCCATGGCGCGGAAGCTACCGCCCGCGAAATAGCCGAGCAATATGGCCTGGACCTGTCCGCCCATCGCGCCCAACAGGTTGCCGGCTGGATGTGCAGCCATGCCGACCTGGTGCTGGTCATGGAAACCAGCCATCAGCAAGAACTTCAAAAGCTTTACCCGCTGGCGCGCGGAAAAATCCGTCGTCTGGGCGAATTCGGCCCGCAAGGCGCTTTTGAAATTGCCGACCCTTACCGTCAGCCTCGCGCTGCCTTCGAAGCTGCCCATGCTGCCATCGCCCAGGGCGTGGACGAGTGGGTACGCCGTATCAATCTTGTTTCGTGATGCCTGACCGTATGAACCCTTCTCAATCTCCAGTGCCTGCCTCGTACATTGCTGACGCACAAGACGATGAAATTGACTTGTTAGGCTTGCTCGATGTGCTGCTTGATGCGCGCTGGCTCATTGTCGGCGTGACTGCACTGGTGCTGGTGCTGGGCGGTGCCTATGCCTTCCTTAGCCGCCCGGTTTATGAAGCTAATACATTGATTCAGGTTGAAGACAGCAAGCCCGGTGCTGCCGGTGCCCTGGGCGATGCAGCCAGCCTGTTTGACATCAAGTCACCCGCCACGGCCGAAATAGAAATCCTGCGCTCTCGCCTGGTGGTCGGCAAGGCCGTCGATGACCTGCAGTTGTATGTCACAGCCACCCCTCAATACCTCCCGCTGGTCGGTGGTTGGCTTGCACGGCGTGCCACCGATCTGTCCAATCCCGGATTCATGGGCATGGGCGGTTATGTCTCTGGCAATGAATCCATTCGTTTGGGACTGCTCGAAGTACCCGCAGCGTTGCAAGCCCAACCGCTGCTGCTGGTGGCCACTGAAGGCGGTTATGAATTACGCGACCCTAATGGTCAGACGCTGGTGCAGGGCAAAACCGGTACGCCGGCAGACTTTGGCAGCGGGGAAGACAAGGGCCGCATTCTGGTGACCGAACTCAAGGCCAAGCCCGGCGCGTACTTCGACGTGTCGCGTTATTCCCGTCTGGGTGTGATTCAAGGGCTGCAGCAGCAACTGGCCATCTCGGAGCAAGGTCGTCAGTCCGGTGTGATTGCGGTGCAACTGCAAGGCACCGACCCGCAACAAATTGCCCGTACCCTGAATGCCGTAGGCACCAACTATGTGCGCCAGAATGTCGAGCGCAAATCGGCCGAAGCAGAAAAATCACTTGCTTTCCTGGGTGATTTCTTGCCTCAGCTTAAAAAGCAGTTGGAAGAATCCGAAGTTCGATTCAACAAGTATCGCAACCAGAACGGCACGTTTGACCTGGGCGTTGAAGGGAAAACGTATCTTGAAACAGCTGTCAAGCTACAAGGCGACCTCCTGTTACTACAGCAAAAACGACGCGAGCAAATCGCGCAGTTCACCGCTGCTCACCCCGTCATCCAGACGCTGGATGCACAAATTTCCGCCGTCAGCAAGGAAATTGCGGGCCTGACCACCAAGGTCAAGACACTGCCCAATACCGAGCAAGACTTGCTGCGCCTGACACGCGATGTGAAGGTCAACAGCGAGCTGTATCTCAACCTGCTGACCAGCTCACAGCAATTGCTCCTGGTCAAGGAAGGCAAGGTCGGTAATGTTCGGGTGGTTGATGCACCTGTTGTGCCTGAGCGGGCCATCAAGCCCCAGCGCTCACAAATACTGGCCATCAGCGGCGTGCTTGGCTTGCTGTTGGGCATGGGCTTGGCATTTTTGCGCAACAGCCTGCGCCCTGGTATCAAGGATCCGGCCGATATCGAGTCGGCCACCGGCCTGCATGTATTTGCCACCGTGCCGCATTCGGCTGAGCAGGACAAGCTTTCCAGGCTGATCAAGATCCAGGCTCCAGGCAACCACCTGCTGGCCATTACGCATCCCGAAGACCCTGGTGTGGAAAGCCTGCGCAGCCTGCGCACTGCGCTGCAGTTTGCCATGCTTGATGCGCGCAACAACGTGGTGCTGTTCACTGGTCCCACTCCGGGCATTGGCAAATCCTTTACGAGTGCCAACTTTGCCGCCGTGCTGGCCGCAGGCGGCAAGCGTGTGCTGCTGATTGACGCCGACATGCGCAAAGGCCACATTCACCAGTTTTTTGGCATGAAGCGCGGCCACGGCTTGAGCGAGCTGATTGCCGGCAGCCGCACGTTGGGCGATGTGGTGCGCCGCGCCGTTGCACCCAATCTGGATCTGGTCACCACTGGCACCATGCCGCCCAACCCCGGTGAATTGCTGATGTCGCCCGCTACCGTGCAACTGCTGGAAGCCCTGTCTGCCCAATACGACCTGGTGCTGATCGACACTCCGCCCGTGCTGGCCGTGTCAGACACGCAGGTACTTGCACCGCATGCCGGCACCGTGTTTTTGGTAGCCCGGGCCGAAGTGACCGCACTCGGCGAATTGCAGGAAAGCACCAAGCGCCTCGGCCAGACCGGTGTGCAGGTCAAAGGCGTCGTGTTTAACGATCTGGACACCAGCCGCCAGCGCTACGGCGGCTATGGCTACAAATACAGCCGCTACCGCTACACCAACTACCAATACGGCAAAACAGACGGGCAGTAAACAGCCATGCATGTTTTCGCATCAGCTTCAGTTGCCATGCCGCAGCACGTTGCCATCATCATGGACGGCAACCGTCGCTGGGCTGCAAAGCGCAGCATGCTGCGCGCACTGGGTCATGTCAGCGGAGCGCGACAGGTGCGCCAGATCATTGATGCCTGCATGGAACGCGGTGTGAACTACCTCACCCTGTTTGCCTTTAGTACCGAAAACTGGCAACGCCCGGCCGATGAAGTCTCTAGCCTCATGGGCCTGCTGGTGCATTACCTGCAAAAAGAAGTCAGTGCCATGCATGCCTCTGGCGTGCGCCTCAAGGTAGTCGGCGACCTGAACCGGTTTGATGGACAATTGCAAAGCCTCATGGCCAGCGGCCAGGCCCTGACTGCCAACAACAGCAAACTCACCCTGACCATTGCCGCCAATTATGGCGGCCGCTGGGACATGATGCAGGCCGTGCAGGCCTGGCAGGCAGCCAACCCGGCACAGAGCGTGGCCGACATGAACGAAGTCGCTTTGCGCCCGTACTTCAGCATGGGCTATGCCCCCGACCCCGATCTGCTCATCCGCACCGGCGGCGAATCGCGCATCAGCAATTTCATGCTATGGCAAGTGGCTTATACCGAGCTGTTCTTTACCGACACCCTGTGGCCTGACTTCAGCGCCCAGTCACTTGACCATGCGCTGCAGTGGTACCAGGCCCGCGATCGCCGCTTTGGCGCTTCCAGACCCCCCTCTCCCGAAATTACCCGCTGCGCCATCTGAAACATTGACTTTTCGAAGCGATGGCGGCTTCCGTCACACAAAAATGCGTTACTCGCACCATACAAGTGCGTCGTACTCCCAACCCTTGAATCCACATCAACCTACGGCCCAGGCAATGAGCGCAAGAAAAACTGACCTTATCAATGCTTACGACATCACGCCCGTCATTTTGTGTGGCGGCTCTGGCACACGGCTTTGGCCGCTCAGCCGCAAGAGCTTTCCCAAACAGTTTGTGCCGCTGATCAAGGGAAAAAGCCTGCTGCAGCACACGCTGGAGCGCGTGGCACAGTTCAACCCCAGCGCTCCGCGCGCTTTATGCATTGCGGCTGAAGACCATCGGTTTCTGGTTGTAGAAGCGCTAAAGGCTGCGGACGTGAAAGGGCGTGTCATGCTTGAGCCCGTAGCACGCAACACCGCTGCCGCCATGGCTCTAGCCGCATTGCAGTCCCGGCCAGAAGACCTGTTGCTGTTTTGCCCTTCCGACCACCATATTCCCGATGCCGACGCATTTGGCACCATGGTGTTGCAAGGCTGCCCGGCCGCTGCTGCTGGCGCTATCGTTACCTTCGGTGTCGTGCCCAGCTTTCCGAGTACGGCGTATGGCTACATCCAGCGCGGCATGCTTAACGCCAATGGCCAGAGCAGCCAGGTCGCCAGTTTCATTGAAAAACCAGCGACCGACAAAGCGCAGCTTTTACTGTTGCAAGGCGATGTGCTGTGGAACGCCGGCATCTTTCTGATTCAGTCACAGACGCTCAGGGAAGCGTTGCGCTTGCACGCACCTGATATCTTCAAAAGCTGCCAGCAAGCCGTGGCAGGTGCTACCGAGGATGGAGACTTCATCCGGCCTGAACCCACCGCTTTTATAGCTTGCCGCGCTGAAAGCGTGGACTATGCCGTGCTGGAGCACCATGCCAACGTGGCAGTGGTTCCGTTTGCGGGCGCATGGAGCGATGTGGGCAGCTGGAATGCCGTGGCTGAGTTGAACACGCCTGACGACCAGGGCAACCGCATTGACGGCCACGGCATGGTCGTGCAGGCGACCAACACCTATATTTATGCGCCGCACCGGCCGGTGGTGGCCCTGGGCACGCAAGACCTGCTGATCATTGACACGCCCGACGCGCTGTTGGTGGCCAGCAGCAGCCATGCCGAAGAGGTCAAGCAGGTCGTGGCGCTGCTTGAAACCAAAAAAACCCCGCAGGCTGTGCAACATCGCAAGGTGGAACGCCCCTGGGGCTGGTACGACAGTGTGGATGCGGGCGCGCGTTACCAGGTCAAGCGCATCACCGTGCGCCCTGGCGCCAAGCTCAGCCTGCAAATGCATTACCACCGTGCCGAGCACTGGATCGTGGTCAAAGGCACGGCCCTCATCACCCGGGGTGATGAAGAAGTTTTGCTGACTGAAAACCAGAGCACCTACATTCCCCTGGGAGTCAAGCACCGCCTGGAGAATCCAGGAAAAACAGAGCTTGAACTGATTGAAGTGCAATCGGGCGGCTATTTGGGCGAAGACGACATCGTGCGGTTTGAAGATACCTATGGCCGCATCGCCACGCTGCCCACTCAGGCTTAAGGAATAACCATGACAAACATATCACCCAAGATTTACGTCGCTGGCCACCGGGGCATGGTGGGCTCCGCCATCGTTCGTCAACTGCTGGCAGCAGGTCACGCGCCTGAGAACATCATCACCCGCACCCATGCTGAGCTAAGCCTCACCGAGCAGTCTGCCGTGCGCGACTTCTTTCAGGCTGAAAAGCCCGACCAGGTGTATCTGGCCGCCGCCAAGGTAGGCGGCATTCATGCCAACAACACCTATCCGGCCGAATTCATCTACCAAAACCTGATGATGCAGGCCAACGTGATTGATGCCGCCTTTCAAAGTGGCGTTAAAAAGCTGCTGTTCCTGGGTTCCAGCTGTATTTACCCCCGGCAGGCCCCGCAGCCCATGGCTGAAAATGCATTGCTGACCGGCCCGCTGGAGCCCACCAACGAGCCCTATGCGATTGCCAAGATTGCCGGCATCAAACTCTGCGAAAGTTTTAACCGCCAATACGGCGCCAGCCACGGCATTGATTACCGAAGCGTCATGCCCACCAATCTGTATGGTCTGGGTGACAACTACCACCCTGAAAACAGCCACGTCATTCCCGCACTGATTCGCCGCTTTCATGAAGCCAAGGCCAGCCATGCGCCCAAAGTCACCATCTGGGGCACCGGCACCCCATGCCGTGAGTTCTTGTATGTGGACGACATGGCCGCTGCCAGCATCCACGTCATGAACCTGGAAAAGGCCACTTATGACCTGCACACCAGTCCGATGCAAAGCCATATCAATGTCGGCTACGGCAGCGACATCACCATTGCTGAATTGGCGCAAACCGTGGGCCAGGTCGTGGGCTACCAGGGTGACATCGACTTTGACAGCACCAAACCCGACGGCGCACCCCGCAAGCTCATGGACAGCAGCCGCCTTGAATCCCTGGGCTGGCAGGCGCAAGTGAATCTGAAGGACGGCTTGAAACTTGCATATCAAGATTTCATGACGCACTCATAAGCGCTTTCTTTTATTCTGTAGTCATTCATAAACCTTTTGTTTTGTCATTCCGGCCTTGAGCCTATATCCACCACGCCAACCATGACCATTGCATCCAACACCACTCCCAAAGTCGCTCTCATCACCGGCATTACCGGCCAGGACGGCTCTTATCTTGCTGAGTTCTTGCTGGAAAAAGGCTATATCGTCCACGGCATCAAGCGCCGCGCCTCTAGCTTCAACACCGCCCGGGTGGACCACATCTACCAAGATCCACATACAGACAACGCTAAATTCAATTTGCATTACGGTGACCTGAGCGATTCGAGCAACCTGACGCGCATTATTCAGCAGACCCAGCCCGACGAAATCTACAACCTCGGAGCCCAAAGCCATGTGGCGGTCAGTTTTGAAAGCCCTGAATACACCGCCGATGTGGATGGTATGGGCACCCTGCGCATCCTCGAAGCCATCCGCATTCTGGGGCTGGAGAAGAAAACCCGCTTTTATCAGGCTTCTACCTCCGAACTGTACGGCTTGGTGCAGGAAATTCCGCAAAAGGAAACCACGCCGTTTTATCCACGCAGCCCGTATGCTGTAGCCAAACTTTACGCGTACTGGATCACGGTGAACTACCGCGAGGCCTACGGCATGTATGCCTGCAACGGCATCTTGTTCAACCACGAAAGCCCGCGGCGCGGCGAAACCTTTGTCACCCGCAAGATCACCCGTGGCCTAGCCAACATCAGCATGGGCCTGGAAGATTGCCTGTATATGGGCAACATCGACGCCCTGCGCGACTGGGGCCACGCCAAGGACTATGTGCGCATGCAGTGGATGATGCTGCAGCAAGACCAAGCCGAAGACTTTGTGATCGCCACCGGCGTGCAGTACAGCGTGCGCCAGTTCATCGAATGGAGCGCTGCCGAACTCGGCATGCAATTGCGCTGGGAAGGGCAGGGCGTTAACGAAGTCGGCTACTGGAACGACAAGCCCATCGTCAAAATCGACCCGCGCTATTTCCGTCCTGCGGAAGTTGAAACCCTGTTGGGTGACCCCACCAAGGCCAAGGAAAAACTCGGCTGGATACCTGAAATCACCGTACAGGAAATGTGTAAAGAAATGGTGGCCAATGACTTGGCTCAGGCCAAGCAGCATGCGTTGCTCAAACAGCATGGCTACAGAGTCAATGTGAGCATCGAGTAACTAACAGGAAAAAGCGTTATCAATGGTTCTTTATAGAGATCAGCTAATACTTGTGATTAATTAGTTATAACTATACTCACATCATGCGCTCAATTATGATAAATAACTACAGAATCAGAGTGGCTTAAAAATTTATTAACCGATGATAAAGCTGATTAAAAAAGTAGTTAAAAAGTTGAGCAAAAGTGCCAATTAAAAGTTAATTAGTTGGCAAAATAGTTGAGTTGAAATTTAAAAACCTTTAAAAACTCCTCACTCAAGAAGAGAGGCATTGAAAGGTAATCTGGCAACTCTTGAGACGCGCTGCAAGCGTCAAGTAATTTATCCGCCATGATTTAAATATGTTGTTAAAAAATGTTGAATAAATTAAAAAAAATAATAACGCACAAAAGCTTTATTAAATACTTTATTAATACGTCGTGGATGTTTTTTGAGCAATTTTTTCGTTTATTAGCTGGAGTATTTGTAGGTATCTATGTCGCTCGATATCTAGGCCCAATGCAATTTGGAATTTTTAGCTACGCAGGAGCATTTGTTGCGCTATTTGCCGCACTTTCCAAATTGGGACTAGATGGCGTAGTCGTTCGAGAGTTAATAAATCAACCTGAGTGCAAGAATAAAATTTTAGGAACTGCATTCTGGTTGAAAGTAACAGCAAGTCTTGTTGTACTTGGCGTAATAGCGACAATACTTCCATGGTCGTCAAATGATAAGCAGACAAATATATATATATATATTATAGCTATGGGTCTGCTATTTCAAACTTTTGAAATAGCAGATTTTTATTTTCAATCAACTACGCAAATCAAATACGTTTCAATGTGCAGGACAGTGCAATTGGCGATATCATCTGCAGTAAAGTTATATTTAATATATATCGAGGCTGATTTAATGCCTTTTGTAATCGTCACACTTATCGATCAAATAATGTTGGCATTGGCATTCATTTTAATGCTTTACGCCAAAAATAGCATATCAATATTTTCATATTTTTCAAAATCAATCGCAGCTTCCTTGTTGAAAGATTCATGGCCCCTTATAGTTTCAAGTCTTGCAATTAGCCTTTACATGCGGATAGATCAAATAATAATTAAAGAATTATTGGGGGTGGCGGATGTGGGATTGTATTCAGCGGCACTACGTATTTCTGAAACTACATACCTAGTTCCTGTGATTATATGCACATCAATATTTCCGGCAATTATCGCAACAAAGAAACTAGGCGATGAAATTTATTCAAAAAGAATTCTTATTCTTTTTGAAAGTATGATGCTAGCATCAATATTGATTGCAATACCAATATCAATATTTTCTGATCTGATAATGAAATCGCTTTTTGGGGAGAAATATATGATTGCGGGAAGCGTATTGGCAATTCACGTTTGGAGTGGCGTTTTTGTCTTTATGGGCGTGGCCGCAGGTAAATGGATGTTGGTGGAGAATATTACTAAGCAAACAATGTATCGTACGCTGGCAGGCGCAATTATTAATATTTTGTTAAATTTAATTTTAATACCGATTTATGGAATTAAAGGTTCGGCTCTTGCAACATTAATAACTTGTTTTACGACATCCATTTTAATGAATTATATAAGTGTAAAAACCAGAAAATGCTTTTGGATGCAGATGAGCGCATTAATTTTTCCTGGCAGATGTATAATATCAAGCTTTAAAAAATCTAATCAAAAAATTTAAAATTAAATTATGTTAATAAATTCTCATGAGTGGAATGACTTATACGCAACCTTAAATTCCTTAAAAAAACAAAAAAAAATAAAATATATACCAAATGGCGGTAATGCAGGTGATGGAGTTATTGCTGCAGCTACATGGCAATTATTTGAACGATTAGATATCCTATCATTGATAGAAGTGGGTGGAGAAATATCAACAGGCGATGTGGTAATTTATGGGGGTGGTGGTAATCTTATTCCTGAGTATGATCAAGCTCGTAAAGTAATTGAAAAATGTTTGGAGGTAAATGTAAGTAAATTCATACTATTGCCTCATTCAATTCGTGGAAATGAAGATTTATTACAAAAAATGGATGAAAGATTCTATCTCTTCTGTCGAGAGCAAAAAAGCTTTAGCCATGTCAGCTTGTTTGCTACTAGAGCGCAAGCTTTTTTAACACATGATTTGGTTTTTGGTCTTGATTTTAACTCAGTTATAAAAAAATGCTCAAATCCAATAGCTAGAGTGAAGTTAGTATTTTTTCCAAATATATTAATATCGTATATTCGTTGGAGGGTTAAATTGCAAAAAATAAAACCACAATATGATAACGAAATGCATTTAATGCGAGTAGATGTTGAATCAAAATACTCAAATAAATACTCTGAGAAATATGATCTTTCATCAAAGCATTCTTCCACATATGTAAATAGATTAGAAGCAGATGTCATTACAAGTGATTTTTTGTCTGTTATTGATCGTGCAAATCATATAGTGTCAGATCGGTTGCATGTTTGTATTAGTGCGGCTCTCTTAGGTAAAAAAGTGACAATGCTAGACAACTCATATGGTAAAAATTTTGAAGTTTATACAAATTCTATTCAAAAATATTTTCCAAACGTGACATTTATTAATAATTAGCCAAATTTTACCAAAGTAAATCATGGTTATTCTTGTTGGTGAGATGTATAAAATAGCAGTATATTTTGGCGCTAAAAGTTAAAGGTATTAATTGTGAATAAGTGGACTATTATTATTTGTTGCTATAATAGTGAGTCGAGAATAAAAGCGACACTTGATAGTATATTTTCGGCAATAAAAAAGTATAATAGCAATGCAATAGAAATAATTCTAGTTGATAATTTATGCACTGATCAAACTGTTAAATACGCTTTAGAAACGGTAGAAATAAATAATTTTACCTCATTCAAGATCATACGCGAAAGTAAGGCTGGACTCATGTATGCCAGGATGTCTGGAGTAATGGCTGCCTCTGGTCAATATATTGCTTTTATCGATGATGATAATTGGCCTACCGAAAAATATTTGCATATTGCAGAGACTATTTTTGACAGTGATACAAGCGTTGGTGTTTTTGGATGTGCAACGAAGTTACCTTCTGATCGCTATATACCAGAAGCGATACAACGATATGCGAGCAGTTTTGCTATTGGGCATTTGCCATTTGAATCTGGATTATTAGATACTGGTCAATGCGTATGGGGAGCTGGTATGGCAGTTCGTGCTAGTAAACTTAAATCAATATTTAAATCCGGATTTTCGCCTATTTTAGTAGGCCGTTCTCAATCTACACAATTAGCTGGTGATGACTCGGAAATAGTATTGGCAATGGTACTTTCTGGGTGTTCAGTATGGTATGAGAACACTCCGCTGATATTGCATGCAGTTGATCCTTCAAGATTTAACTACAAAAATGTAATAAAAATGAATGAAGGATTTGGTTCGAGTGCATTATTCCTTCAAATTTATTCTATCTGCACTAAAAGCACTATGATTAATAGTAGCTTAATATTTTTTGCGTTTGCACCTTTGATCTTAGCTAAAGATTTTTTTGCGTTGTTTAAATGCTTTATTGCTACAAAGGACACTTCAAACATAGATTTGAAGCTGTTAAAAAGATTTTTTTATTTAAAATGGTTTTGCTATTTGAGTAATCCAAAAATGCGAATGCTGCAAAAAATGAATATTTCTAAAGCTAAGGCTGTTTTAATTTAATTTAATTTAGGCATTGATTGGTTTTTGTTAAATTACTATATTTTGGTAAAGTTCGCGCTAGGTTAAATGTATGTATTTTAAGTTGTTGTTTTTCCCACTTTTTATAGGTTTAATATCGGCTCAAAAAATAAATTTATTCGGCGAGATATTCGTTGGTGAGTTATTGGCCATCAGCTATATGATCTTGCGTGCTGGAAGACTCCGCTTATCTACATCTGAGAAAAAAATTGTTGGATTTGGATTTTTATGGGTTTGCGCACAGTTATTTTCTGATTTTTATAATCAAACTATATTTTCAGATGCTATTAAGGGGGTTTTTACTCCCGTAGTTTTTATAAGTACGTTTATAGGGTTGTTAAATTTTTTAAAAAGCAATTTTGAAAGATTTCCTTCGTTTGTATTTGGCACACTTTGTGGTGGCTTAATCAGTCTTTTGTTATTTCCAACGGAATATTTTTTAGATAATTTTTGGAAGTGGGGGATTGGTAGCGCTGTAATAGGTCTGATTTATGTATATTATTCATTTTTTCTACAAAGAAAAAATTTAGGATTATTATTTTTATTATTAATTGCATTTTCAGTCATTAGTTTGTATTTTGATGGCAGGAGTATGGCGGTTTTTCCATTAATTGCAATTTTATGTTATAAATTATTTGGTGCTAATAGTAGTCCAGTCATGGCTAAGCCATTTTCGGGTAAGTGGGTTGGGCTAAAATTAATTATTATTGTTTTGCCAGTATTGTTTTGTATTAACTTAAGCGCTAGTTATTTATTCTCATCGGCTTCCGTGTTGTCGCACTTTTCGCCAGCTAGCGCTGCCAAATACCAAACACAAGCAAATGGTACCTATGGAATTTTACTCGGCGGGCGATCAGAAATATTAATATCAGGGAAAGCCTTTTTGGATAAGCCATGGTTAGGTCACGGGTCATGGGCTAAGGATAGAAGTGGTTATCTTGAAACTTATGCTGTTTTGAAAAGTCAACTCGGTTATTCAATGATGGAGGGTAATGAGGCGGAAGAATTCGGATCTGATTTGTTAATTCCAGCACACTCATATTTGATGGGAACTTTAATTTGGGCAGGAGTTTTGGGGGGAGTGTTTTGGTTGGTTTTGCTGAATGAAATAGTAAGTATTTTTGTTAAAAAAATGAATCTATTACCGATTTATTTTTATGCTGGTACTATTGGATTTATATGGAATGTATTTTTTTCCCCTTTTGGTGCAAATGCAAGATGGAGTACTTCGATATTTCTAGCTGGAATTTATTCTTATGTATATTACCTAAAACTCAAAAGTAATAATAAATTTTATGAAAATTAGTATTGTAACGATATCTTTTAATCAGGCTAAGTATCTACGTCGTTGTATTGAGTCTGTTTTGAATCAGAACTTTAAGAATATAGAATACATAGTTGTTGATCCTGGAAGTACTGATGGAAGTCGAGAAATTATTGAATCGTACGGTTCCAGTATTATAAAAATTTTTGAAAAAGATAAAGGTCCGGCCGATGGATTGAATATCGGTTTTTCAAAGGCCACTGGTGATATTTTTTGTTATTTGAATAGTGATGATGAATTCATTGATGGTGCGCTTGCTTTAGTGGAGAAATATTTTTTGGATAAAAATCATGTTGATGTTTTGTGTGGACATGGTCATGTAATTGATGGAGGATCAGATTATAAAAGACGAATATTTTCTGATTCATTTTCTCTCAAAGCTGCTGCATACGGGGCATCTCTTGCGATTCAGCCTTCCACGTTTTTCAGAAAAGAAATCTATAGAAGCATAGGTGGTTTCAATATTGAAAATAGATCAAATTGGGATGATGAGCTTTTAATTGATATGGCTTTAAAAGGTGCTGAGATAGAGGTCGTAAATGAATTTTTAAGTTGTTACCGAGTTCATGGTGAATCAATTACAGGTACGGGTCGATTGGAAAGTATGCATCATACTCATACGCGTCAAATGTTTTTGAAGATTATGCGTAGACCTTATACAGGCTATGATGATTATTTTTCGCAATACTATAGAATAATGAAGCATATCAAAAATCCTATTGCAACCTTTGAGCGCATAATACATGGTCCGATTTTTGGCACTCAGAAATGATTAAAGTTATTCTTCATTTGCTGTTGATTTTTTTACCATTTAAGTTAAAACGTTTTTTTTACAAAAAATTATTTAACTTTGAGATACATACTTCAGCTCGAATTGGCATGTCTCTTGTGATGCCTGAAGCCTTGTATATGGATCAATATTCAAGTATTGGGAATTTTAATGTAATTAAAGGAGTGACAAAAGTTACTCTTGGCTTGTCTGCATCAATTAGTAATCTGAATTGGATATCGGGTTTTCCAATAAATACGAATTCGTTGCATTTTTCTGATCAGAGTAATAGAGTTCCTGCATTAATACTTGGAGATCATTCGGCGATTACCAATAGACATTTAATTGACTGTACTGATACGGTAACTTTTGGTCGATTTTCTACTTTTGCAGGATTTAGAAGTCAGATATTGACTCACAGCATTTCAATTGTAGATTCTCGTCAGCGAAGTGGTCCTGTCATCATTGGGGATTACACATTTACGGGGACGGGATCAATTATTCTTCCTAATTCTTTTTTACCGAATTTTTCGGTGTTAGGTGCTGGAGCCGTTCTTAACAAAAAATATAATGAAGAGTATTTTCTTTATGCGGGTAACCCAGCCCGCCCTGTCAAAAAACTTGGATGCGATGCGGTTTATTTTAATCGTAAGACTGGGTTCGTAAATTAATTTAATTGTGTTTAATGAAAATCCTCCAAGTCATCTCCTCCATCAACCCAAAAGGTGGTGGTCCTATAGAAGGAGTCAAACAACTCCAGGTGCCATTGCAAGCACTCGGGGTACAAGTGGAAATTGCCTGTTGCGATGCCCCTGATGCGCCGTGGCTGGCGACTTGTGGCCTATCTACTGTCCATGCGCTAGGTCCTACACGCATGGGCTATTCGTACGCACCACGACTGTTGACATGGTTGCGTGAGAATGCTCCTCGTTTTGATGCCGTCATCGTCGAAGGGCTTTGGCAATATCACGGCTTGGCCGTTCGGCAGGCTTTGGCTGGTACGAAGGTTCCGTATTTCGTCTTCACCCATGGCATGCTCGACCCATGGTTCAAGCACACCTATCCACTCAAGCATTTTAAAAAATGGTTGTATTGGCCATGGGCTGAATACCGAGTGTTGCGTGATGCGCGGGCCGTCATTTTCACTTGTGAAGAAGAACGCTTACTGGCGCGTCAGTCGTTCTGGCTTTATCGCGCCAATGAGGCCGTCGCTTCCTATGGAACTTCCAGTCCACCTCGCAATGGTGATGAACTTGCTCAACGGTTTCTTGTCGCTAACCCTCAGTTGCAAAACAAGCGCATTGCCCTTTTCTTGAGCCGTATTCATGAAAAGAAGGGCTGCGATTTGCTGCTGGATGCTTTTGCTCAGATTGGGCGGCAGGACGAGCGCCTGCATCTTGTAATGGCGGGTCCAGATCAGACGGATTGGGCTGCGATTTTGAAAGCGCAGGCCGAAAATTTGGGAATCTCACGCCGCATCACTTGGCCGGGGATGCTGCAAGGCGATGATAAGTGGGGTGCATTCTATGCGGCGGAAGTGTTTTGCTTGCCTTCGCATCAGGAAAACTTTGGCATTGTCGTAGCTGAGGCCTTGGCTTGCGGCAAGCCAGTGCTGATCAGTAACAAGGTCAACATTTGGCGCGAGATTGAATCGGATGCTGCGGGTTTTGTGGATGACGACACGGTGGACGGCACCGTGCACAACTTGCAGCGCTGGCTGGAGCTGGACACCAAGAGCTATACAGCCATGAGCCAAAGGGCGCGGCAATGCTTTGCTACGCACTTTCATATTCAACGGGCTGCGGAGCGCGTGGTGGAGATTATTCGGGAGTGTAGGCCATGATGATTCAGGGGAATGATCCCTACCGTGAACCGTCTTTCACGCTAACACACCGGCTTCGCCGCCAATTATGGAACATTGTTCAAGCGCTACTGTTTCACACCAGCCCCCGTCCATGCCATGTATGGCGGGCATGGTTATTAAGGCTATTTGGTGCCCAGATAGGCCAAGGCTGCCATGTATATCCGGAAGTTAAGATCTGGGCTCCATGGAATTTGCAACTTGGAAGCTTTGTTGGTGTAGGCGATGGCGTAAACCTTTACTGCATGGACCGGATAGAAATAGGTGACTACGCCGTCATTTCACAAGGTGCCCATTTGTGTGGGGGCACGCATAACTATAACAGCGTGAACTTTCAGTTGGTGGTTAAACCTATCGTGATTGGAGCGCGCGTCTGGGTGTGTGCGGAGGCCTTCATTCACCCCGGAGTGGTAGTGCCAGATGGTGCTGTAGTGGGTGCACGAGCCGTAGTAACAAGAAGTCTGGTAACGCCTTGGGCTGTGTATGCGGGAAATCCTGCAATTAAAGTAGGTAATCGAGTAAATAACCATGGCTAATATCTCCATTCTGATTTTGACAAAAAATGAGCAGCAAGATCTTCCGGCTTGCCTGCAAAGTGTTGCTTGGTCAGATGACATTCACGTCTATGACTCAATGAGTACTGATAATACCGTAGCCATTGCACAGAAGTTTGGCGCTACGGTTACCCAGCGACCATTCGATAACTGGGCAGCGCATCAAAACTGGGGACTGAATAATATTCTTTTTAAGCATCCATGGGTGTTTTACATTGATGCCGATGAACGCATGACCCCTGAGTTGGTTCAGACGGTCCAAGCGGCGGCAGCTTCAGCCAAAGAGCAAGTGGCGTTTCGCTTGCAGCGGCGCGATTTTTTCCTGGGAACATGGCTTAAGCATGTGCAGACCTCTCCGTTCTACATGCGGCTATTCCGACCTGAAAAAATGCGTTACGAGCGCTTGGTTAACCCTATTTCCATAGCTGATGGTCCTGTGAGTGAAGTGACAGGTTATCTAGATCACTTTCCCTTTAGTAAAGGTATGAGGCACTGGATTGAACGACATAACAACTACAGTAGTTTGGAGGCGCAGCAAATTGTTGCGAACCGTTCTAAAGCAGCGACTTTTAGCTTGGTAAAGGCATTCACCGCAACAGACTTTCATGAACGTAGATTTCACCAGAAAGAACTCTTCTATCGGTTACCCTTTCGGCCATTGATTAAGTTCTTACTGCTGTATGTGGTAAAGCGTGGATTCTTGGATGGAAAAGCAGGGCTCACCTACGCTATGCTTCAATCTATTTATGAGTATTTTATTGTTTTAAAAGTTAGGGATTTGAATTGATCATTATTTGCCATTAGATGGCATTTTGGGTTGTGGTCGAATTGCAATAATAAAATTTATATTTATGAGTAAAAAAAATTTCGCAGTTGTTTATACTGTTAAAAATGAATCTAGATTGCTACCTAGTGCGATTGAATATTACTTGGCTGCTGGATGCTCAAGAATATACATTTTTTTTGATGGCACCACTGATAATACAAGAGATATAGTTGGGGATTATGATGGCGTAAGATTGAATGAATCTATTCGGCCAAATAATCTTGCCGATTTACCATCGTGGATTACTCAGATAGTCCCTTGGTGGGAAACTGATATGGATGTGCGAAAACGTATAAATACTTATTTTGCAACTAAGAGCGCATTTTCTGATGGTATTGAATGGGTTTTGTGTGTTGATCCAGATGAGATCATGGTGCCGAACATAAATACAAAAATCAACATCAATTTAATTCCTGATTTTTTGGAAAAAATTCCTGAAGATGTTGATCAGATATTGGTAAGAAATTTGGAATTGATACCTACAGTTGCTGAATTAAATAATCCATTTAAGAGTAGTGCTATTTTTTTAAATAGATTTCCAATGACTGAATTATTTTGGAGGTACTCTAGTGCATTGATGCGCAGGCTTCTTGGAAGCCCTAGACTGCATGCTTGGTATGATTATTTATTTTATAGGCTGAGATTTTTTAATGCCTTACCGCGTCTTATGGTGCATCCAGTAAGTAAAGAAAAAATTCCTGCCAGTTATTTTTTAGGTTATTCAAACCATAAGTCATTTGTCAGATCATCTTTTTATGGTGATTATAACTTCGTTGTTCATAAATGGGTAAAATATAAGTCTAGTCCAAAAAATATGTTTTGTGGATTTTTGTTGCATTATGATTTGTTTGATTATAAGTACATGGTTTCTAAGTTTGGTCAGCGCTCGGAATCAATGTTGTTAGTTGTTTTTTATTTTCGGTATATGCTTGCTTCTGTTGCACGGGAGACTAGCCTGGATCAGGCTAAAGAATTTTTTCTTAAGTATATCGCTATTACTGATAGAAAGAGAATTGATGTTCTTTTGAGGAAGAAAATTGTAGTGGAAGTGAAAATTATTTCGGAGTTCTTTGATTCCATTGGTAAGAAAAAATATTAGTGGTATTTGAATTTGTAATTCATCTTGAGTTGTTGAGTGAATAATAAATTTAAAATTAATAACTTGTGATTAATACAGCATTGGCTATTGAGTTATTTCATTTGGGCGTAAAAAATGATAAAAAATTTCGACCTTTAAAGTAAAGGTTGATTTATCGAAATCTGTAGCTGTACTATAACAATAAAGTTGTTTTTTGCAGTAGATCGTAATCAGTTATGGTCTTTGTTTTAGTAACAGTTCGAAGTAGAAATTTTATATATGCACTACAAGTCTATTCAGACCGGACGAGCCATTGCAGCCCTCATGGTGGTATTTTTTCATCTCGGCGGTACGATTGCGCTAGAGAAGTACTTTGGTATTAGCTGGTTTGGCCATGCTTTTTCATTCGGGCATGCTGGAGTGCATTTTTTCTTTGTACTCAGTGGTTTTATCATCATGCAGGTGCATATGGACGATCTGTTCAAGCCAGAGAGAATCAGGTCTTTTTTGACTAAGCGCTGTATTCGCATTTATCCAATTTATTGGCTTATTTTTTTAGGGGTGTTTCTTTTTGCGCTAGCGATACCTTCATTGCGAAACAATGTGCCATCGGATATTGGTTTGATTTTAAAAGCTCTGACTTTGATGCCGCTCGACAAAGCAGTGGTAGGGGGTACTGGAGCACCAGTATTGATCGTGGCATGGAGTCTTCAGTATGAGTTGTATTTCTATGTGCTCTTTGGTCTGGCAATCCTCAATCGCTGGGTTGCGATTGCACTTCTGGTTTTGCTTCCAACTGGAATGCTTTTGGGATTTGGCGTAGGTAACTTTCCGGCCAATTTTTTCTGGTCGGACTGGCTTGTTCTTTTCTTTTTTGGCATGGGAGTAGCCGTGCTTGTTCGTAGAAACCAGATGAAATTTTTAAACCCGATCGCTGTCATTGGAGTGAGTATTGCTATTCTTGTTGCGACGGCTTCGTTGGAGGCTTTCGGAGATGCAGGAGAAATTACTTGGCTTAAGATTTTTTGGGGAATTGGCTTTGCTGGTTTGATATTTGGCTATGTACGTTGTGAGCAAGCAGGACGACGTCTTCCATTGTTGATGCGGCATAAATCAGTTCAAACTCTGGGCGATGCCTCTTATTTCTTGTACTTAATACATTTTCCGCTTATCAGTCTCTTATGCAAAGTAGCAGTGGCGGCAGGCTTGACAGGTATTGCCGGTGCATCAATCACTTTTATCTTGATTGCATTTGCCTGTGTTTTAGTTTCTTTCGCAGGACACTTGCTAATTGAGCGGCCCATGCAAAAGTGGTTCTCGCAAACATTTATTCCGCGGGGAGTTCTTGCGCCTGTGGCCTCGCAATGAGTGTGAGGACGTGGGGCGCGGTAGTAGTAACCTCCGCGTTTTACGTTCAAAGCCCCGAAATTCATCTCATGTATTAAAGGTGCTTTTGGCGCATATCTAACGAGCATAAGCAGCTATCGTTTTTATAGTATTTCAACTCGGTTAGTTTTCTGAAAATCCTACTCTACGGCATCAATTTCGTTCCTGAACTCACGGGAATCGGCAAATACACGGGTGAGATGGCCGCGTGGCTGGTGGCGCGCGGGCATGAGGTGCGCGTGGTCACGGCACCGCCTTATTACCCTGACTGGGCCGTGGGTGCTGGCTATTCAGCACGCACCTGGAAGCGCGAGCGCTGGCAGGGCGTGGACGTGTGGCGTTGTCCGCTGTGGGTGCCGACACGCCCGGGTGGGGTCAAACGACTGCTGCACCTAGCGAGCTTTGCGCTGGGTAGCTTGCCGGTCATGCTGCGCCAGATCATCTGGCGGCCCGATGTGGTGTGGGTGGTGGAGCCGGCGCTGTTTTGTGCGCCTGCCGCCTTGGTTTTGGCGCGTTTGAGCGGTGCGAAAGCCTGGCTGCATGTGCAGGACTTTGAGGTGGATGCGGCTTTTGATTTGGGTCTGCTGCGTGGGAAGTTCTTGCGTGGTGTGGTGGCCGGGACCGAACGCTGGCTGATGCGCCATTTTGACGTGGTGTCCACCATTTCGCAGCGCATGCACCAGCGGTTGCTGGATAAGGGCGTGGTTCCGGCTCAGGCGGTGCTGTCGCCTAACTGGGTGGATGTCCTGGCGATCACGCCTGGGGGACACAGTTTTTCAGCGCAGGCCGGGATGACCGCCAAGGCTGCCGGGACAACAGCCGAGGCGGCTGATGTAACAGGATTGGAAAATTCCTTTCGAGTCAAGTTGGGCATTGCACCCGATGCGGTGGTGGCGCTTTATTCGGGCAACATGGGGGGGAAGCAGGGGCTTGAACTGTTAGCTGATGTGGCAAAACTGTGTCTTGCGCAGGCTGCACCTGCACATACCGCTATCATTTTTGTATTTTGTGGCAACGGCGCTGGCCGTGATGACCTGATGCGGCGCTGTGCAGGCTTGCCCAATGTGCATTTTCTGGAATTGCAGCCGATAGAGCGACTCAACGAATTGCTGGCCATGGGCGATGTGCATTTGCTGCCACAGCGGGCTGATGCGGCTGATCTGGTCATGCCCAGCAAGTTGACCGGCATGCTGGCCAGCGGCCGGCCGGTGTTGGCCACGGCTCATCCTGGGACCGAGCTTGCTCTGGTCGTGCAGGGTTGTGGTGTGGTGGTGCCGCCTGAAGACCCATCGGCCATGGCACTGGCCATGCAGGCACTGGCTGCAAATTCAATACTGCGTAAACAACTGGGTGAGGCAGGGCGGGTTTACGCGCTGGCCCATCTGGATCGTGAGGCGGTTCTGCGAAAGTTTGAATCAGCCCTGATGGCCGTAACCTCCAAGAGTTAATTGCTGAATAGAAACGCTTTGACCATGAAACACCAAATTGCATGGATGCTGCTCGGTTTGCAACTGCTGGCGCTGCTGGTGGGTACGCAAATGCCAGGTGCCTGGCGCAGCGACACGGTGCAAACGCTGCATGCACCTTCATGGGTATCTTCTTTTTCGCATTTTGCGTTGTTTACCGGCATGGCAATGGTTTTGGCGGTACGTCCATTTTCCTGGCCCATTGCCCGCATTGTGCTGAGCGCGTTCGTGCTGGCGCTACTGACCGAGGGTTTGCAGTTCCTGGCTATTGACCGTCACCCGCGCCTGCTGGACGTGGCGATTGATATGGCTGGCACTATTTTTGCTCTGGCTCTTGTAAAAGGAAGAAGTCTATGTACCGTCCACCGATAAGGCTGTCGTCGCCCTCCGTCCGCTTCCTGGCCATGGGCCTGGATATGCTGATCATCTGCATCAGCGGCTTTGTGGCTTGCCTGTGGTATCTCCCTCCACTTGAAGCACACGATATACCGCCGGGTTACAAAATGTTGGTGCTGGCCGCCGCATTTTTGTTTTTGGTGTCTTCGCCGAGTCTTTACCGATCCTGGCGCGTCAATGAACTCGGGGCCATGCTGCGCTCGGTAGCCGTTGCCTGGATGGTCACCATCATGATTTTGCTGGCTGGGCTGTTTGTTACCAAGGCTTCGTCGGATTTTTCACGGGTGTGGTTTGGTGCCTGGAGTGTGGGTACGCTGGGGCTGCTGATGCTGCAGCGGCTGGTGGTGTATGCGGGCTTGCGGTGGTTGCGTGACAAGGGCTACAACTACAAGCGCGTGCTGGTGGTAGGCGACAGTCCGTCCATTCAGCATGTTGAGGAGGCGCTGGAGCAGGCTGCCTGGAGCGGTTTGCGTTTACTGGGAAAGGTCATGCCCAGTGAGCTGGACGCCTACATTCAAAAGCAGCACGGGCTTAAAACCGGGATTGATGAAGTGTGGCTGTGCCTGCGGCGCAACGACGACACGGGGATACGCCTGGTGCTCGATGCACTGCGCCACAGCACCGCCAACATACGGCTGGTACCCGACTGGTTTACGCTGAAGTTGCTCAACCATGGCGTAAGCGAGGTGGTGGGCATCCAGATGCTCGACCTGTCGGCTTCGCCCATTACCGGCGAGTTGCGCCTGATCAAGGCCGTGCAAGACTTCGTACTGGCCAGTCTGATCTTGCTGCTGATCAGCCCGCTGCTGGTGGCGATTGCGCTGGCGGTCAAGTTCACGTCCCGGGGCCCGGTGCTTTACCAGCAAAAGCGCCATGGCTGGAACGGTGAAGAGATCTGGGTTTACAAGTTCCGCAGCATGGTGGTGCACCACGAGGCAGGTTCCCAGGTCACGCAGGCTAGCAAGCATGACTCGCGCATCACGCCGCTCGGGGCTTTTTTGCGCCGCACCAGCCTGGACGAACTGCCGCAGTTCATCAATGTGCTGCAGGGGCGCATGTCCATCGTCGGGCCACGGCCGCATGCGATGGCGCATAACGAGCATTACAAGGAACTGGTGCCGGGCTATGCGCTGCGCCACAAGGTCAAGCCGGGCATTACCGGCTGGGCGCAGGTCAACGGCTTCAGGGGTGAAACCGACACGCTCGACAAGATGGCAAAGCGGGTGGAGTACGACCTGTATTACATCGAACATGTGTCGCTGTGGCTGGACCTGAAGATCATCGTGGCCACGGTGTTCAAGGGGTTTGTGCATAAGAATGCGTATTAGGTTGGATTGTGTAGGATCAGCAAGTCAAGGTCTGCGGTTCATGCTTCGATACCGCATTACCCGGTAAACCCTGCGTTCGCTAGGCTGCAGGCCGATAGCAGGTTGCCTTGTGTTAGTTGAAGGTGCCTGCACGTCAAGCCATCTTTTCAACCCAAACACCGCATCAGGTAAACAGTTTCTCGCATCGCTGTCGCAATTCCTTTTTCACTACCGAAAGCAACAACCTATGAATATTCAAAAAGTCACCAAAGCTGTATTTCCGGTCGCCGGCCTCGGCACCCGTTTCTTGCCGGCCACCAAGGCCAGCCCCAAGGAAATGCTGCCCATCGTGGACAAGCCGCTGATTCAGTATGCGGTGGAAGAGGCCGCTGCGGCCGGCATCACAGAGATGATTTTTGTCACCAGCCAGAGCAAGCGCTCGATTGAAGACCACTTTGACCGTTCCTGGGAGCTGGAGAGTCTGCTGATCAAGCGCCAGAAAAACGAAATGCTGGAGCTGGTACAGAAAATCAAACCCGCGCACGTCAACTGCATCTATGTGCGCCAGGCTGAAGCGCTTGGTCTGGGCCATGCGGTGCTGTGCGCCGAAAGCGTGGTGGGCAACGCGCCTTTTGCCGTGCTGCTGGCCGATGACTTGCTGGATGCGACGACGCCGGTGCTGCGCCAGATGCTCCAGATTTACGAACAGTATCAAGCCAGCGTGGTGGCGGTGGAACGCATTCAGCCTGCGCAAACCCGCTCCTACGGCGTGGTGGCCGGTGACGCAGCGCGCCAGTGCAAGCAGGGGCAGGCTTTTGCCATCAGCGGCATCGTCGAAAAACCGTCTCCGGAAGAAGCGCCTTCTGACCTGGGTGTGGTCGGGCGCTATGTGCTGGACGCACGCATTTTTGACAAACTGCGCAATCTGAATCCCGGTTCAGGCGGCGAGATTCAGCTCACTGACGGCATCGAGGCATTGCTGAAGGAAAACGCCGTGATGGCCTACCTGTATGAAGGCGTGCGCTACGACTGCGGCAGCAAGCTGGGCTACCTGAAAGCCTCGGTGGACTTTGCCTTGCGCCACCCCGAGCTGGATACTGAGTTTGCTGCCTTTTTGCAGCAACGCGCCGCGAGCATCCAGACTGCGGCTTGATGATCGATTCGATGGCCAGCGGTGCAGTCGCGGCGGATGCAGTGATTGCACCGGAACTGCCCGCAAGCGAGTTTGCAGCGGCTGTAGCGGCGCTGCCGCTGGTATCGGTCGATTGGGTGGTCACCAACCCTGACGGCCAGTTGCTGCTGGGCCAGCGTATCAACGCCCCGGCGCGTGGCTGGTTGTTCACGCCGGGCGGGCGCATCCGCAAGAACGAAGCATTGGCCCAAGCCATGCTGCGTGTGGGGCACTGTGAACTGGGTCTGGCGCCAGACGTTTGCAGGCAGGTTCTGGGAAAAGCCCGGCTGATGGGCGCATGGGATCATTTCTATGCCGACAGCGCTTTCAACGCCAGCATGTCAACTCATTATGTGAACCTGCCGCACTGGCTGCCGCTGACCTGGGCCGAGGTAGCGCTTCTCAAGCTGCCCGTGGGTGAGCAACACAGTGCCTGGCAATGGTTGCCGCTGGGGGATGCTGCACAGAACCCGTTGGTGCACCCTTACGTTCGGCCCTATGCGGCCTGGGGGCTGGAAAATTTCTCGAATGCTATCTGTGCTTGACCAGCCTTGAGCGCGCAGGCAACAAAAAAGCCGTTTCTGATTGAACAGAAACGGCTTTTTAAATGTGGTGCCCAGGGCCGGAATCGAACCGGCACGCCTTTCGGCAGCGGATTTTGAGTCCGCCAAGTCTACCAATTTCATCACCTGGGCAAGCGTCAAATTATACATTGCTGGCAGGCCTTCGGAACTCACGAGTTCAAGCTCAAAAAATATACTGTGCGCATGTCCAGCTTTCAATCCGGCGTGCGTTTTTTGGCACTCCCCAATCCTCAGCAAGCTGCAACGCTGCGCCGATGGATTGGTTGTCAGCGTCACATTTTCAACGCCAAGGTCGAAGAAGACCGGCTCTTTGTCGCGCAGCGCCGAATGATGCTTCGAGAAGATGCGGACGCCGTGATTCGCACGCCACTCGATCGGCTTTATGCCCAGTTCAAGGACGACCATCTAACGCCCTGGCTTAGCGACGTGCCCAGTCAGGTGCTTCGCGAAGGCACCTACCGCTGGTTCAATACCAAGCAGCGCCAGCTCAAGGGATTGGCCAAAGCGCCAAGAAAGCGCAGCCAGCGCGACTTCAACTCCGTCATGCTGTGCAGCGATCTGTTCGAGTTCACCGAAGATGGACGCCTCATTCTTGGTACCGCCAAGTTTCCGGTGGGGAGGCTGCACTTCAATGCGCACCGGCCTTTTGGTCATCCGAAGATGATCACCCTGCGCGAATCGGCCGGGCGCTGGTTTGTCAGCTTCAGCTACGAGCAATCGGTGGATACTGTGGAGAACGCTGGCAAGGACAGCCAATTGCTCCGCGAGCCGCACGAACTTGCTTATGAACTCGGCTTGCTGGGAGAAAAAGAAGTGGCGGCGCTCACGCTTGGCATTGACCGTAACGTCGCTGACAACTGTGTTGCCACCAGCCGTGGCGACTTTTTCTTGCCTGAAGCGGTCATGCTTGAGCGTATTGCGCGCAAGGCGCGTGGCGCCAAGCGTCAGCAAAAGCGCCTGGCGCGCACGAAAAAAGGTTCGGCCAATCGTCGCAAAGCGGCCGCGCGCGTTGCACGAAAATACGGCTACAAGGCCGAGGTTCTGCGCGACTTCGCGCACAAGACGAGCCTGGCACTGAGCGATTCGGGGGCCAAACTGATTGTTTTCGAGGATCTAAAAATCCAGAACATGACTCGAAGGCCCAAGGCCAAACAAGACAATTCCGGTCGGTGGCTTCGCAACGGCAGGGCAGCCAAGGCAGGACTGAACCGTTCAATTTTATCTTCGGCCTGGGGCCGTATCAGGGTGATGACCCAGTACAAGGCGGCGCGGCGCAATGTTCTGGTTGGCTTCGTTCGTCCCCATCATTCAAGTCAGGAGTGTTCCCTTTGCGGGCACACTCATCCAGAAAACCGGCATGGCGCCGCGTTTCTCTGTCAACGCTGTGGCTACGCGCAGCATGCAGACCTCAATGCCGCGACAAATATTGCCGCGCGCGGGGTAACGCTGTTGCGCTCGGGCGAACTTGAAACGCCGCCAAAAGCCAAGAAGCGTGTCGCTGTCAAGCGAAGAACAAATTCAGGGTCGGTGCGACCCGGTGTGTCTGTGGAGCATTTACAAGACGCGGCTTCTGGCCTTGCGCCAGGAACCCCGCGCACGATGCTGTGAAGCAGAAAGCCCGTGCCGTAAGGCGGGATGCCCCGACTGCAGCGCCCAAGGCGTTTGGTCGTGGGTAAGTTCACTCCCCTGCGTCTGCCAATTTAAGACGCGGGCAATAAAGGCAAAAGCGAAATTCTGGCACAGTGTCACCCATGAAATTCCAAACTATTGAAGATGCGGTCGGAAAGACACCGCTGGTCGCCCTGCAGCGCATCGCCGCTGCCGACAACGCCGCGCGCGGCAACATCCTCCTTGCCAAGCTCGAAGGCAACAACCCGGCCGGCTCGGTCAAGGACAGACCGGCGCTTTCCATGATCCGGCGCGCCGAGGAGCGCGGCGACATCAAGCCGGGTGACACGCTGATCGAGGCGACCTCGGGCAACACCGGCATCGCGCTGGCCATGGCCGCCGCGATCAAGGGCTACCGCATGATCCTGATCATGCCGGAAGACTTGAGCATCGAGCGTGCCCAGACCATGAAGGCCTTTGGCGCCGAGCTGATCCTGACGCCCAAGAGCGCCGGCATGGAGTATTGCCGCGACCTGGCCGACAGGATGCAGCAAGAAGGCAAGGGCAGGGTACTGGACCAGTTTGCCAACCCGGACAATCCGCGCATTCACTATGAAACCACCGGCCCTGAAATATGGACCGATACCTTTGGAAAAATCACGCATTTCGTCAGCGCCATGGGCACCACCGGAACGATCACCGGCGTGTCGCGTTACCTGAAAGAGCAAAACCCCGCCATCCAGATCATCGGCGCGCAGCCCAGCGAAGGCTCGCGCATTCCGGGCATCCGCAAATGGCCGCAGGAATACTTGCCGAAGATTTACGACCCCAGCGCGGTCGATGAACTGGTGCTCGTCAGCCAGCTGGACGCCGAGGACATGTGCCGCCGGATGGCGCGCGAGGAAGGCATTTTTGCCGGCATCTCGGCGGCCGGCGCCTGCTGGGTGGCGCAGGAGATTGCCAAGACGGTGCAAGACGCCGTGATCGTGTTCGTCGTCTGCGACCGGGGCGACCGCTACCTGTCCACCGGCGTGTTTCCGGCATGATTTTGGCATTTTTCATAACGAAATTGGCCATATGCGCATGCTGCACGGGCATGTACAGCTATAAAAATAATAGCGATTAATCGCCTGCCAGCCATGACCCATGAATTCAGGTTTTGCCCGAACTGCGCGACGCCGCTGGCCATGCGCTCGGAAATGGAAGACAGCGGCGAGAAATCGCGGCTGCGCTGCCCGGCTTGCGACTTCACCCACTGGAACAACCCGACGCCGGTGCTGGCGGCGGTTGTCGAATATGAAGGCCAGATTCTGCTGGCGCGCAATGCAGCGTGGGAGGGCCGGATGTTTGCTCTCATCACCGGCTTCATGGAGGCGGGCGAAACCCCGCAGGACGGCATTGCACGCGAGATCAAGGAAGAAACCAATCTGGACACGGCATCGCTGGACCTGATTGGCGTGTATGACTTTCAGCGCATGAACCAGATCATCATTGCCTACCATGCGGTTTGCACCGGAGAGGTCAGGCTGTCGCCTGAGCTGGCGGAATTCAAGCTGTATGACTTTGACAAGCTCAAGTGCTGGCCGGCCGGCACCGGCTACGCATTGGCGGATTGGCTGCGCGTGCGCGGCCATGTGCCGGAATTCATGCCCTGGGGCGAAAACCCGCACTGAATGCGCTCGCGGCCAGGCGTGGCTGACGCTGCGTTTTGCTGCCTAAAATAGCAGCAATCCCAAGGAAACCCATGAACATCGACAAAGAACTCGACACGCGCGGCCTGAACTGTCCGCTGCCCATCTTGAAGGCCAAGAAAGCGCTCGCCGACATGACGGGCGGCCAGTTGCTGCGCGTGGTTTCGACCGATGCCGGTTCTATCCGCGACTTCCAGGCGTTTGCCAAGCAGACGAAAAATGAACTGGTGGAGCAGCAAACGGTGGGCAGCGACTTCATTCATGTGCTGAAGCGGCGCACGGAGTAGCCGCTTGCCGGGCTCCGCAGGACGCGGAGCCCGGCCAAATCCAGCGGCTTATTTCAGGCGCGCCAACTGCTCCCTGAGTTTCTCCAGCGTCGCCGTGAATTCCGTCAGCCGCTTGCGTTCCTGCTCCAGCACGGCGGGCGGCACCTTGGCGACGAAGGTCTCGTTGGCCAGCTTGGCCTGCACCTTGACCAGCTCGCCCTCAAGCCGCGTGGCTTCCTTGCCCAGGCGCGCTTTTTCCGCCGCCACATCGACTTCCATGTAGAGGCAGACGCGCGCATCGCCGACCACGGCCACGGGTGCGGCTTCGGCGGCGGCGACCCATTCAGCTTCGGTGGCGAACAGCTTGACTTCACTGAGCTTGGCCAGCGATTTGAGCACTGGCGACACGGCGTTGATGAAGTCGTCATCGCCCACGACCAGCAATGGCAAGCGGGTGGCTGGCGAGACCTTCATTTCGCCGCGCAGGTTGCGGCAGGCATCGACCAGCGTCTTGAGCTTGGCGACATGCGCTTCGGCCTGCGGGTCGATCTTTTCGGGCTGGCTTTGCGGATAGGCGGCTAGTCCGATGAAGGGGCCAGCCTTGCCGGCCACGGGCGCGACCTTTTGCCAGAGTTCCTCGGTGATGAACGGAATCAGGGGGTGCGCCAGCCGCAGGATGCCTTCGAGCGTGCGGATCAGCGTGCGGCGCGTGGCGCGTTTTTGCGCGTCGTTGCCTTGCTGGATCTGCACCTTGGCGATTTCCAGGTACCAGTCGCAGAACTCGTCCCAGATGAATTGGTAGATGCTGCCGGCCACGTTGTCCAGGCGGTACTCGGCAAAGCCCTTGGCCACGTCCAGCTCGACGCGCTGCATGGTCGAGGCAATCCAGCGGTCGGCCTGCGAGAAATCAAGATAGTTTTCAAACTCGCTGCCGGGCGCGCATTGTTCCTTGCTGTGTTCATTGAGGCCGCAATCCTGGCCTTCGCAGTTCATCAGCGTGAAGCGCGTGGCGTTCCAGAGCTTGTTGCAGAAGTTGCGGTAACCTTCGCAGCGCTTGCTGTCGAAGTTGATGCTGCGGCCCAGGCTGGCCAGCGACGCAAAGGTAAAGCGCAGCGCATCGGCGCCGTAGCCGGGAATGCCGGCGGGGAATTCCTTTTCGGTGTTCTTGCGCACCTGCGGCGCGGTTTCAGGCTTGCGCAGGCCCTGTGAGCGCTTGTCGAGCAATGGCGCGAGTTCGATGCCGTCGATCAAATCGACCGGGTCGAGCACATTGCCTTCGGACTTGCTCATCTTCTTGCCCTGCGCATCCTTCACCAGGCCGTGAATATAGACATGCCTGAACGGCACCTGGCCGGTGAAGTGCGTGGTCATCATGATCATCCGGGCGACCCAGAAAAAGATGATGTCGTAACCGGTGACCAGCACGCTGGACGGCAAAAACAGGTCCAGTTCCTTGGTCTTCTCGGGCCAGCCGAGCGAGGAGAAGGGCACCAGCGCCGATGAATACCAGGTGTCGAGCACGTCTTCATCGCGGCGCAGCGTTTTGCCGGGCGCCTGGGCCTGCGCGGCGGCCTCGTCGGTGGCGACATAGACCTGGCCGTCCTCGTCGTACCACGCCGGAATCTGGTGGCCCCACCAGAGCTGGCGCGAGATGCACCAGTCCTGGATGTTGCCCATCCACTGGTTGTAGGTGTTGACCCACTGCTCGGGAACGAACTTCACCGCGCCGCTGTCCACCGCGTCAATCGCTTTTTGCGCGATGGACTTGGCCGTAGGGTCTTGCTCCGACACCTTGTTCACGGCGACAAACCACTGGTCGGTCAGCATCGGCTCGATGACCTGGCCGGTGCGGGTGCAGCGCGGCACCATGAGCTTGTGCTTTTTCACTTCGACCAGAAAGCCAGCGGCTTCCAGGTCGGCCACGACGGCCTTGCGGGCGACGAAGCGGTCCAGGCCCCGGTATTTCTCGGGCGCGTTGTCGTTGATCGCGGCGTCGAGCGTCAGCACGCCGATGATCGGCAGCTTGTGGCGCTGGCCAACGGCATAGTCGTTGGTGTCGTGCGCGGGCGTGACCTTGACCACGCCGGTGCCGAATTCCTTGTCCACGTAGTCGTCGGCAATCACCGGAATGTTGCGGTTGCACAGCGGCAAGACAACTTCCTTGCCGATCAAATGCATGTAGCGCTCGTCTTCCGGATGCACCATCACCGCCACGTCGCCCAGCATGGTTTCGGGGCGCGTCGTGGCGACGGTGATGTCGCCCGAGCCATCGGCCAGCGGGTAGCGGATGTGCCACATGAAACCGTCTTCTTCCTCGCTCTCGACTTCCAGGTCGGACACGGCCGATTTCAAAATCGGATCCCAGTTGACCAGCCGCTTGCCCCGGTAGATCAGGCCCTGCTCGTAGAGCTGCACGAAGGTCGAGGTGACCACCTTGGACATCTTCGGGTCCATGGTGAAGTATTCATGCTTCCACGACACCGAATCGCCCATGCGGCGCATCTGGCGCGTGATGGTCGAGCCGGACTCTTCCTTCCATTCCCAGACCTTGGCGACAAAATTCTTGCGCGCTTCGGCAGGCGTGGCGCCCATGTCGTGGCGGGTTTTGCCTTCTTCGCCCTGCAGCTTGCGCTCGACGACGATCTGCGTGGCGATGCCGGCGTGGTCGGTGCCCGGAACCCACAGCGTGTTGTCGCCTTTCATGCGGTGGTAGCGCGTCAGCGAATCCATGATGGTCTGGTTGAACGCATGGCCCATGTGCAGCGTGCCGGTGACGTTGGGCGGCGGCAGCTGGATGGCAAACGACGGCTTCGATTCGTCCAGCGTCGGCTCGTACTGGCCGCTTTGCTCCCACAGCGGACCCCAGTGGCGCTCGATGTCGGCCGGCTCGAACGACTTGGCCAGGCTGTCCAGCCCCGGCGTGGAAGGGATGGCCGGGGCGGTGTCGGTGGCAGGGTTGGGCGGTGTGGGGGTGGCAGCTTCAGTCATGGGGGCAATGAAAAACGGCATCGCACAGATGCCGCCTTGGGTTGAATGGGGTGTTGGAGCAAGCCTGATTTTATTCGACGGATGCGCTCTTGCCGTGTTCCCAGCCTCGCGCGCACATATCTGTCCCTGATCAAAAGCGGGTTATCCAATAAAGCCTGGCCGGCTTGACGCCCTACAATTTCACGGGTTTTCAACAAGGATTATTTTTTATGGCCTCGCATCCCAGGAATCGCAACCTGCCTCATCTTCCACGTCGCCTGGCGATCAAAGCCTGCGCCTCCGGCGTGTTGCTGTGCGCTTTCGGCTTTGACGCGCCGGCATGGGCGCAGCAGCCGCTGGCGCTGTCCACGGCCATCAACCGCGCGGGCCGCCTGCGCGCCTTGTCCCAGCGCATCGCCAAGGCCTATGCGGAGATGGTGCTCGACGTGATGCCCGACCGTGCGCAAAATGTGATGGCGACCGCGCTGGGCATTGTCAAGACCAACCTGACGGAGTTGGGCCGCGCCGGATTTTCCGCCGACATGGCCGGTCTGCTGAACGTGTGCGTCGCCGACGCCGGGCGCCTGTCGGGCCTGGTGGCCGGCGCGCCCGCAGCCGCCCGGCTCGCTGATGTCAACAAGGCCGCCGAACAGCTGCTGGCCAGCGCCGACCGCCTGACCGGGGCGCTGGAAAATCGTGGCAAGTCCAGCGCAAAAATCGTCAATATCGCAGGCCGCCAGCGCATGCTGTCGCAAAGAATGGCCAAGTCCTTCATGCTGATCGAAGCCGGCCAGGATGCGGCGCCCCTGCGCAAGCAGCTGGACACGGCGCGCGGTGAGTTCACCGCCGGGCTGGGCGCCCTGGAAGCGGCGCCGGTTTCCACCGCTTCCATCAAGCAGGATTTGCAGCAGGCGCGCACGCAATGGATGTTTTACCAAAGCGCGCTCGATGGCAAGGGCAGGGCCACGGCGCGCCGCGATGTCGCCACCACCAGCGAACGCATGCTGGAGATCATGGACAACCTGACCAGCGGGTACGACGCCGCGCTCAAGGAACTGCTGGGCAGCATGGCCTACCCGGCCGTCCAGTACGCGGCGCTGTAGCCGGCGGCTATCAGGAAGGGGAAGCCTGCTCAACAGGCAGGGGTGAAAACAAGGGGCTCAAGGCCCCTATTTTTTTATGCTTTTTTACTTTCGCCCGCCAATTCGCTCGACTGCGAAGCCCTGCCGCATGCTGCGATGCACACCCAGCCGGGCGTAGCGGCGCCCTGGTCGTGTCTTGAATCAACCGGGCTCAGTGCGGCCTTTCTTCCCGATATTGCTGATTGAAATCAAGAGTGGATACCCAGGCACTCTGACGATTTTCAAGCTCTACACTGGCCTCGGTTTTTTCAAGATACATTTTTTAACAAGAAATATTTTTATGTCTTTGCACCCCAGGAATTCCCAGCTTCCCTATCCTGCGCGCCGTCTTGCGCTAAAGGCTTGCGTGTCCTCCGGGGCGTTGTTGTATGGTTTTGGTTTTTCTGCCTCGGCATGGGCGCAGCAGCCCCTGGCGATCTCCACGGCCATCAACCGCGCGGGCCGTCTGCGCGCCTTGTCCCAGCGCACGGTCAAGGCGTATGCGCAACTGGTCCTTGGTGTGGAGCCCGAACAGTCGCAGGATGTGTTGACGACAGCGCAGCGCATTGTCAAGACTTACTTGAATGAACTTGGACGTGCAGGATTTTCCGCTGAAACGGCGGGTTTGCTGGCCGTGTGCCAGGCAGACGCCGACCGTCTGGCGGGCCTGGTGGCGGGTGCGCCCGCAGCCAGCCGGCTTTCCGAGGCCAACAAGGCTGCCGACCAGATGCTGGCCAGTGCGGAGCGCCTGACAGCGGCGATAGAGAGCCGGACCAAAGGCAGCGCAAGAATCGTCAACATTGCCGGCCGCCAGCGCATGCTGTCGCAAAGAATGGCCAAGTCCTTCATGCTGGCGGAAGCCGGCGTGGATGCGGAGGCCATGCGCAAGCAGTTGGACACGGCGCGTTCTGAATTTGTCCTGGCGCTGGATTCGCTGGAAGCGGCACCGGTCTCAACCCCCGCCATCAAGCAGGGCCTGGCGCAGGTACGCCTTCAGTGGGTGGTGTACGACATCGGCTTGAACGCCAGGGAAAAACTGGTTGCACGCCGCAATGTGGCCACCACCAGCGAGCGCATCCTGGAAGTCATGGACAACCTGACCGGCCTGTACGAGACCGCGCTCAGGGAACTGCTGGGAACGGTGTCCTACAACGAAATCCGGTTTGCCGGGCTGTATCCGGCATCCTGAGCGCCGCTCGCCAGGCTGCATCCGGCGCCTGCCGGCTGCCTGCCAAGCGCTGCAATGAATCAGCGAAAATAAGGGGCTAAAGGCCCCTATTTTTATGCTGTTTTTACTCTCGCCCGCCAAGTCGCTCGACTACGCCACCCCGGCCCATGTGGCCGCTCACACCCAGCCGCTGTTCAAGCGCCAGTCGGCCGAACTGATCGCGGTGCTGAAAGCCAAATCGCCGCAGGAAATCAGCAGCCTGATGAAGCTGTCGGATGCGCTGGCCGGCCTGAACGTGGCGCGCTACGAAGCCTGGTCGCCGGCATTCACCGCCCACAATTCCAAACAGGCCGTGCTCGCCTTCAATGGCGATGTCTATGCCGGGCTGGACGCCAAGACCCTGGGCGAGGCGCAACTGGCCTGGGCGCAAGACCATTTGTGCATCCTGAGCGGCCTGTACGGCGTGCTGCGCCCGCTCGACTGGATGCAGCCTTACCGGCTCGAAATGGGCACGGCGCTGGTGACCGGGCGCGGCAAAAACCTGTACCAGTTCTGGGGCGCACAGATTGCCGACTACCTGAATGAACGCGCGGCCACCGATGTGTCGCCCGTCATCGTCAACCTGGCCAGCGAAGAGTATTTCAAGTCGGTCAGCCGCAAGGTGCTGAAGGCGCGCGTCGTGACCTGCGTGTTCGAGGAGTGGCGCGGCGACAAATACAAGATCATCAGCTTCATGGCCAAGCGCGCACGCGGCCTGATGGTGCGCTACGCTATTGAAAATAGGCTGGCAACGGTGGAAAAGCTCAAGGGTTTTGAGGCGGAAGGCTATTGCTTCGATGCTAGCGCCTCGGCGGTGGACCGGCTGGTGTTCAGGCGCGGGCAGGGCGCTTGAGCCTGCGCGAACGGCCGCTGCCGGTAAATTTTGATCAATAAACCATCTAGCGCACGCCACATATGCGCAAGCAGCTATGAAAATTAGAGCAAACGGCATCGACATCGAAGTCGAGGACAGCGGCCCGGCCTTCGATGCGCAGGGCCGGCCGCGCCCGGTCGTGCTGCTCATCATGGGTCTGGGCATGCAGCTGATTGCCTGGCCGACCGCCATGGTGCAGGCGCTTGTCGATGCCGGCTACCGGGTCGTGCGCTTCGACAACCGCGATGCCGGGCTGAGCCAGCATTTCGATGCGCTGGGCAAGCCCAAAGTGCTCTGGGCGGGGCTTAAATACCGGCTCGGCTGGCGCATCAAGCCGCCTTACAGCCTGCACGACATGGCGCTGGATGCGCTGGGCGTGCTCGATGCGCTGCACATCGACCGGGCGCATGTGGTCGGCGCCAGCATGGGCGGCATGATCGCGCAGCGCCTGGCCCTGCTGGCGCCCGCGCGGGTGTTGAGCTTGAGCAGCATCATGAGTTCGAGCGGCGCGCGCGGCCTGCCCGAGGCCAGCCCTGAAGTCACCCGCGTGCTGATGAGCCGCCCCGGCAAGGGCCTGGACGCGGCCATCGAGCATTCGGTCCGGGTCTTCAAGACCATTGGCAGCCCCGGTTTTTCCATGAGCGATGCCGAGTGGCGGAACCTCGTGGGAACTGCGGCCAGTCGCAGCTTTTATCCGGTCGGCATCTTGCGGCAGATGGTCGCCGTTCTGGCCGACCGCACGCGCGCCGATGAGCTGGCCGGCATCACGGTGCCGACGCTGGTGGTGCATGGCAAGGCCGACCCGCTGGTGCCGCTGGCTTGCGGCGAAGACACCGCCCGGCGCATTCCGGGCGCAACACTGGCCGGCATTGACGGCATGGGCCACGACTTGCCGCCCGGCGTGGTCGAGCGCCTGCTGGCCTTGCTGATTCCGCACTTCGCATCCGCCCCTTCCAGGAAATGAAATTGGAACTGAAAAAATGAACACCCCTGAACATTCCGAACTGGGCAAATCGTCTGCCTATGTGGATCAGTACGACGCCTCGCTGCTGTTTCCGATTCCGCGCCTGGCCAAGCGGCTTGAGATGGGTGTTGGCGCCACGCCGATCTTTTTTGGCGCCGACCTGTGGACCGCGTTCGAGCTCAGCTGGCTCAACCTGCGCGGCAAGCCGCAGGTGGCGCTGGCGCAGTTCATCGTGCCCTGCGAGACGCCCAACATCATTGAAAGCAAGTCCTTCAAGCTCTACCTGAACAGCTTCAACAACACCCGCTTTCCAGACGCGGCTGAAGTGCAGGCGCGGCTTCGAGCCGACATCAGCGAGGCCGCCTGGCGCGGCGCGCCGCAGGCCTCGACGGTGGGCGTCAAGCTGCTGCTGCCCGAGATGTTCGACCGCGAGGACGTGGCCGAACTCGACGGCCTGAGCCTGGACCGGCTCGATGTGGAATGCAGCCGCTACACGCCCGCGCCCGATCTGCTGAGCGCCGTGTTCGATGAACCGCCGGTCAGTGAAGTGCTGACCAGCAACCTGCTGAAAAGCAACTGCCTGGTCACCGGCCAGCCCGACTGGGGCAGCGTGCGCATCGCCTACAGCGGCCCGCAGATCAACCAGGAAGGCCTGCTGCAGTACATCGTCAGCTTTCGCAACCACAACGAGTTTCACGAGCAATGCGTCGAGCGCATCTTCATGGACCTCTGGACGCGCTGCAAGCCGGTCAAGCTGACGGTGTACGCCCGCTACACGCGCCGTGGCGGGCTCGACATCAACCCGTTTCGCACCAGCCACCCGCAGGCGATTCCGCCCAATATCCGCATGGCACGGCAATAAACGGGCCAGCCATCCGGCTCGGCAGCACTGGCACCGCATCCAGCGCGCCCGGCTTTTTCAGACCCGGCGGCGCGGCACCACGCTCAGTTGCACGCTTATTCTGCCGGGGGAGGCCGTGACGGTATGGGTTTGCACCGGCAGGTCCAGCAACTGGTCGGCCTGCCAGACCCGGACCTGGGCCGGGCCGTCGGGCAGGTCGTCAAACATTGCCAGGCCGTCGGCTGTGGTTTTGGCGGCCCACGGCGATTCGCTCGCATAGACATAGCCGCGCATCGAGCCGTGAATGAAGCAGCCCAGCAGCGTGGCGCTCAGGGCGCCCGCCTTGTCGAGCGTGACGTCCACGGCCTTGGGCGCCTTGCCGTCTGATTTGCCTTCCAGCCGCAGTTCAAAGCCGGCTTTTGACGCATTGAACTGGCCCATGCCGGCAGGCGATGAGCGCACATGGTGGTCCCACGGATCGTTGTTGATGAAACTGAGTTTTGCGCCCACCGGCACCAGGGTGACGCCCGGCATGAACTGCATTTTTTCCTGGGTGATGGTGGCCTGCACCGGCAGCGGCGTTTTGGGCAGCACCGACTTGTTGTCCGGCAGCACGACCACCACCGCATTCGGCACCGGCTTGCCTTCCTTGTCCACCACGGAGACGACCAGGCTGCCGGCAAAGGCGCCTGCGCACGCGGCCATCAGGGCGCTGGAGAGCAGTAATTTTTTCATGCGCTTCCTCGCTTAACGCACGGTGATGACGTCGCGGTGCATGGGCGCCAGCAGGGCGAGCATTTCGTTTTGCTGGCGAAAGGGAATGCCCCTGGCGTCCATGCTGAGCTGCAGCACCTCGACCAGCGCATGAAAGTCCGATTTCTTGATGTCCAGCTCGGCATGCGCGGTCTTCATGTCGGCGCCCTTGTACACGCAGGGTCCGCCGCCCAGCGCGCAGAACTGCTCGACCAGCTGCTCCTTGACCTGCTGCTGGTTGGCCGGCTTGAAGTGCGGGCCGGTGCGCGGGTCCGCCAGCAGGCGCGTCATGAAGTCGTCCATCAGCGTCACCAGGCCGGGTTTTTCGCCGAAGGCCTTGTACAGCTGGTCGTTCATGGGCAGGGTCTGGGCGCTGGACGTGCCAGCCATCAGCAAGCCGGCAGCGGCCAGCGCGAAAGAGAGGATGGTTTTTTTCACGGTTTTTCCTTGATTGGGATGTGCTGGCATGGGTTTAAAAAGCGACCTGGGCCGACAGGTAGTAGCCGGTCTGCTTGCGGCTGGCGGTGGTGGCCGGCACGATGACGCCCAGATCGACATAGGCCAGCGTCAGTGACAGGTTCTTGTTCGGTGCCCAGGCGATGAACACGTCCTTCCAGTCGCTCGCGCGCAGGCCGTCGCCCAGCCCGGCCGCGCGCCCGGCGTTTTCCAGCCGGTTGCCCATGAAGCGGTATTCGGCGCCCACGGCAATGTTTTTGCTGACCAGATAAGCCAGCGACAGCTCGGGCTGCAGCCGGTAGCTGTCTTCATTGCCGCCCAGCGTGGCGCCAAAACCCAGCAAACCGTTCTGGTTGGCCTTGGTTGCGCGCAGGGTGCCGTTGAGCAGCAGGCTCTGGCCCAGCAGCAGCTTGGTGGCGCTGACGTAGAAATCGGTCCCGTGGCGCTTGGCGCCCAGCGCATCGAGCGTGGCGTCCAGCCCGGTCGAGCCGAGCTGCTTGAACTGCACGCCCACGGCCACTTGCGGCACCAGCGTGTCGCTGTCGAGCACCGCATCGCCCAGCACCCGCACCTTGGCGCCGACGATGGTCTGCTTCAGGTGCAGCCCCGGCAGGCCCAGCGCCGTGCCGGTGCCGCGCGTGTTGAAGTCCTGCTGCGCAATCGACAACTCGTAGCGGTCGTGAATGCCGATGGCCGCGCCGTAGATGTTGAGCCCATAGTCTTTGGTGCCCACAGTCGTCACGTAGGCCGAGCCGCCCACTTCGCCCTCGGTCGCATTGCTGCCAATCACCGCCCAGGGCGTCAGGCCGCCGCCGGCGGCGCCTTCAATCGTGCTGACGCCGCCGGTCAGCAGCAGTTTGCCAGTGTCGGCGTGGGCGCCGGCGCCCAGCAGCGCGGCGCAGGCCGCTATCAGGGGAAGTGCGAGTCGGGTCTTCATGGCCATCCAGTCATAGGGTTTGTGTTGAAAAAAGATTCAGATGTAAGTACATGTGAATTCTTGATACGTTGCACGAACCTGACTGGATTCAACTATTTTCAGGCTGCCCCACGCCTGCGGCGAATCAACTCAATTTGCTGCGCCAGGAGCCTCCAGCGTGAAGTAGAAAACCGCGCCTTGGCCCGGCGCGGACTCGGCGGACACCATGCCGCCATGGCGGGTCACGATGCGGTGCACGGTGGCCAGCCCGACCCCGGTGCCGGGAAATTCGCTCTCCGAATGAAAGCGCTGGAAGGCGCCAAACAGGGTGCTGGCGTTTTTCATGTCAAATCCCGCACCGTTGTCGCGCACAAAAAACCGGGCCTTGCCAGTTTCGCCGGGCTCGCGGCCAAAGTGAACCGTGGCGCCCGGTGTTCTTGAGGAGTATTTGAGGGCATTGCCCAGAAGGTTCTGCAGCACCGAATGCACCAGCGACGGGTCGCCCCGAGCCACCAGGCCGGGTTCGACATGCACCTGTGTCTCCAGTTCGGGCGAGGTGGTGCGAATGGCGTCCAGCACTTCCTGCGCCATCATGGAAAGGTCGCAGCTGCATACGTTGAGCATGCTTGACGTGGATTGCGCCAGTTCCAGCATGGACTCGATGAGCTGCCCCATGCGGTCGGCGTTGGCCTCGATGCGCGCCATGTAATGCGCTGAACGGCTGCCATGCGGCAAGTCGGCTGATTTCCTCAGCATGGCGCAAAAGCCCTTGATGGAGGCCAGCGGAGCGCGCAGGTCGTGCGAGGCCGAAGCCGAGAAGGCACGCAGGCTTTCATTGGTCAGCTCCAGCTCTTCGCTTCGCTGGGCGATGGCTTCATTCAGCGCGGCGATGGCCCGGGCGTCATTCTCGCGTCCGGTGACATCGTGCTGGATGCCCACATAGTGCGTCAGCGTCCCGCTGTCGTTGAGCACCGGCGACACCGTCAACTCGTTCCAGAACCCGGTGCCGTCCTTGCGAAAGTTGCGCAGCAGCACGGTGGACTCCACGCCGTTGGCTATTGCTGTGCGAAGGGTCTGCAGCCCCGGCTGCGTTGTCAGGCCGCCCTGGAGAAACCGGCAATCGTTTCCGATCACATCCTGGGGCTCATAGCCGGTCATGCGATAAAACGCCGGGTTGGCATAGACCAGGGGAAACTCGCCATCGCTCGCCTGTCCAATGGTGATTCCGTTCTGGCTCGATGCAATGGCCCGGTGGAGCAGCACACGCTCGGAATGCTTTCTTTCGCTTTCGGCTTTGACGCGCTCCCAGATGCTTTTCATGTGATTCCTTGGTGGGATATCCACTCTACATTAGCGCTACGCTCGTTGTGCTGACGCACGCCCAGGCGCCAAGCCTGTCAGACGAATGAATTTAAGGCATCAAACAGGCATTTTGCGCAATAGGAACGGGCTTGAATAGCTATCAATAGCCTAGCAACTTCGGCGCGGTTCCGGCTGAAAATGTAGAGGAAGCTTTCGTTCCGGCCGGGCCGGTTGCGCTAGCTCCAGGACGGAAAGAGTGGGTAGCTTGCTATGCTTTCAGGAGCTGTCTGCGCCCGTCCTGATTGCGCAGAAGGCCAATTTTGTTCATGAACTGGGGCTTCGCCCGCCTTGACCAGCGCGCTGGCGCGCACGCCGAGCAGACGCAGCCTTTGCTCCAGCGGCACGCGCTTGAGGCACAGGCCGGCCAGCTTGCGGATGGTTCGCGCGTCATCGGTATAGGCCGGCGCCGTCTGGTCGCGTGTCGCGATCCTGAAATCGTCATAGCGCAGCTTGATGCCGATGGTCCTGGCGACATAGCCCTTGCGCTGCAGGTCGGCGGCCACCTGCTCGCACAGCCGGGTGAAGATCGCGCCCAGTTCGGCCTTGTCGCGCACCGCGTGCAGGTCGCGCTCGAAGGTGGTTTCGCGGCTCATGCTGACCGGCTCGCTCTCAGTCACGACCGGGCTGTCGTCGCGGCCCCAAGCGACCTCATGCATCCAGGCGCCCGTCGCCTTGCCGAACTGGCTGATCAAAAACTGCCGGTCCAGCGCCGCGAGTTCGCCGATGGTCTGGATGCCAAGGCGCGCCAGTTTTTCGCCCGCCTTGGGGCCGATGCCGTTGATCTTGCGCACGTTGAGCGGCCAGATCAGGGTTTGCAGATCGGCCTCGCGGACAATCGAAATGCCGTTGGGTTTGTTGAATTCGCTGGCCATCTTGGCCAGCAGCTTGTTGGGCGCCACGCCGATGGAGCAGGTGAGGCCGGTCTTCTCGAAAATTGCCCGCTGGATCAGCCGCGCCAGCGCCCGGCCGCCTTCGCGCTGGCCGCCGGGAACGCCGGTGAAGTCGATGTACACCTCGTCGATGCCCCGGTCCTGCATCAGCGGCGCGACCTCGGCAATCGTGCTCTTGAACAGGCGCGAGAAGCGGCGAATCTCGTCAAAATCCACCGGCAGCACGATGGCCTGCGGGCACAGCTTGGCCGCTTTCATCATGCCCATGGCCGAACCGATGCCGAACTGCCGCGCCGCATAGGTTGCGGTGGTGATGACGCCCCGGCCGACGTAATCCTTGAGCAGCGGAAATTCGGCCACCGGAATGAAACGCAGTGCCCGCTCGCCGTGGCTGGCCAGCAGCGCCTCATCGACCGTGCGCCGCCCGCCGCCAATCACCACCGGCAGGCCCTTGAGCTGCGGATAGCGCAGCAGCTCGACCGACGCAAAGAATGCATCCATGTCGAGATGGGCAATGCGGCGGATGTCGCCGCCGGCTGACGGGCCGGGGCTGGGCGTGCCGGGCGGGAAGGGTGTGCTCACCTATGCAAGCATAGCGGCCTTGCCCGTCGCAGGTCTTGCGTAAACTCCCTGCATGCCGGTTTGCGGCATCAAAAATTTAAAAAAGGAATGCCCGTGCCGCACAGGATTGACCCCAGGAAATGGATGCCCAAACGCCTTGCCGCCCGGCTGATGCCGGCGCTGTCGGCCGTGTCGCTGGTGCTGGCTGCCGGCTGCACCCGGATTGAAACCGGCGAGGTCGGCTTGCGCATCAATTTCGACAAGACGACGGACCCGACCGAGCGCCTGCCGGGCTCGTTCAACCAGACCCTGATCGGCGACATCGTGACCTTCAAGATCCAGGATGTGGCGGTGGCGGTGGACAACATGACGCCGCTGGCCTCGGACAACTCGACGGTCAAGGACTTTGACATGACCGTCGTCTATAACGTCAACCCGACGGCGGTTTCCGAGTTGTGGACCACCAAGAACCGGACGTTTCACGGCATTTCCGAAAAAGGCGGCGACATTTTGCTGATGCAGAACTATGTGGCGCTGAGCGCGCGCAATGCCGCCTACAAGGTGGCGCGCGAATACGAATCCCTGAAGATGGCCGACAACCGGCCGTTGATCGAGCAGAAAATCCGCGAGAACGTCATCAAGACGCTGACCGAGGAAAAGCTGGCCGACAAGATCACCGTGTCGCAAATCCAGGTGCGCGCCATCACGCCGGCCGATGTGATCGTCAACAGCGCCAACGAGCTGGTGCGGGCGCAAAACGAGCTGAAAACCAAGGAAGTCGAGGTCCAGACCGCCAAAAAAGAGGCCGAGCGCATCGCCGCGCTGAACGCCAATGCCGGCGCCATCGGCTACATGAATGCCATGGCCAACCTGAAGATCGCCGAAGGCGTGGCCGCCGGCAAGGTCCACACCATCGTCGTGCCCTACGACTTCAAGGGCATCGTGAACGCCAAGTAGCCTGAGCGGGTGCCAGCCAATCCCGATCACCCGATAGCCCGGCGGCTTACAGGCCCGCACGCCACAAGCCGACAGAAGTTCCGCCGGGCGGGGTGAAGACTGAATGGTTCAATCAATTCATGAAAGCACCCCGCCATGCACTACGTGACTGCCGGCGACGGCACCCAACTCTATGTCAAGGACTGGGGCAGCGGCCCACCGGTGATTCTGCTTCATGGCTGGCCGCTGTCATCGGACAGCTGGGACGACCAGGCCATGGCCATTGCCGAGGCGGGCTTTCGTGCCATTGCCTATGACCGGCGCGGATTTGGCCGCTCTTCACAGCCCTGGACGGGCTATGACTACAACACCCTGACCGATGACCTGGCCGCCGTGATCACGCAAACCGGCGTGCAGGACGCGGCGCTGGTCGGCTTTTCGATGGGCGGCGGCGAGGTGGCGCGCTACATGTCGCGCCACGCCGGACGCTCGGTGTCCAAAGCCGCGCTGATCTCCTCGGTGGTGCCTTACATGCGTCAGACCGACGACAACCCGGAAGGCACCGACCAGGGCGTTTTCGTCGAGATGCTTCAGGCCATGAAGGACGACCGGGCGCAATTTTTCGCCACGTTTTTCAGGGAATTTTTTGGTGTCAGCCTGATGTCGCACCCGGCCAGTGACGAAGTCATCGACTGGGCGCGCAGCATGGCGATGCAGGCCAGCCTGAAGGCCACGCTGGAATGCGCCAAGTCCTTTGCCACGACCGACTTCCGGCCTGACCTGGCGGCGTTCAAGGTTCCGACGCTGATCATTCATGGAAATGAGGACAACACCGTGCCGATTGACGCGTCCGGGCGCGCCGCCGCCAAAGGCATCGCCAATGCCAGGCTGATCGAGTACGACGGCGCGCCGCACGGCGTGCAGGTCACGCACAAGGACCGGCTGAGCGATGACCTGATCGATTTTCTGCGCGATTGATGCGATTAACGCGGCGGACCCGCCGCTGCGTCAGGTGTCGTGCTGCAGGTAAACAGTGGTGTCCGTGTGTAAACCGCTGCTGACAGCCCAAAGCCCGAAGTCCAGAATATTTCCTTGTTCCCCCAGGCAGTCTCGCTGCCCATGGGGTGAATGGCGGCGATGGACAGCCAAGGGAGTACGTCATGAAACGATGGGTCAAGTGGACATTGGGCGCGCTTGCCGCGCTGGTGGTGGTGGCAGCGGCGGCGGCCGTGGTGGGTACGCAACTGGCCGAGCGCAAGAGCCAGCGCCAGGTCAGGCTGAATCTTCAGCCGGTCACCTGGGCAACGGCGGTGGCCGCGCCCGATGCAGCCACGCTTGAGCGCGGCAAGTACCTGTTCAATTCGCGCGGCTGCGCCGAATGCCATGGCAGCAACGGCGCCGGACGCGAGTTCATCAACGACGGCAAGGGGCTGCGCATCGCCGCGCCCAACATCTCGCCGGGCGAAGGCAGCGTGGTGGCGCGCTACACGCCCGAAGACTGGGAGCGCACCGTGCGCCATGGCGTCAAGCCCAATGGCCATCCGGTATTCATCATGCCCAGCGAAGACTACAACCGCCTGACCGATGACGACCTCGCCGCAGTGGTGGCTTATGCCAAAAGCCTGCCGCCGGCCAAGGGACGCGCGGCGGTGGTGGAACTGTCGCTGCCGGTCAGGCTGATGTACGGCTATGACGCGATCCAGGATGCGGCGCAGAAGATTGACCATTCCCTGCCTCCGTCGCAGCCGATTCCCGCCGCAGTGAATGCCGAGCACGGCGCCTACGTCGCCAACATGTGCATCGGCTGCCATGGCCCCGGCCTGTCCGGCGGCAAGATTCCCGGCACGCCGCCCGACTGGGCAGCGGCCGCCAACCTGACGCCCGGCCAGGGCAGTGCGCTGGCCCGCTACCCGGATGCCGGGAAGTTTGTCGCCATGCTGCGCAGCGGCAAGCGCCCCGACGGCACGGCCATCACGGTGATGCCCTTCGAGTCGCTGCGCCAGCTCAACGATGTCGATGCGCAGGCGGTGTATGCGTACTTGAAGACCGTGCCGGCCCGGCCGTTCGGGCAGCGCTAGGGCGCAGGCTCAAAGCAAAAGCAGTCTGCGCAGGAAATTTGCCAAATTTGCAATGTGTCTTCACATCAGGCCAATCAAGCCGGTTGCCGGCGCATTCGATGCAGGGCTGGCTTTGAGGCCGCTACTCAATCGTGAGTCTATCGAACCAGCGCAATCCCGCAGGCACATCACCGCGCTCTGCGGGCGTAAAAGGGGGAACTGCAAGATTCTCTGGCGGTACGCCGATCTGGTTCAAGTCCACCGCCTGCGGCTTTCCTTCCAGCCCGCGTTCTGTCCGGCTTAGCTGGTAATACACGCCATTCCATAACTTCGCCCCAAAGTCTCGGGGCTGCTTGTAGAAGAACAACAGCGAGTGCTCCAGCCATGCGAAATCCGTCATGCTCACGGTGGCCGGGTGCGCATACGGGTAAGGCACATGGCACATGACTTCACCCATCCCTTCGACACACTTGAATTCACGCATGGAGAGGAAAAAGTCCTTCAGGCGGGTGGGGTCCATCTTGAGCGTGAACACCACTTGCTCACCCCGTGGTTCAAAACGCACCGTGCCCACAGGAATGATCTGGCCGTCGCGCCCGTGCAACCGGATGGTCTGCGTTCCGGCCAGCTCCCAGGCCCCCGCGAAGCCGCTGAAGGTCAATCCACCGGCCACCAAGGCACAGGCCAGGCAGCGCCAAAGGGTGAAAAATTGCATGACGGCTCCCGGTGAGTTGATTCATGGTGAAGAGGACGCAAACGGAATCAATAGGTTCCTGGCAGCAAAATGCTTTTGTCCACCGCGCCGATTTGGGTGCGGCCGCAAAACGCCATGGTGATGTCGAGTTCCTTGTGGATGATCTGCAGCGCCTTGGTCACGCCGGCCTCGCCCATGGCGCCCAGGCCATAGACCATGGCCCGGCCAATCAGGGTGCCGCGCGCGCCCAGCGCCCAGGCCTTGAGCACGTCCTGGCCGGAGCGGATGCCGCCGTCCATCCACACTTCAATCTCCGAACCCACGGCTTCGACGATGGCGGGCAGGGCGGTGATGCTGGACTGCGCGCCGTCGAGCTGGCGGCCGCCGTGGTTGCTCACCACGAGGGCGTCGGCACCGCTTTGCACGGCGAGCCGGGCGTCTTCCACATCCTGGATGCCCTTGAGGATCAGCTTGCCGCCCCATTGTTCCTTGACCCAGGCCACGTCGGCCCACGACAGGCGCGGGTCGAACTGCTCGTTGGTCCAGGCCGACAGCGAATTCATGTCGCTCACGCCCTTGACGTGGCCGACCAGGTTGCCAAAGGTGTGGCGGCGCGTGCCGGCCATCCCTAAGCACCAGCGCGGCTTGGTCATGAGGTTGATGATGTTGGCCAGCGTCGGTTTGGGGGGCGCTGTCAGGCCGTTCTTCAGGTCCTTGTGGCGCTGGCCGATCACCTGCAGGTCCAGCGTCAGCACCAGCGCGTCGCAGCCGGCCTTGCGGGCGCGCCCGATCATGGCGGCCATGGCTTCGCGGTCGCGCATCATGTAGAGCTGGAACCAGAAAGGCCGCTGCGTGCTGGCCGCGATGTCCTCGATGGAGCAGATGCTCATGGTCGAGAGGATGAAGGGAATGCCGAATTTTTCAGCCGCCCTGGCCGCCTTGATCTCGCCGTCGGCATGCTGCATGCCCGTCAGGCCCACGGGTGCAATCGCCACCGGCATCTTCACATCGACGCCGACCATTTTGGTGGCCGTCGAGCGGTTTTCCATGTTCACGGCGACGCGCTGGCGCAGCTTGATGGTCTGGAAATCGGCCTCGTTGGCGCGGTAGGTGCTTTCGGTCCACGAGCCGGAATCGGCGTAGTCGTAGAACATGCGCGGAACGCGTTTTTGCGCCATCACGCGCAGGTCTTCAATGGTGGTGATCACGGTCATGTTGTCTCCTGAAGCGCCTGATGCTAGCGGTTTGAGCGTTCCTGGCGAGTGAATAAATTTTTCAGGGGAGAAATTTATTTCAACAAGGCTTGCCATTGAATGGGGCGGTGGATAGCCTCCGATTTGGTCCGGCTTGAGGGCTGAAGGAGCAAGCCTGTGTAAAGTATGATTTTGTATCAATATAGTTACGTTTGCATGTAACTATATTGATACATGTCAGTGTTTCGCCAGCATGGAATCGCATAATTAAATCGTTTCCACTTCAAAAAAAGGCCATTTTGCTAACAAACTCCGGCTTTCTTCCGACCCGTCCGGACTCCCTGAGTCCTGAAAAAGCGCGCCCAACCACGCTGACCCAGTTGCTCAGGGCGACGCAGGATCTGAAGCTTGAACCCATCATCACGCTGGCGACGGCCCTGGAGCAACTCGGATTGCTCCATCCCCGCGAGATTGAGATGCTGACGGATGAAGATCCGCAGTTGCTGCGCAGCCGGTCGCCAGAGTTGGTGGAGCGCCTGCTGCTGACGCCTGAAGACCTGCACCATGCGCTGGCGCGCACCGCCGGCATCGTCGAGGTGGATGCGGCCAATTTCATGCTGCCTGGGCGGGGGTTCGATGGCCAGTTGCTGCGCAAAATGCGCAACCACGACCTGCTGTTCCTGGGGGAGGCTGACGAGACGCTGTTCATCGCGAGCTGGCATCCCACTGACGAGGACATGCATCACCACCTGTGCACCCTGACCGGCCGTAGCGTGCGGGTAGTCTGGGCTGACCGTGATGCGATTGTGGCGCGCCTGGAGCGCATGGACCCCCTGGCGCCAAAATGGACCCACGAGCATGACATGTTCACGGCGCACCAGGCCGTCAAGCGCAAGGCATTGACAACGCCGCTTCCAGCCACCAACGCCGTGACCGTCCACGATCAGGACATGGCGCATTTGATGGACGAAGCCGTGCAGGGGCTGTCATCGGTACAGCCGCGCAAAGCCCCGCAAGAGCTTGACGAGTCCAGCGATTCGCCCATCATGGTGCGCATGGTCAAGCGCCTGATCATGGACGCGCAGGCCCTGCATGCGTCCGATATTCACATCGAGACCAATCCGGGCGAGGAGTTCAGCCGCATCCGCCTGCGCCGCGACGGCGACCTGGAGCTGTACCAGAAGCTCTCGCCCCGGCTGCGCGCGGCGATGGTGTCGCGCATCAAGGTGATGGCGCGGCTCGATATTTCCGAGCATCGCCGGCCGCAGGACGGCAAGATCAGTTTCAGCGAGTTCGGCGGCGACCCCCTGGAACTGCGGGTGTCCATCATGCCGACGCACGACGGCATGGAGGACGTGGTGATGCGGCTGCTGGCTTCCTCGAAGCCGGTGCCGCTGGCCAAACTGGGCCTGCAGCCGCGCGATGCCGAGGCGGTGGCGCGCATGTCGGCGCGCTCCTTCGGCCTGATCCTGGCGGCCGGCCCGACCGGATCGGGCAAGACCACCACGCTGCACTCGATGCTGGCCGAGATCAACACCGAGGAGCGCAAAATCTGGACCGCCGAGGATCCGATAGAAATCACCCAGCCCGGCCTGCGCCAGGTGCAGGTCAACCCGAAGATCGGGCTGACCTTTGCCAACGCCATGCGGGGGTTCTTGCGGGCCGACCCGGACGTCATCATGATCGGCGAAATCCGCGATACCGAAACCGCCAGGATTGTCATTGAAGCCTCGCTGACCGGCCACCTGGTGCTGTCAACCCTGCACACCAACAGTGCCTCCGAGAGTGTCGTGCGCCTGCTGGACCTGGGCATGGATGCGATGAACTTCGCCGATTCGCTGGTCGGCATCGTGGCGCAGCGGCTGGTCCGGTCGCTGTGCGCGCATTGTTCGCAAAAGGAGCCGCTGCTGCCCGGGCAATTTTCTGAACTGGTCAAGGAATACGTGCAGGCCTCGCCCCTGAGCGAGGAAGAGGGCGCCCGGCGCCTGCTGGCCGCCGCCGGGGTTCAGACGCCCGAGGAGGTCACGCTCAAAACGGCGCAGGGCTGCGACCACTGCGGCGGCAAGGGCTACAAGGGGCGAATGGGCATCTATGAAATCCTGGAAAACAGCCCGACGCTGCGGCTGCTCATCCAGCGCAATGCCCGGCCCACCGAGATTTATAAAGAGGCGATTCGCTCGGGCATGCGCAGCCTGCGCCATGACGCGCTGGAAAAATGCTTTCAAGGCCTGATCGACCTGCATCAGGCGCGCCTGGCTTATCTGTGATCAGCCCGATACCCCGGGGTCAGGCTGCGCAACAGAATTCTTGTGCCTTTGACCCCGGCGGCATGCGCGTTTGCGCAAGGAGCGAGACTCTTGATCCGGCCTGACTCAGGCTCAACCTGGTCCCCAGGCCTGTGGTGCAGGCATGCGCCTTGATGCGGCATCTGCTGGCAGCTGGCAGTTGTCAACTGCACCGCATAATAATGTGGCACTTTTTGAAAGTCCACCTTTTGCCCACAGATTCCGGCTTTCTTTCGACCCGTCCAGACTCTCTGGGTGATGCAGAGCCGCGCCCGACCACGCTGGCCGGGCTGCTGCAGATGACACAGACACTTAAGTCCGAACCCATCATCACTCTGGCGGCCGCGATCGAACAACTGGGTTTGCTCAATCCCCGGGAAATTGATGCGCTCATGCGCGAAGACCCGCAGTTGCTGCGCAGCAAGTCGTCTGAACTGGTGCGGCGCCTGCTGCTGACGCGCGAAGATATTCACCATGCGCTGTCGCGCACCGCCGGAATCGTCGAGGTGGATGCCGCCAACTTTGTGCTGCCAGACCGCACATTTGATATCCAGCTGCTGAGCATCATGCGCGCGCATGACCTGCTGTTTTTGGGGGAGGCCAACGAGACGCTGTTCGTGGCCACCTGGTATCCCACCGACGAGAAACTCCACAACCGCCTGCACATGATGACCGGCCGCAGCGTGAGGATGGTCTGGGCGGACCGCGATGCCATCGTGGAGCGCCTGGAGCGCATGAATCCTCTTGCGCCAAGGCAGGCCCCCGAGGAGGAGCGACAGAAAACGCATGAGCCCGTCATGCCCAAAGTGTCCAATGGTCCGGTCTCTGCTGCTGGCACTGAAGAGCCCGCAGAGCAGGACATGCAATACCTGATGGCCGAGGCGGTTCGGACCATGGCATCGGGCCAGACGCAGGAGGAACTCGATGAACTCAGCGATTCACCCAGCATGGTGCGCATGGTCAAGCGCCTGATCATGGACGCGCAGGCCCTTCGTGCGTCCGATATTCACATCGAAACCAATCCGGGCGAGGAGTTCACCCGCATCCGCCTGCGCCGCGACGGCGACCTGGAGCTGTACCAGAAGCTCTCGCCCAGGCTGCGCGCGGCCATGGTGTCGCGCATCAAGGTGATGGCGCGGCTTGATATTTCCGAACGCCGCCGGCCGCAGGACGGCAAGATCAGTTTCAGCGAGTTCGGCGGCGACCCCCTGGAACTGCGGGTGTCCATCATGCCGACGCACGACGGCATGGAGGACGTGGTGATGCGGCTGCTGGCTTCCTCGAAGCCGGTGCCGCTGGCCAAACTGGGCCTGCAGCCGCGCGATGCCGAGGCGGTGGCGCGCATGTCGGCGCGCTCGTTCGGCCTGATCCTGGCGGCCGGCCCGACCGGATCGGGCAAGACCACCACGCTGCACTCGATGCTGGCCGAGATCAACACCGAGGAGCGCAAAATCTGGACCGCCGAGGATCCGATAGAAATCACCCAGCCCGGCCTGCGCCAGGTGCAGGTCAACCCGAAGATCGGGCTGACCTTTGCCAACGCCATGCGGGGCTTCCTGCGGGCCGACCCGGACGTCATCATGATCGGCGAAATCCGCGACACCGAAACCGCCAGGATCGTCATTGAAGCCTCGCTGACCGGCCACCTGGTGCTGTCAACCCTGCACACCAACAGCGCCTCCGAGAGTGTCGTGCGCCTGCTGGACCTGGGCATGGATGCGATGAACTTCGCCGATTCGCTGGTCGGCATCGTGGCGCAGCGGCTGATCCGGTCGCTGTGCGCGCACTGTTCGAAAAAGGGGCCGCTGCTGCCCGGGCAATTTTCTGAACTGGTCAAGGAATACGTGCAGGCCTCGCCCCTGAGCGAGGAAGAGGGCGCCCGGCGCCTGCTGGCCGCCGCCGGGGTTCAGACGCCCGAGGAGGTCACGCTCAAAACGGCGCAGGGCTGCGACCACTGCGGCGGCAAGGGCTACAAGGGGCGAATGGGCATCTATGAAATCCTGGAAAACAGCCCGACGCTGCGGCTGCTCATCCAGCGCAATGCCCGGCCCACCGAGATTTATGAAGAGGCGATTCGCTCGGGCATGCGCAGCCTGCGCCATGACGCGCTGGAAAAATGCTTTCAAGGCCTGATCGACCTGCATCAGGCGAGCCTGGCTTATCTGTGATCAGCCCAGGACGGACTCAAATCCGGGTTTGAAACACAGGCTTGGCCTGCGAATTGCTTGACCCCGCCAGGGAATCGGCCCGGTTGGCAAAAAACTGTGAACTTCATCGCGTTTTTACAGCTCCGTACCTGTCCCACCTGGTTGCAACACGACATTCAAGGCCCTTTTTTGACATCCTCCCCGCCATTTAATGGAGGGGGATTCCCACTGCTGGCGTGCCATGCCCGGCACGGGAACCAAACTTCTTCACGATATTTCTGGCGGCATTCACATCTCTGTCATGCACACCTCTACAGCCCGAACAAACCCAATTCCTTATTCCAAGGCCTGCGATACCTTTCGGCCTCGAATCGGGCAAGGCGCCGCAATCCGAACAGGTCTGGGTTGTATAACTCTCACTCACTTCTTCAAACCACGCGCCATGCTTAACAGCCTTGTACGCGAGTTGACTTCTGAAGGACGACCAGCCCGCATCGAGAACGGACTTGGCCATGGTCGTTTTGGCAAGTCCTGCGGCGTTCACGTTACCCACCGCAATGTAGTCAAACTCGCGCACCAGCCGGGTGCTGAGCTGGTGGTGAAAGTCGTTGCGGCGATGGGCCATCTGCGCGTGTATCGCCGTGACGCGTTTCTTTTTGTTCGCCCGCTGCGCAACTGCCAGCGCTTGTTCGGCGCCCCGGTAGATGCGCTGGGTTTTAATCTTCTCGCCCGTGGACAGGGTGGCGAAGTCCTTGAGGCCCAAATCAATGCCAACGCCCTTGACGGGCTGGCGAACATCAGCCGCAACAGCTTGCACCTCGATCACGATGTTCAAAAACCAGTGGCCCCGGCTGTCTCTGGAGAAGTTCGTCCCGTCCTTGATCTTGCCTGCGGGCAGCGCGCGGCTGTTGAATACGCGAAAAGTGTTGCCCGCAAAGCGAAATGCATCGCCTTCGCGCTTGAGTTCGCGGCCCTTGAGGGGCACCCAGCCCAAGGACTTCTTCCCGCGATAGCGCAACCAGGGGCGCTTTTTCTGGCTGCGCGACTTGGCGTACTGCTCGCACACAGCGTTCACCGTACCCGAATGCAGCCCAAGTTCACGGCTAGCGCCGCTGGTGAGCTTGTTCAGATCGAACCCGGTATGCCAGGGCCGGCCAAAACGCAAGGCGTCTTTTTGCCGGTCGTTGCAGAAGTTCCAGACGAAGTTCACCGCCCGGCTTTGCTGGTTCAGCAAGCCAGTGAGCGACTTCACCCGGTATCTGTACACCAGGATCATTTTTGCTTTTTCAGGAAGTCGTCAATGGCGCGGCGAATCAACTCTGCGACCGAAAGCCCCGTTTGCGCAGACAAAGCCTGGAGTCTTTCCACTGAAGGCTCGGCAAGGTAGATATTGGTTCTTTTCATGCCCACATCGTACATCCATCAAGAGGAGTAAGAACGATGCAAATACAGCAGCCCGGCAGCTTCGTTGCCGCCCTCTACCTCCCCGGCCTGAAGGCTGGGGTTTCTCGGGAAAACCAATGATGACTGACCTGCCGACACCCCCGCGCAAAGGAAAAATCGTTTGCCCGCAATGCGGAGAGACCGCCATCCGCGTAAAGCGAAGACTGCGTGACCGTCTTGTGAGTCTGCTCAAGCCTGTCAAGCGTTATCGCTGCAGTTTTTGCGACTGGACAGCACTCCTGCCCCTTAAAGATGCACGGGAACACTGAGCGTTCTACCGCGTTGCATCCCTTGCTTTGCACTTGGCGCACGCCGGCACCGCGAACTTCCAGCTCAATCTCTTCAGCCACCTTGCCGCTGGCATCGGGCAGTTGCGCCTTCAGCGCTGAACGCCAGGATAAAATTTTATGATTTTTAGGCTTTTTAGGCCTTTTGCGCTTGATGGGAAAGCGTTTTAAGCTCCTGAATCAATAGCAAAAACGGATGGCTCGATGCCCAAATCAAGCATTCGCCGCGCACGGTTTTATTTGAAATTATGCGTCTTACATAATTATTAGAATAACGTAAAAATTCATAAACCATGACCTTCCGCCGTACCGCCCTCGCACAAGAAATGGCCAGGCAACTGCTGCGGCCCACATTTCTCGACACCTCATTGCGCTCCGGGCTCTTTCTTTCAGGGCAACGGCGGGTGGGCAAGACCACGTTTCTGGCCACTGACCTGATTCCGGCGCTGCAGGATTTGGGCGCCATCGTCATTTACGTTGACCTGTGGAGCCAGCCGCAAGCCAATCCGGCGAACCTGGTCCACAACGCCATCCGCAAGTCCTTGCATGATCTGCAAACCCCGGGTTCGGCGATGCTCCAGAAACTGAAACAGCTGTCCAGCGTCGAGGCCGGCGCTGCCGGCTTCAAATTTGGCTTCAAGCTCGCCGATGTCGGCAAGGAGGGCGGCGTCAGCCTGGCGCAGGCGTTCACCGAGCTTGTCGAGCAGTCGAAAACAGACGTGGTGCTGATCATTGACGAAGTGCAGCATGCGCTGGGAAGTGCGGATGGCGACAGCCTGCTGCACGCGCTCAAAGCCGCGCGTGACGCCATCAACACCCGGCCCGCAACGCCGGGCCACTTTCTGTTCCTCGGCACCGGCTCGCATCGCGCGCGCGTCCAGGAGCTTTCCCTCAAGGGCAACCAGGCGTTCAACGGCGCGGTAACGCATGAGTTTCCGGTACTCGGGCTGGACTTTATTGAATATGTCCTGCAACAGGTCGGGCCGCAATTGGGCGTCATGGCGCCTTCGGCAGGCGTCACCGAAGAGGCGTTCAGGAGAATGGGCAGCCGGCCCGAAGAACTGATGAAGGCACTCAGTGTCTTGCGTGCCTTGCCCCCGGGCGCGAACCCTGATGAGCATTTGCCCACCATTGCCCAGGCGTTTGGCGCTGCGGCGGCGGATATCGAGCTGCAAAAGATAGAAGCCTTTGGCCCGCTGGCGCAAGCCGTGTTTTCACATATCTGCGGGATTGGGGGCAACGTCAAGGGCGTGTTCACCGGGGATGCGCTGAAGGAATACTCCATCCAGATCGGCCGGGAAGTGAGCGCCCAGGAAGTGCAGGGCGTTCTTGGCATGATGACTTCCGCCAACCTGCTGATGCGCGTCAAGCATGGGCACTATGGCGTGACGGACAGCTTTGTCGAAAAAGCCTGGGGGACACGGTTGCAGGCCGACAAGCTCTTGCGGCCTGATGGCCTGCCCGGCCAGGATGGCTCGGCTTGAGCCGGCAAACCGGCGAAAGGGTCGCAGGCTGCTGCTGAATTCACAGCGTGCGACGCCATTGCCTTAATCCAGGCTGATATTCTTGCGCTTGATCAGTTGTTCGTACACCTTGGCCTTGGCATCGGCGTTGCGGCGGATCTCGGCGGGTGACCAGGTGATGGTCTCGAAAGCGAAGGTATTGAAGCGCGCCTTGACTTCGGGGTCTGCCAGTACCTTGAGAACGTCGGCGTTGATCTTGTTGGCCACATCGGCCGCAATGCCTTTCGGGGCCACCAGCGAGACAAAAGAGTTCACCTCGAAGCCGGCTGGGCCGCCTGCCTCGGCCACCGTCGGAACCTCCGGCATCTGGGGAATGCGTTTGGGCGCGGCGACGGCCAGGTAGCGGATCTTGCCGGCCTTGAACATGCCCTGGCTCGATGGAATGCTGGCCATGCTCCACTGAATGTCGCCGGCGCCGACCGAGGTGAAGAGCTGGGACACTTCCCGGTAAGCCACATGGGTCATTTCAAGCTGCTCAAGCAGTTCGAGTTGCTCGCCGCCCAGATGCCCGGGACTGCCAACGCCCCAGGACCCGTAGCTCACCTTGCCCGGTGCGGCCTTGGCGGCAGCCACCAGGTCTTTCATGCTCTGCCATTTGGAGTCGGTTGCCACCGCCACCAGGAACGGCGTGCGAAAGAGCGGCGCAACGGGGTCGAAGTTGTCCAGCGTGACAAACTTCCTGGACTTGTACAGCAGCGGCAGGGCGGCCAGGTGTTCACTGTCGAGTTGCAGCAGGGTGTAGCCGTCTGGCGCGGCGCGGCGCGTCGATTCGATGGCGATGAAACCGCCGCCGCCGGGCCGGTTGGTGATGAGGACAGGCTGATTCCATAGTTTCGACAGCTTGTCCGCCACCTGGCGCAGCACGGCATCGGGGCCGCTGCCCGCGGCAAAGGCGGTGACGAGGTTGACGGGCTTGTTCGGGAAAGGGGCGTCAGCCTGCGCCGAAAAGCTGGTGCCCAGAAGACCCAGGCAAAGGGCGGACCAGCGCGCCAGGGAGCGCAAGCCCGCGCGGCGGGGAAGTGATGGAAGATTCATGGGAATACGTTTAAACAGGTTGAAAAACTTGCAGGGAACCAGGGCAAAAGGGCTGCACCGCTGCCATCCAGCACGGCAAGAGTCCAGTGGCCTCAAGCTTGGGGCTCAAGCCGCGTCGGGCTGCAGCGCCGGCGCTGCCAGGCGAAAGGCGTCCAGCCTGGCGCAGGCGGCATCGACCGCAGCCATCCGGGGCCAGCGCTGCATGTCAACCTTGAAGCGCCGCGCACTCTCGACCTGCGGCACCAAATACACATCGGCCAGCGTGGGGGCGTTGCCAAAGCAGAAGTCGCCCCGCTGGCTGTCAGCGGCCAGCAAAGCCTCGAAGGCATCAAACCCGTCGCTGATCCAGGTGGCGCACCAGGCGTTCACCGCATCTTCGCTGGCACCGAGTTGCTTGCGCAGGTACTCCAGAATGCGGCGATTGTTGATCGGGTGGATGTCGCAGCCGACGATGGCCGCCAGCGCACGCACATGGGCACGGTCGTCGGCGTTGCCTGGCAACAGCGCTGGTGTGGGGTGCGTCTCTTCCAGCCATTCGATGATGGCGGGCGACTGGATCAGCACCTTGCCGTGCACCTCCAGCGCCGGCACCAGCATCTGCGGGTTGACGGCTTTGAACTCGTCCTTCAGGTGCTGCTCGGTGCGCAGGTCAACCGCCACGTACTGCGTCTGCAGCCCTTTGAGGTTGAGCGCAATGCGCAGCCGGTGCGAGGTGCCGCTGCGGAAAAAGTTGTAGAGCTTCATGGTAGCGACTTTATTCGGCCGGGCCGACGTTCAGGGCGATCCCGGCAACGCCTGCGACGTGGCCTTCGATGCGGTCACCCGCCACCACCGCGCCCACGCCTTCGGGCGTGCCGGTGTAGATCAGGTCGCCGGGCTGCAGGTGGTAGAACAGCGACAGGTCGGCAATGATCTCGCGCACATTCCAGATCAGCTTGTTGACGTCGGATTGCTGCTTGGTCTGGCCATTCACCGCCAAGGCGATTTCGCCCTGGTCGATGATCACGCCGGGCATGGGAACGATCTCGCTGCAGACCGAGGACTGCTCCACGTCCTTGCCCAAGTCCCAGGGGCGGCCCTTGTCGCGGGCGACGAGTTGCAGGTCGCGGCGGGTCATGTCCAGGCCGGCGGCGTAGCCGTAAATCACCTGGTGGGCGTCTTCCTGCGACACGCGAAACGCCGGTTTGCCGATGGCAACCACCAGCTCCATTTCAAAATGGTAGTTGGCGGTTTCGGGCGGATAGGCCACGGTGGCGCCGCTTTCCACCAGGGTTTGCGGCGCCTTGGTGAAGTAGAATGGACGCTCGACGGACTTGTCCACCGGCTTGCCCATCTCGACGGCATGCGCATGGTAGTTGCGGCCGACAAAGAAGATGCGGTTGACGGGCAGGCGCTCGGCCTTGCCGCGCACGGGCAGCGATTGAATGGCGGGCGGGGTCCAGAGGTAGGCGGCTTGGGTCATGTTGGTTTCCTTGAAATGGGGGAAGGCTGTGTCAGCCGCGGTTCTCGAACACGCCGAGCTTGCGGTGCAGCGGCGACTCGTCGGCGATGAAGATGAAGGCGGGTGTATCTGCCGAGCTGTTGCTCAGGCTCACCTGGCTGTAGCCGGGCGCGCAGCAGGTGTCAGCCTCGGCCAGAGTGAACGCCTGGTCTTCAACCTGCACCTTGGCGCCGCCTTCGATCACATGGAACACCATCGCGGGCGAGCGCACCGGCAGCCTCAAGGTCTGGCCAGGGCGCAGCATCAGCGCGTAGTAGCCGAGGATGTTTTGCGCATCGTTGCCGGTTTCGGGGTTGACGTAGGTGAGCTGGACCGATTCGAGTTCCGGCTGGTCGTCCGCCAGGGCGACGAGCGCGGCGCGCGCCTCGACCCACGGGTAGCGCAGCATTGGATAGGCTTTGCCAGAACGCTCGAACATCGGCGTCGGCACCATGGCGCCACCGGCATAGACGCGGTCGCCGCGACCGGGCTTGACGGTCTGCCGGTCGCCGTCGATGTGGTAGGACGCCTCCATGTAGTACACCAGAGGCAAATCCAGCACATCGAGCCAGATCACCGGCTGGTCGCCGTCGTGGCCATGCTCGTGCCACAGGCCCGTGGGCGTGAGGATCAGGTCGCCCCGGCGCATCGGGCATTTCTCGCCATCGACCGTGGTGTAGGCGCCTTCGCCTTCGACGATCATGCGCACCGCGTTGGGTGTGTGGCGGTGCGACGGCGCCCATTCGCCGGGCAGCAGCAGCTGCATGCCCAGGTACATGGCGGCGCTGGCCTGCATCTTTTCCAGTCCATGGCCCGGATTGGCCAGCACCAGCACACGGCGCTCGGCTTTTTCAATCGGCGTCAGCTCGCCTGCCTTGAGCAGCAGCGGCTTGAGCGTCTGGTAGGACCAGGCGGTGGCGCGGGTTCGGGGCTGCGGCCTGGCCGGCGGCAGCACGGCGCGCAGGCTGGGCCACAGCGGCACCAGGTTGTGCTGCGTCAGTTCGTCACGGTAGTCCTGCGGCAGGTCTTCCAGACGCCCCAGCGTGTCAAAACGGTCTTGATCTTGCATAGCGAATTTCCTTTTCGGGTTCAGTGCGGCCGGGTGCCGGTCAGTCTTTGGCCAGGCAGTTGCCGACATTCCAGCCGTACAGCCATTCCATGGCGTCATAGAAGCGCTCGGGCGTGCGGCCCTTCCACAGGTCGTTGCGCACCAGGCGCTCAACGCCCTGGGCGTGGTAGATGCGTCCCATCTCGCGGCTCGACAGCACGATGCGGGCGGTGCGGGCGACCCGCGAGCGCTGGTACAGCTCGAACGCCTTGGGAAAATCGTTGTTGTTGACGCGCAGCGCCTCACCCAGCGTGACACCGTCTTCCATCGCCATGCAGGCGCCCTGCGCCATGTACTGCGTGGTCGGATGGGCGGCGTCGCCCAGCAGCGTGACGCGGCCGAAAGACCACTGGCCAATCGGTTCGCGGTCGGCCGTGGCCCAGCGCTTCCAGGTCTTGGGCAGGTCGATCAGCTGGCGCGCCTGCGGGCAGATGCCCTGGAAGTAGCTTTGCACTTCTTCCTTGCTGCCCTCGGTGACGCCCCATTGTTCGGGCTGGCGGCTGTGAAAGGTCACCACCACGTTGTACTGCTCGCCGCCGCGCAGCGGGTAGTGCACCAGGTGGCAGTTCGGGCCGACCCAGATGCTGGCGGCGTTCCATTGCAGGCTCTCGGGAAAGTCTTTCTTGTCCACCACGGCGCGGTAAACCACATGGCCGGTCACGCGGGCCGCATCGCCCACGAACTGCTCGCGCACCACCGACTTCACGCCGTCGGCGCCGATCAGCGCAATGCCCTTGTGGGCGTTGCCGTGCTGGTCATAAACGGTGACGCTGCCCTCGTCCTGCTCGATGCGCAGGGCCCGGGTCGAGGTCAGGAATTCGACCTTGCCGGTTTCCTGCGCGCCTTCGAGCAAGGACAGATGCACATCGACGCGGTGGATCACCGCGTAGGGGTTGCCAAAGCGCTGGCGGAAGGCTTCGCCGGTCGGGATGCGGCCCACCAGGGAGCCATCGATTGCGTCATGCATCACCATCTCGTCGGTATAGACCGCACGGCCACGGGCCTTTTCACCGATTCCCAGCGCGTCGAAGGCGTGAAAGGCATTGGGGCCGAGCTGGATGCCCGCGCCGATCTCGCCGATCTCGGGCGCCTGCTCCAGCACCTTGACGGAAAAGCCGCGCCGCACCAGTGCCAGCGCTGCGGCCAGGCCGCCAATGCCGCCGCCGGCAACCAGGACGGGCAAATCTGCAGGGTTGTCGCTCATGTTTTTTCTCCTGAAATGGTTGAGGGATTGAAAAGTTGCTAGGCTATAAGCGGCATGGCAAACTTATGCTAAGTGCACTGATGATAAGTGTAGTTATGATATAAATCATCGAAAATCAGGGATAACCCTTGGACTTGAAAATATATGGACAAACTACACAACAAGACAATTCACATTGACCAGATGCCTGGACACGCCATTCGGCGGCTGCACCAGATTTCGGTGGGAATCGCGCACCAGGAAGCGCAAGCGCTGAGCATCACGCCGGTGCAGTACGCCATCCTCCAGTCGGTGCACAACCACCCGAACACCGACCAGCGCACGCTCGCGAACCTGGTGTCACTGGACACCTCCACGACGGCGGGCGTGGTGGATCGGCTGGAGGCGCGTGGTCTGCTCACGCGCAATGCCTCGCCCGATGACCGGCGCGTGCGCTTGCTCACCCTGACCCCGGCGGGCGAGCAATTGCTGGCCGAAGCGATCCCGCGCATGGAAAGGGTCCAGGAACTGATCCTGGCGCCGCTGACACCCAGTCAGCGCATAGACTTCATGGAACTGCTGAACAAGCTGGTGAGCACGAACAACGAACTCAGCCGCGCGGCGCACAGCGACGCCAGGAAACTGGCATAGGCCTCGAGTTGCTGGTGCGCCCTCCGCTCAGCGCTTCCCCATCGGCCCGGCCTGCGCTGCCTTCACTCCCGCTCCCCGCACCTCCAGCCGAATTTCATCGAGCACTTCCCCGTGCTTCCCGACAATCCGCACCACATGCCGCCCCGGCCACGGCAACCACTGCGCGGTGGCGCCCCTGGCGAACACCTTGCCGTCCATCAGCCAGCGCAGGCTGTGTCCTTCGGCGCTGAACGTCAGGCGCTGGTGCGCCGGTGGGATGTCCGGGTCCAGCGCAATGATGGTGCCCGAAGCCGGGGCTGTGATGCGCGGCGGCGCAGCGGCTTCGACGGCTGAATTTTTGATGCTTTTCAGGCCTTTTGCGCTTGATGGGAGGGCGTTTTCAGCTCCTGAATCAATAGCAAAAACGGCTTGCTCGGTGCCCCGGATGAACCACTCGCTGCGCGCCGCTTCAAGCTGGTTGCCAAACTCCGCGCGGGTTTGCACCACGCCCGGTGGCGGGGTGGGCGCGCGGCTTGGTTCGGTCTGGTGCAGGTGCTTCATCAGCGCCGCCCAGACGGGCGCCGCGCCGCTGGTGCCGCTCACGTCCCACATCGGCGCGCCGCTGGCGTTGCCGACCCACACGCCGACGGTGTAGCGGCTGGAATAACCCAGCGCCCAGTTGTCGCGCATGTCCTTGCTGGTGCCGGTTTTCACCGCCGTCCAGAAACGCGTCGCCAGGATGCTGTCGGTGCCGAAGGTGCGGGCGCGCGCCAGCGGGTCGGCCAGGATGTCGCTGACGATGAAGGCGGCGCGCGGGTCCAGGGCGGGCAGGAAGCGGACAGCCGCCCCCACCCCGAACTGGACCTCGCTGAAGCGCCCGCCGTTGGCCAGCGTGCGGTAGGCGTTCGTCAGCGACAGCAGCGAGACCTCGGCGCTGCCCAGCGCCAGGCTGTAGCCGTAGTAGTCGCCCGATTCCTTCAGCGGCAGGCCGACCGCGCGCAGCTGCCGGGCAAACGCGTCGGGCGAGACCATCACGAGCGTGCGCACGGCCGGCACGTTGAGCGAGGCGCCCAGCGCGGTGCGGCTGGACACCAGGCCCTTGAACCGGCGGTCGTAGTTTTGCGGAATGTACAGGCCGCCGGCCGTCTGGATTTGCGACGACGAGTCTTCGAGCAGCGAGGCGGCGGTGATGCGCCGCTCGGCAATCGCCTGCGCATACAAAAAAGGCTTGAGGGTCGAGCCGGGCTGGCGCAGCGCCAGCACGCCGTCCACCTCGGCGGCGGCGCTGAGCATGCCCGAGGAGCCGACCCAGGCCAGCACCTCGCCGCTGGCGTTGTCGAACACGACGGCGGCGCCGTCCTCGACGTGGCGGCCGCGCAGCTCGCGCAGGTGCTGAGCAAGCGTCTGCACGGCGAAGCGCTGGAGCGGGGCGCGCAGGGTGGAATGAATCGTCTGGTTGCCGGGTTTCTGCGCCAAAAGCCTTCGCGCCAAATGCGGCGCAATGCCTTCGCTGGCCTCGAATGCCCGGCGCTGCAGCGCGCCCGTGGCGAACAGGTCCAGCCCGTCGCAGTCGATCTTCACGCCCGGCTGCATCAGTTTCATCACCGCGCAGGCGCGCTGAGCGACCTGCGCGGCTTTGGCATTCGGCGCCCGCACCAGCGCGCTGGCGACGGCGGCTTCGCGCTCGTCCAGTCCGTGCGCCGCCTTGCCGAACAGGGTGCGGCTGAGCGCGTCAATGCCGACCAGCTCGCCGCGAAACGGCACCAGGTTCAGGTAAGCCTCCAGGATCTGGTCCTTGCGCCAGCGCGCTTCGAGCCACTGGCTGGAAACCGTCTGGCCGATTTTCTGGCCCAGGCTGCGGCCTTGGGCGCCGGCCCGCAAGTCGGCGTCGAGCAGGCCGGCCAGCTGCATGCTGAGGGTGGACGCGCCCCGGGTCCGGGTGTTCCACAGATTGCCCCAGGCGGCGCTGGACACGGCGCGCCAGTCCACGCCGCTGTGCTCGTAAAAGCGCTTGTCCTCGCTGAGCACCAGCGCCGTGCGCAGGGCCGGCGAGATGTCGGCCAGCGCCACCCATTGGCCGCGCCGCACGCTGGCGTCCAGGCGCACGCGCTGGATGATGTCGCCGTCGCGGTCGAGCACCAGCGTGTCGGACGGCCTGAAATCGCGTTTTATTTGATCAAAAGTGCCGTTTGCGCACGCTGGCTGTGCGCAGGCAGCTATCAATAAAAGAGTAAAAATCCGCAAACCGGCGTCTTGCCGCAATCGCTTGAGAAGCACGGTTTCAGGCGGCGGGTTGAAGGGATTCCCGGCGGCTAGTCGGCGGCCGAGAGTTCGCTGACCACTGCTGCCACCGAGCCCGCATCGGGCAGGTGCGACAAGGCGCCAACCAGGTCGTCGCGCACCTGCGCCAGATGGGCTTCAAAGCGCGCCGCATCCAGCCCGAGCGCCGTTGCCAGTGCCTGCACATGCTCGCGTTCGGCCGGGCTCAGGTGGCCGTCGGCGTAGGCGGTCATCAGGCACATCAGCACCACGGTGTCGGCGAATTCCGCCGGGCTGCCGGCCAGCGCGGCGGCGTCAAATCGCTGCGCCTGCGGATCGGCCAGGAAGGTCGCAGTGGCCGGCATGTCGGCGCTGCGCGAGCTTTCGTAGAACTGGCCGATCAGCGCGGCTTCGGCCGGCTGGATGCCGTCCACGGCGGCGACCGACAGCATGGCGCTGGTGAGTTGGGCGACCTGCGCCGGGCTGAGGTTCTGGTCTGGCATGGTGTGCATGTGGAACTCCTGAGTTGGGGTAAAGATGAGGGGATCAGCGCGCCAGGGCCAGCCGCCTGGCCGCCATCAGCTTGCTCTGGATGTCGCTCAGGGCCATGCCCTGGTAGCGTTTGGGCAGCATCGAACGGCGGGAGGTTTCCGACACCGCCAGCAGTTCCATGAATTCGATCATGCCCTGCTCCTGCGGTGGCATGAAGTCGTCCGCCGCCAGCGTCAGGGCCTGCGCGTCCAGCGGCCCGGACCGGCTGCGGGCGAACTCGACGGCCAGCAGCGCCAGCGCCTCCAGGTCGGCATTCGAATAACCCGCCAGCCGGTCGCACAGCGTGAGCAGTTCCTCGGCGCTGGCGGCGCAGGGCTCGCGGTAGCGCGACAGCACGGCCAGCAAGACCTGCACGCGCTCGGGCGCCGAATCGCAGTAGAAGAACGGAATCTTGCGGTCCAGCCGGCCGGGGCGCTTGATGTCGCTGTCGAGCTTGTCGGGCCGATTGGTCATCATGACGAACAGCACCTGGCCCCGGTTTTCCGGGTCGGCCATGAACTCTTTCAGCCGCGCGATCACCCGCGAACTGGTGCCGCCGTCGCTGTCCTCGCCGCCGCCCGAGCCAAAACTGCGGTCGCCCTCGTCGATGATCACGGCAATCGGCCCCATCGCCTTGACGGTGGCCAGCACGCGCTCCAGGTTGGCCTCGGTCGAGCCGACCCATTTCGAGCGGAAGTTCTTCAGCGCCACGGCCGACAGCCCGGCTTCCTTCAAGAATGCCTTGATGACGAAGGTCTTGCCCGAGCCCATCGGGCCGACGGCCAGCAGGCCCATCGGGGTCAGCGTGGTTTCGCCGGCTTTCAAATTCTTCGCAATCGCCAGCAGTTCATGCTTGATGTGCTCGTGACCGCCGACCGCCTCCAGGCCGTAGCTGGGCTCGATGAACTCGATCAGCCCGGCGCATTCCTTTTCGATCATTTCACGCTTGCGCGCATGGATGACTTTCAGCACTTCCTCGTTCGCGTCGCCGACGGGCAGGGCCTTGCCCGGTTCGATCAGCCGGATGATCTCGGCCGGCGTCATGCCCGCCGTGATGGTGGCCAGCGTGCCGGCGCGCGCTTGGGCGTCGGGCGTGCCGTGCAGCAGTTCAAGGATCAGCGTGCGCCGCTGGTCCTCGTTCAGGCCGTGGCCTTCGGAGCCGGCCATGATGCTGGCGAGCTGCACGGTGCGCAGGCCGCCGGTGCGCTCGGAAAACAGGCTCAGTTGCTGTTCGGTCAGCCTGGGCGCGAAAAAGGCGATGACCCGCTTGCGCAGCGCAAGGTCGGGCATCGGGATCTCGATGGCCGCCACCTTGGGGTTCGACAGCAGGCCGGGGTTGATCGCGTTGAGCGACTCGGCTATCAGGATGGTGATGTTGTCGCCGCGCGTCAGCGTCTGGTCCAGCGACCAGCGGTGAAAGGCGAGGTAAACCTGCCGGTCCTGGTGCGCCATGAAGCTCGGCTCGCCCGCCGGCAGCAGGGCATCGGCGTAGGGAACGATGACGGCGGTCGATTGCTCGGCGCGCATCTGCTTTTCCAGCGCATGCAGCGATTGCAGCAGCGTAGAGCCGTCGGTGCTTTCGCCTTCAGCCGTTCCCATGCCGGCGCCGGCCTTGCCGACCAGCACCTGAATGCCGCGCTCCAGGCTGATTTCGCAGATGTGCTTCTTGGTGTCCCTGAGCAGTTCGGCGACCAGGAAGGACTGCAGGTTGTGCAGCGTCTCGCCGGCCAGGAAGTTGTCGAACACATTGCGGTAGAGCACGAAGGTCGAGGCTTCACCGGCCAGGTATTTCTGGCGCAGGGTTTCGGCCCAGCGCGGCAGCGGATTGCGCGTGGCGGGCATGGTCGCGGGCGTCTTCACGGGCGTCATCACGGGTTCTGGCCGCTGTCAGAGGTTCTTGACCGAAGCCTGGGCGCTGGCCGCGCGCGCCTGCTTCATCGCTTCGAGCTGGGCCTTGGCGGTCACGCTGCCGCTGCTCTGGCGCAATTTCGCCAGCCGCACGTCGAGGTCGGAGTTGTGCAGCTCGGAGCCCAGGCTGGCCTGCGCGACCTGGCCCTTGATGTGGTCGCGCACCGCGCCCAGCGCCTGCACCTCGGCATCGACCGACAGGCCGTCGAGCTGGCCCTGGATCTTGATCCGCGCCTGCGCGCTGTGCATCTGCGCCAGCATGCGGTCTTTTTCGGCCTTGAGCTTGTCGATCTCGGTCTTGACCTGCATCAGCGAATCCTTGGCGTTGTCGGCGTCGGTGGTGGCCTGCTCGGCGTCGGCGCGCAGTTCGGTGATGGACGCGTCGAGCGCATTCTTTTTCTGGATCAGCACCACCGCCAAATCATCCTGGCCGGTGGCCAGCGCGGCTTCGAGGTCGTTGCTGATGCTGGCCAGCTCGCGCTCTTGGCTGGACAGGCGGGCGGTGATTTCCTGGCGCCGGGCAATGATGGCGCCGGTGGCCGCCTTGAGCTGCGTGTACTTCTGGATCATCGACGCGATGGCGTTCTGGTAGGCGATTTCGGGGTGCTCTTTTTCGATGTCGGAAACCCAGAGCGAGATGAATCCGGTCCACAGGTTGGACAGGCGGGCGAAGATTGCGTTGTTGGCCATGGGTTGCTCCTGGTTGAATGGAAATGCGGGGAACGGGTTGGGGCGGATTTGGGGTTTAAGAGCGCGACTTGACGGATTGCGCCGCCTGCCGCGCGGCCTGGCCCAGGGTGGCCGGTGAAGCGCTGGACGCGCGGGGCGGCGTGAAGTCAAACGATTCGGCCGTGTCGAACTCGGCGGCCACTTCCTCGGCAATCCGCAGGCGCGCCAGCGATTCTTCGAGCTTGCCGCCCATCTCGGACGAATAGGGCGCGGTGATCACCAGCTGATAGACCTCTTCGAGCTTGTCGGGCATGGAAATCAGCGTCGCTTCGAGCGTGCTGCGGCGCGTGGCCAGGCGGCGCGAGCGGTTCAAGACCTCGGTGTATTCGGCCAGCGCGCTGCGCAGCTGGCGCTCCTCGTCGCTGGTCATGGACTTGTTGAGCAGCTGCCCCTGCAGGCTGGCAATCCGCTTGATGACGCCTTCTTCGCTGGGCGCATCCCGGCGCTGCCTGAGCGACTGGTTGACGACGCACAGGCCGAGGTAGTCCACCGTCAGGTCTTCGAGTTTCTCGACGTCGTCGCGGGTCAGCGTGCTTCGGGCGTCGCTGGCCGTCTGGTAGAGCGACTGGACGCGGCGGTACATCTGCTCGTAGCTGGCCAGCGCCCTGGCATCGCCATAGTCGGACAGTTCGGCCAGCAGCCGCAGCCGGCGCTCGGCGCGCAACTTGTGGTGGTGCTCGCGGTCCGCCCAGGCCTTGAAAGTGGGCAGTTCGGGAATGCCCAGCGCGGCCAGCACTTCCGTGCCCAGCCCCAGCACCGCCACCAGCGCCATGCCCGGCCAGCCAAAGGGAATCGACGCAAAAATGGCGGCGCATCCGGTGGCCAGCAGCGCCACGCGGTTGTACGGATGCCGGATGAAAGCACCCAGGTAGGAGGGCTGTTTATCCACGCTATTTGGAAAACCGGCCCCAAGCCTGCGCGATGTCCTGCTGGTCCTGCTCGGACAGGATGGGAATCGGCGACGAGCGGCTGAGCGATGCGGTGCTGGGCACAACCGCCGGATTCGACTTGATGCTCTCGCTCATGAACTCGCCGGCCTTCAGGTTGGCGTTGGCAAAGCCGACGCTGTTGGAGATTTTCGCAATCACCTGCGGGCGCATGAGGTAGTCGATGAACAGGTGGGCGGCACGCCGGTTCTTGGCATTCGCCGGCACGGCCATGGCGTCGATGGCCAGCAGGCCGCCCTCGGTGGGCACGCGGTATTCGACCGTGCCGCGCGACTTGGCTTGCGCCTGCACCGCATCGCCCGAAAAGCCGATGGCGACGCAGATCTTGCCGCTGGCCAGCGCGTCGATGTACTGGTCGGTGGGAATCACCTTGACGATGCCCTTCAGGCGCTCCAGCACCTGGCTGGCGGCGTTGACCGAATTCTTGCCGTTCCACTTGGCCTGCCCGCCGGCAATGGCCGCCAGCGGCATCACATCGCTCGCCGAATCGACCACGCCGACGCCGCAGGACTGGAAGCGCCGGGCGGTTTCCGGGTCGAACACATTGCCCAGGGAATCCATCGCATGGCCCGGATAGGCCTTGGCCGTGAGCTTGGGGTTCCAGGCGATGCCGACCGTGTACCACATGTAGGGCAGGCTGTAGCTGCCGTCCTTGTCCCAGGCGCGCAGCGTGGCATCGACGCGCGGGTCGATGTTGCCCAGGTTCTTCAGGCTGGCCTTGTCCAGCTTGCCGAGCAGCCCCTTGGCGGCCATGGCCGGCACCGCATTGGCGGTGGGAAACACCACGTCGTAGGGCGTGCCGCCGGCGCGCAGCCTGGCCTGCAGGTCGTCGTTGCTGGTGAAGATGTCGTACACCACGCGGATGTTGTTTTCCTTCTCGAAATCCTGCAGCACGCCGGCATCGATGTAGTCGGGCCAGTTCAGCACGCGCACCGTCTCTTTGGCCGACGCGCCGGCGCCATTGACGGCGCGGCGCAGGTTCATCAGCACCGTGGCGGTGATCAGGCCATCGACCGTCACGCCCTGCGATTCCTGGAAAGCCTCGGTCGCCACCTGGGTTTGCGGGCCGAACGTGCCATCGAGCGGACCGGCGTTGTAGTCCAGTTTGCCCAGCAGGATTTGCGCTTCGCGCAGGCCTTGCGCATCGACCAGCTTCTCGCGTCCCTTGTAGTTGCCGCTGGACCAGTTCTGGGTTTGCCAGATGACGCGGCGCAGCGAATTGAGCAGGCCGTCGTTGACCTGGCTTGATGCGGGCAGCTTGTTCTGCGCCAGGAAAACGCGAATCGCCTCCTGCGTGGCCGGTGTCAGGCTGCCGCTCGGTGTCTCGCGCAGCAGGCCGAGCCGGGCCAGCAGGCGCTGCGCCGTCTCGACCTTGGCGTTGCGCGCGCCGGCCGGTGCGGGTGCCGCGTCCGCCGGGGGCTGGCCGGTGCCGAAGACGAAGCCCTGGGCCTGGACGGTTCCGGCCATCAGTCCGCCGCCGGTCAGGGCCGCCAGCAGGGCAAGGGTGCGAATTTTCATGGGGTGATTTCCTGTCAGGAGCCCGGTTGCCTTCATTGGCCCGAGGTGAAACAAATGATGCTGCGCGACTGGGCGAACTGGAACAGGCTGGCCGCTTTTTCGCGGTTGACCGGCCCGCCCTGGCCCTTCAGGTGCATCTCGCCCAGGTGGCAGGCGGCGCCGCCGTCGCCGCCCTGGACCGCCTGCTCCAGGTGGATGCGGGCCTGCTCGAAGTTTTTGCTTTCAAGCAGCCGGCGCCCGGTTTCGGCATTTTCAGCCGGCGACAGCCCGGAGGCCTGCGCCTTGGGCTCGGGGGCGGGCGTGGCCGGGAGGCTTGGAGGCGTGGCCTGATCCGGCGCATTGGCTGGCGTGCCGGTGCTTGCCGATGGGCTGGTGCTGGGATCCGTGTCCGGCGCCGGGGCGGGCGTTGCCGGGGGAGCGGCAACGCTGGCGTCCGCCGGTTGCGACTGCGCTGGTGGCGTTGCGCCGCCCAGCCGATCCTTCAGGCCGAGGTGCCAGACGGCCGACGCCATGGCGCCCACCACGGCCAGGGCAATCAGGCCTTTTGAAAGCGGTGTCAAACTGGCCATTCAATCATTCCCCGGTGGTGGTGGTTGCCGGCGTGCCAAACTGCAGCGCCAGGCTTTGCAGCCGCTGGCTGGCCTGCGTGACTTGTTCAAGTTCCCGGGCGGTCTGTTCGGTGACCGCCTTCAGGCTGGCCTCGTGGGCGGCGGTTTCCTGGGCGGCGCGCGCCAGTTCACGCGACGCCAGGGCTTCGAGTTCGGCGATCTGCTTGCGGATGTTGCCGACCACCTGCTCCTGCCGCAGGCGGGCGGCGTTGAGCTGGCCTTCGGTTTCCTGCGCCAGTTGCCGCAGGTTCAGCCGAAGCCGTTCGGCATGCGCGGCCAGCGCCTTGACCTTGGCGGCGGCATCCGCCAGCGGGTCGCTAATCGTCCACGATTCATCGGCCGCATCCATCGCCCGGATGGCCATCTGGCGCGTGGCTTCGTCCATCGCGCTCAGCCCGTCCACCAGGCGCAGCAGCCGCTCGGCGGGATACGCCGACGCCATCACGCCTTCGCTGGCGTAGATGTCGTCGAGCTTGAGCGGCATGCCGTCGTCCTGCGCAATGGGCGTGGCCGGGGCTGGGGCGGATGCTGGCGCGGGGCTGGCCGGTTCCAGTCCGGCGACGGGTGCGCCTTCGTCAGCGGGCGGCGGCTGAACCGCCGGCAGGTCCGTCTTGACCAGTCCGGCCTTTTCCAGAAAGCTCAGTAGTCCCTTCATCGCCTTCACTCCAGTTTGTTTGGATGGACCCTGCCGGCCAATGGACGGCAGTCCATCGCAGAGCCGTTTTGGAGGCGGAAACATGCAGTCCGCACCCCTTTGTTTCGGGTAAGTTTAATGCCAATCCAGGCGGCGCAAGAGGACTAAAACCGGGGCCATGGCGCCGGGCTGGTGGAAGTTGAATTTTATGAACAAAATAGGCCATTTGCGCATACTACGCATGCATAAATAGCTATTAAAAATATAGCAAAAATGAAGGCTGGCAGCAGTTCACCGGGAGGGCTGGCGGCAAGCCGCTGTCTTTTTTCCGGCTTCCTTGGGCGCGCCAGGAAGCCGGCCCCAAATTTTTAGTGAGCCAAAAAACGTAAGGGGCGTAACGACGAACGATGAACCCCTCAAATCGCCTGAAACCGGCAGGACTGGTCAGTAAGATTTGCCTCACTTGCAGGATTTGAGGAATAAAAAATTCCCGGCTGCACGAGTTGTCAAAAACAAAAATGACCTGCGTACCGGGGAGGGTGCTGTCAATGAATGTTGAAACAAACAACGAAATCGGCGCTTCGGCCCAGGCGTTTGCCAATTCATCATGGTATTTGACCTACGCACGGCCCCGCCTGGAAACGGTCGCACTGCAGAACCTGCAGCAGCAAGGTTTCGATGCCTATCTCCCGCTTTACAAGTCCCTGAAAAAGACCGATGCCGGCATCAAAGCCATTTTTGTGCCGATGTTTCCACGCTACGTATTTGTCAGGCCATCGCACCCGGCCCAGTCGATTGCACCCGTCCGCTCGACCCGGGGCGTGGCGCAGCTGGTCCAGTTTGGGAATGAATTGGCCACTATTCGCGCCGATGCGCTCGATGCCATCCGGCAGTTTGAGCAGCAGCGCAATGCGGCGGATGTGGCTGAGTTGAGTTCATTGCGCCCGGGCCATGCGGTGCGTTTTCACAACCCGGCGCTGAGCGGGCTTGAAGGCCTGGTCAAGAGCGTTTCGAGCCTGCGCGTGACGGTGCTGCTGGAATTCATGGGTCGCGAGCAGCTGGTCAGTGTTGAGCACCATCAATTGAAAGTCGCCTGAATTTTTAACGCCTGGGTCTGGATTTTTCCCATCCTGGCCTTGGCCGGGCCGATCCAATTTTAGATTTTGCAGCGTTTCATCCTTCAAGGGTGCCAAACACTGCGGTAGCTTGGCCGGCTGTTTTTTTCAGGCTGCCGCTGCGTCAGCCGGCACTGGCTCTACAGATCAATCGCTTCAGGAATCTGGTTCCGGTGCCCTGGCCGGGTCTTGCATCCGTTCTTCGCCTTGGTCATTTCCAATGCTCACACTCCAAACATCAGGCTTCACTTCCAGGCTCGCGCAGGCGCGCTGGCCTGTTCTGGTCCTGGCGGTCGTCTGGCTGGGCGGCTGCGCCATGGCGCCCGGGTTGACTGTTGGCCGGAGTTTGCAAAAGACCGGCCAGTGGGCCAATCCGGATGCCGGCACTTCGCGCACGGGCACAAGCACCGCAAACCAGACGCCGCCGCCCGCCACCTTGCTGGCCATCACGCCCGAACTCATCACCCAGCAACGCGCCTTGCGCAAAGCTGAATTGAGCAGCGGCGTAAAACGTCTGTTCGCGCAAGCCCAACCCTATGGGATTGGCCCTGGCGACGTGATCAACATCGTCGTCTGGAATCATCCCGAGCTGGTGCTGGCCCCGGCAGGCGCCACGCTGACAACCGATGCCTCCGGCCTGGCATCTGTCGGCAACGGCTACAACGTCAGCCCCGAGGGCCTGATCCAGTTCCCGCTGCTGGGCACCTTCAAAATCGCTGGCCTGACGGAAAGCGCCGCCCGCGAGGAACTGACCCGCCGCCTGTCCCGGTTCATCAAGAACCCGCAAATCACCCTGCGCATCCAGGCCTACCGCGCAGGCCGGGTCTATGTCGATGGCGAAGTGCGCACCCCCGGCCTGCAGGCGATCAATGACATCCCGATGACGCTGCCCGAAGCCATCAACCGCGCTGGAGGACTGACGCCCGCGGCCGACCGGGCCATGGTCGCCGTCACCCGCGATGGCGTGACCAGCGAGATCAACCTGCCGCAGCTCACCACGCTGGGCGTGAACCCGTCGCGCATCATGCTGGCCGCCGGCGACCTGGTGCGCGTGGCCAGCCGCGAGGACGCCAAGGTGTATGTGCTGGGTGAAGTCACGACTCCCAGGGCGCTGCCGCTGCGCAATGGCAGCCTGACGCTGAATGAAGCGCTTGGCGAGTCGGGCGGCGTGAACCCCGCCTCTGGCGACCCGCGCCAGATTTATGTGGTGCGCAGCCGCAGCGGCGACAGCGCTACCGCCACCGATGCCGATGCCGGCGGCACGGCCGCATCCGCAGCACCCGCCACGCCCGAGATTTACCACCTTGACGCCAGTTCGCCAGCGGCCTACGCATTGGCCGAAGGCTTCGAGCTGAAGTCGCGCGACGTGGTGTTTGTCGATCCGGTGCCGCTGGTGCTCTGGAACCGCGTGATCAGTCTGGTGTTGCCAAGCGCGCAGGTGGTCAACCTGTCACGCAACCCGAACTCCAATTGAGCCGGCCGAATGAACGCTCGTCAATCTCCCATGCCCACACCCTACGGTGCTGATCAGCAGGACGACAAAATCGACCTGCTTGGCCTGCTCGATGTGCTGCTTGACGCGCGTTGGCTCATTGCCGGCATCACGGTGCTGGCGCTACTGCTGGGCGGCGCCTATGCCTTCCTCAGCCGCCCTGTCTATGAAGCCACGTCGCTGATACAGGTCGAAGACAGCAAGCCCGCAATCTCTGGCGCTGCCGGCACTGCCGGCGTCTTAAGGGAGGCGTCCAGCCTGTTCGACATCAATTCGCCCGCCACGGCCGAGATGGAAATCCTGCGCTCGCGCCTGGTGCTTGGCAAGGCCGTGGACGACCTGCAGCTGTATGTAACGGCTGCCCCCAGCTACCTGCCACTGGCAGGCCGCTGGCTTGCGCGCCGCGCCACCGACCTGTCCAACCCCGGATTCATGGGGCTGGGCGGCTACGTCTCGGGCAATGAATCGATTCGCCTGGGGCTGCTCGAAGTGCCTGCCGAACTCGAAGGCAAGCCGCTGCTGCTGGTGGCCACTGAAGGCGGTTTTGTAGTGCGCGAGCCTGGTGGCCGGACGCTGGCGCAGGGAAAAATCGGTACACCCGCAGAGTTTGGCAGCGGCCAGGACAAGGGCCGCATCCTGGTGACCGAACTCAAGGCCAAGCCCGGCGCTTACTTCAATGTGGCGCGCTATTCCCGCCTGGGCGTGATCGAGCAATTGCAAAAGAATCTGGCGATCTCGGAGCAAGGCAAGCAGTCGGGGCTGATTGCCTTGCAACTGCAAGGCACCGACCGGCAGCAAATTGCCCGCACCCTGAACGCCGTGGGCACCAACTATGTGCGCCAGAATGTCGAGCGCAAATCGGCGGAGGCTGAAAGATCACTCGCTTTCTTGAGTGATTTTTTGCCGCAGCTCAAAAAACAGCTGGAAGACTCGGAGGTCCGGTTCAACCAGTTCCGCAACCAGAATGGCACCTTTGACCTGGGCACGGAAGGAAAAAACTACCTTGACACGGCCGTCAAGCTGCAGGCCAGCCTGCTGGAGCTGCAGCAAAAACGCCGCGAGCAAAGCGTGCAATTCACCGATATTCACCCCGTCATCCAGACGCTCGATGCGCAGATTGCCGCCGTCAACAAGGAAATTTCGGGCCTGGCCAGCAAGGTCAAGACCCTGCCCAACACCGAGCAAGACCTGCTGCGCCTGACGCGCGATGTGAAGGTCAACAGCGAGCTGTACCTCAACCTGCTGACCAGCTCGCAGCAACTGCGCCTGGTCAAGGAAGGCAGGGTCGGCAATGTGCGCGTGGTCGATGCGCCTGCCGTACCCGAACGTGCCATCAAGCCGCAGCGTAAGCAAATCCTGGCCACGAGCGGGGTGCTTGGCCTGCTGCTGGGCATGGGCCTGGCTTTTTTGCGCAACAGCCTGCGCCCCGGCATGAAGGATCCGGCCGATATCGAGTCGGCCACCGGCCTGCATGTATTTGCCACCGTGCCGCATTCGGCCGAGCAGGACAAGCTGTCCAGGCTGATCAGGAGCCAGGCCCCCGGCAACCACCTGCTGGCCATTGCGCATCCCGAAGACCCGGGCGTGGAAAGCCTGCGCGGCCTGCGTAACGCGCTGCGGTTCGCCATGCTCGATGCGCGCAACAACGTGGTGCTGTTCGCCGGCCCCACGCCGGGCATTGGCAAATCCTTCACCAGCGCCAATTTTGCGGCCTTGCTGGCCGCAGGCGGCAAGCGCGTGCTGCTGATGGACGCCGACATGCGCAAAGGCCACATCCACCAGTTCTTTGGCCTGCAGCGCGGCCACGGCTTGAGCGAGTTGATTACCGGCAGCCGCACGCTGGACGACGCAGTGCATCGCGCTGTTGCGCCTAACCTGGACTTGGTCACCACCGGCAGCATGCCGCCCAACCCCGGCGAATTGCTGATGTCGCCGGCTATCGGGCCGCTGCTGCAAACCCTGTCTGCCCAGTACGACCTGGTGTTGATCAGCACCCCGCCCGTGCTGGCCGTGTCTGACACGCAAGTGCTGGCGTTCCATGCGGGCACGGTGTTTTTGGTGGCCCGCGCCGAAGTCACCGAGCTTGGCGAATTGCAGGAAAGCACCAAGCGACTTGGCCAGACCGGCGTGCCGGTCAAGGGCGTGGTGTTCAACGACCTGGACACCAGCCGCCAGCGCTACGGCGGCTACCGCTACGCCAACTACCAGTACGGCACGACCGCCGCCGGTCAGTAAAAAAACCATGCGGGTTTCATTGCCTGCGGCTGTGCCGCAACACGTTGTCATCAACCAGATTTTCAGGAGGGTCCGACGATGCCCGGTAGTTTTAGTTTCATTTCAATGGCAGCCTGGAGCGCAGGTAGCGTGGCGTTGCTGGTGGCCCTGTTGCTGGTGGTCTCCCAAGGCTGGCATGGCCACTACACCATGGACTCGACCCACGGTGTTCAAAAGTTCCATGCCGATCCCACCCCCCGTGTTGGCGGAATTGCCATTGTGGCGGGCGTTGTTGCAGGCTACCTGATGACCGACTCCGACAAAAAATCCCTGCTCGGGCCGCTGATCGTTGCCGGCATTCCGGCCTTTGCATTTGGTCTGCTTGAAGACATCACCAAGCGCGTCAGCGTGCGCACCCGCTTTCTGGCGACCACGGGCTGTGGCGTACTGGGCTGGGCCATCACCGGCTATTCGATTACCTACGCCAATGTATGGGGACTGGACTGGCTGCTCGGCTTCACCGCGGTTTCGGTTGCCTTTACGGCCTTTGCCGTAGGCGGCATTGCCAACGCCATCAACATCATTGACGGCTTCAACGGCCTGTCCGGTGGAACCGCTCTCATTATTCTTGCCGCTTTTGGCTTCCTGTCCACGGCCCTGGGCGACTATGACCTGGCCATGACCGGCCTGATTTTGGCCGGTGCCGTGGCCGGATTCCTGATGGTCAACTGGCCGATGGGAAAGATATTTTTGGGTGATGGCGGCGCTTACTTTGTCGGCTTTGCCATCGCCTGGCTGGCTATTTTGCTGGTGCAACGCCATAACGAAGTGTCAGCCTGGACGCCGATGCTGATGTGCGGCTTTCCAGTGATCGAAGTGCTGCTCAGCATCGTGCGCCGCCACCGCCGCAACGCCAGCCTCAGTGCCCCTGACCGCCTGCATTTGCACAGCCTGGTAACGCGCCGCCTGGTGCGGCGCCTTTTGCCCCAGTCATCCACACTGGTCCGTAATTCAGCCACCGGCGCCCTCATGTGGTTTGCCACCTTGCTGCCCGTCTCGATTGCCGTTCAGTGGCGTACCAACACGGTCATGCTGATGCTTGGGTTTGCAGCCTGTGCGTTGCTGTACTCGGCCGTTTACGCGCGGCTCACGCAGTTCAGGTGGTGCTTCAGCCCTGCAACCCTGGTGCCGAAAGTGGTTTGAATCCACTGCCTCTCTTTTTCGCATTCCTGCTTTTTCTAATCAATGGCCTAGGAAAAATATGCAAAACCCTGCACGCAACCTTTTCGTCGCCGTGATCGGCCTGGGCTATGTCGGCCTGCCGCTGGCGGTCGAATTCGGCAAAAAATACCCCGTCGTCGGCTTTGATATCAATGCCAGGCGCGTGGCTGAACTGCAGACCGGCGAAGACCATACGCTGGAAGTCGCACCCGAAGCACTGCGCCAGGCCACGCAGCTTGTATTTGCCACTGACATCGCCGCGCTGGCGGAGTGCAATGTGTTCATTGTTACCGTGCCCACGCCGGTTGACAAAGCCAACCGCCCGGATTTGACGCCGCTGATCAAGGCCAGCGAGACGGTTGGCAAGGTACTGAAGCAGGGCGACATCGTCATCTACGAGTCCACCGTGTATCCGGGAGCGACTGAAGAAATATGCGTGCCCGTGCTCGAAAAGTTCAGCGGCAAGAAATTCAATGTTGATTTTTTCTGCGGCTACAGCCCCGAGCGCATCAACCCCGGCGACAAGGTCAACACCCTGACCACCATCAAGAAAATAACCAGCGGCAGCACCCCCCAGACCGCCGACACGGTCGATGCCCTGTACAGCAGCATCATCACCGCCGGTACCCACAGGGCGAAAAGCCTCAAGGTGGCTGAAGCCGCCAAGGTGATCGAAAACACCCAGCGCGACCTCAACATTGCGCTGGTCAACGAACTGTCGGTTATTTTTGAACGGCTGGGCATCGACACCCTCGACGTGCTGGAGGCTGCCGGCAGCAAATGGAATTTTCTGCCCTTTCGCCCGGGGCTCGTGGGCGGCCACTGCATCGGCATTGATCCGTATTACCTGACCCACAAGGCCGAGGAAGTGGGCTATCGCCCGCAGGTGATTCTGGCCGGGCGCCGCATCAATGACAACATGGCCCGCTACGTGGCGCGCAGCACCATCAAGCTCATGCTGAAAAATGGCATGGACGTGCCGCGCTGCCGCATCGGCGTGCTGGGCATCACCTTCAAGGAAAACTGTCCCGACATCCGCAACAGCAAAGTGGTGGACATGGTGCGCGAGTTTGAAGCCTGGGGGGCCTGCGTGGTGGTGGCCGACCCTTGGGCCAGCGCCGAGGAAGTGATGCACGAACACGGCGTGCAATTGGGCGCCGTGGATGCGGAAAACCGGGTCGATGCGCTGGTCGTGGCCGTCGGCCACAACCAGTACCGCCAGGCCACGCTTAAAGAGCTGCGCACTTTCTGCCGTGGCAGCAAACCCGTATTGGCCGACGTGAAAAGCCTGCTTGACCGCCAGCACGCCGCCGCCGCCGGTTTTACCGTCTTCCGCCTGTAACTCCCTTCAATAAACAAATGAAAAACTTTGCCCTGATCGGCGCCGCCGGCTATATCGCCCCGCGCCACATGCGCGCCATCAAGGACACCGGCAACCGCCTGTCCGTGGCCTACGACATCAATGACTCCGTCGGCATCATTGACAGCATCTCGCCTGACAGTGAATTTTTCACCGAGTTCGAGCGCTTCCAGGAATTTGCCCACCATCTGAAGCGCAAGCCTCAAACCGCGCTCGACTACGTCGCCATCTGCTCCCCCAACTACCTGCATCACCCCCACATTGCCGCTGGCCTGCGCCTGGGCTGTGACGTGGTCTGCGAAAAACCCCTGGTGCCCAGCCCCGAACTGCTGGACGAACTGGCACGGGTGGAAAAGGAAACCGGCAAGCGCGTCTTCAATATCCTGCAGCTACGCCACCACGCAGCCATTCTCAAGCTGCGCGACAAAGTGGCTGCGGCCCCTGAAGACCGCAAGTTTGATGTGGAGCTGACCTACATTACCTCGCGCGGAAAGTGGTTCGCCGAAAGCTGGAAGGGCGATCCACGCAAATCTTTCGGCATCGCCACCAACATTGGCGTGCATTTCTACGACATGCTGCATTTCATCTTTGGCAGCCTGCAGAAAAATGTCACGCATTACCGAGCTGACGCCAAGGCCGCAGGCTACCTTGAATACGAACGCGCCCGTGTGCGCTGGTTTTTGTCCATCGATGCGAATGACCTGCCTGACAAGGTCAAGGGCAAAAGCTCAACCTACCGCAACATTGACATCAGCGGCGAGCAGCTTGAATTTTCCGAAGGCTTCACCGACCTGCATACCACCAGCTACCAGGAAATCCTGGCGGGTCGCGGCTATGGGCTGGACGATGCGCGCCATTGCATTGAAACCGTCAATGTCATCCGCACGGCAAAGCTGGCCGCCGCCGGCGACGATGCCCACCCCTGCGTCAGGCGGCTGCTGGCATGAGTTATACCCAGCACCCCAGCGCCATCATTGACGACGGCGCCCAAATCGGCGAAGGCTCCCGCGTCTGGCACTTCGTGCATGTCTGCGGCGGGGCGCGCATCGGCAAAGGCGTGTCACTCGGTCAAAACGTCTTTGTCGGCAACCAGGCGGTGATTGGCGACCACTGCAAAATCCAGAACAACGTCAGCGTCTATGACAACGTCACGCTGGAAGAGGGCGTTTTCTGCGGACCCAGCATGGTGTTCACCAACGTGTACAACCCGCGCGCCCTCGTCGAACGCAAGCATGAATACAGGAGCACCCTGGTCAGGAAAGGCGCCACCCTGGGCGCCAACTGCACCATCGTCTGCGGCGTGACGATTGGCGAATACGCCCTGGTCGGTGCCGGGGCGCTGGTTAACAAAGACGTAGCCGCCTATGCGCTCGTTGTGGGCGTGCCCGCTCGGCAGATTGGCTGGATAAGCGAGTTTGGCGAGCGATTGCCCCTGCCATGCCAAGGGCAGGGGGAGGGCGTGTGCCAGCACACCGGCGCGCTTTATGTTCTGGATGGCAGCCAACTCATTAAACACACTGCAATTTAAAGAAAGGATGGCCTTGCCGTGAAAAGAATCGCTCACCGATTATTCAATGATTTCCTGATGCCGTCCCGCCTGGATGAACTGGAGCGCGTGCTGCTGATAGCCCTTTTTGAAGGTTATCAAGTCCTGTCCATTTGTCACTTTCTTGGTCTGGCGAGAGAAGGTTCGCTGGATGTTCGTTCCCGCTACCTTATTTTGCGACACGACATAGATACCGATGTGGCGACGGCGAAGGAAATCTGGCAACTTGAACGCCGGCATGGGATATGTGCGAGCTTTTTTTTCAGACTCCAAACTGCCGACATCGCTCTGATGAAAGAAATCCATGCAGGGGGTGGCGAGGTCGGCTATCACTTTGAGGAAATAGCGACAGTCGCAAAGCGAAAAGGGCTGAAGCGTACTTCCAATCTCGATCATTTAAGGAACGATGCTGGCGAGTTGTTCTGCGAAAACCTGATAGCACTAAGGAAGAAGAGCGGCTTGCCTCTGCGCGGCATTGCGTCACATGGTGATTTTGTAAATCGCCGTTTGGGAATAATTAATTTTGAACTGCTGACACCAGGGATTCGCCAGTTAATGGATATCGACTACGAAGCCTACGACGCTGAACTGGAGGATCGTTTGTCATCACGTTTTTCGGATCTTATGTATCCCAAATTCTGGAAGCCGGCTAATCCAGTCGCTGCGATAAAAAGCGGTGATCAGGTTGTCAAGTTGCTCATTCATCCACGACAGTGGCAGAGCAACTCGCTGGTAAATGCAAAAGATAACGCAATCCGGATATATGAAGGGTTTCGTTATTGGGCGGCCTGACTAAGGTTGCAAAAATGGCTAAAGACCGGACCCATTGCGCAGCATCCGTGATTATTTTAGATATCAACAAGGCCAGCATGCAGCCTACCAAAGTACCCACTCCTCATGATTGACTTCATTGACCTCAAAACCCAGCAAGTCCGCATCAAAAGCGAGTTATACGCCGCTATTGCGCGTGTGCTGGAGCACGGCGAGTACATCCTGGGTCCGGAGGTCGCCGAACTGGAAGAAAGGCTGGCCGCCTACACCGGCTCCAAGCACTGCATCACCTGCGCCAACGGCACCGACGCGCTGCAAATTGCCCAAATGGCGCTGGGCATCGGCCCGGGCGACGAAGTCATCACACCGGGCTTCACTTATATCGCTACAGCTGAAACCGTCGCCTTGCTCGGTGCCAGGCCGGTGTATGTGGACATTGACCCCCGCACTTACAACCTGGACCCGAATCTGCTCGAAGCAGTGATTACGCCACGCACAAAAGCCATCATCCCCGTCAGCCTGTACGGCCAGTGCGCCGACTTCGATGCCATCAACACCATTGCCGCCGAGCACGGAATCCCTGTGATTGAAGACGCCGCGCAGAGTTTTGGCGCCAGTTACAAGGGACGTAAAAGCTGCAACCTCAGCACCATTGCCTGCGCCAGCTTCTTCCCCAGCAAGCCTTTGGGCTGCTATGGCGATGGCGGCGCCCTCTTCACCAACGACGACGAACTGGCTAAAGTCATGCGCCAGATCGCCCGGCACGGTCAAGACCGGCGCTACCACCACATTCGTGTGGGTGTCAACAGCCGGCTGGACACCCTGCAAGCAGCCATCCTGCTGCCCAAGCTGGCGATTTTTGAAGAAGAAATAGCGCTGCGTCAGCGGGTGGCCAGCAACTATGACCGGCTGCTTAAGCAGGTCGGGATTGTCTCCACGCCGTACATCGAGCCGCACAATACCAGCGTCTATGCGCAATACACCATACGGGTGGAAAGCCGTGCAGCGCTGCAGGGAAAACTGAAAGCAGCGGGGATTCCGACCGCCGTGCATTACCCGGTTCCGCTGAACAAGCAGCCTGCCGTGGCCGACGGGCGGGCCCGTTTGCCGGTGGGAGACCAAGTGGCGCAGCAAGTGCTGAGTTTGCCGATGCATCCGTATTTGACGCAAGCCGATCAAGAAACAATCGCTGAGCAACTGCGGGTCGCCCTGGCATGCGAGATTGCCGCATGAACCATTCAGCACTGAAGCTGCCGACGTTCTGGAAAAACGTCACGACCGTGCTTGGCGGTACGGCGATAGCCCAGATCATTCCCATCGCCATGCTGCCACTGCTGACGCGCATTGTGCCGGCCGATCAACTCGGGGCTTATTTTGTCTGGCTGGGTGCAACATCCGTTTTAATTGTCATTGCCTCCGCCCGGTTGGACATGGCAGTATTTCAGGCACAGAGCGAAGAGCAGGTCAGCGGGATATTTCAAGCGGTGCTTGTTATTAGCGTGGGTGTTGGCGTCGCCGGACTGCTCACCGCAATGGCCTTTCAGCAATTTCCCGGCAAGTCTCTTGTGGATGGCGTTGCGGGAAGATATTCAGTGGCATGGGCCGTATATGCGGTCGTCATGGCCAACTGTCAGACCTTGCTGGCCGTCTATGTGTACAGGGCTCAGTTCGAGCGCATGGCCTATGGGAAGGTGGTATTGGCCGGATCAGTTGCATTTGCGCAATTGGCACTCAGCCTGGCAGGCGCAGGACTTAATGGACTTGTCTATGGGCAACTGACGATGTCCTTCATCATCACGCTGGCTTTGATGTACCGCGCAGGGCTTAGGCCACTGTCACTCCTGGCCAAAGTGAATATTGCCGGACTGAAGCAAACGCTGAAACGCTACTATCGTTTTCCGGTAATTGCCATGCCCTCCGATTTCATCAATACCTTTTCCGATCAGATACCCCTTTTTCTCATTGCCACCCGCTTCGGCGCGGGATCCGTTGCCCTATATGCACTGAGCCTGCGCATCATCAACGGGCCGATAGGCTTGCTTGCCAATTCCATACTGGCGGTTTTCAAGGAACAGGCCGGCCGGGATTTTCGCGAGAAAGGCAACTGCCTTGATGCCTATCGCTACACTTTTCGCTCACTCCTGCTGATGGCCATTATTCCCTTCACGCTTTTGTTTTTCTTTGGGGAGCAGGCATTTGTTCTCGTCTTCGGTCAGGACTGGTCAATGGCAGGTCGTTTTGCAGAAGTGCTGGCCCCCATGTATTTCACGAAATTCATTGCCAGTCCCATGAGTTACACCCTGTACATCGCCAACAAGCAAATACAGGATTTAGGCTGGCAAATTGCTTTACTTGTCATGACCTGGGCCGCATTTTATTTAACCGGCAGCCTGATGAGTGCTGTTCAGATGTATTCACTCGGCTACAGCGCGTTGTACATCATTTATTTGTTGATGTCATACCGCGCCGCCTGTGGAGTCTGTTCATGATCGTGATCGTGGATTATGAGTGCGGCAACATCGCCTCGGTGCTGAATATGATTCGCAAGGCCGGCGGCGATGCCACCGTGTCCGGCTCGCATGAAGTGATTCAGCAGGCCAGTAAGCTCATACTTCCTGGAGTCGGTGCTTACGATCAAGGCATGAGCCATTTGCATGCCAAGCAATTGCCAGCGATTCTGCAAGCCCGTGCTGCTGCTGGCGTCCCCTTGCTCGGAATTTGCCTGGGTATGCAGCTATTGGGCTTGGGTAGCGAGGAGGGCAAGATACCCGGACTTGGGCTGATAGCAGCAAGATTTAAGCGATTCGTTTTTAATGCCGATTCGGCAATGCGCATACCGCATGTGGGTTGGAATACTGTTTACGCCAAAAAGATTAACCGGCTTATTTCCGACGATCAGGAAGAAAAACGTTATTACTTTGACCATTCCTACTATGCTGTGTGTGCACACGAGGAAGATATTTTGGCGACTACGGAATACGGGCATGGCTTTCCCTCTGCTTATTCCAGGGAGAGTGTCTATGGCGTTCAGTTCCATCCTGAAAAAAGTCATCGGTTTGGCCTGTCGTTGATCAAGCAATTTCTGGATATCTGAGATGTTGAAGCATCGCGTGATTCCCTGCCTGCTGCTGAAGAATGGCGGCCTGGTCAAAACCAAAAAGTTTCAGGATCCCAAATACGTGGGCGACCCCATCAACGTCATTCGTATCTTCAACGATAAAGAAGTAGATGAACTCATCGTTCTCGATATCGAGGCGAGCAAGGCCCAGCGCGAGCCTAACTATGAACTGATCGAACAGTTTGCCGGTGAATGTTTCATGCCCCTTTGCTACGGCGGAGGAATCAGCACGGTCGAGCAGGCTAAACGCCTTTTTACCTTGGGCGTGGAGAAAGTATGCATCCAGACTTGGGCGCTGGCGGATTTGCAGCTGGTTCGTGACATCGCGGACCGCTACGGCAGCCAGAGCGTCGTGGTTTCAGTCGATATCAAAAAGAACCTTTTCGCCAGCCATCGCCTCTACGCATCTTCCACCGGAAAGATGCTGGATTTGCCGTGGCAAGACTTTCTGAACAAGGCGGTTGCCGCCGGTGCCGGTGAAATCATGCTCACTGCCGTTGACCGTGATGGCACTTTGGCAGGCATGGACCTGGCACTGATACACGCGGCCTCGCAATCATGCCCAATTCCCCTCATCGCGGCAGGCGGGGCGGCCACATTATCTGATCTGCGTGCCGCCGTGGACGCCGGCGCCAGTGCCATAGCCGCTGGCGCGATGTTCATTTTTCATGGACCTCACCGCGCGGTGCTTATTACCTACCCTCAATACAACGACCTTGTGTCTTTACTGGATAAGTAGATGAATACCCAATATCAGCTTTGCACCCGTTGCGTGATGGACAGCAGCGACCCGGCGATCAGCTTCAATGCTCAGGGCATATGCAACCATTGCCGTGAGTTTGACGAAGTAAGCGCCAAGGGGTGGTTCCCCAATGAAGAAGGCGCCAGGCGCCTTGCTGTGATGGTGGAGCAAATCAAGGCAGAGGGCAAAGGCAAACCTTACGATTGCATTCTTGGCCTGAGCGGTGGCGTGGACAGTTCTTATCTCGCACTGAAAGTGCATGAGCGGGGCCTGCGGCCCCTGGTCGTGCATGTTGATGCCGGCTGGAACAGCGAGCTGGCCGTTGCCAACATTGAAAAAATAGTGAAGTTCTGCGATTTTGACCTGCACACCCATGTCGTGGATTGGGAGGAAATGCGCGACTTGCAACTGGCATTTCTTCGCTCGGGCATTGCAAACCAGGATGTGCCACAGGACCACATTTTTTTCGCGAGTATTTATCACTATGCGACTAAACATGGCATCAAGTACGTGCTCAGCGGCGGCAATCTGGCCACCGAGGGTATTTATCCAAAGGCATGGACCGGGAGTGCCATGGACGCTATCAATCTTCATGCCATCCATCGCAAGTTTGGCCAGCGCAGGCTAAAGGATTACAGGACGGTGAGTTTTTTCGATTACTACCTCTGGTATCCCTTTGTGAAACAGCTGCGCACGGTTCGTCCGCTGAACTACATGCCCTATGATAAAAAAATGGCTGTAGTGGAACTGGAGCAGAAAATCGGCTGGCGAGCGTATGGACGAAAGCACGGTGAATCCATTTTCACGAAGTTTTTCCAGAATTATTATTTGCCCGCCAGGTTCGGGTATGACAAACGGCGACCTCATTTTTCGAGTTTGATAGTTTCGGGGCAAATGTCTCGCGACGAGGCTATGGAGAAACTGGCCGAACCCTTGTATTCTCCGAAAGAGCTTGAAATAGATATTGCTTATCTGTGCAAGAAACTGGGAATTGGCCGCAATGAGTTCGAGGAATTTATTATGGCGCCCAAGCACAGTTTTCTGGAATATCCGAATTGGATCAGTCTCCAGAATTTCATCAAGAAAATGCAGGGGCTGGGCTTTCGTATAACAGGAAGAAAAATCAGCATTTATTCCTGAGTATTTTTATGGCTCGCACTGACCCAGGCGCAGGGCAGTCGAGCGCGGATTTCGCTAACTGGCACAGTTCAGTGACTGAACCGGGATTTTGACCGTATGCCTGAGGCATTGGCCGGGCCGCACTTCGTGATTTTTCCATGCGCTGGGTTTCAGGGTGGCATCCATAGAATGCTCTAATCGCAATTCAACAGGCTGCAAGGAATTGAAAATGAAGAAAAGCAATATAAAAAATATATTAATTATTTCTGTTTCAGTTTTTCTTTTGCGGCTGGTATATTTCGTGCAAATTTCAGAATCAAATGCTTATCTGGGATATTTGCCATTGAAGCTAGATGCATTTAATATATTTGTTTCTGCGCTTATGGTAATTTGCATCGCGTTCATCATTCCTGTAAAGATTGAAAGACCCTCCGATTTTTTTCTCTTATTTTATGGAGTGATTGTGCTGTTGTCGTGCACCATTTTTTCAAGAACGACAGTAATAATTGATCAATTTGGTGCAATAATTTTGTTTGTCATCTTGTTAATTCCTGCATTAGTGGTAAAAAAGATCCACATTTTTAAGTATAAGTTGAAAATTGTTGGTTGCTTTAATCCAAACATTTTGTACTATGGCTTGGTGGCGATGATTGCGCTGGCTGGCATAGCCGCTGCTACGCGTGGTATCAGTGCTGGTTTTGATTGGGATTCAATGTATGATCGGCGCCTAGAAGGACGAGTAAGGATTGGTGAAGGAAACTTAATCGCCTATTTAATAGAAATGGCAGTTAACGGCTTTGCTCCATTTCTTGGCTACGTCGGGGCACTCAGGAATAAAGTTTTTTTCTTGATATTCAGCATTTCTTTTAGCATTTTTGCATTTTGGTTATTGGGTGTGAAGGCTGCATTTTTGATGACCTTAATTTTTGTACTGATGGGGTTTATGACGAGGCGGAATAAGTTACAGCACTTGCCAGCGGTTGTTTCTTATGGAATCATTTTTATTTGCTTATCGGCGCTGGGTGAATATGCTATTTACGGATTTTCAGAGATTGCCGAAACCTTTGTCAGAAGGGCTTTTGTTGTACAAGGTGTTTTGCAATCATATTTTTATGATTTGATTGCAAATTTTAATTTGAATTCATTTCTCTTTGGACTTGATAAGTCCTATGGCCGCGTGACGTTTTATGTTGGGTCACAGTATCTTGGAAACCCTGATACGAATGCCAATACGAATGCATTTTTATATTCTTTTGCAACCAGTGGAATTTTAGGTTATATAGGAGCGGTTTTGTTTGTAGGATTATTTTTCTCAATCTTGGATAAATTTTTTTATTCTTTTAAGAGTAAGGATATTTTTTTTGTTGCAGCAGTTTATGCGCTTTTGCTTACAGAGCAGGCATATACAACTGCGATGGTTTCTTCCGGAGTGGCTGTACTTACTTTCATCGTATGGCTAATAAAAAGTGAACGGCAATCATCAATAAAATTAATGACGATTTCCAGGTGAAAAATATCTCTTTCATCGCCATGCTTTATTTTTATCTAGATATTATATTAATTTGTAAATAATGAAGTTCATTTGCCGCTTGGCTTGCTGATATTAATCTGATGGCTTGCAATGGATTGGATTATCAGACAGAGGCGGTGTAAATTTCCAGACTTTGTTGACTTGGTCGTCTGACACATGGCTGGATGTGATTGTTGTCTTTTTTCTTGCACCAACTATATTTTGAATGCTGGTTTTTGAAAATTTTTTGTTCAAGAACGATTGTTAAATGAAACACTCATTGAAAATTACGCATCTCACTTCGGCTCACCCTCGCGGTGACACACGGATATTCATAAAGCAGTGCCGGAGCCTGATTGCAGCGGGTTTTTCTGTTTCTTTGGTCGTGGCGGACGGTAAGGGTCATGAACTCCTGGAAGGGGTGCAGGTATTCGATGTTGGAAAGTTACCGGGTCGCCTGAAACGAATACTGATGACAACCGGACGTGTGTTCCGCCAAGCGCTTCTACTCGATGCGGATCTCTATCATCTTCACGATCCTGAGTTGATTCCCATAGGTTTGAAACTAAAGCGGTTAGGCAAGCGTGTTATTTTTGATGCACATGAAGATGTGCCCAAGCAGTTGCTGGGTAAGCCATATCTAGGCCCGCTCCGCTTGCGAGCATTAGCCGGTGCTTTCTCGTTGTATGAACGTTACGCCTGCAGCAAGTTTGATGGCCTTGTGGCTGCCACCCCTTATATTCGCAACAAGTTTCTGGCGATCAATCCGCGTACAGTGGATATCAACAACTTTCCCGTTCTTGGGGAAGTCGATGCTGCTATCCCTTGGAATAGCAAACAGGCTGAAGTTTGTTATGTTGGCGGGATTGCTTCTAATCGTGGAATCCACGAAGTTATAATGGCTATGGGTCAACTTCCTTCTACAGTGCGTCTGAACTTGGCTGGATGCTTTTCCGAGACAGCTGTCGAGCTTTTGACGAAGACGATGCCCGGCTGGCAACGAGTCAATGAGCTGGGTTTTGTTGATCGGCTTGGTGTTCGGGAGGTGCTGAGGCGTTCAGTTGCTGGGTTGGTTACTTTGCGTCCGATGATTAATTATCTGGATGCGTTGCCCGTCAAGATGTTTGAATATATGGCGGCAGGTATTCCGCCCATTGCATCGAACTTTCCACTTTGGCGGGAAATTATCGAGGGCAATGATTGTGGTTTGTGCGTTGATCCGCTAGACCCGGCAGCCATTGCGCGGGCTATCGACTATTTGGTTACTCATCCTGACGAAGCGCGTCGCATGGGTGAAAACGGGCGCCGCGCCGTGCTCGAAAAGTACAACTGGTCCATTGAAGAGGCTAAGTTGCTCAGTTTCTACGATCAGGTTCTGGCGTGTTGAAGGTGTTCTGTGCGCAGGGGCTGGGTTTGATGAGTGCACTTGCCAAAACCTTGGAAACCTCCAATGAACTCAAGGCCAAAGCGTATCCATTTATAACCAAAATTGCTGAGGTGAGAGTTCAGTATCTGTTGGTGGGCAGCAAGGGCGAGGCGGTCGCGCCGTATGGCGATGGCAGGGCGGCACAGAAAATAGTGGCACGGCTGGCCGAAGACCTGGCGGCATGAACATCTTGCTGATTAACCACTATGCGGGCTCGACCCGGCATGGCATGGAGTTCCGGCCGTTTTATTTGGCGCGCGAATGGGTGCGTGCCGGGCACCGCGTGCAGATTGTCGCGGCATCGTTCTCGCACATTCGTGCCAGGCAGCCGGAGCTGGATGGCGCGGTGCTGGAGGAACAGATCGAGGGCATCGACTACCGCTGGCTTGTGACCCCAGGCTACAAGGGCAATGGTGCGGGCCGAGTCAAAAACATGCTGGCATTCATGTGGGCGCTGTGGCGTGACAGCCCACGCCTGGCACGCGAGTTCAAACCCGATGTGGTGATTGCCTCCAGCACCTATCCGATGGATATCTGGCCGGCCCGCAGGATTGCCCGGCTGAGCAAGGCCCGGCTGGTGTATGAGGTGCATGACCTGTGGCCGCTCTCGCCCATGGAGCTGGGCGGTCTTTCACGCTGGCACCCGTTCATCATCTGGGTGCAGATGGCTGAAGACTATGCCTACCGCCATGCGGACAAGGTGGTTTCCATGCTTCCCAAGGCCGGGCAGTACATGTGTTCGCGCGGCATGGCGCCGCAAAAATTTACCTATGTGCCCAATGGCGTGGATGAGCAAGAGTGGGCGCAGCCGGCAGATCTGCCGCAGCCGGTGAAAGCGGCCCTGGATACCTTGCGCGCCAAAGGGCTTCCGTTGGTGGGCTATGCCGGAACGCATGGGTTAAGCAATGCCCTGGACGTGCTTCTGGATGCGGCGAGCCAGTTGAAAGGCAAGGCCGAAGTGGTCATCGTCGGCACCGGCCCGGATCGGGACGCCCTGCTGGCACGGGTGGCGAATGAGGATTTGTCCAACGTCACGATGCTGCCCGCTATTCCAAAGCAATCCGTACCCCGATTCCTGGACGGCGTCGATATTGCCTATATCGGCTGGCATCCCAATCCGCTTTACCGTTTCGGCATCTCACCCAACAAGCTCATGGATTACATGATGGCTGGCAAGCCGGTGGTGCATTCCGTCAGCGCAGGCAATGACCCGGTGGCGGAAGCCGGGTGCGGTTTTACCGTGCCGCCGGGCGATGCGGCAGCCGTGGCGCAGGCCATATTGAAACTGGCGGCCATGTCGGACGCGCAACGAAAGCTGCTGGGTGCGGCAGGAAAGAGGTTTATTTTAAAAAACCAGACCTATCCGCGTCTAGCTGCGAATTTCCTGGCGGCAACCGCCAGATCTGCTTCTGTTTCATAAGCCCTGTGCCCGCGCTGAGCCAGGCGCTGGTGGTGTCGAACGATAAATCAAAACCCCCCGAAGGAGAGCGAATGATGTGGAAGATTCAACTCTTTAAACTGAATTTCGATCACCGCGAGCGAGATGCGGTCCTGGAAACGGTTGACAGCGGCTGGCTGACCATGGGCGAGCGCATCCTGGGGTTTGAAGCTGCCTTTGGCGATTACCTGGGCCACGGCGCGCGTTGCACGGCGGTGTCAAATGGGACGGCGGCCTTGCACATGGCCTTGCTGGCGCTCGATGTCGGCCAGGGCGATGAGGTGATTATTCCGGCCCTGACGTTCGTGGCGGACGCGAACGCCGTGCGCATGGTGGGGGCGCGTCCGGTGCTGGCGGACTGTGCTTCCCGGTCGGACTGGAACGTGTCGGCCGAGTCCATTGCACGGAAAATCACGCCCCGCACCAAAGCCGTCATTGTGGTTCATTACGCCGGCTTTCCGTGCGACATGCCGGCCATTGCCGCGCTGTGCCGCGAGCGCGGACTCAAGCTGGTGGAGGATGTGGCGCATGCGCCGGGCGCCTCGATTGCCGGGCAAATGTGCGGCACTTTTGGCGATGTCGGGTGCTTCTCGTTTTTCAGCAACAAGAACCTTTCCATTGGCGAGGGCGGCATGGTGGTGGCTTGCGACGGGAATCTCTCCCAGCGATTGCGCTATCTGCGCTCCCACGGCATGACCACGCTCACGCTGGACCGGCACAAGGGGCGTGCCGCCACTTACGATGTGGCCGAGCCGGGGCTGAACTACCGGATGGACGAAATACGGGCCGCCATCGGTCTGGTGCAACTGGACAAGCTGCCTGCCGGAAACCTGCGGCGCAAGGAGCTGACGGAGCGCTACCGGCGCAACCTGGCCGGCTCGCCGCTGCAAATGCCTTTTGACAATCTTTCGGCCGATGTGGTTTCGGCCTACCACATTCTTCCGGTGCTGCTGCCGCAGGCGTGCGACCGCATGGGGGTGATTGAGATGCTGAAGACCGCAGGCGTGCAATCGAGCATTCACTACCTGCCGTTTTCGGGATTCACGGCCTACAGGGAGTATTTCACCGCGCAGGATGCGCCGCTTGCCGAAGAAATCTGCAGCCGTGAATTGACCATGCCCCTGTATCCCACGATGTCCGACAGGGAGGTTGACCTGGTGACGGGCGCCTTGCTGGGAGCAGTGGCATGAGCACCGAAAATTCGATACTTGCACTGATAGGCCGCGACCGCCCGCTGTTTGACGCGGACGTTTCCCGCTACGAACAGGAACTCTCTGGCCTGGTGGCTGGCAACCGCTTCCTGGTGATTGGTGGTGCCGGCTCCATTGGCCACGCCGTCACGCGCGAGATTTTCAAGCGCAACCCCCGGGTGCTGCATGTGGTGGACATCAGCGAGAACAACATGGTGGAGCTGGTCAGGGATATCCGCAGCACGCTGGGCTACATAGAAGGCGATTTCCGAACCTTTGCCATCGACTGCGGCGGGCGGGAGTTTGTCGCGCTGATGAACGGATCGGCCGGCTACGACTATGTGTTCAACCTGTCGGCCCTCAAGCATGTGCGCTCCGAAAAAGACCCCTTCACCCTGATGCGCCTGATTGAAGTGAACGTGCTCAACACCATCAAGACGATTGATCTGGCCCGTGAGCATGGCGCGCGCAAATATTTTTGCGTTTCCACTGACAAGGCGGCCAACCCGGTCAACATGATGGGCGCCAGCAAACGCATCATGGAAATGTTCTTGATGCGTGCCAGCGATGCGCAGTCCATCTCGACGGCGCGGTTTGCCAACGTGGCGTTCTCCGATGGTTCGCTGCTGCATGGTTTTAACCAGCGCTTTGCCAAGCGCCAGCCCATTTCCGCGCCTAACGACGTGCGGCGTTATTTCGTGACGCCGCAGGAGTCGGGCGAGCTGTGCCTGATGTCGTGCCTTCTGGGCGAGAACCGTGACATCTTTTTTCCCAAGCTCAGCGAGTCCCTGCACCTGACCACGTTCTCCGACATCGCCGTGCGCTACCTGCGCGCGCTGGGCTACGAGGCGCACGAATGCGCCAGCGAGGACGAGGCGCGCGAACGTACGCCGGAACTGATTGCCCAGCGCAAGTGGCCCTGCTACTTTTTCAGCAGTGACACCACCGGCGAGAAGGATTTTGAAGAGTTCTTTACCGACAAGGAGACGCTGGACATGTCGCGTCTGGCCAGTGTGGGCGTCATCAAGAACCCGGCTGGCTTTGATCAGGCGCGTCTGGAGTATTTCGTGAAGACGCTCCATGCCATTCAAACCCAGCCAACGTGGAACAAGGCTGAGATGGTTGACCTTTTCAACACCATGATTCCCGACTTTGCCCACAAGGAAACCGGCAAGTACCTGGACGCGAGGATGTAGCCATGCAGCGATTTTTTGACATTCTTTTCACAAGCCTGGCCTTGCTGGTGTTGTCGCCGCTGCTGGTGCCCATTGCCATCGTGCTTCGCCTGACAGGCGAGGGCGAGGTGTTCTTTCTGCAAGACCGGGTCGGCAAGGGGGGCAAGGTATTCAAGCTTTACAAGTTTGCGACCATGCTCAAAGATAGCCCGACCATGGGAACGGGAACAGTCACCGTGAAGAACGATCCGCGCGTTCTGCCGGTGGGGCGTTTTTTGCGCAAGACCAAGATCAATGAGTTGCCGCAGCTGATTAATATTCTGAAGGGAGACATGTGCATTATTGGCCCGCGCCCGCAAACCCAACGCTGCTTTGATGCGTTTCCCCCGGCTGCGCAGCAGGCCATCAAAGAAGTTTTGCCGGGCTTGTCAGGCATTGGCTCCATCATGTTCAGGGACGAGGAAAATCTGCTGCATGGGCATGCCGACGCGCGTCATTTTTATGACCATGTGATTGCGCCTTACAAGGGCGCGCTGGAACAGTGGTACGTCAAAAATCAGGGCTTGAGAACCTATTTCATGCTGATCGGCTTGACCCTGTGGGTGGTGCTGTTTCCGAAGTCCACTGCGGTGTGGCATGTTTTTGGCACTTTGCCGAAGCCGGAGCCCGAATTGGCGCGGGCGTTTGGGTGAGGGCGTTGCGAAGATGCCAAACTGGAAATGTGCGCGGCCTTCCAGCGAATTCCGGATTTTGCGCGCGTTACTGCGCAGGGCCATCATTGTGGCGGCGATGCTGGGGGGCTTCACTGCCTATCGAGATACCCTGACAATTATCGGCACCCCCCCCACCATCCATAACTATTACGTCGCGACCACGGGTTCCGATGCCAACGCGGGCACGCAGGCAGCGCCGTTTCGCACCATCAAGAAGGCCGCGAGCGTGGCCAAGCCCAGCACCACGGTCCATGTCGCGCCCGGCACCTACGCCGAAACCATCACCTCCACGGTGAACGGCACGGCCTCGGGCCGAATCCGTTATGTCTCCGATACCAAATGGGGCGCGAAGCTCGTGCCCGCCGGCGCGGGCGCGAACACCATGTGGAAGGTCGATGGCGGCTACACCGACATCGACGGCTTCCAGGTTGACGGCAACGGCGGCACCAGCGTCAGGCAGGGCATCTACCTGACGGGCGGCAACTCCACGGTGAAGAACAGCTGGGTTCACCATGTGGCGCTGAATTCCGGATGCGATGGTGATGGAGGCGCTGGAATGGTTGCAGATCAGGGCCGAGGGGCGGCTTTCAACAATTATGATTTCGTAGGCAATCTGGTTCACGACATAGGCGGCAGTTGCGACACTATCCAGGGTATTTATCATTCTTCTTCCGGAACCGTAAAGAACAATATTGTGTATGCCACCAATTACGGCATTCACCTCTACCATGACGACCACAATGTCGACGTTGTGAACAACACGGTATTTGGAAACCGTTGGTACGGCATTGTTTACGGGGGGTGTGAAAATGCCTACAACAACGGGTGCCCCACTTCTGGCGTCAATATCCACAACAACATCGTCTATGACAATGCTGGCGGGATTACCGGCCCGAACGCCGATGAGGACACCGGCAAGAATTCGATCAAGAACAATATCGTGTTTGGAAGCCGTGTGTACGGGGATTTTGAATTGGCGCCGAATGCGCAAAGCCAAGTGTCGGGAACGATCAGTGCCAATCCTCAATTCTTCAACTATGTCCGTACCCGCTTTGCCTGTGTTTCAAAGGGCTCGATCAACCGGGCCTGCGTACCGTAGGCCCATCCCATTACACACAAGTCCGTAACATAGGCAGCTCAATGACAAAAGGTGCGAGTGCATGGGCTGGGCGCAACAGGAATTCGAGACGATTGATTTGGGCGACCCGCGTCTGAACCGGCGCGCCGTGCTGCTGGCCGAGCGGCTGGGGCAAAAGCCCGGAGCGAGCATTCCGGGGGCGTGTGAGAACTGGGCCGAGATGGCAGCGGCCTACCGGTTCCTGCGCAACGAGCAGGTCAGCTGCGAAGAGGTGATGACGGCCCACCGCCAGGCGACGATGGGCCGCATCCGCGAGCACGCGGTGGTGCTGTGCCTGCAAGACACGACCGAGTTGGACTACAACGGGCAGGCGATGACGGGCCTGGGGCCGCTGAGCTATGAAGCCCAGCGCGGGCTGTACCTGCACCCGACCTACGTGGTCACGCCCGAGCGCGAGCCGCTGGGGGTGATGAACGCCTGGACGTGGGCGCGCGAGTTCAAGACGGGCGACGCGCCGCGGCGTGCTCGAAAGCGTGCGTTGGGTGGAAAGTTACGAACGTATCGCCGAGCAGGCCGGCGAAGTGCCCGGCACGCGCCACGTGTGCGTCGGCGACCGCGAATCGGACATCCTGGCGCTGCTGGTGATGGCGCGCAAGATGGACCATGCGGCCGACTATTTGGTGCGCTGCCAGCACAACCGGGTGCTGCCCGAGGGCGGCAAGCTGTGGGATGAGGTCATGGCCGGCGCGCCGCTGGGGCATATACGCTTTGAGATGCCGGCCCGACGCGGGCGCAAGGCCCGCGCGGTCGAGCAGGAGGTGCGCGCCCAGCGCATCGTGCTGCCTGACCTCCAGGGCGGCGAGCTCGAAGTGACTTGCCTCATCGCCTCGGAGGTGAATGCCCCGGCAGGCGCCAAGCCGGTGGTCTGGCGCCTGCTGACCAACCGGGTGGCATCCACGCTGCAGGACGCAGTGGAACTCGTCAATTGGTACCGTGCTCGGTGGGAAATTGAGCTTTTTTTCTTGGTGCTTAAGGAGGGCTGCCGTGTCGAGCGCTTGCAGCTGGCCGACACCGAGCGGCTGCAAACCGCGCTGGCGCTGTACATGGTCGTTGCCTGGCGCATCAACCGCTTGATGCGGCTGGGGCGCACGTTGCCCGATTTACCGGCCGACCTGCTGTTCGAGCCTGACGAGTGGCGAGCAGCGTTCATTCTGAACAAAAAGCCCGTGCCCCGGCAGACTCCCACGCTCAACACCGTGGTGCGCTTGATTGCCCAGCGCGGCGGCTTTTTGGGTAGAAGGCACGATGGCGAACCGGGTGCCAGGACGATTTGGCTGGGTATGCAGGAGATTGCCGTCTTCGTTGAGGGTGCCCGTTATGCCCGACAGTTCAACGATGGGTGACTTGTGTGTAATGGGATGCCGTAGGCCTTGTCAGCGATGACGGCCGCATCCCGATGGCCTGGCCTTGTGACTCCCTTATCACTTGCCTGGAAGTAAATCGTGAAAGCATCGCTGGCAAGTGCTCATGAAAAAGCGGAAGCGCCAATAAATCAATGTCGATTTTTTTTGGAAATTAAACATGTTGAGCAAACTGCGAAATTTTCTTGATTTATTAGTGGAGATTGCAAAACTTCCAGTGACACACCTGCACTTCGATCTTGATCTAAATCCTGATGACGTCAGGTTGACATATAAGCATTTCACCAAGCCGCATGAAAAATATAAGATATTTAAAAACAAATCCCTGGGTGCTGCATTGATAGATTTAGGGCAATTCAATACTCGGGAAGATTATATGAATACCCATCATCGTGGGGTACGCGATGCTAAAAAAGCTAAATCACGAGGCTATGTATTTTGCGAGATAGACAGGAATAATCACATAGATGGAATACATGAAATAAATACATCCCTTGAGGTCAGGCAGGGTCGGCGCATGGATGCATATTATCTGCAGAAAAACAGTTATTACGAGCCGCTTAAAAACTACAAGTATTATGGAATACTGGATCGTGGTGGCAGATTGATGGCCTATTGCAATATGGGGATTTATGGTGATTTTGCAATATTTTCCCAGTTGATGGGTTATAGGAATAATGATGGCATTATGAATTTACTGACGACGGAGGCGATTTGCCAGTTTATTGGTGACAGCGCAATAAAATACATCATGTACGATACTTATTTTGGTGCGAATCCTGGCCTTAAAAAATTCAAGACAATAATTGGTTTTGAACCTTACCGGGTGAAATATCATGTCAAATAAGTTCCGTGCTTGATGAAATACATGGCAAAAAGCGGCTACCTGACGGACTGTTGCCGACAAAGTAGCCGCTGCTGAGACTGAGCGTGTTGTCTACGTAAAGCGATTAACTATCGCAGCGACAGCGTTACGTTATTTGCTTATCAATAATTCTCATAAGCACCGGTATCGATACCCGCACCCAGAGGCCGGGCCTTGCCATTGATGTCAGTGGTGGGAGCGTAGGTGGAAAGCCCCTTGTCAATGGCTGGCGAGGTATTCTTGATGTGATAGTCACCACCACCGGCACGGATATAGTTGACGAATTGGGGATTGGCACTGATCGTTCCAGAAACTTGGGCGACAGCATGGTCGGAAAGTTCAAAATCTTTGGTATTTCCATACACAATATTGTTTTTAATGGAGTTACTGCCTGTATCCACTGCAGTATTTGCACCAGTTATTCCCCCATAATTATCATAGACGATGTTGTTATGGATATTGACGCCAGAAGTGGGGCACCCGTTGTTGTAGGCATTTTCACACCCCCCGTAAACAATGCCGTACCAACGGTTTCCAAATACCGTGTTGTTCACAACGTCGACATTGTGGTCGTCATGGTAGAGGTGAATGCCGTAATTGGTGGCATACACAATATTGTTCTTTACGGTTCCGGAAGAAGAATGATAAATACCCTGGATAGTGTCGCAACTGCCGCCTATGTCGTGAACCAGATTGCCTACGAAATCATAATTGTTGAAAGCCGCCCCTCGGCCCTGATCTGCAACCATTCCAGCGCCTCCATCACCATCGCATCCGGAATTCAGCGCCACATGGTGAACCCAGCTGTTCTTCACCGTGGAGTTGCCGCCCGTCAGGTAGATGCCCTGCCTGACGCTGGTGCCGCCGTTGCCGTCGACCTGGAATCCGTCGATGTCGGTATAGCCGCCATCGACCTTCCACATCGTGTTCGCGCCCGCACCGGCGGGCACGAGCTTCGCGCCCCATTTGGTATCGGAGACATAACGGATTCGGCCCGAGGCCGTGCCGTTCACCGTGGAGGTGATGGTTTCGGCGTAGGTGCCGGGCGCGACATGGACCGTGGTGCTGGGTTTGACCACGCTCGCCGCCTTCTTGATGGTGCGAAACGGCGCTGCCTGCGTGCCCGGATTGGTGTCGGACCCCGTGGTCGCGACGTAATAGTTATTGGTGCTTGAACTGGTTGGAGCTGGAGCCGGCGTTGGCGTTGGCGTTGGCGTTGGCGTTGGAGTTGGAGTTGGAGTTGGAGTTGGAGTTGGAGTTGGAGTTGGAGTGGGTTGGCTGTAGCGGTTGCGTTGCCATCTGTTGCCGTATTCCGTGGCGCCAAAAGCGGTCAGGGTGCTTGTTGCCGCAACCAGGATGGCGGCATTGCGCAAGGTACGTGGTGAAATTCGCAAACTTGAAAAAGGGTGGGCAGGCGATTTGGTCAATGGGGTACGAATGGCGAGCGCGGTAGGTTTTTGCATGTTGATGAGAACAAGAAAACGACTGGATTAGTCAAAGTGGGTACCCCGTATTGGGTAGTGCTTTAGGTTAACTTGTTACGTTAGCTCGACAGTAAGAAGATGTGCGCGCGCCTGCGCCATGCCGTGGCGGTGCGTGCGCGGCGGCTGCAATGCCTGAATGCGCATTGCCCTGATGGCGGCCGGAGAATCGGTCCGATACGGCTTGTTTCGAGTGCTGGCGCGGTGTTGCGCGGTTTGACGCAGGAACGGATTCCTGGAACATCGGCGATGGATGAGCTTCTGGCAAGCCATGCAAGGCAAGCCTGAACGGTTACTTATTCAAGGTAACAGAAACTGTAAATAGATGAAAAAATTGACAAATAAAAACAAAGAAAAACAAATAAATACAAATAGGCTTTGCAGGGGTTTCGGCCTGGAGCCGGAATGCGCAGGTAACTTTTTTTGCTATTTTTTTAATAGCTGTACAGGCATGATTCACCTGCGCAAAAGCCCTATAAGCCATTAAATTTGATGTAAAAAGTGTGACATAAGTGAAATTCACCTGAGAAGGGTGAATTTCACTTCGCCGCCTCCACCTTCACGCGCGCATTCGGCGCCTCGCCAAACATCTCGGGCGCGTACAGCGCTTCGACCCGGCTCGGGGGCAGGGCGAAGCTGCCGGCGTTGTTCAGCCGCACGGTGTAGTCCAGCTTCAGCACGCCCTTGGGCAGGTACTCGTAATAGCTGCGAAAGGCCTCGAAGCTGCGTTCCTCGAACGCCGGCCAGCCCCCGCCTCCCATTGAAGCGGCCTTTTTCTCGCCGCTGGTGGCAATCTGCGAATCGCGGCCCAGGCCGCTGCCCAGAATCGTCGCGCCGCCCGGGATCGGGTCGGTGATGGCGACCCAGGTCATGTCGGCCGAGGCGTTGATTTCGAGCGTGATGCGCAGCACGTCGCCGCGCGTGTACTGGCCCTTCACGGCCTGCTCGACCGGGGTGATGGTCTTGCTGATCTGGTAGCCGGCGCTGAACGGGGCCTTGAGTTGCACGGCGGCCAGCGACTGCAGCGTGAGCCAGGGCTTGCCGCTGCCTTCATGCGTGACCGTCAGCGTGTCCTTCGCCGGGCTGCCCCACGGCAAAAACAGCGTGTTGTTGCGCAGCATGCCGGGCGCGGCGGGCGCGCCGAAGAAGCTCGTCTGGTGCGCGGCGCCCGAGGCATCGGCGGGCGTGATGCGCCCGACCTTGCGCCAGTCCACGCTGGCGGTTTTTGCCGTGGCCGCCGCGCTGGCCAGCGCCGCCTGGGTCACGCCCGCCACCGGAACGGCCTCGAACTTCGCCGAGAACTTGTCCAGCGCCAGCCCGCCCCAGAGGTTGGCCGTCGTGGTGCGCCAGGCGCCTTGTTGTTGGCGGCCGATGAAGCCGTTGGCCAGCCGCGCCATGTCGTCCTTCCACGCCGCATCGTCCATCACGGCGAGCATCAGGCGCGCCGTGTTGACATCGCCGTTGACCATCAGCCACCACCAGTAATCGTCTTTTTCGGTGCTGAACACCAGCCTGGTTCCCTGGTACGACAGGCGCGAGCGAAGAATCTGGCTGGCCTCAAGCAGCCGTTCCTCGCGCTGCGGCACGTCGGCCACGCGCTTCAAGATGTTCAGCCAGTCGATCACCGCATGCGTCGGCCACTGGTTGGGTGCAATCGTGATGCTGCCCGTCATGCGGCCTTGCGCCTTGCCGTAGCGCGACAGCGCTTCGAGCGCGGCCAGCTTGCGCACGTCCAGGTCCTTGCGCGGGCTCCAGAAGTCGCGCTGGATGCGGCCTTCGACGAAGGCGATCAGGCCGCGCTCCATGGGCGCGCGCGCTTCGTCGGGCAGGGCAAACGCGGGGTTGATCCCGGATGCCTCGTGCGTTGCGGCCAGCAAATAAGCCGTCAGCGTGGCGCTGCCGCGCGCGGCGTCGCCATCACGCGGCGGAAAGTAGCTGGCCAGGCCGTCGCTGTCGAGGTAGCCGGGCAGTTGCGCCACGACGGCCTGCCACAGCTTGCCGTCGCGCAGGCCAATCGCCTTGCTGGTTTTCTGCTCCAGGCAGGCAAACGGGTAAGCGGCAAACCAGTCGCGCACGCTGTCCATGCCCTCGGCGAGTTTGGGTTGCAGCGACAGCTTCAGGCCGCCACGGCCGGGCAGGGCGTCGGCCGGCGGGTTCACGTTGAGCCTGAAGCTGCCATCGACCTGCACCAGCGTGGCCTGCTGCACCGTCAGCGGCACGGCCGGAATGATGCGCTGGCTGGCCTTCAGGCCATCGCGCGCGCCGCTGAGCGTGTCTTTGGCCTGGATTTCCCACAGGATGGCTTGGGTGCGCGTCAGCCCCAACTGCGCCGGCGCGGTGACATTCCAGGCCACTTCACGCGCCTCGCCGGCCGGAATGTCCACGGTTTGCGGCTGGAGGTCGAGCAGCGTCGCGCGCGGGCTGACCTCGACCTTCATCGCGGCCTTGGTCGTGTTGCGCAGCGTGACTTGCGCGCGGAACTGGTCGTCCTCGCGCACCAGCGGCGGCAATCCGCTGATGATCTGCAAGTCCTGCGTCGCCTTGATGGTCGTCTGGCCGGTGCCGAACAGGCCGGTCGATGCATCGGCCACCGCGACGATGCGAAAGGTCGTCAGCGCATCGTTGAGCGGCACGCTCACCACCGCCTGGCCCTTGGCGTCGAGCTGCACTTTCGGGTTCCACAGCAGCAGCGTGTCGAGCAGTTCGCGCGTGTTGCCGCGCCCGCCGCCGCCGCCCGCCGCCACGGCTTTGCGGCCGTAATGCCTGCGGCCGATGATCTCCATCTGCGCGGTCGCAGTTTCAACACCCCAGGCACGACGCTGCAGCATCGCATCCAGCAGGCTCCACGAGGTGTTGGGCATCAGTTCGAGCAAGGCTTCATCGACGGCGGCCAGCGCGACTTCCGCGTTGGCGGCGGGCTGGCCGCTGGGCAGCTTCACTTGAACAGTGACCCGCGCCTGGCCGCGAACCGGGTAGCTGTCCTTGTCGGCTTTCACGCTCACATCGAGCTGGTGCGCTTTCGTGCCGACGCGGATTTCCGCCACGCCCAGCCGGAACGCGGGCTTGCTCAAATCGACCAATGCGGTCGGCGCGACGTATTCGCGGCCTTCGTACCAGAACGAAGTCCACCATTCGCGCGGCGCCTTGAAACCCCAGGTGAAAAAGCTGTACCACGGCACTTCGCGCAGCCGGCCGCGCAGCGCCAGCACGCTGACATACACATTCGGCCCCCAGCCGTCCTTGACCTGCAGCCGCACGGTCGGATCCTGGCCATTGAGTTGCACCACCTGCGTCTCCAGGATGCCTTCGCGTTCAATCGCCACCAGCGCGGTGGCGAAGCGAAACGGCATGCGCACCTGGAACACGGCCGTCTCGCCGGGCTGGTAGCTTTTCTTCTCGGGCAGCAGGTCCATGCGGTCGTGGTTTTCGCCGCCGAACCAGAGTTCGCCCTGCCGGGTCACATACACCGAACTGGCCGCCTGGATGCTGTTGCCGTCCTTGTCTTTTGCCGTCACGACGAGTTCGACCTCGCCCGGCTCGCCCAATTTGGCCTCGCACAGCAGCAGGCCGCGCGCGTCGCTCTTGCCGCTGCAAACGCTGCCCAGATCCTTGATGTCGGTCTTGTTGTCGTAGGTGTAGAAGCCGCCGACCATGCGCTTGCGGCTGGTGGTGACGATGCGGGCGACGGCCTTCACGTCCAGCGCGATGCCGGCGGCGGGCTTGCCGTTCAGGCTCAGGGCCAGCGCCTGGAACTTGACCTTCTGGCTGCTCGATGCCCAGCCTTCGGTCTTGATGCCGGCCACCACGCCGGCCGGCCACAGCGTCGAGACGCTGCGCAGCGTCTGCACCTCGCCGTTCGGATCGGCATAGCTGGCCTCCAGCAGCAACTCCTGCGCTTGCTTGGCCGGAGGCACGCCGGGAATCGTGAGCTTGCCCGCGCCGTTGCGGTCCAGCGTGAGCGGCAGCTTGTCGGCAATCACGCGCTGGTCCTGCGCGGCGCTGCTTTCTTCCTCGCCTTCCGTGCTTTCGGCGCGCTGGCCGCGCGGCGGCGAGAAGCTGAATTCCTCGTAGTCGCCGTAGCTCAGGGTTTTGCCGCGCACCAGCGCCGACACGCGCACCGGCAGGTTCACGGCGGGGCCGCCAGCCACGTAGCTGACCTGCACATCGGTGGGCACCGCCTTGACGTTGACCAGCGCCTGCTGGTTGACCGGCGTGATGCGCCCGGCCAGCACCGGCAGGCGGAATTCCTCGACGCGGAACTGCCCGCTGCTCAAGGTCTGCTCCTGGTTGCCGTCGCTGGTGGCGCGCAGGCCCTTGAGCTGCACCTCGTACAGGCCGAGCTTGGCGGCGGGCGGAATTGAAAAGCTGCTTTCCGCGCTCAGCCCGCCGGTCGCGGTCTTGCGCCATGCCACCGCCTGCGTGTACTGCTGGCCGCTGCCGGTGTGGGTGGCTACCAGCGTTGCCGGCTTCAACTCGGGAACGCCGAAACCCCGGCTGGTTTCATTGCGCAGCAGATGCTTCATCGACACGGTTTCGCCGGCCCGAAAGAGCGTGCGGTCAAAAATCGTGTGAACGCGCGTGTCGGGCACCGGGTCGCTGCTGGTCGGCAGGTTGAAGCGCCAGGATTCGATGCCCTTGTGCCAGTCACTCCAGGTGAATGCCATGTCCTGAATGCCGGCCTGCGTGGCCCGCGCGCTGACAAAGTAGGCGTTGCCGCCCTCGTCGCCGGAACAGTGCGGCGGCTCGGACGACAGGCCGGTGAATCGCGCAATGCCCTGCGCATCGGTCGTGGCCTTGGCCAGTAGGGCGCCCTGGCAGCTGGAGACGCGCACCAGCGCACCGGCCACGGGCGCGCCCTTGTCGAGCGTCGTCACCCAGGCCAGCGCGTTTTCGCGGCCGAGCTTGAAGTGAACGCCCAGGTTGGTGACCAGCGCCGAGGTGCGAACGTACATCGTGCGGCGGGCGCCGTGGCGCTCGTCGAGCAGCGACGCGCCGAGTTGTTGCGAGGCGATCTCGACCACATGAAAGCCGGGCGACAGCGGGATGCCGATGACCTCGAACGGACGCAGGGTATTGGCGGGCGCCGCGCTGCCGCCCAATGCGGCGGGCTGGGGCAGCTCCAGCGTCTTGACGCCCGGCTGGCCACCCAGCAACGACACCATGCGCGACTGCACGGAATCCCGGTCAGTTTTCTCCAGCGGCCGGGGCAGCGGGGTTTTGCTGTCGGCGGCGGCGAGCTTGCGCTCCACCTCGTAGCGGTCATAGCGCTGCACCTTGCGGAACCAGGCAATGATCTCGGCATCGCCCTGGGGCTGCAGGTTGCTGACCTGGCCGGCCGCCAGCCCCTTGATTTGCAAATTGGCCTCGACATTGCGCAGCGTGACCGGCAGCAGCGCCGGGTCGCCGGGCTTGGCGCCGGGCTCGGCAAAACGCTCCAGGATGCCGAACGGCGCGGCGGCGAACTTGGCCAGCGGCGGCATGGCGCCGGTCGCGACCTGCATCGGAAAGCTGCCGGCGTTCAGCAGTGCGCGGCCCGAGGCGTCCTTGAAGTCCTTGGGCAGTTCCAGCGTGAACCGGCCCTGTTCGGGAAAGATCGGTTTGAAAGAGAGGTCGGTGACCACGGCGTCGCCATCGCCGCCTTCCGATTCAAACGCCGGCTTGAATTCGCCGCCGCCGGATTTCAGGCGAATCGCCTCGGCCAGCTTGCGCGCCACCGGCGCATTGAAGTTCAGCCGCATCGGGCGAATCGGCAGGCAGGCCGCCTGGGCGTTTTCCCGCTCGCAGCTGAAGCTGGCGGTGAAAGGCTCGCGCACCGTGAAGTCGTAGCGCTTTTCGACGCTGTTGGGAACGCCGCTGGGCGTGCTGACGCCCTTGCCATAGACCAGTTGCACCTTGGTGGCCGGCGTCAGGCGCCGGTTGCAGGCCAGCGTGGCGTAGCGCAGCGGCTCCCTGGCGGCGGCCTTGTCCAGGTTGTGCGACTTGAGCAGCGCGTCGCGTTCGGCACCGTCGATCAGCCGCACCGGCACGCGCTCGCCCAGGCCTTCGACAGAACACCAGACGTTTTGCAGGACGCTGGCCTGCGTCGCCGGCCCGTTGAGCTGCAGCACAAAATACTGTTCTTCGTCGATGGGCTGGTAGGTTCCGGGGCGCAGGTTCTGGATGAACGGCCCGCCGCTATTGAATTTATAGCTGGTAGCGCCCGCCAGCAGTGCGGAAGAGTGCGATTTGAAGCCTGAAACGGCTGTCACGGTGCAGTACACGCCCGGCGGCAGGTCATTGGCAAACTCAAACGCCCATTCGCGGTCGCTGATCCAGCGGCCCGCGCCTTTGGTGGCCTGCGCGTCGCTGCAGTTCAGGCTCAACGGCGCGGGCGCTTTCGGGTCGCCGAAGTTGACGGCGGCCTCGTCGAATTTGGCGACGACTTGCCGGACCTGGGCGACTTCACCTTGCGGCGAAAGGCTGATGATTTGCAGGGCTTGCGCCTGCAGAGCGGTGGCTGCGGCCAGCGCAGCGATTATTTTTGTAAGGACGCGGGCCACGTTTTCTCCTGGTCGGGAGCCTGAGCGTAGCCGATTGGGGAGTCAATTCAGCGCCATTGGCGCGAACGCAGCGGCACAAAGCCGGGTCATAATTTGCGCATGCCCACGCACCGCGACCTTACAAACCCCTCTGGCCGTCACCGAGCGCCTGCTGTTCAGGGCGGCGGTTCAGTCCAACGAGGTTTATCCGCCACGTTTGGCTCCGTTGCCCCTGGCAGGCATCGTGGCGCGGCAGATAAACGCTGATCGTTAGGCCGCAATGACAGATCCCTTACCTTCGAATGCGTTGGTGGCCATCGCCACTGTAGTCGCGGCGGTCATCGCCGGGCTGATCTCCGTAGTTGCTCTTACGTTAACGAAAGAGCAAAAGACATCTGAGTTCCGTCAAGCATGGATCGACGGGCTTCGAAGTGACTTAGCGGACTATTTGGCAGCCGCGCGTGCCATGGCCCGCGTGATCGAGGAGGCTGCGGCATTTGGCGACAAGTACGCTGCGCTCCCGTTCACAATTCCGCCAGATCAAGTAGGTGAGATTCGTCGAAATGTGGCGGTCTCGCTATATCGGATCAAGCTGCGTTTGAACCCCGACGAGAAAGAGCACCAAGAACTCCTGCGCCTACTTGGTAGCGTTTCCGAAACACAAAAACAAGCAGTTTCGGCGCCGCTGGAACGTACTGCCGCCATGCTCCAGGCTGTCGAGACCGCCGCAGACTACTCGCGCCCAATTCTCAAGGCGGAGTGGCGCCGGGTGAAGGCTGGCGAACCACAATTCCGGCTAGTTCGCAACTGGCTTGTGCCTGTTGTGTTTGCACTCTGCGCGTTCTTCGCATGGCTGATTGTGAGCGTGAAGATTGCGGCCTAACCGGTCGTATATGGACTCCCCCACAACGGCAAGAGGCTGACCGATAGTTTGGCTTGTGGGGAAGCGCCTGCAGTCGTATATCCGGCATCGATGGTGGGCTCTGTCGTGGCCCGTGCCGACATGGAATCTGCGTCACCGATGCGCCAGTCGATACGAGCGTATATGGACTCCCCCACAACGGCAAGAGGCTGACCGATAGTTTGGCTTGTGGGGAAGCGCCTGCAGTCGTATATCCGGCATCGATGGTGGGCTCTGTCGTGGCCCGTGCCGACATGGAATCTGCGTCACCGATGCGCCAGTCGATACGAGCGTATATGGACTCCCCCACAACGGCAAGAGGCTGACCGATAGTTTGGCTTGTGGGGAAGCGCCTGCAGTCGTATATCCGGCATCGATGGTGGGCTCTGTCGTGGCCCGTGCCGACATGGAATCTGCGTCACCGATGCGCCAGTCGATACGAGCGTATATGGACTCCCCCACAACGGCAAGAGGCTGACCGATAGTTTGGCTTGTGGGGAAGCGCCTGCAGTCGTATATCCGGCATCGATGGTGGGCTCTGTCGTGGCCCGTGCCGACATGGAATCTGCGTCACCGATGCGCCAGTCGATACGAGCGGCAGGCAAGCTGCCGGAAGAGTTATCGGCGTCTATCGGTGTGGGGTGAACCCGGTTGGCCATGGTGGTCGATCAATCTCGTCGCAAGCGTGGATGGGTGTTGGGTTTCTTTTCCTGGTGACGGGTTGTTTTGGATGTTGGCTGTTCAGGCCGGCATCACAAAGCTCTCCCTGTTGATCTTCTTGTTCAGCCGCTGGCCTTCATCAAACGGCTCCTTGTCTCTGAGCGTGGCATAGCAAATCCGCGCCAGCTTGTTGGCCAGCGCACAAGCCGCCTTGTTGTGGTTGCCCCTGGTCTGCACATCCAGCGCCCAACGGCGCACACCACAAACTTCTTTGCCGGAACCCTCAGCCACCTTGGCGGCACGCAGCACACTTCTGGCCCCGTGAGTGAGCAGCATTCGTAGATAGCGATCTCCCTTCTTGGAAATGCGCCCCAGGTAACGGCTATTGCCCGAGCTGTACTCCTTGGGCGTCAAGCCAAACCAACTGGAGAAATGCCGTGCGTCCTTGAAGTGACTGACATCGCCAGATGTAGCCGCCACCATTGCAGTGGCCGTGAGCAAGCCAATGCCTGGTATCGAGAGCAGCGTGGTGCATGCCGGGCACAGCCTGGCCAGGGATGCCAGTTCGCGCTCCAGTTGAGCAATGCGAGCTTCGAGCAGGCGTATTTCTTCAATCAGCAATTTGGCTGTCCCCCGAATCAGATCGGGCACCGCAGTATGGGGGTCAGCCAGCACCCGACTGATGGCTTCGATGCCAGTGCGCGCGCCTACGGGAATCGCAATGCCAAACTCCCGGCAAAAACCACGCAAGGCATTGATGCGCGAGGTACGCGTTCCCATCCACAAGCTGCGGATGCGGTGCATGCCTTGCAGTGCCTGTTGCTCGACTGACTTGATTCGTACCGGGCGAATATCCGACGCCCGGGCGGCTTCGAGCAGCGCCGCTGCATCGGCAGCATCGGTCTTGTTGCGTTTGACATAGGCACGGACGTACTGGGCTGGGAGTAGTCGAACCTCAATGCCCAGACCATTGAGCCAGCGTGCCCAGTGGTGGGCCGAGCCGCAGGCTTCCATGATGACCAGACTCACATCCCGGTTGACGAACCAGCGCTCGAACTGGGTACGCGTAAGGCGGTGTGTTTCCACGACCCGCCAAGACGCATCGGCGACGGCGAGCTGGAAAACGGACTTTGCAAGATCGACGGCAACGGTAGTAGCATTCATGTCGGACTCCTTTTGTTTAAAGACCTGATCTCCACGCCAATGAAAACCAGAGCGCCAATGTGGCGCAAAAAACAGGGGGAGTCCATCCCATCATTCCAGCGAACCGCCGTTCCAAACGGTAGGTGCAAGATTCGTTGTTGATCAAGGCTGCCAGCGCCGTTGGAAAAACGGTCGAAATACGACTGAAACGTGAACCGAAACGGGCGCGGGAGAAATTAGGCTCCTGAGCAGCCAATTTATCGCATCAAATAGGCCTCTGGCGCAAGCGGATAAAGCACTGGCAGCTATTAAAAACAGAGCAAAACAAGCGGGCCTTCCAAGCCCGCCCAAGCCAACCCCAATCAGCCCAAATTCACCGGCACGAAAATCCGGGTGTCGCCGCGCAAAATCAGCAGCGCCACTGATTTTTGCGACTTGGCCACGGTGGCGCGCACCTGGTCGATGCTTTTCACGGGAACGCCGTTGATCGACAGCAGCACGTCGCCCGCCTGCACGCCGGCCAGCGCCGCCGGGCCGCTGGCCTGCTGGACCAGCAGGCCGCTGTCAATGCCAGCTTCCTGCTGTTCGTCGGGCTGCAGCGGACGCAGCGCGAGGCCCAGCTTGCCCTGGCCGGGCGCCTCTTTCTTGCTGGCGACCTGCGCGGCCTTGTCGTCGGCATTGGCCAGCCGCGCCGTGATTTCCTTGGCCGCGCCCTGGCGCCAGACATCGAGCTTGATGCTGTCGCCCGGCGCCGCCAGGCCAATCACCGCCGGCAGGTCGCCCGACGAGACAATCGGCTGGCCGTTGACTTGGCGGATCACGTCGCCCGGCTGCAGGCCCGCCTTGTCGGCCGGGCTGCCTTTTTCAACCATTGACACCAGCGCGCCTTCGGGCTTGTCGAGCTTGAAGGAATCGGCGAACGCCTGGTTGACTTCCTGCACCGACACGCCCAGCCGCGCATGCTCGACCTTGCCGGTGGCGACGATCTGGTTCTTGATCTTGGTCGCCACGTCAATCGGGATGGCGAACGACACGCCCTGGTAGCCGCCGCTGCGGCTGTAGATTTGCGAGTTGATGCCGACCACTTCGCCGCGCGCGTTGAACAGCGGGCCGCCCGAGTTGCCGGGGTTGATGGCGACATCGGTCTGGATGAAGGGCACGGCGCTGTCGTCGGGCAGCGAGCGGCCCTTGGCGCTGACGACGCCGGCGGTCACCGTGTTTTCGAAACCGAAGGGTGAGCCGATGGCCAGCACCCATTCGCCGACCTTGAGGTCGCTGGTCTTGCCCAGCGTGGCGACCGGCAGGTTGCTGGCGGCGATCTTCAGCACGGCGATGTCGGTCCTGGCGTCGGCGCCCAGCACCTTGGCGCGGAATTCACGCCGGTCGGTCAGCTTGACGGTGACTTCCTTGGCGCCGCGCACCACATGGGCATTGGTCAGGATGATGCCGTCGCCGCTGACGATGAAGCCCGAACCCTGGCCGCGCGTCGGCATTTCCTCGGGCGCTCCGCCCCGGCCCGCGCCGGGACGCTGGCCCTGGCCCTGCTGGAAGCGGCGGAACAATTCGCCCAGCGGGCTGCCCAGCAGCGGGTCGCCTTCTTCATCGTCACCGCCGCCCTGCGCCAGCGGGGAGTCGTTGGAAACCTTGGTGCTGCCGGTCACGCTGATGTTGACCACCGACGGGCCGTAGCGTTCGGTGATCTGCGAGAAGTCGGGCAGGGCCATGGGCGTGGCGGCCGTGCTGACGGCCGGGGCTGACAGGGCTGCGATGGCCGGTGTGTGCGCCATGTTGAATGCGCCGACTCCGGCCCCGCCAATGGCGCCTGCGGCCAGCAGCGCCGCGATCAGCCGGGTATTGCTCAAAGCAGTGGATTTCATGGGAACGGTTCCTTGCGTTGGGAAGGCACGCTTCGGTGCCGATGGAGTCAACTATGGGGACGCAGGCTTAGGTGAAACTTAAACCGCCCGGGCCGGCGCAAAGTACACCTCGACCTTCAGGCCGCCCAGGCGTTCGGAAGCGTCCAGCGCCAGCATCGCGCCGTGCCGGTCGGCAATCGCCTTGACGATGGCCAGCCCCAGGCCGCTGCCGGTTTCCTGCGCCGTGTCGCTGGCGCGAAAAAAGCGGTCAAACACGCGCGGGCGGTTTTCCGGCGCGATGCCGGGTCCGCTGTCCTCCACCGTCAGCACCGGCTGGCCTTGCCGCGGTTCCAGCGACACATCGACCTGGCCGCCCGGCGGCGTGTACTTGACGGCGTTTTCGAGCAGGTTGCGCAGCAGGATGCGCAGGGCCTCAAGCTGGCCGCTGACTTCGGGCATGGCCTGCACTCCCTGCGCCGACGGGTTTTCGGCCACGCCGAGGTCAATCTGCTTGTGCCGCGCCTGCGGCAGGACATCGGCCACGGCCAGCTGGACGACCTGGCGCAAATCGACCCGTGCGGCGGTGCCGGCGCCCTGGTCCGGGCCGGCTTCCTCGCGCGCCAGCAGCAGCAGTTGTTCGACGCCTCGAATCGCTCGGTCTATGCCTTGGTTGAGGCGCGCGATGCCGGCTTCGCGCGCGGCCGGGTCGGCGTCCAGGCGGCGCAGGGTTTGCGCCTGCAGCTTGAGCGCGGTCAGGGGCGAGCGCAGTTCATGCGCGGCATCGGCGACAAAATTCTTCTGCGTCTCGAAGGCATGGCGCACGCGGCCAAACAGCAAGTTGAGTTCATCGACCAGCGGCCGCACCTCGTCGGGCAGGCCGGCGGCATCGAGCGGCGAAAAATCATCGGCGGCGCGGCTGGCGACGACGCGGCGCGTGCGCTCTATCGGCGCCAGCGAGCGCTTGATGATCCACCAGACCGCCAGCATCAGGAGCGGCGTGAGCCAGGCAAACGGCAGCACCGCCCGCAGCGCCAGTGCGCGGGCTCTGGCCGTGCGGGCGCTCAGGTCTTGCGCGATCTGCACGGTTTGCAGCGGCGTTTGCAGCGTGTACACCCGGTAGCGGTTGCCGTGCGCCTCGACATCCGAAAAACCCAGCACCGCGCGCGGCGGCAGGGCCGAGCGGGTGGAGCGGAAAATCTGCGTGCCGTCCTGGCCCCAGATCTGCACATACAGGTCATAGCCCGGATCGTCTTCGGCCCCGGCTTGCGGCAGTCCGAGCGGAATGCCGCCTTGAAGCGAGCGCGCCATCTGCTGCAGGTGGTCGTCGAACATCGCATCGGCCTGCCGCAGCGCGCCCCGGTAGGCGGTGACGGCCTGCAGCACGGCGGCCAGCAAGATCGCCACCAGCACGAAGCCCAGCAGGCGGTGGCGCAAGGAATGGGCGCCGCTCATTCCTTGGGCACCACGTAACCCAGGCCGCGAACGGTCTGGATGAAGTCGTTGCCGAGCTTTTTGCGAACGCCGTGGATATACACCTCGACCGCGTTGCTGCTGACATCGTCCTTCCAGCTGAACAGCTTTTCTTCCAGCTGGGCGCGCGACAGCACCGCGCCGGGGCGGGCCAGCAGCGGCTCCAGCACCGCCCATTCGCGCGCCGAGAGCGACACCGGCTGGCCGTGCACCGTGGCTTCGCGGGTGGCCGGGTTCAGGCTCACACCCTTGTGCTCGAACACCGGCTCGCCCCGGCCGGCGCTGCGGCGCAGCAGGGCGCGAATGCGCGCCAGCAGCTCGTCGATGTCGTAGGGCTTGACCACGTAGTCGTCGGCGCCGGCATCGAGCCCGGCGATGCGGTCGCCGACGGCATCGCGCGCCGTGGCGACCAGCACCGGAACGCTCGCGCGCCGGGCGCGCAGCGCGCGCAGCACGTCCAGGCCGTCGCGCTTGGGCAGGCCCAAGTCGAGCAGCACCAGGTCGTATTGTTCGCTGCGCAGCGCCGCGTCGGCCATGACGCCATCGCGCACCCAGTCCACGGCGTAATGCTCGGCGCGCAGCACCTGCAGCACCGCCTCGCCGATCATGGCGTCGTCTTCTACCAGCAGCAGGCGCATGGGGGTTTTCCTTGAAGTCGCAAAGTCTGGAGTGTGCAGCTTAGACGAGGCTTAAAGGGCTGGCGTGTTGCCGAGGTCTTGATGCCAGCAGTCTGGCGGGGAGGCGGCAATGAAAAACCGGGCATTGCGCTGGTTCCGGCTGCTACATTTCCAGCCGGGACAAGTTGTCAGCCAGCTCGCGCACCCCAATCGCTTGCACATCTTCGCTGATGGGGTAACGCTCTAGCCCGGCGTGAACCACAAAACGTCTGGCGGGTTTCAGGTCTTCACAGGCTTCATAAAATCCTCGGGCAGGCTTGGCGGCGCGGCTGCGTTTCACTTCAATCGCCCAGCGCTCGCCGCCTGGCAGTTCCAGCAGCAGATCAATTTCGGCGCCGCCGGAGGTGCGGTAAAACCCCGGTACGGTGAATGCTGGCGCGGCATTGATCAGATTTTCAATGACAAAGCCTTCCCAGCTTGCCCCGACCACCGGGTGTCCCAGCAAGGCGTTCCTGTCGGCAATATTGAGCAGTGCATGAAGCAACCCGCTGTCACGGATATAAACCTTGGGCGACTTCACCAGGCGCTTGCCCACGTTGACGGGGTAGGGCTGGAGGCGTCGCACCAGCAGTAAATCCACCAGCAAATCGGTGTAACGGCTCACTGTCTGGCTGCTGACTTCAAGGCCTGCGGCCAGGCGTGATGCGTTGATCAAGCTGCCCTGGTTGTGTGCCAGCATGGTCCAGAACCGGCGCAAGGTTTCTGCCGGAATGCGCGCGCCAAACATGGGCACGTCGCGTTCGAGATAAGTTCTGAGCAGGTCTTTGCGCCAACTCAGGCTTTGCTGCTCGCCTGGCGCCAGAAAACCGTCAGGAAAGCCACCGCGTACCCACAAATTTTCAATCGCTTCGGCAGGCACCTCCAGAACACTTAACGGCGTCATGTCGATGTAGCTGATACGCCCGGCCAGACTTTCGCCGCTTTGGCGCATCAGGTCGAGCGATGCAGAGCCGAGCAGCAGGAAGCGCCCGGTGCGCTGCCCCCGGCGCCGGCCTTGGTCAATCAGGCCCCGCAGGGTCAGAAACAAGTCGGGCACCCGGTGAATTTCGTCCAGAATCACAAGCCGGTCTTCATACGCCGACAAAAAGACCGCCGCGTTAATCAACTTGTCTCGTTCTTGAATGTCTTCAAGATCAAGGTAAAGCGCGTTTTGCTCCTCGCCAATCTGGAGCGCCAAGGTGGTTTTGCCCACCTGACGCGGGCCAATCAAGGCCACGGAGGCTTGGCGAGACAGCGCTTGGCGGACAGTTGCTAGGATTTTTCTGGTTAACATCCATGCAAATTTACCATATGTTGGTTAATTTGCATAGATTTTGTACTTGTCGGCTGGGAGCTTCCCTCCTCAATCCCCGGCCCGCCCCCACACCAGCGCCAGCGCCTTGACTTTTTGCCACGGGCTGGCGCGTTCGTCCGACAGCACGTCCAGAAAGTCCGACAGGCGTTTTGACTTGACCATGGTGTAGATGGTCAATGCCATGGTCAGCACGAAGACGACGGCAAAGATCGACAGTTTGCGGCTCAATGGGGCTTCGGCCTCGGCCAGCAGATTCATGCCCAGAAAGCCGGTGGTCACCGTGCCGATCAGGCCAAAGATGGTCACCACCGTCAGCCGCACCACGGTGTTGGCCTGGCGGCGCAGGCTGTCGGCGTCCAGGTACTGGTTCATTTCGGCAATCCGCTCCTTGACCTCCTTGTACAGCGGGTCCAGCTCAAGGTGGCCGGCGCACATGCGAAACAGCGCGCGCACCTGGGCCTGTTCGGACACCTCGTGAAACCAGTAGCGGTGCGTGAAGCGCAAAAAACCGGCAAAGCTATCGCGTATCGTGCGCTTGAAGCGGCGCACGCTGGCGGTGTCGGTGATGTCCAGGTTTTTCAGGGCTTCGGCCAGCCGGTCCGAGAACATCAGCAAGGCCGCTTTCTGGAAATGGGCAATCAGGAACAGCAGGAAATGCTGGTGCCGGAACTGCGCCAGCACGCCGCGTTCCGGGCAGACGAAAAACGGGCTTTGCGCATCGCCCAGCACCAGCAGCGTATGCCCGGTGCACACATAACGGGTGTTGGGCGCGGCGCCGCTGTCGGTCCAGAAACGGTCATAGCAATAGCGCTTTTCGAAGTCGGCCAGGTGCTCTTGGGCATACGGCAGGCGGGTGTCATGGCTTGACGCGGCCGGTCCGGTCACCAGCCCGAGGCGGATCAGGTCGGCGCGGCTCAGCGCCTGCGGGTTGTCCAGTGCCAGAAAGGCCAGCTGCGGCATCCGGTAGTACTCGATTTGCCGATAGCGCAGGTTCCCGGCCTGGCCGGAATGGTCGCCCACCAGGGGCTGCAGCAGCCAGGCCCAGTGGGCGGCGACGCGGGGCGCGCGGTGGCTGCTGACATGGTCCATGAAGATGTCGCGCTGGCCGGCATCCGAGCGGGCCAGCACCTGGCCCTCGTGGCCCAGCCATTCGGCGTCAAGCAGGCAGTGCTGCGCATTGCCGCTAGCGTCCCAGCTTGCCGGATAGCCCCGGCCAAAGCGGTACAGCAAGTCCTGCGCCTGGGCCAGCGTCAGGTCGCTGGCGCTGACCTCGACATAGAGCAGCACCAGGTCCACGTCGAGGAAAAAGTAAAGGTCCACATGGGCGATATCGAGCGTCATCGGCGGCGCCCCCGGGTGCGGCACCGCACGCATGGCGCTGACATCGCTGCGGCGAAACACCCGCATCGGCGAGCCTGCCGTCGCCTCTGTGCCTTTGGGGCGCCCTTCGCCGTAGAGGAAGCGCTGCACAAAGGGAAGAAAGCTCACGAATTCGTTGTAGTGGCGTTCCTTGAAGCGGCCGCTGCCGCCGGTGTATTCATCCACCACTTCACGCCAGGGCGAGGCCTCGCCCATGTCCGCCAGCAGTTGCCAGGGCTTGGCCTGCTGGCCCTCCGAACCCCGAACCGGCATCAGGCGCAAGGGCCACAGCAGGATCTGGCGGAACTGCCGCACGCAGGCTGGGTGGGATTCAATAGGCATACTGGACACTTTCCATCACAAGGGAAGCGCAAAGTGTACGGGCCGCCTGTCCTGGTTCAGGCCCTGAAACGCCAACGGCGCCCGAAGGCGCCGTTGGCGGGTGACTGCCCGAAGGCAGTGGGGTCTTCAAGCCGACTTGGTGACTTTCTTGACCGCGTCGGATGCCTGGGTGGCAGCGGCCGTGAAGTTCGACTGGGCCGTTTCAACCGCTTTTTTGGTTTGCGTCTGAACCGACTCAATGGCGTTTTGACCGGAGCTGAGTGCATCCTTGAAGGCGGTCACGATCGTTTCGCTGCCGGCAGGCGCGTTCTTGGTCAGGTTTTCCAGCACGTCGCCGAACGCCTTTTGTGCTTCGGCCGTCTTGGCTTCAACGGCTTTGGTGAATTCGGCGCCGCTGTCAGTCACGATGGTTTGCAGGTGCTGGGCATAGGCGGCGGTCTTGTCGGCCATGGGCTTGAGCAGGCCGGATTGCAGAGCCATCAGTTCTTTCGGATCCTTGATCGCCATGACGGTCTGGACATGGGTGAAGGATTCGCTCAAGGCAGCCTTGGAGGCGGCCATGTTCAACTCGACCAGCTTTTCGACGCCGGCAAAAGCCTGGGTGGTCAGGTCGGTCAGCGATTGCAGGTTGGCTTTGTTGGTGGCGATGAATTGTTCGGCGGCGTTGTTCATATCGGCTTTCTGGGTTAACTGGGCAAATCGGTTTCCTGCACAGCCAATGCCGTGTGGGATTGTTTATGCTGCAGTGCAACATGGTTTGAATTATAGGGAAAACCCGAGGGCTTGGGAAGTTTTTGTTGCACTGCAACAATTATTAGAGGTGTTGCCCTAGCTTTTTATCTCAAGGTGATGTTGGAGACGCCACCCGATAACACGCCAGAGGCGCCAGACCTTAAATGGATAGCAGCAATGCTCTTGCCGCCTCCTCTATTCGGAATAGGATTGGTGCTGTCCTTTTTCTTCATACAGTTTGTTTTTGGGTGGATAGGCAAAGGCTTTGCCCAAAACCAGCCCAAGTAGCTCCAATCTCCACCAGAACGGCCCCAGAAGCCATTTTTTAATTCCTGGCGGGCGGTAATCGCGATGGCACATGAGGCGCAAGCCGGTAAAAGCCTTTGCAAAAATTCAAATCGTTACTACAATTTGAATAATGAAAATTGAGTTCGACGCCAGCAAGAACGACCGGAACATCCATGAGCGAAGCCTGTCGTTTGAGTGTGCCGCCGACTTTGATTTCAACACCGCCATCGTGCAGCAGGATGTGCGCAAACCGTACCCCGAAGTTCGCTTCGTGGCGCTTGGTTTTCTGGATGCACGGCTGCATGTGCTGTGCTTCACGCCGATTGATGGCGGCATCCGCGTCATCAGTTTTCGCAAGGCCAACTCTCGGGAGATCAGAAGTTATGAACAAACGCGCCCCACTTATTGACAAAGACGGCGAAGTCCGTGAACTGACGGCTGAAGACATGCGGCGCTTCAAGCCCGCCCACGAGGTGCTGCCGCTAGAGTTGCAAAAGACGCTGGGGATGCGGGTGCGCGGGCCGCAAAAGGCGCCGCCCAAGGTGTCCACCACCATCCGCCTCTCGCCCGAGGTGGTCGAGGCTTTCCGGGCAGGGGGCGATGGCTGGCAAACGCGCATCGATGCGGCGCTCAAGGACTGGCTGCGGACGCACTCGCCGGTGTGAAGCTTTGACCGTTGTAAACGCGGCGGCTGGGTTCGCGCCTGCGCGGGAATGGCGGATTGCGGATCAGTCAATCACCCCAGCCGCGCCCGGTGCCGCGCAATCTGCGCGCGCACCTGCGCGGGCGCCGTCCCTCCCAGAATATTCCGCGCGTTCAGCGAGCCGCGCAGGCTCAGCACTTCATACACATCCTTTTCAATCGACGGGTTGAACTCCTGCAGCACCGCCAGCGGCAACTCCGACAGATCGACCTGGTGCGTCGTGGCGGCCTTGACCGCGTGGGCGACGGTTTCATGCGCGTCGCGGAAGGGCAGGCCTTTTTTCGTCAAATAGTCGGCCAGGTCGGTCGCCGTGGCGTAGCCGCGCAGGGCGGCGCGCTCCATCGCTTCGGGCTTGACGGTGATGCCGCCGACCATTTCGGCAAAGATGCGCAACGTGTCTTTCAGCGTGTCCACCGTGTCGAACAGCGGCTCCTTGTCTTCCTGGTTGTCCTTGTTGTAGGCCAGCGGCTGGCCTTTCATCAGCGTGATCAGGCCCATCAGGTGGCCGACGACGCGGCCGGTCTTGCCGCGCGCGAGTTCGGGCACGTCGGGGTTTTTCTTCTGCGGCATGATCGACGAGCCGGTGGTGAAGCGGTCGGCGATGTTGATGAAGCCGAAGTTCTGGCTCATCCACAAAATCAGCTCTTCGCTGAAGCGGCTGATGTGCACCATCGCCAGCGATGCGGCTGCCGTGAATTCAATCGCGAAGTCGCGGTCGCTCACCGCGTCCAGGCTGTTCTGACAGACCTGCGGCTGGCCTTGCTCATCGACCATTCCCAGGGTGGTGGCGACGCGTTCGCGGTCCAGCGGGTAGCTGGTGCCGGCCAGCGCGGCGGCGCCCAGCGGCAGGCGGTTGACGCGGCGGCGCACTTCGAGCATGCGCTCGGCGTCGCGGCTGAACATCTCGACATAGGCCAGCATGTGGTGGCCAAAGCTCACCGGCTGGGCGACCTGCAGATGCGTGAAACCGGGCAGGATCACTTCGACGTTTTTATCGGCGATCTCGACCAGCGCCTTTTGCAGGTCCGTCAGCAGGCCGCCGATCAGGTCGATTTCGCCGCGCAGCCACAGGCGCACGTCGGTGGCGACCTGGTCGTTGCGCGAGCGGCCGGTGTGCAGGCGCTTGCCGGGGTCGCCGACGAGCTGGGTCAGCCTGGCCTCGATGTTCAGGTGAACGTCTTCGAGGTCCAGCTTCCATTCAAATTCGCCGGCTTCGATCTCGCGCGTGATTTGCGCCATGCCGTACTGGATGGCGGCGTGGTCGGCCGGGGCGATGATGCTTTGGGCGGCGAGCATGTCGGCGTGCGCCAGCGAGCCGGCGATGTCGGCCTGCCAGAGCCGCTTGTCGAAAAACACGCTGGAGGTATAGCGCTTGACCAGGTCGCTCATGGGTTCGGAAAACAGGGCGGACCAGGCTTGGGATTTCTTGTCGAATTGATTCACGTCGGGCTTTCTTGAGGGGCAGGCTCGGTGCGGGTTGAAAAGAGCGCTGTGTGGGAGCGATTAGCCGGTGGCTGAAATAGTGTTCAGCGCAGTAGCCTGAAGGCCTTGACCGGTGCAATACTCATCACGCTAATTTTATCTGCGCGCCTGCCTGCATGAAAATCACCCCTCGGACTGAAGAACGACCACCCCCCTGCTTTCCTTCGATGACCCCGACCACCGCCTCCCAGAACTTTGACGATTCCACGCTGCATGGCGGCTTGACGCCGGCCGACGGAATTGCCGCCGTGTCTCCGTTCGTGCCGAGCGCCATGCTGTTTGACACCTGCCATGTCGGCGTGGTGCTGCGGGTCGTGCTGCTGGTGCAGGCGGTCGTGGGCGTGGGCGCCATGTTTGGCACGGCCGAGCCGCTGGACTGGCTGCTGCGGTTTTCACTGCTGACCGGCGGCGTGCTGCCCGCCACGCTGGCCTGGCTGATTGCCGTCTGCGTCTTCAAGGGCCGGCTGAACCGGCTTGATGTTTCGTTGCAGTGGCTGGCCGGCACCGTCATGGGCGCCGTGGCCGGTGTCTATGGCTGCGGCCTGCTGTCGCTGATGGGGCTCTTGCTGCCGGCTCCGTGGTGGGCCAGCGGCGCGTCGGGCGTGCTGCTGTCGGCGATGGTGCTGGCTGGCCTTTTCTGGCGCGCCAAGGCCAGGACGCCAGCGGCCACGGCAGCGCGGCTGGCCGAGTTGCAGTCGCGCATCCGGCCGCATTTTCTGTTCAACACGCTCAACAGCGCGATTGCGCTGGTGCGCGCCGAGCCGGCCAAGGCCGAGGCGGTGCTCGAAGACCTGAGCGAGCTGTTTCGCAGCGCGCTGGCCGACCCGGCCGAGTCGGTCACGCTGGGGCAGGAAATCGCGCTGGCGCAGCGCTACCTGGAGATCGAGCAGATCCGCTTTGGCGAGCGCCTGCGCGTGCAGTGGAGCCTGGACGCGAGTGCCGACGCGGCCCGGTTGCCGCCGCTGCTGCTGCAGCCGCTGGTGGAAAACGCCGTGCGGCATGGCGTGGAGCCCAGCGCCAGCGGCGCGCAGCTCAGGATTTCCACGCTCAGGCGCGGCGGCAGCGTGGTCATCAAGGTGACCAATTCGGCGCCCGCCGGAAGCGGCCAGCCGGGCCACGGGCTGGCGCTGACCAATGTGCGCGAGCGCCTGTTCCTGCTGCACGATGTGCAGGCCCAGTTCAAGACCGCGTTCAAGGACGGCCTGTTTCAGGTCAGGCTGGAGATTCCGCTGTGAGAGATTTGAAAATACTGTTGGTCGATGATGAAGCGCTGGCCAGATCGCGCCTGCGCACCTTGCTGGGCGACTGCACGGCGCCTTCCGCCGTGGTGGCGGCCGAGGCCGCCGACGCGGTGCAGGCCATGGGGGCGCTGCAGCGCCAGCCGTTCGATGCGGTGCTGCTCGACATCCACATGCCCGGCATGGATGGCATGGCGCTGGCGCGAACCCTGGCTGGCTTGCCCCGGCCGCCGGCCGTGGTGTTCGTCACCGCGCACGCCGGGCACGCGGTGCAGGCCTTCGAGCTGGACGCGGTGGACTACCTGACCAAGCCGGTGCGGCTGGAGCGGCTGCAGCAGGCGCTACAAAAAGTAGAGCGGCTTGTGCAATCCAGGCTTGCGCAGGAGCCCGAAAAGCCTGAAGAAACCTTGATCATCCAGGACCGGGGCCGGACCGAGCGCGTGCCGCTGTCGGAGGTGCTGTACTTCAAGGCCGAGCTGAAATACATCACCGTGCGAACCGCCAGTCGCAGCTACATCCTGGACGGCTCGCTCAATGAACTTGAAGCGCTTCATGGCGGCCAGTTCATGCGGATTCACCGCAATGCCCTGATTGCCCGGCGCGCGGTGCGTGCGCTGGAAAAGCATTTCGACCCGGAGGAGGGCGAAGGCTGGGCCGTGCGGCTCAACGGCATCGGCGAGCTGCTGGCGGTGTCGCGCCGGCAGTTGGCCGCCGTGCGGGACGCCATCGCCGGCTGATGCCGGCAAGCGGCCAGGCTGGCAGCTGCTGCGTTTCATGGCGCGCGTCCTATGGTTTTTTGGAATTATTCCGTGTTCAATATTCAAACAAGCCACGAGATGGCACCGATGGCCGGTGTGCCTGGCAGGGTTGACAAGGAAAAAGATGACTGAAGAAATCGTGGCAAACGTGCCACCTGCCGAGCTTGAGGAAGAAGATGTCACGGCGTTCCCGGAGCCGGAACGCCTGCTTCTTCACATGCCGGTGGATGTGCGCAATCTCTCGCTGGTCATTCTGGCGATTCTGGCCGGCCTGTTCGTGCTGCAGTGGGCGCGCGCCGTGTTCATCCCGATCATGCTCAGCGTGCTGTTCAGCTATGCGTTTTCGCCGCTGGTCAACTGGCTGGAGTTCAGGCGCGTGCCGCGCTGGCTGAGTTCGGCCGTACTGCTGCTGGCCATCCTGGGCGCGATGGGCTCGGGCGCCTACCTGCTTCGGCTGGAAGCCGCGCAACTGATCGAGGCCTTGCCGGCTGCGGCGCAAAAGCTGGGCCGGGCGCTCAAGTCGAGCAGCGGCAAGTCCGAAAGCGCGCTGGAAACGGTGCAAAGGGCCGCCTCCCAGATCGAGCAGGCCACCCGGGAGAGCGCTGCCGTGACCGGCCCGAACCGGGGCGCCACGCGCGTCGTGATCGAGGCGCCGCGCTTCAACATCAAGGACTATCTGTGGACCGGCACCGTCGGCCTGCTCGCGCTGATCGGGCAGGTGACCGTGGTGGTGTTTTTGACCTATTTTTTGATGCTCTCGGGCGACACCTTTCGCCGCAAGCTGGTCAAGCTGGCGGGGCCGAGCCTGAGCAAGAAAAAAGTCACGCTGCAGGCGCTGCATGAGATTTCCGGGCAGATCCAGCGCTACCTGCAGGTGCAGTTGCTGACCAGCGCGCTGGTGGGCGTGCTGACCGGGCTGGCCCTGATGTTCCTCGGGCTGGAGAATGCCGGGGCCTGGGGCGTGGTGGCCGGCGTGCTCAACCTGGTGCCCTACATCGGCTCGCTGATCACGGCGGCGGCTTCGGCGCTGGTGGCCTTCCTGCAGTTTGGCTCGATCAACATGGCGCTGGCGGTGGGTGGCGCGTCGGTGCTGATCCACACGCTGGTCGGCAACCTGCTCACGCCCTGGCTGACCAGCCGCGCCAGCCGGCTCAGTCCGGTGGCGGTGTTCATGGGGCTGCTGGCCTGGGGCTGGCTGTGGGGCGTGTGGGGCTTGCTGCTGGGCATTCCGATCCTGATGATCGTCAAGTCGGTGTGCGACCGGGTTGAGGATTTGAAGCCGATTGGGGAGTTTCTGGGGTCGTGATTCAAGGTGTTTTTTTGGTGTTTTATTGCTTTTTCGCAGGTAGGGTAAGCGCAAGAGGCTATTGAATTAATAGCAAAACAAGGCAGACAAGAAGGAAACCGTTTTTCCATGCACCTGCCGCACCGCCGGCTGCCTGGGCTACAGATTTTTCAGGCTGACACTCAACTGCTTTCCCGCCGTGGCCGTGATGCGCCAGTCATCGCCATGCTCGTCGATGGTGGCCGTGCCTTCGGTCACGACGGGTCTGGCGAAGCGGCGCTTGGGAATCCACCAGGCCATGTGCGCCAGATCCTCGGCCTGGGCCTTGAGCAGCAGGCCGCCTGGACGGCTGTCGAGCTGCCACTGGACTTGCTCGCGGCGCGTCAAAAAATCCGCAGCCTGGGTCATCGTGATCCAGTTGCAGCGTCCGGCCTCGCGGCAGGCCTTGATGGTGTTGACGAAACGGTTCACCGCATTGAGGTAGAGCACCGCGCCGGGCGGATGAAAGTACACCAGCCGCAACACCTGTTCGCGCTCGACGAATTTGCCGACCTCGTTCAGCCAGTTTTCATAATTCGCGGCGGGAACATGCTGAAAGAACGCATCTTCGGCAGTGGCGACCGGTCCCACGGTCAGCACCGGAAAGGCCCACATGCTGCTCATCCGCTGCGTGTCCAGCCAGGCGTGGGTCGGTCCCATGCCGACATTGCCCGTCTGGTAATAGCCCACGAAGCCCCGGCTCTCCAGCCAGCGGGTGACCCACGGCGGCTGATTGCCGACCGGCGCTGAATACTCGCGCGGGGGAGCGCCCGCGATTTCGGTCATCGTCTGGTGATTCAGCGTCAGGTACTGCTCGTAGTCGGCCTGGTTGCCGGCGTTGATGTTGTTGCCAAAATAATTGTGAATCCAGCCGCCATGATTGCCCAGCGCATGGCCCTGGGCCATCAGCCCCTTGATCAGGCCGCGCACTTCGGGGTCGTTAGGCACGTTGAGGCCGCCGCCGTCTCCGGGCAGGTTCACATCCGGCCCCGCCGTGAAGTGAAATGAGAACGGGCCTTCGTTGAAGATGCCCGCGTCCTTCAGCAGCTTCAGCGAGGGCAATGCGGGCTTGGCATCGACATGCCAGTTGAGCACGATGCCTCCCTTGCCGTCGGGCGTGCCGGCAAGACGCGGCTGATACAGCATGTCCCCGGCAAAGTAACGCAGGAAACTGTGCAAAAAAATGCCGTCGGTGCGCTGCTTCAGGTAGGTCAGCGGGAAATTGACAAACAGGGTTTCGCCCTTGCCAAAGCGGTGGCGGCTGGCCAGGGTACCGCCGTCTTCATTGCTCATCAGGGGCTGCGACGGTTTGCCGCGCGTGACCAGCGTGGCGAAAGACTGGGGCAGCTTGCTGTAATCGAAGATCAGGGCGGAAAAATCTGCGTGGGCATCGTCCGAAGGCCCCGCCCTGACAGGAAAAGTCATCTCTTTCGACGCGAATCGTCCCGGCGGAATATGCAGCTGTTCCATCACGCTGGCTTGCGCCAGCCCGAACTGGCTGCGCTTGGCCAGGCCCTGGCCGAGTTCTTCGTACATGCCGTAGTCCACCCCCGCCAGGTCTGAAAACCGCGACTTGCCGGGGGGGTAAAAGCCGTTGGCCGTGAGCAGGCCGCCGTCGTACACCAGCATCAAATGCCCGCCGTCCGCCACATAGCTGCGCAGCAACTTCACCACGCTGTCGTCCACGCGGCGGTGAAAAGTGTCCGGCAGGATGACGCCCTCCCATTTCACCCCGCGCAGCAAGGCAGTGCGCACCCAGTCGCTGACTTTGATCGGCTGCAGGCGCACGCCTTCCTCGTGGGCGGCGTCCAGCCACATGCGGATGAAGTGAGCGTCTTCGGCCAAGTCATCGGGCAGCAGCAGCGCAATGCTGGCGGGTGCCAGTTGCGCTGGACTCTTCGACTGGCCCCAGGCAAAAAAACCGATCAGCAAGGCAGCGGCGATGATCGTGATTCTTGTCACCGCAAGGACTTTTTTCATGGGCCGTTCCGGGTCTGGAAACTTGCACGATCTGCAATGGATGTGGCCTGCAACCCAGACCTGTTTTAACCGATCAATTAAGCACGGGCGGTGCTGGCCGGGTCAATACCCAGTTCCTGGGTAAGTTTTGAAAAGAAAGTCAAGCAGACCTCGAATGTCTGGGCAATGAGGCATTAAAAATGCCTTTAGCGCAAGCAGGACGGGCGCAAGCAGCTATTGAATTGATAGTGAAGCAGAAACGGCCGGCACCGCTTCTCCGACCACCTGCAAGACCGCCTGCTCGGGCAGCGTGTCCAGCTCGATCCATTCGCCCCAGGCCAGTTGCTGATCGGCCTTGACCGGCCTGCCGTCCGTGGGTTTGCGCTGCCAGCGCACCGTGATGTCATAGCCTTGCAGCAACAGGTGCAGCTCCACCGCCGGCCAGTGCGCGGGCAGGCGCGGCGACAGCGACAGGCGGCCTGGCTGCACCGCCAGGCCCAGCAGGGTTTCCACCGCTGCCCGGTACAGCCAGGCGGCCGAGCCGGTGTACCAGCTCCAGCCGCCCCGGCCCATGTAGGGGGCGGCGCTGTACACGTCGCCGGCCATGACATAAGGCTCCAGCTCGTAGGCCGCACCGCGCGCGGGATGGGCGCTGCGGTGCGCCGGGCTCAGATACTCGAAGCTGCGCCAGGCGCCTTCGGCGTCGCCGCTCAGGGCCTGCGCCATCAGTGCCCAGACGCCGGCGTGCGAATACTGGCCGCCGTTCTCGCGCACGCCCGGCGGGTAGGCCTGGATGTAGCCGGGGTTGTTGGCCGACTGCTCGAACGGCGGGTCGAGCAGGCGCAGCAGGCCGGCTTTCTCGTCGATCAGCTGGTTGTTCAGCGCCAGCATCGCCGAGCGGGTGAAGGCCGGCGTCGAGGCGCCGGACAGCACCGCCCAGGCCTGGGCAATCAGGTCGATGCGGCATTCGTCGTTGGCGTCCGAGCCGAGCGGCGCGCCGTTGTCGAAAAAGGCGCGGCGGAACCAGGCGCCGTCCCAGCCGGCGTCGTGCAGCGCGGCCACCCAGCCCCGGCGCGCATCCAGCCAGCGCTGGGCGCGCGCATCGTCGCCGCGCATCCGGGCGAAGGGCACGAAGCCCTCGACCACGCTGCACAAAAACCATCCCAGCCAGACCGATTCGCCGCGCCCCTCGTGGCCGACGCGGTTCATGCCGTCGTTCCAGTCGCCGGTGCCCATCAGCGGCAGGCCGTGGCTGCCCACCGCCAGGCTGCGGTCGATGGTGCGGGCGCAGTGCTCATAGACGCTGGCGGACTGCTCGCTAGTTTGCGGCTCGTAGTAGGCGTCTTCAGCGCCTTCGGGAATCGGCGGGCCGTCGATGAAGGCCACCTGTTCGTCGAGCACGCCCATGTCGCCGCTGGCCTGCAGGTAATGCGTGCAGGCATACGGCAGCCAGAGCAGGTCGTCCGAAAAATGGGTGCGCACACCTTCGCCGCCGGGTGCGTGCCACCAGTGCTGCACGTCACCCTCGGGGAACTGGCGCGATGCGTTGAGCACGATTTGTGCGCGCAGGCGCGCCGGGTCGGCCAGCGCCAGCGCCATCGAGTCCTGCAACTGGTCGCGAAAGCCCGAAGCGCCGCCGGCCTGGTAGAAGCCGGCCTTGGACCAGAGCCGGCAGGCCACCGTCTGGTACAGCAGCCAGTGGTTGACCAGGGCATCGAATTTGGCGTCGGGCGTCTTGACCTGCACCTTGCCCAGCAAGGCGGACCAGGCGGCCCTGACGTCGGCCAGCGCCTGGCTGCAGGCAGGCGGGGTCCAGCGGGCCGCCATCTGCTCGGCCGCCGCCGCGTCATCGGCATGGCCGAGGATGAAGCTGAAGACCAGTTCTTCGGATCCGGTCACGGCAAATTCGCTGACCAGGCAGGCGCAGGGGTCAAACCCGCTGCCGCTGCGGCTGGCCAGCGCGGCGGGCAGGACGATGCGGCCTAGCGTGTCGAAAAATTCGCTCCGGTCGCAGGTCCATTGCAGCTTGGCCGCCGTGCCTGCCAGGGACAAAAACACCGTTCGTCCGCCATAGCCGTCGCGGGTTTCCTGCTGCTGGGCGAACAAGGCCGGCTGCGCCGGATGCTTCCAGGTCTGCAGGGTGCGCCGCCGGCCGCGCGCATCGCCCATCTGCCACTCCACCATGGCGACCGCCCGCAGGCGCCTGCGGCCACCTCTGTCCAGCCGCACCTTGACCTGGACCACCTTGACGGCTTCCTGCATGGCGGCGAAAAAAGTTGTTTCCACCTGCAGTCCGCCCTGCAGCCCCTGAAACACCGAATAGCCCTGGCCGTGGCGCACCCGCCAGCGGCTGCTGCCGGCCGCCAGCACCGAAGGCGCCAGCGGAAAAATCTGGCCGCTGTCGATGTCCTGCAGCAGCCAGTGCTCGAAGGCCGGGTCGCGCACCGGGTCGTTGGACCACGGCGTGAGCTGGTGCATGCGGCTGTTGCCGGCCCAGGTCATGCCGCTACCGGTTTCCGACACCTGAAAGCCGAACCCGGGATTGGCGATGACATTCACCCAGGGGCGCGCCAGCGACTGGCCGCCCTGCAGTTCAAACCAGAATTCGCCATTCGCCGGGTCGAACTGGCCGGCCGCGTCCAGCAGCGTCGAAATTTGCGTATCGGCTTCGTTCCAGGCCACGAAGGGCCGGCCCGAAAGCGGCGTCCCGGCCACCGTGCTGGCTTGCGGCAGCGGCCAGACGCCGGCGCGCAAGGCGGCCACCTGAACTTCCAGCGGCCGGCCGTCGGCGGTGAGGACGACCCGCGCCAACCCGGCCAGCGCGATTTTTTCGGCGCTGGCGGTTTCCTGGTCGCGCAGCAGGTAAAAGCTGGACGACAGCCCGGCGCCTTTCGGAAAGCTGTTCTGCACGTTTTGCATCAGCCGGTCGCGCAGCGCCAGGATGTCGCGCTGCAAGGGCATGAGGTAGGAGTTGGGTTCGTTGTTGATGACCACCAGGTCCACCGCCAGGCCGCCAAAAGTCCACCACGGCTGGGCGCGCAGCAGGGCATGCACCAGCGGCAGTCCGCTGGCCGACTGGATGCGCACCAGCACGATCGGCTTGTCGCCCGAAATGCCGAAGCGCCACAGCTGGCGCTGGTCCAGCGGCCCGGCCTTGGCGGTCAGCCGGGGCGTGCTGTACATCAGGGCGGTGGTCAGGTCCTGCAGCGTCAGGTGCTCTTCGGGCGTCAGCGTCAGGTCGCGCAGCCGCACCTGCGCCAGCGTGGCGGCCATGCGGGTGGCGCGCACGACATGCATGGGCTGCAGGTACTTGTCGATGCGCGCGCTCAGTTCTTCTTCGGTTTGCGCCGCCGCCGTGGCAAAGCTCAGCCGGGCCACGGCGCCGGGCGCCAGCCGCAGCTTCAGGCGCAGGCTGGCCACCGGGTCCAGGCCGTTGACCGGGTTGCCGCCGGCATCCATGGCCTGGGGCAGCAGGGCGGGCTGGTGCGCGGGCTGGTTGCGGCCGGCAAATGCCCGGCGGTCGGCAATGCAGTCCATCGACAGCAAATCGGCATCGACCTCGGCCAGGAAGTGCGCCACCGCCATTTGCGCATCGCCATGCAGGCGCGGCGTGCGCTGAAGCAGCAGGGCGCGCCATTGCGGCTCCCAGCGGGTCTGTATGAACAGGTTGGAAAACGCCGGATGGGCTTCATCGGCGCGCGGGTCGGCCAGCACCGCCTCGAAGCACGACACCAGCTCAATCACGCGCTCGGTGCGGCCGGTGTTGTGCAGCAGCACGGTGCGCAGTTCGGTGTCGTCCTCGGGGCTGACCAGCACGGTGATGCTGGCGCTCAGCTCATCGCCCTCGGCATCGAACTGCACCCGGTCGGCCATGAAGCGCGCCTGGTAGCGCCAGCCCGGCAGGGGTGCCGGTGCGGCGGTCAGCGAGCCGACCCGGTCCTGCCCGCCCTGGCGCAGGTAAAAGAAACTGCCGTAGCCGTCGCGCAGCAGGTCGTCGCGCCAGCGCGTGATGTTGCGGCCCTGCCAGCGGCTGACACCGGCGCCGCTGGCGCGCAGGGCCACGTTGTAGCGCCCGTTGGACAGCAGGTGCGTGGGTTTCCAGCCAGGCTGGGCCGGGTCCAGGTCGCGCGAATGGAACACCGGCTCGCTGTCGTGGCTGTCGGGTTCGGGCGGCAGGCGCGGGCTGGCGCTTTCAATGATCTGGCGCGGCGTGCGTTCATGCAGCAGCGCTTCATGCGCGGCCACCTGGGGCTCGCTGGCAAACCAGCGCCGGGGCGCGTCAGCGCACAGCACGTTGCACAGCGCCACCAGCGACATGCCCTGGTGGTGCGCCATGAAGGCCTGGACGATGCTGAAGGCCTGCTTTTCAGGCTGGCGCGACGCCGTGAAATCGAGCGCTTCGAACAGTCCCAGCTCGCCGCGCGCGCCCAGCGCTTCGAGCCGCTTCAGGTTGGCGACCGCCGCTTCGGGCTCAAACAGCATGGCCAGCATGGTCGCGTAGGGCGCCACCACCTGGTCGGTCGGTGGCGTGCGCCGCAGCGCCAGGCGCGGCACGCCAAAGGGCGAATACTGGTAGGCCAGCGAATGGTCCTGGGCAAAATAGGCCGATTCGGACACGCCCCAGGGCAGGTGCTGCTGCTGGCCGAAATCGCGCTGAACGGCAATGGCCGAGCGCGCCATGGTCTGCAGCAGGCCGTGCGCGGGCTCGTGCATCAGCAGCGACGGCATCAGGTATTCGAACATCGAACCCGACCAGGAGGCCAGGCCCGGCACGCCGCCCACCGACAGGAAAGGCCGGCCCAGCGCGCTCCAGTGGCGCTTGGGCACGTCGCCCTTGGCAATTGCCAGAAAGCTGGTCAGCCGCGACTCGGACGCCAGCAGGTCGTAGTAGCTGGCGTCGAGCACCTGCTCGTCCACCCGCAGGCCGATATGGAACAGGTGGCGCTTGCCGTCATACAGTCCCCTGAAATCCATCGCGCGGTACAGGCTGCGGCAGCGCTCGGCCAGGCTGAGCAGCGCTGGCCGGTCCTCGCTGCCGTGGGCATCGTCCTGCGCCAGCTTGATGCAGCCCTGCGCCACGGCCAGCAGCAGGCCGGCCAGGTTGCCGCTGTCCACGGCCGACACATAGGCCGGATGCATGACCTCCAGCGTGCGGGTGTCGTACCAGTTGAGCAGGTGGCCGTTGTGCTTGCTGAGCTTGTCAATGCTGCCGAGCGAGCCTTCAAGCCGCTTGACGACTTCGCCGGTACTGATCCAGCCGAATTCGCGGGCGCAGCAGACGGCCAGCAGGTACAGCCCGATGTTGGTCGGCGAAGTGCGGTGCGCCAACGTGGGGTCTGGCGCCAGCTGCAGGTTGTCGGGCGGCAGGTGGTTGTCGTCGGGGCCGACGCAGCGCTCGAAAAAACGCCAGGTGTCGCGCGCCAGCGCCAAGAGGTAGCGCTTGTCCCCGGCGTGCAGCGCATGCGCCGTGCGGCTTGAACGGGGCTGGCTGGCCCACCAGGTGGCCAGCGGTGACGCGCCCCAGCACAGGAACAGGATGATGCCGGCCCACGGATGGACGGCCCAGGGCGCGGTCATGGCCAGCGCCGCGCACAGCAGCGATGCGGGCGCATGCTGGCGCACGAACACGAACAACTCGTTGCGCGACGCAGACTGCGCCTGCGCCGCCGTGGTCCATTCCATCAGCCGGCGGCGGCTGACGGCCATGCGCCAGACGGAACGCAGCGCCGCATCGAGCAGCATGAGCGCCTGCGCCGGTATCTGGCTGAACTGCCAGGCGGCCGCACCCAGCGTGCTGCGCAACTCGGCGCGCCCGCCGCGAAAAAAGTGGCGCCAGGCAATGCCCGTGCGTGTTGGCACCAGGCCCGCCAGCGCGCCCAGCAGCGGCCCGGCCAGCAGCGCCGCAATGACCGCCAAAAATGCCGTGCCCAGGGGCAGTGCGCCGGTAAAGATCACCCAGGCGAGCAGGACGAACGCGGCCGGCAGCACCAGCGAGCGGCGCAGGTTGTCAATCATTTTCCAGACGCCCAGGGCGTCAATGCCGTACTTTCGTGCGTTCCAGAGCAGTGGAATCAGCTGCCAGTCGCCGCGCGTCCAGCGGTGCTGGCGCGATGCGGCCACGCCGGCATGGTGCGGCGCGTCCTCGACCAGCACCACATCGCTGACAAAGCCGCAGCGCGCAATGCTGCCTTCAAGCAAATCGTGGCTAAGCACGGCCTCGCTGGGCAGGCGCTGGTCCAGCACGGCATGCACGGCCTTGACATGCAGCAGCCCCTTGCCGCTGAAGCTGCCGGTGCCGAACAAATCCTGGTACACGTCGGACACGCCGCTGCTGTAGGGGTCGATGCCGCAGCGGCCGGCGAACAGCCGGTGGTAGGCGGTGTTCTGGGCCGGGCCGGGCAGGGGCGTCACCATGCGCGGCTGCAGGATGCCGTAGCCGCCGACGACCCGGCGCAGGCCGCTGTCAAGCTGCGGTGTGTTCAGGGGATGGGCGGCAATCGCCACCAGTTCGCGCAGCGCGCCGGGCGGCAGGCCGGTATCGCTGTCCAGCGTGACCACGTAGCGGATGTTGTCCGCCAGCCGCAATGGGGCTGCCAGCGGCATGAAGCCTTCCATGCTGCCGGTGGCCAGCAGGCGCAGCAACTGCTCCAGCTTGCCGCGCTTGCGCTCCCAGCCCAGCCAGCGTTGCTGGGTTTCGCACCAGCTGCGCGGCCGGTGCAGCAGCAAAAAGCGCGGCGGGCAGCCGGCTGGCGCCGGATAACGCGCGTTCAGCGCAGCCAGCTCGGCCAGCGCACCGTGCAGCAGGCCGGCGTCGCCGGGCAGGGTGGCGCCAGGCGCATCGACCCAGTCGGTCAGCAGGGCAAACTGGGCTTCGTTTTCGCGGTTGGCCAGCCAGTGGAACTCCAACTGGCGCACCAGTTCATGGCTGGACGCGCCAGAAGTCAGCAGCGTCGGGATCACCACCAGAACCCGGTGCCCGGGCGTGATGCCGTCCGGGAAACTGAGCCGGGGCAGGGGCTGCACCTGCAGCGACTCGGCAATCAGGCGATGCACGAAAGCTGAAGCCGCCTCGAAGGCGGGTCCGGCCAGCAGGAACAGCGCCACCAGGGCCGGCCACCGCTGCCAGTCGGCATGGCGCGCGGCCAGCAGCACCACCAACAGCGTTGCCAGGACGATGACGCCGATATACAGGGGCAGCCGCCACCTGCGCCAGTTCCTGCGCTTCAAGGCACGCTGCGCGGGCAGGCCAAGGGCCGCTTCCAGTTGCGCGCGGCCGCCGCCGATCAGGTAGAAGCCGGCGGTTCGCTCGGCGGCGTCCGCCGGCAGGCTGTCGGGTACGGCCTGGGCCGCCTTGACGACGGCTTCGGCCGTTTCGCGCTCCGTTTTCCCGCTGTCGCGCGCCAGCTGCTCCATGGCGCGGGTGATCTGCTGGCGCGTGAGTTCGCTTTCGTGGCAAAACCCGGGCAACTGCCGCAGCACCTGCAAGGACCGGCTGACCGGCTCGATCAGATCGACCCAGTCAATCTGGCCAATCACGCGCAGCGTGGTGATGATGTTGCCGACGGTCAGGTTGGACGCCACCTGCGCGCTCTGGCTTTCCAGCATCAGCGCATGGCCGTCGGGGCAGTTCTTGGCGGTCCAGCGCACCAGTGTCGGCAAATTGGCCGGCAACTCGGTCGGCATGCGCTGCCACAGCTGGGTCAGGTAGCTGCGCTGCACGCCGCGCTGCTGCATCAGGCTGCTGACGGCATCCAGGTCGGAGTCGTCCAGTTTCTGTCCGCTGTCCCAGACGGCATGGGCGACTTCGCGCGCCAGCTTGCTCAGCGCAATGTCGTCGGCCATGCGGCGCAGGTTTTCGAGCAGCACCACGCGCAGCGTCGTCGGCAGGGCCCACAACTCGCTCAGCCGCAGTTCGCTGCAGGTCTGGTAGGCGTTCAGGAAGGCGGTGAACACTTCCGGGTTCAGCACGCTGTCGGTGTGCGCCACATAGGCCCAGGCGATGCCGTACACGCGCGGCAGTCCCTGCAGCGGCAGGGCGGCCAGCTTGGGCAGCCGGGCATAAAAGCGGCGCGGCACCCCTTCGCGGATTTGCTGCAGCTGGGCTTCGATCAGCGGGAAATTGTCCAGCAGCCATTCGGCGGCCGGCGTGGCGTAGTGGCCGCTGAGCGAGGTCAGCGCAACATAGTCATAGGAGGCCCGCAACGCGGCCAGGTTTTCTTCAACGCGCGGAAAAAACGGCGCGTGGCGCAGCGACTGGGCGTCGGTTTCAATGACCTGCGCCTGCGCCAGGCTGCAGCCGTGCTCCTCGAAGCGCTGAATACCGAACAACTCTGCCCGGATCGGCGGCTCGGCGGGTTCATCATGGGAAAGGAGGATTTTTCGGGCATGCGGGCTGAGCGTTGCCAGCCGCTCCAGGACGGCAGGGTTCACCCGCTTCAGGCCATCGTCAGCAAGCCCAGGCCCAGCAGGCCCAGGCTGCAGGCCACCAGCGCCGCGCCGGTCGTGACCAGTCGGGGCGCGGTGATGGCATGCAGGGTTTCAAGCGTGACTCGCACGGTGAAGAAACGGCCGCGCGAACGCTGGCAATGCATCATGTGAGAGGCAAGCGCCATGAAGTCGCTGGACACCCGTTCATTGCTCAGTGAACGGCGCTGAACCGCCTCGACCTCGGCATGGGAAGCATGGGAAGTGGTCATGGTTTGCAGGTCTCCTGAAGGTGACGCGTCTTTTGGCGCATAACCTTATGCTAGAACCCGCAAACTCCAGGCGCCATCGGAGGGCGCCTCCCTGTTTGTAGGACCGCGCCGATACTGTGCGTCAGCCAGTATTTCGCAAGCCTGCCGCAATCCCGTTGATCGAGATGTGAATGCCGGTCTGCACGCGCTGGTCGGTCTGGCCGGCGCGGTAGCGGCGCACCAGTTCGACCTGCAGGTGATGCAGCGGATCAATATAGGGAAAGCGGTGGCGAATCGAGCGCTGCAGCGCCGCATTGCCGGCCAGCCGCTGCTTCTCGCCGGTGATCAGGCTCAGGGCCTGCGCGGTCTTGTGCCACTCGGCATCAATGGCCGTGAAAATCTTTTTGCGCAGCTTGGCGTCGGCCACCAGTTCAGAGTAGCGCGAGGCCAGCGCCAGGTCGCTCTTGGCCAGCACCATGTCCATGTTGCTCAGCAGGGTGCGGAAAAACGGCCACTGGCGGTACATTTTTTTCAGCACCGCCAGCGCGTCCTTGCGGCTCTCGGGCGAGCCGCCCTGGCCCAGGAATTGCTCGATGGCGCTGCCAAAACCGTACCAGCCCGGCAGGGTCAGGCGGCACTGGCCCCAACTGAAGCCCCAGGGAATGGCGCGCAAATCCTCGATTTTTTGCGACGGCTTGCGCGAGGCAGGACGCGATCCGATGTTGAGTTCGGCAATCTCGCGGATCGGCGTGGCGCTGAAGAAATACTCGGTGAAGCCCGGGGTTTCATACACCAGCGCGCGGTAGGCGGCCATGCTGGCCTGCGAGAGCTGATCGGCGGCCTGCAGGAAGGCCGGGGTCGCCGGCTTGGTCGGCTGCAGCAGCGTGGCCTCCAGCGTGGCGGCGACCAGGGTTTCAAGGTTGCGCCGGCCGATTTCCGGGTTGGCGTACTTCGAGCCGATCACCTCGCCCTGCTCGGTCAGGCGGATCTGGCCGCGCACCGTGCCGGGAGGCTGCGCCAGAATCGCCTCGTAGCTCGGGCCGCCGCCCCGGCCGACGGTGCCGCCCCGGCCGTGGAACATGCGCAGCGTGATGCCGTGCGAGACGGCCAGCTGGTCGAACAGCTCGACCAGCGCGATTTCGGCGCGGTACAGCTCCCAGTTGCTGGTGAAGATGCCGCCGTCCTTGTTGCTGTCGCTGTAGCCCAGCATGATGTCCTGCTCGGCGCCGCTGCGCTGGACCAGCGCGGCCACGCCCGGCAGCGCATAGAACTCGCGCATGATGGGCGCGGCATTGCGCAGGTCTTCGATGGTTTCAAACAGCGGCACCACGATCAGGTCGCAACTCGATCCGATCTGGTCCTGCGCATCGTCGAGCAGGCCGTGCATCAGGCCGACTTCCTTTTGCAGCAGCAGCACTTCGAGCAAGTCGCTGACGGTTTCGGTGTGGCTGATGATGTAGTGGCGAATCGCTTCCTTGCCGAAGCGGGCGCGCGCTGTCCTGGCGGCTTCGAAAATCGCCAGTTCAATCTGGGCCAGGCCTGAATACACATGGCCAAGCACCCGCAGCGGCCGGGCGTCGTTGAGCATCTTGAGCAGCAGCGCGCGCTTGGCCGCTTCGTCCAGGCTGGCGTAGCCAGGTTCAATCCGCGCGACCGCCAGCAGCTCGGCCACGACTTCTTCATGCTTGTCCGAACTCTGGCGCAAATCGACCGTGGCCAGGTGAAAGCCGAACACTTCCACGGCGCGGATCAGCGGGTGCAGGCGCTGGGCCGTCAGCGCTTCGCCGTGGTGGGACTTGAGCGATGCCTCCAGCGTGCGCAGGTCGGCCAGAAAGTCTTCGGCCCTGCCATAGGGGTTTTGCGGCGCGACGGCATGGCGCGCGGCCTCGCCGCCGGTCAGCGCCTTGAGCGTGGCGGCCAGCCGGGCATAGACGCCGGTCAGCGCGCGGCGGTAGGGCTCGTCCTGGCGGTGCTCGTTGGTGTCGGGCGAGCTTTCGGCCAGCGCCTGCATCTCGGCGCTGCATTCGACCAGGATGGCCGACATCGACAGCTCGGCGCCCAGCAGGTGCACCTCGGTCAGGTAGTGGCGCAGCGCCACGTCGGCCTGCCGGCCGAGGGCGTAGTTCAGCGTGTCGGCATTGACATTCGGGTTGCCGTCGCGGTCGCCGCCAATCCACTGGCCCATGCGCAGGAAGCTGTGGACCGGCTGGTTGCCCAGCTCGCGCTCCAGGTTGGCGTAAATCTTCGGAATCTGCCGCAAAAAGGTCGCTTCGTAGTAGCTCAGCGCATTTTCGATTTCATCGGCCACGGTGAGTTTTGAAAAGCGCAGCAGCCGGGTTTGCCACAGCTGCATCACGCGGGCGCGCAGCTGCGCCTCGTTGGCGGCCAGTTCGCGCGGGCTCAAGGCATCCTTGGCGCTGCTCACGGCCAGCGCCATCGCCTTGATGCTGTCGCGCGCCGTCAGCAGCTGGGCAATGCCGCGCTCGGCGTCCAGGATGCTTTTGCGCTGCACTTCGGTCGGGTGGGCGGTCAGCACCGGCGAGACAAAGCTGCGTGCCAGCGTGTCCGAGATGGCCTTGGGCGCAATGCCGGCCCAGCGCAGGCGCGCCAGGGCGACTTCGATGCTGCCTTCCTGGGTGTCGCCGGCGCGCTCGTGAATGGCGCGGCGGCGGATGTGGTGGCGGTCCTCGGCCAGATTGGCCAAGTGTGAAAAATAGGTGAAGGCACGGATCACGCTGACGGTCTGGTCGCCGCTCAAGTCCTTGAGCAGGGCCTTGAGCGCCTTGTCGGCCTCCTGGTCGGCATCGCGCCGGAACGCCACCGACAGCGTGCGCACCTGCTCGATCAGCTCATAGGCGGCCACGCCTTCCTGGTCGCGGATCACGTCGCCCAGGATGCGGCCCAGCAGGCGGATGTCTTCCACCAGTGGGCGTTCGTTGTTTTTGGCGCGAACCGAAGGCCTGGCGGGCTTGCCGGTCTCCGTGGGGCTGGCTTGAGCCGCCTGGCCGGCGTTGTCACTGACTTTTTTCATGCGTGCGGAAACTGGCATTCTGACCCTTTGGTGCTGGAGCAAATACAGAAAAGCGCCCATGCTAGCATTCACTCCCTCTATAGATTACCGACGGGTTACCAGTGGCAGCAGCGCTTCAAACTTTTCCTTCAACGCTCAAGGTGGTCATTGCCACGCGCGAAAGCCGCCTGGCGATGTGGCAGGCCGAGCATGTCAAGGCGCTGCTTGAGTCGCGCCTGGGCTGGCAGGTCGAGCTGCTGGGCATGACGACCCTGGGCGACCAGATCCTGGACCGCTCGCTGAGCAAGGTCGGCGGCAAGGGCCTGTTCGTCAAGGAGCTGGAAGTCGCGCTGAGCGAAGGCCGGGCCGACCTGGCGGTGCATTCGCTGAAAGACGTGCCGATGGACCTGCCCGAAGGCTTCGCGCTGGCCTGCGTCCTGGAGCGCGAAGACCCGCACGATGCCTTTGTGTCCAATGATTTTGCGTCGCTGGCCGAGTTGCCGCCCGGCGCGGTGGTCGGCACCTCCAGCCTGCGCCGGCTGGTGCTGCTCAAGGCGCTGCGGCCCGACCTCGCCATCCAGCCCCTGCGCGGCAACCTCGATACGCGCCTGCGCAAGCTCGACGAGGGCCAGTACCAGGCCATCGTGCTGGCCGCCGCCGGGCTCAAGCGGCTGGGCCTCGAATCGCGCATTCGCCACACGTTCGCGCCCACCGACATGCTGCCGGCGGCCGGGCAGGGCGCGCTGGGCATCGAAGTGCGGGCCGACCGCGCCGACCTCATCGCCGCGCTGGCCACGCTGGCGCACCAGCCGACCTGGCTGGCGGTCACGGCCGAGCGCACCGTCTCGCGCGCCATGGGCGGCAGCTGCTCGATGCCGCTGGCCGCTTTCGTGACCGCCGGCAGCGATGGCGCCTTGCAGCTCGACGCCGCCTGGGGCGACCCGGCCACGGCCGATGCGTCTTCCGGCGTTTCAGCGGTGTTGCCCGCGCCGCTGGTGCAGGTGCGGCAAACCGCCGTGGTGCGCAGCTTTGCCGAGGCCGAGGCGCTGGGCGACGCGGTGGCGGCGCAACTGCGCGCCGGCGGCGCGGTCTGGGCCAGCAACGCGCCAGCGGCTTGAGGCCGGAGCCGGCGTGACGACCGCCCGCGTGATCGTGACCCGGCCCGCGCCCGACGCCGCGCTGTGGGTTCGGCAACTGGAGCAGGCCGGCATCGCCGCCGAGGCGTTCGAGCTGATCGACATCGCGCCCGTTGGCAGCGCTGCCGATGCGCAGGCGCTCGGGGACGCCTGGCTGGCGCTGGACGCTTACGCCGCCTGCCTGTTCGTCAGCGGCCATGCGGTGGAGCACTTTTTTAAGGAAAATAAGGCTTTTGCGCAAGGTGGATATGCGCAGGCAGCTATTAATAACATAGCAAACAGTGGGCTGCGCCGAATCCCGCCAGGCCTGCGTTTCATGGCGCCCGGCCCCGGCACGGTGGCCGCGCTGCGGGCGGCCGGCGTTCCTGCCGCGCAGATTGATGCGCCGGCGGCCGACGCCAGCCAGTTCGACTCCGAAGCGCTGTGGCGGGTCGTTGGCGCGCGTGACTGGCAGGGCCGCAAGGTGCTGATCGTGCGCGGCCAAAGCGCCGGCGCCCAAGGCGCCACCTCCGGGCGCGACTGGATTGTTCGCCAGTGGCAAGGCGCTGGCGCCAGCGTCGATTTTGTCGGCGTTTACCAGCGCCGCGCGCCCATCCTGACCGACGCGCAGGTCGCTCGCGCGCGCCAAGCCAGTGCCGACGGCTCGGTCTGGCTGTTCAGCAGTTCCGAAGCCGTGGCCAACCTGGTCGGGCAGGCGGGGCTGCAAGGCGTCGATTGGGGCCGCGCCCGCGCCGTGGCCACCCATCCCCGGATTGCCCAGGCCGTGCGGGCCGCCGGCTGGGGTGTTGTTGTGGAGTCACGCCCGGCGCTCAAGGACATCCGGCAGGCGCTTGGCTCGATAGAATCGCACTATCCATGAGCGACAGCCCTTCAGCCTTGCCCCCTTTGCCTCGCCCCGCGCCCCAGGACGAGCCGGTGCCCGAGCGCGGGCTTGCTCCCGTTGCGCCCAGCGCCGCCATGCCGGACGCCTGGCTGGTGCCGCGCAGCTGGGCGCTGGTCGTGGCGGCACTGGCCGCTGCCGGCCTGCTCGGCAGCGCGCTGCTGTGGCAAAAGCTGGGTGCCATCCAGGAAGAACTCGCCCGTCGCACCACCGATTCCAGCGCCCAGTCCATCGAGGCGCGTGCCCTGGCGCGCGAGGCGCAGGACAGCGCCCGCGAACTGTCGGTGCGACTGGCCCTGCAGGAAACCCGCCTGAGCGAAGTCAGCCTGCAGCGCACGCAGCTCGAAGAGTTGATGCAGAGCCTGTCGCGCTCGCGCGATGAAAACCTGGTCGTCGATGTCGAGTCCGACCTGCGGCTGGCCCAGCAGCGGGCCTTGCTGACCGGCAGCGCCGAGCCCCTGCTGGCCGCGCTCAAATCGGCCGACATGCGCCTGACGCGCGCCGCCCAGCCGCGCCTCAACCCGCTGCAGCGCGCCATCACCCGCGATATCGAACGCATCAAGGGCGCCAGCGTCGCCGATGTGCCGGCCCTGATGCTCAAGCTCGACGAGCTGGCCCGGCTGGTCGATGAGCTGCCGGTGGCCAATGAAATGGCCGGCAACAGCATTGCACGCCCGGTCGATGCCATCGCCGCCGAGCCCAAAGACAGTACAGGCGGCATAGCGGCTCCGGCGAAGTCCTGGCTGCCGGGCCTTGACACGCAGGCGCTGCAGGCCTGGTCCCGGCGCGTGCTGGGCAGCCTGTGGCTGGAGGCCAGCCAGCTGCTGCGCGTCAGCCGCATCGACCGGCCCGAAGCGGCGCTGCTGGCGCCCGACCAGGCGTTTTTCCTGCGCGAAAACCTCAAGCTCAGGCTGCTCAATGCGCGCCTGGCGCTGTTTTCGCGCCAGACCGACGCGGCGCGCGCCGACCTGCTCAACGCCAGCAACTGGCTGGGCAAATACTTTGACCCGGCCGCGCGCAGAACCCAGGCCGCCCTTCAGCTGCTGGCCCAAGTGCAGGGCCAGCTCAAAAACACCGAACTGCCCCGGCTCGACGAAACCATGGCCGCGCTGTCCACTGCGGCCGCGGGCCGCTGACCGCGCCAACCGCTGCACGGGCCAAAAATAGCATGCGCGCCGCTCTCTGGTTCATGGCCCTGTTTGGCATCGCCGTCGCGGTGGCCTTGTTCGCCGGCAACAACCAGGCGGTCGTCACCGTGTTCTGGCCGCCGCACCGGGTCGATATTTCCTTGAACCTGATGGTGCTGCTGCTGGTCGGGCTGTTCATGCTGCTCCATCTGGCCTCGCGCGCGCTGTCGGCCCTGTTTTCGCTGCCGGTCGAGGCGCGGCGCTGGCGCGCGCAGCAAAAAGAGCGCGCCATGTACGGCGCCCTCATGGACGCGCTGGCCCACCTGATGGCCGGGCGCTACATCCGCGCCTCCAAATCGGCACAGAATGCGCTGGCGCAGGAAAAAAGCCTGGGCGTCGCCACCGACACATCCGGCCATCCCACCGGCCACAGCGACAGCCTGGCCAGCCAGTTGCGTTCGCTGTCGCACCTGCTGGTGGCCGAAAGCGCGCAGGCGCTGCAAAACAAGGCCCTGCGCAACCAGCATCTGCAGCTGGCGCTGCAGAATTCGGCCGCGCGCCATGCCCAGGAAGTGCGCGAGGGCGTGCAGTTTCGCGCCGCCCGCTGGGCGCTGGAAGACCATGACGCCAGCGCCGCGCTCGACTGGCTCGGCCAGCTGCCGCAAGGCGCTGCCCGGCGCACGCTGGCCCTGCGCATGAAGCTGCGCGCTGCCCGCTACGGGCGCCAGACCCAGCAGGCGCTGGAAACCGCGCGGCTGCTGGCCAAGCACCGCGCTTTCTCGCCGACTGCGGCGCAGAGCATCGTGCGCGGCCTGGCGCTCGAACTGCTCAATGAAGCGCATGACCCGATGCAGTTGCAGCAGGCCTGGGCGCGGCTCGACGACAGCGAGCGCGCCATGCCCGAGCTGGCCATCCACGCGGCTTCCCGCCTGATGGGCCTGCATGGCGATGCGGCGCTGGCGCGTTCCTGGCTGGTGCCGGTCTGGGAGCGCATGCTGGAGCCGCGCTCGGAGCTGGGCGACAACCTGCGCATCAAGCTGATCACCGTGCTCGAAGCCGGCATGGACACGCTGGACGCCGAATGGCTGGCGCGCATCGAGGCCGCGCACGTCAGCCACCCGCGCGATCCCAAGCTTCAGTACCTGGCCGGCATGGCCTGCCTGAGCCGCCAGCTCTGGGGCAAGGCGCGCCAGCTCCTGAGCCAGGCCGCGCCCGCCTTGCAGGACAAGCTGCTGCACCGCAAGGCCTGGCGCGCCCTGGCCTTGCTGGCCGAGCAGCGCGAGGATGAAGCCGCCGCCATCGAAGCCTACAAGCGGGCCGCCCAGCTTTAACCTTTAACCGTTCAGTCAACTGAGCCGTTGACCGGCCCGGGCTTGCAGCCTCAAGGCAGCGGCGGCAAACCTCTCTCCGGAGGGCGGGAAACATTTCCTTGATTGATGAACTGCGCTGCGCATTCGCCGTGCCTGTCCTTGCGCGCGCAAAAAAAAGCCGCATCCCGGAAGATGCGGCTTTGGCTTGTGCCGTGTGGCCTGCGCTCCTTTTCAGAAGCGCAGGCCAGTTGCAGGCCGGGTCGTCAGTTCGCTGACTTTTCAAACGGCAGCGGCAGGCTGCCCAGGTCGCGCCTGGTTTCGACCAGCACCAGCGGTGCTTCTTCCGACACCACCGGGGCAGGGCGCTCGCGCGGCACCTGGATCGGCTTGACCTCGGCCGCGATGGCCGCCTGGGCTTCAGCGATCTTGGCGGCGTCGGAATTGACCCATTGCAGGCCGGAACTCTCGGCAACCTGGGCCAGGTCCTGCAAAGGCAGGTCGTAGGCCTGGACCTTGGGTAGGGCATTGGCCATCGGTGCCGGCACGGGTGCAGGCGCTGCAGTTGCAGCAGGCAGCGGCGCGGCTGCCAGCACTGGCGCTGGAGTGGCCGGAGCCGTCACCGGCGCGGCCGGCATCGCTGGCGCTACCAATTCAGTAGCTAGAGGTGCCCGTGCTTCGTGCGCAAAAGGCGGATTTGGTTCAAAAACGGCGGATTTTTCAGCGGTTTCCTGACCCTCGACGGCCTGCTCGCTGCGCTCGCCCCGTTCACGGCGGTCGCGGCCATAGCGGTCACGGCTGCGGCGTTCGCGCGGCTGGCGCTCCTGGCTTTCTTCCTGGCCTTCAGGGCGGCGAGCCTGAACGTCGGTCGATGAAACCGGTGCGACCGGATTGCCGGCCTCGTCCAGGGCGGACACCACGGCCGGATGGGCGGCGTCAAAGCTGTCGGCCTGCGCGACTGCCAACGGTGCGGCATTCACGTCTGCGCGCTCACTGCTGCGTTCATTGCGGCGGCCGGTGCGTTCACCACCGCGCTCGCCGCCCCGTTCGCCACGCTCGCGCCGGCCTTCGCCGGACGATTCCTCGCCACGCCCTTCAGCGCGGCCATCATTGCGGCCTTCACCACGTCCACCCTGCTGGCGACGCTCACCCTCACGGCCCACGTCCTGTGCCGGACGTTCCTGACGCGGGGCAACGGTTTCACCACCCATGGCCGCAGCCATGGCGGCCTGGTTGGCCAGGGCCAGATCCTGCTCTACGGCATCGCGCGGAATGCGCTCGCCGCGTTCCGGACGCTCGGCGCGCTCGGGCCGGTCAGCGCGTGGACGGTTGCGCTCACCGCGGCCTTCGCGGGCCTGGCCTTCATTGCGCGGCTGGGCTTCGCTGCTGTCGTTGCGGCCTTCATTGCGATTTTCGGCGCGGGGCTCGCCGGCCGGGCGCTCCTGGCGTTCCGGCCGTTCCTGGCGCTCGGGACGGCCACCTTCGGCGCGTCCTTCAGGGTTGCGCTCACGGCGCTCAGCGTTGCGGCCATCGGGACGACCCTCGGCGCGGCCTTCGGGCGCAGCGCCTTCGCCACGGACACGGCCACCGCTGCGGCGGCCATCACGGCCGCCACGCTCTGCACGCTCGCCACGCTCGGGCCGTTCACCGCGTCCTTCGGCAGGGCGGCCTTCACGCGGCGCATCGCCCTGGGGCGCATCCTTTTTCACTTCCCTGAGAACCGGGGCCGGCGCTGGCGCTGGTGCTTCGGCCATGCCGAACAGGTTCTTGATCCAGCCGAACAGCCCTTTTTCTGCCGCAGCAGGCGCGGGAACATGAACCGGCGGCGCAGGCAGCGGTGCCTTGGCCGCAACCGGCGCCACGGCCACTGGTTTTGGCGGGGCAATCGGGGCCGGTGCGTCGGGCAGAACGCCCTTGATGATGGGTTCTTGCTTGTTGTGCTTTTCCTGGCTGCGGCGCGTCACCGTGGTGGCGTCCTCCGCTTCGTCGGCCATCTTGTAGCTGGCCTCGATGTTGTCCAGGCGCGGGTCGTCGTGCTTCAGGCGCTCCAGTCGGTAGTTCGGCGTTTCCAGCGTCTTGTTGGGCACCAGCAGCACGTTGATGCGCTGCTTCATTTCGATCTTGCTGATTTCCGAGCGCTTTTCGTTCAGCAGGAACGAGGCCACATCGACCGGCACCTGGCACAGCACCGAAGCCGTGCTGTCTTTCAGCGACTCTTCCTGGATGATGCGCAAAATCTGCAGCGCCGAGCTTTCGGTGTCGCGGATGTGGCCGGAACCGCCGCAGCGCGGGCACGGAATCGACGCGCCTTCTGACAGGGCCGGGCGCAGCCGCTGGCGGCTCATTTCCATCAGGCCGAACTTGCTGATGGTGCCGAACTGCACGCGGGCGCGGTCTTGGCGCAGCGCGTCGCGCAAACGGTTTTCCACGTCGCGGCGGTTGCGCGACTCTTCCATGTCGATGAAGTCGATGACGATCAGGCCGCCCAGATCGCGCAGGCGCATCTGGCGCGCCACTTCGTCGGCAGCTTCCAGGTTGGTGCGGGTGGCGGTTTCCTCGATGTCGCCGCCCTTGATGGCGCGCGCCGAGTTCACGTCCACCGACACCAGCGCTTCGGTGTGGTCAATCACGATGGCGCCGCCCGAAGGCAGCTGCACGGTGCGCGCATAGGCCGACTCGATCTGGTGCTCGATCTGGAAGCGCGAGAACAGCGGCGCGTCGTCGCGGTAGCGCTTGACGCGGTGCTCGTGCTCGGGCATCACATGCGCCATGAACTGGCGGGCTTGCTCGTACACGTCGTCGGTATCGAACAGAATGTCGCCAATGTCGCTGTTGAAATAGTCGCGGATGGCGCGGATCACCAGGCTCGATTCCTGGTAGATCAGGAAAGCGCCCTTGCCGCCCTTGCCGGCGCCGTCAATCGCGGTCCAGAGCTTGAGCAGGTAGTTCAGGTCCCACTGCAGCTCGGGCGCGCTGCGGCCGATGCCGGCGGTGCGCGCGATGATGCTCATGCCGCCGGGGTATTCCAGCTTGTCCATGGCCTCTTTCAACTCGGCGCGGTCTTCGCCTTCGATGCGGCGCGACACGCCGCCGCCGCGCGGGTTGTTGGGCATCAAGACCACGTAGCGGCCGGCCAGCGAGACAAAGGTGGTCAGCGCCGCGCCCTTGTTGCCGCGCTCTTCCTTCTCAACCTGGACCAGCAGTTCCTGGCCTTCGCGGATCACATCGCTGATGCGCGCCTGGCTGACCGACACGCCCTGCGTGAAGTATTGCTTGGAGATTTCCTTGAACGGCAAAAAGCCGTGGCGGTCTTCGCCGTAATCGACAAAGCAGGCTTCCAGCGACGGCTCGACGCGGGTGACGACGGCCTTGTAGATGTTGCCCTTGCGCTGTTCGCGCCCTTCGATTTCAATTTCGTAGTCGAGGAGTTTTTGTCCGTCAACAATCGCCAGGCGGCGTTCTTCGGCCTGTGTGGCGTTTACCAGCATGCGTTTCATGAATGTTCCTAAATCTTCTTCGTTCTAAAGCCCAAAAATGGCTGAACGACACCAGGGAAGCAACGCAATGCGAACGTGGGGAATTGCCGGAGAGCTTTTGACAGCAAACTGGCCGGCCGAAAATCGGTCGGCCAGTGTCAGTCTGGGCGTGGGCGCGTGGATGGAGTGAGCAGGTATATGACGGGGTTTGCTACAAAATTAGTAGCTGATTGCGCACGCTGTGCAAGGGCTATAGGCTGATTTATGCCATAAAGCAGGGCTAGGGGGCGCTGCAGGCAACTAACAATCAGACTGACCCGTGTTGTCATCAGAGGGCTACCCGTTAAAAGACTTGATCTCAGCTGGATCCGTATGCAGCCTAAAGTTCTTGACCCGAGGCTGCACACATTGGTATTCCGTGTTTGTATTCGCAAAGCATCGACTCGTCTGCAGGGCAATTCCCGTGTCGCGAGGTGCCTGGCACGCGTCGCTTGTGGGCAATTGCCATCAGTGGCATCGACCTTCCAGCGAGGCTGTTCGCAGACCTTTTCAGGGGCTTTGGATTGGTGTGGACTAAACTCCAGACAAATCAACTACTTACAGCGTATCGCTAGTGAAACACATTATAGGGGCAGCTTCTGGCAAGGCAAAACGCCCGGCAAAAGCGCCTTTCCGTCCTGCTGTCGCTCCGGCCCAGCCCACCATTCATGCGCCTGCAGCGCCTAAAACGCCTGAGCCGGCCACCGCTTTGCCGCAGGCGACGCTGGTCACGGTCGATGAAGACTACGCTGGCCAGCGGCTCGACAATTTCCTGATTCGCCAGCTCAAGGGCGTGCCCAAAACCCATGTTTACCGCATCATCCGCAGCGGCGAAGTGCGCGTCAACAAGGGCCGGGCGCATGCCGACACCCGCGTCGAGGCCGGCGACATCGTGCGCCTGCCGCCGGTGCGCACCTCGGAGCGGGCCGAGCAGAAGGCCCAGGCGATGCAGAGCGTGATGACCGAAGTCGCGCGCCACGGCGCCAGCTCGACCGTCGGCGGCTACGCGCCCGCCGCTGAATTCCCGATCCTGTTCGAGGACGACTTCCTGCTCGCCATCGACAAGCCGGCCGGCGTGGCGGTGCATGGCGGCAGCGGCGTGAGCTTTGGCATCATCGAGCAGCTGCGCATGGCCCGGCCTGAGGCCGATTTCCTGGAACTGGTGCACCGGCTGGACCGCGAAACCAGCGGCATCCTCTTGATTGCCAAGCGCCGCATGGCCCTGAAACTGCTGCAGGAGCAGTTCCGGGAGCGCGAAACCGACAAGGTTTACCTGGCGCTGGTCAGCGGCAACTGGCCGGCGAACCAGCGCGTGATTGACAAGGCGCTGCACAAATACCTGCTGCCCAATGGCGAGCGGCGCGTCAAGATCGTGGCCAACGACCATCCCGACGCCATGCGCTCGGTCACGCTGGTCAAGGTGAAAACGCCGATTGCCGCCAACCCGCTGGCGCCAGCGACGCCTTTCACGCTGCTCGAAGTCACCATCAAGACCGGCCGCACGCACCAGATCCGCGTGCATCTGGCCGGCGAGGGCCATCCGATTGCCGGCGATGACAAATATGGCGATTTCGAACTGAACAAGGCGCTGCAAAGAAGCAGCGCGGGCTCTGCGTCGCTCAAGCGCATGTTCCTGCATGCCTGGAGCCTGAAGTTCAACCATCCCAAAACCCGCAAGGCGGTTCAGCTGCAGGCGTCCTTGCCCGAGGAGTTGCAGCAATTTCTGCCGTCGCGTCATTCCTCGTCTCCCGAAGAAACCGGGAATTCTTGAGGAATTGCCTGGACGGGTCGCGCCGTGTCATTTCTCGCGGCGACAATCCGGGCCATGCAAACCAGAAACTTTGACCTGATCGCCTTCGACTGGGACGGCACGCTGTTTGACTCCACCCAGATCATCGTGCGCTGCATCCAGGCGGCGGTGTGCGATGTGGGCGGCAAGGAGCCGACTGAAAAGGCTGCCGCCTACGTCATCGGCATGGCCCTCATGCAGGCGCTGGCCCATGCCGCGCCCGACGTGCCGCCTGAAAAGTACCCGGAACTGGGCGCGCGCTACCGGCATCACTACGCCAGGCACTTCAACGACCTGAGCCTGTTTGCTGGCGTTTTGCCGCTGCTCGAAGCCCTCAAGGCGCGCGGCCACCGGCTGGCGGTGGCCACCGGAAAATCACGGCGCGGACTGGACGAGGCGCTGCAAAGCGTCGAACTGAAAGGCGTTTTTGATGGCTCCCGCACGGCCGACGAAACCGCCGGCAAACCCGACCCGCTGATGCTGCACGAGCTGATGGCGCAGTTTGATCTTCCCGCCAGCAGGATATTGATGATCGGCGACACCACGCACGACCTGCAGATGGCGCTGAACGCCGGCTGCGCCAGCGTCGGCGTGAGCTACGGCGCGCATGAGCCCGAGGCCTTCACGGTGCTCAATCCGCTGCATGTGGCGCACTCGGTGCAGGATTTGCAGGACTGGCTGCTGGCCAACGGTTGATCCGGGCTTGATCTGATGGACGAGTGGGTAGCACTTTGCAATAGCCGCGATCTGGTGGATGGCGGCTTGGCCGTCCCGTTCGACGTGGTCTATGCCGGCCAGACCTGCCGCGCTTTTGCCATCCGTTTCAAGGGAGTGCCGCAGGCCTACCTGAACCGCTGCACGCATGTGGCGATGGAACTGGACTGGCAGCCGAACCGGATATTCGACGACAGCGGCCAGTGGCTGCTGTGCGCCAGCCATGGCGCGGCCTACCGGCCCGATACCGGTCAGTGCACTGGCGGACCGTGCCGGGGCGGGCTGGTCAAAATCATGCTGTCTGAACGCGATGATGTCGTTTACTGGCATGGCGCCTACAACCTCAAGCCCTTGCTCTTTTGAATACTTCCCTAAACTAGCCCCATGAACGATTCCAACCGACCCGGTAACACCGACTCTTCCTTCGACCCGTCCAGGGAGCCTGGATATCAGTCAAATCAGCCTGAAGCGCTTTCATCATCTGCACATACCGCTCCTGAATTAATAGCGAAAAAGTCTTCCGAAGCCAATCCCTCCAGCGTTCCGGGCTGGGAGCGGGCAACGCTGGAGAAGCTGGTATTTGCCACGCTTGAGGAGCAAAAAGCCACGCGCCGCTGGAAAACCTTTGTCCGCATGTCCTGGCTGCTGTTTTTCATCATCCTGCTGTGGATGGCCCTGCAGCGCGGCACCCCGGTCACCGATGCCAGCGTTCCACACACCGCCGTGGTTGAAATCAAGGGTGAAATTGCCGAGGGAGCGGACGCCAGCGCCGAGTTTGTCAATGCTGCCTTGCGCACCGCATTTGAAGACGAAGGCTCCAAGGCCATCGTGCTGCTGATCAACTCGCCAGGCGGCAGCCCGGTGCAGGCCGGCATGATGAACGACGAAATCCTGCGCCTGAAGACCAAGCACAAGAAACCGGTCTATGCCGTGGTTGAAGAAAGCTGCGCTTCGGCCGCTTATTACATCGCCGTGTCGGCTGACCAGATATTTGTCGATAAGGCCAGCATCGTCGGCAGCATCGGCGTGCTGATGGACAGTTTTGGCTTTTCCGGCCTGATGGACAAGCTCGGCGTTGAGCGCCGTTTGCTGACCGCCGGGGAAAACAAGGGTTTTCTTGACCCGTTCAGTCCGCAAAGCGACAAGCAGCGCGCTTTTGCGCAGGCCATGCTGGACCAGATTCACCAGCAGTTCATCGCGGTGGTCAAGGCCGGGCGCGGCAAGCGGCTGAAGGAAACGCCCGAGATGTTCACCGGCCTGTTCTGGAACGGCCAGCAGGCGGTGGAACTCGGCCTGGCCGATCATCTGGGGAACCTCGACTATGTGGCGCGCGAAGTGGTCAAGGTTGAGGAAATCATCGATTACACGCGCCGCGAGAACGTGGCCGAGCGTCTGGCCAAGAAGTTTGGCGCCGCCATGGGGGAGGGCGCGATGAAGGCTTTCCAGGCCATACCGGCCTTGCGCTGACAGGTTCGGATGGACTTGAAAAAAGCCCGCAAAATGCGGGCTTTTTTGTGGAAACTGCCTGAAATTCCGGTCAGCGGCCAATGCAGAAAACGGTCGGCAGATCCAGCGGGAGTTGCGGCTTGTCGCGTTTCCAGTGGCTCACCAGCGCGCTGCGCGACACGCTGTTGCCCAAGGTGATGCCGCAGCTCAGGGCGAGTCGGGTATTGCCCTGCAGCGTTTGCAGCAGGCCCTGCAGCAAAGCGGCATTGCGGTAGGGCGTTTCAATGAATATCTGGGTCTGGCCGGTTTTCAGGGCCAGCGATTCGAGTTCGCGGATGCGCTGGGAGCGTCCGGAAGCGTCTTGCGGCAGGTAGCCGACAAACGCGAAATTCTGCCCGTTGAGACCGCTTGCCGCCAGCGCCAGCATCAGCGACATCGGCCCCGTCAGCGGCACCACCTGCAGGCCCAGGTCATGCGCTGCGCGCACCACCGAGGAGCCCGGGTCGGCAATCGCCGGCATGCCGGCTTCGCTGACCAGTCCCATGTCGCGGCCTTCCAGGGCGGCCACCAGCAGTGGCCGGGCGTCAAAGTGGCCGCTGTGGTCGCCTTTTTTGTGAACCTCGCGCGGCAGCTCCTGAATCTGCAGCGCCTGGACTGGCGCCGACAGCGGATGCAGCTCGTTGATGCGCTTGAGGTAGGCGCGTGTGCTTTTGGCGTTCTCGCAAATCCAGCAGCACAGCCGGGCCGCAACCTGCAGCGTTCCCAGGGGCATCACGTCCTGCAGCGGGGCCTGGCTGTCGCAGCCGAAATCAAGCGGTGCGGGCACCAGGTAAAGTTTTCCCTTGGCGATGCTCATGGGGCGGCCTTGTGGTTTGCCAGCAGCGCCACACCGGCGGCCTGGATCATTTTGCAGGTGCGGATCAGCGGCAGGCCGACCAGCGCGGTCGGGTCATCGCTGTCGATGGATTCGAGCAGTGCAATCCCCAGGCCTTCGCTTTTGGCGCTGCCGGCGCAGTCGTAGGGCTGCTCGGCGCGCAGGTAGTTTTCAATTTCGCCATCGTTCAGGTCGCGGAATTTGACGCGGACAGCGGCCAGGCTGCTCTGCTCAAAACCGCTTTCCAGGCAAACCACGGCAACCGCCGTCTGGAAAATCACGGTCTGGCCGCGCATCTGGCGCAACTGGATGACTGCCCGTTCATGATTGCCCGGCTTGCCCAGCGGCAGGCCGTTCAGGTCGGCCACCTGGTCGGAGCCAATCACGACGGCGTGAGGGAATTCGCTGGCCACGGCGCGGGCCTTGGCCAGCGCCAGGCGTTCGGCAAGCGCGCGCGGCGTTTCATGCGGCAGTGGCGTTTCATCGACATCGGGCGCGGCCACGTCAAACGGGATTTGCAGACGCTGCAGCAGCTCGCGCCGGTAGGGTGAAGTGGAGCCCAGGACGAGTGGCCGGCTGGCCTTCTGGCTGAGCGTGGGCCGGTCCGGGTTTTCGGGGTGTGCGGGCGCAAAAGTGGTGGCAGGATTCATGCCTTGATTCTCTTACACTGCAGGCATGTCCAAATCACTTCAAGCCAGTCGGCTCAACATGCAGGCCTTTGCCCGTGAGGGCGTGCCGCTCATCGAAACCACTTTGCTACAAAATATGGAGCGCCTCGCACAGGAGGCGCGAGCGCTAGAGCCCGATTCGACCATTAACTGGCAAGCCAGCGCCGAGTTGCGGCCGGGCTCGGGCGCAGATGGCGATGTCTGGCTACACCTGACAGCCAAAACATCGGTCCCGCTGACCTGCCAGCGCTGCATGGGCACGGTTTCCACGCCGCTTGAAGTGGATCAGTGGTATCGGTTTGTCGCCACTGAAGACATCGCCATGGCTGAGGACGACGAGTCCGAGGAAGACCTGCTGGTGATGGAGCCGCAGTTTGACCTGCTCGCCGTGCTGGAGGACGAGTTGCTGATGGCCCTGCCGCTGGTGCCCATGCACGACGAATGCCCTGTCGCCCCGGTCATGCAGGTCGGTGAGGAGGCGCTGGCCAAGGAAGCCGGCGAACAGGACGAAAAGCCCAATCCCTTTGCATTGCTGGCGCAGTTGAAAAAGAAAAATGGGTAGCGCAGCTTGATTTCGGCGGTCAGTGTGGCGCTTGCGTGCGATCCGGATGGGCCGCCAGATCAGCCATGAATTAGAAACGGTTTTGTATCGGGCTATAATCTAGGGCTTCGCGTACCAAGGTAGTGATGCTGACCTCTATGGATTGATAGAGGTAACCAGTTCACCAGACTTCGAAATTTGGTGCGAAATTTACCAACACTATCACCCTGTCAGGAGCGAATCATGGCTGTCCAGCAAAACAAAAAGTCCCCTTCCAAGCGCGGTATGCACCGCTCGCACAACGCACTGAATGTGCCGGGTATTGCCGTGGAGTCCACCACCGGCGAAATCCATTTGCGCCACCACATCAGCCCCACCGGTTTTTACCGTGGCCGCAAAGTGCTGAAAACAAAAGCTGAAGCGTAATTCACGTCCCAAGCGCTGGCCCGCACTCATCCTGCGGGCCTTTCTTTTGCCTAAATTTTCATTTTTGACTGAACTGGTCCGCGCATGATCAGGATTGCTGTCGATGCCATGGGGGGCGATATCGGTCCCGATGTCACCCTTGCGGCCAGTCTGGCCTTCCTGCAGGCGCATCCGGATGCCGAACTGCTTCTGGTGGGGCAACCCGAGGTGCTTGCGGCTCACTCCCTGCATGCCCAGCTTGTGGCCCATGCGCGGTGCGAAATCGTGGCCGCCAGCGAGGTGGTCACCATGGACGATTCGATTGAAATTGCGCTGCGGCGCAAGAAGAATTCATCCATGCGGGTGGCGATCAACCAGGTCAAGGAGGGCCGCGCCCAGGTCGCGGTCTCGGGCGGCAATACCGGCGCGCTGATGGCCATTGCCCGCTACGTGCTCAAAACCCTGGAAGGCATTGACCGGCCCGCCATTGCCTCGCAGTTGCCCAATGCAAGGGGCAAGGCAACCACCATGCTGGACCTGGGTGCCAATGTGGACTGCACCGAAGAGCATCTGCTGCAGTTTGCGGTGATGGGTTCCGCGCTGGTCGCCGCCATTGCCGAAATTCCCTCGCCCACAGTCGGCCTGCTCAATATCGGTGAAGAAGCGATCAAAGGCGGCGACATGATCAAGAAAGCCGGCCGTCTGCTCAGGGCCGCTTCCGACTCCGGCGACATCAATTTCTATGGAAATGTCGAAGGCAACGACATTTTCAAGGGCACGACCGATCTGGTGGTCTGCGACGGCTTTGTCGGCAATGTGGCGCTCAAGAGCAGCGAAGGCCTGGCGCACATGATTGGCGATTACATCAAGGCCGAGTTCTCGCGCAACCTGCTGACAAAAATGGCGGCACTGGTGGCCTATCCGGTGCTGTCTGCGTTTAAAAAGCGGTTTGACCACCGGCGCTACAACGGCGCTGCGTTGCTTGGCTTGCGCGGCCTGGTGTTCAAGAGCCATGGTTCGGCCGATGTATTTGCTTTCGAGCAGGCCTTGAGCCGGGCTTATGATGCGGCCCGGAACAATCTGCTGGAAAGAGTCCGCGAACGCATTGCCCATGCAGCCCCTTTGCTGGTAGCGGCAAGAGCCGCACTTCCCGCCGAGGAGGCTCTGGCTGCGCCCTTCATGTCCGTCGAATCAACCGTTTCAACCCCGGCACACTAATTCAATGACCCGTTATTCACGCATCACTGGCACCGGCAGCTACCTGCCACCGAACCGTTTGACCAATGCCCAGCTGGCCGCCGAACTGGCCGTCAAGGGCGTTGAGACTTCCGACGAATGGATTGTGGAGCGCACCGGCATCAAGGCGCGGCACTTTGCAGCGCCCGACGTGACCAGCAGCGACCTCGGGCTTGAAGCGGCCAAACGGGCCATTGAAGCCGCCGGCTTGCAGGCCGCCGACATTGACCTGATCATTGTCGCCACCTCAACGCCTGACATGGTGTTTCCATCGGTTGCCTGCATCCTGCAGCACAAGCTGGGCATTGCCGGTTGCCCGGCCTTTGATCTTCAGGCGGTGTGCAGCGGATTCGTGTATGCCTTGACCGTGGCTGACGCCATGATCAAAAGCGGCGCGGCAAGCAAAGCCTTGGTGATTGGCGCCGAAGTGTTTTCGCGCATTCTTGATTTTTCCGACCGCACCACCTGCGTGCTGTTCGGCGATGGCGCTGGCGCCGTGGTGCTCGAAGCTTCGGAGACACCCGGGATTCTGGCCAGCGACCTGCATGCCGACGGCAAGCATGTCGGTATCTTGTGCGTTCCCGGCCATGTGTCGGGTGGCCAGGTACTGGGTAGTCCGCTCCTCACCATGGATGGCAAGGCCGTGTTCAAGCTGGCGGTGGGGGTGCTGGAAAGCGCTGCCCGTGCAACGCTGGCCAAGGCAGGACTGCTGGAGACCGATATCGACTGGCTGATTCCGCACCAGGCCAATTTGCGCATCATGCACAGCACGGCCAAAAAGCTGAAATTGCCGCTGGAAAAGCTGATTGTCACGGTCGATGAGCATGGCAACACCTCGGCCGCGTCGATTCCGCTGGCGCTGGACGAAGCGGTGCGCAGCGGCAAGGTCAAAAAGGGCGACATCCTGATGCTTGAAGGCGTGGGCGGCGGCTTCACCTGGGGCGCGGTCCTTCTCAAGTACTGAGATGGCGGCCCGCACCCATCGGTCCGGTCCTGGCAGTCGGAACGCCGCTTGAATGTCAAGCATGCCAGGCTTTAAGCACCGCATGAACCTGATGGCAGCGCTGGTGCTGTTGGGGATTTTTCTGATGGCCGGCTGGAAAATTGCCAATCGCCTGCCAGCGTCGGATTTTCTGACCCTTCCCCAGCAGACGGATGCTTCTGCAAGGGCCTTGCGCGTCACGCAAGCCGTCGGCTCCACGGCAAGCCTGCCGCCGCCACAGCAGTCGCCGGATGGCCGCTTTCACTTCGATGCCCGGTTTGCATCCTCCTCGCCCGGTCAGGCTGTTCATGCGGCTTCCATCGTCGAACTGCGCGATGGCCGTTTGCGCGCTGTATGGTTTTCGGGTTCACGTGAAGGGGCTGGGGACGTGGTCATCAAGACCTCCGTGATGGAGCCGGAAAGCCTGCGCTGGAGCGAGGAAACAACGCTTTTGGACCGCCAGCATCTGCAGCAGGGCTTGTGGCGCTATGTTAAAAAAATAGGCAATCCAGTGATAGCCCGCATGCCTGACGATTCACTGGTGCTGTGGATGGTCAATGTCTCGGTGGGCGGATGGGCGGGCAGTTCCATCACCTGGCTGCGCTCCACCGATGACGGCATGTCCTGGAGCCTTCCGAGAAGGCTGGTGACTTCGCCTTTCCTCAATATCAGCACGCTCGCCAAGGGGGCACCGATTTTTTACCAGGATGGGCAGATCGGTTTGCCGGTGTACCACGAGTTTGTGAGCAAGTTTGCTGAAATCCTGCGCATCAGTCCTGAGGGACAGGTGCTCGACAAAACCCGCATTCCCCGCAGCCAGACCAGCCTGCAACCCGTGGTGCTGGTGAGCAGTGCCAGGCAGGCGCAAATTTACATGCGCTCGGGCCACAGCACCGCCGTGATGGCGTCCGAGACGGTCGATGCAGGCAAAACCTGGTCAGCAACCCATGCCACCGCCTGGCCCAATCCGGACTCAGCGCTGGCCGGCGTCGTGACCGCCACAAGCCAGCAGTGGCTTGCCTTGAACCCGAAACCCAAAAATCGCGAAATTCTGGCGCTGCTGCAGACCAGCGCGGCAGGCTCGTTCGAGGGGGCCATTCCGTGGGTCGTGGAATCGTCCCCCACGCCCGAAATCCGTTTGCCAGTCAGCGACTACGAACGCCTGCTGGGCGATGAACTCCAGAAGCAGGGCGCCAGCCAGGCGCAAATCCAGGCGGATGTCGCCAGCGCCAAACGCCAGCTGTGCGGCTCGGCCACCTGTTTGCAGGAGTTTTCTTACCCCTACCTGCTGCAAAGCCGCGATGGCTACCTGCACCTGGTGTACACCTGGCACCGCAGCCGCATCAAGCATGTCCGGCTTGATCCCCGGCAAGTTCTTCAACCCGACGCGACCCGCCATGCTGCTTCCGCCGCTCACTGATCTGGTGGCCCTGCTGGGCATTGACCTGGTGTTGTGCGCAGCGGGCCTGCGCCTGCTGAGCGGCCGCAACGGCACCACGCGGTGGGCCAAATGGGCCGTGATCGTCTGTTTTGTGCTGTTGTGGCTTCCCGCTGGCGCAGCGCATCTGCCGCTGCTGGCGTATGTCAGGGGCATCAGTTCGGACCTGAGCATGACGCTGGTGGCGCTGGCCTGTCTGGGCTTGTGCCAGCGCTTGTTCGGGATGCCCGCCATGGTGCGGCGTGAACGCATGGCCTTGAACGGAGCCGTCGCCGTGGCTGCCGCCTTGTTATATCCAGTGGCCCTGGGATGGGGCGATTGGGACGCTTACCGGCTCGGGTGGGGCTCGTTTGGCATGCTCGGCGCGCTGCTGGCGCTGTCGCTGGTGTTCTGGGTCAAGGGGCTGCGGCTGTTGCCGGCGCTGGTTGGCCTGGGGCTGCTGGCATGGGTTTTGGGACTGATGGAATCGACCAATCTCTGGGACTACCTGATGGACCCGTGGCTGGCCATTGCCGCAATGATTCACTGCATGAAGGCGGGCGTGCAAAGTTTGCTGCACCGATACAAGCCTCTTGCGCCGGCTGGCCGGCCTGTGCCGCCTTGATCCCGCACAAACAGGGCGCGGCGCGGCTGTCCGCCAGCTTTCTACAATGAGCCCAATTCTTTTTATGCGATTGATAACCGGAGTCATCATTTGAAATCGTTTGCTTTTGTTTTTCCTGGCCAAGGCTCCCAGTCTGTGGGCATGCTGGACGCGTGGGGCGATCACCCTGTCGTCAGGCAAACCCTGGCGGAAGCTTCCGACGCACTGGCTGAGGATATCGGCCAACTCATCAAGGACGGTCCCAAGGAAGTGCTGGCGCTGACCACCAATACCCAGCCGGTGATGCTGGTGGCCGGTGTTGCTGCTTACCGGGTCTGGATGGCTGAAACCGGCCTTGCGCCCGCCGTGGTGGCCGGCCACTCGCTGGGCGAATACTCGGCGCTGGTCGCATCAGGCGTGCTGAGCCTGGCGCAGGCCGTGCCCCTGGTCCGCTTTCGGGCGCAGGCCATGCAGGACGCCGTGCCTGTAGGTAGGGGCGCGATGGCTGCCATCCTGGGCATGGAAGCAGCCAAGGTCATTGAAGGTTGTGCCGAAGCCGTGCGAACCTTTGGCTCCAATACGCCTGAAATCGTGGAAGCCGTCAATTTCAACGACCCGATGCAAACCGTGATTGCCGGCAGCAAGGCCGCAGTGGACAAAGCCTGTGAAATCCTCAAGGCCAGCGGCGCCAAACGGGCCTTGCCCTTGCCGGTTTCAGCGCCGTTTCACTCCAGCCTGATGAAGCCGGCAGCCGACAGGCTCAAGGAGCAACTGGCAGGCATCGCGTTGGCTTCCCCCCAGATTCCTGTCATCAACAATATTGATGTCACCATCGAAAACAGCGCCGAAGGCATCCGCGCGGCGCTCTATCGCCAGGCCTTTGGCCCGGTGCGCTGGGTCGAATGCGTGCAAGCCATCAAGGCGCTGGGCTTGACGACGCTGGTCGAGTGCGGGCCGGGCAAGGTGCTGGCGGGTCTGGCGAAACGGATTGATCCGGAATTGACCGGGGTGCCCTTGTTTGATCCGGCTTCCCTGGCTGCCGTGAAGGAGATGCTGGCATGAGCGAAATCAGGTTTGAAGGACAGGTGGCGCTGGTGACCGGCGCCTCGCGCGGCATCGGCGCAGCCATTGCGCTGGAACTCGCCAAAAAAGGCTTGAGGGTGACCGGCACGGCCACCACCGATGAGGGCGCCGCGAAAATCAGCCGCACCCTGGCCGCCTATCCAGGATGCCAGGGCCAGACGCTCGATGTGAACGACGCAGCCGCTGCCGAAGCGCTGGTCAACCGCATCGTGACCGAATGCGGCGGCCTGCAGGTACTCGTCAACAATGCCGGCATCACTCGCGACATGCTGGCGATGCGTCTTAAAGACGACGATTGGGACGCGGTGCTCGACACCAACCTGAAGGCCGTGTTTCGCATGAGCCGGGCCGTGATGCGCTGCATGATGAAGCAGCGCTACGGCCGTATCATCAGCATCACCTCGGTGGTGGGCGCTTCCGGCAATGCGGGGCAGGCCAATTACGCCGCCGCCAAGGCCGGCGTTGCCGGCATGACGCGTGCGCTGGCGCGAGAACTTGGCTCGCGCAGCATCACGGTCAACTGCGTGGCGCCCGGCTTTATTGAAACCGACATGACGGCGCGCTTGCCCGAAGAACAGCAAAAGGCGCTGCTCGGACAGATACCGCTGGGCCATCTGGGCAAACCGCAGGACATTGCGCATGCGGTGGCATTTCTGGCCAGTCCGCTGGCGTCCTACATCACGGGCCAGGAAATTCATGTCAATGGCGGCATGTACATGTAACAGCAGCGGCTGACGGACGGTCTTGCCAGACGTCATGAAACAGCTGCCCGACAGTGGTAAAACACAGGAAATCGAAGCCGGTTTTTATCCGTCCGGCCCGGTGCTTGGGGAGACAGTCCCAACGCGGTAAAATCACGGATTAATTTACAACCCTCAGAGGGATTTATGAGCGATATCGAAGCACGTGTTAAGAAAATCATTGCCGAACAACTTGGCGTTGAAGAAGGTCAAGTCACCAGCGAAAAGTCCTTTGTGGCCGATCTGGGCGCTGATTCCCTTGACACCGTAGAGCTGGTCATGGCACTGGAAGACGAGTTTGGCATTGAAATTCCCGACGAAGACGCCGAGAAAATCACCACCGTCCAAAACGCGATTGACTACGCCAACACCCATCACAAGGCCTAAGGCTTTCGCGCCTTTGCCGTCATCAACCTGAAAGGCCAATTTCGGTCTTCTCAGGTTTTTTTTCCAGGATTACTGAATGAGCCATCGTCGTGTCGTCGTGACAGGTCTGGGTTGTGTCAGCCCGGTAGGAAATACCGTGGCCGATTCCTGGGCCAATGTGCTTGCCGGAACCTCCGGCATTGACCTGATCACCCATTTTGATGCAAACAACCTGGCCTGCAAGTTCGCAGGCGAGGTCAAGGGTTTCAACATCGCGGATTACATCCCCGAAAAAGAAGGCCGGCACATGGACCGCTTCATTCACCTGGGCCTGGCCGCTGCCTGCCAGGCGGTGGCTGACAGCGGCTTGCCGACCGGCGACGCCCTCAGCCACGAGATGGCCACCCGCATCGGCTGCAACATCGGCTCGGGCATTGGCGGTTTACCGCTGATTGAGCGCATGCATGGCGAACTCGTGGAACGCGGCCCGCGCCGCATTTCGCCGTTCTTTGTGCCTGCCACCATCATCAACATGATCTCCGGACATGTGTCGATCAAATTTGGCTTCAAGGGCCCCAACATCGCCGTTGTCACGGCCTGCACCACCGGCCTTCATGCCATCGGCCTGTCGGCACGCATGATTGAATACGGCGACTGCGATGTGATGGTGGCCGGAGGTGCCGAAGCCACGGTGTCGGCTCTGGGCGTGGGCGGCTTTGCAGCAGCCCGGGCGCTGTCAACCCGCAATGAAGACCCCAAGACGGCTTCGCGCCCCTGGGACAAGGACCGTGACGGCTTTGTGCTGGGCGAAGGCGGGGGGGTTCTGGTCCTCGAAGAGTACGAACACGCCAAGGCGCGCGGCGCCAGGATTTACGCCGAAATTGTCGGTTTTGGCATGACCGGTGATGCCTTCCACATGACCACGCCCGACGTGGATGGTCCTCGTCGTTCCATGGCCATGGCCTTGAAAAATGCCGGTGTCAATGTCGATCAGGTGCAATACCTCAATGCCCACGGCACTTCAACGCCACTGGGTGACTTGAATGAGACGAATGCCATCAAGGCCGCTTTTGGCGCGCATGCCAAAAACATGGTGGTCAGCTCGACCAAATCCATGACCGGCCACTTGCTGGGCGGGGCTGGCGGCATCGAGTCGGTGTTCACCGTGCTGGCCTTGCATCACCAGAAAATCCCACCGACCATCAACATCTTCAATCAGGATCCGGAGTGTGATCTGGATTACTGTGCCAACACCGCGCGCGACGCCACGATTGATATTGCCGTTAAAAACAATTTCGGCTTTGGCGGCACCAACGGCACGCTGGTATTCAAGCGCGTCTGACGGGATTTGATTTCCTGTACCGGCACACGTCAAAGCACTGGCTGACTTGAACCGTCACAACGCCCCGCCGGTCGTTTACCCGCTCGGGCGCTCGCGTTTTCTGGGCCGCTTGTTGCTGGCGCTGTGGCTGGCTGGTCTTTTTTCAGTGCTGCTGTGGTGGCATGCGACGCGGCAACTCGATTGGCGCATGGCGCTGGCGGGATTTTCGGTGTTGCTTGCAGGCCTTTCGGTGCGAACCAGCTGGAACAACCTCCCCAGCGGCCAGCTGGCGTGGGACGGCGAAGCCTGGCGCTGGGAAAGTCCCGGCTACCAGGCCGGCATTGCCGAGCATGAACTGTCGGTGATTGCTGATGTTCAGCACGGCCTGCTGCTCAGGCTTGAGAATCGGGCAAGCGCCAGCTTGTGGCTGTGGGTGGAACAAAGCGCCATGCCCGAACGCTGGCTGGATTTGCGCCGGGCCGTGTATTCGCCGCACAGGCCACCAGCCGCCTTGCCGCCGCACGACTTTTTGCCTGCGGAGCCTCCTGCCGTGGCACTGTCTGGCGCCATGCAAGCCCGAAATATCCCGCAGGCCAGGCCATGAGCGACGACCGGCCATCGCCTGCCGCCGAAAAGGCCGCCGACAGCGACGCCATGCTGGTGGAGCGCACGGTCGCGGGCGACCAGAAAGCGTTTGAACTGCTGGTCATCAAATACCAGCGGCGCATCCAGCGCCTGATCGGGCGCATGGTTCGCGATGTGGACCTGGTGGAGGACATCGCGCAGGAAACTTTTATCCGGGCTTACCGCGCACTGTCCCAGTTCAGGGGAGAGGCCCAGTTCTACACCTGGCTTTACCGGATAGCGGTCAACACCGCCAAAAAAGCCCTGATGGACCTGAAGCGAAATCCCACGGTTTCGGAAAATGCCTACAAATCCGACGACGACGATGAAACTTCCCGGGTCGAGAACGAACTAACCACTTCAGAAACCCCCGAAGCGGTGCTGGCCAGCAAGGAAATTGCGGCCATCATCAACACAGCCATGCAGGAGTTGCCCGAAGAATTGCGCGAAGCGATCACCTTGCGGGAAATAGAAGGCTTGAGTTATGAGGATATATCCGAAGCCATGAATTGCCCCATCGGTACGGTACGGTCCCGGATTTTCAGAGCCCGTGAAGCGATTTCCGCCAAGGTCAAGCCCTTGCTGGAAAACCAGACCGGCAAACGCTGGTAGCTTTTTTGTCAACCCGCCACCCATGTGCCCAAGCCAAGTCGTCAGTGAATAAAAATCGGCAGACCCGCTGCCCACACACCTCATGAAATCATCCATGACCACCAGCGAACTTCTCTCCGCACTGGCAGATGACCAGTTGGGCGAGGAGGAATTTGCTGCCGCACTCGATGCGTGCGGGCATGACGAGTCCGCGCTGGAATGCTGGGCTGCTTACCACCTGATTGGGGATGTGTTGCGTTCTCCGGCTGGCCCGCGAGCGCCCATGGCGGTTGGCGCGGAATTGGCATTTGTCAGCCGGCTCAACCAGCGGCTTGCGCAGGAGCCACTGATCACGGCCTCGCCGGTTTCGAACAAGGCCCTGCCAGCGGCGCCGCTGCAATCCGTTGCAGATCAAATTCATCACCGTGGCCCGGCATCGAATGACGGCAATTTCCGCTGGAAGCTGGTGGCAGGCGTGGCCTCGCTGGCGGCTGTTTCGGCCATCGCATGGAATGCGTCCGGGCTGCTGGCGCCGGCGTCCGTGCCGCAGCTGGCGCAGGCTTCTTCATCGCAAATCGTGGTCACCTCATCGCAGGGGCCGGTGGTGCGCGATGCCAGGCTGGAGGAGTTGCTGGCTGCGCACAGGCAATTCGGAGCGGCCTCCGCCTTGCAGGAATCTTCCGGCTTTCTGCGAAACGCCACTTTTGAAATGCCTCGGGACGCACAGGCCGCCGGTGGACGCTGAGGTGCGGGGAAGTTCTTTCAAAACCATGATTTTTAAGTGTTTTAGGCCTTTTGCGCTTGTCCTGTATGCGTGTACAGCTATAAATTATGTAGCAGCACAAGTGCCGTCGATTTCGATACCGCCCGTCGCGGCTGCATCGGTTTCTGACCCGCGCAGCCTCAATGACTGGTTGCTGCGCATGCATCAGGCCTCCAGCCAACGCTCCTACGTGGGAACCTTCGTGGTGTCGGCGGGCGGCAACATGTCCAGCGCCAAGATATGGCATGTCTGCGAAGGCAAACAGCAGGTGGAGCGGGTCGAAACCCTGACCGGCGCGCAGCGTTCGATCTTCAGGCACAACAACCAGGTGATCACCTTCATGCCGGAGCACAAGGTGGCGCGCAGTGAAAAACGCGAATCCCTGGGCCTGTTCCCCGAAATGTTCCAGTCGGCCGACAGCCGCATTGCCGACTTCTACCAGTTCCGGCGGGAGGGCATCGAGCGGGTGGCTGGCGTTGACGCCGACATCATCACGCTCATGCCCAGGGACAGTCTGCGCTTTGGCTACCGCGTCTGGAGCGAGCGCCAGAACGGCCTGGTCGTGAAGCTCCAGACGCTTGATACCGATGGCAAGGTGATTGAACAGGCGGCGTTTTCAGAACTGCAGCTCGACGCGCCGGTCAGCATGAACCAGCTCATCCAGATGATGGGCAAGGTGGAAGGCTACCGGCTTGAAAAACCAGTGCTGGTCAAGACAACGGCAAGCGCTGAAGGCTGGGCCTTGAGGGCGCCCGTGGCCGGTTTCACTGCCATGAATTGCTACAAGCGGCCCGCTTCTTCGGCCGGCGAAGGGCCGCTGCAGTGGATTTTTTCAGATGGCCTGGCGTCGGTGTCCATTTTTGTGGAGCCGTTCGACCGGCAGCGCCATGTCCGGGAATCCAGTCTTTCCCTGGGCGCGACCCAGACCCTGACCCGGCAGCTTGATGCGTACTGGATTACGCTGGTGGGTGAAGTCCCTGCCGCAACCTTGCAGCTTTTTGCCAGCGGGCTGGAGCGAAAAAAATAACCACCTGCCGCTTTGGCCTGAAATTTAGCGTGTTCCGCAGGTGCCCGGCCTTGCTTTGCACGCTCCTGATGCCTATTTGAAACTCTGCCGGTTTGCTAAACCCAATACGTTCAATACTATTTATGATGAGACTGATGAAGATGCTTGAATTGAACCTGAAACCCCTGCGCCCTTACCTGACCGCAGGCCTGATGGCGATTGCGGCCACCACTGCCGTCCTGCCGGTGACGCCGGTGTGGGCGCAGACCCGCACGCTGCCTGACTTTACCGATCTGGTGGACCAGGTGGGGCCGTCGGTGGTCAACATCCGGACCCTGGAAAAAGTCAAGGCATCGGCCGCAGGAAATATTGACGAGCAGATGCTGGAGTTTTTCAAGCGCTTCGGCATTCCCGTGCCGCCCAACACACCGCGCGCGCCGCGCCCTGATCCGAGCCAGCCGGACGAAGACCAGCCGCGTGGCGTGGGCTCGGGATTCATCCTCACGACGGACGGCTTTGTCATGACCAATGCCCATGTGGTCGAAGGTGCGGATGAAGTCCTCGTCACCCTGACGGACAAGCGCGAATTCAAGGCCAGGATCATTGGCGCCGACAAGCGCAGCGATGTGGCTGTGGTCAAGATCGAGGCAACCGGCCTGCCGGCCGTCAAGATTGGCGACCTGGGCCGTCTGCGGGTGGGCGAGTGGGTGATGGCCATCGGTTCGCCGTTCGGGCTTGAAAACACGGTGACGGCCGGCATCGTGAGCGCCAAGCAGCGTGACACCGGCGACTATCTGCCTTTTATCCAGACCGATGTGGCCATCAATCCCGGCAACTCGGGCGGCCCGCTGATCAACATGCGCGGCGAGGTCGTCGGCATCAACAGCCAGATCTATTCACGTTCCGGCGGCTTCCAGGGTATTTCGTTCTCCATCCCGATTGACGAGGCGATGCGCGTGTCGGAACAACTGCGCATCAGCGGCAAGGTGACGCGCGGTCGCATCGGCGTGCAGATTGACCAGGTGACCAAGGACGTGGCCGAATCCATCGGCCTGGGCAAGGCGCAGGGCGCGCTCGTCAGGGGCGTGGAGAGTGACGCCCCTGCCGAGAAAGCCGGCATCGAAGCGGGCGACATCATCACCAAGTTTGAAGGCCGGCCGATTGACAAGGCCAGCGACCTTCCGCGCATGGTCGGCAATGTCAAGCCGGGCACCAAGGTGACAGTGACCGTGTTCCGGCGCGGCGCCACCAAAGACCTGTCAGTCACCATTGCCGAAGTCGAGGCCGACAAGCCTGCCCGCCCGGCTGCCAAGTCCGAATCCAAGCCGCCTGTGGCCGGTCCCGCGCAGGCATTGGGCCTGGCGGTGAGCGAGATCACGGATGCACAGAAAAAGGAACTCAATGTCAAGGGCGGCGTCAAGGTCGATACGGTCGATGGCGCGGCCGCAAGAGCGGGACTGCGCGAAGGCGATGTGATTGTGTCGATTGCCAACACGGAGGTGACCGGCGTCAAGGGATTCGAGGCGGCGCTGGCAAAAATTGACAAGTCCAAAAACATCACCGTGCTGGTCCGGCGCGGTGAACTGGCGCAATTTGTCATCATCAAGCCGGCGCGTTGATGCCTTGCTGCAATGCATGAAAATCAGCTTTTTTGTGAGGCTGGTTAGAATGCAGCAGCATTTCAGGGATTTTTGGCAGCGCTTGCCGGGTGCCAATCTCTATAAAATTGTAAAAAATCTTGCCCCCCAGACCCTTGCTGCCACTCGTTAAGGTCAACACTTGCCGATTTTGAAACTGTTCGGCGCCGGCTTTTTGCCTACAATGAAGTTCCAACTTTCGCAGTTGCCATAGATTGTTGGTTCAGGGCGCGTCACTGCAAGACGCGCCCTTTTTTATGGTTTTTTTGAAATAGCCTGTCTTTTCTTTGCAATCTATTCAAGTACTTAGGCGTTCCTGTTGATGAATCACATTCGAAATTTTTCGATCATTGCGCACATTGATCATGGCAAGTCCACGCTTGCAGACCGGCTGATCCAGCGCTGCGGCGGCCTGCAGGACCGGGAAATGAGTGCGCAGGTGCTCGATTCGATGGACATCGAAAAAGAGCGCGGCATCACCATCAAGGCGCAGACCGCTTCGCTGAAATACAAGGCCCTTGACGGCCAGGTTTACAACCTGAACCTGATTGACACGCCCGGCCATGTTGACTTCTCTTACGAAGTCAGCCGTTCGCTGTCGGCCTGCGAGGGCGCGCTGCTGGTGGTTGATGCCAGCCAGGGTGTCGAGGCGCAAACCGTGGCCAATTGCTACACCGCGCTGGACCTGGGCGTGACGGTTGTGCCGGTGCTCAACAAGATGGATTTGCCGCAGGCCGACCCCGACAACGCCAAACAGGAAATTGAAGAGGTCATCGGCATTGACGCTACCGATGCGATTCCCTGCAGCGCCAAGACCGGCATGGGCATCGACGAGATTCTCGAAGCCGTCGTCGCCCTGATTCCCGCGCCCAAGGGCAATCCCGACGCCGCCTTGCGCGCCATGATCATCGACAGCTGGTACGACGCTTATGTGGGCGTGGTCATGCTGGTGCGCGTGGTCGATGGCCGTCTGGCCAAGGGCGACCGCATCAAGCTGATGGCCAGCGAAGCGACCTACAACGCCGAGCAGCTGGGTGTCTTCACGCCGCACACCGAGGCGCGCCAGGCGCTTGAAGCCGGCGAGGTCGGCTTTGTGATTGCCGGCATCAAGGAACTCCAGGCGGCCCGCGTCGGCGACACCGTCACCCTGATCAAGGGCGGCACGGGCGGCGCGGCCTTCACCGCCACCGAGGCCTTGCCGGGTTTCAAGGAAATCCAGCCCCAGGTATTTGCCGGCCTGTATCCCTCGGAAGCCAGCGAATACGAGTCCCTGCGCGATGCGCTGGAAAAGCTCAAGCTCAATGATGCGTCGCTGCATTACGAGCCCGAGGTCAGCGAGGCGCTGGGTTTTGGCTTTCGCTGCGGCTTTCTGGGCCTGCTGCACATGGAAATTGTCCAGGAGCGGCTGGAGCGCGAATTCGACCAGGACCTGATCACGACCGCGCCCAGCGTGGTGTACGAAGTGCTCAAGGCCGATGGCACAACCATCAAGGTCGAGAACCCGTCGAAGATTCCGGATGCCGGGCGCGTCAACGAGATTCGCGAGCCCATCGTGACCGTTCATCTCTACATGCCGCAGGACTATGTCGGCGCCGTCATGACGCTGGCCAACCAGAAGCGCGGCGTGCAGCTGAACATGGCCTACCACGGCAAGCAGGTCATGCTGACCTATGAAATGCCGCTGGGCGAGATCGTTCTGGACTTCTTCGACAAGCTCAAGTCGGTATCGCGCGGCTATGCGTCGATGGACTACGAGTTCAAGGAGTTCCGCGCTTCCGACGTGGTCAAGGTCGATATCTTGCTCAACGGCGAAAAGGTCGATGCGCTGTCCATCATCGTTCACCGCAGCCAGTCGGCCTACCGCGGCCGGGCAGTGGTCGCCAAGATGCGCGAGATCATTTCGCGCCAGCAGTTCGACGTGGCGATCCAGGCGGCCATCGGGGCCAACATTATTGCCCGTGAGACAATCAAGGCTTTGCGTAAAAACGTGATTGCCAAGTGCTACGGCGGCGATATTTCCCGCAAGAAGAAGCTGCTTGAAAAGCAAAAGGCGGGCAAGAAACGTATGAAACAAATCGGTTCAGTCGAGGTGCCGCAAGAGGCATTCCTCGCCATCTTGCAGGTGGAAGACTGATGCGCGGCCTCATGAGTTCCATCACGGCCGTGGTGCTGGCCGCTTTTGTCGGCTACGGAGCAGCCTGGTATTTTGGCGTGGTCGAAGGCAACTTTTCCGCCTTGCTGTTCCTGGCCACGGTGGTGACGGGTATTTACTGGCTGGCTGAGCGGTTTTACTTTTTGCCGCAGCGGCGCAAGGCGGTTGCCGCCCTTGAGGCGAATGCGGCCACAAGGCAGGCGGAACTGGCCAAAATGGGCATCAGCCAGGTCGATGACAACACCGCTGAAGCCAAAAGCCGGCTCATCATGCAGCCCTGGTGGCTGGACTGGACCGCCGGCCTGTTCCCGGTGATCATCATTGTTTTCCTGCTGCGCTCCTTCCTGTTCGAGCCTTTCAAGATTCCGTCGGGCTCCATGATTCCGACGCTGCTGGTCAACGACCTGATCCTGGTCAATAAATTTCACTACGGCGTGCGGCTTCCCGTCATCAACCTCAAGGTGCTGGACAACCACAGTCCCGAGCGTGGCGACGTGATGGTGTTCCGCTACCCGCCCAAGCCCAGCCTGGACTACATCAAGCGCGTGGTCGGCATTCCCGGCGACGAGGTGGCCTACCTGAACAAAAAGCTCACCATCAATGGCAAGCCGCTGCCGAAGACGCCTCTGCCCGATTTTTTCGATGCCGACTCCATGCGTTATGCCAAGCAGTTCGAGGAAACCAATGCCGAGCGGAGTTATCGCCTGCTCAATGATGACGAGCGGCCGTCCTTCATTGCCGGGGCTGACAATTTCCAGTTCAGGGAAAACTGCCGCTACAGCACCGAAGGCGTCGTCTGCAAGGTGCCTGAAGGCCACTATTTCATGATGGGCGACAACCGGGACAACTCGCTCGATTCACGCTATTGGGGCTTTGTTCCAGAGAAAAATATTGTCGGCAAGGCCTTTTTTGTCTGGATGAATTTCGGCAACCTCAAGCGCATCGGTTCTTTTGATTAAATTTAGCAGGCATCGCGATTCAATCGCCCAACCGGGCAATACCATGAACTTCAGTCAGGACACACATCAATGAAACATCGGCAACGTGGCATCTCTTTCATCGGACTTCTGTTTGTGGGCGGTGTGGTGGGCGTCGCCTTTGTCCTGGCAGCCCAGGTGCTGCCAACGCTGATTGAATTTCAGGCCATCACCAAGGCGGCCACCAAGGCGTCAGCCGGCAGCACCGTGCCTGAAATCAGGGCCATTTTCGACAAAGCCGGACAGATTGACGACATTCATTCGATTTCCGGCAAAGACCTCGAAGTGACCAAGGAAGGCGACAAGACCGTCGTGGCTTTTGCCTATACCCGGGAAATTCACATGGCCGGACCTGCCTACCTGCTGCTCAAGTACAACGGGCGCTCCAAGTAAGTGCGCTCCACCCCCAGTTCCAGCCCCGCACTGCAGGCCTTGCAAAAGCGCCTGCAGCATGAGTTTGCCAAGCCAAAACTTCTTGTCCAGGCGCTGACGCACCGCAGTTTCTCAAGCGATCACAATGAACGCATCGAATTTCTGGGCGACTCCGTCCTGAACCTGGCGGTTGCCGGACTGTTGTATGAGCAGTTGAGCGAGTTGCCCGAAGGCGATCTTTCGCGCGTGCGCGCCAATCTCGTCAAGCAAGATACGCTGCACCAACTGGCCGTGGTCCTGGGCTTGCCCGACCTGCTGCGGCTGGGCGAGGGCGAAGCCCGGTCTGGCGGAAAAAACCGGCCTTCGATGCTGGCCGATGCGCTGGAAGCGGTGATTGGCGCGGTGTATCTGGATGCGGGCTATGACCAGGCCGACCAGCTGGTGCGCCGCCTGTTCAAGGATGTGCAGGTCAACCCGCAAATGAAGGCCATCGGCAAAGACCCCAAAACCGAATTGCAGGAGTGGCTGCAGGGGCGCAAAATGCGTCTTCCCCTCTACAAGGTTGTCAGCACCATGGGCGCCGCACACCAGCAGACTTTTGAGGTCGAGTGCGAAATAGCCGAATTTGGCCGCGCTGAACGCGGCATTGGCGTCTCGCGCCGTGCCGGCGAGCAGGCCGCTGCAACGGCCATGCTGCTGTTTGTCAAGACACTGGCTTCCTGACGCATTTTTGCCAAGGCCTTATTACAGGCCACAGCCCAACACGATTGAATTGATTATGAGTACCGGTAAAAAAGAACCCAGCCCACCCGTCGAAACCTTGCCGCAGGCCGAGGGGACGACGGCATCTCCACGGTCCGTTGAACCGGCACAGAGCCAGGATGCGCTCGATGCCATGCTGGCCCAGGCCATTGCCTCGCGTGGAGCGGCGGTACCCGCAGATGACAGCGCCTCCAGCCTTCCGCCCGTGGGCGAGCAGCGCTGCGGCCTGATTGCGATTGTCGGCAAGCCCAATGTGGGCAAATCCACGCTGCTCAATGCGCTGGTGGGCCAGAAAGTCAGCATCACCTCGCGCAAGGCGCAGACCACGCGCCACCGCATCACCGGCATGCGGACCCGCGCCGCGACGCAGTTCGTGTTTGTCGATACGCCGGGTTTTCAGACCCGGCACGGCAACGCCCTGAACCGTTCGCTGAACCGCACCGTCGTGGGCGCCGTCAACGATGTCGATCTGATCGTCTTCGTGGTCGAGGCCGGCCAGTTCAACCTGGCCGATGCCAAGGTGCTGGCCCTGCTGCCCGAGAAAACTCCGGCCATCCTGCTGGCCAACAAGTTTGACCTGATTCACCGCCGCGCCGAAATCGCACCCTGGCTGCGCGCGATGCAGGAGCGCCACAACTTTTCGGAATTCGTGCCGATGTCGGCCAACAATGCCAAGGATGTCGAGCGCCTGTTCGGTATTTGCGAAAAATACCTGCCGGTGCAGCCCTGGATGTACGGCGCCGATGAACTCACCGACCGCAGCGACCGCTTCATGGCCGCCGAGATCATCCGCGAAAAGCTGTTTCGCCTGACCGGCGACGAGCTGCCCTACACCTCGACCGTGGTGATTGAGAAATATGAAGAAGAAGGCAATTTGCGCAGGATCGCCGCCACCATCATCGTCGAGCGCGACGGCCACAAGGGCATGATCATTGGCGAGAAGGGCGAAAAGCTCAAGCGCATCGGCACCGAAGCCCGGCATGAACTCGAAACCCTGACCGGCGGCAAGGTGTTCCTGGAAATCTGGGTCAAGGTGCGCTCCGGCTGGGCCGATGACGAGGCGCGGGTCAAGACCTTCGGCTACGAGTAAGCCGTGGCGACTTCAAACGTCCGCGCCTGACCGTAAAACCGCGCAACGGTGGCCAGCCAACGCATCAGTAACGAGCCTGCCTATGTGCTGCACCGTTACGACTGGAGCGAATCCAGCCTGATCCTGGATGTGTTCACCCGCCACCACGGGCGGGTGGCGCTGGTGGCGCGTGGTGCCAAGAAACCCAGTTCCAGCTTCCGGCCCATCCTGCTGCCGCTGCAGCCCCTGCATGTCGCCTTTGGCGGCGATGCCGAAATCCGCAATCTCAAGAGCGCCGAATGGCAGGGCGGCCATGTGATGCCCAGCGGCGATGCGCTGTTGTCGGGCTACTACCTCAATGAGTTGCTGATGCGCCTGCTGGCCAGAGACGACCCGCATCCGCTGCTGTTTGATGCCTATGCCGCCACGGTCCAGTTGCTGGCCAGCCAGAATCCCGACACGCTTCAGCTGGCGCTGCGCGCATTCGAGTTGCGCCTGCTGCAGGGTATTGGCCTGCTGCCCCGGCTGGACGCGGAAACCGCCACCTTGACACCCCTGGCCCCGCACCAGCGTTATGTGCTGGTGGCCGAAGCCGGCCTGCGGCAGGCGCATGACGATGACCGCTTCAGCCTATCCGGCGCGCAGTGGCAGGCGCTGCAGCAGGCACTGGGCGGCAAATCCCTGTTTTCAGATACGCTGCAGGCCTGTGTCGCTTGCGCGAATGAACTCAAAATCCAGTTGCGTGCCTTGCTGCACTACCATTGTGGCGTCAGGGTCTTGAAAACCCGGCAGATGATGATGGACCTGCAAGCCCTTTAACGATTGATTTCGATTGATTCCGCCATGATCGCTCTATTCCATTCCGACCACCGGTCCCACCCACCGCATCCGCCCGGCACCCAGAAGACGGCGCTGTCGGTCAATGTCAACAAGGTGGCGCTGCTGCGCAATACCCGGCACCTGGACATCCCGAGCGTCCTGCGCGCCGCCGAGTTGTGCCTGCAGGCCGGCGCGCAGGGCATCACGGTGCATCCCCGGCCCGACGAGCGCCATATCCGCTCCGACGACGTGTATGAAATCGCCGCGCTGATGAAGGACTGGCCGCATTGCGAGTTCAACATCGAGGGCAATCCGCTGCAGAACCTGATGCATTTCGTGCGCGACCTGTCGGCGCGCGGGCTGCCCCTCCACCAGTGTACTTTTGTGCCCGACAGCGAAGGCCAGTTCACCAGCGACCATGGCTGGAGTTTTCCGCAGGATGCCGAGCGGCTCAAGCCGCACATCGAATATGCCCATGCACGCGGCGTGCGCGTCAGCCTGTTCATGGACCCGCTCCCCGAAGCCATGGCTGCGGCCAAGGCCGTGGGCGCCGACCGCGTCGAGTTGTACACCGAGAGTTATGCCCAGGCCTGGTCAGGCCCTGAAAAAAACAAGGTATTAAGCCAGTTTGCGCAGACTGCGCGGGCGGCGGCAGCTATCAATTTGGGAGTGAATGCCGGCCATGACCTGAACCGCGACAACCTGAGCGAATTCCTGCGCGCCGTGCCCGGCGTGCTGGAAGTCTCGATTGGCCATGCGCTGATCGCCGATGCGCTGGAACTGGGTTACGACGCCACGGTGAAAGACTACTTGCGCTGCATCAACGAGGCATTTGCGCCGGCTGCCACTGCCTGATGATCTACGGCCTTGGCACCGACATCTGCGACATCCGCCGCATCCGGGCCAGCCTGGAGCGCCACGGCGAGCGCTTCGCCCAGAGAATCCTCAGCGACGCTGAACTGGCGACCTGGACAGCGCGCAGCGCACGCTGGCCCGACCGGGGCGTGAGCTACCTCGCCACGCGCTTTTCCGCCAAGGAAGCCTTCAGCAAGGCCATTGGCCTGGGAATGCGCATGCCCATGACCTGGCGGCACTGCGAAATCGCCAATGCCGCCAGCGGCAAACCCGAGATCGTGCTGCACGGCGCGCTCAAGGACTGGTTTGATGCACGCCAGCTCACCGCCCATGTCACCGTGAGCGATGAAACCGACTATGCCGCCAGTTTTTGCGTTGTAGAGAAAAAATAGGCTTTTGCGCAGGCAGAACCTGCGCAAGCAGCTATCAATTTAATAGTTATCCTGAAAATATCCCAATGACCCAGCACGCCCCCCTGATCATCGACATCGCCGGCCTGAGCCTCGGCAAAGCCGACCGCCGCCGCCTCAAGCATCCGCTGACCGGCGGCATCATTTTGTTTGCCCGCAACTGGAAAGACCGCCAGCAGCTCGAAAAGCTGTGCGCCGAGATCAAGGACATCCGCGACGACATCTTGATTTGCGTCGATCATGAAGGCGGCCGCGTGCAGCGTTTTCGCACCGATGGCCTGACCCATCTGCCGCCAATGCGCGCACTGGGCGAGCAGTGGATGCAGGACCAGCTGGCCGCCACCAACGCCGCCACCGCCTGCGGCTATGTGCTGGGCGCCGAACTGCGCGCCTGCGGCGTGGACTTCAGCTTCACACCGGTGCTGGACCTGGACTATGGCGAGAGCGGCGTGATTGGCGACCGCGCCTTCGGCCGCGACCCGCGCGTCGTCAGCCTGCTGGCCAAGAGCCTGATGCACGGCCTGCTGCAAAGCGGCATGGGCAACTGCGGCAAGCATTTTCCAGGCCACGGCTTCGTCAAGGCCGACTCCCACATCGACATTCCGGTGGACACGCGCACCCTCAAAGCCATCCTGAAGGACGACGCCGCGCCTTACGAATGGCTCAACACCACGCTGTCGAGCGTGATGCCCGCGCATGTGATCTACCCCAAGGTGGATGCATTGCCTGCCGGCTTTTCCAGCAAATGGCTGAACTTCATCCTGCGCAGCCAGCTCGGCTTTGGCGGCGCGATTTTCAGCGACGACCTGAGCATGGCTGGCGCCCGCCTGATCGGCGGCGTGGAAGTCAGCTACACCCAAGCCGCCATCGCAGCGCTCAATGCCGGCTGCGACATGGTGCTGCTGTGCAACCAGTCGGTGGGCGAGGGCAAGCCGGTCGATGAGTTGCTTGACGGCATGGCCGAAGCGCTGCTCAAGGGCCAGTGGGAAGCGCTCGAAGCCAGCGAGTTGCGCCGGCTGGCCCTGCTGCCGCAAACGCCGGCGCTGGAGTGGGATGAGCTAATGGTGCATCCGGCCTACATGCACGCGCTGGGGCTGATTCCCTGATTTTTTTGGTGGCTGGTGCGGTTCAGGCCAGCGCCGGCCACTCCAGCTTGCCCGCCGCGTCGATATGCGTCAGGTACACGCGCAGGTCAAACTCGTACTGGTGGTACTGCGGCTCCATGTAGGTGCAGAGTTGGTAAAACGCCTTGTCGTGCGCTTTTTCCTTGATGTGCGCCAGCTCATGCACGGCAATCATCCGCAAAAATTCCACCGGCACGTCCTTGAACAGCGACGCCACGCGGATTTCGCGCTTGGACTTGAGCTTGTTGCCCTGCACGCGTGAAATGGTGGTGTGTGTGCCGAGTGCATGCGTGATGATCTGCAGCTTGCTGTCAAACATCACTTTCGACAGCGGTTCGGAATTGCGCAAGAAATCATTCTTCAGCACCATCACATAGTCGTACAGGGCCTTGTCGGTTTTCACCGTGTGCGCATGCCTGTATTTGGCAAGCAGGCTATCCCCCAGCCGGCCCTGCGCCAGCAACTGCTGCACCTGCGTTTGGAGGCTTTCTGGATAGGCGGCAAGGTATTTCATCGGGATTCACTATTATTTTCATAGCTGTATACGCTTATGGATAAAGCGCAAGAGCCTGATTTGATGCCGATATTGACGGCTTTTTGAGGGTTCTGGATGGTAGCGCAAACCGGTAGGCCGCTTGTCAGCCCGCGGCTGCAAACCCCGGCCGGAGCTTGCGGCAACGGTCCAGTTTGTGCCGCCTGCCTTTGTATTGAGAAGTAATTCTCATGGATGTAGATGCAGCAGGCGGGAAGAATTGCAAGCCGGTTCGCATCAAAACTGCCTTCATCCAGAAGCCCGGCGAACTTGAACGCGCCTGCAGGCACGACCGCTTGCAGTTCGACAATTTGGTTTCAAGGGGAGTAAATAATGGCGAAAAACGTATTGCGATTCACCCAGGACATGGCCGCTGCCAGCCAGGAGGTCGCGCGACTGGGCGGCCGAATCGTCCAGCAGTTCAGCCCGACCGTGTTTGTGGCCGAACTGCCCGATGGCACCGATGAACGGGCGATGACGTCCTCGACGGATCAGCCGGCCCAGCCGCTGGACGCTGTTTCGCAGCTGGCCGCTGATGCCTGGACCCAGGCCAGAGCAGCCAGGAGCGCCCGTGCCGGCGCGGCGCGATCACCCACCGAGGGGCTCTCGTGGGACGCGCCGGGCTACCAGCCTCCGCGTGAGTTCGACACGCCTGAAGCCGGCGCGCGCGCCGCGCGCGAAGCCGAACTGGTGGCCGAATCGACCGGCACGCCGACCAGCCGCTACATGGTCGGTTCGGTGGCTGTCGGGGTCATCCTGGTGTCGCGCAATACCGGGGCGGAAGTCCTGAGCGATGCCGAGCGGGTCAAGATCGTGCAGGAGGTTCAGGAAGGGCTGGGCTGGCTCGCCGGCGTCGAACCGCGGGCCAGGGTTTCATTCGTGTATGACATCCGCGTTGTCACGGTATCGTCCGCCACCGGGCCGTATGCCGGCGTCACCGAGCCTTACGAGCGCTACGAGAGGGACTGGCGGGACGCCGCGCTGGCCAGCATGGGCTACGGGCCGGGGCGGGCAGGGTACCAGAAGTACGCCAACGACCTGCGCACCAGCCGGCATACCGACTGGGCCTACGTGGCCTTTTTCACCAAGTACCCGCTGAACCACTTTGCCTACGCCATCGTCGAGAAGGTGGTGATGAACTATGCCAATGATGGCTGGGGGCCTGACAACATCAACCGGGTGTTCGCCCATGAGTCCTGTCACATCTTCGGGGCGGCGGACGAATACGGCTCGTGCGCCTGCGGCACTACCAGCGGTCACCTCGCAGTGCCCAACAGCAACTGCGTCAACTGCTTCCCGCCAGGCACGCAACAGGCTTGCCTGATGAACGCCAACACCCTGTCGATGTGTGATTTCAGCCGGCGGCAAATCGGCTGGGACGAGCGGCTGTTCCCCAGGCCCACGGGCTGGTCGGGCTGGGTCGCGCTCGGCGCACCTTCGACCGGATTTGCCGGTGCGCCAGCCGTGATCTCGCGCAACGGCTCGGTCTGCAACATCTACGTGCGCGGCGCCGACAACGCGCTGTGGCAAAAGGCCTGGTTCAACAACGCCTGGCATGACTGGGGACGGCACAACGACGGCGGCGTGCTCGCTTCCGAGCCCGCGCTGGGCTCCATGGGGCCGGACCACGAGCATGTCTTCGTGCGCGGCACCGACAACCAGGTCTGGCAGAAATTCTGGAAAGCCGCCAGCGGCTGGTCGGGCTGGTTTGCCCTCGGCGCGCCTCCGGTCGGCTTCACCGGAGCGCCGGCAGTCATCTCGCGCAACGGCTCGGTCTGCAATATCTACGTGCGCGGCGCCGACAACGCGCTGTGGCAAAAGGCCTGGTTCAACAACGCCTGGCATGACTGGGGACGGCACAACGACGGCGGCGTGCTCGCTTCCGAGCCCGCGCTGGGCTCCATGGGGCCGGACCACGAGCATGTCTTCGTGCGCGGCACCGACAACCAGGTCTGGCAGAAATGGTGGACAGGCGCAGGCGGCTGGTCAGGCTGGGTCGCCCTCGGCGCGCCTGCGGGCGGATTTGTCGGTGCGCCCTCCGTGATCTCGCGCAACGGCTCGGTCTGCAACATCTACGTGCGCGGCACCGACAACGCGCTGTGGCAGCGGGCTTACTGGAATGGCGCCTGGCACGACTGGGGTCGGCACAACGACGGCGGCGTGCTGGCTTCCGAGCCCGCGCTGGGCTCCATGGGCCCCAACCACGAGCATGTGTTCGTGCGCGGAACTGACAACCAGGTCTGGCAGAAGTGGTGGCAGGGTTGAGCCAAGGCCGTGCAGGGGCAATGCGACTGGCATCGAAAGAGGCGTTGACGGTTCAAGATTTCCATTTTTGGTAATCTTGGCCGGATGACTATTTCGAATAATTCCTTCCTGGAAGCACCCGCCAGCGGCCATCGCCTGCTCAATCTGGCGCTGCAGGGCGGCGGTTCGCACGGTGCGTTCACCTGGGGCGTGCTGGATGCCCTGCTGGAAGACGGCCGCATCGACATTGAAGGCATCAGCGGCACCAGCGCCGGTGCCATGAACGCCGTCGTGCTGGCCCATGGCCTGGCGCAGGCGCACGGCCAGTCCAGGCTGGGCCGTTATGAGGCAGCCCGGCAGGCACTGACGACTTTCTGGAGCGGCATCGTCGATCTGGGCGCCGTGTCGTCCTCGGTTTCGCAGTCGCTGTCATGGTGGCAACGCGCGCCTTTCAACGTCTTGCTGGGGCAACTGGGCGGCGGCATCTGGTCCGCCTCGCGCTGGGCTGATGACATGACCCGCTACTGGTCGGGCAGCCTGTCGCCTTACCAGAGCAATCCGTTTGACATCAATCCGCTCAAGGATTTTCTGGAGTCCCAGGTCGATTTCGAGCGCCTGGCGGCAACTCCGTATCCGGCCACGCCCAAGGTGTTCGTGGTGGCCACGCGCGTCAGCACCGGCAAGGCCGAGGTGTTTTCAGGCCAGCGCCTGACGGCCAGCGCGGTCATGGCGTCGGCTTGCCTGCCGATGGTGTTTCGGGCGGTCGAGATCGAAGGCGATCACTTCTGGGATGGCGGCTATGCCGGCAATCCGGCGCTGCATCCGCTGATTTACCAATGCCAGAGCCGCGATATCATGCTGGTCCAGGTCAATCCCATCGAGCGTGACAAGCTGCCGACCCAGCCCGGAGAAATCGCCGACCGGGTCAACGAGATCACCTTCAATGCGGGACTGGTTGCCGAGATGCGCGCCATCGATTTCGTCAAGAGGCTGCTGGCCGAGGGCAAGCTCGATCCCCTGCGCTACAAGGATGTGCTGCTGCACCGCATCGACGGCGGCGAGACGCTTGAGAAATTCAATGCATCGACCAAGGCTTCAACCGATGCCCGCCTGATTTATTCGCTGCGCGACCTGGGAAGGCTATGCGCAAAAGAGTGGCTGATCAAGCGCTTTAAATTGCTCGGCATCGAATGCAGCGTCAACATTGCGCGTGACTACCTCGACGATTTGCGGCTTCCGGTGGAACGATTAACGGGTGCTGCGGTGAAGTCCACGGATGCCTTGCCCTGACGGCGTATCAGGCTCCGCCAATGCTCTGCATGCAATGCGACGGCAATCGGGTCAAGCGGTTGGGAATGAACCCGTTGCCACACGGGTCTCAGTGTGGACTGGCCAGTCTGGGTTCACGGGCTTCCTCATTCGCGCCGCCGGCCCTGGACTGCGACCAGACCGTGAGCAATGCGATACAGGCAAACCCGCCAGCAATCAGCACCGGATACGCGGCCATGATCTGGACCAGGGAATATTTCCAGTTGAGCGGGCGGCCAATGCCCAGCATGGCCGCATAAAACCACGAAACACCCGATACCGCACCGGTAAACAGGGCTAGGCGGCGCTGTCCGAATGACAGCCTGAGCAGTGATCCCGCCTTTTGCAGCGCTGGCAGCACGTACTTGTGCAATGCATAGCCGTTCATCGTCAACAGCATGACGATAGCCACCTTGGACTGCAGCTTGGGATTCGCAAAATAGCCCCATCCCTTGAGGGAAGCGTCCAAAGTGACGATGGCGGCACCTGTAACCCACAATGCGAGCAACGAATGGGACACTGTTTTTTGCAGGTCTGACAGGTGATGGGGATCAAACCTTTCGTTCGGATCTGCCCTGAAGAGCTGTTTGAGCATGGCAATATCGCTGGTCACAACCAGTCCGATGGCTACGCAACAGGCAATAAGATGCATGAATACGATGCCCATGCGTGTAAATTCGATTTCCATTCACTGAGTCCCAAGGTTAAAAATTACAAAGGATGCCTGGGGCAAGACATGGGTTAGGACCATGACCCAGGCAACCGCTGAAATGACTTCAGGACGAAGTGTGAACGACCATGACCATGCGGCTTGTGTGTGCATGCAACGTGATGTAGCGATTAAATCTATTTCCATCTGTAACTTTTACGCATAGAACTACTCCTGCGTACAAAGCTACAGACGGAATGACTGTGAAGCTCATCGTAACTTCACAGTATGAAATTTGGTTAACTCTGTATCAAGATACTTTTGTTACAGAAACCAGACACGATCTGCCTGCCAGTGCCGACCTGTTTCAGGCTTCCCGGCGCAGTGCAGGGAACAAAATCACGTCGCGGATGCTTGGGCTGTCGGTCAGCAGCATCATCAGCCGGTCGATGCCCACGCCGCAGCCGCCGGTCGGCGGCATGCCGTACTCAAGGGCGCGAATGAAATCGTGGTCGTAGAACATGGCTTCATCGTCGCCGCTGTCCTTGGCATGAACCTGTGCGTTGAAGCGCACCGCCTGTTCTTCGGCATCGTTCAGTTCGCTGAAACCGTTGCCGAATTCGCGGCCGGTGATGTAAAGCTCAAAGCGCTCGGTGACTTCCGGGCGTTCGTCGTTGGCTCTAGCCAGTGGCGAGATTTCGGTCGGGTGCTCCATGATGAAGGTCGGCTGCCAGAGCTTTTCTTCAACCAGCTCTTCAAAATACAGCACCTGCAGGCTGGCCAGCGAGCGGCCGGACAGGCGGTTTTTTTCCTCGTTCAGCCCGAGCTTTTTAAGGGCATTCGTCAGCCAGACGGCGTCGTCCACCTGTTCGCCCGCCTCGGTATGCTTGAGGATGGCTTCGCGGATGGTCAGCCGTTCAAAGGGCTGGCTCAGATCGACCGGCTTGCCGGCGTAGCTCAGTTGCAGCGAGCCGCAGACCTTCTGGGCTGCGTCGCGGATCAGCGCTTCGGTGAAGGTCATCAAATCGGTGTAATTCCACCAGGCCGCGTAGAACTCCATCATGGTGAACTCGGGATTGTGGCGAACGCTGATGCCTTCGTTGCGGTAGCTGCGGTTGATCTCGAACACGCGTTCGAAACCGCCGACGATCAGGCGCTTGAGGTAGAGTTCGGGCGCAATGCGCAGGTACATTTCCTGGTCCAGCGCGTTGTGATGGGTCTTGAACGGCTTGGCGTTGGCGCCGCCCGGAATCGGATGCAGCATCGGCGTTTCGACTTCCAGGAAGTCATTCGCCACCATGAACTCGCGAATGCCGCTGACGGCCTTGCTGCGCGCCATGAAGCGCTTGCGCGCGGCTTCGTCCATGATCAAATCGACATAGCGCTGGCGGTATTTGACTTCCTGGTCGGCCATGCCGTGGAATTTGTCGGGCAGCGGGCGCAGGCTCTTGGTCACCAGCCGGATGCTGTCGGCATGGATCGACAACTCGCCGGTCTTGGTCCTGAACAGCAGGCCGGTCGCCGCCACGATGTCGCCCAGATCCCAGTGCTTGAAAGCCGCATGGACTTCCTCGCCGACGCCGGCATTGTTGATGTAGAGCTGGATGCGGCCACCCGTGGGGCCGAACGACGCATCCTGCAGCGTGGCAAAGCTCGCCTTGCCCATGACGCGCTTGAGCATCATGCGGCCGGCCACGCTCACCTTGACCGCCAGCGGCTCCAGCTCTTCATTGCTCAGGTGGCTGTACTGCGCAAACAGCGCTTCGGCCCGATGCCCGGGCTTGATGTCGTTCGGGAAAGCCACGCCCTTGCCGTCTGCCTGGTGCTTGCGCAGGGCGCCGAGTTTTTCCCGGCGCTCGACCATCAGCTGGTTTTCGTCGTGGTGGGCTGGGGCAACGCTGCCGGTTGCGGGAGAAGTCGGGTGGCTGGACATAGGTCGGTGTTCCGGAAAGAGAGGGCTGAAAGTGTCGGGCGCGAAAAACGCCGAATCGCTGATTTTAAGTTTTTAAGCAAGCGTTTTTCAGCTTGCATGGCCCTAAAGCCATCTTTGCCCACAATCCCGGGCAGCGCTTCCTGGCATTCAGCGTGAAATGCCGTTGCGTTCCAGAATATCGCAGACCAACTCCAGCCTGAGCAGCGGGTTGTCCAGCTCCATCAGGCGCTGCTTGACCGCCAGCGGCATGGGAAGCAGTTCGCACCAGCGATTGGCGACCCAGCTGCAATCGTCAAGGTGGTAGGGTGGCTGCATGGGCATTTTTTCAGGCGGCGTATCGCCATGCAGCAGTCCTTTGATCAGCTTGCCCAGGGCCTCGGCGGATTTTTGCAAATCGTGCGGAATCCTGACGGGCAGGTCATCTTCCATGCGGACCACATCGGCAATCCACAGGCCGTGTTTCAGCTTTTCCCGCCGGGTAATCGTGAAGCGGTGAATCCCCTGGCACAGAACCACCATCAGGCCGGGTTGCGGCACCGAAAACTCGATGATTTTGGCCAGGGTGCCCACGGCGTTGAAGGCTTCGTGCGCAAAGCCGTCACCGCCGGGCAGGGCGCCCTTGGGCGCTACATTGGCGGGTTTGCGGACTTCCGAGCCTTCGGTCAGCGAAACGACGCCAAACGGCGCCCCTGTTTTATGGCATTTGCCAATCATGTCCAGATAGCGGACCTCGAAAATCTGCAGCGGCAGCAAGCCGCCGGGGTAGAGCACGGTGCCCAGTGGAAAGAGGGGAAGTGAGGTAAGGGTAAGGGCTTCGGACATGGCTTCAGGCTTCAATTTTCGATAAGCCACATCATCCCATGATGTCTTTTCTTTTGCTCTTCCAGAACTGTTGCACGACCCCTGAATGCTGTGTCTTGATGCGTTCGAAAAACCAATTAAATTTTTTAGCTGATGGCATCGGCCGGCTGCTTGAGCAGCATGGCCAGTGAATTCGCCACCGTCTTGCGCAATTCCCGGCGGTCGCAGATAAAGTCAATCGCGCCTTTGGTCTGCAGGAACTCGGCGCGCTGGAAACCTTCAGGCAGCGTCACCCGCACGGTCGATTCGATGACGCGCGGACCGGCAAAACCGATCAGCGCCTTGGGCTCAGCAATCACGACGTCACCGACAAAGGCAAAACCGGCGCTCACTCCGCCCATGGTCGGGTCGGTCAGCACGCTGATGTAGGGCAGGCCCTTTTTGGCCAGGCGCGTCAGCGATGCATTGGTTTTAGCCATCTGCATCAGGCTGAGCAGGCCTTCCTGCATGCGGGCGCCGCCGGTGGCGGTAAAGCAGATGAACGGCACCTTTTGCTCGATGGCGGTATGAACGCCGCGCACGAAGCGCTCACCCACGACACTGCCCATGCTGCCGCCCATGAAGTCGAATTCAAAACACGCCACGACCACGCCGATGCTGTGGACGGCGCCGCCCATCACCACCAGCGCATCGGTTTCGCCGGTGTTCTCCATCGCTTCCTTCAGGCGCTCGGGGTACTTGCGGCTGTCCTTGAACTTGAGGGCATCGACGGGAAGCACTTCCTGGCCCAGCTCGTAACGGCCTTCAGCGTCGAGGAAGGCGTCCAGCCGGGCACGCGCGCCAATGCGGTGGTGGTGGCTGCACTGCGGGCAGACGTTCTGGTTTTTTTCCAGGTCGGTCTTGTACAGCACGGCTTCGCAGCTCGGGCACTTGATCCACAGGCCTTCGGGTACCTGACGGCGCTCGGTCGGATTGGTGGGGCTGATTTTGGGGGGAAGGAGTTTTTCTAGCCAAGACATGGTGTCGGTCCTTGTTGGCTTGCAGCGGCATCGTCTTTTTAAAGAAACCGCTTGCCAAGCATCGTCAAATGTTAAACACGGGATAGACGCACCGGCGGGCAGAAAACTGCACCGGCCGGGCGAAAAGCGCCATTATGCGCCGGGGCGGGCCGATGAAATTCAGTCCAGCGCCGAGCGGATTTCCTTCAAAAAGTCATGCGCCACGGCGGCAACCCGGTCGCGCGGCTGGTTTTCAATCAGCTGGATGATCTTGCTGCCAATGACCACGGCATCAGCCACTTTGCCTATGGCCTTTGCGGTCGCGGCGTCGCGAATGCCAAAGCCCACGCCGACAGGCACGTTCACATGCCGGCGAATGCGCGGCAGCATGGCTTCGACCGCATCCACGTCCAGCGTGCCGGCGCCGGTCACGCCCTTGAGCGACACGTAATACACATAGCCGCTGGCGACCTGGGCGACCTGGGCCATGCGTGCGTCGGTGCTGGTGGGTGCCAGCAAAAAGATCAGGTCCATGCCGTGCGCCTTGAGTCTGGCGGAAAATTCCACGCACTCTTCTGGCGGATAGTCAACGATCAGCATGCCATCGACACCGGCGGCGGCGGCATCGCGGATAAAGGCGCTTTCGGAGGCGCCTGCGCCATGCTTGATGTCGTAGCGCTCGACTGGGTTGGCGTAGCCCATGAGCACGACTGGCGTCGTGTGGTCTTTTGTGCGGAAAATGCGCACCATTTCAAGCACCTGAACCAGGCCGATGCCGAAGGAAAGCGCTTTTTCTCCGGCCTTCTGGATCACCGGGCCATCGGCGCTGGGGTCGGAAAACGGCATGCCCAGTTCAATCACGTCAGCGCCGCCGGCCACCATGCCGTGCATCAGTTCGGGCGTGACATCGGCAAACGGAAAGCCCGCCGTGACGTAGGGGATCAAGGCCTTGCGACCCTGGGTTTTAAGGCTGGAGAAAGTCGATTCAATGCGGCTCATGACTGGCTCCCTGCACCTTTTGCGCCGCTGGCGTCGAATGATTCGGGGGAAGTGGCAACGCCACCCTTGACGCCCAGGCCGCGCATGGAAGGCCGGTCATAGAAGTCAGCACCCGACAGATCGGCCACGGTGCCAATGTCCTTGTCGCCCCGGCCCGAGAGGTTGACGAGGATGCTCTGGTCGCTGCGCATGGTTTTGGCCAGCTTCATCGCGTAGGCCACGGCATGGGCGGATTCCAGTGCCGGAATGATGCCTTCGGTGCGGCACAGGTAATGAAAAGCCTGCAGCGCTTCGGTGTCGGTGATGCCGACATATTCGGCGCGCCCGATGTCTTTCAGGTAGGCGTGCTCCGGGCCGACGCCGGGGTAGTCCAGTCCGGCGCTGATGCTGTGCGTCTCGGTCACCTGGCCATCGTCGTTTTGCAGCACATAGGTGCGGTTGCCATGCAGCACGCCGGGCAGGCCGCGCTGCAGCGAAGCTGAATGCTTGCCGCTGTCCAGCCCTTCTCCGGCGGCTTCGACGCCGATCAGGCGGGTGTTTTCATGCGCGATATAAGGGTGGAAGATGCCCATGGCATTGCTGCCGCCGCCAACACAGGCAACGACCGCATCGGGCTGCCTGCCAGCGTTCATCTCGGGCATCTGGCTCAGGCATTCGGTGCCGATCACGCTCTGGAAGTCGCGCACCATCATCGGGTAGGGGTGCGGTCCGGCCACGGTTCCGATGATGTAAAACGTGTTGTCAACATTGGCAACCCAGTCGCGCATGGCTTCGTTGAGCGCATCTTTCAGCGTCTTGCTGCCGCTTTCCACTGGCACCACGGTGGCGCCCAGCAGGTTCATGCGGTAAACATTGGGGCTCTGGCGCTTGACATCCTCGCTGCCCATGTAGACCACGCATTCAAGGCCGTAGCGGGCGCAAATCGTGGCGGTGGCCACGCCGTGCTGGCCCGCGCCGGTCTCTGCAATGATGCGCTGCTTGCCCATGCGGCGGGCCAGCATGGCCTGGCCGATGGTGTTGTTGATCTTGTGCGCGCCGGTGTGGTTCAGGTCTTCGCGCTTGAGGTAGATCTGCGCGCCGCCCTGTTCGCGGCTCATGCGCGCGGCATGGTAGATGGGGGAAGGGCGGCCGACGAAATGCTTCAGCTCGTAGTTGAATTCGGCCAGGAATTTCGGGTCGTTCTGGTACCTGGCGTAGGCGTCCTTCAGCTCATTGATCGCGTGGGTCAGGGTTTCGGAGACGAAACTGCCGCCGTAAATGCCGAAATGACCGGCCAGGTCAGGTTGGTGATAGTCGTACATGTTGAACAATATTCTTTGCAAGTTGCTCGTCGGCAGCGCGAACGGCTGCGACGAATTGATTGATTTTGTCGGCGCTCTTGATGCCCTTGGCAATCTCGACGCCTGAACTCACATCAACGGCCAGCGTGGGGCAGCGCGGCCTGACTTGCAAAATGCCCTCTAGCACGTTTGCAGGCGTCAACCCACCAGACAAAACGAGGTGAGCGTTGACGCTTGGAGGAAGCAGTGACCAATTGAATGTTTTTCCGCCGCCGCCGAAACCCTCGACATGGGCGTCGAGCAGGATGGCCTGGGCTGATGAGTAATCTTGGGCGTATTTTAAGAGATCAAAACGCAGGCTGCCAGGCTCGGGGTTATCGTCCAGGGGAATGCGGGCGGCGCGCAGGAACGGCCGGCCCGCCTGCAGGCAGGCTTCAGGCGTTTCATCACCATGAAATTGCAGTAATGCGCAGGGTATACGGGCGCAGGCAGCTATTATTTTTGTAGCATGTTCATTGACAAACAAAAGCACTGGCGTCACAAACGGCGGGAGGCGGCTGGCCAGCGCGGCAGCGCGCTCAAGCGTTACGTGACGCGGGCTGGGTTCGTACATGACGAAGCCAATGGCGTCGGCGCCAGCCGCCACGGCGGCATCAACGTCTTCCTCGCGGGTCAGGCCGCAAATCTTGATGCGGGTGCGGCTGAAAGTGATGGGAATGCTCATGGCAGCCAATCATAAGCCGCCGTGCGCGATGGCAAGCCATGGCGTTCTTCATACACCGGACCCAGAAAATAAAGCCCGTCAGGCGAGAAGGTGGGTGCGGCGGCATCGCGGCGACGGGCGGCGACTACCTCGGCCAGCCATTCGGGCGGATGGTTGCCCTGGCCTATCGCCAGCAGGCAGCCCATGATATTGCGGATCATGTGGTGCAAGAAAGCGTTGGCTTCAAATTCGAAGCGCCAATAGCGTGAACCGGGTCCGGCGCGCTGGGAAATCTCGATACGGCTCATGGTTTTGACGGGTGATTTGGCCTGGCACTGCGCGGCCCGAAACGAACTGAAATCGTGCTCGCCCATCAGGTGCAGGGCGGCTTGCCGCATCGCATCGCCATCAAGCGGGCGATAGACCCAGCCGACGCGCCCGGCTTCGACACTGGGGCGCACCGGCGACTCCAGTACCACATAGGCGTAACGGCGCGCGATGGCGCTGGCGCGCGAGTGAAATTCATCGGGAACCGGTTGCGCCCACTGCACTGCAATGTCGGAAGGCAAAAAAGCGTTGGTGCCGCGCACCCAGGACGAGGTTTCACGCTGCAACGGGGTGTCGAAGTGGACCACCTGCATCAGCGCATGAACGCCGGCATCGGTGCGTCCGGCACACATGACGCGAATGGGCTGGACGGCAAACCTGCTCAAGGCCAGTTCCAGTTTGTCCTGCACCGTCTTGCCCGAAAGCTGGCTTTGCCAGCCTTCGTAAGCGCTGCCGCTGTAGCTGATACCCAGCGCAATCCTCATGGGCGCTTTTCTCTTGATGAGCGCACCAGGTTCAAGCCTTGTTCACGACAAGGCGTTGATAAACGCCTGGGCCTTGAACTTCAACGGACCTTTGGCTTTGGCCAGCACTTCATCGGCCAGCTCCCGGGCACCTTCAGAATCACCCAGAATCCGGAATTCTTCGGCCAGCAGGAATTTGATTTCAAGCGGATCTTCTTCCAGCCCCATCAAGTTGGAGACTGGGGGCTTGGTTGCAGGACCGAGGTCCAGCGACAGTGAGTTCAGGTCAAACTCCAGCATGCCATCGTGATTGACAGGCGCTGGCGGCGCAATGGATGCTTTCGGGGGGACATAAGGCTCGGGCGTGAAGTCCAGGCCTCCGGAAAGGAAATCAATCTCGGGAGAGGGTGCTTTTGCCGCCACAGAAGGAGAACGGGCAGAAGGGCTGGCCGAGACTGGTGCCGGAACTGCAATATCGTCCAGATTCAAGTCCAGGTCCAGGTCATCCAGGTTCATGAGGGCCGACGGTCTCGTATTGTTTGAGCCGGATTCGGCAACTGAGCGTGCAGGGGTGAGTGCCGGTGCAGCGATGGCGGTGGGCGCGATGGAGGCCGCAGGTGCTTCATCCAGCGAGAAATCAAGATCCAGGTCCAGGTCCAAAACCGGTGCCGTTTTGAGGGGTGGCGCACTGGCCGCTACCTCCTGTGGTGCGATGGCATTCAGGGGAATCAAGCCAGACCTGCCTTTTGCGGGCAAGCTGCCCGAAAATTCGGCGCCGGATTGGTAGAGGGAATTGTCAGGCTCTAGTTCACGGCCCAACTGGCTGATGTAAGACCATTCTGCCCCTTGCCCTGCGCTCAATTTGAATGCGGTCAGGGCCAGGCTTTCAAATCCCTTGTTGTCGCGACGCTTGGCAAAAATTTCAAGCAGCTTGGTGTGTATGGCCAGACGTGCCGGATAAAGGCGCAATGCCTCCTTGAGAATTTCTTCAGCCTGCTGGTCGCGGCCATAGGCGAGGTACACATCGGCTTCGGCGACAGGGTCCACATCGCCGGCTGCATCAAGCTGGCTTGGGGAGTAAACCATGGAGGATCCCCCCACATTGCCTGCATTGGTATCAACACGCCGCCCACCACTGGCACCAAAGAAAGAGTCCGGCTGCAGGCGGCTGTCCAGGAATGAGCTGTCCACCTGGCCCGATTTCGCAGTTTTTCGGTAGCGGGCAAAGCCCAGGCCCGCCAGCAATGCCACCAAGAGACCGCCGCCCAGCAGCAATGAGTTGTCCAGAATCTGGTCAATCAGGCTGGTCGTGATTGGAGTCGGGGGAGGTGCAACCATGGCAGCTTGCTTGCTCACGGCGGGTACGACAGGTGCCGGGGCACTGGCTGGCGCCACAGGTTCCGACGCAGATGACAAGGGTGCCTGTCCTGCATCTGTTGCAGAGGCTGAAGCACTGGCAGGAGCCAGGGCCGGCGTTGCCGTGATTTCAGGGGCTCCTGTTGCCGTGGTGGCTCCAGGGGCGGCTACGGGAACCGCCAGGCCTGGCGCTGCACTGCCTGTGACGGGCACTGCGCCCGGTTGATTGGGATTGCTGATGTTTTTTGACGAATCCGCCGCGCGGCTGGCGGCATCTCTGGCTGACTGTTCGTTGGCGAGCTGAACAGCACCCTTTGAAAGCGTCAGCTTGTCGGGCGAGGGACTGGCTTGCGCACGGTCATCAACCTTGGCCTGCATCTGGCCACCCGTCTGGCGGCCTGCGCTGTCAACCGGCGTAGCGGGCACGCCATCGGCCAGTTTGCGGCGAAAGGTGTTGAAATCCCTGCTCTGGGCAATGAGGGTTTGTCTTGCTTCACCAGGAGAAAGGGATGTAGCTGTTTGCTCATCCGGAATATCCACCACGGCGCCGGATTTGATGACATTGATGTTGCCGCCAACGAAGGCCTCGGGATTGCCTCTGAGCAATGCCACCAGCATCTGGTCCAGCGACACGCTGGCAGGTTTGTTCCGGGCAGCAATCTTGCTGGCATTGTCACCCGGCCTGACTGTGACCTGTCTGGCGCCAGCCATTCTCTCGGCTGGCGGCGTTCTGATTGCCGGTGGTTTGGCAATTGATACAGGAGGTCGGGCTGCAGGGCGGGAGTACGGAGCTGGCGCGGCTTCACGGGGCGAAATATCGGCATTGGTCACGGGTGCGCGGGGTAGCACGGGCGCTGACGCCGCGATGCTGGTGCTGTTGCTGTTGCTGTTGCTGTTGCTTCGCAGGCTGGGCGGGTCGAACAGCATCGTGTAGTCGCGGGTGACACGTCCGGAGGCCGATTTGGCCTCGATGACCAGGTCCACGAAAGGATCAATGATGGCGCGGTTGCTGCTCAGGCGCAGATAGGATCTGCCGTCTGCCCGTCGCTGGAGCCTGACATCGAGGCCGGCTGCCGCTGCGGAGTATTCGAGTCCGGCGGACTTGAATACCTCGGCGTTCGCAATGCCAATTCTGAGGCTGGAAGCCTCTTCCGCGCTGAGGTCGGAAATGTCGATTTCCGCCCGAAGGGATTCGCCCAACGCTGACTGAACCGTGATTCGGCCCAGCGCAACCGCGTGGGCTTCAAGACTTGCCAGGCTACCCAGCAGCGCAATGGCGCTTGCCAGGGCGCCAATACGCCAGCGACCGTGATGATTCATGGGATTTTGAGCCTCTGGAGCTCGGTCTGGTTGAAACGTGTTACTGCTTGAGCGCACAAAAACCTTGATGCTAATTTTTGAGAAACAACCTTAACATCAAGGTCAGGGACTGACAAGTTAAGACAATGCTTAAGATTTGACACCTTAATAAACGAGAGGGCACAAGTTTTATCCGTTGCCTGAAGACAACATGCTGAATCAACTTGTTACCTGGCCCGATTGTATGTCGTCAGTTCCCTGGTTTTTTGAGCCTACGCTTCAATCAGGATGCGCAGCATGCGGCGCAGTGGCTCGGCAGCACCCCAAAGCAACTGGTCTCCGACGGTAAAAGCGCCCAGGTAGTCCGGTCCCATGGCCAGCTTGCGCAGGCGCCCGACCGGAATCTGCATTGTTCCCGTCACGGCAACCGGCGTCAGATCCCTGATCGACGCCTCGCGCGTATTGGGGATGACTTTGACCCAGGCGTTGTCGGCGGCAATCATGGCTTCGATATCGGCCAGCGGAACGTCTTTCTTGAGCTTGAACGTCAATGCCTGGCTGTGGCAGCGCATCGCGCCAATGCGCACGCAAAACCCATCGACCGGCGTTTCAGCCGTGCCGAAACTTGCGCCCTGGCCCAGGATCTTGTTGGTTTCGGCGCCGCCTTTCCATTCTTCCTTGCTCATGCCGTCGCCCAGATCCTTGTCGATCCAGGGAATCAGGCTGCCGCCCAGCGGAACGCCGAAGTTTGCGGTCTCAAGAGCGCTCAGGGACTGCTGCTTGGCCAGGATGCGGCGGTCGATCTCCAAAATCGCCGATTTTGGGTCGTCGAGCAGGGATTTGACTTCGCTGTTGAGCGTGCCGAACTGTGTCAGCAACTCGCGCATGTGCTGCGCGCCGCCACCCGATGCTGCCTGGTAGGTCATGCTGGTCATCCATTCGACCAGGCCGGCCTTGTACAGCGCGCCCACGCCCATCAGCATGCAGCTGACGGTGCAGTTGCCGCCGACCCAGTTGTTGCCGCCCTTGGTCAGCGCGTTCTTGATGACGGGCAGGTTGACCGGGTCGAGCACGATGACCGCGTCGTCGTTCATGCGCAGGGTCGAGGCCGCATCAATCCAGTGGCCGGTCCAGCCTGCGGCACGCAGCTTGGGAAACACTTCAGCGGTGTAGTCGCCGCCCTGGGCGGTGAGGATGATGTCGCACTTCTTGAGGGCTTCGATGTCGAAGGCGTCTTTCAACGTGGTTTCGTTCCTGGCCTGCGCCGGGGCCTTGCCGCCGGCATTCGAGGTCGAGAAAAAAACCGGCTCGATCAGTTCGAAATCGCCCTCGGCCTGCATCCGGTCGATCAGCACCGAGCCGACCATGCCGCGCCAGCCGACGAGTCCTGTGAGATTGCCTTTGAGTTTCATGGATTGCCCTTAAAAAGTACGAAAAAAATCGGCTTTTTGGCCCGGCTCATCGAGCCGGTGGGCACGACGAACCGGGCTTGTCAGCCTTTAATGGTGGTCGTTTTGGTGATCTGGACAAAAGCCACAGCGCCATGGCCGGTCCGCAAGGCGGCTGCAATGGGGACTGGAGTAAGGCTTTTGCACATTTTTCATATTGTAGCGAAGCCCGCCTTTTGCCTGGCTGACAAGCTATGCGGGCAACGAAACAGTTGATGTGGCTTCAGCCCAGCGCCTTGACCACCGCATCGCCCATTTCCACCGTGCCGATCCGGGTCGTGCCGTCGCTGTAGATATCGGGCGTGCGCAGGCCCTGGCTCAATACCTTGTCCACGGCTTGCTCGATGCGCGCGGCGGCTTCAGGCTGGTTCAGGCTGAAGCGCAGCATCATGGCCGCGCTCAAAATGGTCGCCAGCGGATTGGCTACGCCCTTGCCGGCAATGTCGGGCGCGCTGCCGTGGCTGGGCTCGTACAGGCCCTGGTTCTTGTCGTTCAGGCTGGCCGATGGCAGCATGCCGATGGAGCCGGTGAGCATTGCGGCGGCGTCCGACAGGATGTCGCCGAACATGTTGCCGGTCACCACCACGTCAAATTTCTTCGGCGCCCTGACCAGTTGCATGGCGGCGTTGTCCACGTACATGTGGTCCAGCGCCACGTCGGGGTACTGCAGCCCGATTTCAGTCACCACGTCCTTCCAGAGCTGAAAGGTCTCCAGCACATTGGCCTTGTCCACGCTGGTGACACGCTTGCCGCGCTTGCGGGCCGCCTGGAAGGCGACATGGGCGATGCGCTCGATCTCGGGGCGTGAATAGCGCATCGTGTCGAAAGCTTCTTCGGCGCCCGGAAAGTGGCCGTCCGTGGCAATGCGCCGGCCGCGCGGCTGGCCGAAGTAGATGTCGCCGGTCAGTTCGCGGATGATGAGGATGTCCAGGCCCGACACCAGTTCGCGCTTCAGGCTCGACGCATCGACCAGTTGCGGGTAGCAGATGGCCGGGCGGAAGTTGGCGAACAGGCCGAGGTTCTTGCGCAGGCCCAGGATGGCTTGCTCGGGGCGCAGCGGCCGGTCCAGCGTGTCGTATTTCCAGTCGCCCACGGCGCCAAACAGCACGGCGTCGGCATCCTTGGCGAGCTGGAGCGTGGCTTCGGGCAGCGGGTGGCCGTAGGCTTCAAAGGCGGCGCCGCCGACCAGTGCGGTTTCGGTTTCAAAATTCAGGTCCAGAACCTTCAGAACCTTGACGGCTTCGGCGACGATTTCAGGGCCGATGCCATCACCCGGGAGAATTGCGATTTTCATATTTGCTATATTTTTTGTAGCTACTTGCGCCCGTGGATATTGCGCAAAAGCACTATTTGACTCTTAATTTTGATTAACCAGCGACGGTGTGGCTCAGCCATGGTTTGCCGGCCAGACGCTGGGCTTCAAAGGCCTTGATCTTGTCGCTTTGCAGCAAGGTCAGGCCAATGTCGTCGAAGCCGTTGAGCAAGCAGTATTTTCGGAATGCCTGCACATCGAAAGGCAGTTCTTCGCCTTGCGCCTTGACGATGACCTGGCGCTCCAGATCAATCGTCAGGGTGTAGCCAGGAAAAGCCAGCGCTTCGTCAAACAACTGCGCCACCTGCGCCTCGGGCAGCACGATAGGCAGCAGGCCGTTCTTGAAGCTGTTGTTGAAGAAGATGTCGGCATAGCTGGGCGCAATGATGGCGCGAAAGCCGAACTGGTCGAGCGCCCAAGGCGCGTGCTCGCGCGAGGAGCCGCAGCCAAAGTTCTTGCGCGCCAGCAGGATCGAGGCGCCTTTGTACCGCGCCTGGTTCAGCACGAAATCCGGGTTCGGCTTGCGGCTGGCCGGGTCCTGGCCGGGAAAGCCGGCGTCCAGGTAGCGCCATTCGTCAAACAGGTTGGGACCAAAGCCGGTCTTGCGGATGGACTTGAGGAACTGCTTGGGAATGATGGCGTCGGTATCGACGTTCTCGCGGTCCATCGGGGCCACGAGGCCTTGGTGTACGGTGAATTTTTGCATACGGACTCCAGCCTTCAGACAAATTTACGGATATCGACAAAGTGGCCATGCACCGCCGCCGCCGCCGCCATGGCCGGGCTGACCAGGTGGGTGCGCCCGCCCGCACCCTGGCGGCCTTCAAAGTTGCGGTTGCTGGTGGAGGCGCAGCGCTCGCCCGGCTCCAGCCGGTCGGCATTCATCGCCAGGCACATCGAGCAGCCGGGCTCGCGCCATTCAAAGCCGGCGGCGATGAAGATCTTGTCCAGGCCTTCGCGCTCGGCCTGCTCCTTGACCAGGCCAGAGCCCGGCACGACCATTGCCAGCTTGACATTTTTGGCGACCTTCTGGCCGATATGCTTCACCACGGCAGCCGCTTCGCGCATGTCTTCGATGCGGCTGTTGGTGCACGAACCGATGAACACCTTGTCGATGTACAGGTCATTCAGCGCCTTGCCCGGCTCCAGGCCCATGTAGGTCAGGGCGCGTTCGATGGCGCCGCGCTTGTTGGCGTCCTTTTCCTTTTCCGGGTCGGGTACGCGGTCTTCAATCGACAGCACCATCTCGGGCGAAGTGCCCCAGCTGACCTGCGGCAGGATCTGGCTGGCGTCCAGCTCGACCACGGCGTCAAAGGTGGCGTCGGCGTCGGAGTGCAGCGTGGCCCAGTAGCGCGCGGCCATGTCCCATTCGGGGCCGCCGACGAACTTGCCGGTGACGGAGTCGGTTCCGGGAGCCAGCAGGCGGCCCTTGAGGTACTCGATGGTCTTGGCATCGACGGCCACCAGGCCGGCGCGCGCGCCGCCTTCAATCGCCATGTTGCAGACCGTCATGCGGCCTTCCATGCTGAGTGCGCGAATCGCCGAGCCGGCAAATTCAATCGTGTAGCCGGTGCCGCCCGCCGTGCCAATCTTGCCGATGATGGCCAGCACGATGTCCTTGGCGGTCACGCCTTTGGTCACGGCGCCTTCGACCTTGATGAGCATGTTTTTGGCTTTTTTGGCCAGCAGGGTTTGCGTGGCCATGACGTGTTCGACCTCGCTGGTGCCGATGCCGTGCGCCAACGCGCCAAACGCGCCGTGGGTCGAGGTGTGCGAGTCGCCGCAAACGACGGTCATGCCGGGCAGCGTGGCGCCGTTTTCAGGGCCGATCACATGCACGATGCCCTGGCGTTTGGACATGAAGGGGAAGAAGGCAGCGGCGCCGAATTCCTTGATGTTGGCGTCCAGCGTGGTGATCTGCTCCTTGCTGACCAGGTCGGTGATGCCGTCGTAACCCAGTTCCCAGCCGGTCGTGGGCGTGTTGTGGTCGGCGGTCGCGACGATGGAACTGATGCGCCAGACCTTGCGGCCGGCTTCGCGCAGGCCTTCAAAGGCCTGCGGGCTGGTGACTTCATGGACCAGATGGCGGTCGATGTACAGGATCGAGGTGCCGTCTTCTTCGGTATGAACGACGTGCTCGTCCCAGATTTTGTCGTAGAGGGTGCGTCCCATGGAGGTTTCCTTCGTGGTTTTGAGGTGATTTTAGGGGGCGGGCGGCTGCCGTGACAGGTGGTCAACCAGCAGTCGCGCGGTCAGGGGAAGGGTGGAGAAATCACGCGCCACAAGTTGAATCTGGCGTTCTGCCCAGCTGTCGAGCAGCAGGATGGATTCCAGTTCGCCGACGCCATGCATGAGGTCAAAAGCGCGCTGCGGCATCACGCCGACACCCAGGCCGTTGTGAATCATGCGGCACATGGCATCCAGTCCCGTGACATGGATGCGCAGCTTGATGGTACGCCCCATGGCGGCGGCGGCCTGGCGCATGGCCAGGTAAATCGAGCTGTTGGAGTGCAGGCCGACGTGGTCATAGTCCAGCGCGGCTTCAAAATGAATAGCGTCTCGCGAAAGCAGTGCGTGTCCTTTGGGAACAATCAATACCAGTTTGTCATGGCGGTAGGGCAGCGTTTGCAGCTCACCTGTGCCGTTGGCGATATTGCATACCCCCAGATCCGCCGTGCCTTCCTGCACCGCGCGAACGACTTCCGTGCTCAGGTGTTCTTCCAGGTCAATCTTGATCTCTTCGTGCTGGCGTATGAAATCACCCAAGTCCTCAGGCAAGAACTGAATGATGGCCGAAATGCTGGCATGCACCCGCACATGACCGCGCACGCCGTCGGCATATTCGCTCAACTCGCCCTGCATTTTCTCCAGGCTGAACAGCACCGAGCGCGCATGGTGCAGCAGGCTTTCGCCGGCCGGCGTCAGGTCAACGCCCCGGGTGTGGCGGTAGAGCAGCGGCGTGTCCAGCGTGGCTTCGAGGTCGCTCAGGCGCTTGCTCACGGCAGAGGCGGCAATGAATTCGCGCTCGGCCGCCTTGCCGATGCTGCCCAGCTCGCACACGGCCACGAACAGCTGAAGCGAGGTCAGGTCAATGCGGCGGGCGAAATTGCGTTCGGAGCTTTTGATGGACATGAAATGGTGACATCGCGTTTTACGATGGATAACCATTTTGCAGCTATATTGAAATTCTTGTCATCGCATTTCACGATGTCTGGCTTAACGGAGTCGCCGGCTTTGATGAATCGATGTGGCTGATTAAAAAATCAATGTTTTAAGCCTTTTGCGCATGCTCTATATGCATAGAGTGCTGTAAAAAATGTAGCAAATTGCATTGAAAAAGCCCGCCGATGTTCCCATTCGGCGGGCTTTTGGCTAAAGCCTGAAAAAGACCAGCGGTTTAGCGCTCTGCCATCGGCTTTACTTCACGTGGCACTGAGCCGACGAACAGCTGGCGCGGACGGCCAATTTTGTACTCGGGGTCGCCGATCATTTCGTTCAACTGGGCCATCCAGCCGACATTGCGGGCCAGCGCGAAGACAGCCGTGAACAGCGGCACGGGAATGCCGATGGCGCGCTGCACGATGCCGGAGTAGAAATCGACGTTGGGGTAGAGCTTGCGGGAGACAAAGTAGTCGTCTTCCAGGGCAATCTTTTCGAGTGCCATGGCCAGCTTGAACAGCGGGTCGTTTTCCAGGCCCATTTCGTGCAGGACTTCCTTGCAGGTTTCCTGCATCAGCTTGGCGCGCGGGTCGTAGTTCTTGTACACGCGGTGGCCAAAACCCATCAGCTTGACGGTGGAGTTCTTGTCCTTGACCTGCTTGATGAATTCGCCGATGTTCTCGATGCCGCCGTTTTTCTGGATGTCACCCAGCATGTTCAGCGCGGCTTCGTTGGCGCCGCCGTGGGCCGGACCCCAGAGGCAGGCCACGCCGGCTGCGATGGCGGCGAACGGGTTGGTGCCCGACGAACCGCACAGGCGAACCGTGGAGGTCGAGGCATTCTGCTCGTGGTCTGCATGCAGGATGAAGATGCGGTCCAGTGCGCGTTCGAGCACCGGGTTCACCTTGTACTCTTCGCACGGCGTGGCAAACATCATGTGCAGGAAGTTGCCTGAGTAGCTCAGGTCGTTGCGCGGGTACATGTAAGGCTGGCCGATGGTGTACTTGTAGGCCATGGCCACCAGCGTTGGCATTTTGGCAATCAGGCGAATCGCGGCGATGTCGCGGTGGGCCGGATTGTTGATGTCGGTGCTGTCATGGTAGAAGGCCGACAGGGCGCCGACCAGACCGGTCATGATGGCCATCGGATGCGCATCGCGGCGGAAACCGCGCAGGAAGAACTGCATCTGCTCGTTGACCATGGTGTGGTTGGTCACGCGGCTGACGAAATCTTTTTTCTGGGCGGCGTCAGGCAGTTCTCCGTAGAGCAGCAGGTGGCAGGTTTCCAGGTAGTCGCAGTTGGTGGCAAGCTGCTCGATGGGGTAGCCACGGTACAGCAGTTCACCCTTGTCGCCGTCGATATAGGTGATGGCCGACTGGCAGGCAGCGGTTGAGAGAAACCCCGGGTCATAGGTGAACATGCCGGTCTGGGCATAGAGCTTGCGAATGTCCACAACATCAGGCCCTACGCTGCCCTGATAAACAGGCAATTCGACATTGGGGCTGCCATTGCTGAAGGACAGGGTGGCTTTGTTGTCAGCTAACTTCATGAGTGTTCTTTCTCTCTTGTCAGAGGGGGTTGAGTTAGGGAGCCGGAGCCCCAGGGCGCAGCATGCTTAAAACTTCAAGTGCTTCGGAAGTCGAGGCGCTTTCGAGGGCAAGCACATCGGAAAGTTGGTCGGGTTCCTTGCGTCTGAGCAGGAGATCGAGCAGATCATTGTCAGACAAATCCATTAAATCATTCAAGCCTTTAGCCTGCCTGACGCTCAGTGTGGCTTCGTAGCGAAGAAAGAATTTTTCGATCAGCAGGTCGTTCTCAAGCAGGCCACGGCGGCAGCGCCACCGCAGCTTGCTCAAGCTGCGTTCATCCAGCAAATCGTCTGTGGTTTCCATGGGTGTCTGGGTCACAGCGTCTTCAGACGGTGCGCAAAACCATCATTTCCTTGATCTTGCCGATGGCCTTGGCCGGGTTCAGTCCTTTGGGGCAGACATCGACGCAGTTCATGATGGTGTGGCAACGGAACAGGCGGTACGGGTCTTCCAGATTGTCCAGCCGCTCTGCGGTCGCTTCGTCGCGGCTGTCTGCCAGGAAGCGGTAGGCCTGCAGCAAACCGGCCGGGCCCACGAACTTGTCGGGATTCCACCAGAAGCTGGGGCAGGACGTGGAGCAGCTCGCGCACAGGATGCACTCGTACAGGCCGTTGAGTTCATCGCGCTCTTCCGGGCTTTGCAGACGCTCCGTCTGGGGCGGCACGTTGTTGTTGATCAGGTAGGGCTTGATCGAGTTGTACTGCTTGAAGAACTGCGTCATGTCAACAAACAGGTCGCGCACCACTGGAAGGCCGGGCAGCGGCTTCAGCACGATGGTGCCCTTGAGCGTGTTCATGTTGGTCAGGCAGGCCAGGCCATTCTTGCCATTGATGTTCATGGCGTCCGATCCGCACACGCCTTCGCGGCATGAGCGGCGAAAACTGATGGTGGGGTCTTGCGCCTTGAGTTTCATCAGCGCGTCGAGCAGCATGCGCTCATGGCCGTCGAGTTCCACCTCGATGGTCTGCATGTAGGGCTTGGCATCGGTATCTGGGTCGTAACGGTAAATCTGGAAAGTACGTTTGGTCATGTGGGTTCTCGCTTCTTTCGATTTTGGGGTCGCAGGCTGTCGCTTAGAAAGTACGCGTTTTGAGTTCCACAGACGCCACCGTCAGGGGTTTCATCTGCACGGGCTTGTAGGCCAGGCTGTTGGTTGCGCTGTACCAGAGCGTGTGCTTGTGCCAGTCGGTGTCGTTGCGGCCGTTCGGGTGTTCGGGCGTGTCGCCGAAATCATCGACCGAGTGCGCGCCGCGGCTTTCCTTGCGGGCAGCGGCAGACACGATGGTTGCCTGGGCGGCTTCCATCAGGTTTTCCACTTCCAGGGCTTCAATGCGCGCGGTATTGAAAATCTTCGACTTGTCTTTCAGGCCAATCTTGTTGACACGCTCACGCAGGGCGGCGATCTTGGTCACGCCTTCGTTCATGATGGCCTGGGTGCGGAACACGCCGGCATGCTGCTGCATGGCGGCGCGCAGGTCATTGGCCACGTCCTGGGCATACTCGCCATCGGTCGCATTGTCCAGGCGCGCAATGCGGGCCAGGGTTTTGTCGGCGGCATCAAGCGGCAACTCTTTGTGCGTCGTGGAGTTGTTGAACTCAACAATGTGGTTGCCGGCGGCGCGGCCGAACACCAGCAGGTCAAGCAGCGAGTTGGTGCCCAGGCGGTTGGCGCCGTGCACGCTCACGCAGGAGCATTCGCCCACGGCGTAGAGGCCATTGACGACGACGCTCTTGTTTTCGGCGTCCTGGGTGACCACCTGGCCATGGATGTTGGTCGGGATGCCGCCCATCTGGTAGTGAATGGTCGGCACCACGGGAATCGCTTCCTTGGTGATATCGACGTTGGCAAAGTTGTGGCCAATTTCAAACACCGAAGGCAGGCGCTTCATGATGGCGTCCACGCCCAGGTGGGTCATGTCCAGCAGGATGTAGTCCTTGTTGGGGCCGCAGCCGCGACCTTCCTTGATTTCCTGGTCCATCGAGCGGGAGACAAAGTCACGCGGCGCCAGATCCTTGAGCGTCGGGGCATAGCGTTCCATGAAACGCTCGCCGTTGCAGTTGCGCAAAATCGCGCCTTCGCCACGGCAGCCTTCGGTCAGCAGCACGCCTGCGCCGGCCACGCCGGTAGGGTGGAATTGCCAGAATTCCATGTCTTCCAGCGGAATGCCGGCGCGCGCCGCCATGCCCAGACCGTCGCCGGTGTTGATGAAGGCATTGGTCGAGGCTGCAAAGATGCGGCCTGCGCCGCCAGTGGCCAGCAAGGTGGTCTTGGCTTCGAAGATGTGAACGTCGCCGGTTTCCATTTCCAAGGCGGTCACGCCGACCACGTCGCCAGCGGCATCGCGAATCAGGTCAAGCGCCATCCATTCCACGAAGAAGCTGGTTTTTTCCTTGACGTTTTGCTGGTACAGCGTGTGCAGCATGGCGTGGCCGGTGCGGTCGGCTGCGGCGCAGGCGCGCTGGACCGGTTTTTCGCCGTAGTTGGCGGTGTGGCCACCGAAGGGGCGCTGGTAAATCGTGCCGTCGGGATTGCGGTCAAACGGCATGCCCATGTGTTCCAGGTCATACACGACCTTGGGCGCTTCGCGGCACATGTATTCGATTGCGTCCTGGTCGCCGAGCCAGTCGGAACCCTTGACGGTGTCATAGAAGTGGTAGTGCCAGTTGTCTTCGGACATGTTGCCCAGCGAAGCGCCAATGCCGCCTTGCGCTGCCACGGTGTGGGAGCGGGTCGGGAACACCTTGGAGAGGACTGCGACGTTCAGGCCGGCACGGGCCAGCTGCAGCGAGGCGCGCATGCCGGAGCCGCCTGCACCGACGATGACGACATCAAATTTGCGCTTGGGAAGTTTGGAGGTAGCGGTCATGTTTTTTTAATCGTGGAAGCTGGAAGGGAACCAGGTTTGACTTGAAAGGAGACTTGAATGGTTACAGGCGCCACAGCACCTGAATGCCCCAGCCTGCACAAGCCACCAGCCAGACAATGGTGAATACCTGCAGCAACAGACGCAGGCCGACAGGTTTGATGTAGTCCATCCAGATGTCGCGCATGCCGACCCATACATGCCACAGCAGGGCAACAATCACTGCAAAGGTCAGTATCTTCATCCATTGGGCAGAGAAAATGCCGGCCCACTGGTCATAGCCGATGGGGCCTTTGCTGAGGAGCACCTGGCCGAGAAGCAGCAGGGTGAAAATGGCCATCAGGGCCGCAGTAATGCGCTGGCTCAGCCAGTCACGAGTGCCATAGTGAGCGCCGACAACGATGCGCTTTGAGCCGTAATTGACAGACATGGTTTTCTTTCTTTAATCAGTTGAGGGCAACGCTCGCCGCCTTGAGGCCGAAGGCTGTCCCGCAAGCTTTCAATGTTTAATAAAGGCCAAACAGCTTGGCACCCAGCGCAATCGTGAGGCCAATGCTCACGGCCAGCGTGAAGGCGGCTGACTGCCGGCCGAAATCCTTGCTGACGGCTTCATGGCTGGCATCCATCCACAGGTGGCGAAGGCCTGCCAGGAAATGGTGCAGGTAAGCCCAGATCAGGGCCAGCGCGACCAGTTTCCAGAGGATGCCTGGCACACCCAGCATGCCCACGTTGAAGGCAGCCTTGAATCGGTCAAAGGAAATTTCGGAGGAAATCGAGGTGTCGAACATCCAGATGATGAACGGCATCAGGAGGAACATGATGAACCCGCTGATGCGGTGAAGGATGGACACCAGGCCCGCCAGGGGTAATCGGTAGCCGGGCAGGTCGGTGAAGGCGTTGATGTTGCGGAACTCAGGCCGCTTGGCGCGCTGAGTGGAGGCCAGCTCTGTCATTTTTTTGGGCTTTCATGGTGGTAACCGATTGGTAACCAAGCGGGGCTTGATTGCCAAACAAACATTTTAATTCTATTGCAATGCAGCAATTCGTTTGCTTACAAAGCTTTGACGTTTTGGCGCATGCTGTTAACTGAGGGCATTTTTGTAGTGGTGCGTATCGGTGCGGTACAAACCCCGGCGCAGTTCCATCGGGACGTCGTTGTAGGTGTAGGCAATGCGCTCGACACTCAAAAGCGGCTCGCCTTGCGGTACACCCAGCAGTCTGGCCGAAGCCGCATCGGCCGCAATGGCGCGTATTTTTTCTTCGGCACGCACCATGTGAACGCCGAATTCGGTTTCGAACAGCGCGTACATCGGACCCCGGTAGGCCGCCAGCCGGTCGGCGGTCAAGCCCTTGAAAGGGCCGCCGGGCAGCCAGACGTCTTCGATGATCGTCGGCGTTCCCTGGAAAGCCAGTACGCGGCGCAACTGCAGCACGGCATCGCCAGTGCGCAAAGCCAGTGGATGGGCGATGTCGGCGGGAGCCCGAAGTCGTTTGCAGTCAACAATCTGGCGCTCGGCAGGACCTTCGCTGCTGAGGTCGCCGCTGTCGGGCATAAGCCGCAAAAACCGATATTGAACCTGCTGCTCGGCATGCGTGGAGACAAATGTTCCCTTGCCCTGGCGACGGCTTACCAGGTTTTCGGCCGCCAGCTCGTCGATGGCCTTGCGCACCGTCCCCTGGCTGACGCGAAAGCGCGCAGCGAGATCCATTTCGCTGGGAATCAACTCGCCCGGTTTCCATTCGCCGGCCTGAAGGCTTTTCAGGATCAACACCTTGATTTGCTGGTACAGCGGGCTGAAGGCCGGGGTCAGGACCACAGGCGCGCCCGTCTCCGGCTCGCCGGGAGTCGAGGGGGTTTCGGGTGATAAAGAGATAGTAGTTGCCATACAGCAAATTTGCGCGGCGGCCTGGTGGTGATGTAGCGCAGTGCTTGACTCGGACATAAATTCAACCCGAATCATATCTTATATAAGACATAAGACAAATTGACTTGACGCATTTTTCAAGCGTAAAATCCTGGGTTGAGCACAACGCGCGGTCTGCATGTCCTGCGGCTGAAGATGATGTCTTGATGCCCTGGCAGCGCCTGGATTGACGCCGAAAATCTCGCCTCACATTCTGTTTTAATAATTCATTAACCTTCCTGGAGTTTCAATCATGAGCAAAAAACCCGTCCGTGTTGCAGTTACTGGTGCCGCCGGTCAAATTGGTTATGCATTGCTGTTTCGCATTGCCTCGGGCGAAATGCTCGGCAAAGACCAGCCTGTCATTTTGCAATTGCTTGAAGTTCCGGTCGAAGGCCCGCAAAAAGCGCTCAAGGGCGTGATGATGGAACTCGACGACTGCGCTTTCCCGCTGCTGGTGGAAATGACCGCGCACAGCGACCCGATGACGGCTTTCAAGGACGCCGACTACGCGCTGCTGGTCGGTTCGCGTCCACGTGGCCCCGGCATGGAACGTGCCGAACTGCTGGCCGTCAACGGCGCGATTTTCACGGCACAAGGCAAGGCATTGAACGCCGTCGCCAGCCGCGACGTGCGCGTTCTGGTCGTCGGCAACCCGGCCAACACCAACGCCTACATCGCCATGAAGAGCGCGCCTGACCTGCCAGCGAAAAACTTCACCGCCATGCTGCGCCTGGACCACAACCGCGCTGCTTCGCAAATCGCTGCCAAGACCGGCAAGGCCGTGGCCGACATCGAAAAACTCACCGTCTGGGGCAACCACTCGCCCACGATGTACGCCGACTACCGTTTCGCCACCATCGGCGGCGAGAGCGTGGCCCAGATGATCAACGACCAGGAATGGAACGCCAACGTGTTCCTGCCAACCGTCGGCAAGCGCGGCGCGGCCATCATCGAAGCGCGCGGTTCTTCTTCGGCCGCATCGGCAGCCAACGCCGCCATCGACCACATGCGCGACTGGGCGCTGGGCACTAACGGCAAGTGGGTCACGATGGGCATCCCATCGGGCGGCGAGTACGGCATTCCTGCTGAAACGATGTTCGGCTTCCCAGTGACCTGCGAAAACGGCGAATACAAGATCGTCGAAGGCCTGGAAATCGACGCTTTCTCGCAAGAGCGCATCAACATCACCCTGGCTGAGCTGGAAGGCGAAAAAGCCGGCGTCGCTCACCTGCTGTAACCAGGCCTTGAGGCGGCTCGTGGGCATGTCGGGCAAGCCGCCCGCATCTTGCCCTTGAGCCGCCCGTGATAAATCGAAAAACCGGATTTATTCCATGAAGCATCCGCGCGAAGTTCTTTTGGGCGCCCAGGCCGCCACGGCTTTTTTGCCGGTGTGCGACCATTACAGCGGCGTGGAAGCGCGGATGCGTAAAAGTCTGCAATTGCAGGCTGAAATGATTGAAGAGTTCGGCGCCTGCGTGTTTGACGTGACGCTGGACTGCGAAGACGGCGCGCCGGTCGGCGGTGAAGCCGACCATGCCGCCATGGTGGTCGAACTAGCCGCATTGGCCAGTGACAAAGCCCGCGTCGCCGTTCGCGTGCATGCGGTCGATCACCCGGCATTCGAGTCCGACATGGCCATCATCGCCGGAAAGCTTGCGCGCCAGCTGTCCCACATCATGATTCCCAAGGTCGATTCCATCGAGGACGTGATCCGGGCCGAGCAGGCTCTGCTGGCCGCATCCGCCGGGAATTTGCCCCTGCATGTGCTGATCGAATCCCCGCTTGCTGTTCGCAACGCCTTTGAAATCGCCGCGCATCCCCGCGTCCAGTCGCTCAGTTTTGGCCTGATGGACTTTGTCTCAAGTCATGGCGGCGCCATTCCCGCCGATGGCATGAGCAGCCAGGGCCAGTTCACCCATCCGCTGGTGGTGCGCGCCAAGCTTGAAATTGCCTCTGCCTGCCACGCTTATGGCAAAGTGCCTTCGCATTGCGTGGTGACGGAATTCAATGACAGCGTTGCCATGATCCTTGCCGCGCGCCGTGCGTCGCGTGAACTCGGTTACACCCGCATGTGGAGCATTCACCCGAATCAGATACGCTGCATCCTGGAGGCTTTTGCCCCGAGCGAGTCTGAAATTGAAGATGCTACAAGAATAATAGCTGCTGGCGCTCGTGCTGATTGGGCGCCCATCAGTTTTGACGGTAAATTGCATGACCGCGCGAGTTATCGCTACTTCTGGCAGGTGCTTGAAAGAGCGCACCAGACGGGCAGCCTGCTTCCGATTGACGCCCAAGCTTATTTCCAGGACGCTTCACACTGAGCGCCCACCAAACACCGACGAGGAATCGTATGAAAACCCAACCCATTGCCACCCTTGCAGCCGCGCTGGCTGCCGCTGTCCTGCTTGCTGCCGCTCCCATGGCGCAGGCTGAAACCGATAAAAAGGCTGACAAAACGACTGTCGCCAAACCTGCCGCTTCCAAAAAAGCAGACAAACCTGTTGCCAAATCTGCTGCCGGCAAGACCGCATTGGCCAAGGCCGACAAGCCTGTCGCCAAAAAGAAGTCCGACAAGCCGGTGGCCACCGCCAGCCGTACCAACCTCAAGAGCGCCGCGGCAAACGTCGCGGCAGGCATTGAAGCCGCCGAAGCCGCCATGACGCCTGCCGAGCTGGCAATTGCCGAGCGCGTACAGGTCGGCAAGCTGCCGTGCGAACTCGGTGCCTCGGTCACGCTCACCGCTGACGAAAAAAATCCCGGCTACTTCAACATGCAGGGCAAAAACTTCAATTACCGCATGTTCCCCGTTCCGACCTCGACCGGTGCGATTCGTCTGGAAGACCAGAAGGCCGGTGCGGTATGGCTGCAACTGGCCAATAAATCGATGCTGATGAACCAGAAACTGGGCATTCGACTGGCCGATGAGTGCACCAGTCCGGCGCAGCTGGAAGTGGCCCAAAACCTCAAGTTGAACCCGCCCGTCAGCATCCTCGAAGCGCTGCCGCCAGGCGTTGCCAAGTAAATAGCGACGTATCGATTTTTCAGTCCCCGCCTTCAGCCCCACCCTTACCCATAACTTTAATCAGAGGAATCGCGATGTCATCAGGATTTTTGCAAACCTACCGCAGCCATGTTGCCGAGCGTGCCGTACTGGGCATTCCACCCCTGCCTTTGTCAGCTCAGCAAACCGGCGAGGTCATTGAACTGCTGAAGAATCCGCCCGAGGGCGAAGAAGCCTTCCTGCTGGACCTGATCACCCACCGCGTTCCTGCCGGCGTTGACATGGCTGCCAAAGTCAAGGCCAGCTACCTGGCTGCCGTGGCCCACGGTACCGAAAAATGCTCCCTGATTTCGCGTGAAAAAGCCACGCAGTTGCTGGGCACCATGCTGGGCGGCTACAACATCAGCCCGATGGTCGAGTTGCTCGACGACGCGGAAGACAGCGTGGCCACGCAAGCGGCCAGCGGCCTGAAGAACACCCTGCTGATGTTCGACCAGTTCCACGACGTGCAGGAAAAGGCCGAAAAAGGCAACAAATACGCCAAGGCCGTGCTGCAAAGCTGGGCCAATGCCGAATGGTTCACCAGCCGCCCCGAAGTGCCGGAGTCGATCCAGCTGACCGTGTTCAAGGTCGCCGGCGAGATCAACACCGACGACCTGTCGCCCGCGCCCGACGCCTGGAGCCGCCCCGACATTCCGCTGCATGCGCTGGCCATGCACAAGAATGCCCGTCCCGGCGTCACGCCTGAAGAAGACGGCAAGCGCGGCCCGGTCAGGTTCATCGAAGAGCTCAAGGCCAAGGGCAACCTGGTGGCTTATGTCGGCGACGTGGTCGGAACCGGCTCCTCGCGCAAGTCCGCCACCAACTCGGTGCTGTGGTTCACCGGCGAAGATATTCCCTTCGTGCCGAACAAGCGCTTTGGCGGCGTTTGCCTTGGGTCAAAGATCGCTCCGATTTTCTACAACACTATGGAAGACTCGGGCGCGCTGCCGATTGAACTCGACGTGAGCCAGATGGCCATGGGCGACGTGATCGAACTGCGCCCCTACGACGGCAAGGCGCTGAAAGACGGCCAGGTCATTGCCGAATTCAAGCTCAAAAGCGATGTGCTGTTCGACGAAGTGCGCGCCGGTGGCCGCATTCCGCTGATCGTCGGCCGAGGCCTGACCGCCAAGGCGCGCTTTGCGCTGGGCCTGCCGGTGTCCACCCTGTTCCGCCTGCCGCAGAATCCCGAAGACAGCGGCCGCGGCTTCACGCTGGCGCAAAAAATGGTCGGCCGCGCGGTCGGCCTGCCTGAAGGCCAGGGCGTTCGTCCCGGCACCTATTGCGAACCCAAGATGACCTCGGTCGGCTCGCAGGACACCACCGGCCCGATGACCCGCGACGAGCTGAAAGACCTGGCCTGCCTGGGCTTTTCCGCCGACCTGGTCATGCAGTCGTTCTGCCACACCGCCGCCTACCCCAAGCCGGTCGATGTGAAGATGCACCACGAACTGCCCGACTTCATGAGCGACCGCGGCGGCATCCCGCTGCGCCCGGGTGACGGCATCATCCACAGCTGGCTCAACCGCATGCTGCTGCCCGACACCGTCGGCACCGGCGGCGACAGCCACACGCGCTTCCCCATCGGCATCAGCTTTCCGGCCGGCTCCGGCCTGGTGGCCTTTGGCGCCGCCACCGGCGTGATGCCGCTGGACATGCCTGAGTCGGTGCTGGTGCGCTTCAAGGGCGAACTGCAACCCGGCATCACCCTGCGTGACCTGGTCAACGCGATTCCGCTGTACGCCATCAAGGCCGGCTTGCTGACCGTGGCCAAGCAGGGCAAGGTCAACATTTTCTCGGGCCGCATCCTCGAAATCGAAGGCTTGCCCGACCTGAAGGTCGAGCAGGCGTTCGAGCTGAGCGATGCCTCGGCCGAGCGTTCCGCAGGCGGCTGCACGGTGCACCTGAACAAGGAACCGATCATCGAGTACATCACCAGCAACATCACGATGCTGAAGTGGATGATTGCCACCGGTTACTCGGACGTGCGCACCATCAAGCGCCGCATCGCCGCGATGGAAAAGTGGCTGGCCGACCCGCAATTGCTCAAGGGCGATGCCGATGCCGAATACGCCGCCGTCATTGAAATCGACCTGGCCGACATCCACGAGCCCATCGTGGCTTGCCCGAACGATCCGGATGATGTGAAAACCCTGAGCGACGTAGCCGGTGCCGTCATCGACGAAGTGTTCATCGGCAGCTGCATGACCAACATCGGCCATTTCCGCGCCGCTTCCAAGCTGCTTGAAGGCAAGCGCGACATTCCGGTCAAGCTTTGGATGGCACCCCCGACCAAGATGGATGCCAAGCAGTTGAGCGAAGAAGGCCATTACGGCGTGCTGGGTTCGGCCGGCGCGCGCATGGAAATGCCGGGCTGCAGCCTGTGCATGGGCAACCAGGCGCAGGTGAAAGAGGGCGCAACGGTGTTCTCGACCTCGACGCGCAACTTCCCGAACCGCCTGGGCAAGAACTCGTTTGTCTATCTGGGTTCCGCCGAACTGGCCGCCATCTGCTCCAAGCTGGGCCGGATTCCGACCAAGGCCGAGTACATGGCCGACATGACCGTGCTGACGGCCGCCAGCGACAAGGTGTACCAGTACCTGAACTTTGACCAGGTCAAGGATTACACCGACATGGCCGATACGGTCAAGGACGGCGTGGCTGCATAAGCGCTTCGCCTTTCAATAAAAAAGCGGCTTTCGGGCCGCTTTTTTTTATGTTTGTTGCTATTTATTTAATAGCTACTTGCGCCCGTCTGTAAAGCGCAAAAGCACTTTTATGCTTGAAGTTTGGCGCTGGAGAAGGGCCAGTCCTGGGCGGTTTGGCAAAGCCCGGCCTTGACCGGATTTTCGTGAATGTAGTGGATGACGGACTCTAGGCGCCGTTCATGGCGAATGTAGCGGTCCCAATAGTCCCGCATCCAGAAAGCATGGCCGGGAACGCCGAGCCCCAGCTCGGCTGCCTTGGGGACAGTGCCGAGCTGGGGCTCGGCGTTCCCGGGGTTCATGCAAACAGCCGCGCCAGCAGCGCCCCGTCGGCCGGGGCCTCCAGCGGAATCCGCACGCGCAGCGGGCTGCCCGAGGCTACGCTGATTTCTTCGCCGTCCAGGTTTTTCATGGAAGTGACCTGCACGGTGCGATTGCCGTCCGGGTGAATCACTTCCAGCCAGTCGCCGACCTGGAAACGGTTCTTGGTTTCAACTTCCGCCCAGCCGTCGTGCTGGGACTTGACTTCGCCGGCAAACTGGCTGCGGCGCATTTCAGAGCTGCCGGTTTCGTAATTCTGGTAGTCCTGCGCCGGGCGCCGTTCCAGGAATCCGCTGGTGTAGCCGCGATTGGCCAAGCCTTCGAGTTCGGTGATCAAGGCCGGGTTGAACGGCCGGCCGGCCACGGCGTCGTCGATGGCGCGGCGATAGACCTGCGCGGTGCGCGAAACGTAATAGCCGCTCTTGGTACGGCCCTCGATCTTCAGCGAATCGACGCCGATTTTCACCAGCCGTTCGACATGTTCGACGGCGCGCAAGTCCTTGCTGTTCATGATGTAGGTGCCGTGCTCGTCTTCCATGATGGGCATGAGCTGGCCGGGACGCTCTTTTTCTTCGAGCAGATAGACGCCGTCGGCCAGCGGGTGGCGCGCGCCGCTGCCGCAGCTTGAAAACGACTGCTCGGCTTCCTGCGCTTCTGCGGAAAAATCGAAATCGCCTTCGAGCTTGAGCGGCAAGACCTCGCCCGAATCGGTCTGGTCGCTGCCGGCCTCGGGCGTGTAGTTCCAGCGGCAGGCGTTGGTGCAGGTGCCCTGGTTGGAGTCGCGGCGGTTGAAGTAGCCCGACAGCAGGCAGCGGCCCGAATACGCCATGCACAGCGCGCCATGCACGAACACTTCAAGCTCGATGTCCGGGCATTCCTGGCGGATCTTTTCGATCTCGTCCAGGCTCAGCTCGCGCGACAAAATGATGCGCGCCACGCCCACCTTTTGCCAGAACTTCACGGCCGCCCAGTTCATGGTGTTGGCCTGCACCGACAGGTGAATCGCCATGTCCGGCCATTGTTCGCGCACCATCATGATCAGGCCCGGGTCGGCCATGATCAGCGCGTCGGGTTTCATGGCAATCACCGGCGCGATGTCGCGCAGGTAGGTGCGCACCTTGTCGTTGTGCGGCAGCAGGTTGCTGGTGACAAAGAACTTCTTGCCGCGCGCGTGGGCTTCCTCAATGCCTGTCTGGATCTGTTCCAGACGAAACTCATTGTTGCGCGCGCGCAGGGAGTAGCGTGGCTGGCCGGCATAGACTGCATCGGCGCCAAAGTCGTAGGCGGCGCGCATTTTGTCGAGCGAGCCGGCGGGAAGGAGGAGTTCAGGGGTCTTGAGCGTCATGCCGCGATTGTCCGGGCCTCGGGCTGAAAAGCACTTGCGCCCCGTCAATCATCGTGCGGTCCTATTCCTGATTGGCCCGCCGCCTGCCAAAATACGAGTTGCTGATTTATCAAAAAGGAGTCTGCCATGGCCGATACACCTCTCAACGCCAGTCCTGTTTCGAAGGCTTCCCACGCGTTCGCATCCACCCTCCAGTCTTTCCAGACGGCCTCTGGCAAGACCGGAAAGCTCTACTCCCTCCCGTCGCTGGCCGAGCAGTTTCCGATGGTCAAGCGCCTGCCCGTGTCCATTCGCATCGTGCTCGAATCGGTGCTGCGCAACTGCGATGGCAAAAAAGTGACGGCCGAGCATGTCGAGCAACTGGCCAACTGGGTGCCGCAGGCCGAGCGCAGCGCGGAAATCCCGTTTGTCGTCTCGCGCGTGGTGCTGCAGGACTTCACCGGCGTGCCGCTGCTGGCCGATCTGGCCGCCATGCGCAGCGTGGCCGCCCGCCTGGGCAGGAATCCAAAGGCCATCGAGCCGCTGGTGCCGGTCGATCTGGTGGTCGATCACTCGATCATGGTCGATTATTTCGGCACCAAGGATTCGATGGACCTGAACATGAAGCTCGAATTCCAGCGCAACCGCGAGCGCTACGAGTTCATGAAATGGGGCATGCAGGCCTTTGACACCTTCGGCGTCGTGCCGCCGGGCTTTGGCATCGTTCACCAGGTCAACCTCGAATTCCTGGCGCGCGGCGTCCACAGGACGCAGGACGATGTGTATTACCCCGACACGCTGGTCGGCACCGACAGCCACACCACCATGATCAACGGCATTGGCGTGGTCGGCTGGGGCGTGGGCGGCATCGAGGCCGAAGCCGCGATGCTCGGCCAGCCGGTGTACTTTTTGACGCCCGACGTGGTTGGCATGGAGCTGACCGGAAAGCTGCGCGAAGGCGTGACCGCCACCGACCTGGTGCTGCGGGTGACCGAAACCCTGCGCCGCGAGAAGGTCGTCGGCAAGTTTGTCGAATTTTTCGGCGAAGGCACGCGCACGCTGGCCTTGCCCGACCGCGCCACCATCGGCAACATGGCGCCCGAGTACGGCGCCACCATGGGCTTTTTCCCGGTCGATGAAAAAACCATTGACTACTTCCGGGGCACCGGGCGCCTAGACGCGGAAATCGAAGCCTTCGAGGCCTACTTCCGGGCGCAAGGCCTGTTCGGCGTGGCCGCGGCCGGCGAGATTGACTACTCGCATGTCGTCAAGCTCGACCTGGACGATGTCCGGCCCAGCCTGGCCGGCCCCAAGCGGCCGCAGGACCGCATCGAACTGGGCGATGTCGCCCGCCAGTTCAGCTCGCTGTTCAGCAAGCCGAACGCGGAAAACGGCTTCAACCAGCCGGCCGGCATGCTGGGCACCCGTCATCTGGTGCGGCACACCGACGATGGCCGGCCCGATGCCGTTCCCGCCGCGCCGCCCACCCCGATGGGCGCCGAACGCTCGGTGGTGGAAATGGAGTCCAATCGCCCGACGCTGGCCATGGCGCATGAGCAGGGCGGCGAAGTCGCCAGTGCCAGCGTCCCCGCCGCGCATGCCGCCGCCCAGGGCCTGACCGTCGGCAACGGCGACGTGCTGATTGCCGCCATCACCAGTTGCACCAACACATCCAACCCCAGCGTCTTGCTGGCCGCCGGCCTGCTGGCCAAGAAAGCGGTCGAGGCCGGCCTCGGCGTGCAGCCGCACATCAAGACTTCGCTGGCGCCCGGTTCGCGCATCGTGACCGAGTACCTGACGCAAACCGGGCTCCTGCCGTATCTGCAGCAGCTTGGCTTTGACCTGGTCGGCTATGGCTGCACCACCTGCATCGGCAACTCGGGCGACCTGACGGCCGAACTCAACGACGCCATCAACAAGAGCGACCTGGTCTGCGCCGCCGTGCTGTCGGGCAACCGCAACTTCGAGGCGCGCATCCATCCGAACATCAAGGCCAACTTCCTGGGCAGCCCGCCGCTGGTGGTTGCCTATGCGCTGGCCGGAACGGTCATGCGCGACCTGACGACCGAGCCGCTCGGCAAGGGCAAGGACGGCCAGGATGTGTTCCTGCGCGACATCTGGCCGGGCAGCGATGAAATCCACGCCCTGATGAAGTTCGCGATGAACGCCGAGGCCTTCCGCGCCAATTACGCCAAGGTCAAGACCGAACCGGGACAGCTCTGGGAAAACATCCACGGCGTGGCCGGAAACACCTACAACTGGCCGCTCAGCACCTACATCGCCGAGCCGCCGTTCTTCAATGACTTTGCTATGGAAATGAAAGCACCTACCGCAAGCGGGACGGGCGAAAACGGCCAAAACAATGAGTTTTCGGTGCAGGGCGCACGGATCATGGCGCTGTTTGGCGACTCGATCACCACCGACCATATCTCGCCGGCCGGCTCGATCAAGGGGAGCTCTCCCGCCGGCCTGTGGCTGCAGGCCCACGGCGTGCAAAAGGCCGACTTCAACAGCTACGGCTCGCGCCGTGGCAACCATGACGTGATGATGCGCGGCACCTTTGCCAATGTGCGCATCAAGAACCTGATGATCCCGGCGGGCAAGGATGGCTCGCGCGAGGAGGGCGGCGTCACGCTGTACCACCCGGGCCACCGCACGCCAGAGAGCGTGATCGAGAAAATGCCGATCTACGACGCCGCCATGAAGTACATGGCAGAAGGCACGCCGACGGTGATTTTTGCCGGCGAGGAATACGGCACCGGCTCGTCGCGCGACTGGGCCGCCAAGGGCACGCAGCTGCTGGGCATCAAGGCCGTGGTGGCGCGCAGTTTCGAGCGCATCCACCGCAGCAACCTGGTCGGCATGGGCGTGCTGCCGCTGCAGTTCATGCCGGGCGAGTCGTGGCAGACCCTCAAGCTCATCGGCTCGGAGGTGGTCGATGTGATTCCGCATCCCGAACTCAAGCCGCAGAGCGAGGCCAGGCTGGTCATCACCCGCGCCGACGGCACGCGCCAGGAAGTCACGGTCATCCTGCGCGTCGATACGCCGATTGAAGTGGACTACTACCGCAACGGCGGCATCCTGCCGTATGTGCTTCGGCAACTGCTTGCGGCATGAGGGCCGCAACTGAGGATTCATTCAATCGCCGGGCGGCCGCTGGATCGGCAAACCCTGCAGCGTGCCGGGCATGACGCGGCAGGCCTTGATTGCCGGCGGCGGCATCGGCGGGCTGGCTGCTGCGCTGTCAGCGTCGCGCGCCGGCTGGGATGTGCGGCTGTACGAGCGCGCGCCGGTTTTCAGCGAAGTCGGCGCCGGCGTTCAGCTCGGCCCCAATGTGGTCAGGCTGCTGCGCGGCTGGGGGCTGCAGGATGCCCTGGCGCGCGTGGCGGCCTTCCCGGAGCGGCTGCAGGTGCGCGATGCCCTGTCGGGCCGCGAACTCGGCGTGCTGCCGCTGGGCGAGCGGGCGCTGCAAAAGTACGGCGCGCATTACGCCACCATTCACCGCGCCGACCTGCATGCGCTGCTGCTTGAAGCCGTGCAGGCGCGCGCCAATGTCTGGCTCAACCTGAACAGCGCCGTGGCCGGTTATGCCGACAGCGGGCGCGAAGTCACGCTGCAGGTCAAGACGGTGGCGGTGGCCAGGCCGGAGGATGCAACAGGCGCGCAGCCGGCGCTGCTGGCGCCTTTGCTGAAGGTCGAGGGCGATGCGCTGATTGGCGCCGACGGCCTCTGGAGCCGCATTCGCCAGCAGATGCTGGGCGATGCGCCGCCGCGTGTCACTGGGCACCTGGCCTACCGCGCGATGCTGCCGCAGACCAGTTTGCCCGCGCGGCTGCGCAGCCGGCAGGTCACGGTCTGGCTGGGGCCGAAACTGCATGTGGTGCATTACCCGGTGCGCGGCGGTGAATGGCTGAACGTGGTCGCCATCGTGCAGGGCAAGGTCGCCGACAACCTGCAGAGCTGGGACCACAACGCCAATGCGGCCGACCTGCAGGAGGCCATCCGTCCCACCACGGCCCTGCTGCGCGACCTGATCCAGGCGGTGACGGACGGCGGCCACAGGGACGGTCCCAGCTGGCGCCTCTGGCCGCTGTGCGACCGGCCCCCCATGACCAGCGCGCGCCAGCATGCCCAGGGCCGCGTCGCCCTGCTCGGCGATGCGGCGCACCCGATGCGGCCCTACTTGGCGCAGGGCGCCGGCATGGCGATTGAAGATGCGGCCGAGTTGGGCGCGGCGCTGGCCCAGGCGCTGGACCCGGCCCTTGACGTGCAGACGCTGCTGCAGCGCTACGCCCTGAACCGCTGGCAGCGCAATGCCCGGGTTCAGGCTGGTGCCATGCGCAACGGCCGGGTATTTCATGCCGAGGGGCCACTGCGCTGGGCGCGCGATGCCTCGATGAAGCTGCTGGGCGAAAGGCTGCTCGACATGCCGTGGCTCTACGGCGCGGTACCTCGGGTGGTGTGATTTGCTATCAAATAAGTAGCTGTTTGTGCATACAGGACATGCGCAGAAGCCATTTTTTGCTTGAAAATGGCTGCTGCAAACCGCCTGCAGATCCGGGCGTCGATTACGCTCTTTGATCCATGGGCAACTTGGCCGGCACTGTCGGCATCGACAGCATGGACGCCACGGAATCCGTGATACCCGTCAAGGATGGGTTGTTCAGACCGGCATCTTTCATGATGGCATCCACAATGGGTTTGGCAACCTGGTACTGAAGCGCTGAATTGACCACCTGCTCGGAGAGCGATCCGCCTTGGCCGCCAGCGTTTGCCCCGGTTCCGCCAGAGCCGTTGCCCATCGGCATGCCATTCACCTGAAACAGGCGAATGGATTCAATTTTCTCCAAAGGCTTGACGGACTGCTGAATGATCAAGGGCAAGGACTGGATCAGCTGCATGCGCACTGCAAGATCGATTTGCGCTGCACCAAGGCGGTTTTTGGCCTCGTTGATGGCGGCAATCCCCTCGGCTTCAGCCAGGGCGGCTGATTTCTTGGCATCAGCTTCAACCTTTAACGCCAGAGCGCGGTTTTCCGCAGCCGCTCGTTCCGCTTCGGCTGCGACGGTGATCGCAATCGCCTGCTGTTCCGCTTCCCGGGCTGCGCCAATGAGTTGAATGGATTTGGCGCGTTCCGCAATGGCCACTTCCCGGGCGGTATTCACCAGTTCCTCTGACTTGACCGCCTCGGCGCGGGCCGTGTTGGCCGCCGCATCGGCTTGCGACTGTTCCTGGGATTTTTGGGCGATGGCGATGGCTGCAACCTGATTCGCCAGTTCAATCGCCTGGCGCTGCTCGGCCTGCTTGACCCTGGTTTCGCGGTCCGCCTCGATCTGCTTTTTCTGCACCGAAAGATTCTTGTCGATCTCTGCATTGTTGACGGTTCGGTCCGCCTCGATGCGCCGCTCCTTGACGAGGCGGTCGGCGTTGATCCGGACTTCCTCGGCTTCACGCTGGCGTTCTGCTTCGATTTTCGCGATGGTTGCGGTCTGGTCCGCTTTGGCGTTGGAAATTTCCTGCTGCTGGGTCAGGGTTGCAAATTCCTGTTCCTTGGAAATATTCAGCTTGACCCTTTCCGCCTCAAGATTTTTGGTGCGCACCTGCACTTCCGTGTCTTGCTCGATGTCATTGCGCTGTTTGCGGCGGCTTTCCGTTTCCTCGGTCAGCCGGGTCAGACCTTCGGCGTCAAAAGCGTTGCTCGGGTTGAAGAACTCCTTGGCCGTCTGGTCCATGCTGGTCAGCGAAACGGACTCCAGTTCAAGCCCGTTTTTTTCCAGGTCTTCGGCCACGGCGTTTTGCACGGCCTGCACGAATTCGCGGCGCTTGTCCTGCAGTTCCCGCATGGTCATGGTGGCGGCTGTTGCGCGCAGCGCATCCACGAATTTGTCTTCCACCAGGGTCTTGAGCGCTGCCGGCTCCATCGTCTTGCGACCCAGTGTCTGGGCGGCCGTGCTGACGGACTCCGCCGTTTGCTTGACGCGTACAAAAAAAGCCGCAGCGACATCCACGCGCATGCGGTCCAGCGCAATCAGGCTTTGCTCTTCGCGCCGCGACACCTCAAGCTTCAGGGTGTTCATGTTGACGGGAATGGTTTCATGAAATACCGGCAGCACGATGGCGCCGCCATCCATGATGACTTTCTGGCCGCCCAGGCCCGTTCTCACAAATGCAGTCTCCTTGGTTGCACGGTGGTAAAGCCGGGCAAAGACCATTCCAATCAGCAGGAGCGGAAAAAGCACCAGGCCCGCTGGAATGCCGATGTTGACAAGCAGTTCGATCATGAATTCTTTCGTTGAAAGTGGACTGTCATAAAAGTCCGGGATGCGGGTTGCGGATGCATTTAAAGCGCGCGCCGAGTTTGCTGACCAGAAGTATCTCGCTGCCTTCGGCGAATGTTTCTTCAGTCAAGTCGGGCTCCACCATGACGTAGTGGGCGTGGCCATGCGCATCCCTGACTTTTGCCTGCGCGGCCATTCCATCGCGCGCGATGCCCTGAATGACGATGCCGCTGCGTCCTATCAGGGTTTGTTCGCTGACCGCGCTGGATTCATCTTGCGGAATGATTCGTGCCAGCAAGCCACCCAATGCGTTGACCGCGACCATGCCCGCCAGGAAAGCGGCGATGGCAGCCAGCCATGCAGGCAAAAGGGCGCCCCAGGCACTTTGAACGGCGGTCTGCAGGGCGTAGCCTGCAATGGTGAAGCTTCCAAGAAAAAGGATCAGCAAAATCAGCAGCGGGACTTTCCCGACATGCAGCCAGCCCAGCGGTCCTTGCGCACCGTCCGGCGGGTCTGGCAGCATGCTTTCCAGCATATGCGACGGGCTGTGGGCCAGCAACAGGCCCGCACCCTCAATCACGCCTAAACCGACCATGACGGCAAGCGAAGCGCCAAATGGCCAGGTTTCAGGAGCACTCAGAATGAGCATGGGTCAGGCCTGTGTTTCTGATTGACCGGCTTTGAGGTTGGGCGCGGCGTCCTCTAATGGAAATGTTGACAGCCATTCATGGAGGTCGTCGGGAATCCTGCCGAAAATGGGAATCATTTTTGAATTGTATTCAAACAGATACAATCGCAAACATTTGCTTTCAACTGGATTTGATGTTTTTCATGGCTCCCATGATCGTCTGTATTGCTATCAAATAAATAGCTGATTGTGCATATACGTCGTGCGAAAAAGCCATTTTTTGCTTGAAAATGGCTTCCACAAGCCGCCTACAGGTCCGTGCGCAGCTTCCAGATTTCCGGAAACAGCACCACGTCGAGCATCTTGCGCAAATAGCTCACGCCACCTGTTCCTCCAGTGCCGCGCTTGAAGCCGATGACGCGTTCCACGGTGGTGACGTGGCGAAAGCGCCAGAGCCGGAACGCGTCTTCAAGGTCGGTGAGTTCCTCGCCCAATTGGTACAAGTCCCAGTACTGCTTGGGGTCGCGGTACACCGTGAGCCAGGCGCTTTCCACCGCGTCGTTTTCGACATAGCCCTGCGTCCAGTCGCGTTCGGTATGGCTGGCAGGCACGCTCAAGCCGCGCCGGGCCAGCAGGCGCAGCGCTTCGTCGTACAGCGAAGGCGCCTCGAAAGCGGCGGTGACCAAAGCCAGCAAGTCGGGCCGGTGCGCATGGGGCTTGAGCATCGCGGCGTTCTTGTTGCCGAGCGCGAACTCGATGCAGCGGTATTGCGCGCTCTGAAAGCCGCTGGAGCTGGCCAGGTAGGGGCGGATGGCGCTGTATTCGGGCGGCGTCATGGTGGCCAGCACGTCCCAGGCGTGGACCAGCTGCTCCATGATCTTGCTCACGCGCGCCAGCTTCTTGAAGGCGCTGCCGAGTTCGTCCTGCGCCACGTTGGCAATCGCCGCGCGCAACTCGTGCAGCATCAGCTTCATCCACAACTCGCTGGTCTGGTGCTGGATGATGAAGAGCATCTCGTCGTGCGCCGGCGACAGCGGCTGTTGCGCGCCGAGGATGGCATCCAGGTGCAGATAGTCGCCGTAGCTCATGGCCCGGCTGAAGTCGAGTTGCGCTTTCTCTTCGCGAACGATGTCGGCGGGTTTTAGGTTGTCGTTCATGTCAGGTCACCGCCTGCTTCTGGTTGAATTCGGGCCGTTGCCATTCGCCGGTTTCCAGCACCTGCTTGAGGTGTTCCACCGCCAGCCACACCTCCTCGAAACCGATGTACAGCGGCGTGAAGCCGAAGCGCAGGATGTCCAGCTGCTGGCCGCCGTCGCCGGCGCGAAAGTCGCCGATCACGCCCCGGGCAATCAGCGCCTGCACGATGGCGTAGGCGCCTTCGCTGCGCGTCAGGCAGACCTGCGAGCCGCGCTGCGCATGGCCGCGCGGTGTGGCTAGGCTCAAGTCGTGGCCGGCGCAGCGCGCTTCGGCCAGTTCGATGAACAGGTCCGTCAGCGCCAGCGACTTGGCGCGCAAGGCCGCCATGCCGCCCAGCGGCTGGGCCGCCAGCACCGTGTCGAGGCCGCATTCGAGCGCCGTCATGCTCAGGATCGGCTGCGTGCCGCACAGGAATCGCGTGATGCCGGGGGCAGGGCGGTAGTCGGGCGTGAACTCGAACGGCGCGGCGTGGCCCCACCAGCCGGCCAGCGGCTGCCAGAACCGGCTGGCATGTTTTGGGTGCGCCCAGACAAACGCCGGCGCGCCGGGGCCGCCGTTCAGGTATTTGTAGCCGCAACCCACCGCGAAGTCGGCCTGCGTGCCGTTCAGCTCCACCGGCACCGCGCCGGCGCTGTGCGCCAGATCCCAGACCGCGAGGATGCCGGCCCGGTGCGCCGCTGCCGTGACGGCGGCCATGTCGTGCATGGCGCCAGTGCGGTAGTTCACATGCGTCAGCATCAGCACGGCGACCTCGTCCGTCAGCGCTTGCGCGATGCCTTCGGGCTCGACCAGCAGCAGGCGCAGGCCGCGCTCCCGGCACAGCGCCTGGGCGATATAGAGGTCGGTCGGGAAGTTGCTGCGCTCGCTGACCAGCACCTTGCGGCCGGGCGCATCTTCACTCGCGATGCTGAGCGCCGCGCTCAGCACCTTGTAGAGGTTGATGGAGGTGCTGTCGGTGGCGACGACCTCGCCGGGCGCGGCGCCCACCAGTTGCGCAATCTTGTTGCCCAGCCGCTGCGGCGCATCGAACCAGCCGGCGCTGTTCCAGGAGCGGATCAGGCCCTGGCCCCATTCTTGGGTCACGGCCTCGGCCACGCGGGCGGCGGCGGTGTTGGGCAGCACGCCGAGCGAGTTGCCGTCGAGGTATATCACGCCTTCGGGCAGCGTGAACTGGTCGCGCAGGGCGCGCAGCGGGTCTTGCGCGTCGAGCGCGCGGCAATCCTGCAAAGTAGTGGTCATGGCGTGAAGTCTCTTATGGTTCAGGAAAGCTCGCGCAGGATAGCGCGAACCGGCGAGGCGTCGGCCCGCATCAGCTTGAGCGGCAGGGCGATCAGTTCGTAGTCGCCTTCCGGCACGTCGTCGAGTACCAGGTTTTCCAGCACCCGCAGGCCGTGCCTGAGTAGCTGCTGGTGGCTCGGCAGGTTCTGGCTGGCGGCCGGGTCCACGCTGGGCGTGTCGATCCCGATCAGCACTATGTTTTTAGTAGCTAACAAGGCAAGCGTGGCGGGCGCAATAGCGGTAAATGATGCCCATGACTGGCTGGCGGTGCGGGACGTGCGCAGCAGCACGCGGGGCGGCAGGTTTTCCAGCGCGTGCGCAATGTGCGCGGGCTCCACCAGCGGGCCGCAGTCCAGGCAATGGATGACGCGGCACGGCCCGAGGTAAGGCTGCAAATCGACTGCGCCAATCGCTGCTTCGCCGCTGGCGTAGTGCAGCGGCGCATCGGCATGCGCGCCGGTGTGCGGCGACAGCGTGATGCGGTTGACGTTGACCGGGCAGCCGGGCGAGAGTGAAAAATGCAGCTCCTGCGAATAGGCGGTGTCGCCGGGAAACACCTCGGAGCGCTCGTCGAGCGGCGGCGAAATGTCCCAGATCCTCAGCGTCCTGGCGGCTGCGGCATGGCTTGCAAAATGGGCGGCGGGTTCAGTCATGGTGCAAAGGTAGCACCGCCGAAAAACCCGTGGTGTCGGTTATTTCCAACAGGATTTGGAAATAGTTGAGGCTTGAAGTAACTGTTTGCAGGTATGGCACAAGCCGCGCAGCAACGCACCTGCTGCTGCTCGTGCAAAATCGGCGGCTCTGGCAGCGAGCCACCGGTTTCTCCCTTCCGCATCCAACTACACAGACAAAGGCTTCCCATGAATTCGAACGACAAAGTGGCACTCGTGACCGGTGCGGGCACCGGCATTGGCAAGGAGGTGGCGCTGGCGCTGGCGGGCGCGGGCTACCGCGTGGTGCTGGCCGGGCGGCGCAGCGAGCCGCTCCATGAAGTCGCCTTGCAGGCCGGCGCGGACCGCGCCTTGGCGGTGGCGACCGATGTCAGCCGGCCCGAATCGGTCGATGCCCTGTTTGCCGCCATCAAGGAAAAGTTTGGCCGCCTCGACGTGCTGTTCAACAATGCGGGCGTCAATTCGCCCAGGGCCAGCTTTGAAGACCTGAGCTTCGAGCAGTGGCAAAACGTGGTCAACATCAACCTGACGGGTTCATTTTTGTGCGCGCAGGGCGCCTTCAGGCTGATGAAGGCGCAACTGCCGCAGGGCGGCCGCATCATCAACAACGGCTCGATCTCGGCCCACGCGCCCCGCCCGAATTCGGCGCCCTATACAGCGACCAAGCATGCCATCACCGGCCTGACCAAGGCGATTTCGCTCGATGGCCGAAAGTACAACATCGCCTGCGGCCAGATCGACATCGGCAACGCCCTGACCGAGCTTTCCGCGCGCATGGCCACCGGCGTGCCGCAGGCCAATGGCGAGATTGCCATCGAGCCGATGATGGACGCGAAGGAAGTGGCCGATGCGGTGGTTCACATGGCGGGGCTGCCCTTGTCCACCAACATCCAGTTCATGACCATCATGGCCACCAAAATGCCGTTCGTCGGACGCGGCTGATGCCTGTTGGCAAGGCTCTCAGGCGAGCAGGGGCAGTGTTCGCCATTCCTCGTCGCTGAACAGCCGGGAACGGGTGATGAAACACACGTTTTCCGGCCCTTCGAGCGAAAAAGTGCTGCCGCTGCCCGAGGTCACGTCAATGATCAGCTGGGTATTCTTCCAGTATTCAAAATGCGACTGGTTGATATAGAACTGGCAGCCGCCAATCTCTCCCAGCAAGATGTCGTAGCGGCCCACCGACAGCTCGCCGATGAGGTAGCACATGGGCGCACTGCCGTCGCAGCAGCCCGCCGACTGAAAAAACATCAGCGCCGTACCGTGTTTGGCCTTCAGGCGCTCAATCAGCGCCAGCGACGCTTCGGTGGCGACTACTCGTTTGACCATCTTGATCCCCGTTTCATTTCGTTGCTTCAGCCCTGTGCGCCTGCTGCCTCAGTAGGTCTCCAGCGTCAGGTGCACCACGGTCTGGTTCAGCAGCACATAGGCCACTTCACCAAAGGTCATGGGGCCCGTGACATGCCCGGTGCGCTTTCCCTCCAGTTCGGAGTACAGGTAGTTGAGCACGCAGTTGCAGGAAAACCCGGCTTGCTCCGGCAGGTCCGCAATGGCCTGGCCGAAAGCGGTTTCATAGCTGCCCGCGAAAGGCTTCGCCAGCTTGTAAGTCACATGCGGAAAGACCGGCCCGTAAAACTGCACGTTGTCCTGCTTTTCGTTCACCGCTTTCAGGCTGACGTTGATCAGCGCGCCGCTGTAGTCGGCGACCAGCGGCAGCCGGGTGTCGTGGCCGATTTTCTTGAGGTATCTGGCCAGCGAGGCCGGCTTGCCGTTCACCAGGCAGGTCGATGCTTCAAAGCCGCTTTCCTGGAACTCGATCAGGTCACCGTCTCCCTGGCTGAACAGGTTCACGATGCTGACATGCGCGCTGACGTTTTCCGGCAGGGGGACATGGATCACGACCGCCTGGTTTTCGAGCAGGGCGCTGTTGCGGCCGTCGCGCACCTTGGGCGTGCGCTGGCCCATGTCATCCAGGTGGATGCCCGAGATCCAGCCAACCAGCGGCTTCATGAACATCTCGTCGTAATGGGACGCATGCTGCGCATATTCAAGATGAACTTCGGAAAATGCGGGCAGGATGATCAGGCTGAAGCCATTGACGGGCGCTTCCATGCACACCTGCGACAGCGATGCCGCGTCATAGTGCTTGATGGAGGGCGCGAGGCCCGGGTAAAACGACAGGGGCGTGACGAACAGCCGCTCGCGCGTGGTGATGCCGCCCTCCTGGCTCATGAAATAGGGAATGGTGCCGCCAATCCAGTTGCCGTTCGGCAGCGCCGCCAGCACGCTTTCGTCACCCGCAATGGCCAGCGTGGCACCGCTGCGGATCAGTTGAGCGGCCATGTCTGGAGTGACCAGAAGCTGTTGCAAGGCGTTCATGCGTACTCCGACTGTGATATTTTTCTGAACTGGTTCAGCTCATATTCGAGACTGCGCTGGTTGCGCTCGACATATCGGTGCAGTTCGCGCAGCTTGAGCTGCTTGACTTCATCGTTTTGCTGCAGGCTGACTTGCTGGCGCAGCTTGGTCAGAATGAGCTGCAGGCTCAGGGTCTTGATATGGATGTTGAGTTCGCCGGTGATGAGGCGTTCCCATACGGGGTCTTTCACATCCGGCACGTTGCCGGAACCTGCCGATGACAAGTGCGCATCCGGGCCGGCTGCGGCCGTGTCGGTTTTATGGCTCGCCGTGTATTCAAACTTGACCTGGCCATTGTCGAGCGCGTGCTTGAACTTCCACAGGTCGGCAAAAGGGATGTTGTGTATGTCGCAGATCGCGGGTATTTCCAGGCCTTCCTTCAGGCAGGCAAAGACCTGGCGTGACAGCCGGTTGGAAAAAGGCAGGCCCGGCTGGCCGAACCAGGGCAGGTCGAAGTGACGCTCATCAAGAACATCCAGGGTATGAATCTGGCAGGTGAAATTCATGCAGTTGAGGTGGCGCCACTGCATTTCAGGGCCGTTAACGGGCGCTTCGGCAATGGCTTGCACCGCCGTGAGCAGTCCGAACCAGCTCCGCTTCTTTTTGACGTTGGCTTGCGGCTGCCGGGTGATCCAGACATGGACCATCGCCGCGACTTCATCAATGCGGTACTGGGTCGCCCGCCATGGATGAGGAATGCCGGCAGCGACTGCCAGATAGCCTGCAATGGCAAGTTCATGAGGCTCATTCATATTACCGTCTCCAAAATCATGGTACCTGCCAATCCGGTTGACACTGAAGTGGACAGGGGCCGGAATGGTCAAACCATCCGGCCCCCGGCCGACTCAACAAGCTCGTCTCAGAGCTTCGTATTAGAAGAAGCCCAGTGCTTTGGGACTGTAGCTGACCAGCAGGTTCTTGGTTTGCTGGTAGTGGTCGAGCATGACCTTGTGGGTCTCGCGGCCGATGCCCGATTCCTTGTAGCCGCCGAAGGTGGCGTGGGCCGGGTAGGCGTGGTAGCAGTTGGTCCAGACGCGGCCGGCCTGGATGGCGCGGCCCATGCGATAGGCGGTGGCGCCATCACGCGTCCAGACGCCGGCGCCCAGGCCGTAAGGCGTGTCGTTGGCGATTTCCAGCGCTTCGGCTTCGTCCTTGAAGGTGGTCACGGCCAGCACCGGGCCGAAGATTTCTTCCTGGAAGATGCGCATCTTGTTGTGGCCCTTGAACAGCGTCGGCTGGATGTAGTAGCCGTCGGCCAGGTCGCCTTCCAGGTGGGCGCGTGCGCCGCCAATCAGCAGCTCGGCGCCTTCTTCCTTGCCGATGGCCAGGTAGGCCTCGATCTTCTTCATCTGCTCCATCGACGCCTGGGCACCCATCATGCAGTCGGTATCGAGCGGGCTGCCCTGCTTGATGGCTGCGACACGTTCGAGCACGCGTGCCATGAACTTGTCGTAGATCGATTCCTGGATCAGCGCGCGTGAAGGGCAGGTGCAGACTTCGCCCTGGTTGAAGGCAAACAGCACCATGCCTTCGATGGCCTTGTCGAAAAATGCGTCGTCGGCGTCGGCGATGTCGGCAAAGAAGATGTTGGGCGACTTGCCGCCGAGTTCCAGCGTGGCCGGGATCAGGTTGGTGGCCGCTGCCTGCGCAATCACGCGGCCGGTGGCGGTGGAGCCGGTGAAGGCGATCTTGGCGATGCGCTTGCTGGTGGCCAGCGGCATGCCGGCTTCGCGGCCATAGCCATTGACGATGTTGAGCACGCCGGGCGGCAGCAGGTCGGCAATGAATTCGGCCAGAATCAGGATGGAAACCGGCGTCGATTCGGCGGGCTTCAAGACCACGCAGTTGCCGGCGGCAATGGCGGGGGCGAGCTTCCAGGCGGCCATCAGGATCGGGAAGTTCCACGGAATGATCTGGCCGACGACGCCCAAAGGCTCATGGAAATGGTAGGCGATGGTGTCGCCGTCGATTTCGGAGAGGCTGCCTTCCTGCGAGCGCAGGCAACCGGCAAAGTAGCGGAAATGGTCGGCCGTCAGCGGGATGTCGGCATTCAGGGTTTCGCGGATGGCCTTGCCGTTGTCAACGGTTTCGGCGTAGGCCAGTGCTTCGAGGTTTTGCTCGATGCGGTCGGCGATCTTGAGCAGCACGTTGGCGCGCTCGGCCGCTGGTGTCTTGCCCCATGCGCCGGCGGCGGCATGCGCTGCGTCGAGCGCCAGTTCGATGTCTTCGGCGCCGGAGCGGGCTGCCTTGGTGTAGGGCTGGCCGGTGATGGGGGTGATGACGTCGAAATAGGCGCCGTTGAGCGGGGCGACAAACTTGCCGCCGATGAAGTTGTCGTACTGAGCCTTGAAGTTGACGGGGGCGCCGGCGGAGCCGGGGTTGGCGTAAATCATGTCGTGTCTCCAGTAGGTAGGGTCGATTGCTTGAGTTAAGCCACCCACCGAGCCGGTGAGATGGTCTTACCGGAGGCTGTTTGCAGGGAATGTGCCAGTCCCGTTTTTAGCCTGGAACGCCCGGAAACACATGAAATCAGCCGCATTTTGGCTTAAAGCCACCCATGCGCGAAACAGGCTGTGCCAGTTGCTGACATAGCCTGTTTCAAAATGGAGCAATGGCCGCATGGCCTTGTCCAGGGTGGCCATCCAAGCTCTGTAGCGCGCGTTTACAGGCGGCCGAGCAAGAGGAATTCCATCAGCGCCTTTTGCACATGCATCCGGTTTTCAGCCTCGTCCCAGACCACCGATTGCGGGCCGTCGATCACCTCGGCTTCGACTTCCTCGCCCCGGTGCGCCGGCAGGCAATGCATGAACAGCGCATCGGGTTTGGCGGCGCGCATCATCTCGCTGTCCACGCACCAGTCGGCAAAAGCCTTTTTGCGCGCTTCGTTTTCGGCTTCATAGCCCATGCTGGTCCAGACATCCGTGGTGACGAGGTCGGCGCCGGCGCAGGCCTGCATGGGGTCCTTGAAGACCTGGTAGCTTTCGCTGGAGCGGATGCCGGCAATCGACTGGTCCACTTCGTAGCCGCCGGGCGTGCTCAGGTGGACCTTGAAGCCGAGGATTTCGCTGGCCTGCAGCCAGGTGTTGGCCATGTTGTTGCCGTCGCCGACCCAGGCCACCGTCTTGCCCTGGATTGAGCCGCGATGCTCGATGTAGGTGAAGATGTCGGCCAGGATCTGGCAGGGGTGGAATTCGTTGGTCAGGCCGTTGATGACCGGCACCCGCGAGTGTTCGGCAAAGCGGTTGATCTTGGTCTGCTCGAAGGTGCGGATCATCACCAGATCGACCATGCGGCTGATCACCTTGGCGCTGTCCTCGATGGGTTCGGCGCGGCCCAGCTGGCTGCCTTCGGTGGTGAGGTTCACGACCGTGCCGCCCAGCTGGTACATGCCGGCCTCGAAGCTCACGCGGGTGCGGGTCGAGGCTTTCTCGAAAATCATCACCATCGTGCGGTCAATCAGTGGCTGGTGCCTTTCGTAGGCCTTGAATTTTTTCTTGATCAGGGCGGCGCGCTCGAACAGGTAGGCGTAGTCATCGGCGTTCAGGTCGCTGAACTGCAGGTAATGCTTGAGCGGGGTGGGGGGACTGGACATGCTCATGGTTCACACGCCTTCCTGCAGCAACTGCCTGACGAGGGGACACAAAATCGCCACGACTTCGTCGGCTTCTGCCGTGGTCATGATGAGCGAAGGCACCATGCGGATCACGGTGTCGGCTGTGACGCTGATCAGCAAGCCGTTTTCGGCAGCGCGATTGACCAGGGTGCCGCAAGGCTTCGTCAGTTCAATGCCCAGCATCAGGCCGCGACCGCGAATTTCCTTGAATCCTGGCAGAGCGCCCAGCTCGCGGCTCAAGGCGGCCCGCAGGTGGTTGCCCACCGTGACCGCGTTTTCCAGCAGGCCATCTTCTTCCATGATGCGGATGGTTTCCACGCCGGCCCGCATCGCCAGCGGATTGCCGCCAAAGGTCGTGCCATGGTTGCCGGGCGCAAAGATATGCGCGGCCCTGGGGCCAGCCACCACCGCGCCGACCGGAACGCCCGAGCCCAGCCCCTTGGCCAGCGGCATCACGTCCGGCTTGATACCGGACCACTGGTGCGCAAACCATTTGCCGGTGCGCCCCATGCCGCACTGCACCTCGTCGATCATCAAGAGCCAGTCGCGCTCGTCGCACAGCGCGCGCGCCTGCCGCAGGTAGTCGTCCGTCATGCTGTGCACGCCGCCTTCGCCCTGGATAGCTTCAAAAAACACCGCGACCACATTTGGATTGCCCTCGGTGGCGGCTTTCAATTCGTTGATGTCGTTGATGGGGACGCGAATGAAACCCTCGACCAGCGGGCCAAAGCCGGCCTGCACCTTGGGGTTGCCGGTGGCGCTCAGCGTGGCGATGCTGCGGCCGTGGAAGGCTTTTTCATAGACGACGATTTCGGGGCGTTCAATGCCCTTGTCATGGCCGAACTTGCGTGCGAGCTTGAGCGCGGCTTCATTGGCTTCCAGGCCGGTCGAGCAGAAGAAAACATTCTCCAGCCCCGACAACTCGACCAGCTTGGCCGCCAGCGTTTCCTGCAGTGGCACATGGTAGTAGTTGGAGCTGTGGATGATCTTGCCGACCTGCTCGCGCAACGCGGCCACCAGCCTGGGGTGGTTGTGGCCGACGGTGTTGACGGCGATGCCGCCGAGCGCATCGAGGTAGGACTTGCCATTGACATCCCAGACGCGGCAGCCCTGGCCATGGGACAGGGCTATCGGCAGTCGGCCGTAGGTGTTCATCACATGGGGGGAGGCAGCTTCGATGTGATCGGGAAGGGCAGCGGTCATGGGAAAACTCCGGGAAAGTGGCAAACAACAAGGTGGCCGCGACTGAATCAAGCGGGCTTGACGTGATTTTAGGCGCAGACTTCAGGGGCTTTCGTGACGATGCCGCATCACTGTCATGCGCGGCCGGGATGCGGCGGCCGGCCGCAAGGATGAGCTGAGTCTTATATAAGATAGAATCGTTGTGCGGCGCAGCATGGGGGTTTATCCTCACCCCTGGCCCGTAAAAACACCCTCCATCCGATGGTCTCCAATTCCTCCAAAGAAGTCTTCATTCAGGGCATTACGCATGATGGCAAAACCTTCCGGCCCAGCGACTGGGCCGACAGGTTGTGCGGCGTGATGAGTCAGTTTCGCCCCGGCGGACCGCAGCCCGGCAGCCACCTGACCTATTCGCCCTGGTGCGTTCCCACGGTCATCAACGGCGTCAAATGCGTCGTGGTGAATGCCGAGTTGCGCGATGCCGAACCCATGGCCTGGGACTTCGCGCTCAATTTCGCCAGGGACAACAACCTGCAAATGGCCGATGCCTGCCTGCTGCCTGATCCGCCCAAGCAGCGCTGAACACTTTTCCTGTAGCTCTTTACACAGGCATAAAAAAACCGCCCGAAGGCGGTTTTTTTACTTTTGCTGCAGCGCACCCTACAAAACGGCGGACTGGCTTTTTTAAAGTTGCCAGTCCGGGCGATTTGCCTGAATGATCAGGCTGCGGTTGGGGTTTCGACGGCTTTGAGGGCCAGGGCTTTCACCTTGGCGGACAGGCGGCTCTTGTCGCGCGCTGCCTTGTTCTTGTGGAAGATGCCCTTGTCGGAAATCGTGTCCACGATGCTTTGGGCCTTGGCGAACAGATCCTTGGCTTTGTCTTTGTCGCCGGCTAAAACGGCTTTTTCGACGTTCTTGACAGCCGTGCGGTATTTGGAACGCAGCGAGGTGTTCGCGGCGTTGAGTTTGACGTCCTGGCGGACGCGCTTGCGGCCGGAGGCGAGGCGGGGGTTCTTTTTCTTGGGTTTGGCGGTTGCCATAATGAGTTTCCTTTAATCCTGGGAGGAGTCTGTGGATGATGCAGCAAAGCCCGCGATTATACGATAGCGGGCTTTTGACCCAGAAAATCCAAGCCGATACCCAGGAGTCCGGATTCCCCGGCTAACGCAAGCTGGCAATGTAATGCGCCAGATTCTCGATGTCGGCGTCGCTCAGGGTCTGCGCCACGCTGGTCATGTTGCCCGCATCGTTGGTGCGGGTGCGCGCCTTGAAGTCCTTCAGTTGCTTGATGACGTAGTCGTACTGCTGGCCAGCAACGCGCGGAATCTCGTTCTGGCCCAAAAGACCCCCGAGGTGGCACATCGTGCACAGGGTTTCGTCGGCCTTGGCCCTGCCCAGTTTGACTTTCGCTTCGTCGGCCTTGAAGCTGGAGGGCTTGGGCGTTTGCGCTGCGAAGTAGTTGGCGATGTTGATCATGTCGTCGCGGCTCAGGGGTGCTGCCATCGGGCTCATCACCGGATCATTGCGCCGGCCTTCCTTGAAATCCTTGAGCTGGGTGTAGAGATAGCGCCAGGTCTGGCCCGCCAGATTGGGGAAATTGCCCGCCGTCGCATTGCCATCCACGCCATGACAGGCCGCGCAGGCCTGCGCCTTGGCGCGGCCGGCTTCGATGTCCTGGGCGTCTGCGGGCAACCAAGCCAGCCCGGTCATGACGGCAGCCAGGATGCCGGCAGAAAACGCGGCGGGTTTCAAGCCAGACCCCCCGGGCAATGACTTGTGCCCGGCTTACCTGGGCAGCGCATAGACGAACATGGTGTTGCCGCGCTTGAAGTCGAGCTGGGTGTTGCCGCCGCAGCCCATGGCGATGTACTGGCGGTCCTTGACCGTATAGGACACCGGCATGGCGTTGGCGCCCGCGCCGCACTGGTATTCCCAGAGCAGCTTGCCGTTCCTGGCGTCAAGCGCGCGGAACAGGCCGTTGCCCTCGCCGTAGAACAGCAGGTCGCCAGCGGTGGCCAGCGCGCCGCCGATCAGGGGCTGCGCGGTGTCGAACTTCCACGCCATCTTGCCGGTATCGACATTGACCGCCGCGACGCGTCCCCACTGCTCCTCGCCTTCGATGGTTTTGAAGGCGCCGCCCAGCCACAGCTTGCCGCCCGGATAGGCCGCCTTTTCGACGTGGTAGGTCATGGGCTGGTGCAGGTTGAGGGCATAGGCCAGGCGAAGCTTTTCGTTGACCGCCATCGGCGACCATTCCACGCCGCCATTGGCGCCCGGCAGCATGCGTGCGCCCTGTGCCGTCGGCAGCACCCACATGTTTTCCTGCGGAATCATGGCTTCGGAAAAGCGGATCAGCTTGCCGTCCTTGCGGTCATGCACATAGACATGCCCCGTCTTGCCGCCATGAAGCACGGCCGGAATCATTTTTCCGGACTTGTCCTTCACATCCATCAGGATGGGCGGACTCACGGCGTCCAGGTCCCACACGTCATGGGCCACGTACTGGGAATGCCACTTGTACTTGCCGCTGTCCAGGTCCAGCGCCACCAGCGAGTCGGTGTACAGGTTGTCGCCCGGCCGTTCGGCGCCGTACAGGTCGGGCGACGGATTGCCCACGACGAAGAAAATCGTGCGCGTCTTGAGGTCAACCGCCGGGTTCATCCAGACGCCGCCGCCCAGGGTCTGGTAGAAGCTGCTATTGCGCGCCAGTTCCTCTTTCTCGGCCTTGATGTCGCGGTGCATATTGCGGCCGGTGGCGTCGTTCTCGGCCCAAACGCCTTCATGGCCCTGCTCGGGAATCGTGTAGAAGGTCCAGAGCAGCTTGCCGTCCCTGGCGTCAAAGGCCTTGACGAAGCCGCGAATGCCGTATTCGCCGCCGTTGGTGCCGATCAGCACCTTGCCCTCGACCACGGTGGGCGACATGGTTTCGCTGTAGCCCTTCTCGGGGTCGGCGATTTGGGTTTCCCACAGAACCTTGCCGCTTTGGGCGTCAAGCGCCACCAGTTTGGCGTCCAGGGTGCCCATGAACAGCTTGCCGCCCTCGATGGCGACGCCCCGGTTGTTGGGGCCGCAGCAGAAGGTGGTGATCGGCCCCATCTTGTGCTTGTAATGCCAGAATTCCCTGCCCGTCGTGGCGTCCAGCGCATAGACATGGTTGTAGGACGTGGTCATGTACATCACGCCATCGACCACGATGGGCGCGGTTTCCATCGACTCGCGGACCTCGGTCTGAAAGCTGAATTCCGGCCTGAGGTTCTTGACGTTGCCGGTGTTGATCTGCCTGCCGGGGTAAAACCGGGTCTGCGCATAGCCGCCGTTGGTCTGCAGCCAGTCCTTGCCCTGCTGGCCCGAGTTGCTCAACTGCGCCTGCGACACGTTGACGGTCCCGATGGCCGCCGGTGCGGCGCTCTTGCCTTTTTGCTGCTGGATTTCCTGCGCGTTCGCAGCGCCAAAAACACACACTGCAAGCATGGCGGACAGGCCCGTCGTTGGTTTGAGTCGAATCATGTTGTCTCCCCAAGTGGCTTCCCTCCGCCAGTCAATAGCGGGCCATGCTTCAGAGGGTGGCCACCACATGCAGCGGAACGACGCTGCCCCGGTTTTTAATTATTTCCTTGCATGACGCGAAGAAAATTATGTGCTTCCGGTACTTTTTGAGGAGTGCGCGCTGACTTGCTTTCAACTGTTGCAATTGAAGGGTCAGTCGCCGGCCGTGGCGTCGCAGACGCGTCAGCTGTTTTCCAGCAGCCTGAGCGCTGCCGTGAAATTTCCATCGCGCGCCATGTCGGCGGCGGTCTTGCCCCGGTTGTCCTTCAGGCTGCGGTCGGCGCCCTGGTCGAGCAAGAACTGCACCGTTGCCGTGTTCCCGTAGCCTGCCGCCCACATCAGCAGCGTTTCGTCGTTGTCCATGCGCGCATTGACCGGGGCGCCGGCGCGCAGGAATTCGGCCAGGCATTCGCTGCAGCCGACGCCCGCGGCGTAGATGGCGGCATTTTTCTTCACGCGATCCAGCGGGTCGATCCTGGCGCCAGCGGCCATCAGCTTGCGAACGAGCGGCGCATTGCCCTTGAACGCCGCGCCCATCAGGGGTGTCACGCCTGAAATGTTGGCCAGGTTCACATCCGCGCCGGCCTGCAGCAGCACCTGCGCCAGCGCTTCGTTGCCCTTGCTGGCCGCCATGTTCAGCGGGGAGTCGCCATTGCGGTCGCGCGAATTGACGGCCGCGCCCTGCGCGAGCAAGGCCGCCACGCGTTCGGTGCGGCCCGCCTTGGCCGCCAGGACCAGCTCGCCGTTGAGGTTGATCTTGTCCGCCCCCTGCTGCGCAAGCGCCGGCATGAGGGACGTGCCTGCTGACACCAGCAAGGCAAACAGCATCTTCTGGGGTGTGACCGTTTTCATGACCTCTCCTTTTTAAAAAGCGATATTGAAATGCTGGACGGCCCGGACCCCGCCCGCTTAAAACATGCTGCGAACGCCCACGAACAGGCGGCGCCCCGGTGCGGCTTCAAAAAAGCGGGCGTTGGTGTCGTTGACGATCAGCGACCCGGCATAGGTTTTGTCGAACAGGTTGTCAATGCGTCCATAGAGCAGCATTTTTGCGCCGTTGAAGCGGAACTCCCGGCTCAGGCGCGCGTTGAACACCGCGTAACCCGGCGCCGCGTCGCTGTTGAGGTCGTTCACATAGGTCTTGCTCTCCAGGCGCATTTCCAGCCCAGCCCTGACGGAGTCGGTGATGCTGGCCTGCACGTCGGCAAACAGGCTGTGCCGTGGCGCGCCCGGCAGGCGGTTGCCGACCGGCACCAGGCCCTGCGCGCCAGCGTAGGGCGACTTGAAGCGCGCATCGAGCAGGGTGTAGGCCAGTCGCGTGTCCAGGCCGCCCGCCCAGTTCGCCGACCAGGAGGCTTCCAGGCCGCGCCGGGTGGTGCGGTCGGCGTTCTGGAAAATGGCGCGGCCGCCGCTCGACTGCGAGGACACGATTTCGTCCTTGCTCCGGGCTTCGAACAGCGCGGCGTCAAAACTGTGAAGGCCGCTGCGCAGCTTGACGCCGATTTCGCCCTGCGTGCTTTTGGACGGCTTGAGCGCAAAGTTGGGTCCGGGTGCGCCGCCGGGGCGGTAGGCGCTTTCGGCCAGCGTCGGCGTCTCGAATCCGGTGCCCAGGTTGGCATACACATTGAGCGTGTCGGCGGCATGCCAGACCAGGCCGACGACCGGGCTGGTGTTGCGGTATTGAACGCTGCCGCTGGTGCTGCTGGCCGCCGGGTTGAAGCGGTCATCGACGCCAAAGCGCACGCGGCTGGCGCGGACGCCGGCAATCGCCTGCCAGTCGGGCGTGAAGGTCCAGTCGATCTGGCCGAACACATCGGTGTTGCGCGCCGTGTCGTCTTCGTTGCGGCGCAGGGCCCCGTTGTTGCCGGCGATATTGTCAAAGCCCTTGCGGGTTTCGCGCAGCTGGTCGGCCTCGACGCCCACGGTCCAGCGCACCGGCAACTGGTTGACCTGCATCGCGTGCGTCCAGCTGGCGCCGACGCCGCCATACGTGCGGTCCAGGTTGACCACGCCGTTGGCCTGAAACGCCAGCTTCTGGTCCACCTTGCGCGTGCCGCCATAGACGCGCGCATTGAGCGTGTCGCTGGCGGACAGCTTGTGCTCGACCACCAAACCGGCCTGGTTTTGCTCAATGGTCTTGCGGGTGTTGAAGGCGAGGGCGTTGGCAATCACCTGGCGCGGGTTCTGGTTGAACTGCGCATGCGTCAACCCCAGCGGGTCTTCGGCCAGCGGCTGGTTGAACAGGTTGACGATGCCGGTCAGCGTGGTGTCGGCGGAAGGCTTGGCGACCACCTTGGCGTTGAGTTGCTCGCGCCGGGCCGCGCTGTGGTCCCGAAAACCGTCGGTCGAGTAGCGCGACACATCGAGCAGCCCGCCCAGTGTCTCGCTGCCGCCCGCGATGCCGGCGGCAACGTGGCGCTGGCCGTCGGAGCCGGCGCCGGCCGACAGGCTGTAGTCGGGTTTGCCGGGCGTGACCGGCGGGTCTTTGGTGAAGACCTGCAGCACGCCGCCAGCCGCATTGCCGTAGAGCTGCGCCAGCGGGCCGCGCAGCAGCTCGATGCGCTTGGCCGACATCAGGCTGGCGGTGGCCGCCTGGCCCTGGCCGTCGGGCATGGTGGCCGGAATGCCGTCGATCAAAATGCGCACGCCGCGAACCCCAAAGGTCGAGCGCGTGCCGAAGCCGCGCACGGACAGTTGCAGGTCCTGCGCGAAATTCTGCCGGTCGCGGATCTGCAGGCCCGCCACGCCGCCCATGAGTTCGGACAGGTTGACCAGCGGCGAGGCGGTGCGAAACGGATCGACCTGCACCGCGTCGATGGCGCCCGGCGCATCAAAGCGCCGCTGCTCGGCGCGGCTGGCGCTGATGACGACTTCCGACAAGGCCTGGTTCGTGGTTTCCTGCGCATGGCTGATGGGCGCCGCCGCGGCCAGGACAAGAAACACGGCGCAGGCCTGTCCGACGCGGTGGCGTGGAAAATCGGGCTGTACAGGCGCTGTGCATGGATTTTTTGAAAAAAAGTTAAACATGGTTGTCGTGCCGCCGGCTGGGAATGAAAACTGCTGAAAAACTACCGTCTTGCCAAAGCCCACGGGCAAGGGGTGAGGGGAGATGGGTGAATGCGCTTATTTCGATCATCATCGATTCAGGATTGTTATCTCCAGCGGACGGTGATTTATATGAACGACCTGCCGGTCCATTGACAATTCTCAACACCTTGCGATGGCGCACAAGCTGCCGGTCATTTCAGCTTTGCCGGGACGCCCGGCGCCAGCGAATAAACTCCTGCCGTGTCACTTTTCAAATCCGCCTCCACCGTTTCCCTGTTCACATTGCTTTCCCGCGTCTCCGGCCTCGTGCGGGAGTTGCTGATTGCCTCGTCGTTTGGCGCCAGCGCCATGACGGACGCCTTCAATGTGGCCTTCCGAATTCCCAACCTGTTTCGCCGCCTGTTTGCCGAGGGAGCGTTCAGCCAGGCCTTCGTGCCGGTGCTGGCGGCCAACAAGGCGCAGTATGGCGACGCCGACACCAAGCGGCTGATCGACCGGGTCGCCACGCTGCTGACCTGGATACTGCTGCTGACCTGCGCCGTCGGCGTGGCGGCGGCGCCGCTGCTGGTCTGGGCGATGGCCAGCGGCCTGCAGCAGGAGCCGCGCGGCTATGCGGCGGCGGTGTTCATGACGCGCTGGATGTTTCCGTACATCGCCTTCATGTCGCTGGTGGCGCTGTCGTCGGGCGTGCTCAACACCTGGCGGCGTTTTGCCGTGCCGGCCGCCACGCCCGTGCTGCTCAATGTGTCGATGATCGGCGCCGCCTGGCTGGGCGCGCCGTGGTTCAAGTCGCTGGGCATCGAGCCGGTGTATGCGCTGGGCGTCGGCGTGATGCTGGGCGGGGTGCTGCAGCTCGGCGTGCAGGTGCCGGCGCTCTTGAGGCTCGGCCTGCTGCCGAACATCCGGTTCACATGGTCGGCGGTGAAGGACGCATGGGCCGACCCGGCCACCAAGAACATCGCCAGACTGATGGCGCCGGCCCTGCTGGGCGTGAGCGTCGCGCAGATCTCGCTGCTCATCAACACCCAGATCGCTTCGCACCTGGCGCCCGGCAGTGTCAGCTGGCTCACCTACGCCGACCGCCTGATGGAATTTCCGACCGCCATGCTGGGCGTGGCCATCGGCGTGGTGCTGACGCCGCAGCTGGCGGCCGCCAAAGGGGCGGGCGATGGCGCCCGGTATTCGGCCATGCTCGACTGGGGCCTGCGCATCGTCGTGCTGCTGGCCATGCCCTGCGCGGTGGCGCTGCTGACGTTTTCCGAGCCGCTGGTCGCCACGCTCTACCACTACGGCGCCTTCACCGATCGCGACGTGCAGCAGACCACCCATGCGCTGATGGGCTACGGAGCCGGGCTGCTCGGACTGGTCGCCATCAAGGTGCTGGCACCGGGTTTTTATGCCAGCCAGAACATCAAGACGCCGGTGAAGATCGCCGTGGTCGTGCTGGTGATCACCCAGTTGCTCAACCTGGCGCTGGTGCCGTATTTTCAGCATGCCGGGCTGGCGCTGGCGATTGGCATCGGCGCGCTGATCAATGCGCTGGCGCTGCTGATTGGCCTGATCCGGCGCGGCAGCTACACGCCGGCGCCGGGCTGGGTTTTGTTTGGGCTGCGGGTTTTTTCCGCCAGCGCGCTGCTGGCGGTGTTTCTGCTCTGGGCGGCCGCTGCCGTGAACTGGATTGGCCTGAGGCACCAGTATTTTGAGCGAATTTGGCTGCTTGCGCTTGTCCTGTGTGCTTCAGGTGCTATTTATTTTGTAGTGCTATGGATGTCCGGGCTGAAACTGCGCCAGTTGCTCAAGCGCTGATTCCGAAGGCCGGATTTGTGCCCGCTTGACGAAACGCAAGTGCGAGTGCATTTGCTGATACACATGTTGTGCCAGATTGTGAGAAAGTAGCGCCATGCAATTAAATCTGGCCGTCCCGTCTCCGCTGCAATATTTTTCAAGCCTCGTGCAAAGCGATGCGCAGTTTCCCTTGCTGGAAGCCGCCGTCAGCCTGGCGCAGGACGAATATCCCGACCTGGATGTGGAGCAGGTTCTGGGCGATGTCGATCAGTTGCTGGCCCGCCTCAAGCGCCGCCTGCCCAGCGACGCCCCCGAGCTGCAGCGCCTGCGCACGCTGAACCAGTTCTTTTTCCGAGATCTGGGCTTTGGCGGCAACATCAACGACTACTACGACCCCGACAACAGCTACCTGAACACGGTGCTGCGCACGCGGCGCGGCATTCCGATCACGCTCGCCGTGCTGTGGCTGGAGCTGGCGGTGGGCCTGGGGCTGAACGCGCGCGGCGTGGCTTTTCCGGGGCATTTCATGGTCAAGGTCAACCTGCCCAAGGGCCAGGTGGTGATCGACCCGTTCAACGGCCAGTCATTGAGCCGCGAGGAACTGGCCGAGCGGCTGGAGCCTTTCCGGCAGCGCAGCGGCATCAGCGACGAGTTCGAGGTGCCGATGGGGCTGTACCTGCAGTCCGCGCCGCCCCGCGACATCATCAGCCGCATGCTGCGCAACCTGCAGGAAATCCACAAGACCCAGGAAGACTGGCCGCGCCTGATTGCCGTGCAGGACCGCCTGATCGTGCTGCAGCCCGATGCCTGGACCGAATACCGCGACCGGGGCCTGGCCTGGGCCGCGCAGGGCGACGTGGCCTATGCGGTCGCCGACCTGGAAACCTACCTGGCGCATGCCGACGATGCGCTCGACATCGACGCCATCGCCGAACGCGTGGCCCAGTTGCGCCGCTCCAGCCATTGATTGCAAGGGAAATCGGGCTTTTGCGCAGTCACACAGGGCGATAGCAGCTATTTATTCGATAGCTGATTCAAGTCCGAAGGCGTGCCCGCCAGGTCAAACTGATGCCAGGCCCGGCGCAACTGCGTATCCGAGCTGAATCCCGCCATTTCCGCCGCCTGCGTCACGTTGCGGCCCGACTGCAGGGCCGTTTGCGCCACCGCCAGGCGGATGCGGCGCAGGTATTGCAGCGGCGCGATGCCGGCATGCCCGATGAACAGGCGCGTCAGGTGGCGCGCGGAAGCATGGGCAATGTCCGCCATGGCCGGCACCGACCAGTTCCCGGCCGGCTGCTGGCTGACGGCGTCCTGCACCCGGTGCAAACCCGGATGCATGTGGTTGCGGTAGGCCAGGAAGGGCGAGAGTTCCGGGTCATGCGGCCCCCGGCGCAGCGCCACCACCATGGTTTGCGCCACCTGCGCGGCCAGCGCCGGGCCGCACAGCGTGCCGATGCGCTGCAGCATCAGGTCGATGCCGGTGGTCACGCCCGCGCTGCTGTACACCGGCGCATCTTCCACGAAGACCCGGTTGGCGATGACCTGGCAGGCGGACTCCACCGCCTGCAACTCCTGCAGGTGATGGTGATGCGTCGTGGCGCGCCGCCCGGCCAGCAGCCCGGCATGCGCCGCCAGCACCGAGCCCGCGCAGATGGTGACCAGTTCCAGCGCGTGCGGCACCAGGCGCAGGCCGCGCAGCCAGTGGATCAGCGCCCTGGCGGGTCTTGAGGCCACCGGGATGTCCCGCCCCGGCAGGCCGACCAGCACGACCCAGCAGGGTTCGGGCAGCGTGTCGGGCAGGGGCGCCAGGCCGGTCAGCATCAAGCCGACCGAGCTGACCGAATCACGCTCGGGGCTGACGAAATGCAGCTCGAAGCGCGGCGGCAAGCCCTGGCCCCGCAGCAGCTGGTTGGCGATGCGCAAGGCCTCCGCCGGCCCGGCCCAGTCCAGCACCAGGCTGTCGGGCAGCAGGGCAAACAGCACCTGGATGGGTGGGCTGGAGGCGGGAATGTCCGCTGGCTTCATGCACGGTCCAGCGCCTCTGGCACGCTGCAGATGGCGGCGAAGCGGTCTTTCAGCACGGCGGCCGTGCGCGCCTTGATGTCGGCGGCTTGCAGCACGCTGCCATCCATGTGCGCCATGTCCCAGGTCAGCGTGGCGTCCGGCACGTAGTCCACGCTCCAGCCCAGGTCCGACGCATGGCGCGTGGTGGTTTCGCAGCATTGCTCGGTGCGGATGCCGCTGATGATCAGCCGCCCGATGCCGTGTTGCGTCAGCCACACGTCCAGCCCGGTGCCGACGAGCGCGCTGTGCCGGCTCTTGATGAAGCTGGCGGCTGGAGCGAAATCCGCCAGTCCCGCCAGCGGCGCGACATGGCCCGATTCGAGCGCAAACGGGTTGCTGGCGGTTTTCGGGCCATCGGCATGCAGCACGCGCACGATGGGCAAACCGCGCGCCGCGCAGCCTTCGATCAGCGCGTTCTGCGCCGCCAGGTAGGCCGGCAAATCGCGCTCGGTGAAATACGGGCGATGGCGAAACGATTCCTGCGCATCAATCACAATCAGACAGCTGTTCATCACAAGGGCTCCTTTGTAGCAGAGGTTAAAGTCCTTATTCTTGCGGCGCCGCAAGGCGGGGTCCGGCCCGGGACGGACAAGTCTCGATCAAATCAGGACATTCATCCGAGCATCGGCTGGCAATCGGTTGCCAGTCCATCAAAAAATCAATGAAATAAGCCTTTTGCGCAATACCAGCGTGCCTAAACAGCTATCTTTAGCAGAGCATTACCGATGCATGCCGCGCCAGTGCCACAGCAGCGCCAGCGCCGCCAGGCTGAACACGGCGCCGGTGACAAAGGTGGCGGGCGCGCCCAGCTGGTCCCACAGCACGCCCGCCACGGTGCTGGCCAGCAGCATTGCCAGGCCGCTCATGAGGTTGAAAAAACCAAAGGCCGTGCCGCGCAAGTCGGGCGGCGCGACCTGGGCGACCATGGTGGCGAGCAAGCCCTGCGTCATCGCCATGTGCAGCCCCCAGAGCGCAATGCCGGCGGCCACCCAGGTCCAGTGGCTGCTGGTGGCCAGCACGGCATCGGCGGCAATCAGCACCACCAGACCCCAGGCCAGCAGGGCGGTGTGGCTGACGGAATCCGACAGTTTCCCGAACGGGTAGGCGCCCAGGGCATAGACGACGTTCATGCCGATCAGCACCAGCGGCGTCCAGGCCACCGGCATTCCGCCCTGCAAGGCCCGCAGCACCAGAAAAGCCTCGCTGAAGCGCGCCAGCGTGAACAGCGCGCCGATGAAGACCACGCGCCAGTAGGCGCTGCCCAGCCGCCGCAGGTTGTCCCGGCTGATCGGGTTGGGCCTGGCGGCGGGCACAGGTCCGGCCGGCGCAGGCTCCTGCACGCCCAGCAGCAGCAAGGCCACCGCCATGAAGCCGGGCACCATCGCCACCCAGAAAATCGCCCGGAAGTCATTCGCCCAGAGCAGCATCAGGCCCATCGCCAGCAGCGGGCCGATGAACGCGCCCACGGTGTCGAGCGACTGGCGCAGCCCGAACGCCGCGCCGCGCATGCCGGGCGGCGCCAGGTCGGCCACCAGCGCATCGCGCGGCGCGCCGCGAATGCCCTTGCCGACACGGTCGATTAGCCGCGCGGCCAGCACCATGCCGGTCGTGGACGCCAGCGCAAACAGCGGTTTGGAGGCGGCGCCCAGCCCGTAGCCCAGCACCGCCAGCGGCTTGCGCTTGCCCCAGTAGTCGCTGAGCACGCCCGAAAACACCTTGACGATCAGCGCCGTCGCCTCGGCAGCGCCTTCGATCAGCCCGACGGCCCAGACGCTCGTTCCCAGCACCGTGACCATGAACACCGGCAGCAGGCTGTGAATCATCTCGGAGGAAATGTCCATCAGCAAGCTGACAAAGCCTAGCGCCCAGATGGCGGCGGGGAGGCGGGGTGCGGGGCTGGCGGGTTGGGTCATGGGTGATTGGCCTGGTTATCTTCGCCAGCGGCCGCCAGCGCGGGTGGCTTATGCGTTTTGCGTCGCGGGGCTGTACCAGGTGCCACGGCCCGTGCCTTGCTGGACAAGTTCGCGCATCAGGCGCGGGGCAGCAAACATAGCCATAAATAGCCGTAACAGCAGTGAACACATGACACCCATGAACACCTTACGCAGAGGCAAGCACCAGATGCCCAAGCGCTGCCTTGGCGGGGCGCACGCTGATCTCGATGTCGTAGCCCAGCCGTGTCAGGCAGTCCATTAGCTTGCGCTCCGAAAGGTTGGCGAAGTCACCGCGCATCATGCCGGACACCTTGGGTTGAGTGATGCCCATGCGCTTGGCCGCTTCTTGCTGCGTCAGGCCAAGGCTGCGCATGGCTTTTCTGATTTCGATCACCAAGCCGGTTTTGATCTTGAGCTTTTCCGCGTCTGGCAGACCCAGATCGGCATAGACGTTGCCCGAACCCTGTTGTACTTCGATCCCGTCAATGAGTCGTTTTTTCATTTCGCAACTCCTTTGCAAATGCCTCAGCCACTTTGAGCCTAGCGTGAATAATGTCCATCTCTTCCTTTGGCGTGGCAATGCCGCGCTTGCTTTTCTTCTGGAAGCAGTGGAGGACGAACACTGCTTGTGCAAACTTCACGGTGTACACGGCGCGGTAGGTGCCGCCAACATCGTCTTCCACCACCTCAAGAACCCCGGCACCACCAAAGCCTTTGAGCACCTTGGCCGCGTCGTGCCGATCACCGGCTTGTGCCAATGACAAGGCAAAACCGAAAAACCGCCGTACATCCGCTGGCAGTGTCATCAAGTCCTTGTGGCTGCTGCCGATCCATTCGAGCGGTTTTTCGTTACTGGGCATGGGTGGAAATATACTTTAACTGGTATATGTTGTCAATCAAATGGGTAGCACGTCGGGAGCGGCGTCAGGTTCGCATGAAATGTCCCTGTAGTCCATGCCAGTACAGCGCAGGCCGAAGGCCTGGGCGATTTCCTTGAGGCTGTTAGCTGCCGGTGGCGTAGGCCTGCGCCATGGCGCTGTTGCGCTCCGGCAGCGTGGCGAATGCAGCAGGGACTGAACAACGCGTGGGTGCAGGAGTAAGGCTTGCTCAGTGTGAAAGACCTGTGGTGCAAGGCCCAGGGCTATACGGTAAAGGGGAAAAGAAAATCTTCGTCGAGCGCGCCAACTTGTTGAACCACACCCACTGCGGACCCGCACGGTGGGTGGTGTGGGGAGCGATGGTTAGAAGCCGTTGCTTATCCGATTAGGGCTCATTCTCGACGCTCCAGAACAAGCGCTGCCATGCGGTTCATTGACTCTGTCACGCCCGGTAGATAAGCCGTTGTGAATGGGCCAACATGCGCCATCAAGTGGAGTTGAGTCGGTAGATCTGAACTCAGTTCACCATTCCCTTGACCGCGTGCTGTAGGAAGTTTTTGGCCGAAGGAGGAGAGCAGGTGGCCGAGATACTTTTCCATGGACTTCAAACCATCCTGCGGGTAGAGCCTAGTGTCTCGTCATGAGGAAGTTGTCGGGTAAAGGCGTTTTAGCTTGATGCGGGCATCCTTGGTTGTGAATTGCCAGTTGACTTTGGCCTGAAGGTTGTCGCGGCGGGCCTGCCAGGCAGCGACTTCGCTGCGCACGGTCTCGATGCTGTCGATGCGCCGGCTCAGGCACTGATCCACCATAACGTTGATTTCGATCTCGGCCATGTTCAGCCAGCTGCCGTGCTTGGGCGTGTAGACGAACTCGAAGCGGTCCCACAGCGCCTTGGCCTGCTCGGGGGAAAACGCCTCGTACAGTGAGCCCGGGGTGTGGGTGTTGAGGTTGTCCATCACGAGTGTGATGCGCTCGGCGTCGGGGTAGCTGGCGGCAATGTCCTGCACGAACACCGCCCAGTCCGTTTTGGTCCGCCGCTCAGTGACCTTGGTTAGGCGCCGCCCGGCCAGCGGCTCGCTAGCCATGAACACGTTGCACACGCCGCAGCGTTCGTATTCGTAGTCATGGCGCTCGGGCCGCCCGGGCGCCGCTGCAATAGGCTCGCGGGTCTCGCGAATGAGCTGGCGAGGCGTCTCATCCATGCACACCACGGGGTGCTTCGCGTCCATAGGGCGGCTGTAGATGTCCAGCACCTTTTCCATGGCGGCCACGAAGGCGGCGCTCGCTGGCGGCGCGATCACCCAGCCGACTTTCCTCCAGGGTTTGAGTTCGTTTTTTTGAGAGCCCGCCGCACCGTCTCATGGGACACGGTGTCGATATATTCCAGTTCGACCAGCCGGTCAGCCAGCAGCCGTAGCGACCAGCGGGCCTGGCCTTCGGGCGGCGCCGAGCAACTCAGCGCCAGCAGCTGCGCCTCCAGGCGGCCATCGATCTTCAGGTCGTACTCGCACCTGGAGGGCTGGCGGTTCAGCGTGAGGTCCAGGCCTTCGAGGACAAACTTCTTCTTGATGCGGTCCACCTTGCGCTCACTCACGCACAGCATGGTTGCGATGTCACACGTGCGAGCGCGTTCGGTTCGCCCTCCTGATTGGTCACAGTTGAGCAGTATCAAGGCATTGATGACTTTGGACGCTGCGTGGGTGCCTTTGCCTGCAATGCCCTGCAGCTCGGCTCTTTCTGGCTCGGATAACGTGACTTTGTAATGTTCCATCCCCCATTGTCCACGTCACATAGCTCATGACGCGACACTAGCTTTGAGAACGGCTTGCGGCTCGAACTCTGGCAAGTACTTCTTTAAGAAGGACATTGAAATGTGCAAGCTATCCGTCACGGCCTGGGAGAGCGGGTCGTCTTCGTCGAGTCCGGAGTTTTCGAGGGCTTGTTCCATCTCAGATGACAAGTGGCTCCAAACATAGACCAAAGTCTCGAACATGACGACGTCAGCGCTGGTCTTTCGCACATAGGTTTTCAACTCGCGACTCTCGGTCAATGATTCCCAGAAGTGGTGGGCAGTGTGCAAAAGCAGTAAAGCAAGTGAGCGACGCAAACCGTCTTCATTCTCGCTTCCTTCAAGCTGGGCTGTCGCCTTCGCGAACGTCAGTGACGCGCAAAAGGCTTCGAGATCAGTCTTCTTGGTGAACCAGCCGAACATCTGAAACCCTTCCGCGTAACGATGACGTTTTATGAGCCTTAACGTAAATTAGACGACTGAATATTAACAAAACTTACAATCTAAGCCTTGCAATAATTTCGCGGTTTTCTTTTCGTAGCAATGATTTTTTCGGTGGTCAAAGCGTTAGGCAAACCTAAAATTTAGCGAATGAAGCCCTCTCTACAGCCACAGCCGTCTGCGCCTTCACCACCCAAACTTCTGGAGCAGCTGCACATCCATTTGCGTACCCGCCACTAAAGCATCCGTAAAGCATTAGTATTCGCGCATCACGGCCAGGCTGGCCTTCAGGGCCAGTCTTTGTGCGTCCAGTAAAGCAGAGCATTGGAGTCTCAGGTCTTGCATTGCAACATTTCCATTCCCCCGTTCTGGCGAATGAATTTGCACTGTCGTCACGAGCGCCAGCCTGAGATTTTTCAGCCCACGGTAACGCTGGCACCTTCACCACGCGCCGCAATCACGCCAATCTCATAGACCGTCTCGCCCGCTTCCCGCAGCATGGCGGCGCAGGCGCCAGCGCTGGCCGCGTCGATCACCACCACCATGCCGATGCCGTTGTTGAACGTGCGGTTCATTTCAAAATCAGAAATCGCGGCAGTCGCCTGCAGCCAGGCAAACAGCTCGGTCTGCGGCCAGCTGCCTTTGGTCAGGTGCGCGGCCGTGCCTTCGGGCAGCACGCGGGGAATGTTTTCCAGCAGGCCGCCGCCGGTGATGTGGGCCAGCGCCTTGATCGGGTGCGCGGCCAGCGCGGCCAGCACGTTTTTCACGTAGAGACGGGTAGGGGCCATCAGCGCCTGCTTGAACGGCTGGCCGTCCAGCGTGGCGGGAACGGTACCGGCGGCTTCGGCGCGCTCGATGCACTTGCGCACCAGGCTGAAACCATTGGAATGCACGCCGCTTGAAGCCAGGCCGAGCACCACGTCGCCGGGGGTCACGTCCTTGCCGGTCAGGATTTTGGATTTTTCCACCGCGCCGACGGCAAAACCGGCCAGGTCGTATTCGCCGGACGGGTACATGCCGGGCATTTCAGCGGTTTCGCCGCCGATCAGCGCGCAGCCGCTCAGCTCGCAGCCCTTGGCGATGCCGCCAACCACCGCTGCAGCGGTGTTCACATCGAGCTTGCCGCAGGCGAAATAGTCGAGGAAAAACAGTGGCTCGGCGCCTTGCACCAGCACGTCGTTGACGCTCATGGCGACCAGGTCGATGCCGACGGTGTCGTGCATGTTCCATTCAAAGGCCAGCTTGAGCTTGGTGCCCACGCCGTCGGTGCCGCTGACCAGCACCGGTTCCTTGTAGCGCTTGGGCACCTCGAACAGCGCGCCAAAGCCGCCGATGCCGGCCAGCACGCCTTCGCGCATGGTCTTTTTGGCCAGCGGCTTGATGCGTTCAACCAGGGCGTCGCCCGCGTCGATGTCAACGCCGGCGTCTTTGTAGGAAAGGGGGGTAGTGGTCATGGTGTCAGGGCTTTTTAGTGCAGTGGAAAGCGCCAGGCAGGCGCTTGAGTGGGCGGGAGCGGCGGGCTGAAACAGGCCGGCCAAGCCCGATAGAATCAAGCCTGAGATTCTAAAGGCTACACCCGTGGCTTTCCGCCGGCCCTTTTCAGGCCGGCCCTCTCCAAGGCTTCATGCAACTTACTTCTACCCGACAACCCACAGTGACCTGGCGCCTGACTGCAGCGCGGGTCGCGCAACGCCGCTTGCAGGCTCGTTGCATGATGGGCACGTTAAACCAGGGATGAGCACTGTAAAGATCGTCATGAAACAACTCGCGCTGGACATCGGACTGGCGTCCGACCCCTCGTTTGCCAATTTCTTCGCCGGCCCGAATGACGCGACGGTCAGGCAGCTGGCGCTGTGGGCGCAAAGTCCGCTGGATTCGCCGGTGCCGACCTACCTCTGGGGCGACGAAGCCAGCGGCAAGACCCATCTGCTCAAGGCGGTCGGCGAAGCCTTGCGCCACCAGGGCGCCTCCAGCGGCTGGATGGACGCGTCCATGCTGGAGCCGCCCGAGTTCAACGAATCCTGGTCCGCCGTCATCATGGACGACTGCCACCTCTACACCCCGGCGCAGCAGCGCAGCGCCTTCAACTGGTTCGTCAATGCCCTGAGCACCGACGACGGCCATCCGCGCTGGGTGGTGGCCGCCGGCAACGTGCCGCCCGCCGACCTGCCGCTGCGCGAAGACCTGCGGACCCGCCTGGGCTGGGGAAATGTGTTTGCCTTGCAGGCACTGAGCGATGACGAGCGGCGCGCCGTGATCAAGCGCGAAGCCGACGCGCGCGGCTTTTCCCTCAGTGACGAAGTGACTGACTTCATGCTGACCCACTTTTCGCGCGATCTGGGCAGCCTGATGCAACTGCTCGACAAACTCGACAGCTACGCGCTGCAAACCAAGCGGGCCATCACCATCCCGCTGATCAAAACCATGCTGGAGACTGAATGACCGTGCGGGTAGAAGCTGACAAGAAAAGCCCAAAGGCGCCTCTTAAATTGGCATTGTTCGATCTGGACCACACCCTGATCCCGATTGACTCCGACTATGAATGGGGCGAATTCACGATTGCGCTGGGCTGGTGTGACGCGACCGAATTCAAGCGCCGCAATGCCGAGTTCTTTGAGCAATACCGGGCCGGAACGCTCGACATTCACGACTATGTGCGTTTTGCCACGCAGGCCATCCGCGAGCAGGGGACTATCAATTCAATAGCTGCTCACGCCCGGTTCATGAGCGAGATCGTGCAAAAAGTCATCAAAAGCCAGGCGCTTGAACTGGTCGGGCAGCACCGGGCGGCCGGCGACGAGTTGGTCATCGTGACGGCGACCAACGAGTTCGTGACGCGTCCGATTGCCGATGCCTTCGGCGTGTCGGAGCTGATCGCGGTCGAACTGGAGCGCGATGCGCAAGGCCACCTGACCGGCGAGATCAGGGGCACGCCGTCGGCTAGAGAAGGCAAGGTCACGCGCATGGAACAATGGCTGGCCGCCCGCAGCCTGGGCTGGGGCGATGTGCACAGCACGTTTTACACCGATTCGATGAACGACCTGGCGCTGCTGGAAAAGGTCACCGACCCCGTCGCTACCAACCCGGACCCGCGCCTGCGCGCCCTGGCCCTTGAGCGTGGATGGCGCATACTTGACCTGTTTTAAGCGTCAGGGATTGCGCTTGCCGCCGGACAATGCCGGTGAACGGCGGCCCATACCCACCTGAACCAGGCAGGGACAACGCTTGCTGCCACGCAGCGACAACTCCCCTCAAAACATTAAATTTCATGATCAAAAAATTCATAGACAAGCTGTTCGGAAAAACCGACAGCCCAGAAGCCGCCGCCAAGCGGGTCAAAAAATCCCCCTTCGGCAAACGCCACGACATCGAGGTCAAGGACCACGGCATCAACCCAAAGCTGGTCGATGAGCGGGCCATGGATGTGGTGCATGTCCTCAAGCAGGCGGGTTTTCAGGCCTATATCGTCGGCGGCGCTGTGCGCGATTTGCTGGTCGGCCTGCGGCCCAAGGATTTCGACGTGGCCACCGACGCCACGCCCGAACAGGTCAAGTCCCTGTTCCGCCGGGCCTTCATCATTGGCCGGCGCTTTCGCATCGTCCACGTGATTTACGGCCGGGGCCGCGAGCACGAGGTGATCGAGGTCTCGACCTTCCGCGCCCACATGGACAACGCCCTGGCCGAGCAGGTCGGCGGCAACGAGCGCACCAGCAAGAGCGAACTCGCCGGCATGAAGCACGCCGTCCATAGCTCGGGCCGCGTGCTGCGCGACAACGTCTGGGGGCCGATGGAAGAAGACGCCGCGCGGCGCGACTTCACCATCAACGCCATGTACTACGACCCGGAAACTGAAATCGTCGTCGATTACCACAACGGCATTGGCGATGCGAAGAAAAAAATCGTCCGCATGATCGGCAACCCGGCGCTGCGCTACCGCGAAGACCCGGTGCGCATCATTCGCGCCGTGCGGTTTGGCGCCAAGCTCAATGCGCTGGGCTTCAAGTTCGAGGAAAAAACCTCGGCGCCGCTGAAGGAAATGTGCGGCCTGCTGGCCGACGTGCCGCAGTCGCGCCTGTTCGATGAAATGCTGAAGTTGCTGCAGACCGGCCATTCGCTGGCCAGCATCGCGCAGCTCAAGGAACTGGGCATGGGCACCGGCATTTATCCGCTGCTCGACGTGGTGGTTGAAATGGCCGATGACCCCTTCCTGAAGTTGGCCCTGCAGGACACCGACCGCCGGGTCGGCGAGGGCAAGCCGGTCGCGCCCAGCTTTTTGCTGTCGTGCGTGCTCTGGTCCGATGTTCGCCAGGGTTGGGACCGGCGCCTCAAGCGCAACGAACCGGCCATGCCGGCGCTGCAGGATGCGATTGACGAAGCCTTCAACGCCAGGATCGGCGATGTCTCGGGACGCGGCAAGCTGGGCATCGACATGCGCGAAATCTGGACCATGCAGCCGCGTTTTGAAAAGCGCGTCGGCAACGCGCCATATTCGCTGCTCGATCAGCCGCGCTTTCGCGCCGGTTTTGACTTCTTGCGCCTGCGCGGCCAGATTGGCGAGATCGACCCGGCGCTGGGCGAATGGTGGGAGAAATTCAGCACCGCCTACGACGACGAGCGCCACGACATGATCGAAGCGATTCGCGAGTCGCAGCTCAAAAAGCCGCACGCGCCGCGCGTGCGGGTCAAGCGGGTCGATGCGGAAGCCGCAACGCCTGACAACGCCAATCCCGCATTCGATGCGCAGGCTTTCCCCGTAGCCGAAGGCGAGGCGCTACCTGCCAAGAAACGCCGGCGCCGCCGCAAGCCCGTGGGCGGCGCCGGAGCGGTGGAAGGCTCCGGCGAAGCCTCGCAGCCTGCGCCGCAGAACCCTTCGCCGGCCTCCGACTCCTGAGCAGGCAACGGCTTCATGCGCGATACGGTGACCGCTTATGTCGCGCTGGGCGCCAACCTGGGCGATGCCGCGGCAGCGCTGCAGCGGGCCGTCAAGGCGCTGGACCAGTTGCCGCTGACTCGCGTCAGCCGGGCGTCAAGCCTTTACAAAACTGCGCCGCTCGATACCGATTCAGCCAGCGAATCGCCTGCGCCGGGCGATGATTATTTGAATGCGGTCGTGGCGCTGCACACCGGCCTGACGGCGCCCGCGCTGCTCGATGCCTTGCAGGCGCTGGAATTGCAGGCCGGGCGTGAAAGGCTTTACCGCAATGCGCCGCGCACCCTCGACCTGGATCTGCTGCTGTATGGCAGCGCGCGCATTGAATCCGCCCGGCTGACCGTGCCGCATCCGCGCATGACGCAGCGGGCCTTCGTGCTGGTGCCGCTGGCCGAGATTGCGCAGGGCAGGGTGACCGCCGAAGCGCTTGAGGCGGTGAAGCACCAGGCCATCGAGCGGCTGGGCGATTCAGGGATTTAGGGATTTAGGGCGCCAGTCGCTCGCGCAGCCAGCCGGCATCGCCCTGCAAGGTGTAGCGCAGGCGGTCATGCAGGCGGCTCTTGCGGCCTTGCCAGAACTGCCAGTTGTCGGGCTTGAGGCGGTAGCCGCCCCAGTGCGCCGGGCGCGGCGGTTGCAGCATGAACTTGGCGCCGAATTTTGCGGCATTGGCCAGCAGCACGCCACGGCCGGAAATCACCTCGCTTTGCGGGCTGGCCCAAGCGCCGATGCGCGAGTCCAGCGGGCGGCTGTGGAAGTAGGCATCGCTTTCTTCATCCGACACCTTTTCCACCACGCCTTCGATGCGCACCACGCGCTCCAGCTCGACCCAGTGGAACTGCAGCGCGGCATACGGATTGCCGGCCAGCTCCAGCCCCTTGCGGCTGGCGTAGTTGGTGTACCAGACGATGCCCTGCGCATCGAAGCCCTTGATCAGCACCACGCGGGTGGACGGGCGCAGGTTGCTGGCCACGGTGGCCAGCGTCATGGCATTGGGTTCGGGCACCTGCGCGGAAATGGCTTCATTGAGCCACTGGTCGAATTGATTCAGCGGGTCGGCGTGCGAAGCGTCTTCATTGAGTTCGGCGCGCTCGTAGCTTTTGCGAAGGTCGGCGATGGAGGTGGGGCTGGACATGGCCAAAGTATAGGGTCAGCTGACCCGCTGCAGCAGCTTGCCGAGCGCCTGGTCGTCAATGCCCAGCGTGCGCAGTTTGTCATACGTCAGTTGCGCATAGTCACGCGTCGTGCCGTAGCGGCCGCAGGCGCTGGAAAATATCTGCCGGTAGTGGTCTTCGCTGAGCACGCCGGTGTGGTTGGGGCTGCGCTTGGACAGGGTGAAGGCCAGCGCCCTGACATCGCCCTGCGCGGTGCGGCAGCGCAGCCACTTCGGGTCATAGACGGCGTTGGGCATTTCCCGCTCCCACAGGGCCGGCAGGCTGGCGGCCACGCGCTCCTGCGGCAGGCGATACGCCACCCCCTTGCAACTGCCGCCCGGCAGCAGGCCAAACACCAGGCCCGGCAGCTCGGGCGTGCCGCGGTTGACGCGGCTCCACATTTTCAGGGCGCGGTGGTAGCCATGCAGGGTGGCAAAACGGTCTTCGGCGGATTCGAACTCGGGCCGCCAGATCAGCGACGCATAGCCAAAAATCCACAGGTCGGACTCGCCGCCCCATTCGTGCATAGCGGCCTTGAGCATGGCCGCCGGATCGCGGCGCTTGTAAGCCGTTTCGAGGGATGTGTTTGCTAGAGTGGACACAGCCACAATTTACAATAGCGCCAAGTTTTTTAAAAGGGAGTTTATTGATGTTTTCTCAGGATGATGACAGCCAGCAACGCGTGGCCCTGTTTCTGGTTTTTGGTTTGATCGCCATCGTTGTGGCCTCGGTGCTGGTGTTTGGCGTGAAGCATCGCGGCGCTTCGGTCAAGGCCGCAAGCGCTCCGGCAGCCGTGGCAGCTGGCATGCCGGGCGCGGCAAGCTTGCCCGCAGCGTCCAGCGATGCGCAGGCGGCTTCGGATGCGGCCAGCGTCAAGGTCGAGCAGGGCGTTGTCAAGTTCTACTTTGCTTCCGGCAAGGCCGACCTGGCCGCCGGCGCTAGCGAAGCGCTGACCGACGTGGTCAAGGGCGCGCAGGCGGGCCGCAAGCTGGTGATTTCGGGTTTCCACGACGCGACCGGCAATGCGGCGCAAAACGCCGAGCTGGCCAAGCAGCGCGCGCTGGCCGTGCGTGACGCCCTGACCGCAGCAGGCGTTGCCGAAGGCCAGATCGAACTCAAAAAGCCCGAGCAGATCACCGGCAGCGGCCCCAACGCCGAAGCGCGCCGCGTCGAAATCAGCCTTCAATAACCAGCGCCATGGCAGCCTTCAGGGCTGGACCCGGTAACAAAAATCCGCAGTGCTTCGCGCACTGCGGATTTTTTTGCGCCACCTGTTGGTCTTGTTTGGTAACTGCAAAGTAACCATTCAGGTGGAAAAGTGCTTTCATTCTGGTTACCATAGACGCCGTAATAAAGTTACATCCCCATCTTTGGGATGGCTCGATTTAAAGGTTGCACCATGGCGCTTCATTCAGCAGTTTCAGACATCACCGCCCGCATAGTCGAGCGCAGCCGGCCGACGCGCAATGCCTATCTGGCTCAATTGCAGGCCGACAGCAGCCGCAAGCCCAGCATGGACCGCATGGGCTGCGCCAACATCGCGCATGCCGTGGCCGGCATGCCGCTGGACGACCGCTTCAAGGTCGTGACCGAGCGCCGGCCCAACATCGGCATCGTCACTTCCTACAACGACATGCTGTCGGCGCACACGCCGCTCCTTAGCTACCCGGCGCTGATCAAGGACGAGGCGCGCAAGCACGGCGCCACGGCGCAGGTGGCGGGCGGTGTTCCGGCCATGTGCGACGGCGTGACGCAGGGCACCAGCGGCATGGAACTGAGCCTGTTCAGCCGCGACGTGATCGCCATGGGCACGGCAGTCGCCCTGTCGCACGACATGTTCGATGCCGCGCTGCTGCTCGGCGTGTGCGACAAGATCGTTCCCGGCCTCTTGATTGGCGCGCTGCAGTTCGGGCATTTGCCGATGGTGTTCGTTCCGGCCGGCCCCATGCCGTCAGGCCTGCCGAACAAGGAGAAAGCCCGGATTCGCGAACAGGCCGCGCAGGGCCTGGTTGGGCGCGATGCGCTGCTCGAAGGCGAACTCAAGTCCTACCACAGCCCCGGCACCTGCACCTTTTACGGCACGGCCAACAGCAACCAGATGCTGATGGAAGCCATGGGCCTGCATGTGCCGGGCACCGCCTTTGTCCAGCCGGGCGACATGCTGCGCGACGAACTCACGCGCGAGGCCGCCCGCACCGTCCTTGGCATCACCAAATCAAAACGCTTTGCGCCCATCGGCCATGTCGTCGATGAACGCGCGATTGTCAACGCCATGGTGGCCCTGCTGGCCACGGGCGGCTCGACCAACCACCTGATCCACTGGGTGGCGGTGGCGCAGTCGGCCGGCATCGTGATTGACTGGAATGACTTTTCGGCGCTGTCCGATGTCGTGCCGCTGCTGACGCATGTCTACCCCAACGGCAGCGCCGACGTGAACCAGTTCCAGGCCGCAGGCGGGCCGGGACTGGTGATCCGCGAACTGCTCGACGCCGGGTTCATGCACGAGGACGTGCTGACGGTGCGCGCAGGCGGCATCCGCGAATACGCCAGCGTGCCCGCGCTCGAAGGCGCGGCGCTGGCCTGGCATGCGGTGGGCGATTCGAAGGACGAGGCCATCGTGCGCCCGGCCGGCCGGCCGTTCAGCGCCACCGGCGGCCTCAAGCTGCTGACGGGCAACCTGGGCCGCAGCGTGATCAAGGTGTCGGCCGTGCCCGATGACCGGCATGTGATCGAGGCGCCGGCCCGGGTGTTTGATTCGCAGGAGGATTTGCTGCTGGCCTTCAATTCCGGCGAACTGGAACGCCTGTGCAATGAAACCGCCGCGCGCGGCGTGGTCTGCGTGGTGCGCTGGCAAGGCCCGCAGGCCAACGGCATGCCCGAGCTGCACAAGCTCACGCCGCCGCTGGCGGTGCTGCAGGGCAAGGGCTTCATGGTCGCGCTGGTGACCGATGGCCGCATGAGCGGCGCGTCGGGCAAGGTGCCGGCGGCGATTCACGTCTCGCCCGAAGCGGCTGCCGGCGGCCCGCTGGCCAAGGTGGTCGATGGCGACGTGGTGCGCGTCGATGCGCTCACGGGTGAATTGCGCGTATTGGTCGATGAGGCCGAATGGGCGGCGCGGCCAGCCAGCATCATGCCGGACGAATTGCGCCGGCAGAACGGCGTTGGCATGGGCCGGGGATTGTTTACCGGGATGCGCCGCCATGCGCTGACCGCAGAAGAAGGAGCTTTGTCATGGATGTAAATATGAATGTCAGCGGAAAATTGAGCGCTTTGCAGGTGATGCGGGACGCGCCCGTGATTCCGGTCATCGTGCTGAACGATGTCAAGCAAGCCGTTTTGCTGGCCCGCGCCCTGGTGGCGGGCGGCATCCGCATGCTCGAAGTCACCTTGCGCACGCCGCAGGCGCTGGCCTGCATCGAAGCGATTGCGCGCGATGTGCCTGACGCCGTGGTCGGTGCGGGAACGGTGCGCAGCGCCGCCGACGCCCAGGCCTGCGCCATGGCCGGCGCGCGCTTTGTCGTCAGTCCGGGCTACACCCATGCCGTCGGCCAGGCCTGCCGGGATGCCGGCCTGGCCTTGCTGCCCGGCGTGGCGACCGGCAGCGAAATCATGATGGCGCAGGAAGACGGCTTGAGCGAACTGAAGTTTTTCCCGGCCCTGCAGGCGGGCGGAACCGCCATGCTCAAGGCCTGGAGCGGCCCGTTCGGCGATGTGAAGTTTTGCCCCACGGGCGGCGTGTCGATGGCCAATGCGGCGGAGTTCCTGGCGCTGCCCAATGTGGTCTGCGTCGGTGGCTCGTGGCTGACGCCGGCCGAGGCGGTGGCAAGCGGCGACTGGGCGCAGGTGACGGCGCTGGCGCAGCAGGCTTGCGAGCTGGCGCGCAAAGAGGTCTGAGCCGGAATTTCAGCTTTTCAGGCTGATTTTTTGAATCAAATCAGCACTTTGCGCACGCCCCACAAGCGCAAGAAGCTATCAAAATGATAGTTCTTGCTGCCTGGGGCTTGCATCACGCTGCCTGCGCCGCAGATTTATTGATGAAATCAGCCTTTTGCGCAGGCTGGATGTGCGCAGATAGCTATTGAAAATATAGCAAATCTGCGCCGCACCTTCAGGCCTTAGCGCAAACCCCCGCCGCTGGCGTATTCTGCGCGCTGGATCAACTCGATCTTGTAGCCGTCCGGGTCGGTCACGAACGCAATCACCGTGCTGCCGCCCTTGACCGGACCGGCTTCGCGCGTGACGTTGCCGCCAGCGGCCTTGATCTTGTCGCATGCGGCCTTCACGTCGGGCACGCCCAGCGCAATGTGGCCGTAGGCATTTCCCATGTCGTAGCTCTCGGTGCCCCAGTTGTAGGTCAGCTCGATTTCGGCCTGCGCCGGGTTGTTTTCATAACCGACGAAGGCCAGGGTGTACTTGTATTCCGGGTTTTCGGAGGTGCGCAGCAGTTTCATGCCGAGCACCTGGGTGTAAAAATCGATGGAGCGCTGGAGATTGCCAACGCGCAGCATGGTGTGTAAAAGTCGCATGGGCGGATTATGGCGCGGGGGAGGGGAGTTTGCAGGCGGGCACAGGCGGCCAGGGGCGGCCAGTCAAACGGCGATGCCAGAATGTCTGGAATAGACGGAGTCGCTCATGAATCCCTGCCTGTTGATCTGGATGCAGTTCGCCCTGTGCGTGGCCTTGATCGGGCTGGCCGGGGTACGCCTGATACGTTGCGGTGATGCCATTGCAGCGCTCACCGGACTGTCTCGCAGCTGGGTCGGGTTGATCCTGATTGCCACCGTCACCTCCCTGCCGGAACTGGTGACCGGCCTGAGTGCCGTGACCATCGCCGCATCACCTGACATGGCGGTCGGTGATGCCCTGGGCAGCACGGTGTTCAACCTGGCCATCCTGGCTTTTGTGGATGTGTTCTACCGAAAAAATGCGCTGTACTGCGCTGCCAGCCACGGGCACCTGCTGTCGGCAGGATTCGGCGTCATCTTGCTCGCCGCTGCCGCGCTGGTGCTGCTGCTGACCCACCAAGGCATCCTGCCCAGCATCGGTCACGTCAGCTGGGGCAGCGTGGTCATCCTGATGCTGTACGCCTTGGCCATGCGGGCCATGTACCTGGCTGAACAGCGCCATCCCGCTCCAATTGACGCCGAGCCGCCCGCCATGTCCTTGAAGGCCGCCTTGACCGGCTACGCCCTGGCGTCGATGGTGATCGTTGGCAGCGGCATCTGGCTTCCCCTGATCGGGGTGGAGCTGGCCCGGCTGATGGGCTGGTCGAACTCGTTTGTGGGCACCTTGTTCGTGGCTTTCGCCACCTCTGTGCCCGAGCTGGCCACCACTTGGGGGGCCGTGCGCATCGAGGCCATCGACATGGCGATTGCCAATCTGCTGGGCAGCAATCTGTTCGACGTGCTGATTCTGGCCATTGATGACCTGGCCTACCGGCCGGGCAGCCTGTACGCGCAGGTGTCACCCATCCATGCCGTGTCTGCCTTGAGCGCCTGCCTGATGACCGGCGCCGTTGTGGTCGCTCTGGCCTATCGGCTCGTGTCGCGGGTATTGCGCATTGGCAGCTGGGCCAGCATCGCCTTGCTGGCCCTGTACCTGCTCAATGCCGTGCTCCAGTTCCTTCACGGCAAGTAGGGCATTTCTTGCGCATCAGAGGATGCGAAAAGCCAGCACCGCCACCAGCGTGGGCGGCAATGCCGCAATCAGCAGGCCCAGAGGGTGAATGGCATTGTGCTCAAAGCTGCCCCGCAGTATGGAGACACCGGCGGGATTGGGGGCATTGGCAATCACTGTCAGGCCGCCTCCGGTGACGGCACCGGCCACCAGCGCCACCTTGAACTCTTGGCTCAGCCCTTCAACCAGCGATCCGAGGTAGGTCAGCGCCGCGTTGTCGGTGATGGCGGTCAGGGCCGTGGCGCCAAAGAATACGGCATTGGCATCCATTCCCATCAGCACCGGCTCCAGCCACCATTGCTGCAATCCACCCAGTACCACCAGGCCTGCCAGGAAGAAAGCGACCAGCAAGGCTTCACGCAGGATCAAGGGGTTCTGGTACCGCTGATAGGCCGTGGTGAACCCCATGAAAAACAGGAACACGCCCATGAACACGGCGGGGTGATGGGAAAACACCACCACGATGGCCAGAAACGCCAGATGCACCCACACCACCGAGACCGGAACAGGATCCTGTTCGTCGGGTGCATTCTTCCCCATGTGGCCGATCTGGTTGCGCAACAGCAGCATGGCCGAAGCGGCGTTCAGCACCACGGCAACGGCAGCCTTCCAGCCAAAGTTGGAAATCATGAACCAGGTGTCCCAGTTCCATTTGGCGGCCACCATCAGCACGGGCGGTGCGGCAAAGGGTGTCAGCGTGCCGCCGATGGAGATGTTCACGAACAGCACCCCGATGGTCACGTACTTGAGCCTGGACGAGACCGGCTGCGAAAACAGCGTGTCGCGCAACATCAAGGCGGCCAGCGTCATGGCAGCCGGTTCGGTGATGAACGAACCCAGCATGGGAACAAAGGCCAGCACCAGGAAGTACATGGCCATGCCCCTGGGCAGCGGCATATAGCGGGCAATGAAACGCACCGATGCAGCGGCAACCTGCAGGATGGGCCGGGTGCCCGCGATCACCATGATGGCGAACACAAACATGGGTTCCGTGAAGTTGCGCGAGTCCAGATAGGCGGTGGCCTCTTGCTTGCCGCTGATCGAGAACATGAACAGCATCAGCACCATGGCCCAGAAGCCGAACACCACCTCCACTTCGCCCAACAGGTGCCAGATGCCGGCGTGTCGCGGCTGGGCGTGTGCCAGGTGTTCAAAGAACTTGGTCGAGAAGGTGTGCAGCACGGCCAGCCCGAAGAGGGTGGCGCCGATGATTTGAATGAGTGTGGGTGCGGTCATGGTCGTGGTTAGTCCGCGAGGCGGCCCGACCATCGCATGAACCTGCCGCACCGCTGCATGCGATGACGACACCCATTCCTAGTTTAGCTGACCATGCGGCTTCATCAGTTGACGGACCCAAGGGGGATAGGCGTCGTATTTCAGTCGAGCCCGCGCCCGCTATGCTTGCACCCCATGTACTCGCACCATTTCGGCCTGACGCAAGATCCGTTTTCCATCGCGCCCGACCCGCGCTACCTGTTCATGAGCGAGCGCCACCGGGAGGCGCTGGCGCACCTGCTCTACGGCGTGGCCGGCCCGCACGGCGCGGCCAGCGGCACGGGCGGGGGCTTTGTGCTGCTCACGGGCGACATCGGCACCGGCAAGACCACCATCTGCCGCTGCTTCATGGAGCAGATTCCCGCCGGCTGCCATGTCGCCTATATCTTCAACCCCAAGCTCACGGTCACCGAACTGCTGCAGTCGATCTGCGAGGAGTTCCACATTGCGGTGGCGGCGGCCTCCAGCCCGCCCACGCTCAAGAACTACATCGACGCGCTGAATGCCTTTTTGCTGCAAAGCCACGCCGCCGGGCAAAGCAGCGTGCTGATCATCGACGAGGCGCAGAACCTCAGCGCCGATGTGCTGGAGCAGTTGCGCCTCTTGACCAACCTGGAAACCAGCGAGCGCAAGCTGCTGCAGATCGTGCTGATCGGCCAGCCCGAGTTGCGCGCGATGCTGGCCCGCCCCGAACTGGAGCAACTGGCCCAGCGCGTGATCGCGCGCTTTCACCTCGACGCGCTGACCGAGGCCGAGAGCGCGCAGTACATCCGGCACCGCCTGGACGTGGCCGGGCTCGCCGGCCCGCTGCCGTTTGACCGCGCCTCGCTCAAGCGCATCCACCGCCTCGCGCGCGGGGTGCCGCGCCGCATCAACCTGCTGTGCGGGCGCGCGCTGCTCGGGGCGTGGGCCAATGGCCTGCACCGCGTTGACCGCAAGATGGTGGACAAGGCGGCGGCCGAGGTGTTCGGACTTGATGCCGGGCCGGCGCCGAACGCCGGCGCACGGCCCGCAGCCTACGCGCTGGGCGGCTTCGCGCTGCTGGCCGGGGCCGCGCTGGCGGGCTTCCTGGTCCTGAACCCTGCGCAAAAGGCAGCGCGGCCGGCTCAACCGACGGCGTCAGCGTTGCCGGCCTCGCCAGCAGCCCCCCAGGCGAAGGCTTCGTCGCCCATCCGGGCCGAGCCGCCCGCCCCGAGTCCGGCCGAAGAGATCGAAGCCCTGCTGCCGCAACTGCCGGCCGACATCAATGCGGCCTGGCGCGAACTGGCGCCCACCTGGAAACTGTCCCTGGCGGGCGGCGACCCCTGCCAGGCCGCCAGCGCGCAGCAACTGCTGTGCTACCGCACCGACAGCCTGACCATGCCGCTGCTGCGCCAGCTCGGCCGCCCCGGCATCCTGACGCTGCGGGCGGGCAATGGCCAGCCGGTGCATGCCGTCCTCGTCGGCCTGAGCGAGCAGAGCGCCACGCTGCTGGTGGCGGGCAGCCGGCACACCGTCAGGCTGGTCTCGCTGGGCCGGCTGTGGCGCGGCGATTTTGCGACTTACTGGCGTCCGCCGCCGGGCTACACCGCAGGCCTGCAGGGCGCCAGCACCGGCCCGGTGATCCAGCGTCTCGCCAGCCAGCTGGCCCTGCTCGACGGAGCGCCTGCGCCGCTCGCTTCCACTGCCCCGCCTGTTCTGGACGCGGCCCTGAGGGCGCGCGTGCGGGCCTTTCAGCGCGCCCAGGGGCTGGAGGCTGACGGGCAGCCCGGCCCCATGACCTTCATGCAGATCGACCGCGCCACCCATGCGGATGAGCCGCGCCTGCAAACCAACCCGCGATAAGCCGATAAGCCCATGTCCTACATCCTCGATGCCCTCAAACGCGCCGATGCCGAACGCGAGCGCGGCGCCGTTCCCGGCCTGCAGTCGCGCCATGCGACGATCCCGGCCGCGCAGGCCGACCCCCGGGCGCGAAACCGCGTCTGGCTGGCCGCCGCAGCGGTGCTGGCGCTGGGCGCCATTGCCGCAGGCCTGTGGTTCTGGCAAACGCCTGCTGGCGGCGTGCGTCTGGCTGCGGTGGAGCCCGCCGTGACCAGCCCCCCCGTGCCCGCGCCGCTGGCACAGCCAGTCCCGACGCCAGCGCCACTACCCTCCATTCCCGCATCGCCGCCTGCAGTGGCGCCACGGGCAGCCGCCTCTTCGCCGCCCGCCGTGGCCCGCGCCGCGCCCAAACCCGTGCCAAAGCCGGCGCCGCCAGCGCCTGCCGCTGCCGTGCAAGCGCCGCCCAAACCCAAGCCCGATCCGGTCGCCAAGGCAGCCGCCACCCAAGCCACCCCGGCCCCCGTCCCGCTGCTCGGCGATCTGCCCGAAGGCCTGCGTCGCGACATTCCCGCGCTGGCCATCACCGGCTCGGTTTACTCGGCCAACCCGGCGCAGCGGCTGCTGCTGGTGAACAACCAGGTGCTGGGCCAGGGCAGCCAGGCCGCGCCCGGCGTGAACCTGGAGGAAATCCACGCGAAGAGTTCGGTGTTCAGTTTCCGGGGAACACGGTTTCGGGTGGCGCATTAAGCCTTTGTGAAGGCTGGCCGTCCTTGCCCGTTTAAGCGCGCGCCGGCAACTCGAACACCAGGCAGGTCGTCGTTGCATGCGCATACAGCTTGCCGTCCGGCCCGACGATGCGGCCCTCGGCCGTGGCCAGTTGCCTGCCGCAATGGATGACCGTGCCGATGGCGCGCAGCGGCCCGGTGGCATGCGTCGCCGCCCGCACGATGTTGACGCTCAGCTCGGCCGTGGTGTAGCCGCGTCCGGCCGGCATCAATGTGTGCACGGCGCAGCCTACGGCTGAATCGAGCAGCGTCGCGTACCAGCCGCCATGCACCGTGCCCAGCGGGTTGTAGTGCTTGAGCTGCGGCGTTCCCTGGAAAACCGCCTTGCCGGGCTCGACCGTTATCAACGAAAAATCCAGCGTTTCGGCGATGTGCGGGTAGGGCAGGGCACCGGCCAGCATCGCCTGCATGATTTCCAGGCCGGTCTTGCCCGCCACGCTCTCGGGGCGCGCCAAGCCCGGCTTGCCGCCGCCGGCCAGCATGCCGGCGCGCACGGCAGCGCTTTCTTCGATCCAGTGGGTCAATGTCGCTTGTGAGGTCATGATGAAGATTTTAAGTTGTAGCTACAATAATTGTAGCTACAATCAAAACCATGTCCACACACCCTGTCATTTCCACCATGCCAGCCGACCTCGACCTGAAGGCCGAACTCAAAACGCTGGGCTGCACCAACTTCAAGCTGCGGCAGTTGATGCGCCAGGTGGCGCAGCACTACGACCTTGAAATGGCCAGCGCCGGGCTCAAGACCACGCAGTATTCGCTACTGAGCTACGTGCTCAAGCTCGGCCCGTTGCGGCCGGGCGAGCTGGCCAAAAGCATGAAGATGAGCGCCTCCACCCTGACGCGCAACCTCAAGCCGCTGGTGGATGCCGGCTGGCTGGAACTGACCGCCGGCAGCGACGCGCGCAGCCGGACCGTGGCCATCACGCCGGCCGGACGCGCCAAGCGCGAAGAAGCGCTGGGCCGCTGGAAAGTGGCGCAGGAAAGCCTGAACCAGCGGCTGGGCGCCGGCCGCGTGATTGCCCTGCACGGCCTGATCAACGAATCCCTCGAACTTTTATCGCCTGTCAATCCTGAACCTGAACCTGGAGCCGATGATGAATGAATCCGCAACTCCCAAAAATAACCTCGCCACCTGGCTGGTCCTGCTGGCGGCCGGCGGCGCCTTTGCCCTGACCATGGGCGTGCGCCAGACCATGGGCCTGTTCCTGTCGGCGCTCAACACCTCGACCGCGCTGGGCGTGGGCAGCATCAGCCTGGCCTTTGCCTTCGGCCAGCTCTGGTGGGGGCTGACGCAGCCTTTTGCCGGCGCGGTGGCCGACCGCATCGGCACCGGGCGCGTGATCAGCATCGGCTTGCTGCTGGTGGCCGTGGGCACCTTCATCACGCCGCTGATGACGACCACGGCGGGGCTGATTTTCGCGATTGGCGTGCTGGCGGCGGGCGGCGCCGGCATGGCCGGGCCTTCGGTGCTGATGGCCGCCAGCACCCGCCTGGTGGCGCCTGAAAAGCGCGGCCTGGCCACCGGCATCGTCAATGCCGGCGGCTCGTTCGGGCAGTTCGCCATGGCGCCGATTGCCATCGGCTTGACCGCTTCGCTCGGCTGGGCCAGCGCGATGCAGTGGCTGGGCGTGCTGGTGCTGCTGGCGCTGCCCGCCGTGTGGGTGCTCAGGGGCAACTCCAATGCGCTGAATGCGCAGGCTGCCGCCGCTTCCGGCGTCAAGCCGCTCAGCGCGCGCCAGGCCATCGGCCAGGCGCTGGCCACGCCGAGCTACCGCTACCTGAGCCTGGGCTTTCTGGTGTGCGGATTCCATGTGGCATTTCTGGCGACGCACCTGCCGGGCGTGGTGGCTGCCTGTGGCTTGCCGCCGGCCATCGGCGGCTGGGCGCTGGCGATGATCGGCCTCTTTAACATTGTCGGCAGCCTGGCCATGGGCTGGGCGGTCGGCCGCTGGCGCATGAAGTCGCTGCTGGCGCTGCTTTACGCCACGCGCGGCCTGGCGGTGCTGGTGTTTCTGCTGGCGCCCAAGACGCCCGCCGTGATGCTGGTGTTCGCCGCTGTCATGGGCGTGACCTTTTTATCGACCGTGCCGCCCACGGTGGGGCTGGTGGCCAAGATGTTCGGCACGGCCAACATGGCGATGCTGTTCGGCGTCGTCATGCTGGCGCACCAGGTCGGCGGCTTTTTGGGCGCTTACCTGGGCGGCTATGTGTTTCAGGCCACCGGCAGCTACGACTGGGTCTGGTACATCGACATCGTGCTGGCCGCCGGCGCCGCGCTGGTCAACCTGCCGATTCGCGAGGCGCGCCGACCGGCTGCCGCCAGCGCGGCTTGAAGACGGCGAATGCTTGAGCGCTGTTTGAAACTGAGTTAAAAACCCATCTGAACCGAAAGAACGCCACCATGGACACCATCAGCTCTGCCTCCAACGCCTTCACCGTCCTCTACCTCGACGACCTGCAGGCCGGCGAACGCTTCACGAGTGCCGGGCATCTGCTTGACGAGGACCAAATCAGGGCCTTTGCCCTGCAGTTCGACCCGCAGCCTTTCCACCTGGACCACGAGGCGGCCAAGGGCACGCTGTTTGGCGGCCTGGCCGCCAGCGGCTGGCACACGGCGGCCATCACCATGCGCCTGCTGGTGGGCGGCGGCCTGCCGCTGGCGGGCGGGATTATCGGCGCCGGCGGCGAGATCAGCTGGCCCAAGCCGACCCGGCCCGGCGATGTGCTGCGGGTCGAGACCGAAGTGGTCAGCGTCACGCCCTCGCGTTCGCGGCCGGACCGGGGCATGGTGGTGGTGCGCAGCGAAACGCGCAACCAGCATGGCGATGTGCTGCAGCATTCGGTTTACAAGCTGGTGGTGCCGCGCAGGCCGCGATGAAACGCCTGACCGGCGGCCGTGGAGCGGTCAGTTCATCATTTTTGTAAACAAAAAGGCCATTTGCGCAATACCAGTGGGCGAATAATGCTATTAAAAAAATAGCAAAACAGGTTTTTCAGGCCAGGCCCATCTTAAATATTGCCGGCCCTCACATGGCGAACGATGCGGGGTTCGGGCTCCTCGGGTTCCTGGTCTTCTGGCTCTTCTTCATCCGCGTACTGGTCGCGAAGGGCCAGCGCGCCGGCTGCCAGGCCCACGGCGAGCGCGGCATGAACCGCCACCAGGGCTGCGGTCGAGAGGCGGTGCTCGTAGCCGGGCGTGAAGCGGTGCGGCGTGAGCTTGAAGTCGGCCAGATAGGCCGTTGCGCTGGTGGCTGCGGCGCCGAGCAGCACGCCGGGCGTGGTGCGCGAAGCCGGTTTCTGGCTGGCCAGGGCCGCGTACACCGTGGCCCAGAAGATGGCCGCGCTGTGGTGCGTCAGATAGCCCACGGCCGTATGGCCCAGGTCCGCGTCCTGCCGGTCGAATGCCTCATCGCCCCAGTACCAATGGCTGACCGCATTGAGCGGCGCTGCCGCGCTGCCTGCCTCGCGGCGACCCGTGAGCGCCAGCACCGCCGTGGAAAAGGCGCTGGCCAGACTGCCGGCAAGTAGCCCTTGGGTAAGAACCAGTTTCCATTTTTTCACGGCCAGTCTCCTTTTATAAATAAATTCACTTTGCTCCAACCAGAGCCAAGTCCCTGTAGGCGCGGGCCGAACGAAAAGATAAGGCGGCGCCCTGTAGAGGTTGCCGGCGAAGGGCGGCCCGCATAATCCGCTGCATTGCGGAATGGCCTGCAACGAAATGGAAGGATATGCATTGAGCCCCTTGCTCGACTGGAAAGAGATCGACCTCGTCGTGTTCGACGTGGACGGAACGCTGTACGACCAGCGGCGCCTGCGCCTGGCCATGCTGCGCTGCCTGCTGGCGGCCACATGGCAGACACGCAGCCTGGACACGCTGCGGACCTTGCGCACCTTTCGCCACGTCCGGGAAGCGCTCGGCGACCATCCGGAGGCCGATTTCATGCGCCTGCAATATGCCCGGACGGCGGCACGGCACCACAAGACCGAGGGCGAGGTGCGCGCCCTGACCGACGAATGGATGGAGCGCAAGCCCTTGCCGTTTCTGGCCGGCTGCCGCTACCCGCACCTGGACACGCTGTTTGCCGGCTTGCGCGGCGCAGGCAAGCAAGTCGCGGTGTTTTCCGACTATCCGGCCACGGACAAGCTGGCGGCCCTCGGGCTGCGGGCCGCGCCTGTCGTCTGCGCCACCGATGCCGGCGTGGCCCGACTCAAGCCCGACCCTTGCGGCCTGCTGTCCATCCTGCGCCAGACGGGTGTGCCGGCGCAGCGCGCGCTGATGATCGGCGACCGGTTTGACCGTGACGCCGTCGCCGCCAGCCGGGCCGGCATGCGCGCCCTGATTCGCGCCGGCAAGCCGCATCCGTTGTTCGACACCTTTCGCGCCTACGACGACCCGGTGTTCCAGCCCATGCAGAGCCGGCCTGCTTGACGCGGTCGCCGCCGGGCAAAAACTATTGCTTTGCGCCCAGCGCCAGCGCCCTGGCGCGCGAGTCGCCCAAGGCTTGCGGCTCGGCCGGCGCGGCCGTCGGCCAGCCGCCCATGTGCCGGAGGCCGAGTTCGCTCAAGGCCGCCAGCCACTGCGGGCTGTCGTTCAGGCATTCGATGTAGCTGAACGCCTTGCCGCCCGCCTCCAAAAAGGCATGGCGCGCTTCCATGTTGATTTCTTCCAGCGTCTCCAGGCAGTCGCCGGTGAAGCCGGGGCAGACCACATCGACGCTTTTGACGCCCGAGCGCGCCATCTGGACGAGTGTCGGCTCGGTGTAGGGCTCCAGCCATTTGGCCTTGCCAAAGCGCGACTGGAAGGTGACTTTGTAGCGGTCTTTCGGCAGTGCCAGCTTGTCGGCCAGCAGCCGCGCCGTTTTCTGGCACTCGCAGTGGTAGGGGTCGCCCAGGTGCAGGGTGCGCTCGGGCACGCCATGAAAGCTCATCACCAGTTGCTCGGCCTGGCCGCTTTGCTGCCAGTGCCGGCGGATCTTGTCGGCCAGCGCGGCGATGTAGCCGGGGTCGTCGTGGTAATGGTTGATGAAGCGGAATTCGGGAATCCGGCGGATTTTCGCGGCCCAGGTGTAGACCGCGTCAAACACGCTGGCCGTGGTGGTGCCGCTGTACTGCGGATAGGCCGGCAAGATCAGCACGCGCGTCACGCCGTCCGCCTTGAGCTGGTCGAGCTGCGAGGCAATCGACGGGTTGCCGTAGCGCATGGCGTAGCGCACTTCGACCGCATGCCCGCGCTTGCCGAGGTAGCCGCGCAGCATGAGCGCCTGCTTTTCGGTCCAGACCTTGAGCGGCGAGCCTTCGGGCAGCCAGACGCTGGCGTACTTGGCGGCCGATTTCTTCGGCCGGGTGCGCAAGATGATGCCGTGCAAAATCAGCCACCAGATGGCGCGCGGAATCTCGACCACGCGCGCATCGCTCAAAAATTCGCCCAGGTAGCGGCGCAGCGCCGGGGCCGTGGGCTCGTCAGGCGTGCCCAGGTTGCAGAGCAGGATGGCGGTGGTCGCAAGCGCTTTGGGCGGTGCGCCGTGGGTGAAGGTGGGCTCGGGTGCAAATGACATGCGGTATTCTCGCCCAAGCCATGCTTGACCTTACCCTTATCAAAGCCATCACCCTCGATCTGGACGATACCCTCTGGCCGGTCTGGCCGGCCATCGAGCGGGCCGAGCAGGCGCTGCTTGACTGGCTGGCCCGGCATGCCCCACGGACGGCGGCATTGCAGGCCCAGCCGGCGGCGCGCCACGAGATTCGCGAGCATGTCAACGGCCTGCACCCGGAGCTCAAGCACAACCTGAGCGCCTTGCGCACCAAGGCGATCCGGCTGGCCCTGAGCCGCAGCGGAGAAGACCCGGATCTGGCCGAACCGGCGTTCGACATCTTTTTTGCCGCGCGCAACCAGGTCACGCTGTTCGGCGACGTGCCGCAGTCGCTGGAATTTCTGGCGGGCCGCTTTCCGCTGGTGGCGCTGTCCAACGGCAACGCCGACATCGAGCGCATCGGCATCGGACCCTATTTCAAGGCCAGCCTCAGCGCCCAGCAGTTCGGCGTCGGCAAGCCCGACCCGCGCATTTTCCGGGCGGCGGCCACGGCGGCCGGGGTGCAGCCGCATGAAGTGCTGCATGTCGGCGACGACGCCGCGCTCGATGTGCTGGCGGCGCTCGATTGCGGCATGCAGGCGGTCTGGGTCAACCGCGCCGGCTTGCCGTGGCCGCATGATGCGCTGCCGCATCAGGCCGTGGCCACGCTGGCTGAACTTTGCGGCGTGCTGGCTACCTGATGGCGCTGGCCCGCGCAATGGATTGATGCCTGTCCTGCTTGCGGGCCAGAGCGAAATCACCCCTGGCTTTCAATCACCGTGCCCAAGGCGCCCGGCGGTTTCTTGCTACTTAATTAATAGCTGCTTGCGCAGGCTGTACCAGCGCTAGAGGCCTGTTTTATGCTTAAATCCGATGCGCTCTAGCTTGACCGGCTTCAGGCTTCAGTTCGACGGAATCAGAATCGTCACGCACAGCCCGCCGCCGCTGCCCGGAAAAGCCCGTATCGTGCCGCCGTGCGCGGCGATGGCGCGCCGCGCGATGGCCAGCCCCAGGCCGGTGCCCGGCACCGGCCTGGCTGGCGTCAACGGCTTGGGCGCCATGTCTCCAAGCCGCTGGAAGGGCTCGAAGATGCGTTCGCAAAACTCCGCCGCCACGCCCGGCCCCTGGTCCTGCACCGTGACCTGCAGCATGCGTCTGGCCGGGCTCGCCGCGCTGGCGCCCTGGGTGTTTTCGAGAATGCACGCGCTGATCTGGACCGGGCTGCCGGGCGCCGTGTACTTGACGGCATTGCGGATCACGTTTTCAAAAGCGCGGTAGATCAGCTCGCCATCGACCTCGGCCACGAACTCGTCGCTCGCCGAGAACACCACCGAGCAGCCGCGCATGGCGGCTTCGAAAGAGGCGTCGTGCGAAATCGCCGTGAGCAACTCGATCACATCGGTGCGGCCGCGCTGGGAGATGGGCGTGCCGGCTTCCAGCCGGTGAAAGGTGAGCAGTTCCTCGATCAGCACGTCCATGCGCTGCGTCTCGCATTCGATGCGCTCGACCATGGGCCCTGTCTGCGCCGGGTTCTGGTGCATCAGGCCGATGGCTGCCTGCATGCGCGCCAGGGGCGAGCGCAACTCGTGCGAGACATCGTGAAACAGCTGCTGGCGCTGCTGGGTCAGCTGCTGCAGGCGTGCGGCCATGCTGTCGAATTCGCCCGCCAGGTCCACGATTTCATCGCGCCGCGCGCCCATCAGGGGCACGATGCGGGTGTCGAACTGGGCCTCGGCGACCCGGCGCAGCGCCCAGCGCAGGTGCCGCAGCGGCAGTGACAAATACCAGGCCAGGCCCATGCTGACCAAGCCGTTGGCCACCGAGGCAGACAGCACGGGCAGCCAGGGAAAGCCGGGCCTTGGATGGTCTGGAAAATGCTCGCCGCTCAGCATGATGTAGAGCGCGCCGCACACAAACGTCAGCATCGTCGCCAGCCAGATGGCCAGAAAAAGCTTCCAGAACAGGCGGCTTGTGGGGAATCTGATGGTCATGGTCGGTGATGGGCTGGCCGGTCAGTCGCTCAACAGCTGGTAGCCCATGCCGCGCACGCCCAGAATCCAGGGCTGCCCGTCGGGCCGCTGCCCGAGCTTTTGCCGGATGCTGCTGATGTGGACATCGATGCGCCGCTCGAACGGCGCCAGCGGCCGGCCAAACACATGCTTGGACAGGTCCTGCTTGCTGACCAGCCTGCCGGCCTGCCGCACCAGCACTTCGAGCAGGCTGAACTCGGTGCCCGTCAACTCCAGCGGCGCGCCATGCCAGGCCGCCTGCCTGCGGCCGGGCCAGAGTTCGAGCCCGCCGGCCTTGAGGTGGTTGGCGGCGGGCTGGCTGTCATCGACGAAAGGGCGCACGCGGCGCATGATGGCGCGCAGCCGGGCCACCAGCTCGCCCGGCGTGCAGGGCTTGGGCACATAGTCGTCAGCGCCCATTTCCAGGCCCACGATGCGGTCGATGTTGTCGCCCCGCGCCGTCAGCATGATCACCGGAATCTGGCTGCCGGCGCGAATCCGCCGCAGCGCCTCCATGCCCGACAGGCGCGGCATCATCACGTCGAGCACGACGATTTCAAAGCGGCCGCTCAGCGCCTGGGCGACACCGGTTTCACTGTCATTCGTGGCCTGCACCGCAAACCCTTCAAGGCTGAGGTATTGCACCAGCATCAAGGTCAGTTCGTTGTCGTCGTCAACCAGCAACACAGAGGTCATGGCTGCACCCGCATTTCATGTTGAGGGCGCTGCATCAGGCTGATGCGCCCGGCGCTTGCGTTGTTGCCGCAGGCGGTTGGTTGTTTCGTGAGTTTCATGGCTTTTCAAACGGGTCCGCCCGGTAGTTCAGACCGTGAGTATGACGCCGGCGTGAAGCCGCGCACCCGCAAACAGGCCGCCGCTATGGCGCTTTTACCCAACTTGACGCATGCGTACCCTGCGCTACAGAGGACTGCATAGCATTGACTCCACAGGTGCCACAGAGGCATTCCAGGAGAAAACGTGCCAGCAGGAATCGAGAAAAAGGCTTTGCAAAGCCGCCATGCCGGGAATTTCCCCAGCCTGTTCACCGGCCTGATCGCCAGCCTGCTGATGGCTGGCTGCATGACCCAGCCGGCCTACCGCACGCCCGAAGTGCGCATGCCCGCCGCCTGGCATGCGCCCCAGCCGCATGCCGGCAGCCGCCAGCAGCTGGCCGACTGGTGGGCGCGCTTTGACGACCCGGTACTGAGCCGGCTGATTCACACTGCCGAAGAGGGCAGCCCTTCGCTGGCGCAGGCGGCGGCGCGCATTGCCGGCGCGCGCGCCACGCTGGCTTCCAGCCAGGCCGGCGCCCTTCCTTCGGTGAGCGGCAGTGCGGCCCTCAGCCGGGCACGCCAGGCGCAGGGCAGCGGGCAAGGCCAGGGGCAGCCGGGCAGCAGCACCCTCACCAGCCGCAGCGCCGGGCTGGATGCCTCATGGGAAATCGACCTGTTCGGCAAGCTGCGCAAGGGCAGCGAAGCCGCCGAGGCCCGGCTCGAAGCGCGGGTGGCCGACTGGCACGATGCACGGGTGTCGCTGGCAGCCGAGGTTGCCGATAACTATGTGCAGTTCCTGGGCTGCCGGATGCTGGCCGAGGCCTACCAGGCAGAAGCCGCCTCCCAGGCCAGCACCTTGCGCATCACCCAGACCGCCATCACCGCCGGCCTCACCGCAAGAGCCGACGGCGACTTGGCGGCGGCCAGCGCTGCGAATGCGAATGTCACCGCCATCGCCCAGGGCATCGAGTGCGGCGTCCTGCTCAAGGCACTGGTGGCCCTGACGGGCGAGAGCGAGCCCGCGCTGGGGCTTGTGCTGGATACGCAGCCGCCGGCCCTGCGCGACCCCGAGGGCATCAGCGTGGCCAGCGTGCCGGGCAATTTGCTGCGCCAGCGCCCCGACCTGGCGGCCAGCGAGCGGGCGCTGGCCGCTGCCTATGCGGACATCGGACAGGCCGACGCCGACCGCTATCCCAGCCTGTCGCTGGGCGGCTCGATCTCGCTGTCCGCTTCCAGCCTGGCCTCATCGGCTACCAGCTGGTCCTTTGGCCCGTCCCTGTCGGTGCCCGTGTTCGACGGCGGCAAGCGAAAGGCGGCCGTGGCATCGGCCGAGGCCAGCTACCAGGAAGCGCTGGCCAGCTACCAGAACGCGGTGCGCAGCGCCGTGAAGGAGGTCGAGCAGGCCTTGCTCAGGCTGGACGGCGCGGCGCGGCGCTACCAGGATGCGGAGCGCGCCGCCCAGGGTTATAGACGCTACTTCGAGGCGGTTGAAAAAAACTGGCGGGCCGGCAATGTCAGCCTGCTCGACCTGGAAGAGGCGCGCCGCTCGGCCATCACGGCCGAAAGCACGCTCAGCACGCTCAAGCGCGACCGGCTGCGCTACTGGATTGCCCTGTACAAGGCGCTGGGCGGCGGCTGGTCAACCCAGGCGCAAAGCGCTGCGCCGGCTTCTGCCCCAGGTGCCAAGCCGCCGGCAAGCGGACACAACATCGGCCCGCTCAGCGACACGCTGGCCAGCGCGGCTTCATCAAACCAAGGATTTGCGCCATGACTGTTTTTCGTTTCAAGGGCGGCCTGACCCGCACGACCGTCGCCCAGCTCGCTTTTGGCGCCACGGTCTGCCTGGCCGTCGTGGCATGGCTGGTGCAGTCCATGCTGCCGGCGGCTGCGGCTGAATCAGCCGAGGACGCCGTGGCGGCGCCCAGCGCCGCGCTCACGGTGCAGCTGGCCACCCCCAGCACCCAGGACTGGCCCCAGATCGTGCAGGCCAGCGGCCCGCTGGCGCCCTGGCAGGAAGCGGTGGTCGGCACTGAGACTGGCAGCCTGCGCATCACCGAACTGCTGGTGGACGTGGGCAGCACGGTCAAGCGCGGGCAGCTGATGGCGCGCTTGGCCGATGAGACGGTGCAGGCTGACCTGAGCAAGCAAAATGCCGCGCTCGACCAGGCTAGGTTGAACCTGTCGCAGGCGCAGGCCAACCTGCAGCGCACCAGGGCCGTGGCCGAAAGCGGCGCCCTGTCGGGCCAGAAGATGGACGAATACATCATTGACGAGGCCCTCAAGCGGGTGGCGCTGGCGTCCAGCGAGGCGGACCAGAAAAGCACCCGCATCCGCCTGGCGCAGACCCGCATCGTGGCGGTCGATGACGGCGTGGTGTCGGCGCGCTCGGCGGTGCTGGGCAACGTGGTGCCCGCCGGCACCGAGCTGTTTCGCCTGGTGCGCCAGGGGCGCATCGAATGGCGCGCCGAACTCGATGCGCAGCAGCTGGCGCGGGTGCGGCAGGGGCAGGCTGCCCGCCTGACGCTGCCGGGCGGCGTTGCCGCCAGCGGCACGGTGCGGCTGGTGGCGCCCACCCTGAGCACCAGCACCGGGCGGGCAACGGTCTATGTCAGCCTGGCGCCGGGCAGTGGCGCGCAGGCCGGCATGTTCGCCAGCGGCACGATTGAGCTGGCCCAGGCGCCGGCCCTGACACTGCCGCAGTCGGCCGTGGTGCTGCGCGATGGCCGCAGCGATGTCTATCAGCTGAACCCGGACGGCGTCACGGTGACCCGCCGCACGGTCGTGACCGGACGCCGCCAGGGCGACCGGGTGGAAGTGGTGTCGGGCCTGGAGGCCAGCGCCCGCGTGGTGGCCAGCGGCGGCGCTTTCCTGTCGGAAGGCTCGCGGGTCCAGGTTGAAGGCGGCAAGGCCAAGGCCCAGGCGCCTGTCAGCATCCAAAAAAGGACCACCAGGAACCTGCTGACCGGCCTGCGCCTGAACCCAGCCGGCACCGAGCGGGGCCAGGCATGAACTTTTCATCATGGTCCATCCGCAACCCGGTTCCTGCCATCTTGCTGTTCGTGCTGCTGACGGTGTTCGGCCTGATCGGCTTTCAAAAGCTGCAGATCCAGGACTTCCCCGACATGGATTTGCCCACGATCACGGTGTCCGCCTCGCTGGAGGGCGCCGCGCCCAGCCAGCTTGAAACCGAGGTGGCCCGCAAGATCGAGGACAAGCTGGCGTCCCTGACGATGCTTGACCACATCACCACCACCATCACCGATGGCGCGGTCAACATCAGCGTGTCGTTCGAGCTTGAAAAAAACGCTGAAGCCGCACTGAGCGAGGTGCGCAACGCGGTGGACAGCGCGCGCGCCGACCTGCCTTCGGGCATGGCGTCGCCGACGGTGTCCAAGAGCACGTCGGCCGGTTCGTCGCTGCTGACCTTTTCGGCCACCTCAGGCAAGCTCGACGAGCAGGATCTGTCCTGGTTCGTGGACAACGAGCTGAACAAGGCCCTGCTGTCGGTCAAGGGCGTGGCCTCAAGCAAACGCATGGGCGGCATTGACCGCGAGGTGCATATCGACCTGGACCCGGCCCTGATGGCCGGGCTGGGCATCAGCCCGTCGGTGGTCTCGACCCAGCTGAAGGCGGCGCAAAAAGACGGCTCGGGCGGGCAGGGCGATATCGCCGGCCAGCGCCAGTCGGCCCGCACGCTGGCGGCGGTCGAGTCGGTCGAGTCGCTGTCCGCCATGAGCATCGCCCTGGGCGACGGGCGCTATGTGCGCCTGGACCAGATCGCCCGCATCAGCGACACCCATGCCGAGCGCAGTTCGCTGGCGTTCGTCGATGGCAAGCCGGCCGTCGGCGTGCAGGTGACCCGCTCCAAGGGCTATTCGGATGTCACGGTGTCGCGTGAGGTGCGCGCCGCCGTCAAGGCGTTCGGCCTGGCCCATCCCGAAGTCGTGCTGGCCGAGATCAGCACCACCGTCACGCCGATAGAGGACAACTACAGCGGCTCGATGGAGCTGCTGCTCGAAGGCGCGCTGCTGGCGGTGCTGGTGGTGTGGTGGTTCCTGCGCGACTGGCGCTCGACGCTGGTGGCGGCGGCGGCGCTGCCGCTGTCGATCATCCCGACCTTCGGCTTCATGTACCTGGCCGGCTTCAGCCTGAACACCGTCACGCTGCTGTCGCTGTCGCTGGTGGTCGGCATCCTGGTCGATGACGCGATTGTCGAGATCGAGAACATTGCGCGGCACCTGCGCATGGGCAAGACGCCCTACCAGGCGGCGATGGAGGCGGCCGACGAGATCGGCCTGGCGGTGATTGCCACCACCTTCACCCTGGTGGCGGTGTTTTTGCCGACCGCCTTCATGTCAGGCGTCGTGGGCCTGATCTTTCGCCAGTTCGGCGTGACCGCGTCGGTGGCGGTGCTGGCTTCGCTGCTGGTGGCCCGGCTGCTGACGCCGATGATGGCGGCCTACCTGCTCAAGGGCAAATCGGTCCAGGAGCAGGAAGCAAAAGACGGCGCGCTGATGACGCGCTACCTCGGCTGTGTGGGCAAATGCCTGGTCTGGCGCAAATCGGCCATGCTGGCGGCGCTGGTGTTTTTCCTGGCGGCGCTGGCCATGATTCCTTTCTTGAAGACCGGATTTTTCCCGGCGCAGGACAACAGCCAGACCCAGGTCACGCTGACCATGCCGCCGGGCGGCACGCTGGAGGACAGCAGCCGCATGAGCGCGCGCGCGGTGCAGCTGCTGCAGGGCGTGCCCGAGATCAAGCGGATCTATAGCGCGGTGGGCAGCAGTTCCAGCAGCAGCGGGTTGACGACCAGCACCAGCAGCGATGCCCTGACTTCCACGCTGACCTTGGACCTGGTGGCGCGCGGCGACCGGAGCGACAAGCAATCGGCTGTCGAAGTCCGCATCCGCGAGGCGCTGCGCAGCCTGCCCGGCGTGCGGGTGGCGGTGGGAAGCGGCGGCAATGGCGAAAAGCTCGAACTCACGCTGGCCAGCGAAGACCCGGCGGCGCTGGCGCTGGCCGCCGGCTCGCTGGAGACGCAGCTCAGGACGCTCAAGGGCATCGGCAATGTCAGCTCCAGCGCGGCCCTGCAGCGCCCCGAGGTGCAGATCAGGACCGACCCGGCCCGCGCCGCCGCGCTCGGCGTGACGGCACAGGCGGTGGCCGACGCGGTGCGGATCGGCACCTACGGCGACTATTCCACCGCCTTGCCCAAGCTCAACCTGGCGCAGCGGCAGATCGCGCTGCGGGTGCGCATCGACCCGTCGCAGCGCGATAACCTGCAGACCATCGGCCAGCTGCGCGTGGCCGGCAGCAGCGGCAGCGTGGCGGTGGCCTCGGTCGGCGAGCTGTCGCTGGGCAGCGGGCCGGCGCAGATCGACCGGCTCGACCGCCAGCGCAATGTCACCTTGTCGGTGGAACTGGCCGGACGCGCCCTGGGCGACGTGGCGGCCGAAGCGGCCAGGCTGCCCGCCCTGCAGCAGCTGCCGTCAGGCGTGAAGCGCGTCGAGCAGGGCGAGTTGCAGCGCCAGAGCGAACTCTTCGACAGCTTTGGCCTGGCCATGGCGATTGGCATCTTCTGCATCTACGCGGTGCTGGTGCTGCTGTTCCATGACTTTTTGCAGCCCGCCACGATTTTGTGCGCCTTGCCGCTGTCGCTGGGCGGCGCGCTGTTTGCGCTGTGGGTGTCGAATCAGAGCTTTTCCATGCCCGCCATCATCGGCCTCTTGATGCTGATGGGCGTGGTCACCAAGAACTCCATCCTGCTGGTCGAGTACGCCATCATGGCCAGGCGCGAGCAGGGCATGAGCCGGTTTGACGCGCTGATGGACGCCTGCCACAAGCGCGCCCAGCCCATTTTGATGACGACCATCGCCATGGCCTTCGGCATGCTGCCCAACGCGCTGGGCATGGGCGCCGAGCCGAGCTTTCGCCAGCCGATGGCGATTGTCGTGATTGGCGGCCTGCTGGCGTCCACCGCGCTGTGCCTGCTGGTGATCCCGGTTGTCTTCACCTATGTCGATGACGCCGAGCAGGGGCTACGCAGGCGTTTTAGCAAGGGTGGCAAGCCGGCTTCAGGCTCAATGCCCGTGGCCGCCGTGTAGCGCTTTCCTTCGTTTCCCTTCCCTTTGTTTCCTGATTCTCAACCTCCAAGGAAAAGTGCATGACCATTCGCAAATACAACTACCCGGTGCCCGTGCTGGCGCTGGCGGGCGCCGTCCTGGGTTCCTCGGCCGCCATGGCCCAGCCCTTTGACGACAGCTGGAAATTCAGCGCCGGCGCCGGCGTGGTCAGCCATGCCAAATACCCCGGCAGCGGCGCCACCGAAGTCAGCGCCTTTCCGATGCTCAGCGCGAGCTATGGCCGCTTCATCATCGGCGGCCTGCCGGGCGCGGGCATTCCGCTGGGCGTGGGCGCCCACCTGCTCAGAAACGAGCATTGGCACGCCGGCATCGGCCTGGGCTCGACCCTGGGCAAGGCCCGTGAAGAGTCCGACTCGGCCACGCTGCGGGGCCTGGGCGACATTGACGGCACCGTGTTCGTCAGTGCCTTCGGCAGCTACACCGACAAATGGTTTGCCGTGCGCGGCAGCGTGGTGACCGACGCCGCAGGCAAGGACCAGGGCACTCGCCTGCTGATGGACCTGGAAGGCAAGTACCCCGTGAACGAGCGCCTGATGCTGACAGCCGGCCCCGGCTTCACCTGGGCCGACAGCAAGTACAGCCAGACCTTCTTCGGCATCAGCGCCGCCCAAAGCGCCAGCTCCGGCCGCGCCGCCTACACCGCCGTATCGGGCATCAACAGCGTGCGCTTCAGCCTGGGCGCCAATTACCTGCTCACGCCGCAATGGGGCCTGGGCGCTCGGGTGACCGCCGAAAGACTGCGCGGCGACGCCGCCAGCAGCCCGGTGACCGAACAGAAATCCCAGAACAGCGTCGGCCTGTTCGCCAACTACCGCTTCTGACCGTCAAGCCCGGGGCGCCCTTGGGCAAGATGCACCTGCAGATGAACCCCACCGCAAAACGTATCGGGTCTTGCTGAGATGGCTCGGGCGCTGTGGCTCGCTGGCATGGCGCGCAGCCATGAATGTGGCAAAGTTCATGTATGAAAAGTGGCTCTAGCGCATGTGCAGACTGCGCAAGAAGCTATTAATTAAATAGCAAAATGCCTGGGTGTCCGGCACGGTCCATCCGGCTTTCAGTGCAACTGCGCGGCGGCCTCAAGCCCCGAGCGCACCGCGCCTTCCAGTGTGGCCGGGTAGGGGCCGGCAATGTAGTCGCCGCAAGCCAGCAGGCCCTCGGCAATTCGTGCGGCAGGGCGCTGCAGGCCCGGCGTGCAGGCAAAGGTGGCGCGTTTTTCGACAATCGTCTGCACGGGCCGCAGGTCGATCAGACCCAACTGCCGCGCCGCCTGCGCCAGCACCTGCCGCGTGAGCGTGGCGCCGTCGCCGGTGCTGGCGCTGATGACAAAGGCCAGCAAGCCCGCCGGGCCGCCGAGCTGGCCACGGTCAAACACGAACTGCGCTGGTTCGGCCGGGCTTGAAGGCAAGGCCAGCATGGGCTGGCGTAAACGGGCTTCGCTGGCATGCAGGTAAACCGTCGTCAGGGCTTCATGCCGCAGTCCACGCGCCTGCCCGATCCACCCGGCCAAGGCATCGCCGGCCAGGCCGCTGCCTTGCGCCAGCCGGGCCGCTTCGTTGGGCGGGCAGGCCAGCACGACCCGGTCAAATGCTTCGCCGTCAACGGTCCAGCCAGCGCCTGCCGGCGCAATCGACTGCACTCGAACGCCCAGACGCGGCAACCCGCCGTGCGCCGCCAGCCACGCCAGCGCCGCATCGGGCAGCAGGGCATTCAGGTCCACGCGCGGCAGCAGCAGGTTCGAGCCGCCGCCCTGCGCGAACAGCGCATCGCGCATCACGCGCAAAAACACCTGGCCGCTGGCGCGTTCGGCCGGCGTGTTCAGCGCCGACACGCACAGCGGCTCGATCAGCGACGCCATCGCGCCGGGCGTCAGGCCCCGGCACAAATCGCTGACCGACTGGCCGGGCTGGCAGGCGAATCCGCCCAGCCGCCAGCCCAGCGCCACTTTGAGCAGCGACAGCTTGTCGGCCCACGACCAGCCGCCGGCCGTCAGGATGCCAGCGAAGGCGTCCAGCGGCGCCGGCCAGTCCGGCAGCTTCAGGCCGCTGCCATCGGGGAACTGCATCGCCAGCGGCAGGCGCAGGAAGGACGCGGATTCATCGGCGCCCAGTTCCTTCATCAGCCGCAGCGTCTCGGCATAGGCGCCGATCAGGATGTGCTGGCCGTTGTCCAGGGCGACCGGCAGGCCGGCCACGCTGGCCATGACCCGCCGCGCGCGGCCGCCGGCGGTGCGCGAAGCTTCGAAAACCGTGATGTGGTGGCCCAGGCGCGTGGCCTCGACGGCGGCGGCACAGCCGGCCCAGCCCGCGCCGACGATGGCGACTTTCATGTGGTCAGACCACTTTGCCCAAAGCCTGCGTTTTCCACGCCAGCCAGAACTTGCGCAGCGGCGTCAGGCTGACGCGCTGGTGCAGCACCTGGTAGTTGTCGGCGGCGATTTCGCGCAGCAGCGTGCGGTAGATGCTGGCCATCATCAGGCCGGGCTTCTGGGCGCGGCGGTCGGCGGCGGGCAGCAGGGCCAGCGCCTCGTCGTACAGGCCCAAGGCGCGCTCGGTCTGGAACTTCATCAGCGCGGTGAAGCGGTCCGAATACTGGCGCTTGAGGACTTCGTGCGCCTTCACATCGAACTGCTGCAGTTCGTTGACCGGCAGGTAGATGCGCCCGCGCATGGCGTCTTCGCCCACGTCGCGGATGATGTTGGTGAGCTGGAAAGCCAGGCCCAGCTTGTGCGCGTAGGCGGTGGTGGCGTCGTCGGTCTGGCCGAAGATGCGCGCCGCCACTTCGCCGACGATGCCGGCGACCAGGTGGCAGTAGCGCTGCAGGGCCGGAAAATCCAGGTAGCGGTTTTGCGTCAAATCCATCTGGCAGCCTTCGATGACCGCCTGCAGATGCCGCGCTTCAATGCCATAGGTGGCGGTCATGGGCATCAAGGCCTTCATCACCGGATGCGTCGGGTTGCCGGTAAACGACTTGCTGACCTCGCCCTGCCACCAGCCCAGCTTGGTATGCGCCACGCCGGGGTCGGTGACTTCATCGACCACATCGTCGATTTCGCGGCAGAAGGCGTAAAAAGCGGTGATGGCGGCGCGCTTTTCCGGGGGCAGGAAGAGGAAGGCGTAATAAAAACTGCTGCCGGATGCGGCGGCTTTTTGCTGGACATAGTTCTCTGGCGTCATGCGGGGATTGTCGCAGGCTGAAATGACGGAATGTGGCACTTAGTTCACCTTCATGGGGCGGCGCGTGCGCAATTTGGGTGGACACGAGAATGAAATGGTTTACCTCAGCTTCAAGAGTGGTCATGCATATTTGTGCGTTGTGGTTTTCTGTTCCGTTGACCTTGGGCGTTAAGATAAAAATCGAACAAAAATAGGTTTTGAAGCGGGTGCTCTTAAGCAAGAGTTCCAGAGCAAAAAAGTTGCTCACTTCATGACCTGTGCAGGTTTCTTACTGTTAAACATTCCAACAAACCCAAGAGCGAAAGTTTACAAATGCCTTTTTATGTGCCTGAGCGAGCGTTAGAACTTCTCCGAAAGGGCTCGGGCCGTGCCGATGCCACCTTCCGAGATGATCAGGCGCAAGCAATTCGTCATGTTGTTGAAGGCCGAGGCCGCCTGCTGGTTGTGCAAAAGACCGGCTGGGGCAAAAGTTTCGTTTACTTCATCGCCACAAAGTTGCTTCGTGATGCTGGTCAGGGTCCAGTTTTGTTGATTTCGCCGTTGCTGGCCTTGATGCGAAATCAGATTGCCGCAGCAAAAAGAATGGGTTTGCGGGCCGCCACCATCAATTCTGACAATCTGGAAGACTGGACTGATGTTGAAGCCAAGCTGGGCAGCGATGAGATTGATATCCTGCTGATTTCACCTGAGCGGCTGGCAAACGAACGGTTCCGCACACAGGTTCTTGTAGGTATCGCCGGGCGCATCTCGATGTTGGTGATTGATGAAGCGCACTGTATTTCAGACTGGGGGCATGACTTCCGGCCGCACTATCGGCTGCTGGAGCGCATTGTCAGAACCTTGCCTCCCAATTTGCGGCTTCTGGCCACTACCGCAACAGCAAATAACCGGGTGATGGACGATCTCGCTGCTGTACTGGGTCCGAATCTGGAGGTATCACGCGGTGACCTGAACCGTACTTCGCTGACGCTGCAAACCATACGCTTGCCAAGCCAGGCTGAACGTCTGGCTTGGCTGGCCGAACAGCTCGCCACCCTTGAAGGTCACGGCATCATCTATACGCTGACAGTGCATGATGCCAATCAAGTGGCTGATTGGTTAAAAACTCGTGGTTTTAACGTCGAGGCCTACACAGGTGAAACAGGTGACCGCCGGGAGGAGCTGGAGCAGGCGTTGCTCAGTAACCAAATCAAGGCACTCGTAGCCACCACGGCCTTGGGGATGGGGTATGACAAACCAGATTTAGCCTTTGTGATTCATTATCAAATGCCGGGTTCAGTCGTCGCTTACTACCAGCAGGTGGGCCGCGCAGGACGCGCTCTGGAGTCTGCCTATGGCATTTTGTTGAGCGGCGAAGAGGAGTCGAGAATCGCTGACTGGTTCATAAAAACCGCTTTCCCGACCCGGCAAGAAGTCGCTGATGTTCTGGATGCACTTGAAAGGGAACACAACGGCCTTTCGGTTCCAGAATTGTTGAGCCGAGTCAATCTGAGCAAGGGACGTATCGAAAAGACACTGGCGCTGCTTTCTCTCGAGTCGCCCGCTCCCATCGCAAAGCAAGACAGCAAGTGGCAGCTTACAGCGGCAATTCTGAGTGAGGGGTTCTGGGCGCGAGCGGAGCGACTTACCGCATTGCGTCGCGGCGAACACCGGCAGATGCAGGCGTATGTCAGCTTGCCGTTTGGCGAGCATATGGGTTTTCTTATCCGGGCACTCGATGGTGATTCGAGTGTTGTGAATCCGCCTGCGCTAACTCCACTGTCAACCCATGTAAATGATGACCTTGTGCGGGACGCTGTGGCTTTTTTGCGTCGCACCAGCTTGCCAATCCAGCCCCGTCTCCAGTGGCCAGCTGGCGGAATGCCGCTGTCGCATATGAAAGGAAAAATTCCTGAAAATTTACGAGCCCAGCCTGGGAAAGCGTTATGCACCTGGAATGACGCCGGTTGGGGGCAACTCGTCAAACAGGGCAAATACCGCGATAGCCACTTTGCAGATAGTCTGGCTGCCGCTTGCGTGAAGATGATTCACGAGTGGAGCCCGCAACCGACACCAACCTGGGTGACTTGCGTTCCATCACTGCGCCATCCCGATTTGGTGCCGAATTTTGCGCAGCGATTGGCGGCTGCGCTGAACTTACCCTTTCACAGACTACTCCAAAAGACAGACAACAGGCCCGAACAAAAGACCATGGAAAACAGCGCTCAGCAGGCGCGCAACATTGACGGTTCGCTGGCCCTCAATGGTCAGGCCGTTCCTGATGGCCCGGTGCTATTGATTGACGACATGGTGGATTCGCGCTGGACCTTCACTGTCGCTGCTTGGCTATTGCGCAAAGGTGGCAGTGGCGAGGTTTGGCCGCTAGCGCTTTCACAAACGGGGAGTGACCAATAATGCCTGTTCTTTCTCCCAATACGCAGGCTATCCTGCTGCTCACGGCTCCATTGATCGCTGGACGTGGAGCGCCATCTTCAGAACTTTTATCACCTGGCGAGTACAAGCGCTTTGCTCGCCATCTGTGGGATATGCAGCGTCAGCCCGCCGATCTGCTGTTGCCAGATGCGCCGGATCTGCTCCGGGCCTGTGCGCCTGTCATTGAAGAAAGCCGTCTGCAGCGTTTGCTGGGACGCGGTTTTCTTTTGAGTCAGGCCATAGAGCGTTGGCAAGCTCGCGCCATCTGGGTCGTCAGCCGTGCCGATGCAAATTACCCTCGGCGCTTGAAGGAGCGGTTACGGGAAAATGCACCGGCCATCCTGTACGGTTGCGGGGAAATCGGCTTACTGGATGCTGGCGGACTTGCGGTCGTCGGATCGCGCCATGTGGATGAGGCGCTGATCGAGTACACGATGACCGTGGGTCGAATCGCTGCCCGCGCACGCAGGACAATCGTTTCAGGCGGTGCCAAGGGAATTGATCAAGCGGCCATGCGGGGCGCGCTGGAGGCCGGCGGGAAGGTTTGCGGCGTTCTGGCCGATAGCCTGGAAAAGACCGTGATGAATCGCGAGCATCGCAATCTGCTGATGGAGGGTCAACTGGTGCTGGTCTCGCCCTATGACCCGAGTGCTGGCTTCAATGTCGGGCATGCCATGCAGCGCAATAAGCTGATTTACGCGCTCGCCGATGCTGCGTTGGTTGTGAGTTCTGACCTTAACAAGGGCGGAACCTGGGCTGGTGCGGTAGAACAACTCGACAAGCTGCGGTTAGTGCCTGTCTATGTCCGGTCTACAGGCGAGGCGTCGGAGGGGCTTGAGGCGTTGCGCAAAAAAGGGGCTGTGACTTGGCCAGATCCCCTGGATGCAGATTCATTTCAAACCGTGTTTGAGGCGATCACGCCAGTGAGTGAAACACAGGTCAGTGCAGAGTTGTTCTCAAGCGGTGAGCCGCCTGTGTCTGCACCCGCTGCGATGGCTGTATTCCCTGACGCTCAGCCTTTGTTGTCTGCCATCGCTATAGCAAAAGATCAGTCGGTCACAGAGGTCGCGTCACAAACGCTAGAGGCGGTGCCAGCTTCGGAGGCTAGACAGCAGAGCGACAAGGTCATACAGGTGGAGTCCAGTCTGGGCCGTGCCTTGTTTTCAACGGTGCGTGAAGTGATGCAGCGGCTTTTAATCACGCCAATGAAAGAGGCCGAGGTTGGCAGTGCGTTGGAAGTTTCCACGATGCAAGCCAAAGCGTGGCTGCAGCGCCTTGTTGATGAAGGGGTCTTGGAAAAGCAAAAGAAACCCGCTGCTTACAAGGTCAAGGAATCCCGTTTGTTTGATTGACACTGTTGGTTTTACGGTGGTGCGGGATGTCTGAGTGCGCTCCAAGACTTCTTTGCCTCACATCCAGAGTGCCCGCCAGCCCATCACAGCCACATCCCAGGCGCCGAGCTTGGGCCGCCGCTGCAGCGTGTCGAAGCCCTGCGCTGCTATCTTGTCCAGGATGCGCAGGCCGCCTTGCACCACCAGCCGCAGTTCCCAGCCGCCGCGCCCTGGCACTTTTTTCACCAGTTGCGAGCCTTTTAGCATCATTGCGCTCGCCTGACTGACGTGAGTAGCTATCAAATTTATAGTATTCTGGTTGCTTTGCAAGCCCAGCAGCTGCGCTTCGTCAACCCCGTGCGGCGCCCAGGCGTCGGCGGGCAGGTAGATGCGGCCGCGTGGAATGTCAACGCCCAGGTCCTGCCAGAAGTTGATCAGCTGCAGCGCGCTGCAGATGCAGTCGCTCTCGATCAGCGATGGCGCATCCTTCACGCCGTACAGGTGCAGCAGCAGCCGGCCGACCGGGTTGGCCGAGCGCCGGCAGTAGTCGAGCAGTTCGGCCTGGCTGGCGTAGCGCTGCTTGACCACGTCTTGCTCGAAGGCGCTGAGCAGGTCGGCCAGCAAATTGACGGGCAGGGCGAATTGCCGGATGACCGGCCCCAGCCGCCCGAACACATCGGCCCAGCGCGGCGAGGGCGCCCGGCCGGCAGCCGTCGCCATCAGGTCGGCGCGGTAGGCCGCCAGGTCGTCCAGCCGCGCCTGCGGCAGCGCATCGCCCTCGTCGGCGATGTCGTCGGCGGTGCGGGCAAACCAGTAAATCGCGGCAATCGCCGGGCGCAGGTGCGGCGGGCACAGCAAGGACGCGACCGGAAAGTTCTCGTAATGGCTGACGCCTTGCAGGCTGGAGGGGTGCGGGGAGGGGCCTGGATTCATGCGCTGGATTGTCGCTTGACAAGATTTTGCATTTCTCATAAATTACTAACCGCTCAGTCAGTAGCATTCGACTGACAACCCCTTTGCCTATTTCCCCTGCCCGGATTCGCCCGGAACCTTTTCCATTCAGTCCATCATGAAAAAAACCGTTGTCTCCCTGGCGAGCGTTGCCGCGCTGCTGGTCGCCTGCTCCCGGCCCGCGCCGCCCGAGGAACCGGTTCGCGCCGTGAGGGTCATCACCGTCGGCACCAGCGCCTATGCTTCGCGCCACGAATATGCCGGTGAAGTCCGGGCGCGGGTCGAGTCCCGGCTCGGATTCCGGGTCGGCGGCAAGCTCATCAAGCGGCAGGCCGAACTCGGCCAGCGGGTCTTGGCCGGGCAGGTGCTGGCCCAGCTCGATCCGCAGGACTACCGGCTGGCCTTTGACGCCGCCCGCGCCCAGGTGAGCGCCGCCGCCATCAACCGCAACCTGGCCGCCGCCGATTTCAGGCGCTACCAGGCGCTGAAGGACCAGAACTTCATCAGCGGCGCCGAACTGGAGCGCCGTGAGGCCACCCTGAAGGCCGCGCAGGCGCAGCTGGAGCAGGCCCAGGCGCAGTCGGCGGTGCAGGGCAACCAGACGAACTACGCGGTGCTGACGGCCGATGTGTCCGGCATCGTGACGGCGGTGGAAGCCGAGCCGGGCCAGGTCGTGGCCGCTGGCGCGCCGGTGCTGCGGATTGCCGCCGACGGCGTGCGCGACGTGGTGTTCTCGGTGCCCGAGGACCGGGTGGCCGGGCTCAAGGTCGGTGCGCCGGTGAAAATTCGCATCTGGGCGCAAAACACGGAATTGACCGGCAAGGTGCGCGAGGTCGCCGCCAGCAGCGATCCGGTCACGCGCACCTATCCGGTCAAGGTGGCGATGGACGCCAAGGCGCCGCCGCCGCTGGGCGCAACGGTCTATGTCACCGTCGAGGCGGGCGCTCCCACCGGCACGCCAGTCATCAAGCTGCCCAGCAGCGCCCTGCGCCGTGACGGCCAGGCGACGACGGTGTGGGTGCTCGACAAGGCCGCCATGACCGTCAGGCCGCAGGTGATCCAGGTGGCGACGGCCGACGGCAATGAGGTCGTGGTTTCGGGCCTTGAGCCGGGGATGCAGGTGGTCAGCGCCGGCGTGCATGTGCTGTCGCCGGGGCAAAAAGTCAGTATTTATCAGTCAAATATGCCTTCTGCGCAAGAACCACGGGCACAAGCAGCTCCTGATTCGATAGCAAATCAGGTTCCTGCCGTGTCGGCTGCTTCAGCCCCTGGCGCGAAGTGAGCGCGGCATGACGCAACCGACCCACGACAAGGCCGCCGGCCCGGCTGATGCTCCTTCGGAAAAATTCAACCTCTCGCGCTGGGCGCTGGAGCATCCGGCGCTGACGCGCTATTTGCTGCTGGTGCTGATGGTGCTGGGCTTTGCGTCCTATTTCCAGCTCGGGCAGGACGAAGACCCGCCGTTCACCTTCCGCGCCATGGTGGTGCGCACCTACTGGCCGGGCGCCACCGCGCAGCAGGTGGCCGAGCAGGTCACCGACAAGCTGGAGCGCACCTTGCAGGAGGCGCCCTATGCCGACCGGATTCGCAGCTATTCCAAGCCCGGCGAGTCGCAGATCATCTTCCAGATCAAGGACTCGTCCCGGGCCAGCGAGGTGCCCAACGTCTGGTATTCGGTGCGCAAGAAGATCGGCGACATGCGCGGCACGCTGCCGGCTGGCGTGCAGGGGCCGTTCTTCAACGATGATTTTGGCGATGTCTATGGCGTGATCTACGCGCTGGAGTCCGACGGCTTCAGCTACGCCGAACTCAAGACCTTTGCCGATGACGTGCGCCAGCAACTGCTGCGCGTGCCCGATGTCAGCAAGGTCGAGCTGTTTGGCGTGCAGGACGAAAAGGTCTTCATCGAGGTTTCGCAAAAGCGCCTGGCCACGCTGGGGCTGGACCTGAACCAGGTGCTGGCGCAGCTCGGCCAGCAAAACGCGATTGAATCCGCCGGCGCGGTGCAGACGCCGCTCGACGTGGTGCAGGTGCGCGTGGCCGGGCAGTTCGAGGCGGTGGAGCAGTTGCGGGCCATGCCGATTCGCGGCAGCTCAGGCCAGCAGTTCCTGCTGGGCGACATTGCCGAGATCAAGCGTGGCTATGTCGATCCGCCGGTGGTCAAGGTCCATCACCAGGGCAAGGAAGTGATTGCGCTGGGCGTGGCCATGACCAAGGGCGGCGACATCATCAAACTCGGCAAGTCGCTGGAAGCACTCTCGGCCCATGTTGACCGCAGCCTGCCGGCCGGCGTCAGGCTGGTCCACATGCAGGACCAGCCCAAGGCGGTGGCCGGTTCGGTCAATGAATTCGTCGGCGTGCTGATCGAGGCCGTGCTGATCGTGCTGGCCGTGAGCTTCATCAGTCTGGGCCTGCACAAGCGGCCTTTCAAAGGGCCGGGCCAGTTGCCGCTCTGGAAGCGCTACTACATCGACATGCGGCCGGGGCTGGTCGTGGGCATCACGATTCCGCTGGTGCTGAGCCTGACCTTCCTGGCGATGTGGTATCTCAATATCGGCCTGCACAAGATTTCGCTCGGCTCGCTGATCATCGCGCTCGGGCTGCTGGTCGATGACGCCATCATTGCCGTCGAGATGATGGTGCGCAAGATGGAGGAGGGCTATGACAAGGTGCGCGCCGCCACCTTCGCCTACGAGATCACCGCCATGCCGATGCTGACCGGTACCCTGATCACCGCCGCCGGTTTCCTGCCCATCGGGCTGGCCCGGTCGGTGACCGGTGAATACACCTATGCGATCTTTGCCGTCACGGTGGTGGCGCTGGTGCTCAGCTGGATTGTCTCGGTGTATTTCGTGCCTTACCTGGGAACGCTGCTGCTCAAGGTGCCACCGCATGTGCTGCAGGTGCAGGCCGGCGAGGACAACCCGCACGAGATGTTCGACAGCCCGTTCTACAACACCTTTCGCCGCACCGTGAACTGGTGCGTGGAACACCGCTGGCTGACGATTGGCGCGACGGTGCTGATCTTTGCGCTGGGCATCGTCGGCATGGGCCGGGTGCAGCAGCAGTTCTTCCCGGACTCCAGCCGGCCCGAGATCATGGTCGATATCTGGTTTCCCGAAGGCACCTCGTTTGCCGCCAACGAAGCCACGGCCAAACGTGTCGAGCAGCGGCTGATGCGCGAGGAAGGCGTGGCCTCGGTCAGCACCTGGCTGGGCTCGGGCGTGCCGCGCTTTTATTTGCCGCTGGACCAGGTGTTTCCGCAGACCAACGTGTCGCAGATGATTGTTCTGCCCAGGGACCTGAAAATCCGCGAATCGCTGCGCATCAAGCTGCCGGCGCTGCTGGCGACCGAGTTTCCCGAGGTGCGCGGCCGCGTCAAGCTGCTGCCCAACGGGCCGCCGGTGCCGTACCCGGTGCAGTTCCGCGTCGTCGGCATCGACCCGCTGGTGCTGCGCGAGCGCGCCGATGAAGTCAAGGCGGTGATGCGCGAGAACGCCAGCCTGCGCGGCGTCAATGACAACTGGAACGAATCGGTCAAGGTGATGCGCCTGGACGTGGACCAGTCCAAGGCGCGCGCGCTGGGCGTGACCAGCCAGTCGATTGCGCAGGCTTCGCGCACGATGCTCAGCGGCTCGACCGTGGGCCAGTTCCGCGAAGGCGACAAGCTCATCGACATCGTGCTGCGCCAGCCGCTGGACGAACGTAGCGCGATCACCGATATCGGCAATGCCTATTTGCCGACGGCGTCGGGCCAGTCGATTCCGCTCATGCAGATTGCCAAGCCGGTGTTTGCCTGGGAGCCGGGCGTGATGTGGCGTGAAAACCGCGACTACGCCATCACGGTGCAGGGCGACATCGCCGAAGGCCTGCAGGGCGCGACCGTCACGGCGCAGCTGCTGCCCGCGCTCAAGGCGCTGGAAGCCAAATGGCACGGCAGCGGCATGGCGGGCTACCGCATCGAGGTGGCCGGCGCGGTGGAAGAAAGCTCCAAGGGCTCGGCGTCCATCGCGGCCGGGATTCCCATCATGCTGTTTTTGACCTTCACGCTGCTCATGCTGCAGCTGCACAGCTTCAGCCGCGCCATGCTGGTGTTCATCACAGGTCCACTGGGCATTGCCGGCGTGGCCGGGGCCTTGATCCTGCTGGGCCGGCCGTTCGGCTTCGTGGCCTTGCTCGGCGTGATTGCGCTGATGGGCATGATCCAGCGCAATTCCGTCATCCTGATTGACCAGATCGAGCAGGACCGGGCCAGTGGCGTGCCGGCCTGGGACGCGATTGTCGAGTCCGCCGTGCGCCGCCTGCGGCCCATCGTGCTGACGGCGGCGGCCGCCGTGCTGGCCATGATTCCGCTGTCGCGCAGCGTGTTCTGGGGGCCGATGGCGGTCGCCATCATGGGCGGCCTGATCGTCGCCACGGTGCTGACACTGCTGGCCTTGCCGGCGATGTACGCGGCCTGGTTTCGCGTGAAAAGGGAGGGAGGCGCTACTCCAGCCTCGGCATGAATCCGCCTGGCCTGACAAGTTGCCGGAAAAGTGCGCCCGGATACAGGCTAAAATAGAAAGTTGACCGATTTCAGGCGGGAATCCGGACAGTAATCCGGATTCCCGCTGTTTTTTCAGGAGCGCGGGTGGCGAAATTGGTAGACGCACCAGGTTTAGGTCCTGACGGTAGCAATACTGTGCGGGTTCGAGTCCCGCCCCGCGCACCATCCCTGAGGCTTTGCAGTGGCAGTTGTGCCCCAAGCCGTCAGGTGCTGCTTGACTGCAGCTGGCTAGGCAAAAGCCTAGTTTTGAATAAATTTTGATTTTTAGGAAACCATCATGGCCGTGACTGTTGAAAATCTTGAAAAGCTCGAGCGCAAAATGACGCTCACGCTGCCCCTCAATACCATCCAGTCGGAAGTCGCTACCCGCCTGAAGAAGCTGGCCCGCACCGTCAAGATGGATGGTTTTCGCCCCGGCAAGGTTCCGATGAGCGTGGTCAGCCAGCGTTATGCCTACTCGGTGCATTACGAAGTCATGAACGACAAGGTCGGCGAGGCTTTCGCCGTTGCCGCCAACGAAGCCAAGCTGCGCGTTGCCGGCCAGCCGCGCATCAGCGAAAAAGAAGATGCGCCTGAAGGCGAGTTGGCTTTCGATGCGATTTTCGAAGTCTATCCCGACGTCAAGATCGCCGACCTGGCCAATGCCGAAGTTGAAAAGCTCAGCGCTGAAGTCAGCGACGCGGCCATCGACAAGACGCTGGACATCCTGCGCAAGCAGCGCCGCACCTTCGCCCTGCGCGCAGCCGACGAGCCGGCACAGGACGGCGACCGCGTCACCATCGACTTCGAAGGCAAGATGGACGGCGAGACCTTCGCCGGCGGCAAGGCTGAAGACTTCCAGTTCATCGTCGGCGACGGCCAGATGCTGAAAGAATTTGAAGATGCCGTGCGCGGCATGAAAAGCGGCGAAAGCAAGACTTTCCCGCTGAACTTCCCGGCCGATTACCACGGCAAGGACGTGGCCGGCAAGCAGGCCGACTTCCTGGTGACGGTCAAGAAGATTGAAGCCGCGCACCTGCCTGAAGTCAACGAAGAACTCGCCAAGTCGCTCGGTATTGCCGATGCAACGGTCGAAGGCCTGCGTTCGGACATCAAGAAAAACCTTGAGCGCGAAGTCAAGTTCCGCCTGCTGGCCCGCAACAAAAATGCCGTGATGGATGCGCTGGTTACCAACGCCGAACTCGATTTGCCCAATGCCAGCGTGCAAGCCGAACTCGAACGCCTGATTGAAAATGCACGGGCCGACCTGAAGCAGCGCGGCATCAAGGACGCCGACAAGGCGCCGATTCCAGAAGAACTTTTCCGCCCTCAGGCTGAAAAGCGCGTCCGTCTGGGCCTGGTGGTGGCCGAACTGGTGCGCGCCAATGAATTGCAGGCCAAGCCCGAGCAGCTCAAGTCGCACATCGAAGAGCTGGCCGCCAGCTACGAAAAGCCCCAGGAAGTGGTTCGCTGGTACCTGAGCGACAACAGCCGCATGGCCGAAGTGGAAGCCGTCGTCATTGAAAACAACGTCACCGACTTTGTCCTGGGCAAAGCCAAGGTGAGCGAGAAAGCCATTTCCTTTGACGAGTTGATGGGCCAGAACTAAACAGCTGTTTTCTCCTGAGATTGGGGCTTGTGCTTTGCGGTGCAGGCCCCAATTCATTTTTGGGTACAGTAGTACATCTATCACTGGAGAAAAATTAATGGTTCGAAACAGTATTTATGGCGGCTACAACAGCCCGCAAGCCGCTAGCCAGGAAATCCAGGGCTTGGGCATGGTGCCCATGGTCATTGAGCAGTCCGGCCGTGGTGAGCGTTCTTACGACATTTATTCGCGGTTGCTCAAGGAGCGCGTCATTTTCCTGGTCGGCCCGGTCAATGACCAGACGGCCAATCTGGTGGTGGCCCAGTTGCTGTTTCTGGAAAGCGAAAATCCTGACAAGGACATTTCTTTTTACATCAACTCGCCCGGCGGTTCAGTCACGGCTGGCATGGCAATTTACGACACCATGCAATTCATCAAGCCGGACGTGTCCACGCTGTGCGTCGGCATGGCCGCCAGCATGGGTGCGTTTTTGCTGTCGTCCGGTACCAAGGGCAAACGTTTTTCGCTGCCCAATTCGCGTGTGATGATTCACCAGCCATCGGGTGGCGCGCAGGGTCAGGCATCGGATATTGAAATCCATGCCCGTGATATCCTGAAGACGCGCGACCAGCTCAATCGCATTCTGGCCCACAACACCGGCCAGACGGTTGAAAAAATCGAGCGCGATACAGAGCGCGACTACTTCATGTTCGCCGATGAGGCGAAGGCTTATGGCGTCGTCGATCAGGTGATATCAAAACGGCCCTGATCTGCCCTGTAGCGCTATAAGCTATAAGCTGCCCTGCAACAACGGCGTTTTTCTATTACAGAAACGCCGTTTTTTTATTGGTTATCATTGGCGAAGCTCATAGTTTTCCCCAGTCACGTTAAAGGCGTCCCCCACAATGGCCGAGAAAAAAGGCTCCTCCAGCGAAAAGACTTTGTACTGCTCCTTCTGCGGTAAAAGCCAGCATGAAGTCAAAAAACTGATTGCTGGCCCATCCGTCTTTGTTTGTGATGAGTGTATTGATCTGTGCAATGAAATCATCCGCGACGAATTGCCTTCAGGCAGTGAGGCAGGCGAAGCGCGCAGTGATTTGCCAACGCCTGCGGAGATCAAGGCCACGCTTGATGGTTATGTGATTGGACAGGAACCCGCCAAGCGCACGCTGGCGGTTGCCGTGTACAACCACTACAAGCGGCTGCGCCACAAGGAATCAGCCAAAAAAGACGATGTCGAGCTGACCAAGAGCAACATCCTGCTGATCGGCCCCACCGGCTCCGGCAAGACCCTGCTCGCTCAAACGCTGGCCAGAACGCTGAATGTGCCTTTCGTCATGGCCGACGCCACGACGCTGACCGAGGCCGGCTATGTGGGTGAAGACGTCGAAAATATCATCCAGAAATTGCTGCAAAGCTGCAATTACGAAGTTGATCGTGCCCAGCAAGGGATTGTCTACATCGACGAAATCGACAAGATTTCCCGTAAATCCGACAACCCCTCCATCACTCGCGATGTGTCTGGCGAAGGGGTTCAGCAAGCATTGCTGAAACTGATGGAAGGAACAATGGCTTCCGTGCCTCCCCAAGGCGGGCGCAAGCATCCAAACCAGGATTTTCTCCAGGTTGACACCACCAACATCCTCTTTATTTGCGGCGGTGCTTTTTCGGGACTTGAAAAGGTGATTGAAAACCGGACCGAAGCCTCCGGGATTGGTTTTGGCGCTGCCGTCAAAAGCAAAAAAGCGCGCAGCCTGACGGAAGCCTTCAAGGATGTCGAGCCTGAAGACCTGATCAAGTTTGGCTTGATTCCCGAACTGGTCGGCCGTATGCCGGTGATCGCTACGCTGGCGGAACTCAGTGAAGATGCACTGGTTCAGATCTTGACGGAGCCTAAAAATGCCGTGGTCAAGCAGTTCAGCAAGCTGCTTGCCATGGAAGGCGTTGATCTCGAAATCAGGCCTTCGGCATTGAAAGCCATTGCCCGCAAGGCACTGGCCCGAAAAACCGGTGCGCGCGGTCTGCGTTCGATTCTGGAGCAATCCTTGATTGACACCATGTTTGATTTACCCACTACCAGTAATGTCGCCAAGGTGGTTGTGGATGAATCCACGATTGAAGAAAACAAGCCGCCTTTGTTGGTATACCGCGAAGCCGCTAAAAAAGCCTGAGTCCCGGACACGGCAGGAAACGCTTGAAATGGCGAGAACTACCCTCAAGTCTGGTTGCTTGTACTTCGCCTGACCCTGAAACGGGTCGTTGCGTCTTACCTTGATTTTTAAGGTTTATATGTCCGGACAAACTTTTCTTACCTCCACACCCATCAATCTGCCGCTTTTGCCATTGCGGGATGTCGTGGTCTTTCCGCATATGGTGATTCCGCTGTTCGTGGGCCGCCCCAAGAGCATCAAGGCCCTGGAATTGGCCATGGAGGCCGAGCGCCGGATTATGCTGGTGGCCCAAAAAACAGCAGCCAAAGACGAGCCTTCCATTGAGGATATGTTTGAAGTGGGCTGTGTGGCGACCATTTTGCAGCTCTTGAAGTTGCCTGACGGTACCGTCAAGGTTCTGGTGGAAGGCCAGCAGCGCGCCAAGGTCAACAAAATTGAGGAAGGCGAACAGCACTTTACCGCCAATATTTCCCCGGTCGAGCCGGTTGTGGTCGTGGCTGGTAGCAAAGGCAGTGAAGTCGAAGCCCTGCGTCGTGCGGTCATGCAGCAGTTTGACCATTACGTCAAGCTGAACAAGAAAATCCCGCCTGAGATTTTGACGTCGATTTCCAGCATTGACGATGCCGGGCGACTGGCGGACACGATCGCGGCGCACTTGCCGCTCAAGCTCGACGCCAAGCAGATCATTCTGGATCTTGATAACGTGAAAGCCCGGCTCGAAAACCTGTATGAGCAGCTTGAGCGCGAGGTCGATATCCTCAATGTGGATAAAAAAATCCGCGGCCGGGTCAAGCGGCAGATGGAAAAAAACCAGCGCGACTTCTACCTCAACGAGCAGGTCAAAGCCATCCAGAAAGAGTTGGGAGAGGGCGAAGAGGGCGCAGACATAGAAGAGATCGAAAAGAAGATCAAGGCCGCCAAGATGCCGCAGGAGGCCCGTAAAAAGGCAGAAAGCGAACTCAAGAAGCTCAAACTGATGTCGCCGATGTCGGCCGAGGCTACCGTGGTGCGCAGCTATATTGACGTGCTGCTCGGTTTGCCATGGAGCAAGAAAACCAAGATCAAGCATGACCTGGTCAATGCAGAGGCCGTCCTCAATGAAGACCACTATGGACTTGAAAAAGTCAAGGACCGTATCGTCGAATACCTCGCGGTTCAGCAGCGCGTTGACAAGCTCAAGGCGCCGATTCTTTGCTTGGTCGGCCCACCAGGGGTGGGTAAGACTTCGCTCGGTCAATCCATTGCCAAGGCAACCGGACGCAAGTATGTCCGCATGGCTTTGGGTGGCATGCGTGACGAAGCAGAAATTCGTGGTCACCGTCGTACCTACATCGGTGCATTGCCGGGTAAGGTATTGCAGAACCTGAGCAAGGCAGGTACACGCAATCCGCTGTTTTTGCTTGATGAGATCGACAAGCTGGGTACAGATTTCCGTGGTGATCCATCAAGTGCTTTGCTCGAAGTGCTGGATCCGGAACAGAATCATACTTTCGGCGACCACTATGTCGAAGTCGATTTTGATTTGAGCGACGTGATGTTTGTCGCAACATCCAACTCGATGAACATTCCTCCGGCACTGCTGGACCGCATGGAGGTTATTAGGTTGTCAGGTTATACCGAGGACGAAAAAACCAGCATCGCCATGCGTTACCTGCTGCCCAAGCAAGTCAAGAACAATGGTGTCAAGGATGCTGAACTGGAAGTACAGGAGCAGGCGGTGCGCGACATCGTCCGCTATTACACCCGTGAAGCCGGTGTACGCTCACTTGAGCGCGAACTGTCCAAGATTTGCCGCAAGGTGGTCAAGGGCATCCAGCTTAAAAAAATGACGCCCCAAGTCGTGGTGACGCCAGATAACCTCAATGAGTTCCTGGGTGTGAGGAAATACGATTACGGACGCGCAGAAAAGAACAACCAAGTGGGCCAGGTCGTCGGATTGGCATGGACTGAGGTTGGCGGTGATTTGCTGACAATTGAAGCAGCCGTCATGCCCGGCAAGGGCGTGATTACCCGAACGGGCTCGCTTGGTGATGTCATGAAGGAGTCTGTCGAGGCGGCCCGCACCGTGGTCCGCAGCCGAGCCAGAGTGCTTGGTATCAAGGATGAGATGTTTGAAAAGCGTGATATCCATATTCACGTGCCCGATGGTGCAACGCCCAAAGACGGCCCCAGCGCCGGTGCCGCCATGACCACTGCGTTTGTTTCTGCATTAACGGGCATTCCGGTGCGAGGCGATGTGGCGATGACCGGAGAAATTACGCTCAGGGGTGAAGTAACGGCTATTGGCGGATTGAAGGAAAAACTGCTTGCAGCCTTGCGTGGGGGCATCAAGACGGTGCTGATTCCGCAAGAGAATGCCAAAGATCTACAAGAGATTCCAGACAATGTAAAAGCCGGTCTTGAAATCATTCCTGTGAAGTGGATAGATCAGGTGCTGCAGGTCGCACTGGAGCGGCAGCCTGTTCCGTTGACGGATGAAGAAGTTGCCTTGATTGCAGCTGCCAGTGCTGCTGTGCCTTCGCTGGTTGTGGACGCCGTCAAGCATTGAGTAAACTTTTTCTAGATTCAAGAAAATGGTTAAAAACCAGGCTATAATTTATAGCTAGACTCGCGGGAGTAGCTCAGTTGGTAGAGCGCAACCTTGCCAAGGTTGAGGTCGAGAGTTCGAGCCTCTTTTCCCGCTCCAATTCAAAGGCCAGCACTTCAAAATGCTGGCCTTTTTTATTGGAAATGTTCGAGAGATATGGCGCGGTAACAAAGCGGTTATGTACCGGATTGCAAATCCGGCTAGCCCGGTTCGACTCCGGGCCGCGCCTCCATGAAATGATGGCCATCGGTTACTTTTTTTGCAATCAAGTCCGAATGGTTAAAAAACCAAGCTATAATTTATAGCTAGACTCGCGGGAGTAGCTCAGTTGGTAGAGCGCAACCTTGCCAAGGTTGAGGTCGAGAGTTCGAGCCTCTTTTCCCGCTCCAATTCAAAGGGCAGCACTTCAAAATGCTGCCCTTTTTTGTTGGGAATGTTCGAAGAAATAGGGCGCGGTAACAAAGCGGTTATGTACCGGATTGCAAATCCGGCTAGCCCGGTTCGACTCCGGGCCGCGCCTCCATAAAGTAATTGTCATCAGCCTCTTGAAAAGAGGCGTTTTGTTTGACAATGCTGTTCGGGTTGGTCAGTGCATCTCCCCAATTTTCACCAGCGAGAGTGGCGTAATCGGTAGCCGCACGGGACTTAAAATCCCGGGACAGTGATGTCGTACGGGTTCAAGTCCCGTCTCTCGCACCATCATCACGACTCCCTGGCCCCTTCACACGCCCAGGTAGTCTGCCAGCGCAGGGCTAGCAGCCACCGCGTCGGCATTGCCCTGCAGCACTACCTGGCCTTTTTGCAGCACCAGCGCGCGATCCGCTTGCGCTAGCACCTTGCGGTAGTCTCGGTCCACGATCAGCGTGGCAATGCCGCTGGCGCGGATGGCGCTGATGACGTTCCAGATGTCGAGCACGATCAGCGGCGCCAGGCCTTCGGTGGCTTCGTCGAGGATGATCAGGTCGGGATGCGTCATCAGCGCCCGGCCAATTGACAGCATCTGCTGCTCGCCACCCGAGAGCTGTGCGCCCAGGTTGCTCAGCCGCTCCTTCAGGCGCGGAAAGGTCTCCAGTACGCGCTCGTATGACCAGTCGTTGCGGCCATCGCGGCCACGGCGGGCCGCCATTATCAGGTTTTCGCGCACCGACAGGTTGGGGAACACGCCGCGTCCTTCGGGCACGTAGGCCACGCCCAGGCGCGCCACTTCATGCGGCCTGGCGCGGGAGGTGTCCTGTCCGAACAGGATGATGCGGCCGTCGCGCTGCGTCACATGCCCGAGCAGGGTTCGGATCAGCGTGCTCTTGCCCATGCCGTTTCGCCCCAGCAGGCCGATGGTTTCGCCGCGCCCGATGGCCAGGTCGATGCCGTGCAGCACATGGCTGGAGCCGTACCAGGCGTGGATGCAACTCGCCTCCAGGATGAATTCAGAAGAAGGCTTCACGTCAATGGTCTCCAAGATAGGCGGCCTGCACCTGCGGGTTGCTGCGGATGCCGGCGGGCGTGTCGCTGGCAATCACAGCGCCATTGACCATGACGGTGATGCGCTCGGCAATGCGGAACACCGCATCCATGTCGTGTTCGACCAGCAAGATGGCATGGCCGGGCTTGAGTTCGGCCAGCAGCGCGAGCATGCGCTCGGTCTCTTCCGCGCCCATGCCGGCCAGCGGTTCGTCGAGCAGCAGCACCTGTGGCGCTGTGGCCAGGCACATGGCGATTTCGAGCTGGCGCTTTTGCCCGTGCGATAGCAATCCGGCCGGGCGGTCGAGCAAGTCGTTCAGGCCGGCGCGGGACGCCGCATCGTGCGCGGCCGACAGGCTGGCATCGCAATGCTGCGCGCTGCGCCACCATTGCCACGGCCTCTGGGTGGCGGCCTGCGCGGCCAGCCGGCAGTTCTCGAACACGCTGAAGCTGGGGTAGATGGTGTTGCGCTGGTAGCTGCGACCCAGGCCCAGGCGGGCACGCCGCGGTTGCGTCCAGCCCGTCACCTCCTGGCCGAGCAGTTCGACGCTGCCGCTTGAAGGCGGAATTTCGCCGGACAGGATGTTGATTAAAGTGGATTTACCGGCGCCGTTGGTGCCAATCACGGCATGCACGCTGCCGCGCGCCAGATCCAGCGACACGCCGCTGAGCGCCAACAGGCCGCCCCAGCGGCGGGTAATTTCGCGCCCGCGCAGCAGGACTTCAGGCGAGACATCAGACGAGATTTCAGACGGCTTCATGGCGCGCTCCCTGCAGGTTGCTGCGGCCCACCAGCCGGGCGCGGAGTTGTCCGGGCAAGCCGACCAGCCCGCGCGGCAGCAGTACCACGCTGGCAATGATGCTCAGGCCCAGCCCCAGATGCCAGTGCCGGGCGAAGTCGCCAAACACCGCTTCGGACTTGAAAAACTCCTGCAGCAGCGCAAAGGCGAACGCGCCGATCAGCGCGCCGCGCAGATGACCGAGCCCGCCCAGGATGATCATGATGAGCACAGCGCCCGACAGGTGCCAGCTCATCATCTCGGGATTCACGAAGCCGTCCTTGACGGCGAACAGAAAGCCCGCCAGCCCGGCAATGCCGCCCGAGATCACGAACGCCGCGAGCTTGTACGGATAGGTTGAAAAGCCGGTGGCGCGCATGCGCTGCTCGTTGACGCGAATGCCCGCAAGCGCGCGGCCAAAGCGCGACCTTGCCAGCAGCGCCAGAAAGCCGAACACCCCCGCCAGCATGAGCAGCGTGAAACCGTACAGCACCAGCGGCTTGTCCAGGTCGATCAGCGTGCCGAGCACCGGTTTCAGGGTCAGGTAAATGCCGTCGGTGCCGCCGCCCAGCGGCGTGTCGTGCACCACGTAGTAAGCCATCTGCGCGAAGGCCAGCGTGACCATGATGAAGTAGGCGCCCTTGGTGCGCAGCGACAGCGCGCCCACGGCCAGCGCGTACACCGCCGCAGCCAGCACGCAGGCCGGCAGCAGCCAGAGCAGCGAAGGCGCGTCGGTCTGCGCGGGCAGCAGCACGGCGGCATAGGCGCCGATGCCGAAGAACGCCGCCTGGCCGAAACAGATCAGCCCGGTGGTGCCGACCAGCAGCTCCAGGCTGAGCGCAAAGATGGCATACACCATCATCTTGGTGACCAGGTCAATGCCGTAGTTGCCCGCCATCAGCGGATATAGCGCCAGCCCGGCAAAGGCCAGCAGCACGAAAAGGGTTTTGGAGTGGTTCATGGGGTTCATCCGGCCTTGAACAGGCCATCGGGTTTCCACAGCAGGATCAGCGCCATGAGGACATACACCAGCACGCCGGCGGCCTGTGGCAAAAACACCTTGCCAAAGGTATCGACAAAGCCGATCAAGAGCGCCGCCAGCAGCGCGCCGCGAATCGAGCCGATGCCGCCGATCACGACGATGACGAAACAGATGATCAGCACCGAGTCGCCCATGCCCGGATAGACCGACGACACCGGCGCGGCCACCATGCCCGCCAGTACCGCCACGCCCAGGCCGGCGGCAAACACGACGCGGTACAAAAACTTGATGTCGATGCCAAGCGACTGCACCATCTCGCGGTTGGTGCTGCCGGCGCGGATCATCATGCCCAGGCGCGTGCGGGTGAAGACCAGGTACATGCCCAGCGCCAGCACCAGGCACACGCCGGAGACAAACAGCCGGTACACCGGGTAGGTCATCAGCTCGCCCAGCGGCAGCGTGCCCGCCAGAAAGGCCGGCACCTCGACGCCATGCACCTCGTCGCCGACCAGCAGGCTTCGCAGTTCCTCGAACACCAGGATCAGCCCGTAGGTCATCAAGACCTGCTGCAGATGCTCGCGTTCATAAAGAAAGCTGAAGAATGCCCACTCCAGCACATAGCCCAGCAGTACCGCCAGCACCACGCCCACCGCCAGCGTGGCAAAAAAGCCACCGCCGAAAGTACTGGCCACGACCGGCGCCAGGGCGTAGGCCATGTAGGCGCCAATCATGTAGAAGCTTCCATGCGCCAGGTTGATGACGCCCATGATCCCGAAGATCAGCGTCAGCCCGGAGGCGACCAGGAACAAAAGCAGTCCGTATTGAAGTGCATTGAGGCACTGGATCAGGAAGATGGAAAGGTCCATGAAGAAAGCCTCATCCTTTCGTGAATGTGAAAAAGCGCATGGCAACGTCAGCAGGCAAGAGCGCATGGGTGTTGGCCTGTGGACGATTTTCAAGCATCAAATTGGCCTCTTGCGCAGGCGTAGACTGCGTGAGCAGCTATGGATTCAGTAGCAAACAGCAAAAATCACCGGACAGCTTGAATGCCGTGACGGGAAAACCGGGCGGATTACAGCCGGCAGCCGCGACCCGGATCGGCCAGCGCCTTGCTGGCGACGCCGACAAGCTTGTTTTCCTTGCCCGTGACCTGGCGCAAATAGATGTCCTGCACCGGGTTGTTGAACCTGGAAATCGTGAACGGGCCGCGCGGGCTGTCGATTTTTGCCTTGTGCAGGGCATCGGCAAACTCGGCCTTCTTGCTGGTGTCGCCCTTGACGGCGGCCAGTCCCACGCCCAGCATCTGCGCCGCGTCGTAACCCTGAACCGCATACACGTCGGGCTGCTGCTTGTAGGCTTTGGCATAGGCCAGGCGGAAACTGGTGTCGCGCGGCGTGCCCAGCGCGTCGGCATAGTGCAGCGTGGTCAGCAGGCCATCGGCATCAAGCCCCTGCGCTTCGAGCGTGCCGTCGGTCAGGAAACCTGCGCCGTACAGGGGAATGCTTTTCTTCAGCCCGGCGCCGGCATAGTCCTTGACGAACTTCACGGCGCCGCCACCGGCAAAGAAGGTGTACACGGCATCGGGCCTGGTGGCCGCGATTTCGGTCAGCAAGGCCTGGAACTCGACGTTCGGGAAAGGCACGCTGAGTTCCTTGACGACCTTGCCACCGCCTTTTTCAAACGCTTCCTTGAAGCCGCGCACCGACTCGTCGCCGGCGGCGTACTTCCAGGTGATGGTGACGACCTTTTTGTGGCCCTTCTTGGCGACCACTTCGCCCATGGCGTAGCCCGGCTGCCAGTTCGAGAATGAACTGCGGAAGATGTTTTGCGCGCACATGGCCCCGGTCACGGCATCCGCGCCGGCATTGGGAACGATCAGCAGCGTGCCGGTGTCCTTGGCGACCTTGGCCATCGCCATGGCCACGCCGGAATGCACCGAGCCGATCAGCACATCGACGTTGTCGCGCTTGATCAGCTTGTTGACGTTGTCGGTCGCCTTGGACGGGTCAGACTCGTCATCGACCTTGACGAATTCGATTTCGCGCCCGCCCAGCTTGCCGCCCTGCTCGGCCACATACTGTTTGAAGCCGTTTTCAATCGCCGTGCCCAGCGACGCGTAGGTGCCGGTGTAGGGCAGCATCAGTCCGACCTTGAGCTTGGCCGGCGCCTGCGCGGAGGCGGCACTGGCGCACAGGACGGCGGCGGCAGCGATCAGGTGAAGTCGAATCTTGGTCATGGTTTGTCTCCGTGGGGTTGTTGTTGAATGAAAGCAGTGATGGCCGTGATCAGGCGTTCGGGCTGGTCGCGGTGTGGGGAATGGCCGCAATCGGCCAGCTCAAACAGTTCGGTCTGTGCCGCCCGGCGCGCAATGCCGTGGATCTGCGCCAGCGTGCCGTATTCGTCGTCCAGGCCTTGCACGGCCAGCAACGGGCAGCGGATGGCGCTGATCTCGGCTTCAATCGACCAGTGCCTGAACGCCGGCTTGAGCCAGATATCGTTCCAGCCCCAGAAGGCTGAATCCGGATCATCGTGGTGGCGCGCCAGGCGTTGCCGCAGGTCGGTTTCAAGGTAGGCTGCGCGCACTTTTTCAATGCTGCTCACCGACAGGTCTTCCACCAGGATATGGGGAGCCAGCACGATGGCGCCGGCGATGCGCTGCGGGTAGCTCGCGGCGTAAAGCAGGGCGATGGAGGCGCCATCGCTGTGGCCCAGCAGCCAGGGCTTGTCCCGCGTTGCGTCAATGCCCAGCGCTTCCAGCAGGGCGGGCAGCACTTCCTGCGCCTGGCGGTGCATGAAGTCCAGGCCCCAGGCTTCTTCGGCGGCGCGCGGCGTCGAGCGGCCATAGCCCGGGCGCGAATACACCAGCCCCCGGCAGCCGGTGGCAATACACAGGCGCTGCGGAAAATCCTTCCACATCGCCACCGAACCCAGGCCTTCATGCAAAAAGACGATCAGCGGCGCGGCCGCCCGGTCGCGGGCAATCCACTGATATTCGATGCGGACCGGGCGACCCGCCCAGTCGATGTCGATGAACGCCGCCTCCGTCATTTGACCGCGCCTTCGAGACCGCGCAGCTTGAAGCGCTGGATCTTGCCGGTGGCGGTCTTGGGCAACTCGGTCATGAACTCGATGCTGCGCGGGTATTTGTAAGGCGCCAGGCGCTCCTTGACGAAGGCCTTGAGTTCGGCCTCGCTGACCTGCTGGCCGGTCTTGAGCACCACATAAGCCTTGGTTTTGGTCAGGCCTTCGGTGTCCGGCACGCCAATGACGGCCGCTTCCAGAATGGCCGGATGTTGCGACAGAGTGGCCTCGACCTCGAAGGGCGAGACGTAAATGCCGCTGACCTTGAGCATGTCGTCGCTGCGGCCCGAATAGGTGTAGGTTCCGTCCTGGTTGCGAACGTACTTGTCGCCGCTCTTGGTCCACGCGCCCTGGAAGGTTTCGCGCGACTTCTCGCGGTTGCCCCAGTACATCAGCGCCGCGCTCGGCCCCTTGATGTAGAGGTCGCCGGTGTCGCCGTCGGGAACCGGGCGGCCATCGTCGCCGCGCAGTTCGACCTCGTAGCCGGGCACCGGCCAGCCGGTGGTGCCGTAGCGCACTTTCCCGGGAAGGTTGGACAAAAAGATATGCAGCATTTCGGTCGAACCAATGCCGTCGATGATCTCCACGCCATAGTGGGCCGTGAAGCGTTCGCCCAGGTCGGCCGGCAAGGCCTCGCCGGCCGAAGACGCCAGTCGCAGCGACACCTGGTTTTTGGCGGGCAGGTCGGGCGAGGCCAGCATGCCTGCAAAACCGGTGGGCGCGCCAAAAAACACCGTCGGCTGGTGCTCCACCCAGCGTTTGAAGGTGGCTGCCGGCGTCGGGCGTTCGGCCATCAGGACCACGGTGGCGCCGACGCTGAGCGGAAAGCTCAGGGCGTTGCCCAGGCCGTAGGCAAAGAACAGCTTGGCGGCGGAAAAACACACATCGTGCTCGCTAATGCCCAGCACCGGCTTGCCGTACAGCTCGGCGGTCCAGTAGGGATTGGCATGGGTGTGCAGCGTGCCTTTGGGCTTTCCCGTGGAGCCGGAGGAATACAGCCAGAAACCCGGATCGTCGGGACAGGTGGAGGCCGGCTGGGCCAGCGGCGCATGCTGGGCAATCAGGTTGTCCAGCGCCACGCTGCCTTCTGGCAGGAGGCCAGTGGGGCGCGAGACGATGACCGCCCTGACCTCATGGGCCGATTTGGCCATGGCTTCCTGCAGTATCGGCAAGAGAGCGCCCGACACCAGCACAGCCTGGGCACGGCTGTGCTCCAGCATGAAGGCATAGTCTTCGCTCGTCAGCAGCGTGTTGAGCGCCACCGGCACGATGCCGGCGTACATCGCGCCCAGAAAACTGACCGGCCAGTCGCTGCAGTCGTGCATCAGCAGCAGCACGCGTTCCTCGCGGCGAACGCCAGTGGCCAGCAGTGCGGCGGCCAGACGGCGGATGCGCTCGGCCAGTTCGCCGTAGCTTACTGTCTCGACATCGTCGATATAGGCTGTCCTGGCGGGGTGCGCGGCGTTGCACCCGATCAGGTGCTGGGCGAAATTGAAGTGCGCGCCGGGTGCCGGGATGTGGGGCGCGGTGTTTGATGGGGTGGTCATGTCTGTCTCCTCGTTCTCTGGTGGCTCAGGCCGCTGAAGGCGTCCGCAGATGCGCCAGCACGTCGGTACTGGCCTGCACGGCGCTGCGGCGGTGGTAGAAATTCAGGGCGCGCAGGCCGCCCAGTTCCTCGCCGCCACCCGCGCGGCCCGGCCCGCCATGCAGCGACTGCGGCATGACGTTGCCGTGGCCGGTCTGCAGTGCGCCCACGTCGGGCGAGATCACATGCACCCGGCCGTGGCTGTCGGCCAATTCGAGTGCAGCGCTCGCCAGCGCGGCAGCATCGCTGCCATAGAGAGAGGTCACCAGCGAACCCTGTCCCCGGCGCACCAGCGCCAGCGCGTGGGCGATGTCGCGATAAGGCAGCAGCGTGGCCACCGGGCCAAAGACCTCGGTGTCGTGGATGCGGTCGGCGCCATCGCTTCCGCTGGCATCGCGCGTGCCCAGCAGTGTCGGTCCGACGCAGCAGGCCAGCGCCGCATCGGCATCAACCAGCGCATGGCGGCTGCCGTCGTGCAGGATTTCCGCTTGCGCCGTCAGATGCGCCAGGCCGTCGCGCACTGCGGCCAGCTGGCTGCGGCTGACCAGCGCGCCCATGCGTACGGTGTCGTTGCGTGGGTTGCCCACCGTGGTCTTGGCCAGGCGCGCGGAAAGTGCTTCTGCAACCGATGCGTACAGAGCCTCGGGAACGAAAACGCGGCGAATGGCCGTGCATTTCTGGCCCGACTTGACCGTCATCTCGCGCGCCACTTCCTTGACCAGCAACTCAAAGGCCGGACTGCCGGCTGCCTCGCCCGGCAGCAGCAAGGCCGAGTTCAGGCTGTCGGCCTCGATGTTGACGCGCACCGAGCGCTGCACCACGGCCGGGTGCGAACGGATCACCGCCGCCGTTTCGGCCGATCCGGTGAACGACACCACATCGAAGGGCTGCAGCTGGTCCATCAGCCCGGCCGAACTGCCGCACACAACCGACAGCGCGCCCGGCGGGAAAATGCCCGCATCGACCACGTCCCTGACCATGCGCTGGGTCAGCCAGGCGGTCGCGGTGGCGGGCTTGATGATGACCGGCACGCCTGACAGCAGGGCCGGCGCGGCTTTTTCCCACAGGCCCCAGGCAGGAAAGTTGAAGGCGTTGATGAACAGCGCCACGCCGCGCGTGGATGTCAGCACATGCTGCGACTGGAACAGCGGGTCTTTGCCCAGTCGCGCCATGTCGCCGTCGAGCATGAAACGGCGCTCGCCCAGTGCGTCACCCATCCTGGCATAGGTGCCCAGCGTGAACAGGCCGCCGTCAATGTCCACGGCAGAGTCATTCTTCACCGTGCCGCTGTTGGCCGTGGCGATCTCATAGTAGGCATCGCGGTTGGCCTGCAGCACCTTGAGTGCCGCGCCCAGCAGGGCGGCGCGCTCGCGATAGGTGAGGGCGCGCAGGGCCGTGCCGCCTTGTTCGCGGGCAAAGTCAAAGCCGGCGCTCAGGTCGAGTCCGGTGGCATCGACGCGCACGAGTTCGGTGCCCAGCACCGGGTCAAACAGCGCAGTGCCCGCGCCGGTGCCAGCCTGCCAGCGGCCGACCAGGTAATTGGAAAGCAGTTCGGTCATGGAGAGTCTTTTCGTAAAAATCAGTGGCGGGTGAATTCGATGCTGCCCTGCGGCAGGAGATACAGCACCAGGGCGCGTCCGCTGGACACGGTGGGCCGGTGCGCGCTGCCCGGCGGATAAACGAGCCAGCCGGCGGGGCGGCCATCGAATTGCGCGTTGTCGTCCAGCGGCATGATCAGGTCGATCTCGCCCTGCGGATGCGCATGGTGCGGGCCGGCGATGTCCTGCATGTCCACCACATCGACCGAAAAGCCGTGCAGGTCATCGGCCGGCTTGAAGATACGGCCATAACGGATGCCGCCGCCCTCGCGCTCGCACAGCCAGCCCTCGGCAACGCCGGTCATGCAGGCTTGCTTCAGTTGCCGATACGTGTCGCTTTCGACGCCATGCTCTGCATTGAGCCAGGCATCCAGACCGGCATCCAGGGGGCGGCCAGCCAGCTGGGCAGTCAATTGCGAAATCTGTTCGCGAAATTCGGTGGGTGACATGGTGCCTTCTCCGTATAGTGTTGAACTTGCCAATTCATGTAATATGAACTATTGTGCATGTATGAACCATAAAGCCTGAAAAACATCATGTCAAGCAATATATTGCATGCATCAGGGTTAGTCCCTGATACCTCCATCCTTCCTCTTCAAACCGCCGAACTGCCGCCCGCCGGGCTTCAGGAGCCGCAGGTGGAGGAAAAAAATCTATTTCTCGCCGCCCTGGGTGACCGGGTTCGGGCGCTGCGGGCGCGGCGCGGCATGACACGCAAAGCCGTGTCGATTGCAGCCGACGTGTCTGAGCGGCATCTGGCGAACCTGGAGTATGGCGAAGGCAACGCGTCCATCCTGGTGCTGCTGCAGGTGGCCCGCGCGCTGCACTGCTCACTGGCCGAACTGATTGGCGATGTGACCACCTCGACGCCCGAATGGCTCTTGATTCGCGAACTGCTGGAAACGCGCGACGATGCCTCGCTGCGCCGCGTGCGCATCGCGATTGGCGAGTTGCTGGGAACGGGCAGCGGCAACACCACCCTCTGTTCGCGCGTGGCGCTGATCGGCCTGCGCGGGGCCGGAAAGTCCACGCTGGGCGCCCTGCTGGCCGAAGACCTGGGATTTCCGTTTGTCGAACTGAGCCGGGAAATCGAGAAGTTCGCGGGCTGCAGCGTCTCGGAAATCCAGGCGCTCTACGGCATGAATGCCTACCGCCGCTACGAACGCCGGGCGCTGGAAGAGACGATCCAGATCTACCCGGAAGCCGTCATTGCCACGCCCGGCGGCCTGGTGTCGGACCCGGCCACGTTCAACCAGCTGCTGTCCCACTGCACCACCGTCTGGCTGCAGGCCGACCCTGAAGACCACATGAAACGGGTGCTGGCGCAGGGTGACTTGCGGCCCATGGCGGCCAGCAAGCAGGCCATGGAAGACCTCAAGGGCATCCTGGCAGGTCGTGCCGCTTTCTACTCGAAGGCGCAGTACAAGGTCGATACCAGCACCCAGAGCCTGGAGCTGTCTTTCCAGGCCTTGCGCGAAATGGTGCGCAAGGCGCTTCAGTTGCCAGTTTGAGTCTTTTACAAGAAAATGCATAAAAATGCTTGTTTGTTTTTGATAATATGCATTATTATGCGTGTATCGAATTTCAATTCATGCAGTTTCATGCATTAAACTGAGGACTTCAAGCCATGACCATCGCCTCCCGCGTCGAGTACCAGACCGACCCTTCCCAATACAAGCACTGGAAGCTCAGCTTCAATGGCCCCGTCGCCACGCTGGCGGTGGACATCGACGAAAACGCCGGCTTGCGCCCCGGCTACAAGCTCAAGCTCAACAGCTACGACCTCGGGGTCGATATTGAACTGAACGACGCCATCAGCCGCATCCGTTTCGAGCACCCGGAAGTGCGCACCGTGGTGGTGACCAGCGCCAAAGAAAAAGTGTTCTGCTCCGGCGCCAACATCTTCATGCTGGGCGTGAGCAGCCACTCCTGGAAAGTGAACTTCTGCAAGTTCACCAACGAAACCCGCAACGGCTTGGAAGACTCGTCCCGCTACAGCGGCCTGAAGTTCCTCGCTGCGGTCAACGGCGCTTGCGCCGGCGGCGGTTACGAGCTGGCACTGGCCTGCGACGAGATCATCCTGATTGATGACCGCTCCAGCGCCGTCAGCCTGCCCGAAGTGCCTTTGCTCGGCGTGCTGCCCGGCACCGGCGGCCTGACCCGCGTGACCGACAAGCGCCATGTTCGCCACGACCTGGCCGACCTGTTCTGCACCAGCGTCGAAGGCGTTCGCGGCCAGAAGGCCAAGGACTGGCGCCTGGTCGATGACATTGCCAAGGCGGTCGATTTTTCGCAGAAGGTGCAGACCCGCGCCCTGGCGCTGGCCGAGCAGAGCGACCGGCCCGCCGACGGCAAGGGCGTGGTGTTCAAGCCGCTCAATCGCACGGTCGAAGCCGATGCGCTGCGCTATTCAAATGTGACGGTCGAGATCGACCGCGCCAAGCGCACCGCCACCTGGACGGTCAAGGCGCCCACGGGTGCGCAACCCTCAAGCATCGCCGGCATTGAAGCGCTGGGCGCCGACTGGTTCCCGCTGGTGATGGCGCGCGAACTGGAGGACGCCATCCTGATGATGCGCACCAACGAGCTGGAAATCGGCACCTGGCTGATCAAGACCGAAGGCGATGCGGCTGCCGTGCTGGCCATGGACGACGTGCTGCTGGCGAACCAGAAGCACTGGCTGGTGCGCGAGACCATCGGCCTGCTGCGCCGCACGCTGAGCCGCCTGGACCTGTCCTCGCGCAGCCTGTTCGCGCTGATCGAGCCGGGTTCGTGCTTTGCCGGCACCTACCTGGAACTCGCCCTGGCCTGCGACCGCAGCTACCACCTTGCCCTGCCCGACGACGAGGACCGTGCGCCCAAAATCACCGTGGCCGAGACCAATTTTGGCCTCTACCCGATGGTGACTGACCAGAGCCGCCTGGGCCGCCGTTTTTATGACGAAGCACCGGCGCTCGAAGCCGTGCGCGCCAAGGCGGGCCAGCCGCTGGATGCCGACGCCGCGTTTGCGATTGGCCTGGTCACGTCCAATCCGGACGACATCGACTGGACTGACGAGGTGCGCATTGCCATCGAGGAACGCGTGTCCATGTCGCCCGATGCACTGACCGGCATGGAAGCGAATTTGCGCTTCAACGGCACCGAGAACATGTTCACCCGCATTTTTGGCCGCCTGACCGCCTGGCAGAACTGGATTTTCCAGCGCCCGAACGCCGTCGGAGAAAAAGGCGCGCTCAAGGTCTATGGCAAGGGCGACAAGTCCCAGTTTGACTGGAACCGCGTCTAAACAGGCGTTCTCGCAAAGTTCTCGTTGTGCGGCACGAATCCGGGTGGCGCGCCGCAACTGCAATCCCTCCCCCGAATCAGCCTTGTTTTTTCTTGGAGACCATGATGTCCAGCATTAATTACAGCGAAAAGATTCCCAACAACGTCAACCTGAGCGACGACCGCACATTGCAGCGCGCGCTTGAGCAGTGGCAGCCCAATTTCATCAGCTGGTGGGACGATGTCGGCCCCGAAGGCTCGACCAACATGGATGTGTACCTGCGCACGGCCGTTAGCGTCGATCCGAACGGCTGGGCGCAGTTTGGCCACGTCAAGATGCGCGACTACCGCTGGGGCGTTTTCCTGAACCCCGGCGAAGCCGACCGCACCATCCACTTTGGCGACCACAAGGGCGAAAAGGCCTGGCAGGACGTTCCCGGCGAGCACCGCGCCAACCTGCGCCGCATCATCGTGACGCAGGGCGACACCGAGCCGGCATCCGTCGAGCAGCAGCGCCACCTCGGCCTGACCGCGCCCAGCATGTACGACCTGCGCAATCTGTTTCAGGTCAACGTCGAGGAAGGCCGCCACCTGTGGGCGATGGTTTACCTGCTGCACAAGCATTTCGGCCGCGACGGCCGCGAAGAAGCCGAGGGCCTGCTGGAGCGCCGCAGCGGCGACGCCAACAACCCGCGCATCCTGGCGGCTTTCAACGAGAAGACGCCCGACTGGCTGAGCTTTTTCATGTTCACCTACTTCACCGACCGCGACGGCAAGTACCAGCTCTGCGCGCTGGCCGAAAGCGCTTTTGACCCGCTGGCCCGCACGACCAAGTTCATGCTGACCGAGGAAGCGCATCACATGTTCGTCGGCGAAAGCGGCATTTCCCGCGTCATCCAGCGCACCGCGCAAAAGATGAACGAGCTGAAAACCGACGACGTGGGCAAGCTGCGCGCCGCCGGCGTGATTGACCTGCCGACCATCCAGCGCTACATCAACTTCCACTTCAGCGTCACCATCGACCTGTTCGGCGCCGACGAGTCGAGCAATGCCGCCACCTTCTACAGCTCGGGCCTGAAGGGCCGCTACGAAGAAGGCAAGCGCGTCGATGACCATGTGCTCAAGGGCCAGACCTACAAGGTGATTGAAGCCAAAGACGGCCAGCTGGTCGAAAAAGAAGTGCCGATGCTCAACGCGCTCAATGAAGTGCTGCGCGACGACTACATCAAGGACTCCATCTCGGGCGTCGAGCGCTGGAACAAGGTGCTGGACAAGGCCGGCATCCCCGTTCACCTGCGCGTGCCACACAAGGCTTTCCACCGCAATATCGGCGCGCTGTCGGGCGTGAAGGTGTCGCCCGATGGCCGCGTGGTGTCCGAGGCCGAATGGAACGCGTCGGTCGATCAGTGGCTGCCGAGCAACGAAGACCGGGCCTATGTCGCCAGCCTGATGGGCCGCTGCGTCGAGCCGGGCAAGTTCGCCAACTGGATTGCGCCGCCCGTCATGGGTATCAACCGCCAGCCGGTGGACTTCGACTACGTGCGTTTTAATTGAAGTTCATTGAGCCCCCACGCTCCCCACTTCGTGTGGTTCGCTGCCCCCGAGGGGGCCGCTGCGCCTGCGGCCCGGCAAAGCCGGTTCCGCGGCCCTGGCTGGTGGGGGTCTGCCGGCCCTGTTTGTCATTGAAGCCGATTACCGGGAAACGCCATCATGGACATGACCGAAATACACGTGATCAAGCAGCACTTGATCGACCCTGAAATCTGCATTCGCTGCAACACCTGCGAAGCCATTTGCCCGGTCAGCGCCATCACGCATGATTCGCGCAATTACGTGGTGGATGCCGAAAAATGCAATTTCTGCATGGCCTGCATCTCTCCGTGCCCGACCGGCTCGATTGACAACTGGCGCACCATGCCGCGCGTCAAGGCCTACAGCCTGGACGCGCAACTGGGCTGGGACGAGTTGCCGCCCGAACTCACGCCCGAGGAACTTGCCGCCGAAGGCGTCGCCGCCGGCGCGGTGCCCGACATCGAGCCGGTTTCACCTTCGTTGCCTGCCGCCAGCAATGGCGAAGCGGTGTTCAACAGTGCCCAGTACGGCGCGACCCTGCCGCCGTGGTCGGCCGCGCATGCCTACGTCAACCTGTACGGGCCGAAAACGGCCGAAAAATCAGTCACCGCCACCGTCACCGGCAATGTCCGGGTGACCGAGGTCGGCAGCGACGATTACGACACGCACCACATCGTGCTGGACTTCGGGAAAATGCCGTTTCCGGTGCTCGAAGGCCAGTCCATCGGCATCATTCCGCCGGGCGTTGACGCCAGCGGCCGGCCGCATTTTGCGCGCCAGTATTCGATTGCCAGCCCGCGCAACGGCGAGCGGCCCGGCTACAACAACCTCTCGCTGACGATCAAGCGCGTGCTCGAAGACCATCAGGGCAGGCCGGTGCGCGGCGTGGGGTCGAACTACATGTGCGATTTGCGGGTCGGCGACACGGTACAGGTGATGGGGCCGTTTGGCACGAGCTTCCTGATGCCCAATCATCCGCGCTCCAACATCGTGATGATCTGCACCGGCACCGGCAGCGCGCCCATGCGCGCGATGACCGAATGGCGCCGCCGCCTGCGCAAGTCCGGCAAGTTCGAGGAAGGCAAGCTGATGCTGTTTTTTGGCGCCCGCACCCAGGAAGAACTGCCTTACTTCGGACCCTTGCAAAACCTGCCCAAGGATTTTATCGACATCAACTTTGCGTTCTCGCGCACGCCCGGCGCGCCCAAGCGCTACGTGCAGGACGTGATGCGCGAGCGCGCCGCCGACCTGGCCCTGCTGCTGCAGGACGCCAATACCTGCTTTTACGTCTGCGGCCTCAAGAGCATGGAAGAAGGCGTGGTGCTGGCCCTGCGCGACGTGGCGCAGCAGGCCGGCCTGAACTGGGATGCCGTGGGCGCAGCGCTCAAGACAGAAGGCCGGCTGCATCTGGAGACGTATTGATGAGTCAGTTGCAAACCTTGAGCGTGACGCGCCGCGCCACGGGCATCGCGCAGGTCGCGATGGCGCGCCCGGCGGTGTTCAATGCCTTCGATGAGGTGATGATTGCCGAGCTGGACGCCGTCTTTGCCGAACTGGGCGCCGACCCGGCGGTGCGCGTCATCGTGCTGGCCGGCGAAGGCAAGCACTTCAGCGCCGGCGCCGACCTGAAGTGGATGCAGCGCGCGAGCGCCGCCTCGCGCGAATGGAACCTGGACGATGCCCGCCGCTTTGCCGCCATGCTGTCGCGCATCGAGAACTGCCCCAAGCCCACGCTGGCGCGGGTGCAGGGCGCGGCGCTGGGCGGCGGGGTTGGCCTGGCCTGCGTCTGCGACATCGCCATCGCGGCGGACAACGCCAGCTTTGCGGTCAGCGAAGCGAAGTTCGGCATCCTGCCGGCCGTCATCGGCCCTTACCTGACCAATGCGGTCGGCAAGCGCCAGGCCCTGCGCCTGGCGCTGACGACCACCCGCATCGCCGCCCCTGAAGCGCTGGCCATCGGCCTGGTGCAGCAGGTGGTCGCGCTTGACCAGCTCGATGCCGCCATTGACGCCACGGTCAAGGAACTGCTGGTTGGCGGCCCGAATTCGCAGCGTGAGATCAAGGCGCTGTATGCCCGGTTTGAAGTGGGTGAAGTCACGCCCAAAGTGCGCGAGTTGACCGCCCAAACGATCAGCCGCGTGCGCGGCACCGACGAGGCGCGTGAGGGCTTTGCCGCTTTTCTGGGCAAACGGCCCGCTAACTGGATTTCCGAATGACAACTCTTGACTTGAACGGCGTGCCGGTGCTGGTGGTCGGCGCCGGCATCATGGGCGTCGGCATTGCGCAGGTCGCGGCGCAGGCCGGCCATGCCGTGATGCTGCACGACATGCGCGAAGGCGCAGCCAGCCAAGCAAAGGCGAAACTTGCCAGAAGCCTGGAGGCGCTGGTGGCCAAAGGCCGGCTGAAGGCTGACGCCGTGGCGCAAACGCTGTCGCGCATCAGGCCGATTTGGGCGCTTGAAGAGGCTGTTTCGGCGGGCCTGGTGGTCGAGGCGATTGTCGAAAAGCTCGATGCCAAGCGCGCGCTGTTCCAGCAGCTCGAAGCCATCCTTGCCGCCGATTGCGTGCTGGCGACCAACACCTCGTCAATCTCGGTCACGGCCATTGCCAACGGGCTGCAGCATCCGGCCCGCCTCGTGGGCATGCACTTCTTCAATCCGGTGCCGCTCATGCAACTGGTCGAGGTGGTGTCCGGCCTGCAGACGGCGCCTGCGGTGGCCGAAGCGATTTTTGAACTCTGCAAGGTCTGGGGCAAGGTGCCGGTGCATGCGCGTTCGACGCCGGGTTTCATCGTCAACCGCATTGCCCGGCCTTACTATGCCGAAACGCTGGCCCTGCTGCATGAGCAGGCCGCCACGCCCGCTGTGCTCGATGCCTGCCTGCGCGCCGCCGGCTTTCGCATGGGGCCGTGCGAGTTGATGGACCTGATTGGCCACGACACCAATTTCTCGGTGACGAATTCGGTCTACGAGGCCAATTTTCACGACAAGCGTTTCGTGCCGTCGCTGGTGCAGCGCGAGCTGGTCGATGGCGGCTTGCTGGGCCGCAAATCGGGTCGCGGTTTTTATGATTACGCGGACGGTGCGGCCAAGCCCGCCGTCGCCGCTTTGGAATCCGCTGCGCTGCCGCCTGCGCAAGCGTTGGGCGTGCACGGGCGGGGGCCGGTGGCCGAGCGTCTGGCCGCCACGCTGGCGCAGGCTGGCCGTGCGTTTCACCGCGATGAAGGCAGCGACTGGGTCGGTCTGGCCGTGGACGGCGCCATGCTGCGCCTGACCGATGGCCGGCCCGCCTCGCAACTGGGCGCTGATGTGGCGGTGTTTGATCTGCCGCTGTCGCCAGCGACCGGCATCGCCCTGGCCTGGGCGCCATCTTGCCGCGCCAGTGCGGCCTGGGTGGAGCAGGCTTCGCACTGGCTGCTGGCGCTGGGTTTCAACCCGCAGCGCATCGCCGATGCGCCCGGCCTGGTGGTGGCCAGAACCATCGCCATGCTGATCAATGAAGCCATGGACGCCGTGCAGCAAGGCGTCTGCACCCCGGAAGGGGCCGACGCGGCGATGAAGCTGGGCGTGAACTACCCGGCCGGGCCGTTTGAGTGGCTGGCGCGCTGGGATGCCGGCGCGGTCATTGGCCTGCTCGATGCCCTGGATGGGTTTTACCGGGGCGAGCGCTACCGCGTCAGCCCGGCCTTGCGCCAGCGTGCCTGGCAACAGGCGCCGAGGCAGGCCGAGTTGGCGACCGCATGAAATTGACTGGCTTCACGGCCGGGTGAGTGAAGTTCCAGAAATCGGGGGAAGCATTTCCTTGTGCGCCGGACGCTTTCTCATTCGCCGGTAAGCTCCCGCCATGCCTATCGAATCGCCTTCACGCCGCCATGTTTTGCAAGCTTCCCTGACCGTTGCCAGTTCGGCGTTGTTCGCCAGGGCGGGCGCCCAAGGCCTGACAGGGCCGGCCTACGAGGTCAGCCCATGGCCGGGGCCGCTCACCGCCTTCAGCCTGGTCGATACCAGCGGCAAGACCTGGCGCCCGGCCGACTTCAAGGGGCGGGCGGTGCTGCTCAACTTCTGGGCCAGCTGGTGCGAGCCATGCCGCGCTGAAATGCCCACGCTGCAGCAGATGGCGGACCTGTACGGCCCCGAGCAGCTTCTGGTGCTGGCCATCAACTTCAAGGAAGCCCCGGCGCGGGCGCTGCAGTTTGCCAAACGCACCGGCATCACCCTGCCGGTGCTGCTCGATGTCGATGGCCAGGCGGCCCGGCGCTGGGGCGTCAAGGTGTTTCCGACCACGCTGGCCATCGACCGCCATGGCCAGCCGCGCCTGCGGGTGCAGGGCGAGATGGACTGGACCGGAAAAGCGGCCGAGAAGCTGATTGCCAGCCTGTTGTAGACGCGTGTTGGCCTGAAAAACTGCCGCTTTTACCGGCTGTGGCGATAATCAAGGGCTGTCCGTGGCGGGCGGCAGCCTTGCAGCTGCCCACCAGCCGGGCTCCACTTCCTGGCGCATCTTCACCTGCGCCGGTGCATGTGACCTTTCCTCAATCCTTCCCCCGGAGTTCACCTATGACCACCGTACGCCGCAGCTTCCTCAAGAACACCGCAGCCGCCGCCATGGCCGCTGCCTTGCCCGCCCTTGGTTTCGCCCAGGCACCCGCGGCACCTGCTTCACGCCGCAACTTCGCTCCCCAAAGCGGCGGCTGGCGCACCTTTGAGGTCACCACCCGCGTGGACATTCCCAAGCCCGAAGGCGTGACCCGGGTGTGGCTGCCGATTCCGTCGGTCAACAGCGACTACCAGCATTCGCTCGAAAACGGATTTTCAAGCAACGGAACGGCCAAGCTGGTGCAGGACGGCCAGGACGGCGCAAAAATGCTCTACGTTGAATTTGCTGCCAGCGAAGCCAAGCCGTTTGTCGAAATCACCAGCCGCGTGCAGACGCAGGGCCGCGCGATGGACTGGTCGCAAAAAACCGCCAAGGCCGAGGAAGCCGACACGCTGCGCTATTTCACCCGCGCCACCACCTTGATTCCGACCGACGGCATCGTGCGCAAGACCGCGCTGGCCGCCACGCAGGGCGCTAGAGGCGATGTCGAAAAAGCCCAGAAGCTCTATGACTGGATCGTGGCCAACACCTACCGCGAACCCAAGGTGCGCGGCTGCGGCGAAGGCGACATCAAGACCATGCTGGAAACCGGCAACCTGGGCGGCAAATGCGCCGACCTGAACGCGCTGTTTGTCGGCCTGTGCCGCTCGGTGGGTGTGCCCGCGCGCGATGTGTACGGCATCCGGCTGGTGCCATCGGCCTTTGGCTACAAGGAGCTGTCGGGCAACCCGGCCAGCCTCAAGGGCGCGCAGCACTGCCGCTCCGAGGTGTACTTGAAGGGCTATGGCTGGGTGGCGATGGACCCGGCCGACGTGGCCAAGGTCATGCGCCTGGAAACCGCCGACTGGATCAAGAACACCACCAACCCGGTGGTCGCGCCGGTCAACAAGGCGCTGTTCGGCGGCTGGGAAGGCAACTGGATGGCCTACAACACCGCGCACGATGTGGCCTTGCCCAATTCCAAGGGCGACAAGCTCGGTTTCCTGATGTACCCAGTTGGCGAGAATGCCGCCGGCCGCTTCGACTCCTACGCGCCGGATGACTTCAAGTACCAGATCACCGCCAGGGAAATCAAGGCCTGAAGCTGGCTGCGCTCCATGGCATGTGAAGGATCGTTTTACATGCCAAATAGGCTTTTTGCGCTTATTCCATAAGCGCAGGAAGCTATCAAAATGAGAGTGACTTCGTCAGCCTGGCAATAAGCCGAGCCGGCTTTCAAAGCGCCGTGGCTGGCCGGTCAGCGGGTCGGCAAAGGCAATCGACCTGGCCAGCAGCTGCAGCGGCAGGGCGTAATCGTCTTCAGGCGTCGGTTCAACCGGCGGGTACATCCGGTCGTTGCAAATCGGCATGCCCAGCGCGTTCATGTGCACCCGCAACTGGTGCTTTTTCCCGGTCACGGGGCTCAGGGCGTAAAGCGCCCGTTGGCCCCGGATTTCCAGCAGATCAATCAGGGTTTCGCTGTTGGGCTCGCCCGGCACTTCGCGCTGCCGAAAAAAAGGTTCATCCTCGACGATGCGGGTTTTGCGCTGCAGGGGAAACCGCAAGTCGGGCCGCCAGCGGGCCACGGCTTCGTAATGCTTGACGACTTCGTGCCGCCGGAACAAGGCCTGGTAAGCGTCGCGTTCCCCCGGCTGGACGCAAAACAGCACCAGGCCCGCCGTTTCGCGGTCGATGCGGTGGATCGGGATCAGGCTGTCCAGCCCCAGCTGGTTCTTCAGCCGCACCAGCAGCGTTTCCTGCAAATAGTGTCCCGAGGGCGTGACCGGCAGGAAATGCGGCTTGTCGGCCACCACCAGATGCTCGTCCTGGAACAGCACGGCGGCTTCGAACGGAATGCGCGGCTCGACCGGCAGCGCGCGGTAGTAGTACAGCCGCATGTGGCCCCGGTAAGGGCGCTCGGGCGTCACGGCCACGCCGAACTCGTCGGCCACCAGACCGGCCGCCATGCGGTCCAGCCAGGTCTGCCGCGTGATGGCGGGGAAGCGTTCGACCAGGAAATCGGTGAACGTGGGCCAGGCGCCTGCCGGCAGGCCGACACAACTCGGGCTCACGCCGCGCTTCGTCGGCAGCCCGCCGTGGGCCGCAAGCGGGCTCACGCGCGCGTGAACACCACGTCCCACACGCCGTGCCCGAGCTTGATGCCCCGGTTTTCAAACTTGGTCAGCGGTCGGTAGCCGGGCTTGGGCGCGTAGCCATCGCTCGCGGCATCGGCCGTGTTTTTCAACAAAGGCTCTGCGCTCAGCACTTCCAGGATCTGTTCGGCATACGGCTGCCAGTCGGTCGCGCAGTGCAAATAGCCGCCGGGCTTGAGGCGCGCCGCCAGCTTGGCGATCAGCGGGGCCTGGATCAGCCGGCGCTTGTTGTGCTTGGTCTTGTGCCACGGGTCGGGGAAGAAGATGTGCGCGCCGTCCAGGCTGCCCAGGGGCAGCATGTGGTCGATCACCTCGACCGCGTCGTGCTGCAGGATGCGGATGTTGGTCAAAGCTTGCTCGTCGATGCGCTTGAGCAGCGCGCCGACGCCGGGCGTGTGCACTTCGCAGCACAGGAAATTCTTTTCCGGCATCAATCCAGCGATGTGCGCGGTGGCTTCGCCCATGCCGAAGCCGATTTCAAGAATCGTCGGTGCGTCGCGCCCATAGACGGCTGAAAAGTCCATCGGCAGGCCGCTGTAGGCCAGCAGAAACCGGGGGCCGACATCGGCGAAGGCCTTGGCCTGGCCGACGGTGGTGCGGCCGGTGCGGCGCACGAAGCTGCGGATGTTGCGGGGATGGCTCACGTCGGCGGGAGCGCCTTCATGCAAGGCGGGCGGGGTGGGGGAGGAAGATTCAATCACCCGCTGATTTTAGTGCGCCGCCCGGCAGCGTTCAGGGCCTGCCGGGCGCGGCGCGCTTTTGCAGCACCACCAGCGCGATGCCGCCCAGGATGGCGGCGGACGCCAGCACCAGGCGCAGCGTGACCGGCTCGCCGAGAAAGGCAATGCCGCCCAGCGCCGCGATGACCGGAACGCTGAGCTGCACGCTGGCCGCGCTGGTGGCCTTCAGCGCGGGCAGGGCGGTGTACCAGATCGCGTAGCCGATGCCCGATGTCAGGGCGCCCGACGCCAGCGCCAGCCACAAGCCGGCCGCATCCAGTGCTGCGCCCTTGAACAGCAGCATGGACAGGCTCAGGGCGATGGCCAGCGGCGCGGCCCGCAGGAAGTTTCCGGCGGTCACCCGGGTCGGGTCGCCGGCGCCTTTTCCGCGCAGGGAATAGATGCCCCACGACATGCCGGCGACCAGCATCAGCACCGAACCGCCCAGCGGCGGCGCCGAGACACCGGGCAGCAGCAGGCCCGCAAGGCCGCAGAAGGCGAGCGCAAGACCGGCGAGTTGCGCCAGCCGCAGCCGTTCGCCCGACCACAGGCCATAGCCGATCATGGTGGCCTGGACGGCGCCGAAAAGCAGCAGCGCGCCGGTTCCCGTGGGCAGGCTCACATAGGCAAACGAAAAACACGCGGCATAAGCAAACAGCGCCCATGCAGACAGCCAGTTGCCTCCTCCAGCCTGGGTGCCGCGAAATCTGCGCGCTATCAGCCAGAGCACCACCGTGCCCGAGACCAGCCGGATGGCGGTGAAGGTGGCCGCGTCAATGCCGGTCTGCCTGAGCGCGAGCCGGCACAGCAGCGAATTGCCGGCAAAGGCGGCCATGGCCAGCGCGGTCAGGACAAGGGTGCGTGCGGGCGACATGCCGTATCTTTCCACGCGTTGACCCAGGCGGCCAGCGCGTCGGCGGTGTCGCCGGTTTGCGGCGGCAGGCCCAGCACGGCGGCGGCCTGGTTCAACGCGGCCAGCGGCCGGGACGTGTCGAGCGCCTGCGCGCCGTTTTGCTTGGACAGCTTTTCGCCGTTCGCTCCCAGCACCAGCGGCGTGTGCAGATACTGCGGTGTCGGCAGGCCGAGCGCGCGCTGCAGCAGGATTTGCCGCGCCGTGTTGTCGGCCAGGTCGGCGCCGCGCACCACATGCGTGATGCCCTGCGCGGCGTCATCGACCACCACGGCCAGCTGGTAGGCCCACAGGCCATCGGCCCGCCTGAGCACGAAGTCGCCCACGTCGCGGCTGACGTTCTGGTGCTGGCGGCCCAGCAGCCGGTCTTGCCAGGTGACTTCGGTTTCCATCAAACCCGTGCTTGAATTTGCTATGAAATCAATAGCTATAAGTGCTTGTACTGCTTGCGCAAAAGCACTTTTTTGTTCATTTTTATCGACCCGCAAGCGCCAGGCCCGCGCGGGACGGCCGTTCAGTCCCTGGCGACAGGTGCCGGGATACACCAGCTCGCCATGCCGCTGCCTGGCCTGTCCCGAGGCCGCCAGCGCGCGGGCAATGTCCTGCCGCGTGCAGCCGCAGGGATAGGCCCATCCCGTGGCGACGAGCCGGTCAAGCGCCTGCTGGTACAGCGCGCCGCGCCGCGACTGGCAGACCGGCGGCGCGTCGGGAAAGAGCCCGCAGGCGGCCAGTTGCTGCAGGATGGCCGGGCCGGTGCCCGGCAGGCAGCGCGGCGTGTCCACATCCTCGATGCGCACCAGCCACTGGCCCTGATGCGCCCGGGCATCAAGCCAGCTGGCCAGTGCCGCGACGAGAGAACCCGCATGCAGCGGGCCGGTGGGCGAGGGTGCAAACCGCCCCCGGTAAGCCTGCGAACCCACGCTGGCGACTTGTCAAAGAATGGCCAGCGCCATTTCCAGGCCCGACACAAAGCCGTCCTCGACCCGGTGGCCCAGGCACCAGTCGCCGCAGGCGCCGATGCGCGAGGCCGCATCCCAGGCGTGGGTCTTGCCCAGCGGCTTGCTGGTTTGGGCATAGCGCCAGCGATGCACCGAGGCGTAGGGCGGCTCGGCGCGGATGCCGGTGACTTCGGTAAATGCCTTGAGCAATTTGGCCTTGACGCGCTCTGAATCGTCTTCGAGGTGGCGCTGCGACCAGGCGGGGCTGGCCTGAACCGTCCAGCGCTCAATCGGACCGCGTCCGGGCTTGGACGACTCCCGCGCCAGCCAGGCGATGCGGTGGTGGGTGCTGCGCGCCACGTTCCACTGCGGCCCCAGGCTGGCCAGCGTGGGCTGCTGCGCCTGCGGAAAAGCCACCATCAGCGTCCAGCACGGTGCGATGCTCACGCCGGCCAGATCGGCCAGCAGCGGCGCGGCCACTTCGGAGTCGTCCAGCAATTCTCTAGCCTGCGGTGCGGGAATGGTCAGCACCACGGCGTCAAAACCCGAATGCACGCCCGCACCCGGACCGTCGGTCTGCAACTGCCAGCGCTGGGGTTCGAGCTTGTCTTCCTCGATATAGACAACGCGGGTGTCCGGCACCAGATGGCCGGCGTCCAGCAGCGGCTGGGCCCACTGGCGAAGCAGCGCGTTCATGCCCGGTTTGGCCACCCAATGCGCCTCGCGGGCCGGCAGCGAGGCGGCGACGACACGGCCCAGGTCGTCCAGCACGCGCACGGTGTTGGCGCTCCAGGGGCGAACCAGGCCGGTGGCCGTGGTCAGCGCTTCTTCAAAGCGTTCGTCGCGCACGGTGAAATACTGCGTGCCGTGGTCGAAGCCGCCAAATTCGGTCTCGCGAGTAGCCATGCGCCCGCCCGCGCCCTTGCTTTTTTCAAATACCGTGACGTGGTGGCCGGCTTGCACCAGCGTGCGCGCGCAGGTGATGCCGGCAATGCCCGCGCCCACGACGGCGATATGGCGCTTCGGATGGGTTTCAAGAGAAAGAAGATAGGGTTTTGTTGTCATGTCTTTTACTTTTTCTGAGTGAATGAAACGAAGGAAAAGGAATGGATTCGCGATGACGGTGCAAGCCGCAAGAAGCGCCATGCGCACACTCTACACCGCTGCCGCACCGGCCTGCCATTGGGGCGTTCATCAATGCGGTCATTTAAAGCGAGTGGGGGCGCTCCAGCAGCGCCTTGCGGGTGGCCGGATTGCCCAGTTGCCCAAGCCACCATTGCAGCGCGCGTCCCTCGGCGCCGGCAGCCGCGCGGCGCCACACATAGCACATCGGTATCACCCGGGGAGGGCGCTGGATCTTCTTTTCGACCAGCCGGCCCGAGTCGATATGCGGCCGCGCAAGGTGTTCCGGCAAAAAGCCGCCGCCCAGTCCGCGCAGTTGCGCATCGAGCTTTTCCTCCATGCCTGGAACGGTGAAGATGTTCTGGCCGCTCAGCAGGCCGACGGTGATGCCGCTGCCGCGCTGCACCGAATCGGCCACGGCCACGGCGCGGTGCAGCATCAGCTGGGCATCGCTCACCGGCTCGGCGGCCTGCGCCAGCGGATGGTGCGGCGCCACGGCATAGACAAAATGCATGCTGCCCAGCGGCTTGCTTTGCACCGATTTATCCAGCGTCGGCTCCAGCGCCACGCCGATGGACAGGTCGGCCTGGCCCGAGGTCAGCGCTTCGAGCGTGCCCGACAGGATTTCTTCCCGGATCTTCAGGCGTGTGGGTGGATTCATCGCAAAGAAGGCTTCGCACAACTCCAGGATGGTGGTGCGCGAAATGACGCTGTCCACTGCCAGCGTGAACTGCGGCTCCCAGCCGGTGGCCACGCGCTTGACGCGGGTGGCGATGGCGTCGAGTTCGAGCAGCAGGCGGTTGCCTTCGCGCAGCAGTTCGTGGCCCGCCACGGTCAGTTTGGCCTGGCGCGAGGAGCGGTCAAACAGCAGCACGTCGAGCGCGTCCTCGACCTGCCGGATGCGGTAGGTCAGGGCGCTGGGCACCACGCCGAGTTCGCGCGCCGCCGCCGCCATGCTGCCGCTGCGGTGGATGGCGTCAATCAGGCGGATGACTTCGGGGCTCAAGGCGTCGCGCAGCGGATTATGGAGTGTTGCCATGATAAAGCTTCAAATAATTCGAATGATGCCAGCAAACCGGCGCAACCCTCAAAGCCGGTCCGGCGCTTACAGTAAAGACATCTCCAACGCACCTTGAAAGGCTCACCTCATGATGACATTGCGAACCTCCGGCGAGCGCGGCTATGCTGACCACGGCTGGCTCAAATCCTTCCATTCCTTTTCATTCGCCGGCTACTACGACCCCGAGCACATGGGCTTTGGCAACCTGCGCGTCATCAATGAAGACCGCGTTGCCGCCGGCCGTGGCTTTGGCACGCATGGCCACCAGAACATGGAAATCATCAGCTATGTGCTGAGCGGCGAACTGGCGCACCAGGACAGCATCGGCAACGTCAAGGGCATTCCGCCGGGCGACGTGCAGCGCATGAGCGCGGGCAGCGGCGTGCGGCACAGCGAGTTCAACCATGCCCAGGGCCAGACCACCCATTTCCTGCAGATCTGGATCGAGCCCAACGTCACCGGCATTGCACCGAGCTACGAGCAGAAAACCTTTTCCGAGGCTGAAAAACGCGGCGCGCTGCGGCTGGTCGCATCGAGCGACGGGGCGCAGGGGTCGGTGCTGATCCATGCCGACGCCAGGCTGTATGCGGGTTTGTTCGATGGTGGCGAAGCGGCCGTGCTGGCGCTTGATCCGCAGCGAAAAGCCTATGTGCACCTGGTTCGCGGCCAGCTGGAAGTCAACGGGCAGACCCTGCACGGCGGCGATGCGCTGGCGCTGCAATCGGAAAGCCGGCTGGAGCTTTCCAAGGGCCAGGACGCCGAGGTGCTGGTGTTCGACCTGGCGCCCTGAGGTGATTTTGCTTGGTGCGCCGTGCCGTCCTACAAGTGGCATGGGCGCATCCAGCTTGCCTGACAGCTTGTTTTAATTCATTATTTCCCCCGTTTACCTCCAACAAGGATTCACCATGTTTTCATCGCTCCAAAATCCCCTGTCGCTGATCGGCCGCATCTTGCTGGCGCTGCTGTTCGTGCCTGCCGGCTTCAGCAAGATCACCGGCTTTGCAGGAACGGCGGGTTTTATCGCTTCCAAGGGCGTGCCGCTTCCCGAGTTGGCTGCGGCGGCGGCCATCGGTGTTGAGCTGGGGCTGGGCCTGCTGCTGCTGATCGGCTGGCAGACGCGCTGGGCGGCGCTGGGCATTGCGCTGTTCACCGTGGTCATTTCTTTCATCTTTCACAACTTCTGGGCCGTGCCGGCTGACCAGGTCATGCAGCAGCAGCAATCGTTTTTCAAGAACATCGCCGTGGTCGGCGGGCTGTTGACCGTTGCCGCCTGGGGCGCCGGCGCCTGGAGTTTTGACGGCAACAAGCGCGGCGCATGATGGACGGCGGCGCCACTTCAAAGGAGCCGGTCATTGCCGTGATCTATCACTCCGGCTACGGCCACACCCAGCGCATGGCGCAAGCCATCGCGGCGGGTGCGGGCGCCGAACTCGTCGCCATTGATGCCGACGGCAACCTGCCCCAGGGCGGCTGGAACCTGCTGGACGCGGCCGATGCCATCATCATGGGGTCGCCGACCTACATGGGCAGCGTCAGCTGGCAGTTCAAGAAGTTTGCCGACGCATCGTCCCGTCCCTGGTATGCGCAGACCTGGAAGGACAAGCTGTTTTCCGGCTTCACCAGCAGCGCCGCCCTGAATGGCGACAAGTCGTCCACGCTGAACTACCTGTTCACCCTGGCCATGCAGCATGGCGGAATCTGGGTCAGCCAGGGCATCCAGCCCAGCAACAGCAAGGCCGCCCAGCGCAACGATCCCAACTTCCTGGGTTCGTACAGCGGCGCCATGTCCCAGTCGCCTTCGGATGCCAGCGCGGGTGAAATGGCGCCGGGCGACCTGGAGACAGCGCGCGCTTTTGGCGAGCGGGTGGCCGATGTGGCGAGCCGGTTCCGGCGCTAGCACCCCGGCTCGCTTTGCGGCATCATGGTTTTATCTACTTTTTCAAAGGAATCCGCCATGACCCTCGAACTCAAGCTGACCGGACACGACAAGGATCTTGGCGGCGGCTTCATGGTGAGCCGCCTGCTGCCAGCGGCAACGCGCCAGTCGGTCGGCCCATTTATATTTTTCGACCATTTCGGCCCGTTCACGGTGCAAGCCGACGCCAATCATGACGTGCGGCCGCATCCGCACATCGGGCTGGCGACGGTGACCTACCTGTTTGAAGGCGCCATGCTGCACCGCGACAGCCTGGGCTCGGTCCAGCGCATCGAACCCGGCGCGATCAACTGGATGACGGCCGGGCGCGGCATCGTGCATTCCGAGCGCGCGCCGGATGACCTGCGGGGCAAGGTTTACCAGCAGCATGGCCTGCAGCTGTGGGCCGCCCTGCCCAAGATTCATGAAGAGGCGGAGCCCGACTTCGTGCACACGCCGGCTGCGGCTATTCCGGTCGTGCCGCTAGGCGCGTCCGAGCTGCGGGTGCTGATTGGCGAGGCTTTCGGGCACACCTCGCCCGTCAGAACCTTCTCGAAAACCGTTTACCTCGACATCCGCCTGGCCGCCGGCGAGCGCATTGATTTGCCGCCGCTGGCCGATGAGCTGGCGCTTTACGGGGTGGATGGCGACCTGCAGGTCGATGGCGAAGCGGTAGCGGCGCGCACCCTGGCCGTTCTGGCGCCTGGCGCGGTGACGCAGATCAGCGCGAACGCGCCAGCACGTTTCGTGGTGATTGGCGGCGACAAGCTCGATGGAAAGCGCTTCATCTGGTGGAATTTTGTCTCCAGCAGCAAGGAGCGCATTGCCCAGGCCGGCGATGACTGGGCCGCGCAAAGGATGGGGCAGATTGCCGGCGATGCCGAATTCATTCCCCTGCCGGAGCGCAAGCCGGCGCTGGCGGAACCTGCAGCGCCCAAAGCGCCTTACCTGTGACCTAGCCTTGAATATCGCGCGCCAGCCGCACGCCGCTGAACTGCCACTGCGCGTCCGGCGGGAAAAAGTTGCGGTAGCTGGCGCGGACATGGCCTTGCGGCGTGGCGCAGGAGCCGCCGCGCAGCACAAACTGGTTGCACATGAACTTGCCGTTGTATTCGCCGACCAGGCCCTCCCACGGCCGGTAGCCGGGGTAGGGGTTGTAGTTGGACTGCGTCCATTCCCACGCGTCGCCCAGCAGTTGCGCTGGCGCGTCAACACTGGCCTGCTGTTGCGGCAGGGGATGAAAAGCCCCGGTTTCGACAAAATTTCCCGGCCTTGCGCCTGACGCGGGCAACAGGCGCGCCGCCAGTTCCCATTCAAACTCGGTCGGCAGCCGCGCTCCGGCCCACCGCGCCAGCGCATCGGCTTCAAAATAGCTGAGGTGGCAGGCGGGGGTGTTCGGGTCAACGTCCTGCAGCCCCTGCAGCGTGAAATGGCGGTAATTTTCCGCTTCGCCCTGCCAGTACAGCGGCAGCTCATGCTGGCCGGCCTGCACCCAGTCCCAGCCCATGGACAGCCACAACTCGGGCCGCCGGTAGCCCCCGTCCGCAATGAATCCGAGCATCTCGCCGTTGGTGAGCAGCCGGCTGGCCAGCTCGAAGGGGGCGACATACGCCGGGTGGCGCGGCGTTTCATTGTCAAACGCAAAATCGCCATCCAGGCCGGCGTCGAAACCATGTTGCACCAGGCCGCCGCCGTAAGCATGCCAGCGCACCGGCTGGGGCGCCGTGCTGGCCAGCGGCCAGCGCCCGGCATACGCAGGGCACTGCGGGTTGAACGACAGGGCATGCTGGATGTCGGTCAGCAGCAGCTCCTGGTGTTGCTGCTCGTGCTGCAGCCCGAGCGTGATGAGCTGCGCCAGTTGCATGCGGTCGGCCTCGTCGGTCCTGGCAATAACATCCAGCACGCGCGCATTGACCTGGCGCCGGTAGTCCAGCACTTCGGGCAGCGACGGGCGGCTGATCAGGCCCCGCCTGGGGCGCGGGTACTTGTCGCCCACGCCGTTGTAATAGCTGTTGAACAGCACCCGGAAACCAGCATCGAAAGGCTTGAAGCCCGGCTCGAAGCGCTCCAGCACGAAGGTTTCGAAAAACCAGGTGACATGCGCCAGGTGCCACTTGGCCGGGCTGGCGTCGGGCATGGACTGCAACTGGCAGTCTTCGGCGCTCAGCGGTTCAATCAGACGCTCGGTTTGCGCCCGAACCGCCTGGAAGCGCTGAGCCAGCTGCGAGGCCGGTTGAGCGTCGATAAAAGCGTTGTGGAGTGACAACATGGCAGATCCATGAGGATTTGGAGCGCCAAGCTTCCCATGAGGCTTCAGGCCTGGCTGTCAGACAATGCGCCTAGATTGACCCGGGGTTTGAGCGCTGCATCCACCGCCCGGCGGTCGTCGAAGACAAAGCATTCGCCGTCAAAATGCGCCTGGCCGCAGTCCTCGAAGTATTTCAGGATGCCGCCGTCGAGCTGGTAAACATTCTGAATGCCCGCTTCCTGCAGGTAAATCGCCGCTTTCTCGCAGCGGATGCCGCCGGTGCAAAAGCTCACGATGGTCTTGCCGGCCAGCTCGTCCCGGTGGCCCTGCACCGCCTGCGGGAACTCGGTGAATTTCTCCAGCCGCCAGTCAATCGCCTGCCTGAAGGTGCCGGCATCGACCTCGTAGGTGTTGCGCGTGTCCAGCATCGCCACCGGCCGGCCTTCGTCGTCCTGCCCACGGTCGAGCCAGCGCTTGAGCGTTCTCGCATCCACCGCCGGGGCGCGGCCTGCCGACGGGCGGATGGCCGGGTGGTTCATGCGGATGATTTCAGGCTTGATCTTGACCAGCAGCTTGCCAAAAGGCTGAGCCGCCGACCAGCTTTCCTTGACTTCAAGGTCATGAAAACGCAGGTCAAGCCGCAGCCATGCCAAAAAATCATGAATGGCGGCGCTCTCGGCGGCCAGGAAAAGATTGATGCCTTCTTCGGCGAGCAGCACGGTGCCCTTGATTTCGCGCGTTGCCAGCGCCTGAAGCATCTCGGTTTTCAGCGCGGGCAACGGCTCCAGCGCCACGAATTTGTAGGCCGCAATATTCAAAATTTGCATGATGCGCCGATTGTAGGCAAGGGCGGCGCACCTGAAAGGGTGGCGTTTGCACGCCGGGGCAGGCAGGCCCCAGACCTAAAATGAAGCGCATGTTTGTCCATCTAAGAATCCACACCGAGTTTTCAGTCGTTGACGGTACCAACCGCATTGATGAAATTGTTGCCGCCGCTGCCGCCGACCAGCAACCCGCGCTGGCCATTACCGACCTGAGCAACCTGTTTGGCACGGTCAAGTTCTACAAGGAAGGGCGCAAGACGGGCGTCAAGCCGCTGATCGGCGCCGACATCTGGCTCGAAGCGCCCGGCAAGGAAGCCGGCGCGCCGGCTTCCCGCCTCTTGCTGCTGGTGCAGGACAGCCAAGGCTACCTCAACCTGTGCGAGCTGATCACCCGCGCCTGGACAAAAAATGTGGTGCGCGACCAGGCGGTCGTCAAGCTGCAATGGCTGCAGGAGTTGAACGAAGGCCTGATCGCCCTGTCGGGCGCGCAGCGCGGCGCCGTGGGCCAGGCCTTGGTGCAGGGCGACAGCGCACGGGCCATGGAGTGCGCGCTGCATCTGTCGGGCATGTTTCCCCGGCGCTTCTACCTGGAGCTGCAGCGCTCAGGGCATCCCGAGGACGAACGCCATGTCACCGCCGCCGTGCAACTGGCGGCGCGGCTGAAGTTGCCGGTGGTAGCCACGCATCCGGTCCAGTTCCTGACCTATGACGACTACGAGGCGCATGAAGCGCGTGTCTGTATTTCAGAAGGCGAAATCCTGGGCAATGCACGCCGCGTGCGCAAGTTCACCCGCGAGCAGTATTTCAAGTCGGCTGACCAGATGAAGGCGCTGTTTGCCGATGTGCCGTCGGCGCTGGCCAACACGGTCGAAATCGCCAAGCGCTGCAGCCTCACGCTGGAACTGGGCAAGCCCATGCTGCCCGAATTCCCGACGCCCGAAGTCAATGGCTCTCGCATGCCGCCTGAAGACTACTTTCGCCACACCTCGTTCGAGGGGCTGGAAGAGCGGCTGCTGCACCTGTACCCGAACCCGGCGCAGCGCGACGCCAAGCGGCCCGAATACGTCGCGCGGCTCGAATTCGAGATCAATACCATCCTGAAGATGGGTTTCCCCGGCTATTTCCTGATCGTTGGCGACTTCATCCAGTGGGCCAAGAACAACGGCTGCCCGGTCGGGCCGGGACGCGGCTCCGGCGCCGGCTCGCTGGTCGCCTATGCGCTGAAGATCACCGACCTCGACCCGCTGCGCTACAACCTGCTGTTCGAGCGCTTCCTGAACCCCGAGCGCGTCTCGATGCCCGACTTTGACATCGACTTTTGCCAGAGCAACCGCGACCGCGTGATCGACTACGTGAAGGACAAGTACGGCCATGCGGCGGTCAGCCAGATCGTCACCTTCGGCACCATGGCGGCGCGCGCGGCGATTCGCGACGTCGGCCGGGTGCTCGATTTCCCCTACGGCTTTTGCGACGGCATTTCCAAGCTGATTCCGAACAAGCCCGGCCAGGCGGTGACGCTGCAACTGGTGCCGGCCGACCGCAAGAAAAATGACAAGATGGTCTATGCGCTGGAGGCCGAACCGGTGCTGGCCGACCGCGAAAGCAAGGAGGAAGACGTTCACACGCTGCTCGACCTCGCGCGCAAGCTCGAAGGCCTCACGCGCAATGTCGGCATGCATGCCGGCGGCGTGTTGATCGCGCCGGGCAAGCTGACCGATTTTTGCCCGCTGTATCTGCAGCCCGGCAGCACGTCGGCGGTCAGCCAGTTCGATAAGAACGACGTGGAGGCGATTGGCCTGGTCAAGTTCGACTTCTTGGGGCTGGCCACGCTGACCATCCTGGAAATTGCGCGCGAGTTCATCATCGCGCGCTACCCGGCGCAAAAAGACTTCAAGTTCGAAGACCTGCCGCTCGACGATGCGCGGGTGTACCGGCTGTTTGCCGACGGCAATACCGAAGCCGTGTTCCAGTTTGAAAGTATCGGCATGCAGCGCATGCTCAAGGACGCCCGGCCCGACCGGCTCGAAGACCTGATCGCGATGAACGCGCTCTACCGTCCCGGCCCGATGGACCTGATTCCGACCTACATTGCCCGAAAGCAGGGCAAGGAAGTGCCCGAATACCCGGACCCGCGCGTCAAGCCGATGCTGGAGGAAACCTACGGCATCATGGTCTATCAGGAGCAGGTGATGCAGACCGCGCAGATCCTGGGCGGCTACTCGCTGGGCGGCGCCGACATGCTGCGCCGCGCGATGGGTAAAAAAGACGAGAAGGAGATGGCCCAGCACCGGGAAATCTTCCGCAAGGGCGCCGGCATCAACGGCCTGGCGCAGGAAAAAGCCGACGAGGTGTTCGACCTGATGGAAAAGTTCGCGGGCTACGGCTTCAACAAGTCGCACTCCGCCGCCTACGCGCTGCTGGCCTACCACACGGCCTGGCTCAAGGTACATTTTCCGGCCGAGTTTTTCGCGGCCAACATGACCGTCGAAATGGACGACACCGACAAGCTAAAAATCCTGTTCGGCGACGCGCAAAAGATGGGGCTGAGCTTCGAGGTGCCCGACATCAACCAGGGCGACTACCGCTTCGAGCCGATCACCGCCAAATCGGTGCGCTACGGCCTGGGCGCGATCAAGGGCACCGGCCAGCAGGCGATTGCCGCCATCGTCGCCGCGCGCAAGGAAGGCGGCCCGTTCACCTCGCTGTTTGATTTTTGCGTGCGCGTGGACCGCAGCAAGATGAACAAGCGCACGGTCGAAGCGCTGATCAAGGGCGGCGCCTTCGACAGCCTGCACCTGAACCGCGCCGAGCTGCTGGCGTCCAGCGAGCGCGCTTTCGATTTTGCCGCCGCCACGCAAGCCAACGCCAACCAGGGCGGGCTGTTCGACATGTCCGACTCGCACGCGGCCAGCACGCAGGAGCCGGAACTGGTCGAGATGCCGATGTTCGGCGTCAAGGCGCGGCTGGTGCTGGAGAAAACCGCCATCGGCTTTTACCTGTCGGGCCACCTGTTCGACGAGGTGGAGCAGGAAGTGCGGCAGTTCGCCAAGCGAAGCATTGAAGACATGAGCGAGTCCCGGGATTCTCAACTGCTCGCCGGCATCGTGACCGACCTGCGCATCATCAACGGCAACCGCGGCAAGCTGATCATCTTCAAGCTGGACGACAAGACCGATGTGCTGGAAGTGTCGGTGGACGAGGCGACCTTCAACGCCAACCGCAACCTGCTCAAGGAAGACGAGCTGGTCATTGTCCAAGGCACGCTGCAGGGCGCATCCGAGCGCTTCGGCCGGCGCTTCAAGATCACGCAGGTGTGGGATCTGGAGTCGGCGCGCTGCCGGTTCGGCAAGTACCTGCGCGTGGCCGTCAACGGCAAGGCGCCGGATATTTCAAAGCTGGTCAGGGACTTTCCGCCGCGTTCAAGCGAGGCGGCGGACCCGTCCGAGCCCGTGCGTGGCTTGCCCGTGCGCCTGAGCTTGCGCCGTGAAACCGCGACGGCTGAGCTGCACCTGGGCGACGCGGCCCGGTTTTTCCCGACCGATGCGGCGCTGGCCAGCTGGATGGCGCAGGCCGACAAAGGGCTGGCGCGCATCGTTTATGAGTGAAATAGTGCTTTTGCGCAATACCGACGGGCGAAAGCAGCTATCTATTTGATAGTGATCCCGTTGGGGCTCAATTCGGCCGGAATTCGATGATCATCGGCGTCGGCACCCGGCCATCGACATCGCGCGGCAAAGAGCCGGTGCGCACGATGGCCTTGATCACCGCATCGTCCCAGGCCTTGTTGCCGCTGGACTTGATCAGGCGCTGGCTCATGATGGTGCCGTCGGCGGTGGTTCTTACTTCGACTTCGGCCTTGGGGTTGCCTTCTACATCGTCGTTGAAGACCACATTGGGCAGAACCTTGGCCTTGACCTTGCCGGCGTAGCCGGCAGAAGGGCCGCTGGATTTCGCAGCGCCTGAGCCTGCCGGCCCTTCGGAACCTCCCGCGCCGGCCATTGCGATGATGCGCTGCTGGATGGCCGCCTGGCGCTGCTTTTCGGAAGCTGCTGCGGCTGCCGCCTTTTGTTTTGCGGCTGCTGCGGCTGCGGCAGCTTCTTTCTGCTTTTCAGCATTGGCAGCAGCTGTCGCGGCAGCCGCCGCTTTTTGCTTCTCGGCAGCGGCCTGTTTCTGCTTTTCAGCGGCGGCGGATGCAGCGGCGGCCTGCTTTTGTTTCTCGGCGGCAGCGGCGGCGTTGGCTGCGGCGGTGCGTTTTTCCTTTTCCTTTTCCTTTTCTCTTTCCTTCTCGTTCGCCAGCTGCCGGGCTTCCTGCTTTTTAGCCTCGGCCTTGCGCGCCTGCTCTTCGGCTTTACGCTCAGCCAGCTCTTCGGCTTTGCGCTCCGCCAGTTCTTGCCGGGCTTGCTGTTCTTTCTCTTTTTTTCTTTCCTGCTCTTTTTCTTGTCTGGCCTGCAGTTCGGCTTCGCGTTTTTCCTGCAGCTTTTCCGCTTTCAGGAGTTCGGCCTGCTTTTGCTGCTGAAGCAGCTTGCGCTTTTTCTCTTTTTCGAGGGCAATGTCCACATCGGGCAGCGGCGGCGTTTCCTTGATGACAGGCGCTTTGGCAACCGGCGGTGGTGCAGGGACAGGTCGGGGCTGCGGTGCTGGAACGGGTGGCGCAACGGGCTCTGGAGGCATCGGCTCGGGAGCCGGCGCGGGTTCAGACGCAGGAGCGGGAGCGGGAGCGGGCGGTGGCGTTTCAACCCGCTGGGGCGCCGCCGGTTGCGGCACGCCCGACCACAGTTCGGCTTCAAACGATGCTGCTTCGTCGGTGCGTTTCCAGTTCACGCCCCAGGTCAGTGCCGCGATCAGCAACACATGGACAAGCAGGGCCAGCCCGAAAGCGCGCGGCGAACCCTTGTCGCGCGGCGGGGCAAATTCAAGGCGGTCTGCAGGGCTGTCCATGGCGTTCTGGTGGTATTTCGGTTGAATCGCCGATTACTTGCCAGTTTGGACCGACAGGCCGACGCGTGTCACGCCAGCGCGTTGCAGTGTGTCCATCACCTGCACCACGGTTTCGTACTTGAGCGACTTGTCGGCGCTGATGACGACCGGCACTGCGTCTGCCTTGTCCGCCTTCACGGCCGGTTCGCGCTCCACGATGTCCTTGGCCAAGTGGTCAATCGTGCTCGGCACGGTCCCTGTCTTTAGCCTGATCTGAATGCGCTCATCCTTTTGTATTTCAACGAAGATTGGTTTGTCTGGCTGCTTATCGGCTCGGCCTATTTTGGGCACGTTAATCATGCTCGGCGTGATCAGTGGCGCCGTCACCATGAAGATGATGAGCAGCACCAGCATGACGTCGATGAACGGCACCATGTTGATTTCACTGATGGTGCGGCGGCCCCGGCCGCGTGAACTGACTGCTGGCATGGCCGGCTCCCTGGCGGATTAGTGGCCTGAAGGCGAGTGTGCCCCCAGGTTGCGCTGCAAAATATTGGAAAACTCTTCAATGAAGGTTTCCAGGCGATTGGCGATGCGGTCGATGTCGTGCGCAAAGCGGTTGTAGGCCACCACGGCCGGAATCGCCGCGAACAGGGCAATCGCCGTGGCCACCAGCGCTTCTGCAATGCCGGGCGCCACGGTGGCCAGGGTGACTTGCTCCATCGCCGCCAGTCCGGTAAAGGCATGCATGATGCCCCAGACCGTGCCGAACAGGCCGACGTAGGGCGACACCGAGCCGACGGTGGCCAGGAATGACAGATTCGCCTCAATCGCGTCCATCTCGCGCTGGTAGCTGGCCCGCATGGCGCGGCGGGCGCCGTCCAGCAGCGTGCCGGCATCGCTGATGTGGCGCTCGCGCAGCTTCTGGTATTCGCGCATGCCGCTGGCAAAAATGCGTTCCATGGAACCCGATATCTTGGCGTTTTGCGCCGCGCCCGCAAACAGATCGTTCAGGCTGGTGCCCGACCAGAAGCCACGGTCGAACTCGTCGTTGAGCTGCTGGGCGCGCTTGAGCGCCACGATTTTCCGGAAAATCGCGGCCCAGCTGGCAATCGAAATGCCAATCAGCAACGCGACCACGGCCTGGACCACCCAGCTGGCATGGAGAAGGAGACTGACAATGGAGAGGTCTTGGTTCATGTTGAGGCTTTTTTATCAGGTTTTCAGGCTGTCCAGAATGGAAGCGGGTATGCGCCTGGGCTGCAGGCTGGCGCCGTGAACCCAGCCGATGCGTATCGTGCCTTCGCAGAGCAAGGTTGCCGGATGCTCACCAGGTTGCTCTGTTTTTAATAGCGCCTTGTGCTTGACTATCAAGGACGCACGGCCGGTTTCTATCATGCTGGCGGTCACGATCAGCTCATCGTCCAGGCGGGCAGGGCGGTGGTAGCGGATCGCCGTTTCAGTCACTACAAACATGCATCCGGTGCTGTCCTTCAATTGCTGCTGTCCAATGCCCAGTGATCTGAGCCATTCGGTGCGCGAGCGTTCAAAAAACTTGAGGTAGTTGGCATAAAACACGATGCCGCCGGCGTCGGTGTCTTCCCAGTAAACACGCACTGGCCACTGGAAGATTGCCCCCACGCTCCGAGGTATTGCCCCCACGCTCCCCACTGCGTGTGGTTCGCTGCCCCCCGAGGGGGCCGCTGCGCCAGCAGTCCGGCAAAGCCGGTCCTGCGGCCCTGGCTGGGGAAGAGCGTTAGCTCCAGCGTTCCCTGCTGTGCCGGCTTGTTTCATCTGTTGGCTAGCCAAGCACAGCCTCCAGCCGCGCCACGGCTTCGTGCAACTGCGCCATCGAATTGGCGGTAGAGAAACGGACAAACCGCTCCGGCGCGGCATGCCCGAAATCCCGCCCCGGCGTGACGGCCAGATGGGCGCGTTTCATCAACTCAAAGGCAAAGTCCCAACTGCCGCTGACACCCAGCCGGGCGGCGGCGCTGGTGCAGTCGGCATAGGCGTAGAAGGCGCCGTCGGGCATCACCGGCACGTTCAAGCCCAGGCGGTCGAGTTCGGGAATGAAGTAGTCGCGGCGCGCCTTGAATTCGGCCCGGCGGCGTTCATACTCCAGCAGGGTTTCCGGCTCGAAGCAGGCCAGCGCGGCATGCTGGGCGACGGTGCTGGCGCAGATGAACAGGTTTTGCGCGATGCGTTCGATGACCGGCGTCAGCGCTTCTGGAACCACCAGCCATCCGAGGCGCCAGCCGGTCATGCTGAAGTATTTGCTGAAGCTGTTGATACTGATGACGCTCTGGCCCAACTCGCCGGACAGGGCCAGCGCCGAATGGCCAAAGTGCTCTTCGTAGCTCAGGCCCAGGTAAATCTCGTCAACCAGCGTGATGCCGCCTCGGCTGTGGACAAATTCGTGGATGCCTTGCAGCTCTTCGGGCGCGATCGAGGTGCCGGTCGGGTTGGAGGGCGACGCCAGCAGCACGCCGCGCGTCTTGTCGTTCCAGGCGGCAGCTACTTTCTCGCGGGTCAGTTGAAAGCGCTCCTCGGCGGTGGTTGGAATCAGCACCGACGTGCCTTCGGCGGCGCTGACAAAATGCCGGTTGCACGGATAGCTCGGGTCGGGCATCAGGATTTCGTCGCCCGCCTCGATCAAGGCGAGGCAGGCCAGCTGCAGCGCGGCCGATGCGCCTGCCGTGATGACGATGCGGCCGGGCGCAACGTCGGCGCCAAACCGCGAGGCATACCAGCCGCTGATGCGTTCGCGCAAGGCCGGCAGGCCCAGCGCCGGGGTGTACTGCGTGTTGCCTTGCGCAATCGCGCGGCTGGCGGCTTGCTGCACCAGCGGCGGTGCGGTGAAGTCAGGCTCGCCGATGTTCAGGAAAATCATCGGCGAGTCGGTGTCGGCTACCTGCTGCGCCAGCGCGCTGGCGGCCTTGGCGACCTCCATGACGTAAAACGGTTCAATCCGCTGGGCCCGCTGGGAGATTTTCACGGCAACGCTTTCAGGCAGCCAAGGTGTATCAAGCCTGGCGCGACTGGTCGGCTGCTACTTCCGAGGCGCGCAGCGAAGGCGCCATCTTGTGCAAGACGCCGTTGACGTATTTGTGGCCGTCAGTGCCGCCAAACGCCTTGGCCAGTTCAATGCATTCGTTGATCACGACGCGGTAGGGCACGTCCAGGCAATTCGTGAATTCGTAGGCACCAATCCACAGGATGGCATGTTCCACCGGGGAAATCTCGGCCATTTTTCGGTCAAGCAAGGGAGTGATATTTTCATCGAGTGCTTTTTCCGATTCGATGCAGCCGTGCAGCAAGGCATCGTAATGGGCCGAATCCGCCTTGTGGAAACCCACCAGGTCGCGGGTAAAGGCGTCAATCGAGTCGGCTCCGTTCTGCCCGACCAGATGCTGGTACAGGGCCTGCAATGCAAACTCGCGCGCGCGGGTGCGGGCCGATTTGTCGGCTGCCTTTTTCACGCCGGTATCGGTCAGGCCGGTGCGGATTTGCGGGGGACGCTTGGTTTTGATGAAGGGTTCAGCCATGAAGCTCCGTTTGAATTTTGTTTGAATGGAATGTTCAGGCAAGCGTGTAAAGCAGGTTTGCCATCTCGACGGCAACGCGCGCCGCGTCGCGGCCTTTTTCTTCCTGGCGCGCCTGGGCTTGCGCCAGGTTTTCGACCGTCAGGATCGCGTTGGCAATCGGCAGCTGGTAGTCCAGCGCCAGGCGGGTCACTGCCGAGCCGCTTTCGTTCGCGACCAGTTCGAAATGGTAGGTTTCGCCGCGAATGATGCAGCCCAGGGCAATCAGCGCATCGAAGTTTTCGCTTTCCGCCAGGGCCTGCAGCGCGCACGGTACTTCGAGGGCGCCAGGCACCTTGAGATGCGTGATGTTTTTTGCATCCACGCCCAGGGCCGCGAGTTCCCGCAGGCAGGCTTCGGCCAAGGCATTGGTGATGCCTTCGTTGAAGCGCGCCTGCACGATGCCGATGGATAGTTTCTTGCCGTCAAGCTGGTCGGACCAGCCTTTGTCTGCATCAAACACGATGGGATTCCTTTGGTGGATGGTTCAGTTCTTGCCGATGTAGCCGACGATCTCAAGGCCATAGCCGGTCATGCTGGGCATGCGGCGCGGGTTGCCCATCAGGTGCATTTTCTGCACGCCGCATTCCCGCAGAATCTGCGCGCCCACGCCGTAGGTGCGCAAGTCCATGCGGCCGCGCTCGGGCGCCTGGGCGGCCCTGGCCGTGCCTTCAAACTGCGCCAGCAGTTGCGCCGCGCTTTCGCCGCAGTTCAGCAGCACCACCACGCCACGGCCTTCGGTTTGCATATGCTTGAGGCTTTCGTCCAGGCTCCATGAGTGCATGGTGCGGCCGGTTTCCAGCAGGTCCAGCACCGACAGCGGCTCGTGCACGCGCACGGCCACGGTGTCGTCTGCGGTCCACTCGCCCTTGACCAGCGCCAGATGCAGATCGTGGCTGATTTTGTCCTTGAAGGCGTGGGCGGTGAATTCGCCAAAAGCGGTCTGAAGGGTGCGGCTGCCCATCTTTTCGAGCAGCGACTCGTTGCGGCTGCGGTGTTCGATCAGGTCGGCAATGGTGCCGATTTTCAGGCCATGCTCGGCCGCAAACACCTGCAAGTCCTGCAAACGGGCCATGGTGCCGTCGTCGTTCATGATTTCGCAAATCACCGCTGCCGGCGAACAGCCGGCCATTGCTGCCAGGTCGCAGCCCGCTTCGGTATGGCCGGCGCGCATCAAGACGCCGCCATCGACCGCCTGCAGCGGAAAGATATGGCCGGGCTGCACCAGGTCGCTGACCTTGGCATTTCTGGCGACGGCGGCCTGCACCGTGCGCGAGCGATCGGCCGCTGAAATGCCGGTGGTCACGCCCTCGGCGGCTTCAATTGACACCGTGAAGGCGGTGGAATACTGCGCGCCGTTGCGCGCCGCCATGGGCGGGAGCTTGAGTAGTTCGCAGCGCTCGCGCGTCAGCGTCAGGCAGATCAGGCCACGGCCAAAGCGCGCCATGAAGTTGATGGCTTCGGGCGTCACATGGTCGGCGGCCAGCACCAGGTCGCCTTCGTTTTCGCGGTCTTCTTCGTCAACCAGAATGACCATGCGGCCGGCGCGCATGTCGGCCACGATGTCTTCAACAGGGGAAATCAGAGGGGTCATTGGGCAATGGGTTGTTGGATGGGGGAGTCTTGAAGCATGCGCTCGACATAGCGTGCAATCAGGTCGATTTCCAGGTTCACCTGGGAGCCTTGGGCCAGCTGGCCAAGCGCCGTGTTCTGAACGGTGTGGGGAATCAGGTTGATGCTGATCTCGCAGCCCGCCGTGCCATCTGCATCACCCGCCAGGTCAACGACCCGGTTCACCGTCAGGCTCACGCCGTTGACCGTGATGGAGCCTTTGTAGGCCAGGTATTTGCCCAGTGCTTGCGGCGCAAGGATGCGAAGTTCCCAGCTTTCACCCACCTCGTCGAAATGCGTGACGCTGCCGATGCCATCGACATGGCCGGAGACGATATGACCGCCGAGGCGGTCATGGGCGCGCAGTGCTTTTTCGAGGTTGATGATGCCGGGCTGGTCCAGGCCGCAGGTTTTGTCCAGCGATTCGGCGGAGATATCGATGGTGAAGCGGTTGTTGGCCGGGTCCAGCGATGTGGCCGTCATGCATGCGCCGTTGAGCGCAATGCTGTCGCCTAGCTCCACGTCATCGAGATAACCCGCAGGTGTTTCGACAGTGAGTCGCTTGCCATGATGTGAAGAGCTGCCTTGGCTATGGATGGCGATGATGCGCCCCATGCCGGTGATGATTCCGGTAAACATCCGGCTATTTTCGCAGGGAAATGAGGTGGAACGCGCAAGAGGGCGGTTAAAGGCGTGAAAAGACGGCTGGATCGCTGTGGACCGCCCTGACGCAATAACGGCAAAGGGGCCTAGAACTGGTCCCGCCCAGCGACGCGGGCAACTATCCGCAAGTCGGCGCCGACCCTGTCGGTGGATTGAAACTGCAACTCAACCGCGTCGGAAAGTGCCTGCAACGGCCCGAACGACGCCATGCCCTGGCCCGGCCCGAGCAGTTTGGGCGCCAGGTAAAGCAGGAATTCATCGACCAGCCCGGCGCGGATCAGCGAGCCATTGAGCTTGCTGCCGGCTTCGACATGCAACTCGTTGATTTCGCGGCGGCCCAGGTCTTGAACCATGGCGGTCAAATCTACTTTTCCGTTGGCATCGGGCAGATAGATAACGGTGGCCCCTTTTGCTTCCAGGGCTTGTTTTTTTGCTTCATTTTGGACTGCGGCGTAGATGTAGAGCGCGCGTCCAGCTATGAAAAGATGAGCATCCAGCGGTGTCTCCAGCCGGCTGTCCACGACGATCAGGTGCGGCTGGCGCGGCGTGCTGACCAGCCGCACATCCAGGCGCGGATTGTCTTGCAGCACGGTGCCGATGCCCGTCAGCACGGCGCAGGCGCGCGCGCGCCAGGCATGGCCGTCGGCGCGGGCTTCGGCCGAGGTGATCCACTGGCTCTGGCCATTGGCGAGCGCCGTCGTGCCATCCAGCGACGCCGCCATTTTCATGCGCACCCAGGGTGTCTTGCGGATCATGCGGCTGAAAAACCCGATATTGAGTTCGCGTGATTCGGCAGCGCCGGGGCCGACTTCGACTTCAATGCCGGCTGCGCGCAAGCGCTCAAAGCCCTGGCCTGAGACAAGGGGGTTGGGGTCTGCGATGGAAGCCACGATTTTTTTGATGCCTGCCGCGATGAGTGCGTCGCAGCAAGGGCCGGTGCGGCCGTGGTGCGAGCAGGGTTCGAGGGTGACGTAGGCCGTGGCGCCTACAACCGAATGGCCTTGTGCGGCTGCATCGCGCAGAGCCATGATTTCGGCATGCGGGTGACCAGCCGCTTGCGTGTGGCCTTGACCCAAGACATCCCCAGAGGAGGTGAGAACGCAGCCTACGCGGGGGTTGGGTGATGTGATACGCATGGCTGCGAGGGCAAGGGCAACAGCACGAGGCATCATTTCTGTGTCTGGTACGCAGAGTTCCACTGCCTCAGCGTCCCCAGCAATCAGCAGCAAACGTAGCATCCGTGCTCACACTCACGGTACGTCGATTCGCTTGATCAATTATGAAAGAGCCGCATTTGTCTGAGATTTGCGCGCCTGCTGGAGCAGCCGTAAATGTGTAAGTGCTGGTTGTTGAATTGGTTACCGACACGTTGGCGTATCTTCCGCCTTCCACGACCTTAATGCCATCGGGTATGTTGGCACCCGTCGGGTAGGCTCCCGTGGAAGTCGCTGCACGCTCCATCCACTGCATAGCCTGAATCAGGGTATTGCGCGCATTGGCCCGGTGGCTTCGCCGAATGTATTCTTGATATGACGGCAAGGCAATCGAAGCCAATATGCCAATGATAGCTACTGTAATCATCACCTCTATCAAGGTGAAGCCAGCGACGTAACGGGTATATTCTTTGTCGTATTCCATAGTCACAAGTAATATCCAGAATTATTGAATTTCACGCCAGTTTGCACGAATGCCTATATATTTATCGGGATTTAAATCCTTTGAAGTACATGATTCCCCGACGGGACAAGTATTTACAACTTTAATCACCTCATCCGTACGAAGTATTAGGTTGTCACCGCTAGTAGTGTTCTCAATCGTAGTTATATTGGTATTGGATGTGGTAGTGCTTGTAAGTGAGAATGCAGGTAGTGCTGATGGTTTTCCAGTAAACATGTTGAAAACAGATAAGAAACTGCGCTCAGTGCTTGTAGTGGGAGAGCAGGTTTCTCCGCTTGCGGCTCCTCCTGATTTTGGAACCGTGCTTTGAATCAAAACTTTCTGTCCTGAAAATGCCCTTGAATTGTGCAATACACGTTGACCAGCGGCCATTGACCAGTTCAAGTACCAGCCACGTTTGGCGGGATAAATGACGGCATTGGTTGATGAGGTATAGTAATTTTTACCTCCATCTATAATTGGAGTGGTTGATATGGTTTGTTGTACTAAGGTACTTGGCAAACCTGTACTGCTAGTGGTATTAATGGCGGTTCCATCCGTAATGGTGACGCCACTTGTTCCATAAGAAAATGTGCTGTTGTCCCAAAGACCATATACGGAGTTAGTGTTCGTATTGGTCTGATCTGCGATAGTCAGATTTTGTCCCGTGCTGACAGCCAGCATGATTCCACCGCTAGGATGCGGCATCCAGAACGGCGCGGTCGTGATGGGTTGATTCACCGATGCAATGGAAGGAGTAACAGATGCAACGGTCTTGGCCACAAAGAACGGCTGGCCTGAAAAAGCTGTCGACCAGTCGGACTCGGTCGCACTGGATAAATTGAACTTCCACACATTACCCTTCAGGTCGCCTGCATAGGCAATATCCAGCTTGCCGTCGCCATTGAGGTCAATCAACTGTGGGCTAGCCAATCCATTGTTGCCTTTAAAACTGCAAGTCGCGCTTGTGTCTGCACAGGGAGAGAGTTTCTTGATAGCTTTGTCCCCGTCCAGGTATTGAATGAGCAGCACTGGGGCCTCATTGGTACTGTTGTAGCCGTTGCCGAGTACTGCAGCCCATCTCCCATTATTCATGCGCACAATTTGACGCGACTTGCCTGCAATGGCGTCATCAACCACGGGGGGCGACATAATATTGCCGATGTCTGCATCTGTCGTCGCCGTGGTGTCCTTGATAACCAGATTCGCAACATTGGACGTTGTGAAGTTCGCTGGGTCCGTGACGTTGAGTACAAAATAGCCTTTGCCACCTGCCCCCAGACTCCCTACAAGCACGGTAGCCCACGCGGGTGTGGTACCAAGGTAGGCGTCACCTGTGAAAGGACTCCCATCCACAAAATATTGGTGGCTGTAACCGGTATCGGTGAGTTTGCGCAGATCACCTTGAGCAACACCTTGGGGAATATAGGCAAGAAGTTCTTTCCCGCCGACAATTGTGGGTGAAGTTTCATTTGGCCAGTTGCCTGCAGCAAAACCATGCAGCATGCCATCGTTGGCACCCACATAAATCATGGGAGTTCGGCCACCCTTACCACCCGTGTTTGTTGACCTGAAAGTGTCATAGTTGCTGAAGGAGTAACCGCTGGCAGGCTTGCCGGTGTACCAGATATTGGAGTTTACGATGTCCCCCAAACGTGAACTCCGGTTGCGAAACACACCATTAGTCTGAGAGGCTTCTTTGGTTCTGTCACCCCGTAGGTAATCCACCCGGTTTTGTCCCTTGCTGTCTACGGTACCGCTGCTGTTTTTGTCTAGGGGAGTCTTTTGTGCAGTGGGAAAATCGTTCCAGGTTGTCCACGCAATTCCTGCTGTGCCGTTGTAGGAAAGCACAAACCGGCTACTGACTGAATAGTTCGCATCGTCAAGCAATGCTGCTGCATCCCACGTCGCAGAGGCTCCAATGGTCCCTGTCGTACTGTCGATGGGGCGGGCAGTTAATGTGCCTAACCAATTTTCTGAAGCATACCCCGCGAGATAGGCATTCAGCCCGGATCGCAGAGAACTTGAATTGGCAGCAATAGAGACCAGCGGCCTTGATGTATCTGCAATAACAGTGCTAAGAATATCGTTGAATGCTGCGGTTAATGAATCAGCGTTGACAGCGGGATAAAACTTTCCCCGACCATTAAGCGCCATGTGCCAAAGTTCAAACGGACGACAGTCAGTATCGCAGTTATCAATGGGGTCGCGCCAAGTCACGTCACCGCTTACCAATCGAGGATATCCTCCCCCATAGGTGCTGTTGGTGCTGTTGGTTGGGTTGTTCCAATAGGGTTCGAAATCAGTATTGTTTCTACTCCATGACGTCGCTTCGTTGCCAAATCCTATGGTGTGAGTCACCATATGCTGCCAGGTTGCGGGATCGTTTTTTGGATTCCAAAATTCTTGAAGACCGACACCGCCCACCGTTTCGACCCCATTCTTTTTAATGAGTGGACGCACATTATTTACCATGTTTTGAGTGCTGTTGCTTCCGTTCTGCAAATCAGAGGCCCAACTCTCAAAGGCAAAATCAGCCAAGGTGCTTGGGTAGTCTTGCCGTTCCCAGTGGCCAGGATCACGCCAACCGGAGTCGACCCAAATATCCTTACCGCCACCATACGCATCCTTATAGATGCGAACTTGTGCTGAGGCGGGATCATAGCTAGTCGTGCCATCGCCAAGTGTGCGTGCTGTGCCGTCGGCGTTGCCAACAAATTCCCGGGGATCAGAGTTCCACCCTCCATCCGTCATGAAAATGTGGTAACTGCGGCGGCAGCTCAAATATTGCGTTGTTTGCGCTGTTCCGGGCATATCCGCCCAAGGACTATTGGTTCCAGCTGGCGACTTCATATAGTCCAGCGCCTGCTTGGCCATTTTGTGACTGGGAGTATCACCGCTTGCACTAAGCGAATTAATAAAGGTGTTGAAGTTGGTTCTGTGAGTGCCGCTGAACGCCTTCATGGAATTGGTGTTCCCAGGTGTTAAGGAACTTGCGCCTGATGCATCGCCGTTGTTATGCATCACTTGCCATGCCAGACGAATGCGATTGTCGGGAACTACTCCGTTGGTCGGCGGGTTTGCCGTTGGGTTGCCAAACACCGATTTTAATGAGTTTTTGAGAAGCGTTATTCTTTTATTATTTGTCGTGTTCGTGCTATTTCCATTTACATCCCAGTTCATACTCCCCGAGTCATCCACTGAGATAATGACATTCGGTGCAGGTTCGTTCCCGCCGCTGACGGGTGGGTACTGGGCAAGCGCTAGTGCTGCGACCGATAATGTGGGTGCTGCAGCGAGTAAAGCTACACAGGCCGCGACTAGTGGCCGGATAGTAAAATATTTGCACTTTCTTGACTTCAATGTAATTAACCCAGTAGTACCATTAAATTTTTTAATGTATTTCGCATCAAGAATTTTTGAAAATTGAAAGCTCATGAGTTTATTCACTGGTTATTTCAAAGTTAATTAACGCTGCTGACGTCACTGTCCCTGGCTGGCTGGATAGGGTACAAATGTTGACTTGATGACGACACGCGTACCGCCTTTCAAGCCCTGTGCAATGGCTGTAATTCGATAAACAAAACTGGCGCTAGGCTCGGGCGTCAAATTCCCAGCTGGGCTTGCGCCACTGCTGACGAATTCGCCGTACCGGAAAGCTTCAACCCAGTACCATGCGCTGGCATTGTTGCCCGTACCGTTGAGTAGTGGATTACCCGCAACATCTGGGTTTGACAGGGCATTACGGGTATATAAACCGTAAGTCGCGCCAAATTGCTTCATGTCAGATAAATTGTTTTCAATAGCGCTGAGATCATTCATGTTCAAGGGCATGCAAATGCCTGCCTTACACCGGCGCGTAGCATTGTTGGCCGCAACAATGTCGCTAACATCGTCAAATTCTTCGCTGCTCCTTGGAAACCATGGCGTGTTTGCCAAGGCTTTGTTCCGGCAGCCGACGTAGCCGGCTTCGGCAGCCAAGGTGGTGGTGCTGTTTGGCGGGTTGGGCCGGCACGGGAACCCGCGGGTGCCGTCGGATTGAACGGTTGTGTATGGCGGCCTGCGCCCGAGAATGTCCATTTCGGCATCGCGTACCAGCGCTTCAGCCGCAGCCCTAGCTCGGTTGTAGTCGCTGATGTTGCCCACCATGATCTCGTTCAAAAAGCCGACTTTGAATGCGCCGAGTACCGAAATGATGCTTAGCAACAGAAGAACTAGCACGGTTGGTAAGGCGATGCCACGCTGCGAATGCTTAGTGGTCAAGTTATGAATTGCGTTCATGCGTTTTTATAAAAGAGCATTGCGTAGGCTGTATGTGCGCCGGAATACCTTGCGTAGCAAGCCATCGTTGGTGACTGTCTGACCGCGACAACCAGTGACAACCAGGCCGGGCTGCGGATTGCCTCGGTTTTCACCAATAAACTGAAGGCAAACAGTCACTGCCTGAATATTGGTCCAGTCAGGGACAAGATCAGCTGTGTAAAACTGGTATTGCAGTACGCCCCCAGCAACAGTCTGGACGCCGTAAGTGACTTGAAAGTCTTCAACGCCATCGGCAATCGGCTGTGCCCCCGCAGCAGTGGCACCCGCGCAATTCAACTCTTTTTTTGCGGTGTCCACAGTAAACTGGTTGTCCATACGAATATTGCGTCGTGCGTTGTTCCATGTGTTGCTTGTTAGGAGCGTGTTGCCTAGGCAATCATGCGTGGTACCGTTGCCGTCTTGATAACTCACGCGGAGCGTGTCTGGGGCGTTGCTCGCACCCTCTAAGCCATGAATGGAAAAAATTTGGCCCGCTGTTGCGCCTGTGGTCGTGGGATCGAACCCCGTGAACGCGCTGCTGAAGATCACTCTATCCGGGTCAGTTGTGCTTTGTCCCAAGTTGATTGCACCGGCCTGCTGGATCTGAAAACCCAAGATGCGAAATGTGTTGTCTGCTTCTTGTTGCAGCCGAGCGCTGTCACCCACCACACCAGAGCTGATTTGCGTATACAGAAAACTGCCGAGGGCTGCCACTACCACCAGCAGACCAATGGTCAGGCCGACCATCAACTCCATCAGCGAGAAGCCGCGTTGAAACCTTTTACTGTGGCGGGTGCGCTTATGGTTGTACATACACTAGATGACAGATGAGGTTTGCGGGGCACTCCACGCCATTGGCACCGGCAGTGACGGCAAACGGGGCCTTGTAGGCAGCTTTTTCTGAAGTTGTCGTACCTTCCGCTTTGCTTTCGTTAGCCGTCCACCCAATGGCAATGCCAATTTGGCGCGAATCATTTGGCGATTGAAAAACGGTTGCATTGGCGGATGGCAGGCTAGCAAGCACAGCATTACGCCAAGTGTTTAAGTCTGATTGCGCCAGTTGCGCGCCGGTGCATTGTGCGAGCGTGCAGTCCTGCACTGTTTTGGTCGCGCTCCATGCCAAAGCGTAGCGGTTGGCCAGTGCCGCGTCACGATTGAGCAGCATGCGGTTGGTGAGATCCTCAATGAGGCCAACCGCAATGGCGCGTGAATTTGTAGTGCGCGATTCGACCAATAAACGGGCTTGCACACCGGCCAAACTCATCATGCCCAAGGCCAATATAACTATTGAAACCATGGCCTCAATCAGACTCAGGCCGCGTTGACGGGATTGGCTGGCGCCGCTGCACACGCTGCGCGTGTCTTGCTTTAGTTGCATGTTGCCTCACCTTTCACGCTGCGTGTTCTGCCACCACTGCTCATGCAAAGGGTCAGGGTTGCTGTGCCAGCAACACCATCATTGCTTTGAGTGATCACAAATTTTTGCCCTACTCCTGCTTGACCCCAACGGTTGAATATTACTTTTCTGCCGCTGCCGGTATGCATCACGTCATAACCAGTTGGTACCGTCGTAATTTGTAATGCGCTGTTTTGTTCGGAAGTATTTACGTCTCTAGTATCTGGAATGGTGCCCACAACCGTCAGCCAACCGCAACTCCAAATATCAGTGTCATTTGCCTCCGCACCGCAGCCGGGCAGTCGAATCAAAGTGATTGACGTACCTCTGCGAATGGCTTCGGACCGAGCAGCCTGCATAGATGCTATCAAATCATCTTTAATTGCATTGACTCGGTAACGTTTGATCGTCTCGGAAAAGCTGGGCGCCGCCAATGCAGCCAGAATTCCCAGAATCGCCAGGCTGACCATGACCTCAATCAGCGTGAATCCATTACCCTTGGAGTTGAAAGAATTGCGGGATAGCTCAAGCGATTTCATAGAACTCGACTTTAACCAGCCAGGCTAGTCATTGAACTCAGCGCCCGACGAGCGCAGCCATTGGTGTGACAAACGGTAAGTTGCTTGGCTTTTTCAACAGCGGCTACCGCCCAACCTCATCCACCAGCGTCTTGAACTCGTCAATATCCTCAAAGCTCCGGTACACGCTGGCAAAGCGGATGTAGGCGATCTTGTCGAGCTTTTTCAGCTCCAGCATGACCAATTCGCCCAGGCGGCTCGAAGCCACCTCGCGCAGCCCGAGGCTCAGCAGCTTTTCCTCGATCTGCTCGACGGCTGCATCGATCTGCGCGGTGCTGACCGGGCGCTTGCGCAGGGCCAGCCGCATCGAGCCTAGGATTTTGCCGCGCTGGTAGTCGGTGCGGCGGCCGTCCTTTTTGACGATGGACGGAAAGCTGACGTCGGGCCGCTCGTAGGTGGTGAAGCGTTTTTCACACGCGCCGCACTGGCGGCGGCGGCGTATGAATTCGGCGTCTTCGGAAATCCGGGTTTCCACAACCTGGGTTTCAAGGTGACCGCAAAAAGGACATTTCATGAGTCCTCCTGGCAATTTTTCAAGCGTTTCAGGGCGTTTGCGCAATAGGCATGGGCGCAAGCAGCTATTGAATTAATAGCTGCTGCGCCCTTCATGGCGTTCAGCCGTAAACCGGGAAGCGGCTGGTCAGGGCGTGAACCTTGGCGCGAACCGCCTCGATGTTGGCGGCATCGCGCGGGTTGTCCAGCACATCGGCCACCAGGTTGGCGGTCATGCGCGCTTCCTCGTCGCCAAAACCGCGCGTGGTCATGGCGGGGGTGCCAATGCGCACGCCGCTGGTGACCATCGGCTTTTCCGGGTCGTTCGGAATCGCATTTTTGTTGATGGTCATGTGGGCGCTGCCCAGCACGGCTTCGGCTTCCTTGCCGGTGATGCCCTTGGCGCGCAAATCGACCAGCATGACGTGGCTTTCGGTGCGGCCGCTGACGATGCGCAGGCCGCGCTGGGTCAGGGTTTCGGCGACGATCTGGGCATTCTTCAGGACTTGCTGCTGGTAAATCTTGAATTCTGGCGACAGCGCTTCCTTGAAGGCGATGGCTTTCGCGGCAATCACATGCATCAGCGGGCCGCCCTGCAGTCCGGGGAAGATTGCGCTGTTGATGATTTTTTCGTGCTGCGCCTTCATCAGGATGATGCCGCCGCGCGGGCCGCGCAGGCTCTTGTGCGTGGTCGAAGTCACGATGTCCGCGTGCGGCACCGGGTTGGGGTAAATGCCGGCGGCAATCAGGCCGGCGTAATGCGCCATATCAACCATGAAAATCGCACCGACATCCTTGGCCACCCTGGCGAAGCGTTCAAAATCAATTGCCAGCGAGTAGGCGCTGGCGCCGGCAATGATCAGCTTGGGTTTGGTTTCGTGCGCCTTGCGCTCCATCGCTTCGTAGTCGATCTCTTCCTTGTCATTGAGACCGTAGGAAACGACGTTGAACCATTTGCCGCTCATGTTGAGCGCCATGCCGTGCGTCAGGTGGCCGCCTTCGGCCAGGCTCATGCCCATGATGGTGTCGCCGGGCTTGAGGAAGGCAAGGAACACGGCTTCGTTGGCCGATGCGCCGCAATGCGGCTGGACGTTGGCGGCATCGGCGCCAAAGATCTGCTTGACACGGTCGATGGCCAGTTGCTCGGCCACATCGACATGTTCGCAGCCGCCGTAGTAGCGGCGGCCGGGGTAGCCTTCGGCGTATTTGTTGGTGAGTTGCGAGCCTTGCGCGGCCATGACGGCGGGCGAGGCGTAGTTTTCGCTGGCGATCAGCTCGATGTGGTGCTCTTGGCGGGCGTTTTCAGCCTGGATGGCGGCAAAGATTTCGGGGTCGGTCTGTTCGATGAGAATATTGCGGTGGTACATGGCAGTCCTTCAAGACTTTGGTTCCTTGTCCTTTGGCTCAAGATTGCAGAGCAAAGGAAGCAAGGGCTGCCCAGGCGAACGGCTGAACGCTTTTTGGCCAGATGACCTCAAACGGTGCGCTTCCCCGTGGTGTCCCACGTCGGCCTTCAGAGTTGTGAAACCATGAGGCCTATCGCCAGTCGCGCACCGCGCTAGTGTAGCGTAGGGTGCCTGGCCGCAAGCTCAGCCGATCAGGACTGACCCAGCAGCGCCACTTCTTCTGCTGGCTTCTCGTTCGACTCCTGCCTGGCCGAAGCGTTGGCCGGCAATGACACCGGAACAGGGCGCGAAGGCGCTGGAGAGGCATACTGCCGCGATGTGGGCGGACGCTTGCCGCCGACCACGGCCAGCAGGCGCGCATGCTCGGCCATGACCTTGCCGGCATAGCCGCCATCGCTTTCGAGGTTGGCCGCGCCAACATAGTATTTCAGCCCGCCTTCAATGGAGCCGGCGCGGCTGATGCATTCCTGCAGCACCTTGACGCCAACGCGCAGGTTCGCCATCGGATCAAAGGCCGCCAGCTTGCCGCCCACCTTGGCGTATTTGTCGTGATGGACTTGCGTCATCACCTGCATCAGGCCCTGCGCGCCCACCGGGCTCTGGGCAAACGGGTTGAAGCCCGATTCAATCGCCATGATGGCCAGGATCAGCGTCGGGTCGAGCTTGACCTTGTAGCCGATCTCAAAGGCTTCCGCGACCAGGGCGCCCACGGGTTCGAGCGCCACCGAATATTTCTTGCTGATCCACGAGGCCACTGCGGCCTGCTGGGTGGAAAGTGCCTTGGGCTTGGGGGTGGCAGCGGGTTCAACCGGAACCGGCTCCTTGAGCACGGCCACTTGCGGGGTAACCAGGGTAGCCGGGGTAACCACTGGAGCGCGGCGTTCCTGCAGCCACGCCATGAGCCTGACTTCGCCCGCGTCACGCAGGTCGGGCCGGGCCATCAAGGTGACCACGGCAAACACGACAGCCAGGCCCAGAAGGGCAAAGCTGCTGTGGGTGATAACGAAAAATCCCCGGGCAATATCGTCCGCGACCGTGGCAAGGCCGCTGCGTACACTTTTCAGATGTGTCTTGATGTTCAAATCAAGACGGTTATTTACTAGCGCTGTCATTAGCACTCCTTTCTTTGCATGCAAACCTTGTAAGGCTGCGCAGGCTTTGATTGGGTCGCCATAAAACCAGGCAGATGCCTGCTGGTTGTTGACCCTCGATGAGGCTGCCGGGACGGGCAGTGAGTTCGGACAAGCCCTGGTCTTAGGGGGGCTTGGGGCATTCTATTGGGCTCATTAATAACCTGTCAATAATAACGAATCAATTTGATATATCAAAAAATGATTGAAAACCTCTTTTTTTCACTGAAAAAGGACTAATTTCACGGTTGTGCTTGTTTCTTTTCAAAGCTTGCTTTCAGTAACATTTGAAAGTGGGATGGTCAAAGTGCTTGGGAATGGCGCCTTGATCCTCACGGTCTGCCTGCGCTGAATGCGCGCTTTGCCGAGGCATTTGCAGTGCCGCGCAGCGTCAAAAAGGAGGTAAAGAAAACACCAATCGCCCTGTGAATCGTGATTGAAAAATTAGGCTTGTCGGTAGGAGGTACCCGGTTTAATCTGCAGTTGTCCGAGTTTTCGGACATCAACCGGGTAACCAGTCCCGGTAAAAAACGGAAGCAATCACTTGCTTCCAACGCACTGTGAGACGATTCATCTCTCCTTTTGCGAAGCCCGATGGCATGGGTCTTATGCCCGCCATCAACCCCGGTCAGCGCTGCTGACCGGGGTTTTTCATTTCCGGTCACCGTAAATCCTCCAAAAACAAGGCATTGACCTTTGGCGCCGGGTATTAAAAACTCGGCACCTGAGTCTGTCTGGCAATGCAATGAATCACAACAAGTGGCCGCTTCGTGGAAAAACCGTTTTGGCTGGCGCTGGCGCCGTGCTTCGCTCGCCCCGCTGGCATCGCCGCGTGCTCTGGGCGGTCGGCGCCTGGCTGCTGCTCTGGGCGCTGGCTTATGCTGCCGTGCCCTTCATCCTGAAGTCGCAACTGGAGAAGATTGGCACTGAAAAACTGGGCCGTCGCGTCAGCGTGGGGGCGGTGGATTTCAAGCCCTGGACGCTCGAATTGACGATCAATGACCTGGCCATCGCCAAAGCCCAGCCAGCCGCGCTCCAGCCGCCTGCCGCCCCGGCAGCTCCCCAGCTGAAAATCAGGCGTCTCTATATAGATGCGGAACTGGCGTCCCTGCTGCGGCTGGCGCCCGTGGCCGATGCGCTGGTGGTCGAAGAGCCGGTGGCTTCGCTCACCTACCTCGGCCAGGGGCGCTATGACATTGACGACATCCTGGCGCGGCTAAAAAAACCTGATGCGCAGCCTGCCGGCGAAGCGCCGCAGTTCTCGCTTTACAACCTGGTGCTGAGCGGTGGCCAGATCGACTTCGTGGATCAATCCGTTCATAAGACGCATGCGCTGCGCGACTTGCGCCTGGCGGTTCCGTTTTTAAGCAACCTGGCTTCGCAGCGAGAGATCAAGACCGCGCCGCACCTGGCCTTTACCCTCAATGGCAGCCGTTTTGACACGGCTGCCGTCGCCACGCCGTTTGCCAGCAACCATAAAACCGACGCCGCCTTCGCGCTGCGCGGCTTCGATTTGCAGCCCTACCTGGCGTACTGGCCCGCCAGCCTGCCTTTCAGGCTGCAAAGCGCCGTGCTGCATGCCGATGTCAAGGTGGCGTTCGAGCAGACTGCGGCGCCGGTCGTCAGGATTTCCGGCAGCGTCACGGCCGACAAGGTGCGGCTGCTGCAGGCGAGTGGACCCGATGCCGCGCCGGGCGCCGGCGCTGAGCTGCTGGCGTTTGACCGCCTGCACCTCACGCTGGACGATGTGCGGCCGCTGGAGCAAATGGTCAAGCTGTCTGCAGTCGAGCTGACTGCGCCCACGCTGTCCATCACGCGCGACCGGGCAGGGCGATTGAACCTGCTTCCGGTCGATGCGCAAAGTGCTACAAAAAACATAGCTATTAGCGCAGGTGCTGCAAGCGCAAATGGCCAAAATGATATAAAAAATCAAGCTGTGGCGTCAGCCATTCCGTGGACAGTTCTGGTCACCAGGGTGAACGTGCGGGGCGGTTCGGTGAACTGGCGCGACGAAACCCTGCCGTCGCCCGCCCAGATCCGGCTCAAGGATCTGGTGCTGAACGCCTCGGCGATTGCCTATCCGTTTGCGGCCAGCGCACCCCTGCAGTTCAACGGCTCGCTGGGGCTGGACCCGTCGGCCCTGAATGTGCCGACGCAGGGCAAGGCCGTGGCGAAATCGCCTGCGCCTGCGCCTGCGCCAGTGACGGCGCCGGCTCCGGCACTCGTCACCTTCAAGGGTTCGGCCACCGACCGGGCCGCCGATATCACGGCCGATGTCGCCGCCTGGCCGCTCAGCATGGCGGCCAAATATGTCGGCCAGTTCTTGCTGCCGGCGCTCAATGGCCGGCTCGATGCCCAGCTTGGCGTGAAGTGGCAGGCCGCCCTGGCCGATCAGCCGCAGGCATTGCGCATCACCGCGCCCGCCATCGCGGTCAGCGATGTGCAGCTGGCGCAAGGTGCCACCTCGCTGGTGTCGATTCAGCGCGCGGAACTGGCGCAGGTGGAGATTGACCTGCCGGGCCAGTCCTTCAAGGCTGCCCACATGCAGCTCAGCCAGCCCCGGGCAAGGGTGGAGCGCGACGCCGCCAAGCGCTGGATGTACGAACGCTGGCTGGTGAGCCACGGCCAAGCCGCGCCGCCCGCCGCCCCAAAAACCGGGACCGGTGCGCCGTCGTGGGCGGTCGCCATCAACGAAGTGCTGCTGGACGGCGGCACGGTGTCGTTTTCCGACAAGGCCGGCGCCAAGCCGGTGGCATTCGAGGTCACTGCGGCAAAAGCCCAGCTCGGCGGGCTGGTGCTGGGCGACAGCCCGGCCGGCAAGGCGCAAGCCGTCCAAGCCATGCCGCTGTCGGCCTCGCTGCGACTGGCCACGGGCCGGTCCCCGCCCGGCAAGCTGGACTTCAAGGGCAGCCTGGCCCTGGCGCCGCTGCAGGCCAAGGGCCAGCTGGCCGTCGAGCGGCTGCCGGTGCAGGCCTTCGAGCCTTATTTTGCCGGCGCGCTCAACATCGAACTGCTGCGCGCCGATGCCAGCTTCATGGGCCGGGTGGCCTACCGCCAGACCGCCGCCGGCCCGCAGCTAGAGGCGGCTGGCGACGTGGCGCTGGAGCAGTTCAGGGCCAACACGCTGGCGCCCGCCGAAGACCTGCTGGCCTGGAAAGCGCTCAATGTGCGCGGCCTGAAAGTGGCGCTGGAGCCCGGCAAGGCGACGCGGGTGGACGTGAAGGAAACCGTGCTGAGCGACTTTTTTGCCCGCGTCATCGTCATGCCCGACGGCCGCATCAACCTGCAGGACTTGGTGAAACCGGCGGCGCCCGCTTCCACCGCCCATCAGGATGCTACGAAAAAAGTAGCTGCTGACGCAAGCCAGGAAAGCGCAAAAGGCATGAAAGACCTGAAAAATCCAGCCGCCGCGCCAGCCAGCCCGCCGCCCATCGTCAACATTGGCCCGATCAGCCTGATCAACGGCCAGGTCCGGTTTTCGGACCGCTTCATCAAGCCCAACTACTCGGCCGACCTGAGCGAGCTGACCGGCAAGCTCAGCGCGTTTTCGTCCGTGGCGGCAAGCGCGCCTGCTGGCCAGGCGGCCGCACCCGCCATGGCCGACCTGGAATTGCGCGGCAAGGCCGAAGGCACGGCGTCGCTCGAAATCCTGGGCAAGCTCAACCCGCTGGTCACGCCGCTGGCGCTGGACATCACCGGCAAGGTGCGCGACCTGGAGCTGCCGCCGCTGTCGCCCTATGCCGTCAAGTATTCCGGCTACGGCATCGAACGCGGCAAGATGAGCGTCGATGTGAACTACGTGGTGCTGCCCGACGGCCGCCTCACCGCCCGCAACAAGCTGGTGCTCAACCAGCTCAGCTTTGGCGACAAGGTGGCGGGCTCGACGGCCAGCCTGCCGGTCAAGCTGGCCGTCGCCCTGCTGGCCGACCGCAACGGCGTGATCGACCTTGATTTGCCCATCAGCGGCTCGCTCAATGATCCGCAGTTCAGCCTGGGGCCGGTCATCGTCAAGGTGATTCTGAATGTCATCGTCAAGGCCATCACCGCGCCGTTCAGCCTGCTGGCCCATGCGCTGGGCGGCGGTGGCGACGAGCTGGGCCGGGTCGATTTTGCCGCCGGCAGCGCGCAGTTGTCGCCCGATGCCCGGGCCGGGCTCGACAAGGTGGCGAAGGCGCTGGCCGAGCGCCCCGCGCTGGTGCTCACGGTGGCCGGCACCAGCAGCCTGGACGCCGAGCGCGATGGTTTCCAGCGCGAGCAGTTGGCCGAGAAGGTGCGCGCCGAAAAACGCCGCCAGATGGTTCGGGATGGCCTGGCGCTATCGCCTGAGACAAGCGTCAGCCCGGACGAATACCCGGCGCTGCTCAAGGCCGTCTACAAGCAGTCCGAGCTGCCCAAGCCGCGCAACCTGATCGGCCTGGTCAAGGACCAGCCGGTCGCCGAGATGGAAAAGCTGCTGCTGGCCGGGATTCCGGCCAGCCCCGAAGCCCTGCACGAACTGGCGGTGAAGCGTGCCATCAGCGTCAAGGATTACCTGATTTCCCGGGGTCTGCCGCCCGCGCGGCTGTTCCTCGGGGCGGCCAAGGCCATGCCGCCAGAGGCCAAATCGACCCCGCATGCTGAACTTAATTTGGCAATGCCGTAAAAACAGCGAAAATAAGCGGATTGCTTTAATTTTTAAAGCTGTAGGTATTCAGGCCTTGCAAGCCATGACCCGAATTCCTCCGCTGACAGACCTTCCAGTTCTTCGCCCCCGTGATTGTTTACCAAGTGCCGGCAGGCACGCCGGTCCGGGGCTTCGAATGCTGGGTGCAGGTGCTGTCTCTGGCTGCTTTTTTTTCCGAAACGATTTTTAACTATGCTGCGCTCTTTCTTGTCCAAATCCTCCAAAGCCGAACCCACGCCAGCCGCTGCCGTGAAAACCAGCGTCGCCAAAAGTGCTGAAGCCCATCCGCTGGACGGCCTGACGGGCGGCGCTTTTTCAGCGGCCACCTCGGGCGAGCGGGCTTCCCGCATCCGCCAGTGGCTGGCCACCGAACCCACGCCCGAGCAGATGGCCGAAGTCTATAAAGACCTGGCCAACCGCGACAAGGGCGCGGCCAAGCCATTGAAGGAAAAGCTCGACGAAGTCAAGCGCAGCAAGGGCCAGGAAATCATCGCTGCCGAATGGGCCGAAAAAGCCAAGTCGCTGCTGGCCCTGCCCAAGCTCAACCTGGCCGATGCCCTGGCCTGGCAGCGCGACGCCGCCAAGGCCGGCGCGCCGCTGTCCAAGGAACCGCTGGCCGGCCTGAAAGTGCAGCTCGCCGAGCGCGTCAAGACGATTGAAGACCTGCAGCACCGCACCCAGGTGCAGCGCGAGGCCGCCGTGCTGATCGCGCAGCGCATCGAAGTGCTGTCGATCAAGCCCTGGCGCGATGCCGAGGCCGTGCTTGACACCCTGCGCGCCGACGTGGCGCACTGGCAGGCCCAGGCCGACGAACTCGCGCAGGATGCCAACTGGGCCAGCGTCGATGGCAAGTTCCCGCCGCTGCTCGACGCCTCGCGCGGCCAGTTGCTGGCCGTCTGGGACGCTTTCCAGGGCGCGCTCGCCTTGACGGTGAAAGCCGCCGAAGACGCCGCCGCACCGCTGCCCGCCGTGCCGGTCTGGGCCGACGAGTTGCGCGCCGCACGCGGCCTGCCGACATCAAAATCCGAAGCCCAGGCGACTGCCGACGGCAGCCAGCCCGCGCGTGCGCCCAAGGCCAAGATGGAACCCGGCGCCCTGAACGAGCTGCGCGCCAAATCCGCCGCCATCGTGCAGGAAGCGCTGGCCCGGCTGGAGCATGAAGTCACTGAAGGCCACGGCAAATCGACGCCCAAGGTCGCCGCCGACCTGCGCCATGCGCTGAAGGAAAACATCCGCAACATCGACAGCAAGCTCGAAGCTGCCGCGCACGCCGCGCTGACCGCCGCCGGCGAACTCGAAGGCTGGCAGCGCTGGCGTGCCGACCAGATTCGCGAAGAACTGGTCGTCAAGGCCGAAGCACTGGTGGCCAAGCCGCTGGGCGGGCGCAAGCAGCAGGACGCCCTGCGCAACATGCGCGAACAGTGGAAGACCAGCGACCAGGGCGGCACGCCCAACCATGCGCTGTGGAAGCGTTTTGACGACGCCTGCAACGAAGCGCACAAGGTCGTCGAAGCCTGGCTTGAAAAGGTCAAGGAACAGGCCGAAGCCCACAAGGCCCAGCGCCAGGCGCTGATCGACGAAGTGCTCGCCTGGGCTGAAGCCAACCAGGGCAACACCGACTGGAAGATGCATATCCGCAGCCTGAACGCCTTTGTCGATAAATGGCGCGAAGCCGGCCATCTGGGCGAAAAGGCCTTTGCCGAAATCCAGCCGGTCTGGAAAGCCGCCATGGACAAGGCCGATGCTGGTCTGACCGCCGCCCGCGCCGCCAGCCTGGCCCGCCGCCGCGCCATGATCGAGGAAGCGCAAGTGTTGGGCGCCGAGCCGCAGTTGCGCATCGACGCCGTCAAGTCGCTGCAGCAGCGCTGGCAGCATGAAGCGCAGAGCGTGCCGATTGAGCGCAAGCAGGAGCAAAAGCTCTGGGACGCCTTCCGCAAGCCGATTGACGACGCCTTCCAGCGCAAGACCGTCGAGCGCGAAAAAGCCGCCGCCGCGCTGGGCGAGCATGACCGCTACGTGCTTGAAGCCGCCAAGGCCGTCGAGGCCGCCACCGCCAGCGGCGACGCGCAAAAAATCCATGCCGCTGCCAAAGCGCTCGAAGCCGCCGTGCGCGGACAGGTGCAGGCCGCCGCCGACGCCAAGACCGCCGCCGACGCCGTGCCAGCAGCTTCGATTTCTGAAGGAAATCAGGCTGTAGCGCAGGATGGACAAGCGCAAGCTGCTACTGAAAGCGTAGCGCCCGCGCTCGATGCCGACGGCAATCCGACGCCTGAAGCGCTGGAAGCCGAATTCGCCGAATCCGCCCAGCCCGCCAGCGAGCCGGCAGAGCCTGCCGCGCCGCCAAAACCCGCCGCCAAGCCCATCGTCGCCATGCGCGGCGATGACCGCCCCGGCGCACGCCGGGCCGAGCCTGTCGCCGCCGGCCGTGGCGGCAAGTTTGGCGACCGCAAGGACGCGCGTCCGGGCGGCAAGCCCAGCGGCCCGCGCCAGAGCACCGACAACAAGTTCGAGCCTTACCGCCCCGAGCGCGAAGGCCGTCCTGAGCGTTTCAGCGACCGTCCGGCATTTGAAGAGCGCGGCCCGCGCCTGGGCGATGCCGCCTTCCGCGCCCAGCGCGAAGCTTTTGAAGCGGCGAACCACGCGCTGAAAAAGCTCGCCATGCAGGCCCACGGCGAAGTGCTGACCAACCTGCTGACCGCCTGGGAAAAGCGCGACCCCGAGCAACTGCCCGCCGCGCAGGAACTGGGCAAGCTGGTCGCGCCCGCAGTGCGCAGCAGCTGGGCCAAGGCGCTGGGCGCACCGGCTGAAAAGGATGCCTCTGAAGCGCTGCTGCGCCTGGAGATGGCCGCCGAGTTGCCGACGCCTGCCGAGCACATCAGTGCGCGCCGCATGCTGCAGCTGCAATTGCTCACCAAGCGCAATGCGCCAACGCCCGCCGAGACTTGGGGCGAAGACGCCGCCAAAGTGCTGGCCGCCGAGTTTGACGCCGGCAATGCGCGGCGCCTGCAAAACGTGCTGAAGGCGCTGCTCAAGCGCTGAAGCCGCGCTCCTCCGGGCTAACGCTGCATCACAACCCGGCACCGACGTTCATCAGAGCGTTCGTGCCGGGTTTTTTCCTGTGGCCCGCCCGGCCCGCGCCCACACCGATTCCCCTCATCACCTCCAACGCCAGGACGCCATGACGCCCCAGGACTTTATTCAAAAATGGGGTCCCGGCGGCCCCGCCCATGGCCTGAATGAAGAGCAGGGCGCGCAAAGCCATTTCCTGGATTTGTGCGAACTGCTTGGCGTGCCCAAGCCCGGCAGTGAAGCGGGCTACCTGTTTGAAGAAAAAAACAGCGTCATCGGCGGGCGCACGGGTTACGCCGATGTGTTCCGGCGCGGTGCATTCGCCTGGGAAAACAAGGCGCCCGGCAAGAACCTCGACGCCGCGCTCAAGCAGTTGCTGAGCTACAGCCTGGCGCTGAGCAATCCGCCCATCCTGGTGGTCTGCGACCGCCTGACGATACGCATCCACACCCAGTTCACCGGCCACCCGAGCGAGACGCACACGGTGCTGCTGGCCGAACTCGACCAGCCGGCCAAGCTGGCGCTGCTGCGCCGCATCTGGACGGCGCCCGAGAGCTTTCGCCCCAAGAAAACCAGCCGCGACATCACCGAAGCGGCCGCGCGCAGCTTTGCCACGCTGGCCGAAGGCCTGCGCAAGCGCGGCCCGGCCAAAGAAACCGACCCGCAAGGCTGGCAAACGCATGCCGACGAGGTGGCGCATTTCCTCACGCAATGCCTGTTCTGCTTTTTTGCCGAAGACGTGGGCCTGCTGCCCGGGCGCATGTTCGAGGGGTTGGTGAACAACCGCAAGCTCACCAGCGACAAGCTGACCGGCGGGCTGCGCAACCTGTTCAGCGTGATGCGTGACGGCGGGCTGTACGGCAACGACGACATTCCGTGGTTCAACGGCGGGCTGTTCAAGACCATCAAGGTGCCGCCGCTCACCGTGCTCGACATGACCGAGCTGCGCAATGCCGCCGGCCTGAACTGGAGCGCGATTGACGTGTCGATCTTCGGCACGCTGTTCGAGCGCGGGCTGGACCCCGGCAAGCGCAGCCAGCTCGGCGCGCACTACACCGACCCGGCGACCATCGAGCGCATCGTCGAGCCCGTTCTCAAGCGCCCGCTGCTACAGGTTTGGAAGCAGCTCGTGTCCGTGCTGCAAGCGCTACTGGCCAAAAGCACCAAAAAAGGCGATAAAAACTACAAGGCCGCGCAGGTCAAGTTCATCGGCGGGCTCGACCAGCTCAAGGACTTCCGCGTGCTCGACCCGGCCTGCGGCAGCGGCAATTTCCTGTTCATGGGCCTGAAGGCGCTCAAGGACATCGAGCACCAGAGCCACATCGAAGCCGCCGCGCTGGGGCTGGACCGCGAAGCCGACCTGGTGACCGGCCCGCACAACATGCTGGGGCTGGAGCTGAACGAATACGCCGCCGAACTGGCGCGCGTCACGGTCTGGATTGGCGAGCTGCAATGGCGGCTGCTGCACGGCTACGAGTTCAAGACCAACCCGGTGCTGGAGCCGCTCGACCATATCGAGTGCCGCGACGCGCTGCTGACGTTTGGCGCTTGCGGCGCTGCGCCGGTCGAGGCCGATTGGCCGAAAGCCAGCGTGGTGATGGGAAATCCGCCGTTTCTGGGCGACAAGATGATGCGCTCAGAGCTAGGCGATGCCTACACTGACACGCTACGGCAGGTTTACAAGGATAGAGTGCCGGGCGGGGCTGATATGGTGATGTTTTGGTTTGAAAAAGCCAGATCCCAGATTGAAAAAACCGGGCTTTATGCCGCCGGACTCGTGGCCACCAATTCCATTCGCCAGCGCGGTAACCGTCCCGTGATTGAACGTATCCAGAAGACGACACGGATATATGAAGCGTGGGCTGACATGCCGTGGGTAAATCAAGGTGCTGCCGTGCGTGTTTCGTTAGTGTGTTTTGGCCAAGCAACGCAGGGTGCGAGACTAGTGTCTCGTCATGAGGAAGTTGTCGGGTAAAGGCGTTTTAGCTTGATGCGGGCATCCTTGGTTGTGAATTGCCAGTTGACTTTGGCCTGAAGGTTGTCGCGGCGGGCCTGCCAGGCAGCGACTTCGCTGCGCACGGTCTCGATGCTGTCGATGCGCCGGCTCAGGCACTGATCCACCATAACGTTGATTTCGATCTCGGCCATGTTCAGCCAGCTGCCGTGCTTGGGCGTGTAGACGAACTCGAAGCGGTCCCACAGCGCCTTGGCCTGCTCGGGGGAAAACGCCTCGTACAGTGAGCCCGGGGTGTGGGTGTTGAGGTTGTCCATCACGAGTGTGATGCGCTCGGCGTCGGGGTAGCTGGCGGCAATGTCCTGCACGAACACCGCCCAGTCCGTTTTGGTCCGCCGCTCAGTGACCTTGGTTAGGCGCCGCCCGGCCAGCGGCTCGCTAGCCATGAACACGTTGCACACGCCGCAGCGTTCGTATTCGTAGTCATGGCGCTCGGGCCGCCCGGGCGCCGCTGCAATAGGCTCGCGGGTCTCGCGAATGAGCTGGCGAGGCGTCTCATCCATGCACACCACGGGGTGCTTCGCGTCCATAGGGCGGCTGTAGATGTCCAGCACCTTTTCCATGGCGGCCACGAAGGCGGCGCTCGCTGGCGGCGCGATCACCCAGCCGACTTTCCTCCAGGGTTTGAGTTCGTTTTTTTGAGAGCCCGCCGCACCGTCTCATGGGACACGGTGTCGATATATTCCAGTTCGACCAGCCGGTCAGCCAGCAGCCGTAGCGACCAGCGGGCCTGGCCTTCGGGCGGCGCCGAGCAACTCAGCGCCAGCAGCTGCGCCTCCAGGCGGCCATCGATCTTCAGGTCGTACTCGCACCTGGAGGGCTGGCGGTTCAGCGTGAGGTCCAGGCCTTCGAGGACAAACTTCTTCTTGATGCGGTCCACCTTGCGCTCACTCACGCACAGCATGGTTGCGATGTCACACGTGCGAGCGCGTTCGGTTCGCCCTCCTGATTGGTCACAGTTGAGCAGTATCAAGGCATTGATGACTTTGGACGCTGCGTGGGTGCCTTTGCCTGCAATGCCCTGCAGCTCGGCTCTTTCTGGCTCGGATAACGTGACTTTGTAATGTTCCATCCCCCATTGTCCACGTCACATAGCTCATGACGCGACACTAGATGGCATCGAGGTTCAGCAGATTTTCCCGGACCTCAAAGCCCAAATTGCAGGAGCGTCAGCCATTGACCTAACCACGGCACAGCCACTGTCAGAGAACGCCGATGCTTCTTATTTTGGTCTTTGCCTTGCCGGTCCCTTCAAAGTATCTTCAGAAATTGCAGCGAACTGGTTACGAGAACCCAATGTGAACGGTCAACCCAATAGCGTGGTACTCAAGCCGATCTATAACGGCTCTGACATCACGCGCCGCTGGGCAGGGAACTGGACAATCGATTTTGGTGCGCGTATGTCCGAAGCTGATGCCGCATTGTTTGAAAAACCGTTTGAGTACGCAGTTCGGCACATCAAAACCGTCCGAGCTACCAATAGAGAGGCTCAACGCGCAAAAAACTGGTGGCGTCATGGCCGCCCTCGTCCAGAGTTGCGCGTGAAGCTTGCGGGATTAACTCGCTACATAGCTACAGCGGAAACCGCAAAGCACCGTATTTTTGTCTTTTTTCCAGTCAGCATTGCTCCCGAGCACAGTCTGATAGTTATCCCGCGAGCTGACGATGTGACGTTTGGTTTGCTTTCTTCTCGTGCTCACCTTACTTGGGCTTTAGCGCGTGGAGGAACATTAGAAGATCGGCCCCGTTACAACTCGCTTGCTACTTTCGAGCCGTATCCCTTCCCCGAAGGCTTGACCCCTGCCGACACCGCGCATCAGCGCACCGAAGCCATCGAGGGCGGGGCGCTGGTTCCGGCCGATATTTCAGCGCCAAACAAGGCTCGCACGCAGAAGGCACGGGCGCAGGCAGCTATTGAAAGCATAGCGATTCGCGAACACGCCACGCACATCGCCCGCGCCGCCAAGCGCCTGAACGATCTGCGCGAGAACTGGCTCAATCCTCCCGAATGGACGCAGCGCTTGCCCGAGGTGATTCCGCTGGGCATGGCAAAAAGCCCGTACCCCGACCGCATCGTGCCGAAAAACGGCCATGAAAAAGAGCTGGCCGAACGCACGCTGACCAAGCTCTACAACCTGCGCCCGGCCTGGCTGGACGCGGCCCACCAGGCGCTCGACGCCGCCGTGGCCGCCGCCTACGGCTGGACCGACTACCGCGCCGACATGCCGGACGAGGAAATCCTCAAGCGGCTGCTGGCGCTGAACCTGCAGCGCGCCATTTCGCAAGGCGCTATCAAATAAGTAGCTGCTTGCGCCCGCCCACTGTGCGCAAACGCCTATTTGTGCTTGAAAAACTGGTCAAACAGCGCGGTCAGGGCCGGAAAATCGGCGGTGAAGCGCTCGCGGTTCACGAAGTAGGCCTCGCAGGCCACGGCAAAGAATTCGGCCGGCGCGCTGGCGCCGTAGGCGTCGAGCCAGGGCGGCTCGGCGCCAAAGCGCTCGGCCATGGCGACCTGCTCGCAAAAGCGGTCGTAGGCGGGCTGCATGGTGTCGTGCCAGTGCGCCTGCGCGGCGCGCGAGGGCAGGGGCGGGCAGCCGTCGGCCGCGCCGTCCTTCATGTCGATCTTGTGGATGAACTCGTGGATCACGACGTTGTGGCCGCGCTCGGCCAGCTCGCCCGAGGCAGCCACGTCCTGCCAACTCAGGGTGACCGGGCCGCCGTGCATGGCTTCGCCCAGCAGCGCTTCCTTGTAGTCGTGGACCACGCCGGCGCTGTCGGTGGTCTTGCGCCGCGCCAGCATCGCGCCCGGGTGTACGACGATGCCGGTAAAGTCGTCATACCAGCCAAGCCCCAGGCGCAGCACCGGCACACAAGCCTGCGCGGCGATGGCCACGGCCATCTCGTCGGTGACCAGCAAGCCGTGCGCGCCGGTGAATTCCTTTCGCTGCAAAAACCGCCCGACCAGCGCGCGCAGCGCCTGCCGGTCGGCGGCCGAAAGCCGGGCCAGGAAAGGGTAGCGCTTGAGCGTGTGCTGCCACAGCGCTTCGGGAATGGCCTTGGGTTGGGCGCCGGGCAAGCCCAGCAGGGATTGAAGCCAGTTCAGCATGCCGCCGGCTTCAAGGGGAGAGCAGGGCGATGCGCTGCAGGCCGGAGGCGCTCAGGCGCAGCACGTCGGCGCGCGGCGCGCTGTCCTGCGCATCCCAGTCGCTCAGCACCACGCGCGACAGGCCTTCGCCCAGGTCGTGCCCGGCCGGCTTGTGGGTGTGGCCGTGGATCAGCGTGCGGGCGTCGGCGGCCTGCAGCCACTGGCGGGCGGCGGCGTCGTCCACGCCGCCATGGTCCATGTCCTGCTGGTGGGCCTGGCTTTGCCGGCGCATCTCGCGGGCCATCGCCTGGCGCTCGGCCAGCGGCCGGGCCAGGAAAGCCTGCTGCCAGTCCTTGCCGCGCACCTGCTGGCGAACCCGCATGTAGCCGGTGTCGTCCAGGCACAGCGCATCGCCATGCGAGAGCAGCCAGCGCTGGCCGGCGAACACCAGCACCGTCGGGTCGTCAAGCAAGGTGGCGCGGCAGGCGTCCATGAAGGCCGGTCCGACCAGGAAGTCGCGGTTGCCGTGCATGAAAAAAAGCGCCAGCCGGCTGGCCGCCTGGGCAAGCACGCTGGCGCAGCGGTTTTCAAAACTGGCTTGCGGCTGGGCGCGGAAGTCGGCGCCGACGGCGTCGTCGCCGACCCAGACTTCAAACAGGTCGCCCAGGATGAACACGGCATCGGCCGGTGTACTTTGCAAGTAAGCCTGCCAGGCGGCGAAGGTGGCCTCGTCGCCGGCATGCAGATGCACGTCTGAAATGAAATCGACCGTGCGCCAGGACGGGGGAGCGGCAAGCTCGGCCATCCGGGGCACGGTCAGGGCGGTTTCCATTCAGGACTCAGGCGGGCTCAGTCCGAACGCAGCTTCAGGCCAGCACGACGGCTTTTTCGATCACCACGTCTTCGAGCGGCACGTCGTCATGAAAGCCCTTGCGGCCGGTCTTGACGGCCTTGATCTTGTCCACCACGTCGGTGCCAGAGATGACCTTGCCGAACACGGCGTAACCCCAGCCCGAAGCGTTCTGGCCGGTGTGGTTCAGGAAGCCGTTGTTGCCGACGTTGATGAAAAACTGCGAACTGGCCGAATGCGGCGCATTGGTGCGCGCCATGGCGACGGTGTACATGTCGTTTTTCAGGCCGTTGGTGGCTTCGTTCTCGATTTCGCCGTCGGTGGGCTTTTGCTTCATGCCGACTTCAAAACCGCCGCCCTGCACCATGAAACCGGGAATCACGCGGTGAAACACGGTGTTGTTGTAGTGGCCCTTGTTGACGTAGTTCAGGAAGTTGGCGACCGACTTGGGCGCTTTGGCAGCGTCGAGTTCGAGCGTGATGACGCCGTGCTTGACGATGTGCAGTTCTACTTTCGGGTTGCTCATGGAAATGTCCTTTTGGGGTTAGTTGACGAGGGTTGCGGATTTGATGATGACGGGCGTCTTGGGCACGTCCGAAGGGAAGGGGCCGCCGCTGCCGGTGGGCACGGACTTGATCTTGTTGACCACGTCCATGCCGCCGACAACCTTGCCGAACACGGTATAGCCCGGGTTCAGCGTGCCGGGGTTCAGGAAGTCATTGTCCTTCACGTTGATGAAGAACTGCGACGTGGCGGAATCGGGCTCGTTGGTGCGGGCCATGGCCAGCGTGCCGGGGACGTTTTTCGGGCCGCCCTTGGCCAGCGCCTCGCGGCCTTCATGGACGACCGGGGCGCGGGTTTTCTTCTCGGCATAGGCGCCGTCGTAGCCGCCGCCCTGGACCATGAAGTTGTTGATCACGCGGTGAAAGATGGTGCCGTTGTAATGCTTGTCTTTCACGTACTGCAGGAAGTTCTCGACCGTCTTGGGCGCCTTGTCGGGATAGACCTCGACCACGAAATCGCCTTCGCTGGTGGCGAACTTGACCTTGGGGGCGACGGGTTCGGCGGCCAGGGCGATGCCGGCGCTGAAGGTCAGGGCGGCCAGCAGGGCGCTGGCGGCGCGGCGGGTGAAAGGGGTGCTTGAAAGGTTCACGGGTTCGGTCTTTTCAAAAAGTCAGGAATGAAGGTCAGGGCGCCTTGGCCGGCGTGGCTGCCTTGGCGGCGGGCGCCAGCAGCTGGCTGATCAGCGCCAGCTTAGGGCTAAGGCCGGCGTTGCCGGCATTGAGCTGCTGCGCCCGGCTGTAGGACTGGCTGGCCAGGCGGGCATAGATGTCGCCCAGGTTTTCGTGGGCGGTGGCGTAGCGCGGGTTCAGGCGCACCGCCATTTCAAGGGTTTCGCGGGCCTTGTCGAACTGGCTCTGGCTGGCATACAGCACGGCCAGGTTGTTGTAGGGCTCGGGCAGTTCGGGGTAGTCGGCGGTGATCTGGGTGAAGGTGGCGATGGCTTCGCCGGTCTTGGCGGTTTCGGTCTGGATCACGCCCTTGAGGAAGCGCATCTGCGGGTCGCGCGGCTTGGCGGCCAGGTATTTGTCGGCGCTGGCCAGGGCCTGGGGGAACTGCTTGCTGCTGATCAGGCGGTTGACATCGGTGTACTCGTCAGCCTGCGCGGCCGGCGCGACTAGCAGGGCCAGCAGCAGCCAGCTGCCGAGCGCGAAGGCTGGGGGCTTGCGTGAAAAGAAGGCTCGCGTGGGCATAAGTCTTTCGCTGGTTGTAGAGGAGGCATGAGGCCGCGCTGGGGCGCAAAGTGGCGGCCAGGCAACCCGGCCCGGGCCGGGGGTTGCAGCGTCGTCACACGCGCCTGGACCGGCTGGATATGCTGCGTAATTCTAGCTGAGGGGGTATAGTCACCCTCCTTGCCCTGTCGTTGATTCCCGGTTCCATCCCACGGATTTCACTTCTGTTTTAGCGTCATCGCCGCCGGTGGCGCCCAGGCAGACAGGCTTTTTTCTTTTCTTTTCCTTTCTGGCAACCAGACGTCAGACCACGCACCCAGACAATTTCCATGAGCCTTCGTATTTACAACACGCTGTCGCGTGCCGTAGAGGATTTTTCTCCCCTTGTTCCCGGCCAGGTCCGCATGTATGTGTGCGGCATGACCATTTATGACCTTTGCCACATCGGCCATGCGCGCATGATGATGGCTTTCGATGTGGTGCAGCGCTGGCTCAAGGCCAGCGGCTACGAGGTCAGGTATGTGCGCAACATCACCGACATCGACGACAAGATTATCAAGCGCGCGGTCGAGCGCGGCATCACCATCCGCGCGCTGACCGACGAGATGATCGCGGCCATGCACCAGGACATCGGCGCGCTGGGCATCGAGCCGCCGACGCTGGAGCCGCGCGCGACCGAATACGTGCCGCAGATGCTGGCGATGATCGGCAAGCTCGAAGAAAAAGGGCTGGCCTACCGGGGCTCTAGCGGCGACATGAACTACGCCGTGCGCAAGTTCCCGGGTTACGGCAAGCTGTCGGGCAAGTCGCTCGACGAGTTGCGCGCCGGCGAGCGCGTCGCCGTGCTCGAAGGCAAGGACGACCCGCTGGACTTCGTGCTGTGGAAGTCGGCCAAGGAGAGCGAGCCCGAGGACGCCAAGTGGGACAGCGCGGCGCTGGGCCACGACTACGGCAAGGGCCGGCCCGGCTGGCACATCGAATGCTCGGCCATGAGCTGCCAGACGCTGGGCGAGACCTTCGACATCCACGGCGGCGGGGCCGACCTGCAGTTTCCGCACCACGAAAACGAGATTGCCCAGAGCGAAGGCGCCAACGGCAAGCCGCTGGCGCGATTCTGGGTGCACAACGGCTTCGTGCGCGTGGACAACGAGAAGATGTCCAAGTCGCTGGGCAACTTCTTCACCATCCGCGACGTGCTGCAAAAGTACGACGCCGAAACCATCCGGTTTTTCATCATCCGCGCGCACTACCGCAGCGCGCTGAACTACAGCGATGCGCACCTCGACGATGCGCGCAATTCGCTCAAGCGCCTGTACACGGCGCTGGCTCTGGTTGCGCCGGCCACCGTGGAAATCGACTGGGCCGACCCGTTCGCAGCCCGCTTCAAGGCCGCGATGGACGAGGACTTCGGCACGCCCGAAGCCATTGCCGTGCTGTTCGAGCTGGCCGGCGAGGTCAACAAGACGCATTCCGCCGAACGCGCCGGACTGCTGAAAAGCCTGGGCGCCTGCCTGGGCCTGCTGCAGGGCGAGCCTTCGGCTTATCTGCAGGCGGGTGCGGGGCTGGACGATGCAGCCATCCAGGCATTGATCACGCAGCGCGCCGACGCCAAGAAGGCCAGGGACTTTGCGGCGGCAGACCGAATCCGCACCGAACTGCTGGGCCAAGGCATCGTGCTCAAAGACTCGCCTCTGGGAACGACCTGGGAGGTGCAGTCGTGAACTTTTCAAGCCTTTTAAGCCTTTTGCGCATACCCAGTGGGCGTAAGCAGCTATGAAAAAGATAGTAAAGAGCGTTCCGGCTCCGGCTGCATTCGCCCAGCAGCTCGACCTGATCGAGCAAATCGAGCTGTCCGAAAAGGCGGACCTGGCCCAGGCGGCAGAGGCGGCGGCCAGGGTGCCCGCGTACTGGGCCGACGCCTGCAAGCACCTGGTCAAGAAAGACCGGGTCATGAAGCGCCTGATCCCGAAGCTGGGCAACAGCTGCCTGCAGTCGCGCGGCGACGCCTTCAGCACGCTGGCGCGCAGCATCATCGGCCAGCAGATTTCGGTGAAGGCGGCGCAAACCGTCTGGCACCGTTTTGCCGCCCTGGCGGTTGAAATGACGCCCGCCCATGTGCTGCGGCTCAAGGTGGACGACATGCGCGCCACCGGCCTGAGCCTGCGCAAGGTCGAATACCTGGTCGATCTGGCGATCAACTTTGACGCCGGCAGCATCCATGTGCAGGACTGGCAGGAGATGGACGATGAAGCCATCATTGCCGAGCTGGTCGCCATCCGGGGCATTGGCCGCTGGACGGCCGAGATGTTTTTGATGTTCTACCTGACCCGGCCCAATGTGCTGCCGCTCGATGATGTCGGGCTGATCAGCGGCATCAGCCGCAATTATTTTTCCGGCGAATCCGTCAGCCGCAGCGATGCACGGGAAGTCGCCGCTGCCTGGGCGCCGTACTGCAGCGTGGCAACTTGGTATATTTGGCGTTCGCTGGACCCGAAAACGGCACCCGGCGCCTGATGGACAGCGTGCGGCTGCACCGCACCGGCGTTTACAAGATTTAAAAAGCCCGAGGATCACACATGGCCAAAAAGACATTTCTCGATTTCGAGCAGCCGATTGCGGAGCTTGAAGGAAAAATTGAAGAATTGCGTTACGTGCAAACCGAATCAGCGGTCGATATTTCAGAGGAAATAGAGCAGCTGGCCAAGAAAAGCCAGCAGCTCACCAAGGACATCTACAGCACCCTGACGCCCTGGCAGATCACCAAGATCGCCCGGCACACCGAGCGCCCCTACACGCTGGACTACATCCAGGGCATCTTCACCGATTTTGTCGAACTGCACGGCGACCGGCATTTTGCCGACGACCTGAGCATCGTCGGCGGCCTGGCCCGCTTCAACGGCAATGCCTGCATGGTGCTGGGCCACCAGAAAGGGCGCGACACCCGGGAACGCGGCCTGCGCAATTTCGGCATGACCAAGCCCGAGGGCTACCGCAAGGCGCTGCGCCTGATGAAGACAGCCGAAAAGTTCAAGCTGCCGGTGTTCACGTTCGTCGATACGCCCGGCGCCTACCCGGGCATTGACGCCGAGGAGCGCGGCCAGTCCGAAGCCATCGGCCGCAACATCTTTGAAATGGCGCAGCTCGAAGTGCCCATCATCACCACCATCATCGGCGAAGGCGGCTCCGGCGGCGCGCTGGCGATTTCGGTCGGCGACCAGCTGGTGATGCTGCAGTATTCGATTTACGCCGTCATCAGCCCCGAGGGCTGCGCCTCGATTCTCTGGAAAACGTCCGACAAGGCGCAGGAAGCCGCCGAAGCGCTGGGCATCACCGCGCACCGGCTCAAGGCGCTGGGCGTCATCGACAAGATCGTCAACGAGCCGGTCGGCGGCGCCCACCGCGACCCCAAGCAGATGTCGGCCTTCCTGAAGCGCGCGCTCAACGACGCGTTCCGCCAGGTCAGCGACCTGCCGGTCAAGGAACTGCTCAACCGTCGCTATGACCGGCTGCAAAGCTATGGCCGTTTCACCGACACCAAAGCTGACGCCGGCAAATAACCCGCTTCGCCCCGAGCCGCCGGGCTTGGCTGCTCCGGTTGCTTCATTGAATCCGGCGCTGGCGGGCATTGATTCGCTTTTTTCGGCTTTTCCCTCTTCATCATCCCTGCCCCTGGGCGTGGCCTACAGCGGCGGCGCTGATTCGACCGCCTTGCTGCTGGCCGCCGCCGAGCGCTGGCCCGGGCAGGTCCAGGCCTTTCACATCCACCATGGGCTCCAGGCCGCTGCCGATGACTTCGTTCGTGTCTGCGAATCAGTGTGCGCCAAGGCCGGCTTGCCTCTGCACATTGTTCAGGTCGATGCCCGACATGCTTCTGGCGAAAGCCCCGAAGACGCAGCACGGCGCGCGCGCTATGCCGCGCTGGCCACGGCGGCGACAGCCCGGGGCATGCAGGGTGTGCTGCTCGGCCAGCATGCCGATGACCAGGTCGAAACCATGCTGCTGGCGCTGAGCCGGGGCGCCGGTTTGCCCGGCCTGTCGGCCATGCCGGCCAGTTTCGGGCGTGGCGGCATGGTGTTTTACCGGCCGCTGCTGCACATTCCTTCAGCGGTTTTGCGCGAATGGCTGGTGGAGCAGCCCATTGAGTTTGTGGACGACCCGACGAATACCGACGAGCGCTATACCCGCAACCGCATCCGGGCGCGTTTGCTGCCCGCGCTGGCGCAGGCGTTTCCGCAGTTTCACGCCACCTTTGCCCGCAGCGCCCGCCACGCCGCGCAGGCCCAGGCGGTGCTGGTGGAAGTCGCCGCGCAGGATCTGGCCGTGGTCGGGAATCCGCCCGCCATCAAGGCCTTGCAAGCCTTGTCGCCGCCGCGCCAGGCCAACGTGCTGCGCCACTGGTTACTGCTTCAATACGCCACGCCGAGCGCGGCGCAGCTGGAGCAGTTGCTGCATCAGGTGGCCGCCTGCACCACGCGCGGCCACCGGATTCACCTCAAGGTGGCGTCGGGGCATGTGACGCGGCTAGGCGGCAGCTTGTGCTACAGCGACGCCGCAGCCCGTGCCTGCTGAGCCGGAAGTTGTGCTGGTTATAATTTAAGGCTTTGCTGCACAGCCGGGAGTCAGGCTCTGCGCAAGCGGTTTTCTGGCATTTTCCCTTGGGCAAGTGCCGGCAAAAAAACAAGTTCACCACCAACTCCTGATTGACATCCTGCAATGGCTTTGATCGTTCATAAATACGGCGGTACTTCGATGGGCTCGACCGAGCGCATCCGCAATGTCGCCAAACGCGTCGCCAAGTGGGCGCGCGCCGGCCACCAGATGGTGGTGGTTCCCAGCGCCATGAGTGGCGAGACCAACCGCCTGCTGGGCCTGGCCAAGGAACTGGCGCCCGCCCAGTCCGACGATACCTACAGCCGCGAACTCGATGCGCTGGCCGCCACCGGCGAGCAGGCCTCCAGCGCGTTGCTGGCCATTGCGCTGCAGGCTGAAGGCATGCCCGCTGTCAGCTACGCCGGCTGGCAGGTCACCATCAAGACCAACAGCGCCTACACCAAGGCCCGCATCGAGTCGATTGACGACGAAAAAGTGCGCGCCGACCTGGATGCCGGCAAAGTCGTGATCATCACCGGCTTTCAGGGCATGGACGAGGGCGGCAACGTCACCACGCTGGGCCGTGGCGGCTCCGACACCTCGGCCGTGGCGATTGCCGCCGCGCTCAAGGCGCATGAATGCCTGATCTACACCGATGTCGATGGCGTGTACACCACCGACCCGCGCGTCGTGCCCGAGGCGCGCCGCCTGCAGACCGTGAGCTTCGAGGAAATGCTGGAGATGGCCTCGATGGGCTCCAAGGTGCTGCAGATTCGCTCGGTCGAGTTCGCCGGCAAGTACAAGGTGCCGCTGCGCGTGCTGTCCAGCTTTACCGACTGGAATATCGACATCAACGAAGAAGCCAGATCAGGCACTTTGATCAGTTTTGAGGAAGACGAAAAAATGGAAAAAGCCATCGTATCGGGCATCGCGTTCAACCGCGACGAAGCCAAGATTTCCGTGCTCGGCGTGCCCGACACCCCAGGCATTGCCTACCAGATCCTGGGCGCAGTGGCCGATGCCAACATCGAAGTCGATGTGATCATCCAGAACATCAGCAAGGACGGCAAGACCGACTTCAGCTTTACCGTGCACCGCAACGACTTTGCCAAGACCCTGGATCTGCTCAAGTCCAAGGTCGTTCCCGCGCTCGGCGCGCAGGAAGTGACCGGCGACGCCCGCATCTGCAAGGTCAGCATCGTCGGCATCGGCATGCGCAGCCATGTAGGCATTGCCAGCAAGATGTTCCGCGTGCTGGCCGAAGAGGGCATCAACATCCAGATGATCTCGACCAGCGAAATCAAGACCTCGGTGGTCATTGACGAGAAATACATGGAACTGGCCGTGCGCGCCTTGCACAAGGCTTTTGACCTTGACCAGCCTGTTGCCTGAAACAGCCCTGAAGTCGTGCGATAATCTTTGAATTGGAAACGTGACCGAGTGGCCGAAGGTGCTCCCCTGCTAAGGGAGTATGGGGTGTAGAGCCTCATCGAGGGTTCGAATCCCTCCGTTTCCGCCAACACTGCGCCCCTGATGAAAATCAGGGGCGTTTTTGTTTGGCTTTTACTTTTTCCCTGCTGCCGGTGCAAGGCTTTGCGGCTCGCTGCCAAACCCCAGGCCGGTAAAGTAAATGTCCATCGTGCTTTGACCCGCTTCCAGCAGGTCAAAGGCTTGCGGGTCGAGCAGCCAGTTCTGGATCAGGCCGTCAATCAATGCGTGCAAACCCTGCGCGGCCAGTGCGCTTGACAGGGGCAGCTTCAGGTTTTCATGCCGGGATGCCGCATCCAGGCCTTGCTGAACCCTGCACAAAAAACCATTGCGCACCGCCAGGTGACGAAGGCGGATGGTTTTGAGTTCTTCAATGTATTCCACCTTTTGCGTCGCGACTTCCAGGACGCGGCGAGTCTGCGGGTCATTCACGATCTGGTTCAAGGCCTTGAGGATGGCGTTGCGCATGCGTTCAAGCGGATAGGCATCGCTGCTGGTTTCCGCCGGGGCGGCTTCATGGTTGAAATAAGCCTCCAGCGGCAGCGTGACGCGCTCCATCATGGCGTTGAACAGGTCCGCCTTGTCCTTGAAATGCCAATAGACGGCGCCGCGTGTCGCGCCTGCCCGCAGGGCAATGTCCTGCAGCGTGGTGCGCGAAACCCCTTGCGACTGAAACAGGCACTCGGCTGCATCCAGCAGTTTGTTGCGGGTAACCAACGCTTCTTCTTTGGTTCGACGGGCCACTTCGGTGTCTCCTGAAAACGATTTCATGGAATGCTTTTATACATTCACAAATGTATGTAAACTATATCACTCGTGAAAACCCTTATCTTCGGGGGTTGGTTTTCGGCGGATGCGCTTGCGTGAATTGCCGACACCCTCCTGGTTTTTCCGCCTTTTCTCCAAAAAATCCGAGGTACAGATATGCCTAAGCCCTGCGTTGCCCCTTCTTTTTTGCCCGCCAGATTTGCACGCCATCAGCCGCTGGTGCTGGCTGCGATCCTTTCATTGTTCCTGGCTGGATGCGGCAAGGGTGATGCGCCAGCGGCTCCCGGCGCGGGTGCTGCGCCGCCCCCGCCCCAGGTCGGGGTCGTGACGGTCACGCCCGGCGACGTGGGCCTGGTCACCGAGTTGCCCGGCCGTCTGGAGGCTTCGCGCATCGCGCAGGTCAGGGCGCGTGCCGCCGGCATTTTGCAAAAGCGCCTGTTCCGCGAAGGCAGCGATGTCAAGGAAGGCCAGGCGCTGTTCACGATTGATTCAGCGCCGTATGCCGCCGCCGCCGCCAGCGCCAGGGCCGGCCAGGCGCGCGCCGAAGCCAACCTGGCGCAGGCCACCGCGCTGGCCGAGCGCTACAAGCCGCTGGTCGAAGCCAATGCCATCAGCAAGCAGGAATACGCCAACGCGGTGGCTGCGCAAAAGCAGGCCGCCGCCGATGTCGCCGTGGGCAAGGCCAATGTGCAGACCGCCAGCATCACGCTGGGCTATGCGTCGGTGACGGCGCCGATCTCGGGCCGCATCGGCCGCTCGCTGGTCACGGAAGGCGCGCTGGTGGGGCAGGGCGACGCCACCCAGCTGGCGGTCATCCAGCAGATCAACCCGATGTATGTGAATTTCACGCAGTCAGCGTCGGACGTGATGAAACTGCGCGCTGCCATGGCCAGCGGCCAGTTCAAGCGGGCCAGCGGCTCGGACGCGGCCAGCGTGCGCATCGTGCTTGAAGACGGCACCGAATACGCGCAGCCGGGCCGCCTGCTGTTCTCGGACCTGACGGTCGATGCCACCACCGGACAGATCACCTTGCGGGCCGAAGTTCCAAACGCAGGCGGACAGCTGTTGCCCGGCCTCTATGTGCGGGTGCGGCTCGAACAGGCCCAGGCCACCAACGCCATCACCTTGCCGCAGCAGGCGGTCACGCGAACCGCGCAGGGCGACACCGTCATGGTCGTGGGCAGCGATGGCAAGGTCACGTCGCGCACCATCAAGGTCGGCTCGTCCAAGGGTGCGCAGTGGGTGGTGCTTGAAGGGCTCAAGGCCGGCGAGCAGGTCATGGTCGATGGCTTCCAGAAGCTGCAGATGATGCCGCCCGGCACGCCGGTCAAGCCCGTGCCATGGCAACCCGCAGGCGCGGCGTCGGCGCCCGCAGCAGGCGCTTCTGCGCCGGCGGCCACGGGCACGGCGCCGGCCGCTTCTGCCGCAGCCTCGTCCGCAGCGAAGTAAGGAGCGCACCGCATGGCCAAGTTTTTTATCGAACGACCGATTTTTGCCTGGGTGATTGCCCTGTTCATCCTGGTGATGGGCAGTGTCGCCATCACGCAGCTGCCGATTTCCCAATATCCGCCGGTCGCTCCGCCGTCCATCGTGGTGACTGCCAGCTATCCCGGCGCTTCGGCCCGGACGCTCGAAGACAGCGTGCTCAGCGTGATCGAGCGCGAGATGAACGGCTCACCCGGCCTGATCTACATGGAGTCGGTCGCCCAGGCCAACGGCTCGGGCACCCTGACGCTGACCTTCGAGACCGGCACCAACCCCGACCTGGCCCAGGTCGATGTGCAAAACCGTCTGTCGCGCGCCTCGCCGCGCCTGCCGCAGGCCGTGACGCAGCAGGGCGTGCGGGTGGACAAGTCGCGCTCGAACTTCCTGCTGTTCACCATGCTGTCGTCCGACAACCCGGCGATTGACCCGATTGCGCTGGGCGACTATGCCTCGCGCAACGTGATCCCCGAACTCCAGCGCCTGCCCGGCATCGGCCAGGCCCAGCTGTTCGGCACCGAGCGTGCCATGCGGATCTGGATTGATCCGGCCAAGCTGACCGGTTTTGCGCTCTCGTCGCTGGATGTGACCAGGGCCATCGCTGCGCAGAACGCGCAAATTGCCTCCGGCACGATTGGCGATTTGCCCAATGTGGCCGGGCAGGGCATCGCCGCCACGGTGGTGGTCAACGGCCAGCTCTCCAGCGTCGAGCAGTTCGGCAACATCGTGCTGCGGGCCGCGACCGACGGATCGACCGTGCGCCTGAAGGACGTGGCGCGCATCGAACTGGGCGCGCAGACTTATGCGACTTCGGCGCGCCTGAACGGCAAGCCGGCCACCGGCATCGGCCTGCAACTGGCCCCGAGCGGGAATGCGCTGGGCGCGGCCAAGGCCGTGCGCGCCAAGATGGAGCAGCTCAAGCCTTATTTCCCCCAGGGCGTGAGCTATTCGATTCCCTATGACAGCTCGCGCTTTGTCAGCATCTCCATCAAGCAGGTGGCCGAAACGCTGGTTGAAGCGGTGGTGCTGGTGTTCCTGGTGATGTTCTTGTTCCTGCAGAACTGGCGCTACACCGTCATCCCGACCATCGTCGTGCCGATTGCGCTGCTGGGCACGTTTGCCACGCTGCTGGCGCTGGGTTTTTCGATCAACGTGCTGACCATGTTCGGCATGGTGCTGGTGATCGGCATCGTGGTCGATGATGCCATCGTGGTGGTCGAGAACGTCGAGCGCATCATGAGCGAGGAAGGCCTGGCGCCGCTCGAAGCCACGCGCAAGGCGATGGGCCAGATTTCGGGCGCCATCATCGGCGTGACCGTGGTCTTGATCTCGGTGTTCGTGCCGCTGGCCTTCTTTGCCGGCTCGGTGGGCAACATCTACCGCCAGTTCTCCGCCGTCATGGTCGCGTCGATTGGCTTTTCGGCGTTTCTGGCGTTGTCGCTGACGCCGGCGCTGTGCGCCACGCTGCTCAAGCCCGTCGAAGCCGGCCACCACCATGAAAAAACCGGCTTTTTCGGCTGGTTCAACCGGGGCTTTTCGCGCACCGCCAAGGGTTACGAAGGCCTGGTGGCGCGCCTGCTCAAGCGCGCCGGGCGCTATCTGGTGATTTATGCGGCCATCATTGGCGTGGTGGCGCTGGTCTATACGCGCCTGCCGACGTCCTTTTTGCCGGCCGAAGACCAGGGCAATCTGCTGGTGAATGTGCAACTGCCACCGGGCGCCACGGTCGAGCGCACCCGCGCCGTGATGGAGCAGGTCGAGGGCTTCATGCTCAAGCAGCCCGAAGTGCAGAGCATGGTTGGCGTGCTGGGCTTCAGCTTTTCGGGCCAGGGCCAGAACGCCGGCCTGGCCTTCGTCACGCTCAAGGACTGGGACGAGCGCAAGGAAAAAGGCCAGCAGGCCGACGCGCTGGCCGGACGCGCCTTTGGCGCCTTCTCGGGCATCCGCGATGCGTTTGTGTTTCCGCTGAGCCCGCCGCCCATTCCCGAACTGGGCTCGTCCAGCGGCTTTACCTTCCGCCTGCAGGACCGCGCCGGGGCGGGCAGCGAGGCGCTCTTGGCTGCGCGCAACCAGTTGCTGGGCATGGCGGGCAAGAGCAAGGTGCTGACGCAGGTGCGGCCCGACGGGCTCGAAGACGCGCCGCAGCTGCAGATCGATATTGACCGCGACAAGGCCAATGCGCTGGGCGTGACCTTCGATGCCATCAATGCAGCGCTGTCCACGTCGCTCGGTTCGAGCTATGTCAACGACTTCCCGAACCAGGGCCGCCTGCAGCGCGTTGTGGTGCAGGCCGATGCGCCAGCGCGCATGCAGCCCGACGACCTGATGAAAATCAACGCCAGCAACACCAAAGGCGAGTCCGTGCCGCTGTCGGCTTTTGCCACCACGCGCTGGATTAAGGGCGCGATGCAGACCGTGCGCTACAACGGCTACTCCGCCATGCGCATCAGCGGCTCGGCCGCCCCCGGCTACAGCACCGGAGCGGCGATGGCCGAGATGGAAAAGCTCGCCGCCCAGCTGCCGCAGGGTTTCGGCTACGAGTGGACCGGCCAGTCGCGCGAAGAAAAGCAGGCCGGCTCGCAAGCCATGATCCTGTACGGCTTTGCGATTCTGGCGGTGTTTTTGTGCCTGGCCGCGCTGTATGAAAGCTGGTCGATTCCGCTGGCGGTGATTTTGGTCGTGCCGCTGGGCGTGGTCGGCGTGCTGCTGGCAACGCTGCTGCGCAGCTATGCCAACGACGTGTATTTCCAGGTCGGCCTGATCACCATCATCGGCCTGTCGGCGAAAAACGCGATTCTGATCATCGAGTTCGCCAAGGACTTGCAGGCGCAGGGCAAGGGCGTGATCGAGTCGGCGCTGACCGCCGCGCACCTGCGGTTTCGGCCCATCATCATGACCTCGTTTGCCTTCATGCTGGGCGTGCTGCCGCTGGCGATTGCCACGGGCGCGAGTTCGGCCAGCCAGCGGGCCATCGGCACCGGCGTGATCGGCGGGATGATCACCGGCACGGTGCTGGCGGTGTTTTTTGTACCGATTTTCTTTGTCGTGGTGCGCGGTTTCTTCAAGGGCAGCGAGCGGCAGCGGCAAATTTACGCCGAGCATGCCAAGGCGGCAGGCGTGGGCGGACAAGAAGGAGCAGCAGTTCATGAATAAGACCCCACTTTCCCCCCGTTTCCAGCTTGCAGCCGTCGCCGCTGCGGCGCTGCTGGCCGGCTGCTCGATGATTCCGACCTACGAGCGGCCGGCAGCGCCCGTCGCGGCCGACTGGCCCGCGCTGAGCGCCACGGCTGCCTTGTCCGGAACCTCCGGGACGGCGAACCAGGGCATCGCCGCCGCAGACATCGAGTGGCAGAGCTTTTTCAGTGACCCCCGGCTGCGCCAGCTGATCGACGCTTCGCTGCGCAACAACCGCGACCTGCGCATCGCGGTGCTCAACATCGAGCAGGCCCGGGCGCAGTTCCAGATTCGCCGCGCCGACCAGTACCCGACGGTCAACGCGGCCGCGACCGGCTCGCGCCAGCCGTCCAGCAGTGGCGACAGCATCACCAGCACGTACACCGCCGGCCTGGCGATGACTTCCTACGAGTTCGACTTTTTCGGCCGCGTCGCCAGCCTGAAGGAGGCCGCGCTGGCCCAGTACCTGGCCACCGAGGAGGGACGCAAGACCACGCAGATCAGCCTGGTAGCGGCCGTGGCCAACACCTACCTCAGCCTGCTGGCCGACGAGGAGCTGATTGCCATCACCCGGCAGACGCTGGCCACGCGCGAGGACTCGTTTCGCCTGAGCAAGCTGCGCTTTGACAATGGCGTGAGTTCGGAGCTGGACGTGCGCCAGGCCGAGTCGCTGATTGAAGCGGCGCGTGTCTCGCTGGCGCAGCTGATTCGCCAGCGCGCGCTGGACCAGAACGCGCTGGTGCTGCTGCTGGGCCAGCCGGCCACCGGCGAGCTGGCCGTGGCGCTGCCGGCCGGCAAGGGGCTGGCCGACATGCCGATGATGGTCGATGTGCCGGCGGGCTTGCCGTCCGATTTGCTGACGCGCCGCCCCGACGTGCGCCAGGCCGAGCAACTGCTGCTGGCGTCGAATGCCAACATTGGCGCGGCGCGGGCGGCGTTCTTCCCGAAGATTTCGCTCACCGCCAGCGCCGGCAGCGCCAGCTCGCACTTGGGGGATTTGTTCAAGAGCGGCAGCTTTGGCTGGACGCTTGCGCCGCAGTTGCTGCTGCCGATTTTTGACGCGGGCCGCAACCGCGCCGGACTGGACTCGGCCAACGCCGGGCGCGACATTGCCGTGGCGCAGTACGAAAAATCGATACAGACGGCATTTCGCGAAGTGGCCGATGCGCTGGCCGGCCGCGCCACGCTGGGCGAGCAGTTGCGCGCGCAGCAGGCGCAGGCCAATGCCGAAGGCGTGCGCTTCAAGCTGTCCGACCTGCGCTACCAGAACGGCATTGCCAGCCAGCTCGACCTGTTAGATGCGCAGCGTTCGCTGTTCACGGCGCAGCAGGCCGTGGTGCAGACCCGGCTGGCGCAATTGCAAAGCCAGGTCACGCTGTACAAGGTGCTGGGCGGCGGCTGGAAGGAGCCGGGCGCGGTGGCGCAGGCGGTGAACGCTGCGCCTTCGCCAAAACCGTAAGCTGCGCGGCTTTTATGGCTACCAGCGGCGCATGAAGGGTAAAAAAGTGATCTTTTAGGCCAATTGCGCAAGCTGGGCATGCGCAAGCAGCTATTAAAACAATAGTGAATTGACCGGCGCCGACAGCCCCAGCCAGCGCTGCGCAGCGGCCTGCAGCGTGTCCGGCTGGCCGGTGGTGAACAGGCTGACCCGGCCGGGCGGCGCGTTTGCCGCCATCACGGACGCAGGCAGCAGCCTCAGCGTCTGGCGCGCCACCGCTTCGCCGTTGTCGATGAACTGCACTTGCGCGCCGACCAGGGCGCGCAGGTGTTCGCTGGCGAACGGATAGTGCGTGCAGCCGAGCACCAGCGTGTCGATTTGCCCGGTTTCAGTGCCAAATCGGCCCATTGCGCTTATGTAGTGTGCGCAGAGTGCTATGGTTCTGGTAGCGTCGCCAGTGTCTGCGCTGGCCTCGATGGCATGGGCCAGGCCGTCGCAGGGCTGGACGATGAATTCAACTTTTTGCGGGCCGCCCGATTGGGCGGCGAGCAGCGCCTGGAACTTGGCGCTGGCCAGCGTGCTGCGGGTCGCCATCACGCCGATGCGCCCGGTCTGTGTGCGCCCGGCGGCGGGCTTGAGCGCCGGCTCGACGCCGATCAGCGCCAGCCCCGGGTGCTCGGTGCGTAGCAGGTGAATGGCCGCCGCCGTGGCGGTGTTGCAGGCCATCACCAGCGCCTTGACGTTTTGATTCACCAAATACTGCACGATGGCGCGCGAGCGCGCCAGCACATGCGCAACATCGCGCTCGCCGTAGGGCGCGTGGCCGCTGTCGGCGATGTAGATAAAGTGCTCGTGCGGCATAGCGGCCCGCAGTGCTTTCAACACGCTCAGGCCGCCGATGCCGCTGTCGAACACGCCGATGGCGCGGTCCATCAACGGCAGCTCACTTGGCCGAATCGTCAGGCGTTGGTCACGGCGATGTTCTTGAATTCGCCGGTGGCAATGCGTTCCTGCCACAGGGCCGGGCCGGTGATGTGGGCGCTGGTGCCGCCCGAATCGACCGCCACGGTCACGGGCATATCGACCACGTCGAACTCATAGATCGCTTCCATGCCCAGGTCGGCAAACCCGACGACTTCGGCGTGCTTGATGGCCTTGGACACCAAATAAGCGGCGCCGCCGACAGCCATCAAATAAGCGCTCTGGTGCTTCTTGATCGCCGCAATCGCCACCGGGCCGCGCTCGGCCTTGCCGACCATCGAGATCAGGCCGGTCTGCGCCAGCATCATTTCGGTGAAGCCGTCCATGCGGGTCGCCGTGGTCGGGCCGGCGGGGCCGACCGCTTCGCCCTTGACCGGATCGACCGGGCCGACGTAGTAAATCACGCGGTTGGTGAAATCGACCGGCAGCTTTTCACCCTTGGCCAGCATGTCAGCAATGCGCTTGTGCGCGGCGTCGCGGCCGGTCAGCATCTTGCCGTTGAGCAGCAAGGTCTGGCCGGGGGTCCAGCTGGCGACTTCTTCCTTCGTCAGCGTGTTCAGATCGACCTTCTTGCTCTTAACGTAGTCAGGCTTCCAGTCCACATCGGGCCAAGTGTCGAGCGACGGCGGCGTCAGATAGACGGGGCCGCTGCCGTCCATGACGAAATGCGCGTGGCGCGTGGCGGCGCAGTTCGGGATCATGGCGACTGGCTTGCTGGCCGCGTGCGTTGGATACATCTTGATCTTGATGTCGAGCACGGTGGTCAGGCCGCCCAGGCCCTGCGCGCCTATGCCCAGCGCGTTGACCTTTTCAAACAGTTCCAGTCGCAGGGCCTCGACCTTGGTCAGCGCTTCGCCGGAAGCCGATTTGGCCTGCAGTTCGTACATGTCCAGGTCGTCCATCAGGCTTTCCTTGGCCATCAGCACGGCTTTTTCAGCGGTGCCGCCGATGCCGATGCCCAGCATGCCGGGCGGGCACCAGCCTGCGCCCATCGTGGGAACGGTTTTCAAGACCCAATCGACCACCGAGTCGCCGGGATTCAGCATGACCATCTTGCTCTTGTTTTCGGAGCCGCCGCCCTTGGCCGCGACGGTGACTTCGACCGTGTTGCCCGGAACGATTTCGGTGAAGATCACCGCTGGCGTGTTGTCCTTGGTGTTCTTGCGGTCGAATTGCGGATCGGCCACGACGCTGGCGCGCAGCGTGTTGTCGGGGTGGTTGTAGCCTTGCCGAACGCCTTCGTTGATGGCGTCGTCGAGGCTGCCGGTGAAGCCTTCCCAGCGAACGTCCATGCCGACTTTCAAAAACACGTTGACGATGCCGGTGTCCTGGCAGATCGGACGGTGGCCGGTCGCGCTCATCTTGCTGTTGGTCAGGATTTGCGCAATCGCGTCCTTGGCGGCCGGGCTTTGCTCGCGCTCGTAGGCGCGCGCCAGGTGGGCGATGTAGTCGGCCGGGTGGTAGTAGCTGATGTACTGCAAAGCAGCGGCAACGGATTCGATGAGGTCGGCTTGTTTGATCGTGGTCATGGCTTTTGGTGAGGTGGTGCAACTCCCCTTGACGGAGCGCTGCTTTTATTAAAGGCTATGCTGAAAAGTACCACCCGCTATTTTGACAGGTCAGGCCAACGCGATGATTACACCCCACGCCACGCGCACTGAGCGCGACACTTTCGGCCCCATCGAAGTACCGGCTGAGCGGCTCTGGGGCGCGCAAACCCAGCGTTCGCTGCAGAACTTCGATATTTCAGGCGAGCGCCAGCCGGTCGAGCTGATCCGGGCGCTGGCGCAGATCAAGCGCTCCTCGGCGCTCGTCAACCATGCGCTGGGCCTGCAGGATGATCAAAAAACCAGCGCCATCGTGGCGGCGGCCGATGAAGTCATTGCCGGCCGGCATCCGGACGAATTCCCGCTGGTGGTCTGGCAGACCGGCTCGGGCACGCAGACCAACATGAACGTCAATGAAGTACTGGCGAACCGCGCCAGCGAATTGCTGGGCGGCGAGCGCGGCGATGCGCGCCTTGTCCATCCGAATGACGACGTGAACCGCAGCCAGTCGTCGAACGATGTGTTTCCGACCGCCATGCATGTGTCGGCGGTCGATGGCATGACGAACAGGCTGCTGCCGGCGATTGAAAAACTGCGCGCCACGCTGGCGCAGAAATCGCGCGACTTTGACGGCATCGTGAAAATCGGCCGTACCCACCTGCAGGACGCGACGCCGCTGACGCTGGGCCAGGAGTTTTCGGGCTACGTGGCGCAACTGGCGCACGGCGAGGCGCATGTGCGCGCCGCGCTGCCGCACTTGTATGAACTGGCGCTGGGCGGCACCGCCGTGGGAACCGGGCTGAATGCGCCGAAAGGCTATGCCGAACAGGTCGCGGCCGAACTGGCGCGGCTGACCGGCTTGCCCTTCGTCACGGCGCCGAACAAGTTCGAGGCCATGGCTTCGTGCGACGCGCTGGTCCACGCCCACGGCGCGCTGAAGACGCTGGCCGCCAGCTTGATGAAGATTGCCAACGATGTGCGCTGGCTGGCCAGCGGTCCGCGCAGCGGCATCGGCGAGTTGAGCATTCCCGAGAACGAGCCGGGTTCGTCGATCATGCCGGGCAAGGTCAACCCGACGCAAAGCGAGGCGCTGACGATGCTGGCCGCGCAGGTGTTCGGCAACGATGTGGCGATCAATTTCGGCGGCGCGTCGGGTAACTTCGAACTCAATGTGTTCCGGCCGATGATTGCCTGGAATTTTTTGCAAAGCGTGCGCCTGCTGGCCGACGGCATGGTGAGCTTCAATGACCACTGCGCCGTCGGCATAGCACCCAACCGCGAGCGCATCGCCGAACTGGTCGGCCGTTCATTGATGCTGGTGACGGCGCTGAACCCGCACATCGGCTACGACAAGGCGGCCTTCATCGCCAAGAAGGCGCACAAGGAAGGCAGCAGCCTGCGCGAGGCGGCGATTGCCTCGGGCCATGTCACGGCCGAACAGTTCGATGCCTGGGTGGTGCCGCAGAACATGGTGTGAACAAAAAAGCGCTGACTGCTATGGTTTATATAGCTGCCAGCGCCCGTCCTGCTTGCGCAAAAGGCCTTTTTGTCAGTGTTTTTGCGCCGCGATGCCTGACATGATCTTGTCGGTGTAGGCAATCGCCATCGCCGACAGCAGGAAGGTGATGTGGATCACCGTCTGCGCGATCAGCACCCGGTCGGTGTAGTTGTCGGCATTGATGAAGGTCTTGAGCAGGTGAATCGAGCTGATGCCGATGATGGCGGTGGCCAGCTTGACCTTCAGCACCGACGCATTCACATGGCTGAGCCACTCGGGCTGGTCGGGGTGGCCTTCGAGTTCCATGCGACTGACAAAGGTTTCATAGCCGCCCACGATCACCATGATCAGGAGGTTGGAGATCATGACCACGTCAATCAGCGCCAGCACGACCAGCATGATGACCGTCTCGTTGAGCGTGACGATGGGCGTGATGGTCTTGTAGCCGATGCTGCTGATCAGCGCCTGCAGCGCGGTCTGGCTGCCGAAGGCCGCTTCGATCAGGTGAGCCAGTTCGACCAGGAAATGCACGACATACACCGCCTGCGCCGCGATCAGTCCGAGGTAAAGCGGCAACTGCAGCCAGCGGCTGGCAAAGATCAGTTTCGGCAAGGGACGCAAGGGGGAAGTTTTCAGCGGGGTGGGGGCGGACATGAATGATGGCAATCGTTAAGCAGAGTGACAAATTGTAGGGGGAGAGGTGGTACAGAAAAATGACAGGGTGACATGGGTTAAGGTTCAATCCCGTCAGTGGCCTGTAAGTGCAAAGCACCAAAGTACCACGCATTCAACGACCCAAGGAGACATCACTAATGAGCACCCCTGACAATTCCATCCAGTCCACATTGGTTGAAAACCGCGTGTTCCCGCCCAGCGAAGCCACCGTGAAGGCCGCGCGCATCTCCGGCATGGAAGGCTACAACGCCCTGTGCGCTGAAGCCGAGAATGACTTCGAGGGTTTCTGGGCGCGGCTGGCGCGTGAAAACCTGAGCTGGAACAAGCCCTTCACCCAGGTGCTGGACGAGTCCGACGCCCCGTTCTACAAGTGGTTTGCCGATGGCGAACTCAATGCCTCCTACAACTGCCTGGACCGCCACCTGGGCACGCCGACGGAAAGCAAGAACGCCATCATTTTCGAGAGCGACGACGGCAAGGTCACCAACGTCACCTACAAGGAACTGCACGCCAAGGTCAGCCAGTTCGCCAGCGCGCTGAAGGAAATGGGCGTGCAAAAGGGCGACCGCGTCGTCATCTACATGCCGATGACGATTGAAGGCATCGTTGCCATGCAGGCCTGCGCCCGCATCGGCGCGACGCATTCGGTGGTGTTCGGCGGCTTCTCGGCCAAGAGCCTGCAGGAACGCATCCAGGACGCCGGCGCCGTGGCCGTCATCACCGCCAACTATCAGTTGCGCGGCGGCAAGGAACTGCCGCTCAAGGCCATCGTCGATGAAGGCATCGCGATGGGCGGCTGCGAGTCGATCAAGAACGTGATCGTCTATCAGCGCACCCCGACCGCCTGCAAGATGGTCGAAGGCCGCGACAGCCTGATGCATGAAGTCACCGCCAAGGCCAACCCGGTGTGCGAGCCCGAATTCGTCGGCGCCGAGCATCCGCTGTTCGTGCTCTACACCTCCGGCTCCACCGGCAAGCCCAAGGGCGTGCAGCACAGCACTGGCGGCTACCTGCTGTGGGCCAAGCTGACGATGGACTGGACCTTCGACCTGCAGCCCAACGATGTGTTCTGGTGCACCGCCGACATCGGCTGGATCACCGGCCACACCTACATCACCTACGGCCCGCTGGCCGCCGGCGCAACGCAGGTGGTCTTCGAAGGCATTCCGACCTACCCGAACGCCGGCCGCTTCTGGCAGATGATCGAAAAGCACAAGGTCTCGATTTTCTACACCGCGCCGACCGCCATCCGCTCGCTGATCAAGGCCGCCGATGCCGATGCCGCCGTGCATCCGGACCGCTCCGACCTGAGCAGCCTGCGCATCCTCGGCTCGGTCGGCGAGCCGATCAACCCCGAAGCCTGGATGTGGTACTACAAGAACATCGGCGGCGAGCGCTGCCCGGTGGTCGATACCTTCTGGCAGACCGAAACCGGCGGCCACATGATCACGCCGCTGCCAGGCGCCACGCCGCTGGTTCCCGGCAGCTGCACGCTGCCGCTGCCCGGCATCATGGCAGCCATCGTCGATGAAACCGGCAATGACGTGCCCAACGGTTCGGGCGGAATGCTGGTCGTCAAGCGCCCTTGGCCGTCGATGATCCGCACCATCTGGAACGACCCCGAGCGTTTCAAGAAGAGCTACTTCCCCGAGGAAATGGGCGGCAAGATTTACCTCGCCGGCGACGGCGCGGTGCGCAACATCGACAACGGCTACTTCCGCATCACCGGCCGCATCGACGACGTGCTGAACGTCTCCGGCCACCGCATGGGCACGATGGAAATCGAGTCGGCGCTGGTGGCGCACCCGATGGTGGCCGAAGCCGCCGTGGTCGGCCGTCCCGACGACCTGACCGGCGAGGCCATCGTGGCCTTCGTGGTGCTCAAGCGTTCACGCCCCACCGGCGACGAAGGCAAGGCGATTGCCAAGGAATTGCGCGACTGGGTGGGCAAGGAAATCGGCCCCATCGCCAAACCCAAGGACATCCGCTTTGGCGACAACCTGCCCAAGACGCGCAGCGGCAAGATCATGCGCCGTCTGCTGCGCGGCGTGGCCAAGGGCGAAGCGGTGACGCAAGACACCTCGACGCTTGAGAATCCGGCCATCCTGGAGCAACTGGCGCAGAACCTGTAAGGGTTGCGGGCCGGGTCACCGGCCATTCACCAGTCATTAAAAAAGCCCGTCAATCGACGGGCTTTTTTTTGGCTCTGCGGCCAAGGCGGCCGGATCTGTCCGGCGGCGGCAATCAGGGCATTACTTTTGCGCCAGGATCCAGGCGACGAGTTTTTTGGCTTCGTCGGGGTTGACCTGCGCATTGGCCGGCATGGGAACCGGACCCCAGACGCCCGAGCCGCCTTTGAGCACCTTGGCCTCCAGCTTGGCGGCCGCGTCTTTTTGACCCGCGTATTTGGCGGCAACGTCTTTGTAGGCAGGCCCGACCAGCTTTTTGTCAACGGCGTGGCAGGCCATGCAGTTCTTGGCGGTCGCCAGTTGCAGGTCGGCCATGGCCGGAGCGCAGACCGCAAAACCTGCTGCCAGGGACGCGATTGTCAAAAGGGTACGTTTCAGTTTCATGATGTTGCCTCATTCGTAAATGGTGATGGATTCGGTTACAGTGATTTAACGCGATTGTAGGGGCGGGGGTTGACGTTCAATCATTGCCAAAATCCCCATTGGCTTGCCGGAATTTCAGGAGTTCAGCATGTATTTTTTAATCATCGGCGTTTTGGGCCTGGTCCTGAAATATCTCGAAATCGAACCCGTGGCCAGTTTGAACTGGTGGCTGGTTTTGTCGCCGTTCGCGGCCGCTGTCGCCTGGTGGGCATGGGCTGACGGCTCGGGCTACACCAAGCGAAAAGAGATCGAAAAGATGGATGACCGCAAGCAAAAACGCCTCGACAAGCAACGCGCTGCAATCGGTTTGCTGCCCAAAAAGCGCCCCTGAATTCGGCGCCCGCTGCCCAAAAACCGGCTGGATTCATCAACGTAAAAAGCCCGTGAAGTTTGTAACTCACGGGCTTTTTTCAGGTCAGTTCAGCAGGTGGTATCAGCCATCAATAGTCATCAAGCACCGCGCCCTTGCTGGCGCTGGAGGCATTGAAGGCGAACTTGGCCTGCACGCCACGGGTGTAACGCGGGGCCGGGGCCGTCCAGCCGACCTTGCGGCTTTCAAGCTCGGCGTCGCTGATGTTCAGTTGCAGCAGCAGCTGATTGGCGTCAATCGTGATCGAGTCGCCTTCCTCGATGAAGGCGATATTGCCGCCGGCCGCCGCTTCCGGCGCCACATGGCCGACCACCATGCCCCAGGTGCCGCCGGAAAAGCGCCCGTCGGTGATCAGGCCGACGCTCTCGCCCAGGCCGGCGCCAATCAGCGCGCCGGTCGGGGCCAGCATTTCAGGCATGCCGGGACCGCCCTTGGGGCCGAGGTAGCGCAGCACCATCACGTCACCGGCCACGATCTTGCCGTCCAGAATCGCCTTCAGGCCGGACTGCTCGTCCTCAAACACCCGGGCCGGGCCGGTCATGACCGGGTTCTTCAAGCCGGTGATCTTGGCCACGCAGCCTTCGGGCGAGAGGTTGCCCTTGAGGATGGCCAGGTGGCCCTGCGCATACATCGGCTGGTCGATGGGGCGGATCACGTCCTGGCCGGCGCGCGGCGCATCGGGCACGTCCGCAAGCACTTCGGCAATGGTCTGGCCCGAAATGGTGATGCAGTCGCCATGCAGCAGGCCGGCGACCAGCAGCATTTTCATGACCTGCGGAATGCCGCCGGCCTGGTGCAGGTCCACCGCCAGGTACTGGCCCGAGGGTTTCAGGTTGCACAGCACCGGGGTTTTCTGGCGCACGCGCTCGAAGTCGTCAATCGTCCATTCGACGCCGGCCGCATGGGCGATGGCCAGGAAATGCAGCACGGCATTGGTCGAGCCGCCGGTGGCCATGATGACGGCCACGGCGTTTTCAATGGATTTCTTGGTGACGATGTCGCGCGGCTTGATGTCTTTCTTGACCGCTTCGATCAGCACCCGGGCCGATTCCTTCGCCGAGTTCAGCTTTTCGTCATGCGGATTGGCCATGGTGCTGGAGTAGGGCAGCGAAATGCCCAGGGCCTCGAAGGCGCTGGACATGGTGTTGGCGGTGTACATGCCGCCGCAGCTGCCGGTGCCGGGAATGGCGCGACGCTCAATCTGCAGCAGGTCTTCGTCGCTCATGCGGCCGGCGGCGTTTTCACCGACGGCTTCGAACACGCTGACGATGTTCAGGTCTTTGCCCTGGTAATGGCCTGGCAAGATCGTGCCGCCATAGACAAAAATCGCCGGCACGTTGGCGCGCAGCATGCCCATCAGGCCGCCGGGCATGTTCTTGTCGCAGCCGCCGACCACCAGCACGCCGTCCATCCACTGGCCCTGCACGCAGGTTTCGATGCAGTCCGAAATGACTTCGCGGCTGACCAGCGAATACTTCATGCCTTCGGTGCCCATGGCCATGCCGTCCGAAATCGTCGGCGTGCCGAACACCTGCGCATTGCCGCCGGCTTCCTCAATCGCGTCAATCGCCGCGTCCGCCAGCTTTTGCAGGCCGCTGTTGCACGGCGTGATGGTGCTGTGGCCGTTGGCCACGCCGATCATGGGTTTCTTGAAATCGCTTTCCTCGTAGCCCATGGCGTAGTACATGGAGCGGTTGGGCGCGCGCGACTTGCCCTCGGTGATGTTGGCCGAGCGGCGGTTGATGGCGATGACTTTGGTTTCCATGGGCTTGCCTTGATGGGTTGCTGGGTTGATGCGAAGCGCCAAGTATCCGCGCTTTGAGTGATTCTTTCCAATCCATTATTCATGCTGTATTAATATCTATTGCATATGACAAAGCAGCCATCGACAGACGCGCGCACACCCCATTTGATTGAACTTCGGCTCTGGCGGCAGTTTGTCGCCGTGGCCGAAGAGCTTCATTTCAGCCGCGCCGCGCAGCGCCTGAACATGACCCAGCCGCCGCTGACCCAGGCCATTGCCCAGCTGGAGGCGACCCTGGGGCTCAGGCTGTTTGACCGCACCAAGCGCAGCGTGCAACTGACCGCGGCGGGCGCTGCCCTGGTGCCCGAGGCGCGCGACCTGCTGGCCCGCGCCAGCGCCTTGCCGGTTTTTGCGCGCGCCAGCGCCGACGGCGAAGCGGGGCGCTTGCGGCTGGCTTTTGTCTCGACGGCCGGGTTTGATGTGCTGCCGCGCTGGGTTCGCGCCTTTCGGGAGCAGCATCCCAAGGTGCAGCTCGAACTGATCGAGGCGACAGGTGATGTCCAGCTCGAAGCCATTGGGCGCGGTGAAATCGACGCCGGCTTCATGCTGCATTCGCCCGGATTTGCACCGCCCGGCCTGGCCTGCCAGCTGATTGCCCGGGAGTCGCTGGTGGTGGCCGTGCCCGGGCAAAGCGCGCTGGCCACCAAGGGCACGCTCGCGCTGAAGGACTTGCTCGACCAGCCGCTGGTGATTTTTCCGCGCCGCATCCTGCCTTCGCTGTACGACGCCATTTTTGCGATGTACCACGCTGCCGGCTACCTGCCGTGCGTGGCGCAGGAGGCCATCCAGATGCAGACCATCGTCAACCTGGTGTCCGCTGGCATCGGCGTCGCCTGGGTGCCCGACAGTGTGCGGCAGTTTCAACGGCCGGGCGTGGTCTATCGGGAGCCCGCAGTGGCTAAAGGGCAGGGCGTTCCGGGTTGTGAGACCAGCCTGGTGTGGAGCGCCTGCGTTGCCAGTCCTGCGCTGTCGCGGTTCATGGCGTTTGCACCGGGCTAGACAAAAAATGCGGCTTCACGCCTGACGCTTTTGAGCTTGCAAGGCGCTCATGCGCAAGGCGTGCGCTTTGGTCCGGCGGGGGGTTGATAATTCACCGGGTACGGTTTTTCGATGATCAAATTTCCGCTTGGAAAAAGGCTTTCGGCCATGATGAAAACTCTTTTGGATGGGACGGCGGCATGACCGATCCCTGCCAGCAAACAGAGGCTTTGCACGCGGGCCTGGTGCCGCTGGATGCGGTTTTGTGTACCGGGGAGCTGGCACGGCGTCCGGCTCGACCGCCCGATTACGAGACTGAAAACCGCGCGCTGGCGGTGCTGGTCCAGGCGCTGGCTGACTCGCCGCGCACCATTCTCCAGGCACTGGCCGACACCATTCTGGAGGTCTTCCAGGTGGGCTCGGCGGGCATCAGCCTGCTGGCAAGTGACGAAAAGCGCTTCGTCTGGCCTGCGATTGCCGGCGCCTGGCAGGGCTATGCCGGCGGCGGCACGCCGCGCGATTTCAGCCCGTGTGGCGACGTGCTCGACCACAACGCGCCGCTGCTGTTCAAACGCTTCGAACGGCGCTACGCCTATTTGCGGGACGCAACGCATCAGGCCGAAGAATGCCTGCTGCTTCCTTTTTACGTGAAAGGCAAAGCGGTCGGCACGATCTGGGCGGTGGCCCACGATGCGCGCCGGCAGTTCGACACCGAGGATCTGCGCCAGCTGGCAAGCCTTGGCCGGTTTGCCTCGGCGGCCTACCAGGCGACGATGTTGCTCGATACGGCGCTTGAGCAGGGCCAGGTCGCGCAGGGCCTGATGGACGAGGCGGTCCAGGCGCGTCTGGCCATGGGTAAGCTGCGCGAGAGTGAAGAGCACTATCGCATGTGCTTTGAATCCATCGAGGAAGGCTTTTGCATCATCGAGAAGCTCGAAGGCGAAACGCTGGATTTTCGCTACGTTGAAGCCAATGCGGCTTTCGCTGCGCAAACCAGTTTGCGCGATGTGGTCGGAAAGACCCTCAGGCAGGTGTTGCCGGACGAATTCGAGGAACGGCTTGCCATTTATGACACCGTTACCCGAACCGGCCAGCCGATAAAGATTCAACGTCGATTCGGCAGCCAAGGGCGTGTGCTGGAGCTTTACGCCTTTCGGGTCGAAGACGACATGCACAGGCGCGTAGCCATCAACTTCCAGGACATCACCGAGCGTAAAAGTGCCGAGGAGAAGCTGGCCCGGCAGGCTGCGGAACTGGCTACCTTGTATGCCACCGCCCCGGTGGGCTTGTTCATGCTCGACACCGACCTGCGCTATGTGCGGATCAACCAGGCCATGGCCGACCTCAACGGCCTTTCTGCAGAGCGGCATATCGGCCGGACGCTGCGCGAATTGTTGACGGCTGGCCTGGCCGACGCCGTTGAACCCCTGCTGCGCCAGGTTCTCGAAACCGGCAGGCCGGAGCTGAACCGCGAGGTGCATGGGGCCACCTTGCCCCGATCCGGCGAGCAGCGCCACTGGCTGGTGAGTTACCACCCGGTGCAGGCCGGGGATGGAACGATCACAGGGGTGCATGGCGTGGTGCAGGAAATCACCGAGCGCAAGCAGGCGGAAGATGCCTTGCGCGAATCGCAGCGGTTTTTGCATTCAACCCTCAATGCCTTGTCGGGCCACATCGCCGTACTGGATGAATTCGGAACGATCCTGGAAATCAACGAGGCATGGAGCCGGTTCGCCCTTGAGAATCAAACGGCAGGTGTGAATGCCAGCGTCGGTGTCGGCGTTAACTATCTTCAGCATTGCGAACATTGCGAACATAAGTCTTTCCAATGTGGTGATACGTCGGCTTATGCCGAGGCCATTAAGGATGTCATTGCCGGACGGCGAACGCGGTTTGAGATGGAATATGCCTGCCATTCGCCAACGCAGCAGCGCTGGTTCGTCATGCGGGTCACCCGCTTCCAGAGTCCCGGGCCGGTGCGGATCGTCATCGTTCACGATGACTGCACGGAACGAAAGCTGGCCGAAAACGCGTCTCGCGACACCGAAGAACGCTATCGCAATTTGTTCAACTCCATGGATGAAGGCTTTTGCCTCATCGAAATGATCTTCGATGGCCAGCAAAAGCCGGTTGATTACCGTTTCCTGGAAGTCAATCCTGCTTTTGAAACGCAGACGGGAATACGCAACGTGACGGGAAAACGGGTGCGCGAAATAATGCCTGATCTTGAAGCGTACTGGTTTGAAATTTACGGCAAGGTCGCGCTGACGGGCGAATCACTGCGCTTTATCAACGAAGTCAAGGCGCTGGACCAGTGGTGGGATGTGCATGCGACCCGGCTGGGTGGACCGGAAAACCGGCAAGTCGCCATCATTTTCGACAATGTCACCCAGCGAATGAAGGCCGACGAAGCCTTGCGCCAGAGCGAAGCGCGTTTTCGCTTGTTGTTTGACCGGGGGCCGGTCGCCATCTATTCGTGCGATACCTCGGGAATGATCAAGGAATTCAACCCCTGCGCCGTGAAACTATGGGGACGCGAACCGACACCGGACGATATTGACGAGCGGTTCTGCGGCTCATCCAGGGTGTATTGCCTCGACGGCACGCTACTCACCCCCGAGCAAAACCCGGTGATTGCGGTGCTGAAGGGTGAAATGCTCCAGGCGCATGACGTGGAAGCCTTGATCGAGCGGCCCGATGGCTCGCGAATCCATGTGATTGCCAATATTGTTCCTCTCAGAAACAGCTGGGGCGAAATCACCGGCGCCATCAACTGCTTTTACGACATCACCGAGCGCAGCCGCCTGGAGCAAAAGACGCAGGAGCAGGCGCAAGCCCTGGCCGAGCTGCACCAGCGCAAGGATGAGTTCCTGGCGATGCTCAGCCATGAATTGCGCAACCCGCTCGCGCCCCTGGCCAGCGCCGTGCAATTGCTGCAGCGCCAGAAGAACGAAGCGCCGCAGCAGCAGGCCCTGAGCATCATCGAGCGCCAGACCGGGCAACTCAAGCACCTGGTGGATGACCTGATGGAAATCTCCCGCATTACCAGCGGCAGTGTCCGGCTTCGCCAGGAGCGGGTCAGCCTGGGCGATGTCGTGGAACGGGCGCTGGAAACCACCCGGCCGCTGATGCTGCAACGCCGCCATGAACTCGCGGTGTCGCTGCCGCCAGAGCCGCTCTGGCTGCATGCCGACGCCACCCGGCTGGAGCAGGTGCTGGTGAACCTGCTCACCAACGCCGCCAAGTACACCGACAAGGGCGGGCGCATCTGGCTGAGCGCCGGGCAGGAGGAGGCCGCCGGGACAGGTGCGGCGGTGGTCCGGGTGCGCGATACCGGCATCGGCATCGCGCCTGAACTGTTGCCGCGCATCTTCGATTTGTTCACGCAGGCAGAGCGCTCGATTGACCGATCGCAAGGCGGTCTGGGCATCGGCCTGTGCCTGGTGCGGCGGCTGCTGGAATTGCACGGCGGAACCGTGGATGTGCGCAGCGTCCTGGGGCAAGGCAGCGAATTCGTCGTGCGCCTGCCGGTCATGCCGGCTGACATGCCGCAGCCGTCCGTGCCGCCGCCTTCCGTCAAACCGGCCCAGCCACCGGGCAATGGCTGCCGGGTGCTGGCTGTCGATGACAACGTGGACGCGGTCCAAAGCCTGGCGATGCTGCTGAAGATGTCCGGGCATGTGGTTGAAATTGCCTACGACGGCCCGAGCGCCCTGACCATGGCCCTGGCCATGCGGCCCGACGTCATGCTGCTGGACATCGGCTTGCCGGGACTCACCGGCTACGAGGTGGCCGAGCAGGTTCGCCAGCAACCTGCGCTCAAGAGTGTCGTGCTGGTCGCCCTGACGGGGTATGGACGCGCGGCGGACCGGCAGTTCTCGAAAGACGCGGGGTTTGACTACCATCTGGTCAAGCCCGCCGAATTTCGCGAGGTCGAGAAAATCCTGTCGGTCGTCGCCGGGCAGGCCGCCTGGCCGGGCCGATAAAGTCGCCAGGAGCTTGAACCGGACCGGCCGCCGTGACGGCCGGGCTTGCATGCACAATGGCAACCCATGCTTATCCACCCTGAAATCAATCCCGTTGCCCTCCAGCTTGGCCCGCTGGCCATTCACTGGTACGGCCTGACTTACCTGGCGGCCTTTGGCCTGTTTTTTTTCCTGGCCAGCCTGCGCCTGCGCCACGAACCCTATGCGTCCATCACCGGCCCGGGCGCCTGGTCGCGCCGGGACATCGAGGACATTTTGTTTTTGGGCGTGATGGGCGTGGTGATCGGCGGGCGGCTGGGCTATTGCCTGTTCTACAAGCCCGGTTACTACCTGACGCATCCGCTGGAGATTTTTGCCGTCTGGCAGGGCGGCATGAGCTTTCATGGCGGCATGCTGGGCGTGCTGGTGTCGCAGTGGTGGTTTGCGCGCTCGCGCCAGCGGCCCTGGCTGCAGGTGATGGACTTCATCGCGCCGTGCGTGCCGACCGGGCTGGCTGCCGGGCGCGTGGGCAATTTCATCAACGGCGAACTCTGGGGCCGTTTCAGCGCGCCTGATTTGCCGTGGGGCATGGTGTTTGCGCACAGCGGCTCGATGCTGCCGCGCCACCCGTCGCAGGTGTACCAGTTCCTGATGGAAGGCCTGCTGCTGTTCGTGCTGCTGTGGCTGTATGCGCGCAAGCCGCGCAAGATGGGCCAGGTTTCGGGCGCCTTTCTGGTCGGCTACGGCGTGTTCCGTTTCATCGCCGAGTTTTTTCGCGAACCTGACGATTTCCTGGGCATCCTGGCGCTGGGCATGAGCATGGGCCAGTGGCTGTGCGTTCCCATGATCGCCGCCGGCATCTGGCTCTGGATTTGGGCCTCAAACCGCACTTCGCGCAGATAGCACGGGCGCAGGGCGCTATCTATTTCATAGTGAATCCGTTTTTCTGCCTGTTTCCGCAAGGGCAAGGAATGCCGGCATTGCATCACTTCAAGGAGTTTTTTCCATGAACAGCAGCAACTGGATAGGGCGCAACGTCTCCCGGCTGCTGCCTGCCGCCTCTTCAAAGCAAAAAGACGCTGATGCGCAGGACATACGGGCGCAGGCAGCTAGCAAATCAGGAGCAGAAGACGCTCCAAAAGACAGCCCGGCCGCCCGCTCCATTCCCGTGCGCCTCGAAGCCACGCTGCGCCAGGAGGGCGAGGCGCTGTCGCCCCGTCTGCTGCGCCGCGCCTTGCAGGAGCTGCAGGCCATCATCGACCCGCGCGTGAGCGAGGTCGAGGGTGGGCGGCGAGCCATGGACGTGGCCGCCTGGTATGCGGACGCCCCGCTGGCGCAGCGCCGCGACCTGTGGCTGCTGATGAGCGAAATTTTTGTCGCCGATGCGCAAAAAACCAGGGAGGCCCAGGCGAAGTTCGCCGCAGCGGTCGGCACGCCCGACGAGGCCGTGGCCGAGGTGCATTACCGCCGCGCCACCGTGTCGCCGCGCCGCCGCCTGCTCCAGCGTTTCAGCGTGTACCCCGAAGGCGTTCGCTTCCTGGTCGATCTGCGGGCGGAAATGCTGCCTTTCCTGAAGGCCGACAAACGGCTGATGGCGCTCGATGTCGAGCTGGAATACATGTTCTCGACCTGGTTCGACGTGGGTTTTCTGGATTTGCGCCGCATCAGTTGGGATTCGCCAGCGTCATTGATTGAAAAGCTGATCCAGTACGAAGCGGTGCATGACATCAAGAGCTGGGCCGATGTGAAGAACCGGCTGGACAGCGACCGGCGCTGCTACGGGTTTTTCCATCCGCGCCTGCCGGGCATTCCCCTGATCTTTGTCGAGGTCGCGCTGGTCGGCGAGATGGCCGCAAGCATCGAGCCGCTGCTCGACGAGCATGCCGCCGCGTCCGACCTGGACAAGGCGACCACCGCCATTTTTTATTCGATCAGCAACACCCAGCCCGGCTTGCGCGGCGTGAGTTTTGGCGACTCGCTGATCAAGCGCGTGGTGGAAACGCTCAAGGACGAGTTTCCCAGGCTCAAGGTGTTTGCCACGCTGTCGCCGATTCCGGGCTTGCGGAGCTGGCTTGGCAAGAATGCCGCTGGCCTGCTCGACCAGCTGGCCGACAAGGAGCGCACGGCGCTGAGCCAGGCCATCGGTGCCGATCCGCTCACGCCCGGCGGTTTCCTGGATGCCATTGAAAGTCCGCTGGAGTTGCCCGAGAAGTCGCCGCTGCGCCGGATGCTGCTGCAGTGCGCCGCGCATTACCTCGGGCAGGGGCTGAAGGATGGCAAGCCGCTCGATGCGGTGGCGCGCTTTCACCTGGGCAACGGCGCCCGCGTGGAGCGCCTCAACTGGGCCGCCGACCCGTCTCCCAAGGGACTCAAACAGTCTTACGGCCTGATGGTCAATTACCTGTACGACCTCAAGCGCCTGGACAAGCACCGCGCGCTGCTCGCGCAGGGGAAAGTCCCGGTATCCACCCTGATCCAGGATTTGTACATTTGAAGAGGCGCGGGCAGCCGCTTGAGTCAATAACAAAACAGGAGACAGACATGGCATTGATGGCATTTGAGGTTGAAACCAGCGGCACCCGCCGCAGCGTGTTGCGCGCCGCAGCCGCCGGCATGGCGGCGCTGTCGTTCGGCAGCCACGCCCAGCCGGCCTGGCCCGCCAAGCCGGTCACGGTGATCGTGCCGTTTCCGGCCGGCGGCGGCACCGATGCCTTTGCCCGTCCGCTGTCGGCGCAGTTTGCCAAGCTGACCGGCAAGCAGCTCATCATCGACAACCGGGGCGGCGCGGGCGGCACGCTGGGCGCGAGCATCGCGGCCCGGGCGCAGCCCGACGGCTACACGCTGTTCATGGGCGCCGTGCACCATGCGATCGCGCCTTCGATGTACCCGAAGCTCGACTACGACATTGAAAAAGACTTCGTGCCGCTGGCGCTGGTGGCCAATGTGCCGCAGGTGCTGGTCGTCAACCCGAAGAACATGCCCGGCGATTTCAAGGCCTTCCTGGCGCAGGTGCGCGCCAAGCCGGCCGGCTTCAACTACGGCTCGGCCGGCGCGGGTACGTCGCACCACCTGGCCGGCGAGCTGTTCAAGCAGCAGACCAAAACCTTTATCACCCACATTCCCTACCGGGGCGCGGGGCCGGCGCTGCAGGACCTGATCTCGGGCAATGTGGACATGATGTTCGACGGGCTGGGTTCGTCGGCAGGGCACATCAAGGGCGGCCGCATCAAGGCGCTGATGGTCTCGGGCGGCAAGCGCAGTCCGGCTTTTCCGGACGTGCCCTGCGCCGCCGAACTGGGCCTGCCCGACTACACCGTGACCACCTGGTACGGCCTGTGGGCGCCCAAGGGAACGCCGGCCGATGTGCAGGCGCGCATCGTGGAAGAGCTGCGCAAGGCCGCTGCCACCGATGAGCTGAAAGCCATCTGGGCCAGCAACGGCGCCGAGTTCGGCAACCTGACGCCGGCGCAGTTCGGCAGCTTTGTCAGCGCCGAGGTCAGGCGCTGGGCGGCTGTCGTCAAGGCCTCTGGCGCCAAACTTGATTAATCGAGCAAATGGAGTAATGGATTGATGAGCGGTGCTGTTTTAATTGAAATTTCGGACTCCCTGGCAACGGTCACGCTGTCGCATCCCGGCAAGTTCAACGCCATGTCGCGCGTGATGTGGCGCGAGTTGCGTGCCGCTTTTGAGGCCATCCAGCAGCGCCGTGATGTGCATTGCGTGCTGGTGCGGGGTGACAGCGGCCATTTTTGCGCGGGCGGCGATATTTCCGAATACGCCGGTTTTCGCTTCGAGGAGGCCAGCCTGCGCGACTTCCATGAAAACGATGTCTGGGGCGGCCTGCAGGCGATGCTCGATTGCGACGTGCCCATCCTTGCGCAGATCGAGGGCAACTGCATGGGCGCGGGCGTCGAGATTGCCAGCTGCTGCGATATCCGCATGGCCGCCGACAGCGCCCGCTTTGGCGCGCCGATTGCCCGGCTCGGCTTTCCGATGGCGCCGCGCGAGGCGGCGCTGGTGATGCGCGCCGTGGGCGAGTTGACGGCGCGCGAGATGCTGCTGTCGGCCGCCGTGCTGGACGCGGCCGAGATGAAGCAGCGCGGCTTTCTGAACCAGCTGCTTGCGCCCGATGCGCTGGACGCTGCGGTGCAGGAGCGCATGCATCGCATCCGGCAACTGGCGCCGCAGGCCGCGCGCCTGAATAAAGCATCATTTAGGGCTCTTGCGCATGTCCAGCCTGCGCAAGCAGCTATAGATTTAATAGCGACTGCGTATGACTACGCGGATTCTGGCGAGCACCGTGAAGGCATAGGTGCCTTCATGGAAAAGCGTCCACCGGCGTTCAGCGCATGAACGACAGCACTCCATTTTTTTGAAATTTTTGAATCCCATGACCAACCACAACCTGTTTGCCGCGCTGCGGGCTGCCTTTCCTGCGGCGCTGGACGAAGTCGCCATTGAAACCGGCGACGGCCTGCTGTATTCATGGCGCGACCTGGAGCATGGCAGCGCCATGATGGCCAATCTGCTGCAGTCGCTTAACCTGCCCGAGGGCGCCCGCATTGCCGTGCAGGTCGAAAAATCGGTCGAGGCCATGGTGCTGTACCTGGCCACATTGCGCGCGGGCTATGTGTTCTTGCCGCTGAACACCGCCTACCAGAGCCTGGAGATCGAGTATTTCATCGGCAATGCCGAGCCGTCGGTGGTGGTCTGCAGCAGCGCCAATTTTGGCTGGGTCAGCAAGATCGCCTTCAAGGCCGGCACGCAACATGTCTTCACGCTGGGCGACGACCGCACCGGCTCGCTGTTAGAGCGCGCCGCGCATTGCAGCGACCAGCATGAAGTGGTGGTCAAGCAGCCCGACGACATGGCCGCCATTTTGTACACCAGCGGCACGACCGGACGCAGCAAGGGCGCGATGCTGTCGCACGGCAACCTGCTCAGCAATGCGCGGGTGCTCCAGGATTACTGGGGCTGGAAACAAGGCGATGTGCTGATCCACGCGCTGCCGATTTTCCATGTCCACGGCCTGTTCGTCGCCATTCACGGCGCGCTGATCAATGGCAGCAAGATGATCTGGCTGGCGAAGTTCGACCCGAAAAAAGTCATTGAAAAACTGCCGCAAGCGACTGTCTTCATGGGCGTGCCGACGCTGTATGTGCGGCTGCTGGCCGAGCCCGGCTTGACGGTGGATGCCTGCCGCAGCATGCGCCTGTTTATCGCCGGGTCGGCGCCGCTGTTGATCGAGACCTTCCGCGAGTGGCAGGCGCGCACCGGCCACACCATCCTGGAGCGCTACGGCATGTCCGAAACCGCCATGCTGACCTCCAACCCGTACCAAGGCGGCGAGCGGCGCGGCGGAACGGTCGGCTTTGCGCTGCCGGGCGTCAGCCTGCGGGTGGTGGGTGACGATGGCCAGGGCCTGCCGCCAGGGGAGATCGGCAACATCCAGGTCAAGGGGCCGAATGTCTTTGCGGGCTACTGGCGCATGCCCGAGAAAACCGCCGAAGAGTTCACCGCCGACGGCTATTTCAAGACCGGCGACGTCGGCAAAATCGACGCGGACGGCTACATCACCATCGTCGGGCGCAGCAAGGACTTGATCATCAGCGGCGGCTACAACGTCTATCCGGCCGAGATCGAAGGCTATATCAACGAGTTGCCCGGCGTGGCTGAAAGCGCGGTGGTCGGCGTGCCGCACCCGGACTTTGGCGAAGTCGGCGTGGCCGTGGTGATTGCCAAACCCGGCGCCACGCCCGACGGGGCGCGGATCGTCGCCACGCTCAAGTCAAGCCTGGCCAATTTCAAGGTGCCCAAGCAATGCTTCGTGGTCAGCGAGTTGCCGCGCAACACCATGGGCAAGGTGCAGAAAAACGTCTTGCGCGAGCAGTACAAGGCGCTGTTCGCCTGAATCTGGCCGCGCCGCGCAGGGAGCAATTCACCGCAGCGGCGCGGCCTGTGCCGGCTTGGGTCTGCCGCGTTCTGGCAGCGTCGCCAGCACCACGCCGGTCAGCGCAATCGCAAAAGCGCCGACTTGCGTGCCGCTCAGGTGCTCGCCCAGCACCAGCACGCCGACCGCCGCCGCGCTGACCGGCAGCATCACGGTGAACACGCCGGCCTGGTTGGCGGGCACGGTTTTCAGGCCGGTCATCCACAGCCACACCGTCCAGACGCTGGCGGCCAGCGCATAAAACACCAGCAGCAGCCAGATCGGCGGCGCCACCCCGGCAAAGTCAAAATCCCAGGCCATCCACAGCCCCAGCGGCGTGACCAGCGCAAAGCCCCACAGGTTGATCAGGGCGGTGATGCGTTTGGGGCCGAGCACGCCGGTCAGCTTCTTGCCGATCACCGCATACGCCGCCTCGCACAGCACCGCGCCCACCAGCAGCAGATTGCCAAGCCAGGCATTTTTTGAAGCCAAATCGGCCTCTTGCGCACTACGCATATGCATGGATAGCTCATTTTTTGATAGCGAAACGAGAGCAATGCCGAGCACCGCGCAGGCCACGGCGGCCCACACCCGCGCGCTGATGCGCTCGCGCAGAAACAGCCAGCTCAGCAGCGCCACCGTGGCCGGAATGGCCGCCATGATGACGCCGGCGGCCACCGCGCTGGTCAGGCTCACGCCAAACAGCATGCAGATCGAAAACAGGAAGTTGCCCAGGAACGACTCCAGGAACAGCAGCCGGCGGGTCTGCGAACTCATTGGCGCTTCATGAGCCGGCTTTTTCAGCCAGTGCGCCATCGCCAGCCCGCCAATGCCAAAGCGCAGCCAGGCCAGCAAAAACACCGGCAGCGCGGCCACCAGCGGCTTGGACAGGGCGACATAACTGCCCACCAGCGACATGCTCAGCGCCAGGCAGGCATAGGCAATCCAGGGGGAAGCAGGGCGGTGTGGCACGTTTGAGGCTCCGGGGCGGGGCAGGAAAAGAAGTGGTTTCCCTGCGAGGGAATGAAGTGGACCCAGCCCAAGTAGCCCGGCCGGGTTATGTTCAGGTCAGTTTACCGGAGGACTTTTTCATGAGCCTGGGTCAGTTCGCCAAGCCTTTGCCCCCCAGCGCCTGAAGCATGCTGCTCCAGTCCGACACTCAGCTGGGCCGCCAGAGCTACTACGAAGCCAGCGTGCTGCGCGAGCCGCCGCTGCCGCCGTTGCTTTTCGAGCAGCAACTGGGCAATGCAGCGGCGCGCCAGGCCTGGGCCATGTCGCTCGAAGCCATCGCCCTGATCGACGAGCGCATCGGCCGGCACGGCATCGCCTGCGACCGGGCTGGGCGGGCGGCTGGTGGCCGAAGCCATCGCCGGGCAGGCCGGGCGTTTCGATGTGTTTGCCCGCCTCAAGCACGCACCGTTTGCGGGCGGGCTGTGGCTGCGAACACCCAGTCTGGTGCTGGGCATGGCGTATCACCGGCTGCGCGACTGGCTGTGATGCGGCTCAAAACTGTGCCGCGCAGGCCTTCAGCTGGTCGGGGGCGAACTGGTAGAGGGTCTGGGTGTCCACGCCGTGGGAACCTAGCCGCCTGGAAAACCTGACGGTGGGCTTGTTCCAGTCGAGGCAGCCCCATTCGAGTTGCTGGCAGCCCCGGTCAAGCGCCAGCCGGGCCATGAATGCCATCATGGCCTTGCCCGGCCCCTTGAAGCGCAAGGTTTCATCGATCAGGAAGCCGTCGATATGAAGCCCCGATTGCCCGGTGAAGGCCGACGAGGTCTGGTAAAAATAGACCAGCCCGACCGTCTGGCCGCCGTGAATGCCAAAAACCGCCTCTCCTTTTTTGTCGGCCAGAAGCTGGCGGATGCCTTCTTCGGTGGCGGTGATTTTGCCGGCCATCTTTTTCCTGGAGGCGCCGAGCTTTTCCATCAGGCTCACCACCAGGCCGGCATCGTCAGGGGTGGCGAAGCGCAGCATGAATTTCGGGTCTTGGGTCAGGATGATGTTCATTTTTATGGCCTTGCCTTGATGGTTCCTACAAATAGGCGGTCTGGCGCGTCCTTGCCGTCAGGGGGACAGCCAAGCCAGCCGCATGAATCAAATATCGTACCAAGGGCAAGGTTCCCGTTCCCCTGGAGTCTGCAGATTCAGGCTTTCATGCACTATTAAAATAATAGCTGCCAACGCCCATCCAGCATGCGCAAAAGCCTTATTTTCCTTAAAAACCGGCCTTCCAGCGCCGAATCTCCTCCTGGATCAGCCGCGCCAGCACCGGCGCGCCCTGCATGATGCCGGCCAAGGGCGCGTAGCCGTAGCCGATGACCAGTCCGCGCGCGTCGCGCCGCTGCAGGCAGTAGCCCGACAGCGGGCGCACCAAGAGGCCGTGCTCGGCGATGCGGCGGGCCAGCGCCTGGTCGTCGAGCGTGGGCGGCAGGCGCACGCACAGATGCAGCCCCTGTTCCGCGCCGGAGATGAAGGCGTGCTCGCCCAGGCAGGGCTTGAGGCCTTCGAGCAGGCTTTGCCGCCGCAGCGCGTAGCTCACGCGCGACTTGCGCAGCGCCGCCGTGAAATGTCCCATCTCGATGAACTCGGACAGCGCAGCCTGCAGCGGCATCTGGCCGGGCCGGTTCAGGTCGTAATGGGCCTGGCGGAATGGGCCGATGAGCGACTTGGGCACCACCAGGTAGCCCAGCTTCAGGCCGGGGTAGAGCACCTTGGAGAACGTGCCCATGTAGAGCACCCGCTCGTCCTTGTCCAGGCCGGCCAGCGACGAGACCGGCGGGCCGCTGAAACGGAATTCGCTGTCGTAGTCGTCCTCCAGTATCCAGGCGCCGTGCCGCCGGGCGGTGGCCAGCAGCAGCCGGCGCCGGGCCAGCGACATGACCGCGCCGGTCGGGTACTGGTGCGACGGCGTGACGTAGATCAGCCGGGGCGGCGCGGCTTCGTCGGCGGCGCCGGGTGCCATGCCTTCGCCATCGACGGCCACCGGATGCAGCTTGAGGCCGCCGGCCGTCAGGGCCTTGATGGCGCCCCAGTAGGCCGGGTCTTCGATCCACAGCGTATCGCCATGGTCGGCCAGCAGCTGCGCGCACAGGGCAATCGACTGCTGCGTGCCGGCGGTGATGATGACCTGGTCGGCATCGAGCTGCACGCTGCGAAACACCCGCAGGTAATCGGCGACGGCCCGGCGCAGCGGGGCATGGCCGCCGGCGCCGCTGTAGTCCAGCATCTCGGGGTAGCTCATGCGCCAGTGCTTGTTTTGCAGCCGCTGCCACAGTGCCACTGGAAAGGCGCTGAAGTCGGGAATGCCGGCGGTGAAGGGCTGCACCTCCAGCTGGTCGGCGGTGTAGCAGCTGGTCAGGGTTTCACCGCGCCGCGACAGGTGCGGGCGCTGCGCGGCCAGCCGCGCGCGGGGCTTGGGGGCGGCCTTGGGGCAGTTGTCGCTGACATAGGTGCCGCTGCCGACGCGGCTGACCAGGTAGCCTTCGACCGTCAGCTGGTTCAGCGCGGTGATGACGGTGTTGCGCGACAGGCCCAGGCCGCGTGCCAGGTCGCGGCTGGAGGCCAGCCGTTCACCGGCCTGCAGATAGCCCTCCAGCATGACGCGCCGCAGCGCTTCGTACAGCTGCCGGTGCAGCGGCAGTTCGCTGGCGGCGCGCAGGCGGGACAGTTCGGAGAGCAGGAATTCGGACAGCATGAGGCCTTGAGTCGGTCGTGGAGCCCATGGCTCAGGCAAGGACTGCCCCCTTGTGGCAAAGTGGCACCATCGCCAGGCGCCAAATGGCACCTATTGTGACCCAATCACGCTTCATGATGAGCTTCTGGCACCGGCCAGGGACTCCACCAAAATCAACGCAATCCACGCGCCGCAGCATGTCGATTCCTTCACAAGCATTTCCCCAGGCCCTGGTGTGGCTGCCGGCCGACCACCGGCTTGTGGGAAAGCCCGGGCATCAATCGCCCTTTCTGGTGCTGGGCGACAAATACGCCCGCGCCGTCAAGGAGTGCGCCGGTGCGCAGCCGGTGCTGTTTCCCCTGGCCGATGTGGCCCAGATACCGGCGCTCCTGGCGCTGGTCGATGGCGTCTTGCTGACCGGCTCGCCCTCGAACGTGCATCCGTCTCATTTCGGCGAGGAAGTGGCCGACCCCCGTTTGCCGCTGGACCCGCAGCGCGATGCGCTCACGCTGGCGCTGGTGCACGCCTGCCACGCGTCTGGCGTGCCGCTGCTGGGAATCTGCCGGGGCTTCCAGGAAATCAATGTGGCCCTGGGCGGCTCGCTGGAGCAAAGCGTGCATGAGCGGGAAGGGCACTTCGATCACCGTGACCCCGAAGGCGTCAGCCTGGACGAGGCTTACGGGCCGGCGCATGAAGTCCGGTTTGTGCCGGGCAGCGCTTTTGCGGACTGGGCCGGCGCTGACGCCGCGCAGGTCAATTCACTGCACGGCCAGGGCATTGCCCGGCTGGCCGGCGGCCTGCGCGCCCTGGCTCATTCGCCCGACGGCCTCATTGAAGCATTTGAGATCGAGGGCGCCGCCGCGTTTGCCTATGCGGTGCAATGGCATCCCGAGTGGAATTGCCACGACAACCCTTTTTACCGTGCCATCCTGGCTGCGTTTGGCCAGGCCTGCCAGCGCCGCCATGCAGGCCGAACCCGACAACAAGGGGCACCCGCCGCCTGAATTCAACTTCATCCAAACCACCGACATGCGTCGACAACAGGAGCGCGCCATGAGTTTCAACATGAGCATGAGCAAGGCATCGACCTTCACCGACCTTGAAAACTGGCTGAACGAACGCAGGGTCACTGAAGTGGAATGCCTGGTGCCCGACCTGACCGGCGTGGCCCGGGGCAAGATTTTGCCGCGCGGCAAGTTCACCGAAGACCGGGGCATGCGCCTGCCCGAAGCGGTGGTGGCCATGGGCGTGACCGGCGAGTTTCCCGAAAGCGGCCCGTATTACGACGTCATCAGCCCGACCGACAAGGACATGCATTTGCGGCCCGACCCGTCCACGGTGCGGATTGTTCCGTGGGCCTCGAACCCGACCGCGCAGGTCATCCACGACTGCTTTGATCCGGCCGGCAAGCTGATCCCTTTTGCGCCCCGCAGCGTGCTGCGCCGCGTCTGCGAGCTGTATGAAGCCGAAGGCCTGGTGCCGGTGGTGGCGCCGGAGTTGGAGTTCTACCTGGTGGCCCGCAACACCGACCCCAACACCCTGCTGCGCCCGCCGATCGGCCGAAGCGGGCGGGCCGAAACCTCCCGGCAGGCCTACAGCATTGACGCGGTGAACGAGTTCGACCCGCTGTTCGAGGACATCTACGACTACTGCGAAAAGATGGAACTCAATGTCGATACCCTGATTCACGAGGTCGGGGCGGGGCAGATGGAGATCAATTTTTTCCATGCCCATCCGCTGGGTCTGGCCGACGAGGTGTTTTTCTTCAAGCGCACGGTGCGTGAAGCAGCCCTGCGCCACAACATGTATGCCACCTTCATGGCCAAGCCGATTGCCGGCGAGCCCGGCAGCGCGATGCATGTGCACCAGAGCATCCTCAGCAAGGAAACCGGCCTGAACATCTTCAGCAACCCGGATGGCAGCGAGTCGGAGGCTTTCTTTCATTACATCGGTGGCCTGCAGCGCTACATTCCGGCGGCCATGGCCCTGGTGGCGCCGTATGTCAACAGCTACCGGCGGCTGTCGCGCGACACGGCGGCGCCCATCAACATTGCCTGGGGCCATGACAACCGCACGGTGGGCATCCGCTCGCCGATTGCCACGCCGCAGGCCCGCCGGGTCGAAAACCGGGTGATCGGCGCCGACGCCAATCCGTATGTGGCGCTGGCGATGACGCTGGCCTGCGGCTACCTGGGCATCAAGAACAAGATCAAGCCCAAGCCGGAGATGAAGGGCGATGCCTACCTGTCGCCGTATTCGCTGCCGCGCAGCCTGGGTGAGGCGCTGGACTGGCTGCGGCGCGAATCCGACCTGCACGAGGTGCTGGGCCGCGAATTTGTCACGGTGTATTCCGAGATCAAGGAAATGGAATTTGCCGAGTTCATGAAGGTGATTTCGCCCTGGGAGCGTGAACACCTGCTGCTGCTGGTGTGAGCCGCAACTCCCGAATCAATCCACACAACCCTGGGACCGCACCATGAACACCGTTGTTGACACCGCCCTGATCCAGGCTCTGGACCGCGAGCATTTCCTGCATCCGTTTACCGATTTCAAGGACCTGGCGACGCGCGGCGCGCGGGTGATCACCAAGGCCGAGAACATTTATGTCTGGGATTCCGAGGGCCACAAGATACTCGATGCGATGAGCGGCCTGTGGTGCGTCAATGTCGGCTACGGGCGCGAGGAACTGGCCAGCGCCGCCTACCGGCAGATGATGCTGCTCTCCTACTACAACAGCTTTTTCCAGACCACCAATGTGCCGGCGGTGCAACTGGCAGCCAAGCTGGCGGCGCTGGCGCCCGAGGTCGGCGGCCGCAGCTTCAGGCATGTGTTTTATTCGAGCAGCGGCTCCGAGAGCAACGACTCGAATGTGCGCATGGTGCGCCGCTACTGGGACTTGCTGGGCCAGCCGCAGCGAAAAGTCATCATCAGCCGCAACAACGCCTACCACGGCAGCACCATGGCCGGGGCTTCGCTGGGCGGCATGAGCGGCATGCACGCGCAGGGCGACCTGCCGATTCCCAACATCACCCACATCGAGCAGCCGTATTTTTACGAACTCGGCCAGCCGGGCGAGAGTTCCGCTGAATTCGGCTTGCGTGCCGCCCGCTGGCTGGAAGAGAAAATCATTGAAACCGGCCCGGACAAGGTGGCAGCCTTCATCGCCGAGCCGGTGCAGGGCGCGGGCGGCGTCATCATTGCGCCCGACAGTTACTGGCCCGAGATCCAGCGCATCGTCGATAAATACGGCATCTTGCTGATCAGTGACGAAGTGATTTGCGCCTTTGGCCGGCTGGGTTACTGGTTCGCCTATGAGAAATTCGGCTACCGGCCTGACCTGGTCACTTTTGCCAAGGGCGTGACCAGCGGCTACATTCCGCTGGGCGGCGTCATGGTCGGCGACCGGGTGGCCACGGTGCTGATCGAGCAGGGCGGCGAGTTCAACCACGGCTACACCTACAGCGGACATCCGGTGGCTTGCGCCGTGGCCCTGGCCAACCTGGAGCTGATGGAAAAGGAAAACCTGCCCGGGCGGGTGCGTGACGACATCGGCCCTTATCTGGCCCGGCGCTTCACCGAGCTGGGCGAGCATCCGCTGGTGGGGCTGGCCGAGACCTGCGGCTTCATGGCCGGGCTGGTGCTGGTCAGGAACAAGGCGACCCAGGAAGCCTTCAAGCCCGAACTGGGCGTGGGCATGCTGTGCCGCAGCCACTGCTTCCGGCTGGGGCTGATCATGCGGGCCGTGGGCGACCGCATGATCATTGCACCGCCGCTGGTCATGACGCACGACCAGATCGACGAAATGATCGCGCTGATTCGCCGTTGCCTGGATGCGACCCTGGCCGATTTGCAGGCGGCCGGTCATCTGGATTGAATAGAATAATTGCTGCAATTCGGCGGGCTTTGACGGGTCCGGATATTGCTTCATCAACGGGGCGCATGACGGCCAGTTGCGGCGCCTGCCCCGTCCATTTTTCACCTATCTCCCTGGAGTGAGTTTCACCATGAAAAAACTTGTACTGGTTATGGCCATGTCGGCAATCCTGCTGGCCGCCTGCGGCAAAAAAGAGGAGCCCGTGGCGGTCGCTCCCGCGCCCGCGCCCGTGGCATCAGCCCCGGCGCTACCGGTCAATACCGAGGAGAAGGTGCTCAACATCTACAACTGGCCCGACTACATTCCGGAAGGCATGATCGCCGCCTTTGAAAAGGAAACCGGCATCAAGGTCAATTACGACACCTTTGAAACCAATGAAGCCCTGCATGCCAAGCTGGTGGCGGGCAATACCGGCTATGACATCGTGGTGCCGGGCACGGTGTTCGCCAAGCCGCAGATCGAAGGCGGGCTGCTGCAGCCACTGGACAAGTCCAAGATCAAGAACCTGGCCAACCTGGACCCGGCCATCATGGGCGTTCTGACCAAGGCCGACCCGGGCAACAAGTACCTGGTGCCATGGGCCTGGGGTTTCACCACCGTCGGCATCAACAAGACCAAGGCCGAAAAAGCCCTGGCTGGCCTGCCCATGCCTGACAACGCCTGGGATCTGGTGCTCAACCCCAAGTACACAGCCAAGCTCAAGTCCTGCGGCATTGCTTACCTGGACTCGCCTGCCGAGATCATGCCGGCGGCGCTGCACTACATCGGCAAGGATGCTTACTCCAACGACCCGGCCGATTACAAGGCCGCCGCCGAGGCGCTGGCCAAGGTGCGCAAGGATATCCGCCTGTTCAGCGCGACCATGATCGACGACGTGGCGGGCGGCAAGGCCTGTGCGGTCATTGGCTGGTCGGGCGACATCAACATCGCAGCCGGCCGGGCCAAGGAAAACGGCTCCAAGGATGAAATCCAGGCCCTGCTGCCCAGCACCGGCGCCCTGCTGTTTTCTGACACCATGGCCATTACCAAGGATGCCAAGCATCCGAACAATGCCCATGCCTTCATCGACTTCTACCTGCGTCCCGAGAACGCCGCCTCGGTGACCAACACCATGAACTACCCCACGGCCAACAAGGCCGCCATTGCCCAGATCAAGCCCGAGATTGCCGGCAACAAGACCATCTTTGTGGAAGCTGACTATTTCAGCAAGATGATTCCCCCGAGCAGCTTCACCAATGAAGCCCGCGAAGCCATGGCCAATGCCTACAACAGCTTCAAAAAAGGCAAGTAAGCTTCTGTCCTGAGTGAGTCCGGGCTGTTTATACCGAGGGTATGAACAGCCCTTTTTAGTTTCTGAAGCACGAATGCAGAGGTTGATACATGGCGGACAAGAATGCAAAAGACGGCTATCTGGTTACCGAGAAACTGGTCAAGCGCTTTGACGAAGCGCTGGCGGTGGACGAGGTGTCGCTGTCGGTCGGCCGGGGCGAGATTTTTGCGCTGCTGGGCAGTTCAGGCTGCGGCAAATCCACCTTGCTGCGCATGCTGGCAGGCTTCGAAAAACCCACCTCGGGCCGCATCCTGCTGGGCGGCCAGGACGTGGCCGGCCTGCAGCCCTACGAGCGGCCGATCAACATGATGTTCCAGTCCTATGCCCTGTTTCCGCATCTCGACATCTGGGAAAACATCGCCTTTGGCCTGAAGCGCGAAGGCTTGGCCAAGGCTGAAATCCAGCAGCGCGTGGGCGAAATGCTCGACCTGGTGCAGCTCGGTCCCTATGCCAAACGCAAGCCACACCAGCTTTCCGGAGGCCAGCAGCAGCGGGTGGCGCTGGCGCGCAGCCTGGCCAAGCGGCCCAAGCTGCTGCTGCTTGATGAACCGCTGGGTGCGCTGGACAAGAAACTGCGCGAACAGACCCAGTTCGAGCTGGTCAACATCATCGAAAAAGTCGGCGTGACCTGCGTCATGGTGACCCACGACCAGGAGGAGGCCATGACCATGGCTGGCCGCATCGCGGTCATGAGCAAGGGCCGGGTGCTGCAGGTCGGCACGCCCGAAGAGGTGTATGAGCATCCGGCCAACCGTTTCGTGGCGGACTTCATCGGCAATGTCAATATGTTCGAAGGGCGGCTCAGCGTGGACGAGCCCGACCGCTGCGCTGCCGTCACCGGCATCGGCGAAATCCAGGTGGGCCATGGGGTCAGCGGTACGCTGAACATGCCGCTGGCGATTGCCGTGCGGCCCGAGAAAATCGAGATCAGCAAGCAGCGGCCGGCAGTTAGCCGCAATGTCTTTGCCGGCAAGGTCCAGGAAATTGCCTATTTCGGCTCCTATAACACCTACATCGTGGTGGCCAGCGACGGCTCTCGGGTCAGGATCACCGAAGCCAACACCTCGCGCGAAGATATCAGCGGCATCACCTGGGAAGACAGCGTCTTTTTCTGGTGGGGCGACCGCGCCGGTATTGTCCTGCGCGATTAAAAAAACAAGGAGCGACATGGCCGCATCGACCCTTCCCATGCCGGGTAAACGCTTCGTGATTGGCGTGCCCTACGTGTGGCTGATCGTGTTTTTCTTTTTGCCCTTCTTGATCCTGCTGTACATCAGCTTTGTGGACATGGGCAACGACATCAATCCGTTCAAGCCGATCTGGGACTCGCAAACCGGCCTGCTCAAACTCAAGTACGAAAACTACTGGTCGATTTTCCGCAGCGGCGAGGGCGGGCCGATGTTCCAGACCTTGTACGTCGAGGCCTACCTGCGGTCCCTCTGGTACGCGCTGTGCACCGCCTTGCTTTGCCTGGCTGTCGGCTATCCGTTTGCCTACTTCATCGCGCGCTCGTCACCCAGCGTGCGGCCCGCGCTGCTGATGATGGTGATGCTGCCGTTCTGGACCTCGTTCCTGCTGCGCGTCTATGCCTGGAAAGGCATTCTGGCGGACCAGGGCGTGCTGAACCGGGCGCTGATGGCGCTTGGGTTCACGTCCGAACCCATCCAGTTGCTCTACACCGACGTGTCGATGCTGGTGGGCATGACCTATGTGTACCTGCCTTTCATGGTGCTGCCGCTGTATGCCAACCTGGTGAAGATGGATTTCCGGCTGCTCGAAGCGGCCCATGACCTGGGTGCTTCGCCGTTCAAGGCGTTCTGGCTGGTCACCGTGCCGCTGTCGCGGGCCGGCATCATCGCCGGCTTCATGCTGGTGTTCATTCCGTCGGTCGGCGAGTTCGTGATTCCTTCGCTGCTCGGTGGCCCGGAAAACATCATGATCGGCCGGGTGGTCTGGGACGAGATGTTCACCAGCAACAACTGGCCCCGGGCCACGGCGCTGGCGGTGGTCATGATTGCGCTGATCGTGGTTCCGCTGGCGATTTATTACCACCACACCGGCGATGCGGCCGAGGCTGCGAAGTAGGAATCGGGCCATGAAAAATTTTCTGGAAAAGCATTTCAGCAAGCTGTGGCTGGCGCTGGTGTACCTGTTTTTGTACCTGCCGCTGATTTTCATGATCGTTTTCTCGTTCAACAGCACCCGGCAGGACGCCGAGTTCACCGGCTTTTCGCTGCGCTGGTATGAGGCCCTGACCCGCGACACCAAGATTGTTGAAGGCTTTTGGCTGTCCCTGAAGGTGGCGACCGTTTCCGGGCTGCTGTCGGCCCTGCTGGGCACGTTTTCGGCCTTTGTGCTGGTGCGCTACCGGCGCTTTGGCGGCCGCACCATTTTCTCGGGCATGGTCAATGCGCCTTTGGTGATGCCGGAAGTGGTCATCGGCCTGTCGCTGCTGCTGCTGATGGTCGGCGCGCAAAACTTCCTGGGCTGGCCGCAGCGTGGCATGCTGACCATCATCTTCGGCCACACCCTGCTGGGCATGGCGTATGCCATGGTGGTTGTGCAGTCGCGGCTGCTGGAGGTGAACCGTTCGATTGAAGAAGCCGCCATGGACCTGGGCGCCCGGCCGCACCAGGTGTTTTTCCTGATCACGCTGCCCAACATCTTCCAGGCCATCCTGGCGGCTTTTCTGCTGTCCTTCACCCTGTCATTCGATGATGTGGTGATTGCAGAATTTTTGTCCGGCCCGGGCGTCAACACCCTGCCGCAGGTGATTTTTGGCTATGCCCGGCGCGGCATCAACCCGACCATCTACGCGGCGGCTACCTTGCTGATTGCCACGGTAACGATGGTCATCGTTGGCTACAGCGTCTGGGTGGCGCGGCAAACCCGCCAGCGTGAACGCGAGATTGCCGCCGCCACCCGGGCCGAACTGACGGCGCTGGGCGTCATCTGACCGTTGGCCTTGCTGGTGACCATGCCTGGGCGCTGGCGGGCAGGGCGGCTTCAGAAGTAATTTTTCCTGAAACGAGGTGACCATGACTACTGCGACTGACTTGGCCTTCGACGGCCGCGCCTTCATCAACGGCGAGCGCGTTGCCGCCAGGGAGGGCCAGATTTTTGACCAGTAGTGCGGCAAGCCTCGGCCTTCAGGCCGGGGCCAAAAGCGCTTGATGCCAAAGGCATCATTGCATTGTGTGTGTTAAAGCACGCACATGAAACGCACCAATTTCTTTTTCCCGGAGGAAATGCTTGAACGCCTGAAAGCGGCCAAGCTCCACACTGGCATCCCCCCGTCAGCGAGATCATTCACCGGGTGGTCGAGACCTATTTGAAAGGCTATGTCACTGTTAAATGTGGAAATCTTCCCAGGGCCATCGCCAAGACAGCTTGCCCAGAGTCGCCATGGTGGTTGTCCAAGGCGCGAAACCAGCCCAGGTAGTTGTCCAGATAACCCGTGGCAACGCCGTGAAAGCGGTGCAGCCACTGTTTGAGACGGCCGTGATAGGCGTTGACGTTCTGGACATGGATGGCGCCGTTGACGCGCACGCCCGCGTTCAGATTGACCGCCTCGTGCGCGAGGTGCGCGTCCTGCGCAAAGCCGCAGTAGGTCCGGTTGCCATCGCTCACCAGCAGCGCATCCTTGGCCAGCACGGGCTGCAGTGCGCCGGCCAGCGCGGCTTTTGTCATCTGCCCGCGTCCCATCACCCAGTCCAGCGTCTGTCCGGCACGGTCCCGAGCCACCAAAACGCACACCAGTTCGTTTGACAGACCGGCGCTGCGGGCCTTGCTGCCGCTCCGGCGCGCGGGACGCTGCAGCTTGCGGCAACCCTTGCACGACTCCAGGAAATAGGTCTCGTCGGCCTCGGTGATGCCCCGCAGCGTAGCGGCTCGCTCTGCCTTGAGGCCTCGCAGGAATCGGTGTCGCCAGCGCAGCGCAGTGTTTCGGTGAACCTGCAGGGCAGTGGCGGCCCGGCGAAGGGTGAGGGACGCGGCCAGGGCTTCACTAAAACCGAACCACTTGCCCTTCTTGCGCAGCCGCGCCAGCGCGGTGCCCGTCAGGGCATTGAACGTGCGGCGGCATGTCCGACAGCGGTAGCGCTGTAACCCACTGACGTGGCCATGCCGGTAAAGCTCGGTGCCTTGGCAGTGTGGGCAGCAGCGCGGCTCAGTCGCGCTGGACGACTCAATGACGGCCAGCCCTTTTTGCTGCTCATCGAGTTCATCCAGACGCTTCTTGAGCAACTCACGCTGGCGCAGCGTGAGCCGGGGCACCTGTTGGTTCATCAACGCATTGAAAGTCTGGGCGTTCATGGCTACCTCCTTCAGGGTTCGCTATGAACTCTACGCCTCTGAAAAATTTCCACATTTAACAGTGACAGAGCCATTTGAAAAGCATCGGCCTCTAATGTGAAAACCCTCAAGCTGCGCATCAAGGACAAGCACGCCAGCGCGCTTGCGGCGATGGCGCGTGAGGTCAATCAGGTCTGGAACTACGTCAACGAGTTGTCATTGCGCTCCATCCGTGAGCGCCACAAATGGCTGAGCGCCTACGACCTGCAAAAGTACACCGCAGGCTTCAGCAAGTGCGAAGGTGTCAAGGTTGGCAGTCCTACCGTGCAGCTTGTCTGCGAGGAATACGCCCCCGCCATCAGTCCGAAAGGTACCTGCGCAAAGCCTCAGGCGCTTGCATGCCGCCACCCTGCCGCGTGACCTGTTGCAGGCGCTGGATGCACTGGCCGGCAATGAGGTGCTGACCGAACGCCTCGGGCCGGCGTTCGTGGCCCAGTTCCTGGGCTGCAAGCGGGACGAGTGGGATGCTTTTAGCGCCCAGGTGTCGGATTGGGAATTGCAGCGCTAATGCCAGTTTTTCTGAGTTTTCCGTTATTTTTCATAAGTCGGTCATTTTTTTTATGATGTGAAATCAATGAAGAAATTTTCCGAGTGTGACAAATCACAATAAGGAGACTAATTTCGTATTGTGAAAAAACAATTTAAGTCATTGATTTTTAACGATATAAATAGTCTTATATAAGACATAAGAGATAGAAAATGCCTTGTAGAAGACTTAAAATAAAAGCACTTTCTTTTCAACCATCGGAGTTCACCATGCCACAAAGCCTCACAGAACAACTCAGCCGCGAACAGCAAGCTGCCGCTCTGCAAAAAGACTGGGATACCAACCCCCGCTGGAAGGGTATCAAACGCGGTTACACCGCAGCCGAAGTTGTGCGTCTGCGCGGCTCGTTCCCCATTGAGCACACGCTGGCCCGTCGCGGTGCTGAAAAGCTCTGGGATTTGCTGCACACCGAGGCGTATGTCAACTGCCTGGGTGCTTTGACCGGTGGTCAAGCCATGCAGCAGGTCAAGGCCGGCGTGAAGGCAATTTACCTGTCGGGCTGGCAAGTCGCCGCCGACAACAACGGCTACGCCGCCATGTACCCTGACCAGTCGCTGTACCCCGTGGATTCGGTGCCAAAAGTGGTCGAGCGCATCAACAACACCTTCCGCCGTGCCGATGAAATCCAGCACTCCAAGGGCATTGACGCCGGCGATGCAGGCTACATCGACAACTTCGCGCCCATCGTGGCCGATGCCGAAGCCGGTTTTGGCGGCGTGCTGAACGCGTTTGAACTGATGAAGGCCATGATCAATTCCGGTGCGGCCGGCGTGCATTGGGAAGACCAGCTGGCCTCCGTCAAGAAGTGCGGCCACATGGGCGGCAAAGTTCTGGTGCCTACCGCCGAAGCCTGCCAAAAGCTGATCGCCGCCCGCATGGCTGCCGACGTTTGCGGCGTGCCTACCCTGGTGATTGCCCGTACCGACGCTGAAGCCGCCGACTTGCTGACCAGCGACTACGACGAAAACGACAAGCCATTCCTGACTGGCGAGCGTACCGCCGAAGGCTTCTACAAGACCAACAAGGGCATGGACCAGGCTATCAGCCGCGCCATCGCTTATGCTGAGTACGCTGACTTGGTGTGGTGCGAAACCGGCACGCCTGACCTCGAATTTGCAAAGAAATTCGCCGATGCCGTGCATGCGGTCCACCCCGGCAAGATGCTGGCTTACAACTGCTCGCCATCGTTCAACTGGAAGAAAAACCTGGACGACGCCACCATCGCCAAGTTCCAGAAAGAACTCGGCGCCATGGGTTACAAGTACCAGTTCATCACGCTGGCCGGCATCCACTCCATGTGGTACAACATGTTCGACTTGGCCCAGGACTACGTCGCGCGCGGCATGTCGGCTTACGTCGAGAAGGTGCAGGAGCCCGAATTCGCAGCCCGCGACCGTGGCTACACTTTTGTGTCCCACCAGCAGGAAGTCGGCACCGGCTACTTCGACGAAGTGACCACCGTGATCCAGGGCGGCAAGTCCAGCGTGACCGCGCTGACCGGCTCGACCGAAGAAGAGCAGTTCCACTGATCTGAGGAGGCAAGCCGGGCGGCGTAAAATTACGCCATTCCGGCTTCCAATTGCAAAGCGCGGCTTGGTCCGCGCTTTTTTATTTTTGTTTTTGAAAATCCATGATTCAAATCACGCTTCCTGACAGTTCCAAACGCGATTATTCTGGCCCAGTGACGGTGGCGGAGGTGGCTGCGTCCATTGGCACCGGCCTGGCCAAGGCGGCTCTTGGCGGCAAGGTCGATGGAAAGCTGGTTGATACCAGCTTTCTCATCAGCCAAGACAGCGCGCTGTCCATCGTCACCGCCAAGGATGCGGAAGGCCTGGAGTTGATTCGCCACAGCGCTGCCCACTTGCTGGCTTACGCGGTCAAGGAGCTGTTTCCCGAGGCGCAGGTGACCATCGGGCCGGTGATTGAAAACGGGTTTTTCTACGATTTTTCCTACAAGCGGCCATTCACGCCAGAAGACTTGGTCGCCATCGAAAAGCGCATGGCCGAACTGGTCGCCAAGGATGAACCCGTCACGCGCCGGGTCTTGCCGCGCGATGAGGCCGTAGCCTATTTCAAGAGCCTGGGTGAATATTACAAGGCCGAGATCATCGCCAGTATTCCGGCCAACGAAGATGTTTCGCTGTACCGCGAAGGCAAGTTTGAGGATTTGTGCCGCGGCCCGCATGTGCCCAGCACCGGCAAGCTGAAATTCTTCAAGCTCATGAAAGTGGCCGGCGCCTATTGGCGAGGCGACCATCACAACGAGATGCTACAACGCATCTACGGCACGGCCTGGGCCACGAAAGACGAGCTGCAGCAGTACCTGACGATGCTCGAAGAGGCGGACAAGCGCGATCACCGCAAGCTGGGCAAGGAACTGGACCTGTTCCATATTGATGACCATTCGCCGGGACTGGTGTTCTGGCATCCCAAGGGCTGGACGGTCTGGCAGGGCGTCGAGCAGTACATGCGCAAGGTCTATCAAAACAATGGCTACCAGGAAGTCAAGGGTCCGCAACTGCTGGACAAGACGCTGTGGGAAAAAACCGGTCACTGGGACAAGTACCGCGACAACATGTTCACCACCGAGAGCGAAAAGCGTGATTTTGCGCTCAAGCCGATGAACTGTCCGGGTCACATCCTGATTTTCAAGCAGGGCATCAAGAGCTACCGCGACTTGCCGCTGCGTTACGGCGAGTTTGGCCAATGCCATCGCAACGAGCCGACGGGCGGCCTGCACGGCATCATGCGCGTGCGTGGTTTTACCCAGGATGATGGGCACATTTTCTGCACCGAAGAGCAGATTTTGAAAGAGTGCGTTGACTACACAACGCTGCTACAAAAGGTCTATACCGATTTTGGCTTCAAAAACATCATCTACAAGGTCGCCACCCGCCCTGAAGCCCGCATCGGCTCCGACGAAAGCTGGGACAAAGCCGAACACGCGCTGATCGAAAGCCTGCGCGCTTCAGGTTGCGAATTCGAAATTTCCCCGGGCGAGGGCGCGTTTTACGGTCCGAAGATTGAATACACGCTGAAAGATGCGATTGGCCGGCAGTGGCAGTGCGGCACGATTCAGGTCGATTTCTCGATGCCTGAGCGGCTGGATGCTGAATATGTCGGCGAGGACGGCGCACGCCATCGCCCGGTCATGCTGCACCGCGCCATTGTCGGCAGCCTGGAGCGATTCATCGGAATTTTGATCGAGGAACATGCCGGCGCATTGCCCACTTGGCTCGCGCCAGAGCAGGTTTCCGTGCTCACAATCACCGATTCGCAGGCCGAATACGCTCGGGGAGTTGCTAAAACGCTGCAGAATCAAGGGCTTAGGGTTAATCTTGACCTGCGCAATGAGAAAATTACGTATAAAATACGCGAGCACTCGTTGCAAAAGCTGCCTTTTATCCTTGTTGTAGGTGACAAGGAAATGGCTGCAGGCGCAGTTTCAGTGCGTGCCCGGGGTAACAAAGACCTTGGCGTAATGTCCCTCGAAGCGTTTGCCGAACGAATTGCTTCGGACATTGCACAAAAAGCCTGATTTTATTAAATTTTTGATTGAATCGGGCTCATGTCCTTTATGGACGGGCGCAAGTAGCTATAGCTTTTATAGCAAATATTAAAGGATTCGCACCATCGCTACAGAATTTCGTGACCGCCGTCACCGTGAAGAACGCAAGCATCGCTTGAACCGTGAAATCATGGCCCCTGAAGTACGCCTGACCGGGCCGGACAACGAGCCTTTGGGCGTTGTCAGTCTCATGGAGGCGTTGCGTCTGGCCGGTGAAGCTGATGTGGACTTGGTAGAGATCTCGCCCACGGCCGTGCCGCCAGTGTGCAGACTCATGGATTACGGAAAATTCAAGTATGCCGAGCAGAAAAAGGCGGCGGAAGCGAAGTCCAAGCAAAAAGTGATCGAGGTTAAGGAAATCAAATTCCGTCCCGGCACTGATGATGGCGACTACAACATCAAACTGCGCAATATCAAGCGTTTTCTGGATGACGGCGACAAGTGCAAGATTACCCTGCGCTTTCGTGGTCGGGAAATTACTCACCAAGAGCTTGGTCTGGCCTTGCTGGCGCGGATTCGTGACGAACTGGCCGATTTGATCCTGGTAGAGCAGTTTCCCAAGCTTGAAGGTCGTCAGATGGTCATGATGATTGCGCCGGGCCGCAAAAAGGTTGCGTCCAAAGCGACTGCAGAAGCTGCGCCAGCGTCTTCTTGAGGTTGTTGTATAAATCAAGGACTTGCTGGTTTTTAGCCGGCAGGTCGTGAAAGGGAGCGCTTAACCGTGTTCCTGCGAAGTCAGGCAATAAGCCGGATTTCCAGAAGTGATGGTCTTCTTAAGACTGTTGCGCCAATGGCAAGCGTCAAAGCCTGCCATTACAAGTGGCTCGGGGCTATCAAGCCTGCGAAAGTTTCGCGGCGCCTCACGAGCACAAATGAAAAGGAGCATTTATATGCCCAAAATGAAGACCAAGAGCGGCGCTAAAAAGCGTTTCCGCGTTCGTCCAGGTGGCACCGTCAAGCGCGGTCAAGCCTTCAAGCGTCACATCCTGACCAAGAAGACCACCAAAAACAAACGTCAACTGCGTGGTTCAGTCGCTGTTCATGAGACCAATATGGGTCACATGGCACAGATGCTGCCAGGCCGTGGCATTTAACCAACGACGAACAAGGAGTAAGACATGCCTCGCGTCAAACGTGGTGTAACGGCTCGCGCCCGCCACAAAAAAGTTTTAGCCCTTGCAAAAGGTTTTCGCGGTCGCCGCGGTAACGTCTTCCGTATCGCCAAAGAAGCGGTAATGAAGGCTGGGCAATATGCCTACCGTGACCGTCGTAACAAGAAACGTGTGTTCCGCCGCCTCTGGATCGCCCGTATCAATGCTGCAAGCCGTTCATTTGGCCTGACCTACAGCCAGTTTGCCAACGGCCTGAAAAAAGCCGGTATCGAGATTGACCGCAAGGTGCTGTCCGATATGGCGATTCACGACAGCGCTGCATTCGGCGCTATCGTCGAGCAGGCGAAAGCCAAGCTGGTTGCCTGATTTTCAGGACAAAATGCTATTAAATAAATAGCTGCTTGCGCAAGAAAATAAAGGGCTGGAGCTTGAAAAGGCTCTGGCCCTTTTTCATGGCCTTTGGAGTAGCGTTGGTGTCATGGCCGTGTGGCCAAAAGTAACGCTGCTGTATTTCTCCCCACACCCGTACAAGAGAATTTATGAACGACGCCGATACCCTCAACGAACTGGTAACTGCTGCCAAAGCCAGTTTTGGGCAGTCCATGACGCCTGCCGACCTGGAAAATGCCAAAGCCCAGTTTCTCGGCAAATCGGGCCGCATTACCGAGTTAATGAAGGGTATGGCGCAGCTTTCCGTGGAAGAGAAGAAATCCCGTGGTGCTGCGATTAATCTGGCGAAGCAGGCCATTGAAGCCGCACTGAATGAGCGCCGTCAGGCCCTTGCCAATGCCGAGCTTGAAAAACAGCTCAAAGCTGAAGCCCTTGATGTGAGTCTGCCAGGTCGTCAGCGTCCGCAAGGCGGCCTGCATCCCGTGTCACTGACGTTGGAGCGGATTGAAGCTATCTTTGGCTCCATGGGATTTGATGTGGCGCAGGGTCCCGAGATTGAAACCGACTGGTTCAATTTCACCGCACTCAATACGCCCGAAGACCATCCGGCGCGCTCCATGCACGACACCTTCTATGTTGAAGGCGGTACTGAAGCTGCACCCAATTTGCTGCGTACCCATACCAGCCCGATGCAAATCCGTTATGCCGTCCAGCATGTCAAAAAACACCGCGCGCTGATCGATGCGGGTGGCCGCATGCCTGAGATTCGCGTTATCGCACCGGGTCGCACCTACCGCGTGGACAGCGATGCCACGCATTCGCCGATGTTTCATCAGTGCGAAGGCCTGTGGATTGGCGAGAACGTGAGCTTCAAGGATCTGAAGTTCGTGTTTACCGATTTTTGCCGCACTTTCTTTGAAAGTGATGACCTGGTGCTGCGTTTTCGCCCGAGCTTCTTCCCGTTCACCGAACCCAGCGCCGAGATTGACATCCAGTTCCCCAGTGGGCCGCTGGCCGGACGCTGGCTTGAAGTCGCCGGCTCGGGACAGGTGCATCCGAATGTGGTGCGCAACATGGGCCTTGATCCTGAAAAGTACATCGGCTTTGCCTTTGGCATGGGACCGGACAGGCTGACCATGCTGCGCTACGGCGTCAATGATTTGCGTCTGTTCTTCGACGGCGATATCCGCTTTTTGTCCCAGTTCCAGTCCTGACAAGAACAACAAACAAAAGACCAAGGTCAACACCATGCAATTTCCAGAATCCTGGTTGCGCGAATTTTGCAACCCGCCTCTCAGCACCGAGCAACTCGCTGAAACCCTGACCATGGCCGGACTTGAGGTTGAAGAACTCAAGCCGGTCGCTCCGCCATTTATCAACATCGTTGTCGGTGAAATCGTGGAAGCCGTGCAGCATCCCAATGCGGACCGCCTGCGCGTGTGCCAAGTTGATGTAGGGCAGGCAAGCATGCTCACCGTCGTGTGTGGCGCACCCAATGCGCGCGTTGGCATCAGGGTGCCCTGTGCGCTGGTGGGTGCCGAGTTGCCGCCCGGCGAAGATGGAAAACCTTTCCTGATCAAGGTTGGCAAGCTGCGCGGTGTCGAAAGCCAGGGCATGCTGTGCTCGGCGCGGGAACTCAAACTGTCCGAAGACCACGGCGGTTTGCTGGAACTGGCTATTGATGCACCGCTGGGGCAAGACATCCGTGAACACCTGCAACTTGATGACACGCTGTTCACCCTCAAGCTCACGCCCAATCTGGCGCATTGCCTGAGTGTTTATGGCGTTGCGCGTGAAGTCGCTGCTCTGACTGGCGCGCCTTTGAAGACACCATTCATCCCCGAAGCAGCAGTTGGCATCTCCGACAAGCTTGCCGTCAAAGTCAGTGCCCCCGAGTTGTGTGGCCGTTTTTCTGGCCGCATCGTTCGCAACGTGAATCCGCAGGCATCCACACCCTCATGGATGGTGGATCGCCTGGCGCGTTGTGGCCAGCGCAGCGTGACAGCGCTGGTCGATATTTCCAACTACGTGATGTTCGAGTTGGGCCGTCCGAGCCATATTTTCGACCTGGACAAAATTCACGGTGGACTGGATGTTCGTTGGGGAAAGCCGGGCGAAATGCTCAAGTTGCTCAATGGCAATACCGTCACGGTTGACGAAAAAGTTGGCGTTATTGCTGATGAAAATCAAGTCGAATCCCTGGCTGGAATCATGGGTGGTGACGCAACAGCCGTGTCTGATGAGACGAAGCATGTTTATGTTGAAGCTGCGTTCTGGTGGCCCAAAGCCATTGCGGGCCGTTCACGCCGTTACAACTTTTCCACCGATGCAGGCCACCGCTTTGAACGAGGCGTTGACGCCGGTCAGACTGTGGAACATATCGAACGCATCACTCAACTCATCATGGCTATTTGCGGTACGCCAGACATGGTGTGCGGCCCTATTGATGATCTGCAGGTCAATCTGCCCAAGGCTGCACCCGTGACACTGCGCGTGGCGCGTGCCGCCAAGGTCATCGGCATGCCGCTCACGCAGGCGCAATGCCTTGATGCGCTCCAGCGCCTCGGTCTGGACGTGGTAATTGGCGATGGCACGTTGACTGTCACGCCGCCCAGCTACCGTTTTGATTTGCAAATCGAGGAAGACCTGATCGAAGAGGTGGTGCGCATGGTGGGCTATAACCAGCTGCCAGAAACGCCGCCCCTTGCCCCCATTACCGCCAGAATCCGGCCAGAGGCCGAGCGCAGCCCGTTTGCCGTGCGCCGTGCGCTGGCTTCACTGGGCTACCAGGAAACCATCAATTTCAGCTTTGTCGAAGAGCGTTGGGAGCATGAACTGGCGGGTAATCCGAATCCCATCAAGCTGTTGAACCCGATTGCCAGCCAGATGAGCGTGATGCGTTCGTCGCTGCTGGGCTCCTTGTTGCAGGTGCTCAAGTTCAACCTGGACCGCAAGGCACCGCGTGTGAACGTGTTTGAACTGGGGCGGGTGTTCCTGCGCGATCCGCAAAGCCAAAATACCGACACCACGGTGGCAGGATTTAATCAGCCCATGCGCGTGGCTGGCCTGAGCTATGGCTCAAGGTCGCCATTGCATTGGAGTCAGTCCGACAAGGCTGCGGACTTTTTTGACATTAAAGGTGACGTCGAAGCTTTGCTGGCACCTCTGAAGGCTGTTTTTGCACCGGCAACGCACCCTGCCATGCATCCTGGCCGTTGCGCCAGCGTGTCGGTGGCTGGGCAATCGATTGGTTTTGTAGGCGAGTTGCATCCGCAATGGCGACAAGGCTATGAATTGGCTCAGGCTCCCTTGCTGTTTGAACTGGAACTCGATGCGGTGCTGCAGCGTCAGGTACCAATTTTCAAACCAGTCAGCAAATTGCAACCCGTCGAACGGGATATCGCTGTGATCGTGCAGGAAAGCGTGACCCATGCCGCGCTCATGGCTGCCATTTATGGCGCCAACACACAAGGTTTGCTCAAGGGTGCGACGCTGTTCGATGTCTATCGGCCGCAGCAAGCCAATGCCAGTATGCAACTGGGCGAAAAAAGCCTGGCCATACGCCTGGTACTGTCTAGCGATCTCGCAACCTTGACCGATGAAGCCATCGAGGCTGCCGTTCAGGCCGTCTTGGCAAGTTTGCAACGCCAGTTGCAGGTTCGACTGCGTGCTTGATGTCTTCATTCAAACCACTGCAATAACAATAATCGCCAGAAGGACGTCCCATGGAATTTTCAGTTGAAAGCCTGGAAACCCCGGCGCTGACCAAGGCGCATCTGGCTGAATTGCTGTTTGAGCAAATTGGGCTTAACAAACGTGAATCCAAAGAAATGATTGACGCGTTTTTCGAGCTGATTTCAGATCGCCTGGTCGAGGGGAAGGATGTGAAAATTTCCGGTTTTGGCAATTTCCAGATTCGTACCAAAGCCCCACGTCCCGGCCGTAATCCACGAACGGGGGAGGCCATTCCCATAGAGTCGCGTCGGGTCGTGACATTTCATGCAAGCCACAAACTCAAGGAGCAGATACAGGGAAGTGCCTTGCTGGGGTTAAAGACAGCAAATATTTTTGCCGAGGACAATGGACCTGTAACTTGACTTCTTTGCGGTAAAGCAAAACTTGGAGTAAATTCAAGGAGTTATTTCACAGGGCATTGATTTAATTGGAGAATTTACTGCCGCCTATTCCCACAAAGCGCTATTTCACCATTAGTGAAGTCAGTAACTTGTGCGGTGTCAAACCTCATGTGCTCCGTTATTGGGAACAAGAGTTTACGCAGTTACGTCCCATGAAACGACGTGGCAATCGCCGTTATTACCAGCGCCATGAAGTGCAATTGATTCGTAAAATTCGCCAACTTTTGTATGACCAGGGTTTTACCATCATCGGTGCCCGCAACAAGTTGCAGGAATTTGTTCAGATCGAAGCTGACAAACAGTTTGACAGTGACGAAATAGCTGGGGAATGGAAAATGCAGGCGCAGCCGCGTAAAAATGTTTCTCAGCATGCCAGTCCCGAAGATGTAGCCCTATCGGTAGATGCTGTATTTGAAGAGGCTGGTAGCCTGATCTCAAGCGTGACTCCGCCGCTGCTCAAGCTGGTGCGTCATGAGTTGATGGAAATCCGTGATCTGCTCGGTCCATCTCCCTAAAAAATTCTCTACGCGGGTTATAATTTATAGCTGATCGGTGTGTGGCGCAGCCTGGTAGCGCACTTGCATGGGGTGCAAGGGGTCGAAGGTTCGAATCCTTTCACACCGACCACGGTTAGAGACAAAGGCCGCTAGGGACATACACCTAGCGGCCTTTTTCATTGGTAAATCAGTGTCTTACGTTGCAAGGGCGTACAAAGCACGACATTGATTTGCACATCAAAGCGGGGGAACATCCGGGGGGAAAACCGGGTTTTTGGGGTAGTTGTTCCCCCATTCCCCTGTGACAGCCCCGTTTTTGTTCCCCTACCCCCTGGTAGCTCACCAGGAACGGGACGCTGTGTCCGCTGCCTACAACCATACCAGGGTGGACAGCTGGTTGCGGAACTTGAAGTTTTCCAGAATGTCCAGCACGTTGGGGGAAAAACCGTTGAGGTAGTCCTCGAAGTCGGCGAGCAACTGCTGGTGGCTGCCGCGCGACTTGAGGTCGCGCAAAGTGCCGCGCGCTGCTCGGTGATGCGCGCGTCGTCGAGCATCCTTTTGGTGTCGAGCACCGCCTGCTTGGTGGATTCCAGAACGGAATCCATGCGCCGGATGATGCACATCGGCAGGATCACATCGGGGTGCATCGCTGCGAGGGCAGTGAGCCGCACCGCTGAATTGTTGGGCATCAGTCGCAAGACACTTTGGGACAAAATGAAGCGGCTTGAGATCAGCGCTTGAATTTCATCCTGAAGATGTCGCCGATGCAAGCCATTCACAAACATGCCCCAACTGATGCCGACTTGTGACCGTTTTCCTGACCATTATTCACTTACGCTGCAATGAACTGCCTGACCACCGCCTGGACCGCTCATGAAGCCGAGTTACGCCACTGGGTGCGTCACCGCTTGAGAAACCCGGCGGAAGCCGACGACCTGATGCAGGATCTGTTTCTCAAGGCGCTGCGCCAGGGGGAGCGCTTTTGCTCCGTGCACAACGCACGGGCCTGGCTGTTCGAGGTCGCTCGCAATACGCTGGCCGACCGCCTGCGCGTGGCGCGCGAGACGATTGAGCTGCCCGACGACTTGCCCGCGCCGGCGGACGACACCGACACGGTGGACAGCCTGACGGCCTGCCTGCCGCGCGTGCTGGCAGAACTCAGCGCCGAGGACCGCGATGCCATCACCTGCTGCGACTTGCAGGGCATGTCTCAGGCGGATTTCGCCACCGCCAACGGGCTGGGACTGAGTGCCGCCAAGTCACGCCTGCAGCGCGCGCGCCAGCGCCTGAAGGCGCGCATGACGCAGGCCTGCCAGGTCCAACTCGATGCCGCAGGGCATGTGGCGGATTTTGTGCCGCGCCCGTAACGCTCTGTTTTTAATAGCTACTTGCGCATACCCAGCGTGCGCAAAAGCCTTGTTTTACTTATAAACCTGCCCTGCCAGGAATCACGCGCAGGGTTGCAGGCGCCGACTTGCCGCAAAAATCTTTCTGCTGTCCTGCGTCTTTTGCGCAGTCCGTTCGTCTTCATAAGTATGAGCACCCTGACTTCATCCCTTCAACGCTGGCCGGCACGTCAGCCGGTACTTTTTCTGGTTGTTGCCGCAGTCGTCTGGTGGGGCCTGTACCAGACGCTGCTGCCGGGCTCTGAAGCCTTGGTCGCGGCCTTGCCGGTGGACCGCGCCAGCCACCTGGGCGGCGCACTGCAGTTTTTCATCTACGACACGCCCAAGGTCTTGATGCTGCTGACCGGCGTGGTGTTCGTCATGGGCATGGTCAACAGCTACTTCACGCCGGAGCGCACACGGGCGCTGCTGGCCGGGCGCAGCGCGGGCGTGGCCAATGTGATGGCCGCGTCTTTGGGCATTGTGACCCCGTTTTGCTCCTGCTCGGCCGTGCCGCTGTTCATCGGCTTCGTGCAGGCCGGCGTGCCGCTGGGGGTGACGTTTTCGTTTTTGATCTCGGCGCCCATGGTCAATGAAGTCGCCTTGACGCTGTTGTTCGGCATGTTTGGCTGGAAAGTGGCGATGCTGTACCTGGGACTTGGGCTGACGGTCGCCATCGTGGCGGGCTGGGTCATTGGCCGCCTGAAGATGGAGGCCTACCTGGAAGACTGGGTGCGCGACATGCCCAAGACTTCAGCCCAGTTTGAAGACGCTGGCGCCACGCTGGCCGACCGTATTCAGGGCGGCTTTGCAGCGGTGCGCGAGATCGTCGGCAAGGTCTGGCCCTACATCCTGGGCGGCATCGCGCTGGGCGCCCTGATCCACGGCTATGTGCCGCAAGACTTCATGGCCAGCTTCATGGGCAAGGACGCCTGGTGGTCGGTGCCGCTGGCGGTGCTGATGGGCGTGCCGATGTACACCAACGCGGCGGGCGTGATTCCCATCGTGCAGGCGCTGCTGGCCAAGGGCGCGGCGCTCGGCACGGTGCTGGCCTTCATGATGAGCGTGATTGCGCTGTCGCTGCCCGAGATGATCATCTTGCGCAAGGTGCTCAAGGTGCGGCTGATTGCCACTTTTGTGGGAGTCGTGGCCACGGGTATTTTGCTGGTGGGGTTTGTGTTCAACGCCGTGCTGTAGGCGCTACACCACCCCTGTTTCAATTTTTCAATTTTTCAACTCACCCAAGGAATCATCATGGACATCAAAGTTCTCGGCACGGGCTGCGCCAACTGCAAGGCCACCATCGCGTTGATCGACCAGATCGCGCAAGCCAAAGGCGTCACCGTCAAACTTGAAAAAGTCGAGGAGTTGCGCGACATCATGGGCTACGGCGTCATGAGCACGCCCGGCGTCGTCATCAATGGCAAGGTTGTTCACGCTGGCGGTGTACCCAGCCGGGACAAGATCGAGCAGTGGCTCACGGCCCAAGCCTGAGCGTCTCGCGCCTGGCAGAAAAAACTCATACCAGCAGACTTGAGCGCCACGTCGTTAAGGACAGGCTCCCACGAAAACCCGAGGGCGCATGATGCAGGTCATGACCGCAGATGTCCAAGCTCTCCCGATTCAACCGCCGGTCAAGGCGGTGCCCGGTTTTACGCTGCTGTTTTCGGTGTCGCCGTCGGGCCGGCTGCAGGCATTTCAATGCCGAGCGCTGGACGGCATGGCTCGACGACCAGTTGCCTGACAGCCTGCCGATGCAGGTCTGGCAGGCCTTGCAGCCTTTGAACCTTGCGTTGGGAGGCGAGAGCGCCTACCGCCAGTACCTGCCTTGCAGTGTCGTGCGCTTGCCCGTGCAACCGCTTGCGGCACTGACAGCCGGGCAGGCTGACCGTGATCAGTTGTTGATTTCCGGCAATAGAGAGAGAAAAATCTTCCCATGACCCAATTGATGAACCCGCTGCCTGCAACGCCATTGGCCATCGCTTCACGCCACGGCGTGTCGATCCAGGCCCTCAACAGCGAGTGCTTCTGCATCAGCCTGGACGCCGAGGCGCTTCGGCGCGCATTGCAGTCAGAAATGGGCCAGCCGGACCTGTTTGATCTGGTGCGCGAGCGCTGCCCTTATTTGTTCGCTGCCCGCCCCGTGTTTGTGTCGCAGGCCCACCTGGCCCGCATGGCTGCACTGGTGCAGGCCATCGAATCGGTGGTGGCGCTGCCCGCTTACCGCGAGGAGGTGCTGGCCCGGTCGCCCGCCATCGCGCGGCACGGCCCGGGCGGTGCCCTGGGCGTATTTTTCGGCTACGACTTTCATGTCACCGAGGGCGGCTTCGGGCTGATCGAGATCAACACCAATGCGGGCGGCGCCATGCTCAACGCCGTGCTGGCGCGGGCCCAGCGTGCCTGCTGCCCGGCGATGGAGCATCTGGTGCCGCCGCTGGCCACCGCCGAGGCGCTGGAAGCGCGCATCGTGGCGATGTTTCGCCACGAATGGGCGCTGTCTGGTCACGCGCGGCCGCTGCGCAGCATCGCCATCGTGGACGAGGCCCCAGCGCAACAGTATCTGTACCCGGAGTTCCTGCTGTTCCAGCAACTGTTCGAGCGCCACGGGCTGCAGGCGGTGATTGCCGATCCGGACGAATTCAGCCTGCGCGGCGGCCTGCTCTGGCACGGCGAGCTGGCCATCGACCTGGTTTACAACCGCCTGACCGACTTTTCGCTGGCCACGCCCGCCAGCGCCATGCTGCGTGAGGCTTACCTTGAGAACGCCATGGTGCTCACGCCGCATCCGCAGGCGCACGCCCTGTACGCGGACAAGCGCAATCTGGTGGTGCTCAGCGATGCGAAGCGGCTCCACGCACTCGGTGTGCCGCAGGCCACGCAAGACGTTCTGCTGGCCAGCATTCCGCACACCGAGGTGGTGAAGCTGGAAAATGCCGAACGACTGTGGAGCGAGCGCAGGCGCCTGTTTTTCAAGCCGTTCGCCGGCTTCGGCGGCCGGGCCGCCTACCGGGGCGACAAGCTGACCCAGCGGGTGTGGCAGGAAATCCTGGCCGGCGATTACATCGCGCAGGCACTGGTCACGCCCGGCGAGCGCGTGATTTCTGATCAGGAACCTGCGCAGGTGCTGAAGTTCGACCTGCGCGACTACACCTACGACGGCCAGGTGCAATGGGTGGCCGCCCGCCTGTACCAGGGCCAGACGACCAATTTTCGAACACCCGGCGGCGGCTTCGCCCCGGTTTATGAAGGCCCCGCATGATGCCAACCACTCCTGAAGGCGATTCAAGGCACCCCGAAGCTGCCGTGGACCATGAAACCCGCCTGTTCCTGCTGGGCGAGGACAGCAGCGTGCAGCCGCTGGCGCATGACCGCTACGTCGCGCTCGCCCGCAACGAGACCGTCCTGCCCGAGTTCGCTGGCCGCCGCTTCATCCTGGTGGACTGGTATCTGCGCATCGTTGGCGGCCAGGCGCAGGACGTCGTCAACGAAACCTGCGCCTGGCTGGTGTTCGATGCGCAAGGCCGGCTGGACCTCCACGCAGCGCTGGCGATTCATGAGAAAGCCGCTCCGCGCGAAGCGCAGTGGGCGCAGGTCCGGGCACTCGTCTTTGGCAGCGTTGCTTAGGTTGCGGGTGCTGCTGGTCAATGACAGTGCGCAGCCACTCGACACCTACAGCCTGGACCACCTCGGCCTGGGCGTGGCCGACAAGGCTGCGGTCATTGCCGCCTACCATGCGGCCCTGGCCACGGGTACGCCCATCGTCAAGCCGCCGCGCACCACCTGGCGCGGCACGCCGCTGCACGAGTTGTGGCTGCGCGACCCCGCTGGTTACCTGATCGAGGTGTATGCCCGGCTCACAGGCGAGGAACTGGCGCAGATGCCGCCCGACCAGGAACCGGTTTTCCTGGTGCCCGGCACGGCTGCGGCGTAACTCCCAAAGGAATTGAACGATGACAGCAAACACCCCCAAAATAACTTTTGAAGTGACCGCTCGCCGGCTTGACGCCCACGGCAGCCAGGCTGACTGCAAGGCTGCACAGATCACGCTCGACACCGACATGGCCGGCACGATGCGCCGCAAGTCAGCCCATGACGCTGGGCAAGCGCAATGAGCGCTGCCCACGATCATGGGCACAGCCATGCCCCCGCCCAATTCAACCAGGCCTTTGCCATCGGCATTGCGCTCAATATGGCGTTTGTCGCGATAGAGGCCTGGTACGGCTGGAAGATCAACTCACTGGCGCTGCTGGCCGACGCCGGCCACAACCTGAGCGATGTGGCCGGCCTGGTGCTGGCCTGGGGCGGCGCGCTGGCCGGCCGGCTGCGGCCCAATGCCCGCCACACCTATGGATGGAAACGGGCCTCCATTTTGGCGGCGTTCTTTAACGCCCTGCTGTTGCTGGTGGCCATGGGCTCGCTGGCCTGGGAAGCATTCAACCGCCTGGGTACACCCGAAGCCACCGAAGGCTGGACCATCATGGCCGTGGCCGGTGTAGGCATCGTGGTCAACACCGCGACCGCACTGTTGTTCATGCGGGGCCGCAAGGACGACCTGAACATTCGCGGCGCCTTTTTGCACATGGCCGCCGACGCGCTGGTGTCGCTGGGCGTGGTGATTGGCGGCGCGCTCTACCTCTGGCAGGGCTGGAGCTGGATTGACCCGGTGATGAGCCTGGCGATTGCCGTGGTGATCGTGCTGGGCACCTGGAGCCTGTTCAAGCAATCGCTGCACATGCTGTTTGACGGCGTTCCCGAGGGCATAGACATGGCGGCGGTGCGCGCGCTGCTGCTCAGGCTGCCGGGCGTGGGCGAAGTGCATGACCTGCATGTCTGGGCCATGGGCACCTCTGAAGTCGCGCTGACGGCGCACCTGGTGCTCACAGACCAGGGCACCGACACCAGCGCTGTATTGCAGGAGGCCGAGCACGAATTGCACGAGCACTTCGAGATTCGCCACGTCACGCTGCAGCTTGAGTTGCCCGCTTATGCGCAACTGTGCGGGTTGCGGGCGGGTAGCGGCTGCAGTTGAGCTTGCTCTATTTTTGATAGCTGCTTACGCAATGTGTACAAGCACTGGAGCCTCTTTTGATCCGCAGATTCAAGTACAAAGTACGCCATGGGGTAGTCTGGCTGTGCTGGATTGGACCGCAGACATGCTGATGCGCCGGCTTCAGTCGGCCGCTGACGCTGAATTGGCCAAATTGAACAAGCTCGCCCCGCTGGCTGCGCTGCAAGCGGTATTCATGGCGCATGTGGATTTTGTGGCCGCCCATCCTGGCGTTCCGCGGGTGATTTTTCAGGAACTGCAGCACGCCCAGGACACGGCGCTCAAGGCCCGCGTTCGCGGCCTGATGCAGCAGTACCGCAAATTGCTCATGGGCCTGCTGGAGCATGCGCAAGCGCAGCGCCTGCTGGCGCCGGGCACTGACCGAGAGGCCGCTGCGGTGCTGTTTGTCGGTTCGGTGCAGGGCCTGGTCATGCAGTCGCTGATCAGCGGGGAAGTGCGCGCCATGGCCCAACAGGCGCCCGCTGTGTTCACTATTTATTTGCGCGGGCTGGCTGCAACGGGAAGCCGGCACCTCAGGGCAAAGGACACCCCATGAAGCTCAAGCTTTTTCTTTCGCGTCGCATGGCCCTGGGCGGACTGGCGCTGTTGCTGGTGGGTGCGCTGGCTTTTGTGGCGCTGCGAACCGGACCGCTGGCGCCCACGCGCGTCACCGTTGCCGCTGTGCAGCAAGGCAAGCTGAGTCCGGCTCTCTTTGGCATCGGTACGGTGGAAGCGCGGCGCAGCTGGATGGTCGGCCCCACGGTGGCGGGCCGGGTGCTGAGCGTGAAGGTGGACGTGGGCGATGCGGTCAAGGCTGGACAGTTGCTGGCCGAAATGGACCCCGTGGATCTGGACCAGCGCCTGAGCGCCCTCGACGCTTCCCTGGCCCGCGCGCGCAGCACGCAGGCGGCCGCGCAGGCCCAGGTCCGCGATGCCACGGCGCGGCGTGAACTGGCCGCGATGAACGCCCAACGCAACCAGGACCTTGCCGCGCAAAACTTCATCAGCGCCGGCGCGCTCGAAGCCCGACTGCAGGAAAGGGCCTCGGCCGATGCCGGGCTGCAGGCCGCGCAAGCCAACCTGGCGGGCGCGGGCCAGGACGTCGCCCGGCAGCGGGCCGAACGCGCCGCGCTGGCGCAGCAACGCGGCAACGTGCGCCTGCTGGCCCCGGCCGACGGCGTGGTGACCAGCCGCGACGCCGAAGCCGGCAGCACCGTGGTGGCCGGCCAGCCGGTGCTGCGGCTGATCGACCCGGCCAGCCTGTGGGTCAGGCTGCGCGTGGACCAGGGCCGCTCCGCCGGGCTGGCGCCTGGCCTGAAAGCCCGCGTCGTGCTGCGCTCGCAGCCGCGCACGGCGCTGACCGGCCAGGTCGCGCGGGTGGAGCTGCTGGCCGACAGCGTGACCGAAGAGCGCATTGCGCAGGTGGCGTTTGACGCCGCTGACGGGACTACTTCTGGGGCCTCGGTCGGTGAACTGGCCGAAGTCACGCTGCAGCTGCCCGAAACCCCGGTGTCGCTGCTGCTGCCCAACGCCAGCATCCAGCGCCAGCAGGGCCAGACCGGCGTCTGGCGGCTGGACGGCGGCAAGCTGGTCTTTGCGCCGGTGCAGCTGGGCGCCCACAGCCTGGACGGCCAGGTGCAGGTGCTGGACGGCGTGAAAGCCGGCGACGAGGTGGTGGTCTACAGCCAGAAAGCCCTGAGCGCAGGCACCCGCGTGCAGGTGGTCGATGCGCTGGCGAAAGGCCAAACCGGCCCCGCCGGAGCCACTCCATGATCAGCCTGGCCGGGCGCGACATTGCCCACAGCTGGGGCAAGTTTGTGCTGACCGGCCTGGGTCTGGGCCTGCTGATTGGGGTGACGCTGACCATGGCCGGCGTCTACCGCGGCATGGTTGATGACGCGCAGGCGCTGCTCACCAACAGCCGGGCCGACTTGTGGGTGGTGCAAAAGGACACGCAGGGGCCGTATGCCGAATCGTCGAGCCTGAAGGACGACGTGGTGCGCAGCGTGCGCGGCATGCCGGGCGTGGCGCAGGCGGCCAACGTGACCTACTTCACGATGCAGGTGAGCAACGACGACGCCAGCGAAACGCGCGCCATGGTGGTCGGCATCGAGCCCGATGGACCGGGAGCGCCGGGCTACCTGGTGGCGGGCCGGCAACTCACGCGTAGCCATTACGAGGCCGTGGCCGACATCAAGGCCGGCTTTGTCCTGGGCCAGCGCATCCGCATTCGCCGCCACGACTACCGCGTGGTCGGGCTGACGCAGCGCATGGTGTCCTCGGGCGGCGACCCGATGGTCTTCATTGCGCTGAAAGACGCGCAGGAAGCACAGTTTTTGAAAGACAACGATGCCATCGTCAACGACCGTACCCGAACTGCTAATAACCCGGCCTTCAACCGCCCAGGCGTGCCCGGCCTGCTGGACGCGGTGCAGGCGCTGCAAACCAGCAGCCGCAACGTCAACGCGGTGCTGGTGCAGCTGGCGCCCGGCTTCGAGGCCGAACAGGTGGCCGAGCCGATTCGCCGCTGGAAGCACCTGGCGGTGTTCACGCGCGCGGGCATGGAAGACATCCTGGTGGCCAAGCTGATCGCCACCTCGGCCAGGCAGATCGGCATGTTCCTGGCGATCCTGGCGGTGGTCAGCGCCGCCATCGTGGCCTTCATCATCTACACCATGACACTGGGCAAGATCCGCGAAATTGCCGTACTCAAGCTGATTGGCACGCGCAACCGCACCATTGCCGGCATGATCTTGCAGCAGGCCCTTAGCCTGGGGCTGATAGGTTTTGTGGTTGGCAAGGTGGCGGCCACGGTCTGGGCGCCCATCTTCCCGAAATTCGTGCTGCTGCTGACGCAGGACGCGCTCATCGGCCTGGCCGCCACGCTGCTGATCTGCGCGCTGGCCAGCACGCTGGCGATTCGCGCCGCGCTCCAGGTCGATCCGGCCACCGCCATCGGATGACCGAAATGAACCCTATGACACACGCACCCCTCCCCGGCGGCATCCTGATTGAAGGCTTGCGCAAGGTGTACGGCCACGGCGACACCGCCGTCGAGGCGCTCAAAAGCGTCAACATGACGGTCGGCCCCGGCGAAGTGGTCGGGCTGGTCGGCCCCTCGGGTTCGGGCAAAAGCACGCTGCTCAAGTGCCTGGGCGCCATCATCGAGCCCACGTCTGGCCGCATGACGCTGGGAAACGAGCTGATCTACGACAACGGCTGGACCACCTCCGACCTGCGCGCGCTACGGCGCGACCGCATCGGCTTTGTGTTCCAGGCGCCGTACCTGATTCCGTTTCTGGACGTGACCGACAACGTCGCCCTGCTGCCCATGCTGGCCGGCGTGCCCAACGCCGAGGCCAGGCGCCGCGCGCTGGAACTCTTGAGCGCGCTGGACGTGGCCCACCGCGCCAAGGCCGAGCCGTCGCAGCTGTCAGGCGGCGAGCAGCAGCGCGTCTCGATTGCGCGCGCGCTGGCGAACCGCCCGCCGGTGATCCTGGCCGACGAGCCCACCGCGCCGCTGGACAGCGAACGCGCCCTGGCCGTGATGCGCATCCTGAACCAGATGGCCCGGCAGGCGCAGACCGCCATCATCGTGGTGACGCACGACGAAAAAATCATTCCCACCTTCAAGCGGATTTATCACATCCGCGACGGCCAGACAGTGGAAGAAGCCGGAGAAGGGCGTAGCCTCTAAAAACGACTTCCACCTGTCAAGGGCAGACCCATCAATAATGGAGCGGCGCCGCTTGGGGAAATGCGCACCGTGGATGCGCTGCATGTTTGAGTTTTTGCGTAAAAACAGGCTTTAGCGCAATAGATATGGGCGCGAGCAGCTATTTAATTGATAGCAATATGGTTGATCCATGCGAACGGCAGCGCCCCACTGAACCCGCCTTCGCGCAAGCGGTTTACTCGAACGATGGCGGCTGCGGCTTGACCACCGGCTTGCCGGCGGCCACCCAGGCATCAAATCCGCCTGCCAGGGACTGCACGTTCAGATAACCCATTTCATGCAGCGCGGCGGCACTCAGCGCGGCGCGGCCGCTGGTCTTGCAGTACAGCACGATCTTGAGGTCGCGCGGCTGCAGCGCGGGGTTGCTACTCAACTTGAACTCCAGCATGCCGCGCGAGATGTGTACCGCGCCGCTCAGGTGGCCAGCGGCGTATTCGTCGGCCTCGCGGACATCAAGCAGCAAGTCGGCCTCACCAATGGCCTGCTCGGCATCGGCGATGGAAATTTCCTGCACGCGGGTTTTGGCGGCGGCAACGAGGTCGTGGGCGGTTTTCATGGCGTTTCCTGATGGTTGAGCGGGTCTTGTCGCAGCTGCATTCCGGTGCTGTCAAACACCTGCAGTGTGACGGGAATGCTCTGGCTGATGCTTTGGGTGACGGTGCAGTAGGCCTCGAATTGCGACAGCACACGATCGAGATGTTCCAGCTGGGCGGCGGGTACGCCCAGGCGCAGGGTCGCAGTCATCTGCAGCACGCGCAGGCGGTTGTCGGTGTTGCGGCCGACTTCGGCCTGGACGGTGCAGCGCAGCGGCTCGGGCGCCTGCTTGAACTTGCGCAGCGCAAACAGCAGCGAGTCGCTCAGGCAGTTGCCCACTGCGGCGCACAGCAGTTGCACGGGCGAGGGCCCCTGGCCCGTGCCCAGCGGCACAGGCTCGTCGCTGGTGAGAACGGGGATGGTTTCTGCGAAGTGGATGTCAAAGCGGTAGTCATGCTGTTGTATCAGCTCGACAGTGATGGAGTTCTCGCTCATGGGTAGTTTCTTTCCAGGGTCAGGCCCGTTCGATGGGTCGGTTGAGTTTCAGCGCCACGGCGCCGACCGAACCGCCATTGACCACCTGCCGGTAGCCGAGTTGCTGCATCAGCTGGCAAGCGCCGCCCGAGCGGCCACCCGACAGGCAGTACATCATGACTGGAACGCTTTTGTCGGGCGCCACACGCCCGATCTCTTGCTCAAAGCGGTTCAGGGGCAGGTTGATCGCGCCCTGCACATGGCCCGAGGCATATTCGCCTGGTGAGCGAACGTCGATCACCAGGGCGTTGTCGGGCAAAGGGGCGCCGCCCGGTTCAGTGGGGCCGCGCATTCTGGAAAACCAGTTCATAGCTTCTTTCAGGATCAAAAAAAATCAGGCTTCAAGTTCTCAACGCTCCAGCCGCTCGATGCCCAGCGCCTTGAGAACGTATTTTTCATAGACCGGCTCGGAGGTGCCGTGCTTCATCTTGTAGAGAAAGTATTTCTCGAAGCCGACCTTGGCCACATGCACCCACTTGCCTTTCTTGAACCAGTTGACGTTGCGCGGCGGGATTTGCGGCAGCGCCACGAAGGCCGCGCCCGTGTCGCCCATGTCGGCCAGGCAGATGGCGTTCCAGCTGGCCTTGGCCGTGGCGCTCTGGCCGGCAATGTCGGCGGCGATGTTGTGCACGATGGCCGTCACCATGGTCTCGATCATGTAGCCGGTCTTGGGCGCGCCGGTGGGCACGGGGGTGACCTCGACGGGCGGAATCGCCACGCACACGCCGGCCGAGAAGATGTTGCGGTACTTTTTGCTGCGCTGGTACTCGTCGATCAGCACAAAGCCGCGCGGGTTGCACAGCCCCTCGACGGCGGCCACCGGGTCCACGCCCTTGAAGGCCGGCAGCATCATGCTGAACCTGAAGGGCAATTCATGCTCTTTCTTGAGCTGGCCGCTGTCGTCCATCTCGCTGACGAACATCTTGCCGGCTTCGACCTTGGTGACTTTGGCGTTGGTGATCCACTTGATGTCGTTGTTGCGGAACTCGCTCTCGAGCATCGACTTGGAGTCGCCCACGCCGCCCAGGCCCATGTGGCCGACATAGGGTTCGGGGCTGATATAGGTCATCGGCACCTTGTGGCGCAGTTTGCGGCGCTGCAAGTCCTTGTTGAAGATGAACGAGAACTCGTAGGCCGGGCCGAAGCACGAAGCGCCCGGCATGGCGCCAATGATCGCCGGCCCCGGATCTTTCAGGAATTCCTGGTAATCCGTCCAGGTCTTCTCGGCATGGTCGATGGTGCAGATCGAATGCGTGTGGCCGGCCGGGCCGGAGCCGGGCACTTCGTCAAACGACAGCTTGGGGCCGGTGGTGATGACCAGGTAGTCATAGTCCAGGCGGCTGCCGTCGTTCAGCTCCAGCGCGTTGTGCTCGGCGTCAATCCGCCGGACCGGCTGCGCGACAAAGCCGATGCCCTTTTTTTCCAGGTGCGGCCGGATCGGGAAGGTGATGGCTTCGCGCTGGCGCCAGCCCACCGCCACCCACGGGTTGGATGGCACGAACTGGAAATAGTCCACCGCGTTGACGACGGTGATCTGGTGCTGCGCGCCGAGGCGCTCGCGCAACTCGTAGGCGGCCGGCATGCCGCCGGTGCCTGCGCCGAGGATGATGATGTGGGCCATGGCTTGTCTCCTATGGGGTTTTGAAAAGGGAACGGGTTCAGTGCCCGAGCAGCGCGTTCACGGTCTGTAGCCGTGTTTCGTCGAGCTGGCCGGCCAGCGCCTGCAGGCGCAAGCGGTTGTGCAGCACCTCGATGCGCGCCTGCAGCAGCGCCAGGTCGGCGGCGCTGGCGTCGTTTTCGGCATTCAGCAAATCCAGCGTGGTGCGGTCGCCCACCTGCCGGCCCAGCCGGGTGGCGTCGAGCCGGGCCTGGCTGGCGGTCACGGCGTGGGCCAGCGCGCTCAAGCGGGCCTGTCCGGTCTGCAGCCCCAGCCAAGCGGCGCGGGTTTGCTGATTGGTTTGCTGGCTGGCCTGTTCGACTTCGGCGCGCGCCTTGTCTTCGAGCCGCAGGGCTTCGTCCAGCTTGGCGCTGCGCATGCCGCCGGTGTAGAGCGGCACGTTGAGTTGCAGGCCGATCATCTGCTGGCGCGAAGTGTTGCTGGCCGCGCCGAAGTCGCCGCTGCCGCTCAGGCGCTCGCGTCCAGCCTGCGCCACCAGGTCCAGCGTGGGCGCCGCCAGGGCGCCGTGCTTGCGGATTTCCTGGCGGGCGGAGTCGGCGTTGGCCTTTTGCAGGCGCAGCAGCGGGTTGTTTTCCTGCGCCAGGGCCAGCCACTGCGCCAGCGGCGGCAGGTCGGCCGGCGCCACCTCGCCGGCGGGAGGCAGCAACTGCAGCGCATCGGGCGGCAGGCCGGTGGCGTCGGCCAGAATGGTTTGGGCCAGTTCCAGCTCGCTTTGGGCGGCCAGCACCTGCGCCTGCAGGCCGCGCGCCCGGGCCGATGCTTCGTGGGTGTCGGTGATGGGCGCATCGCCCAGTTCAAACCGGTCCTTGGCCTCCGTGAAGGCGCGGTCCACGGCCGCCTGTTGCTGGCGCAGCAGGGCCAGCTTGCGCTCGGCCAGCACCACGTCGAAATAGCGCTGGGTGGTACGCAGCATCAAGTCCTGCTGCGCCGCCTGCCATTGCAGGCCGGCTGCGTCGGCGCCAATCTCCAGCTGCTGGCGCTGGGCGCTACGCTCGCGGTTGTACAGCGGCTGGCGGGCGCTCAGGCTCCAGCTGGTGGAATTGCCGTTGTTGACCGAAGTGCCGAACGACACGCCGTTCGACTGGCCAAAGCCGGGCGCGGAAAACTGCGCGCCATTCATGGCCGTGTCGGCACTCATGCGGCCTGCGCCGGCGCTGAGCGTCACCGCCGGCCGCCACAGCGCGGCCGCCTGCGCGCGGCGGGTTTCGCCGGCGGCGCGGGCGGCGTCGGCCACGGCGGCTTGCGGGTCATGCAGGCGCGCCGCCTGCCAGGCTTGCATCAGGTCGGTGGCCTGGGCTGAAAAAACGCACAGCGTCAGGGCGGCGGCCAGAAAATGGTGTTGCTTCACGGCGGGCCTTTGTTCAGCAGCCGGGCGGCACGCCCAGCTTGCGCAGGATGGACTCCATCAGGCACCAGTGGGTGAGGGCGCTTTGCAGCAGGTTGACACCGACGAAAGCGGTAAAGGCCAGCCACCACTGGCTGACAAACACCGGGCTGCCCGGAACGCCCAGCGCCAGCGACAGCAGGATGAAGGTGCCGGCCAGCAGCCTGACGAGTTGCCATGATTTCATTGCTTACTCCTTGGAAGGGATGGCTTCAGGGAACGAAAACTTCTTGCGGTAGGCCGCGTAATACAGCGTCGGAATCACCACCAGCGTGAGCACGGTGGAGACAAAAATGCCGAAGATCAGCGAAATCGCCAGCCCGTTGAAAATCGGGTCATCGAGGATGAAGAAGGCGCCCAGCATGGCCGCCAGCCCGGTCAGCATGATGGGCTGGGCGCGGGTGATGGCCGAACTCACCACGGCCTGCCTGAACGGCATGCCTTCGCGCGTTTGCAGGTTGATGAAATCGACCAGCAAAATCGAGTTGCGCACGATGATGCCGGCCAGCGCGATCATGCCGATCATGCTGGTGGCGGTGTACTGCGCATGCAGCAGCGCATGGCCGGGCATCACGCCGATGATGGTCAGCGGAATCGGCGCCATGATGATCAAGGGCGTCAGATACGAGCCGAACTGCGCCACCACCAGCAGGTAAATCAGGATCAGGCCCACGCCATAGGCCGCGCCCATGTCGCGGAAGGTTTCGTATGTCACCTGCGACTCGCCGTCCCACTTGAGCGCATAGCCGCGCCAGGCGTCCAGCGGCTGGCTGATGAAATACTCGGCCAGCGGCGCGCCGTCGGGCGCGGTGATCGCGTTGATCTGGCTGCGCATCTGGAACATGCCGTAGAGCGGGCTGTCCAGCTTGCCGGCCATGTCGGCGGTGACAAAGTTGACCGGCAGCAAGTCCTTGTGGATCACCGGCTGCTCGCGCTGGGTGTCGCTGATCGTCACCAGTTCGCGGATGGGAACCAGCTTGCCCGAGGCGCTGCGCACCGATAACTGCAGCAGCGCATCGAGGTCGCCATGGCTTTGGGCGGGCAGTTGCAGCAGCGCTGGCGCCGGGTATTTGCTGCCGTCGTGCAGATACGTCACGGCTTCGCCCGCCAGCCCGGCGCGCAGCGTGCTGACGATGGCCTGCTGCGGCACGCCGAGCATCGCGGCTTTGCGCCGGTCCACCAGCAGCACCAAGCGCGGCGCGCTGGCGATGCTGCTGTCGTCCACATCAACGACGTTGGCGGTTTTCTCAAAAATCGCGCGCACGGCTTTGGCTACCGTGCGGCGGCCTTCGGCGTCCGGGCCGTAGATTTCGGCGACGATGGGCGAGAGCACCGGCGGGCCGGGCGGCACTTCGACCACTTTCACATTCGCGCCATGGCGCAGGCCGATTTGCTGCAGGCCGGGCCGCACGCGCGTGGCAATCGCGTGGCTCTGGTCGCTGCGCTGGTGCTTGTCCACCAGATTGACCTGGATGTCGCCCACGTTGCCGCCAGCGCGCAGGTAATACTGGCGCACCAGGCCGTTGAAGTTGATCGGCGCGGCCGTGCCGGCGTAGGCCTGGTAATCGGTCACTTCCGGCACGCCGGCCAGGTAGGCGCCGAGTTCGTGCAGCACGGCGGCGGTTTTCTCGACCGGCGTGCCGGCCGGCATATCGACGATCACCTGGAATTCGGATTTGTTGTCAAAGGGCAGCATCTTCAGCAGCACCAGTCCCGTGGCCGGCAGCACCAGGGAAAGCGCAATCAGCCCGGCAATGCCCAGCCCCAGCAGGCCCCGGTTGCGCCCGCCGCGCTGGTCGTCGAGCAGCGGCTTGAAGACCCGCTCGAACAGCGGCGCGAGCTTGCCCGCCATGCCGGTGGGCTGGCCCGTGCTGGCGTGGTCGCCGTGGCTTTCCTTCATCCACAGCCGCGCCAGCCACGGCGTGACGACAAAGGCAATCGCCAGCGACAGCAGCATGCCCATGCTGGCATTGATCGGAATCGGGCTCATGTACGGCCCCATCAGGCCGCTGACGAAAGCCATCGGCAGCAGCGCGGCAATCACCGTCAGCGTCGCCAGGATGGTCGGGCCGCCGACTTCATCGACCGCGCTGGGAATGATCTCGGCGAGCTTTTTGCCGGGAAATAGCTGCTGGTGGCGGTGGATGTTTTCGACCACCACGATGGCGTCATCGACCAGGATGCCGATGGAAAAAATCAGCGCGAACAGCGACACCCGGTTCAGCGTGAAGCCCCAGGCCCACGAGGCAAACAGCGTCACGGTCAGCGTCAGAATCACCGCCGTGCCGACGATGGCGGCTTCGCGCCGGCCCAGTGCAAGAAACACCAGCGCCACCACCGAAGCGGTGGCAAACAGCAGTTTCTGGATCAGCTTTTGCGCCTTGTCGTTGGCGCTGGCGCCGTAGTTGCGGGTCTCGGCGACCTGCACCGCCTCTGGAATCACGCTGTTGCGCAATTGCGCCACCCGCGCCATGACGGCGTTGGCCACGTCGATGGCGTTCTCGCCCGGCTTCTTGGTCACGGCCACGGTCACGGCGGCATATTCGCCGCCGCCGCTCTGGGTGGACAGGCCGTGCCAGACATAGCGGCTGGCCGGCAGCGGGCCATCGCGCACCGTTGCCACGTCCTTCAAAAACACTGGCCGGCCTTCGCGCACGCTGACCATCAGGTCGGCTACCTCGCTGGCCTGCGCCAAATAAGGGCCGGCCTCGATGGCCACGCTCTGGTTGCCACCAATCAGTTCGCCCACCAGCAGGCCCAGATTCGCCGACTGCAGCGCCTGGCGCATCTCCTGCACCGTGACGCCCGAGCCCGCCATGCGTCCGGGGTCCAGCTCGACCAGCACGGCGCGGCCGGGGCCGCCCAGCGTCTGCACCTCGCGCGTGCCGGGGACGCGCTTGAGGTCGACCTCGATGCTGTGCGCCACGCGCTCCAGGTCATAGGCGCTGGTCGTGGCATCCCGGCTGTAGAGCGTCAGCGTGACGATGGGCACGTCGTCAATGCCCTTGGGCTTGATGATGGGCTCCATCACGCCCAGGCCCTTGGGCAGCCAGTCGGCGTTGTCCTTGATGGTGTCGTGCAGCCGCACCAGCGCCTCGGTGCGCGGCACGCCCACCTTGAACTGCACCGTCAGCACCGCCATGCCGGGGGTTGATACCGACATCACATGCTCGACGCCGGCCATCTGCGACAGCACCTGTTCGCCCGGCGTGGCCACCATCTGCTCGACATCGCGCACCGAGGCGCCCGGAAACGGCACCAGCACATTGGCCATGGTGACGTTGATCTGGGGTTCTTCTTCGCGCGGCGTGACCAGCACCGCAAAAATGCCCAGCAGCAAGGCAACCAGCGCCAGCAGCGGGGTGATCTGCGCGCTCTGGAAGAGGGCGGCGATGCGGCCTGAAACACCCATGGTTTGCTTGGGGTTCATGTCAGCGCACCCGTGCGGCGGTTTGCGGCTCCAGCACCACCTTGTCGCCGGGGCTGACGCCGCTCAATACTTCCACCAGTTCGCCCTTCGTGCCGCCCAGCCGCACCTGGCGCAGCAAGGCAAGCCCCTCGGGATTGAGCACATACAGCCCGGTCATTTCCGAGCGCCTGACCACCGCGCGCGCTGGCACATACAGGCGCTGGCCTTTGCCCAGAGCGCTGTCGCCGGCCCCCAGCGGCAGCCAGATGCGGGCAAAGGCGCCGGGCGCCACGCCCTTGATGCCAGCGGGCAGACCCAACCGGACCTGGGCGGTGTGCGTGGCGGCATCCACCACCGGCAACACCTGCACCTGCGTGGGACGCAGCAGGCCGGTGGCCAGGCCGGGCAACTCAAACCGCACGGCGCTGGTGTCGCCCAGGCCGGCGATGGCGCTTTGCGGCACGGCGGCCGTCACCCGCAACTCTGACGGGTCATGCATCGTGAGCAGTGCGCGGCCGGGCATGGCCATGTCGCCCAAGGTCACGGGAACGTCGCTGACCACCCCGGCATAGGGCGCGTTGACCACAAAAAACCCCGACTGGGTCCGGGCCACGCCGGCCTGCGCCTGCAGCGCCCTGACCTGGGCCTGCGTCGCCTGCCACTGGGCCTGCGCCCGGTCGAGCGCCGACTGGCTGATGTACTGCTTCTGGAACAGCTGCTTTTGCCGTTCATAGTCTTTACTGGCCACATTCAGGCTTGCCTGCGCGGCTTGCACCTGGGCATCGCTGGCGGCAGCATTCTGGCTGGCAGAGCGGGCATCTATCCGCAGCAGTTCCTGGCCGGCCTTCACGCTGTCGCCGGCCTTGACCCGAAGCGACACGATGGCGCCGGGCACCTGGGCTGACAGAGTGGTCTGGCGCACCGCCTCCACCACGGCATCCAGGCTGATGCTGTCGGCCGCGCTATTGCCAGAGGCCTGAACCACCACCGTGGTGAGCGGGCTGTTTTCAGCCGCCCAGGCAGGCGCGCAGATCAACAAGCTGGTCAGGGTTGCTATGGCTACAAGACTTTTTCGGGACATCCAGATTTCCTCACAGGCTTCTCGACTGCAGGGCAGTCAGTCAATTGTTGTTTATTATTTAGCTACTTAGTTAATTAGTCAAATTGTATAATAATATGTATGTGCTGTTTGCATGGCAACAGTTTTGACCGGTTCTAAAAAGCAGTTCGTTGAGGACTTCCCATCATGGAAAATTTGCCGCCCGAGGCGCTGACTGAAATCGCCGCCTACTTCCAGGCCCTGTCGGAGCCGACACGCCTTCAAATTCTCAATCTGCTCAGGCAGGAGGAGCACAACGTGGGCGAACTGGCGCAACTGTGCGGTTTCACGGCGGCCAACATTTCGCGCCATCTGACGATGCTGACCAAGCACGGGCTGGTGGCCCGCGAAAGCCGGGGAACCAGCGCTTATTACCGTATTGCCGATGAGTCGGTGTACGAACTGTGCGATCTGGTCTGCGGCAAGATTGCGCGGCAACTGCAGCAAGCCGCCCAGAAACACCAAGTCTTTCCCCCCGCCGAATGAATCACTGCTTGCGGGACGCCTGCTCATGAATCTACCGATCCCATCGTCCTTGCGTTTGATCTGAGTCAACCTCCGGGTTATTCAGGCGAGCGCTTCTCTTTCACCCTACCAATGGAGTTCAACATGACCGCACCCCTGATTTTCCTGGCCCTGCTTGCTGCAGCGGGAGGGCTGCATGCACAGACTTCTGCCCCGGCAGCAGCTGCCATGGGCTCTGCCGAAGCCTATGATGTCTCGCGCCTGCCTGACGACCCCTATGGCCGTTTGGTCCGGTACGGCAAGGAACTGACGGATCGCACCTTTGCCTACATCGGTCCCGAGGTCAAGAATGAAAAGATGCGGTTTTCCGGTAACAACCTGGCTTGCGCCTCCTGCCATGAAGCCTCGGCCACCAAGAAGTTCGCCATTCCCTGGGTCGGCGCGCACGCCACTTTTCCGCAATACCGCGCCCGTGAAGACGAAGTCAGCACGCTGCAGGAGCGTGTCAATGGCTGCATGGAGCGCAGCATGGCGGGCAAGGCGCTGCCGCTGGACAGCCGGGAGATGAAGGCCTTCATCACCTACATGCATTTCCTGTCCAAAGACGTGCCCGTGGGCGGCAAGGTCGAAGGCCAGGGATTGCCGCCCTTCAAGGCGCCGGACCGGCGCGCCGACACGGTGGCGGGCAGCACGGTTTACCAGGAAAAATGCGCCAGCTGCCACGGCGCCGAAGGTGCGGGCGTGCGGGCCGGCGCACCGGGCAGCGCCACGGGCTATACCTTCCCGCCGCTGTGGGGTAAGGATTCCTTCAACAACGGCGCCGGCATGAGCCGCCTGCTGTTTGCTTCCTCTTTCATCAAAACCAACATGCCGCTGGGCACGCAGCACGGCCAGCCCCAGTTGAGCGATGACCAGGCCTACGACGTTGCGGCCTTCGTGCTGAGCAAGCCACGGCCGGTCAAGGCCCATACCGAGCGTGACTTTCCGGCCCGCTGGAACAAGCCGGTCGATGCCCCGTTCCCGCCCTATGTCGATGGCGCCCCGGCAGACCAGCATCAATTCGGCCCGTTCGGCCCGCTGCAGGAAAACATGAAGTCCCTCAAGGCCAGTTTGACAAAAGCCACCGTCAAGTAATCAGCCTGCTCAAGGTGAGATGGGCGCGACAAGTTTCGTGCGCCCATTTTCAGCGCTTGAGCGATTTTCTGCGCCGGGCGCTCAGAGCAGGTTGACAGGAATCTTCAGATAACTCACGCCGTTGTCTTCGGGCGGTGGCAATTTGCCTGCGCGCGCATTGACCTGGACGGCCGGCAGGATCAGCACGGGCATGGACAGCGTCTTGTCGCGCGCTGTGCGCATGCTGACGAATTCGGCTTCGCCGATACCGTCATGAACGTGAATGTTGTGGGCGCGCTGCTCGGCCACGGTGCTCACCCATGCGGGGGCACGGCCGTCCGGTGGGTAGTCGTGGCACAGGTGTAGCCGCATATCGGGCGCAAGCGCCAGCACTTTGCGGATCGAGCGGTAGAGCACAGCCGCATCGCCGCCGGGAAAGTCGCAGCGCGCCGAGCCGTAGTCAGGCATGAACAGCGTGTCACCGACAAAGGCATCCCTGGCGGTGATGTAGGTCAGGCAGGCTGGCGTATGTCCCGGGGTATGCATCACGCGGACCTCGATTTGTCCGATCTTGAATTGTTCACCATCGTCAAACAGGTGATCAAACTCGGCGCCCCCGGTGTTCATGTCCTTGGCATTGAAAATTTTCTTGAAAACTCCCTGGACCTCGCAGATGTGCCGCCCAATGGCGATCTTGCCGCCAAGCTTTTCCCGGAGGTAGGGTGCGGCAGACAAGTGATCGGCGTGAGCGTGGGTTTCCAGCAGCCAATCGACCTTCAGTCCGGCCTGCTGGACATACGCAATCACCTTGTCAGCGCTGGCGTGCGAGGTGCGGCCCGACTTCGGGTCATAGTCCAGCACACTGTCGATGATGGCAGCGCGCCCCGTGGCAGGATCGGACACGATGTGGGTGACGGTGAAAGTGTCAGGATCAAAAGACGATTGGATGATGGGTTCTTGCATATTTTTCGAGCCTGAAAGGGTTCAGTGTTTGTCGGCGGCCGCTGCTCATTGGGTAGTACACCATGGCACGCAGGATGCCGTTGGTGTCGATGAGTAAGGTGGTGCGCACGGCTTTACGTATCTGCTGCGCCCGGGTGGATCATGCCGTAGGCGCGGGCCACGTCCATCTCTGCGGCGGTAGCGAGCGAACGCTGCAAAAAGTCGATCAGTTGGGGAAAGTGCTCTTCAATCGCCTGGCTGGGGTCATGCCCACCCGTCACCGAAAGACACTGCACCGCACCAGGAAGGCCCGCTGCCTGCAGGCGACGGGCATCATCGAACGGCACCACCTCGTCGTTTGTGCCATGCACCAGCAACACGGGGCAACGGATCCGGCGCATGCTGGTCAGCGGGGCAATCTCGTCAAAGCGAACGCCGATGACACGCTGCACATGGCGCAGCACATACCAGCCCAGCACCGGGTAAGGGATACGTGCATCTGCCAGAAACCTGAGCATCACCTCGCGTGGATGCGCAAACGCACTCAGACTCACCACGGCGCGCAGGTCTGGGCGGCGCGCGGCGCACAAGAGCGCAGCGCCAGCACCCACCGAATGGCCCATGATGGCAAGGCGGGCGCTGTCAACGCCGGGCTGCTGCTTCAGCCAGTCAAGGCCGGTTTCAATATCCTCGGCAAAGCGGGGCAGCGAGGTGAAGTCGTCATCGTCGCTGGCGCCGTGGCAGCGCGCATCCATCAGCAGCACAGCGAAGCCGGCGGCATGAAGGGGGGCCCCTGCGGGCAACATCAGGCTGGCGTTGGCGCCCCAGCCGTGCATCACCACGACGGCGGGCGCGGGGGCTGCGCCAAGGGCGGGCACAAACCATGCGAACAAGGTTTTGCCTCCTGCTGCCAGCAGGCGCAGCGGCTGCGCGTCAAGACCGAGCGCTGAAGGCGAGCTGTGGTGGGGCAAGCGCGGCGCACGCAGCCGACGCAGTATCTGCGCATGCATACCACGGCGCAGGCGCTGCATCACAGCGTGCCAGCCTCTTGCGAGGGCTCAAGGCCCAGCATGCTTCGCAGTTGGTCGGCATAGGGTGTTGCGGTCACTTCGGCAGTCATCGGTAGTTCCTTGGGTAGGTGTCTTCAAATCAAGGCCTGGGCGCGCATGCCTCAGCGATCTCAAGGGCTCGCCGGACTTCATGGACAGCCTTCTTCGCGCGTCTTCGTTTTAGCCAGAAAACTGATTTCAAGCATAAAATATGCCTCTTGCGCATACACAGTATGCGCAAGTAGCTATTAAATCAGTAGCAAAAACTGCCGGTCACCTTGAGCGCCGTGATGGAAAGTCAGCGTGATTTCGCTCTAGCGGGGAACCATAAACACTGATTTTTCCACCAAATGACCCGCAGAGTCCAGCGCGTCGATTTCAAATGCGATCGGGTGTGTTCCCGGCGCCGCCGCCTCATACGGCGCCTGCACCCGGACGGCCAGCCGGCGCGCCTGGGTGGACTCGACCATCACCACGTCTTCCGACGTGATGGCCAGGCCAGGCAGGCCCGTGACGCGGATTTTGTAGCGCTGATCGGCCTCCGTGGCGTTCATCACCTGCAACTGATAGACGTTCTCGATGTTGCCGCCCGAGACAATGCGCGCCATGACGCCACGGTCACGCACCACATTCACCTTGAACGGCGTGCGCAGCGTCAGGCTGACCAGCATGGCCATGACAATGCCCAGCAAGATTGCCGTGTAGATCAAGATGCGGGGCCGCAGCACATGGCGCCAGGTCTGCGCCTGGGTCCACTTGTTCTTCATGGCGTTTTCGGTGGTGTATTTCACCAGTCCGCGCTCGTAGCCCATCTTGTCCATCACAGTGTTGCACACATCGGCACAGGCGCCGCAGCCAATGCACTCGTACTGCAGGCCTTTGCGAATATCGATGCCGGTGGGGCAGACCTGGACACACAGGTTGCAGTCAACGCACGAACCCAGGTTCAGCGCTGCCGGGTCAGCCTTGCGCGAACGGGCGCCGCGCGGGTCGCCGCGCTCGGCGTCGTAGGTGACGATCAGCGTGTCCTTGTCAAACATGGCGCTTTGAAAGCGCGCATAAGGGCACATGTGCTTGCACACCTGCTCGCGCATGAAGCCGGCGTTGCCGTAGGTGGCAAAGCCGTAGAAAAAAGTCCAGAAGGCTTCCCAGGAACTCATGCTCATTTGCACAAATTCCATGCCCAGCACCTTGATGGGCGTGAAGTAGCCTACAAACGTGAATCCGGTCCACAAGGCCACCGCCAGCCACAGCAGGTGCTTGCCGCCTTTTCGCCACAGCCTGCCCGGCGACCAGGGCTGGCCATCGCGGCGCATCTGGACCGCGCGGTCGCCTTCCATCTTCCTTTCTATCCAGAGAAAAATCTCGGTGTAAACCGTCTGCGGACAGGCGTAGCCGCACCACAGGCGCCCGGCCACCGCCGTGAACAGGAACAGCGACAGGGCCGAGATGACCAGGATGCCCGTCAGGTAGATAAAGTCCTGCGGATACAGCACCAGCCCGAAGATGTAGAAACGCCGGGAGGCCAGGTCAAACAGCACCGCCTGGCGCTGTCCCCATTCAATCCACGGCAGACCGTAGAACACCAGCTGGGTCAAAAACACCACGCCCCAGCGCCAACTGGCAAAAAAGCCCGAAACGCTGCGGGGATAGATTTTCTCGTGCGCCGCGTACAGGGAGATCATTTCGGCGTCCGCCGCTTGCGCGATGATGGGGATGACTTTTTTTGGGGTTGTCATGGTGTTTTTTCAGGTGGCAGCGTCAGGTGGATAGGTATCAAGCAAGCGCGTTGAGCGCTGCATGATGCGGAGCAAGCGGCAGGGCAGCCACGCGCGCCAGGAACTCGTCGCGCGACAGGCCGGCAAAAAACGGATGCCAGCGCCGCTGCTCCAGCACGGTGCTGACGGCGCGGGCGCGGCGCCCATGGCCGGCGAACAGCAGCGTCTCGTCGGGCAGTGTGAACACGCGCTGCGTCACGCTGTCCCACAGGGCTTCGGGCTGGGCGGGGATGGGCTGGTGGGGGCAGGCATCGACCGCCAGCAGGCCGCCGCAAAACAGCCGGTCGCGCCAGGCAAAACTCAGGCATCCGGCGGTATGGCCCGGCGTGGCCAGCACGCGAAGCAGTTCATGGCCAAAGGGCAGCAGGTCGCCGTCGCGGGCCATGCGCAGGGTTTCACCGGCAGCGCCTTGCACCAGCGGCGCGCCCAGGCGGGCCAGTTGCGCCGGCTCCCGGACTTGCAGATGGTCGTGCTGATGCGTGCGCAACACCCAGCGCAGGCGCAACTCGCGCTCCGCCAGCAAGGCGCCGAGCACCGGCAGGTCGCGGCCGCGCGGGTCCACCAGCACGGCCTCGCGGGCGTCCGGATCGGCCAGCAGGTAGGTCAATTCGCCGCTGGCTTCGTCATGCAGGATGCGGAAGTACATCTTCAAGCCCCAAAGCGCAGCCAGCCCGCCAACTGCGCGGCCACGGTGTTTGTGTTGACTGTCACGCGCTGGTCTCGCACAAATCCCCACCACAGCGCGACCAGCACGACGAGCTTGATGAGCAGCACGACAGCCAGTTTTTTGACGAGGGGATTTTTCAGGGTGGGCATGACAATCAATACGCTTGTGAGTTCTGTATTTCAAGAACCGTGCCACGGCGCGAGCCGAATAAATATCGTTTAACTTCAATGAGTTACGGTTTTAAATAAAGTCGGCGTTAGATGCCAGAAGGAGATAACTGCCATATTTGACAGGGACTGCCAATTCAGGCATAGACTGCATGTCAGCGAAACCAAGGAGCCGCCGTGAAGCCATTACCCGAATTGATGTCCTACCTGGAGGGCTTGAGCGAGCCGCATATCCTGTTCGACACCCAATACCGCATCCTGGCGGCCAACGCGGCTTACCGGCAGCAGTTCAGCCCGGTGCAAAGCGTGGTGGGGCGCACCTGCTATGAGGTGTCGCACCACTTCAACGTGCCGTGTGACCAGGCCGGCGAGTCATGCCCACTGGCCCAATCGCGCGCGTCGGGGCAGCGTGAGCGGGTGCTGCACCTGCACCACACGCCCAAGGGTGAGGAGTACGTCAACATCGAGCTGGCCCCGCTGCTGGACGCCCATGGCGAACAGGCTTTTTTCGTCGAGAAGATGGAGCGTCTGCGGGTGGCACAGGGTCAGCCGGCAGCCCAGGGCCTGATTGGGCGGGCGCCTGCCTTTCAGCACATGCTGGCGCTCGTGGCGCGCGTTGCGCCCTCGCAGGCCACTGTGCTGCTGCTGGGAGAGTCCGGTACCGGCAAGGAACTGGTCGCCCAGGCGATCCACGAGGCCAGCCCGCGCGCGCAGCGTGCGCTGGTGGCGGTGGATTGCTCAAGCTTGCCGGAAAACCTGTTTGAGTCCGAGTTGTTTGGCCACGAGCGGGGCGCTTTCACCGGTGCCAGCACCGCCCGGGGCGGTCTGATCGAGGCGGCCAGTGGCGGCACCCTGTTCCTGGACGAGGTGGGCGATATTCCACTCATCATGCAAGTCAAGCTGCTGCGTTTGCTGGAAACCGGCACCTACCGCCGCGTGGGCAGCACTGAGCTGCGCCATGCCGACATCCGCGTGGTTTCGGCCACCCATCGCGACCTGGACCGCATGGTGTCCCAGGAGCTGTTTCGTGAAGACCTGTACTACCGCCTGAGCACGTTTCCGATTCACCTGCCCGCCTTGCGCGAACGAAGGGACGACATCGTCCTGCTGGCAGCCGCCTTGCTGGAGCGCGTGGCCCCTCAGCGCAAGCTGCGCATCAGCGAGCCCGCACTGCGCTTGCTGCAGGCGCAGGATTACCCGGGCAATGTCAGGGAACTGCGAAACCTGCTGGAACGTGCGGCGCTGCTGTGCGATGGCAATACGGTCGAAGCCAGCCATATCCAGCAGGCCCTGTCGTCGGGAAGACGCCCGTCGGCCGGGCCGCGTGTCCATCCGCAAGCTTGCGATGCCGGCATCACCGACACTGCCGTCAGCAGCCTGAAGGGCTTGACCCTGGCGCCAGGCGCTCTTAGAACCATCGAACGCGCTGCGCTGCAGCAATTGGTCAGCGGCCACCGGGGAAGCCGGGCGGATTTGGCGAATAAGCTGGGCATCAGCGAACGCTCCCTTTACCGCAAACTCAAGGCGCTGGAATAAGTGCTTATCCGTAAATAGCCGACCTTACGCAGCAAGGGATACGTTTTTCGGGGCAAGGTCGGGTTTTTTATCTCGTTGTTCGAGACGGGTAAACCACTACGGATTCCGCCTTGGACCGCTCACTATCGTCGCGTGACTCTTCAGCGGGTTGGCGCATCAGCATGGAGCGAGGCTGGTGTGCATTCTTGAGTTCCCCTTCAATTCTGGCGATTCGTTCGGCATACATTTTTGCCAGTGCGGCGTGGTGTTCTGCGGCTGCCTGGTGTTCGACCCAAGCCAGGTTCGCTTCTTCCAGATACTCAAGGGATTTGCGAATGTGTGCTTCAGCACGCGGTTCAAACAGATGAAATCTCATGACAAGCTCCCGATTGAGATGCGGCCCAATGATGGCAAAAGCCAAGTTAATTCCGAAGGCCTTCAGTTCGACAGAAAATTCATGATTACCTGTTATTCAAAACCTTGTCAATCGGATGGGTCTTATCTTTTGACGTTCACAAAAGGCAGGCCGTCCCGGGCAAGCCAGGGGCTACGCAGCAGCGAGTTGGCGCTCTGGAGATGGTCCGGCTACTGTCGGGGGAGACGTTCCATCCATTGAAAGCTCGCCGCCCAGGGCTTCAAGCAGGTCAGGAATCAGGTCCGATAGCTCGCCCGTCACGATGGCCGCGTCGGCGTCAAAGCCGTCGTCATCCTTGCCGTTTTCCTGCACGCCATCAAGCACCACGTCGAGCAGCTTGATTTTCTTTATCTGGGCCATGTCGGTCAGCACGAACGAGACACGCTCATTCCACGTCATCGCCAGTTGGGTGGGTACTTTTCCCGATGCGATATGTTCCGCCACTTCGTCGATCTCAAGCGTGTGGCGCGAATAGCGGACGGTCGATTTCTGGTCGTCGGGCATCTTGAGTTCGCAGTCGCGGTCCACCGTGAAGCTGACTGGGGCTTCGCGGCTGGCCAGCCAGTGCGCCATGGCGGCGCCGGCGGCCATCGTGGTCTGCACCGGTTTGGCCATGAGGCCCGGGCGGGTGCCGGGGATTTCGCTCAGGGCTTCAATCAACTGGCTGACCACCTTGTCGGCGCCGGTCAGGCTGCCGGAGTCAACCACCAGAAATTTGTTGACCGGGTCAATCCACAGCGTGGTGGATGAGCGCTTGGTGAAGGCGCGCGGCAACAGGCTCTGGATGGCTTCTTCCTTGAACTCTTTTTTGATCTTGGCGCTGACGCGTTCGCGGCCGGTTTCCTGCTTGTATTTTTCGACCCGTTCCTCCACCTCGGCCTTGACGGCCGAAGCGGGCAGGGGGCGGCGCTCGATGCTCAGCCGCAAAATGACCTGCGTACCGACGGTTTCCACCATCACGGTGCTTTTGTTGCCGCGAGGAGGAACCCAGCCGACAGACTCGGCTTGCGTGGCGCCGCAGGGCATGAACTGGGCCGACTGGAGTGCTTCTTCCAGGGCGTCCAGAGGCGGAAGGACAAAGTCGGTGGCAATGCGGAAAAAGGAGGCGGATTTGAACATGGATTTCCGATTTTTTGGGGTTCGGGTGAAAAGGGAAGTGACGGCGAAAATGCCCGGCAAGGAGTCCATCCAGTGCCTGAAATTCTTGCGCCGCGCTCAGGATGTGAAGTTGTGAAGTGTGCTTGCCCGGCGTGAACGAAGGCCGGCAGTTCAGGCGATATCAAGCACATGGATGCCAAACCGGCCCTTGCGGCGGTCGTCGAAATAGCGCTCCAGTGTTTCCTTGACCGTCTTGAAGGCAATCTCGTCCCATGGAATTTCCGACTCGGTGAACAGCCGGGCTTCAATGGTTTCATGGCCGGGATTGAACTCGGTGCTCAGCAGCCGCGCCCGGTAATACAGGTGGACCTGACCCACGCGAGCCACATTCATGATGCTGAAAAGGGCTTGCATTTCATACTGCGCGCCGGCTTCCTCGTCGGTCTCGCGGGCAGCGCCTTCTGCGGTGGTTTCGCCCATTTCCATGAAACCGGCCGGCAGCGTCCATTTGCCCCAGCGCGGTTCGATATTGCGTTTGCACAGCAGTACCTGGCCGCCATCTTCGCCCCAGACCGGCACGGTGCCGACGACGTTGAGCGGGTTTTCGTAATGCACGGTAGCGCAGGCCGGGCAGACCGCCCGCTCCTTCGTGTCGCCATCATCGGGCAGGCGATAAACCACGGCGGTGCCGCAAACTCGGCAGTGTTTCAGGGGGGGACGGTGCATCAAATAAGTGTAGCGGCTTTGACGTTTGTATTTGTCAAGAAGAAGGTTCATGCCCCGCAGAATGCTATAAAAAATATAGCTTAAAACGCATGGCTATCATGCGCAAAAGTCCTAAATCACCATAGAAACCGGATATGAGCCCGGTTGGGAACAAGGCCACTCGCTGCCAGTCTGTGAATCAATCAATCAATCCTGATGCTCAGCGTTTCCAGGCCTGTAACGCCTCCGGTCAGGATGTCGCCCGGCACCACGGCTGCCACGCCTTCAGGGGTGCCGGTGTAGATCAGGTCGCCGGGCTGCAGTTCCCACGCCGCCGACAGGTGTTCAATCGTCTCGGCGATATTCCAGATCAGTTTGGACACATTGCTGCGCTGGCGCTCCTGGCCGCTCACCTGCAGATAGATTTCGGCATGGTTCACATCGCCGGCCTGCGCTGCCGGGGTGATTGGGCCAATCGGCGCGGAATGATCGAAGGCCTTGCCAATGCACCAGGGGCGGCCCTGTTTTTTCATCTCGCCCTGCAAGTCGCGGCGCGTCATGTCCAGGCCCACGGCATAGCCAAAGATGTGCTGGTGCGCATCGGCAGCCTGGATGTTTTTGCCGCCTTTGCCAATCGCCACGACCAGCTCGATTTCATGGTGCAGGTTGTTGGTCAGGCTGGGGTAGGGCATGCTTGCGTTGCCGCCAGCCTCAACCGCAACGATGGCGTCGGCGGGCTTCAGGAAAAAGAAGGGCGGCTCACGGCCGGTGAAACCCATTTCCTTTGCATGATCTTCATAGTTGCGGCCGACGCAATAAATACGGTGGACCGGAAAACGGTCTTTAGTGCCGGCGACTGGCACGGAAACCGTGGCGGGGGGTGTAAAAACAAAACTCATGGCGGGGATTCCTTTGGAGGTCTGTGCCGGGCTGCGGCTATTCGATCTTGATGCCGCGTGTCTGGATGATATTGCCCAGAATGGCGGTTTCGTCCTTCAGTCGGCCTGTCAGGCCTTCGGGCGAAGTTCCGACGGCCTGCCAGCCTTGCGCGAACAGCTTTTGCCGGGTATCCGCATCGCGAATGATGCGGGGAACTTCCTGGGCCAGCCGCGCCTGGGCCGCTTTGGACAGGCGGGCCGGACCAATCAGCGCGGTCCAGACTTCCAGGTTGACATTCTTCAGGCCGGCATCGGCCAATGGCGGTACATCCGGTGCCAGCAGACTGCGTCCGCCCGTCAATCCAATGGCCCTGAGCTTGCCGGAGCGGATGTGCGGCATGGCAAGGCCGGGCGGTACCAGCGCCATCTGGATCTGGCCGCCCAGCATGGCCGTGACGACCTGCGGATTGCCGGAATACGGAACATGCACTGGCGCCATGCCGGGAGAGCGGCTTTTGATCAGTTCCATGCCCAGATGCGCGACCGAGCCGTTGCCGACCGAGCCGTAGTTCCACTGGCTGCCTGCCTGCTTGGCCGCTGCAAAAAATTCGGCCCCGCCGGGCAGACTCGCCGGGGCCACCAGCATCAGCGGTGCGGTGGTGAGCAGCGAGATGGGCGCAAAGTCCCTGGCCGGGTCGTAGGGCAGCCTGGCGTAGAGCTGCCTGGCCGAAGTCAGGTTGCCGTTGATGACGACGCCCAGCGTGTGGTCATCACTTGCCTTGGCAACCAGATCCGCCGCGATGTTGCCCGAGGCGCCCACCCGGTTTTCAATGATGACCGGCTGGCCCAGCGCTTTGGACAGGGGTTCCGCCAGGGTGCGGGCCGACATGTCGGGCGTCGAGCCTCCGGGAAAGCCGACCAGGATGCGAATCGGCCGGCTTGGCCAGGCCGTAGTTGCTTCGGGGTTTTTTAAGCTATTTTGTGCCGTACCGCATATGGGCAGGGTGCAGGCAGCTATCAAAAACGTAGTGCGCGCTGCCTGGATTGAAAAGGCTGAAAGCTTTTTCAGCCGGCTCTGCATCTGGGGGAGTGGGTTCATTTTTGAGGGAACAGTTTTTTAAAGGCTGGGGCGGTGCGCAAAAATTGTCCGCCAGCCTTGGTTTCGTCTGTGCGATGCGCCGGATCAATCCGATTTGACCAGCAGGTTGAAATGCTCCACCGTGGGTGGCCCCGCAAAAAACGGTCCGACAATCGTGCGCCATTCGGCATAGGCGGGTGACTCGCGAAAATCGACGGTATGGTTTTCAAGCGTTTCCCAGAAGATTTGCAGCAGGTAGCGCTCGGGGCTTTCGATGCCCTTGTTGACTTTGTAGCCCTGGAAACCCTTGGCGTTGGCAATGACGGTGCGCACGCCGCGTTCGATGGCTTCGTCAAAAGCCGCCTGCTGGCCGGGTTGAATGCGGATGTCGGCAAGTTCAAGAATCATGAAGGCTCCAGTAGTTTGTTGAGTTTTTGGGGAAAGCGCTAACTCTAGCGTCAAATTTCAAGGGTTGCCCGTCATGCTTGACTCAAGGCGGCATGCACCGTCCAAAACCCGTTTTCGGGGGAACTTGCGCTAACCCATGCGACGTATTAAAGTAGTTTTGATGTGTGTCAATCGTAACCAGGCGTCATGGCTGTTTAATAATGGCACTAAATTTGAATTCACGTATATGGAGTAGAACGATGCGCACAGACATGTTTCAGCAGGCGCTGGAGGACCTGAACGGTTCAACAGCCGATATCGAGGCTTCAGCCTTGATATCCACCGATGGCTTGATGATTGCCTCGGCCCTGCCGCACGGCATGGACGAAGACCGGATTGGTGCCATGTCTGCTGCCTTGCTGTCTCTGGGCGAACGTACCGCCCGCGAACTGGCGCGCGGTACGCTGGCGCGGGTACTGATTCAGGGCGAGCGCGGCTACGTGATCATGAGTTCGGCGGGCCCCGAGGCGGTGCTGACGGTGCTGGCCAAGTCCAATGCCAAGCTGGGCCTGATCTTTCTGGACATCAAGCGGGCCGCCGAGACGCTGTCCAAGCTGATCTAAAGGAGCTGCGATGAGACTTCCCGACATGACCAGGCCGACCGCAGACGCTGTCGAGTCACGGCTGACCTACACCGACGGTGCTTCCCGAACCGTCTTTGCCACAGAGGTGGAGGTGCCGTTCCCCGAAGGGCGCCTGATTGTGTCGCGCACCGACCTTGACGGCATCATCACCCATGCCAACGACGCCTTCGTCGAGCTGAGCGGCTGGGTGCGCGATGAGCTGATCGGCAAGCCGCACCACATCTTGCGCCACCCCGACATGCCCAAAGTCGCTTTCAAGGATCTCTGGAACACGGTTTCGGAAGGCAAGAAATGGCATGGTTACGTCAAGAACCTGCGCAAGGATGGCTCCTACTACTGGGTCTATGCAACGGCTGTCCCCAATATCCGCAATGGGCAAATTGCAGGCTACACCTCGGTACGCCGCAAGCCTTCGCGCACACGCATTGACGAGCTGATTCCGGTGTACCGCCAGTGGCTGGAGCAGGAGAAGGAAAAAATCGCATCATGACCCTCAATTTTCTGATCGCCCCTGATTTTTCCCCCGAGCGTTTTGCCGGCTGGCACATGCTCAACACGCTGCTGCAGCGTCGCTCCGGCATTCACCTTCACCTGCTGACCCCGGCGAGTCCGGCCGAACAGGCGGCCCTGCTGGCCGAGGGCAAAGTCGATATGGTGTATGCCAACCCGTTTGATGCTGCCGACATGATCCGCAGCCAGGGTTATGTACCGTTCGCACGGCCAGCCGAGCGGTTTGACGAGATGGTGATTGCCACCGGGTCTGAATCCAGTCTGCAAAAGCTGGAGGACATCCAGCCCGGCAGCCGCATTGCGCTGACGGACAACAAGGACGTCAAGCTGATTGGCTTGCGCCTGCTGGAGCCAGCCGACCTGAACGAGTCGCTGATCGAGTGGGTTCCGGTGGAGAGTTTTCAGGCCGTTGCGCGCCTGACCATCAAGGGCGGGGTGCAGGCCGGTTTTTTCCTGGCCGAAGCCTATGCGTCGCTCACCCGCATGACGCGCAGCCAGCTGCGCGTTCTGGTGGAAAGCAGGATCAGCGACATCTCGCATGTGGTGCTGGCGCACCCGCGCATGGCTGGCGACTTGCCGCGCCTCAGCGAAGCCTTGCTGGGTATCGGGCGCGAGCCTGCTGACAGCGACGTGCTTGAGGCACTCGGTATTCCCAAGGGGTTTGAAGCGATGACCCAGGAAGATGCGGAATTCATGATAGACCTGATGGACACGCTTCTTGACTGACGATGCACAACGACGCGTGACCGGGCCTGCATCTGGCCAGCGAATGGCAAGGCTGGCGGTACGGCGGCACGCCCGGCATCTGCTGCGCGACCCGACCGATGTCGGCTCGCACATGGCGCGCCTGCATGCCTCGCTTGAGCTGGCAGGCGCCGAGCCGGTGCAGGGCGCGCTGGCCGACCTGTTCAGCTGTTTTGGTGCGCACGATGCGCCCCTCAAGCGCACGGCCCTGCAACTCTCGCAGGGCCGTCTTTCGGCGCATGCGGCCCGCTGGTTCGAGGCGCAGGTCGCACAGGCGGCACTGCCCGCCATCAATCCCCTGGCGACGCGCTGGAGCGTGCTGGCCCACCCCTCGGCGGATATTTCAACCCGGGCCCGGCGTTGCAGCGTTGACGATTCCCGCATGCTGGCCGGGCAGGCGGTCCTGGCCTTCAGGGCCGCCGACAAGCCGGCTCAAAACGAATTTTTGCACCACTGCGTGACCTGCCATGACAACCTGGCATTCATGCTGGCGCGCCGGGCACTGCTCAAGTCTGGTGCGGCGTTGCCTGGCGACTGGGAAGCGGTCAGCCTGCAACTGGAACAAACCCGGGAGTTGACATGAACGTGGCGTTGGTGGGTCTGACCACCCGTGAAGAAGTGGCTCTGGGCATGCTGGTCGGCAAGTCACAGCCAGGCTGGCAGTGCAGCGCGGTAACAGCCGGGCTTGATGAGTCCTTGCCGCCCGCAGACCTGTATGTGGTCGATCTGGCGGGCAGGGGAATGCGGCGCTGGACTGAGGAAGCGCAGAGCGATCTGCTCAAGGCGCTTGATGGGGCGCCCGCTGTGCTGGTTGCCCCCGCTTTTGACCAGACCTGGTCGGCGCTGGACAGCCATCTCATGAAAAGCCAGTCGCTGGTGCTGCTGCACAAGCCCTACGGTACTGAAGACATGCGGGCTGCGCTCAAACAGGCCGCAGCTGGCCGCGCAACCCCTGTTCAGCCCAAAGCCTTGCCGGTTGCGCCATCAGTGCCCCATGGGGTGCTTCCCCCTGAATCGGCGCCTCGCGTTATCGCTTCGCCAGTCATGGCTGCAATGCCACCTTCATCCCCCGTGGCGCAGGAGGGCGGAAAGATGACTGCCGGTGAATTCCAGGCCCGTCCTGGCACTTTTCCCGGACATGAACCGCCACTGTTCATGCGCATGCTGGGTGAAGCGCTGGCGCTACACAATCCGTTCGAAGTCCGGGTTTCGTTCCTCAACAGAATGATCTTTCATCCTGATGCGCAATGGATGGCGAGCAACACGTCACTGCCGGTGCTGGAAGATCTGTGTGGGAACGATGCACTCGCTTCAAGCATCGAGATCGATACGATTGACGACAAGGATGCCATGGCGCGGGCGTTGCGCCTGGGCATGCCGATAGAGCCGCTGGAACCCTTTCTCTGGAAGCTGGCGCATGAACAGCTGGACAAAAAAGCCTGACTCCGCAGTGTGCTTGCTGCATGAATTTTTCAACACCTCTGTTAAACAATTGCCATGACCTTGACTGCATCTGAATACTTCATGCTGACGCCTGCCGGTGTCTTGCATGCGTTTGCCCACCCAACACCGGACCAGACGGCATCCGCCCTGCAAACGCTGCTGACCGGCGAGCGGTCGCTGAACCTGGCTGCCTGGACCGCTGCTGATCCGCTGGCGCCCAGCGTGCTGGCTGGCGCTCTCGACAGCGGCTGGGTGCAGGTGCTGCACAGTTCCCTGCAGGGGCCTGATGCCCGTCTTGACGATTTCTTGCAGCATGTGATTGCCTCACTGTCGGGCGAGCGCCGTGCCGTTCTGGCCTCTGAAGAAGGCTTTTGCCTGGGCCGCACCGGTGTCGATCAGGACGAGGCCGAGATTGTTTGCGCCGCCGCTGCAGACTATTCCGGTTTTGCAGCCCGGCAGGCGCGGCGCGGCTGGGATGGCGGCACGCGCTATGTGTCGTTTCACCGCGACCCGGAATTTTTGCTGCCTGACCATGTTTTCATGCCGTTCTGGGTGGACGGGGCCGGCTACTGGCTGATCCTCATGGGCGAGCCGCTGCTGAACAATCCGGCGCTGGTCGAACTACTTTGGGGCATCAAACAGGCGGGAACCCGCTTTGCCACCATCGGTTGACAAAACGCATGGGTTCCCGAAAGCTTCCAAGCAGGCAAAAGGCCATTTCGGTTTATGCTTTCAGCCATGAAGCTGCACAACTATTTCCGCTCTTCCGCCTCGTTTCGCGTGCGGATTGCGCTTGAACTCAAGGGCCTGATCTACGAATACATTCCGGTTCAGATTGCCAGGGGCGATCACAAGAAAGAGCCTTATGCCGCGCTTTCCGCCGATCACCTGGTGCCGCTGCTGGAGGTCAATGGCGAAAGGCTGTCGCAGTCGATGGCCATCATTGAATACCTTGACGAACTGCATCCCACGCCGGCACTGCTGCCAGCCGATGCATTGGGCCGCGCGAGGGTTCGGGCTCTGGCGCAGTCGATTGCCTGCGAGATTCATCCGCTCAACAACCTGCGCGTGCTCAAGTACCTGGTGCGCGATCTCAAGGTCGAGGAAGAGGCCAAGAACAACTGGTATCGCCACTGGTGCCGGGAGGGGCTGGAAGCTTTCGAACGGCAACTGGTCCAGTTGCCGGCGTCCACCTATTGCTACGGAAACACCCCGACGCTGGCCGACTGCTGCCTGGTGCCGCAAATCTTCAATGCCGCGCGTTTCAATGTGAATTTTGACGGATTGCCGCTGACCATGGCCGCCTACGACGCCTGCATGGCACTATCTGCCTTTCAAAAAGCACAGCCTTCGGCATGCCCCGACAGCCAAGCCTGAAGTTGCACAACGCACTTCATCCCGACTGGCTGGTTCCGGACTGGCCAGCGCCTGCCGGCGTCAGAGCGGTGTTCACGACCCGTGCTGGCGGTGTGTCGGCCATGCCGTTTGACAGCCTGAACCTGGGCGATCATGTCGGCGACCTGCCCGCATCGGTAGCTGCGAACCGCGCCGTGCTGCGACGCGCCACGGGAACAAGCCAGGCGGTCTTCATGAACCAGGTGCATGGCGCCAGGGTGCAGTTGCTTGAGCCGTCCAGCGCCGACGGCCAGCCTGCCGATGCCTGCGTGACGGTGCATCGCAAGCTGGCCTGTACCATCATGGTGGCGGACTGCCTGCCGGTGCTGCTGGCGACGCACGATGGCGGGGTGGTTGCCGCAGCCCATGCCGGCTGGCGCGGGCTGGCCGGCTGCGGCGACCCGCGCGGGTGGGGCGTTATCGAGTCAGTTTATGAGTCTTTTAGTGCTCTTGCGCACACTGGATATGCGCAGGTAGCTATCAAAACAATAGCGTGGATGGGTCCGTGCATCGGGCCTTCCGCTTTTGAAGTAGGTGCTGAAGTCAAGCTGGCGTTTGAATCGGTGCAGCCTGAAGCGGCACGTTTCTTTGTGCCGGTCGGCCCCGGGAAATACCTGGCCAACTTGCCAGGCCTGGCTCGTCTTCGGCTGGAGGCACTGGGCATCACGCAGGTTTACGGCAACGACGGCAGCCCGCCCTGGTGTACCGTTGGCAATCCCTCAAGGTTCTTTTCCCACCGGCGCGATGCCGGCATCGCGGGCAATGGCTTCGCCACCACCGGGCGCATGGCTGCCTGCATCTGGCTCGATGACTGAAGGTATTGCCGGGCTTGCGTCCACGCCTGCAGCGGCTGAATGCCGTGCCCGTGCTTCAGCTTCCCGTTGTTTGATGGCCTTGCTGCGCGCCGGGGCTCCCATCAGGTAAACCACCAATACCACCGGACCCACGCCGTAGAGTACAAGGGTGACCAAAGCACCCAGCAGTGTTCCATTGCTGCTGGTGGCCTCGGCAACACTCATCATGAGTACTACATACATCCAGGCTATAACGATCAAATACATAAAAAATACATGCCTTCTTGTCAGAATTTCAAAAGTTATTCATAGGATACTGGCATGATGCCCAAGGCGCTTAACTAGACGATGCATCATCGAGGAGACATTTATGAATTTTGAACCTAGCTGGACACAAGCGGCCCAACAAATGCAGGAAACCCTGGGGGCAGGTCTCACGCAGGCCATGTCCTCTCTGGGGGGCGGAGCCGCACCTGGTTTTCCTGCAATGGACCTGTCGGTGTTCAAGACCCTGGCTCCATCCCAGCCCTCGATCACCTTCGAGCCATCCAAATTACTCGAACTTCAGCAGCGCTATATAGCAGGTGCTTCGGCTATCTGGAACCAGGGCCTTCAAGCCACCGATGCGGCAGTGGTTGCGCCTGATCGCCGCTTCTCCGATCCGGCTTGGCAGGCCAGTCCGGTTTCAAAATTCCTGGCATCGGCCTACCAGCTCAACGCCAGCACCCTGATGGGCCTGGCTGAAGCCGTTGAAAGCGACGCCAAAACCAAGGCTCGCCTGCGTTTCGCAGTCGAGCAGTGGATGGCGGCTTCAGCGCCCAGCAACTTCCTGGCGCTGAATGCCGAAGCCCAGAAAAAAGCCATCGAAACCAAAGGCGAAAGCATTGCCAGGGGCTTGGCGAACATGCTGCACGACATGAAGCAGGGCCATGTCTCGATGACCGATGAGAGTATTTTTGAAGTCGGCAAAAACGTCGCCACCACCGAAGGCGCGGTGGTGTTTGAAAACGAATTTTTCCAGTTGCTCGAATACAAGGCATTGACGGACAAGGTGTATGAAAAGCCTTTCCTGATGGTTCCGCCTTGCATCAACAAGTTCTACATCCTCGACCTGCAGCCCGAAAACTCCCTGATTCGCTATGCGACGGCCCAAGGCCACAGAACCTTCGTGATGAGTTGGCGCAATCCGGATCAGTCCATGTCTGCAAAAACCTGGGACGACTACATTGAGAACGCACCCATCAAGGCCATCGAGGTGGTGCGCGAGATTACAGGCGCCGACACCATCAATGCGCTCGGTTTTTGCGTGGGTGGCACTATCTTGGGCACAGCGCTGTCGGTGCTGGCGGCGCGCGGCGAAAAGCCGGTTGAAAGCGTCACGCTGCTGACGTCATTGCTGGACTTTAGCGACACCGGAATCCTGGACATCTTCATTGATGAAACATCGGTCAAATACCGTGAAGCCGAGATGGGCAAGGGCGGTTTGCTCAAGGGCAAGGAGTTGGCTTCAACCTTCAGCTTTCTGCGCCCGAACGACCTGGTCTGGAACTATGTCGTCGGCAACTACCTCAAGGGTGAAACGCCGCCGCCGTTCGATCTGCTGTACTGGAATAGTGATTCGACCAACCTGCCTGGGCCGTTTTATGCCTGGTATCTGCGCAACACCTATTTTGAAAACAACCTGATCAAGCCTGGAAAAACCGTGGTCTGCGGCGAGAAGGTTGATCTCGGCAAGCTCGACATGCCGTTTTACATCTACGGCTCGCGTGAAGACCATATTGTGCCGATTGGCGGGGCGTATGCCTCCACGCAAGTTTTGCCGGGCAAGAAGCGCTTCGTGATGGGTGCTTCCGGCCACATCGCCGGCGTCATCAATCCTCCGGCCAAAAAGAAGCGCAGCTACTGGACCAATGACAAGCTGGCTTCCAGCCGGACTTCCGGTGACAAGTACCCTGCCGCGCAGGATGACTGGCAGAAAGACGCGACCGAGCATGCCGGCAGCTGGTGGCCAGACTGGTCCGAATGGCTGCAGGGACACGCAGGTAAACAGAGCGCGGCACCAAAAACCTATGGCAGCCGCAAGTACAAGGCCATCGAACCTGCGCCAGGGCGCTACGTCAAGGTCAAGGCCTGAAAAAGAGAGGCTTTGACCGCACAGAGTCCCGGACTCAGGCCGGCTTTGCCCTTTGATTCGTTGAGGTAAAGACCGGCATCGGGCATTTTCAAGTTTTTTACAAGGAGACAGCATGGAAGAGATCGTTATCGTTTCAGCAGGCCGGACTGCCGTTGGCAAATTTGGCGGTTCGCTGGCGAAAATACCTGCAACCGAGCTGGGCGCTGCCGTCATCAAGGCGGTGCTGGCGCGCTCGGGCTTGAACGCTGAACAGATTGGCGAAGTCATCATGGGCCAGGTGCTGGCTGCGGGTGCAGGCCAGAATCCAGCTCGTCAGTCCGTGCTCAAGGCCGGTTTTCCGCAGGGCATCCCGGGCCTCACGATCAATGCCGTTTGTGGCTCCGGTCTGAAAGCCGTCATGCTCGCGGCGCAGGCCGTTGCGACTGGCGACAGCGAGATCGTGATTGCCGGTGGCCAGGAAAACATGAGTGCTTCGCCACATGTATTGAACGGTTCGCGTGATGGTCAGCGCATGGGCGACTGGAAAATGGTTGACACCATGATTGTGGACGGCCTGTGGGACGTCTACAACCAGTACCACATGGGCATCACGGCAGAAAACGTGGCCAAGAAATACAACATCAACCGCGAAGCCCAGGATGCACTGGCCCTTGCCAGCCAGACCAAGGCAGCTGCGGCGCAGGATGCAGGCAAATTCAAGGACGAAATCATCCCGATTTCGATTCCCCAGAAAAAGGGTGATCCGCTGGTGTTTTCTGCCGACGAATTCATCAACCGTAAAACCAGCGCCGAAGGCCTGGCAGGCTTGCGCCCCGCGTTTGACAAGGCCGGTGGCGTGACTGCAGGCAACGCATCCGGTTTGAACGATGGTGCTGCAGCCGTCATGGTCATGACCGCCAAAAAAGCCGCTGCCCTGGGCCTGACGCCGCTGGCGCGCATTGCCAGCTACGCCACCGCCGGGCTGGACCCAGCCTACATGGGCATGGGTCCGGTGCCCGCCTCGACCAAGGCATTGCAGCGTGCCGGCTGGAACGCCCAGGATCTCGACCTGCTTGAAATCAATGAAGCCTTTGCAGCGCAGGCCTGCGCAGTCAACCAGGAAATGGGTTGGGACACCAGCAAGGTCAACGTCAATGGTGGCGCGATTGCCATTGGTCACCCGATTGGCGCGTCCGGTTGCCGTATTCTGGTGACGCTGCTGCACGAGATGGTGCGGCGTGATGCCAAAAAAGGCATTGCCAGCCTGTGTATCGGCGGCGGCATGGGGGTTGCCCTCACACTCGAACGCTAATATCAGCTAATATCAGCTAAAACAGGTTCTAGCGCCCGCTAGTCGGGCGTGAACAGCTATTAAATTAATAGCTAAATGATTCTATAAAAAATCTAGCATTTCAAGGAGAAGGCAATGAGCAACAAAGTAGCGTACGTAACAGGTGGTATGGGTGGCATCGGAACCGCCATTTGCCAGCGGCTGGCCAAGGATGGCTTCACGGTCATCGCCGGTTGTGGTCCCACGCGGGACTTCACCAAATGGCTCGACGAGCAAAAAGCGCTGGGTTATACCTTTCATGCCTCTGTCGGCAATGTGGGTGACTGGGACTCTACCGTGGCTGCGTTCGACAAGGTCAAGGCCGAGCATGGTCCGGTCAGCGTGCTGGTGAATAACGCGGGTATCACGCGTGATGGCCAGTTTCGCAAAATGAGCAAGGCCGACTGGGATGCCGTGATTTCGACCAACCTCGACAGCATGTTCAATGTGACCAAGCAGGTCATTGAAGGCATGGTTGAGGCCGGTTTTGGCCGCGTCATCAACATCTCTTCGGTGAACGGCCAAAAGGGCCAGTTTGGCCAGGTGAACTATTCCACCGCCAAGGCCGGCCTGCATGGTTTCACCATGGCGCTGGCGCAGGAAGTGGCAAGCAAGGGCGTGACGGTGAACACCGTCAGCCCAGGCTACATCGGCACCGACATGGTCAAGGCGATTCGTCCTGAAGTGCTGGAGAAAATTGTCGCCGGCGTGCCTGCCAAGCGCCTGGGCAAACCAGAAGAGATTGCATCCATCATCTCCTGGATCGCTTCTGATGAAGGTGGTTACGCCACCGGCGCCGATTTCTCCCTGAATGGCGGCCTGCACATGGGTTGAGTGTTTGGGCGCATCAATTCCTCCAAGTAAAAAAACCCGCTCGCAAGCGGGTTTTTTATGGTCGATTCAGTTTAATTTTTCGCCGCACTGGCCGCACTGGCTGCTGGTTTAACAGCAATGGCCTTCTCATCTTTTTTAGCTGTTTTCGCATCGGTTTTGTTTTCGGCCTGGTATGGCGCACCGGCCACGGTCATGCCTTCGGCGGAGAACTTGGCAGCATTTTTTTCGCCGACACCCTTAACGCGAGCGATGAAGTCATCCCAACTTTTGAACTCGGATTTTTTGCGCTCGGCAACAATCCGCTGGCTGGTGGCCGGACCGACACCCTTGATACCGTCGAGTTCAGCTTCGCTGGCCTTGTTGATGTCAACTGCAGCAAAAGCTGCGGTAAGTGACATGGCAGCGAGAAACGCCAGTAATTTCTTGAACATGGAAAATTCCCTTGAAAATAAATTGAGTGAAGTCATGGCCGCATCTTGAAGTAAAGATGTTCACTCATAATGGCTTGATTCAAGCTGAGTTGACTGTCCGGTAAAATTTTGGCGAAAATATCCTTGATAACTCGGTAGGCGTTCAGTTCTTGGCGTTGCTCAGCCACTGCATATAGGCCGTCACACCCGATTGCACGTCGGCAAAAACGTGCTGGCAGCCTGCTGCGCGCAGGGCGCCCAAATCTGCCTGGGTGTAGCTTTGGTACTTGCCAACCAGCGCTTCGGGAAAACCGACGTAATCAATCATGCCTCCGCGTACGGCGTCTTCAAGACTCAATGGGGCTGCGTTCTGACTCTGGCGCAAGGTGTTCACGACAGCAATAGCGACGTCATTGAAGGGTTGCGCGCGACCCGTTCCCAGGTTGAAAATGCCGGATTTTTCAGGGTGGTCAAAAAACCAGAGGTTCACTGCCACCACGTCGTCGATAAAGACAAAGTCACGCATTTGTCCGCCCGGACCGTAGCCGCCGTAGTCGCCAAACAGCTTGACCTTGCCATCGGCCTGAAACTGGTTGAACTGGTGAAAGGCCACGCTGGCCATGCGACCCTTGTGCTGCTCGCGCGGACCATAAACATTGAAGTACCGGAATCCGGCAACTTGCGTTTGCGCATTTTCAAACCGCATGCCGAGTTCGCGCCGCATGTGCTGGTCAAACAGAAGCTTGGAGTAGCCGTAAACATTCAACGGTTTCTCGAATTCGGGGGATTCGCTGAAGGTATCCGAGCCACCGTAAGTGGCGGCCGACGAGGCATAGAGCAGGCGGGTGTTCTGGTTCTGGCAGGCACGAAACAGGTTGCACGACAGCGTGTAGTTGTTGGCCATCATGTATTTTCCGTCCGGCTCCATGGTGTCGCTGCAGGCACCTTCATGGAACACCGCTTCGACATGCCCGAAAGCACCCTCGGCAAACCGGTCGTAAAAGTCGCCCGCATCCATGTAGTCGGCTATTCTCAAGTCGGCCAGGTTGCGGAATTTGTCGCCTTGGGTCAGGTCATCGACGGCAATGATGTCGTCAATGCCACGGGCATTGAGTCCCTTGACCAGGTTGCTGCCGATGAAGCCGGCAGCACCGGTGACTACGATTTTCATGAAAATTCCTCGGGTTTCAGTACGCTGCGTAATTCAGGAGAATGCGAAGAGTTCGCTGTAATTGACGGTGGCCGTACCAAACTTGCCGACGACAATGCCAGCAGCACGGTTGGCAATCGGTACGGCATCACGCAGACTCATGCCGGCCGCCGCCATCGTGGCCAGTGTGGCAATCACGGTATCGCCCGCACCGGTGACGTCAAACACCTCTCTGGCCACCGTGGGTACATGCAGTTCTCCCTGTGCATCGAACAGCGTCATGCCTTCTTCGCTGCGCGTCACCAGCACGGCCTGCAGGTTGAGTGCGGCACGCAGATTATGGGTTTTAGTGTGCAGTTCGGCTTCATTGCTCCAGAGGCCAATCACCTGTTCAAGCTCTGCCCGGTTGGGCGTGATGACGCTGGCATTTTTGTAGCGTGCAAAGTCCGAACCTTTGGGATCAACCAGGACCACCTTGCCGGCAGCGCGTGCCTGGGCAATCATGGTCACGATGTGTGCCAGTCCGCCCTTGCCGTAGTCTGAAAACAGCACTGCATCATGCTGCGGATACAGCTTTTCAAAGGTCGCGGATTGGGAGGCCAGCACTTCATGCTCAGGCGTATTTTCAAAATCCAGCCGCAGCAGTTGCTGCTGTCGCCCGATCACCCGCAGCTTGACGGTGGTCTTGAGCTTCGCATCGCGGCCAAAATAGGGCGTGATGCCGGTCTTCGCAACCAAGTGTTCCAGCGTATGGCTGGCTTCGTCCTCGCCCACCACGCTTAGCAATGAAGCTTGCGCGCCCAGCGTCACGATGTTGTAGGCCACGTTGGCCGCTGCGCCGATGCGTTCTTCGGTACGTGTCACGCGCACGACGGGAACCGGGGCCTCGGGCGAAATGCGGTCCACGGCACCGTACCAATAGCGGTCCAGCATGGCATCTCCAACCACCAGAACGCGGGCTGAAGCAATTTTTTGAGGAGTTATTGTCAAGTTCAAGTTCATGTTCTGAGGGACGGCTGGATTACAGCTCTTCAATACGGCGCATGGGGTAGCTGTCCCAAGCCTGGCAGCCAGGGCAATGCCAGAAATGCTGCGTGGCCTCAAAGCCGCAAGCGGCGCAGCGGTAACGCATCAAGGGCTTGGTGGCCTGGTCCATTGCTCGTTGCACCAGGGCATGATGGCGTTCATCTTCAAGTTTCTCGCCCGCAATCCATTTACTGGCAGCCACCAGCGAAACCTCGCGCTCCAGATGCTGTACATACCACTGGCGTGCGGTTGCAGGGTCTTTTTCAAGTTTGACAATAGCTTCAATCAGATCAATCGAAGGCGCTTGGGCATAGCTGGCCTTCAGTAGCGCCAGCGTGGTTTGTTGCTCATCACTATTCTGCGCAATGTTGGCCAGCAGGCCCGCAGCCAGCGGTAAGGCCTGGGGGGCTGCAGTGGTCAGTTTGAGCAGAGTATGCAAGGCGTCATGCGCGTTTCCTAACTGGTATTGCAGTTTGGCTAAATCAATCAGTGGCCTGGCTAATGCGGGCGCCATGGCAACGGCTTGCATCAAGGTATTGAGTGCCTTTGCGGCATCGCCTGTAGCGGCAGACGCACTGGCCTGCTCGCACAGGTAGTGCGCCTGCCGGGTGCTGAAGCTTCCCTGACTGGAACTGCCCAGGCGGGCGGCAATTTCGGTGGCATTGGCCCAGTCGCGGGAGCGTTCGTAAATCGACAGCAGTGCAAGCCGGGCCTCTTCTTCAAACGGCGTGCCTTCGAGCTTTCGCAGAGCGGCTTCGGCGCGGTCGAGCAAACCGGCTTTCAGAAAGTCGAGCGCCAGCGCATGCTGGGCGCGCTCGCGTTCGTGCTGGGTCAAATCGCCGCGCGACATCAAATGCTCATGCACCCGCACAGCACGTTCGTATTCACCACGGCGGCGAAACAGGTTGCCCAGGGCAAAGTGCAGTTCGGAGGTGTCAGGGTCGTTCTGGACGGCTTCGATGAAAGCGTCAATGGCCTGGTCCTGCTGCTCGTTGAGAAGGAAGTTCAGGCCCTTGAAATAGGCCTTGGGCGCCTGGCGGTTTTCAATTCGCAGTTGTCGCAAATCCAGCCGGGAGGCCAGCCAGCCCAGCGTGAAGGCGAGCGGAAACCCGAGCAAAACCCAGGTGAAGTCAAATTCCATGTTGAAACGGGATGCGATGGTTGTCGGCTTCGTCTGGCGAAGTCCCGGAGCCAGGGGGGGGTAGGGTGGCTTTGGGCTTTTTCCACCAGCGCGGCATCATGACAAGAATACCCAGTGACAGCCCGCAAGCGAAGGTGACCAGCACCACCAGCACCAAAGGTGCTTGCCATAATGTACCGAAAAAGAAATGCACTGCGACCGTTTGCTGGTTATTCAGTGCAAAAGCAAAAAGCGTAAAAAAAATGGCTGCCTTGAGCAGCCACATCAGGTATTTCACTGGTGATCCCCGGAGTGGTCAGGCGATTGTAGCCAGCCCACCAAGGGAAACCTGAAGACCTTATCCGGAATATGTGACCTTCAGCAATTCGCCGGTTCGGGCATCAACGGCTTCCCGCAATGCCTTGCCCGGCTTGAAATGAGGCACCCGTTTTTCAGGAATGGCTACGCTTTCTCCAGACCGGGGATTGCGTCCCATGCGGGGCGGCCGCCGGTTGATGGAGAAGCTGCCAAAACCCCTGATTTCGATCCGGTTGCCACGCACCAGCGTGTCGCTCATGGCATCAAGAAGCGTCTTGACGGCATGTTCGGCATCGCGGTGTGTCAACTGGCTGAATCGGGCAGCCAACTCTTCAACTAAATCGCTTCGGGTCATCCAGAATTATCCAGTTGGGGACAGATGACATGGGCGGCGCAATGGCCGCGTCATGTGATCTGTCCCGCAAGGACTTACTTGTCGCTGTTGTCCAGCTTGGCGCGCAGCAGGGCACCCAGGCTGGTCAGGCCGGCGCTTTCGCGCGAGGACTGCTGGCTGAGGGAAGCCATGGCTTCTTGCTGGTCGGCGTTGTCCTTGGCTTTGACCGACAGCTGGATGTTGCGGGTCTTGCGATCCACGTTCACCACGACAGCCGACACTTCGTCGCCTTCTTTCAGCACATTGCGCGCATCTTCAACGCGGTCACGGCTGATTTCGCTGGCACGCAGGTAGCCAATGATGTCTTCGCCCAGATCGATTTCGGCGCCCTTGGCATCGACCGTCTTGACCTTGCCGGTCACAATCGCGCCCTTGTCGTTGATCGACACGAACGTGGTGAACGGATCGGAGTCAAGCTGCTTGATGCCCAGGGAGATACGCTCGCGGTCCACATCGACGGCCAGCACAATCGCTTCTACTTCCTGGCCCTTTTTGTAGTTGCGAACTGCGGCTTCGCCGGGCTCGTTCCACGAGAGGTCAGACAAGTGCACCAGGCCGTCGATGCCGGCAGCCAGGCCCACAAACACGCCGAAGTCGGTGATCGACTTGATCGGGCCCTTGACGCGGTCGCCGCGCTTGGTTTCCACGGCAAATTCCTGCCATGGATTGGCCTTGCACTGCTTCATGCCCAGGCTGATGCGGCGCTTGTCTTCGTCGATTTCAAGAACCATGACTTCGACTTCGTCGCCCAGGGCCACGAGCTTGCTAGGCGCAACATTCTTGTTCGTCCAGTCCATCTCGGACACGTGGACCAGGCCTTCGATGCCGGGTTCGAGTTCCACGAACGCGCCGTAGTCGGCAATGTTGGTGATCTTGCCGAACAGGCGGGTGCTTTGCGGATAGCGGCGGTTCACGCCCATCCATGGGTCGTCACCCATTTGCTTCAGACCCAGCGACACGCGGTTTTTCTCGGTGTCGAACTTCAGGATCTTGGCCACGATTTCCTGGCCAGCCGTCACCACTTCGCTTGGGTGACGCACGCGGCGCCATGCCATGTCGGTGATGTGCAGCAAGCCATCAATGCCGCCCAGGTCAACGAATGCACCGTATTCGGTGATGTTCTTGACGATGCCCTTGACGGCGGAGCCTTCCTTCAGGGTTTCCATCAGCTTGGCGCGTTCTTCGCCCATGCTGGCTTCGACCACGGCGCGACGCGACAACACGACGTTGTTGCGCTTGCGGTCGAGCTTGATGACCTTGAATTCCATGGTCTTGTTCTCGTACGGAGACAAGTCCTTGATGGGGCGGGTGTCGATCAGCGAGCCGGGCAGGAAAGCGCGGATGCCGTTGACCAGAACGGTCAGGCCGCCCTTGACCTTGCCGCTGGTCTGGCCGGTGACGAATTCGCCGGATTCCAGGGCCTTTTCCAGGCTCATCCACGATGCCAGGCGCTTGGCCTTGTCACGCGAGAGCAGGGTGTCGCCGTAGCCGTTTTCGACGGAGTCGATGGCGACGGACACAAAGTCGCCGACCTGGACTTCAACTTCGCCCTGGTCGTTCTTGAATTCTTCAAGAGGAATGTAAGCCTCGGACTTGAGGCCGGCGTTCACAACCACGTGGTTGTGATCAATGCGCACTACTTCAGCGGTGATGACTTCACCGGAGCGCATTTCAGAGCGTTCAAGTGATTCGTTAAACAGGTCGGCAAAAGATTCAGACATGAATTTCCTAATCCACACAACAGGTTTCCAATAGCGAAATTGCTATTGTTTTTAGGGCTGCTTGCGGCGGTTTGGTGAGGTTTCGCGGTCAAACGACGGGTAAGACCGCAGGTTAAACAAATGTTCCTGCTGACCTTGCGCCCCATGAAAGGGGTCAGCGTCGGAGGTCAGAAGGGCCGGGTGCCTTGCCACCAGTCGATCACCTGATCCAGCGACTCTTCAATCGTCAGGTCGGAGTTGTCCAGTAACTTAGCGTCTTCAGCAGGTTTTAACGGGGCGGCTTTGCGAGACATGTCTCGCTGGTCGCGTGCTTCCAAAGCCTGTTGAATGGCGGCGATTGTAATCGTATTTCCCTTTGAAATCAACTGCTTGTGCCGGCGTTCGGCGCGATGCAGGGCGCTGGCGGTAAGGTAAATCTTGAGCGCTGCGTCGGGAAATACGACGGTGCCCATGTCCCTGCCATCAGCAACAAGGCCGGGTAGCTGCCGAAAGCTGCGCTGCAGGTCCAGCAGGGCATTGCGGACTTGCGGATGGGCCGAAACCCGGGAGGCGGCCATGCCGGCGATTTCGGTACGAATGGTTTCAGAAACGTCTTCCTCGGCTTCTTCTGTGGCGAGGAAAATCCGGTCGCCCTTGAACCGGACCGGCAAGCTGCGTGCAATCCGGGCGACCGCTTCGCCATCGTCCAGCGACAGGCCGGCGCGCAAGGCGGCAAAAGCGCTCAAGCGGTACAGGGCACCTGAGTCCAGGTAGTGGTAGCCCAGACGATGCGCCGTCAGCGCTGCCAGCGTTCCCTTGCCAGAGGCGGTCGGGCCATCCACGCAAATCACGGGGATCTGGTCGGTTTGCGCTTGGGCCACCGAAAACAGGGCTTCAAAATAATCCGGGAAGGTCTTGGCAACGCACTTGGGATCCAGAATGCGGACCGGCAATTCGGCCGGATTGAAGGCTGCCAGCGAAAAACACATGGCGATGCGGTGATCGTCGTAGGTGTGAATGACTGCCGGTTTCCATGCGCCTGCCTGAGCAGGCGGCGTAATTTTCAGGTAATCCGCACCTTCTTCCACCGTGGCCCCAAGCTTTTGCAGTTCGCAGGCCATGGCGGCAATGCGGTCGGTTTCCTTGACGCGCCAGCTGGCGATGTTGCGGAGCACGGTGGTGCCGTCAGCGTAGAGTGCCATCACGGCCAGCGTCATGGCGGCGTCGGGGATGTGGTTGCAGTCCAGGTCAATCGCCTTGAGGGGCCAGGCACCGCGCGAGATCTGCAGCGAGTTGGGCGTGCTGTCAATTTTGGCCCCCATCATGCGGGCAGCTTCGATGAAGCGGATGTCGCCCTGGATGGAATCCGCGCCTACGCCCATGATTTTTATATCATTTATGCCTTTTGCGCACGCTGCTATTGCACCAAGTGCTATGAAATAGCTAGCAGATGAGGCGTCGGCTTCAACATGGATTTCGCCCGGTGACTGGTACTGGCTGCCGGCAGGAATCGTGAAGCGTTGCCAGCCTTCACGCTCGACCTGGATGCCGAAACGCTTGAGCAGGTTCAGCGTGATCTCGATATAAGGCCGTGAAATCAACTCGCCCACGACTTCGATGCGGATCGCTTGCTGGGCCACCAGCGGCAGTGCCATCAGCAGGGCCGTGAGGAACTGGCTGGAAACGTCGCCACGGACGCGAATCGCATCGTCCAGCTTCAAGACGCCCGGACGCAGCCGCAAGGGAGGAAAGCCCTCATTGCCGAGATAGTCGATGGCGCAACCCAATTGCCGAAGTGCATCCACCAGATCGCCAATCGGGCGTTCGTGCATGCGCGGCACGCCCGACAGTTCAAACTCGCCACCGAGCAGCGCCAGCGCAGCCGTCAGGGGCCGCATGGCGGTGCCGGCGTTGCCCATGAACAGAGCGGCCTTGCGCTGGACGAGCTGGCCGCCCAGTCCGCCGATGACGGCGGTATTGCCGCTTTGCACCACCGTGCAACCCAGTTGTTCCAGCGCGGTCAGCATGACTGCCGTGTCGTCAGAGGCCAGCAAATCATGGACCGTGGTTTGACCATGGCTCAATGCGGCCAGCAGCAGGACGCGGTTGGAAATGCTTTTGGAGCCAGGCAGGCAAACCGTGCCTCCCGCCTGTGTCAGCGGCGGAATGTCCAGATACTCGATGTCGTACATGAGAGGGTGCTTTACTTGTGGGCTTTGTGCGAGGAAACGCGCCAGTTGGCGCGCGTTTCACTGGCTTGCCTGATCTGGGATTCGAGTCCATCGCCGTTGCCGCCTGAAATCAGCTGCTCAAGGGATTGCAGGGATTGCTGGAAAATTTTGGACTGCGCCAGCAACTCTTCGCGGTTGGCCAGCAGGATGTCGCGCCACATTTGCGGATCGCTGGCTGCAATGCGGGTGAAGTCGCGAAAACCCGGTCCTGCCAGTGCCATGTAGTCCTTGCCATGCGGCTGGGACTTGATGCCATTGATCATGGCAAAGGCGATCAGGTGGGGCAGGTGGCTGACGGCCGCATAAGCTGCATCATGCGCTTGCGGTGACATCTTGACCACATGACAACCCATGGCGGTCCAGACAGCTGTCGCCTTTTTCAACTGGGCGGTGAAAGTGCGTTCAATGGGCGTGAGGATGACCTGCTTGCCTGCGTAGAGGTCCACGTCGGCATGCTCGACACCTGAAACCTCTTTGCCGGTAATCGGGTGACAGGGTACAAAAGAGCCAACCTGCTCACGCAGGACACGACGCGCAGCGTCCACGACATCCCGCTTGGTTGACCCCACATCCATGACCAGCGTGTCGGGTCCGACCAGATGGCGGATGGCCTTGAAAGTGGCTTCCGTAGCCGATACGGGGATGGCCAGCAGGACAATATCAGCGCCCGAGACCGCCAGAAGGGCAGATGGTGCTTCCACATCGATCACTCCCATCTGGCGGGCGCGTTCCGTGGTGGAGGGAGATTTGCTGTAGCCGACGATGCGCCTGACCAGACCAGCACGCTTGAGCGCCAGCGCAAAGGAACTGCCCATCAAACCGCAGCCGATGAGGCCTAATTGCTCGAACATGACCGGCACCTGAATTTGTTGTAGTTGTTTTGAGTTCACTCTGTCTCGCCGTGAATCCCGCATCAGTCGCCGATCGGGTAGGTGCCGAGAACTTTATAAAACGCGCAAAGCTGCTGCAGATCAGCCAGGGCGGCTTTCACATGGTCTTGAGATGGATGGCCTTGCAGATCGATATAAAAATAGTATTCCCACTGGCCCGAGCGGGCCGGACGCGATTCGAAGCGGGTCATGGAAACACCATGGGTTTTCAGCGGCACCAGGATGTCATGCACAGCACCCGGGCGGTTGGGAACCGAAACCACCAAGCTGGTGCAGTCCTTGCCCGAGGCGGGCGGGGCAGGGAGCGTTTGCGGCAGGCAAACCACTGCAAAACGTGTGCGGTTGAATGCATCGTCCTGAATGGCGTGCGCTACGGTGTGCAAGGCGAACTGGGTTGCCGCGCGGTCGCTGGCGATGCCCGCCCAGGCCGGATTGGTCGATGCCAGGCGCGCGCCTTCCGCATTGCTGGAGGCCGCGCGGCGTTCGACATGCGGCAGGTGAGTTGTCAGCCAGCCATGGCACTGCGCCAGCGCCTGGGGATGGGCATAAACGATCTCGATGTTTTCAAGGGAATCCGTCAGCCGCAGCAGGTGGTGGCGCACCATCAGGCTGATTTCTCCCACGATGTGCAGCGGAGAGTTCAGCAGAAGGTCCAGGGACCGCGACACCACGCCTTCGGTGGAATTTTCAACCGGCACCACCCCATAACCCGCGCTGCCGGCTGCGGTGGCTCGAAACACCTCATCAATGCTGACGCAGGAGACATGCTCAATGCTGTTGCCAAAAAACTGCAGGGCGGCCTGCTCGCTGAAGGTTCCGGCAGGGCCGAGGTAGGCCACCCGGACTGGTGATTCAAGCGCCAGGCACGCCGACATGATTTCACGCCAGACGGCAGCCACATGTTCGTTTTTAAGCGGCCCCATGTTGGCCTGCTGAATCTTTTCAATCACCTGGGCCACGCGGTCAGGCCGGAAAAAAGGCGTGCCTTCGCGTTTTTTGACCTCTCCGACCTGTTCTGCGACCAGTGCGCGTCGGTTCAGGAGGGTCAGCAGTTCCTTGTCCAGCGCGTCAATCTGGACGCGCAAATCATCGAGGTTGGCAGTCATGTCAGGCGTGTTTTTGTTCGAATTCTTGCAGGTAACTCACCAGTGCTTCAACGCCAGCGAGCGGCATGGCGTTGTAAATACTGGCGCGCATGCCACCGACGGATTTATGTCCCTTGAGCTGCAGCAGCCCGCGTGCCTTGGCGCCAGCCAGGAAGTCCTCGTTGCGTGATTCATCGCGCAGCAGGAACGGCACATTCATGCGGGAACGGCAATCCTTGCTGACCTTGTTGATGTACAGGCCGGAATGGTCGATGGCGTCATAAAGCAGCTTCGCCTTGGCCAGGTTGTGTTTTTCCATGGCGGCAATGCCGGTCGCTTCGCCTTCCTTTTGCCGCTTGAGCCACTGAAAAGTCAGGCCGGCTATATAGATGGCGTAAGTCGGCGGCGTGTTGTACATCGAGTCGTTGTCCGCAACCGTTTTGTAATTGAAAGCGCTGGGACAGACCGCCAGTGCATGGCCGAGCAGATCTTCCCGAACCACCACCAGTGTCACGCCGGCAGGGCCGAGGTTTTTCTGTGCGCCGCCAAAAGCCAGACCCACTTTGGACCAGTCCACGGGCCGGGATGCCACATGCGACGAGAAGTCGATGACCAGCGGTGCGTCGCTGCCCAATGCTTTCAGGTCGGGCAATTCCTGGAACTCGACGCCGTGAATGGTTTCGTTGGTGCAGACATGCACATAGCTGGCGTCACGCCGCAGTTGCCAGGTGGCCGGCGGCGGCAGGCTGGTATGAGCGCTGCTTTCATTGGTGGCGGCAATCTGGACGTCGCAGTATTTGCGTGCTTCTTTTTGCGACTTGTCGCTCCAGCTTCCGGTCACTACAAAATCAGCCAAGCCGCCGCGCGAAATATTCAGCGGGACAATGGCGTTTTCCGCCAGTCCGCCGCCTTGCATGAACAGGATTTTGAAGTGCTCAGGAATTTCCATCAGTTCACGGAAGTCAGCTTCGGCGTGCTCGTAAATCGAGATGAATTCCTTGCCCCGGTGGCTCATCTCCATGACGCTCATGCCGCTGCCATGCCAGTCCAGCATTTCGGCAGCGGCCTGCCGCAAAACCTCTTCGGGCAAATTCGCGGGACCGGCTGAAAAATTGAATGGCCGGGTCATTTCTTGGCGGGCTGGCTGGCTTTGGGGGCTGCTGCAGGCGCGCCTACAATTTTCAGCGCGGCATCATCAAACTGCTTGGCCCGGGAGAGCACATCGGCGCGCGAGGCTTCAATCAGTTTTTGGACGAACATATTGCCAAGTTCAGGTGAACTGGCCTGGTACTTCTTGATGGCAGGCGATTCGAAAAATGCTGCAATCTGCTGCAGTTCTTCCAGCGTAAAACGCTCGGCGTAAGCTGGTACAAGGACATCGGTGCTGACCTTGCTGACTTGCTTGCCAATCAACTGGTTGGCATCGTCAGCGTATTTCTTGAGTTCAGCATTCAGTGCTTCCGACGCTTTTTTCTGGTTGGCTTTGGCCACGTTCGCTTCCAGCCTTGGCCCCCATTTTGCGATCAGTTCCTGTGTTGCACCGTCTGCCAATTGGGCGATGAGCCGGTCAAGTTCAGGCCCTTGCTGAAGCTTGACGACTTTGGCTGCCAATTCGGTTTTTGGTTCATTCGTTTGTGCGTGCAGGGTGGCAGTGAAGGCAAGGCTGGCAAGTGCCAGCGTGGTGATCAGTTTTTTCATGAATTGGTTTCCGGGTTGGCGGCATCGTTGCCTGCGTCGTTTCCAGTATCGGTATCGACGGTTTTTTCTGTATCGTCCAGCGTGGCATCGTTCTCGACGATTCGCTGGAGGCCGCTTAACTGCGAACCTTCATCCAGACCTATGAGCGTAACGCCTTGGGTGGCGCGGCCCATTTCCCGGATTTCGCTGACGCGCGTACGAACCAGTACACCCCTGTCAGTGATCAGCATGATTTCATCGTCAGCATGAACCAGTGTCGCTGCAACGACCTTGCCGTTACGTTCACTTTGCTGGATGGCAATCATGCCCTTGGTGCCGCGGCCATGTCGGGTGTATTCACTGATGGACGTGCGCTTGCCAAAACCCATTTGGGTGGCAGTCAGCACGCTTTGTTCACCGTCTTCCGCTACCAGCATGGCGATCACGCCCTGGCCTTCTTCCAGGTTCATGCCGCGCACGCCTCGCGCATTGCGGCCCATGGGGCGCACATCATTTTCATCAAAACGAACCGCTTTGCCGCCATCGCTGAACAGCATCACGTCGTGCTTTCCATCGGTGAGCGCGGCGCCGATCAGGTAGTCTCCCTCGTCCAGTGCCACGGCAATAATGCCGCCCTTGCGGGGGTTGTTGAAATCGTCCAGGGGCGTTTTCTTGACGGTACCCATGGAAGTGGCCATGAAAACATACTGGTCAGCCGGGAAACTGCGTTTTTCACCCGTCAGTGCCAGGACCACAGTGATTTTTTCACCTTCCTGCAGCGGGAACATGTTGACAATCGGCCGGCCACGCGAGCCGCGTGAGCCCGCCGGCACTTCCCATACCTTGAGCCAGTAGAGCCGGCCCCGGTCTGAAAAGCAGAGGATGTAGTCGTGGGTATTGGCAATGAACAACTGGTCAACCCAGTCGTCTTCTTTGGTGGCCGTGGCCTGTTTTCCACGACCACCACGCTTTTGCGCCCGGTATTCTGACAGGGGCTGGCTCTTGATATAGCCTGTGTGCGACAGCGTGACCACCATGTCGGTCGGGGTGATCAGGTCCTCGGTACTCAGGTCAAATGAACTGTGCTCAATATGGCTGCGCCGAGCGCCCAGCTTGGTCTGACCGAATTCCAGCTTGATGGCTGCCAGCTCTTGCCCAATGATGGTGGAAACCCGCTCTGGCCTGGCCAGAATGTCGAGCAGGTCATCAATCTCGGCCATGACTTCCTTGTATTCGGCAACGATCTTGTCCTGTTCCAGGCCGGTCAGGCGCTGCAGGCGCATCTGCAGAATTTCCTGGGTCTGGGTTTCCGACAGGCGGTAAAGGCCGTCGCTGCCCATGCCAAATGATTTCTCAAGTCCATCGGGACGGTAATCATCGGCATTGACCACGCCGCCATCGGCGTGTGCGCGGGTGAGCATTTCGCGCACCAGGCTGCTGTCCCATGCGCGTGTCATCAACTCGGCCTTCGCTACGGGAGGCGTCGGTGCATTGCGAATGATGGCAATGAACTCGTCAATATTGGCCAGTGCGACGGCCAGGCCTTCCAGAACATGGCCGCGTTCGCGTGCCTTGCGCAGCGTGAACACCGTGCGGCGTGTCACCACTTCTCGGCGGTGGGAAATGAAAACCTGGATCAGATCCTTCAGGTTGCACAGCTTGGGCTGGCCATTAATCAGCGCCACCATGTTGATGCCGAAGGTATCCTGCAACTGGGTCTGTTTGTACAGATTGTTCAGCACGACCTCGGGCACTTCGCCACGCTTGAGGTCGATGACCAGACGCATCCCGGATTTGTCGCTTTCATCCTGAATGTGGCTGATGCCCTCGATTTTCTTCTCATGAACCAGTTCGGCCATGCGCTCCTGAAGTGTCTTTTTGTTGACCTGGTAAGGCAGTTCATCGACGATGATGGACTGGCGCTGGCCCTTGTCGATGTCCTCAAAATGGCATTTGGCGCGCATGACCACCCTGCCGCGTCCCGTGCGGTAGCCATCCTTGACGCCGTTGATGCCGTAGATGATGCCGCCGGTAGGGAAGTCCGGCGCAGGAATGATTTCCATCAGTTCATCAATGGAGGCTTCCGGATTCTTCAGCAGATGCAGGCAGGCATCGACCACTTCATTCAGGTTGTGCGGCGGAATGTTGGTAGCCATGCCTACGGCAATGCCGCCTGAGCCATTGACCAGCAAGTTGGGCAGGCGGGTCGGCATGACCAGCGGCTCCTGTTCGCTGCCATCGTAGTTGGGGCCGAAGTCAACAGTCTCCTTGTCCAGATCAGCCAGCAACTCATGCGCGATCTTCGAAAGGCGTATTTCCGTGTAGCGCATTGCCGCAGCGCTGTCGCCATCAACTGAGCCGAAGTTCCCCTGGCCGTCCACCAGCAAGTGACGCAGCGAGAAATCCTGGGCCATGCGAACGATGGTGTCATAGACCGATTGGTCTCCGTGAGGATGGTATTTGCCGATCACATCGCCCACAATACGGGCAGATTTCTTGTAAGGCCGGTTCCAGTCGTTGTTCAACTCGTGCATGGCGAAGAGCACACGCCGGTGCACGGGTTTGAGTCCGTCACGTGCGTCGGGAAGCGCCCGGCCCACAATAACGCTCATCGCATAGTCGAGGTAGCTTCTTCGCATCTCCTCTTCAAGACTGATGGGCAGGGTTTCTTTTGCGAACTGGGTCATGAACGGCCTGGTTTGGGAGTATCAAGATATGGGAGAAAGTGGCTTGATTTTAAGGCTCGAGTGTAAAACGGCTTGTTTGTGGCTGGTCTGCAACATATTTTGAAGAATCTGCGCTTCATGTAAGACGAAGGCCATAGCGCACTTGAAGCTCAGAATGTGTGTGGCACAATGAATGTAACTCCTTGAGTGATGGTCACTTGAGGTGTGTAATCTTAATAATCGCAGCAAGTCTGCGGCTTTTCTCTAGAGGAGAATCATGAACAAACTCAACAAAGTGGCAATGTTGTTTGCTTCCGCAGCGCTTGTTACCGCCGCTGGTGCGCAAACTATCGACAACTGGAAGAACGGCAACGGCGATTTGGTCTGGAAAAATGGTACCAATGAGCTTTGCTGGCGTGACAACTTCTGGACTCCAGCGACTGCTGCTCCAGGTTGCGATGGCGCAATTGTTCCTGTTGTTGCTCCTGTGGTCGTTGCTTCTGCTCCGCCTGTAGCCGCTCCTGTGGTTGTTCCAGTGGCTCCCCCTGCTGCTACCAAAGTGACTTACGCTGCCGATGCTTTCTTTGACTTTGACAAGTCAGTGATCAAGCCGGCAGGTAAGGAAAAGCTGGATGACCTGATTGGAAAAATCAAGGACATCAATCTGGAAGTAATCATTGCCGTGGGTCACACTGACTCTGTCGGCAGCGATTCTTACAACCAGAAGCTGTCGGTTCGCCGTTCTGAAGCTGTGAAAGCTTACTTGGTGTCCAAAGGCATTGAGAAAAACCGCGTTTATACCGAAGGCAAAGGCGAGAAACAGCCTGTAGCCGACAACAAAACCGCCGAAGGCCGTGCGAAAAACCGTCGCGTGGAAATCGAAGTGGTTGGTACCCGCGCCAACAAGTAATCCTTTCAGGATCAGTAAAAAAACCGCGCCAAGGCGCGGTTTTTTTACGTCTCAACGATAATCATTCCATGCCTAAAACCCAAAACTTCGATCCCACCGAACTGGCTAAATTTTCTGACCTGGCTCATCGATGGTGGGACAAGGACAGTGAATTTCGTCCCCTGCACGAGATCAATCCACTCCGGCTCGACTGGATAGATGGGCTGGTATCGCTAAACGGCTTACGCGTACTGGATGTAGGGTGTGGCGGTGGAATTTTGGCTGACTCCATGGCTCGCAAGGGCGCGGCTGTGCTCGGAATTGATCTGGCAAGCAAGGCCTTAAAAGTGGCTCAGCTGCACGCGCTTGAGGCTCAGACCCAAGGGGTAGAGTACCGTGAGGTCAGTGCCGAAGCCCTTGCGGCAGAACAGCCTGGTAGTTTTGACGTGGTTACCTGCATGGAAATGCTCGAACATGTGCCTGATCCGGCTTCGGTAGTCAACGCCTGTGCTGCTTTGGTCAAACCTGGTGGCCATGTCTTTTTTTCCACCATCAACCGCAACGCCAAAGCTTTTTTGTTTGCCATCGTTGGAGCGGAATATCTCCTCAACATGCTGCCTCGTGGTACGCATGAATACGCCAAATTAATCAAGCCCAGCGAACTGGCTCGCTACTGTCGAGTAGTCAACCTGGATTTTCTGGAGACCAAGGGAATGGAATACAACCCGCTAACCCGTCATTACTGGCTTAGCGCTGACACTGGCGTGAATTACCTGGTGGCTACCCAAAAATCCCAAGTTGCGTAAATCTGCGCTCCTTTAGTTCCTTTCTTGTGAGCGACTGCTTTTAATATGTTCAACAATATCAATGCCGTGCTGTTCGATCTGGATGGCACGCTGATTGACAGTGCTCCTGACCTTGGTGCTGCCGCTGACAAAATGCGCACCGATCGAGGCCTTGAATCGTTGCCTTTGTCGCTGTACCGCCCGATGGCAGGTGCCGGTGCACGAGGCATGATTGCCGTGGCTTTTGGCCTGACGCCTCAAGACGCTGAATTTGACAGGCTGAAGGAGGAGTTCTTTGCCAATTACGAAGCGCGTCTGGTGGAGCACACCTATGTGTTTGACGGTGTGGCTGAGCTGATTGCACGCATTTGTCACGCTGGCCTCAAGTGGGGGGTCGTCACCAACAAGTCAGCCCGCTTCACTGTTCCGTTAACTCGGGCCATGCCACTTTTCAGGACAGCCAAAACCATCATCAGTGGCGATACCATGCCTCATGCAAAGCCGCACCCCGCTCCTTTGCTGGAAGCCGCGCGCCAGCTTGGAATGGCTCCCGAACGCTGCATTTATGTAGGCGATGATGAGCGCGATATTCTGGCAGGCCGCGCAGCAGGCATGCTCACAGTGGCGGCAGCTTACGGCTATCTGGGTGCCGTGAACGATACTGCGGGCTGGAAAGCCAACTTTACGATTGCCACGCCTTCGGCCCTCTTGAATTTGCTGAAAATGGCTTAAACTAGCTGGCTTGGGGCTGCATTGGTTTCGACGTGGGTTCGGACGCGGTGTGGTGCATGTCGAGCTTAGTGTGCTCGTAAAACTGACTAAAACAAACTAACTGCAAACGACGAACGTTTCGCACTCGCAGCTTAATTGCCTGTGAGCTTTACAACAGCAGGCCGATGGGCTGGGCAAGGGGTTCTTAGCGCAAGTTAAGGATTCCAGGCTGTAAAGATAATTTTATCGGCTGGCTTCGGGCTGGGTACCTTAACCCGGGGCAAGAAAATAGGGTGCTGGCGTCCTGTGTAGCGTGCGACTGCGCGATACAGGTGGCGAGACTCAAATCAGACCGCTAAACATGTAGATCTGCCCGAACAAGGCTTGCGGACGGGGGTTCAAATCCCCCCAGCTCCACCACCATAACTGTCAAAGGCCGTTTACTGAAGTCCAGTAAACGGCCTTTTTCTTTGGAAAAACATATGCAATTGCAGGAAATTCTTTTTTCCCAGGGTTTTGGAACGCGGCGCGTCTGCGCTGGGCTGGTTCAACAGGGTTTTGTGACCGTGGCGGGTGTCCCCTGTACGGAGCCAGCTATGGAATTTATAGCGGTGGGCCTGCGCTTCACGGTGCAGGGCGTGGCCTGGGAGTACCACGAAAAAGCCTATCTGATGTTGCACAAGCCTGCCGGCCATGAATGCTCGCAAAAGCCGAGCACCTATCCCAGCATCTACACGCTGCTGCCGGCACCGATTCGCCAGCGTGGCGGCGGCGCGGCAGCCGGCGTGCAGGCGGTTGGACGGCTGGACCAGGACACGACCGGCTTGCTGCTGTTGTCGGACGACGGCAAGTTCATTCACCGCATGAGTTCACCCAGGCACCACGTTCCCAAGGTCTATGAGGTGACGGCCAAGCATCCGGTGGACGCGCAGCAGGTCCAGAAGCTGCTGGCCGGCGTGGTCCTGGACGATGACCCCAAGCCGGTCCGGGCTGCGGCCTGTGAGCAGACCAGCGAGCTGCAACTGAGCCTGACGCTGACCGAAGGCAAGTACCACCAGGTCAAGCGCATGATTGCCGCCGTCGGCAACCGGGTCGAAGGGCTCCACCGCTCGCGCATCGGTTCGCTGGCGCTGCCGGCGGACCTCAAGCCCGGTGAATGGCGCTGGCTGACGGTGCAAGACCTGGCCAGCATTGCCGCAAGCGCTGCGCAAAAGTGAATCCACCACCTGTCCGTGCGAATGCTTTGTGCTGGATCAAACAGCTTGAAGTCAGCGGATGCGGTTTTGAAAGCGGATGCGGATACACGGTCATGGCCGGCCGCTACACTAGCCGATTGACCTTGGAAAGACCTATTTTGTGAATGCTTATTCCCGCTTTCTGGCTGCCTGTGCTTGCGCCCTTCCGGGTCTGCTGTGCCTGCCCGCGCTGGCGCAGACTGCCAAGGTTTCTCTTGCCGCGCCAGTGGCTGGCAACATCACCACGCCGGTGTTTGTGCTTAATTCCCTGGAAGACAGCGTCAGCGTCATCAATCCGTCGAACTGGACTGAAATCAAGCGCATCGAGACCGGCAAGCAGCCGCACCACCTGTATCTCACGCCTGATGAAAAGTCGGTGATCGTGGCCAATGCGCTGTCTGACTCGCTGACCTTCATCGACCCTAAAACGGCCGAGGTCCAGCGCACCGTGCGCGGCATCATTGACCCTTACCACCTGCGGTTCTCGCCCGACATGAAGTGGTTCGTGACCGCCGCCAACCGTCTCAACCATATTGATATCTTCCATTGGGATGGCAAGGAAATGACGCTTGCCAAGCGCATCGCCACCGGCAAAACGCCCAGCCATTTGTGGATCGACAGCAAAAGCAGCACGATTTACTCGACCATGCAGGAAAGCGACGAGCTGATTGCGATCGACCTGGCCACCCAGACCATCAAGTGGCGTACCAAGACCGGCTCCACGCCCGCCGACGTGTTTGGCACGGCCAATGACAAATTCGTGCTGGTCGCCCTGACCGGCGGCGACGGCGTCGAGGTGTATGACGTGAGCGGCAAGGAGCCAAAGCGGGTCAAGTTCATCAAGACGGCGATGGGCGCCCATGCCTTTCGCGCTTTCGGCGACAAGCGGCATCTGCTGGTCAGCAACCGCGTGGCCAACAGCATCAGCAAGATCGACCTGCAGACGCTCGAAGTGGTGGACAGCTTTCCGGCGCCCGGCGGTCCTGACTGCATGGACGTGACCCGTGATTTGAGCCAGATCATCGTCACCTCGCGCTGGATTCGCAAGCTCACTTTCATCGACGTTGCCAGCCACAAGGTGGTGCGTCAAATCAATGTTGGCAGGAGTCCCCATGGCGTCTGGACGCTCGATCACTCACCGCGCTAGACTGGCCTCATTTGCTATTTTATTAATAGCTAATTGCGCTTATGCAGCAAGCGCAAATGGTCAATTTGATGCAAAAAATCCAGCTGAAAGTGCTTCCTGCAAGCCGGTGTACCTGACGCTGGACACCGGCCACATGGAAGTGGCGCCGCTGATCGCCGACGTGCTCAAGCGCCATCAGGTCAAGGTCACCTTTTTTGCCGCCAACGAGCGCACCAAAACCGGCGACGGCAGCCTGGGAACGCACTGGGCCGGCTGGTGGAAGGCGCGCGCTGCCGAAGGCCACGAGTTTGCCTCGCACACGTTCGACCACACCTACTGGCGCGCCGACGTGCCGGGTGCAGCGGGGGCGCCGATGCAATTCAGGGTGCGCCCGTCGGCCGGCCCTTCCGAGGGCAGGGAAGTCACCTGGACGGCCCGGCAATACTGTGAGGAAATCGGCCGCGCCAGCACGCGCCTGCAGGAAATCACCGGCAAAAAACCGCTGCCGCTGTTCCGCGCGCCCGGCGGTAAAACCTCGCCCCAGCTTCTGGCGGCGGCCCGATCGTGCGGCTATGCGCATGCGGGCTGGTCGCCTGCCGGCTTTTTGGGTGACGAGTTGCCCAGCGACAAATACCCCAACGATGCGCTGCTGAACAAAGCGCTGCAGGGCATCCGCAGCGGTGATGTCCTGGTCGCGCATCTGGGCATCTGGTCGCGCAAGGAGCCGTGGGCGCCGGCCGTGCTGGAGCCCTTGATCACCGGCTTGCAGTCGCGCGGCTTCTGTTTTAAAACACTGCGTGAACATCCCGGCTACAAGGCCTGGATCGAAGCGCAGTCGGGCGTTCCAAGCGTTCAAGCAGGGAAATAGACACGATGGACTGGTTGACTGGAATTTTCGTGGGCGTTCAGGCATGGCTGTTCCAGGCGCTGGTGCAACCGGCCCTGTTCGCGCTCGGCCTGAGCAGCCTGTTCGAGGATGCTTATGGGGCGACCGCCTGGTTCATGATGGGCGTGATCCAGATCATCATCTTGCTGGCCGTGATTAGCCCGCTGCAGCGCTGGCGGCCGGTGGAGGCGATGGACTCGCCCAGTGAGCGGGCCAGCATACGCGTTGACGTTCTCTACACGCTGCTTCACCGGCTGGGCTTGTTCAAGCTGGCGCTGTTCTTTACCCTTGATCCCTGGTTTGATGAAATCTTCGGTGCGCTGCGGACAGCGGGCTACGGCACTTTTCACCTCGACCAGCTGTGGCCCGGCGTCACTGACCAGGCCGTCGTCAGCCTGCTGATCTACCTGCTGGCATTTGACTTCGTCGGCTACTGGACGCACCGGGGCCAGCACCAGTTGGAGTGGTGGTGGCGCCTGCATTCGCTGCACCATTCGCAGCGGCAAATGACGATGTGGAGCGACAACCGCAGCCACCTGCTCGACAGCATCGTGCTCGACAGCGTCGTCGTCGTCGTGGCGCAACTCATTGGCGTGGCCCCCGACCAGTTCATCGTCATCGTCACCCTGACGCAGCTCAGCGAAAGTTTCCAGCATGCCAATGTGCGGCTGTGGTTTGGCCGCATAGGCGAGCGTCTCTGGGTCAGCCCGCGCTTTCACCGGCTGCACCACAGCATCGGCATCGGCCATGAAACCAACGGCCCGAAAACGCTGGGCGGGCATAACTTCGGCGTGCTGCTGCCGTGGTGGGACATGCTGTTTGGCACGGCCAATTTCGAGCAGCGTTACGAGCCGACCGGCGTGCGCGACCAGGTCGAGGCCAACCGTGATTACGGCCGTGGTTTCTGGTCCCAGCAGTGGCTGGGCATGAAGCGCCTGTTCGGGCGCGCATGAATTGCCCATGAACAGTCTTCTTGATTCCTTCTGGCGGGCGGTGATGTACTGCCTGCATCCGCGCGTCATCGTGCTGTCGATCCTGCCCGTCGTCATCATGGGCGCGCTGTCGCTGACCGTGGGCTACCTTTACTGGGAAAGCGCACTCATCGCGGTGCGCGGCAGCCTGGAAAGCTTCGAGCTGGTCAACGCCATGCTGCACTGGCTGGAAGGCGTTGGCCTGGGCAGCCTGCACCTGGTGCTGGCGCCTGCGCTGCTGCTGTTCCTGGCCATTCCGGTGATCGTCATGGTGACCTTGCTGTTCGTGGCGATGTTCATGACGCCGAGCATGGTGGCCCTGGTGGCGAGCCGGCGGTTTCCGCAACTGGAGCGTAAACGAGGCGGCTCGCTGCTGGGCAGCATCCTGCGGTCGCTGGGTTCGACCGTTCTGGCTGCCGTTGCGCTGGTGGCGACGGTTCCCCTGTGGCTGGTGCCGCCCCTGGTATTGATACTGCCGCCCTTGATCTGGGGCTGGCTGACCTACCGCGTCATGTCCTACGATGCGCTGGCCGACCATGCCAGCCTTGAAGAGCGGGAGCAGATTTTCCGGGAAAACCGCCCGGCGCTGCTCGGCATTGGCGTGCTCAGCGGCTACCTTGGCGCCGCGCCCAGCCTGCTCTGGGCATCGGGCGCCATGTTCATCGCCATGGCGCCGATCCTGGTGCCGCTGGCGATCTGGATTTACACCCTGGTGTTTGCCTTCTCGTCGCTCTGGTTTGCCCACTACTGCCTGGCCGCGCTGGAGCAGCTTCGCAAGCGAAATAATGCTTTTGCGCAAGCACCACGGGCACAAGCTGCTACTGATTTGATAGTTGATGCACCGCTGCCGGACGTTTTCCCCAAGTCTGCGTCCGGCCGGCCTGATTCATTGTCCTAACTGCAGGATGACCTCGTATGACCCCTCACTTTGGAATCATCGTCATTGGCGATGAAATTCTTTCGGGAAAGCGTGCCGACAAGCACCTGCCGAAAATCATCGAACTGCTGGCCGCGCGCGGCCTGTCACTGGCCTATGCCGAATATGTGGGCGACGACCCGGAGCGCATCACCGCGACGCTGGCGCGCGCCTTTGCAGCGGCGCGCGCGTCGGGCGATGTGGTGTTCAGCACCGGCGGCATTGGCGCCACGCCGGACGATCACACCCGCCAGTGCGCCGCCCGGGCGCTGGGCGTTGACCTGGCGCTGCATCCCGAGGCCAAACGGCTGATTGAAGAACGCATGCGGGACACAGCGAAAGAGCAGGGCACCGTTGTCGAGCCGGACCGGCATGACAACCTTCATCGCCTGAACATGGGCGTGTTTCCGGTGGGCGCTGAAATCATTCCCAATCCGTACAACAAGATTCCGGGCTTCAGTTGCTTTGTTGAGCCTGGCGAGGTCGGCCGCCGCGACGGGCCGCCCCAAGCAAGGCCAGTCCCCTCGGGGGGCAGCGACTCACACGCAGTGGGAGAGCGTGGGGGCATACATTTCGTTCCCGGCTTTCCGGTCATGGCCTGGCCGATGGTGGAGTGGGTGCTCGACCAGCGCTATGCCCATCTGCACCAAAAATCAGCATTCATTGAAAAATCCGTGATCGTGATGGGCTCCATGGAGGCCGCACTGACGCCGCTGATGCTGGCGATTGAAGCCGAGCATGCAGGCGTCAAGGTGTTCAGCCTGCCCAGCGTGGATCATCCTGAATTCGGGCGCCATATTGAATTGGGCGTTAAAGGCCCGGTGGAGGCCGTCAGCCTGGCCTATCCCGCTTTGCTGTCAGGACTGCACCAATTCAATCTCCAGCTTGGCCCTGAATTGGTGCGTTAATGCGAACACCATAAAATTCGCGGGTAATACGCACTTTTTTGGTGCTTTATCGACTAATTTTTTAAAACCATGGGGTCTGGAACGAGCCAACGGCCGTTCAATAGCGACAATAGCGGCGGCACAATTAAAGGCCCGGCCCAAACTCAACAGTTCCTGGCTCTGGCATAAAAAGTGCATCCAGCAGAGCCGAATTGATTTTTTAAACCACCATCCAGCACAGGAGATTTTGATGGCAAAGACCGTCGCAGACGTCATGAACATGATCAAGGAAAACGAGGTCAAGTTCGTTGACTTTCGCTTGACCGACACACGGGGGAAAGAGAATCATGTGACCGTGCCTGTGTCGCATTTTGATGAAGACAAATTTATCTCGGGCCACGCTTTCGACGGCTCATCGTTTGCAGGCTGGAAGGGCATTGAAGCTTCCGACATGCAGCTCATGCCTGATCCCAACACCGCCAACATCGATCCTTTCTTTGAAGAAACGACGCTGTTCATGACCTGCGACGTGGTCGAGCCCAGCGATGGCAAGGCCTATGACCGCGATCCGCGCTCGATTGCCAAGCGTGCTGAAGCCTACCTCAAGGCCTCCGGCCTGGGCGACACCGCCTACTTCGGACCAGAGCCAGAATTCTTCATCTTTGACAATGTGCGCTGGAACACCGACATGTCGGGCACCTTCTTCAAGATTGATGAATACGAAGCGCCCTGGAATTCGGGCAAGAAGCTCGAAGGCGGCAACCGCGGCCATCGTCCGAGCGTCAAGGGCGGCTACTTCCCGGTTCCTCCGGTGGACAGCACCCAGGACATGCGCGCTGAAATGTCGCTGATCCTCGAATCGCTCGGCATTCCGGTTGAAGTGTTTCACCACGAAGTCGCTGGCGCTGGCCAGAACGAAATCGGCACCCGCTTCAGCACGCTGGTCGAGCGTGCCGACTGGACGCAGGTCATGAAATACGTGGTGCACAACGTGGCCAATGCCTACGGCAAAACCGCCACCTTCATGCCCAAGCCCGTCGTCGGCGACAACGGCTCCGGCATGCATGTGCACCAGTCGATCTGGAAAGACGGCAAGAACCTGTTTGCCGGCGACGGCTATGCCGGCCTGTCCGACTTTGCGCTGTACTACGTGGGTGGCATCATCAAGCACGCCCGTGCCCTGAACGCCATCACCAACCCCGGCACCAACAGCTACAAGCGCCTGGTTCCTGGCTACGAAGCCCCGGTCAAGCTGGCTTACTCGGCCAAGAACCGTTCGGCTTCGATCCGCATTCCTTATGTGGCCAACCCCAAGGGCCGCCGCATCGAGGCACGCTTCCCCGATCCACTGATGAATCCTTACCTCGGCTTTGCGGCCCTGATGATGGCCGGTCTCGATGGCGTGGAAAACAAGATCCATCCGGGCGAAGCCGCCACCAAGGATCTGTACCATCTGCCGCCCGAGGAAGATGCGCTGATTCCAACCGTCTGCCACAGCCTGGACCAGGCGCTGGACTGCCTCGATGCAGACCGCGGTTTCCTGACCAAGGGCGGCGTGTTCACCGACACCATGCTCGATGGCTACATTGATCTGAAAATGGGCGAAGTCACGCGTCTGCGCCAAGCGACGCACCCCATCGAATTCGAGATGTACTACTCGCTGTAATCAAGGCGAAACCGCTTACTTCGCTGAAGTGGGCGGCTGAAAAAAAAGGATGGCATCTGCCATCCTTTTTTTATGGTGGAGCGGGGTTGATGCATTGGCAACTTCATATTTTTGCCGCTTTGCAGCATACTCGCAGACGATCCCCGTCTCTATCCTGCACATTACCGCCAAGCGCATCCAGACGCTGGAACCTCCTCATGAAAAATACTTTTTCCTTGCCTTCCCTGTCCCTTTTTTCTATCTTGCTGCTGGGTAGCTGCCATGGCGCCTGGGCGCAGCAAATTTACCGCTGCGCCGGTGTCGGCGGCAGCGCGCCTGAATACATCAACAATTCAAAGGATGCCCAGGTGCGCAACTGCAAGCTGGTCTCTGGCGGCAATGTCACCGTGGTGCAGGGAACGCCGCTACCCAAAGCCCCGGCGCGCGCTGCCGCCAGCCCGGCCCCAAGCCAGGCGCGTGACAGCAGCCCCGACCAGCGGGCGCGCGACAGTGATTCGCGCATCATTCTCGAATCGGAGTTGCGCAAGTCCGAAGCCCGGCTGGCAGAGCTGCAAAAGGAATACAACAACGGCGAGCCTGAAAAGCAGGGCATCGAGGGGCGCAACTACCAGCGCTACCTGGACCGTATCAGCGATCTCAAGGACAGCATTGCGCGCAGCCAGAGCGATATTTCCAGCCTGAAGCGCGAAATTTCCCGCTTGCCGGCCGCAAATTAAGCCAGATCGCAACAGCTTCTGCATGAAAAAGCCATCCATCCCCACTTTTCTGTCTTCCTTCCCGGCTTCTGGAACCATCCGCTTTCAGGCCTTTGACCTGCTGGCCACGCTGGTCGCGGTGGTCCGCACCAATGGCTGCGTGGTGTTTGCCAATGCCGCGCTCGAAGACGCGCTGGGCACGTCGCGCCGCACCATCGAAGGCTCGCAACTGCCTGAATGCTTCACCGAACCCCACATCCTCAAGCATGCGCTGGAGGGGGCGGGCAGCAATGAATTCGCCGCCCTGCGCTACGACGCCTGGCTGCGGCGCCTGAACCATGAGCCGATGCCGGTGCATGTGGTGGTGGCGCAGACCGACACGCCGGGTGAAGCGATTGTGGAGATGCTGCCGCTGGAGCAGCAGGCCAAGCAGGACCGCGAAGAGCGCCTGATTGACCAGGCGCAGGCCAATAAGGAACTGATCCGCAACCTGGCGCACGAGATCAAGAATCCGCTGGGCGGCATTCGCGGCGCGGCACAGCTGCTGCAGATGGAAATCGACAAGGATCTGACGGAATACACGCAGGTCATCATCCATGAGGCCGACCGTCTGCAGACGCTGGTGGATCGCTTGCTGGCGCCGCACCGCCGGCCGCATCTGGTGGGCGACGTGAACATCCACGAGGTCTGCGAGCGGGTGCGCTCGCTCATTCTGGCCGAGTTTCCGCGTGGCCTGCGGGTGGTTCGTGACTATGACACCTCGATCCCGGAGTTTCGCGGGGACCGCGAGCAGCTGATCCAGGCGGTGATCAATATTGCCCACAATGCCGCCCAGGAACTGGCTGAACGCATCGCGGCAGGCAACGCAAAAATCACTTTCAAAACGCGTATTGCCCGGCAGGTAACTTTTGGAAAGAAGCGCTATCGCCTGGCACTGGAATTGCATGTGATTGACAATGGGCCGGGTGTACCGGACTCCATCAAAGACCGCATTTTCTATCCCCTGGTGTCAGGGCGCGAAGGCGGTTCGGGGCTGGGGCTGACACTGGCGCAAACCTTTGTCCAGCAACACCACGGCTTGATTGAGTGCGAGAGCCGGCCTGGCCATACAGACTTCAAGCTGCTGATACCGCTGCCCTGAAGTCTGTTGTCTTTCACTTCAAAGATAACTACTGCTAGTAGCAAAGGGACAAAAAAGCATGAAACCGATCTGGATTGTTGACGATGACCAGTCCATCCGGTTTGTTCTGGAAAAAGCCCTGCTGCGCGAAGGCCTGCCAACGCGCAGTTTCACCAATCCGCGCGAAGTGCTGGCCGCGCTCGATATTGCCACCGAGGCCGACGGGCCGCAAATCATCGTCAGCGACATCCGCATGCCCGGCGGCTCGGGCCTGGATTTGCTGGAGCAGGTCAAGATCAAGCTGCCCGGCCTGCCGGTCATTATCATGACCGCATTTTCCGACCTGGACAGCGCCGTGTCGGCCTTCCAGGGCGGCGCGTTCGAATACCTGCCCAAGCCGTTTGACCTGCACAAGGCGGTCGAGCTGATTCGCCGTGCGGTCGAGGAAAGCCAGCGCGAGGAAGTGGCCGAAGAGCGCATGGCTGCCGCGCCCGAGATGCTGGGCCAGGCGCCGGCGATGCAGGATGTGTTCCGCGCCATCGGCCGGCTGAGCCAGAGCATGGTCACGGTGATGATCACCGGCGAATCCGGTTCGGGCAAGGAACTCGTGGCGCGCGCGCTGCACAAGCATTCGCCCCGCGCCAACGGGCCGTTCATCGCCATCAACACCGCCGCCATCCCGAAGGATTTGCTGGAAAGCGAATTGTTCGGCCACGAGCGCGGCGCCTTCACCGGCGCGCAGACGCTGCGTCGCGGGCGCTTCGAGCAGGCCGACGGCGGCACGCTGTTCCTCGATGAAATCGGCGACATGCCGTTTGACCTGCAGACGCGGCTGCTTCGGGTGCTCAGCGACGGTCATTTTTACCGCGTCGGCGGCCACAACGCCGTCAAGGCCAATGTGCGCGTGATTGCCGCCACGCACCAGGATCTGGAGCAGCGCGTCAAGGAAGGCAGCTTTCGGGAAGACCTGTTTCACCGCCTCAACGTGATCCGCCTGCGCCTGCCGGCACTGCGCGAGCGCCGCGAGGATGTGTTCATGCTGACGCGCCACTTCCTGCAGCAAAGCGCCAAGCAGCTGGGCGTGGAGCCCAAGCGGATTTCAGAAGCAGCCCTGCAGCAGCTGAGCCTGTTCAACTTTCCCGGCAACGTGCGCCAGCTGGAAAACATCTGCCACTGGCTGACCGTCATGGCGCCTGCCCAGGTGATTGAGCCCAAGGATCTGCCGCCCGAAGTGCTGGGTGCCACGCCTGAATGGAAGCAAGCCCCGGCCCTGACCGAAAAAACCGAGCCGCTCAGGCAGGACCGGACCGGGGATGCCGACAAGACCTCTGCGTCGGCCTATTCATCTGAAGCGTTTGCGCCGGCAACGCCGCAGCCGGTGGCCACAGGCACAGGCAGCGACAACGCCGGCCAGGTAGCGCAGTGGGAAACCGGACTGGAGGCCGAAGCCCTGGCGCTGCTGATCTCGGGGCGCAGCGATGTGTGGGATGTGCTGACGCGCCGGTTCGAGTCGCGGCTGATCCAGACCGCGCTGGCCAACACGCATGGCCGCCGCATCGAGGCCGCGCACAAACTGGGCATCGGGCGCAACACCATCACGCGCAAGATCCAGGAACTCAATCTTGAGTAAATAATGGCGTTTGCGCAGGCTGCACCTGCGCAGGCAGCTACTTTTTTTATAGCAAATCGAGTTCCAGCACGACCGGCACATGGTCGCTGGGGCGCTCGTTCTTGCGCGGCAGCTTGTCGATCACGCAACTGCGAACCAGGGGCTTGAGCGCTTCGCTGACCAGGATATGGTCAATCCGCAGCCCCCGGTTGCGCCGGAAGGCCATCTCCCGGTAGTCCCACCAGGAGTAGCTTTTCTCGGGCTGGTCGAACATGCGGAAGGCGTCATTCAGGCCGAGCTTGACGAGGGCCTGGAAGTGCTGCCGCTCTTCGCTGGTGTGGTGGATGGTTTCGCGCAGGCCTTCCGGGTCATAGCTGTCGCGGTCGTCGGCGGTGATGTTGAAGTCGCCCAGCAGCACCAGGTTCGGATGCTCGGCCAACTCTTCGCGCAGCCAGTTGCGCAGGCTTTCCAGCCACTTCATCTTGTACTCGAACTTCTCGCTGCCCGGCGACTGGCCGTTGACGAAATAGCCGTTGACCACGCGCACCTCGCCGGTGGGCATGTCCAGCGTGGCGGCGATGACGCGCGATTGCTCGTCGGTGAAGCCGGTGATGTTCTTCACGATGTTGCGGGCCGGCGTGCGGCTCAGGATGGCGACGCCGTTGTAGGTTTTCTGGCCGAACACCGCGCTTTGGTAGCCGGCCGCTTCGAGTTCCTGCAAGGGGAACTTGTCATCGCTGAGCTTGAGTTCCTGCAGGCACAGCACATCGACCGGATTGGCGGCAAGCCAGTCGAGCACCTGCGGCAGCCTGACGGTCAGGGAATTGACATTCCAGGTGGCAATTTTCATGGGTTTTAGTGCTCCAGCGCAATCAGGTCGGGCGTAAGCAGCTATTAAATATGTAGCGCAGCCAGGCCGCCCAGCACCAGGCCCACAGCCGCCACGCCAAACATGCCGTACTCCAGCCACTTCTTGCGCGTCAGCAGGGCAATCGCCGCCAGCGCAATCGACACCTGCAGCACGGTGGTAGCCTGCGCCCAGCGGTGGTGCTGGTGCAACTGCTCGTCGGAGGATTTGTCCCAGACGAGGGATTCGGCTTCCAATTTTTCTGCACCTGTCTTGATCTCGTTTTTTTCGCTTTCGTAGCGGTCAATCTTGCCTTGGTAGCCCACTTTCTTATCTTCCGGCGCCAGGTCGCGCGCGAATTCGGCCAGCGACTGCTTGGTGCTTTTGGACTGGAAGTAGCTCCACTGGTTGGCCGCTTCGGTCTTCTTGATGGCCGCGTTGTTTTTGTACAGGCCGGCATTGGCCTGCGTGGCGCCGCCCATGTAGCCAAAAATAGCGCCTACCGTGGCGATGATGGCGGTGAACATGGCGATCTGGTTGATCATGCCGCCGCTTTCGTGACCGCTCTGCGCGGCATGCTCCAGTTCGTGGTCGTGGGGGCCGTGTACGTGAAATCCGTGTCCTGACATATTATTTTTCTAAGTATTTTTGATAGGTGACAAAACTGAATTTCAGCCCGCTGAATATCCAGCACCTGCGTAGCCGAAAGCTCAGCGAATTGATATTTCAGATCGAAATTTTATGGCCGTGGAGTTCAGGCGGCGACAAGCAATCGCGTCAATTCCGCAGCGGGAATCTCGCGGCAGCCGCTCGCGTTCTGTCCCGACCAGAGGGTGGAGAAATCATCGCGGCCGAGCTTTTCGGCAGCGGTTTTCAAGGGCATCAGTGCGGATGTCGCAAACGGGAAGGCCGGCGGCGCGTCGCTTACCGGGCCAAGCTCGCTCATCAGCCGGTTGTAAATGCCCCGGGCCGGGCGGCCGGTGATCAAGTTGGTGAGCGCGGTGTGTTCTGCACGCTCGCTTTTAAGCGCGGCGCGATGCAGCGCCGTGGTGGTGGCCTCGGGGCATAACAGGTAAGACGTGCCCACCTGCACGCCAGCGGCACCCAGTGCCAGTGCCGCTGTCACACCCCGTGCGTCGGCAATACCGCCGGCCGCGATCACGGGCACGCGCACTGCGCGCAGGACCTGCGGCAGCAGCGCCATGGTGCCGACCTGGGTCGTGAGGTCATCGCTCAGAAATATCCCGCGATGGCCGCCGGCCTCAAGTCCCTGGGCAATGATCGCGTCAGCACCGTTCGCCTCCAGCCAGCGTGCTTCCGCAACGGTGGTGGCCGAAGACAGTACTTTCGCGCCCCAGGACTTCACGCGTTGCAGCAACTCCGGCGAAGGCAGGCCGAAATGAAAGCTCACGACGGGTGGCCTGAACGCCGCCAGCACATCGGCGAATTCACTGCTGAAAGGCGCCCGTCCGCCGCCGGCCGGCACCGTGGCGGGGTCGATGCCGAATTCAGCGTAATAGGGCGCGAGTGCGGCACGCCACTTCGCCTCGCGGGCCGTGTCGGGCGCGGCGGGCGTGTGGCAGAAGAAGTTGACGTTGTAGGGCCGGTTGGTCTGTGCGCTGATGGCCGCCAGCTCTGCGCGAAGGGCATCTGGCGTCAGCATCGCGCAGGGCAGGGAGCCCAGGCCGCCGGCGTTTGAAACGGCAATCGCCAGGGCGCTGGTCTGCACGCCGGCCATGGGAGCCTGGATAACTGGCAGCTCGATGCCGAAAAAGTTCTGGATGTTCATGCGCTGGCCTTTTCAAAAGTCACGAAGCTGAAAGGCAGACCATGGCTTGACACATGCGCTTCACGCGCTGTTTCCTGCCATTCTTCACCCAATGGCGGCGCAAACGCATCGCCGTCAAAGTCCTGGGCAATTTCGGTGACCTCGATGCGGTCGGCCAGCGGCTCGGCATGGGCATAAATTTGCGCGCCGCCGATGACCCAGACTTCTTCGGACTGGCTGCACTGCGCCAGTGCGTCGGCCAGGCTGGCGGCCGGCAGCGCGCCCGGCGCCTGCCAGTCCGGCTGCCGGGTGATGACCAGATTGGTCCGGCCCGGCAGGGGGCGAAAACGCGGTGGCAGCGAATCCCAGGTCTTGCGGCCCATGATGACCGGCCAGCCCTGCGTCAGGCGCTTGAAGTGCGCCAGGTCTTCGGGCAGATGCCAGGGCATGGCGTTGTTCCTGCCGATCACGCCATTGGCCGCGCGGGCGTAGATCAGGTTGATGCGGGGCGTGTTCATTAAACGGCCACCGGCGCCTTGATGGCCGGATGGTGCTGGTAGTCGAGGAACTCGAAGTCCTCGAACTGGTAGTCGAAGATCGAATCGGGCTTGCGCCTGATGTGGAGCAGCGGATAGGCGAAAGGCGCGCGGCCCAGTTGCAGGGCTACCTGTTCCTGGTGGTTGCTGTAGATATGGCAGTCGCCGCCGGTCCAGATGAAGTCGCCGACGTCCAGGTCGCACTGCTGCGCCACCATGTGCGTCAGCAGGGCATAGCTGGCAATGTTGAACGGCACGCCCAGGAAGATGTCGGCGCTGCGCTGGTACAACTGGCAGCTCAGCTTGCCCTTGCCGCCGGCCTCGGTGGCCGGGGCGACGTAGAACTGGAACAGCGCGTGGCAGGGCATCAGCGCCATCTTGTCGAGGTCGGCGACGTTCCAGGCGCTGACGATGATGCGGCGCGAGTCGGGGTTGGTCTTGAGGGTCTTGATGACCTCGGCGATCTGGTCGATGTGGCCGCCGTCCGGCGTCGGCCAGCTGCGCCACTGCACGCCATAGACCGGCCCAAGGTCGCCGTCCGCGCGCGCCCATTCGTTCCAGATCGTCACGCCGCGCTCGGTCAGCCAGTGGTTGCTGCTGGAGCCGGTCAGGAACCACAGCAGCTCCTGGATGATGGACTTGAGGTGGACCTTCTTGGTCGTGACCAGCGGAAAGCCTTCGTTCAGGTCAAAGCGCATCTGGTGGCCAAACACGCTTTTTGTTCCGGTGCCGGTGCGGTCGGCCTTGAACGCACCTTGCGTGGCCACAAGGCGCATGAGATCTTCGTACTGGTGGCGGATTGGGCGGGTCATGGGGGAAATCAAGGAAAAAAGCCTCGATTATGCCCGCAGCCTGCGGCTTTAAAGCTTCACGATCCGGCCGGGATTCATGATGTTGAGCGGGTCCAGCGCGCCCTTGATGGCATGCATCATCGACAGCGCGACGGGCGATTTGTAAATCTCAAGCTTGTCCGTCTTGAGGCTGCCAACGCCGTGCTCGGCCGAAATCGAACCGTCGAAGTGGGCCACCGAGTCATACACCAGGGTGTTGACCTCTTCTTCGCGGTCGCGCAGGAAGGCCCTGGCGTCGCCGCCTTCGGGCGCCTGCACGTTGTAGTGCAGGTTGCCGTCGCCCAGGTGGCCGAAGTTCACCAGCCGCACGCCGGCGATGTTTTGCCGCAGCAGCGCGTCGGTGGCCTCGACAAATTCGGGAATGCGCGACACTGCAATCGAAATGTCGTGCTTGATGTTCAGGCCTTCCTCGGCCTGCGCCAGCGGAATGCTTTCGCGGATGTGCCAGAGCTGGTGCGCCTGCGCCAGGTTTTCGGCGACCACTGCATCGCTCACGCAGCCGTCTTCGAGCGCGGTTTCCAGCAGGCGCTCGAACTGCTCGCGCGCATGGGCTTCGGATTCGTGGTCGGAGTTCTCCAGCAGCACGCAATAAGGAGCCCCCACGCTCCCCACTACGTGTGGTTCGCTGCCCCCCGAGGGGGCTGGCCTGGCTTGGGGCGGCCCGGCGCTGGCGGCCACCGCTTCGAAGAAGGGTACGCGCAGTTGGGGGAAGTGCTTGTTCACCAGGCTCAGGGCAAACTGGCCCATCACCTCGAAGCCGGTCAGGCCCGCGCCCAGGTGCCGGTGCGCCAGGCCCAGCAGCGTGACGGCCGCTTCCATCGACGGCACGGCTGCCCAAGCGGTGAGGCGCGCGGCCGGTTGCGGATAGAGCTTGAGCGTGGCGGCGGTGATGATGCCCAGCGTGCCTTCGCTGCCGACGAACAAATCGCGCAGGTCGTAGCCGGTGTTGTCCTTGCGCAGGCCCGACAGCCCATGCCAGATCTCGCCCTGCGCCGTGACGACTTCGAGCCCCAGGCACAGGTCGCGCGCATTGCCGTAGCGCAGCACCTGCGTGCCGCCGGCATTCGTCGCCAGGTTGCCGCCAATGGTGCAGCTGCCCTCGGCGGCCAGGCTCAGCGGAAACAGGAAACCGGCTTTTTCGGCCGCTTCCTGCAGGCTTTGCAAAATGCAGCCGGCCTCGACGGTGATGGTGAGGTTGGCAGCATCCATCGCGCGCACGGCATTCATGCGCTGCAGGCTCAGCACCACCTGGGTGCCCGATTCGTCAGGCACCGAGCCGACCGCCAGGCCGGTGTTGCCGCCCTGCGGCACCAGGCTGACGCCGGCGGCGGCGCAGGCCTTGACGATGGCGGCCACTTCGTCAACGCTGGCCGGGCGCACCACGGCCAGCGCCTTGCCTTGGGCGCGCTTGCGCCAGTCCTGCGTGTAGGCGCTCAGGTCGCCGTCGCACAGGACGTGGGCCGGGCCGGTGATGCGGCGCAGTTCTTCAAGGAGGGCGGGATGTTGGGTGGAGGTCATGACGGGGTGTGGCCAGCAACGGCAGAGGAGGAGGGCAGGTTTTTGAACCGGACGCGCACATGCAGCGCGCAGGCGACGAACAGCAGCAGGCACAGCAGCACTTCCAGCATGGCCAGGTAGTTGCCCGGCGCGCGGTCGCTCCAGGCGCGCACCGCGCCTTCGGTGAAGTACAGCCAGACCATCAGGCTGACCCAGCGGTAGGTGTACATGCGGTTTTTCCAGATGCCGGCCAGCGGGATGACCAGCGGCAGCACTTTGAGCGCCAGCAGCGAGCCGCCCGGCCGTATCGGCGCCAGCCACATTTCCCAGGCCAGGCCCAGCACAATCAGTCCGGCCAGGCTGCCCAATGCCAGCCAGCGCGTCATTTCAATTTGGTTTGCTTTGTTCATGTGAGTGGCATGATACCGGCATGAAAATTCCCCCTTCACTGGAGGCCTTGCTCGTTCAGCTTTCGCATTTTCCCTGGCGCGACACCGCCATCACGCTGCGCAACCGTTTCCGGGAAGACCGCATGGGCCTGACCGCCAGCAGCCTGACCTTCACCACGTCGATTGCGCTGGTGCCATTTTTTACCGTGGCGCTGGCGGTGTTCACCGCCTTTCCGATGTTTTCCAAGCTGCAGGGCGCGCTGGAGGCCTGGCTGGTCAAAAGCCTGATTCCCGACAACATCGCGCGCCAGGTGCTGGGCTACCTGACCCAGTTCAGCGGCCAGGCCAGCAAGCTGGGCGTCGCGGGCCTGGCGGTGCTGGTGGTGACGGCGATTGCGCTGATCCTGACGATTGACCGCACGCTGAACAGCATCTGGCGCGTGCGCAAACCCCGGCCGCTGGGGCAGCGGGTGCTGATTTACTGGGCCGCCATCACGCTCGGGCCGCTGGTGCTGGCGGCCAGCCTGGCGGTGACTTCGTATGTGGTGTCGGCCTCCAGCGGCCTGGTGGGCGCCTTGCCCTTCAGCCTGCGGTTTTTGCTGGACGTGGCGCAGTTTTTCCTGGTGGCCGGCGGCGTGGCCGCGCTGTACCGCTATGTGCCCAACACCTACGTCCAATGGGCGCACGCCTTCGCGGGCGGCCTGTTCGTGGCCGCAGGCCTGGAGACCGGCAAGAAAGTCATGGGCATTTACCTGACCGCGGTGCCGACGTATTCGCTGGTGTACGGGGCTTTTGCCGCCTTGCCGATCCTGCTGGTGTGGATCTACGTGTCTTGGATCATCGTGCTGATGGGCGCCGTCATCACCGCCTGGCTGCCCAGCCTGCTGGCCGGCGTGCCGCGTCGCGGCAGCGCGCACGGCTGGCATTTCCAGCTGGCCATCGAAGTGCTGCAGCACCTGAACGAGGCGCGCGGCACGGCGCGCATGGGCATGAGCGCCTCGCGGCTGGGCGAGTTGCTCGAAGTCGATGGGCTGCAGCTGGAGCCGGTGCTCGAAACGCTGGCCGAGCTGGACTGGATTGGCCAGCTCAATGAGGCCGAAGGAAGCGCCGAGTCCCGCTACCTGCTGCTGGTTGACCCCGACACCACGCCTTTGGCGCCGCTGATGGAGAAACTGCTGTTAGAGCGCGCGCCTTCGGTCAATAATTTATGGGAAAACGCCCGTTGGCGCATGCTGCACCTGCGTGATGCGCTATGAAAAAGATAGTATATTGGGATGCCCGCCATTGCGGCCAAATCTCTTGAATGACGCTGTTCCACCCTTTTAAAACCCATCCCCCGCATGTCCCATTCTTCCAACGCCGAGCTTTCCATGACCGATTCCGTGACCTGGGTCGTTTGCCTGTGCGCCGACTGGTGCGGCCTGTGCCGCGATTACCAGGCCGTCATGGCGCAGATGGCCAGGCGCTATCCGGCTTTCAGGTTTGCCTGGCTGGACATTGAAGACCAGGCCGAGCTGGTCGGCGACATCGATGTGGAGACCTTCCCGACGCTGCTGCTGGCCGATGCGCAGGGTACCCGGTTTTTTGGCCCGCTGACGCCGCAGGCCAACACCCTGGCGCGCCTGCTGGACTCGCTGCAAGGCGACAGCCTGCAAAGCAGCCCCCATTTGCCGGCCACCCGGCAATTGCTGCAGGCCTTGCAGGCGGCGCCTGAACACTGGATCAAGGCGTAGCGCGACGGTTGAACAGGCGCATGTAAAGCAAGGTAAGGCCTATCTCCGAATGGCAGCGGATCTTGCCGCAAGGCCGGCGTGGTGCTACACCCATAAGCGGCCGGTCTTTCTGCCTGCGTTGCGGAGCAGGTGCATTCGGCCGCAGCGAAGGAGAAAGCCATGAACAATTTGCAAGCCACGCAGATCAAGGCGCTCAAGGCGGGGATTCAGGGGGAGGTCATTCTTCCCGAGGATGCTTCCTTTGACACCGCGCGCCAGGTCTGGAACGCGATGATCGACAAGCACCCCGCCGCCATCGTCCGATGCGCCGCCACCCCGGATGTGGTTCACGCGGTGAATTTTGCCCGGGAGCAAGGCCTGCGGCTGGCCGTGCGCGGCGGCGGGCACAACATCGCCGGCAGCGCGGTGTGCGACGACGGCATCGTCATCGACCTCTCGCAGATGAAGGCCGCCTACATTGATACCAGCAACCGCCGCGCCAGCATTGAAGGCGGCGCCACGCTGGCCGATTTCGACGCCGCCGCCCAGGTACACGGCCTGGCCGTACCGCTGGGCATCAACTCCACCACCGGCGTCGCCGGCCTGACGCTGGGCGCCGGCTTTGGCTGGCTCAGCCGCAAGTACGGCATGACCATCGACAGCCTGGAATCGGCCGAAGTGGTGACGGCGGCCGGCGAGGTGCTGCGCGCCAGCGCCACCGAGCACCCCGACCTGTTCTGGGCATTGCGCGGCGGCAGCGGCAATTTCGGCGTCGTGACGCGCTTCGGTTTCCGGCTCCATCCGGTCGGCCCGAATGTGCTCGCCGGCCTGATCGTCTATCCGTTTGCCGAGGCCAAGACGGTGCTTCAGCAGTACCGCGAATTCACGGACCAGGCGCCCGATGAGCTTTCGGTCTGGACCGTCCTGCGCAAGGCGCCGCCGCTGCCTTTCCTGCCCGAAGCGGTCCATGGCCAGGAGGTGGTCATACTGGCGCTGCTCTACACGGGTGATCCAGAGCAAGGCAAGACGCTGATCGCGCCGCTGCACGCCTTTGGCAAACCGGTCGGCGCGCATGTCGGCGTCATGCCTTATGTGGACTGGCAGAAGGCCTTTGATCCGCTGTTGACGCCCGGCGCCCGCAACTACTGGAAATCGCACAATTTCTCGAAACTGGAGGACGGATTGCTCGACGCCGTCATCGAGTACGTCGGCAAGCTGCCGTCGCCGCAGTGCGAGATATTCTTTGCTGCCATCGGCGGCGCGACCACCCGGCCCGCGCCCGACGCCATGGCCTATGCGCACCGCGACGCCCGCTTCGTCATGAACGTCCACGGCCGCTGGGACGACCCGGCCGACGACGCGGCCTGCATCCGCTGGGCGCGCGACTATTTCAAGGCCTCGGCGCCATTTGCCAGCGGCGGCGTGTACGTCAACTTCCTGACCGCCGACGAGGGTGAGCGCGTGAAGGCGGCCTATGGCCAGAACTATGAAAGGCTCGCGCAGGTCAAGCGCCGCTACGACCCGGCCAACCTGTTCAGCACCAACCAGAACATCCAGCCTGCGTGATCAGTTTTTCGTTAACAGGGAGCCACCATCATGAAGAAGTACATCGCACTTTGCCGCTTCACCGACCAGGGGATTCGCAGCGTGAAGGACACCACGAAACGCGCCGATGCCGTCATGGAAGCCGCCAAGAAATTCGGCGCCAGCATGAGCCAGATCTACTGGACATCGGGTCACTATGACCTGGTGGCGATGATCGAGGCACCGGATGACGAGTCGGCCAGTGCGTTTGGCCTGAGCATAGGCGCTGCCGGCAATATCCGAACGGAGATGCTGCATGCGTTTTCAAAGGATGAAATGAACGCCATCCTCGCCAGGATGGCTTGACGCACCTTGCCCGGGTTGCGTTTATCCTGAGTGTTTTCATTCAGGAAAGTCCAGCCCATGAGCCCATCGATTGATGCCCAAAGCCTGGCGCATGCCGCTGACTTGATCTCTGGGGCCGACGCCCTGATCGTTGCCGCCGGCGCCGGCATGGGCGTTGATTCGGGCCTGCCCGATTTCCGGGGAACGGAAGGATTCTGGAAGGCCTACCCGGTGCTGGGGCGGGACAAGGTGGATTTTTACAGCATCGCCTGCCCGGACGCTTTTCGCACCGACCCGCAGCGCGCCTGGGGCTTTTACGGGCACCGGCTGCAGCTTTACCGCGCCACCCGGCCGCACCCCGGTTTCGAGATACTCAAGTGCTGGGGCAAGGCCATGCCGCACGGGCTTTCGGTGTTCACCAGCAATGTCGATGGGCAATTTCAGAAAGCTGGCTTCGAGGCGGACAGCGTCTATGAATGCCATGGCTCGATTGCCCATCTGCAATGCATGGAGCCGTGCAGCAGCGCCATCTGGCCGGCCGACGGCTTCGTTCCCGAGGTGGACGCCGCGCAATGCCTGCTGCTCAATGCGCCGCCGGTGTGCCCGCACTGCGGCGGTCTGGCGCGGCCCAATATCCTGATGTTCAATGATTCGGAGTGGCTTGAAGACCGTGCCTGGCAGCAGGCCGCGCGGCTGGAGCGCTGGCTGGGCAGCGTCTGCCGGCCGGTGGTGGTGGAGCTGGGCGCGGGCACGGCGATTCCTTCGGTGCGCCATTTCAGCCAGCGCATCGTCCAGCGCTTTGGCGGGCGGCTGGTGCGCATCAATCCGCGCGAGTTCGCCGTGCCGACGCGGCTGGACGTGGGCATTGCGGCCGGGGCGGCGCACGCGCTGGCCGAAATTGATCGCCTGATGCAGGCTGCGCCGCTGCAAGCCTGACCAGAACTGCCAGAATTCGGAATTCAGGTATGAAACAGGTCGTTTGCGCTTGCAGGATACGCGCTGGTAGCTATTAAAAAAATAGCAAATCATCAAGCATGCTGACGCTTCATTGCATTCTCATCTCAAGATGCGCATGCCCCTGTTGGTGGCCCGAACTGGTTTTATCCATCTTGCGCGGAAAACCCCGTCCTTCAGGGCGGGGATGCAGAGCGCGGACGCCGCAGGCGTCCTCCACTTGCCGTTGATCAGCAAAATTGCTGCATAAAATGCCTGCATGCAGCGCCTCCAGGCCTTCAAATACGAACTCATGCCCAACGGCGGGCAGCAGCGCCAGATGCGCCGCTTTGCCGGGGCCTGCCGCTTCGTGTTCAACAAAGCGCTGGCATTGCAAAAAACCAATCACGCGGCGGGCGCAAAGTTCATGAACTACGTGGCATTGGCCAATAAGCTCCCAGACTGGAAGCAGGAGTTCGAGTGGCTCAGGCAAGCTCCATCGCAAGCCTTGCAGCAAGTTTTGAAAGACCTGGAGCGAGCCTGGAAAAACTTCTTTGAAAGACGCGCCGCCTCCCCGAAGTTCAAGAAAAAAGGTCAGCGCGAGGGTTTTCGTTTTCCGCAAGGCTTCAGGATCGACCAGCCCAACAGCCGCATCTTCCTGCCCAAACTGGGATGGATGCGCTTTCGCAACAGCCGGGACATTGTGGGCACGGCCAAAAACATCACCATCAGCCAAGCGGGCGGCAAGTGGTTTGCCAGCATCCAGACCGAGCGAGAGGTAGAACAACCGATTCCAGTCGCAACGACAGCCATCGGCATCGACGTAGGCATAGCGCGCTTTGCCACGATGAGCGACGGCAGTTTTGTGGAGCCGCTGCACAGCTTCAAGTGCCACGAACAGCGCCTGGCCAAATACCAGCGGCGCATGAGCCGCAAGGTGAAATTCAGCAAAAACTGGCACAAAGCGAAAAGAAAGGTTCAGAAAGTCCACACCCGGATAGCCAACGTCCGCAAAGACTTCCTGCACAAGACGACAAGCGCCATCAGCCAAAACCACGCGATGGTCGCCATTGAAGATTTGCAGGTACGCAACATGAGCAAATCGGCAGCGGGCAATGCAGACAAGCCGGGCAAAAACGTCGCCGCCAAGTCCGGGCTGAACAAAGCCATCCTCGATCAAGGCTGGTTCGAGTTCCGGCGGCAACTGGAGTACAAGCTCGCCTGGAACGGCGGGGTGCTGATAGCCGTGCCGGCGCAGTACACCAGCCAGACCTGTCCGTGCTGCGGGCATGTCGCCAAGGCAAACCGGAAAACGCAAGCGAAGTTTGAATGCGTGGAATGTGGCTACGAGAACCACGCCGATGTCGTCGGCGCGATGAACATATTGGCGCGGGGATACCGCGCAGCAGCCTGTGGAGAGGACGGCTCTGGCCTTGTGCGCAAGCGCAGGGCGCAACCAGCCTCGGCGAAGCAGGAACCCGCCGAAGCGACTAGATGCGAGGCAACTCATGTTTAGCGCCGTAGGAATCCCCCGCCTTCAGGCGTGGGAGGATGTCAATCGGCTTCGATGCCGGCGGCCTTGACGATGCGGCCCCACTTCTGCGACTCGCCGGTCTGGAATTTGGCAAGCTCTTCGGGCGATGTGGTGAACACCTCGGTGCCGGTGGGTTCATAAAAGGCCTTCCTGGCTGCTTCGCTCTTCGCGGCTTTTACCAGCAGCTCGTTGAGCCGGCTGATCACCGCAGGCGATGTGCTGGCAGGCGCGTAGGCGGCAAACCAGTAGCCCATTTCGTAGCCCTTCACGCCCGCCTCCGCGATGGTTGGTACCTGTGGCGCCAGTGGCGAGCGTTGGGCGCTTGACACGCCCAGCGCGCGCAGCTTGCCCGCCTTCACCTGGGGCAGGCCGGTCGCGGCATCCGTGATCATCATGTCGATCTGGCTGCCCAGCAGGTCGGTGACCGCCAGCGTGTTGCTCTTGTAGGGCACATGCAGCAGTTTGATGTCGGCGAGCTGCTGCAGCAGTTCGCCGGCCATGCGGCTTGATGAGCTTCCGCTGCCAAAGGTGTACTTGCCGGGATTCTTTTTCGCGAGCGCGACGAACTCTGCCACGCTCTTCGCCGGAAAAGCTGGGTTGACCACCATGATCTGCCCGCCCTTGCCCAGTGCGGTGATCGGTGTGTAGTCCTTGACCGGGTCATAGGGCAGCTTCTTGAAGAGATGCTCGTTGGCCGCGTGCGTCGTGTTCGTCGTGATGAGCACGGTGTAGCCGTCAGGCGCTGCCTTGGCCACTTGCTGCGACGCAATGAAGCCGCTCGCGCCGGCCTTGTTGTCAATGATGACCGCCTGCCTGGTTTCAGCGGTGATGCCGTTGGCGACGGCCCGCGCAATCTGGTCGGTCGCGGTGCCTGCGGCGAACGGCACCACAAAGGTGATCGTCTTGGCAGGAAAGGTCTGGGCGTTGGTGAATAAAGGCGCGAGCGCGAGGGCGGCGCCTGCCAAAGCCATTGATTGAAAGCGGGTCATGATCGGGTTGTCTCCGTTGGGGGTTGTAAAAAATCAGGGGCTGCCGGACGGGCCGGCGAGCAGGTGTTGCAGGTGATCGGGCACATCGATGGGCAGCTCGAGCAGCAGGAACGACAGCGCCTTGCCATGCGCGTCGAGGTTGAGCGCATCGTTGACGCCGCCGTCCAGAACCGCGTCAAGCACGAAGTTCATCGCCTGCAGCCGGGGTAGCACAAAGCGCTGCACGCAGCTTGGAGAACGATGGCGAAACTGGGCGGCCACCGCCTCGGGCGTGATCTGTTCGACCAAGAGTGCAAACAGGTCGGTATGCCAGGCAATGACGCTGATGTTGGAGCGGTCGCCCTTGTCGCCGGTGCGGCCGTGCGCTGCACGGTAAAGAGGAACGGTGATGCAGTTCATGGGGCCACCATTTCGAATCGGACGGGCACGGCCTCGCGCGCAAGCAGGCACGAGAGGGTGTTGAGGCGCGGCGTCAGGGTGCTGCGCACGCCGCCGCCGCCGGCCGGGCCGCAGGTGTAGAGCGCCATCACCTCGCGGCCCAGGCGCTCGGCTTCGGCGCGGTCTGCATGCGTGGCTGCAACGCGCAGCCGCACGTCGCGCATGCCGCTGTCGGGGGTCGCTGCGAGCGCATGGCCGGCATCGTCATTGAAGAGGCTGAGCGCGCCGATCAGATCGACACGCAAGGTCAAGCCCGCCAGGCGGCTGCGAAGCACATCGGCGGCAAGGCGGGCACGCGCTTCGGCGCGGGCGCCGGCGTAGGAGATCTCGCCCTCGGCCAGCCAGCCGCCTTCGTGGCAGACGTTGACCTTGTAGTGCGACGGGCGTGCATGGCCGCGCACGCCGGTCAGCAGCACCCGGTCAGTGTCCTGCGCAGCGACCTGTGCCTCCCCGATGTCGGCGATCACGTCGGGCGTGAGGTAGGCGGCGGGATCATGCACCTCGTAGAGCAGTTGCTCCTTGACGGTCGATTCCGTCACCAGACCGCCGGTGCCGTCCGCCTTGCCGATCGTGCACCGGCCATCTGCCTCGATTTCGGCAATCGGAAAGCCGACGCGCTCCAGCCCTGGCACGTCCTTGTAGCCCGGGTCGGCGAAGTAGCCGCCGCAGACCTGCGCGCCGCATTCAAGGAGATGCCCGGCCATCGTGGCCCGGCCCAGCACCGTCCAGTCGTCCGCTCGCCAGCCGAAGTGGGACATGGCGGGGCCGACCGTCAGCGACGGATCGGCCACGCGGCCGCACACCACGATCTGTGCGCCGGCATCGAGTGCCGCTGCGATCGGCTCTGCGCCGATGTAGGCGTTGGCGCTCACCACCGCCAGGCCGTCCATCCGGGCACCGAGCTGCTCACGCAGCAAGGCGCGCTGTTCCGGCGAGGAAAGGTCGTCGCCCTCGACCACGGCAATGCGCGGTGCCGTTGCGCCAAGCTCGCGCGCCATGCGCGCAATGTGCCGCGCCGCGGCACGCGGGTTGGCCGCGCCAAAGTTGCTCACGATACGGATGCCGTGCAGGAGGCAACGCGCCAGCACGGGGCGCAGCATCGCGTCGAGCAGCGGCTCGTAGCCGGCTTCGGGGTCGGCGCGCCGGCGAAGCTGCGCCAGGGCCAGCGTGCGTTCGGCGAGGGTTTCAAAAATAAGGAAGGCACGCTGCCCGGACGGGCCTTGGGCAAGCCGGGCGATCAGCGTGTCAACCACCGGGCCGGCCGCATCGGTCCGGTCACCTGAAAAACCGGCTGCGCAACCAACGAGCAGCGGTGGACGGGCAATGGAAGTCATGGGCTTCTTGTCTCCTGATTAATTTGAATGAAGCCTACTTTAGGGATAAATTACTAATCCGTAAAATTCAAACTTTGGATGAACTAATCTGAAATTCAGATCAATGACCCAGGAGGTTTGATTGAGGACGCCCGACCTTTCAACAAGGCAGCTTCGCGCATTTGCCGCACTGGCCGACCAGCGCAACTTCACGCGCGCAGCGCTTACCTGCCACCTGTCGCAGCCAGCCTTCAGCGCGCTCATCGGCACGCTCGAAACTGCGCTGGGTACGCGCCTTTTCGACCGCGACAAGCGCCGCGTGCAACTCACGCCGGAGGGCCGCTTGTTTGAAGGCCCGGCGCGGCGCCTGCTTGAGGACATGGGCAGCGCGCTGGAGAACCTGGCCAGCCATGTCGAGCTGCGCAAGGGCCGCGTGCGCGTCGCTGCCTTGCCCTCGCTGGCCGCGGGCTGGCTGCCAGCGGTGTTCGCCGAATTCATGCAGGCCTGGCCGGGAATCACGCTCGACCTGCACGATGCCCTGTCAGACGAATGCATCGCACTCGTTCGCAGCGGACAAGCCGATTTTGCGCTGGCCGTACCCGGCGCTGGCGCCGGGCTGAGCGACTTGAGCGCGCACAAGCTGTGCGCCGACGGGTTTCATCTGGTGTGCTTGAAAGACCATCCGCTGGCAAGCGAGACGTGCCTGACGGCCGCCAAACTGCTGCCATGGCCCTTCATCCAGATGACGCGCAACAGCAGCGTGCGCCAGGCGCTCGACGCGGCGCTGCATCCGCTGCGTCTGAACGCCGTGTTCGAGGTCGAGCACCTGGCGACGGTGAGGGGCCTGGTCGAGGCCGGGCTTGGCATCAGCGTCGTGCCTGCGCTGACGCTTTTTCACTTTCGGGGCGCAGTGGTGACGCGGCCGCTGCCCCTGCCTTCGCTGACGCGCACCGTGCATCTGGTGCAACGGCAGGGCACCAGCCTGTCCGTGGCTGCGCAAGCACTGCACGATCTGATCGTCGCCCGGCTTGGCAATCGGATGCTCGGTTGACGCCAGCCGCTAGCTTGCCCTCGGCCTGGCTGGGGCCGTGAATACTCAGGCCGCCAGGAAGTCCAGGATCGCGAACAGCGTCGCGTCGGGCGCTTCGCTCATCTGGTGATGGCCAACGTCCAGGCGCGCGACCTTGACCGTCTTGCCGGCCTGAAGGGCGGCGTCGATCAGCCCTTGCGCGGCCTTGGGCGGCGTCATCTGGTCCTGCGCGCCGAGCACGAACAGCACCGGGCAGGTGATGGACTGAATCGCCGCTTCGCCGTTGGCATAGCGGTCGCAGGCCTTGAAGCCCCGGTGAAAGACGTTGACCCGGGTATTGCTCGCCAGCACGCGCCGGCCCAGCGCCATGCTGGCGCCATAAACCCAGGTGCCGGGGCCGAGCGCCGAGGGTGGTGGCGCCAGCGTGCTGCGCGAGAACACATTGACCAGCTTGAGCGCCTTCATCGGCTCGTTCAGCGCCGCGTCCAGCAGCGCGGGCGAGACCTTCATCGGAAAGGCTGTGCCGACCAGCACCAGGTGGCTGACGCGGTCTTTCAACCTTGAAGCGGCTTCGAGCGCGATCAGCGAGCCCCAGCTGTGGCCGACCAGTGCAGCGCGCTCCACACCGGCCGCATCGAGCAGCGCGGCGATGAAATCCGCAGCTTCCTCGACGGAGGAGGGCGCATCGCCGCCGCTGCGGCAGTGGCCGGGCAGGTCCACCGCCAGCACGTTCCAGCCGTGGTGCGCCAGGTAGCGGCTCTGCAAGATCCAGACGCTGTGGTCATTGAGCACGCCGTGGATGAAGACCACGGTCGGCTGCGCGGCATCGAAGGGCTTGCCGCCGGTGTAGCAGTAGGCGCTATGGCCGTTGACGCTGAGCTGCATCACGCGCCTGCCTTTTCTGCGACTTTCAATGCGCGCTTGAGGTCGTCGATCAGGTCGTCCGGGTCTTCCAGGCCGATGGACAGACGTATCGTTCCCTGCGTGATGCCGGCGCCTTGCAGCGCCTCGTCGCTCATGCGGAAATGCGTGGTGCTGGCCGGGTGGATCACCAGGCTGCGGCAGTCGCCGACATTGGCCAGGTGGCTGAAGACCTTGAGCGACTCCACAAAGGCCTTGCCCTGGGCGCGGCTGCCCTTGAGGTCGAAGCTGAACACCGAACCGGCGCCGCGCGGCAGCAGCTTTTTCGCCAGCGCGTGGCTGGGGTGCGATTCGAGCATCGGGTGGCCGACGCGCGACACAAAAGGGTGGCTGGCCAGGAAGGCCACGACCTTTTCGGTGTTGCCGATGTGGCGCGCCATGCGCAGCGGCAGCGTTTCGATGCCCTGCAAAATCAGCCAGGCGGTGTGCGGGCTCATGCAAGCGCCGAAGTCGCGCAGCCCTTCGCGGCGCGCGCGCAGCAAGAACGCGCCGACCGTGCTTTCCTCGCTGAACACCATGTGGTGAAAGCCGTCATAAGGCTGGCTGAGTTCGGCGAACTTGCCCGATTGATCCCAGTCGAAACTGCCGCCATCGACCACCAGTCCGCCAATCACCGTGCCGTGGCCGCTCAGGAACTTGGTCGCCGAGTGGTACACCAGGTCGGCGCCGTGGTCGAAAGGCTTGATGAGCCAGGGCGAGGTCAGCGTCGAATCGATCAGCAGCGGCACCTTCGCTTCATGGGCCATGCTGGCGACGACCGGGATGTCCAGCACTTCCAGGCCCGGATTGCCGACGGTTTCACCGAAAAAGAGGCGGGTAGTGGGCCGCACGGCCGCGCGCCAGCCGTCGATGTCGCCGGGCTTGACAAACGTGGTGGCTATGCCAAAGCGGCGCAGCGTGTAATGCAGCAGGTTCTGGCTGCCGCCGTAGAGCGCGGTGCTGGCGACGATGTGCGAGCCCGCGCCCATCAGCGTGGCAATGGCCAGGTGCAGCGCGGCCTGGCCGCTGGCCGTGGCGATGGCGCCGATGCCGCCTTCAAGCGCCGAGATGCGCTGCTCCAGCACTGCATTGGTCGGGTTGCTGATGCGCGAATACACATGCCCGGCGCGCTCCAGGTTAAAGAGGCTGGCGGCGTGGTCGCTGGACTCGAAGACGAAGGAGGTGGTCAGGTGGATGGGTACGGCGCGCGCCCCGGTGGCCGGGTCGGGCGCGGCGCCTGCGTGCAGCGCCAGGGTGTCGAAACCGGGGTCTGAATAACCGGGCATGAATGGAGTCTCCAGTACAAAAAAGCTGATTTTTTCAACGGCACGCGGCCGCATCCCGGTCCTGGATGGAAAAAGGACGCAAGGCCGGGGTAATCGTTACCGGCGGCGAAGGGATTGTGGGCTATATTTGATACGGATTTGTACCCTGATTACCCGTACCGCGTCGCGGCGGGCACCCTGAACAACAAGCTGGCAAAAGCGGTTAAGCGCTTGCCAGAACCATTGAGGAGAAACGATGAAGGTAGCAGACATCCTGCGGGTAAAAGGCAACACGCTTTACACCGTTCAGCCCGATGAACCGCTGGCAAAGGCAGCCGATATCATGGCCGAAAAAGACATCGGCTCGCTGGTCGTCATGGAGCATGGCGACCTGGTCGGCATGCTGACCTTTCGCGAGGTGATTGTCTGCATCGTCGCCAACGGCGGCGAGATTGGCCGCACGCTGGTGCGCAAGGCCATGGACGACCATCCGCTGACCTGCACGCCCGATACCGAGATCGACGAAGTGCGCCGCATGATGCTGGACCGCCACGCGCGCTACATGCCGGTGATGAGCCAGAAAATGCTGATGGGCGTGATCAGCCTGTACGACGTGGCCAAGGCCGTGGTGGACAGCCAGAACTTCGAGAACAAGATGCTCAAGGCCTACATTCGCGACTGGCCCGCCGAAAGCGACGCCGAGCGCGATTGATGCGCAGGGCGGGCCGCAGCGCCGCCCATTTTCATTTCCTTACATGCCTGGACGCATGCTTGCGTGAATCATTTCCCGCACGCGCGGGTAAATCAGCTGGTTCCACCGGCGGCCGCTGAACACCCCGTAATGGCCCACGCCGGTCTGGATGTGGTGGGTGCGCATGTAGGGGGGAATGCTGCTGCACAGGTCTTGCGCGGCCAGGGTCTGGCCGACGGCGCAAATGTCGTCGCGTTCCCCTTCGACCGTCATGAGCGCCGTATGGCGAATGGCTGCGGGCTTCACGATGCGGCCCCGGTAGCTGAGCTTTCCGAGCGGCAGGTCGTAGGTCTGAAACACTTTTTCGACGGTTTCCAGGTAGAACTCTGCCGGCAGGTCGTTCACGGCCAAGTATTCATCGTAAAACTTGCGGATCACATCGGCTTTTTCCTTGTCGCCCTCGACCAGGTGCTGGTACATGTCCTTGAACGACTTCTTGTGGCGCTCCAGGTTCATGGCCAGAAACGCGCTGACCTGCACAAAACCGGGGTACACGCGGCGCATATGGCCGGCGTGGGGCAGCGGCACATGGCTGATCAGGTTTTTCTCGAACCATTCGATGGGCTTGCTGGTGGCCAGCGTGTTGACGCCCGTGGGGTTCACCCGGCAGTCCACCGGGCCGGCCATCAGCGTCAGGCTGCGCGGCGTGGCCGGGTCATCGTTTTCGGCCATCAGGGCCGTGGCCGCCAGCGCCGCCACGCAGGGCTGGCACACGGCGATCACATGCGTGCCGGGGCCAATCGTCTGGATGAAGCGGATCATGTGGTCGATGTAGTCGTCCAGCGCAAAAGCGCCGTGGCGTAGCGAAACGTCGCGCGCGTTGTGCCAGTCGGTGATGTACACATCGTGGTCTTGTAGCAGGGTGCGGGCCGTCTCGCGCAGCAAGGTGGCGAAATGGCCTGACAGCGGCGCCACCAGCAGCACCGGCGGCTGGTGGGGCAGGTCGCTGGAAGCTTCCTTTTTGAAGCGCAGCAGCGTTCCAAACGGCATGCTCAGCACGGTTTCCTCGGTGACCGGAAACTCCTGCTCGCCGATTTTCACCGACGTGATGTCGTAAGCCGGCCGTGTATGGGTCAATCGCATGCGCGAAAACACCTCCATCGACGCAGAGAACTTGCGCAGCCAACTGCCCTCGGTCCTGTTCAGCCACAGGGCGGCGCTGGTGCCCTGGGCCAGCAGGCGAAACGGTGACATCAGGTCGGACTGGAGTTGATAGGCAGAGTAAAGCATGGGTTTCCTTGCCCGAGGCAGGCATTTCATCACGGCGTTTTGCACCAATACCCTGCTTTTGCAGGCAAGTTACGGGCCAGTGCCGCCGCCGCCCCAGGCTGGTGCGTGGCAAGCAGCACCGGCTGGCACAACCTTTGCACAAGAATCTTGCCCCGTCTTGCCCCCAAGGAGTTCCCCATGACCAAAACCGTTTTGACCATCAGCAGTAAAAACTATGGCTCCTGGTCCCTGCGCGGCTGGTTGCTGGCCAGGCTGGCCGGACTGGAATTCACCGAAAAGGTGATTCCGCTCGATGATCCGGCGATGCGCGCCGAGATGCTGCTGCTGTCGTCGAGCATCTTGGTGCCTTCGCTGGAGCACAGCGGCGTGAAAGTCTGGGACACGCTGGCGATTGCCGAATACCTGCATGAAATCAAGCCCGAAGCGCAGTTGCTGCCGCCTGACATCAAGGCGCGGGCGCATTGCCGCGCCATCTGCGGCGAAATGCATTCCGGCTTTGCCTCCTTGCGGTCGTCGCTGCCGATGAACCTCAAGGCGCACTTTCCCGGCTTCAAGGTCTGGTCACGGGCGCAGGCCGACATCGACCGCGTGCTGGAGATCTGGAAAGAGTGCCTGGCCACTTACGGCGGCCCCTACCTGTTCGGCAAGCAGCCCTGCATGGCCGACGCCATGTACGCGCCGGTGGTCACGCGCTTTTTGACCTACGACGTGGCGATTGACAAAACCAGCGCCGCCTACTGCAAGCGCATCATGGCGCTGCCCGCCATGAAGGAATGGGTGGCCGAGGCCAAGGAAGAGCCCGAGGACATTGACGAGCTGGATGCGGAGTTCTGAAGCCCGGCCAGCGCTTCAGCTTTCCCACGGCGTGCAGGGCGGAATCTCGCACACCGGCGCCACGTCAATCGACTTGAAATCAGCCGGCGAGACGATTTCAAGGTATTCCATATCGGGCGAGTAATCGAACAGGTAGTGGCTGATACCGGGGCTCTGATGCACCACGTCGCCCGCTTCCACCAGCGTTTCCTTGTCGCCGTACATGAAGCGCGCCCAGCCCGTGATCATGATCACAATCTGAAAATCCGCTTCATGGCGGTGCCAGCCCGTGCCGTTTTCTGGTGCCATGTTGGCCCTGACAAGGTGCGCAATCACTTTTCCGTGGGTCGCTTCGGCGATGCCCAGGTCGCGGTACAAAAAGAAATCACGCAAGCCGCCCGGCAGATAGGGCGTATCGCCCGGTTTGACATGCGAAAATTTGGTCACGGTGAGGTCCGGCATGAAAAAGCTCCTGTTCAGTCACTGGCAACAAAAGAATGCTGCGCTGCACAAAGCATGAAGCGTTCCAGCGAGTGGCTCTGGCATGAAGTGCTTATCAAACGGCGATTAAATCAAGCCCCGCCTTTTCCAGTGCCAGAACATACAGCGCGCCTCGTGCCCGGCTGGCTCCGACGTAGAGCGTTTCGTGGTGTTTGCTGGCAGGGCCGTCGATGCCCGCCAAAATCGCCACATCAGCTTCCAGCCCCTTGAAACCCTGAATCGTGCCCACGCGAACATGGCCGGGCGGTGGATTGACCATCTCGGTTGTTACCGGAAATTCGTCCAGACCCGCCGCCCAACCCGATTGCGGATTGGTGTGCCGATAAGGCGCCAGAACGACGATGCGGTCTGGCGTCAGCGCCTCTTTTCGCAGCAGGTTGCGTAGCAGTTGCCGCAACTGGCCGGCCATCTCGGCAAAATTCTGGCTGACTTGAACGACTGGCAATTCCCCCGCCTCTACGCGATAAGTTGCAGGCAGCGAACACTGCCCCAACCGGGCTGCGAATTCACCAATGGCGCGGGTGTTGCGCAAATTGATATCCAGGCTCATCGGCGCAGCCTGAAAGGGTGGTTCCCAGCTTTCGCTTGTCTGATAAATCGACTGCCGGTGGTCGTAGAAACAATACCAGCTGAAATTCGGGTGGCCCAAGGCCTCCAAAGCTATCCACCAAGTGGGTGAAAAAATCCGCAGCCTCGTCCACGATCAGGGTGTCAAAGCGTGTGGTGCCTGCCTCGGCGGCAGAAAGTAGCAGGTCAGCTGAATCTTCCTTGAAAAACCGGGCGCGTGCCTCGCTGTTCTTTGGCACTTCATAGCCCAGGCCGGATGCAATGGCCGTGCGGCGCACCAGTTCGTGGAAAGGCAGCACGGTGATCCCCGGCACATCGGCCAGCGTTTCCGCCAAATGCTGCGCCAATAGCAGGTTGTAACAAGTGAGCAACACCGATTTGCCCAAGGCGGCATGTTCTCTGGCCAGCGCACAGGCCAGAACCGTCTTGCCGGAACCGGCGCCGCCTTCGACCAGCAAGCGAGATTGCGAGCGCAGCATTCGCAACACGGCAATCTGTTGTTCCGTGGCGCGATACAGCGCGTCAACCGCGTCATCGACCTTGTTGGCCAAGGGCACCAGCAGGTGGCAGTCGGGCGCCAACAGCTCCTTCAAGGCCTGTTGTTGCGCACGGGTCCACACCTGGGGCTCGGGCGCAGCTTCGCGGAACAGACGCAACAGGGCGAGTTCAGGTTCAGCCAGTGAAGATCGGTCCAACAAAAAAGCCCGTGACGGGGCTTCCATGCCTGGCAGCGCAGCGCGCCAGACCACATCAGGGAACCACGCCGCATGGGTGACCATGAGCGACTCCACCGTATCTTTGCCGAGCCGGTGGCGCAACTTCTCAACGAGCGCATAGCGATTGCGCCGCGCCTGCGAAAAAGGCGACTGCTTCATTGCCAGGCCGGAGGCGTAATACCAAATGCCATCGCGCACCTCGACCGCCCCGGCTTTGATCTCGAAAAATGATCAGGCCATGGTGTGGATGAAAGACAACCACATCGGCCTCGCCGACGTTTTCGCCATCGCGTTGCAGGTTGCGCCATTCGACTGTGGGGAAAAACTGCCAGGGTGGAGGGAGTTTGGCAAGCGAGTCGAAGACGCGGGATTCGGCGCGCTGGCCGACTAGAAGTTGAGAACTCACTTGCTCATTTCAGTTTCAAGCACGCGTTTGAACGCGCGCAATTCTTCTGCATCCGTGCTGACGGCGCGACTATCTCCAGTGAGTTGATTCCGAACTTCTCCAATCTGTTCAAACATTGGAGTGAAGGCTTGATCAAAGCAAGCGACGACAGCGGCTTCAGCATGTTCAACAAACGAGTAGGTAAACTGGCTTACACCATCCTCAATCGCCTGCGCCATGCGCCGCTCTTCTTCAAGCTGACGTTTTGTTTCTTTTTCTGCCTGGTAATACGCATGAATCGAAGAGCCAACAGCAATTAACCCGTCAACAATAGGGAAGCCGAATTTTCCGCCAACCTTCTTCCCCAAGGCTTTCATGGTTCCAGAGGCCAATTTATTCATTCCAACCGGGCCAACTCCTTTAAATAATTGCGGAAAAATTTCTTTACCAAACTTCAGGGCCGTGACAACGTCTTTCTTGGCAATTTGCTGTAAAGACCTACCAAGCACTGACTGGATACCAGAAAAATCAATCCGATTACTTGCCCCGCCCCGCTCGCTGATTGCTTTGATTTCGGCATCTGTATGAATCGACCCGGCATGAACTTGACCAAGTTCTAATTCATCAGAAATACTCGCCAGTTTGGATGAAAAAATCCTCAGCGAGTCCTCCATTGCCAAGCGAATGCCATCACTGTATTTTTGACTGATTTGCTGGTGTCCGGTTTCAATCTCAGCTTGATCTCTGGAATTTTCCAGTAATGAGCGAACATCACCCTTCATTTCTCTTGCCGTGCTGTGTACTTTTGCAAGCAGTTCTGTTTCCAGAAACTGTCGCTCACGCTCCAAGCGTGCTTGAACCTTGTCGATCTTTTGACTCCCAAGGCTTTGTGCTTTTTTCTCGGCGACCATCAGGGCTTCATCAACGAGTAGGGTCACTTCGCTGGCAAGGCTGCGAACAACGTCTCGCGCCTTGGTGTCATTCAGAAAAGCTAGCAACTTATGCTCAAATTTCTCCAATCCACTGTGCTGCAACAAGGTAGTCTTACCTTCAAGACGGCCTTTTAATGCCGATTTTGCATGTACCAACTCGATAGGGACCAACTCCAAAATTTTGTCAAGTCCTGTTCGCTTGGCTTGGACTTGCAAGTTTTCTCGAATTTTGTCCTTCAGTGCCAACATATCTACAGAGGCATCCATTAAACCGGTCTTATTGTTGATCACAACCATTACCCGGCGCCTGCGTTTCACCAAATCGACAATGACTTCAAAGGTACTCCGTTCTTCAGAAACACCGTGACTGCTCAATACAAAGATCACAATATCCGCTGCATCGAGTTGAGCTTCAGTTACCGCTTCATGCTCTTTCGGCGCATCGATACCCGGTGTATCCAGTAATTTAAAGTTACCCCAGGGATACGAGGTAACACGATCAGTTTCAGGTCGATCCGAGACGTTCGCTAACTCTGCGCCCACCAGAGCGTTAATCAGCGTACTTTTCCCCGCGTTATAGACGCCGTACACCATGATGACCGGCGTTGCATCGTTTCTTCTGCGTTTGATCAATTCAGTGAGTTTGTCCAGCTTCTCAGGTGGAACATAGCGCTCAAGAATCAGTTTATTGGCATCAAAGCCGCCGATGACGTGGTGAAATTCTGACATGCTCATTGCATGATCTCCTGTTGTACTGTGTGTTTGAATGCATCCAGTGCCACCTGACTATCAGCGACGAAAATCTCAAGCACTTGAAACATTGGGTAAAGATGGCCCGTAAAAGCCTGAGCAACCATTTTTTCCGATGCCGCGCTGTAAATCGCGTGTGCCGCCTTTTCTACGTCCTCAAGGTTGTCGCCTATGCGTTCTTGGTACTTTTCGACTCCAGCCATTGATCCTCCGATGTCGCTGCCAACTGCAGTTATGCCCGTAGCAGCGACAGCCCCCGCAGCTAAAGCGCCAACGGCAGCAACCCAGCCGACCGGATTCCACCAGTTATAAATCGCAACAGCTGCCGCAGCACCAGCAACACCACCAGCGCCACCACCCAAAGCACGACCTTTTCCTACATTAGAGATCGCAAACTCCTTGTACTTATCCTCAAAACCTGGCAAATCTCTAACGGCGCTTGCATCCATGAATTTATTCACTGCTCCGTCTATTCTTGAGAAAATAGCGGTTAGTTCTTCTTGCACGCGTTGCATTGCAATTTTTTCAAAACGCATATTCAAATAATTAGAAATTTTCTTGCTGTTCCCCCGGAATTTTTCGATAGCGAACAATATCTCCGCACCAATTGCGCGCTTCACGTCAGCAATTGCAAACATTTCTGCCTGCTGGAGCTGGCTTTTTTCGGACTTGATCATCGCTGCCAAGTTATTCAGGCGACTGCACAATACATCTTGTGAGGACTGAAGTTGCTTCCCAAACACGCGGAGGTTGACCATCGGCGCTTCCAGTTTCATCTTAACGCCATTGCCGCGTGCAATCTCTGAGAGCATGTCAAAGAAAGCAGAAAGCCCGCTGTCAGAAAACTTGACAAGATCATCGCCATTTTCTTCCGCAAATTTTACCGATATAGGTAGTACCTTAGAAACGATACGGTTTGAATGTTTTATGATTTCGAGTTCTTTTTCGACGTATTCAATTTGCGATTGCCGATCTTTCGGCTGCTTCATCACCAGCATTTTGATTAATTCGCCATTTTCATCTTCATCTTCTGCTGTCAAGTCGGAGCCTGTTAACAATACAAGAAGATGCTTTCCATCATCTACAAGATCTCGTATGACTTCAATATCAGAGGCTCTGCCGGGTGACTGGGATTGCATGGCAAATACAACAAGGTCAGCACTTTTCACGTAATCGCGGGCCAAGGTGCCATTGATATCGTCATGCATCGAATGAATGCCCGGTGAATCTACCCAAGTGAGGCCTGGCAGGGAAAAACTCTGAATTGAACTCGTAGTTTCTAACGCCCCCACTTTGAAAATGTGGTTTGTAGCTGCCTCATTTTTTTCATCTCCTCCGGCAACCCCGCTTTGCGCATGCACATCAAACTTTGGATGTGGCTGCGGCATAGCGCGAACCAGTTGCGACGTTGGATCAGATTGGCCCCATGCAATATAGTTACCCAGAGAACTCTTTCCTGACTTTACTTTTCCGTAAACAAATACGAGTAAAGAATCGCCGCACTTCGCCCGAAATTCAGTACCTCGCGCATAACCTTTTACGCCCTTACCCCACTCGAGAACACTTTCATTCAACGCCGCAACGTATGCTGTCAAGCATTGATTAAGCGGATTTTCCGAATTAAAATCCGTAGAGAGAGCTTTTTTAGAAGCCGCTTTGAGTCGTTTTTTCAACTCATCGAGCGAACTTATAAAATTATTTTCTTTCTGCGCAATATTCTGCTTGGCTGCAGCGAAGCGCGATTCTACGGATGCAAATGTTTGCAGAAGGTCGGATCGGGTTGTGGTGTGTGTTTTATGCATTACCATTCTCATTAATTGTTTCAATACGTCGTTCAATTCTTTCCAACGCTGTAATTTCATTTTCCAAGGTAATAATGTGTGCCAGGTCAGTCAATAAAGCCTCGCTGGCAGCTAGCTTCTCAAAATAACCCATTGACTCCAACTTCCCCAACCTTTGTAAAACTTTATCGTCTGCCTTAAATCCCAGTAATTTCACTGATTTTGAAAATGGTGACCGAGGAGCCCTGATCGTGTTGCCCGCAAAGTTGCGGATGCCATCAAAATCAAAGGCCAGATTACCCTCTTTGCGTATTATCGGTTCCAGACTGTCCAAGGCCTGCTGAAGACTGATTGTCGCTTCCGCCCTAATACGGCCACGCTCGGAGGCTTTTCTGCTCGCCCGCTCCTTTTGTAGTGTTTGTTCCTTCTCCAGTGCAATAAGCCGTTTCGCTTCCTCCTCAGCACTCTGCTTAGCCTTGTCAGCGTCGTCTGAAGCAGAGACTGCAGCAGCACCAATAACAGTCGCAGCAAGAGCACCCAACCCCCAAAGTAAAATTGGAATCGGCATCAAATTTCCCCTTTTTTCTGTGAATCTTCAAATGTTTGTGGTTGATTCATGGAACTTCTTAAAGTCCGAGTAATCATGGAATTCACCCATTGTGGGTTCTTTTAATTAAATTTTGTCGTAGGCAGCGAGTCGTACATCAAGGTCTTGATGCAGTCGCTCCATGCGTTTGCTGAAAGAGCCAAGATTCTTTAAGTGGGGCGCGCGGATTTGGTTTATCTTCTCACGACGCTCACGAGTAGCGTTCTGCAATGCGCCCATGAATTGTTTGCGATTTTTTTCCAAGCGGGCTGAGCGTGCAGCAAGCAAAATCGGCCCAAGCTTGTCGTGCATAACATTGATGTGCGCTTTTAGTATGGGGATGTTGCTAGCCTCCCGCAGCCGCGATTTCCCCTCAAGTTGCCCCTTCTTGTAACTGGTGTTGGATACCCAAAAATATTTGGGCTCGATTCCAATAACACTTTTACACTGACTGATCACTTTTGCAGCCAGATCGTCCTGAATTTCTTTGTAGGCTTCAAAATGTGTAAATACCAGCACGAGTCTTTTTCCTAAATCCTTAGAGGAAATCAGTACAAGCTTCTTAAGGAATTCCAACTCTTGCATCTGAAGTTCACCTTGAGGGTGATGAACCATCAATAAAATATCGGCTTTCGCGATACCTTCAAAAGCTTCCTTGTCGTCATCCACTTTCGCATCAATACCGGGCGTGTCCATGAATACAAAATCATTGGTGACGAATGATTGATTACGTATAGTTTCCCGTATAATGCCCGATTTGAAAAATTCGGTATCGAGGTGATCCGTCAACATGTTGAGTAACGTACTCTTCCCTGCTTTTAGTAATCCGCAGGCTGCAACACAAATTTTCTGCTGCTGGCTATTGATAGCTTTTGACCAAGCGTCTAGTTGGATGCTGAGATTAGGGTCTATGCATTTCAAGTCTTCAAAAAGTTTTTTTTCTATCATTTTTTCTCTATCTGATCAATGTTTTCAAACTCCGGGCCGATCTAATTAATTCCCATCAATTAAGTGAATAATCTTTCTCTAAAATAATAATTCGCTTGGATAGGGGGAGCCCATGCTCTGATTGCAGGGTATTGCAAACTTCTGCATTCGCTTTGTGGTAATTCGCTAAACTAATTTTTTGTGAAAAATATTTGTAGGCGCTGTCAATTCGACAAATTTCTGGTCGATTTTCATAAATTTCACACAAGTTGGTGTCCATATTTAAATAGCGGCATGCGCCATCACCACGATTCAACCATTTAGTTTGATTGCTTCTATCAACATGACTGCAGCAGAGACCACATTTGGTGCATGGAAATTTCATGGCCGGCTTTTTATTTCTGAATAAACGAGTGTTACTTTGATGAATCAGGCATCCACTTACATCGAAAACACCAGCACCTGTAAAAAACCACAACATGCTTGGCTTCCTGCTGGGACGTAACTAATTCCTGCTGCATAGCGTTGGCCATTTTTTGCATTCATGATTCGGTGCGATCAGTGCGCCAGATACCCCTGAATCTCCCGCTCCATCTCCGCCTGCAAGCCCTCCGGGCTGATGATGCGAATATGCGGAATCCAGTAGCGAACAATCGGCAAGACCTGATTCGGGTGCCCGACCTTGGCGGACACAATCAGCCCGCCGTCTTCCAGCTCTTTTTCAATCACCTGATTGGCAATCAGCTTGCGGCGCTTGAAGTAGCTGGCCACCTCGTTGGCAATCTTGAGCACGATTTCTTTCTTGTTGCCGCTCAGCCAGATGCCGTCTTCCTCAAGCAGCGTTTTGTCAACGCTCGGGTCTGGCAAAAAAATGGCGTTCAACAACACCAGCCGTTCGATCCTGGCAAACGAAAAGGTCTTGAGCTTGCCGCCGTCCTTGGCCGCGAGATACCAAATGCCCTTGTGGTTCATCAGCTTGTAAGGCTCGACATCCGCATAGAGTTTGATGCCCTCGTCTTTGCGGTACTCAAAAGCAATGCTGCGCCGGGTAACGATGGCTTGCTCCAGTTGCCGAAAGTTGGCTTCCTTGCCTGCCAGGTGTTCATAGTTGTGGCCTTTGACCAGCAGCGATGCCTGGATGCCCGTGTCAAAAATATCGCGCAAAAAGTCGTCGGACAGCGAAGGGAACAGGCCGCGCACACCCGCCAGACTGGCAAAGCGTTCCACATCGCGGGTGCTGAGCTTGCCTAGAAACGTGGGATGCAGGTGATACAGGCCATCGGTCTTTTCCAGCGGCAGGTAGGCAAAGCGTTCGTTCAGGTCGCGCTGGATGGTGCGCAGGTTGACACTGAATTCATCGGCAAGCGCCTGCGGGTCGAGCTTTTCGCCCTGGTTGAGTTTGACCAGGATGAGCGCAAGGCGGTAAACCAAGGTGTCGTGATGGGCGGCTGTCAGATTGGGCATTTTGGGTGGCTTTGAAAAGTTGAATTCAAGGCTAACCGACAGGGGCGACAGGTGATGTCGTTTCAAAAATGGCCCAAAAAAATTGTCTTGGGAGGCGTCCACAAGGATTTTTTGTAATTAGTGTAACTATGAATGGATAGGCGTTATGCCTGAACGTCGGCTAACGCTGCGACGCAACCCATCAGCAATGCACGTTGAGTGCCGGATAGGGAGGCGTGGCCTTTGTTCTGGGCCACACAAAATCGTCTGGGATAATCCCCGCCATGAGCGGCAATACCTTTGGAAATCTCTTCGCAGTCACCAACTTTGGTGAATCCCACGGTCCGGCCATTGGCTGCGTGATTGACGGCTGCCCGCCGGGCATGGCGCTGTCAGAGGCCGATATCCAGGGCGACCTGGACCGGCGCCGGCCGGGCACCAGCCGCCACGTCACGCAGCGCAACGAGCCCGACGCGGTCGAAATCCTGTCCGGGGTCTATGAAGGCAAGACCACCGGCACGCCGATCTGCCTCTTGATCAAGAACACCGACCAGCGCAGCAAGGACTACGGCAACATCCTCGATACCTTCCGGCCCGGCCATGCCGACTACACCTATCTGCACAAGTACGGCCTGCGCGACCCGCGCGGCGGCGGCAGGTCGTCGGCCCGGCTGACGGCACCCATGGTGGCGGCCGGCGCGGTGGCCAAGAAGTGGCTGTTTGAGAAATACGGCACGACGTTTCGCGGCTGCATGGCGCAGATCGGCGAGGCCATGATTCCGTTCGAGTCCTGGGAGCATGTGGCCAACAACCCATTTTTCGCCCCGGTGGCCGACGTGTCAAACCTTGAAAACTACATGGACGCGCTGCGCAAGGCGGGCGACTCGTGCGGCGCGCGCATCCGCGTGGTAGCCTCTGGCGTGCCGGTCGGCCTGGGCGAGCCGCTGTTCGACAAGCTGGATGCCGACATCGCCTTTGCCATGATGGGCATCAACGCCGTCAAGGGCGTGGAAATCGGCGCCGGCTTTGCCAGCGTGACGCAGCGCGGCACCACGCACGGCGATTCGCTGTCGCCCGAAGGTTTCATGTCGAACAATGCCGGCGGCGTGCTTGGCGGCATCAGCACCGGGCAGGACCTGGAAGTGTCGATTGCCATCAAGCCGACCAGCTCCATCATCACGCCGCGCCAGTCGATTGACACGGCCGGCAACCCGGCCGAGGTGGTGACCAAGGGCCGGCACGACCCCTGCGTCGGCATTCGCGCCACGCCGATTGCCGAAGCCATGCTGGCGCTGGTCGTCATGGAACACGCCCTGCGCCAGCGCGCGCAATGCGGCGATGTGAAGGTCAGCACGCCGGACATCATGCGCAGCCGGGGCTGAAGCGTCCACGCTGGCAAGGCTGGGTTCGAGGCGGGGAGTCCTCCTACATTCCGGGAAAAATCAAGGCCGTAGATTCAGGTTTTTGATCCTTTCTGGAGGGCTTCATGGCAGAGACTTCACCACGGGCATCGCCCCAAGACAGCGCCGAATCGGTGGTTGACAAGCAGCGCGGCATCCAGCGGCAGCAAGACGACAAGGACGCTGAAAAATCCGGCGGCGGGCAGCCCAAAAAGCAAGCCGTCCAGGTCGGCGTGGCCGAGCAGCCCGCGCCGCCCATGCCCGCGCAGCACCTCGAAAAACCGGGCCTGGAGGCCGACATGGACTTGCAGCCCAGGTTCATGGCACCGGGCTACAAGGGCAGCGGCAAGCTCGAAGGGCTGACCGCGCTGGTCACCGGCGGCGACTCGGGCATTGGCCGCGCGGTGGCGGTGCTGTTTGCGCGCGAAGGCGCCGACGTGGCGATTTTTTACCTGAACGAACATGCCGATGCCGAGGAAACGAAGCGCTGCGTCGAGGCCGAGGGCCGGCGCTGCCTGCTGATGTCCGGCGACGTGAAGGACGCAGCCTTCTGCCGCAAGGTCGTCGAGAAAACCGTCAGGGAACTCGGCAAGCTCGACATCCTGGTGAACAACGCGGCCTTCCAGGAGCATGCCGACTCGCTCGAAGACCTGACCGAGGAGCGCTTCGACGAAACCCTGCGCACCAACATCTACGGCTACTTCCACATGGCCAAGGCCGCGCTGCCGCACCTCAAGCGCGGCGCGTGCATCATCAACACCGGCTCGGTCACGGGGCTCGAAGGCAGCGCCAAGCTGCTCGACTACTCGGCCACCAAGGGCGCGATCCATGCGTTCACCAAGTCGCTGGCCAGCAACCTGATCGACAAGGGGATTCGCGTCAATGGGGTAGCGCCCGGCCCGGTCTGGACACCGCTGAATCCGGCCGACAAGACGCCCGAGGCGATCCGCAAATTCGGCGCCGACACCGACATGAAGCGCCCGGCGCAACCCGAAGAGCTGTCGCCGGCCTATGTGTTCCTGGCTTCGCCGGTGTGCGCGAGCTATATCACCGGCATCGTGCTGCCGGTGACGGGGAGTGTTGGCGCCTGACCTTGCCGGGCATGATTTGGCGATGAAAAATGCCATTTGCGCAATGTGGATAAGCGCTGGCAGCTATGAAATAAATAGCGTTCCGGTATGTGGCGCAGGCCGGTTTTGTGGCCAGCGACAAGCGCTTAAACAGCGCTGTTCAAGCTAAATGCAGCATGTAGGTCGGCCAGGCCGCCGATCTGCACGACTTGCGCGGCCACGTCGGCGGGAACGGTTTCGGGCTCGCACATCGAATACACGCGCATGCCCGCTGCCAGCCCGGCGGCGATGCCCGGCAGGCTGTCTTCGACCACCACGCAGCCGCCCGCTTCAACGCCCATTTCGCGCGCGGCGTGAAAAAACAGCTCGGGCGACGGCTTCCAGTGGCCCACTTCGTAGGCGCTGAACACATGCTTTTCAAAATAGCCCTGCAGGCCCGACAGGCCCAGCGTCAGTTCCATCTTGTCCTGCGGCCCGTTGGACGCGATGCAGTAGGGCACCCCGGCCCGGCGCAACGCTTGCAGCAACTCCGGCGCGCCGGGCATGGCCGTGATGCCGGTGCGGAACTTGTCGGCCATGGCCAGGCGCACCGTGGCCATGAACCCGGCGGGCGCGGGCCGCCCGGTATGGGCTTCGATCATCTCGATGCACAGCGCCATTTGCCGGCCCCGAAAGCCGTCCAGCGCCTGCGCCAGGGGCAGCGAATAACCGAGCTTGCAGGCTTCTTCGTACAGCGCGGTCATGCCGCTGGTTTCGCTGTCAACCAGCGTTCCGTCGCAATCGAAGATCACGGCTTTGAAATGGGTGGGCGCAGGGTGTGATGAGGTCATGCGCCGATTGTCTATGCTTTGCCGCCATCGCCGATAATTGCCGTTTACCCGCTGAACCCCTTTGACGGGCATTGAGCCATGCTGAAATTTTTAGTGGACGAGCGCGAAGTCGAGCTCAGCGCCATCCGGGCGCAAGGCGCGGGCGGGCAAAACGTGAACAAGGTGTCGAGCGCGGTGCATCTGCGCTTTGACATCGCGGCCTCGTCGCTGCCTGACGAGATCAAGGAGCGCCTGCTGTGCCTGAGCGACAGCCGCATCACCCAGGAAGGCGTACTGGTGCTCAAGGCACAGCAGCACCGCACCCAGGAGATGAACCGGGCCGATGCGCTGGCCCGCCTGCAGCAGGTCATCGACGGCGTGTCCAATCCGCCCAAGCCCCGGCGCGCGACCAAACCCAGCTATGGTTCGAAGCAGCGCCGGCTGGAAAGCAAGAGCCAGCGCTCGGCCACCAAGGAGCTGCGCGGCAAGGTGAACAAGGATTAAGGCGTTTAAAAATAGCTATTTATTTGATAGCTGTCTGCGCTTGTCCACCCTGCGCAAAAGCCTTATTTGATTCAAAAAGTGCTGGCGGCCGCCGGGCAGCATTGATATAAAACGAAACAAACCGATACCGCCGCGAGATGACCGGACGGCTTTCACCCGGCACCATGACAGCCTTGTTCAACTGCTTCTTTGAAGAAGGAAACCCGTCATGAAACCCTGGATCAAACGCACCCTGTTCGGCCTTTTTGGCGCTTCGCTGGTGATCGGCGGCCTGACGGCCTGCGCCAGCCGCCACCACGGATACGACGCCGGCATGAGCGCCGAGCAATCGGCGCAGATGCGCGAAAAGATGATCGACCGCATGGCCGGCAAGCTCGACCTCAACGCCGACCAGAAAAAGCGCCTGTCCACCTTGGGCGACAAGCTGCATGCGCAGCGCCTCGCGCTGATGGGCCAGGGCAATGACCCGCGCGCCGAGATCAAGGCGCTGGTGGCGGGCGACAAGTTCGACGCCGAACGCGCCCAGGCGCTCGTCAACCAGAAGGCCACGGCCCTGCAGGCCGGCAGCCCCGAGGTCATTGCCGCGCTGGCCGACTTCTACAACAGCCTGAACCCGGCCCAGCAGCAAAAGGTGCGCGAATTCATGGAACGCCGTGGCCGCTGGTCGCATCGCGGCTAGGGGCGGGTGAGCCATGGCTCCGCGCACGTTGCTGGCGCCGATCAGCAGCACCTTCGCCGCTTGATATTGCGCCACCGCCGCCGGTGGGAAAATGCCGCATGCACCGCATCCTTCTGATCGACGACGACGCGCAACTCGGCGGGCCGCTGGCGGCCTACTTTGCGCGCTTTGACATGCAGCTGGTGTGCGCGCTGCGCCCCGGCGCCGGGCTTGAGCTGATCCGCCAGGGCGGCCTGGACGCCGCCATCCTGGACGTGATGCTGCCCGAGATGGACGGCTTTGCGCTGTGCCGCCTGATCCGCAAGGAAAGCGACATCCCGGTCATCATGCTCACCGCCCGGGGCGAGGTGATGGACCGGGTCGTCGGGCTGGAGCTGGGCGCCGACGACTACGTGCCCAAGCCTTTCGAGCCGCGCGAACTGGTGGCGCGCGTGCAGACCGTGCTGCGCCGCCGCGTCGCCCCGCCTGCCGCCATCACCCCGCCGGATACCGCCCGCCTGGTGTTCGATGGCCTGGTGCTGGACCCGGTCACGCGCACCGTGCAGCGCCAGGGCGAGCTGCTGGAGCTGACCAGCACCGAATTCGACCTGCTGCACCTGCTGGCGCGGGAAGCGGGCAGGGTCTTCAGCCGCGACGACATCTTGAGTCGCCTGCGCGGCCACGAGGCCGAGCTGTACACCCGCGCGGTGGACATCGTGGTCAGCCGCCTGCGCAAGAAGCTCGAACCGCTGGACTGCATCAAGACCCTGCGCAACGCGGGCTATTCGCTCGCGCTGGGCCGCCGCCCGGCATGAGCACCGAGCGCTTGCGGCAACGTCCGCGCTGGCACCGCCGCGCCCGGCATGCACTCGCGCATTCGCTGCGCGTGCGGCTGATGACGCTGTTCCTGCTGCTGGCGCTGGTGATGGCCGGAACGTTTCTGCTGGGCATGCAGTACGCGCTGTCCATCGGCTGGCGCGACGCCGCGCGTCCGCTGGTCGTCGATTACGTGGACCGGCTGGCCGCTGACATCGGCAGCCCGCCCAGCCAGGAGCGCGCCACGGCGCTGATTCAACGCCTGCCCTTGAGCGTTCGCATCAGCGGCCCGGCGGTCAACTGGCGCAGCCACCCGGATGCGCCCGACTTTCAGCACGGCAAGAATTTCGGCAGGCGCTGGAATGAAGATGAGCTTCGCTTCTTCGAGCGCAGCACGGCGGACGGCCACAAGATCGTGTTCGGCGTGGACGTGAAGGCCTGGCACGACCGCCCGCGCTTCGTCGGCTGGGCTACGCTGGCTGCGCTCTTGCTGCTGACCGCGCTGGCCTATGCCCGCGTGCGCCGCCTGCTGCGCCCGCTGGACGACATCCGCGCCGGCGCGCTGCGCTTCGGCGCGGGCGACTTCGACCAGCCGATTGCCTTGCGCTGCCCGCAAAAACCCGATGAGCTGGGCGAGCTGGCCGCCACCATCAACACCATGGGCGCCGACATCCGGCAGATGCTCGACGCCAAGCGCGGCCTGCTGCTGGCCATCAGCCACGAGCTGCGCAGCCCGCTGACCCGCGCGCGGCTCAACACCGAGTTGCTGCCCGAAACCGCCGAGGTGCAGCCCGCCCGCGACGCCTTGCTGCGCGACCTGGCGCTGATGCGCGACCTGGTCACCGGCCTGCTGGAGAGCGAACGCCTGGCCAGCCGCCACGCCGCGCTGCAGCTGGAGCCGACTGACCTTGGCAGCCTGGTGAAAGAAGTGATTCACGGGATGAGCGCCAGCAACCCCGCCGCGCAGCGCGTCACGGTCAGCGCTTCGGCTGATGTGCCGCTCCAGATGCTGGACAGCACCCGCATGCGCCTGCTGGTGCGCAACCTGCTCGACAACGCACTGCGCCACAGTGTCGAGTCAAGCCGGCCGCCTGAAGTCAGTGTCAGCGCGCAAGGGCAGGGGCTGCGGCTCGCCGTTCGCGACCACGGCCCCGGCGTTGAAGAGGCCGCGCTGGCGCATCTGGCCGAACCCTTTTACCGGCCCGACAGCGCCCGCACCCGCGCCACGGGCGGCGTGGGCCTGGGGCTGTATCTGTGCCGGCTGGTGGCGCAGGCGCATGGCGGCAGCCTTGTTGTGCGCAACACGCATCCGGGGCTGGAAGTGCGGGTGCTTCTGCCGGGCTGAAAGATTCTGCCGGCAGGCTTGGCAGTTGACGAAATTTGTTCATTTTTTGAATATGTTCTTCTTTTATGAACAGTGATAAATATTGAACAAGAAGTGGATTCTGTTCATAATCTGGCCATGTACGCAAACCATGAATCCATCAATGAAGCCGGCCTGATCGAGCGTGCCGCCACCGCTTTGCAGCAGTTGGGGCTTGACGCGCGCATTCTTCAGCCGCTGAAAGATATGTCCCCATCCTGGGGAGATGGCTGTCTGCGCGTGGGCAAGGGCGATGCGCAGATGACTTATACGGTGGAAGTCAAGCGCATGCTCACGCCAGCCACATTGGGAGCTGCCACCGCGCAGATGCGTCATGCCGCCGAAATGACCGGCCTGCCGGGCTTGCTGGTCACGGACTGCTTTTCGACGCCCATGGCCGAGAAACTGCGCGGGCAAAAGCAGCCGTTTGCCGATGCCGCAGGCAATGCTTACCTGGAAAACCCGGGCTTGCTGGTGTATGTCACCGGACGCAAGCTGAAGGACAAGCCGGTGGCCGCCACGGTGGGAAAAGCTTTCGCCAACGCCGGGCTGAAAGTGCAGTTCGCCTTGATCTGCAACCCGGCGCTGGCTGTGGCGCCGTACCGTGCCATTGCAGCGGTGGCCGGCGTGGCGCTGGGCGCGATTCCGGCCGTGCTGGCCGATTTGCAGCAGGCCGGTCACTTGCTGGTGCAAGGCAAACAGCGCCGCCTGAACACCACCCGGCGTTTTCTGGATGCGTGGGCGCTGGACTACGCACGCCGGCTGCGCCCCAAAACCCTGCAGGCTATCTACGCCACCCCCAGCTTTGATGCATGGGAAGACTGGGAAATCGAGCCGGCCCAGGCGCTGTGGGGGGGCGAGGCGGCCGCCCGGCTGCTGGTACAGCATCTGCGGCCGGGCGTACTCACGCTGTATGCCGAAAAGATGCCCGCCCGACTCCTGGTGGAGCAGCGCATGCAGCGCGTGATCAACGCCAGCGCAACGCTGGCTGACGGCCGCGTGGTCGAGTTGCGCAAGCCGTTCTGGGGGACATTGCCCGCCGACGGGCAGCCCGGCATCGTGCCGCCGGCACTGGTCTATGCCGATCTGCTGGCCACGGGCGACAGCCGGTGCCTTGAAACTGCAGAAATGATTTATGACCGCTGCCTTGCTCGACTTTTCCCTGCGGCCTGAACTGGCGCTGCATGCCCGTGTGGTGGCCGATGTCGAGGCGGTGGCGGCCCCGATGGGCATAGCCATCGTCATCACGGGCGCTTTTGCCCGCGACCTGCACTTGCTGTACGGCTACGGCATCGACATGCAGCGCAAAACCGAAGACATCGACTTCGGCCTGGCCGTTCCTGATTGGGCCGCCTTTGTCGCGCTGAAGGAGCGCTTGACCGCCAGCGGCGCCTTTCAAGCCTCGGCGACGGTTGCGCACCGGCTGCGGCACCAAAATGGTTTGCCGGTTGATCTGGTTCCGTTTGGCAGTATCGAGACGCGTGATCGGACCATTGCCTGGCCGCCGCGTGGCGATGTGGTCATGGATGTGTTTGGTTTTCGCGAAGCGCTTGCCACGGCACACCCCATCGTGTTGCCCGGCAACGTGCAGTCCAGGGTGGTGTCCCTGCCCGGACTTGCGCTGCTCAAGATCGTCTGCTGGCAAGACCGGCATTACCGTTCCCCGCGCAAAGACGCACACGATCTTCAATTGATCCTGCGCCACTACCTGAGCGCGCCCAACGAAGCCCGGCTCTGGGAAGAGTTCCTGGACTGGACGCTAGGCGATGACTTCGAGTACGAGTTGGCCGGCCCGCGCATGCTGGGGTACGACATGCGTGCACTCCTCGACGAGCCCGGCCGCGACCTTGTTGCTGCGCTGCTGTGGGCGCAGGCTGATCCGATGCAGCCCGGTGTTTTGCCCAGCGAGATGAATGCCGCAGAACCGGAGCGGGCCTGCGCATGGCTGGGCGCGCTGTTGCGCGGCTTGCTAGACATCTGATGACCGATGAACAGGATGGATCTCTCGTTCGGAAATGCTGAAAGGATGGGCTGGAGTTGCCTGTTCGCAAGGGTGAAGTTTGCGCTAAGGGATGGCGGCAGCCCGGCCGTTCGCAACGCGCATCCGGGGCTGGAAGTGCGGGTGCTTTTTCCGGCCTGAACGGTGATCCCGCCGGGCGGCGATTCACTGCTCCGCGAAAGCACGCTCGATCACGAAATCCCCGGGCCTGGAGGTATTGCCCTCCTTGAAGCCGCGCTTTTCCAGCATGTGCTTGAGGTCTTTGAGCATGTGCGGGTTGCCGCAAATCATCACCCGGTCATGGGCCGCATCGAGCGCCGGAAGTTTGAGGTCTTCAAACATCTTGCCGCTTTCCATGAGGTCGGTGACGCGGCCCATGGTGCGGTAGGACTCGCGCGTCACCGTCGGGTAGTACAGCAGCTGTTTGGAAAGCATCTCGCCCAAAAACTCATGCTGGGGCAGGTGCTCCGTCACCAGATCGTGGTAAGCCAGTTCGTCGGCCGTGCGCACGCCATGCACCAGCACGACCTGCTCGAAGGCTTCATAGGTGGCCGGGTCGCGGATGATGCTCATGAATGGCGCCAGGCCGGTGCCGGTGGACAGCAAATACAGGCGCTTGCCCGGCAGCAGGTAGTCAATCAAGAGGGTGCCGGTAGGCTTGCGGCCCACGACGATGCTGTCGCCCACCTGGATATGCTGCAGCCGCGAGGTCAACGGGCCGTCGGGCACCTTGATGCTCAGGAATTCAAGATGGTCTTCATAGTTGGCGCTGACGATGCTGTAGGCGCGCAGCAGCGGCTTGCCGTTGACGCGCAGGCCGATCATGGTGAAATGCCCGTTGCTAAAGCGCAACGAAGGGTCGCGGGTGGTGGTGAAGGTGAACAGCTTGTCGGTCCAGTGGTGGACGCTCAGCACACGTTCTTCGTTAAAAGCGCTCATGGTAATTTAATGCCCCAAGTTAGGTTGTTGGGATTTTTAACGAAAAAGTCCGGTATTTTCCAGTTTCCCGGTCTTGTATTGCATGGAAGCTGTGCAAAAGGCGAAATTTCGCAGGGTTGGGGAGATCAAAAAAACGCCCAGGCCGTCTGGACTGCCAAAGAGGGCACTTCTACCTGCCAGCGCTGTATGAAGATTTTGCTATTTATTTGATAGCTGCTTGCGCATATCCAGCTTGCGCAGGAGGCCGATTTGACGTGAAAAATGGACGTAGCGGCTGTTCACAATGGAAAATGGCGCTCCTCCCGACGGCCAGCACGGCTGTTACCGCGCAGCAGTCTCCGTTTGCACCGCCGCCACCCCCGCCTCCAGCTGCCCCCTTAGCCACCGATGCGCCGCATCATGCTGGTGCCGCACATGCCAGATCATGTACATCGGCATGGGCGGGCAGGGCATGGGCGGCTCGGCGCTGGCCAGGCCGCGCAGCACGGTCGTCTGCAGCAGGCCCGGCGCGGTGGCCAGCAGGTCGCTGCCGTGCATGAAGGCGGGCAGGCCGGCGAAGCCGGGCACCATCACGGCGAAGCGGCGCTGCACGCCGCGCCCGGCCAGCCATTGGTCCAGGTCCAGCGCGCGGCGCGGCTCATAGACCACGGTGATGTGGCGCGCCGCCAGGTACTCGTCCATGCCCTGCGGCGCGGCGCGCACGGCGGGGTCGTAAAACACGCGGTAGCGCGTCTCGAACAGGCGCTTTTGCAGGATGTCGCTGCCCTCGGGCGGGCGCGGGCTGATGGCGAGCTGGCAGTGCGCGTGGCGCAGCATCTCCAGCGTCGGCACGCCGGACGGAATCACGCGCAGCGCCACGCCGGGCGCCTGGGCGTATAGGCGTGCCATCAGCGGCGGCAGCAGCAGGTCGCGCTGGAAGTCGTTGGCGGCGATGGTGAAGGTGGTCTGCCAGCGCGCCGGGTCGAACTCGCCCGACTGCGCGAAACGCTCCAGCTGGCGCAGCAACTCGCGCGCCTGGCCCGCCAGGTCTTCGGCCCGCGCGGTGGCCACGATGCCCCGGCCGCGCTTGACGAACAGCGGATCGCCAATGATGCCGCGCAGCTTGTCCAGCAGATGGCTGACGGCCGACTGTGTGACGCCCAGGCGCTGCGCCGCGCCGGTGATGCTGCCGGTTTCCACCACCGCCACCAGCAGCTGCAACAGGTGGGCATCCAGGTTGGACCAATCGAATTTGCTCATGAATCCTATGATCATTCATCGGTTTATCTTTGGCAATGGGGCGGGAATACTGCGGGCTTGATACACATCAAGCTTGTTAAAGGAGACACCCCGTGAGCAACCCGTTACCCAGGATTTCCAATCTTCCCAAGATTCCCGGCACCACGCAGTTCGATGGCGAACAGGCCCGAAAAGGCTACGCGCTGAACAAGATGTGCTTTTCGTTCAACTCGGCGGACAACCGCAACGCCTTCAAGGCGGACGAAGAGGCCTACATGCGCCAGTACGGCCTGAACGAAACGCAGGCCGCCGCCATTCGCGCGCGCAATGTGCTGCAGCTGATTGCGGCCGGCGGCAACGCCTACTACCTGGCCAAGTTCGCCGGCATCTTCGGGCTCGACATGCAGGACATCGGCGCCCAGCAGACCGGGCTGACCAAGGACGAATTCAAGGCCCGGCTCATCGCCGCCGGCCAGTAAACCCACAACAACATCCAGGAGAACACAACATGGCAAAACTCATAGGCGGCCTCGGCACGTCCCACATTCCGGCCATCGGCGGCGCGATTCACAAGGGGCTGCAGCAAGATCCGTACTGGAAACCGTTCTTTGACGGCTTTCCGCCGATTCGCGACTGGCTGGGCGAGAAGAAACCCGACGTGGTGGTGATGTTCTACAACGACCACGGCCTGAATTTTTTCCTCGACAAGATGCCGACCTTCGCCGTCGGTGCCGCGCCTGAATACAACAATGCCGACGAAGGCTGGGGCATTCCGACGCTGCCGCCGTTCAAGGGCGAGCTGGACCTGTCGTGGCACATCATCAACACTCTGGTCGAGAAGGAATTCGACATCGTCACCTGCCAGGAAATGCTGGTGGACCATGCCTGCACGCTGCCGCTGAAACTGTTCTGGCCCGAGGGCGACTGCCCGGTCACGGTGGTGCCGGTGTGCATCAACACCGTGCAGTTTCCGCTGCCCAAGCCGGGCCGGGTGTATGCCCTGGGCAAGGCCGTGGGCGAGGCCATCAAGTCCTGGGACAGCAGCAAGACGGTCGCGGTAATTGCCTCGGGCGGCCTGAGCCACCAGCTCGACGGCGAGCGCGCCGGCTTCATCAACAAGGAATTCGACCTTCAGTTCTTGGACAGTCTTGAGTCCAACCCCGAGTGGATTACGCAGTTCAGCGTGCATGAGCTGGTGGAAAAAACCGGCACCCAGGGCGTTGAACTGCTGATGTGGGTGGCGATGCGCGGCGCACTGGCGGCGGCAGGCGGCTCCAAGGTGCGCCGCGTGACGGGCAACTACCACATCCCGATTTCAAATACGGCGACTGCGGTGCTGGCGCTGGAAACGGCCTGACTGGATTTGCATCGTCAACCCGGGCTTGATCGACTGCCTGCAAAGGCGCGGGTCAAGCCCGGATTGCGATGCGCTTCGCTTCGCCTCTATTCAGAGCGGGCTGCCCGTTCGTGGCGGTCAGCGGCGGCGTAGAGATCCTGGGCAAAGCGGGGATCGCTCCTTTGTACATCGTCAGCCATGGCGCGCAACTGGTCGGCTTCCTGCCGCGCGGTAAGGACCGTGGGCACAAGCTGACGGCTCGGCATGGCCGCAGACCACAGTGTCGTCACCAATTTTGCAACCGATGCAGCCAGCGAATGGAGGGCATTGCCTGCATGCTGGAACTGGTCGTGAGTGAAGTTTTTGGTTTGCAGTGCGGTGATGGTCATAACGGCTTATCCTTTGAAAGTAGAGCTATGTTGCACTGCAGTATAGGGTAAACCCTAGGTTAAGTAAAGTGCCTTTCGTTAGTCGTTCGGCCTATTCACCACACCCCTGACATGGCTGCGCTTTACCGGGCGCAGCATCGCAATTGAATACAGCAGCGTCGGTATATACCCTTAAATAGGCGGTTTGTCGTTGATAAATGCCAGTTCCTGTATACACTGCGTATCCATGAATGGCTGGAATTCGTCTTTTCTTCTTTTGCGCCGGGTCTGTCTTGACGACCCGGCTCCAGGCATGGCGGCGCCCTTGCCTATGCCCCTGATGCTTCGGATGGCTGGAGGCCGGCCATGAGCATTCCATCAGACCCGCCGGCGGCCGAGATGCCGGAAGAGGGCGGCTCGCAGGTCGTCAAGGCGCAACTCAGGCTGCGCGAGATGATTCTGGCCGGCGAGTTGCCGGGCGGCGCCCGCATTGCCGAGCTTTCCATTGTCGAAAAGCTTGGCGTTTCGCGCACCCCCATCCGGGCCGCGCTGATGCGTCTGGAGCAGGAGGGCCTGCTGGAGACCTTGCCCAACGGCGGCTACGCGGTGCGCACTTTCTCGGAACGCGACGTGGCCGATGCCATCGAGCTGCGCGGCACCATCGAAGGCATGGCTGCGCGGCTGGCCGCCGAGCGCGGCGTGGCGCCGGTGGTGCTGGCGGAAGCCCGCGAATGCCTGCGCCAGGTCGATGACCTGCTGCGGGAAGCGGCGCTCAACGACGATGCCTTTTCTCGCTATGTGGTGCTCAATGAAAAATTCCACACCCTGCTGGGCGAGTTGTCGGGCAGTCCGTTCATGCGCCGTGAGCTTGAGCGTGTCTCCAGTCTGCCGTTTGCCTCGGCTTCAGCTTTTGTGGTCGTGCAGGCCAACTCGCCGCAGGCCAGGGACATGCTCGTCGTGGCGCAGGACCAGCACCGCGAGGTGCTCGACGCCATTGAAAACCGCGAGGGCGCGCGCGCCGAATCCATCATGCGCGAACACTCCCGCCTGGCCAAGCGCAACCTGCGCGAAGCCGTGCGCAATCCCCAGAACGAGCACATGCCCGGCGTGCGCCTGATCCGCAAGCGAAGCCTGAAGGAATGGTCTGCGTGACACGCGCCCGTCAACACCGGACCCGCAGCAACCCTGAACCCCCGATTTTTTTGGAGACAACCACCATGCAAAAGCGCTTTTTCCTTCATGCCATCGCCCTGGCCACCGTGGCCTTCACCGCCACGGCCACCCTGGCGCAGGACAACACCTTCAAGATCGGGCTGATCCTGCCGATGACCGGCCAGCAGGCCACCACGGGCCGGCAGATCGAGGCCGCCGCGCGCCTGTACATGGCGCAAAACGGCGACACCGTGGCCGGCAAGAAAATCCAGTTGATCGTCAAGGACGACACCTCGCTGCCCGACGCCACGCGCCGCCTGGCGCAGGAACTGGTGGTCAATGACAAGGTCAATGTGCTGGCCGGCTTCGGCATCACGCCCTCGGCGCTGGCCACCGCGCCGATTGCCACCCAGTCCAAGACGCCGATGGTGGTGATGGCGGCGGCCACGTCGAGCATCACGCAGGCCTCGCCCTATATCGTGCGCACCAGCTTCACGCTGCCCCAGGCATCTGTCGCGCTGGCCGACTGGGCGCCGAAGAACGGCATCAAGAAGGTCGTCACGCTGGTGTCGGACTACGGCCCCGGCATTGACGCCGAAAAGTATTTCAAGGAACGCCTGATCTTCAACGGCGGCCAGGTGACTGAAGCGCTGCGGGTTCCGTTGCGTGGCCCTGACTTTGCGCCGTTTCTGCAGAAGGTTCGGGATGCCAAGCCCGATGCGCTGTTTGTGTTCGTGCCGTCGGGCGCGGGCGCGGCGGTGATGAAGCAATTTGCCGAGCGTGGCCTGGACAAGGCCGGCATCAAGCTGATCGGCACCGGCGACGTGACCGACGACGACCAGCTCAACGACATGGGCGATGTGGCGGTGGGCGTGGTCACCTCGCACCATTATTCGGCGGCCCATCCGTCGGCCATGAACAAGAAGTTTGTCGAGGCTTTTTCAAAAGCCAACAAGGGTTTGCGGCCGAACTTCATGGCCGTTGGCGGCTATGACGGCATGCGCGTGATCTACGAAGCCCTGAAAACCAGCAAGGGCCAGGGCGGCGGCGATGCGCTGCTGGCCGGCATGAAGGGCCAGATTTTCGAAAGCCCGCGCGGCAAGATGTTCATCGACGCGCAGACGCGCGATGTGGTGCAGGACATCTATTTGCGCAAGGTCGAGAAGAAAGACGGCCAGCTCTACAACGTGGAATTCGACGTGATCAAGGACGTCAAGGATCCGGGCAAGGCCAAGTAAGCGCGGCTGCATCTTCACCCCATGCTGACCATCCTTTTTGACGGTATTGCCTACGGCATGCTGCTCTTCATCCTTGCGGTCGGCCTGGCGGTCACCATGGGGCTGATGAACTTCATCAACCTGGCGCACGGCGCCTTTGCCATGGCCGGCGGCTACATCACGGTGCTGCTGATGCAGCGCTTTGGCGTGCCGTTTTTGCTGTGCCTGCCGCTGGCCTTCATCGGCTCGGCGCTGCTGGGCGGCGTGCTCGAACGCACGCTGTACCGCCCGCTGTACCACAAGCCGCACCTGGACCAGGTGTTGTTTTCCATTGGCCTGGTCTTCATGGCGGTGGCCAGCGTGGACTACTTCGTCGGCTCGACGCAGCAGATCATCCAGCTGCCCGAATGGCTCAAGGGCCGCACCGAACTGGGCAGCGGCGCCTGGATGCTGGGCATGGGGCACTACCGGCTGTTCATCATTGCCGTGTGCGCGGCGCTGACCGTGGGCTTGCAGTATGTGCTGGGCTACACGCGCTTTGGCAGTCGGCTGCGCGCCTCGGTCGATGACCAGCGCGTTGCCGCCGGACTGGGCATCAATGTCAACATGGTGTTTCTCACGACCTTCGCCGTGGGCTCGGGCCTGGCCGGCCTGGGCGGCGCGCTGGGCGCCGAGGTGCTGGGGCTGGACCCGAGCTTTCCGCTGAAGTTCATGGTGTACTTTTTGATCGTCGTGGCCGTGGGCGGCACCTCGTCGATCACCGGGCCGCTGCTGGCCGCGCTGCTGCTGGGCATTGCCGACGTGGCGGGCAAGTACTACATCCCCAAGCTGGGTGCCTTCATCGTCTACAGCCTGATGATCGCCATTTTGATCTGGCGCCCGCAAGGCCTCTTTGTGCGCAAGGGAGGCAAGTGACATGAACGCCCCACAACAATCGCTGCTGAACGACAGCCGCTTCAGACCCTGGGAGCCGGTGCTGTGGCTGCTGGCCTTTGCCGCGCCGCTGCTGGTGCCCAGCCACGCCTCGATCATCAATGAAATCGCCATCGTCGCGCTGTTCGCGGTGTCGCTGGACCTGATCCTGGGCTACACCGGCATTGTCTCGCTCGGCCATGCCGCCTTCTTCGGCATGGGCGGCTATGCGGCCGCGCTGTTCGCCAAGCTGGTCATGCCCGATCCACTGGTCGGGCTGGCCGTGGGCATAGTCACGGCGACGCTGCTGGGCGCGGCCTGCTCGTTCACCATCATGCGCGGCAGCGACCTGACGCGGCTGATGGTCACGCTGGGCGTCGGCCTGATCCTGCTGGAGCTGGCCAACAAGCTGGACTGGCTGACCGGCGGCGCCGACGGGCTGCAGGGCGTGGTCATGGGGCCGCTGCTCGGGACATTCGAGTTCGACCTGGCCGGGCGCACCGCCGCCTGGTATTCGCTGACGGTGCTCTTGGCGCTGTTCGTGCTGCTGCGCCGGGTGGTGCATTCGCCGTTCGGCGCGACGCTGAAAGCAATTCGCGACAACCGGCTGCGCGCCATGGCCATCGGCATTCCGGTCAACCGCAAGCTGGCCGTGGTGTACACGCTGGCTGCCGGCGTTGCGGGCGCCGCTGGCGCGCTGATGACGCAGACCACCGGCTTTGCGTCGCTGGATTTGTTCGAGTTTCACCGCTCGGCCGACGTGATGCTGATCCTGGTGATCGGCGGCACCGGCTGGCTGTATGGCGGCGTGGCGGGCGCCATCGTCTTCAAGCTGATGCAGGATGCGCTGTCGTCGATCACGCCGCAGTACTGGACGTTCTGGATTGGCCTGTTTCTGGTGGTGCTGGTGCTGGTCGGCCGTGAACGGCTGATCCGTCCGTGGACCTGGTTTTCACGCGGAGGCAAGTCATGAGCACTGATCAAATACATCGCAACGACGCCGATACGGTGCTGTCCGCGCAAGGGCTGGTGATGCGCTTTGGCGGCATCACCGCCACCAACAACGTCACGCTGAACCTGAAAAAGGGTGCGCGCCATGCGCTGATCGGACCCAACGGCGCGGGCAAGACCACGCTGATCAACCTGCTGACCGGCGTGCTGCAGCCGACCGAGGGCCGCATCACGCTCGAAGGGCAGGACATCACCGGCCTGGCGCCCTACCTTCGGGTGCAGCGCGGCATGGTGCGCACCTTCCAGATCAACCAGCTGTTTGATTCGCTCACGCCGCTGCAAACCCTGGCGCTGACGGTGTCGCAGCACCGGGGGCTGGGAACGAAATGGTGGCAGGCGCTGGGCCGCAACAAACAGGTCGCCGAGCGCTGCGAGCAGCTGCTGGCGCAGTTCCACCTGACCGAGGTCATGAACCAGCCGACGCGCGTGCTGGCCTACGGCAAGCGCCGGCTGCTGGAAATCGCGATTGCGCTGGCCTGCGAGCCGCGCGTGCTGCTGCTCGACGAGCCGGTGGCCGGCGTGCCCGCCGGCGAGCGCGAGGAACTGCTGCAAACCGTGGCCGCGCTGCCCGCCGAGGTGTCGGTGCTGCTGATCGAGCACGACATGGACCTGGTGTTTAGTTTTGCGAACTTCATGACGGTGCTGGTCAACGGCACCTTGCTGACAGAGGGAACGCCCGAGGAAATCGCCAACGACCCGCGCGTCAAGGCGGTGTACCTGGGCCATGGCGAGGAGGCGCACCATGGCTGAACTCCTTAAAGTTGAAAACCTGCGCGCCGGCTACGGCCAGGCCGTCGTGCTGAACGATGTGTCTCTGTCGCTGGGCGAAGGCCAGACGCTGGCCCTGCTCGGGCGCAACGGCACCGGCAAGACCACGCTGATCAACACGCTGGCCGGCGCCACGCGCCAGCATGGCGGCAGCATCTCGCTGGGCGGCATTGCCCTGCACAAGCTGGCTTCGCACGAGCGCGCGGCGGCCGGCATCGGCTGGGTACCGCAGGAGCGCAACATCTTCAAGTCACTCACGGTGCATGAAAACCTGACGGCGGTGGCCCGGCCCGGCCCCTGGAACCCGGACCGGGTGTACAAAATGTTTGCGCGCCTGGCCGAACGCAAGACCAACCTGGGCACGCAGCTGTCGGGCGGCGAGCAGCAGATGCTGGCTGTCGGCCGCGCGCTGGTGCTCAACCCGAAGTTGCTGCTGCTCGACGAGCCGCTCGAAGGGCTGGCGCCCATCATCGTCGAGGAGCTGCTGCGCGCGATTGCCCGCATCACCCGCGACGAGGGCCTGTCGGCCATCATCGTCGAGCAGCATCCGCAGGCCATCCTGGCGATCAGCCACCGTGCCGTGGTGCTCGACCACGGCACGGTGGTGCACAGCGGCAGCGCAGAGGCCCTGAGCGAGCAGCCTGAGTTGCTAGACCGCCTGCTGGGTGTCGCCCGGGCTTGAGCCGACCCCTCTGTCTTTATCTACCTCAAGAAAGGTCCAACATCATGTTCCCCAAAAACACCTGGTATGTCGCCTGCACCCCGCAGGACATCGACGACAAGCCGCTGGGCCGCAAGATCTGCGGCGAGCGCATCGTGTTCTACCGCGCCCAGGAAGGCCGCGTGGCGGCGCTTGAAGACTTCTGCCCGCACCGGGGCGCGCCGCTGTCGCTCGGCTTTGTCAGCGAAGGCAAGCTGGTCTGCGGCTACCACGGCCTGGAGATGGGCTGCGACGGCAAGACGATTGCCATGCCCGGCCAGCGCGTGCGCGGCTTTCCGCAAATCCGCAGCTACCCGGTGGAAGAACGCTACGGCTTCATCTGGGTATGGCCGGGCGATGCCGCGCAGGCTGACCCGGCAAAAATTCCCCACCAGGACTGGTACGAAAACCCCGAGTGGGCCTACGGCGGCGGCATGTTCCATATCCACTGCGACTACCGGCTGATGATCGACAACCTGATGGACCTGACGCACGAAACCTATGTGCATTCGGGCAGCATCGGCCAGAAGGAAATCGACGAAGTGCCATGCAAGACCACCGTCAATGGCGACGAGGTGGTCACCAGCCGGTTCATGGAAAACATCATGCCGCCGCCGTTCTGGAAGCTGGCCCTGCGCGGCAACAACCTGGCCGACGACGTGCCGGTGGACCGCTGGCAGATCTGCCGCTTCACGCCGCCCAGCCATGTGATGATCGAAGTCGGCGTGGCCCATGCCGGCATGGGCGGCTACGACGCCCCGCCCGACCACAAGGCCTACAGCATCGTGGTTGATTTCATCACCCCCGAAACCGAAACCTCGATCTGGTATTTCTGGGGCATGGCGCGCAAGTTCAACCCCAGGGACAAGGCGTTGACGGCCACCATCCGCGAAGGCCAGGGCAAAATTTTCAGTGAAGACCTGGAAATGCTCCAGCGCCAGCAGCAAAACCTGCTCGACTACCCGGAGCGCGCCTTGCTCAAGCTCAATATCGACGCTGGCGGCGTGCAGTCGCGCAAGATACTGGACCGCATCATGGCCGAGGAGCAGGCGGCCGGCGCTGCTTCAGCCAGTGCAACGGCCACCGCGTAAGGAATCAAGCATGAGCATGACCTCCACAATCTCCGTGCGCGTCGCCCGCAAGCAGCGGGAAGCCGTGGACATCTGCACCTTCGAGCTGGTTGCCGAGGAGGGCGGACCGCTGCCCGCCTTTTCCGCCGGCTCCCATGTGGACGTGCATCTGCCCGGCGGCCTGACCCGCCAGTATTCGCTGTGCAATGACCCCACTGAAAGCCACCGCTACCTGATCGGCGTGCTGCGCGACCCGGCGTCGCGCGGCGGCTCCCGGGCCATGCATGACCAGGTCGCCGAAGGCCAAGTGCTGCAAATCAGCGCGCCCAATAACCACTTTCCGCTGGCGCACGACGCCCAGCGCCACCTGCTGCTGGCCGGCGGCATCGGCGTGACGCCCATCCTGTGCATGGCCGAGCGGCTGGCCAACACCGGCGCCGACTTCGAGATGCACTACTGCACCCGCTCACCCGAGCGCACCGCATTTCACCAGCGCATTGCCGGCTCCGGTTTTGCGCCCAAAGTGCATTTCCACTTCGACGATGGCGCGGCCGGCCAGAAGCTGGACATTCCAGCGCTGCTGAGCACCCCGGCCAGCGGTGTGCATCTGTATGTCTGCGGGCCGAAAGGCTTCATGGATGCCGTGCTGAACACGGCGCAGGCGCAAGGCTGGCCCGAGGCGCAACTGCATTACGAGTTCTTCGCCGGCACGGTGGAAAAATCCGACAGCGACGCCAGCTTCGAGGTCCAGCTGGCCAGCTCCGGCCGCATCGTCATGGTGCCCAGCGACAAGACCGTGGTGCAGGCCCTGGCCGATGCGGGCGTGGACGTGCAGGTGTCGTGCGAGCAAGGCGTGTGCGGCACCTGCCTGACCCGCGTGATTGAAGGCATCCCGGACCACAAGGACATGTACCTCACGCCCGAGGAACAAGCCGCCAACGACCAGTTCACGCCGTGCTGCTCACGCGCCAAAACGCCGAGGCTGGTGCTGGATTTGTGAGGCTCAGGGGGTGGTTTTCATCGACTTGGGCCTGATGGCTTTGCCCCGGATGGGCAGTGCCACCGGGCAATCGGCCGGTATGCAATCGCCCGCCGCACTGCCAGGCAAGGCTTAGCCCAGCTCAAAGCTCGTGATGCCATAGACCCGCTCGATGGCGCAAGCCGGCGCCGCGCCCCGGTACATGCGGGCGGTTTCGAAGACGCGCTGCAAGCCCTGCCTGTGGGCCAGTTCCAGCGCGCCGGTATTGGGCATGGGCACATCCAGGAACACCGCGCTGCCTGCCGGCGCCTGCTGGCTGAGCGCGTCATACAGCGCGTTGGCGATGTCGGCGCGGTCGGCCACCAGCGGGCCGATCTTGTAGCCTTCGCGGCAGGGCCGTATCACGCCCCAGCCGGCCATGCGCCCCTGCTCTGTCCAGGCCAGGCCGCAGGCATCGGGCATGTCGATCCAGGCGCGCAAAAACGCCTCGCGCGGGGCCGGGAAAACACGGCGATCATCAGCACACAAGGACGCGAAATCAATCGCCGCCAGCGGGCCGATCCGGGTGTCGGGCACTGCGGCCCGGGGCTGCGCCGTCCCCGAGAAGCGCACGTTCTGCCAGGCCAGTTCGAAGCCCTTGCGGCGGTAGTAATCCTGCTGGGCCGGCACGCCATCGAGACCCACGACGCGCCCCGACAGCCGGGCCATGCCGGCGTCCCAGAGCGAGCGGCCGATACCCTGCCCGCGCCAGTCCGGCGCGACGATGAACAGGCCAATAAAGCCGAACGCTGCGCCATACGAGACGGCGCTGATGCAGCCCAGGACACGGCCAGCAGATTCAGCAACCAGAAAGCCTTGCGGGTCGGCCGAATGAAAAGCGTCGCCATCGTGCAAGCCCGGGTTCCAGCCCTCACGGGCCGCCATCTCGATCACAACCGGCATTTCATCGCGGCGCAGGGTGCGGTGGGTGAGGTTCATGCGTGCATTATTGCGGGCAAAACAAAAAAACCTGCCAGGTTGAGCCCGTGGCTTGAAGTGGAAACAGGCTCAACCGCCGGCCTGACCCGCGTGATTGAATGTCTCAGGTGCAGCGGGAGCCGACATCCAGGCGCAAGGTTCACTGGGCTATAGTTCTGACCAAATGAAACGCGTCGAAAGAAGTGAACTCGACGTTAACCAAATTTCGCCAGGATAGGCGACAGGGTTCAAAGGGATGGAAATGAATTCAACTTCTGGTGAAATTGACCGCAAACCCAGGCGGCATGGGCCTTACCGCTTGAGGGGCTTCGGCATCAACGGGTGGGTTTCCGGTTTATTTCGTCGTCTAGCTTGAGAATGCCAAGATAGGCGATCGGCTAAATTGCGTTAAAGCACATGCAACTCAGGACGTCAACATTTCGTGTCGAACTGAAAGCACTGCGCCGCGCGGACGACGAAGACTGGGCTCGGGTTCGCGTTGAGGTTCAGGCCGGTGGTTTCAAGGGCGACTTTGAGGCTTGGCTTCAAGTCGGTGACCTTGACAACTTTTCAAAGCAGCTCGGTGCCCTTTATGAAAATGTGGGTCAAGCCGGCATTGCTAGATTGGCATGTGCCGAGCGGGGCATCGTTCTTTCTTTGTCCATGGAAACAATGGGAGGTATCGACGGCCAATACGAGTTCTTCGATGAAAGTACTTCGGCCGTTTTGTCGGGGGGCTTCAAAATTGACCAAAGCTATATTCCCGAGTGGCGCAATTGCGTCGAAAGCTTTGCCAGCGCGCTAAGACAGCATGTTCTTTAACTGGTCGCCCAAGTCGGACGCCTGCGGCCCCGCTTGGCTTCGACGTTAGGCTTCAAAAGGTCTCCGCATGTCGAGCAAAGATGATCTCCCACGAGAAAAGCAGTGGAAGAACCTGTACACACGATCCGTCAAGCTTGCTCGTGCGCAGCAGCTTGGGATCGACTATCCACGAACAACAGAAAAGCAGCTCATACAAGAAGAGGTAATGTCAAAGTTGGACAAGAAGGTCAACGTGCTGTTCATCTGCAGTAGAAATCAATGGCGCAGCCCAACTGCGGAACAACTTTGGCGGAAACACCCAAAGGTCGCGGCTCGCTCAGCAGGAACAAGCCCAAATGCCCGCCATAAAGTTTCAATCGAAGACATTCGATGGGCCAATGTCATCCTCGTTATGGAAGAAAAGCATAAGTCCAGGCTAGCGGCAGAGTTCACTCGGCTACTCGAAAACAAGCCAATCCATGTTCTGGACATTCCGGACGAATACAAGTTCATGGATCCCGAGCTAATCGAAATGCTTGAGCAATCGGTCAGCAATCTTCTTGGGCTTGAGTGAATTCAAACGGTGGGCGCCGGTCGTGCAGCCTAACTTAGGCGTTAACGACTGCTTAAGAGCGGCGCGAAGGTCAGCAGCCAGTCTAAAGCTGTCGTCGTTGGGCGCAACTGCTGTCTCGTGGCCTGGACCCGAATACTCCGAAACTGAAAATCCACCTTTGCCAGCGTTCCCGCCTTGTTAAATCATGGCAAGCCCAGCGCGGCCATCCGTGACGGTGCTCGCCGGGGCGATGAATCGCCACAGCCTGATGTATCGCAACCCGAGATCGTGGCTTGGAAGCAAAAACCAACTCAGCCGCCCACCAGCCCCACCGGCGGCTTCCCGGGCCGGCCCGGAATCATCGCCAGCATGTGGTCCGAAATGCCGCCGTCCACGACCAGGTTCTGGCCGGTGATGTAGCTTGCGCCCGCGCTGGCCAGAAAAGCCACCGCTGCGCCCACGTCTTCGGCCCGGCCGATGCGGCCCAGCGGCACCAGCGCTTGCCGTTTCAAAAGCGTGTCCGCATCCTGGTACACCGCTTCGGTCAGCGGCGTGCGGATCATGCCGGGGCAGACGGTGTTGACGCGGATGCCGTCGGCCGCCCATTCCTGCGCCAGCTGGCGGCACAGCATGATCAGCGCTGCCTTGGCCGCCGAGTAGGCGCCATAGCCGGGGTGCGGCGTCAAGCCCGACATCGAGGCAATCGCGGTGATGCTGCCGCGCGTGCGCGCCAGCGAGTCACGGGCCGCCTGCGCCAGCAGCCAGGCCGAGCGGGTGTTGAGGTTGAAGGTGGTGTCCCACTGGGCGACCGGCAAATCGGCGAGTTGGCCGGGGCCGGAAGCGCCGGCGTTGCAGACCAGCGCCGTCAGGTCGCCGCCGCTGGCTTGCGCCTGGGCCACCAGGGCGGCGCACTGGGCCGGGTCGGTGATGTCGCCGGTCACGCCGCTGGCGGTGGCGCCGGCCGCCCTTAATTCACCAAGCAGGCTTTCCAGTTTGTCGCCGGACTGCGAGGCGGCGGCTGCAATGTGGATGGCCGCGCCGTCCTTGCGCGCCTGCTCGATCAGCGCAAGGCAGATGCCCCGGCCAATTCCGCCTGTGGCGCCGGTGACGAGGGCATGAAGTGAAGAAGGCGAGGTCATGAGTGTTTTTCCATAGGAGATGTCAATACTGCGTCATGGCGTCCGACACGCGCTTCACGATTAAATAATAGGAGTAAATCATGGCTTTGCGCAATACTGGCGGGCATAAACAGCTATTGTTTTGGTAGCATCTTGAGCCACGGCTGATCGCACTCAAGCCGTCCGGTAGTGCCGCAGCGTGGCCGCGATGCCGTCCGCCAGGGAGGTGATCTGGCGCCCGGGCAAGAGCTGCTCCAGCCCTTCCTCGCTCAGGCCGGGGGCAATCGTCAGCGGCGGGCCTTCGGCCTGCAGGCGGGCGCCCGGCACCTGGCGGCGGATTTCGGCCATGACTTCATCGACCGTGGCGGTCTGTCCGATCAGGTTATAGACGCTGGCGCCCTGCGCGGGCGTGAGCAGCGCCTGCTCGAACGCCTGCGCCACGTCGTCCACGTAAACCAGCCCGGCCGCGCCGGTGTAGCCCAAGGTGCAGGCTTCGCCGCGCGCAGCAGCCCGGCAGGCCAGGCTGGGGCCGGCGCTGACGCCGGTTTCGCGCCCCGGCCCGTACACGACGAAGGGCCGAAAGCCGATGCTGGCGATTCTCCGGTCATGCCAGTAGGCCCGCGCCGAGCCTTCGGTGGCGAGCTTGAAGGCGCCGTAATGCGTCATCGGAAAGGGGTGCCGCGCATCGAGCGGGCCATAGACGCCGGCCGAACTGGCATAGACCACCTGCCTGACCCCTGCGGCCTGCGCGGCCTCGAAGACATTGAGCGTGCCGATCAGGTTGATCCGTGCGCCGCGCACTGGGTTGGCGGCGCAGTCGGGCGTCAGCACGCCGGCCAGGTGGATCACGCCGTCGCAGCCCTGCATCGCTTGGCTGACCGCATCGCCATCGGCAATGTCGCCCACGCGCCAGTCGAGCTGGTGCGCCACGTCGCCGGCAATGGCGGCCACCGTCTGCCGGCGCTCATGGATGTCGAACACCCGCGCTTCCAGGCCCCTGGCGTTCAGGCGGCGGATGATCCAGGCGCCCAGAAAGCCGCTGCCTCCGGTGATCAGCACACGTTTCATGGGGAGTTTCTCCTGCGTCATGGCGCGGGCCGGCAGACGATGGGCTCTGCGGGGTCATCGGTCGTGGCCAGGTTGTTTTGATAGACGCTGGTATCGGCGTCGAATTCGGTGACCTCCAGCTGGCAGCCCAGCCGGTGCTTGTCAAACAGCGGCCCCATGGCGGCAAGCACGGCGCCAAACAGTTCCTGCCTGATGCGCTGGCGCAGGGCCAGGTTGCGCCCCGGCGCGATGCGCACGGTGACATTGACGAAGCCGTTGCCGGCTTCGCCATTGCCCACGCGGTACTCGCCCATGGCCTGCGCAAAGGTGCGGATGCCCCAGACCGGAAAGATGCCTGAATCGACGGCGGCCTGGTGAACCCTGTCCACCAGCCGCCCCGTGATCACCGCGTCCGCCAGGTTGGCGGTGTAGTCAATCTGGATATGCGGCATGAACGGCCCTTACATCTTGCACAGCGGCGAAGGCGCGGGGATGATCGATGGCGGGAAGGTGTGTTCCACCACCGGGCGCAGCACGCCATCGACCACCTTGGCGCGGCCCACGTAGTTGGGCAGCAGCAGTTGGTTGTCGGCCGCGCGCATCGTCAGGTTGCCGTAGAGGGTGTCGAGCTGGGCGCCGCGCAGGGCCTTGCTGACATCGGCGGGCTTGACGCTCTTGGCCAGCTTCACCCCGTCGAACATCACCTGCGCGCCGTTGTAGGCCTGGCCTTCGTTGTCGGTCGGCAGGCGGTTGAACTTGGCTTTCCAGGCCGTCACGAAGGCCTTGTTGCGCGGGCTGTCGATGTCCGGCGTGTAGGCCGTGGTGCCCGGCGTGCCTTCGAGCGCCTTGCCGGTGCCGTTGATCATGAAGTTCTGGATCAGCGAGTGGCCGATCAGCTTCGTTTTGGGAATCAGGCCGAACTCCTCGGCCTGCTTGACGAAGGCAATCGCGTCGCGGCCGGTTTCGGCGACCCAGATGGCGTCCACGCCCGAATCTTTCAGTTGCGCGATGTAGGGCGAGAAGTCCTTGGTGCCCATTGGCACGTACAGGCTCAGCGGCACGCTTTTGCCGGAAGTTTCAGCGGCTTTCTTGAAGGATTCGCCCGAGTCGCGGCCCCAGACATAGTCGGCGGCCAGCACGGCGAATTTCTTTTCCTTCAGGCTCTTGGCCCACTCGTTGATCATGGCGATGTCCATGGCGTCCGAGTGGTTGGTGCGAAAGCTGCGCGCCCGGCAGGTGTCGCCGGTCAGCTTGTCGGACTTGCTGGCGACGATGAAATAGGCCGCGTCCCAGCGGTCCAGGTTCTGGGCAATCGCCAGCGAGATGGACGAGGGAATCGCGCCGATCAGCAGGTTGTGGCCGTCCCTGGCGAGCTTTTCGGCGACGCGGCGACCGGCGTCTGGCGTGCCCTCGTCGTCGCCGCTCTGCACCTCGACCTTGCGGCCATCGACGCCGCCCTTGGCATTGGCCTCGTCAATCGCGAACTGCACGGCGCGCATCACTTCCTCGCCCTGCTGGGCAAACACGCCCGACTTGGACGACACCAGGCCGACCTTGACCGGCTCCTTGCCTTGCGCCATCGCCGCCAGGGGCAGGGCGCTGACCAGGGCCAGGGCAGCGAGCGCGCGCTGAAGGGGTTTCATCTTGAACATGTTTTGTCTCCAATTTCTAGACACCGGAAACGGTCCGGCGGCCGTTGCTTCAATAAAAAAAAGGAAAAGGCTCAGACCATCACATGGGTTTCGAGGTCTTTCAGGCTTTCGCGCGTGTTCTCGACCCGGCCCTGGGCCACCACCGAGCCCTTGGCCATGGCGCAATAGCGCTCGGCCACGCGCACCACCAGGCTCATGTTCTGCTCGATCAGCAGCAGCGCCGTTCCCTGGCCGGCGACCTGGTTGAAGATGCGCGCGAGCTGATCGACGATCACCGGGGCCAGGCCTTCGGTCGGCTCGTCGAGCAGGATCAAGGAAGGGTTGGCCATCAGCGCCCGGCCGACCGCCAGCATCTGCTGCTGGCCGCCCGACAGCGCCGTTCCCGGCGTGTGGGCGCGCTCCTGCAAAATGGGAAACAGCTTGTAGATCTCTGGCACGTTCCAGTGCCCCTTGCGGCCCACGGCGGCGCCGAGCTGCAGGTTTTCTTCCACGCTCAGATTGGCGACGATGCGCCGGCCCTGCGGCACGACCACCACGCCATGCTGGGCGGCCATGTAGGGGCGCGGCTTGTGCAGCGCATGCTTGCCCAGGTGGATCTGCCCGCCCTTGAGCGCGGCCAGCCCGAGAATGGTGTTGACCACCGTGGTCTTGCCGACGCCGTTGCGGCCGATCAGCGCCACGCGCTCGCCGGCATTCACGCTCAAGCTCAGGCCGTGCAGGATGTGGGCCGAACCGTAGAAGGCGTTGATGTTGTCCAAAGTCAAAAGGGCGGTCATGCGGCGCTCCCAAGGTAGGCTTCGCGCACGCGCGGGTCGGCGCGCACGGCGGCCGGCTCGCCGCTGGCGATGACGCGGCCGAGTTCAAAAACGGTCACGACATCGGAAATGCCGAAGACCACGTCCATGTCGTGCTCGACCAGCAGCACCGACACATTCCAGCGCGAGGTCAGCGCCTTCAGGTGTTTCGCCAGGTCGTGCGATTCCTGCACCGACAGGCCGGCCATCGGTTCGTCGAGCAGCAGAACGCTGGGCCGGCCCACCAGCGCCAGCGCCAAATCGAGCCGGCGCTGCTCGCCGTAGCCCAGGTCTTCGGCGATGACATCGGCCATCGGCATCAGGTCGAGTTCGCGCAGCACGGCATCGGCGTCGGCGCCGGAATCGGCCACGCCCATCTTGTGCGAAGCCAGCTCCACCTGCCGGCGCACCGGCATCTGGCCAAAAATGCTGGTGCGCTGGAAGCTGCGCGACAGGCCGCGCATGCGCCGCGCCACCGGGCCGAGTTCGGTCACGTCCTGGCCGCCGAGCTGGACCTTGCCGCGCGTCAGGCGAACCCGGCCGGTGATGGCGTCGATCACGGTCGATTTGCCGGCGCCGTTGGGGCCGATCAGGCCGCGGATCTCGCCGCGCCTGAGCGTCAGGGATACGCCGTCCACGGCCTTGACGCCGCCATAGTGAATGGCCACGTCGTCGGCTTGAAGTACAAATTCGCTCATGGGGATTTCCTTTCAGTGTGCGGTTCGGGCCATGGGCGCCGACGGCTTGGCCGGTTCGGCCTGAGTCGCTTGTGCTGTGTGATGGGTGGCTTGAGCGGCGACCGCGCGGGGCTGGCGTTTGCCCTTGAACAGGCGTCCCAGCGCCCCGGCCAGGCCGGTCGGCGAAAAGACGATGACGGTGATCAGCGCGATGCCGAAAATCGCCATCCAGTGGTTCGCGTAGTCGCCCAGCACGTCCTTGGCCAGGAAGTACACGATGGCGCCTAGCGCCGGTCCCCACAGCGCCTTGTAGCCGCCGACGATAACCATCATCAGCGCCACGCCGGACACGCTCCAGTGCAGGCTTTCGGGCGACACGAAGCCGGTGTTCAGCGCCGTCAGGGTGCCGGCCACCGACGTGATGCCGGCCGACAGCGCGAACAGCGCGGCACGCGGCAGCAGGGTGCGGATGCCGATGAAGCGGGCGCGCTCCTCGTTGTCGCGCACCGCCTCGGTGATGGCGCCGAAGCGGCCGTGCAGGCCCAGCGCCAGCCCGCCCATGCAGACAACCAGCACGGCCCAGCTCAGCATGAACATGTTGCCCGGCTGGACAATGGCGGACATCGGAAAGCCGAACAGCGTGGCCGGCCACTCGATGTTCATGCCGTCGGCGCCGCCGGTCAGGCCGCGCGAGCGGTTGGCGGTGAGGAAGAACATCTGGCCGACGGCCAGCGTCAGCATGCCGAAGGCAATGCCCGGCACGCGCACGATGACCAGGCCGAGCAAAAAGGCGAACCCCGTGATGCCCAGCACCGCCAGCACGATGGCCGCTTCGGCCGGCACCGCCTTGAGCTGCAGCAAAATGCCGATGATGTAGCCGGCCGAGCCGAAGTAGGTCGCATGGCCGAAGCTGGCCATGCCGTTCTGGCGCAGCAGCAGGCCCACGCCCAGGGCAAAGATGGCAAAGATCGTCGCCTGCGTCAGCAGCGACAGCACGGTGCCCGAGCTGACCCCGAAGGTCAGCGCCAGGCCGGCAACCAGCGCGGCCCCGGAGAATGCAAAGATGCGTGCAATGGATGAAGTGGACATGATTGAAAAGTCTTTCAGGTGCGGCTGCCGGCAAAGCCCGCAGGCTTCCACAGCAAAATGGCGACCATGAGCGCAAACGGCAGCACGGCGGACAGGTTGGGCAGGTACACGGCGCCCAGCGACTGGATCAGGCCCAGCACCAGCGCCGCCACGAAGGCGCCCGACAGGCTGCCCAGCCCGCCGATCACCACCACCACGAAGGAGTCGATCAGCACGTCGCTGCTCATGGACGGCGACAGCGCCAGGAAGGGCGCGGCCACCACGCCAGCCAGGCCCGCCAGCGCGGTTCCCAGTCCGACCACGCCGGCGCTCAGCGCATCGGTGTTGACGCCCTGCATGGCGGTGGTGGTCGGGTCGGTGCTGGAGGCGCGCACGAACAGGCCGATGCGCGAATACTTCAGCCACAGGCTCAGGCCCAGCGCCACGCCCGCGCCGACCGCGATCACCCCGATGCGGTAGGCCGGCACGGCGGTGCCGAACAGGTTCACCGAGAAATTCAGCGCCTCGGGCGTGGCCACCGACAGGTTGCTCTTGCCCCAGACGGTCTGCACGAAGTCCTCGATCACCAGCAGCAGGCCGAAGGTGACCAGCACCACGGTCAGCGGGTCGCGGTCCTGCAGCAGCCGAAAGCCGTAGCGGTCCAGCAGCACGCCAAAGAGCGCCATGATGGCCGGCACGGCGACCAGCGCGACCCAGAAATTGCTTTGGCTGGCAATGGTGAAGCCGAGGTAGGCGCCCAGCATGTAAAGCGAGCCGTGGGCGAAATTCACCACGCGGCGCAGGCCGTAGATCAGGGCCAGTCCCGAGCACATCACGATCAGCAATGCGCCGTACACCAGGCCGTTGAACAGGTTGATGGTCAACATGTTGTTTGTCTCCTTTGTCTTCGTTGAAATAGGGTTTTGCGGACTGCGGTTGCGGCCTTCAGGCCAGCTCGTCCGCCAGCTCAGCCAGTTCGGGCAGAGCGCTTTCGGTCGCGCCGAAAGCCGTCCAGCCGCCATCGACCGGAATCAATGCGCCGGTCACATAGCTGGCGCGGTCGCTGGCCAAAAAGGCAATCACCTCGGCAATCTCGGCGGGCTCGGCCATGCGGCCCAGCGGCGTGCGGCGGCGGATGGCTGCGGCGTCAATCGCGCCCTTGCGCTCCAGCTCGGCGACCAGCGCGGTGCGCACATAGCCGGGCGCCACGGCGTTGACGCGGATGCCCGCGCGCGCCCATTCGCTGGCCATGGCGCGGGTCATGCCCAGCACGCCGGCCTTGCCCGCGCTGTAGGCATTGCGCGCCGGCAGGCCGGTGCTGCTGGCAATCGAGCCCAGGTTGACGATGGCGCCACGGCCCCGGCCCGGCACGGGCGCGGCTTGCAGCATGTGCCTGGCGACGGCGCGGCTCATGAGAAAGGTTCCGCGCAGATGCACGGCCAGCACGCGGTCGAAGGCCTGCACGCTTTGTTCGGTCGTTGGGCCGGTCTGGTCGCCGATGCCGGCGTTGTTGACCAGCGCGTCGATGCGGCCAAAGCGTTCCAGCACGGCAGCCACGGCGGCTTCCACGCTTTCTTCCGAGGTCACGTCGCAGCCGAGTCCCAGGTGGATGCTTCCAAGTTCGGCGGCGCGGGCTTGGGCTGCGTCGGCGCGCAGGTCGAGCAGCGCCACGCGCAGGCCGTCGGCCGCCAGCCGCTGCGCCGTGGCCCAGCCGATGCCGTCGGCCGCGCCGGTGACGATGGCCACCGCTGCCGCTGGGTTGGGGGTGACAGGCGCAGGGTGCGCTGCATTCCGGGGTTCAGGCATGGTGTGTCTCTTTATAGGAATGGGTCGAATGGTACATAAAACTGGAATAGTATTCAAGTATTGAATTTAATTCCAATTTTTTGAATTCGGTAATACCCTTGCTCGTTCACGCTTCAGCGCGTGAAACTGCGCAGGCTGGGCAGATCGACCGCCCGGATCAGCCGCGTTTCCTGCGCCGTGATCAGGTGCCCGGAGGCCGACAGGTAGGCCGCAAAGTCCGGGTGCGTGTCGCGGGCATTGCAGCGCTGCTCGTAGTCGGCCAGGCTCTGGTAGGCCCACAGGTGCACGAACTGGTTCAGCGGACCGACCTGACTCACATACATGCCGACCGGGTTGCCCAGCGTCTGCAGCAGGATGGGCATGGCCAGCCGGTCGAACACTTCCAGGAACTCGGGCATCTTGCGCAGCGCAATCGTGTAGATGCGGTGATCGACCAGCGGCAGGGCGAGGTTGAGGGGCGTCATGCGGGAACTCCTGCCTTGTCGGCGATGTGGTGGGCGGTGATGTAGCCAAACGTCATGTTCGGCCCGTGGGTGATGCCGGCGCCGGGGTAGTTGCCGCCCATGATGCTGGCGCGGTCGTTGCCCACGGCATACAGGCCGGCGATGGCCGTGCCGTCGCGTTTGAGCACTTCGCCGACCACGCTGGTCTTGATGCCGTCGAAGGTGCCGAGGTCGCCCATGACGACCTTGACCGCGTAATAAGGCCCGCTCTGGATCGGCGCGACGCAGGGATTTGGCTTGTTCTCGGGGTCGGCCAGGTAGCGGTTGAAAGCCGTGCGGCCGCGCCCGAAGGCCGGATCCTGACCCTTGACGGCGCCTACGTTGTAGTTGCGCACGGTGGCTTCCAGTCCGGCCGGGTCGATGCCGGCGTTTTTCGCCAGTTCAGCCAGCGTGTCGCCCTTGATCAGGTAGCCGTTGCGGATCAGGCCGCCCAGCGGCATCGGAGCAGGCTTGGCATAGCCCAGTCCGTACTTGCCCATGGTGGCCTTGTCGCAGATCAGCCACATCGCCGTGTCCTTCTGGCCTTCGCAGGCGCGCGTCAATGCCGCGCCCACGTCATGGTAGGAATTGGACTCGTTGGTAAAGCGCTTGCCCGACCGAAGCACGCCGATGATGCCCGGCTTGTAGCGGTCCAGCAGGTGTGGAAACACGCCGAACTCGCCGTTGCCATAAGGTACCTTCGACACCGGCATCCAGGCGGCGGCGTCCTTGAAGCGGATATCGACCACGCCGCCTAGCGCTTCGGCCATGCGCGTGCCGTCGCCGGTGTTGCCCAGCGGCGTGGGCGACAGGTGCTCGCCGCCGCGCTGCAAATGCGGATAGGCCTTGGCGATGCGCTGGATGTCCTGCGGAAAACCGCCGCAGGCCAGCACCACGCCCTGCCGGGCGGTGATGCGGTAGTCGCCTTCAGCGCTGGCAATGCGCGCGCCGACGGCCCGGCCCTGGTCCATGATGATTTCCCTGGCCGGGCTGCTGGTCAAAATCGGGATGCCCAAGCTAAGGGCCGACTGGGCCAGGCGCGCGGCCAGCGCATTGCCGCTGGTCACGTTGATGGCGCGGCGGTACAGCGCCATTTCCTTCAGGTGGTTCGCCAGCCGTTTCGCCACGTAGAGAAAAGAGGTCAGCGACTTGGTGACCTGGAAGAAATGCTTCAAATCGGCATTCGACGAGTTGAACATCATGCCGATGAAGGTGATGGTCTTGAGCGGTAGCTTGAGCCGCGCCATGTCCTTGCCCAGGCCGCGAATGTCATACGGCTCGGCCAGGATGGAGCGACCGATGCTCGCGCCGCCCGGCATGTCGGGGTGGTAGTCGGGGTACATCGTCGGGATGAATTTCATCGCCGTCTCGCGCTCGAAGAACTCGACCATCTTCGGCCCGTTGTCGAGGAAGGCCGCAACCGCCGCCTCGTCGTAGAACGCGCCGGTCTCCTGCATCATGTAGCTGCGAACCGCCTCGCGGGTGTCGGCCGGATTCTGCTTGCGGCCATGCGGCCCCAGCGGAATCCACAGCACGCCGCCGGACAGCGCGGTGGTGCCGCCAAACACGGGTTCTTTCTCGATCACCACCACGTCCAGGCCGCGTTTCTTGGCGGTGATGGCCGTGGCCAGGCCGGCAGCGCCGGAGCCGACGACCAGCAGGTCGCATTCAATATCTCGTGACATCTTGAGTTCTCCAGGGGATGGTTCAGGCGTGGGCGGCGGGACGGGACTGGTTGAAGCCGGGGCGCGGCACCATGTCCATGAGCATTGAACTCATGCCGCCATCGACCACGATTTCGGCGGCATTGACATAGGCCGAGCGCGGGCTGGCCAGGAACAGCGCCACATCGGCAATGTCCTGCGGCTCGCCGACGCGGCGGTTGGCCGTGACGGCGGCGCGCTTTTGCTCGAAGCCGGGTTCTTCATAAAACCGGGCCGACAGCGCGGTGCGGATCATGCCGGGGCAGATCGCATTGCTGCGGATGCCCTGCGGCCCCCATTCGACCGCCATCTGGCGCGACATCAGCAGCACGCCGGCCTTGCTGGCGCTGTAGGCGCCGCTGCCGGTCTGCGGGAACAGGGCAGAGATCGACGCGACATTCACGATGCTGCCCAGGCCGGCCTCGCGCATCGGCTTTGAAAAAGCCCGGGCGCACAGCAGGTAGCCGGTCAGGTTGATGGACAGCACCGAGTTCCAGTCGTCCAGGCTCACGTCGGCCAAGCCGCCCGAGCGCAGCAGGCCGGCATTGTTGATCAGGGCATGGCAGGCGCCGAGTTCGTCCTGCACGCGCGCTGCGGCGGCATTCACGCTCGCTTCGCTGGCAATGTCGCAGGTCAGGCTAATAGCGTCGGCGCCTTGGGCGCGCAATTCGGCGGTCACTTTTTCGCAGCCCGCCGTGTCGCGGTCGAGCAGCGCGACGCGGGCGCCGGCCTGGGCCAGGCTGCGCGCGATGGCCGCGCCGATGCCGCTGGCAGCGCCGGTGACAACGCAGATACGGCCCTCAAGGCCCAGCCAGTGGTGTGTGGAATCAAGCATGAAATCTCCAGGAATTCGATGCTGGATTGTTGGCTTTTGACACCCTTCGTGCCTTGACGATTCAAGCGAGCTACCGGACAATTCGTGCATTTTTACAATGAATAATGCCATGTTAAGGGTTATCCCTAGCTATGCTTTGTATGGCGATCAGGCGCAGCCCGGCTGGAAAAACTCCTTCGATTTCGAATGGATTCCGCAGCGCTCCGGCCCGTACAACTGGGAAATACGCCCGCATGTGCATGAAGCCTTCATCCAGATCCTGTACCTGACGCAGGGCTCTGTGGAGGTGTTGCTCGACAACGCCAAGTGGCGGGTTACGGCGCCGTGCCTGCTGGTCGTTCCAGCACAAACCGTGCATGGCTTTCACTTCGCCGCCGATGTCAACGGCCCGGTGGTCACGGCCACGCAGCGGCCACTGGAATCGCTGGCGGCGCTGGCCATGCCCGAGTTGCTGCAGACCATTCGCAAGCCCGCCGTGATTTCACTCGACGCTGACGGCCGCCATGCCGAAGCGTTGATGCCGCTGTTCCTGGCCATCGAGCGCGAGGCGCGGCTGCATGCGATTGGCCAGTTCGCGGCCGGCATGTCGCTGCTGACGGCGCTGTTTGTCCAGGTGGCGCGCCTGGGCCAGGCCAGGGCGCCGGCGCCGCTGGCCGTCAGCCTGCGCAAGACCGCGCAGATCGAGAAATTCCGCGCGCTGGTCAACGACAACTTCAAGAAGCGCCTGCCGATGGCGTTTTATGCGGGCCAGCTGGGCGTGACGCCCGGCCAGCTGTCGCGGCTGTGCCGCGAGGTGCTGGGGACTTCCAGCCTGGAGGTCATCAATGCGCGCATCGTGCATGAGGCGCAGCGCGACCTGGTGTTCACCAGCAGCAGCATCCAGCAGCTGGCCGATGCGCTGGGCTTTGCCGACGAAGCCTATTTTGGCCGGTTTTTCCGCAAGCACACGGGGCTGACGCCGGGCGAATTCCGCACCCGCGCGCTGCAGAGCATGCTCAAGCCCGACACCTGGCCGGCTGCCGGGCCAGAGGCGGTTGCAGCGCCGGGGTGAAGCCGCTGGCCTTGCCCGTGGGACGGCGAAAATAACAGCTCGTTCGCCGACGGTGAAGGTTGTACACCTTGGTGCTATTAAATAAATAGCTGCTTACGCAATGCCAGCGTGTACAAAAGCCTGTTTTAATGCTTGAAATCGCATCAGGCGGCGACTGGCTGGCGTGCCCGCGCCAGCGCATGCCGGGCCGCCAGGTAGGCAAACACCAGTCCCGGCCCGAGCGTGATGCCGGGCGCCGGGTAGGTGCCGCCCATGATGGAATGCATGTCGTTGCCCACGGCGTACAGCCCGCCCACAGGCTGCCGGTTTGCGCCGAGAACGCGGGCATCGGTGTCGGTCTCAAAGCCGGTGGCCGCGCCGATGTCGCCGGGGTAGAGGCGAACGGCGTAGTAGGGCGCCTGGCTGAGCGCGCCGAGGTTGGGGTTCTTGCCGCCCCGGCTGGCGTCGCCCATGTTCTGCGAATAGGCCGTCACGCCGCGCTGGAAGTCCGGGTCGATGCCGGTGGCGGCATAGGCATTGAGCTTGTGCACGCTGCTTTTGAGCCCGGCGGCGTTGATGCCCAGCTTTTTCGCCAGTTCCTCCAGCGAGTCCGCCTGCGTCAGGTAGCCGTCGGCCAGATAGGGCGCCAGGCCCTTGCCGCCGGGGCGCACCATGCCCAGCCCGTAGCGGCGCAGCGCCTCGGCGTCGCAGATCAAATAGGCTGGAATGGCCGGCGTGGTCTTGCTGGCCTCCTGCATCTTCAGGCCGAACAGGTGGTAGGACGTGCTTTCGTTGACAAAGCGCTCGCCGGCCTGGTTGACCGTGATCATGCCGGGCTTGGCACGGTCCATCATGAAGTGCGGGAACACCGCCTGGCTGCCGTCTTCGCGCTGACGCGTGGACACCGGCGCCCAGAAGGCCGGGCTCAGGCCGCCGCTGGCGTAATGCCCGCCCAGCTTGTGCGCCAGTTCGTGCGCCTGGCCGGTATGGCCGGGCGCGGCCGGGCACCAGGCGGCGTCAACGCCCGGCAGCATTTGCTGGCGCAGACCAGGGTGGCGGTTGAAGCCGCCGCTGGCCAGGATCACGCCGCCCCTGACCTGCACGCTGCGGCGCTGGCCCTTGTTCACCAGCGTGACCGACTTGACGCCGCCGGCGTCCTGATGGATGTTTTCGACCGACGTGTTCATCGCGAGCGTGACATTCTTGCGCAGCGACAGCGAATACAGCAGCCGGCCGACCAGCGCATTGCCCATCACCAGCCGCGTGCCGCGCGGATGGCGCAGCCGGTCGCCAGCATGCCGAGCCAGCAGCTTGACGGCGTGCCTGAAGGAGGCAAACGACTTGCTCAGCGCCAGCAAATGGTTGATGTCGGTGCGGTCCACCATCATGCCGCCGAGCACGGTGAACTCCGGGATCGGCGGGCGGATGAGCCGGAACAGATCGCCCAGCAGCCGGCCGTCAAACGGCAGCGGCTCCAGCGCCCGGCCATTGACGGTCGAGCCTTTCAAATCGGAAATGTAGTCCGGGTGCCGGGGATAGGCGCGGTACTTGACCTCGGAATTGGCTTCGATCTGATCGACGGCGCGCGGGCCGTTGTCCAGAAAAGCCTGGCGCAGCGCGGCCGGCGTGCGCTCGCCCACGGCGTTGTCCAGGTAGCGCTTGGCGTCTTGAAGCGTGTCAGCAGGATTCACCGCTGCCCCGTGGCGCGTGCCCGGTATCCAGGTCGTTCCGCCCGACCAGGCGGTGGTGCCGCCGACGAATTCGCTGCGCTCGACCAGCAGCACGCTGGCGCCGTCGATGGCGGCATACAGCGCGGCCGCCATGCCGGCGCCCCCGGCGCCGATCACCACCACGTCAAAGCCGGCATTCTCGGGCAGGGCGGAAAGGCCGTTGTCGATCAACTGCATCTCATTTCTCCAGCAAGAAATCGACCATCAAATCGCGCACCTTGGCAAACATGTCGGCGCCGGTCTGCGTGCTGCAGCCTGTGGCGCGCGCTGCGGCAATCAGCGGCGTGATGGCGGGCGCGGTGATCACGCAGCCCACATGCATGTGCGGCGTCAGCCGGGTGACATCGACAGGGAAGGGGTCGCTGTCCTTCATGCCGATGGGCGTGGCGTTGAGCACCAGGTCAAACCCTTCGGGATTGGCGCTGCCGGCCTCGACACGAACGCCGTTCAGGCCGTCGAGCCGCTTGATCAGCGTGTCGCGCCGCGCCGCGCTTTCGTCGTGAATCGCCAGCATGCTGACGCCCGACATCACGACCGCATGCGCAATCGCCGAACCCGCACCGCCCGCGCCGACCAGCAGCGCCCGCTTGCCCGCTGGCTGGGCGCCGCTGTCCTGCAGGGCGGCGACAAAGCCCTGGCCGTCGAACATGTCGCCGTGCCAGCTGCCGTCGGCGTTGCGGCGCATCACGTTGGCGGTTTTCAAAAAGCGCGCCCGGTCCGAGGTGGTGGCGCACAGTTCAAAGGCGGCGAACTTGTGCGGCACCGTGACGATGATGCCGTCCACGTTGCGCGAGCGCGAGGTGCCGGCCAGCCAGACCAGCAAATCCTCGGGCGCCACATGGGCGGGGACGACGATGGCATTGCGGCCGTGGGCTTCAAAGGCTTGCGTCACGCCGGCCGGGGATTTGACCTGGGCAATCGGGTCGCCGACGATGAAATGGACCCGGGTGGCGCCGTTGAGTTGTTCTAGCATGGTGTGGAGGTAGGTAAGTTGGAAAGTTTGACAATCCTACCTAAAACTGGAATACTATTCAACTATTGAATTTAATTCTATTTATTCAACTCAAATTTTGGTGTCATCCCTATGAACGGCGTACTTGAACGAACCCTGGGCATTCTTGAGCTGCTCGCCCAGCATGGCGAGGGCATGGAAATGGCCGCCATCGCCGACCAGCTCGACATTCCGCGCAGCGCGGTGCACCGGCTGCTGGCCGACCTGGCGCGTTGCGGCTATGTGCGCCAGACGCGCGACCACGGCGACTACCTGCTGACCACCAAGCTGGTGTCGATGGGCCTGTCTTTTCTGAGCAAGTCCGGCATCGTCGATATTGCCCAGCCGCTGCTCGACCGGCTGGCCGAAATCTCGGGCGAACTGGTGCGCCTGTCGGTGGTCGATGGCAACCGCCTGACCTGGGTGGCGCGCGCGCAGGGCGCCCGGCAGGGCCTGCGCTACGACCCCGACATGGGCAGCGATGCGCAGCTGTCCTGCTCGTCGTCCGGCCACGCCTGGCTGTCGGCGCTGAGCGACGACGACGCGCTGGCCCTGGTGGCGCAGCAGGGTCTGGGCAACCCGCAGGAATTCGGCCCGAATGCGCCGGCCAGCCTGCAGGCCGTGATGGACGCGGTGCGAGAGACGCGCGAACGCGGTTTCAGCCTCACCGAGGAAACCTACACGGCAGGCCTGAATGCCATGGCCGCGCCGGTGCAACTGGCCGGCCAGCCGCCCATGGGCATCATCAGCATTGCCGGGCCGACGGTGCGCTTTACCCGGGAGCGCATGCTGGCGCTGGGGCCTGATCTGCTGTCGCTGGCCGCGCAACTGGCCGCTGCCAGCAGCGCATCGCCTTTTTTCACCAAGTCCGCCGCGCGCCTGGCCGATACCGCGAGTACCGCCAGTTTGAATGGCACTGGCGGACTCAAGCGTATTTACGCTGCCTGAAATGACCCCCACGCTTGCCACTTCGTGTGCTGCGCTGCCCCCCGAGGGGGCGCTGCGCCTGCGGCCCGGCGAAGCCGGTTCCGCGGCCCCTACTGATGGGGGACACGCCTCCATGCCTGTCGCTTCACACCCTGCGCAAACCTGCGACCTGCTGGTCATCGGCTCGGGCGCGGGTGGCCTGTCGGCGGCGGTGGTGGCGGCGCATCTGGGGCTGAAGGTCATCGTCATCGAGAAAGACCCGCAGTACGGCGGCACCACCGCCTGGTCGGGTGGCTGGATGTGGATTCCGCGCAACCCGCTGGCTGTTGAAGGCGGCCTCACCGAGTCCATTGACAAGCCGCTGTCGTATCTGCGGCACGAACTCGGTGCGCAGTTTGACGAGGCCAGGGCGCGCGCCTTCCTGGACAACGGCCCGCGCATGGTCGAGTTTTTCCGTTCCAAAACTGCGCTGCAGTTCATCGACGGCAACGGCGTTCCCGACTTTCACGGCCGCACGCCCGACGCGGCCACGGGCGGGCGCTCGATCTGCGCCGCGCCCTTTGACGGCCGCCGGCTGGCAGGCAACATCAAGACCCTCAAGCCGCCGCTGCCAGAAACCACGCTGTGGGGCATGGGCATCGCGTCGGGCGCGGAACTCAGGCATTTCCTGAACGCCACACGCAAGCCCGCCTCGTTCTGGCACGTCACCAAACTGGTGCTGCGCCACTGGCGCGACCTGGCGCTCCACCGGCGCGGCATGCGGCTGGTCAACGGCAATGCGCTGGTGGCCGGCTTGGCGGCTTCGGCGTTTGAAGCCGGCGTGGAGATTCGCGTGAACAGCCCGGCCCGGCGCCTGCTCACGGCCGATGGCCGGGTGACCGGCGCCGTCGTCGGCTCGCCCGGCGGCGACATCGAGATCCGTGCCGCGCGCGGCGTGGTGCTGGCCTGCGGCGGCTTTCCGCATGACGTGGCGCGCAAGAAGGCGTTGCTGCCGCACGCGCCCACCGGCCGCGAACACTGGTCGGCCGCCTCGCGCGGCAACACCGGCGACGGCCTGCGGCTGGGCGAGGGCGCTGGCGGCGTCGTCAGCACGGACCTGGTGCAGGCCGCCGCGCTCGCGCCGGTGTCGCTGGTGCCGCGCGCTGATGGCAGCGTGGCCCATTTTCCGCACCTGATCGAGCGGGCAAAGCCGGGGCTGATTGCCGTGACGGCTGCGGGCCGGCGCTTCACCAATGAAGCCGATTCCTATTACGACTTCATGCGCGACCTGATCGAGGCCACGCCCAAGGGCCAGCCGGTAGCTGCCTGGCTGGTCTGCGACCACGCCTTCATCCGCCACTACGGCCTGGGCGCCGTGAAGCCCGCGCCGATGCCGCTGGGCGGCATGCTCAACAACGGTTACCTGAAGCGCGGCGGCACGCTGGCCGAACTGGCCCGAGCCTGCGGCATCGACGCCGCTGGCCTCGAAAAAACCGTGCAGCGCTACAACCAGCAAGCCGTTCAGGGCCAGGACACCGACTTTGCCAAGGGCGAAACTCCCTATAACCGCGTTCAGGGCGACGCCGCCACCGGCCAGCCCAACCCCTGCATGGCGCCGCTTGAACGCGGCCCGTTCTACGCCGTCAAGGTGCTGCCGGGCAGCCTGGGCACCTTCGCCGGCTTGCGGGTCAACGCCAGCGCGCAGGTGCTGGATAACGCCGGCCAGCCGATTGCCGGGCTGTACGCGGGCGGCAACGACATGAACAGCATGATGGGCGGGCGCTACCCGAGCGGCGGCATCACGCTCGGCCCGGCCATGACCTTCGGCTTCATCGCCGCGCACCATGCGGCGGGTATCGGTATTGACTCCAGTTTTCAAGAAAAATCAGCCGTTTGCGCATAGCTGGCGGGCGCAAACAGCTCTGTTTTTAATAGCATTTTCAACCAAGGATAGACCCATGTACTACGAACTCGCCACCATGACCCTGCCGTTCGGCACTGCGGCCCAAGCCGCCACCAATGTGCAGGCCTACGCCGCCGCGCCTGAAGCGAAAGGCGAACTGCTGGGCTGCTGGTTCACCGACATCGGCCAGCTCAACCAGATGATCGTGCTGCGCGGCTTTGCCGACCTGGGCCAATTGCAGGCCGAGCGCGAGCGCACCCAGCAAAGCGCCGACCCGTTCGGCTGCGGCGCCACCTTCCAGAGCCTGGAGCAGCACAGCTACAAAGGGTTCCCATGGATGAAGCCGGTGCGCCCGAGCGCTGAATCCGGCATCAGCGGCCCGGTGTATGAAATCCGCACCTACGGCATCAAGCCGGGCGGCGTGCAGGCCACGATTGATTTGTGGGAGCAGTACGTGCCGCCGCGCGAAGCGCTGTCGCCCTGCGTGGTGGCGATGGTGGCGCTCGACGGCCCGCTGCGTTTCACCAACATCTGGTCTTACGCCACGCTCGATGCGCGCAGCAAGGCCCGCGCCGACGCCGTGGCGCAAGGCATCTGGCCGCCCAAGGGCGGACCGGCGCACCTGACCACCGCCATGACATCGACGATTGCGCTGCCCACGGCCGTGTCGCCGCTGAAATAAGCCGGGAGCCCACCATGTCGCGCATCTACTCGCTGGCCTATCTCACGTCGAACACCTGCACGCCGCCGCAGGCCGTGCGCCTGGCGGCGGAACTGGGTTACGCCTTTGTCGGCCTGCGCCTGCTGCCCAACGCGGCGGGCGCGCCGCAGCAGTTTTTGATCGGCCAGCCCGAGGTGCTGCGCGAAACCGTGGCGGCGCAGCGCGACACCGGCGTCGGCATCTTCGACCTGGAAATCATCCGCATCGCCGAAGGTTTTGATGCGCGCAGCTACCTGCCGCTGCTGGAAGCTGGTGCGGCGCTGAAAGCCAAGGCCGTGCTGGTGGCCGGCGACGACACCGACGAAGCCCGGTTGACCGACGGCTACGCGCGCCTGTGCGAACTGATGCAGCCCTACGGCTTGACGGCCGACCTGGAATTCATGCCCTGGACCGCCGTGCCCGACGCGAATGCCGCGCTGCGCATCATCAATACCGCCGGGCGGCCCGCCAACGCCGGCATCCTCGTCGATGCGCTGCACTTTGATCGCTCCAGCACCACGCTGGACGACATCCGCGCCATTCCGCGCGAACTGCTGCACTACGCCCAGATCTGCGATGCGCCCACCCGCGCGCAGAGGGGCAGCGACTTCACGGGGGAAGAAATGATCCACGCCGCCCGCTGCGAACGGCTCTTGCCCGGCGAGGGCGGCATTGACCTCAAAGGCCTGTTCGACGCCTTGCCGCAGGACCTGCCGGTCAGCGTCGAAGTCGTCCACCTGGAGCGCATGGCGCAACTCGGCCAGACCGAATGGGCGCGCCAGTGCCTGGCGGTCAGCCGCGCCTTTCTTGAGCCGCAAGCCTGACACCGGAGTCCGCCGTGCCACATCGTTCTGACCCCTTGTCCCGGCTGCCGTTCTTCTTTGGTGCCCGCTGGTTCAGCAGCGCGTGATTCGGGCCTGCCCTTAAATCCGCGCCTGGCGGGGCCGCTTGCCCTGTCGCTTTTGAATCACCTCTGGAGACACCCCCATGGACTTTTCCCTGAACGACGAGCAAAAAATGATGATTGACACGGTGCGCCGTTTCATCGCCGAAGAACTCAAGCCGCTCGAAGACGGCATCGAGGAACACGGTTTCCTGGACAAGGCCAAGGCCCAGGCTGTTCATGAAAAAGCCAAGGAACTCGGCCTGTACGCCATGAACATGCCGGCCGAACTCGGCGGCGGTGGCCTGTCCAACCTGGACCGCATCCTGTGCGAGGAGCAGTTCGGCCACACCACCGACATCCTGATCCGCCGCGCTTTCGGCAACGTGTATGAGCCGCTGCTGCATTGCAAGGGCGAGCAGGTCGAGCGCTGGCTCAAGCCCGCCATCGAGGGCACGCGCACCTGCGCCATCACCATCACCGAATCGGGCGCCGGCTCGGACGCGGCGGGCATCAAGACGCATGCGAAGAAAACGGATACCGGCTGGGTGCTCAACGGCAGCAAGCACTTCATCAGCGATGGTGAATGGAGCGATTTTTTCCTGGTCTCGGCCAAGACCGGCGAGAAGGAAATCAGCATGTTCATGGTGGACAAGGGTCTGCCCGGCTTCACCGTCGGCAAGGACCAGAAGATGATGGGCCTGCGCGGCACGCCGCACCTGGAACTGTTTTTCGACAATGTGCCGCTCGAAGCCGTGACGCTGCTGGGCGAGGAAGGGCAGGGCTTCAAGCTGGCCATGGGCGCGCTCAATGTGGTGCGGCTGGCGCAGGTCGGCGCGCGCGCTGTCGGCAAGGCCAGTCATGTGTGTGAACTGATGGTCGATTACGCCAACGAGCGCAAGCAGTTCGGCCAACGCATCGGCGACTTCCAGATGGTCCAGCAGCAACTGGCCGACAGCGTGATCGAGATCAATGCCGCGCGCTGGATGGTCTATCACGCCGCCTGGATGCTGGACCAGGGCATGGATGCGCGCGAGCAGATCGCCATGGTCAAGGTGCAGGCCGCCGAAACACTGGGCCGGGTGGTGGACCGCGCGGTGCAGATCTTCGGCGGCATGGGCTTTTGCAAGGAGTTGCCGATTGAGCGCTATTACCGCGACGCGCGCATCTACCGCATCTTCGACGGCACCAGCGAGATTCATCGCAGCGTCATTGCCAAGATGGTGATGAAAAAAGGCGCGGCGCTGTTTGACGTGAACCGCTGATCTTTTGATGCCAGGGCTGCCGGGTAGGGCTTTTTCCATAGCGGGGGGTGCCGGGGAGGGACAGGGCAGCCGCCTCATGCTGGAGTACCAGAAATCGGCGGCTGCCCTGTCCCTCCCCGGCAGTTCGTGCGCTTGGCTACCTGTGAAAAGTCGCAGAGGGCATGACTTGGCTGGCTGATCCACCCAGCCGGTTCAGCGATGCGGGTGGGCGGCGGCTGATGATTTCTGGTACTCCAGCATGAGGATGCCGCCGCCCGCTCGCATCGCCGCCCACCCAACCCAGCCATTCCGAACACCAACATACGAGACAAGAAATGAGCAAATTCATGACGGCTGCCGAGGCAGCAAACCTGATCAATGACGGCGACACCGTGGGCCTGATGGGCGGCGGCGGCGGGCTGATGGAGGCCACCTGTTTATTCGAGGCGGTGCAGGCGCGCTTTCTGGCGACGCAAACCCCGCGCAACCTGACGATGATCCACGCGCTCGGCATTGGCGACAAGAAGACCAAGGGCATGAACTGCTTTGCGCATGAAGGGCTGGTGCGCAAGGTGATCGGCGGGCACTGGGTCTGGTCGCCCGCGATGCAGCGGCTGGCCGAGGAAGAAAAGATCGAGGCCTACATCCTGCCCGGCGGCGTGTCGAGCCAGTTGCTGCGCGAAATCGGCGCGGGCCGGCCCGGCCTGTTCACCCATGTCGGCCTGGGAACGGTGTGCGACCCGCGCCAGGGCGGCGGCAAGATGAACAAGAGCGCGCAGGACGATCTGGCCGAAGTGGTGCAGATGGACGGGCGCGAATACCTGCGCTACAAACCGTTTCCGGTTCATGTGGCGCTGGTGCGTGCCAGCGCCGCCGACGAGGACGGCAACATCAGCTTCGAGCATGAAGCCGCCAACCTCGATGCCCAGTCGCTCGCGCTGGCCGCGCGCAACAGCGGCGGCAAGGTCATCGTGCAGGTCAGGGAGCGGCTGCCGCACGGCGCGCTCAAAGCCAGGGAGGTGCGGATTCCATCGGCCTGGGTCGATGCCATCGTCGTCGATCCCGATCAAAAAGCCAGCTACGACATTCCCTTCGATCCGGCCCTGAGCGGAGAGCTGACGGGCGCAGTGCGCTATCAAAGCGAGAGCGCCGACCATGCGGCGGAAAAGGCAGCCGCTCATGTGGCCTTCAGCGAGCGCCAGGCCGTGGCGCGCCGCGCGTCCGTGGAGCTGTTCAACACCGGCAAGGCGCGTCCGGTGGTCAACTACGGCGTTGGCGTTCCCGACGCGGTGGCCAAGCTGATTGCCGCGCGCGGCGAGCAGCACCGGCTCTACCAGACCATCGAGCACGGCACCTATGGCGGCACCTTGCTGGACGGCGTGCTGTTCGGCTATGCGCGCAATGCCAGCGCGATGCTGGACGCGGCCACGCAGTTCGATTTTTACGCCGGCGGCGGTCTCGACATTGCATTCCTCGGCTTTGGCGAGTTCGACGAACACGGCAACGTCAACGTCTCGCGCCTGGGCGGGCTGACGGTGGGGCCGGGCGGCTTCATCGACATTGCGCAAAACGCCAAGAAAGTCGTGTTCTGCGGCACGCTGGCCGCCAAGGGCGTGAAGCTGCAGACCGGCGATGGGCAGATGCGCGTGCTGCAGCAGGGCGCGGTGAAAAAGCTCGTCAGACAGGTCGAGCAGATCACCTACAGCGGCCCGCAGGGACTGGTTCGCCGGCAGGAAGTTCTGTACCTGACAGAGCGCGCCAGCTTTCGCCTGACGCCGGGCGGCATCGAGCTGTTCGAGATCGCGCCCGGCATCGACCTGCAGCGCGACGTGCTGGATCAGATGGAGTTTTCGCCGCTGCTGGCCGCCGGCCTGAGCGTCATGGACCGCGCCTGCTTCCAGGCCGGGGGCGACTGATTCGCCTGCACTTCTGATAGCCTCTGCAGCCTGGCCGCGCGGACTGGACCGTGCGGCATCCCAATGAAAGCAGAGCATGGAATTGAACCTGGAAATCGTCACCACGCCCTTGCGCCCGGCCGCCACGGTGGTCATGCTGCGCGATGCGCCGACGGGCCTGGAGGTGTTTTTGATGAAGCGCCACGCCTTGTCCGACGTGCTGGGCGGCGCCTATGTGTTTCCGGGCGGCAAGGTCGATGCGCTTGACGCCGAACTGGACATGGCGGCGCATTTGGACCAGCCTTTGCCGGTGCTGCATGCCGGCCTGAACGAAACCGACATCAGCGAGCGCACGGCGGGCGGGCTGTATGTGGCGGCCTTGCGGGAAGCTTTCGAAGAGTCGGGCGTGCTGTTTGCGCAGGGCTTGGGCGCGCAGGACATTGACACGGCACGGGCTGCCGCGCTGCTGCGCGAAGGCCAGGGGTTCAACGCGGTGCTGGCCCGGATGGGGCTGCGCCTGCAGACCCGCAGCCTCGTTCCCTGGTCGCGCTGGATCACGCCGACTTCGCCCTCGGTCATGAACAAGCGCTTCGACACCCGGTTTTTTGTGTCGGCCGTGCCTGCCGGGCAGGTGGCGGTTCACGACAACCATGAAACCACCGAGAGCGTCTGGCTCAGTCCGCGCACCGCGCTGCAGCAGTACTGGGCCGGCCAGATCGCGCTGGCGCCGCCGCAGATCATGAGCCTGGCGCACCTGTCGCGCCACGCCAGCGTGGACAGCGTGATGACGCAGGCGCGCGGCCGCATGCCGCCGGTCATTCAGCCCGAGCCGTTTGATCTGGAAGGGGGCAGGGTGATCTGTTACCCCGGTGATGCGCGCCACCCGGTCAGCGAGCCGGCCATGCCCGGCCCGACGCGGCTGTATTACCGCAACAAGCGCTTTGAACCCGGCGATGGCTTTGAGAGCCTGTTCTCGGATTGAAGGAGACATGCAAGCGGCCATGGCCGCTTCCTGTTTTCAAGGATTGATGAGCAGCCCGGCGGCCCGAAGGTCATCGACGGTATCAATGTCGGTGACGCAGCCGATATCCTGCACGTCCAGTTCAAAAGCGCCGCGCGCAAGAACGACAGCGGCCGCCCCGCGCGCTCCCTTCAGGTTCAGCAAGGCTTCGCCGCAGCGCGCATGAAACCCGACCGGATGGCCGCGCTGCCCGCGATACAGCGGGACCACCACGTCGTGCGTTTGCAGCGCCGCCGCAATCGAGCGCAATGTATCGCTTCGAATCAGCGGCAAATCACCCGGAAGCACCAGCCAGCCCGATGACGGCCAGGTGGCGCGCACGGCGGCCGCAATCGAGTCGCCCATGCCGGGGTGGCCGGCGTCTTCAAGGCGCCACGGCAAACCGCTGGCCCGAACGGCATCCAGGGTGTGCTGCAGCACCGGCTTGCCCGCCAGCAGCGCCTGCAGCTTGTGCGTGGTGCCGCCCGACGCGGTAAAACGCTCGCCGCGCCCGGACGCCAGGACGATGACGGTGGGCCGCATCAAGTCAGCGCTGCCTCGTTGCTGGGCACAGCCGCACCGTGGGCCGCGCTGTTTTTGACCTGCAGCAGCTCGGCGACGATGGACACGGCAATCTCGGCCGGTGTCCGGGCGCCCAGCGCCAGGCCGACCGGGCCGTGCAGTCGCGCCAGTTCTGGCGCGCTCAAGCCGAAGTGCTCGGCCAGCCGCTGCTTGCGCGCCGCCTGGTTGCGCCGGGATCCGAGCGCGCCGACATAAAAGGCATTCGACTGAAGCGCTTCGAGCAAGGCCATGTCGTCGAGTTTGGGGTCGTGGGTGAGGGCCACGATGGCCGTATGCGCGTCGGGCACCAGTTCGCGCACCACATCGTCGGGCATGCCCGCAATGCGCCGCACGCCAGCCAGCCCGTGGCTGGCGTTGCCGAGGGCCGCCGCATATTCCTCACGCGGATCGCACACCAGCACTTCAAAGTCGAGCATGGCGGCCATCCGGGCCACCGCCTGTGACAACTGGCCGGCGCCTATCAGCAGCAAGCGCCATTTGGGGCCAAATACCGTTCTCAAGGTCGAGCCGTCAAACTGCATGGCCTGACCGCGTACCGCACTGGACAGGCGCACGGCTCCCGTGGACAGCACCAGGGTGCGCGCGACCAGTTCGTGGTCGGCCGTCCGGGTCAGCAATTCGGCCACCCAGGCGGTGTCCCGCAAGGGTTCCTGCACCAGCCGCAAGGTGCCGCCGCAAGGCAGGCCGAAACGGCTGGCTTCTTCCTGGGTGACGCCGTAGGTGATCATGGCGGGGCTTTTAAGTGCCGCCGCATTTCCGCCGGCAGCATTGACGCTTGCCTTGGTGCGGGCAATCAGGTCGTCCTCGACGCATCCGCCCGAAACCGAACCGCTGACCACGCCGTCGTCCCGTACCGCCAGCAACGCACCCGGCGGGCGCGGCGCACTGCCCCAGGTTTGCACCACGGTCACCAGCGTGACCGCATGACCGGCATTGCGCCAGGCCAGGGCGTCTTCGAGTACCCGAAGATCAAGACTTTCCATCAGGCCGCTCCTTTGTTGCCTGCAATTGGGTGCGCAAGCCGGGTTTTTATGGCAACAGCGAGAAAACCAGCATGCTCGCTGCGTAAAGCGCAACGATCAGGCCGGCGCCCAGCAGGTTGATGCTGGCCTTGTCATCGCCCGCAGGCTGCAGCCACCAGCTGAAACGCTGGCTGGTCCAGGGTACCAGCCAGTTGAGCAGGAGCACGCCGGCGACATTGCCGAAAAACAGCGCCAGCCAGAAAGGCATGTGCAGGGTTTTCATCAGCAACGGCCCCTGCACCAGCAGGCCAAACAGGAACACCACCGGATAAAGCTGCAGCAGCACCAGCATGTTCTGCTTCCAGGCCGGCGGGGCGGCTGCGCCCGCTGCGTTGCCGGCTGGAAACCACTGGTCGAAGCCGGTGCGCACGGTACGCGCGCGCACTTCCAGGCTCAGGGGTTCGCCTTCGGCCAGCAGCTTCAGGCGCTCGGGTGACTTCATCCAGCCATCAAGGCTGGCGTCCGAGTCGAAGCGCACGATGGCCAGCCAGCTTTCCTGCACGCCCGGTATGGGCGGCTCGATGCGGTAGCCCTGAAAGCCGGGCGCCCGGGCCTGGGCGGCGGCAATGCGCCGCTCCCATTCCCGGTACGCTTGTTCCTGGCCCGGCCTGACGCGGGTCGAAATGACGGCCGACACCGGCGCCGGCAGTACGCCGCTGCCGCTGTCGGGAATGATGTGGATGTCGTCATTGCCGACCAGCAGCGGCTGGGCGCTGTCGATCAGTTTCAGCCGGCTGCCCGAGTGCATCCACTGCTGGGCGTCTTCCATGCTGGAAAAGCGCTGCAGGATCACCCAGTCCACCTGCGCGGGCGGGCTGGCTGGAATGACTTTCTGGTCGATGAAGCCGACATGGCTGGCGGCCACCCTGCTGACTTTTTCCTGCCATGCCGTGAAAGCGATTTCCTGTTCGGCCCTGACACGGGTCTGGGTCACGATGGTGACGATGCCGGGGGCGGTTGAAGGGCCGTTCATGGACGGCGTGGCTGCGATGGCCATGGCTCAGGCATGCGCTGGCGTGAGCCGGTCGAAAATGCGGTCGGGCGTCAGCGGCAAATCGGCAAAGCGCACGCCGGTGGCATTTTTCAGGGCATTGGCAATCGCCGGCGCCACCGGGTTGATGGCGCATTCGCCCTGCGCCTTGGCGCCCAGCGGGCCTATCGTGTCATAGGTGTCGGCAAAAAATACCTCGCTGCGCGGTGCGTCGGCAAAGGCCGGGATGTGGTAGTTGCGCAGCGCGGCGTTGAGCATCCTGCCCTGGTCGTCATAGACCATGTGCTCGGTCAATGCCCAGCCCACGCCCATGCCGATGGCGCCGTCGATCTGGCCCCGGCACTGCATCGGGTTGATCAGCCGGCCAATGTCGGCGGCATGCACGCTGCGCAGGATACGGATTTCGCCAGTCACCATATGCACGGCCAGCTTGATGCCCTGGACATTGAAGGCCGTGGTGCGCGGTGACAGATAGGCCTTGCGCTTGGCCTCGAAGCGGTGGCTGTCCCGCATGCCGGCCGTATGCAGCTCGGTCAGCGAAATGCGCCTGTCGCCCGATGCCACGAAGCCTTCTTCGAGCTTCCATTCCCCGGGCGTTGTTCCGGTGTGGCGGGCGGTGTATTCGAGGATGTTTTCGGCCAGCGCCGCTGCCGTCAGCGCCACGCCCTTGCCCGCCACGACCGTGCCGGTGCTGGCAAAGGTGCCGGTGTCGTAGGGCGTGAGGTCGGTGTCGGCATTGATGATGTCGATGTGGTCCGCGCGGCAGTTGAGCAGGGAGGCGGCGATTTGCCGGTGCGACGTGACCGAGCCGTTGCCCATTTCCGTCGAGCCCACGGCCAGGTGGTAGCTGCCATCGGCGCGCATGACCATGGTCGCGCCCGAGCGGTGCTCGGTCGGCGGGCCGCAGTCGAGCATGGCCAGCGCGATGCCGGTGCCTTCGCGCCATTCATCGCCTTGCGGGCTGGGAAGCCCGCCAGAACCAGCGAGTTGCTTTTCGACAATGTCCATGCACTGGTCCAGGCCGTAGCTGCCAAAGCTGACATCGGAGGGGTCTTTCCAGACCGATTCCATCCAGTCGCCGGGCTTGACCATGTTGCGGCGGCGCATGGTGAAGGGGTCGATGCCCAGTTGCCCGGCCAGCTCGTCCATCGCGCATTCGATGGCAAAGGTCGTTTGCGATGCGCCGTAGCCGCGAAAGCCGCCTCCGGGCATCATGTTGGTGTACACCGCGAAGCCGTCGGCTTTCTTGTTGGCGCAGCGGTAGGCGGTCAGCGGATTGCCCAGCGCCGCCGCCAGCGTTTCGCTGCCGTGCGAGCCGTAGGCGCCGGTGTTGGACACCACCCGGACATCAATCGCCGTCAGCAGGCCTTCCCTGGTGGCGCCGAGCTTGACCTCGGTGGTCATCTGGTGCCGGGTGGAGGCGCCGATGAATTGTTCCTCGCGCGTGAATTCCCATTTGACGGGCCGGCCGGTCTTCAGGCTGGCCAGCACGCACAGGTCTTCCGACAGCATTTCCTGCTTGCCGCCAAAGCCGCCGCCCACGCGCTCGGTGAACACATGGAGCTTGCTGGCATTGATGCCGAAGACGTAGGCCAGTTTTTGCTGGACGATGAACGGCGCCTGCGAGCTGGTGCGCACATGCATGCGGCCGTCGCCGCCGGTCCAGACGATGGAGCCGTGCGTTTCGAGATGCACATGCTGCACCCGCGAGGTCGAGTAGGTTTTTTCATGCACCGCATGGGCGGCCGCCAGCCCGTCCTTCACGCTGCCGACTTCGCCCTTGATGTTGACGAAGATATTGCCTTCCGAGGCCGTTCCCTTGTCGTGCAGCACGGGCGCGCCCGGCTTCATGGCCTGGACCGGATCAAACACGGCGGGCAGCACGTCGTAGTCAATTTCGACCAGCCGGCAACCGGCTTGCGCGGCGGCTTCGGTCCGCGCCACCACGGCCACCAGGCGCTGGCCGACAAAACGCGCCACGTTGTCCAGAACATAGGTGTCGTCGGGGTCCACCAGGTGGTCTTCATGCGTGGCGGTGCTGAAAAGCCGTTTGGGCACGTCTTCCCAGGTCAGCACGGCGACAACGCCGGGGCAGGCCAGAGCCTTGCTGCGGTCAATGCTCCGCAGGCGGGCATGGGCATGTGGCGAACGCACGACCTTCAGGTGCAGCAAACCAGCAAATTCGTGTTCGGCATCCATGGTGTAGCGGGCCTTGCCCGTCACGATGCCCGGCCCGAAAGGATTGCCCAGGCTGGCGCCGCAGGCCTGGCCGGCCACGTCTGGCTGCGCAGCGCACGGCGCGCCCTTGATGGCGTCTTCAATGCTGCGGTAGCCGGTGCAGCGGCACAGGTTGCCCTTGAGCGAGCGCGGCAGGTCGGCGCGGCGCGCATCGTCGAAACTGGCTGCCGTCATGATCATGCCGGCGGTGCAGAAACCGCACTGGAATGCATTGGCATCCAGAAATGCCTGCTGGACCGGATGCAGCTCGCCGTCCCTGGCAAGCCCTTCAATCGTGGTGACTTCGCGGCCCTCGGCTCGAAAGGCCGGGGTCAAGCAGGAGTGAACCGGCTCGCCATCGAGCCACACCGTGCAGGCGCCGCAATCGCCCTGGTCGCAGCCCTTCTTGACGCCGGTCATGCCCTGTTCGCGAACAAAGGTGCGCAGGCACTGGCCGGGCGCGGGCTGGGCGTCGAACTGCTTGCCGTTGATGTGGTAGCTCATGCCTGTACTCCTGTGGACGCTTGGCGGATTGCGGCGAATTCCGCGCGGATTTCTTCGGCAAAGTGATGGCTGACATGGCGCTTGTAGGCCGGGCTTCCGTTGACATCGTCAAACCAGCCGTCGGCGGGAATGGCCGAATCAAGCGCCTGGCGAAGCGCATCGGCGGACACGTTCCCGGGCAGTCGCAACTGCACCGGACGGGGCGTTGCGGCCGTGACCGTCAGCAAAATATCTCCGCCGCTGTGCGCCTGGGTGGCCGCCAGCAATGCGGCCGAGCGGCCCAGGTGCGTGAGTGCCGCGCGCCGGATGGCAAAGCGCTTGGACAGCGCGCTGGCGGGCAGATGGATATTGCGCAGCAATTCGCCGGGCTGCAGGATGTTGCGGTTGTTGCCCGTCACGAAATCGGCCCCGGCCACGGTTCTTGAGCTGCCATCACGCGACAGCAGCGTGAGCTGGCCTTCAAGCGCGACCACCAGCGATATGACGGCACCCGCCGGCAATGACATGCAGATGTTGCCGCCGGCCGTGGCAGCATTCCATATCTTGAAGGAAGCGAGCAGGCATTCGCAGCAGGCGGCGATGAGCGGCACAGCCGTCCAGGACGCTTCGCCCCGGAAGGCATGCAGGTCGGCGATGCGGCAGGTGGCGGCAATGTCCAGCCCGCCGGCCGTTGGCGTCAAGGCTGGCCAGCCCAGGCCGTGCAGGTCTATCAGGGTTCGCAGGTGGGCCTGCGGCTCTGAAAAAAGCCAGGTGCCGCCCGCCAGCCAGGCATCGCCAGCCTGCCACTGGCCGACTTCATCGGCCGTGGCGGGGCGTTTGACGGAAGTGATCGTATTGAGGTTCAAGGTAGCGCCCCGGTTGGGTAAAAAATGAAATGCCGCTGGTCTATTGGGTTTAGCGAAGATCCTTGATGGCGCCTGGCCCCGGGCCGGGTGTGACCAGCGTAGGCCATTGGCGTGAGCCAAAGGGCACGACGGGTGGCAAGAAGGGCTGCATATTGCGTTTGCCGGCTTCCGCGATGATGGCGTCGCGCGCGTCGCCACCCATCAGCTCGTAGTCCATCAGGCGGCCGTTGCCAAAAAACAGCTGGCCCACCGAGCGGTCGGCAATGATGCGGGTCAGCGAGCCCAGCATGTCGGCCTTGGTGGTGGTGAACGACACGGTTTCAATCAGGATCAGCCGGTCGTTGATGGCTTCGGGGCCGAAAAACTGCGCCAGCACGCTGAAGATCACATTGTTCTGGCGGGCGACATAGATGGTGTTGCTGGCGCCATAGGTTTTGTTCCAGTCACTGCCGAGCAGTGTTTTCCATTCGGCGACCACCTTCATCCAGTGCGCCACCTGGGTCTGCGCGGCCCAGCTGACGTTCTTGGCGAGAAACGGGGCTTGCCTGACCGAGAAGGCCTTGAGGGCGTCATAACTGATGTCGCCTTTCTTCAGGCATTCGTCCATGAAGGCGATGTTGGCTTTCAGGATGATGTGGTTGTTTTCGCGCCAGTCCGGCGGCATGGCCGTTGCGTTGACTGATTCGAGCGCACTTTGCATGCGGCTGCGAAAAGCCAGCATGGGCGCGACCCATGACTTGTCTTTTGGATTGTCCAGGTAGGGCCCCACGACCTGCGCGAGCGCCATGGTGCTGTGGCCGACGGATTTAAGCAACTGATAGACCAGCGGAACGGAAGGCGCTTCCAGCGGCGGCTGACCAGGACGGTAAAGCGTGAAGCTGCCGCCAGCCCCGGAAAACAGGGCGAGGATGACCGGGTGGTTGGCCAGGATGTTGGTGCGAAAGACATCCGATGCATCGCCATACAGATCAAACATGGCCCGGTTCAATGCCAGCAGATTGGCATTTTCAATATCGCCAGCAGCCGGCAAGGGCGTGCCGACCAGGCTTTTGAGGTCCGCCGGAAGTTCCGCCGCACCGGCCACCACGGGAAGCGTGGCGAGCGCCAGGAAAGCGAGCGAGGCGGTGGCGCGGCGCGCCAGGAAAATGGCAGATTTCAATGGATTTCCTTCAAAGAAAATAAAAAAACCGCGGCACCCTGCGTCAGGCCTTGCGTCGCTTTGCACCTGGCCTGGTTGGGCAATGACGAGGATTTGATCACCGCCTGCCGGCCGCTGGCAAGCGGTCAATTTTGACTGTATGCATTTTGTTGCAAGTCGGGCAAACTCGGCAGTACCTGCCCGCTTGCTGTTTGTTCCGGGTGAGTCCTTTCATGGCCTGCGCGCCGGTCTGGTTGTCTTGATTCAAATAAAAAGCTGGGCCCCCCCATGAACCGTAGCAATCACCACGACACCGGCAGACGGCAGTTTTTACGGCATGCCGGCCTGGGCGCGGCCAGCCTTGGAGCCCTGCCGCTGCGCAGCCTGGCGGCAGGCATTGAAAACCTGCCCTTTGGCAACGGCGCCCGCGAGCTGGTGGCCTATCCGCAAAAGCGGCCCCTGCTGCGCATCACCACACGGCCGCCGCATCTGGAAACCCCCTTCAGTGTTTTTGGCGAAGGGATCATCACGCCCAACGACGCTTTTTTTGTGCGCTATCACCTGGCCAATTTCCCGACCACGATTGACGCGCAAGCCTATCGGCTCAAGGTCGGTGGCCATGTGAAGCAGCCGCTGTCACTTTCGCTGGCGGAACTCAAAGCGCTGGCCGAGCCGGCGGAGGTGGTGGCGGTCAATCAGTGCTCGGGCAACAGCCGGGCATTTGCGCAGCCGCGCGTATTCGGCGCGCAGCTGGGCAACGGATCAATGGGCAATGCGCGCTGGGTGGGCGTGCCGCTCAGGGCGGTGCTTGAAAAAGCGGGCGTCCTGGCCGGCGCCCGGCAGGTGGCATTCAACGGGCTGGATGCGCCGGTGCTTGCGGCAACGCCGGATTTCGTCAAGGCGCTGAACATCGACCTGGCGCTCAGTCCCGAGCCGTTGATTGCGTGGACCATGAACGGGACGGACATTCCCTTTCTGAACGGCTACCCCCTCAAACTGATCGTGCCGGGCTATTTCGGGACTTACTGGGTCAAGCACCTGAGCGAGATCGAGGTGCTGGACCACGACTTTGACGGTTTCTTCATGTCAACGGCCTATCGCGTGCCGGACAACGCCTGCATGTGCGTGCCCGCAGGCACCGCGCCCACGGCGACACGGCCCATCACCAGCCTGCCGGTGCGTTCCTTCATGACCAGCCTGGCCGACGGCGCGCATGTTCCGGCCGGGCGCGCCCTGCTGCTCAAGGGCATCGCTTTTGACGGCGGCAGCGGCATTCAAAAGGTGGAAGTGTCCGAGGACGGCCAGCCGTGGCGGGAGGCCGCACTGGGTAAAGACCTCGGGCGGTTTTCGTTTCGCGAATGGCGCCTGCCGCTGACGCCTTCCAGAAAAGGACCGATGACGCTGAGCGTGAGGGCCACCAATAGGCAAGGTGATGAGCAGCCCGCGACCGCCAGCTGGAACCCCGGCGGTTATGCGCGCAATGTGATTGAAACGACCCGCATCGTTGCGGTTTAGGAGCCGGCGATGAAGAAATCCAGACCGCCTTTACTGCCCGCCGCGATGCTGGTTTTTGGCTTTGTTTGCGGCGCGGCGATGGCGCAGCCGGCATCGTTGAAGCCGCTGACCATCAAGCTGCCGCCCGAGACCGCCAGGCTCAAGCCATCTGCCTTGCCCGGTTACCAGGCCGCCCTGCAGAAGTGCGGTATCTGCCACTCCGCCGACTACATCAATCTGCAGTCGCCCGCCATGACGCAGCCGCAGTGGACTGCCGAAGTGCGCAAGATGCAGCACGCTTACGCCGCGCCGCTGACTGACAAGGAAGTCGCTGACATTGGCGAGTACCTTGCGGTCACTTATGGTGGAGCCAAAACCTCCGGCATGGCTGTTGTGGTTCCGCCGCCTGTCAACACCGCAGCCAAGGCCGTGGACGTCCAGGCGCTGCTGACGGCAAACGCCTGCCTGGGTTGCTCAATAAGTGAAATCACGCGTTAGTTCATTCAAGAGAGACCCATCATGCGCCGTCGCCAATTTGCCCTGGGAGCCGCCTATGCCGCGGCAGGTACTTCATTGATGGGGCTTGCCGCTTGCGGCGGCGGTGATTCCGCCGCACCCGCACCTGATCCCGTCCCCACACCCGTGCCTTCAAGCGCCGTGCAGATTCACCTGCCCGCCGACCACTACCTGCACCGTGGCGCACCCACGGAATGGTGGTGGCACATCGGCACGCTCAAGGCGGGAAGCCGCACCTTTGGGTTTGAGATCAATGCCGCGTCCTTCGCCAAGGATGGTTTTGCCTTCACGCAGATCATGCTGGCCGACATCGCCAACAACAAGCATTACCAGCGCACCACGCCCTACATCCCGCCTTTCATGTTCGACCCCGACAACTGGGCCCAAAACGATGTGAACAAAGACTGGTCGGTCAGGCTGGGCGACCCGGCCAACAAGCTGTCGGCGCTGGAACTGACCCATCCCGGCAGCGGCTACACATCCGCCCCGACGGTGGTGATCACCGGCGGAGGAGGGGCTCTGGCTTCGGGCATCGCGGTGCATGACCCCGCGACGGGCAAGATCGCCAGCGTCGTGCTGTTTGGTGCGGGCCTGGGCTACACCTCCCTGCCCACCGTCACGCTGGTCGGTGGCGGCGGCACGGGCGCTACCGCGAAGGCCCTGTTCACCTATGTGACCATGGATGCGCCATGGGCCGACCCGAGCAAAAATATGCTGGTCAAGGCCGCCTTGGTGGACGAAACCACCGGCATTCTGGTGGACTTCGACTTGAAGCTGTCGCAAAACGGGCCGCCCTTTATCGTGTGGGGCACGGGCGTCAACGGCGGCAGCAGCAGTTTTGACACCAATGCGGCGACGCACCTGAAAAACAACAATTACTATTACTCGCTGACGCGGCTCCAGACCTCGGGCAGCGTCACCATCAATGGCGAAAAGCTGGACGTGAGCGGCGTGACCTGGATGGACCACGAATACGGCGCATTCGGTACCGCCATCAACCCTGTCAAATGGGTGTTGCAGGACATGCAGCTGGACAATGGCGTATGCATCTCGAACTACGCGACCTACACCAGCGGGGCTCCGGTGCTCAACCAAAAGGCAAAAAGCGAAGCCACCGTTCAGCGGGCCGACGGCACGACCTATCTGGTGGAGTCCTTCCTCACGCCCACCGGCAGAACATGGACCAGCGGCGTGTCGGGTACAACCTACAACATGCAATTTCAGATCGACATTCCTGCGTTTAACGCATCGCTCGTGGTCACCAGCCTGATGGATTCGCAGGAGTTTCCGGTGTTGACCAAACCCACCTACGAAGGCGTTGCCGGTGCAACCGGGACTTTCGAGGGTAAAAAAGTGACGGGAACGGCCTGGAATGAGCAGTCTGTCTAGGCATTTTCTGCAGCCGGCGGGTGCTTTAATGCCAGCGATGCCACCCACCAGCATTTTGCTGATTGACGACCATGCCCTGTTTCGCTCCGGCATGCGTCTGGTGCTGCTGGCCGGCATGGCCAATGTCGAGGTGCTTGAGGCCGCATCGCTTGAGCAGGCGGTGCGAACCGTCACCTCGCCACCGGCGCTGGTGCTGCTCGATATCCAGTTGCAGGGCGTGAACGGACTGGAAGGGCTGGGCCTGTTCAAGCAGCGCTGGCCGGGCGTTCCCCTGGTCATGCTCTCATCCGCGGCCGAGCCTGAAACGATTCGCCTGGCGTTGTCGCGAGGCGCAGCGGCTTTTGTCTCCAAGGCCGACACGGCTGAAAAGATCATCAAGGTCATTGAACAGGTCTTGAGCGGCGGCTTGCCGGATGCGAGCGCAGGCATGGCGCACAACACGTCGGCTAACGCCACACCCAGGCCGCGCCTGACGCCACGCCAGTGCGAGGTGCTGGACCTTTTGTGCGAAGGCCTGTCGAACAAGGTGATTGCGCGCCGTCTGGAACTGTCGGAATTCACGGTGCGCGGACATGTGCAGGCTGTGCTGGGTTTGCTGGGGGTATCGAGCCGTTCGCAGGTCATGTTTGCCGCACGCCGCAGCGGACTGATTGGCTGATGCCCGGCAAGCTGCTGTGGCTGACCGAAAGCCATGTGCTGGTGGAGCAGGTGCGCCTGCTCTGCGCGAATGTGGGCAGTTCGGTGATTCCGACGTTTGTGCTGCTTGGCCTTCTGTTCTGGGTGCTTTCCGGCGATGTCAATGTGATGTGGCTGGGCTTGTGGTGCGCGCTCACGGCGCTTTCCAAGCTGTGCTGCTGGCTGCATGCCAAACGCCAGCTTTCCAGGGGTGTCAGCGTTGACAGCGTTCCCCGTCTGGTCTGGATGCTGATTGTTCTCAATGCCCTGGATGGCGCCATCTGGGGCGCCTTGCCCTGGGTGGCCCTGGATAGCGCCCACCTGGCGGGCAGTGTCCTGGTCATCGCGGTGCTGACGGGCGTTGCGGCCAATTCCATGTCGCTGCTGTCGCCGGTGCTGCCGGTATTCGTGGGATTTGTCATTGCCGAGATGATTGCCGGCGTGAGCAAACTGTTTCTGATTGGCGATCCCGCTTACAGCGCCCTGGGCATCGCCGGTTTTTTGTACTTCGCCATCATGATGGGGCAGGCGATCAACATCGCCCGCACGGCACGCACTTCCATTGACCTGCGCTTCGAGAATATTGAGCTGATGGACCAACTGCGCAAAAAAACCGCTATCGCCGAAGCCGCGCGCCATGAAGCCGAAGAGGCCAACGCCGCCAAGTCCAAATTCCTCGCTGCGGCCAGCCATGACTTGCGCCAGCCGATTCATGCCCAGGGCCTGTTCCTGGAAGTGCTTGGCCAAAGCCTTCTCACCGCGCACCAGCGCGAGGTGCTGGACTGCGCCCGGTCGGCCTCGCTGGCCTCCAGCGAGATGCTCAACACCTTGCTGGATTTTTCGCGCATCGATGCCGGCGTGGTCAGGCCGCATATCCAGCCTTTTCAGCTGCAGACCCTGTTGCACAAAATAGAAAATGACCTGGCGCCCCTGGCCGATGCCAAGGGCATGGTGTACCGCTCGCGTGAAACGCGCGCGACCATCAATTCCGACGCGACGCTGGTTGAAATGATCTTGCGCAACCTCGTCTCCAATGCCATCCGCTACACCGAACGCGGCGGCGTTTTGATCACCTGCCGCAAGCGCCGCCACCTGGCGCTGGTCGAGGTCTGGGACACCGGCATCGGCATCGCGTTTGAAAACCAGCAAGACATCTTCCGCGAGTTCCATCAGCTGGGCAACCCGGAGCGGGACCGGCGAAAAGGACTGGGCCTTGGCCTGGCGATTGCGGATGGGCTGGCCAAGGCGCTGGGGCGCGATTTGTCGCTGTCGTCCAGGCCGGGTCGAGGCAGCGTGTTCCGGCTGGCCCTGCCCCTGAGCCACGCCACGGTGGCGCCAGTGGAGCCGGTCTGGAAGCCTGATCCGGCGCACCTTCAGGGCATGCATGTGCTGGTGGTTGACGACGACGAAGCCGTTGTGCTGGGCATGGCGCAATTGCTGCAAGGCTGGGGTTGCCGCTGCGACACCGCAGGCTCGATTGCCGATGCGCTTGCCCTGGCCCGGATGCATACGCCCAACGTGGTCATCAGCGACTACCGTCTGCGCGAGCAGCGCACGGGCGCGGAAGCCATTGCTGCCCTGCGCGGCATGTTGGGAAAACAGATACCCGCCCTGATGATCACCGGCGATACCGCCCCGGAACGGCTGCGCGAGGCCATGGCCAGCGACGTGCCGCTGTTGCACAAGCCCGTGGCACCCGACCAGTTGTACCGGGCTCTGGGCGAGTTGATGCGAAGTGTGGCGGCCGGCTAAACAGTAGCTGGCAACCCTGGTACAGACTGGACGCAGGGCGGGTGTGGCTGAACGTGAAGGTATAAACGAGGCATGACCTTGCCATCAATGATTGATCAACCCGCTGAAGTGCAACGCCTCCTGCAAAGCGCCACCCGTTTGACAACGCCTTGTGGCGGTGGCGACCTGGTCTGGCATGCCTGGGGCCAGGCAGCGTGCAATCCTGCCTTGGCGCCGCTCGTTCTACTGCATGGCGGCAGCGGCAGCTGGACGCACTGGCTGCGCAACATCGAGGCGCTGGCCGAATCCGGTCGCTGGGTGCTGGTGCCCGATTTGCCCGGCTTTGGCGACTCCGCCGCTCCCCTGCACGGCACGGACGCCGACGCGATTCCAGAACCGTTTGAGCAGGGGCTGCAGTGCCTGCTGGGCGAACAGGCCTGCGATCTGGTGGGGTTTTCCTTTGGCGGCATGGTGGCCGGTTTGGTGGCGGCGCAATTTCCGGCGCGGGTGGCGCGGCTGGTTCTGGTCGGCGCGCCGGGCCTGGGAATCGCGCCGGAAAAAGCCGTCCGGCTCAATGCCTGGCGGCATTTGCCCGAGGCCGGCCGGCGCGATGAAGTGCACCGAAGCAACCTGGCGGCGCTGATGCTCTGTCACCCCGAGTCCATCACCGAAACGGCCTTGCGCCTGCATGTGGCGAACGTGCTGCGCGACCGCATGAAAGGCCGCAGCCTGTCGCGCACCGATGCGCTGGCGCAGGCGCTTTTAAAGGTGCAATGCCCGGTGCATGCCATCTACGGCGCTGAAGACGCGCTTTACCGGGGAAAGATGCAGGCACTGGAGCCGGCGCTGCGGCTGGCGCCCGGTTTCAGGGCGCTGACGCTGGTTGAAGACGCCGGGCACTGGGTCCAGTTTGAGCGGGCCGAAGCCTTTGACGCGGCGCTGCTGTCCACGCTCAACGCAGCCTTGTAGGCTGCGAATTTCCCCCGGCCAGGGGATTACTTTTCGATGGCCAGCAGTTCGACTTCAAACGTCAGCGTGGCATTGGGCGGCACCGCATTGCCTGCGCCGCGATCACCATAGGCCGTGGCGGGCGGGCAGGTCAGCGTCGCCTTGCCGCCGACCTTGATTTTTTGCATGCCTTCGGTCCAGCACGGCACCACGCGGTTCAGCGGGAACGAGGCCGGCGTGCCGCGCTTGATGGAACTGTCAAATTCCTTGCCGTCGGCCAGCGTGCCGCGGTAGTGGACCTTGACGGTGTCCGACGCCTTGGGCTGGGCGCCGGCGCCATCGACCGTGTGAACGATCTTCACGCCTGAAGGCAGGGTTTCGGGCGGTGCAACGGCGAAGGCGCTGGCGGCGAAAGCGGCGAGGGCGAGCAGGGACAGTATTGATTTCATGGTTTTCCTGTGAACGATGGATGGAGTGAAATGGGGTTGAGCGTCGCTGCCACCGCTGGCCCTCACCCCAACCCTCTCCCAGAGGGAGAGGGAGGAATTCAGGCGCGCAGGCAGTGCGCAGTGCGTGTCAGGCGTAGTCCGCCACCGGAATGCAGCTGCACGACAAATTGCGGTCGCCATAGACGTTGTCCACCCGGCCCACTGGCGGCCAGTATTTCACCGCCTTCAGGCTGGCCAGCGGGAAGGCGCCGGTTTCGCGTGAATACGGGCGGTCCCAGTCGGCGCCCATCAGGCTGGCCGCCGTGTGCGGCGCATGCTTGAGCGGATTGTTGTCCTGCGGCCAGTGGCCGTTTTCGACCTGGCGAATCTCTTCGCGGATGGCGATCATGGCGTTGATGAAGCGGTCCAGTTCGGCCAGGGTTTCGCTTTCGGTGGGCTCGACCATCAGCGTGCCGGGCACCGGAAAGCTCAGCGTCGGCGCATGAAAGCCGTAGTCCATCAGGCGCTTGGCCACGTCCTCGGCCGTCACGCCGCTGGTTTCCTTGAGCGGGCGCAGATCCAGGATGCACTCGTGCGCGACATGGCCGTTCTCGCTGGCGTAGAGCGTCGGGTAGCAGTCCTTCAGCCGGGCGCTGATGTAGTTGGCGCTCAAAATCGCCACCTCGGTCGCCTGCTTCAATCCTTCAGGCCCCATCATGCGGCAGTACATCCAGCTGATCGGCAGCACGGCCGCATTGCCCAGCGGCGCGGCCGAAATCGCGCCGACGCCGTTGACATGAATGCCCGCCGTGGCATGGCCGGGCAGGTAGGGAACCAGATCGGCCACGACGCAGACCGGACCCACGCCCGGTCCGCCGCCGCCGTGCGGAATGCAGAAGGTCTTGTGCAAATTGAGGTGGCTCACGTCGCCGCCGAATTCGCCGGGCGCTGCCACGCCGACCAGCGCATTCATGTTGGCGCCATCGACATAGACCCGGCCGCCGTGCGAATGCACCAGCTGGCAGAGTTCCTTGACCTGTGTCTCGAACACGCCGTGGGTGCTCGGGTAGGTGATCATCACGCAGGCTAAATTAGCGCTGTGCTTTTCGCACTTGGCCTTCAGGTCGGCCATATCGACATTGCCCTGCGCATCGCAGGCCGTCACGACCACCGTCATGCCGGCCATCTGGGCGCTGGCCGGATTGGTGCCGTGGGCCGACGACGGAATCAGGCAGATGTTGCGGTGGCCCTGGCCATTGGCGTCTAGATAAGCCTTGATGACCAGCAGCCCGGCGTATTCGCCCTGCGATCCGGCATTGGGCTGCAGGCTGATGCCGGCATAACCCGTCGCCTGGCACAGCCAGTCGCGCAATTGCTGGTCGAGTTCGGCATAGCCCAGCAGCTGGTCGTGCGGGGCAAACGGATGGATGTTGGCGAACTCCGGCCAGGTGATGGGAATCATCTCGCTGGTCGCGTTGAGCTTCATGGTGCAGCTGCCCAGCGGAATCATGCTGCGGTCCAGCGACAGGTCCTTGTCGCTGAGCTTGCGGATGTAGCGCAGCATCCCGGTTTCGGAATGGTGGGTGTTGAACACCGGATGCGTGAGAAAAGCGCTGGTGCGGCGCAGCCCGGCCGGAATCAAGGACTCGATGCCTTGCTCGAAGCGGCTGACCACCGGCACGGTCTGTCCGGGCCTGGCAAAGAAGGACCAGAGCATTTCGATGTCGGAGCGGCTGGTGGTCTCGTCGAGCGACACGCCGAGGTGATTTTTTAAGCGAAATCTAAGGTTTGCGCACGACTGGCGGGCGCGTTCAGCTATTGAATTGGTAGCGTCGCCGGTCTTGATGGTGACCGAGTCGAAAGCACCCTGGTTGGTGATGTCGTAGCCCATCTCGCGCAGGCCATGGACAAAAATCGCAGTGTAGGTGGCGACGCGCTCGGCAATGCGCTTCAAGCCTTGCGGGCCGTGATAGACCGCGTACATGCTGGCCATCACGGCCGGCAGCACCTGCGCGGTGCAGATGTTGGACGTGGCTTTTTCGCGGCGAATATGCTGTTCGCGGGTTTGCAGCGCCAGCCGGTAGGTCGGGTGGCCGTGGCTGTCAACGCTCACGCCGACCAGCCGGCCGGGCATGGAGCGCTTGAATTCGTCGCGGCAGGCGAGGTAAGCGGCATGAGGGCCGCCGTTGCCCATCGGCATGCCAAAGCGCTGGGTGCTGCCCAGCACGATGTCGGCATTCCATTCGCCGGGCGGCTGAAGCAGCGTCAGCGCCAGCAGATCGGCGGCGACGCACACGGCAGCGCCCACGGCATGGGCAAGCACCGCCAGCGGGCGCAGGTCATGAATCGCGCCGCTGGTGGCCGGGTATTGCGCGAGCACGCCGAAGTAGTTGCCCTCGGCCATCAGTTGCGTCAGGCTGGCGGAGGCGGTGCTGACCCTGACTTCAATGCCCAGCGGCTTGGCGCGCGTCTGGATCACTTCGATGGTTTGCGGATGGCAGTCGCCCGCGACGATGAACACATTGCTTTTGCTTTTCACGCTGCGTTTGGCCAGCGTCATGGCTTCGGCGGCGGCCGTGGCTTCGTCGAGCATCGACGCATTGGCCATCGGCATGCCGGTCAGGTCGCAGACCATGGTCTGGAAGTTGATCAGCGCTTCCATGCGGCCCTGCGAAATCTCGGCCTGGTAGGGCGTGTAGGCGGTGTACCAGGCGGGGTTTTCCAGCACGTTGCGCAAAATCACGGCGGGCGTGTAGGTGCCGTAATAGCCCTGGCCGATAAAGCTCTTGAAGACTTTGTTCTTGGCGGCCATGGCCTTGAGTTGCTTGAGCGCGGCCGCTTCCGTGACGGGTGGCGGAATCGCCATGGCGCTGCTGCGGGCAATCGAGCGCGGAACGATGCCATCGATCAGTTCCCGGCGCGAGGCCGAGCCGACGACGCCGAGCATGTGGACTTCGTCAGCCTCGTCAATGCCGATGTGGCGGGCAATGAATTCGGAAGGATTTTCAAGCGCGCCCAGCGGCGTGGCGGATGGCATCAACATGTCAGGATTCCCGGGTCAAACTTTTTCAGAAAAGGCGGTGTAGCTGGTTTCGTCCATCAGCGCATCGAGCTGCGACGGGTCGGACAATTTCACCTTGAAGAACCAGCCGGCGCCCAGCGGGTCGGAATTGGCCAGCGAAGGGTCGTCGCGCAGCGCTTCATTGACTTCGGTGATTTCGCCGCTGACCGGCATGTACACATCGGCCGCAGCCTTCACCGACTCGACCACGCCGGCGGTGTCTTTCTGGGCCAAGGTCGTGCCGACTTCGGGCAGCTCGACAAACACCACATCGCCCAGCGCATCCTGCGCATGCACGGTGATGCCGACGGTGGCGATGTCGCCCTCAAGCTTGAGCCATTCGTGGTCTTCGGTGTATTTGACGGTCATGAGTTTTCTCCGGAAAGTTGTATGAAAAAAGGGAAGTGAAGGATAAATCAGCCGCGGTGGTAGCGGGTGGGAACGAAGGGCATAGCCGTGACTTCCATCGGCACCGGCTTGCCGCGCACCATGGCATTCACGCGCGTGCCGATGGCGGCGAATTCCGGCTGGACGTAGCCCATGGCGACGGGCTGGTTGATCGTGGGGCCGAGCAGTCCGCTGGTGACTTCGCCGATGGGCGTGCCGTCGGTGCCGTGCAAGGCCGTGTGGTCGCGCACCGGAATGCGTTCGAGCGCCTTCAAGCCGACGCGTTTTCGGGTCAGGCTGGCCGGGTTGTCCAGTTGGGCCAGGATTTTGTCAGCGCCCGGAAAGCCGCCGGCCCGCGCGCCGCCGGTGCGCCGGACTTTTTGTATCGCCCAGTTCAGGCTGGCTTCGACCGGTGTGGTGGTGGTGTCGATGTCGTTGCCGTACAGGCACAGGCCGGCTTCCAGCCGCAGCGAGTTGCGCGCGCCCAGGCCAACGGGTTTGACTTCGGGCTGGGCCAGCAGGGCTCTAGCCAGTGCATCGGCCTGCGACGCATCAACGGAAATCTCGAAACCGTCTTCGCCGGTGTAGCCGCTGCGGGTCAAAAAGCAGTCGCAGCCCGCGACCGTGAAGCGGCCGCCGGTCATGAACACCAGTTGCTCCACGCCCGGCGCCAGGCGCTGCAATGCAGTGACGGCCTGCGGCCCCTGCAGCGCCAGCAGCGCCATCTCGGGCATGGGGATGACCTCGCAGCGCTGGCCGATTTTGGCCTGAATATGCGCGATGTCGCCCGCCTTGCAGGCGCCATTGACGATGACGAAAATATCGCCGCCGTTGGCATGGTCGCGGTTGAAGAACATCAGGTCGTCAATGATGCCGCCCTCGTCATTGAGCAGCAGGCCGTAGCGCTGCCTGCCTGGCGCCAGGTCGATCACATCGACGGGCATCAGGCTTTCAAAGGCGGCGGCTGCATCGGGGCCGACGAGCCGCAACTGGCCCATGTGTGACACGTCGAACAGGCCAGCGGCGCTGCGGGTGTGCAGGTGTTCGGCCATCAGGCCGGCCGGGTATTGCACCGGCATGGAGTAGCCGGCAAACGGCACCATGCGCGCGCCGAGTTCGACATGCAGGTCATTCAGCGGCGTTTTGAGCAAAGGGGCAGGGGTGGCGGACGATTCGAGGGACATGGCTTCTCCGGGGGGCAAACATGAATCCATGGCCATCAAGCCATGGGCTGCCCCTGCTGTCCTCTTTACCTGAGAGATTCGCCTGGCGATGCAGGTTTGCTCCTTCGGTGGGCCGCTTTGAAAACGGCCTCTCTCCAGTAGGGAACGCCCTGCGGCGGCATGCGCTGCGGGACGGTTGCCAGTCCTTTTGCCTGAGCGTTCAGTCCACCATTGGGGGTGGCACATGCGCCTTCGGCGGTTTTCTCGGGGAAAACTCTCTCCTGACCGGGCAAGTGTAATGGAAGCGGTTCTCAGGCTGCCATGTCTGCCAGTGAGTTGTCGGGCAGTAGCATTTCAATCCGCTCGCCAATGGAGCTTGCACGTTCATGGCCGGCCACCGTCTCGATATGTTCCAGAATCAGGCGTGAGGCGGCCAGCATGCTTTCGCGGTCCTTGGCATTTCGCAGTGCTTCGCGAAAGTGTTCGGCCATCTCCGGGTGGCGCCGGGCAAACATGCGCTCGCAGATGTCAAACAGGAACATGCGCGTGGTCGCCAGCGAGCGCTTGCCGTCAAATCGGTCGGCGGCCGGCCGGGCCGGCAAGGGTGGGGTTGCGGTGACCAAGGGGCGTTCTGGAGCCGCTTGTGTTTCCAGGAAGCCTTCTTGCAGCAGGCGCAAGACCATTTCCTCTCCGCTGCCGTCAAACAGGAGCTTGAAATCCTGCACCGACTTGCTGCCGTCAGCCAGCAACAGCAAGGTGCGCTCGCGTTGACCCAGCGTGCGCACGCCGGGTTTCAGTTCAGCGCGCGCCCGGTTGGTTTTGTGAAGCTGCATGGAGGTTCCCTATGGGAAATGAAAACCAATAGCATCCGCTTGAAAGATGACAGGGTTGTGAATTTGACGCTCATTGAACTGCCGACTGAGCGTAGGGTAAGTTTTGATGCGCTTTTCTGACTCATGCGGCATCCTTGACCATGCTTGATATAAAGTCACTTTGCGCGCTGGCATTTCATCAGATGCGACTGCTGCCGCAGACAACAAAAAAGCAAACCCAGGGGGAGAAATGCAGAGTCATTCGATGCCTGTGTCCGGGGATTCTGGACACTATCTCAAACTGATCGAAGGTGCCACGGCCATCCGGCGACATGTGGATCTGCTGGATTGGCTGCAAGGTGACGTTCAGCAGTGCCTGCCGCACGACATTTTGCTGGCAGGATGGGGCAATTTTCAGGAAGGATCCATACGGCACGACATTGTGTCCAGGCTGCCAGGCGCTCGATCGTATGCCGTGGGCACTGATGGCCTGCCATTTCTTTTGGGCAAGTTCCATGAAAGCTGGGTTCTGGCCGGCAGGCAACCCAACAGCCTTGATTTTCGCAATTTTGAATACCTGCTGGGCAACGCCAGCTTGCCGGACTCGTTTGGCAGCGCATTGCGCAACATGCGTTCAGTATTGATTCACGGCATGCGCGATGAGCGTGGCCAGTACGAATGTCTTTACGTCCTGCTCAGTGTGCATGAAATTCCTGCCGAGTCGGCAAGTGGCGCCATCAAGGTGCTCATGCCTTTTATTGACAGCGCCTTGCGCCAGGTCGCACAGTTGCCACAGCAACAAAAACCGTTCGCCAAGTCCCCCCGCGTTGTCCAGGAAGAAATATTTGGCCTGAGTGAGCGCGAAATCCAGATCATGGATTGGGTTGCCATGGGAAAAACCAATTCGGAAATTGGAAGTATTTTAAATATCAGCGGTTTTACGGTCAAAAACCACATGCAGAGAATTTTTCAGAAACTGAATGTATTCAATCGGGCACAAGCAGTTTCAAAGATCAACGGAGTGATATTCAATGGCTGAAATCCATGGCGTAAAGTCTGCTGCTGTCTGGAAAAATAATCACGAATCCATTCCTGGATCAGGTCGAAGCCATCTGTTTCGAGCTATCGAGGCAGTGCTTGATCCCCTCGCCCTGGTTTTTTCCCTGGGGTTTTTGGCGGTATGTTTTGAAGGATCAGTCAGTTCAGTTTATTTTATTCTTTCGGCAATTGTTTTTTTGTTGACCTTTCCCGGATATTCGCGTTTGCGAATTTCAGCGGAAATGATGATTTTTAATATTTTGTTTCGCTGGTTCTGGATCGCTGGACTGCTGGTGCTGACCGGTTTTGCAACTGGATATATTTTCAGGTTTCCGGTAGCGGTCATTGTTAACTGGTTATGGATGGCTCCGCTTGTCCAGATTGGTGGCAATTTGGCACTCCGCGCAGCGACACCAGGTTTATTGAAAATGCAGGGACCACCGCGCGGCGTGGTCATCGTTGGCATGAACAATCAGGGTGTTTCACTGGCTGAAAACATCGTGGCTTCAGCGTATTCAGGAATTGAGTTAAAAGGATTTTTTGACGACCGAAGTAAAGATCGCAGGTTTGAGCAGGATAAATACAGGATTTTGGGAAAGGTCAATGCTCTCGCGGAATACGTTAAAAAAAACAGGATTCAGTTCATTTACCTGTCCTTGCCCATGATTGCCCGGACACGAATCCTTCAAATACTTGATGATCTCAAGGACACCACGGCTTCCATCTATTTTGTTCCCGACATGTTTGTCACGGACTTGATTCAGGGGCGAAGCGACTCCGTATGCGGCGTTAACGTGATATCGGTTTGCGATACGCCGTTCAGGGGAATTACTGGAGTCTTGAAGCGTGCCAGTGATATAGTTTTGTCGTTGCTTGTCCTGATCCTGATTTCTCCCGTCATGCTGCTTGTCGGAATCATGGTGAAGCTGAATTCGCCGGGACCGGCTATGTCCAAGCAACGCAGCTATGGTTTGGATGGCGAGCAGATTCTTGTCTACAAGTTCAGATCGATGGCTGTGTCCGAAGATGGCGGAACGATCCAGCAAGCTTGCAGCAATGATTTACGGCCTACCCGCCTGGGCACATTCCTTCGCAAGACATCACTGGATGAATTGCCTCAATTCTTCAATGTGTTGCAGGGGCAAATGAGCATTGTCGGTCCACGACCCCATGCAGTCGCCCATAACGAGACTGACAGGACGCTTATAAAAGGCTATATGGTCAGGCACAAGGTCAGGCCTGGAATCACCGGCTGGGCGCAGGTCAACGGGTACGGGAGAGAAACCAATATACTGGAAAAAATGCAGGCCGGTGTTGATTATGATTTGGACTATCTGCGCAACTGGTCATTGCGGCTTGATATTTTTATTGTTTTAAAAACGATATGGCTCGTCTTTAAAGACAGTTCAGATCGCTGAAAAGACTGGCTGTTCAATCGTCCCGGGCTTTTCCTGCATTTCGGACTGCTCCAGTTGGCAAGAATAGAAAACCCTGGAAATTCCAGGGTTTTCAGGTGGATGACTGCTAATGCCGCATCCGCGCCGGTGGCTTCAATACGCCTGCAGCGCGGCTGAAACGGGCCTTACATGCCGCTGTAGTTCGGCCCGCCGCCGCCCTCGGGCGTGACCCAGACGATGTTCTGCGTCGGGTCCTTGATGTCGCAGGTCTTGCAGTGAACGCAGTTCTGCGCGTTGATCTGCAGCCGGTCGGTGTTGTCCGGGTTCTTCACGAACTCATAGACGCCTGCCGGGCAGTAGCGGCTCTCGGGGCCGGCGAACTTGGCCAGGTTGATAGCGACCGGAACGCTGGCGTCCTTCAGCGTCAAATGCGCGGGCTGGTGTTCCTCGTGGTTGGTGTTGCTGATGAACACCGAGGTCAGGCGGTCAAACGTCAGCTTGTTGTCGGGCTTGGGATAAAGGATGGGCTGGCACTCGGATGCCGGCTTGAGCATCGCGTAATCAGGCTTGTCGCGGTGGATCGTCCACGGCGGGCTCTTGACGCCGATTTTGGGCAGCAGCCATTGCTCGATGCCGGTCATCAAGGAGCCCACGTACACGCCCTTCTTGAACCAGGCCTTGAAGTTGCGCGCCTGGTTGAGTTCGGCGGCCAGCCAGCTTTTTTCGTAAGCCTCGGGGTAGGCGCTCAGTTCGTCATGCTGGCGCCCGGCCGTCACGGCCGCGTACGCCGCTTCGGCCGCGAGCATGCCGGTCTTGATCGCCGCGTGGCTGCCCTTGATGCGGCTGGCGTTGAGGTAGCCCGCCTCGCAGCCGACCAGCGCGCCGCCGGGGAACACCGTCTTGGGCAGGCTTAAAGCGCCGCCGGCCGTGATGGCCCGCGCGCCGTAGCCGATGCGCTTGCCGCCTTCGAGGTATTTGCGGATCGCCGGGTGCGTTTTCCAGCGCTGCATCTCCTCGAACGGGCTGAGATAAGGATTGCTGTAGTCCAGCCCGGTGACAAAGCCCAGCGTGACCTGGTTGCCCTCCAGGTGGTAGAGAAAACCCCCGCCATAAGTGCTGCTGTCCATCGGCCAGCCGGCCGTGTGCACCACCAGGCCGGCTTGGTGCTTGGCCGGGTCGATCTCCCAGAGTTCCTTCACGCCCAGCGCGTAGGCCTGCGGATCCTTGCCCGCATCTAACTTGAAGCGGCTGATCAGCTGGCGGCCCAGGTGGCCGCGCGCGCCTTCGGCGAACACCGTGTACTTGCCGTGCAGCTCCATGCCGAGCTGGAAGTTGCCGGTCGGCTCACCGTCCTTGCCAACGCCCAGGTTGCCCGTGGCCACGCCCTTGACGGAGCCATCGTCGTTGTAAAGCACCTCGGCGGCGGCGAAGCCGGGGAAGATTTCAACGCCCAGGCTTTCGGCTTGACCAGCCAGCCAGCGCGTGACGTTGCCCAGGCTGATGACGTAGTTGCCTTCGTTGTGAAAGCAGTCGGGCACGAGGAAATCAGGCGTCCGGGTGGAGCCCGTTTCGCTCAGGAACAGCACCTCGTCGGCCGTGACGGGCTGGCTCAAGGGCGCGCCGAGCGCCTTCCAGTCGGGGATCAGTTCGCTCAAGGCCCTGGGGTCCATGACCGCGCCCGAGAGGATGTGCGCGCCGGGCTCGGAGCCTTTTTCGAGCACGACGACGGACAGCTCCGTGCCTTTTTCAGCCGCGAGTTGCTTGAGGCGGATGGCCGCCGACAGCCCGCCCGGGCCGCCTCCCACCACGACCACGTCGTACTCCATCGCTTCTCGGGGGCCGTACTGGGCCAGGATTTCTTGGTTATTCATCGGGGGCACTCGCTGATAATGATTTCAGGAAAGGGTGGGTATCTCCCTGCAATTTTATGTTGTGAATACAGGAACCAAACGACCGTTCGCTTACGGATTGCTTGCATCGGGGAATCTTTATTGACTTTTGGTATGAATTTTTCGGGCTGTGTCGCACGGGTGACAGGCGCTTGTCGTGCCGCGCAGGAAGCCGGCAAGCCGGGCGCATCACACATGCCGGCGAACACCGGCGCATGCTGACCGGCATCCTGGCAGGCCTGGGGGCGGGCGCGCTGTGGGGTCTGGTGTTCGTGGCGCCGCGCATGCTCGCGATGGGGCAGGGTGGCTATTCTTCGGTGGACCTGACCGCCGGGCGATTTGCGGTGTATGGGCTGGTCGCGGCGGGGGTCATGCTGCTCGGCCTGGGCCGCCGGCGCTGGCCCACGATGCGCCAGGCGGCAGCCGCGCTGGGCATGAGCGTGCTCGGCTTTAGCGGCTACTACCTGCTGCTGGTGTTGGCCATCCGCGATGCGGGCACTGAAATGCCTTCGCTGCTCATCGGCACGATTCCGCTGTGGATCATGCTGCTCGGCAAGCCGCATGGCCTGCGCTGGTCGGCGCTGCTGCCGGGGCTGGCGCTGACGCTGGCGGGCTTGCTGCTGATGATGGGCTCCACGCACGGCGCGACTGCTGGCGCTGGCCTGCATTTCTGGCGCGGCATCGGTTTTGCGGTGGTGTCGCTGGTGAGCTGGACGGCGTTTGCCATCCTTAACTCGGCCTGGCTCAAGCGCCACCCTGAAGTCAACGCCACCGACTGGGCCAACTGGCTGGGCGTGGCCACCGGCCTGGGCGCGCTGCTGATGTGGCTGGCCGCGGGCTCTGGCGTGCAGCTGCTGGCCGCGCGTGACGACTCGATGCGCTTTGCGCTGCTGTGCGTGCTGGCCGGTTTTGGCTCGACCTGGCTGGCGACCATTTTGTGGAACCTGGCCAGCCAGCGGCTCAGCGCCAGCCTGTGCGGCCAGCTCATCGTGAGTGAAACCCTGTTTGCCTTGCTGTATTCTTTTGCCTGGGACGGCCATTGGCCCACGCTGGCCCAACTTTTTGCCTGCGTGCTGTTCACGCTGGGTATCCTGGCTTCCATCAGGGCGCATCGCTGAGCCCTTTACGCAATTCACCCAATGCTGAATCATGAAAATTGAAATTCCCGAGAAGAAAAAACTGGTTCACGAAATGCGCATTCCCATCCGCTGGGGCGACATGGACGCGATGGGCCACCTGAACAACACCAGCTACTTTCGTTACATGGAAACCATCCGCATCGACTGGATGTACGCGATTGGCTGCCAGCCCGACCCGCAGGGCGAAGGCCCGGTGATCGTCAATGCCTTTTGCAACTTCTACAAGCAGCTTGAATACCCGGGCGATGTGCTGATCAAGATGTATGTGAGCGACCCGGGCCGCACCACCTTTGAAAGCTGGGCCACCCTGGAGCGCGTGGACCAGCCGGGCGTGATTTGCGCAGCCGGCGGCGCGACCACCATCTGGGTGGACTTTCCGGCGCAAAAAGCCAAAACCCTGCCGGACTGGATGCGCGAGCAGGTTGATGGCTGAAAATACAGGTCAAATAGGCCTTTTGCGCAATATGGACGGGCGTAAGGCGCTATTGAAAACATAGTGAATTGATTTCCGGCTGAAGCGCAAGCGCCCATCAGTTCGCGGCACCGTCCTACCGCGCGAAACAGCCCATGGCCACCCGGTGGATTGCGCAAGGCCGTATTCTGCAAGCCTGTCCCGCAACCAGGCACGCTGACCCATGTTTTTCCTCGGACTCGGAACCGCCACGCCCGCCCCGCGCTACACGAAGGCCGAATGCCTGGAGGCGTTCCAGAATTCCGACTGGTTCGGGCGGCTTGATGCCCGCGCCCACCTGGTCGCGCGAACCGTCCTGCAGCGCGACAACGGCATTGAGGCGCGCCGGCTCGCGCTCGACTCGCTGGCCGATGTGTTCCGCATCGACCCCGACACCCTTGCCAGACGTTTCCTGCACAACGCGCCCGCGCTGGCGACCCAGGCGGCCGAACGCGCCCTGGCCGGCGCCGGGCTCGCCGCGCACGACATCGACGCCGTGGTCGTCAGCACCTGCACCGGCTACCTGTGTCCGGGCCTGTCGGGTTATGTCGCCGAGCGTGTCGACCTGCGGGCCGATGTCCAGGCCTTCGACCTCGTCGGCCAGGGCTGCGCCGCGGCGCTGCCAAACCTGCAGCTGGGCCATGCGCTGCTGCAATCGGGCGCCTGCGAAAAGGTGCTGTCGGTCTGCGTCGAGGTCAGCAGCGCCGCGATGTACCTGGACAACGACCCGGGCGTGCTGATCAGCGCCTGCCTGTTCGGCGATGGCGCCGGCGCTGCGGTGCTGTCGCGCGAGCCGGGCAGGGCGGGCCGGCGCATCGAATGGAAGGACAGCATGTCGCTGATGGCGCCGGCCCGGCGCGACGCCTTGAAGTTCGAGCAGCGCGCCGGCATGCTGCGCAACATCCTGACGCGGGAAGTGCCGGCGCTGGCGGCCGATCATGCGCAGCGGGTGCTGGCCACGGTGCTCCAGCGGGCCGGCCTGCACAGCGCCGACATCAGCGCCTGGATCATGCATGCCGGCGGGCGCGACGTGCTGATCGCACTGCAGCGCCGGCTCGAACTGCAGCCGAGCGACCTGCGCTACAGCGCCGCCATGCTGCGCGAATACGGAAACCTGTCGAGCGCGTTTGTCTATTTCGTGCTGCAGGCCGCGCTACAAGACGAGGCGCCGGGCGGCTGGTGGTGGCTGTCGTCCTTCGGCGCCGGCTTCAGCTGCCATGGCGCCTTGCTGGAGGTGCAGTCCACATGATGCCCCGCGTCGTTGCCGCCGAAACGCTCGATGGCCTGGCCGAGGAAGACCCGGCGGCGATGCGTTCACGCTGCGACCTGCAGCGCGTCCATCGGGTCATGGGCACGCGCGGCATCATGCTGCGGGCGCTTCGGGATTTCAGGGCGCTGGCCGTTTCGCGTTCCGCCGAGAAGCCGCTTCGCATCCTGGAACTCGGCGCCGGCGATGGCAGCCTGATGCTGGGCGTGGCGCGTGCGCTCCAGGGCCACTGGCCGGCGGTCGAGATCACGCTGCTGGACCGGCAACGCCTGGTGAGCCGCGTGACGCTTGACGGCTATGCGGGTTTGGGATGGCAGGCCAGCGCGCAGGTCATGGACGTGTTCGACTGGGCGTCAAGCCGCGCGTCCGAACGGCCCGGACAGGTTGCGCATTGGGACGTCATCGTCGCCAATCTCTTCCTGCACCATTTCGAGGGGCCTCAACTGGCAACCCTGCTGGCGGCGGTTGAATCGCGCACCGAAAGCTTCCTTGCCTGCGAACCGCGCCGTGCGCGGCTGGCGCTGGCGGGCAGCCACCTGATCGGGGCGCTGGGGGCGAATGCGGTGACGCGCGAAGACGCCGTGCTGAGCGTTCATGCCGGTTTTCGGGACAGTGAAATCAGCGCGCTGTGGCCGAAAAATCGTGCCGGCTGGACGCTGGACGAATACCCGGCCGGCTTGTTCAGCCATTGTTTTTGCGCCCAGCGAAGCAACCTTGAAACCGCAGCCGCGCGATCATGAACACCGGTTTTGACGCCATCATCATCGGCGCCGGGCCGGCCGGCTCGACCGCCGCCATCCTGCTGGCGCGCGCTGGCTGGTCGGTCGCGCTGGTGGAGAAACAGCGCTTTCCGCGGCGCAAGGTCTGCGGCGAATGCCTGGCGGCCAGCAACCTGCCGCTGCTCGATGCGCTGGGAATCGGTGCCGGATTCATCGCCAGCGCCGGGCCGGAGTTGCGCCAGGTCGCGCTGATGCAGGGGCAGCGCACCTTCATCGCCGACCTGCCCGCCGCCGCGCATGGCCACCACGCCTGGGGCCGCGCGCTGGGCCGTGAAACGCTCGATACGCTGCTGCTGGAGCAGGCCAGGGCCAGCGGCGCCGTGGTGCTGCAGCCGTGGTCGGTGCAGGCGCTCGGCGGCGCGGCGGGCGATCACCGCTGCGGCATCCGCTCCATCGCCACCCGCCAGGCCGCCACGCTGCGGGCGCCGGTCCTGATTGCCGCGCACGGCTCGTGGGAGCCTTTGCCTTCAGGCCGTGAAGACCGGCGCCTTGCCCGCCGCGCCAGCGACCTGTTTGCCTTCAAGGCCAACTTTCGCGGCGCCACGCTGCTCCCTGGACTGCTGCCGGTGCTGTCGTTCAGCGGCGGCTACGGCGGCATGGTGCTGGCCGACCAGGGCCTGGTCACGCTGGCCGGCTGCATCCGCGCGGACCGGCTCGAAGCCTGCCGGCGCGCGGCGCCCGGCCTGAACGCTGGGGAAGCGTTTGAAATCTTCCTGAAGCGCGAATGCCGGGGCGTGGCCTTCGCGCTGGGCGATGCGCAACGCGAAGGCGCATGGCTGGCCAGCGGGCCGATTGATCCGGGCATTCGCCTGGTGCCCGGCGACACGCTGTTTCGCATCGGCAATGCGGCCGGCGAGGCGCACCCGATCATCGGCGAAGGCATGAGCATGGCGATGCAGTCGGCCTGGCTGCTGTGCGCGCAACTGCTGCATCCTGCTGTGCCGCGTTCCAGCCTGTCGGATCAACGCTGGCAGCGCGGCGTCCAGCACGCTTACGCCGCCGACTGGCGCCGCCATTTCGCGCCGCGCCTCCGCCTGGCGGCTGCTTTTGCCCACCTGGCGATGCGGCCGGCCGTGGCAGCGCCGGCGCTGTCGCTGCTGGGCCGCTGGCCCGCGCTGTTGACGCTGGGCGCGCGCTGGGGCGGCAAGGTCAGCTGCGCGATTTCCCCCGATGCAGTGGCTTGGCTGGCGTCGGGAGCGGGTGCAAAATGGGCCGCTTCCGACGCCAGTCCGCCTGTCCATTCTGACGCCGTGCAAGTCAACAACAGGCCACCCCAGGAGATGCCATGACCACCACGTTCGACCGGCTTTGCGCCATTCTGGCCAGGGACTACAAGCTGCAGGCCGACCAGCTCATGCCCGGGACGCCGCTCGAATCGCTGGGCATTGACTCCCTCGGCATTGCCGACCTGCTGTTCAACGTCGAGGACGAATTCGGCATCAGCCTGCCGCCCGAGCCGGTGCAGCTGCTGACGATTGGCGACGTGGCGCGCTTCATCGACGGCCTGCTGGCGATCCGGGACGACGCGAATGGCGCGCCGCCAAAGGCTGGGCTGCCCGATGCTGCTTCATCGCCAGCGACGCCGCTGCCGTGAGGCGCGTCGCCGTCACCGGGATGGGCGTGGTGTCGCCATTGGGCCACAGCGCGCAGCAAGCCTTTGACGCCGCGCGCGCCGGCCGCTCGGCGGTCCGCCGGCTCGATGTTGCGTTCGCGCACCGGCTGGCCGCGCCGATTGCGGCGACGGTGAACTTCAATGGCGCCGACCACTTCGACCCGCCCAGGCTGCGCATGCTCGACCGCGTCAGCCAGTTCGCGCTGGTCGCCGCCAGCCGGGCGATGGCCGATGCGCAGCCCGAACTTTCCGACACGGAGCGCAGCCGCGCCGGGGTGTTCGTCGGCACCGGCATGGGCGGCATCAACAGCATCGACGAGGGCTACCAGACGCTGTATGGCGAGAACTCCGACCGCATCAAGCCCTTCATGGTCCTGATGGGCATGCACAACGCGCCAGCCGCCTGGATAGGCATCGAGCACGGCTTCAGCGGGCCGAACATGAGCTATTCAACCGCCTGCTCGTCGTCGGCCGTGGCCATTGGCGAGGCCTGGCTGCGGCTGGCCCACGGCGACCTCGACATCGCGCTGGCCGGAGGCACCGAAGCGCCGCTGGCCTTCGGTTCGCTGAAAGCCTGGGAGGCGCTGCGCACCGTTGCCAGCATCGACGCGGCGGACCCGTCGGCCTCGTGCAAGCCCTTTGCCGGCAACCGCAGCGGCATGGTGCTCGGGGAGGGCGCGGCAATGCTGGTGCTCGAACCCTGGGAGCGCGCGCTGGCGCGCGGCGCGGCCATCCACGGCGAACTCATCGGCTACGGCCTGTTCACCGACGCCGGACATATCACCCGGCCCAGCGTTGAAGGCCAGGCGGCAGCGATGCGCGCCGCCTTGCGGTCCGCCCGAATCGATGCTGCCCAAGTCGATGCCATCAACGCCCACGGCACCGGAACCCCGGCCAATGACGGCATCGAGACCGCCGCCATCAAGGCCGTGTTTGGCAACCGTGCTGCCCGCATTCCGGTCAGCGCGACCAAGGCGCTGCACGGCCACCTGCTGGGCGCGACTTCGGCGCTGGAATGCGTGCTGTCGTTCATGGCCATGCAGCATTCGGTGGCGCTGCCGACGATGCATTTGCAGCAGGCCGATCCGCAGTGCGATCTGGACTATGTGGCCAATGCGGCCCGCGAAGGCGTGCCGGTTCGCACCATGCTTTCCAGCTCGTTTGCCTTTGGCGGAACGAACGCGGTGCTGGCATTCAGGGCCGCGCCCTGAACCCGGCTTGATTCAAGCCAGCCCGGCGCAATCCATTCAACGGCTGGCATGGAAGTTTTTGACCACCAGCAAAAATCCGAGCTGATAGCCGCGTCCGCGCAAGGCCTTGATGTCAAAGCCCGAGCCCACATGCGGACTCAGCTTGGCGCGCAAACGGCTGATCAGCACCTCCACCCGGGCCTTGTTGATTTTTTCAGGCTGCATTTGATCGCCGAACTTCGCTTCAAGCGCGGCGTGTTCCATGAACTGGCCATTGAGCGCCATGGCCTTGAGCAGCAGCGCCTCGCTACCGGTCAGGCTGATCTGTGCACCCTGCGGAGAAACCAGGGTGAGCCCGCTCATGTCAAGCTGCCACTGCGCCGGGGCCGTCGCAGACCCAAGCCGGCCGAAAAGATTCCTGACCACCGCCACCAGTTCTTCGGGCCGCGTGGGCTTGGTCAGGTACACGTCCGCGCCGGTCGCGTAGCCTTCGAGCCGGTCCGTGCTGCGCACCCGGGCCGAGAGAATAATGATGCCGACCGTGGGCAATGCGTTGCGGATGCGCCGGGTGATGCTGATGCCGTCTTCGGCGGGCAGGTTCAGATCCAGAATCAGGATGTCGGCGCGCCGTGCCTGAAGCGCGTGGTTCAGTTCCTCGCCGGTGCCGACACCGCGCACATCCAGCCCCTCTTCGGACAAAAAGAGCACCAGCTCGCAGCGCAGCGTCACGTTGTCTTCCACCACGATGACCGAAGGAACTTCAGGGAACGCCGGGTTCATGCCAACTCCAAACAAAAACTAAAAATGACCTGCGCTTGCGCCGACTGAAAATGCAGCTCGGATCCGAGCTGCCTGGCCACCGCCTGGGCCAGCCACAGGCCAAGACCCGCGCCAACCTGCCCGCGCGCCGCCTCCGCCCGGTAGTAGCGCACAAACACTTGCGCCGGGTCGGGACGGCCCGCTGCGCCTACCCCATTCAAGACGCTGAAACGCACGCCTGCGGCATCCTTGAGCCGGGTCGTCTGGATGTTCAGCTCCACCAGGCTGTCCGGGGGCGAGTATTTGAGCGCGTTGCTCAACAGGTTCAGCAAAATCAGCCGGACATCGTGGTAGTCGGAGCGTATTTCGACCGCCTGCGGCATCACCAGCCTGATCCGGCCTGCGCCGACGGTGTGCAGCACATCATCGACCAGCGCCTTCAATGAGAACAGTTGCCTGTCGATGGTGGCCGCGCCCTGGTCAATTTGATCGGCCTGGGCGCAGCGTTCAATCAGGGCATTGAGGTCGTCCACGGAGCGGTTGATGTTCATGATGCGCGCCGCGTCGCCACTGCCGGGCAGCATGTGCCGGCCCAGCGACGTGGCCGCCAGCTGGATGATGGCGAGCGGGGTTTTAAGCTCATGCATCAGCATCGTCATGAAGCGCTCCTGAAGTTCACGGCGACTTTTCTCGGAGTCGGCGAGCCGCCGCGCCACGGTCTCGTTCAGGAGCGACATCTGGACAAGGCTCTTCTTGTCGCGTTCCAGCAGAATGAAAATAGAGATAAAGAACGCCGCGAGAAAAAAGATTCTGTAGGCCAGCATGTCCATGATCGATGCATCGGGCGCCACGACTCCCCGCGCGGTCAACAAAAACCGCAGCAACAGTGCCATGGCGATGAAAATAAGCGCGGAGATAAACCAGGTGACGGGCTTTTTCCGGTTGAAAACGCCGGCCGCCAACAGCATGCAGAAGGCGCTGGCGAAGATGCCCAGCAGCGAATTCAAGATCAGGACCACTTGCCGGTCGAGCAGAAAAAACAATAAAAAAAGCAAGGCATTGAGTGCGAAAAACACAGCGAACACCAGCCTGCTCCAGCGTGGCAGGCCAAAGCGGTTAAACAAGGACCGGAAAAACAGGAATGCCGTAAATGTGTTGGCGATGCCCAGGAAGTGGATGGTTGCGCTGCTGGCGATCCAGTCGTGCGGCCCGAAAAATGCGCCCAGATAGTCAAACCAGCCAAAGAAAATGGCAAGGGAGACACAGAAATTCAGCAGAAACAAAACATGCAGCGGTTCGCGGTGCATCCCGATCAGGATCAGCATTCCGATGATGACGGGAAAGCAGCAGGCCAGCACCGCGCCCAGTACCATGGCCTGCTTGATGTCCTGCTGCTGCGCCTGCGCCATGGTCAGAAGGCTCGCTGACACCAACAATGCGCCCGACGTTTTGACCCGCAGGTAATAACTGCTTTTGCCAGGCGTTGACTGGATCAGGGTCGAGCGCTCGCGCAGCCGCTGGCCGGTATCGGCCGCGCCGGGCGAAAACAGCATCACCTCGTCCAGGGAGGCTGGAACGACACGCAGTACCAGCGCAGGGGCATCGTTCGGCGCATCAATCGTCAGTTTCACCCACAGGGCAGAGCGCGTATAGCCCAGGCTGACGACCTTGCCGGCGCTGGAAAACCCGGCCTGCCGCACCTGCGCCAAGGTCATGTCGCCGCTTGGGTCTTCAAAAATGGCCCGCTCCATGCGCAGTTCCTGGGCGCGGGCGTGCAGCGTCGCCAGGCCGAGCAGCAAACCCAGACTCACCAGAAACCATTGCCGCCATCGTGCTGTCATGGCGGGATGTTAGCGTGACGCCCGCGCCGTGCTTCAGATGCAGCGACTGCGCTCTCAGCCTTGCTGAAAAAGCAAGCTAATGCAAGGTTTCTCTCTATTGACTCTTTATCATCATGTTTGTCACATCTATCACATTTTTAATACATATTAGATTGAATGTGATGTGCTTGTGGATCAAGCAGGTTTGTCAATCAGCCGGTGATGTTCTGGGCCGCCGTCACCGCACAGGCAACTCGATTTCAGGCTCACGCGCAAATATTGGAATATTGAAATGGCTACTCCGCTTATAAAAACGGTTAACGGGAAAATCGTCTGCCCACGCTGCGGCGAACTGGCGCCTCGCGTCAAGAGACGATTGCGTGACCGCGTCATGAGTTTGTTCACAACGGTGAAACGCTATCGCTGCGAATTTTGTGACTGGAAGCAGTCCGTCACCAGCCGTTACGCACCGAGGCCGTGAAGGTTTTTCATCGCTGAACCGGCTGGTTCTTTGTGAAAAAAGCATTTTCCGCAATACCAGCGGGCGCTTATAGCTATCAAATAAGAAGCGATCAGGTGGCGCTGGCGGGTTTGCCTGCCTTGGGCACGCGCCCCATCAGGTAGAACTCCGGATTCGGCTGCATGCTGCTGAAACTCGCCATGCGGTTGGACAGGCCAAAAAATGCGGTGATCGCCGCGATGTCCCAGGCGTCCTCATCGTCAAAACCATGCGCATGCAGCGCTTCGAAGTCGGCGTCTTCAATCGCGCCCGACTGCAGGCAGACCTTCATCGCAAAGTCGAGCATCGCGCGCTGGCGCGGCGTGATGTCGGCCTTGCGGTAATTCACCGCCACCTGGTCGGCCACCAGTGGCTTCTTTTCATAAATGCGCAACAGCGCGCCGTGCGCCACCACGCAGTACAGGCATTGGTTGGTCGCGCTGGTGGCGGTCACGATCATTTCGCGTTCGCCCTTGGTCAGTGAACCGTTGGGGTTGCCGCTTTCTTCCTTGAGCATGATGGCATCGTGGTAGGCGAAGAAGGCGCGCCATTCGGCCGGCCGGCGCGCCAGCGCCAGAAAGACGTTGGGCACGAAGCCGGCTTTTTCCTGCACTTCGAGCACCTTGGCCTTGATGTCGTCGGGCAGGTCGTTGATATCGGGGGCGGGGTAGCGAGATGGCATGGCGGGTCTCTTTCTGGGTGGTGTGAGGAACGGTTTTTCTCATGATACGTTCCCGTCCGGGCATGAAAAGAGCGTATCGCATACCGATATTCAACGATGCTGCACGACTGCGTAAGGTCGTAAGGCCATTGCTTCAAGGCGGGCATTCGCCCTTGGCGTACACCCGGACTGCGGTCTGGCGGATCGCCTGCAGCAAAATCGTCGCTCCCGGGGATAGCAGTTGATGGCGCCGCGTGATGATGCCAAAAGCGTCCATCTCGCACGGCAACAGGATGGGCAGGATTTTTAACTGCCCGAAGCGCTGGTAGTCGCGTGCAACATCGAGCGGCATGACGTGCAGGAAATCGGTCTGCTGCAACAGGCTCGTGATCACCAGCAGCGCCGTGGTGTCCACCACGTTGGTGGGCGGCTCAAGGCCCTCGCGGCGAAACATCATGTCGAAGCGGTGGCGAAGAATGCTGCCTTGTGGCGACAGTATCCAGCTTAAAGGGGCCAGATCCCGCAGGCCGAGTTGTGCCGCGCTCTGCAGGGGATGGCCGACCCGGGCGACTGCGCAGACAGGCTCGCCGACCAGTTCCTCGTAGTGCAGCTTGGCCTTGTCTTCCTGCTCCAGGATGCGGGCGATCAAGAAATCCAGCATGCCGTTCTTCAGCCTTTCGAGCAGCACATTGCTGTTCTCAAGCTGAACCCCGATGCGCAGCAAGGGTGAGGCGCTTTTGACCTGGGCAATCGCCGAAGGCATCAGCATCATGGCCGGCGTCATGATCACGCCCACATCGACCTGTCCCGACAGGCCGGACTTCAACGCTGAAATGTCGTCATGGGCCTGTGTCAGGCTGGTGATCGCCATCCGTGCATGGCGAATCATGGTTTCACCGTAGCTGGTCGGCTGCACGCCGCGCGGCAAGCGCTCGAACAGGCAAACCCCCAGCGCATCCTCCAGATCCTTGAGCAGTTTCGAGGCCGCCGGCTGCGTCATGTTCATCGACTCGGACGCACGGTGCAGGTTGCGGTTTTCATCCAGCGCGAGCAGCAGCAGGAGTTGGCGCGTCTTCAGCCGCGTGCGGATCAGCCAGTTTGAATCGTGGTTTGCCATGGTCGCGTTTCGGGCCTGTACGAAATGCCGAATGATAGCAAAACAGGTATCAATAACGAGAAATTATCTATTTGTGCTGTATCGGTTCGATGCCTACGATCAGTGCATCAAGCGGCCCAAGCGTCGGCCACAAGGTGAGTCTTCCGAATCCCTGCTGCCCTACAACCTGAGAAAGAAAGATCGATGTCTCCTACCCCAAAACGTCCGCTGCGATCCCAAGAATGGTTTGGCTCGGCAGACAAGAACGGCTTCATGTACCGCAGCTGGATGAAGAACCAGGGCATCCCGGACCATGAGTTCCAGGGCAAGCCCATCATTGGCATCTGCAACACCTGGTCGGAGCTGACCCCGTGCAATGCCCATTTCCGCAAAATCGCCGAGCATGTCAGGCGTGGCGTGTTCGAGGCCGGCGGCTTTCCGGTCGAGTTCCCGGTGTTTTCCAATGGCGAGTCCAATTTGCGGCCGACGGCCATGTTCACCCGCAACCTGGCCAGCATTGATGTGGAAGAGTCCATCCGGGGCAATCCGATTGACGCCGTGGTACTGCTGGCCGGCTGCGATAAAACCACCCCCGCCTTGCTGATGGGCGCGGCCAGTTGCGACATTCCCGCCATCGTGGTCAGTGGCGGGCCGATGCTCAACGGCAAGCACCAGGGCAAGGATATTGGATCGGGCACGGTCGTCTGGCAGCTGCATGAAGCGGTCAAGGCCGGGCACATCAGCATGCATGAATTCATGTCCGCCGAAGCCGGCATGTCGCGCTCGGCCGGCACCTGCAACACCATGGGAACCGCCTCCACCATGGCTTGCATGGCCGAGGCGCTGGGCACCTCGTTGCCGCATAACGCCGCCATTCCGGCGGTTGACGCGCGGCGCTATGTGTTGGCCCATATGTCCGGCATGCGCATCGTCGAAATGGCCCTGGAAGACCTTCGCCTGTCGAAAATCCTGACGCGGGAAGCCTTCGAGAACGCCATCCGGGTCAATGCCGCCATTGGCGGATCGACCAATGCGGTGATCCATCTGAAGGCGATTGCCGGACGGCTGGGAATTCCGCTGGAACTGGAGGACTGGACGAGCATCGGCCGCGGCACGCCGACCATCGTGGACCTGATGCCCTCGGGCCGCTTTTTGATGGAAGACCTGTACTACGCCGGCGGCCTGCCTGCCGTGCTGCGCCGCATGGGCGAAGCCGATCTGCTGCGGCATCCGGGCGCGCTGACCGTCAACGGAAAGTCACTCTGGGAAAACGTGCGCGAAGCACCGATCTACAACGACGAGGTGATTCGTCCGCTGGCCAAGCCGCTGATCGAGGACGGCGCCATCTGCATCCTGCGCGGCAACCTGGCGCCGCGCGGCGCGGTCCTGAAACCGTCGGCGGCCTCGCCGCACCTGATGCAGCACCGTGGCCAGGCGGTGGTTTTCGAAGACTTCGACCATTACAAATCACGCATCAACGATCCGGACCTTGAGGTTGACGCGAACTCGGTGCTGCTGATGAAAAACTGCGGCCCCAAAGGCTACCCCGGCATGGCGGAGGTCGGCAACATGGGCTTGCCGCCCAAGCTGCTGGCGCAAGGCGTGACCGACATGGTCCGCATTTCGGATGCCCGCATGAGCGGCACCGCCTACGGCACCGTGGTGCTGCATGTGGCGCCCGAAGCCGCAGCCGGCGGACCGCTGGCCATTGTGCGCGATGGCGACTGGATTGAACTCGATTGCGCAGGGGGGCGCCTGCATCTGGAAATCGATGAGGCTGAAATGGCGGCCAGGTTTGAAAACCTGCAAGCCAGGAAGCCGCCAGAGCGCACGGGCGGCTACCGGGAGCTGTACATCGACCATGTCCTGCAGGCCGACCAGGGCTGCGACTTCGACTTTCTGCTCGGATGCCGGGGTGCGGAGGTTCCGCGTCATTCCCATTAACTCGAATTTGCAAGCCTAAAAAAGGAAGAGACACATGTTGTTAATACAGTTCAAGGACGAACAGGACAAACGCCGGGTCGGCGTGCTTCAAGCCGACGGCAAGACGCTTCGCAGGGTCGAAGGCTACGGCACGACCTATGAAATGGCCAATGCCGCCATGGCCCTGCCGTGCTCGCTGGAAACCCTTGCCACGCAAGCGCTGGGCGATGTTGTCGTCGGCTATGACGCCCTGGCGTCGCAAGGGCGGCTGCTGACGCCGCTGGACCACCCGGATGCGGCGCACTGCTACGTCACCGGTACCGGGCTGACGCATCTGGGCAGCGCCGACACGCGAGACCAGATGCACAAGAAGCTCGAAGGCGGCGCTGAAACGCTGACCGACAGCATGAAGATGTTTCGCATGGGCCTGGACGGCGGCAAACCCGCTGCGGGTGAAACCGGGGTCCAGCCCGAATGGTTTTACAAGGGCAATGGCTCCATTGCCCATGCCAGCGGCCAGCCCATGCCGATGCCGGACTTTGCGCTGGACGGCGGCGAAGAGCCGGAAGTGGCTGCACTGTATGTGGTCGGTCCGGACGGCTCTGCCTGCCGCTTGGGGTTTGCCATCGGCAACGAGTTTTCGGACCATGTGACCGAGCGGCAAAACTACCTGTTTCTCGCGCATTCCAAGCTGCGTGCCTGCAGTGTTGGCCCGGCGCTGCTGGTCGGCGAACTGCCCGGCCATGTGGCAGGCCAGTCGCGCATCCGGGACCGGCAAGGCAAGGTGCGCTGGGAAAAGCCGTTTCTCAGCGGCGAGGACAACATGTCCCACAGCATCGCGAACCTGGAATACCACCACTTCAAATACCCGCTGTTCTGCCAGCCAGGCGATGTGCATGTCCATTTTCTGGGCACGGCCACACTCAGCTGCGCCGATGGGATACAGGTCGGGCCCGGCGAGACCTTCGAAATCGAAGCCCCACTGTTCGGCCCGCCGCTGAGCAACCGCCTGGAGGTCGTGTCCCGGCCCAGGCCGGTGATCAAGGCGCTCTAGTTCCAGTGCAACAGCCCCGCAAGACCCAAACCTTATGAAACAAAACTACATCAATGGCGCATGGCTGGACGGCGCATCGTCGAGTGCCAACCTCAACCCTTCCGACCTGTCCGACGTGATCGGCCATTACACCCAGGGCGATGCCGCGCAGGTGGACCTGGCCGTGCAAGCCGCGCAGGCTGCCTTTGCGGCCTGGTCAAGCTCGGGCATTCAGGCAAGGTCCGATGCGCTCGACCAGATCGGCCGCGAAATACTGGCTCGCAAAGAAGAACTCGGCACCTTGCTGGCACGCGAAGAAGGCAAGACCCGCGCCGAAGGCATTGGCGAGGTGGCCCGCGCCGGCCAGATCTTCAAGTTCTTTGCCGGCGAGTGCCTGCGCCTGAGCGGTGAAACGCTGCCCTCGGTGCGGCCCGGCATCGGCGTGGACATCACCCGCGAGCCGGTCGGCGTGGTCGGCCTGATCACGCCGTGGAATTTTCCGATGGCGATTCCCGCCTGGAAGATTGCGCCGGCGCTGGCCTTTGGCAACTGCGTGGTGTTCAAGCCAGCCGACCTGGTGCCGGGCAGTGCCTGGGCGCTGGCCGAGATCATCTCGCGCTCGGGGATGGGGCCGGGCGTGTTCAACCTGGTGATGGGGCCGGGCAGGGTGATTGGCGATGCGCTGGTCAGCCACCCCGGCGTCAACGCCATCAGCTTTACCGGCTCGGTGGGCGTGGGCAGCCAGATTGCCCGGAACTGCGCGAAAAGCTTCAAGAAGGTGCAGCTTGAGATGGGCGGCAAGAACCCGCAGGTGATTCTGGACGATGCGGACCTGGCGCAAGCCGTGGAATTGTGCGCGCAAAGCGCTTTTTACTCGACCGGGCAGCGCTGCACAGCGTCCAGCCGGCTGGTCGTGACCGACGGCATTTACCCGGCTTTCGTCACAGCCTTGCAGGCGCGCATGGCGGGCATCAAGGTGGGCGGCGCCCTGGCGACCGGCACGGACATCGGCCCGGTGTCTTCCCTGGCGCAGCTGGAGCAAGACTTGAGCTACATCGACATTGGCAGGGCCGAAGGCGCGACACTGGCCTTTGGCGGCGACCGCGTGCCGTGCCACACCGGCAGCGGCGCCAAAGGCTTCTTCATGGCCCCGGCCCTGTTCAGCGAAAGCACGGCCGGCATGCGCATCAACCGCGAGGAAATCTTCGGCCCGGTCGCCAGCGTCATCCGCGTGAAGGACTACGAGGCCGCCCTGTTCACCGCCAACGACACGCCCTTCGGCCTGTCCGCCGGCATTGCCACCACCAGCCTGAAATACGCCACGCATTTCAAGCGCCACAGCCAGGCGGGCATGGTGATGGTGAATTTGCCCACCGCAGGCGTGGACTACCACGTGCCGTTCGGCGGTCGCAAAGGGTCGAGCCATGGCCCGCGCGAGCAGGGCAAGTACGCGCAGGAGTTTTTTACCACCGTCAAAACCGCCTATACCCTGGCGTGAAGCCGCTCAGGTTCGCCCGGATGCTTCCGGTGCGCAAGGCTTGCAGTCAATTGCCACTTTCCCAGCGATTCTTAAAAACGGAGACATCATGAACAAATTTTCATTCCTGCCCGGCATGCAGCGCGTTGTGGCCATCCTCACATCGGAAGTGCCGCCGGCGAGACGCGCCGCGCCATGGCAGACCTGGCGCTGGCCAACCTGCAAGCGCTCTTGGCTGGCAATGCACTGCTTTCCCCCTGTGCCGGAATACGCTTGATCCGGCCTTGTGAAGTTTGAATTTTTAAAAATCCTCCCTTCCTTCGGCAGGGGTCATCAATGAAAGACACTCCCATGAAAATCGCTTCCAGGCGCGACATCCTGAAAATGGCCGCTGCTGGCACGGCCATGTCCACCCTTGGCCCGGCCGCGGCGCTGGCGCAAGGTTCGCAATGGCCCGCCAAGCCAGTCTCTCTGCTCGTGGGCTATCCGCCCGGCGGCCTCACCGATGCCGGCGCACGGTTCATCAGCAGGGGAATGGCCGCCACGCTAGGCCAGCCTGTCCTGGTCGAAAACAAAGCAGGCGCGTCGGGCAATATCGCCGCAGCCGAGGTCCAGCGGATGTCCGACCCCTACAAGCTGCTCGTGGCGAACACGAGCTTCACCATCAATCCGCACACCTACTCCACGCATTCGCCAGTCCCGACAGAGTTCACGCCCATCGGGCTGATCCTTGAGTCGCAGTTGGTCCTGTGCGTCAACCCGGCCGCTCCCGTCAAGAACCTGGCGGAGTTCGTCGCCTGGGTCAAGGCAGAAAGCATCAAGGGCTTCAGCTATGCCTCAGCGGGCAACGGCGGCAACACGCACCTGGCAATGGAGTACTTCCGGGAGCGGACCGGTCTGCCAAAGATGAGCCAGGTGCCCTACAAAGGCAGCGCTCCGGCCATCCAGGACGTGGTGGGCAATCAGCTGCCGTGCATCATGGATGCCGCCTCGCTCCTGATCCCATTCATAACCGCCGGAAGACTGCGCCCCATTCTTGTGACCGGCAGCGCCCGCCTTCCGGCACTGCCCGATGTGCCCACGGCAACGGAGTTGGGCATCAAGAACTTCGTCGTGACGGTGTTCGTCGGGCTATGGGGTCCGCCCAAACTGCCCGCTGACGTCGTTGCGAAGGCCAATGCCGCCATGAATGCAGCGCTTTCGGATCCCGCAATCCGCAGCCAGATCACGAAAAACGGCGACATGGTCGGGGGCGGCACCGCAGAGCAGCTAGGCGCCCTGGCGCGCGACAGCTACAAGCTCTGGGGAGAGGTGGCGCGCAGAAACAACATCCGCGCGGAGTAGCCAGCGGCGAAGTTGCAGTCCAAGGGTCAAGCGCTGCGGTCAAACCACCGGGTTCGGGGTCGGTGATGCCGCGCCTTGCGCCAGCGCCGCCGCCACGCCTGCGCCATAGGCCGGATCGGCCTTGCTGCAGTTGGCGATGTGGCGTTCCTGGATGGCTTTTGAAGCGCCGCCCACCGAGCGCGCCGTGTTCTCGAACAGCACCTGCTGCTGGGCCGGCGTCATCAGGCGAAACAGATTACCGGGCTGCGAGTAATAGTCCTCGTCAACGCGGTGGTTCCAGTGGTCGGCCGCGCCTTCGATGGACAGCGGCGGCTCGGCAAAATCGGGCTGCTCCTGCAAGGCGCCTTTGCTGTTGGGCTCGTAGCCAACCTCAGCGCCATTGTTGCTGTCAACGCGCATGGCGCCGTCGCGGTGGTTGCTGTGGAAAGGGCATTTGGGCGCATTCACCGGAATCTGGTGGTGGTTCACGCCCAGCCGGTAGCGCTGCGCGTCACCGTAGCTGAACAGGCGCGACTGCAGCATTTTGTCGGGCGAAAAGCTGATGCCGGGCACGACGTTGGCCGGGTTGAAGGCGAGCTGCTCGACCTCGGCAAAGTAATTTTCGGGGTTGCGGTTGAGTTCGAGCACGCCCACGTCCATCAGCGGGTAGTCGCCATGCGGCCAGACCTTGGTCAGGTCGAACGGATTGAGGTGATAGGTGGCGGCGTCTTTTTCGGGCATGACCTGGATTTTCAGGTTCCAGCGCGGAAAGTCGCCGTTGTCGATGGCGTGCAGCAAATCGGCTTGAGAGCTTTCACGGTCGCGGCCGACGAGTTCGGTGGCTTCGGCATCGCTCAGGTTTTCAATGCCTTGCTGCGTGACGAGGTGAAACTTGACCCAGAAACGCTCGTTTTGCGCATTCAGGAAGCTGAAGGTGTGGCTGCCGAAGCCGTGCATGTGGCGGTAGGACTTCGGAATGCCCCGGTCGCTCATCACGATGGTGACCTGGTGCAGCGCCTCGGGCAGCAGCGTCCAGAAGTCCCAGTTGTTTTCGGCGCTGCGCATGTTGGTGCGCGGGTCGCGCTTCACGGCGCGGTTCAGGTCCGGGAATTTGAGCGGATCGCGCATGAAGAACACCGGCGTGTTGTTGCCCACCAGGTCCCAGTTGCCTTCTTCGGTGTAGAACTTCATGGCGAAGCCGCGAATGTCGCGCTCGGCGTCCGCCGCGCCGCGCTCGCCAGCGACGGTGGAAAAGCGCATCGCCAGGTCGGTCTTTTTGCCAATCGCCGAGAAGATTTTGGCTTTGGTGTAGCGCGTGATGTCGTGCGTGACGGTGAAGTTGCCGAAGGCGGCCGAGCCCTTGGCATGCATGCGCCGCTCGGGAATCACTTCGCGCGCAAAGTGCGCCAGCTTTTCCAGGTGCCAGACATCCTGCAGCAGCACCGGGCCGCGCGGGCCGGCGGTCTGGGTGTTCTGGTTGTCAACGACGGGCGCGCCGGCGGCGGTGGTTAATTTGGACATGGGCAAAGTTCCTTGTAATGAATGAGGCGGGATGGCCATCAATAGACTTAAGCTATTGAAGGAAGGGTTCATTGTGGACAGTCTCAATCGTCAGGGCAATAGCATTTCCATAGGAAATACTGAAAGCGGCGATAGGCAAGCATGGGCTGCGCCGTTATGCTGACGGTTTTTTCAGGAGCAAGCACAGCATGAATTCCGACTACGAAAAAGGCCTGGCCACCCGCCGGCAGGTGATGGGCGAAGAGTTTGTCGCCAAGGCCCTGGCCGGCGTGACTGACTTCACCCGGCCGATCCAGGAGCACATCACGGCCAAGGCCTGGGGCGATGTCTGGCAGCGGCCCGGCCTCGACCTCAAGACGCGCAGCCTGATCACGGTGGCGATGCTCACGGCATTGGGCAAGCAGCACGAACTCAAGGGCCATTTGCGCGGCGCGCTGAACAATGGCGCAACGCCGGCCGAGTTGCAGGAAGTGCTGCTGCATGCGGCAATTTATTGCGGCGTGCCGACGGCGGTCGAGGCTTTTCGCACTGCCGCCGAGGTGGTCGAGGGTTTTAAAAAGGACTGAGTCCACGATCCCGTTTAGGCGGCCTGCAAGCCTGATGATTTCAAGCCTTTTAGGCATTTTGCGCAACATGCACGGGCGTGAGTAGCTATATAAAAGATAGCGTTTCCCCGTCGGGAGTGTTTTGTGGCGGATTTCGCGGCACTGAACATCCCGCCGGGGAATGTGGACTACAGGCGCCTGCGGCCGGGAGGGACATAATGGTTTTTCCACCTGCCGCTCTGGCGGTGGCACACTGCAGCAAGGCCGGCCGGCCAGACGCTGCGCTTCCCCAAAAAAAGGAAACAAGCACATGCAAATTCAAGTCAACTCCAACCACAGCATTGACACGGGTGAGTCCTTCGAGCGCTGGGCCAACACCGAATTGAATGATTCGTTCAGCCGCTTCAAGGAAGAAATCACGCGCATTGAAGTGCATATGAGCGACGAGAACGGCGACAAGGTCAGCGTTGACCACAAGCGCTGCATGATGGAAGCCCGCCTGGCCAATCGCGAACCCGTCGCGGTCAATCACCAGGCCTCCAGCCAGGACGAAGCCTTCCGGGGCGCCAGCGACAAGCTCAAGCGCGTGCTGGAGCACACCCTGGGCAAGCTGCGCGACCACCGCTCGCGCGAGTCGATCCGGCACGAGCCCGACCTCGGCAACGCCTGAGCGCTGAGCCCGCCGGACTGACCGGCTTGGGTTTTCGCAGAATTTATCGGTTTTAGCGATGGCTGGCGATTATTCGCCAGCCATCAGTTTTTGCACCAGATCGGCCGTGGTGGACGCCTTGAACTTGCGCATCAGGCGCGCCCGGTAAATCTCCACCGTGCGGTGGCTGATGGCCAGGGCGCGGCCAATCTCCTTGGAGGTCAGGCCGCGCATCAGGTGGGCCGCCACTTCGCGCTCCCTGGCGGTCAGTTCGGCCGTCACGGGTCGGGTGGCACTCAGGTCCTCGAAGGTCCAGATGCCGGCCTCATGCGGCGCACTGCGGTTCAACGCGCGTCCGGTGACGTGGCACCAGAAAATCTCGCCCTTGGTGCGCCCATCGACCCGCTTCATGATGCGGTTGTCCGAATACATGCCGGTGGCGTTCAGGATGGGAAGCATGCGCGCACCGATGCGCTCGTACTCATCGACGCTGGGGTAGAGAATCATGAACGACTGTCCAATGAGCTGCTCGCGCGTGGCGCCGAACATTTCGCACACATGCTGGTTGCAATCGAGTATGGAGCGGTTGCGCGACAGCACCAGCCCAACGGGTGCCAGATCGAAAGCCAGCTGGTAATCGGACATCAGGGCAAACCTTTAAGAAGAACTACGTAGCTCAATAGGTAGTATCGTAATGGACTGGACAGGCGTGTGAAAGACGTTCTGAAGGCTTAACAAAACAAGGAGACATTTTTGTGAAGAAACTTTTTCCCTCTGCCGCAGAAGCCCTCAAGGGCGTCGTCAAGGACGGTCAGCTGCTTGCTGTCGGCGGTTTCGGCCTGTGCGGCATTCCCGAGGCGCTGATCGACGCGCTGCGCGATTCCGGCGTCAAGGATTTGACGGTGATTTCCAACAATGCGGGCGTTGACGGCTTTGGCCTGGGCAAGCTGCTGGAGACGCGCCAGATCAAGAAAATGATCTCGTCCTATGTCGGCGAAAACAAGGAGTTCGAGCGCCAGTACCTGGCCGGCGAGCTGGAGCTTGAATTCACGCCGCAGGGCACGCTGGCCGAAAAGCTGCGCGCCGGCGGCGCCGGCATTCCGGCGTTCTTCACCAAGACCGGCGTCGGCACGCTGGTGGCCGAAGGCAAGGAATTGCGCGAATTCGACGGCGAAACCTATGTCATGGAGCGCTCGCTGGTGCCTGACGTGGCGCTGGTCAAGGCGCACCGCGCCGACAAGTCGGGCAACCTGCAGTTCCGCCTGACGGCGCGCAACTTCAATCCGGCCGCCGCCATGGCCGGCAAGATCTGCATCGTCGAGGTCGAAGAGATCGTGGAAACCGGCGCCATGGAGCCCGACCAGGTTCACCTGCCGGGCATTTACGTGCACCGCATCGTGCACAACCCGAACCCTGAAAAACGCATCGAAAAACGCACCGTGACCGAAGCGCCCGTCGATGCCGTCCTGGCCAAGGTCGAGGCGCAAGCCGCCATTGCACAGGCTGCGGTCATGACCGCCGATGAGCCCGTCCCATCCACCATCAAGGCCGCCAATGGCCAGCAAGGAGCCTGAACATGCCCTGGACCCAAGACCAAATGGCGGCGCGCGCCGCCCAGGAACTCGAAGACGGTTTTTATGTGAACCTGGGCATCGGCATCCCGACGCTGGTGGCCAACTTCGTGCCGGCTGACAAGGAAGTCTGGCTGCAGTCGGAAAACGGCATGCTCGGCATCGGCCCGTTTCCCACCGCCGACCAGGTCGATGCCGACCTGATCAACGCCGGCAAGCAGACCGTCACCACCTTGCCGGGTTCGTCGATTTTCGGCAGCCACGAAAGCTTTGCGATGATTCGCGGCGGCAAGATCAATCTGTCCATCCTGGGCGCGATGCAGGTCAGCGAGCAGGGCGACCTGGCCAACTGGATGATTCCGGGCAAGATGGTCAAGGGCATGGGCGGGGCGATGGACCTGGTGGCCGGCGTCAAGCGCGTGATCGTGCTGATGGAGCATGTCGCCAAAAAGAGGGACGGCACCGTGGACCTGAAAATCCTGCCGCAATGCACGCTGCCGCTGACCGGCGTGGGCGTGGTGGACCGCATCATCACCGACCTGGCGGTGATGGACGTGACGCCGCTGGGCCTGAAAGTCGTCGAGCTGGCGCCCGGCGTGACGCTGGAAGCGCTGCAGGCCAAGACCGGCGTGACGCTCATCTGATTCCGCTTATTCAAGCGATGCTCTGAAGCTGAAGCTGGCGGTTGCCATGCAGCCGCGAGTCTGCGTGCTAGACTAATTTCGATGTCCCGCTTCATTTCCTTTTTTGGCTTTTTTTGTCTCCGAAGGAAATGGCGGGCCAGCGGCATCGCTATTTTGTCGGCTTTCGCGCTGATGGCCGCCGGCATGGTGCCCGCGCCCGCTTTCGCGGCATCACAGGCCATGCCGGCAGAGCGCGTGAGCCTGCAACTCAAATGGCTCCACCAGTTCCAGTTCGCGGGCTACTATGCCGCCCAGGCCAAGGGCTTTTACCGTGATGAAGGACTGGATGTCGAGATACTGGAGGGCGGGGCGGACAAACCGGTGATTGCCCAGGTCCTGGGCGGGCAAGCCGACTTTGGCATTGGCGACTCCGACCTGCTGATCAGCCGGATCAATGGGCAGCCGGTGGTGGCGGTGGCGGCAATTTTCCAGCACTCGCCCTACATCATCATGAGCCGCCAGGACCGCAACATCCGCACGCCGGCAGACCTGATCGGCAAAACCGTCATGCTGTCAGAAGACCAGGGTGCGGTCCAGTTCCGTGCCATGCTCAAGCGCGAGGGAATCGATCCGGCACTCGTCAATATCATTCCCCAGTCCTGGAAACTCGGCGACCTGATCAGCGGCAAGGTGGACGCGGTGTCTGCCTATGCCACGGCAGAGCCTTCGGTGATGCGTGCCCGGGGCGTCGTGCCGGCGATGATGCGCGGGGTCGATTACGGCGTTGACTTCTATGGCGACATTCTTTTCACGACCCAAGCGCATATCGCACAAAGTCCCGGGCGTACCGATGCATTCCTGCGCGCTACCCGCAAGGGCTGGGACTATGCCTTCAGCCACGAAGACGAGCTGATTGACCTGATCCTGCAGATGGACGGTGCCGTGCAGCGAGGCTTGACGCGTCAAACCCTGAGCGAGGAAGCCCGGGTGATGCGTTCCTTCATCTTGCCCGATGTGGTTGAGATTGGGCACATGAACCCGGCCCGCTTCGATGCCACGGCCCGGACGCTGGCAACCCTGGGGCTGGTGCCTGCGGGCATACCACTGGCCGGTTTTGTGTATGAACCGCCTGATGCAGTCAACCCAAGGCTGTTGCGCTGGATGACCGCCGCAGGTTTTGCTGTTTTTGTACTTGCCCTGCTGGGGCTGCTCTGGAACATGCAGATTCGCCGCCGCGTGCGCGAAAGAACCGAGCAGCTGCAGGCCGAAGTCAACCACCGGACCGAAGTGCAGCAGCAGCTCAAGGCCAGCCAGGACATGACGCAGCTGATGTTCGGCACTGCGGCGGCGGGCATCGCGATGACCACGCCAGGCGGAAAATTCCTGATGGCCAACCCTGCCTACCATGCGACTGTCGGCTATACGCAAGCCGAGTTGCAGGTGATGGACATGCGCGAGTTGACGCATCCCGAGGATTGTGTTCGTTATGAGGAGATGACCAGGCAGTTGCTTGCCGGCGAAGTGGACACTTTTTCCCATGAAATGCGCTACCTGAAGAAGGGCGGCGACGCCGTGTGGGTGCGTGCAACGGTGTCGATGGTGCGCTCCGCGGACGGCGCGCCGACGCACATCATTGCCGTGACCGAGGACATCACGCAGCGCCGCGCCACCGAGGAAAAATTGCGCCAGAGCGAGGTCTTGCTGGAGATTGCCGGCCGAACGGCGCAGCTCGGCGGCTGGATGCTCGATCTGTCGGGCGGCCCCATGACCTGGTCCGACGAGGTCTGCAAGATCCATGAAATGCCGATGGGCAGCAAGCCGCTGCTGCATGAAGTCCTGCAGTACTGTTCACCCGAGTGGCGCGAGAAAATGAAGGCGACCTTTGGCCGCTGCAGCCGCGATGGCGTGGCGTTTGACGAAGAGATGGAGATCATCACCGCCAGCGGCCGGCGGGTATGGGTCCGCGCCATTGCCGAGGCATTGCGCGACGACCGTGGAGCCATCACCCGGGTGCAGGGTGCTTACCAGGACATCACCGAGCGCAAGCAGGCAGAGCACCGCATCGTGCGCCTCAATGCCGAACTGGAAAACCGTGTGAGCAGACGGACCGCCAGCCTCGAAGCGGCGAACAGGGAACTGGCCTCGGTGAACCGGGAACTGGAGACTTTTTCCTATTCCGTGTCGCACGACCTTCGCTCGCCGCTCAATACGATTGACGGTTTCAGCACATTGCTGGAGCGCACGAGCGGGAGTCTGGTGGGGGAAAAAGGGCTGCATTACCTGAGCCGGATTCGTGCCGGAACCCGGCAGATGGGCGACCTGATCGAGGGGCTGCTGTCGCTCGCCAAGCTTTCGCGTGATCCGCTGCAGTTCGGGGCGGTCAATCTTTCCGGCATCGCCAGGCAAGTGCTGCAGGAGTGCATGGACCGGGAACCCGTGCGCGAGGCGAATGTGTGCATTCAGGAAAGCCTGACTGTTCAGGGCGACCCGCGCCTGTTGTCGGTCGTCGTTCACAACCTGGTGGGCAACGCCTGGAAGTTCACTTCGAAGCGGGTGGTGGCGCACATCGAGATGGGTTGCGAGACGGCCGTCAATGGTGAAACCGTTTATTTCGTCAAGGACAACGGTGCCGGGTTTGACATGGCGTATGAAGACAAGCTGTTCACCACCTTCCAGCGGCTTCATTCCCCCAGTGATTTTTCCGGTTCCGGGATTGGTTTGGCAACCGTGCAGCGAATCATTGCCCGGCATGGCGGCCGGGTCTGGGCGCATGGCATTGAAGGGCAGGGGGCGGATTTTTATTTCACCCTGGGTGATGGCAAGGCAGCCAGCCTGTCGGATACGCTGTGAACCCGGAACAGGTCGGGCTGAAAAACTGAGCGGGTGAAGGGAATCTAACAACCTCTTGAAACCCGCATGGATATTGGGTTCTTGTTGTAGCGCTTCAAAAGATACCGCCATAAATACCGCCAAAAGAAAAAGTGTCTCCTTTTGGGTACGGCTTGAGATGATCTGAGCCGGTGAAAAGCCCGGCCTACAGATCAGCCGGGATGAAGGCCCATCTTCGCCATGCCCATTTTCAGGCGCGCCACTGTCTTGTCCATCTTGGCGCTCATGCCGCCCAAGGCTTGCATGGCGCTGGTGTCATGGATGGCGTGAAGTCGCCAGAATGTTTTCCAGTGCATCCCCTTGGGCTTGCTGCCCGGCCCGTGAATCACGCCAGGAATCCAGCCCAGACGAGCGCGCAGATTGTTTGCCCGCCGGTAGGCCCGGCTGTCGGGCGTTTCCCGCTGGCTCTTGTAGGCCAGTGCGTGACAGTGGCGACACGCAAACACGCTGCCGCCGTACAGCACGGCCACGCGCCGCCCACAATCCGCACCAGGGCAAAGCCACCAGGCGCGCTGCCCGCCAAATTGGCAAGGCGTCCAGGCCAGCCGCACCGGGTAACTCACGGCCTGCCACTCGCCGCCGCCGGGCCGGTTGCGGTAGTCGAGCATCACGCGGTCAGTGTCCACCTTGAGATTGACGGACGCGATGACATTGCCGCCCCGGCTCCACTGCCAGCTAAACGACTGCCCCGGCGTCAACAAGCCGTCACGCTGAACCTTGCGCACGTCGAGCACCCGCATATCGCTGGTGGTGCGCTTGCCGCCGTGGTTGCCACTGTTGGAATTTCCCATGTTCTGCACTCCAAATATTTACCGAAATCATTAAGCAAAAACTGCGATGTGCTGTTAACTGTTGCGCACCAAAATCCCCGCCAGCCCGCGCCAGCATTGGGTTTATGGCTGGTTTCCAGTTTGCGCATATTTTCCCGTGAACTTCGCGCTTGGCAACCAATTATTGCTATCAAAAGAATAGCTCCTGCCAACGTCTGATACCGGCTTTTCTCGCCGCATCTTTGCGCCTATGGGTGGCTCAAGAAATTCACCTCATGCGCTTGCCATACAGCCCGTGGCGCGTCGCTGGCCTTGAGTCGATACCATCGGCCCGGTTCACGCCCTGTGATGCTCTGAGTTTGATTAATCAAGTTTGCCTTTTGGACAATCTCCCGCTGGCCGGGCCTCTACGTGCCCGCGCGGGTTGAAGCAACCTTGCAGGAGCCTCAAGCACTTGCCAGCGTTCCACCAGCACCAGGCGCAACAAAGCCCGCTCAGTGGCGGGCCTTGGGTATTCCTCAAGTTGAGGGATATGCCGTCAGTGCTTGCGGTGTACCGTGGCCGGGTCGATCAGCACAGCGGGCAAGCCCAGCGCCGCACGGTCTGCCAGCATGGCATCCATGGCCTGCTTCGCCTCATCCATGCTCATACCCAGCTTTGCCGCAATGGCCTCCAGGCTGTACACCGGCTGGCCGTCATCGGTGTAGCCGTCTGCCTCTGGAATCAAGTCCAGCTCCCGCGCCTTGTCTGCCATGAAGGCGTTCAGTGAAGGCGGTGAAAGCGCCATTGCCCGCTGCATGGCCCGCGTCGTGTCGGGATGATCCATACCCAGCGTTTCCACCAGGCGCAAGCAGGCAGACATTGCCGCCATGAATTCAGGCGTTGATTCGGCCACTTGCCGTGCCACTTCGATTTCATGGGTTTCGGCCGCGTCCTCGTCATGCGTCTGATGGCTGTCGCAGCAGTCATCCATGCGGGGTTCACGGTGCTTTGCTTGCGGTGTGCCGTGGTGCTCAGTGAAATAAACCAGATTCCCGCATGGCTCCTCGTCATCCGTGGCGGATGGGTTGAAGGCCGCGCAGGTCGCGCAAGTGCGTTTGATGATGTTCATGAGGTTGTCCGATTGATTTTTTGATTGTTTTCAAAGTGCGGCCTTGAAGCCGTCGCAGCGCTGGAGTACCAGTTGCAGGCCAGCCGGTACGCCAGGCGCGCCCAGCCCGGCCCGCTGCCACTGAGCGCAGCGCATGGCCCCGGCCCGGCCTGACAGGTGCGCACACTCCAGGCAAAGCCGCCGCTCGTCGCCGTCCCGGTCGCGCGTCACCAGCTTGTCGGCCAGCAGTTCGGCCTCAAGCGCTGCCAGGCCGCGCCGGTTGAACAAAGCGGTGCGCTCCACCATGGTGTCGATCTCCCGGCCCGTCATGGCTGAGCTGTGCGGCCAGCACCAGCGGTCAGGGTCAGGCATTGCCGCCGGTTGGGGTGTAACCAGGGCTGTAACCTCGTCAACTGCAACCAGCCCCACGACTTGCGCCGGGTCGTTCGCTGCCGGTGAAAGAGCCTCTGTTTTTTGGATGTGTGCCGGAATGGACGCTACAGAAACTACAAAAAGGGTTTCTGTAGCGTTCGTAGCGTCCATATTGGGGGGCATCTGTGTTTTCTTAAGTCTTGCCAGCCAGTTCATGCCGCGCCCCTTGCCCTCGGATTGATGGTGTAGCGGTCGCTCGGTCTGCCCCGGCCCAATGCATCGCCAGACTGCACCACCTCCCGGCGCAACCAATCGAAGTCCGCCAGCACGTCCGCTGCCTTGCGCACGGCGTCGGGCGTGTCCAGTCCGGCCCAATGCTTGATAGCCACCTGCCGGGGGGTGAAGCTGTCCAGAATCACGCCATCCTTGTCGGCCAGCTTGCCCGCCCTGATCTTGACCAGCAGCGCCGCCGCGCCCGTGGTTTCCGGTGTCACCGCCGCCGCGTACAGCCGGCTGGCATGGGTGCGCAGGTAGTCGCCCCAGGCCAGCGCCCGCAGCAGCTCAGGCTCATGGATCACGCCGCCCTCCGGTGTGTCGATCATGGCGAACACCAGCGCCAGCGCCGGGATCAGCTTGCGGTACTTGGACAGGTGCGACACCATCGCCGGGTGCAGTTCGTCGCCGCGTATCTCGTTTTCAAACGGGATCAGCCACTCCACGAACAGGGCTTGCGCGTCATCGTCAAAGCGCCAGACGGTCGCGTCCAGGTCACTCGCCGGCTGCAATGCGGCCAGGCGCTCGAACACCGCCCATGCAGCTTGCTTGGCCGGCGTGTCGGGCCACTGGTCAACGTGGACATACTCGCCGCCCGTGTCCGGCCAGACGGCCAGCCCAAAGCGTTGCAGCAGACCATCGTCTGCGCTGCCACCGGCCACCGCGCCGCGCACGTATTCCTGAATCCGGCCCGGCTGGATGCCCCCGATCATCGCCAGGCACACACGCGGGATGTGCGTCGTTCCGCGCCCGATGCGGTCAAAGGTGTAGCCCTGATTCCCGTCATAGCTCTGCAGGTAGAAAGCCCGTGAACCCTCTTGCCCCTGCTTGTCCAGGCCGGTCAGCAGGCCGTACAGCTCATCCCGGTAGGACAAGGTGCCCCACGGGTTGTGCATCAGCAGCTCGCCCAGCTTTTCCACCGTCGCATCGTTGACGGTGTAGCGCCGCGCCGTGGGTTCGGCAGGCAGGACCACCGGCTCCAACAGGGCGCGCGCCGCCGCCGGGTCTTTACCGGCCAGCCCCTTTGCCCTTTTCTCGTTGGCATTGTCCTGCATGGCGGATACCTTGCAGTCCAGTTCCCAGGCGTCATGCGCGGCTTGGTGCAGCTCGAACTCATCGGCCTGCAGTCGGTTGAGCGGCTTCAAGGCTTCGCTGAGCGCCGGGCTTTTCTTCACGCCCGGCCTGCCTATGGTCATGCCCCACAGGTTCGGCACAACCTGCCAGTCATCCCGCGCCTTGGGCTGCACCACGGCGCGCGCCCCGATCAGGCTCGATAGCGCCACCAGCGCGGCGACTGCCGGGAAGTCTGGCGGGCATTGCATCCGGTGCGCAATGTCCATCACCCAGCCCCGCAGGGCCACGGGCAGCAAGTCGGCGTCAAAGGCCTGCACCGGGGGCAAGGCATTGGGCAAGGGCGTAGGCTCAGGCCATAGGTCAATCTGGCCTGTTGCGCTTGCGCTGCCTGCATGGGTAGCTACTGATTCGATAGCAGCATCCATGCAGGCCTTCACCGCGTCCAGCCCCGCTATTACGGCCAGGTCGTTAAAGTCCGTCGCCTTGTCGGGCCTGCCCGCCGGGAACGATGGCACGGCCACCAGCCCGCCCACGGCCAGCGCCGCCGCCGTGCCTTTGCTCAGTCCGGGATTGCCGTCGGTCAGGTGGTCGTCATCGGCCGCCACGATCAGCACCAGCGCCGGGTACTTGGCGCGCAGGGCCAGCGCCACGGCTTCAAGGTTGCCCGCGTTGAAGGCCACGGCCACCGCGTCGCCCGTGGCTTCATGGATGCTCGCCGCCGTGGCGTAGCCTTCCGCGATGACCAGACGGCCCGCCGGTTTACCAATCGAGTGATAGCAGCCCTTGATGCGCCCGCCCGGGTGAAAGCGCTTCTCGCCGTCCGGCGTGATGGCCTGCAGGCTGTGCAGCTTGCCGGCCGTGTCGCGCATGGGGATCAGGAGCTTGTCGCTGAACACCTTCAATCCGTGGCCCTTCACGCCTTTGGCGCTCAAGTAAGGATGCGCTGTTGCCGCGTCCGCCTGCGCCAGCAATGCCGCCGCCGTCGCGCTGGCCTGTTGCTGGGTGGCCAGTAGATCAGCGTCGCGCTGTGCCTTCATGGCCTTGACGCGCTGCCGGTGGTCAGCCAGCTCTGTCGCCGTCATGGCGCTGTCGGACTTGGCGCACCAGGTCGATTGCAGGCCGCTACGCCAGTCACCGAACGCACCAGCCGGGATGCCATCCGTGTGCAGCATGTACCAGGCCGCCTTGTCGCTGCCCCGGCCGCTGGGGCTGAAGCGGTGGATTGCGCCATCGTCGTGAATGTCGTCAGGCGCTTCAATGCCCGCTGCCGTGATGGCTTGGCGGAATTGCTCCAGGGTGTCATTCATGGCCCGGCCCTCCCACTTGAATCAGGAGTTGCTCGGCATCGTCAAGCGTGGGCAAGTGCCGCGCCATGCCCCAGCGCTCGGCCAGGTAGCTGACGGGGCCGGGGCCATCACCGGGGCCGGACTGGTGCAGGGTGTGGCCGTGCTTGGCGAACTGCGCTTGCAGCGTGGCGAAGCGCTTGGCTTCGCTGTTGGCGTGAGCGCTGTCGAGCAGCCGCACGGCGCGCCGGGCGCAAAGTGACGCCAGCAGGAAGGCGTTCGGGATATGCGTCGCTCGCAAATAAAACCGCGCCGCGCTCAAGGCGTCTTCAATCGCCTGATGTTGCGCCGTGGGGCTGGCCGTGGGCGTGGTGGTCATGCTGCACCGCCTTTCTTCAGGCGCGACAAGCTGTAGGTGCCATCGGTGAAGCCGGTGTTGACCTCCTCCAGTTGGCAGGCCACGTAACTGAGCACTTCGCCCGCGTTGCATTCATGCACCAGCCAGTTACTTGAGGCAGGCACGCTGTCGATGAACTTTTGCATTTCTGGCCGGTACTGCGTCGCTTCACGAATCCCGGCCAGCGTGCGCCGGGCGTCAGCGGCAAAAGCGGCCAGCTTCACAATCTCCGTGAGGTTGTAGAGCCGCAAAGACAAGTCGTCTGCCTTGTCGGTCGCTGCGTCTGCAATGCGTTCATGCCGGTTTTGGATGGTATGGCTCATGCTGCCCTCCCGGCGGTTGCCAGTTCGCTGCAAGCCTGCTTCAGCATGGATGCGGCCCGAATGGCCCGGCCGGTGGCAGTGTGAATGTCGCCGTTCCGGGCGTGGTGCAAAGCGCCGCTCAGGGCGTTTTCAATGGCTTGCTGGCGAGTCAGCGGGGAGGTGTTGCCCGTTTTGGGCGTGGGTGTGGTGTTGACCGTGGTCATGGCTTCGGCTCCGTATTGAGACTGAAAACCACCGTCGGGCTGTCTAGGCTGTCGGGTGGGGCTGGGGATAGACACATGGAATACGCCATGCTGCCGTCCTTGCGGATAGGCACTCCCAGCCCCGAAACCATAAATGCCCTGAAAGTTCAGGCCATCTTTAAATTCAGGACGTGAAAAAACCTCGCTGTCGGGGAGGTTGCCCGCGTATTCCATGGTGTGTCTAGCACCGGGAATTACTGTATCACAGCCCTCCACAGCGCGATATTTCTGTCTGCCGATACCGGCATCAGGCTTCAAGTTAAAAGAGGCTCTAGCGCTTGCAGGACGTGCGCAAGCAGCTATAAAATCAGTAGCGTTATGTGATGCAGTCGCCGTGGTGGTCTTGACGCCCCCGGCGGCTTTTTTCATGGGCGTCATCATCGCGGTGCCCCTGTCGCCAGCACATACACGCCGACACGGTGCAGGTCGCCGGACTCGGTGGCGATGCGTGTCCAGGTGGTTGTGATGGACTCGCCCGCATTGCGAAGCTGCAAAACGCGCGCGCGTGGGTCGTACACGTCAAGCTGGCGCATGGCTTCAAAGGTAGTCAGGCTGAACTGGCTCAGAGCGGCCCGGATTCGGACGCACTGCACGGTGCAACTGTTGCCGGGGTGCGCCGCCAGGATGGATGCCAGGGCTTTGCGTTTGTCGTCAGGCGTGGTCATCGTGCGGCCCTCCAGCTTTTCAGCCAGCAGGACGGCGCAAAGCACCAGGCGCGCAGGATCAGGCGGTTGATGGTGGTCATGACCTGCCCCTTACGCCGTGGCCTGAGCCGTCAGCCAAGCCCTGATGGTGCCTACGCGCCAGGCGGTGACACGCTCGGACAGCTTGACCGGCGCAGGAAAGGTACCCTCGCGCACTTTTCGCCACAAAGTCGGGGCTGAAAAAGGCAGTGGCACCGGAACGCCGGGGCGCTTGGGACTGGGAACCAGCCCGGCCTCACGGATGTAGCCACCGTCCGGCATGGCATCGAAAACCGATTGAGGAAGGGTTGCCTTGAGCGCCGGGATGGCGGGAACAGTGGGCTTTTTTAGGGTAGTTTCTTTTCTCGACATTGCGTAACACCTTGTGAATGAAGGCTCGAATGTCGGGGTTTGCGTCCCTTGCTGGAACACCCTATGCAGTGCAGCGTCTAGCCTATGCAGTGCAGCGTCTAGGCGGCTCAGGCGTATTGCGTAGCGCCCTTCTCGCTGTGCCAGGTGCCATATTCAATGCGGCGCATTCTTGTTCTGCGCATAGATCACGGCTCGAATATTTTCCGCTTGCCCATGCGGCGCGTATAGCCTCCTGCTTGTCACGACTGTTGCCCGGTTTGCTGTGTAGCGCATCGGCTGCGGCTTTACCTCGATTAGACGCTTTGGTTTTCGATTGAATCACGCGTCCCGCCATCACCTTCGCAATTTTTGTCGCGCTGAGCGCAAGATCCAAAGCGGCAACCGCATTCGCTAACTCGATTTTTGCCGTATCACCAAGTCGCCTAGCTATTTGAGAAATTTCATCCTCCCGTTTTTCAGCTATGTCTGCAGCCACCATGTACATGGCCAATATGTCTATTGCCGCGTCGAGCGTTATCCATTTACGCAAAGATTTAACTTTTGCCCGAACACGCGGGTCATCTTCTCGTAATTGTGTCTCCCCCTTAGCTTTTTCACTTGCCTTGTCGGTCATCGCGTTCCCTGTATCGCACTCTGATAAGAAAGCCAGCGCCGCCAGGTCAGGGTGTCCCGGTTTTCACCATCGGGGATCAGCCGATAGCTAGGCGTGGCTTAAAACGGTTATGCGTGCGCTGCAGGCTCACGTCCTTCAACGGCCATCCGTGCAATGAAGCCGGAACGTGTTTCGCCGGCCGTGCGGGCACGGGCATCCAGGCGGCGCAACACGCGGCGCGGCAGGCTGATGTTCACCCGCTCCACGGTGTCGTCGAGCATGGCCGGGTCAACCTTCACCAGCGCCCACAGCCAGCCGTCAAATTCAGGATGGGCGGTGCGCAGCGCTTCAATATGGGATGGCGCGGGAATGTCCTGCCCGGCGTCGAGCGCGACTTCAATCCAGGCGGTCACGGCGTCCTCTGCCTGAATCATGGCTTCTTCGAGCGTGTCGCCCGCAGAAAAGCAGCCGGGCAGATCAGGCACCACGACGCCCCAGGCGGTTGTGTCGTTGCCGGGTTCAATGGTGATGGGGTAGCGCATGGGAAAGTGTCCTTTCAGATACCGGCCTGCCGCCGGATGGCCTTGACCAGCCCCAGGCCCAGGTCTTTTTTAGGGTGTGGCACGACAACATGGCCGGGGCGGCTGGGGTGCTTGAAGACGTGGTGTGAACCATTCACCCGGTCAAGTCGCCATCCGGCCCGCTGCATATCACGTATCAATTCGGCGCTGGTCATATATGTGTATGGTACACATAACAACTACCAGACGCTTCAAGCCGCCTTGAACTGGATCACCTCAGCCCCCGTGCGCAGCTTGTCCAGGTAGTCTGCCCACGTCTGCATCATCTGTTGGCGCTGGGGCAGGTACTCTGAGCGGTCGTAGGCACTGCCCAGCGGGCCTTTCTTTCCGTGTCCCAACTGAGCCTCCACCATGTCTTGCGGGATGCCCGACAGGCGCTCTGCCATCATCGTTCGGGCCATCGCCCGGAAGCCGTGCGCTACATGCTCGTTGTTGCCGTAGTCCAATCGCCGCAGCGCCGCATTGATGGTGCCGTCGCTCATGGGTCTCTCGCCAGTGCGCGCCCCAGGAAACACATAACGCCCGTGCCCGGTGAGTTGCTTGATCGACTTGAGCACGTCCAGCGCCTGACGTGCCAGCGGGACGGTATGAGGCTTGCCGTTCGCCTTTTCATGCTTTGAACTTTTCATGCTCTTGGCCGGGATGGTCAACATTTGTCCATCCAAGTCAATCCATGCCCATTCCATCGCACGAATGTTCCCGGGCCGCTGAAAGAACAGTGCCGACAGTTTCAACGCTGCCAGCGTCTCAGGCTGGCCCGTGTAGGCGTCGATGGCGCGCAGCATTGCACCAGCCTCTACCGGGTCAAGGATGGCGGCAAAGTGCTTGGCGATGTGGGGTTGCAATGCGCCTTTCAGGTCAACGCCGGGGTTGCTCTCGCAGCGTCCGGTCTGTACCCCATAGCGGAACACCTGCCCGGCCATGGCCTGCAGATCCTGCGCGGTGCTGAGAATGCCTTTCTTCTCCACCTTGCGCAGCGCGGCCAACAGGGTCGGTGCCTTGATCGTGGACAAGGGCAGGGTGCCGATATGCGGGAACAGGTACAGCTCGTTCATGCGCAGCCACTTGGTCGCGTGGCCCTCGCTCCATCCTCCGGCCTTGAGCGCGTGGAACTCCCGCGCCACGGCTTCAAAGGTGTTTGCCGCCGCCGTCGCCGTGGCCTGCCTGTCCTCTTGTTTGGCTGCGCTGGGGTCAATGTCTTGGGCCAGCAGCTTGCGGGCCTTGTCGCGTCCCTGCCGGGCTTCAGCCAGCGATACCGCCGGGTACACGCCAAGCGCCAGGGTCTTGCGCTTGCCTGCGAAGCGGTAATTCATGCGCCAGTATTTTCCGGCCTTGGTCACCAGCAGGTACATGCCGCCGCCGTCGGTGTGCTTGTCGCCAGCAGGCGCGCCGCTGTGCTTGGTGTTCTTGGTGAAGATGTCGGTCAGCGGCATGAAATCCCTTTGGCGGTATGTGGGCTGGCGGTATCTGGGCATACCGCCATAAGTACCGTCACAAATGGCGGTATGCCATGTTATCCAGTGATACCGCATGAGACAACAAAAAACCCGCTGTACCTATGAGATACGCGGGTTTTGAGGTGTTATGAAACGCTGTGAGATGCTGATTTGGAGCGGGTGAAGGGAATCGAACCCTCGTATGAAGCTTGGGAAGCTGCCGTTCTGCCATTGAACTACACCCGCAATAGCCCGGATTATAGAAGCCAAGCCTGCGCTTTCACGCTGAAGCTCAATTTTCAACGCTACCGGACTGACCGGCGGCTTGATGCATATTTTTTCAGTGAAATTGGCCTTTTGCGCATGACCCATCAGCATAAGCAGCTATCAAAATGATACTGATGCCATGCGTGGGTCAATTCAGGAGCCATTGGCGCCGGCGTCATGGGCCTGATGGCCGTGCGAAACGCGTGGTTTTTTTATTGCGCACAGCGCGCTGCCCGCCGCACAGGGAACAGGCTGGGAAATTGGCCCGAAGCAGGCCGGGCATTTTGCCCGACCTTGATCGGCCCCGGTGTTTCGCCGGTTTTCTTGACTACGATCGACTGCACGCCTTGACGACAGGCGTGCGTGACCAGTGAGGAAGACAAAGCAACCAGGAGCCAGGATGAAAAAATGGTGGTGTCAGGTGGCGCTGTGCGGGAGTTTGGCGCAGGCGGCGCTGGCGGGGCCGTCCGTCGCGGGTGTGAACATGTCGTACCTGAGCGCCGCTGAACCGCGTCCGGCCAGCGTGTCCCGGGACACCTCGGGCAATGAACTGAGCTACGGGGCTTACATCGACAGTCGCAGCCGCTTCAAATGCCTGTACGGCTATGTCGCTGACAAAACCGGCGACCATGGCGCCGCCATCGAGATTTTTGAAGACTGCATTGCCCGCTGGGAGGATGTGTATTCGATGATCTGGCTGGCGATGATGCATGAAAACGGGACGGGCGTACCGCGCGACTTGGCCAAGGCCACCGAACTGATGCACCGGGGTGCGCTCAGCCCGGAGAATGCTGGCTACGCCACGCTGGCGCGCTACCACTACGGCGTGGCCCTGCATCAAGGCTGGGGCGTGCCGCGTGACGCGCAGGCTGCCCGCCACTGGCTGGAGCGCGCCGCCGCCGAGGGCGAAATCGACGCGGCCAGTTACCTCGCGCTGCATTTCCCGCCGCCGCCCGTGCCGTGAGATGCGCATTTGGCCGATGCCATTCCCGCAGGCTGCCAGGGTAGGGTTTCAGATCAGTCACGGGAAGGATGGAGCGCAGGGAATGCCACAAAAATTTATCGGCCTGTTTGCGCCGCGCAAGCGGGAAAACGGCGTCGATCTCAAGCGCTATCTGCTGCTGCGGGTGACGCTGTTTGCCTTTGTGATCGGCCTGCTCGCGGCCGCGCTGGTGCTCCACCAGGCGCGCGAACACATCCGTGTCCATATCGGACGCACGGGAGGCACGGTGGCGCGCCTCATTGCCGGGGAAGCCGTCCAGCCTCGGGGGACGTTCCGGCATGGCCTGGAAGGACTGGCGTTGGCGTCGCTGGAGGGCATCGGGCCACTGCTCGGCATCTGCGTGACGGTGGAGGACATCTACAAGCGACCCATTGTTCAGCGCTGTTTCGGGGAGGCGTCCAGTCCTCCTGCGGTGGTGCGCTGGACCCTTGGCCACCTGATCGGACCGGAGATTCATTACCGGGGTGCGATTGGCCAATATCCGGGGTTCAAGGTCGGCGAGTTCGTCGTGACCCCCAACCTGGACAGCGAGGCCCTGGCCGTGTGGCAACAGATACGCACCGTGCTCGGCATGACGGTCGGCATCCTGGTCCTGAACCTCCTCATTTATCTGCCGGTGCGTCGCGCCCTCCAGCCGACAGAGCAGATATTGGCGGTGCTGGCGCGCATGGAAGCGGGCGATCTTTTTGCCCGCATGCCGCGCCCTAGTTTGATCGAGCTGCGCCGCATTGCCGCCGGCTTCGACCACTTGACCGGGCGCCTGCAAAAGACCATGGCTGAGCAGCGTCATCTGGCCCAGCGCCTGCTGGCCGTGCGGGAGGAGGAGCGTCGCTGCCTGGCACGCGAACTCCACGACGAATTTGGCCAGTGCCTGACTTCCATCGGCGCCGAGGCGGCTTTCATCACCGCGCGGGCGCGGGAACGCCAGCCGGAACTGCTGCCCGCCACCCAGTCGATTGCATCGGTGACGGCGCACATGATGGAATCGCTGCAAGGCATCCTGTGCCAGTTGCGCCCGGTGGGATTGGATGCGTTCGGTCTGCGCGCCGGGCTGGAGCAACTGCTGGGCGGCTGGCAGCGCCGCCTGACGGGCTGCAGTTTCGAGCTGTTCATCGAAGGGGAAATCGATGATCTGCCGGGTGACCTCACGGTGAGCCTGTACCGGATCGTGCAGGAAAGCCTGACCAACGCCTTGCGCCACGCTGCCCCGCGCAAGGTGACGGTGCGCCTGCGCCGGGAGGCAGCCCGCTGCCTCCTGAGCGTGGAAGACGATGGCGAAAAGCGTGAACCCAGTACCGCCGGCAGCGGGCTGGGCGTGCTCGGGATGAATGAGCGGGTCGCCGCGCTCGGTGGCCGCTTTGCCATCGAAGCCCTGTCGCCGCAGGGGATGCGGGTGCATGCGGAGTTTTCGGCCGAAGCCATGTGTACACAAGGAAACAATGATGCTTGACAAGACCCGATTGCTGCTGGTCGATGATCACGCGGTGGTTCGCGAGGGTTACCGCCGTCTGCTTGAATCGCGGCCAGACCTGACGATTGTTGGCGAGGCGGCCACCGCCCGTGAGGCGTTCGAGCAGTACCGGCTGCTGGCGCCCGATGTGCTGGTGCTCGACCTCGGCCTGCCCGACATGGGCGGCGTCGAACTGATCCGCCGCCTGGTTCAACGCGATGCCGGGGTTCGCATCCTGGTCTTCACGATGCACCGGGAGCCTATTTTTGCCACACAGGCGCTGCGTGCCGGCGCGCTGGGCTATGTGACCAAGAGCAGCCCACCGGAGGTGATGGTGGGCGCGGTGTACCAGGTGGCGGCGCGGCGCCAGGTGATCAGCCCCGACATCGCCCCCGACCTGGCCTTTGCGCTGCTGGAGCCATCGGGCGGAGCCGCCGAGGAGTTGTCGCCGCGAGAGTTCGAGATACTGCGCCTGCTTTTGGACGGCTGCAGTGCGGAAGACATCGGCACACGCCTGTTCATCACGGCCAAGACGGTGCAGAACTGTCACTACCAGATCAAGGCCAAGCTCGGCGTGCGCAGCGACATTGAACTGACCCGGGCCGCAATCAGGCTAGGCCTGATCTGAGGCCTGCAGGCAAGCCTCTTCCCGGGCGGGCGCGCTTGCCTTCTGAGCCTGGTAAAGCGCCACCAGCGTCTCGAAGGTCACCGTTCCGAGCAGATTGCATTGGTCATCGAGGAGTTCGTAGAGCACCTCGCCCTGACCCGGCCGGATGCTGAAGAAGACGATGGCGTCCTGTGCTCCGCCCCCTTCCCGGTGCGGCGCTTCACTGGCTGGCGAGACGGTGTAGCTGCCCGCTGGCCGGGCTTCACGCAGGCTGCCATCGGTTTCATAAAGCCGGTGTTCCCCCTGGACGACGAAGGTGTGGTTGAGCGCCCGGTGACGGTGCAGAACGATTTGTTCGTTGGCGGGCAGCTTGAACAGCACATCGGCGATCCGGCTGGTTTCGTCCAGATCCAGGATGGTGTAGTGGAAGGCGGGAACGAACTCGCCAAAACGGTTCCATTGAATGGCGCGGTCATCGAAGCGGCAGGTTGTCATTTTTGGAGTCTCTCTCTTTTATTGAACAGGGTTGCTGGCTGATTGCCATCGCCATTAGACGGGGCGCGCGGGGGTTTTCATAGGGAACGCTGCCCGCCGCAGGCCGGGCGTTTTGCCCGCAGCGGGATTTTTCAGAGCCGCGCCCAAGGCCGGGCAGATTGCCCGTGCATTTGCAGGCAGCTATCGGTTTTCAGGGCGTCGCCTGCTTTCTAGAATTTCGGCTGAAATTAGCGGTTTGAAGTGAGGCCCTCAACTTTTAAAGGAATGCGGATGCGACGTCGAACATTCATTTCGGCCTCCGTGGGTAGTGCTGCGGCCGGTTTGGCAGGCTGGGAATTTATTCAATCCAGCACCAAGGCCGGCTCGCTGACCCGAAGCGATGAGCTTCCATCCGGCCAAAGACTGTACGCCGGAGCCGGCCTGGCATTTGGGACCACCATCAAGGTCAAGTTGCTGCACAAGGATCAGCGCCAGGCCGAACTGGCCATTGAGGATGCCTTCCATGAAGCGAAAAAGATTGACACCTTGATGAGTATCCATAGCGAAAACAGCCAGGTTTTTCGATTGAACAGGGATGGCCGGCTTCAGACGCCGGACCCGCATCTGCTGCTTGTGCTTGAACAGGCCAGAAGGCTCTCGGTCCTGACTGACGGGGCGTTCGATATCACGGTTCAGCCCCTTTGGTCGAAATTCAATCAAGCCGCTGCCAGGCATTCCTTGCCATCGAGTGAGGAAAGATTAAATGCCAGGTCTTTGGTCAACTGGAAAAATCTGCGCTTTACGCAGGATCAGGTCAGCTTCCAGCAATCGGGCATGGCCATTACCTTGAATGGCATCGCACAAGGCTATGCGGCCGACCTGGCGCTGTCGGCGGTTCGGGCCAGAGGCGTAGAGCATGCGCTGCTGGACACCGGAGAGTTCATATCGAGCGGAACCAGAACGCCTGGCCGTGATTGGGTATTGGGCGTGCAGAACCCCAGGCAGACGGATGAATATAAAACCGCGCTGCAAATGGACGGGCGCAGCGTGGCGACCTCGGGAGATTACGAAACGGCCTTCACGCCGGATTTCGTGCATCACCACATCTTTGACCCTGCCACGGGAGATTCTCCTCTTGAGCTGGCAAGCGTGACCGTCGTCGCCCCCACGGGCTTATTGGCCGATGGACTGTCCACGGCGTTATTTGTCATGGGGCCAGACAAGGCGATGGCCCTTGCCGCGCAACTGGACCGGGTCGATGTTTTTCTTGTGGATAAAAAGGGAAAAGTCTGGAAAACAACTGGTTTGCACGAATTGCGCGCGTGAACAGATGCTGGGCGATTGGCTGAAACGATACGAAACGAAAATCATCATGTTTCATGGCATCCGGGTTCTTTTCAACCGAATAACCGTTCTCCCTTCAAACCGTATTCTCGGTTTGGCTGTATCTGTGCTGCTCATGCTGGCCAGCAATTGGACATGGGCTGGAAACCTGAACAAGGAAGACATCGAACGCCGTTTCCGGCGGCCCTATCAGGTCCAGGAGAAGCTGACCGACATACCCGTCTGGCCATTGACCAGCGCGCTGGAACAGCAGGCGGGGCCAGTGGCTTATGTGTTCGAATCCATCGACCTTGCACCGCTTCTCGGTTTCGAAGGCACGCCGATGAATTACCTGGTTTCAATCGACCGCAAAGGGAACTTCATCGATGTCGAGCTGCTTCACCAAAATGAACCGGTATTCACTTTTCGGGATATGGGCGGGCTGGGCGATAAACCTCTGCGCGAATTCATTTCGCAATATGCCGGGCGCAGTATTCGCCAGCCATTCTTGATTGCACTCGACGCTGCGCGCAACCGGACCGGCCAGTCCGGCAGCAGCGGCGGCTTGACGGTGCTCGATGGCATCTCCCGGGCAACCAGTTCGGTGCGGGTCACCAACCAGACCGTGCTCGACGCCGCGAACGAGGTTGCGCGTGCCAAGCTCGGTTTTGCCGACCGAAAGAAAAGCGGCCCGGCGGCGCATGTCCTGCCCGATGTGTATGACCCGGTGAGCTTCGAGGACATGCTCAAGAACGGCATGGTCGGGCGCCTTCGCATGACCCATGCGCAGGTCGAGAAAATCTTTGCCGGAACGGAAGGTGCGCGGGTCGATGCCTATGCCCTGGCCCATCCGGACGAAGTCTTCGTCGATTTCTACGTTGCCTACCTGAATGCGCCGACGATTGGGCGCGCCATTCTTGGCGATGCACAGTACAAGGCGGTCATGGAGCGCAACTTCGACAAGCGGCACCTGTGGTGGGTCGCATCGGTGGGCCAATACTCGATCATCGACGAGGGTTTCATTCCGGGAGCCCAGTCGCCTCGACTGGCCATGAAGCAGAACGCAACGTTTCTTGAATTGCGCGACCAGGATTTCGAACCCAAAGTCATTGGCGCCCTCCCTGAACTCAATACCTCGCGCCTGTTCGGAGTCAATGCCGCAGCCAGCCTGGACCCGGCCAGCCCTTTGGAGCTGATTCTGACGATCACCCGTGCGAAAGGGAGCATCCTGCCTACCCTGATTCCCAAACAGGTCACCCTGTCTTATGTCCCTCCCGCAAGCTTGTTCGCCTATCCCCCAAAACCGCTGCCAGAATGGCTGCTGGCCTGGAAAGCGCGCTGGATCGACCTGACGGTTTTGGGGGTGGCCCTCGTTCTTCTGGCCATTGTTCTTTCCCGGCCGCGCTGGATTTCGAGGGATGCCCGCAGGTTACGGATCTTTCGCCTCGGGTTCCTGGCCTTCACGCTCGTCTATATTGGTTGGTACGCGCAGGGGCAACTGACCATCGTTCAGGTCACCGGGGCGATCAAGACGCTCAAGGCGGGGCAAGGCCTGACCAGCTATCTGTATGACCCGATCTCGCTGCTCTTGATGGCTTTTACCCTGGTCAGTTTCTTCATTTGGGGCCGGGGAACCTTCTGCGGCTGGCTATGCCCGTTCGGTGCCCTGCAGGAGTTTGTCGGCCTGCTGGCCCGCCGCTTGCGGATTCCACGCCTGCAAATTCCGCTGGCCGTTGCCAGGCGTCTGGAATGGGGGCGTTACCTGGCCCTTGCCACCTTGGTGGCAGCCGCCTTCTTGCTGCCCACGCAGGGAGAAACGCTCAATGAGGTGGAGCCGTTCAAGACGGTCACCACGCTTGTCTTCGACCGCACCTGGCCGTTCGTCGCCTACGCCATAGCGTTACTGGTAACCGGGGCGTTCTACTACAAGTTCTTCTGCCGCTTTCTTTGTCCGCTCGGCGGCGCCATGTCGCTCGGCGGACGGCTGCGCCGCTTCGACTGGCTGCCGCGCCGCGCCGAGTGTGGCCAGCCCTGCCAGCGCTGCAAAGCCGTGTGCGAATACGATGCCATTGAACCCAGCGGCAAAATCCGCTATGACGTTTGTTTTCAGTGCCTGGACTGCGTGGGTGTTTACCACGATGACAAGCGCTGTGTGCCCATCATGCTGCACCAGAAGAAAGGGGGGCGTTTGGTGTCGCCTTCAGGTTCGAGGAATTGCTCGACCTCAGCAGTACCAGCCGGGACGGGCATCATTTCAAAATGTCACCCAGGCAGAGGTATTTGATTTCCAGGTACTCTTCCATGCCGTGGCTGGAGCCTTCGCGGCCCAGGCCGGACTGCTTGACGCCGCCAAACGGCACATGCTCGGTGGCAATCACGCCGGCGTTGATGCCGACCATGCCGTACTCCAGCGCTTCGGCCACGCGGTAGATGCGGCCGATGTCGCGGCTGTAGAAATAGCTGGCCAGGCCGAACTCGGTGTTGTTGGCCGCGTCAATCGCTTCCTGCTCATGGGTGAAGCGGAACACGGGCGCAAACGGGCCAAAGGTTTCTTCCCTGGCGCACAGCATGTCGGCATGGGCTTCGGAAATCACCGTCGGCTCGAAAAACTGGCCTTCGAGCTTGTGGCCGCCGGCCAGCAGCTTGCCGCCCTTGGCCAGCGCGTCCTGAACATGGCGCTCGACCTTGTGAACAGCAGCGTCCTCGATCAGCGGACCCTGTCCCACGCCGTCTTCAAAGCCGTTGCCGACCTTGAGCAGCCTGACTTTTTCGGCAAACTTGTGCACAAACTGGTCATAGACGCCTTCCTGCACATAAATGCGGTTGGCGCAGACGCAGGTCTGGCCGGCGTTGCGGTACTTGCTGGCCATCGCGCCTTCGACGGCCGAGTCGATGTCGGCATCGTCGAACACGATGAAGGGCGCATTGCCGCCGAGCTCTAACGACAGCTTCTTGATCGACGGCGCGCTTTGCGCCATCAGGATGCGGCCGACTTCGGTCGAGCCGGTAAAGCTGATGTGGCGCACCACGTCGCTGGCGCAAAACACCTTGCCCACCGCCGCGCTTTCGTCGGTCGTGAGGATGTTGAGCACACCGGACGGAACGCCGGCGCGCACCGCCAGTTCGACCGCTGCCAGCGCGGTCAGGGGCGTGAGTTCGGCGGGTTTGATGACCACCGTGCAGCCCGCTGCCAGCGCCGGGGCCACCTTGCGGGTGATCATGGCCAGCGGAAAGTTCCAGGGCGTGATGGCCACGCACACGCCGATGGGCTGCTTGAGCACCATCAGGCGGCGGTTGTTGTCGAACTGCGGCAGGGTTTCGCCGTTGACGCGCTTGGCTTCCTCGGCAAACCACTCGACAAAGCTGGCGCCGTAGGCGACTTCGCCCTTGGCCTCGGCAAACGGCTTGCCCTGCTCGGCGGTCATGATGCGGGCCAGGTCTTCCTGGTTGGCCATCAACAGGTCAAACCATTTGCGCAGGATGATGCTGCGCTCCTTGCCGGTCTTGCCGCGCCAGGCGGGCCAGGCGGCGTTGGCGGCGGCAATCGCCGCTTCGGCATCGGCAGGGCCGAGATTGGCCACGTCGGCGAGCTTGTTGCCGTTGGACGGATCGCTCACGTCGAACCGGCTCGCGCCCGCCAGCCACTGGCCATTGATCAGGGCATCGGTCTTGAGCAGGCTGGGGTCGTTGAGCAGCGAAAGGGGAGAAGTTTTCATGTCCATGTGCGTTCTTTCTGAAGAGCTGGCTGCCGCATTTAAAGGCAGCCGGGGGGCGAAAAAATCAATTTCAAAGCATACAGCGCGAGGCGGATGGATGCAGCCGGGAAAATGTTAGCGGTAGTGCACGCCGGGCAATACACACAGCATTTCATACAGCAGGTTGGCGCCCAGCAGGGCGGTGTTGCCGGAAGCATCGTAGGGCGGGGACACCTCGACCAGGTCGGCGCCGACCAGCCTCAAACCCCGGCAGCCGCGAATGATTTCCAGCGCCTGCGGAACCGTCAAGCCGCCGATTTCAGGCGTTCCGGTGCCGCCCGCAAAGGCCGGGTCGATGCCGTCGATGTCAAAGCTCAGGTAGCACGGCGCCTGGCCGATGGATTCGCGCACACGGGCCATCAGCGGCGCCAGCGACTGGTACCAGACCTCATGTGCCTGCACCACGGTGAAACCCTGCTGGCGCGGCCAGTCGAAATCATCCATGCCATAGCCGGTGCCGCGCAGGCCGATCTGCCAGACCTTGCTGCCCTGCAGCAGGCCTTCTTCGACGGCGCGCCGAAACGGCGTGCCGTGGGCGATGCGCTCGCCGAACATGTCGTCATTCACATCGGCATGGGCATCGACATGCACCAGCGCCACCGGCCCGTGCCGGCGGCAGAGGGCGCGCAGGATGGGCAGCACGATGGTGTGGTCGCCGCCCAGCGTCAGCGGAATGCAGCCGCTGTCGATGACAGGCTGGTAATGCTGCTCGATGATCTCGACCGACTTGTGCAGGTTGTAGGTGTTGATGGGCACGTCGCCCAGGTCGGCCACTTGCAGGGCATCGAAAGGCGCGGCGCCGGTGGCCATGTTGTAGGGGCGGATCAGGCTGGACTCGGCGCGGATCTGGCGCGGGCCGAAGCGTGCGCCGGGCCGGTTGCTGGTGCCGATGTCCAGCGGCACGCCGATGAAGGCGGCATTCAGGCCGGCGGCGTCGCTGCACATCGGCAGGCGCATCATGCTGGCCCAGCCGCCGAAGCGGGGCATGGCGTTGCCGCCCAGGGGTTGGTTGAAGGTCGTCATGAAGTCTGGGTTTTTTGAGGCTTGAGGTTTACTTCTTGACGCGTCCGCGCAGCCATTCCATGGTCATCATCAGCAGTGCCGTGAACAGGATGAGCAGGGTCGCCACGGCGGCAATCGTCGGGGAAATGTTTTCCCGGATGCCGGTGAACATCTGGCGCGGCAGCGTCGTCTGCGTCGGGCCGGCCAGGAACAGGGTGACCACCACCTCATCAAAGGAAGTGGCAAAGGCAAACAGCGCGCCTGAGATCACGCCGGGGGCAATCACCGGCAGCGTGACCCGGAAAAAGGTCTGCAGCGGCCCGGCGCCCAGGCTCAGGCTGGCCTTGACCAGGTTCTGGTTGAAGCCTTGCAGCGTCGCCATGACGGTGGTGACGACAAACGGCGCGCCCAGCGCGGCATGCACCAGCACCAGCCCGGTGTAGGAGTCGGACAGGCCGATTTTGGCAAAGAACAAGTAGGTGCTGACGCCCACCACCACGATAGGCACCACCATGGGCGCGATCAGCAGGCTGGTCAGCAGGCCCTTGCCGAAGAACTGCACCCGCGCCAGGCCGACAGCGGCCAGCGTGCCCAGTGCCGTCGCAATCAGCGTGGCGAGCGGCGCCACGATGAAGCTGTTGCGCGTGGCCCGCGCCCAGTCGCTGGAGGCGAACAGTTCCTCGTACCAGCGCAGCGACCAGCCCGGAATCGGGTAGGACAAAAAGGACGAGTTGCTGAACGACAGCGGGATGATGACCAGGATGGGCAGCAGCAAGAACAGCAGCACCGCGCCGCAGAACACGCGCAGGCCGTACCAGCCGAGCTTGTCGGCCGGGGTGTAGTAGGCAGGAAAAATGGGAACAGCAGAAAGTTTCATGTCGTGTTCAGCCCAGGCTCAGTTCAGCTTTTGCAAAGCGGCGGTACACCGCGTACAGGATCAGCGTGGTGGTCAGCAAGACCGAGCCCAGCGCGCAGGCCATGCCCCAGTTGACATCCACGTTGGTGTACTGGGCCACGTAGTAGCTCAGCATCTGGTCAGCCGCGCCGCCCAGCAGGGCCGGCGTGACGTAGTAGCCAATCGAGGTGATGAACACCAGCAGGCCGCCGGCGGCCACGCCCGGATAGGTTTGCGGAACGTACACCCGGAAAAATGCGGCCAGCGGCGTGCTGCCCAGCGACACGGCGGCGCGCACGTAATTGCCCGGCACCGATTTCATCACGCTGTAGAGCGGAAGAATCATGAAGGGCAGCAAAATATGTATCATGGCAATGATGACGCCCAGCCGGTTGAACAGCAGCGGCACCGGTTCGCCGGTCAGGCCGGTGAACATCAAAAAGCGGTTGACCAGCCCGTTGGTCTGCAGCAGCACGATCCAGGCGGCAATGCGCACCAGCACCGAAGTCCAGAACGGCAGCAGCACCAGGATCATCATCAGGTTGGCCTTGCGTTCATTCAAGGTGGACAGCCAGTAGGCCAGCGGATAGCCCAGCAAAATGCACATCAGCGTGACCACCGCGCTGATGGAAAAGGTGCGCAGCAAGATGTCGCTGAAGGCGGCTTCATCGGCGCCCACGCGAACGATGCGGCCCTGCGCATCGCGTTTCAGATCGACAGAGGTCAGCAGGTAGTCGGGCGTCCAGCGCGAACTGTTCTTGGCAATCGCCCACCAGTAGGGCAGTTCGGCCCATCTTGCGTCTTGGGCCAGCAGTTTTTCCTTCGCCTCGGCCGGGCTCAGGTTGGCGCCCAGCGGCAGCGCGCGGTAGGTGCCCATGATGAGCGAGCGGGCGCCGCTGACTTCGCTGTTCAGGCGCCGGGCCAGAACGCCGGCCTGCGCCGTTTCGGGAATCGCCGCCAGGTCGGCCAGCAGCGCGGCATAGGCTGCGTCCGGGGGCGCGGCTTCGCGGTTCCAGCCGGCCAGCGCCTTGCCGGTGCGGCTCAGGGTGCTGGCGACTTCCGGGTTTTCAACCGCCCTGACCAGCAGGGCGCCCAGCGGCACGAGGAAAGTGACCGCCAGGAAGATCAGCAAGGGAAGCGTCAGTGCAATGGCGCGCAGCCGTTTGCGGCGCTCCACCCGGCGCAGCTGGGCGGCCAGCGCCGGTCCGGTGGTGCCATCGGCTACCAATGGCATCAGGGGAAGGGAAGCCGTTGCGTTCATTGCACTTGTCCTTTATCTAACGCTTGACTTTTACTGTGCGGACCAGGCTGCAAAACGCTTTTCAAGCGCTTCACCCTGGTCGGCCCAGAACGTGATGTTGAACCGCAGGGCATCCTTGCTGTTGGCCGGCGAGGTTGGCAGCAGCGCCAGCACCTTGGGGTCGAGCTTGGTCAGCGCCTTGTTGTTGGTCGGGCCGTAGGAGATGTTGCGGGCGTACTCGGCCTGCGCATCGGGGCTGGAAGCCATGCTGATGAACTTCAGTGCCAGGTCTTTGTTCGCGCCGCCTTTGGGCATGACCCAGTAGTCCAGGTCGTAGATGCCGCCGGTCCAGGTGATCTGCAGGTTCTTGCCTTCGCGCTGGGCGGCGTCGATGCGGCCGTTGTAGGCGGTGGTCATGGCGACATCGCCGGCCACCAGGAACTGCGGCGGCTGCGCGCCGGCTTCCCAGAACTGGATGCTGGACTTGAGTTCGGTCATCTTCTTGAAGGCGCGGTCCGCGCCGTCCTTGGTGGCCAGTACCTTGTACACGTCGGCGGTCTTCACGCCGTCGGCCATGAGGGCGAATTCCAGGTTGTAGCGGGCGCCCTTGCGCATGCCGCGCTTGCCGGGGAATTTCTTGGTGTCCCAGAAATCGGCCCAGGTGACGGGCGCGGTCTTGAGCTTGTCGGCGTTGTAGGCCATGACGGTGGACCAGATGAAGGTGCCGACGCCGCATTCATGCACGGCCGCAGGCTGGAAGTCGGCCTTGTTGCCGACCTTGGACCAGTCGATTTTCTCGAACAAGCCTTCGTCGCAGCCACGGTTCACGTCCGGGCTTTCGACCTCGACCACATCCCAGGTGACTTTCTTGGTTTCGACCATGGCCTTGATCTTGGCCTGCTCGCCGTTGTATTCGACCGGCAGGATCTTGCCGGCGCCTGATTTTTCAAAGGCTTCGAAATAGGCTTTTTTCTGGGCGGCCCCGTTGGCGCCTCCAAAGTTGACCACGGTCAGCTGGCTTTGGGCCAGCACCGGCAGGCAGACACCGGCTGCAAGGGCAATCATCAAGGGCTTGAGTTTCATGGGAAATTCCTTTGGTGGGGACGTTGGCTAAAGGGAAGAAAACTAGGGGAATCAGGGAAAGGCAGCGGTCAGCGGTAAATACGCAGGTGTTCAACCGGTGCATGCACATGAATGGTCTGGCCGGGCTCGGGCAACTGGTGGTGGCCCAGTGGCATCTTGATGGTGGCGTCAGGCTGGCCGGGCATTTCGCAGCGCAGGCGCAAATGGTCGCCAAAGTAAATCACGTCCAGCACCTGGCTCTGGAAGGTGTTGGCGCCGGGCGCGTCGGCAATTTTCAGCCGCTCCGGGCGGGTGCCACATTGCACCGCATCGCCGACAGCGGCGGCATTGACATTCAGCCCGCGCAGCTGCACGCCGCTGGGCAGGCGAACCTCGCAATGCGCGCCGTCCAGCCGCGTCACTTCGGCCTGCAACACCGTGCTGTCGCCGACAAAGCCGGCGACGAAGCGGTTGGCCGGCGTTTCATACAGGCTGTCCACCACATCGATCTGCTGGATCGCGCCGTCGCTGAACACGGCGACGCGGTCGGACATGGTCAGCGCCTCGGTCTGGTCGTGGGTGACATAGACAAAGGTCACGCCCAGGCGGCGGTGCAGCGCCTTGAGTTCGATCTGCATGTGCTCGCGCAGCTGCTTGTCCAGCGCGCCCAGGGGCTCGTCCATCAGCACCAGCTGCGGGTCGAACACCAGCGCCCGGGCCAGGGCCACGCGCTGCTGCTGGCCGCCCGAGAGCTGGCCGGGGTAGCGGCTGCCCATGCGGCCGAGCTGCACCATGTCCAGCGCCTTGAGCACCTTGGCTTCACGTTCGGCCTTGGGCAGCTTGCGCACCGTGAGCGGATAGGCGATGTTTTCGGCCAGCGTCATGTGCGGGAACAAGGCGTAGTTCTGGAACACCATGCCGAAGTTGCGCTTGTGCGGCGGCGTACGGGTGATCTGCCGGCCGTCCAGCATGATCTCGCCCGCCGTGGGCGACTCGAAGCCGGCCAGCATCATCAATGTGGTGGTCTTGCCCGAGCCCGAGGGACCGAGCAGGGACAAGAATTCGCCTTGCCGGATATCCAGGTTCAGGTCGCGCACCACGAGGTTGATGCCGTCATAGGTTTTCTGGACGCCGGAGAAGCTCACCAGGATTGGATTGGTTGTCATTCGTGTGGGCCTGACAAAAAGAAGGCTGAAGCAAAAGCGGACAGCGTGTTCATCATGCGGCAATCAGGCGGCAGCGTCAAAGCAGTCGGCCATGATGCCCAGGCCTTCGTCGAGCACGGCGTCGCTGGCGGTCAGCGGCACCAGGATGCGGATGACGTTGCCGTAGGTGCCGCAGGTCAGCAGGATCAGGCCGCGTGCCGTCGCCTCGGCCGTGATGCGCTTGGCCAGGTCGGCATCGGGCTGTTTCACATCGCCGTTCTTGAACAACTCGATGGCCACCATGGCGCCCATGCCGCGCACGTCGCCAATGCAGGCGTGGCGTGCGGCCATGGCCTTGAGGGCCGTGGTCAGGCGTTCGCCGACGTTGCGGCTGCGCTCAAGCAGGTTTTCCTTTTCAAACACATCCAGCACGGCCAGCGCGGCGGCGCAGGCAATCGGGCTGCCGGCGTAGGTGCCGCCCAGTCCGCCCGGCGCTGCGGCGTCCATGACTTCGGCGCGGCCAACGACTGCCGAAATCGGGAAGCCGCCGGCCATCGACTTGGCCATGGTGATGAGGTCGGGGGCCACGCCGCTTTGCTCGACGGCAAACCAGGTGCCGGTGCGTCCGGCGCCGGTCTGCACCTCGTCGCAAATCATCAGGATGCCGTGCGCATCGCACAGGGCGCGCAGGCGCTGGAGCATCTCGGGCGGCGCCACCACGAAGCCGCCTTCGCCCTGCACCGGCTCGATGATGATGGCCGCCACGCGGCTGGGCTCGATGTCGTTCTTGAAAATCGTTTCGATGGAGGCCATCGAATCATCGACCGTCACGCCATGCAGCGCGTTCGGGAACGTGGCATGAAATATTTCGGCCGGGAAGGGGCCGAAACCCGCTTTGTAGGGAACGACCTTGCCGGTCATGGCCAGCGTCAGCAGGGTGCGGCCGTGGTAGCCGCCGCTAAAGCAGATCACGCCCGAACGCCGGGTCGAGGCGCGGGCGATCTTGATGGCGTTTTCGACCGCCTCGGAGCCGGTGGTCAAAAACAGCGTTTTCTTGGCAAAGTCGCCCGGCGCCTTGGCGTTGATGCGTTCGGCCAGCTCGACGTAGGGCTCGTAGGCCAGCACCTGAAAGCAGGTGTGGGTGTACTTGTCGAGCTGCTCCTTGACGGCCTGGATGACAGCCGGGTGGCGGTGGCCGGTGTTCAGAACTGCAATGCCGCCGGCAAAATCAATGAAGCGGCGGCCTTCGACGTCCCAGATTTCCGCGTTCTCGCCCTTGGCGATGAAAATGGCGTGGCTGTGGCCCACGCCGCGCGGAATGGCTGCCTGGCGGCGGGCGAGCAGGGCGGCATTGGTCAGGTTGGGTTCACGGTGCATGAGAAGTCCTTTTTCGATGATGGAAGGCCGGGCTCGCCATACGGTTGTCGAGCATATGCCTGTACTTTAAGGATTGCGGCCCGGCGTTACCATATACAGATTACCCCTGCTGCAGGGTGTACTGTGCTGCCAGCACGACCTCTACACACAAACCCTTTGCCCATTGTTGGGGCCTGCTCTTTCATGTTCGTACTCAATCTCCAGTCAAGTGTTGCGCTGGTCACCCAGATCGTCGGGGGATTTCGCCAGATGGTCGATGATGGTGCATTGCGCCCGGGTGCCAAGCTGCCGTCCATCCGCCAGTTCGCCCATGCCCACGGCGTCAGCGTCTATACCGTGGTCGATGCCTACGACCGGCTGGTGGCGCTGGGCTACTTTCAGTCGCAGGCGAATTCCGGGTTTTTCGTGCGCAGCCGCGCCAGCCAGGCCACGTTGTCCCTGGGCGCTTCGGGTCAATACAGTTTTGACTCGATGTGGTACTTGCGCCGCATTTTTGAAAACCGCGCGCTGCGCTGCAAACCGGGCTGCGGCTGGCTGCCCGGCGACTGGCTGTTCACCGAAGGCATGCGGCGCAGCCTGCGCAACCTGGCCGCCGAAGATGTCGATCTGGGCGGCTATGGCGAGCCCAAGGGCTACCCGCCGCTGCGCCAGGTGGTGCGCGACCTGCTGGCAAGCCGCGAAGTCGTGGTGAATGCCGAGCAGGTGCTGCTGACCCAGGGCTCCAGCCAGGGCCTGGACCTGGCCGCGCGCCAGCTGGTGCGGCCCGGCGATGCGGTACTGGTCGATGAGCCCGGCTATGCCAACTTGCTGTTTTCGCTGCGGTTCCTGGGCGCCCGGCTGATCGGCGCGCCGCGCACACCGACCGGCTACGACCTGGACACGCTAGAAGCGCGCATCATCGAGCACCGGCCCAAGGTGTTCTTTACCCAGCCGCGCCTGCAAAGCCCGACCGGCTCCACCGCCGTGCTGTCGCACCTGCACCGGGTGCTGCAGTTGGCCGAAAAATACGATTTCATGGTGGTGGAAAACGATATTTACGCCGACCTCGACCCCGAGTCCCGGCCGTCGCTGGCCAGCCTGGACCAGTTGAAGCGGGTGATTTACATCAGCAGCTTTTCCAAGACCATCTCGCCCAACATCCGCGTCGGCTATCTGGCGGCCAATCCCGAACTGCTGGAAGACCTGGCGCGGCTGAAGATGATTTCCGGCCTGACCTCGTCCGAATTCACCGAGCGCCTGGCCTACGGCGCCCTGGTGGACGGCCGCTGGCGCAAGCACATCAAGACGCTGCGGGACCGGCTGGCGCTGGGCCAGCGGCGCCTGGCCAGCCTGTTGCTGGCGATTGGCTTCGAGTTGTTTTGCGAACCCAAGGCCGGCATGTTCCTGTGGGCGCGCCACCCGGCCATTCAAAATGCCGGCGAACTGGCCTACAACGCGGCCGAGCAGGACATTCTGCTGGGGCCGGGCCACCTGTTTTCGGTCGATCTGGAGCCCAGTCCGTGGCTGCGTTTCAATGTCGCCTGGTCCGACGACGAGGCCTTGCTGCGTTTCCTCGTCACCCTCAAAGCCGCCTAAAATCATCGGCTTGCCTGCACGCGCAGCTGCCAGACACCGTTCCATGCCCTTTCCTGAGAGTTGATCACCCCCATGAGCACACCCGTTTTCACCGTTGCCGACATCCGCAAGACCTTCCTCGATTTCTTCGCCGCCAAGGGTCATACCGTCGTGCCGTCCAGCTCGCTGGTTCCGGGCAACGACCCGACGCTGATGTTCACCAACTCCGGCATGGTCCAGTTCAAGGACGTGTTCCTGGGCGTTGACAAGCGCCCGTATGTGCGCGCCACGTCGGTGCAAGCCTGCCTGCGCGCCGGCGGCAAGCACAACGACCTGGAAAATGTCGGCTACACCGCCCGCCACCACACTTTTTTCGAGATGCTGGGCAACTGGAGCTTTGGCGACTACTTCAAGCGCGAGTCGCTGAAATGGGCGTGGGAGCTGCTGACCGAAGTCTATAAGCTGCCCGCCGAGCGCCTGCTGGCCACCGTCTATGAAGAGGACGACGAGGCCTACGACATCTGGACCAAGGAAATCGGCCTGCCGCCCGAGCGCGTCATCCGCATCGGCGACAACAAGGGCGGGCGCTACAAGTCCGACAATTTCTGGATGATGGCCGACACCGGCCCGTGCGGCCCGTGCAGCGAAATCTTCTACGACCACGGCGACCACATTCCCGGCGGCCCGCCCGGCAGCCCAGACGAGGACGGCGACCGCTTCATCGAGATCTGGAACAACGTGTTCATGCAGTTCAACATGGCCGAAGACGGCTCGGTCACGCCGCTGCCAGCGCCTTGTGTCGATACCGGCATGGGGCTGGAGCGCCTGGCAGCCATTCTGCAGCATGTGCACAGCAACTATGAAATCGACATTTTCGATGCGCTGATCAAGGCCGCTTCGCGCGAAACCGGCGAAGCCGACCTGGGCCACAAGAGCTTGCGCGTGATCGCCGACCACATCCGCGCCACCGCGTTCCTGGTGAGCGACGGCGTGAATCCGTCGAATGAAGGGCGCGGCTACGTGCAGCGCCGCATCATCCGCCGCGCGATTCGCCACGGCTATTTGCTCGGCAAGAAAACGCCGTTCTTCCACAAGCTGGTGGCTGACCTGGCCGGGTTGATGGGCGACGCCTATCCACGCCTGGCGGCTGATGCGCAGCGCATTACCGAAGTGCTCAAGGCCGAGGAAGAACGCTTTTTCGAGACGCTGGAAACCGGCATGCAGATTCTGGACGCCGCGCTGGCCGATGGCGTCAAGGTGCTGCCCGGCGAAGTGGCCTTCAAGCTGCACGACACCTACGGCTTTCCGCTCGACTTGTCGGCCGACGTGTGCCGCGAGCGCGGCCTGAGCGTCGATGAAGCCGGTTTTACCGTGGCCATGAACCAGCAAAAAGCCCAGGCCCGCGCCGCCGGCAAGTTCAAGATGGACCGAGCCCTCGACTACAGCGGCACCGGCAACGTCTTCACCGGCTACGAGCACCTCGAAGAAACATCAAAAATCATAGCAATCTATGCAGACGGCGTAAGCGCAGCAGCCCTGAAAGCCGGTCAAAACGGCGTCATCGTGCTCGACACGACGCCGTTCTACGCCGAAAGCGGCGGCCAGGCCGGCGACGAGGGTGAACTCATCAGCGGCTCGGCCCGCTTTGCGGTCAGCGACACGCTCAAGATCAAGGCCGACGTGTACGGCCACCACGGCACGCTGGCCGAGGGCACGCTCAACGTGGGCGACCATGTCAGCGCGCGGGTGAACAAGGAAGTTCGCGCCGCCACCGTGCGCAACCACAGCGCCACCCATCTGATGCACAAGGCCTTGCGCGAAGTGCTGGGCGCGCATGTCCAGCAAAAGGGCAGCCTGGTCAACGCCGAACGCACCCGGTTTGACTTTGCGCACAACGCGCCCATGACCGACGCGCAAATCCGCGAAGTCGAAGCCCGCGTGAATGCCGAAATCCTTGCCAACAGCGCCACCGACGCCAGCGAAATGGACATGGAAGCGGCGCAAAAGACCGGCGCCATGATGCTGTTCGGCGAAAAATACGGAGACTCCGTGCGCGTGCTGAGCATCGGTTCGAGCAAGGAGCTGTGCGGCGGCACGCACGTCGGGCGCACCGGCGACATCGGCCTGTTCAAGATCGTGGCCGAGAGCGGCGTGGCCTCGGGCGTGCGCCGCGTGGAAGCGGTGACCGGCCAGAACGCGCTGGCTTACCTGCAGTCGCTCGAATCGACCGTGCAGTCGGCGGCCGGCACGCTCAAGGCCAGCCCGTCCGAGTTGCAAAACCGCATCGGCCAGGTGCTCGATCAGGTCAAGGCGCTGGAAAAAGAAGTCGCCGCGCTCAAGGGCAAGCTGGCCTCCTCGCAGGGCGATGAGCTGATGCTGCAGGCAGTCGATGTCAAGGGGCTCAAAGTTCTGGCTGCGCGGCTCGAAGGCGCCGACGCCAAGACCCTGCGCGAGACCATGGACAAGCTGAAAGACAAGCTGAAGACGGCAGTCATCGTGCTGGCCGCTGTCGATGGCAGCAAGGTGCAGATCGCAGCCGGCGTCACCAGCGACAGCACTGGCAAGGTCAAGGCGGGCGAACTGGTCAACTTCGTCGCCGGCCAGGTCGGCGGCAAGGGCGGCGGCAAGGCCGACATGGCGATGGCCGGTGGCACCGATGCGTCGAACCTGAACGCGGCGCTAGACAGCGTGCTGGGCTGGGTGAGCGCCAAGCTGTAAGCCGCTCAAGCCTGCGACCCGGAAGCGCCGGGCGTGCGCGAATGGTCGAGCAGGAAATTTTTCTCGCTGACCCTGAGCCGTTCCGGGTCAGCCAGCGCTTCGTCCTTGAGGTCCACGCCGGTCAGTTGCCGCTGGCGGGCCTGCGACAACAAATAATGCAGCTTGTAGGCGGCTTCCTCGTAGCGCAGGCCGGCAGGGCGCACGTTGGAAATGCAGTTGCGGCTGTCGTCGAGCAATCCGACGCGGGGCATCCAGGTCAGGTACAGGCCCATGCTGTCGGGCGAACTCAGGCCCGGCCGTTCGCCGATCAGCACCACGACGGCCTTGGCGCCCAGCAGTTCGCCGACTTCGTCGCCAATGGCGACCCGCCCCTGGCTGACGATGCACAGCGGCGCGACGGACCAGTTTTCAGCGGCGATCCGGCGCTGAAGCACGCTCAGGAAGGGCGCTGCATTTTGCTCGATGGCCAAGGCTGACAGGCCATCGACCACCACGAAGGCCAGGTCGTAGAGACGAACGGAAGGCTCCGGGCCGGCAGGTTTCAATCCCTCCAGGGTTTCGCGGGAAGCGTCGTCAAGCCGGCGGCCCAGATCGGGCCGCTGCAGATAAACGGTGCGGTCGGCGGCGGCGCTGTGCAGGCTCAGGCAAGTCTGTTTTCCCGATACCGCGTTGAGCGATTGACTCAGACCCGGCACATCGAGCGCCACCAGAACCGCGTCGCGCGCCTGCGCATGGGCGAGTTGAAACGCCAGGTGCGCTGCCGTTGGCAGGCTCACACCGGCCCGGCCGAGCGCGATGCGGGCATCGGTGAACTGGCGCAGGGTTTCCCACGGATTGGCGGTGACGGGTGAAACTTTCGTGTTCATGGCGTGTTTTTTGTTCTCGGCATCAAGGCAGGCGCAGCAGCGCCTTGTGGAAAGCCGGCGGCAGCGACGGATTCAGCCGGAACTGCGCGTCCTTGCTGAAAATATCCATCTTCTGCAGCCAGGCCTCGAATTCCGGCGCAGGCCGCAGGCCCAGCACGCGGCGCGCGTACAGGGCGTCGTGGAACGAAGTCGTCTGGTAATTCAGCATGATGTCGTCCGAGCCCGGAATGCCCATCACGAAATTGCAGCCGGCCACGCTAAGGAGCGTCAGCAGCACGTCCATGTCGTTCTGGTCGGCTTCGGCGTGGTTGGTGTAGCAGACATCGCAGCCCATGGGCAGCCCGAGCAGCTTGGCGCAGAAATGGTCTTCGAGTCCGGCGCGGATGATCTGCTTGCCATCGAACAAATATTCGGGGCCGATGAAGCCGACCACGGTGTTGACCAGCAGCGGCTTGAACTGGCGCGCCACGGCATAGGCGCGCGCCTCGCAGGTTTGCTGGTCGATGCCGAAATTGGCATTGGCCGACAGCGCGCTGCCCTGGCCGGTCTCGAAATACATGACGTTGTCGCCCAGCGTGCCGCGATTTAAAGACAAGGCCGCGCTGCGCGCCTCGCCCAGCAGATCAAGGCTCACGCCGAAGCTGCGGTTGGTCGCCTCGGTGCCGCCTATGGACTGGAACACCAGATCGACCGGCGCGCCCCGGTTGATGGCTTCAATGGTGTTGGTGACGTGGGTCAGCACGCAGGACTGGGTCGGAATGGCGTACTGGCTGATGATGTCGTTCAGCATCGTTACCAGCCGGATGACCTGCGGCACATTGTCGGTGGCGGGGTTGATGCCGATCACGGCGTCGCCGCTGCCGTAGAGCAGGCCGTCGAGCAGGCTGGCTGCGATGCCGCTGGCGTCATCGGTCGGGTGGTTGGGCTGCAGCCGCGTGGCCAGGCGGCCGGCCAAGCCCAGCGTGTTGCGAAACCGGGTGACGACGCGGCACTTTTTGGCAACCAGGATCAAGTCCTGGTTGCGCATGAGCTTGGCTACGGCCGCCGCCATCTCGGGCGTGATGCCGGGCGCCAGCGCCGCCAGCGCCTCGCTGTCCACTGCGTCGCCGAGCAACCAGTTGCGAAAGTCGCCGACCGTCAGGTGGCTGACCGGCGCAAAGGCTGGCGCGTCGTGCGTGTCGATGATCAGCCGGGTGATTTCATCGCGCTCATACGGAATCAGTGCTTCCTTCAGGAAAGTGGCCAGCGGCACCTCGGCCAGCGCCATCTGCGCCACGGCGCGTTCCTCGGCGCTGTGCGCGGCCACGCCGGCCAGCAGGTCGCCAGAGCGCGCCGGCGTGGCCTTGGCCATGAGGTCTTTCAGGTCGTGAAAGCCGTAAGTCCTGCATCCTGCGGTGTGGGTGTACTGATGGCGTTTCACGGTGCGTTCAGATCAAATTTGGCAGGGTAGCTGGTGTTGCGTTGCTTCTATTCTGGGCGGTCAGCAGGAAATAGAAGTAACCAATTGCCATGAACGCCACGAAGAGGCCAAAAATCAGCGGGTTGTAATACACCATCGTCGCCATGCAGACACAGGCGCCCAGCAGCGCGAAGGCCGGGAAGTAGGGGTAGCAAGGCGCGCGGAAGGGGCGATTCATGTTGGGCTCGGTACGGCGCAGCTGGAACAGGCTCAGCATGCTGATGATGTACATCAAAATCGCGCCGAACACCGCCATGGTGACGATGTTGGCGGTCAGCGTCAGGCCGCCGATCTTGATCAGCTCGTCGCTGTAGATGGCGGCGAGGCCCACCACGCCGCCCGCCAGGATGGCGCGGTGCGGGGTCTTGAAGCGCGGATGCACGCTGGCGAAGTAGGCTGGCAGGTAGGCTTCGCGCGCCAGTGCAAAAATCTGGCGCGAATAGCCCAGGATGATGCCGTGGAACGAGGCCACCAGCCCAAAGAGGCCCAGCCAGACCAGCATGTGCAGCCAGCCGCTGTTCTCGCCGACGATGGTCTTCATGGCTTGCGGCAGCGGGTCGTTGATGTTGGCCAGCTTGGTCCAGTCGCCCGTGCCGCCGGCGAACACCATCACGCCAATGGCCAGCAGCACCAGCGTCAAAATGCCCGTGATGTAGGCAATCGGAATCGAGCGCCTGGGGTCTTTGGCCTCTTCGGCCGCCATGGCCACGCCTTCAATCGCCAAAAAGAACCAGATCGCAAACGGAATCGCGGCAAACATGCCGGGAATCGAGGCCGGGCTGAAGCTGTCCATTCCCGACCAGCCGCCCTTGGTGAAGTTGGCCATCGAAAAACCGGGCGCCACCACGCCCATGAACACCAGCAGCTCGAAAATCGCCAGCAAGGTGACCGCCAGCTCGAACGTGGCGGCGATCTGCACGCCCACGATGTTGAGCGTCATGAACACCAGGTAGGCGCCGACGGCGGCCACCTTGGGGTCGAGCGCCGGGAATTGCACATTCAGGTAGGCGCCAATGGCCAGTGCAATCGCGGGTGGCGCGAAGACAAACTCGATCAGCGTGGCCGCACCCGCCAGATAGCCCGCCGTGGGGCCGAAGGCGCGCTTGCTGTAGGCGAACGGTCCGCCGGCATGCGGAATCGAGGTGGTCAGCTCGGTGAAGCTGAAGATGAAGGTGGCGTACATCGCCGCGATGAAAATCGAGGTGATCGTGAAGCCCAGCGTGCCGGCCGACGCCCAGCCGTAGCTCCAGCCGAAATATTCGCCGGAAATCACCAGCCCGACGGCGATACCCCACAGCTGCAGGGTGCTGAGCACCGGGTTGAGCACCTGTGCGGCGTGCAAATTCTTGATAGGTTTCATCAGAGCGTCCTTTGGGTTCAATGACAACGGTCTGCTCAATGTAGCCAGCCTGGTTTTTGGGCGTTATCGAATTTCGGCAAAGTTTCAGCACGGGTTGCGGGTTTTTAGGGTTGACTTTTGCTCCGCAAGCGCGGCATGAGTTGTGCTTGGGCTTGAATCCTTGCGCCCAGCCGGGCGCTGTTGCTTCATGCCTGGAGGCGGTGCCCATGCCATTGACTTCAAACCCACGGCCCAAGGACTGGGCGTCATTTGCGCCATTTGCGCCATTTCAGGGCGAATCGCCCCGGATCAGAAAAGTCCAGGCGCATGACGCCGATGACCATGCCCGCAACCTGACCGCCTGGGAGCAACGCTACGACCAAGTCACGCGCGGCCCGTTCCACGGCACACTGACGGAGTTGCGGATGCCGGCAATGCAGGTCTTCATGGAGCACACCAGCCAGGCGGTCCGCCAGTCCTGCTGTGTCTGGCCCGATGCCTTCTGGTTCGGCGTACCCGGCGGGGCGAACACTGCGGGCGAGCGTTCCGGGATGAATGCCCGGATCAATGGCCGCCTCGGCGATGCGGACACGATCATGGTGCGTCCGGGCAACCGTGAATTTGAACTGCTCACCCCGGCCGATTACGCAATCTACGGCATCGTGATCAAGCGCGATTCGCTGCTGGTGACCGCCAGCCAGCTGGGCTGCCGCATCGACTGGGCACAGCTGGAGCGCGCCGAAGTGCTGCATGTGGCCGAGTCGGCCCGGCTGGCCTGCCAGCAGACGCTGGCCCGCCTGATTCTGCAAGGCCGTGCGGACAGCGAAGGCCAGCCGGTGGCCAGCGTGGCCTGCGCGGAGCAGGCCGTGATGCTGGCGGTGCTGTCCATGCTCGATGCCAGCGAGGTGGACAGCGCCGTGAGCAACAGTTTCATGCGACGCCAGCGCATCGTTGCGCGGGCGCGCGACTATGTGCTTGGGCATCGGGATCAGCTCGTCACCGTGCCGGAACTGTGCGAACGCCTGCATGTCAGCCGCCGAACCTTGCAATACTGTTTCGAGGACGTGCTGGCCATCAGTCCGATCCAGTATCTGCGGCTCATCCGGCTGAACGGTGCGCGCCGGGAACTGCGGGAGCGTTGTTCAGACGCCCGGACGGTGCGCGATATTGCGGCGGATTGGGGTTTTTGGCATTTCAGCCAGTTCTCCAGCGACTACCGCAAACTGTTTGGCCAGAGCCCGTCGGAGTCGCTGCGCCAGCGCATGCATTGAGCCCGCGCGACAGGCGCCCAACAAACCAAACCCACGGATGAGGTTTAGTGTGCTATGAAATATATAGCTTGCTATGCCCGTTCGTATTGCGCAAAAGGCTTATTTTGCTTGTAAAAATGGCCTAAACCGCCGCCCAGAACACGGCAAACCAGTCCTGCGGGTCGCTCCAGTGCCTGATGTGCCTGAATCCGGCCTGCTTCAGCAGGGCCGTCATGCTCTCTGCCGTGTATTTGTAGGAGCTTTCGGTGTGAATCCGCTCGCCCGCCAGGAAGCGACGCGAGTGGCCCGGCCAGCGGGCTGTCAGGTTGCACAGCGCTTGCAGGTGCATCTCGATGCGCGACTGCGCGGCATTGAACAGCGCGACATGCCGCCATTGCCGCACGTCGAAATCCGCCGCCAGCAAATCGTTGACGTTCAGGAGCAGGTTTTTGTTGAAGGCCGCCGTCACGCCCAGCGCATCGTCATAGGCCGCTTCGAGCGTGGCCCTGTCCTTGACCAGGTCGATGCCCAGCAGCAGGCCGCGCGCCTTGCCCCGTGCCGGATCGGCCATGTGCCGCAAAAACGCCAGCGCCTGCGCCGGCTGGAAATTGCCAAGGCTGGAGCCGGGGTAGAAAAACACCCGGTCACGCTCCTGGACCGCATCGGGCAAGGCCAGGCCGGCCGAAAAATCCATGCCGACGCCCACGATGTCGAGCGCCGGAAAACGGTGCTGCAACTGTGCGGCGGCATCGCGCAAAAAATCCACCGAAATATCGACCGGCACGTACTGGCGCGGGTGAAGATGGGGAATCAGGGCCATCGCCTTGGCGCAGTTTCCCGCGCCCAGGTCAATCAGGCACGGATGGCTCAAGCCATGTTCCGCCAGCGTCCGGGCCATCTGCCTGGAAGCCGCTTCAAAGATTGCGGCCTCGGTGCGTGTCGGGTAGTACTCGTCCAGCGCCGTGATGGCTTCAAACAGCCTGGAGCCCAGCGGGTTGTAGAAAAACTTCGGCGACACGCTGGCCGCTTCAGCCATCAGCCCTTCGGTGAGTTCCCCTGTGACGGTGCGGGCTTGCCGGCCTGGCGAATCCTGGGGGCACAGGTTGTAGAACCGGGGCGTCGGGACCGGCGGCGTGGCCAGCGGCAGGTCAAAAAGAGTGTCGTGGAGTTTCAAGGGCGGCCTTGGCGGTGGTACTGGAAACACCTGATTTAAAAACGGTTTCGGCAGGGCGCCTGTAGGACTACATCGTTTGAGGCGGCTGCCGCAGACCCGGTTTTGCGGACGTTTTGGCGCCAGGGTGCATGGTGGCACAATAGCTTTCAGACCTTTGCGGGGCCGCACAAGGCGGGATGCGAAGCCGGTTTCGCTGGCGTGCCCCATTTTTTTCAGCATCATTTTTAAGAATCCCGGTGTTTTATGGGCTCACGGACCGCATGGGGCGGCTTCCCGAGGCCCATTGACCCCTTGAAAGTGGATAAGATAATTCCATGTCGCGCTACAACACACCATTTGAAATTCACGTTCACGGCGAAGTGCCTTTGCGTGCCGAAGTCAGCTTTGAGCAACTGCAGGAGGCGCTCAAGCCGCTGTGGAAATACGGCGGCTCCAAGTCGCTGGCGGCAGGCGCGGCCAGCTTTTATGAAGAAGAGCCCGGCATCCGCTTCGATGCGCCCAAGCATTTGCTGCAGATGTGCTGGACGGTGCCCGGCGGCGACGATTTTCGCCAGGCGCTCGACGAAATGTGCATGGGCCTGAATGAGCTGGCCGAGGTCGGCGCGCCGATTGAAGTCACTTTCTACGATGCCGACTTCGACGAGGAAGAGGGCGGCAGCGAGGACGAGGAAGCCCGCGACGACTTCGTCATCTACTTTGTCGGCCCCACGCCGGCCGCCATCATGCAGGTCCAGCGCGACTTGCTGGTGCAGGACCTGATCGGCCTGATGGAGCGGCATTTCGACGGCTCCGAACTGGGCGAGGTCGTGGAAGCCGTTGACAAGCTGTTTGGCCGCCGCTTCGACGACCTGGCCAACTCCATGCAGCTCGGCCGGCCGCCACGCGGCCCGGGCGGCTCGCAAGGCGGCGCCGGCCACGGGACCGGCGGACGCAAGCCGCGCCACCTGCACTGAGCCGTGCCGACGGGTTCGGCGCCCGTTGCTTCACCGGCCAGCGGACTCCTGCTGTAAAGATCAGCCCAGCCCCAGCGCCTGGTACACGCGAAGCGCCGCATAGGCGTCGTTGGCGGCATAAATCAGCTGGGACTCCTGCAAATGCACATTCGCCCAGTTCGAGGTGGTGGCCTTGCGTGACTTGATGAAGCGCCGGTTGAACATCACCGCCACCGCGCCGCGCACGCCCATGTCCTTGCGGTAGCCGCGCTCCCTGAAGACGGTGTTCAGGTCCAGCACGCCCTGCGGATCGACGCCCAGTTTGTGGATGATGCGGCGGCGGTCGTCGCCCAGGCCAAAGCCGGCCTTGATCACCCGGTGGGTCTCCAGCAGCACGGCGACGGCGCGGCGGCATTCGGCGTCTTCCAGCTGAAAGATGTAGGCCTGCTCCAGCGTCGAAAGCTGCACGATGTGCGGTCCGGTGGAGGCTTCGTTTTTGGCGAACGTCGGCTTGGACTCGGTGTCGAAGCCCAGCGCCGTGACGCCATCGAGTTCCTCCAGCGCGCGGGCCGCCTGCTGGGGATTGGCGATCAGCTGGATCTGATGCAGGTTGAGGCGCTCGAAAGGCTCAAGCAGGGCAATCTGCTCTTTGTCCGGGGTGGGGTGGTGCTCGGTCATGAAATCCAGTGCGTGAAAATAGGACTAGAGCTTACAGCCGTACGCTTGTCAGCCAGCAACCCACCGCAATCGAGACACCATGGCCTCCGCCAAAAGCATCACCACCGAGAACTACAAGCTTTTCCCCTCGCCACGCAACCGGCACCGGGCGATTTTCCAGCATGAAGTGTTTGTGCCTTACCCCTACATGCTGATCGACCTGGAAAGCTACCACTTCAAGGGCCAGTACAGCCTGTTTGCCGCCTACCGGCTGAGCGACCAGAAGATGGGCCAACTGGTCACGCTGGACCTGCCGGAGGACGAGGCCAGGTTCAAGGCCCGGTTTGTTCCGGATTGAGAGTTAAAAGTGCCTTTTGCACATGCTGAATATGCATAAGCAGCTATATATTTTATAGCGAATTATTTACCTGAGCCGGCCCGGCACCGGGGTGTCGCGGCCGGGCGCCGGATACTGCGGCTGCCGCACGGGAGGCGGGAAAGGCAACCTGAAAATCGGAAATTCAGGCGCCGGCGTGACGCGGCTTCGGTTGCGGTAGTACAGCGTCCAGCCGATGGACTGCCGGATCGCTTCATCGGGCACCCGGTAGGCGCGGCCGTCCCCTAGCAGGCCCCGGCTGTTCACGTCAATGCGCCAGCCTCCGGGGGCCGTTGCGACGGCGGGCAGCAGGGTGCGGGCCTCGCCCTCGACCACGGTGATCTGCAGGTAAGGCCCGGCCCCGGCCGGCATGACGGCATAGGCGACCTTGCTGAACTGCTGGCTTTTGGTGCCCAGCGATTCGACGCAGGCGTCCGACTTGTCCACGAAAATCCGGCCGCTGCGAAACAGGCTCACCACCAGGCAGCCCAGATCCTGGAACAGGCTCGGGTCGGTGTTTTCGTCCATTTCGAGGTAGCCGCCGTTCCAGAAATCGATTTTCATGCGCGTTCCCGGGCCGGTGTAGAAACGGTCGCCGGCCAGCAGCGCCTGGCCGAGTTGCGCGGGCTGCCCCGCGCCGTGGTTGCCCCGGTCAACAAAGGCATTGGGCCCCTCGATGGACGTGATCCGGCCGACCGGGCGCAGCGTCGGCGGCCCCTGGCCCGTGCCGGGCGCTGGCGGCAAGGGCGCGCAGGCCGGCAGCAGCGCCACCAGCAGTGCGGCCAGGCTGATGAGGCCGGGCAGGTGCGGGATTTTTTGCGTGTTCATTTCGCGCCTCCTTCGGGACGTAAAAACAGGTTGGCCTGGCCGATCACCTGGATGGTCGAAACGGTCTCGCTCGGATACCACATGGCTTTGCGCTCGGCGGGCAGCCAGAGCAGCAGGTTTTTGTCGTTGCGTGTCATCAGGTTGCCCCTGACGGCCGGACCTTCCTTGAAGGCAAGGCTGGCGACCGGGTAAACCGCTGCGCGCACCAGAATGCCGAAGGCCACCGGCAGCAAGAGCGTGTACACCATGGCATAGACCGCCAGCACCAGGCGAAAACCCCGCGCCAGCAGTTGGGGCCTGATGGCGGCGTTGAAGGAAAAGGCCAGGCCGATGGCGATCAGCAGCGCCAGGTAGCCATCGAGCAGGCGCCTGAATTCAGCCAGCAAAAAGACGCTGCAGCGCTCGCCCTGCATCAGGAGCGAGGCCGCAACCGCCGGCGGCAAGCCGGTGCCGGCCAGCGGAATCAAGGCCCTGCAGTCATCCGTGGCCTGCACACCGGTGCGAAACAGCAGGCTGTCGATGCGCCCCAGGGCGAGCAGCGGGTAAAAGAAGCGGTCGGTGTGCGCAATCAGCAAAATGACCACAGCCGTGAGCAGCAGCGTGCCCTTGAGCGCCGGGCGCGCGGCGCCCAGTTCAGTGCGTTTGGCGCTCAGCCATTCGCCGACACGGCGCGCGCTTCGGGCAAGCGGCCCGATTTCGCCGAGCAAGGCCACCAGCACCAGCACGCTGACCCCTGCGGCGCCCAGCGCCAGGACCATTTGCAGCAGGTGGGCCGTGACCGCAAAGAAGAAGCGCGCGCCCTCAAGCAGCATGTCCTCGTGCTTGAAATCGACCACCCGCCCCAGCCCGAGCATCGTGAGGTGGGCATGAAATGCGTAGTAGCCGGTGGCGTAGCAGATGGCCGTCAGCGCGGCCAGCGCGCCGCCAAGCCAGGCAATTGATTCCTTGAGCCGCTGAAGCAGTTCCATGCCGCCTCCCTCGGTATTTTTACGACGATCCGGCAGTCCTGCGGCCGTGGCCCTCCCGGCAAGAGAGGCGCTGGCTGCCTGCGGCTGGCGCAGGCGGGCTGATTTCCAACTCTATACGCACCGCTGCTTGATGTCGGCATTTCAGCGCAGGCAAAGTTTCAGGAAACGCGTAAATGATGTTACGCAGTGAAGCTGCTTGCTGCGGCTCCTGGCCGGCTGATAGCTATAAAAATAATAGCTGCTTAGGCATGCCGGTATTGCGCTAACGGCTGTTTTTGATCGAATTTGCGGCTTCGGCGACCAGTGCCGGGCCTTTGTAGATCAGGCCGGTGTAGATCTGCACCACGTCGGCGCCCGCCTTGATCTTGGACACGGCGTCCAGCCCGCTCATCACGCCGCCCACGCCGATGATGGGAAAGCCTTTGCCCAGCGCGGCGCGCAGCTGGCCGATCACGCGGTTGCTGGCCTCTAACACCGGCGCGCCGCTCAGGCCGCCGGCTTCCTCGGCATGGCGCAGGCCCTTGACGGCGTCGCGGCTCAGCGTGGTGTTGGTGGCCACCACGCCGTCCATGGCGTGGCGCTTGAGCGTGGTGGCAATCACCGCGACCTGCGCGTCGTCGAGGTCGGGCGCGATCTTGACGAAGATCGGCACGCGCTTGCCGTGCCGGCCGGCCAGGGTTTCGCGGCGCTCGGCGATGCGGCCGAGCAGGGCGTCCAGCGCTTCATCGCTTTGCAGCGCGCGCAGGTTCTTGGTGTTGGGGCTGGAGATGTTGACGGTGACGTAATCGGCATGCGGGTACACGCCATCGAGGCAGATCAGGTAGTCGTCCACCGCGTTTTCAATCGGCGTGGCGGCGTTCTTGCCGATGTTCAGGCCGAGCAGCAGGGCGTTTTTCGCATTCTTCTGGCGAACGGCGGATTTCCGCACATTGGCCAGGAAGGCGTCCAGCCCGTCGTTGTTGAAGCCCAGGCGGTTGATCAGCGCGTTCGCTTCGGGCAGGCGGAACATGCGCGGCTTGGGGTTGCCGGGCTGGGCCTTGGGCGTCACGGTGCCGACCTCGACAAAGCCAAAGCCCATCGCGGCCAGGCCGTCGATGCAGCGGGCATTCTTGTCCAGCCCGGCGGCCAGGCCCACGCGGTTGGAAAACTTCAGCCCGGCCAGTTCGATGGGGTCGCTGACCTTGCTGCTGCAATAGGCCGCCGACAGCAGCGTTCCCTGGGTGCGCGCCAGCGAGGCCATGGTCAGCTCGTGGGCGGTTTCGGGGTCAAGTCCGAATAAAAAGGGACGGGCCAGGGCGTAGGGGAGCAGGGACATTGGATAATTCGGGCAGATGGCGGTGGATTTGCGCGGGCCTGGCAAAGCGCACTGGCCTGCAGGACATGAGTTCTGATTGTCGCAAAATCCCGCCTCGTCCCAACCCGATCCCCCAAACCTCTCCAAACCTCGCAAGGCACACCATGACCCAAGACGAACTCAAAACCCTGGTCGGCCAGGCTGCGCTGAATTATGTGGAAGCCGGCAGCATCGTCGGCGTCGGCACCGGCTCCACGGTCAACAAATTCATCGACGCGTTGGCGACCATCAAAGACCAGATTGCCGGCGCCGTGTCCAGCTCGAACGCCTCGACCGAGCGGCTGCAGGCGCTGGGCATCAAGGTGTTCGATGCGACCGAGGTGGACGAGCTGGGCGTCTATATTGACGGCGCCGACGAGATCGACCACGCCGGCTACATGGTCAAGGGCGGCGGCGCGGCGCTGACGCGCGAAAAAATCGTCGCCGCGCAGTCGCGCAGGTTCATCTGCATTGCCGACAAGTCCAAATACGTGGCCACGCTGGGCGGCTTTCCCTTGCCGGTGGAAATCATTCCCATGGCCACCCGGCGCATTGCGCGCCAGTTTGAAGCCATGGGCGGCGCGGCGACCGTGCGCCACAAGGACGGCAAGCCGCTGGTGACCGACAACGGCCAGCACATCCTGGACGTGACCGGCCTGAAGATTGCCGACCCGCTGGCCTTCGAGTCCGAGGTCAGCCAGTGGCCCGGCGTGGTGACGGTAGGGGTGTTTGCGTTCCAGAAGGCCCATGTGTGCCTGCTGGGAACGGACGACGGGGTTGAAACCCTGGTGTTTTAAGCCCGGCTTTCCCAGGCTTGCGGCCCCGGGCCAGCGCTCAGAACTTGATGCCGGCCGGGTTGCCGGTGCTGGCCGGCGGCTGGACCGGGCGCGCGGCGGGCTTGACGGCTTGTGCTTCGCCTTCCACTGCCGGCGCGGTGCCCGGGGCTGGCGCAACCGCGACCAGCGGCGCCGGAGCAGGCGGGCGGTAGTTGGACGGCAATGCCGACGACTTCGGATAGCCGGCGGCATTCAGGAATTGCGTCCATTCGGCATCCGAAAATCCCTTGAGCTGCTGGCTTCCGATGGTCAGGAAGGGCAGCGAGGTTTCACCGCTCAGGCGCTGCAATGCGCCACTGTCCGCCGCCGTCGTGACGGTTTTTTCGCTAAAGGGAACGCCCCGGCTGGTCAGCAGCGAACGGCCGGCGCCGCAAGGCGCGCAGTTGTCGGAGGTGTACAAAACCACCGGGTATTTGAGCGTCACCTGCCTCAATTCGTAAGGCAGGCCGGCAAAGGCTTCGCCGCCGGCCGCGCTGGCAGCAGTTTCGCTGACCTTGGCATTGCTGGCCGAGGGCGGCGGTGGCCGGTCGGAAAAAGTCACCTTGCCATCGGGCCCGATGATGCGGTAAACCTGCTGGGCCTGCAGCAGCGGCGATGCAAGGCTGGCAGCCACCGCCACCAGAGCCAGCAAGGTTTTTGGGGCCAGAAAATGCAGCTTGCTTGATTTCATGGGTTCCGGTCCGGTCATCTGGCGTCCTTTCAGCCGGGCTTTCAAGCCATGCCCTGGTGGCGCAGCAGTGCATCGAGTGAAGGCTCGCGGCCCCTGAAGGCCTTGAACGACTCCATGGCCGGGCGGCTGCCGCCGGCCTCCAGGATGGCCTGGCGGTATTTTCGGCCGGTTTCCACGCTGACCGTCGATTTGCCGGAGGCTTCGCCGGTCTCGCCGTTGGCGGCCGCGGTTTCTTCAAACGCGGCATAGGCGTCGGCCGACAGCACTTCGGCCCATTTGTAGCTGTAGTAGCCGGCCGCGTAGCCACCCGAAAAGATATGGCTGAAGGTGTGCGCCGTGCGGCTGTAGGCCGGGGCGGAGATCACCGCGACCTCGCGGCGCACTTCGTTGAGCAGGCCCATCAGGTCTTCGTCGGGGTTGTGCGAGGTGTGCAGCAGCATGTCGAACAGCGAAAACTCGACCTGGCGCAGCGTCTGCATGCCGCTCTGGAAGTTCTTGGCGGCCAGCATCTTCTCAAACAAGGCGCGCGGCAGCGGCTCGCCGGTATCGACATGGGCGGTCATCTGCTTGAGCACTTCCCATTCCCAGCAGAAGTTTTCCATGAACTGGCTCGGCAGCTCGACCGCATCCCATTCGACGCCGCTGATGCCCGAGACATCGTGCTCGTTGACCTGCGTGAGCATATGGTGCAGGCCGTGGCCGAATTCGTGGAACAGCGTGGTCACGTCGTCGTGCGTCAAGAGGGCCGGCTTGCCGCCGACGCTGTCGGCAAAATTGCAGACCAGGTGCGCGATGGGGGTTTGCAGCTTGCCGGTGTCGGGGCGCAGCCAGCGGGTGCGCACATCGTCCATCCAGGCGCCGCCGCGCTTGCCGGTGCGGGCCGGCTGGTCGAGGTAAAACTGGCCGACCAGCTGGCCGTCGCGCTCGATGCGGTAAAAGGCCACGCCGGGCTTCCACACGGGCGCCGAATCCTCGCGAATCTGCACTTCGAACAGCGTTTCGACAATCCTGAACAGGCCGGCGAGCACCTTGGGCGCGGTGAAATATTGTTTGACTTCCTGCTCGCTGAAGGCGTAGCGCGCTTCCTTGAGCTTTTCGCCGATATAGGCGTAGTCCCAGGCCTGCGGGTCGGTCTGATTCAGGTGTTCGGCCGCGAACGTGCGCAGGTCGGCGATGTCTTTTTCGGCATACGGGCGGGCGCGGCGGGCCAGGTCGCGCAAAAAGGCGACGACCTCCTCAGGCGACTGGGCCATCTTCGCGACCACCGAGACTTCGCCGAAATTCTGGTATCCGAGCAGCCGGGATTCCTCCTGGCGCAAGGCCAGGATTTCGCGCATCACGGCGCTGTTGTCGAACTGGCTGAACTCGGCCGGGGCCTGGTCGCTGGCGCGCGTGGTGTAGGCCTTGTAGAGCTTTTCGCGCAGGGCGCTGCTTTCGGCGAACTGCATGACGGGCAGGTAGCTCGGCATCTTCAGGCTGAGCCGGTAGCCCGCCTTGCCTTCGGCTTCGGCCTGCGCCCTGGCGGCTTGCAGCACGTCCTTTGGAATGCCCGCGACTTCGTCATCGGTGGCGTAGTAGGCAAAGGCGTCGGTGGCGTCGAGCGAGTTTTCGCTGAATTTCTGGCTCAGTTCGGCCTGGCGCTCCTGGATTTGCGCAAAACGCTCCTTGGCCGCCCCCGTGAGTTCTGCGCCGGACAGCACGAAATTGCGGATGGCGTTCTTGTGCGCCTGGCGCTGCTCGGCATTGAGGCTGGCAATGTCGATGGCCTTGTACTTGGCGTACAGGCGTTCGTCGGCGCCCAGCCGGGTCCAGAATTCGGTCACGCGGGGCAGGGCGGCGTTGTAGGCCGCGCGCAATTCGGGGGTGTCCGCCACGCTGTTCAGGTGGCCGACGACGCCCCAGGCACGGCCCAGGTTTTCGGTCGCCACATCAAGGACGCGGGCAATGCCGCTCCAGGTCGCCGGAAAGTCGCTGGCGGTGACCTGCGCCAGCGCGGTTTCGGCCTTGGCCAGCAAATCATCCATGGCCGGGCCGACATGCTCGGGCAGGACGCGGTCAAACAATGGAAGGTCGGAAAAGTCAAGGAGTGGATTGTTCATCGCGTCTAGCTGTGGGCAAGTGGGGTGAATCTAAAGGGCCGCAGGGTGTTTTTGACCCTGAGAAATGCAAAACCGACCAGCGAGGTCGGTTTTGCATCTGCAGGCAGGATCAGTCTTGCGAGCGTTTCTTGACACTGACTTGCTGCCTGGGTTTGGCGCGCTTGACGGTGCCGCCCGGCGTCAGGCGCTGGTTGCCCAGTACGCGCAGCATCTTGACTTCGGGCCGCTGGCCGTAGCGCGAGCTGTTTTTCAGCACCTTGACATCGCGCGGGCCGGCCATGCGGTCTTCGCTGACCTTTTTTTCCTTTTCCGGAATTGGCCGCCAGAACACCAGCAGCTTGCCGATGTGCTGGATGGGCGCGGCATCGAGTTCTTCGGCCAGGGAGCGGAACATTTCTTCGCGGCCGGGCCGGTCGTCGGACTGCACCCGTACCTTGATGAGGCCGTGGGCGTTCAGCGCCGCGTCGATTTCTTTTTTCACGCCGTCCGTGAGGCCGTCGGAGCCAATCATGACGACGGGGTTGAGATGGTGCGCTTCAGCGCGGTGGTCTTTGCGCTGGGCAGGGGTAAGTTGTATTTGAGCCATGCCCAATTATCGGTGGAGTCGGGAAGACGACAATAGGCCCCATGAAAGTAAATGCCAAGTCAGACCACAAGCTGCTGCCCAAAGTCACCAAGGTCGTCGCCAAGGGTGATGCAAAAGGTAAAAAAGTTAACAAAGCGTGGTTGCACGACCACATCAACGACCCCTATGTCAAACAGGCCCGCAAAGAGGGCTACCGTGCGCGGGCAGCCTTCAAGCTGAAGGAAATGGACGAAACGCTGGGGCTGATCAAGCCCGGCGACTGCGTGGTCGATCTGGGCAGCACGCCGGGCGCCTGGAGCCAGTATGTGCGGCGCAAGCTCTCGCCGACCGGGGCGGCCGTGGGGGCGCTCAATGGCCGCATCATCGGGCTGGACCTGTTGCCCATGGAGCCGATTGAAGGCGTCGTGTTCATCCAGGGCGACTTTCGGGAGCCCGAAGTGCTGGCAAAGCTGGAGCAGGCCTTGTCCACGGAGAAAGGGCCGGTGAAGGTCGATCTGGTGATTTCGGACATGGCGCCCAACCTGTCAGGCATCGAGTCGGCGGACGCGGCGCGCATTGCCCATCTGGTCGAGCTGGCGGTGGAGTTTGCCCAGACCCGCATGAAACCGGACGGCGCGCTGGTCGTCAAGCTGTTTCACGGCAGTGGTTATGACGACCTGGTCAAGCTGTTTCAGGCCAGCTTCAAAGTCGTCAAGCGCATGAAACCCAAAGCTTCGCGCCCCAATTCTTCTGAAACATTTTTGGTCGGCAGAGGCTTGAAAAACGTGACGCCCGTGTGAAATGCTTCGCCTGAAGCCAAAATATAGCGTTAAATCCGTGTCAAGCAAAGGGATGCAAGCCGCAATGGCTGGGTTTAAGCCCTTGAAACGCCTAAAATCAGGCGCATGTGCCATCCAATCGGTTTTGGATTCATACATCGGAGTAGTCCTTGAATAATCAGTGGTTTTCTAAAATTGCAATCTGGCTGGTCATCGCCATGGTGCTGTTCACCGTGTTCAAGCAGTTTGATACACGCGGCGGCGCAGGCTCGAATTACCTGGGCTACTCCGAGTTCCTCGAAGAGGTTCGCGGCAAGCGCATCAAGGCGGCAACCATCGCGGAAGGCCAGGGCGGCACTGAAATCATCGCCACCACGACCGACGACCGAAAAATCCGCACGACGGCAACCTACCTTGACCGTGGCCTGGTCGGCGACCTGATCGCCAACGACGTGAAGTTCGACGTCAAGCCGCGCGAAGAAGGTTCCCTGCTCATGACGCTGCTGGTCAGTTGGGGTCCGATGCTGCTGCTGATTGGCGTGTGGGTGTATTTCATGCGGCAGATGCAGGGCGGCGGCAAGGGCGGCGCGTTCAGCTTTGGCAAATCCAAGGCGCGCATGCTCGACGAATCGACCAATACCGTGACCTTTGCCGACGTTGCCGGTTGCGACGAAGCGAAGGAAGAAGTCAAGGAAGTCGTCGATTTCCTGAAAGACCCGGCCAAGTTCCAGAAACTCGGCGGCCGCATCCCCCGCGGCCTGCTGCTGGTCGGCCCTCCGGGCACCGGCAAGACCCTGCTGGCCAAGGGCATCGCCGGCGAAGCCAAGGTTCCCTTCTTTTCGATTTCCGGTTCCGATTTCGTTGAAATGTTTGTCGGCGTGGGCGCTGCCCGGGTGCGCGACATGTTCGACAACGCCAAGAAAAATGCGCCGTGCATCATCTTCATCGATGAAATCGACGCCGTCGGCCGCCAGCGTGGCGCTGGCGTGGGCGGCGGCAATGACGAGCGCGAACAGACCCTGAACCAGATGCTGGTCGAGATGGACGGCTTTGAAACCAATGTCGGCGTGATCGTGGTGGCGGCCACCAACCGTCCCGACATTCTGGATGCCGCCTTGCTGCGCCCCGGCCGTTTTGACCGCCAGGTCTATGTCACGCTGCCCGACATTCGTGGCCGCGAACAGATCCTCAATGTCCACATGCGCAAGGTTCCGCTCGGCCAGGACGTGAACGCCAGCGTGATCGCACGCGGCACGCCCGGCATGTCGGGTGCCGACCTGGCCAACCTGTGCAACGAAGCGGCCCTGATGGCGGCGCGCCGCAATGCCCGCACGGTCGAGATGCAGGACTTTGAAAAGGCCAAGGACAAGATCCTGATGGGTCCCGAGCGCAAGAGCATGGTCATGCCCGAGGAAGAGCGCCGCAACACGGCCTACCACGAGTCCGGCCACGCGCTGCTCGGCAAGATGCTGCCCAAGTGCGACCCGGTCCACAAAGTCACCATCATTCCGCGCGGCCGCGCCCTCGGCGTCACGATGAGCCTGCCGGCGCAGGACCGCTACAGCTACGACCGCGAATACATGCTCAGCCAGATCAGCATGCTGTTCGGTGGCCGCATTGCCGAGGAAGTGTTCATGAACCAGATGACCACCGGCGCCAGCAACGACTTTGAACGCGCCACGGCACTGGCCAGAGACATGGTCACGCGCTACGGCATGACCGATGCGCTGGGCCCCATGGTGTATGCCGAGAATGAAGGCGAAGTGTTCCTGGGCCGGTCGGTGACCAAGACCAACAACATGAGCGAATCCACCTTGCAAAAGGTCGATACCGAAGTGCGCCGCATCATCGACCAGCAATACGCCCTGGCGCGCAAGCTGATCGAGGACAACAAGGACAAGATGCACGCGATGGCCAAGGCTTTGCTCGAATGGGAAACCATTGATGTCGAGCAGATGGACGACATCATGGCCGGCAAGGAGCCGCGTCCTCCCAAGGACTGGACGCCGCGCAATCCGTCCGTTGGCGGTGGCGGCGGCAATGGCCCGAGCGGAGGCAGTCCTGCTGTCACAACCGATCCGGCGCCTACCGTGGCTTGAATGACCAGTCCAGTTCGCCAGACAGCATAAAAACCGGGGCAAGTCCCCGGTTTTTCATTGGGCTGACCATTTCTGGCAGAACTTAAATCGCCAACAAGGAGCTTTCGTGATCTGGCAAACCTCGCGCTTTCAGATAGACCTGTCGAAGCCTCGCGTCATGGGCATCGTCAATGCCACGCCCGATTCTTTTTCGGACGGTGGCACTTATTATTCGCCGGACAAGCACTTTTCAGGCGTATTGGGCCACTGCGAAAAGCTGCTCAAGGACGGCGCTGAGCTGTTGGACATCGGCGGTGAATCCACCCGCCCTGGGGCCTCTCCCGTGCCGCTGCAGCAGGAACTGGCGCGCGTGCTGCCGGTGGTCCGCCATGCGCTCACGCTCGGTGTTCCGGTCTCGGTCGATACCTACAAGCCCGAGGTCATGCGTGCCGTGCTCGACCTGGGCGCCGACATCATCAACGATATCTGGGCGCTGCGCCAGCCCGGTGCGGCGCAGGCCGTGGCTGAACACCCGAACTGCGGCGTCTGCCTGATGCACATGCACCGCGAGCCGCAGACCATGCAGGTCATGCCCATGCAGGGCGATGTGGTGGCACAGGTGCTCGTTTTTTTGCAGGATGCCGCGCGCGGCCTGCAAGCCGCCGGGGTTGAAAAGCCGCGCATCGTGCTGGACGCCGGTGTGGGCTTTGGAAAAACCGTGCAGCAGAATTTTGCGTTGCTGGCGCGCCAGCGCGAGTTGCTGGCAGCGGGCTATCCGCTGCTGGCCGCCTGGTCGCGCAAGTCGTCGCTGGCGGCCGTTTGCCTTGGCCCGGCAGGTGAGTCGCCGGACGTGGCTGAGCGCATGGTGCCCAGCGTAGCCGCCGCCTTGCTGGCGGTCGAGCGCGGCGCGCGCATCGTGCGTGTCCATGATGTGCGGGAAACCGTGCAGGCGCTCAAAGTCTGGACCGCTGCGAATTGATTAAGCGCTGCTGTTGATTTACCGCATGTACCTACCTCGTATTTAGCCCCAAGCTTAGGCAAAACCCCCCTCCCAAAATAGCCGTGAATGGTGCCAATCAGCAACGCAAGCGCACGGCAACGGGATTTAAAAGATCAATACACATGAACAGAAAATACTTTGGCACTGATGGCATTCGCGGCACCGTTGGGGAGGCTCCGATCACCCCTGATTTCGTCCTCCGGCTGGCGCATGCCGTGGGCCGCGTCCTGCGCAGGACCGAAGCGCGCCCGACCGTCCTGATTGGCAAGGACACCCGGATTTCCGGCTACATGCTGGAGAGCGCGCTGGAGTCCGGATTCAATTCAGCCGGGGTCGATGTGGTGCTGCTCGGGCCGCTGCCCACGCCCGGCGTGGCCTACCTCACGCGGGCGCAGCGTGCCAGCCTGGGCGTGGTGATCAGCGCCAGCCACAACCCGTTTGCCGACAACGGCATCAAGTTTTTCAGCGCGCAGGGCAACAAGCTCAATGACGAATGGGAGTTCGAGGTGGAGGCCACGCTGAAGGAAGAGCCGGTCTGGGCCGATTCAGCCTCACTTGGAAAGACCCGTCGCCTGGACGATGCGGCGGGGCGCTACATCGAATTTTGCAAGAGCACCTTCGCCCACGACCTGACGCTCAAGGGCCTGAAAATCGTCGTCGATGGCGCGCATGGCGCGGCCTACCAGATCGCGCCCATGGTGTTTCATGAACTGGGCGCCGAGGTGATTGCCATCGGCTGCGCGCCGGATGGACTCAATATCAACGATGGCGTCGGTGCCACGCACCCCCAGGCACTGGTCAACGCAGTGCTCGCCAACAAGGCCGACTACGGCATTGCCCTGGATGGCGATGCGGACCGGCTGCAGATGGTGGACGCGCAAGGCCGGCTGTTCAATGGCGACGAAGTGCTCTACCTGATGGTCAACGAGCGCCTTTCCCGGGGTGAGAAAGTCCCCGGAACCGTCGGCACCCTGATGACCAACATGGCCGTGGAAGTGGCCCTGAAGGCCAAGGGCGTGGAGTTTGTGCGCGCCAAGGTGGGTGACCGCTACATTCTTGAAGAACTCGAAAGGCGCGGCTGGCTGCTGGGCGGCGAGGGTTCCGGCCACATGCTGGCGCTGGACAAGCACACGACCGGCGACGGCCTGATCAGCGCCTTGCAGGTGCTGCAGGCTTGCGCACGCAGCAATCAAACGCTGGCGCAACTGCTGTCGGAAGTGGTGCTGTTTCCGCAAACCCTGATCAATGTCCGGCTCAAGCCCGGCCAGGACTGGAAGAACAGCGCGGAGCTGGCGGCGCAGACCAAAGCGGCGGAAATCGAGCTGGGCGACAGCGGCCGCATTTTGATTCGCGCCAGCGGCACCGAGCCGCTGCTGCGCGTGATGGTCGAGGCGCGCGATGCCGAACAGGCCAGGGCCTGCGCCGAGCGGGTGGCCGACGCGGTACGCTCCTGACCACTGATGCAGTGACTGATTTTGAATAAAATTGGTCGTTTGCGCAATATGGGCGAGCATAGATAGCTATCAAATAAATAGCGATTGATCGCCGCGCAGTTAGAAGTCGCCGCCATCGGGCGCGCTGATCTGGCTGTAGCGCTGGATGTGGCCTATCTTTTGCCCCAGCACAGTGCGGTGCCGGTTTTGACATCCAGGCTGTACACGCCGGGCAGCGGCTTGGCCGAGACCAGAGTCACGCCGGTATCGGTGTAGCCGCTGACCTTTTGGCCGGAATTGGCATATTTCACGCCGGCAATCACGCCCAAGGACGCCATCTTCAGCGGATATTGCTGCGCGGTGGCGGCGATGATGCCGGCGCCCACGTCCCGGATGCCGTCGCAGCCGCCGTCCACCGAGACGATCATCACATCCTTTTCCTTGCCGGCGGCCTTCAGCGCCTTGTAGGCGCCTGCCGCTGCGGGCTCATTGATGGTGTAGACCAGGTTGATGGCCGGGTTTTTCTGCAGGCAGTTTTCCATGCCGGTCTGGCCCTTGGCCGCATCGCCAAAGCTGTCGGCCATGCAGACCACTTCGGCCGGCTTGGCCAGGTCGTTGCTCTTGGCACCCTGCGACTGCAGGCCAAAGCCCTGCAGGAAGCCGTTGTGGCGCTGGGCGCCCACCGGGTGGCCGGGGAATAAATCCAGAGTTGCAATGACTGGCGTCTTGCCATTCAGGGCGGCCTTGGCGTACTGGCCGATGAGCACGCCGGCCTTGTAGTTGTCGGTGGCAAACAGGCCATCGACGGCGCTGACCGGGTCGGTCGGGCTGTCCAGGGCAATCACCATGACGCCCTTTTCCTGGGCTTTCCTGATGGCCGGAATGATGGCCTTGGCATCGCTGGGCGTGATCAAGATGGTCTTGACCCCGGCCGCCACCATGTTTTCCATGGCCGTGATCTGTCCGGCGTTGTCCCCGTCGGTCTTGCCGGCAGCGCTGATCACCTTGACGCGCTGTTTATGGGCTTCCAATTCAGCACCTTCCTTCATCTTGACGAAGAAGGGGTTGGTGTCGGTCTTGGTGATCAGGCCGATCACGACGTTATCGGCGGCAAAGATGCTGGAAGCGGCAAAAGCCAGAGTGGTCAGGGCCAGGGCTGCGGTGGAATTTTTCATGGTGTCTCCTCGTTAAGGAAGGATGGCGGTTATGTGTTCTGGGCTTGAAGCCTTGGGGGCTTGGCGCGTAACGTTTGGGCGCCTCCGAACTATAGTGGAGATGGACTTACTAAATAAAGTTACTTTAGTTATCGGAAACCCTGAGACCGCCCAAAAATTGCCGCCAGCGGCTGTCTGGCGTGAAAGGGCAGGCCGGTTCACTGGTGCGGCTCGGCCGGCCGCGCTAGGCGCTTGCCTTGAGGAACAGATCCCGGTCGGGCGCAAAGTTTCCGTGCAGCGGCAGCAGGGCGCCGCCCAGCGCCCGCGCATCCGGGCCGATGCTGCCTTCGAGCAGGGTTGGCGGCCACAGGCCTTCCCAGTTGTAGGCCGACAGGGCCAGGCGGGTGTGCTCCATGAGCCGCTGCAGCAGCGGCCTGCAAAACGAGCCGTCCAGGACGATGGCGTCAAGGTCCAGGAACGCCGTGCCGCTGACGATGCAGTGCGCCAGGGCATTGGCCGCCGGCGTGATCCAGGCGGTCGTTTCTTCCTCGAACGGCGCCTGCATGGCCCGCTCGTCGTAAGCGGCGGTGGCGTCCAGTCCACGCGCTTCAAATCGCTGCTCCAGTTCCCAGAGCGAAGCCTGGTGAACCAGCTGCTCCGGCCTGGCTTCGCCGGGCCGGGCGACATTCAGCGGCACCGACGCGACGGCCCCCGCATTGCCATGCAGGCCGGCATGCAGGTGCGAATTGATCACCAGCCCGCCGCCGACGAAAGTGTCCACGAACAAATATAGAAAACTCTTGAGGTCGCGGCCCCGCCCGGCCACCAGCTCGGCCACGCAGGCGGCCGAGGTGTCCTTGGCAAAGCTCACCGGCAGGTCGGTCATGGCTTGCACTTCGGCTTTCAGGTCGATCTGGTTCCAGGTGTCGGCCTGCGCATCGGACAGGCCCAGCATCCGGTGCCAGCCGCCGAGCTGAAAGGGTGCGGCAATGCCCACGCCGACCAGCCGGGAGCCCTGGTCGCCAAGCCCATCGCGCAAGGCATTCAGGTTTTTGCCCAGCGCCGGCAGCAAGACCCCGGCATCGGGAAAAGCATAGGCCAGTGACTTGCGCTGGCGCACCCGGCCGGTGAAGTCCACCAGCAGCCAGTCGGTGTTGCGCCGCCCGATCTTGATGCCGATGGAAAACGCGCCATCCGGATTCAGCGCCAGCGGGACCGACGGCTGGCCGATGCGGCCGCGCACCCGGTCGTGCCGGATCAAGAGCCCGTCCTCATCCAGTCGGGTGGTGATCAGGCCGATGGTCTGCGATGTCAGCCCGGTCAGGCGGGCCAGGTCGGCTTTGGGCAGGCTGCCGTTCTGGCGGATGGCCTGCAGCACCACCCGTTCGTTGAACTGGCGCATGCCCACATGGTTGGAGCCGCGCGGGCGCAGAAGCGGGGGAGCCTGGTCTTTGGTCATGGGCGTAGAGTTTCGCCGATAACGCCTTTGCGCAAGATAAAGTTGCCAAAAGGCTGCAATTCGCCGGTCACCACAATCGCGCAGGCCTTTTGCACGCGTTCGTAGAACGCATAGCGCTCCACCGGCTCGGCCTGCTGGTGGGGCAGCAGGCTGTCCTTGAGCAAGTCCAGCACCTCGCGCTGCAAGGCCGACAGGTAGGGCGGCTCTGTGCTTGATACCTGCATGAAAGCCACCGGATGCGCCACATCGGCGGCCAGCGGCAGCAGCGCATTGATGGCCTTGACCACCTGCGCCATGCCGGCGCCGGGCAGCCGGATGACCGGCTTGCCCGCGCCCAGGCTCAGGGCCGTGAAGTTGGCATCGGCCAGCAGCACGGCCTCGTCATGGCCCATTTCCATCAGCAGCTTGAGCAGCTCGGGCGTGATCAGGGGATCGATGCCTTTAAGCATGGAGGGCCTCCATGCGTTTGCCGGGTTCACGCATGGGCTTCCTCCGGCAGCTCGCTGGCCGACTTGGCGCCGGTCATCACCGCCACCGTGTCGCTCATGCTGATGTATTTCGGGTTGACCACGGCGGCGCGCTTGCCCAGCCGGGCAATGTGGATGCGGTCGGCCACTTCGAACACATGCGGCATGTTGTGCGAGATCAGCACCACCGGCAGGCCCTTGTCGCGCACGCGGCGGATCAGTTCGAGCACCATGTTGCCTTCCTTCACGCCCAGCGCGGCGGTCGGCTCGTCCATGATCACCACATGCTGCGCAAACGCCGCTGCGCGCGCCACGGCCACGCACTGGCGCTGGCCGCCCGAGAGCGTTTCGACCGCCTGCGTCATCGAGCGGATGCCGACCTTCAGGTCGTTCATGCGCGAGATGCTTTCCTCCAGCATTTTTTTCTTGTCCAGCAACTGCAGGAACTGGCCGAAAAAACCGGGGCGGCACAGCTCGCGGCCCAAAAACAGGTTTTCGGCAATCGTCATGGCCGGCGCAACGGCCAGGTCCTGGTACACGGTTTCAATGCCGGATTTGCGCGCATCCATCGGACTCTTGAAGTGAATCGGCTGGCCGTCCAGAAAAATTTCGCCTTCATCGGGAATCGTCGCCCCCGACAGGCACTTGATCAGCGAGGACTTGCCGGCGCCGTTGTCGCCGATCACCGCCAGGATCTCGCCGGCCCGAAGTTCAAAGTCGGCGCCATCAAGCGCGGTGACCTGGCCGTAGCGTTTGACCAGGCCCTTGGCCTGCATCACGATTTGAGGTTGAGTGTTCATTAACGTACTCCCTTGCGAGACATCTGGTCAGTGGTGACGGCAAGAATCACCAGAATGCCGGTCACCAGAACCTGGTAAACCGAGGAAACGCCCATCAGCGTCAAGCCATTGCGAAACACGCCCACGATCAAGGCGCCCACCAGCGTGCCCAGCAGCATGCCGCGCCCGCCAAACAGGCTGGTGCCGCCCAGCACCACGGCGGTGATGGCGTCCAGGTTTTCAGTCTGGCCGGCGTTCGGGTCGCCGGCACCGGTGCGGGCAACGGACAGCAACGAGGCAATGCCATAAAACAGGCCAGCCAGCACATACACGCCCAGCAGCACCCGGTCGGTCGCGATACCGGTCAGGCGGGTCGCTTCGGGGCTGTTGCCGACGGCATAGATATGGCGGCCGGGGGCTGTTTCGCGCAGCCAGAGCCAGGTCGCCACATAAAGGGCCAGCATCAGCACCACGCCATAACCCATGGAGGTATTGCCGATGGTGAAGGTGTTGCCCAGGAAGGTCATGCCGGCCGGAATATCGGTCACGGTTTGCGACTGGGAATACAGCTGGGTGATGGCAAAGGCGATGTTCAGCGTGCCCAGCGTGACGATGAAGGGCGGCAGCTTGATGCGCGTCACCAGCAGGCCGTTGATCAGGCCGAACAGCATGGTCACCGCCATGCCGCAGGCAATCGCTACGGGTGTGGGAAGGCCGAAGTCGGCCGACAGCTTGGTCATCACGATGCCGCCCAGCGCCATGACCATGCCGCAAGACAGGTCAATGCCGGCCGTCAGGATGATCAGCGTCTGCCCGATGGCAATCACGCCCACCACCATGACCTGCTGCATGATCAGCGAGAAATTCTGGAGCGTTAAAAATCGTTCGTTCTGGGTTGCGAAGAAAACGCAGGCCAGCAGCAAGGCAATAAAAGGCCCCAGTTTCGCAATGGAGGGTAATTTTGAAGTGTTCATGTCGTGGCATGGCTTGTGAGGGTAAGGGTTCGCGAGGGAACCGACGCAAGCCCCGGTGTGACGGGGGCCTGCACGTTACCCGTTACCCGTCAGGTGACGCGCAACAGGCTCAATAGGCTTGAATCGCCTCAGTCCTGAAAAGTTAGAACAGGTGGCTCACGCCCACGGCGTAGAGGCTGGTATTCAGGCGCGGCAGGACCGGGTAGGTGGTCCGGGTGGCATGGTAGCCGGTGTACAGGAACGTACGCTTGGACAGCGCATACTGGGCCGCCAGGCTGACGCCCTTGCGCTTGATGTCACCGGCGGCGACATTGTCGGTTGAGCCAGCGACGCCACCCGAGACCGACAGGAGGCCAGACACCGGAACGGTCGCGCCCAGCGTCCAGTCGCGGGTTTTCAAGTCATTCTGCGATTGACGCCCAACGCTGGCCTGCAGCGTGGCCATGCCAAAGTCGTAAGTGGCATTCAACATGGTGAATTTTTTCGTCGGAACCGAGCCGTTGACCCGTTCGGTCTGATGGCCCAGGCCGACATACAGCGGACCGCCGGCGTATTTGACATTCAGGGCGGCAACCCTGCCGGCATTGACCGTGGCGGTCTTGTTTTCGCCCATGCTGTAGCTGGCCGCGCCGCTGAAACCGCTCACATTCGGCGTAAAGTAGATCACGGAATTACGCGGGTTGTAGGTGTAGCCGCCAATGGCTCCGCCATAAAAAACACCGCTGTTCGGCGACAGGCCCGAGTCCCAGGCCGCGTTGGACGCGCCTTTCATTTCATCGAAAGCCGACCAGACCTTGCCCAGCCGCACTTCGCCGAAACCGCCCGACAAGCCCACATAGGCATTGCGGCTGAACATCTGGTTAAGCTTGGTCTGGCCGTCCTGGCTGTCTTCCAGGGAAGAGCCATTGTCAACATTAAAGCCCTGTTCCAGCAGGAAACTGGCTTTCAGGCCACCGCCCAGGTCTTCCGTTCCCTTGAAGCCAAAGCGGCTGGTATTGAGCAGGCCACTGTCAACTTTCGTTTGCGTCACGGAGCCGTTCTTGACGACACCGAACGAAGCGTCGGCAATACCGTACAAGGTCACGGAGGATTGGGCCGTCGCCGCGCCAGAGACAGCCACCACGGCCAGGGCGATCAAACTTTTTTTCATGAAAATCTCCAAAAAATAAAAACTGCTTGCAAATCGGTTGCAAGGCTCCGCAAGAACCATCCTGGTTTTGCAGGGGCCTGCAGGTGTGAACCGTTGCCCGTCAGGTGACGCGCAACCGGCTCAAGAGGCTCAAACCACAGCGTTGCGGCTGGGTGAGTGAGGGGGAGGGCTGCTTACTTCTTGCCCCAGCACAGGTCCATGCCGGTTTTGACATCCTTGCTGTCCACGCCGGGCTGGGCCTTGGCGGCGATCAGGGTCACGCCGGTATCGGTGTAGCCGCTGACCTTCTTGCCGGTCTTGGCATATTCCACGCCGGCGGCAACGCCCATGGCGGCCATCTTCAGCGGGTATTGCTGCGAAGTGGCGCTAATGACACCGGCGCCCACGTCCTTGACGCCGGCGCAGCCGCCGTCCACCGAGACGATCACCACGTCTTTTTCCTTGCCGGCGGTCTTCAGTGCCTTGTAGGCGCCCGCCGCTGCGGGCTCATTGATGGTGTAGACCAGGTTGATGGCCGGGTTCTTTTGCAGGCAGTTTTCCATGCCGGTCTGGCCCTTGGCCGCATCGCCAAAGCTGTCGGCCATGCAGACCACTTCGGCCGGCTTGGCCAGGTCGTTGCTCTTGGCGTCAAGCGACTGCAGGCCAAAGCCCTGCAGGAAGCCGTTGTGGCGCTGGGCGCCCACCGGGTGGCCGGGCAGCAGGTCGAGCGTGGCGATGACGGGCTTCTTGCCGCCCAGGGCGGCCTTGGCGTACTGGCCGATGAGCACGCCGGCCTTGTAGTTGTCGGTGGCAAACAGGCCATCGACGGCGCTGACCGGGTCGGTCGGGCTGTCCAGGGCAATCACCATCACGCCGTTTTGCTGGGCTTTCTTGATGGCCGGGATGATGGCCTTGGCATCGCTGGGCGTGATCAGGATCGTTTTGGCGCCAGCCGCAATCATGTTTTCCATGGCCGTGATCTGTCCGGCGTTGTCGCCGTCGGTCTTGCCGGAGCCGCTGATGACCTTGGCGCCCAGTTTTTTGCCCTCGGCCTCGGCGCCTTCCTTCATCTTGACGAAGAAAGGGTTGCTGTCGGTCTTGGTGATCAGCCCGATCACGGGTTCGGCCGCGAACGCGCTGGAAGCGGCAAAAGCCAGAGCGGTCAGGGCCAGGGTGGCGGTGGACTTTTTCATGTTGTCTCCTCGTTAAGGAAGGATGGCGGTTTCTTGATGTCGGAGTTAAAAACCCCGGGGTTTACGCTTTACGTTTGGGCGTGTCCGAACTATAGTGGAGACTGACTAACTAAATCAAGTTACTTTAATAATGGAAAACCCTGAGACAACCCTAAAAATTGCAACCGCCGGCGAAGCCCTGATTGACCTGATCGGACGGCCTGACGGCCTGTTTGACCCGTGCCTGGGCGGTTCGGTGTTCAACTTCACCCGCGCCATGGCGCGCCAGCAAATCGGCACGCTCTACCTCAATCCCTTGTCTGGCGACCGATTCGGCCGCCGGCTGGCGCAGGCGCTGGCGGCCGACGGCGTGCAACTGGCCCGCCCGGAGCCGGTGCCCCAGCCCACCTCGCTGGCCGTGGTGGCCCTGAGCGAGGCTGGCCACCCCGACTATGCGTTTTACCGCCAGGGCGTGGCGGACCGGGCGGTATCGGCCGAAGGCCTGATGCGTTCATGCGACGCGGCGCCCACGCTGGAGATGGTCTGCAGCGGCTGCCTGGCGCTGGCCCCCGAAGATGCGCAAATTTACCTGCCCTGGCTCGCCGCCTGCCGTCAGGCCGGAAAAACCGTGGTGGTCGATGCCAACCTGCGCCCCTCGGTCATGCCCGACATGGCCGCCTACCGCCGCCATGTGCTGGCCGCCTTGCAGCTGGCCGACGTGATCAAGGCCAGCGACGAAGACCTGGGCCACCTGGGCATCGCCGGCAGTACCCCGCTGGAGCAGGCGAAAAACCTGCTGGCCGGCACCAATGCCCACCTGATGGCCCTGACGCTGGGCGGCGAGGGTGCGTGCCTGCTGACGCGCGGCGGCCAGGTCTGGCGTGCCCGCGAAGCCGCGCCGGTGAAGGTGGTCGATACCGTGGGCGCGGGCGACTGCTTTTTGGCGGGGCTGCTCACGGCCGTGCTGCTGGAGAAAGACCTGGTGCTGGCGCAACTGGCCGATGCGCCGGCCCGCCGCATCGTGTCGCACGCCCTGGCCAGCGCCACGCTGTGCGTGATGCAGCGCGGCTGCGTGCCGCCCAGCCGGGACGAAGTGCTGGCCCGGATGCGCGATTTTCCGTGCCAGCTTACTGCTGAAACAAGCGTCTGACGCTGGGGTGTCCGGCGTTAAAAGGCTGGCTGGATGACAGGTGCGGCTCAGTCAGCAGCCGGCATTCTGGACCCTCTGCTCGTAGAGTTCCAGAGGGAGTCCATCGGGATCAGCGAAGAAGACAAAGCGCTTGTTCGTATAGTCGTCCAGGCGGATCGCTTCGACGGCGATGCCCATTGATTCCAGCTTCTTCTTGCACTCGTCTACGTCGTCAACCTCAAACGCAAGATGACGCAGGCCCCGCGCTTCCGGGTAGGACGGACGTTCAGGAGCCCCAGGAAAGGAGAAAAGTTCCACTTGGGTTCCGTCCGGAAGTGCGAGGTCCAGCTTGTAGGAGTTGCGCTCTTGGCGATAGTTTTCCGCCAGTATTCGCAGGCCAAGGCATTCGGTGTAGAAGCGCTTCGAGGCTTCATAGTCCGAGCAGATGATGGCTGCGTGATGAATGCGCTTCAGCATATGCGAATGAGGGCTAACGTGGAGGTAACTGACCTGCGCGGCTTTTCGCGCAGATCCAGTTGTCCGCCGGGTTATGCGTATGGGGTTCGACGCTGTAGACATGGTGGCCATGTTGCCAGCGCGTGGTACCCGCGTATTCACGAATGAAAGTAAAACCAAGCTTCTTGATCATGGCGAGACTTGCATGATTCATTGGGTCCACTATCCCGACGATACGTTGCGCACCCAATGATGAAAAAGCGACTGCAATTAGCGCCGACGTAACCTCGGGTCCAAAAGCCTTGCCCCAGAACTTGGAGCGAAGCAGGAGCCAAGCTTCCCACTCATGTTGCTGTGGCGTAGTTAAGAAGCCGCAGGCGCCGACGAATTCGTTTGTTTCGGGAAGAACAATGCAAAGTGGTCGGTCTATGTCAGCCGCCCCCCGTTGGTGTCCAGCCCACCACGCCTGAGCCGTCCGTTTCAATGGCCCGTTCATGTGCTACCGCACCTTCGGACTTCTATATAGAGCAGACCAACTGCGCATGTCCGAGCGGACAGCATCTCGAATAACAAGCCTTGGCGTGATGATTGGGAGCGGGAGGTGATAGTCAGCCATACGCATAACGATCAGCGTTTATCTGCCGCGCCACGATGCCTGCCAGGGGCAACGGAGCCAAACGCGGCGGATAAACCTCGTTGGACTGAACTGCCGCCCTGAACAGCAGGCGCTCGGTGACGGCAAGAGGGGTTTGTAAGGTTGCGGTGCGTGGGCATGCACAAATTATGACCCGGCTCTGTGCCGCCGGCTTGCGTGCCAATGCTGTAACACAGCCATGCGCGCTGTCATACTGACTGCAACAGCCCTTCGCTTGCCCGCAAGGCAACACTGGCACCATGACTTTCAAGGAGTATCGACAACATGCCAAAGCATTCCCGCTTCAATCGCCTAGCCAGCTTTCTGCTGGGCTGGGCCGTGGTCGCCTGTGCTGCCGGGCTTCCACCCGCCGCGCTTGCCGCAGGAAAGGCTGCAGCGCATCACTCCGCGTCGTCACGGCACGCCAAGTCATCCGCGAAGGTGACGCTGGACTTGTCGGGCCGCAAGCGCGTTGGCAAGGCATCGGTTTATTCAAAGAGGCTGGCGGGCAGGAAGATGGCGGACGGCACCCGGATGAAGCTGCACGACGACAACGCCGCGAGCAAGACGCTGCCGCTCGGCACCACCGCGAAGGTGACCAATCTGGAAACCGGCCAGAGCGCGAAGGTCACCATCCAGGACCGGGGGCCGCATGTGAAGGGCCGGATCGTGGACCTGTCTCCCGCCACGGCGCGCAAGATCGGAATCGCGAAAGACAGCGGCGTGGCCAGGGTCAGCGTTGAGCCCATCGCGATTCCGATGCCTGATGGCAGCGTCAAGCATAGCGCTGGCGCAAACGATGCGAAAAGGAACAAACCCGCTTCTGGCAAGCAGGGCAAATAGCAAGGCTATTGATTGATGGCGGCCATTCAATTCAGGCCGCCACCTGTTCAGCCGGCTACCTCACTCAGCGCACTTCCTTGAGCGAAGCAAGGTCCACATCGCCGCTCTGGCTGCTAAACCGCAGCGTGCCGCCATGGCCGCCTTGCGCCTGGCTCACGCCCGAGATGCGGTGCTCGCCAGTGTCGTATTGCGACACCTTGCCGCCTTGCTCGACCGCCAGGCGGCGCTGCTCGGGGAAGAAGGCGTAGCGCACGCCGTTCTGGCTGCCGCTGCTCGAAGGGCTGGAAAGCCCCTTCGGCCACCAGCTTGAATCGGGCGCCTCCATGGGTTTCATGGGGGCCATGGGAGCCATCGGCTTCATGGGTTCCATGGGCATTAACTCCGTGGGCCGCCCTTGCGGCGCAGCACCAGCGCTGCGAGCAGCGCGCCAGCGGCGGCGCCAATGGCCACCGCCTTGAGGGGTTCATCGGCGATGCGGCGGGAAGCCGTCGCTTGAAGGTCGGAAGCCCTGGTCTTCAGGGTGCCGAGTTTCTCGCCCGCCATGCCGCTTGCATTTTTCGCGTAGCTGCGTGCCGTTTTCCACGCATCGCCAGCGATCTCCTTGGCCGTCCCCAGGGCTTCGCGCCCGGCGGCTTTGGCATCGTCGATGGTGGGACGGAGCGCTTGCACGGTGTTTGCGCCTTTTGCCTGCGCCTCGCTGGCGAATCCGGTTTGACTGGCCCCGTCAGTCATCGGCGAGGGGGTTTCAGTGTTGTCTGTCATAAGCATTTTCAAATCCTCCTGGCAACAGTGCCAGTGGATATTTGAATGCCGCTGCCCAGGAATCCTTGTGGGTTGACCTACCGTTCAACTGTAGGCTGAAGGTTTCCCGGTGCTTCGGAAACGGTGAACCGGCGCAAGGGTTCGAGGGTGAAAGACAGTGAACAGGCCGCGCTTGAACGAGGCGCTGCATCGGCATGAATCGACTGGCGGGTTTGAAGCAGGATGCTATGTTTTATATAGCTTCTTGCGCCCGCTGCTATTGCGCAAATGGCCAATTCGATGATGAATTGGCAGTGCCGGCGCGCTGTCCAGGCTTACTGCTGGGGACGGGTTGGGTCGTGCTTCATCTTGCCCAGAAACAGGCGCAGGAAAAACGCGCCCATGCCAATCATGAAGGCGATGCCGCCAATGCTCATGAGGCCATAGTCGGTGGAAAACAGGTCGGTCAGCAGTTTCATGGAATAGCTCCAAGGGGTTTAAATCGTTTAATTTGTTACGACTATCCCCCTGTCGGGCGCGTGGGATTCTGATCCTGGTCAACAGTTGGCTGCATGCCGGATTTTTTAAGGCATCGGGGCCAGCGCGCTGGCGTGAATCCCTTTACATTCCGGCCTGCCAGCCGCCGCCCAGCGACTGGATCAGGGCCACGGCGGTGGTCTGGCGGTCGGCCATGGCCTGCACCAGCGCGCGGCGGGCGTTCAGCGCGGTGGCCTGGGCGGTGATGACTTCGGTGTAGCTGACCTGGCCGCTGCGGTAGCGGTTGAGCACCTGCTGCTCGACCTGGTCGGCGGCTTCGGAGGCCTGGCGGCGCAGGTCTTGCTGGGCCAGCAGCACGCGGGTGGCGGCGAGCTGGTCTTCAACGCCCTGGAACGCCGTCAGCACGGTTTGCCGGTAGCGCGCCACCGCCTGCGCATGCGCCGCTTCGCTGCCTTCGACGCGGGCGCGGGTGGCGCCGGCGTTGAACAGCGTTTGCGCCGCCGACAGGCCGAGCGACCAGACGCTGCTCGAAGCGCTGAACAGCTCGGCCACGCGGCTGGCGCCGAATCCATACGAGGCGCCCAGCGGCAGGCTCGGGTAGTAGGCGGCTCTAGCGATGCCGATCTGTTCGTTGGCCACGGCCACGCCGCGCTCGGCGCTGGCAATGTCGGGGCGGCGCTGCAGCAGGGTGGACGGAACACCCACCGGAACCTCCGGCACCACGGGCTTCCAGGCGGCGGGCGGCAGCGAGAAATTGCCGGGCGCTTCGCCGACCAGCACGGCAATGGCGTGTTCCAGTTGGGCGCGCTGGCGGAAAAGCCCGGCGTCGTCGGCCTGCGCATTGGCCAGCTGGGTTTGCGCCTGCAGCACATCGGTTTTGGCGGCAATGCCGGCGCTGTAGCGGTTCTGCGTGATCTCCAGCGTGCGCTGGTAGCCGGCCAGAGTCGTTTCAAGCAGCGCTTTCTGGGCATCGGTCTGGCGCAGCGTCAGGTAGTTGATGGCCAGTTCGCCCTGGGCCGACAGCCGGGCCGAGGCCAGGTCGGCGGCGCTGGCCTGGGCGCTGGCCGAACTGCTTTCGACCGCGCGGCCCAGGCGGCCCCAGACATCGGGCTCCCAGCTCGCGCCTATGCTGAGCTGGTAGCTGTTGCCGGTGCGCCCGCCGCTGCTGGCGCTGGAACTGCTCGAACTGCTGTGTGAACGGTTGGCGCCTCCGTCCAGCGTGACTGTGGGAAACAGCGACGCGCGCTGCTCGCGCATCACGGCGCGCGCCTGCGCATAGGCGGCCACGGCGGCGGCGACGTTCTGGTTCGACACTTCGACGCGCGCGGCCAGCCCGTCGAGCACCGGGTCGCCGAAGAGCAGCCACCACGGGCCGCGCTCCAGCGCATCGGCCGGGGCGGCGGCGACCCAGCCCTCGGCTTCCTTGAAGGCGCTGACCTCTAGCGTCGCGGGACGCTGGTAGTCGGGGCCGACGGCGCAGCCGGCCAGCAGCAGCGCCAGTGTGAAGGCGCAAAGAACCGGCGTGCGGGCTGGATAAAAATTCTTCTTCAGATGCATGGCGTGCCTTATTGCGGTTGCAGCGGACGCGCTGCGGGCGGCTCGTCGGACGGCTCGTGGGGATGGCGGCTCAGGTGGCGCTCGGAGGCGCTGCGGCGGCGCAGCTTGTCGAGCAGCACATAGACGACGGGCGTGGTCAGGAGCGTCAGCAGCTGGCTGGCGATCAGCCCGCCGATGATGGTGATGCCCAGCGGCCGGCGCAGCTCTGCCCCTTCGCCAAAGCCGATGGCCAGCGGCAGCGCGCCCAGAATGGCGGCCAGCGTGGTCATCAGGATGGGCCGGAAGCGCAGCAGGCAGGCTTCGCGCACCGCTTCGACGGCCGACAGGCCGCGCGCGCGTTCGGCGTCCAGCGCAAAGTCGATGATCAGGATGGCGTTTTTCTTGACGATGCCGATCAGCAGGAAAATGCCGATCAGCGCGATGATGGACAAGTCCATCTTGAACAGCAGCAGCGCCAGCAGCGCACCCACGCCGGCCGACGGCAGGGTGGATATGACCGTCAGCGGGTGGATCAGGCTTTCGTACAGGATGCCCAGCACGATGTAGATCACCACCAGCGCCGCCAGTATCAAGAGCGGCTGCTCGCCCTGCGACTGCTGCGCGCTCAGCGCCGTGCCGGAAAAACTGCCGCGCACGTTGTTGGGCAGGCCGATGGCCGCTTCGGATTCCCTGACGGCGGCCTGCCCATCGCTGAGCGTGCTGCCGGCGGCCAGGTTGTAGGAAATGGTGGTCGAGAGTTCGCTGTCTTCATGGCTGATCGACGCGGCGGCGGAATTTTCGCTGAAGCGGGCAATCGCCGACAGCGGCACCATGGTCGTGCCCGAGGCGCTCAGCGCCTGGCCGGACGACGCGTCGCGCAGCGCCGGATTCACGATGCTGGCGGCGCTGGCCGTATTTTTCGCCGGCACATGGATGTCCTTCAGCGCCTCGGGGCTGCCGATGTAGCGCGGCGCCACCTGCATGACGACCTTGTACTGGTTCAGCTCGCCGTAGATCGTGGCGACCTGGCGCTGGCCGAAGGCGTTGTAGAGCGCGTTATCGACATCGCGCGAACTCACGCCCAGCCGCGCCGCGCTTTCCTTGTCCACCGTCACCATGGTCTCGACGCCGTTTTCTTCCTGGTCGGTGTCCACATCAAGCAGCGCGCTGGCGCCCTTCATCTGCTCGGCCAGCCGTGTCGCCCATTTTTTCAGGTCGGCGGCGTTGTCGCTTTTCAGCGTGTACTGGTAGGTGGAATTGCTCTGGCGGCCGCCGCCGCGCAGGTCCTGCACCGGGTTCAGGAACAGGCTCACGCCGGTCACGCGCGCCAGTTGCGGACGCAGCCGCGCAATCACCGCCTGGCCCGAGTCGCTGCGCTGCGCGGCCGGCTTGAGGTTGATGAACATGAAGCCGCCGCCCGCGCGCGAGCCGCCGGTAAAGCCGACCACGGTATCGACCGCTGGGTCGGCGCGGATGATATCGACCAGCTGCTGGAGCTTGCCCTGCATCGCCTGGAAGGAAATGCTGCGGTCGGCGCGCAGGCCGCCGTTGATCTGGCCGGTGTCTTGCTGCGGAAAAAAGCCCTTGGGTGCGGCGATGTAGAGATAGACATTCAGCCCGATCACGGCAAGCAGGATCAGCATGACCAGCAGTTTGCTGGCCAGCGCCCAGTCGAGCGCAATTTCGTAACCGCGCAACACCCGCTTGAAGGCGTTTTCAAAGGCCCGCGAAATGCGTCCGGGCGGCTTGGCGGCTGACTGCGGCTTGAGCAGCCAGGCGCACATCATCGGCGTGGTGGTGAGCGAGATCACCAGCGAGATCATCACCGCCGCCGACAGCGTGACGGCGAATTCGCGGAACAGCCGGCCGGTCTGCCCGCCCATGAACAGCAGCGGAATGAACACCGCCACCAGCGACAGGCTGATCGAGAGCACCGTAAAACCGACTTCGCGCGCGCCCAGCAGTGCGGCCTTGAAGCGGTCCATGCCGGCTTCGATATGGCGGCTGGTGTTCTCCAGCACCACGATGGCGTCATCGACGACAAAGCCGGTGGCCACCGTGAGCGCCATCAGGCTCAGGTTGTTCAGGCTGAAGCCCAGCAGGTACATCACGCCAAAGGTGCCCAGCAGCGACACCACGGTCGCCACGGCGGGAATGAAGGTGGCGCGCGCGCTGCGCAAAAAGGCGCTGACCACCAGCACCACCAGCGCAATCGAGATCAGGAGCGTGACCTCGATCTCGTGTAGCGACGAGCGGATCGAGTTGGTCGAGTCCGACGCCACCCGCAGCTCCACATCCTGCGGCAGCTGCGCCTGCAGCTCGGGCAGCAGGGCGCGCACGCCATCGACGGTGGCGATCACGTTGGCGTCGGGCTGGCGCGTGACCAGCACGATGACCGCCGGCTGGCCGTTGAACAGGCCCAGCGTGTTGGTGTTTTCCACGCCGTTGCTGACTTCGGCCACGTCGCTCAGGCGGATCGCTGCGCCGTTGCGCCAGGCGACGATCAGCCCCTGGTAATCGGCCGCGCGCAGTCCGCCCGAAGCCGTGCTGCCGGTGGCATAGATCTGCAGGCGCTGGCCGTTGCCTTCAATCGCGCCGCGCGGCCGGTTGGCGTTGGCGGCCTGCAGCGCGGCGCGCACGTCTTCCATGCTGACGCCGTAGCGGTTCAGCGCGAACGGCAGCAGCTCGACGCGCACGGCGGGCAGCGAGCCGCCGCCCAGTTCCACGTCGCCGACGCCGGACACCTGGGCGATTTTTTGCTGCACCAGGTTGGAGACTTCGTCGTAGATCTGGCCCGGCGAGCGGGTCTTGGAGGTCAGCGCCAGGATGATGACCGGCGACGAGGCCGGATTCGCCTTGCGGTAGGTCGGGTTGCTGCGCAGCGTGGCGGGCAGGTCGGCGCGCGAGGCGTTGATGGCGGCCTGCACTTCTCTGGCGGCGGCGTCGATCTTGCGGTTCAGGTCGAACTGCAGGCTGATGCGGGTCGAGCCGGCGCCGCTGCTGGAGGTCATTTCGTTGACGCCTGCGATGACGCCTAGCCTGCGTTCGAGCGGCGTGGCGACGCTGCTGGCCATGGTGCTGGGGCTGGCGCCGGGCAGGGAAGCGCTGACCGAGATGGTTGGGAAATCGACCTGGGGCAGGGGGGCGACTGGCAGGACGAAGAAGGCGCCTATGCCTGCCAATGCGAGGCCGATGGTCAGCAGGACGGTGGCGATGGGGCGGTTGATGAAGGGGCTGGACAGGCTCATGGGGTTGCTCCTGTCGTTGGCTTTGTTTTGTTTCCGTGTTGGGTTAACTTGGCTGGGTTGGGCTGGCCGGGGGTTGCCCGGCGGCAAGTAACTTTCTTTTGCTTCGCCAAAAGAAAGTCACCAAAGAAAAGGCGACCCGGCTGTCTGGGTCCCTTCGCTGCGCTACGGGCAACCTGTGAGCGCCAGCAAAAACGGGGGTCCGCGCAAACTCGCCTGCGGCTCAAACAGCGCGCGGCCCTGATCCCGTTTTTCCTGGCGCTCACAGGCCCAGTCAGAACGGGACTGGCGGGAGCGGGTTCGGATTCGGGGAGGCCCCCATCCCAGCCTTCCCCCAGCGGGGGAAGGAGCAAAACGGGGAGAGTTGCGACGAGGCGATTGCCTGTTTTTGCATCAAAAGTGGCTCTAGCGCAAGCAGCGCGTGCGCAACCAGCTATTGAATTCGTAGCATTTAGGGTTTGGGCTGAAGCCTGGGCGCGGTGGCTGTTTGGCTGTTCGGCTGTTCGGACTTCATTCCCCGATTGCCCCGTTCTGTCTGAGCCTGTGATGCCTGAGAAAAACGGGATCAGGGCCGCGCGCTGTTTGAGCGTAACGCAGTGGAGCGAGTTTGCGCGGACCCCCGTTTTTCTCAGGCAGCGCAGGTTGCCCGTAGCGCAGCGAAGGGACCCAGACAGCCGGGTCGCCTTTTCTTTGGTGACTTTCTTTTGGCGAAGCAAAAGAAAGTTACTTGCCGCCGGGCAACCCCCGGCCAGCCAGCCCACGCAGCGAAAACCGCTATCAATTAAATAGCTACCAGCGCAAGCAGGAAAAGCACAAACCCCATAAAAAGCATAAAGATCAGACAACAGAAGCATCCACCCGCTCCTTCCGCCCAACACGCCGCCCCAGCCGGTCAAACGCCAGGTAAATGACAGGCGTCGTGAACAGCGTCAACACCTGGCTAACGATCAAGCCGCCAAAAATCGCCAGCCCCAGCGGCCGCCGCAACTCCGCGCCTTCGCCAAAACCCAGCATCAAGGGAACGGCCGCAAACAGCGCCGCCAGCGTCGTCATCAGAATCGGCCGGAAGCGCAGCAGCGCCGCCTGGTGAATCGCCTCCTGCGGCGACTTGCCCTGGTGGCGCTCGGCGTCAATCGCGAAGTCGATCATCATGATGGCGTTCTTTTTCACGATGCCGATCAGGAGGATGATGCCGATGATGCCGATCACGCCCAGATCCGAGCCGCTCAGCATCAGCGCCAGCAAGGCGCCCACGCCCGCCGACGGCAGCGTCGAGAGAATCGTCATCGGATGCACGTAGCTTTCATACAGCACGCCCAGCACGATATAGACGCAAACCACCGCCGCCAAAATGAGCCACAGTTGGTTGGAAAGCGACGACTGGTAAGCCCCGGCCGCGCCCAAAAAGGTCAGCGTCACACTGGCCGGCATGGCGATGTCCTTGGCCGCCTGCTTGACCTCATCGACCGCCTTGCCCAGCGACACGCCGGGCGCGGTGTCAAAACCCAGCGTTGTTGCCGGGTACTGGGCGACATGGGTGATCTGCAGCGGCGCGGGCTGCTCGGTGATGCTGGCAATCGACGACAGCGGCGTGGTCGTGCCGGCGCCGGTTTTCAGCGGCAGGTTGCCCAGTGAGGCCGGCGTGGCCAGCGCGTCGGGCAGGGCTTCCAGGATCACGCGGTACTGGTTGGTCTCGGTGAAGATCGTCGAGACGATGCGCTGGCCAAACGCGCTGTACAGCGCATCGTCAACCACCGAAGCGGCAATGCCCAGGCGCGACGCCGTGTCGCGGTCCACGTTGATGAAGGCCGCCGTGCCCTGGGCGCCGGCGTCCGACACCACGTTGCGCAGGCTGGCGGACAGCGCCATGCGCTCGGCCAGCTTGTTAGCCCATTCGACCACGACGCCATTGCTGGCGCCCTCCATCGACACGCGAAACTGCGTCGGGCCGGTTTCGGCGTCAATCGTCAAGTCCTGCGTCGGCTGCAGGTACAGCGTCACGCCGGCGACCCGGCTGGCGCGCTCGCGCAGCCGGTCCATGGTTTGCTGCTGGCTGCCGGTGCGTTCCTTTTTCAGGTTGATGAGCATGCGGCCGGTGTGCAGCATGGTGTTGTTGGCCGCATCGACGCCGATGAAGGAACTCAGCGCGTCCACGTCCGGGTCCTGCAAAATTTCCCGCGCGGCCGCCTGCTGCAGTTCGGCCATGCGGGCATACGACACCGACTGGGCGGTTTCGACCTGCGCCTGCAACTGGCCGGTGTCCTGCGTCGGAAACAGCCCCTTGGGAATCAGCACGTACAGCAGCACGGTCAGCAGCAAGGTCGCCAGCGCCACCACCAGCGTCGCGCCCTGGTGCCTGAGCACCCAGGTCAGCGACTGGTCATAGCGGACGATGACGTTGTCCAAAAAGCCCCCACGCTCCCCGCTTCGCGTGGTTCGCTGCCCCCCGAGGGGGCCGTCCCGTCTGCGGCCTGGCAAAGCCAGTTCCGCGACCGGTGCTTGCACAGGCGGGGAGGTGCCGCGCTGGGGCCTCGCCTTCAGCAATTTGGCGGACATCATTGGAACTAAAGTCAACGACACCACCGCTGAAATCAGGATGGTGATGGCCAGCGTGATGGCGAATTCGCGGAACAGCCGTCCCACCACGTCACCCATGAACAGCAGCGGGATCAGCACCGCAATCAGCGACACCGTCAGCGAGATGATGGTGAAGCCGATCTGCTTGGCGCCCTTGAGCGCGGCGAACATCGGCGACTCGCCTTCCTCGATGTAGCGCGAGATGTTCTCGATCATCACGATGGCGTCATCGACCACGAAGCCGGTGGCAATCGTCAGCGCCATCAGGCTCAGGTTGTTCAGGCTGTAGCCGAGCAGATACATCGCGCCGCAGGTGCCGATGAGCGAAATCGGCACCGACAGGCTGGCGATCACGGTGGCGCGCAGGTTGTGCAAGAACGCAAAAATCACCAGCACCACCATCAGCACGGCCAGCAGCAGCTCGATCTCGACATGCAGCACCGAAGCCCGGATGCCGGTGGTGCGGTCGCTCAGCACATCGACGCGCATCGAGGTCGGCAGGCCGGCCTGCAGCTCGGGCAGGCGTGCCTTGATGGCGTCCACCGTGGCAATCACGTTGGCGCCGGGCTGGCGCTGAACGTTCAGGATGATGGCCGGCACCAGCCGCCGGCCGGGCGTGCCGAGGCAGTCACCCGGTTCATCGGGTGATGCCGATGCGCCTGGCGCACAGGCGATGCTGGCCCAGGCGCCGAGCTGGGTGTTCTCGGCGCCTTCCACGACCCGGGCCACGTTGGAAACGCGAACCGCCGCGCCGTTGCGCCAGGCAATGATCAGGTTCTGGTAGTCGCTGGCGGCCAGCAACTGGTCGTTGGAATTGATCGAATACGAGCGCGTCGGGCCGTCGATGCTGCCCTTGGCGCCGTTGGCGTTGGCGGCGCTGATGGCCGTTCGCAGCGCATCGAGCCCGAGGCCATAGGACGCCAGCGCCCGCGTGTCGGCCTGGATGCGCACGGCCGGGCGCTGGCCGCCGCTGAGCGCGACCAGCCCGACGCCGTTCACCTGGCTGATCTTCAGCGCCAGCCGGGTGTTGACGATGTTCTGCACTTCGGTCAGCGCCAGCGTGCTTGAGGTGATGGCCAGCGTGAGCACGGGTGCATCGGCCGGATTGACCTTGGCATACACCGGCGGCGCGGGCAAATCAGCCGGCAGCAGCGAGCCGCCGGCGTTGATGGCGGCCTGCACCTGCTGCTCGGCCACGTCCAGCGCCAGCCCCAGGCCAAACTGCAGCGTGACGATGGACACGCCCGCCGTGCTGGTCGAACTCATGCGGCTCAAACCGGCCATCTGGCCGAACTGGCGCTCCAGTGGCGCGGTCACGGTCTGCGCCATGACCTCGGGGCTGGCGCCGGGGTAGAGCGTCTGCACCTGGATGGTCGGGTAATCGACCTGCGGCAGGGCCGACAGCGGCAGCAGCCTGAAGCCGACCAGCCCCGCCAGCACGATGGCCAGCATCAGGAGCGCGGTGGCCACCGGCCGCATGATGAAGGGGCGCGACGGGCTGGCGGTGGACGGCTCCTCGCGCCCGTCAAAAGCCTCGGGCGCGCCGGATGACGCGCCCGGCGTGCTGCTTGGGTCGTGCGGGCTCATGCGCCCTCGGCTTGCGAAGCGCGCCGATGGCGTTGCGGGCTGGAGGCGCCGGCTGCCGGTGCGGACACCGGCGATTCGGCGGCTGCGGAAGCGCCCGGCCTGGGGCCACGCGGTGAACCGTCGGGCCGCTGGCGCTTGCCGCCGCCGTTCATGCCTTTGGGGCTGTCGCCCGGCAGCACCACCGATGCGCCGTCCTTGAGCCGGTCGGCGCCTTCGGTGATGACCTGCTCGCCCGCCTTCAGGCCGGAGGCGATTTGGATCTTGTCCGCCGTGGCCTGGCCGCGTTCTACCTTCCGCAGGCTGACGGTGCGTTCGGCCGCATTGACCACATACACATAGTCGCCGGCATTGCCGTGGCGCAGCGCCGCCACCGGCACCGTGACTGCGTTTTCAATCGTGCGCAACTCCAGCCGCACATTGACGAACTGGCTGGGGAACAGCGCCAACTGGCTGTTGGCGAAACGCGCCTTGGCCTTGACCGTGCCGGTCGTGGTATCGACCTGGTTGTCCAGCGAGGCGAACATGCCGGCGTCCAGCGCGCTGGCGCGGGTCCGGTCGAGCGCGGTGACCTTCATGGCCGTGCCGGCCACGGCGGCCTGCTGCAGTTCGCCGGCCTGGTCCTGCGGCACGGCAAACACCACGTCAATCGGGCTGACCTGCGTGATGACCGCAATGCCGTTGGCGTCGCTGCTGCTGACCACGTTGCCCACATCGATCGTGCGCAGGCCGACGCGTCCGCTGATGGGCGCGACCACGCGGGCATAGCCCAGGTTTAGCCGCGCCGTGCCTTCATTGGCCTTGTCGATCACCACCGTGCCTTCAAGCTGCTTGACCAGCGCGGCCTGGGTATCGACCTCCTGGCGGGCAATCGAGTCCTGCCCCAGCAGCGTCTTGAAACGCTCAAGCGTGACGCGGGCGCTGGCCAGCTGCGCCTCGTCGCGCTGGCGCTGGCCGCTGGCCTGCATCAGCGCGAGTTCGAACTGGCGCGGATCGATGGTCGCCATCAGGTCGCCGGCGCGCACCATCTGGCCTTCCTTGAACAGCACTTTTTCCATCACGCCCGAGACCTGCGGCCGCACCTTGACGGTGGCCTGCGGCGTGACCGTGCCCAGGGCTTCGAGGAGGATGGGGATGCGGGTGCTTTCGGCCGTGGCCACGCCGACGGTGGTGGCCGGTGCGCCGCGCCGCCCGCCGGCCGCGCCGGGTCCGGCGGCAGCGCTTGCTGGCGTGGCGGGATGCGTCAGGTGCCAGGCCAGCCAGCCGGTGCCGCCCAGCGCCAGAACGGCCAGCAGGCCGCCGACGACGCGCGCGCGGCGGCTCGGGCGCTTGGCGGGTGTCGCGGGAGCCGTCCTGGCGGGGATGGGCGGAGTCGTCACTTGGGGGTCCATCAGCGGTCCTGTTGCATGCCGCGACAGGGTGTCCGGCGCGGCATTTTGATGTGTGGTGTTCGATGACATGAGCCATCTGGCGCCCCGGTCTGAATGCCGTGGCGCATCGCTGAATCAGCGCCAAATAATTATCCCTGCAAGCGCACCGGGAAGATGTAGTCCGGGAAATAGGCAGGTAAACCTGCTGTAAAGCCGCTCCTTAAAATTCACGCTCCTGTATTGAGCGAAAGAACCGACGCATGAGTGACTCCCTCGACTCCCTTGAATCAACCGCTTCCGGCCTGCGCATCTGCCGGGCCGACTACCGCAACCCCGTGCATGCCGACGCACTGGTCCGCCTGCTCGACGCCTACGCGCAAGACCCGGCCGGAGGCGGCGAAGCGCTCAGTGCATTTGCCAAGTCAAATCTGGTCAATGAACTGGCGGCGCGGCCCCAGGCTTTCAGCGTGCTGGCGTTTTCCGGCGATGAAGCGGTGGGCCTGGTCAACTGCATCGAAGGCTTTTCAACCTTCGCCTGCCGCCCGCTGGTCAATATCCACGACGTGGCGGTGCTGGTCAGCCACCGGGGCCAGCGCGTGGCCGAACAGATGCTGGCGCTGGTGGACGAGATCGCCCGCGAGCGCGGCGCCTGCAAGCTGACGCTCGAAGTGCTTGCCGGCAACGCCAGCGCGGTGCGGCTGTACGAGCGCGTCGGCTTTGCCGGCTACCAGCTGGACCCGGCGATGGGCCGGGCGCAGTTTTTCCAGAAGTGGCTGGCGTGAAGCGGGCCGGCAGCAACTATCAAATAGATAGCTGCCTGCGCCCGTCCAGCATGCGCAAAATGCCGATTTCCTTATAAAGCGGCGTTTCTGGCCGGCTCGCTTGCGGGCCGCGGCGCAAACCAGTGCTGCGTGCGGTTGATGATGGCCACCAGCGACAGCATCACCGGCACTTCGACCAGCACGCCGACCACCGTCGCCAGCGCCGCGCCCGACTGCAGGCCGAACAGCGAAATCGCCACCGCCACCGCCAGCTCGAAAAAGTTCGACGTGCCAATCAGGCAGGCCGGGCCAGCCACGTTGTGCGGCAGCTTCAGCGCCTTGGCCCCGATGTAGCTGATGATGAAAATGCCGTAGCTCTGGATGATCAGCGGCACGGCGATCATGGCAATCACCAGTGGCTTGTCCACAATGGTCTGTGCCTGAAAGCCAAACAGCAGCACCACGGTGGCAATCAGCCCGATCACCGACCAGGGCTTGAGCCGCGCCACGAAATCGCCCACCGCATGGGCCGAGCGGCGCTGCAACACATGCCGCGTCGCCATGCCGGCCGCCAGCGGCAGCACGACATACAGCACGGTCGAGAGCACCAGCGTTTCCCACGGCACGGTGATGTTGGTCACGCCGAGCAAGAAGGCGGCAATCGGCGCGAAGGCCACGACCATGATCAGGTCGTTGACCGACACCTGCACCAGCGTGTAATTGGCGTCACCCTTGACCAGCTGGCTCCAGACAAACACCATGGCGGTGCAGGGCGCCACGCCGAGCAAAATCATGCCGGCGATGTATTCACTGGCCGACTGCGCATCAACCCAGGGCGCAAAGATGTATTGGAAAAACAGCACGCCCAGCGCCGCCATGGTGAAGGGCTTGATGAGCCAGTTGACCACCAGCGTCAAGAGCAGGCCGCGCGGTTTCTTGCCCACGTCTTTCACCGCCGTCCAGTCGATCTGGATCATCATGGGGTAAATCATCACCCAGATGAAAACGGCGACCACCAGGTTGACGTGGGCCAGCTCCAGCCCGGCAATCAGCTGGAAGGCGCCGGGCGCCAAGAGGCCAAGGCCGACGCCGGCCACGATGCCCAGCGCGACCCAGACGGTCAGGAAGCGTTCAAACAATCCCATGATTTTCTTTCTTGATCTGGCTGTGTTCAGGCTTGAAGCGGCAGGTCGCGGGCCGTGCCCTGCAGCATCGCGCGTTCGAGTTTTTCAGGCGGCAGGCTGACCAGCAGCGACAGCCGGCGGTGCAGGGCGAGCAGCGTCTGGCGGAAGGCTTCGTGCTTTTGCGCCTCGCTGCCGTCGCCGGCGGACGGGTCGGCGTAGCCCCAGTGCGCCGTGGCGGGCTGGCCGGGCCAGTAGGGGCAGACCTCGCCGGCCGCGTTGTCGCAGACGGTGATCACCAGGTCCATGTGCGGTGCGCCGGGCCGGCCGAACTCGTCCCAGCTCTTGCTGTGCAGGCCTTTGGTGGAAATGCCGGCGTGTTCAAGCACTTGCAGGCCGAGCGGATTGGGCTGCTGGTTCTCGCGCGGGCTGCTGCCGGCCGAATAAGCCTTGAAACGGCCCTGGCCGATGTGGTTCAGGATAGCTTCGGCCAGAATGCTGCGGGCCGAGTTGTGGGTGCACAGGAATAAAACGTGAAGAGGGCGTTCGGACATGGTGAAGGCTCGGGTGGTGGAGAAAGGGGTTGCTATTAAGTTAATAGCTGCTTGTGCTTGTCAGCCGTGCGCAAAAGGCCAAAAAGGCATAAAAATCAGCAAGCAGGCGGCGTGCCGACGCCGCAGGCCTGGCCTTCGCAGCAATGCTCGGTCAGGTAGGCCAGCAGCGCGTTCATGTGTTCGATGCTGGCGCGGTAAATCAGGTTGCGGCCGCGTGCCTCGCTGCTGACCAGGCCTGAATGGGCCAGCTCTTTCAGGTGAAACGACAGCGCGCTCGGCGCCACGGCCAGCTGCTCGGCCATGGCGCCGGGTGTCAGTCCGTCGGGGCCGGCCACCACCAGCGCCCGGAAAGCGCGCAGGCGCTGGGTCTGGGCCAGCGCGGCCAGGGCCTTGACGGCCACGCTTTCGTCAAGCGAGGGCAGGGGGTTGCAGGGGGTTAATGTTTCCATAGTTCAACTATAATTGAAATATCGAATTGAAGCCTTGCGCCATCATGCAGGGGGTGAAAAATTTAACTGGAGAAACTCTACATGTCCTTTGTGACGATCTATCACAACCCGAAATGCGGTACCTCGCGCAATGTGCTGGCGCTGATCCGCAACACTGGCGTCGAGCCCGAGGTCATCGAGTATTTGAAGACGCCGCCCAGCCGGGAAACACTGGTCGAACTGATTGCCCGGATGGCCGTTCCCGTGCGGGATGTGATGCGCGCCAAGGAAGCGCTCTACAGCGAGCTGGCGCTTGGCAACCCGGCGCTCGGCGACGACGCGCTGATCGATGCGATGCTGGCCCATCCGATTTTGATCAACCGGCCCATCGTGGTGACGACGCTGGGCACACGCCTGTGCCGCCCGTCCGAAGCAGTGCTCGACATCTTGCCGCTGCCGCAGCGCGCCGCCTTTGCCAAGGAAGACGGCGAGCCGGTCGTCAACGCACAGGGAGAGCGTGTTGCCGGACGCTAAAACCCTCGCCACATCCCTCGCCGTGGACCTGCCCAACCTCGACCCGGCGCTGTTCGCCGTGCCCGCGCTGGAGCGGCTGCAAACCACGGCCAGCGCGCATGCGCCGCGCATTTTGCTGCTCTACGGCTCGGTGCGCGAACGCTCCTACAGCCGCCTGCTGAGCGAAGAAGCCGCCCGGCTGCTGCAGGCCATGGGCTGCGACACCCGCACCTTCGACCCGCGCGGCCTGCCGCTGCCCGACGACACGCCCGAGACGCACCCCAAGGTGCAAGAACTGCGGCAACTGGCGCAATGGGCCGAGGGCATGGTCTGGACCTCGCCCGAACGCCACGGCGCGATGACCGGCATCATGAAGGTGCAGATCGACTGGATTCCGCTGGCGCAGGGCGCGGTGCGGCCGACGCAGGGCAAGACGCTGGCCCTGATGCAGGTCTCGGGCGGCTCGCAGTCGTTCAACGCCGTCAACCAGCTGCGCGTGCTGGGCCGCTGGATGCGCATGCTGACGATTCCCAACCAGTCGTCGGTCGCCAAGGCCTTTCTGGAGTTTGACGAAGCCGGCCGTATGAAGCCCTCGGCCTACTATGACCGGGTGGTCGATGTGATGGAGGAACTCGTCAAGTTCACGCTGCTGACGCGCGGCGTGTCGCCGTACCTGGTGGACCGCTACAGCGAGCGCCGCGAAAGCGCCGAAGCGCTGTCCAGGCGGGTGAACCAGAGGTCGCTCTAGCTGCTATTTATTTGAGAGCGTATTGTGCAGGTTTGGGCAGGGCTATCGCCTTGAACGGCTTGCAATTTGCCGCCCCGCCCAATCGGCGTGGGCGGCATCCAGCATGTCACTCAGTCTGCCAGTGGGGTAGCCCAGGTCATGTTGCGCCAAGCTGGAGTCGGCGAGCATGGTGCGCGTCAGCACGGCAGCCAGCCCGGGCGTGAGCGACGGTTTTTTGCCGCTGAAGAACGCACCCAGTTGCGCCAGCGAGGCCAGGCTTTTCAATACAAAGTTGGGTACGGTTGACCTTACCGGCTGGCCCCCCGCGCAGCGCGCCACCTCTGCAAATACCTCCAGGTAACTGGCATCCTCACCGCCCAGCACATAGCGCCGGGCGGGGGTTGGATGCGTGGCCGCCGCGATATGCGCCAGGGCCACCGCCGAGACGGCGCAAAAGCTGGCCCAGCCACGCGGGGCGGCCTGCATCTTGCCGTTGGCTGCATCGTCAAACAGGCTGATCCAGCCGGTTACGTCGTACTTGCCCAGGATATGCGCCGGGTGCAGGCTGACCACCGAGAGCCCTTGGCGCGCCGCCTCGGTGAGCAGGGCGTCGGCCTGTAGCTTGGTGCGCAGATATGGGTTGCGGATGCTGCCGGGCTGCAGCGCGGTGTGTTCGTTGATCCTGCCGTTGCCGTCCTGGAACAGGCCCAGCGTCGATGTCATCACCACGCGGCGTGCCTGTCGGTGGCGCGCCGCGTCCAGCAGGCCCTGGGTGGCGGCCACGTTGTCGCGCAGCAAGCGGTGCGCGTCGCCTGACCACATCGACGTATTGCCCGCCAGATGGAATACGGCATCGACTTTCGCGGGCATGGCTGCTGCCACGCTGGCGGCATCTTCGAGCGCACCCTGGCGTACCGTCAGTCCGCTGTCGCGCATCCATGCGGGGGCAGCGCTGCGCACCAGCGCATGCACCGACCACTGGTCCTGGCGTAGCGCTTCGACCAGGTTGCGCCCGACGAAGCCCGCCGCGCCCGTCACAAAGGCTGTTTTATCCAATTTAAATCTCCAGGTTGCAAAAGCCCGAACTGTAGGCAGGGGCTGGCTACACTGAAATCCATGCAAGTCCGTTTAGCATCTTTGCAAAACCTGAATCTGAAAGTGAACTGGGACGATCTGCGTCTGCTGATCGTGGTGGCGGGCCATCCGTCCTTGCTGGAAGTGGGGCGGGTGCTGGGCATTGCGACCACCACCGTGTCGCGCCGCATTGCGGCACTGGAGGCTGGCGTGGGGGCGCAACTGGTGCATCGCACCCATGTGGGCACTGTGTTGACCGCCGCGGGCAAGACGCTGGTTGCGGCCCTGGAGCCGTTGGCGCTGGAGCTGGAGGCCACGGTGCGGCAAAGCGCGGGGGCCGACAGCCAGATCGAAGGCGCCATCAAGGTGTCGGTGGCAGAGGGCTTGGTGCCGCTGACCTTGGAGGCCATCCAGTCTTTCCGCACGGCCCATCCGGGCGTGGTGTTTGAGCTGGACGCGTCGCACCGCAGCTTGGACATGGGTAAAAACGAAGCCGATGTGGCTGTGCGCATGCTGCAGCCCAAGTCGGATGGACTGGTGGTGCGGCGCATTGGTCCGGTCCATTTTGGTGTCTATATGTCCAGCCAACTGCCTTTGGCCCGGTTTGTGCCGCGTGGGGCGGGCCTGTTGGCGCGCCTGGACGGTGTGGTGCTGGGCGGCGAACTGGCGGGTCTGAAGGAGTCGGTGTGGCTGCGCTCGCGCGTGCGGGCCGTGGCGCTGCAAACGCAAACGCTGGGCTCGCTCATCGACGCTGTGCGGCGCGGCATTGGCGTGGGTGTGATTCCAGATGAACTGGTGCGGGTCGATACCCGCCTGCGCCGGCTGTGCGACTGCGAAGCCATGCCGCGCAAGACGCTCTGGCTGATCATGCACCAGCGCACGGCGAAGTTGCCCAGGATTCGGCTGTTTGCCGACCACATGACGGCGCATTTACGCAATGCTTCGGCACCCGCGGGTACAACCGTTGCGCCAGAGGTCTAAATGCCCTCTGGCGCAGACAGAGATTGCGCTCTAGCGCTTTGGCGCTTCCCAGGCGACGGTTCAACCGGTTTTTCACGCCTTTCAGGCTTCTTGTCCTTGATTGACGGGCGCAGGAAGCTCCTTATTGGATAGCGGTCCGGGGCCGGGCGGCCCCTGTCACACAACTGCCACCGAACTGACACGGCCCCGTCACCGCCAACGCTCAGAATTCCGTCATTACAGAATGATGGAGCACGCAATGGAACTGAACCTGAATGAAAAAAGCGCTGGCCGCGCTGCCGGCGCAGCCCTTCACGACATCGACCAGCAGCGGCTGCGCATTCTTCGCTGCACCGCCCGCGCCATGGCCAGCAGCCCCGGCGGCCTGCGCTTCAAGGCCGGAACCCGGCCGTGGCTGGAGGGCCTTCCGGCATCCGCCAGGCGCAATGGCCTGCGTGTGGATGCCACCACGCATTGATGAACCCCCTGCTTCCAGCCCCTTCCCAGGGGCTTTTTTACAACCCCGTGCGCCGGCAAGCAAGCGGCGCGGCCGGTGTTGTGCGATTGACCCCGAAAACAAGGAATCAGCCATGAAAGAACTGCCCACACCGACCTTTGCGTTCTCGCCGGTCGGAACGCCACGGAGGTCACTTCATCCAGGCGCTCATGCGCTCGCTCCAGTCCCGCCGGTGGGGAAAATCTCGGTCAGCTGGGCCCGTCATCAGGACGAGGTCCGAGAAGCGCAGCGGCTGAGGTATCAGGTGTTCGCGCTGGAAATGGGCGCCACCCTGCCCAAGACCGTGCCCGGCCATGACATCGACCTGTTCGATGACTACTGCGAACACCTCTTGGTGCGCGATGCGGCCAGCGGGCAGGTGATCGGCACCTATCGCGTGCTGACGCCGACGCAGGCCAAGCGCGCCGGCAGCACCTACAGCGACATCGAGTTCGACCTGGTCCGGCTGCGAACCTTGCGCGGGCGCATGGTCGAGCTGGGCCGCAGCTGCGTGCATGCCGACCACCGGCACGGCGGCGTGATTCTGGCGCTGTGGGGCGCGCTCGCCGAGTTCATGGGGCGCAACCAACTGGACACCATGATCGGCTGCGCCAGCATCCCGATGCAGCACAACGGCGTGCAGGGCGGGCACGCCGCCGCCAGCATCTGGCGCCAGCTCAGGCAGACGCACCTGGCCGCCATCGAATACCGGGTCACGCCGCGCCTGGCCCTGCCGGTGGAGCAACTGGACGATTCGCTGGTGGTCGAGCCGCCGGCATTGATCCGGGGCTACCTGCGGCTGGGCGCCCGGGTGCTCGGCGCGCCGGCCTGGGACCCGGACTTCAATTCGGCCGACCTGCCGATGATGATGCGCGTTGCCGACCTGCCGGCGCGCTACCTCAAGCATTATTCCGCCAGCGCGGCAGCGGCCTGAACCGGCTCAGGCCCGTTGCCCGTCAGTTGACCAGCACCAGTTTGCCCTTGACGCCGCGCGAACCCATGCGGGCGTAGGCGGCCTTGAGTTCGGCCATCGGCAGGGTGCGGTCGATCACCGGCTTGATGATGCCCTCGGCATACCAGCGCGCAAGTTCGGCCATCGCGCTGGCGTTGGCCTTGGGCTCGTTTTTGGCAAAGCCGCCCCAGAACACGCCGACGATGGACGCGCCCTTGAGCAGCGTCAGGTTCAGCGGCAGCGCCGGAATGCTTCCTGCCGCAAAACCGACCACCAGGTAGCGGCCGCGCCAGGCAATCGAGCGGAAGGCCGGCTCGGCCAGGTCGCCGCCCACCGGGTCGTAAATCACGTCCGGGCCTTTGCCGCCGGTCAGCAGCTTGAGGGCTTCGCGCAGATCCTGCGTGCTGTAGTTGATGGTGGCGTCGGCGCCGATTGATGTGCAGAGTTCGCATTTTTCGTCACTGGAGGCCGCCGCGATGACCCGGGCGCCCAGCGCCTTGGCAATCTGGATGGCCGAGGTGCCGACGCCGCCGGCCGCGCCCAGCACCAGCACCGTCTCGCCGGGCTGGAGCTGCGCGCGGTCGGCCAGCGCATGGTGCGACGTGGCGTAGATCATGATGAAGGCGGCGGCATCGACAAACGGAAAATCTGCCGGCAGGGGCATGCACAGCGCAGCCGGCGCCAGCGTGTGCGTCGCAAAGCCGCCGGTGCCCGACAGGCAGGCGACATGCTGGCCGACCTGCAGGTGGCTCACGCCGTCGCCGACCGCCTGCACCACGCCGGCATATTCGGAGCCGGGCACGAAGGGCAGCGGCGGCTTCATCTGGTACTTGTCCTGCACGATCAGCAGGTCCGGGAAATTCAGGCTGGCCGCCTTGATTTCGATCAGCACTTCGCCCGCCCCAGGCTGCGGCGTGGGCAGTTCCGTCCAGGTCAGGGCGTCAACGCCGGTGGGATTTTCACAAAGCCAGGCATGCATGGGGTATCTCCGAAACAGGGAACATCCAGGCTCATCGGGCGGCAGACAGACCCGATGAAATCGCATCGAGCGGTGATCATAGGCAAACCGGCCCGTCTTGCACCCCTGAAAACCCGCACCGGCTGTCTCGGTCGTGACCGTAGAATCTCAGCATGAAAATCCTGATCTGCAACGACGACGGCTACCAGGCCAGCGGCATCGTCGCCCTGTACGAAGCGCTGAAAACCATTGCCGATGTCGAGGTGGTGGCGCCCGAGCAGAACAACAGCGCCAAATCCAATGCCCTGACGCTGCATTCGCCGATGTATGTGCAGACAGCGGCCAACGGCTTTCGCTACATCAACGGCACGCCCGCCGACTGCGTGCACATCGCCCTGACCGGCCTGCTGGGCTACCGGCCGGACCTGGTGGTGTCGGGCATCAACAACGGCGCCAACATGGGCGACGATACGATTTACTCGGGCACCGTCGGCGCGGCCATGGAAGGCTATCTGTTCGGCATTCCGGCCATCGCGTTTTCCCAGACCGAAAAAGGCTGGACGCATATCGACGTGGCGGCGCAACAGGCGCGCAACCTGATCAAGCAGCTGATCCCTTCGCTCGAAGCCGTGGCCGAAGGCGCGCAGCCGTCCGTTCCGCCCTGGCTGCTCAATGTGAACATTCCCAATCTGCCGGCCGGGCAGGTCGAGGGTTTCAAGGTGTGCCGGCTGGGGCGCCGCCATGCGGCCGAGCGCGTCATCGTGCAGACCAGCCCGCGCGGGGAAAGCATGTACTGGATAGGCGGCGCCGGCCCGGCCAAGGAAGCCGGCGAGGGCACCGACTTTCATGCCACCACCCAGGGCTATGTGTCCATCACGCCGCTGCATGTGGATTTGACGGACCATGAGCGGCTGCCGTACTGGGCGCAAACAGCGGCCAGGCTGACGCACAAGCACTGAGAAGGTAACTGGCCATGAAGACCCCGTTGAAGCCGCCCTTTGATTCCGCCGGCAAACTGTCTTCAGCCGGTTCGCGGCCTGCGTTTCCGGTGCAGCTCAATTCCGGCAAGGGCAACTCTTTTGCTACCAAAACAGTAGCTGCCGCCGCCCGTGCCACAAGCAACAATGGCGGTAATGGCCAAAATGATCTGAAAAAACCGTTTCAACCGGGAGCCTCGGACGGTTTCGGGCTGGACTCGGCGGTGCGCGCGCGCATGGTGCGCCGGCTGGCCGAGCAGGGCGTACTCGATGCACGGGTGCTCGCGGCCATGGGGGCCGTGCAGCGCCACCATTTTGTCGATACCGCGCTGGCCAACATGGCGTATGAAGACACCAGCCTGCCGATTGGGTTTGGCCAGACCATCTCCAAGCCCAGTGTGGTGGCGCGCATGCTCGAATTGCTGCAGCAGGGTTTGACTGACGCCAGCGGCCGCTTGGGGCGGGTGCTCGAGATCGGCACCGGCTGCGGCTACCAGGCGGCGGTCCTCAGCCACCTGGCCACCGAGGTTTACAGCATGGAGCGCCTGCGCGGCCTGCATGACAAGGCCCGGGAGAATCTGCGCCCCCTGCGCCTGGCCAATGTGCACCTGCTGTTCGGCGATGGCATGCACGGTTTTGCCAAGGGCGCGCCGTATGCCGCCATCATTGCCGCAGCCGGCGGCGAAGCCATTCCGCCGGCCTGGACCGAGCAACTGGCCGTGGGCGGACGCCTGGTGGCGCCGCTCCAGGATGCCAGCGGTGCCCAGGCGCTGGCGGTGATTGACAGGACGCCGCAGGGAATTCGGCAGACTTTACTGGAGGCGGTTCACTTTGTCCCTTTAAAATCAGGAATCGGTTGAGCTGGGGCCTGCGCATGGCAGCCCGGCATCAGGCAATGGGCAATGGTTAAAGAAGAAGGAATCAATGAGTAAAAGCACATGGTCAAACAGCAGGGAATCCCTTCCTGCCTGCGGCCCCCACAAGCGCACCCACTGGACTTCCGGACTGGCGCTGCCCTGCGCCCTGGCGGCCGCCGTGCTGCTGGCTGTCGGCTGCGGTTCACGTTCCCTGAGCAATGCGCCCGTCGAAGACCGTGGCACCGGCATGTCGCGCCCGGCGCCCGTTGATCCGGTCAAACTGCTGCCGGGCGCTGAAAATGCCGGGAAACCCGGCTATTACAGCGTCAAGCGCGGCGACACCATGATCCGCATCGGCCTGGAAAACGGCCAGAACTGGCGCGACATTGCCCGCTGGAACAACCTTGAAACTCCCTATCTGATCGAAGTCGGTCAGGTGCTGCGGGTCGTGCCGCCCGGCAGCGACGGAACCCAGGCCGTGGTCCGGCCGGTCCTGCCGGGCTTGGCCGGAAGCGCACCCGTTCAGGGCGGCAGTGGCGCCCAGGCTTCTTCAGCCCCGGTCAATGGCAATGGTTCGGCTTCGCCGGCTTCCTCAGGCAGTGACGAGGATGTCGGCTGGATCTGGCCGGCCCAGGGCCCGCTGGTGGCCGGCTTTGATGAAGCCAAGAACAAGGGGCTGGATATTTCAGGCAAGTCCGGCGACCCCGTGCTGGCGTCCGCCGACGGCCGCGTGGTGTATTCGGGTGCCGGCCTGCGCGGCTACGGCAACCTGATCATCCTCAAGCACAACAACACCTTCCTGACCGCCTATGCGCACAACAAGAGCCTGCTGGTCAAGGAAGACCAGACCGTCAAGAAGGGCCAGAAGATTGCCGAAATGGGCAATAGCGACTCCGAGAAGGTCAAGCTGCATTTTGAAATCCGCCGCCAGGGCAAACCGGTCGATCCGGCCAAATACCTGCCGGCCAAGTAAGCCTTCGAGGCTGAAGTAAAAAAGGAGCCCCGCCTGTGTGCCGGGCTCCTTTTTTCATGCCGGGCCGGATTTTCAGGCCGCATCGGCCCATGGTCTTCAAAAACCGTCCCCTGCGGCCTGAGACAATTGGGAATGATCGAAGAAACCCAGACACCGTCCCCACCCGCACCCGCACCCGCACCCGCCGAGTATCCGATTGACTTGCTGACCGTCGAGTCTCTCGACATCGAAGCGCAGGGCATTGCCCACCGCGCCGATGGCAAGGTCGTGTTCATCGAAGGCGCGCTGCCTTTCGAGCAGGTCACCGCCAACGTGTACCGCAAGAAAAGCAGCTTTGAAAAAGCCACGCTGACGGCGATCTACCGCGAGTCGTCGCAGCGCGTGACGCCTGCCTGCCCGCACTTCGGCATGCACACCGGCGCCTGCGGCGGCTGCAAGATGCAGCACCTGCACATCGGCGCGCAGGTCGCCGTCAAGCAGCGCGTGCTTGAAGACAACCTGCGCTTCATCGGCAAGGTCAAGGCCGACAACCTGCTCAGGCCGATTGAAGGGCCGGCCTGGCATTACCGCTACCGCGCGCGCCTGTCGGTGCGCTATGTGCGCAAGAAAGGCACAGCGCTGGTCGGTTTCCATGAGCGCAAGAGCGCCTACGTGGCCGACATGACCGAGTGCCATGTGGTGCCGCAGCATGTCAGCGACATGCTGGTGCCGCTGCGCGGGCTGATCAGCAGCATGGACGCCCGGGAAACCATCCCGCAGATCGAGCTGGCCTGCGGCGACGACCTGACGGCGATGGTGCTGCGCCACATGGAGCCGCTCAGCGTGGCCGACCTGGCCCGGCTGCGCGCTTTTGCCGCAGCTAATGCGGGCCTGCAGTGGTGGGTTCAGTCCGGCGGGCTGGACACCGTCAAGCTGCTCGATGCGCAGGTCGCGGAGTTGAGCTACGGCCTGCCCGAGTTCGGTATCACCATGCCGTTCAAGCCGACCGATTTCACCCAGGTCAACCCGCACATCAACCAGGTGCTGGTGTCGCGCGCGCTGCGCCTGCTGGGTGTGCAGCCGACCGAGCGGGTGATCGACTGGTTTTGCGGCCTGGGCAATTTCACGCTGCCGCTGGCGACCCGCGCGCGCGAGGTGCTGGGCATTGAAGGCAGCGAGGTGCTGGTCGCCCGTTCACGCGAAAATTATGAACGAAACAAGGCTTCATCGCACGTCCGGCCTGCGCTGGAAGCTACCAAGTTTGTAGCAAGAAACCTGTTCGAAATGACCCCGGCCATGCTGGTCAAAGACGGTGCGGCAGAAAAATGGCTGGTCGATCCGCCGCGCGAAGGCGCGTTCGAGTTGTTCAAGTCGCTGGCCGCGCTGCACCAGCAAGTCGTGACCGGCGTGCCGTGCGACGACGGCATCCACCAGCAGAGCCTGGCGCTGGGCGGCTGGACGCCGCCTAGCCGTATCGTCTATGTGAGCTGCAACCCGGCGACGCTGGCGCGCGATGCGGGCGTGCTGGTCGAGGGCGGCGGCTACCGCTGCACGGCGGCCGGCGTGGTCAACATGTTCCCGCACACCGCGCATGTCGAGTCGATGGCGGTGTTCGAGCGGCTGTAGGCGGTGATGCGCTTGCGGCGCGCATGAAAAAAGGGCCTTGAAGGCCCTTTTTTCGATGGCGTGGCAAAAGCTTATACCAATCCCGCGTCATGACATTACCGATGCCGAAGGCACCATGGCCCAGCGGCGGGAGCACAAAGAGCGGATGGCACCAGGAATCTGCGTGAAGGCATTCCAGGCGTCGCAGCAGGCGTCGACGATCTGCTCGTAGCTGTCGTAGCAACGGTTTGCCAGGTGCCGGTCGCGCAGTTGCTGCCACACCTGCTCGGCCGGGTTGAGTTCGGGTGAACCCGCGGGCAGCGGCAGCAATGAGAGGTTGGAGAACTGGGGCAGTTTGGCGGTGGTATGCCACCCTGCACGATCGAGCACCAGCACCGCGTGGCGCCCCGCAGGCACCGCCTCGCTCAGGGCCTGCAGGTGATGGGCCATTGCCTCGGTATTGGCGTGCGGCATGACCAGACCGACCGCGCTACCCTGCTGTGGACAGACTGCGCCAAAGATGTATGCCGATTCGGACTGCTGCTGGCGCACCACCCGGGGGCGCGTTCCCTTGCGCGCCCACAGGCGCGTTTGCGTGCCGCGCTGGCCAATGCGCATTTCATCTTGAAACCAGATGTCCACCTGCTCAGGCGCAATGCTCGGGGGCAGCGTTGCCGCGACTTCCTGGACGAAGTTTTTTTTTGAATTCGGCTTGTGCCACCGGATCGGCACTGGGACTGACGGCGCGCGCCGAAATCCATACCATGCCCAAGCGCTTCATGAGGTCATACACACCGTTCAAGCTGTAGGCAACGCCAAACTGCCGGTCCAACAACTGGCGAATATCTTCACCCCGAACCCGCCCACCGCCGCGTTCGCACTGGAGTTGTTCGACGGCCTGGCGAAAGGCTTCTTCCTGTGCTTTGGCAAGGCGCTGCGTGCTCCAGTCGTGCGGCATGCCGGCCAGACGGGCCACGCCGCCAGCGGTAAACCACTGTACCCAGCGCATGACCGCGTGGCGGCTCACGCGCAGTGCCGCGCCCACTTCGCTGCAGCTTTTGCCTTCTTTGAGGTGCGCCAGTGCTATCAGGCGCAGTCGCCGGCGCCCATCGGGTTCCTTGCGAGCCAGCCGGTCGAAATCATAGGGCTGCAGCTGATCAATGATTTGCTGGGATAACATTTTCGCAACCTCCATCAAGAGCCAATATCGCTCAGACTTCGATCGCCGACATTGGTTCTTTATCCATCGGGATTGGTATTAGTCGCGTTCGCCGCCCATGATGCCCAGCAGGGCCAGCAAGGCCTGGAACACGTTGAACAGGTCCAGGTACAGGGCCAGCGTGGCGCGGATGTAGTTGGTTTCGCCGCCGTCCAGGATCTGCTTCAGGTCATACAGCATGTAGGCGCTGAAAATGCCGATCACCGCGACCGAAATCGCCATCATGCCGGCCGTGGAGCCGACGAAGACGTTGACGATGGAGCCCACCATCACGACCAGCGCGCCGACGAACAGCCACTTGCCCATGCCGGAAATGTCGCGCTTGATCACGCTGGCCAGCGTCGCCATGACGGCAAACACGCCGGCCGTGCCGCCCATGGCCGTCATGATCAGCTGCGAGCCGTTGCTGAAGCCCAGGATCATGCCGATCATGCGCGACAGCATCAGGCCCATGAAGAAGGTAAAGCCCAGCAGCACCGGAACGCCGGCAGCCGAGTCCTTGGTCTTTTCAATGGCATACATGAAGCCGAAGGCGCCGCCCAGGAAAACGACCAGGCCCAGGCCGCCACCCAGCGCCTGGGTGATGCCGGTGGCCACGCCCAGCCAGGCGCCTGCAATCGTCGGCAGCATGCTCAGGGCCAGCAGCCAGTAGGTGTTGCGCATGACCTTGTTGCGCTGTTCGGCCGAGTTCGCCAGGCCGGCGTAGCCGAAGCGTTGGACGTTATCAGACATAGTTTCAATCTCCCATAGAGCCCGCGAAGGCAGGCAACACTTTCATTTTAAGGGACGTGCCTGTTTTTTCAAGCAAGCCGGCAGACCCAGCTCCTACTATTTGTAAGGGTTCTTTCAGCCTATTTGCAGGCAATCGGTGCGCGCAGGGCTTTCAAATTTGCGTATGCTTGACGCCTTTCACCCTCCATCAGAAAGAATCAAATCTCCATGAAAACCAAAGCCGTGCTTGAACAGGCCGACATCAAACTCATCGCCGCCGCCGCCGAGGCCGAAGCCCTGTCCAACAACTGGGCCGTGACCATCGCCATCGTCGATGACGGCGGCCATTTGCTGCACCTGCAGCGCCTCGATGGCGCGGCGGCCCTGACGGCCCACATTGCACCGGCCAAGGCCAACACCGCCGCCATGGGCCGCCGCGAGAGCAAGTCGTATGAGGACGTCATCAACGGCGGCCGCACGTCATTCCTCTCGGCGCCTTATGTCCAGGGCATGCTCGAAGGCGGCGTGCCCATCGTCAAGGACGGCCAGTGCATAGGCGCGGTCGGCGTCAGCGGCGTGAAGTCCACCGAGGATGCGCAGATTGCCCGCGCCGGCATTGCCGCCATCGGCCTGTAAACTTCCCGGCCTGACGTGAAAAAGCCGACGCCTGGCGTCGGCTTTTTTCATGGAAATTGCGTTCAGCAGCTTTCGTGGCAAGAAAAAAAGCCTGGCTATTCGACCCGGTAAAGGTCCGTGGCTGGCCAAAACGACCTTGGAGCGTGTAGCCCGGATCGTCCCACGATGAAACTGCTTGCTTATTTGGTCAGGATCAATTTGCCCAGACGCGTGGCCTGCAGGCGGTAGGTCAGGCCGTTGTGGCTGATGTCCACTGTTTTTTGGCCGCGCAGCAACTCGGTGCTGTCCACGCAGCCAGGGCGGCTGTCGGCAGCCTGGGGGCTTGACGCGGTCGAGGCCGGTTTCTGGCTTGCGACTATGGCATGGGGTTGCGCTTGGGACATGGATGCTTGCCTCAGTTCTTCGGTTCGGTGATGAAGCCGATCTTGCGCACGCCGGCCTGTTGCGCCGCCGCCATGGCCTGCGCCACGCGCTCGTAGCGAACGGCCTTGTCGCCCCGGATGTGCAGGTCGGGCTGCGGCTCCTGGGCGGCCGCCGCTTTCAGCCGGGGCGCCAGTTCCTCGTCGGTGATTTTCACGTCGTTGAAGTAATAGCTGCCATCGGCATCGACGCTGAGCCGGACCGTTTCCGGCTTGATGAGCTGCTGCTCGTTGCTGGCGCGCGGCAGGTCGATGTTGACGGAATGCTTCATGACCGGCACGGTGATGATGAAGATGATCAGCAGCACCAGCATGACATCGACCAGCGGCGTCATGTTGATCTCGTTCATCACCTCATCGGTGTCGTCCTGGGTTCCGAAGGCCATGCTCAGCTCCCTTTTCTCATGACCAGCACATTGGCCGCGCCGGGGCCGCTCACCCGGGCGCCAGTCAGGAAATAGGCGTGCAGGTCATGCGCGAAACGGTTGAGCTTGCCGCTGACCGACTTGTTGCCGCGCACCAGGGCGTTGTAGCCGAGCACGGCGGGAATGGCGACCGCCAGGCCCATCGCGGTCATGATCAGGGACTCGCCGACCGGGCCGGCCACCTTGTCGATGCTGGCCTGGCCGTTCAGGCCAATCGCCAGCAGCGCGTGGTAGATGCCCCAGACCGTGCCGAACAGGCCGACGAAGGGCGCGGTGGAGCCGACCGAGGCCAGCACGGCCAGGCCGGACTGCATGTTGGCGGTGATGTCGTCAATCGAATTGCGCAGGCTGCGCGTGACCCATTCGCTCAGGTCGAGCGCGTCATGCAGCTGCGGCTTGGTGTTGCCGTCCTTGTGCAGCACATGGGCCGTGGCTTCGCGCCCTTCCAGGGCCAGCAGGCGAAACGGATTGGCCGGGTCGGCGCCGAACTTGGACAGGCCATCGGCAAAGTCGGCGCTGTGCCAGAAGCTTTCGGTCGCCTTGGCCTGCGCCGAGAGCCGGCGCAGGTCGAGCGCCTTGATGATGATGACCATCCATGAGGCCAGCGACATGAGCAGCAGCAGGATGGCAACGCTTTTGGTGACGATGTCGCCTTGTGACCAGACATGGGCAAGGCCGAATTGGGTTTCCATTTTTCTAACGACTCCAGAAGGACTATTCAAGAACAAAATTGATCGGCACGTTGAACCACATGTCCTCGGCCACGCCGCCGCGCTTGCCGGGCACGTAGCGCCATTTGAGGACGGTGGCCAGCGCGGCCTGGTCAAGGCGGTCAAAGCCGCTGGACTGCCGAAGCTCGGCTTTTTGCGGCACGCCATCGGCGCCGATCAGCACGCGGACAACCACCTTGCCCTGCTCGCCGAGGCGCTTGCTGAGCGGGGGATAGGCCGGCTTGGGGTTTTGCAGGTAGTCGGCATTGCTGGACGGCAGCTGCACGGCCGCAGGCGCTGGCGCTGCTGGCGCTTCGGGAGCCGCAGTAGGCGTGCTTGCAACTGCCGGCGCGAGGCTGCCCGTGGGGGCGTTGGGCGAGGGCGTCGGGTCGGCAATGGCCAGCGGCTGCGCTTGCGGCCGGGCGGCTGGCTTCGGAACGACTTTTTTCTGCACACTGGGCGTGACGGGCCGCACCGGCGGCGCGGGTGGAGCCGGCGGGGCGGGTTCTGCCTTGGGTTCGGGGAGTTCGATCAATTGCGCCAGCACCTCGACCGGAACGATCAGTTGCGCCGTGCGCAGCAGCAGGCCGCTTTGCAGCGCCCAGATCAGGCCGGCATGCAGCGCCACCACGCCCAGCGCAATCGCGGCGTTGCGGCTCAGGCGCGGGCGAGGCAGGTCGGCTGGCTGCATGGAGAAGGCTGAAAGGGCGGTGGCGTTCATTGAAGTGGAATCATCATGCGGGCTGATGGCACGGCGTGCCATGACCTGAGTCATGGCTGGCGCCGGAAAATCCAGCAGGCAGAGCCGATCACCAGGATCAGGCTGACGGGAAGGGCGGCAATCACAGCGCCAGGGTGTTCCATGACGGGCCTTTTGCAACAGGGGCGGCCAGCGAGACATTGGCGCTCGGGCGGGTGGCGCTGCATTGCGCGACCACGTCACGGGCGCAGCCTTCGCAGCGGCCGCACTGGGTCGCCACGCCAAGCTCGAACTGGATCTCGTCAAAACCCATGCCGGCATGGGCATGGCGGGCAATTTCGCGGTCAGAGATTCGGCGGCAGACACAGATGATCATGATGGATTGGGCTGGCTGATGAACAAAGAGTGATGATAGTATAAATGCGAATCGCTCTTATTTGCAATAACCTTGTCCGCTGACGGTCACTTATTTTTGACTGCTCCCCGGCCTGAAGGCCGGGGATTCTGATTGCTCACGCGTCAGTTCAGCCGGGCTTTCTTGAACTGCCTGCGCCGGGTGGCGTATTCCTCGCACACGAGCTGGACGGTGGCGCTGCCGACCTTGACACCTTTGCACTTGCTGAAACCCGCCGTGTACTTTTGCAGGTCGTAGGCACTGAGCCACTTCTGGCTCTCGCGGATGGCCGTGTGGTCCCACTGCACGTGGATTCGGCCGCCCGGCGTGTCCACGGCCATGACTTCCAGGGCCTGTGTCAGCGCCAGTTTTTCGCGTCTTTTTGCTTCACCCATCTGGTGACTCCGGCAAATTCGTTGAAACTGGCTCCCAGTCTAGCGTTGCGCAGGTTTACCTGACCTCAATTGCCGGAAATAGGTTGAAATACTCAGGCAGTACATCCAGCAGCAGGCTATCGACGCGTAGGCGCTCAGACCCCGGCATAAATGCCGGGGCTTGCCGCTTGGGGAGGGTCATTCCCGCGAAGGCGGGAATCCAGCAACACGGGCTGAAATACTCAAACGAGTCTGGATACCCGCCCCCGATCAGGCCCTGGGCAGGCTCTTCGCGGGTATGACGATGTTGATTCCAGTACGCATGCGCCAACACGCAAAAGGTATTTTCAAGCACATATTTACTCCTGATTTAATAGCTACTCATGCATACCTTGATTGCGAAATAGGCATATTTGGTACCTGAAAAAGCGGGTTTTAAAGCCAAAACAGGCCCCCAGAGGGCGTGAAAGCGCTGCCCAGGGAGGAAAAACCACTGCTTTTCAGCATAAAATCAGCCTCTAGCGCAATGAGTACGGGCGAAAGCAGCTATGCAATTCATAGCATGGTCAAAACCCTGTCTATCAATAGACGGCATTTCTGAAATTTCTGCGTCCCTTATTGCTGGCCGCATCCTTGGCACTTCTTGAACCGGCCAAGGCAGGGGCTATGCCCTGCGCGGTGATGGGGGCAGGCAGGCCCAGTGATTGTCCAGCCTGACATCGCCCGGCATCATTTTGTGCGGAAGGCGCGCGGCGCCGGAGCTGCCGTTGATCCACAGGGCATCATTCTGGCCGCCAGCCCAGCAGCCCTTGTCCCCAGCGGCCACGGCGCAGGCATTGGGCAGCGCGACCAGTTCGCGCCACGAACCATCGGTATTGAACAAGGCCAGGCCGTGGACACGCGGGCAACCCACGGCCCAGCCGTCCTTCAGGGCGCAAATGGCGCCGCCATAGCCCGCAAGGCTGGTGGCGGCTTCAAACGGTTTGAGCGTGCTGCCGTCAAACAGGGCCAGTACCGGCGCCTGGCTTTTTTGCGCAGCGGCCTCGTGCTCGGCCTGCAGCGCAATGCCCAGCAAGGGCGGATGCTTCGCGTCGGAAGCGTCTTGCCACGCCAGATGCCGCAGGCTCAGGCGCTTGTCCGCCAGGCGCCACTGGCCCCGCAGCGCGCCCGTGCCGGCATCGAGCTTGACGAGCGAGGAGTCCATCTGGTCCAGATCCAGTTTTGCGCGTCCGGTTTCGGGCCGGGTGGGAACGCCGCCGTTGGCCACCAGCAGCGCGGGGTGGGCCGGGTCCGCCTTGTCCCAGATCAGCTCGTGTGAGTCAATGCCGAAAGTCGGCCACTCTTCGAGCTTGACGAGCGAGCGCGCATCGCGCACGCCGACCAGCCCGGCGCCGGTTTCCAGGTCCGTCTCGGTGGTGTAGAGCCGCTGACCATCGGGGCTGGCGATGACATGCCCGTTGAAGGCCCGGCCGGGGTCAGCCCATTGCCATTGCACCGGCTTGCCGCCCTGGGGCGACCAGCGCAGCAGCCAGTCGCCGGGCCGGCGGGCCACCGCCAGCAGGCTGTCGTCCGGCAGGGCCAGCACGCCATGCGCGCGCGTTGGCACGGCGATGGATTGCACGATGCCCAGCGTGTCCAGCGCGCCCTGGGCTTGCGGTGACAGCACGCCAACCGCAAAACCGCCAGCGCCTTCCCACGCGGCGACCAGCAGCGCGGAAGGCGGCGATGCGGCCGGGCGCGTGGCTGCGCTGCAAAGCCAGGGTGCCAAACCCAGTCCGCCAAGGCCGCCCAGCATGCCAAGCGCCGCGCGCCGGGTGCTCATGCCCCTTAGTCTCCGTCGGCGTCGGAAAAGCCCATGCTGATGTCCAGCGCAGGCGCGACTTTGCCCTCGGCCACGCGCTTGAGGCTGGCCAGCGAACGGGCGGCATCGAGCACCTGCGTATGACCCGGCGCACGGCCGGCGGCGAGGTTTCGGATGCGCAGGTCGGTTTGCCGGGTCGCGGCCAGCAGCGCGTCGGCCACCGGGTTGAGTCCCTTGCCGCGCAGGTAAGTCTCCAGCGGCACCAGCCCTTGGCCGGGCAACGGGGCTTCCTGGCCCGTCAGCACGCCCAGGCTGCGCAGCGCTTCCCATTGGTTGGCCCAGCTTTGCGCCGTCTGGCCGCTGGCCGCGCGGGGCCACTCGGGGGCTTCCCTGGGCTTGGCCGCGCGCAGCGGCTTTTCCATCTGCGCCCAGCGCAGGCGTTCCAGGCCGCCCACCCATTGATTGACCAGCTCGCCCATTCCCGCAATGACCGTTTCCGGCTCGGCGTTTGGCCAGTCGGTTGCCGCCAGCGCCTTGAAGTCGTGCTGCAAGGCCAGTGCCTCGCGCTCCACGTCCAGCGCCACCTCTTGCGCATAAGCGCAGGCGGCCGAGGCCGGCACCACCGGCTGCGTCCACAGCAGCCATTCGAGCGCCGGCAGGCCCTTGGCCGGCGTGCCGACCCGCTCCATGGCCGCAGGCCCTTGCGGCGCGGTGCGGATGGCCTTGTCGATGAGGGCCGGGCGCGTCGGCGAAAAGTCGATTTGCCGCTGGGAGCGGCGCGTGATCAGCGGCCCGACGGCCACCGTCGAAAGCCGCTCCCAGGCGCGGGTCGTGGCTTGCCACTGCATGCGCGCGGCAGACTGCGCTTCGCCGGCTGGCGGGCTGGCATTGCACAGCGCCTTGACAGCGGCCGGCAAGGCCTGCGCCTCGCGCGCGAAGTCGTCGGCCCGTGGCCGCGTCCAGTGCTGGTGCAGCCCTTGCAGGATGTTGTCCGGGGTGTAGGCCGGAACGGCGACTTTCGCCCAGTTGGCCTGCGCCATGGCCGATCCGCAGGCCAGCAGGCTGACCGCCAGCACCAGGGCCGGCCGCATCCGGGGTGCGCAGGGAATGGAAAACACCGGCAGCGAAAATTTCACAATGACTCCACGAATTTGACCAGCGCCTCACGCTCGGCCTTGTTCATCTTCAGCACCTGCTGCCGGCTGGCCTCGGCCTCGCCGCCGTGCCACAGAATAGCTTCGAGCGCGCCACGCGCCCGGCCGTCGTGCAGCAGCCGGTCATGGCTGTTGACATCGCGGATCAGGCCGATGCCCCACAAGGGCGGCGTTTTCCACTGGCGGCCGCTGGCCTGGAAATCGGGCCGGCCATCGGCCAGGCCTTCGCCCATGTCGTGCAGCAGCAAGTCGGTGTAGGGCCAGATGCGCTGGCCGTTCAGCGCCTTGCTGGTCAGCTGCGGAAAAGGCCCCGCCGTGGTGACATAGTCGGGCCGGTGGCAGGCGGCGCACTGCGCTTGCGCGAACAGCCGCTGGCCGTGCACGGTTTGCGCGTCGTGTGCGTTCCTGCGCGCCGGGGGCGCCAGCGTGGCCTGGTAGAACACCACATCGCCCAGCGTCTTGTCGTCGATTTCGGGGCCTTCGCCGTGCGCGCCGCGCGGCGACTTCAGGCAATCGGTTTGGGTGGGCGTGCAGCTTTCGTCGGGCGCCTTCGATGAGGTGATGCCGACATCGCCCCGGAAAGCGCCGGCGGTCTGGTGCGCCACGCTGGCGACGTTGGCCTTCCAGCCAAAACGGCCCAGCATTTCGCGCCCGGCAAACGCATCCCAGACGCGGTTCGGCTGGCCCTTGATGGGGCCGGGCGTGGCCGCTTGCCGGGCCGCATTGCCGAGAATCTCCGTTTCGGGAATAGCTTCGAGCAGGCCCACGCCAATGATCTGCGGCGCGATGCGCGGCCCGATCATCACGCCGGGGTGCATGGGGCCGTAGCCCAGATGGCTGAAGCTGTAAACCGGTTGTTGCAGCGTGTAGCGCGTGCCGTCGGCAAAGCGGCCGCTGACCGGCGTGTAGCGAATCACCACCTCGCCCTCGGGCTTGACGCCTTGCACCGCCGCGTTGTTGAACTGGTCGCCGTACACCGGCTCGGGCACCACGCCGGCCTTGGGATTGGCGTTGCCGGGCACCGACAGGCGCATCAGCAGCCCGACCGCCGGGTCTTGCCCCAGCCGGTTGCGGATTTGCGGCGGCTGGCCGCGTCCGTCGGTCACATGGCAGCCGCCGCAGGAGCGGGCGATGAAGTGCGGCCCGAGCCCGTCGCGCGCCGTGGTGGAGGCCGGCGCCTCGACCCAGTTGCGCTTGAAAAACGAGTTGCCGATGACAAAGCGCGTGCGCTCCTCGTCGCTCAGGTTGGCCGCCGGGAACGAAAAGGCATTGCGCCCGCTGGCAAACACGGTGGTGTCGCCGCCGGGTTTTTCATCGTCCGGCGGGCTGGCCGCGCCGATGCCGAGGCTCATTCCAAGACTGGCGCTTGCGCAGAGCAGCGCGGCGGCAAAACGTATTCCCATCATGGTTTTTCCATTACTTCTTGGGTGCGTCGAATGCGACTCTGGTAATGCCCACGGCCTTGGCCGAGGCCGCCAGATCCTTGCTTTGCTGCGTCAGGCTGGCTATGGTTTTCTGGATGCGCAAGCGCCCGGCTGCGTCCTTGGCGCCGACGATTTCACGGTCAAACGGCGCCTGGATGCCTTCGGCGGCCACGACCGAGCCCGTGATCTGCTTCGTGGTTCGTTCGGCCAGACCAGCGTCCTTGACCGCCACGAGGTCGCGCAGGGACGCGCCTTTGAGCACGCTGTCGTCGGCGCGCTTGTATTCGCCCAGCCAGACGTTCTGGATGCCACGGGCGTTGTTCACCACATCGCGGTGCGTGTTGTCGGAAAAGCACGAATGCTCGTCTTCCTGGTCCTGGCTGTTCAGCGCCACTTCCAGGCGTTCGCCGGCCAGCTCGCCGCGCGACAGCGAGCCCAGGCCCAGCAGAATCTTGCGCACTGATTCCTGGCCGCCCTTTTCAAACTTGGCGCGGTAGTTGGTCTTGACCCCGGGCGCCCACTGTTTGGCCACGCCGCTCAGGTCGTCAACCAGCAGTTCGGTGACCGTGGTCAGGTACTGGCGGCGGCGGTCGGCGTTGGGTTTCTTGCCATCGACAAAATCTTCAAAGCTGCGGTCGCCGGGTCCGGTTTCCGACACATCCTGGCCCCACAGCAAAAACTCGATGGCATGCCAGCCGGTGGCGATGTTTTCTTCGCCGCCGCGCTCGTTTTGCGCCGCTAGGGCCTTTTTGCTGATGGCGAACTTGCGCTTGTTGATCAGGCCGCTGCCGGGCTTGCTGTTGACGCCGTCCACATACGATTCATCCATCGGCCAGGCGTTGATGCGGCCTTCGGGGCCGTTGGCGTCGTCAATCGGGCCGCCATAGAAGCGGAAGGCTTCGGTCTGGCCGTAGAACTCGCGCGCCGCCAGCCAGGCCTTGCGCGCCGCTGCCAGGCTGTCGGCCGAAGGCGACTTGGCGAAGGCGTCGATGGCTTGTTGCATGGTTTTTGCGGCGGTCAGCGTGTCGGCATAGCTGGCTTCGACCAGGGCCGCGTAGTGTGAGGCCACTGCATTGAACGACACCGCGCCGGCGGGGGCCGTGACCCCGGCGGGGGCTGGGGCCGTCTGGGCCATGGCGGTCTGCGATGCGGGGAATAGCGCCAGCAGGCTTGCTGCGATGACAAGATGTTTCATGAAGCTCCTTGGAACAGTGCGGCGAAAAAAGCAAATAAGAATTATTCGTATTCTACTGTTGAAGAAATCCCGCACTGCCATGTTCCCGCAACACATGCTTGGGAGTGAACCTGGATCAGTATCAAAAGAATAGCTGACTATGCCCGCTGATTATGCGCAAAGTGCCAATTTGACTTGTAAAAACCAATTGGATGGCACATTCGGCTTGAGGCGCTGCCGAAGCAACTCTGGCCCCGGATTGAAACCGGAGGCGGATCAGTCCGGCTTGAACAGGATCTCGGGCGTGGCCTGCGCCAGCGTGCGGCAGCCGCACAGCGCCATGGCGATTTCCAGCTCGTCGCGCAGCAGGCGCAGCACATGCGCCACGCCCAGCGCGCCGGCATTGGCCAGGCCATGGATATAGGGCCGCCCGACCAGCACGGCACTGGCGCCCAGCGCCATGGCCTTCAGGATGTCCGTGCCGCGACGGATGCCGCCATCGACCAGCACCGGCAATTCGCCGGCCACGGCCTGCACGATGCGCGGCAGCACGCTGGCCGTGGCCGGTGCGGTGTCCAGCGTGCGCCCGCCGTGGTTGGACGCGATGATGCCGGCCACCTGCAAGACGGCGGCCTGGCGCGCGTCGCCGGGATGCAAAATGCCTTTCAGCAACACCGGCAGGCGCGTGATGGATTGCAGCCAGGCGACATCGTCCCAGGTCGGGGTGTTGACCAGCAAACCATCGAACAGCGCGCTCTGGCCCGGCTGCAGGGCCACTTGCGGCGGGGGCGCCAGACCGGCCAGGTTGACTGCAGACACATGCGCGGGCAAATGGAAATTCGCGCGCCTTTCACGGTCGCGCGCGCCGCTGGCCGGCGCATCGACCGTCAGCACCAGCGCTTCGTAGCCGGCCTGCTCGGCGCGCTGCACCAGTTCGCGGGTAAAGCCCCGGTCAGGCTGGATGTAGAGTTGGAACCACAGCGGGCCACGCTGCGGGTCGCCCGCGATGGCCTGCGCCACCGTCTCCAGCGGCATGCTGGCCTGGGTGCTCAGCACCATGCCGGCACCCAGCGCCGAGGCCGCGTAGGCGCTGGCCACTTCGCCGCCCGCATGCGCCATGCGCTGATAGGCCACGGGCGCCAGAAAAACAGGGTGCGCCAATGTCCGGCCCAGCAACTCGATGCGCGTGTGGCCGCCGGCCAGCGGCTGCAGCACGCGCGGATGCAGCAGGCGCTCGCTCCAGGCGCTGCAGTTGGCGCGCAGCGTGATCTCATCGCCCGCGCCGCCGCTGAAGTAGGCCCAGGCGTTGTCGTCAAGCCGGCTCCGTGCATGCGCTTCATGGTCGGCGAGGGTGACGACGCCGGCTGGAATCTGCTCCACGGACAGCGGCGCCGCGACCACTGGAATACCTTCGCCCTCACGGGCTGCGGTGCGAGCTTGCTTGGGGCGGCCCGGCGCGGCGCTCATGTGTCGGCCCACATGCGCAGCAGGTTGTGGTAGGTGCCGGTCAATGCCGTCGTCTCGGCGGTTTCGCCATGCCGCTCGCGCAGGCGCAGCAGGTTCATGTCGAGTTCATAAAGCAGGCGCCGCTGGTCATCGCCGCGCACCAGGCTTTCGATCCAGAAAAAGCAGGCCAGCCGGTGCCCGCGCGTCACCGGCCGGACCTGGTGCAGGCTGGTGCCCGGATACAGCACGGCATGCCCGGCCGGCAGCTTGACGCGCTGCTCTCCATACGTGTCGGCAATGGTGAGTTCGCCGCCGTCATAGTCGCCGGGGTCGTTCAAAAATACCGTGCAGGAGATGTCGGTGCGCACGCGCTGCGGGCTGTTGGGAACGGCGCGGATGGCATTGTCAACATGGTTGCCGTAAAAATTGCTGTCGCCGCCGTATCGGTTGATGCGCGGCGGAAACATCTTTTTCGGCAGCGCGGCGGAAAAAAAGACCGGGCTGCCATCAAGCCCTTTCATCACCATTGCCTGAATGGCGCGCGTCGCCTCGCAATCGGAGGGAAGCTGTTCATTGTTCTTGACCTGCGCGGCCTGGATGCCGGCCGTGGCGCGGCCATCGGCCCAGGGCGCCGCCGACAGCAGCGCGCGCGCGGCCAGCAGGTCCGCAGGGGAAAGGAGATTGGGAAGGGTCAGCAGCATGGCGGTTCAGGGCTTTGGCAAGTAAAAAAGTCGCCCTGGTGGAAACCAGGGCGACAGCAGGCTTTGAAAATTGGCTACAAGTTTAGAACTTGATACTTCCCGTGACCTGGAACAAGCGTCCTGGGCCGGGAATGTAATGGCCGGTGTACAACTGGTCTGCGTACAGCTTGTTGGTCACATTGCTCAGGTTGGCCTTGACGATGAAGTTCTCGCTAACCTTGTATTCGGCCATCAGGTCGCCCGTGACGTAGCTGTCCACTTCCCAGCCAGGGTTGCGGATGGGGGTTTGCTTGCCACGAAAGTTCAGGCCGGCGCCAACTCGCCACTGCTGATTGATCTGGTAGGTATTCCAGAAGGTGCCGCTGACTTTTGGCGTGTTCGACGGGCGCGTGCCCTGTCCTTCGGAGCCCGCAACGCCGATGTCGATCTTGGCGCTCGGAATCCACATGAAGGAGCCATAAATTTCCCATGCCGGGGTCAGGCGGCCGCTGAAATCGACTTCCGCGCCGATGGCATGGCGCTTGCCGGAAAGCGTGACCAGGTTTGTGACCAGCGGGTCGGTGTTGCGCTCATGCAGCTTGGTGGACCTGAACAGCGCCAGCCGCGTGGTGAAGCGCTTATCGGCCGAGTCCAGCTTGGCGCCCAGTTCGAGGTTGATGCTTTTCTCGGGGTCGATGTTCACATTGGCTGAGCTTAATGAATAAGCATCGCCGGAAGTATTGAACGAGGTTGCGGCCGACACATGGTAGGAGTGCAGGTCGTTCGGCTGGTACAGCAGGCCCAGGCGCTGGCTCCACTCGGACACTTTCATTTTGTAGCTGGTTTTGACGTCAGGGTTAACTGTATAACTGTCATAGTCACCTACCAAACTGTCGTAGCGCAGCCCTGCCAACACTTTCCAGTGCGGCGCCACCTGAATCATGTCCTGGGCATAGACGCCCCAGCCGGTTGATTCATAGTGATTATTGAGTCGCAGGACGCGCGAGCTTTCGTCGAACCATGCACCGTCACTAGGCGTTCCAAATGTGGTGGGTGGTTTTGTGTTGGTCACACCACCTTGCGCGGGTGTGCGGGCGGCATAAACAGTTTTCTTTTCCTGCGCCAGGTCCACTCCGGTCAAAATTTCATGCTGCACGCCGAGCGCATTGAACTTGCTGCTGAAATCGCTCTGGACAAACACTGTATTCAGATCCTGAATCTTCGGCTGTGAATTTCTCGTAAAAACGGTATTCGGATTTAAAGTTTCCAAACTGGTCGTGGTGGGAGACCGGCGCACCGTGCTCGCTCTCTGGTCGCGGGTGTAAACACCTTTTCGCAGCTGTGTTTTGAGTTCGCTGCCATCGTCGAACCGATGCAGATGCGACAGCGTGGCGTAGTTCGCGCTGCCGTCGTTGTAGTCGCTGGCCAGCCCATAGTAAGTTTTGGGGTCCACTGGCAGGATGGTAGTGGCCGAATCTGGCGAAGTGCTGGTCGGCTTGATCCACGGCAGGCCGTAGTTGACGCCGTTTTTGTTGTCCAGGCTGTAGATGCTCACGGAAAACTCGTCGCGCTCGCCGATGCCCCAGCGGTAGGCGGCGGCCAGCCCCTTTTTGTCAAGGCTGTTGCCCAGCCCGTCGTTGTCCGCCGTGGTGACCATGGCATTGATCCGCAGCGCGGCGCTTTCGCCGGTTTTCAGGTTGAAGTCGCCGACCACGCGGCGATAGTCATGGCTGCCCAGCGTCAGATCGACCTGGTGCTCGTCGATCAGGCGCGGGGCCTTGCTGACCTGGTTGACTGCGCCGCCCGTGGAGCCCCGGCCAAACAGCATCGAGGCTGATCCGCGCATGACTTCCAGGCGGTCCAGGTTGAAGGTATCACGGTCATAAAAAGCCGGGTCGCGTATGCCGTCGGCAAAAATGTCGCCGGTGGCGGCCAATGAGAAGCCGCGCAGCTTGATGTCCGACTCGCCGCCTTCCGCCGCGACGAAAGAAATGCCGGAGGTGTTTTTCAGCGCTTCCTTGAAGGTGTCCAGGTTGCGGTCATCGATCAGCTTTTCGGTGACGACGGTGATCGACTGCGGAATATCGCGCAGTTTTTGCTTGCCCTTGCCGATGGTCGTCTCGGTGGCGCGCAGGGAATCTTTTCCTTCGGGTGCTTCGGCCGTCTCGGTCACGGTCACCGTCTTCAGTGTCTTGTCCGGCGTCATGCTGGTCTGGGCCCAGCTGCCGAATGAAGCGGCCAGCATCAGCGCGCCCAAAGGCAGCAGCGCCCGTTCAGAAGACAAGGGGCTTGGCCGCAAGTCATTGGATGAAGGATTGCCGGCGTGGCTGGTACGGGATGCGGCGGTGCGCCGGGTGCGGGCAGGGCGTGCGGAAGGGTGTGCCAAAAGAGGGCTCCAAGCGGGGTCCGGCTCTGCGGAGACGGACCGGGTTTCAGTGATTGGCTTGGCTGTGCTCGAAGCTGTCCCCTTTAGGGAATGCGAGTTGGCTGGCTCGTAAAGTTCAGGCTGAATTTTATAGTTAATGAGAATGATTCGTAATAAATTGCATCAATAAGGTAAAGGTTTTTTGATTTGCGGCTAAAAAACAACAAAGGGGCCATGAGGCCCCTTTGTGTTCCATGCACCGGCTCCAAACAGAGCGGTGGCTGGCGTCGCGCCGCCTAGCTGATCTCGCCCATCTGGCTTTGCAGGTAGTTCTGGATGCCGACCTTGGCGGCCAGCTCGATCTGGGTTTCGAGGAAGTCGATGTGCTCCTCGGTGTCATTCAGGATGTCCTGCAGCAAATCGCGCGAGACATAGTCGCGCACGCTTTCGCAATGCGCCATGCCGTCCTTGACGGTCGCCTGAGCGCCGGTTTCAAGCGCCAGGTCGCTACTCAGTGCTTCGAGCACATCCTCGCCGATCATCAGCTTGCCCAGATCCTGAAGGTTGGGCAGGGCGTCCAGCATGAACAGGCGGTCCATCAGCCGGTCGGCGTGCTTCATCTCGCCGATGGATTCCTCGTATTCCTTCTTGGCCAGCTTGTCCAGTCCCCAGTGCTTGAACATGCGGTAATGCACAAAATACTGGTTGATGGCCGTCAGCTCATTCTTGAGCTGGGCCTGCAGGAAAAAAATGACTTGTGCGTCGCCCTTCATGGCAGTCCTTTGGTGGGTTGAAATGGGTAGTGTCGCCACCTCACGGCGCGAGGCAAGCAACGGCCATTATGCAAAAACGGGATATTAAATGCATAGCGTTTGGTGAACTGCCGGGGGCCAGGGCGGAATGCGCGCGGTTTTGCACGAAAATCCCCGCATGAGCAGTTTGCGACACCTCCGTATCAAGATGTACAAAACCGTGGCCCGCCAGCTGCATGGCGTGGTGCCTTGCTGGGTCTGCGGCGAACACGTCACGCCCGAGGCGGCGACGCTGGAACACATCCAGGCCCTGAGCGAGGGCGGTAACAGCCATGCCGAGAACCTGGCCATCAGCCACGAGGTCTGTAACGGCCAGCGCCACGCGTCGGGCCGGGTTCCGGTCTCCAGCACGGCGCCGGGGCAGGTGCAAAGGCGGCTGACGGTCGCTCCTGCCGATGGCGCATCCTGAAGAAGAAACTGCCTGCCTGCGCGCAAGCAACAGCTTTCCGCATGCCAGCGCGTCCATCACAGCCATAAAAACCACGGTTCCATTCCATGATCCTCAGCCCGCCGCCAGCTTCCCTTGCCGCCAGTTTTCTGCCGCCTGACGACCCCTTGCGTGTCAAGCTGCACAACGAGGTGCATGCTCGGCCCTCGGCCCGCGTGCGGCTGCCGGCCCTCATCATCTACGTGGCCGTGCTCAACGCGGGCGTGACGCGCGAGCAGGAGCGCGACCATCTGAGTCGCCTGCCCGGGCAGCAGGAATTGCCGCTGGACAGCCTGCACGGCAACTTCCTGCGTCTGCGCTTTGAGGGTTACACGGTCAAATGGGAGCGGCACACCGAGTTCACCCGTTACTCCATCGTGCAGCCGCTGCCCGCCGACGCACAGCTGGGGGCTTCGGACCCGGAGTTGCTGTCTGACCCGGTCGTCACGCCTGACTGGCTGCGCGGCATTCCCGGGCATACCGTGGCGGCCATCCAGATGGCCATGGTTCACGGGGATCTTTCCGACGAGCGGGTGCTGATGGGACAGGCGCAGGCCTGGTTCGGCGGGCGGACCGTGGTGGCTTCGCAACTGGGCAACGGGCACTCGTGGGCGGTGACTGAATTCTGCATCGGGGCCGACGGCTTTGAGCGCATGCTGGTGATCGCGCCGGCGGACATGTCCGAGACGCGCGCCAGCCGCGTCTCGCAGCGTCTGCTGGAGATTGAAACCTACCGCCTGATGGCGCTGCGCGGCCTGCCCGTGTCCAAGCAGCTGGCGCCCCTGCTGGGCGAGGCCGAACGACAGCTGTCGGAAATCACGGCGCGGCTGGAGAACAAGGCGGCGTCCGACCAGGAACTGCTGGACACGCTGGTGTCGCTGGCAGCTCGCGTGGAGCGCGCCATCGCCGAGCATGGTTACCGCTTCTCGGCCACGCGCGCCTACGACATGCTGGTGGGCCAGCGCATCACCGAGCTGCGCGAAAAAGCAATTCCGGGGACGCAGACCATCGGCGAGTTCATGCAGCGCCGCCTGTCGCCAGCCATGTCCACGGTGGCGGCCACGGCGCAGCGCCTGGCGTCGTTGTCCGAACGCGTTTCGCGCACCAGTGCGCTGCTGCGCACCCGGGTGGACATTGCCACCGAAAGCCAGAACCAGCTGCTGCTGGAAAAGCTCACGCGCGGGCAAGAGCTGCAGCTGCGCCTGCAATCAACGGTGGAAGGCCTGTCGATTGCCGCCATCTCGTACTACGTGATCAGCCTGCTGCTCTACGGCGGCAAGGCGGCCAAGGCGGCGGGCGCGCCGGTCAACCCTGAAATGCTGGTCGGCGCCGCGATTCCGCTGGTGCTGTGGCTGGTGTGGCGCAACATCCGGCGCATCCATGCCAAGCTGCATGGCGGGGATTGACGGGCAGGGCGGCTACCTCATCAACTCCAGCAGCCGGTCCAGCCCGCCCGCGTTGATCGCCACCATCGCCTGCTCGCGCACTTTCGGCTTGGCGTGGTAGGCCACTGACAGGCCGGCCGCGCCCATCATCGGCAGGTCGTTGGCGCCGTCGCCCATGGCAATCGCCTGCAGCGGGTTGATGCCCAGCTGGCCGCAGGTCTGGATCAGCATGCGGCGCTTTTCCTCGCCGTCGCAGATGTCGCCCCAGGATTGATCGATCATCTTGCCGGTCAGCAGGCCGTCCCTGACTTCCAGCACGTTCGAGCGCGTGAAGTCGATGTCCAGCAGGCCCTTCACGCGGTCGGTGAAATAGGTGAAGCCGCCGCTGACCAGCAAAATCTTCATGCCCGCGTCCTTGCAGGCGCGCACCAGTTCGGCCGCGCCGGGGTTGAGCTTGAGGCGCTCGCGGTACACCTCGTCCATGCTGGCCATGCTCACGCCCTTGAGCAGCGCCACGCGCCGGCGCAGGCTGTCCTTGAAGTCGGTGATCTCGCCGCGCATTGCGGCTTCGGTGATGGCGGCGACTTCGGCCTTGCGGCCCACGGCATCGGCGATTTCATCGACGCATTCGATGTTGATCAGCGTCGAGTCCATGTCGAAGGCGATCAGCTTGAAGTCGCGGAGCTTGAGGTCGGGCGTGGCGATGTTGACGACGAGGCCGGGGGAGTGTTCGATGGGGTTCATGAAGGAAGTTACTATTGTTTTGATAGCTGCTTGTGCATGGTTGGTGTGCACAAGAGGCTTATTTCACTATAAATTTTGACGGTGCTGGGTTGGGTGCGCCATCCTTGGGTTCCAGGGCTGTCAGCGTCTTGGCTGCTTCTTCGAAAGCCTGGCTTTCGCTGGTCTGTGTTGTGGAATCGTCGGGCAATTCACTGATCGCTTTTGTCACCAAAATCGTTACCCATTCCTCCAGGCTCAAGCCTTTCGCCTGGGCCGCAAGGGTTAACTCGGCGATTAATTCATCGGGTAAGTCCAGCGTGACTGGAGTCAGGTTTGAATTCATGTGCTTTCCTCCGCCAGCCAGTTCTCGACCCGCAAGCCCGGCACGCGCAGAAACTCGGCATCGGCACTGACCAGCGTGGCATTCAGGGCCATGGCATGGGCGGCAATCAAGGCGTCGTTGGGGCCTATGGGCGTGCCTTTGGCTTCAAGCTGCGCGCGCAAGCGGGCGTAAATTGGAGGCACCGCCTCGGTGAGTGGTTCAACCTGCAAACGGGCAATTTCAAGATCGTAGGCAGCTTGCAGCCGAAGAGAGGGCCGTTTCAGGAGGCCGAACATCAGTTCGCACTGCACGATCACGCTGGTGCAAACCGAAGCCACCCTGCCTTGCGCAACCGCCTCGCGGCCACGCCGGGCTGCCAGGCTGGGTTCGCCTTTCATGAGGTCGCTGATGATGTTGGTGTCGAGCAGAAAAATGCCTGCTGCCGCGCTGGGGGCTGTCTTCGCTGCCGTACTCACAGCACGATGTCGTCAAGCGGCAGCATGCCAGCGTCCACATCGGGGAATTCGTCGTCGCAGGGGCCGAGTTTGGCAATTTCGTCGAGCGCCTGTAAAAAAGCCTGCGGAGAACCTCGGGGGTACTCCACTGGCAACAGCTCTATGACCAGCGAATTTCCCACCTTGCGCATCATGGCTTGTGTTCCGGCCAACTCGAATTCACGGGGAATTCGCACCGCCTGGTTGGCGCCGTTGCGAAACAGCCTGACCTGGCGGGCTGGCGTTTCACCTTGGGGGTCAAAGGTTTTTTCAGCGATTTGATTCATTGCTTTTCTCCGGTGAGGTGCTGAAAGCAGTTTAGCCTATGCTTGGGCCTATGCCAATACCTCTGCCGCCACCGGCTGCCCCAGGCTCCGCAGCACGTCGCGCACCATCTGCGCCCGGTCCTTCGCTTCGGGCAAGGCACGCTCGATGCGCAGCTTGTCGTTGCCGGCGAGCTTGATGTGCTTGTTCTTCTGGATCAGCTGGATGATGGCCATGGCGTCAATCGGCGGGTCTTTCTTGAAGGTGATGGTGATGACGCCGGGCGCGGCATCGACCTTGACCACGCCATACGGCCGGGCGATCACGCGCAGGCGGTGCACGTCGATCAGCGTCTGCGCCTGCGCGGGCAGCTTGCCGAAGCGGTCCACGAGTTCTTCGAGCAGGGCGTCGATCTGGTCGGTCTTCTTCGCCGTGGCCAGCTTTTTGTAGAAGCTCAGGCGCAGATGCACGTCGCCGCAGTAGTCGCTCGGCAGCAGGGCGGGTGCGTGCAGGTTGATCTCGGTGGTCACGCTGAGCGGCGACAGCAAATCCGGCTCGCGGCCGGCCTTCAAGGACGCCACCGCTTCGCCCAGCATTTCGTTGTAGAGCTGAAAGCCGATTTCGAGCATGTTGCCGCTCTGGTTTTCGCCCAGCACCTCGCCGGTGCCGCGAATCTCCAGGTCGTGCATCGCCAAATAGAAGCCCGAGCCGAGTTCTTCCATCTGCTGAATCGCGTCCAGGCGCTGGCTGGCCTGCTTGGTCAGGCCTTCGAGGTCGGGCACCATCAGGTAGGCATAGGCCTGGTGGTGGCTTCGGCCGACGCGGCCGCGCAGCTGGTGCAGTTGCGCCAGGCCGAACTTGTCGGCGCGGCTCATCAAAATGGTGTTGGCGCTGGGCACGTCGATGCCGGTCTCGATGATGGTCGAGCACAGCAGCACATTGAAGCGCTGGGCGACGAAGTCCTTCATGACCCGCTCCAGTTCGCGCTCGGGCATCTGGCCGTGGGCGATGGCAATGCGCGCCTCGGGCAGCAGCTCTTCGAGCTTCTGGCGGCGGTTTTCAATGGTTTCGACTTCGTTGTGCAAAAAGTAAACCTGGCCGCCGCGCTTCAATTCGCGCAGCACGGCCTCGCGGATCACGCCGTTGCCCTCGGTGCGCACAAAGGTCTTGATGGCGAGACGCCTTTGCGGGGCGGTCGCGATCACGCTTAAATCCCTCAAGCCTTCAAGCGCCATGCCCAGCGTGCGCGGAATCGGCGTGGCCGTCAGCGTCAGCACATCGACCTCGGCGCGCAGGGCTTTCATGGCCTCCTTGTGGCGCACGCCAAAGCGGTGTTCCTCGTCAATGATGAGCAGCCCCAAGTCCTTGAACTTGGTTGTTTCGCTCAGCAGCTTGTGCGTGCCGACGACGATATCGACGCTGCCATCGGCCAGGCCCTTGATGGCGGCGGTGATTTCCTTGGCCGAACGGAAGCGGCTCATCTCGGCGACCCGGACCGGCCACTTGGCGAAGCGGTCCACCAGCGTCTGGTAGTGCTGTTCGGCCAGCAGCGTGGTCGGCGCCAGGAGCGCCACCTGCTTGCCGCCGGTAATCGCGATGAAAGCCGCGCGCAGGGCGACTTCGGTCTTGCCGAAACCCACGTCGCCGCAGACCAGCCGGTCCATCGGGCGCGGGCTGATCATGTCCTGGATGACGGCGTGAATCGCCGCGCTCTGGTCGGGCGTTTCGTCAAAGCCGAAATCGTTGGCGAACACCTCGTAGTCGCCGGGCGAGTAGCGAAAGGCATGGCCTTCCCGGGCGGCGCGGCGGGCGTAGATGTTGAGCAGTTCGGCGGCCGAATCGCGGATTTGCTCGGCGGCCTTGCGCCTGGCCTTTTCCCACTGGCCGCTGCCCAGCTTGTGCAGCGGTGCCTCATCGGCGCTGACGCCGGTGTAGCGGCTGATCAGGTGCAACTGGCTGACCGGCACGTAGAGCGTGGCCTTGTCGGCGTATTCGAGGTGCAAAAATTCCTGCAATGCGGGCGAGCCGTCGGGATTCTTTTCGCCCAGATCGAGGTTGATCAGCCCCCGGTAGCGGCCGATGCCGTGGGCGCTGTGCACCACTGGGTCGCCGACGTTGAGTTCGGACAAGTCCTTGATCAGCGCTTCGACATCGCTGACCTGTTCTTGGCGCTTGTTGCGCCGGCGGATGGTGACGCCGGCTGCGAACAGCTCGGTTTCGGTGACGAAGTCGATGCTTTCTTCAAGCCAGCTGAAGCCGGTGTGCAGCGCAGCGGTGGCGATGCCGATTTTCTCAATGCTGGTCTGGAAGTCTTCGAGCGAGTCGAAGGCGGGCGGGCTGACGTTGCTGGCGCGCAAAAAGTCCAGCAGGCTTTCGCGCCGGCCATCGCTTTCGGCCAGCAGCAGCACGCGGTGGGCGGTGTTTTTGGCATGGCGCTTGAAGCCGGCCAGCGGGTCTTCGGCGCCGCGCACCACGGCCATTTCGCCGAGTTTCTGGAATTGTGCGTTGTCGGCCACGTCTTCGACCGTGCCGCGCAGCGCCAGCTGGGCATAGTCGTTGGCGCGCGTATAGAACTGCTCGGTGGTCAAAAACAGCGATTCGGGCGGCAGCGCGGGGCGGTCGGGCGCGTCCTTCACCAGCCGGTAGCGGTCCTTGGTGTCCTGCCAGAAGCGCTGGAAGGCGGGTTCCAAATCGCCGTGCAGCACCACCGTCGCGTTCTTGCCGAGGTAGTCGAACACGGTGGCGGTTTCTTCGAAGAACAGCGGCAGGTAGTACTCGATGCCTGCCGTCGCCACGCCGTTGCCCATGTCCTTGTAGATGCGGCTCTTGGTCGGGTCGCCGTCGAGCAGTTCGCGCCAGCGCTTGCGGAATTTGGCGCGCGCATCGTCGTCCATCGGGAATTCGCGGCCCGGCAGCAAGCGCACCTCGGGCACCGGGTAGAGGCTGCGCTGGCTGTCCGGGTCAAAAGTGCGGATGCTGTCGATTTCGTCATCGAACAGATCGACGCGGTAAGGCACCAGCGAGCCCATCGGGAACAGGTCGATCAGGCCGCCGCGCACCGCGTATTCGCCGGGGCTGACGACCTGCGTCACATGGCTGTAGCCCGCCAGCGTGAGCTGGGCCTTCAGCCGGGTTTCATCGAGCTTTTGCCTGACCTTGAATTCAAACGTGTAGCCGGCCAGGAAAGACGGCGGCGCCAGCCGGTACAGCGCGGTGGTGGCCGGCACGATGACCACGTCGGCGCCGGTTTCCTTGTCGCGCTGCTGGATGCGCCACAGCGTGGCCAGCCGTTCGCTGATCAAATCCTGGTGCGGCGAAAACGCGTCGTAGGGCAGCGTTTCCCAGTCGGGAAACAGCGCGCAGCGCAGGTCGGGCGCAAAAAACGCCATCTCGTCCATCAGGCGCTGGGCCGTGCTGGCGTCCGAGGTGACGATGGCGGTGAGTTTGCCGGCGGCTTTTTCGCGCTGCCCCAAGCGGGCCAGCAGCAGGGCGTCGGCGGAACCCGTGGGCTGGGGCAGGGTGTAGCGTTTGCCGGTCGCGAGTAGAGGAAGGTGCATCGGCCTGATTTTAGAATTTATGATCAGCGGTGATGACAAACTCAGCCGATACCCGTTCCCGCAGCCGTTTTTTTGCCCTGATTCCGTGCGCCGGGCAGGGCAGCCGGGCCGGCGTGGTGGCCGGGCAGGCCAAGCAGTACCAAAAAATTGCCGGCCAAGCGATGGTGCTGCACACGCTGGCGGCTTTTCTGGCGGTCGGGCGTCTGGCCCGAACGCTGGTGGTGGTCGCGCCGGGCGACGGTTTCTTTGATTCAATCACCGAAAAACAGTTCGACGTGGCCGCGTGTGGCGGCGCCAGCCGGGCGACAAGCGTGCGCCGGGGGCTTGATGCGCTGCTTCAGTCCGGGGCGCAAGCCGGGGACTGGGTGCTGGTCCATGATGCCGCCCGCTGCCTGGTGACGCCCGGCCAAATCAAGCAGCTGATCGACGCCTGCCGGCATGACGAGGTGGGTGGCCTGCTGGCGCATCAATTGCCCGACACGCTCAAGCAGGCGGCCAGCGGGCGCGTTTCCGGCACGCTGGACCGCAGCGACAAATGGCTGGCGCAAACGCCGCAGATGTTTCGCATCGGCCTCTTGACGCAGGCGCTGGATGCCGCCGAAAGCGCGGGAAGGGCCGTCACCGACGAGTCCAGCGCCATTGAAGCGCTGGGCCTGGCGCCCAGGCTGGTGCCCGGCAGCGCGCAGAACTTCAAGGTCACCTACCCGGACGACTTTGCGCTGGCCGAGGCGATTCTCTTGAGCCGGGTCCGCCCGGACTGACTATAAAACCCTGACCCCACGAAAGCCCGACTCATGAATTCCGCTCCCATCGCCCCGCTTCCCCCGTTCCGCATCGGCGAGGGCTGGGACACGCATGCGCTGGTGCCGGGGCGCAAGCTGATGTTGGGCGGCGTCGAGGTGGCGCACACGCTGGGCCTGCTCGGGCATTCGGATGCCGATGTGCTGCTGCACGCGATCATCGACGCGCTGCTGGGCGCGGCCGGGCTGGGCGATATCGGGAGCCATTTTCCCGATACCGATGCGCGTTTCAAGGGCGCCGATTCGGTGCTGCTGCTGCGTGAAACCGGCCGGCTGCTGGCCGCGCGCGGCCTGCGCATCGGCAACATCGACAGCACCATCGTGGCGCAGGCGCCCCGGCTGGCGCCGCACATCCAGGCGATGCGGGTTCGCATCGCCGAGGCGCTGGGACTGCAGGAAAGCCAGGTCAATGTCAAGGCCAAGACGGCCGAAAAGCTCGGTCCGGTCGGCCAGGGCCTGAGTCTGGAAGCGCGGGCGGTTGCGCTATTGTATTGATAGCTGTATATACACGTGGATATTGCGCAAAAGCCGTATTTGGCTATAAATTTCAGTTGAAAGCCGTTGCGCCAGCCCTGCCGCAGGGCGGCTTAGCCCCGGCGCAGCTTGATGTGCGCGGCCAGCCCGCCCGAGCTGGTGTTCGACAGGCTGAACAGGCCGCCCATGCGCAGCACGGTTTTTTCGGCAATGGCCAGGCCCAGGCCGGCACCCGTGGCTTCGGTGCGGGCTGAATCGCCCCTGAAAAACGGATTGGTGAGCCTGGACAAGACCCCGGGCGGCACGCCGCTGCCATGGTCGCGCACCTTGATGAGCACCCAGGCGTCGCTGACCCGGGCTGAAATATCGACCAGCGCCATGTTGGAGCCGGGCTTTTTGCCATAACGCCTGGAATTCTCCAGCAGGTTGGCAATCACGCGTGACAGATCGACCTGGTCCGCCAGCACCTTGGTGCCTTCGGGAATGCTGACGCTGACCGTCATGTCGGGGTAGTCGGCCACTGCATACATGGACGCATCGATCAGGTCATTGAGCGATATCGGCTCCAGATGGGCCGGCTCGGGGCGGGCGTAATCGAGGAATTTGTCAATGATGGCGTCGAGCTGGGCAATGTCATTGGCCATGTGCTCGCGCGCATCCGGGTCGGCCACGCTCATTTCGGTTTCCAGGCGCAGCCGCGCCAGCGGGGTGCGCAGGTCATGGGAAATGCCGGCCAGCATGACCACCCGGTCCTGCTCGATCTTGGAGAGTTGCGCGGCCATGCGGTTAAAGCCGATATTGACTTCGCGAATCTCGCTGGTCGCCACCTGCTCGTCGAGCCAGCTGGCCTCGAAATCGCCATCGCGCATCCGGCTGGCGGCAAACGACAGTTGTTTCAGGGGCTGGTTGATCAGGCGTGCAATCACCGCCGCACCCGTCAGCGACAACACCGCCGCCATGACGAGCCAGATGGCCCAGGTGCTGGTTCGGGAAGGGCCAAGCCGCGAGGTGTCCGTCAGCAGCCAGTAAGAATCGCCATCGATGGAAAATCCGATCCACAAACCTTGCAGGCCGTTGACCTTGCCGGCGACCACCGTGCCATTGCCAAGCCGGCTGGTGAGTTCGGCGGCGATGCGTTCATCGAATTCATCGCTGACGTAGGGCTCGAATTTGTCCGTGGGCTGGCGCGGCGTGATGCGGACATGCTCTTCCTCGGCCAGCGTCTTGATCAGCGACACCCGCGCAATGGCGTCGGAATAGCGAAGCGCCGTGCGGCTCAAATTCACCAGGGTGGCCAGCTGCTGGGCGTTTTGGATGGCACGCGGCTCGGTTTCCAGGGTGCGGAAGGTTTGCAGCCAGGCCACGATGGAGCCGAACAGCAGCAGCGCCAGGAAGAAAAAAGTCCTCCAGAACAGGTTGATTCCCCGGCGCGGCCGCGCCTCCAGGGGAGCCGGCGCGGTTTCCAGGGTCGATGAACGGGAAGATGACATGGCTAGAGGCTGGCGCCTTCAGAATTTGAAAAACAGGTGAATCAAGTGCGCCACCCTTGTGCAAGGGGCTGAGCTTTCAGGCGGCAGGCGCCTGGCTCGCTGACTTCCTTAGCTGTTGCCGTCCGGCACGAACACGTAGCCGATTCCCCAGACGGTCTGGATGTAGCGCGGCACGGCCGCATCGGTTTCAATCAGCTTGCGAAGGCGCGAGACCTGCACGTCCAGGCTGCGGTCAAAGGGCTCGAACTCCCGGCCGCGCGCCAGCTGGGCCAGCTTTTCACGCGACAGCGGCTGGCGTGGATGGCGCACCAGGGTCTTGAGCATCGCGAATTCGCCGGTGGTCAGCGGCAGTTCCTCGCCATTTTTTTGCAGCGTGCGCAGGCTCATGTCAAAGGAAAATGGGCCGAAGTTGATCACTTCCTGGTCGCTCGACGGCGCGCCCGGCACTTCGGCGGTGGGCCGGCGGCGCAGCACGGCGTGGATACGGGCCAGCAGTTCGCGCGGGTTGAAGGGCTTGGCGAGGTAATCGTCGGCGCCGACTTCCAGGCCGACGATGCGGTCCACGTCTTCGCCCTTGGCGGTCAGCATGATGATGGGCGTGCGGTCGTTGGCCGCGCGCAGGCGCCGGCAAATCGACAGGCCGTCTTCGCCGGGCATCATCAGGTCGAGCACGATCAGGTCAACCGCATCGCGCAGCATGATGCGGTTCAATGCCTTGCTGTCTTCGGCAAGGATCACGTCAAAACCTTCCTGCGCCAAGTAGCGGCGTAGCAGGTCTCGGATGCGTGCGTCATCATCGAGGATCAAGATTTTGTCGGCGCGGGCAGTGGTTTGAGCTTGAAGCATGATGGTCTTTTAATATGTAACAGAGCCCATTTTGCGGGCGGAAAAAAGAGAATGTCTTTTTTTATACTCAAAAAAACTTTTTATTACGCTTGTTTCTATTGTTGGCATTTGGCGGGAATCAGGAACAAAAAGCAAGTTTTGCAATCGATATGGGCTTGATAAAGACTCTGGATCAGGGTTGCTGGCCTTGACAGGATGCGGGCCAGGGCAGGTGGTTCGCGGCATCGGCCTGCAAGGTTTTTCAGGGTTTCATGCTACCTTGCCCGCCTGATGCGGCGCAAACCCGCAAGCCGTTTTTTTGAGGGCTGACTTGATCGAATCAGGTTTTTTCAGTCTGAACCTCTTTTTACATGCCTGAAAGGTCAAACCATCGTGATGCTTACTCCTAAATTGATAGCTGCTTGCGCCCTTGCAGCATGCGCAACAGGTCTTTTTGCCCAGAATTTGCCGAACGAGCCGCTGAAAAACGTGGCCCAGATTTCCGCCAGCGGTTCGGTCGAGGTGCAGCAGGATCTGCTGTCGATCTCGATGAGCACCAGCCGCGACGGCCTTGACGCCGGCACGGTGCAGACCCAGCTCAAGCAGGCGCTTGACGCGGCCCTGACCCAGGCCAGGCAAGCCGCATCGCCGGGGCTGATGGAGGTGCGCACCGGCAATTTCAGCCTGTACCCGCGCTATGGCAAGGACGGGAAGATCAACGGCTGGCAGGGCTCGACCGAGCTGGTGCTGGAAGGCAAGGACTTTGCGCGCATCACCGGAACGGCCGGCAAGATCCAGAGCTTGAGCCTGGGCAGCGTGAGCTTTGCGCTGAGCCGCGAGCAGCGCGCCAAGGTCGAGGGCGAGGCCCAGGCGCAGGCGATTGAGCGTTTCAAGGCCAAGGCGGGCGAGGTTTCCAGCGCATTCGGCTTTGGCGGCTATACCCTGCGTGAGGTATCGGTCAACGCCAATGACCAGGGCTTCACGCCGCGCCCGCGCATGGTGGCGATGAGCGCCAAGTCGGACATGGCCGAGTCTGCTGTTCCGGTGGAGGCCGGCAAAAGCACGGTGCTGGTGAATGTTTCGGGTTCGGTGCAGATGCTGCCGCTGCCCGCCCGTCCATGACGCCTTGCGCTGAGTGCTTTCGGCATGACTGACATCCCGGAATTTGCCAGCCAGGCAGCGCGCCACGGACCTTTCTTCATTGTCTTCAATGGCGGTTCGGGCAGCCGCGACGCCGGGGAGGAACAGCAAACCATCGGCCGTGTCCTGCAGGATGGCGGGCGCGAGTTTGAATTCTTGCAGTGCGAAGCTTCGGAGTCGATGGACATGCTGGCCCGGCGTGCCGTGGACCTGGCCAGGGCGCGCCGGGGCGTGGTGGTGGCCGCCGGAGGCGACGGCACCATCAATGCGGTGGCCAACGCGGTGCTGGGCAGCGGCTGCCCTTTTGGCGTGCTGCCCCAGGGAACCTTCAATTATTTTGGCCGGGACAATGCGATTTCGCAGGACAGCGGCAAGGCGGCCCAGGTGCTTTTGGCAGGACTTGTCTCGCCGGTCCAGGCCGGCAAGGTCAATGGCCGGCTTTTCCTGGTCAATGCCAGCGTCGGCCTGTACCCCCAGATACTGGAAGACCGCGAAGCCTGGAAGAAGCAGTTCGGGCGCAGCCGTTTCGTGGCTTTCCTGTCGGGCATGGCGACCTTGCTGCAGTCCCGCCGCCAACTCCAGCTGCGCATCGAGTCGGCGGGCCAGGCCGCGTCACTGCGCACGCCCACGCTGTTCGTCGGCAACAACCGGCTGCAGCTGACCCGGGCCGGCATTGATGAGCAGCATGCCGAATCGGTGGCGCAGGGGCAGCTTGCGGCCGTGGCGGTCCGTCCCATCGGCACGCTGGCGCTGTTTGGCTTGCTGCTGCGCGGCTTGCTCGGACGGCTGGGAGATGCCGAGAACATCCGGAGTTTTTCCTTCAAGCGCCTGACGGTGACGCCCAGGGGCATGAAGCGCATCAAGGTCGCCACGGACGGCGAAATCGCCTGGATGCAGACGCCGCTGGTGTTTGAGGTGGCTCAAGAGCCCCTGCTGCTGCTGGTGCCCATGCCCGCCGATCAGGTCAAGGTTGAATAAGCTGCGCATGGCCTGCCTGCTGCAAATCTCCGATCCGCACTTTGGCACGGTCCAGCCGGCCGTGATGCAGGCGCTGGTGCGCTTGGCCCAAGAGCAGCGGCCCGATGTGCTGGTGCTGTCGGGCGACATTACCCAGCGCGCCCGGGTGTCGCAATTCAACGAGGCGCGGGCTTTCTGCGACCGCCTGGCAATACCGCGAATGCTGGCTATTGCGGGCAACCACGACATTCCGCTGCTTAATCTCTACCAGCGCTTGTTCACCCCCTATGCACGCTTTCTGCGGGCCTTTGGCCCGGTGCTGGAGCCGGTCGTGTCCACGCCCCTGCTGCATGTCATCGGCGTCAAGACCACGCGCCGCTGGCGGCACAAGAATGGCGAAGTCTCGGCTGCGCAGATCGGGCGGGTCGTTGCCGAACTGGGGCGTTCGGCTCCGGCGCAGCTGCGCATCGTGGTGGTGCACCAGCCGGTGCATGTGTTGCACGCCGAGGACCAGCATGACCGCCTGCGCGGCTGGGAGCCGGCGGTGCATGCCTGGGCCAGGGCGGGCGCCGACATCGTGATGGGCGGCCATATCCACCTGCCGTATGTCTGCGACCTGTCCACGCGCCTGGGCGCCCTGGAGCGCCGGCTCTGGTGCGTGCAGGCGGGCACGGCGCTTTCGACGCGGGTGCGCCAGGGCATTCCGAATTCAGTCAATCTGCTGCGCTACGAAGGCGCCGGTCAGCCGCTTGCGTGCCAGCTGGAGCGCTGGGATTTTCAAGCGGCCAGCGGGCAGTTTGAATGCGTCCAGTCCAGCGCCTTGCCGCTTGGCCGCATGCCCTGAGCCGGTGTTCAGGCGCGCGCGCGGCGGATTTTGCGGGCGATGAAGCGAGCCCGCAGGTGGTCGTAAGTCCAGTTGAAGGCAAACGTGTAGGGCAGGAAAAACAGCGCGATGCCGATGTCCAGCACCAAGGCTTCCCACAGGCCGATGTCCAGCCACCAGGCGGCCAGCGGCACCACGGCCAGCACCAGCCCGACTTCAAACATGACAGCATGAACCGCGCGTGCCGCCAGCGTGCGGTCAAAGCCCATGCGGCGCTGGGCGCGGTCGAAAACCAGGTTGAACAGCATGTTCCAGCTCATCGCGATCAGCGAGATCATCAAGGTGAGCACGCCGATGTGTCCGAGCGAATACCCCATCAGCCACGCGCCCAGTGGTGCGCAGATGGCAACGGCCAGCACTTCGAAGGCGAGCGCCTGGAAAAACCGTTCAGTGGCTGATTTATGAAGAGGGGAGTGCATGCGGTCGGGTCGGTTCTGCAAGGAAAGTCAGGGCGGGGCTGTATTTTCGCCGATGCCGGGAGGACATCGAAAGCGCGGGTCGAATCTCAGGCCGGTGCGCATCAATTGACCAACAAATTGGCCATTTACGCATGTTGTATAAGCATAGTTTGCTATTTTTTAAATAGCAAAAATGCGCGTCGAAATAAAAAGGCCTGCAAACCACTGATTTGCAGGCCTGTGGGTGGCAAACGCCGTGCGGCGCTTGCCAAGGGTTTAGAAGCGGTAGCGCAAACCGACGGTCGTGGCGCTGATGCGGTCCCGGCCTTCGCCCTTAAATTTCAGCCGGTGCTCGTCGTACTGGAGCACGGCCGACAACTGCGGGTTGAACACATATTCGGCGCCCAGGCCGTAGGACACGCCAAAGCCGGTTTCCTTGCCGGCCGCAACGCCCGAGCCGGGAACGGACGAAACATCGGTGCGGCCGTAAGTCGTGCCCAGTTTGCCAAGCAGGTTGAATGACGGGCTGATCGGCGCTCTGCCGACCAGGCTCAGGTTGATGCCTTCCGCTTTGGTCCTGCCGCCAGCCCGGTCAATCTTGCCGAAGTTGGTATAGCCCAACTCCAGGCCAAAGTTGGGGTGGATGAACGTGCCGGTATAGATGTTGTACGCCGTGTCGTGTTTGTCGGCGGAAAACAGGCTCAAGCCGCTGCCCAGCGAGTAGTTGGACTGGCCTGCATTCAGGCCCACATAACCGGAGCCGGGACCATACAGGGCGTAATTGCTCTGGGCCTGCGCGCCGGCGGCAGCCGTCAGTGCGGCAACCGCCAGAACGGTGGCTGAAAAAATGCGGTTCAACGATTTCATGGTGCTCCTTCGTGGGTAAATAACGAAAAGTGTCTGTCAGCACATGCCTTGTGACTTAGCTGCGCTGACCCGTCCAGGGTGAGGGGTAAACGCGACTGTGGGGCCAAAAAGGGCCATTTTGTGTAGGACAAAAGGCAGCTTACAAGCGCTTTTTTGAGCAGTTCGAGCACCAGAAGTTCCCTTCCCTGAAGGCTCGGGGGTTTTCCGTGAACGGGTTTTGCCTGCGGGCGAACGCTGCTGCTAAAGTCGGCGCATGCAGCTCATCACCCACCTTCCCGGCAGCAGCGCGCTGGTTCTTGACTCGCCCCACAGCGGCGTGGTTTATCCAGCGGATTTTCTCTACACCTGCGAGCTGGCCGTCTTGCGGCGCGCTGAAGACACGCATGTTGAAAAGCTGTATGACTTTGCGCCCGGCCTGGGCGCGCACTGGATTGAAGCGCATTTTCCGCGCAGCTACCTCGATGCCAACCGCAACACCACCGAGCTGGATGTCTCGCTGCTGGACGAGCCCTGGCCGCATCCGGTGGAAACCGATCCCGGCCTGCTGTCCAAGGTGCGGCTCGGCAAGGGGCTGGTCTGGCGCACCACGGACGACGGCCTGCCCATCTATGAGCGCAGGCTGTCGGTCGAAGAAGTGAGCGCGCGCATCGCGCACTGCTGGCAGCCCTACCACGCGGCCGTGGCGCAGGCGATTGACCAGGCGCATGCCCTGCACGGCTACAGCATCCATGTCAATTGCCATTCGATGCCGGCGGTTGCGTCCAGCCACGCGACCGACTTTCCGGGCGAAAAGCATGCCGATTTCGTGATCGGCGACCGCGATGGCAGCACGGCCAGCCCGGCCTTGTCCGCGCTGGTCTGCGCGCATTTGCGGGCGCTGGGCTACCACGTGGCGTACAACCATCCGTACAAGGGCGTGGAACTGGTGCGGCGCTACGGCGACCCGGCAGCGCAGCGGCACAGCCTTCAGCTTGAAATCAACCGCAAGCTCTACATGAACGAAGAAACACTGGAGATGACGCCAGGCGCAGATGCCCTGAAGGCGCATCTGCGCTCGCTGGTCGAACTGCTGCTGCACACCGATCCACGGCGGCTGTAACTGGGCGAAGTCAACGCCGTCATGGCACACAGCGGTTTATTGCGCGGTCCAGCCGCCATCCATGTTCCACGCCACGCCCCGGATATTGGCGCCGGCCGGCGAGCAGAAAAACACCGCCAGCGCGCCCAGTTCTTCAGGCGTGGTGAACTGCATCGACGGTTCTTTTTCACCCAGCAGTTGCTGCTTGGCCGCTTCGTTGCTGATGCCGCCTTCCGCAGCCCGGGCATCGACCTGTTTTTGCACCAGCGGCGTCAGCACCCAGCCCGGGCAGATGGCGTTGCACGTCACGCCGCTGGTGGCGTTTTCAAGGGCCGTCACCTTGGTCAGGCCGACAATGCCGTGCTTGGCCGCGACATAGGCTGATTTTTCGGCCGAACCCACCAGGCCATGCACCGACGCCAGGTTGATGATGCGGCCCCAGCCCTTGCCGTTGTCAGCGGCCTGCATGGCGGGCAGCGCCAGGCGGGTTGCGTGAAAGGCGCTGCTCAGATTGATGGCGATGATCGCATCCCACTTTTCAGCCGGAAAGTTTTCAATCCGGGCAACGTGCTGGATGCCGGCGTTGTTGACCAGGATATCGACCTGGCCAAACTCGGCGGCGGCAAAACGCATCATCTCCTCGATCTCACCTGGCTTGCTCATGTCGGCGCCGTGGTAAGCGACTTTCACGCCCAGCGCTGTAATCTCGGCCTTGGGGCCGTCCACATCGCCAAATCCGTTCAAGACGATGTTGGCGCCCTGTTCGGCCAGGGCCTTGGCAATGCCCAGGCCGATTCCGCTGGTCGAGCCTGTGACAAGAGCTGTTTTACCTTTGAGCATGAAGTTTCTCCGGATGATTTACGATGGTTGACTTGAGAGTTGAAGAGCGTTTTGCGCGCCAGACGGTGCAAAATTTGCCAAATCAATTATCAAGCTTTATCCAGCTTTTTCCTGAATGCTCCACCATGACTGAACCCAGCCTGAACTACGTCACCTGTGCCGATGCAGCCGAGGGCCATCGCATGGCCTATTGGCAATGGGGCCAGCCCGACAGCCCGCATGTCGTGCTGTGCGTGCATGGGCTGACCCGCCAGGGACGCGACTTTGACGTGCTGGCGCAGGCTTTGTGCGAGCGGGCCGGGGCATCGTCTTCGGGCGGCATCCGCGTGGTTTGCCCCGACGTGGCGGGCCGGGGCGAAAGCGACTGGCTCAAGGATCCGATGGGCTACCAGGTGCCGGCCTATGCGGCTGACATGCTTTCGCTGCTGGCGCACCTGCAGGCCCGCTCGCCCATCAGCACGCTGGACTGGGTGGGCACCAGCATGGGTGGACTGATCGGCATGGTGGTTTGCGGCCAGCCGGGCTTGCCGCTTCCGGTGCCGGTCCGCAAACTGGTGCTGAACGATGTCGGTCCCACGCTGCAGTGGCAGGCCATTCAACGGATTGGTGCTTACCTGGGGCAGTCCGGCCATTTCAATAGCGTGCAGGAGGCGGCCGATGCGATGTGGAAGATTTCCGAGAGCTTTGGCCCGCACACGCCCGAGCAATGGCTGGCGCTGTCGCTGCCCATGATCAAGCCGGTGTCGCCGGACGCAGGCAGCCCGCTGCGCCTGCATTACGACCCGGCCATTGCCGGCCCGTTCAGGTTGACCACCGAAGAAGGCGCGCAGCAGGGCGAGGCCACGCTCTGGCAGCTTTACGATGGCATCCAGGCCGAAACGCTGGTGCTGCGCGGCGCGCAGTCCGATTTGCTGAGCCCGCAGACCGCCCATGCCATGACGCAACGCGGCCCGCGCGCCAGAGTGGTTGAGTTTGAAGGCGTTGGCCATGCGCCGACGCTGGTTGCGAAAGACCAGGTTGCCGCGGTGGCCGATTTCCTGCTTTGACGAACATAAAAATAACGTGACAAAGGCTTCATGAAACATAAAGTGGCGGCAACGCACGCCCCCGCAATTTCCCCGGACTCGCTCAGTTCCATCGTCGCGGCCACGGCCGACAGCCTGCACGGGCAGCCGCATGTCCTGGTGCGTGCCCGCGCTTTCGCCGAGCCGCTGATTGCCAGCGAAGTGATGGACACCGGCGAAAACATCCTGGCGCATGCCGATGCGGTGGTCGGTATTCTTAAAACCATTGGCGGCTCCGAAGCGGTGCAGGCGGCCACTTACCTGGTGCATTCCTGCCAGCACCTCAACAAGCCGCAGGATGTCATCGCCAAGGCTTTCGGCCCCAGCTATGCCGCTTTGGCGGTGGAAACCACCAAGCTGATCTATCTGCAGCGACAGACGCGCGCCGTCGATGCCAAGTCGCAGCTGCACGATGACCCTGCCGCCCAGACGGAGAACGTGCGCAGGATGCTGCTGGCGTTCTCGCGCGACTTGCGGGTGGTCATGCTGCGCCTGGCTTCGCGCCTGCAGACCTTGCGCTATTACGCGGCCAGCCGACAGGCTGCGCCCAGGGCCTTGGCGCATGAGTCGCTGCATGTGTTTGCGCCACTGGCCAACCGCCTGGGCATCTGGCAGATCAAGTGGGAGATGGAAGACCTGGCGTTTCGTTTTCTGGAGCCTGACACCTACAAGCAGATCGCCCGGCTGCTCGATGAAAAACGTGCCGAGCGCGAGGTCTTCATGGAGGCCCTGCGCGCGCAGCTTGAACGCGATTTGAACCAGAACGGCATTGCCGCGCTGGTGCAGGGCCGGCCCAAGCACATCTACAGCATTGTCAAGAAAATGCGCGGCAAGTCGCTGGGCTTTGACCAGGTGTTCGACATCCGGGCGCTGCGCGTGATTGCCGCCGATGTGAAGGGCTGCTATGCCGCGCTGGGGTTTGTGCATTCGTGCTTTTCACCCGTCAACGGCGAGTTTGACGACTACATCGCCAAGCCCAAGCCCAACGGCTACCAGTCGCTGCACACGGTCGTTCGTGATGAGGGCGGGCGGGCCATGGAAATCCAGATACGCACCCAGGCCATGCACGACCATGCCGAAAACGGCGTGGCGGCGCACTGGGCTTACAAGGAAGCCGGAACCAAAGGCTACGCCGGCGTTTCGGCCAGCAGCGAATACGACGCCAAGATTGCGGTGCTGCGGCAACTGCTGGCCTGGGAGCGGGAACTTTCGGGTCCGGCTGCGCAGCGTGCGCGGGATGCCAATCAGGGCCTGTTCGAGGACCGCATCTATGTGCTGACGCCGGACGCAGCCATCGTCGAATTGCCCCAGGGCGCCACGACGGTTGACTTTGCCTACAGCGTGCATACCAGCTTGGGCCATCGCTGCCGCGGCGCGCGCATTGACGGCGTCATGGTGCCGCTCAATACACCGCTGCAAAACGGCCAGACGGTTGAAGTCATCACGACCAAGGAAGGCGGGCCTTCGCGTGACTGGCTCAACCCGGAGTTGGGTTTCCTGTCGAGCAACCGGGCGAAATCGAAGGTGCGCGCCTGGTTCAATGCGCTGGCCATGGAGCAGACCGTGGCCAAGGGCCGGGAGGCGGTTGAAAAACTGCTCCAGCGCGAAGGCAAAACGGCCATGAAGCTGCAGGATCTGGCGTTTCTGCTGGGCTTCAAGACGGCGGATGAACTTTTTGAGGTCGTGGGCAAAGACGAGTTTTCCTTGCGCACCATTGAAAACATGCTCAGGCCCCCCGAACCTGCGCCGTCGCCAGACGACTATGTGCTGGCCAAAAAAACACGGCAGTCCGAAAAATCCAGCGCTGCTGGAAAAGGCGGCAAGGGCAGCGTGCTGGTGGTGGGAATGGACTCCCTGCTGACCCAATTGGCCAAATGCTGCAAACCCGCGCCCCCGGATGTCATTCTTGGTTTTGTCACCAAGGGCAAGGGCGTGAGCATTCATCGAAGCGACTGCAGCAATTTCCGCAACATGGCCACCGGCAGCCCTGACCGTGTCATCGAGGTGGAATGGGGGTCTGCAAAAGCCCCGGACGGCGCGGTTTATCCGGTGGATGTGGCCGTGGAAGCAGCTGATCGGCAAGGTTTGCTGCGCGATATTTCAGAAGTGTTTGCCAAGGAAAAAATGAATGTGATCGGTGTGCAAACGCAGTCGGTCAAGGACAACCGTGGCGGGACAGCCTGGATGACCTTCACGGTCGAGGTGGCCCAATCGGGACGGCTCAACCGGGTGCTGGGCATCGTGGCCGATGTGCCGGGCGTGCGTTCAGCCCGAAGACGCTGAACTGTTTGCACATATTTCTCGGTTTGTTTGAAAACTCGTGTTTTGCACTGCTAGAATACGAGCTTCGAACAGTCCTTTAGGCGCGTAGCTCAGCTGGTTAGAGCACCACCTTGACATGGTGGGGGTCGTTGGTTCGAGTCCAATCGCGCCTACCAATTTTTCTGAAACAGTTTTTGTTTCAATGTTTTGAACCCCTGGTGGTTCAAAACATTGAATCAAGATAACCCAGATAAATTGCGTATATCAAGACATTCCTAGAATGTATCGAACTTTGTCGCTATGAGGCAGGTTTTCGTTATTTCCAGGAGTCATCAGTGCAAAGTAATAAATCCATTCAATCGCCCTCAGGCGAGCCTTCCGTGGCCGGTAGTCTTTCTCCAGAAGAAATTTCTGTCCATAACGCCAGCAAGGCTGCTGACAAGACTGAGGCGACGCGGATCATCAAGAAATACCCAAATCGGCGTCTCTACGATACTGAAACTTCGGCTTACATCACCTTGGCCGAAGTTAGGCGCCTGGTGATGAGCAGTACGCAGTTTGTCGTGCGTGACGCCAAAACCAATGAAGACCTCACGCGCAGCATCCTGCTTCAGATCATTCTTGAAGAGGAGGCCGGTGGCGCGCCCATGTTTACCGAGGCCGTGCTGGCCAACATCATCCGTTTCTACGGCGATGCAATGCAGAGCTTCATGGGTGCATACCTTGAGAAAAATGTCCAGAGTTTCATGGACTTGCAGCTCAAGATGGCCGAGCAGTCCAAAGGGATGAGTCCCGAGATGTGGGCGCAGTTCATGAATGCAAAGTCGCCCATGATGCAAGGCATGATGGGGGCTTATGTCGAGCAATCCAAGAATGTCTTTACGCAGATGCAGGAGCAGATGCAAAAGCAGAGCGAGCAAATGCTGTCAGCACTGGGGCTGAAGCGTTAATAACCGGCTATTGCTGACGGCTGGTTGAAGGCCATCCGCTGGGTTTTTCTCGTTCCTGCGCCTGCTCTGAGACAATAGCGGCATGAGCGAAGTATTTTCCCCATCTCCCCTTTCCCCTGTTTCCCCTGCCAAACCTGCGCCCCGCGTTGGATTTGTGAGCCTTGGGTGCGCTAAACATAGTTAGTATAAACCGCTTAAACCGCACATGAAAGGCCTGACCTACGGGGTACCTAATGCCTGTCAGTTAAACCGCGAGTAGGCGGAACTTGGCGGTGAAAGTTATTTTCTCGCCTGGCAGCAGAGGGGAGATTTGAGCCGACTCAGCGATCTGATCGATCCGATAATTATTGAGTACATTCTGCAAGACCCTGACCAGGCCGCGATCCGGCGGTGCAAGCTGACGGCCGAGTATGTCGTGTGGCTGATCATTGGGTTGGCCTTGTTTGGCATTACAACGATTCTGCATGTTGGTGCCTCAGCTTGTTTGACGCCGGGGAATGCGCCGCTGGAGCAGTTGTAGGTCACTTCGCATGAGTGCGCCCACCGCGAACTGCAAGGTTCGTCTGCTGGCCGTTGTTAGCGTGGTCTGGTGTCAGCTCCGGACACACTCGACAATCGCGTCAAACTGGGCAGCTGTGCAAACCAGAACGGTGAGGGTGGATGGTGCCAAGTGCGAGCGGTGTGTCTTATGGACACCCGCAGCCACGAGCAACTTGATGCCCAGATCGGTGCCTTGACCCAGGGTGATTTGACGTTGACGGTAAACGTTCCGGCAACCCATCTTTCGTCGCCAGTGTCGGCCGTGTTAGCTACCAATACCTGAACGCATTACTGGTGGCGATGCAAAAAGCCCAGACCGCTGACGATTACGAGGCTTTGCTGCCCAGGAACATCGTGTCAAAAGTTAACTGACTTACCGGCCATCGGCAGTCAGCTTCACCGGCGAATCACAAGCTCAAATCGGCGTCACTAGCAAGATCGCGGTTAAATGACCGCTTACTGTGTACACGGAGGTAACCTTGGCCTTTGAGGAAGTTGCGGTAGCTGTTGAGAGCGACGGCTTCAACCTCTTTGGCCACTTGGTTACCTGCCGCAATAACGCGACCGTCATCGGTCAGGATGGCCAGTCTGGCTGCTTTGCCGTCTACGGTAACGCTGAGGCCTTCGTGGGAGACCGCGCTGATAACGACGCCATTGATGGTGCCTACGGGTTGGGTTCCGATCATTATTGACCTCCAAACATACGTTGAGCGCTTTCACCCGAGCCGCCAAGCGGACCTGCAGTCGCCACCGCTAAACTGGAAAGCAATTTTTTGAGTGTCATGGGAATTTCTGGTGTTGATTGCCGTTGCTCAATACCGGCCTGGCGCAAATTGGAAATTGATGACGGCGCGCCAAGCGCGAACAAAAAGATCACAAGGTGAAAAGTTGAATCGCCACCAGGTTTGCGGAGATTGGGAAGCAAGGGCTGGCCGCGCTCTATTCGTCGAATCAAGCCAATCCCGCCAATCGCCCGGCTTGTCTTGTCCCATTCGGGTAACGATCGCTATCGCAACATCCAAAGTCCGGGTTCAACTCATTGGGGATGTCATTCGACAACCCCAGCCGTAAGGCTAGCCCCTGGACGACGCTCAAACGGACTGTCAAAACAAAGTCGCTTCGCTTGGTTCGCTTTGCCAGTCCGTTTCAGCCCGGCAGCAAACCCCACCATTCAATCGCGCACTCACACTTGCGACTTACCAGTATTGGCTATCCGTCGACGTGGCGGATAGTCGATTGGAGATGCAAATGAAAGGAATGTGCGTGGTGGCTTCACCTGTCAGTGCCACTGCCGTCATGGCGACGTCCTGGCGCCTCAACGCGGTCAGCCGGTGAATGATTCCGTCTGATCATGCAACGCTCAATGTTCTTAAAACTTAGGGTTTCGCTTGATGAAGCCGAACGCTTCAACCAGCGCGCAGCGGCGCTAGGTGTGACCGTGTCTCAGCTGATCCGTGACACCGCATTGCATGGTGCTGTGTACGTCACCCTTGAAAAATCTCAGGCCGGATATGAATTTCGCCGACTGGGCGCCATGCTCAAACACCTGTACCCAGCCAGAGATGGCCGCTGGACGGCAGAAGACCGCAAAAAGTGGTGGGCGTTGATCAATGAGTTGCGTGAACGTGCCGACACGCTCGAATCAACCGCATCAGGCGGCAAAGACAAAGCAGTCGGAATGGTCCATGCTGGCTAAAGTCATTCTGCTGAAAAAGTCCTGGAAGACCGTGGCCAGCGCAGCGAATTATGTGGTTGATGACCTGAAAAAGATGCCAGAACAACCTGAACCAGGCAGTTACGAGCCGGAGAATGCCGTCAATTACCTTGCGCGTGAGGGTGTACTGGAAGCAGCCTCCTTCAACATGGAAGGTTTGAACCCCACTGACCCGGACGACCGTCGCCAAATCATCAAATTGATGGATGGCACGGCGCGGGCCTGGGCCTCAAGATCAAAGGCTAATCCCAAAACCAATCCGTTTTATCACGTGGTCTTGTCATGGAAGGAGGGTGAGCAACCCACCATTGACCAAGCTACGGCCGCCGCCGCCCGGGCGCTCAACGCGGTTGGCATGACCAACAACCAGGCATTCTTTGCGATTCACCGCGACAAAGATCACCACCACCACATTCACATCATCGCCAACCGTGTTCACCCGGACAAGCTGGTACTGACAGGGCCACCTCGATATGACTTCCTGGTGTTGGACAAAACCTGTCGAGAAATCGAGCTGGAGCAGGGCTGGCAACACGACAACGGCCCCCATGTGGTCATCGACGGGCAAATCAAGCGGTTGACGCATGCCCTGCGTCGCCAGATCGGACTTGAAACCGACAAGTCACTGGCGCCTTTTGCACCGGCCGTTAAGGCACGGATGGGCGAGGTCAAGGCAGGACTGCCATCACTGGCAGGCTGGCTCAAAGACAAGGTCGCACCGGAGCTCCTTGCAACGCAGAACTGGCCGGAGTTCCATGACGCGTGCGCCGCCAGAGGCCTGCGAGTGGTGAAAGTCAAATCTGGTTTGATTTTCGAGGCCAACATGCTGGACAAGGCGACGCAAACCAAAGCATCGGCCGTTCACTATGCGCTCAGTCTGGGGCGCTTGCAAAACCGATTTGGTGCGTACCAGCCACCAGACATCGCCACGGCACCTGCCACATGGGCCAATGGACCGAAATTCGGATCCACCTACAACGACTATGTTGCCCGCATTGCCTGCGGTACCGACCCGGACTCGCAAGAACATCCCGGGCGTACCGGACGAGGAGGCCAGCGCGATCAGGCCAGACTTCACCGTGCCATCGCACGCACAGCGCTCTTTGAGCAATACAAGTTAGAAAAATACACGGCCAAAGATAGCCGCAAAGCCGCAAGAAATGACCTGCGAGTACTTCACAAGTCAGAAAAATCAGGCCTGCTCAATCAGCTTGCCTCTGTAAAAGCCGGGACTGTGGCCACTCTGCAAAACCAATACGGCAGCCAAGTGGCGCGACTCTTATGGGCAGCACAGCGCACGGCGGCAATGGAAGACTTGGCAGATCGGCAAAGACAGGAGCGTCTGGCACTCACACGTGCCAATGCGATGGAATGGTTGCCGTGGCTGGAGAGACAGGCCGCGCTTGGCAATGAGGCAGCCATCGCAGCACTTCGTGGGCTGCGCTATCGCGCCCAGCGTGAAAAAATCAAACAAAAGGCGGGCGTCGAGGGCGAAGACCTTGGCCCCATCAATCCATTAGCTGCGCAAGAAAACAGCATCAGTGGTACGGCGCGGCCGGACTACTTCGACATCCGTACCGCCCAACTGAGGATTACACCGGAGCACAGCATTGAATACCTTGACGCCCGTGGCAAGGTACGACTGACCGACAGCGGGCCACGAATCGATTTGACGCAAGAGAACGACCAACAGGCCATGCAGGCCGGGCTGCTGTTGGCCTCTCAAAAATACGGTGGCGAGGTGTTCGTCACAGGTTCACTAGCGTTCCGGGAGTTGGCAGCAAAAGAGGCTTTGATGATGGGTATTCGTGTGAAGAACCCAGAGCTTGCGCACATAAGTGTGGATAGGAATCGCAATATTGAAATGCAATTGTGATATTTTAATTATCCGAAAAAATTTTCAAAAAACTGTTTGATATATATTGGTTGTAGTCGAATATCGTGTTGTGGTTTGGTGCTCTTTAAAATATAATAATCAACAGTTTATCTATATTTTTTTGATAAAATAAATACTATGAATAATGACTTTAAAACTGTGGCACGACACTATATGCATATGACCGCATGCAAATACCATCAAGTGGTCTTCTACGCCAAATGGGTAGTTTGTATTGCAGTCACTTTTTTGGTGTGGGGTGGTGCAGTTTGGTTTGGGTCGCTCGCATGGGATCAAAAGCAAGGGGCCGTCCTGGCTTTGATGGGCTTTGGTGCTTGGCTGGCAGTTTGTAGATTTGTTTTGCCGGGATTTTGGTATTTATCAAACGAAGTTATTAAACAATTCGTTCAATATATTAATCATCGGTTCTTGTAAATTTAATTCAATGGTTACTTTGACGGTGGAATTGAGCGAAGAGTTGGCAAACGCGCTTGCCCAGTTTGTCAAACGCGTTGGTTTTTCAGAAATGCGCAGCAACGCCGTGGATGACTTTGAGGCGTATCTCATCCGAGATGCCATTGACAGAGTGCGCATAGGGTTGGCTAACGCTGGAATTTCTCCGCGATGAGGCACACCGGTAGCATGGTAGTGGCCATGGCCTTCATGTTGATGGCCATTCCTGTTCACGCAGAACCAGAGGCCTGGCGAGAGCGTGTGATTGCGGCGGTTCGTCCAGGTGCGGTGGTTGCACGGCGCGGGTTGGACAATGATCCCATCACACAGGCAGTGCTATTGGGCCAGGGTGGGGGGCGATGGAGCCATGTGGGTATTGCCGTGCAGTTGATACCGGATGGCCCAATTTACATTGAAAGTGCGATGCCAGGCGCGGGCACAATGCTCGAAAAGCCAGAGGTTTTTTTCAGTATCGAGCAGGCTTTAGAGGGTGAAGTGTTGCTGATGCCGGTGGACAAGGTCGATGCCGTTCAAAGCGCTGCAAAGTCGCTTTTGGGGCGGCCCTTTGACGACCAGTTAGCGCTTGATGATGACGGCAAAAAACTTTATTGCACAGAGCTTGTGGCCATTGCATTGCGAAGCGCTGGGGTGCTCAAAGATTTACCAATGCGATCCATTCCCTTTTTGTCTCAAAACGTCATTGCCCCTGATGATCTGGTTGCCGCAGCCAGCGCAACAGTGCTTTAAGGACGAGATCCGCCTGGCTTGACATGGCGCACAGCACACCGATCACCCATCGGCAAATCTGAACGAGGATTCGCGTGTCCTGTTGTGGTGGTCATCCCTTGGAAATTTCACAGGCCCAAAATACCGTGAATCAAAGCTGTTCGGGTGTTCACCAGCAGTCCAGATATCTCCTTGTTTGAGGCTAAACGATCCGCGCAGATGGGGAAGGGCGCTTTCCTTGGTGTCCAGATCCAGTGGCCTTGAATTCGGCACTGGCTGCCCGTTGATGTCAATACCGGCATCGGTTGCTGTCACGAGATCGCCAGCAACGCCCACCACGCGCTTTATCAAGGGCATGCTGCCATCAGGGCACGCGCCGTGACCGATGGACGGATGCGGAATCGGCGAGCAAAAGCTGACTAGGCTGCCCTTTTCGCCAAGGCCTAATTTGTAGACCAAGTCAGGCATCGATCCAGTGACATTCAAAACGAGGCCAGATGACTTTGCGACGATGGCAAAAATCGCTGTCGCTGACATCGCAAGTAGCGTCACATAAAGCGGTACGAGGTTCAGTTGTTTGGCTTTCATGCTTCAAGAGTTCTGTCAGTCAGCTTCGAGTGCTTTTGACGCGCGCGTCAATCATTCCATTTCCGATCAGTTTGGCGGCCCCCAGCATCTGTCTTTTCACCAGCGCTGGATCTGTGTAATAGATGATTTTCTGGCAGTAAATTGGCGCGTGACCAGCGACAAACACCAGCTCATCGGCCGGTGGGAGGCGCATGGTTTCATCCGGTGTCAGTAAGGGTCGCTGGCTCAGTTGTTCATTCGTGCTGACATTGTTCAGCACCACGCTCAAGCGTGAGCCCGAGAAATTTCTTTGGGTGTGGGCAACCGTGGAGGCACCGCTCATTTTGGAGAGCAGCTCAGCCGTCTCGATTTTGTTGGGCGCGAAGGCAATCCGGATGTGGCAATTCGACAGGATAGATTCGTCTCTTGAGTAGGCTTTGGTCAACTGGGACAGGTCTTGGGTGATCAACAAGGCCTTGAGCCCGTAGCCAGCGATAAACGCCAGGGCCTCCTCAAAAATTTCAAGTTTACCCAGCGCCGGAAATTCATCAATCAGCAGCAGCATCTTGTGCGGGAACCGCGACCTGGAAGCGCCGGTTTCATCAAATTCCATTTTTTCGGTCAAACGGCGAACCACCTGATTGATGACAAGCCTCAAGAGTGGCTTCAGGCGGTCTTTGTCTGAGGGTGGCACGACCAGGTACAGACTTGTCCTGCGCTGCATCAGCGACTCGATCGTGAAGTCCGAGGCACTGGTGTTGGCAGCCACAATCGGATCACGGTACAGCGACAGGAACGACAGGGCCGTCGACAGCACGCCAGAGGCTTCGTTGGAGGCCTTGTTCAAAAACGACTGGGCAGCTTGCGAGGCGGTTTTCCAGGCGACCAGTTCCACATCGGTGCAGTGACCCGCACCGATCCTTTCGTAGCCGATGTCCCGGATGTATTCCATCACCGCCCGGAAGCCCTCGGCAATTTTGGTTTTTTCATCGGCATCGGTGTCTTTATCTGCAGCCAGTCGCTCAGCCAGCTCGCGCACCGGTCCACCGTCCGACAAAATGGCCTGTACGGTTGACAAATTCCGTTGGGAGTCTTCCAGCTCATCGGACACCAGCACAAAAATGATGACACCGGTCATGAGGTCAAAGCCGGTTTTGGCCCAATGGTCCTGCAGACCTTTCCCGTCGGGGTCAACAATCATGGTCGATACGTTTTGCACGTCCTTCACCAGGTTGTCGTCAAGCCGAATTTCGGACAGTGGATTGAAGCGTGCCGAATCCGTTTCTGATGGCGAAAACCGCAGGCACCGTTGCTTCAAGACCCTCTCACGAAAGCCAGAAGTCAGTGCCCAGTTTTCTCCCTTGATGTCATGCACAAGCACTGATTCTGACCAGGACAGCAGTGTCGGCACCACGATACCAACACCTTTGCCTGAACGCGTCGGAGCGAACACCAGAATGTGTTCCGGACCGCTATGGCGCAGATACACGGTTTTGGCTTTTGCGCTAAACGGGTTGAAACCAGAATTCTTGACAGGAATGTCAACGGCACCCAGCATCACACCGCCAACGTTGGCCGGTGTTGGCAAAATCCCAGCCGCTTCGATTTCTTCTGCCACGGCCCAATGGGCTGAACCGTGCAGGTCGTTGCGCTCGTCTTTCAGCTTGCGGGTTCGCCGGAACACATAAGCCACCGGGAAAACAATGGAGGTCATGGCGCCTGATGCCAGCATCAGCTGAGCTGTCTTGATGACGGACAGGACATCGGGTGACGAGTCTGGCCGGAAGTACCGAAATATCCAGATCAGGACGTCCCACGGCCAGTAAATCCGTGTCTGGCCAAGCATCGCGGCAGGCGATCCGAGTGTCGGATGAAAACGAAACTGCCAGGCGGTGTACTGTGTGACCAGCACGAAGGTCAGCGCGGTGACCAAACCAAAGATCAGAAAGGCCACCCACACGAAGCGGGTGATGTCGCCATGACTGTGGGGGATGACGTAGAGCTGCTGTCGCTGCGAGCTGGTCATGGGAACCCTTGAATGTCTAAATTTCCAGCTCAGTTTCAGGTTTTGTTATTTTTTTGGCCCTGGACTTTGGTGCTTTCGCTACTTCCTCTTTCACCGGATCGACTTGCACTTCATCCGCCACCAGGCCAACGTCCTTGTCAACTTCCACAACTAGGCTTTTTTCAAGCAAATAGTCCACGGCCTTTGAGGCGTCTTTCGCCGCTGCAAAAACGGAATGTTTGTCAGCTTTGAGGGTCTCAAGCCATGAGCCGATATATGCTGCGTGATTTTTGTCGTCAAACTGCACACCCGTCTCGGCACTGGCGAAAGCGCTGCATAACTCAGCCACCAATTCTTCACGGGCATACTCGCTCGTGCCAAAGCCGTTGGAGAGAGGGCGGTTCAGCCTGTTTTCTCCACCGGTGGCGTGGCCAAGTTCATGCAGCAAGGTGCCTGCATAGGCCTCAGGGCTTTCAAATTGGTCACGATTTGGCATTTGAACGGCATCGCGTGCTGGCGAGTAAAAAGCCCGATCACCGCCGTGACCCAGCGTCAGTCCGTCAAGCTTCATACCGCTGGCCACTTTTTCAACCGCAGCGATTTTTTCGACAGCAGGGCGGTCTTTTGCGGTGGTGATGGGTTCCAGTGACAAGCCATTGCATTGCTCGACGTTGAACGCATGACTGGTTTTTTCGAACAGCAGGTTCAGGCTCCGCTCAGCTTGCCGCCAGCTGTATTTGGTTCCACCCGACTCCACCACCAATTGGCGGGTGTCCACTTGCGAGCCGTTGGAGAGTTTGACCGTTTGTGCGTATTTTTCTGGCGCTTCTGCGAGCGTGACCCGAGCGCCGTTGTGGGTGATGTCCACATCCCGGCGGCGATGAAAAGGCAGTTCGTCCCAGTATTCAATGGGCGTTGACTTTTCGCCTTGGGTGATACCACCGCCCAGGCTGGCGGCCTGCTTGTAAGTCAGCCAGCGTGGATCAGCGTAGCCCTTGTCCATTCCCTGCATCATCAGCATGAGCCGGTTGCCGCCGCTATAAATGCGGCCGGACACCGCATTGCGGGGCAGTCCAGCAGCGACACCGCCTTCATTGGTCCATCCTTTGCGCCAGGGCATCACGCCTGACTCCAGGGAGGCGACGATGCGGTCCGTGATTTGCTCACGCAGGTCTTTTTTGGCCTCAGTCATGATGCACCTCGACAAAATCCGAGGCATCAACGTCGTCATGCTCAGGGCCGTTGAGCTCAATACCGAGCTTGTCAGCATCGCGAACCGAATGCAGTTGGGCGTTGGTCAGTATGCCCAGCTCAGTCATGGTTTGCGGGGAGAGGGGTGTCAGTGCTTGCATGGTTTTTCCTTAAAAATGCCCTGGGCTGTCGGGCGTGGTTCAAAGTTCAATACTTTCCTCGAACACGATTTGGTGGGTTTTGGGCGTTTCCCCCCCGACCTGAAAGGCGTTTTTCTGATCGAGTGCCTGTTCTTTTCTGTCCTGGGCCACTTCAGGTGCGGCCTTGTCGCGTTCGGCCATATAGGCCTCGCGCACGTAGTCGCCAGACGTTTTGTAATACTGTGCAAGCTTGGTTCTCTGCGCTGGTTCCAGCGCTTCACGTTCCCTGATGACGCGGTCATCACGCACCATCACCACATCCGTTCCAAGCTGGGTGAGCTTGCCGTCCGTGTCCAAAATGCCTTTTTCTCGCAGCAGGTCGACAGAACCGGGTTCAACGCCACCGTTTTGCTGTTCAAGGTCAGCCCTGGAAATTTGCTGAATGGCCTTGTAACCCAAATCCTTGATACTGGCGTTGGCCGCCAGCATGCGCTCCTCTGGCATTGAAATCTTGTCTTTGCCAAGCAGATCAATCCCCGCCACAGGATTTTTCGTCAGCGCATCCATCGTTCTCTGATCGGCACGAAGAAGGGTCTTCCCGACAGGCGCAATCGTCAGGTTGGTTGCCGGATCCCCGGTGATGCCCGCGTCGACACTTGGAATGCGACCACGGTCAAGCCCTTGGGATACCTGTTTTCCTTTCATCCAGGCGCGCAACACTTCGGGCTCCGTGTTTTGCATGGGATAGCCCAATTTGCCACCAATTTCCGCCGCCCGGACTTTGAACGCGGTGTCACCGGTCAGCAGCAGGCCCTTGTCCACGTCGAATTTCTTGGCGGCAATCTTGAGTGCCGCTTCAATGTCGCGATCATCGGTTTTACGCACATCCAGGCGGTCGCCGACATCACGCACAGCCACCGTCAAGCCGCGCGTGTATTCCATGACCCCATCCTTGCCTTCACGCGCCTGCAAATCGGCCAGCACAATGTTGGGTGATGTTTGTTGGCTGAAGCCTTCCAGGCCGGAATCCGGCGCCTTTTCTGCTTCCTCAATCAGACTGTCAATAATGGGGTCGTCGGGTTGTTCAAGCTTTGACTCTTGCAGAAAATCGAGCCAGCTTTGTGGTCTGGCCAACGTGCCATCCAGTTCACGCGCGGCCCGGTCTTTTTCGGCGTAGTAGCCTTCAGTGAGTTTGGCTAGTTCAATGGCCACCGATGCGGAAATGGACTGTTCAGAGGCATTCAGCCCTTTCAACCTGGCGTGAAACTCACCGCGAGTGGCTTCCAAGCTGGACTGCAATTGCAGCCATTTTTCGCGGTATTCCTGTTCGTGCTGATCAATGCCGCCATTACGGATGTCGCGCTCTGGAGCGGTTTTAGCTTCGTACGCATCCAGCAGGGCGATTCGTTTTTGTTGCTCATCAGTCAAGTTTTCCATGGTCGCCTCTCAGGGAAAAATTCATTGACCACCAGATTCGGGCGGCGTGCAGTTGATGAATGGAATCGTCAGTGCAGTTCCCCAACGGCTGTCGTTGGCTGACTTTTGGATGAGCGCATTGCGAAAGGCAATGTCATCGTCATAGTCCGCACGCCACTTTCCCTTTTGTTGCAGCCATGGTTTGGCTGCATCGAGCGAGGCGCGCCGCTTTTGAATCATGGCTTGGTGCTCAGCTGTTAAAACGCCATAACCTGCGTAGATCTTCCACCCAAGAAAGTCGGCACTGGTCGCGGCACAGCCACCCACGGTGGGTGATACTGGGATGCAAGCCGAATACGAAAACGTTGACCCGATTGCCGTTGTTTCAACGTAAGTTGGAAAGCCGCCGGTCGTCCAGGTCACCCAGCCACTGGGTGTCAAAAATGCCGCAGGAGTGCCAGGCGTCCCAGGGTCTTCAATGCCAACCCAGATGGCGCCGGGCAGGTCCACATCAGATGCGGCAACGGTTCCACTGATCGACACTGACGCTGGGGCGGGGTCATACGTCGTGCCAGCGCAAAAGACGTTACCGCTGACGGTTTGAGCCATGGCGACCGTGCCTTGGGCGAGCAGCAAAATGAAAACGGATTTTTTCAGCATAGGACGGCATTCCTTTCAGGAAGGCCAATCTAGCATCAAAACTTTGGGGAAAAGGTGGTAAACCCCCGCTGGACTGGCTTTACCCATACCGCGAAGGCGCAAATGCAATGCCAGGACGATCTTCCGATCCCATCAGAAACGCCCCTCAATTTAAAGATGTTCAATGCCCAGTTGACCAGGCCACTCATGCCTGCCAGGTCCTGCGGTGCCGTTCGAAAAATTTCGAACTGCCGGTCCAAGACGAGAGCGAGATGCTGTTACATAACTTATTGGTCGGGTTGCTCCAACGCAGTCAATCGGGCATGCGCCGAAAAGTTGGCAATGTGCCGACGATTTCAGTGCCCGGACTCGACCATTTACGGGAATTCATCGGTAACTGCTTTGGCAGTGTCAAGACTTTTGGGTAAACAAGTTCAAGAGTGACCAACGATCAAATTTTGCTCAAAACAATTGGTCTCAAATTAGACTGAGCCACTAAATGCGGCATTGGACCGCCTCAACACGTAACCTGCATCAGTTTCTGAATGAAAGCATCAGCAAACCTGCGCAAACGATGAAGGCGGCGGATGCCCTTGCTTTCCAAGCCGCCCTTTCCTTGAAAACAAAGATGGAGGCACCGCTCGCTAGAACAATCCCGGCGTTTGTAAACGCGACAACGATGGCGGCAGGCATCGAACGCATGGCGTGAATAACCAGCGCATAGGCTAAGCCAACGCACAGTCCACCGACGACGGCTACGGGCAGGCCAATCCGGGCTTTGGGTCGCCATGACCCTGTGGTGCGACGAAGATCGATCGTCAGCGCCAGCCACGATGCAAAGTAGCCGATCGTGATGAATCCGACCAGCCCGCCAAAGCCCGGGATGTGGGCGGTGGCCGCCCTATCCGTCAGAGAGTAAATGCTGGTTGCGAACATCGCCAGCAAGGCCCATGGCAGGGCCCTGATGTCGTGTGCATTGCCACCGACGCGCGCCAGCACGACCAGTCCAAGGACGCTCACGAGGAGTCCTGTCCAGGCAAAAACGCCTAACGTTTCGCCCAGGAACAGCGTGCTCCACAACGCAATAAGGATCGGGGAGCTGCGCACAAGTGGGTAAACGAAGGCCACGGGCGCATGCTCGTAGGCGCGACGCAAACCCACGAAATACACCACATTGGCAGTCGCAGAAATCAGTACCCATTTGCCCAGAGTGGGCGTCCACTGCACTTCGGTGAAAAGTGAATAAGCACCCCACGGCCCCAACAACACCAGATGGGCCAGCAGAACCCACCAAAGCGGATAGGCATCCCGCGACTGGTGCCGGGCAATCAAATTCCAGGCGACATGCATGACGACTGATGCTGCCACGGCAAGCGCAGCGCCGCTGATCATCATGGTTGCGGGCTATTGGAACTTGCCTGAAAGTCAACCCGATCACCATCCATTGCGATGGCAGCGCGAGAGGATGACTCGCCTGTGCCAAATAGCCAGGCATCCAGCGTATGGCTGATGTGCGTGAGCCAGGCGCGCTCGGGATTGACTTTGTCGATCACCGCCAACGCAGTGGTCCAGTCGTTGTGATTTTTTGCTTCACTCTGCGGCGGAAAGCTGCAGTCGAGTGCCAAGCCGTGTGGATGCCAGTCGGTCAAAAAAGTTTCGGTGCGGGGTGGCAGGCCCAGCGTGTCGGTCAGGTAGGCAAAGCGGCTGCCGGTAGACGCTGCGACAGCGTAGCCAAATGTCACTTTAGAGTGAATCAGGGGCACGGGTGTCAGTGTCAAAGCTCCAATGCTCAGCGGTTCAAACTTCGTCAAGGCGTGAAATTCAAGCACGCCGGGGTGTTTGTACAGGTCGGCGCAACCCTCCGAGTCGGGTGGCCCATAGACGGCGAGGCGCGCACCCACACCCCAGCGCAGATGAAACAGGCCCTGCACATGGTCGGGGTGAAAGTGCGTCAGGACAATGGCATCCAGGTCACCGGGGGCAAACCGCTCATGCAGATCCGTCAATCCGGCATCCAGCAAGATGCGCGTGTTACCTGACTCAATCAGTGCCGAGCAAGGTCGGCGAACAAAAGCCGGCGCCAGGTGCGCTCGCTCGCAGGCCACACAGCGGCAACCAAACAGTGGCACACCACCGGCGGCGCCTGTGCCTAAGAAAGTTACGCGCATGAAACCGCCTCGCTGTCACCCATTTTTTGTTGATCGCATTGCAGAACAGGGGGCGAGTCACTGCAATGGCGAATCAAGTTCACCAGCGTGTCGCCGGCCACGTGTAGTTCGCCATCGTTGCGGATAAGCTCGCCACGGCGACCCAAAAACTGATTTTTGGGCGCGCGCGCCAAGCGCTTCTCGATCTCTTCTGCACCCTCGCGGCCACGCGCTTGCAAGCGCGCACGCAGCACCTCAGGCGATACCTCAACCCACACCGGCACAAGCTCTGGATAGCGCTGTGCCGCCGTTTCAAGATATTCCCGAGACCCATTCACCACCACCGTGATGCCTTTGGCCATGCCATAGGTGTTGGTATGCACCTGCGACGGCGACGGCGGCTGCACGCCGTACAGGTAGTCGGCCAGCGTCACATGCTGCAGCAGGTTCGGGTCCTGTCCCGGCACGGCCACATAGTTGGCGCTGTAGACGGTGTCGTCCACGCGGATGGCAATGTGCCCGAACGGGTTTTCCAGCACCACGCGCTGCGGTGTTTTGGCGGTCGAGTAGGACAGCAGCAGTTCGATGTCGCAGGGCACCTCGGCCTGGAGCCGCGCCAGCGCCGCGTCGATGTCGGCGACGGCACTGCCGTGCTCGGCGCCGAAGTCCACAGGCAGACCCGGCGCAGGCAGGGCCGGGTCGAGCGCGAAGCGGGCGATGCGCCCGAGGCCGGCACGGTCGTGAAAGGCGAGCTGGGCGCGGCGCATTGCCGTCTGCCGCTGCGGGCTGGCGAGCACCGCGGCCGCCAGCTCGCCCGCCTGCGCCAGGGTGTCGGCCAGATCGGCCACCCCCAGCCGGACGAACAAGGCGGCGTTTTCCCGCTCATGGCCGCTCACCACATCGAGCAAGATGGTGGGGGTGCCTACGGCAAAGGCCTCGGCCGGCGTCATGCCCCCGGCCTTGGTGATCAACAGGTCCGCCGCGCGCATCCAGGCCAGCAGGTCGGCGTGCGGCACCAGGCCGCAGACCTTCAGCGCCACCGGCTCGGGCAGGCGCTTTTGCAGTGCCGTGAGCAGCGCCTGCTGCCGGGCGTTGGCGCCGCAGACGGCAATGATCTGCAGCGGGCCCGGGTGGTGGCGGGCGAGGCTCTCCACCACGAGCGCGTAGTCGCCGACGCCCTCCTTGCCGGAGGTGATGAGAACGGTGGGCGCATCCGGGGCCAGACCCAGCGCCGTGAGCGCCGTCTCCCGGGTTGCGCCGTCGGCGGCCGGGGCGCGCACCGGCATGCCGCTGGTGGTGACCTTGTCGGGCGGAACACCCGCCGCCAGCCAGCGCGATTCCAGGTCGGTGTGGGCGAGAAAAGTGCGGTCGATCCGTTTCGAGATGCGCGGAAAATAGCCCTCGAAGAAGTCCGTGTGCAGCCAGCCGATGTTCACCTGCGCCAGCAGCCCGCGCTCGCGCAGGGTCCCGAGCACCTGCGCCGATCCGTAGTGCGTGGCGAGCACCGTGTCGGGGGCCTGTGCCTCCAGGAAGCTGCGCACCTTGTCTTGCGGGTAGTCGTTGGACAGCCAGGCCAGCGAAGGCACCCGCTTGCCGCGCGCCTGCAGGGCATGGAACAGCGCGTCGAAGCTTTCCGGGAGATTGCCAGCGATGAACCAGTGTAAGCGGTCCGCGAACCACGCCCTTTTATTCGTGAGCTGATTCGATGATGCTACGTGTCCATCTTGAACTACATGGACATATATGACAGAGATGAACGCAGAGTTGTTGGCTCGGCTGGTGGTCGGGCGCAAACGCGACGGACGATGCAATTACGACCCGCTGGCCAAGCAGGCGCTGATTGACGAATGCCTTAAGCCTGGCGTGTCGGTAGCGCGCACGGCGATGCTGTACGGCATCAATGCCAATTTGCTGCGCGCCTGGATTGCCAAGTCAGGCCAGCCCAACCATGGCAAGGCGCGCGCCGTGTCCGTAAAAGCGCTGGAGTCTGCAGCGTTTGTTGCCGTTCAGGTCACAGAGCGCGCAGCGCCGACCACAGCATCGGCACCGGCACTGGCACCGGCCGCACTCTGTCTGCACGTGCGCCTACCCAACGGGGTGGCGCTCGATGTTGGCCAGGTTCCGCTGGAGGCGATGGCGCCCGTGCTGCAACTGCTGGGCACACTGGCGTGTTCGCGCTGAACGCCAGCCGCGCGGTATACCTGCACCGGGACGCCATTGATTTTCGCAAGAGCATCAACGGCCTGGCCAGCCTGGTCGAGCATGGCCTGGGTCTGGACGCGTTTGCCGAGGCGCTGTTCGTCTTTGCCAACCGCAGGCGCGACCGCATCAAGATTTTGGGCTGGGATGTCAACGGGTTCTGGCTCCTGCACAAGCGCCTGGAGAAAGACCGCTTCATCTGGCCGCGAGGCGAGGCGGGCGTCGTGACGCTCAGCGTGGAGCAGTTGCACTGGCTGCTCAAGGGCGTGGACATCCAGGCCCTGCGCGGACACCGGGCGGTGAGTTATCAGCGCGCGGCGTGAGGGAACAAATGCTGGCCTGAAAGGTGACGTCCAAGCATGATTTTTCGGAACTTCTGCAGACGCCCCTTCATCAAAGCAGGCCATGAATGCTGCGCCTGCCACCGAAGAATTCAACGCCTTGAAAGAGGCGCTGGCGCAGGCTTTGCGGAACGGCGAAATCTTGGCGGGCGAGTTGCGCATGGTGCGTGCCGAGCGTGACCTGCTTCGCGAGCGGCTTAACCAGTCCATGCGCAAGCTCTTTGCCGCCCGCAGCGAAGCGAGCAGCACGCAGCAACGGGACCTGTTCTTCAACGAGGCCGAATCGCTGGGCGCGGCCAGCGAGCCGGCGCAGGACGGCGCCAGCGACGGCCATGAAGACGACAGCCAGGAGGTCCGCGCCCACCAGCGCGTGCCGCGCGGACGCAAGCCGCTTGATGCGGCCTTGCCCCGGGAAGTGGTGCGCCACGAATTGCCCGAGTCCGAGCGGGTGTGCCCACACGATGGCGCGGTGCTGGTGGAAATTGGCGTGGAGGCCAGCGAGCAGCTCGACATCATTCCCCAGCAGGTGCGCGTGATTCGCCATGAACGCGTCAAATATGCCTGTCCCTGCTGCGATGGCGCCTTGCGCCTGGCGCCCAAGCCGGCGCAGGTCATCCCCAAGGGCTTGTTCAGCGCAGGACTGCTGGCCTGGGTGATTGCGTCCAAGTATTGCGACGGCCTGCCGTTGTACCGCCAGGCGGCGCTGCTCTCGCGCTTTGGCGGCAGCGACCTGTCGCGCAACACGCTGGCCGCCAGCGTCGTGCGCGTGGGCCGGGAGGTGCAGCCCATCATCAATCTGCTGCGCGACCATCTGCTGGACTCGCCCCTCATCCATGGCGACGAAACCCATGTGCAGGTACTCAAAGAGGCCGGCAAAAGTGCGCAGTCCAAAAGCTACATGTGGGTGCAGATGACCCCGTGCTCCGGGATGCAGGGAGCCGGGCCGCCCATCCGGCTGTTTGGCTACGCGCCCTCGCGCAGCACGGCGGCCGCACAAATCCTGTACGCCGGGGTGCGCGAGGGCAGCGTGCTGATGAGCGATGGCTACGCCGTCTATGACGCTATCGCGCAGGCGCACGGCCTCGTGCATCTGGGATGCTGGGCGCATTGCAGGCGCGGCTTTCATGAAGCGCTGCAGGCGCTGCCCAAGAGCGCGCGCGGCCCCGAGCAGCTCTCGGCGCGGTTTCTCGCGCTCATCGCCCAGCTGTATGCGGTGGAGTCACGCGCACACGAACACCGGCTCCTTCCCAAGGAATTGCTGGCCCAGCGCCAGCAGCACAGCGTGCCCGTGCTCGGTCAGATAGAGGCGCTGCTGCTGGCCAACGTGCACGCCGTGCTGCCGGGCAGCTTGCTGGGCAAGGCGCTGCATTACCTGGCTTCGCAATGGACGAAGCTGGCGCTGTATGTCACCGATGGCGCCTATCCGATAGACAACAATGCCTGCGAAAATTCGATTCGCCCGTTTTGCATTGGACGGCGCAACTGGCTCTTCAGTGATACGGTGGCCGGCGCCCAGGCCAGCGCCAACTTGTATTCGCTGCTGCAGACCTGCGCGGCCAACGGCGTCGATGGCTACGCGTACCTGCGCGCATTGCTCAGCGCGCTGCCCATGGCAAAAACGGCCGATGACTACGAAGCGTTGCTGCCTTGGCGCATCGAGCTGCCCAGCCGCTGAGCAGCGGTCCGCCAACGCACTTTCGCCGTTCCAATCACACCAGCGCCGATGGCGCAAGGCACGTGGTTAATTGACCGCATACGAACCAGTAGAGCCGCTCGTCCACCCGGCGCCAGAGCGGGTGCATGAACTCGCGGATGTCCTGCAGTACCACGCGCGCGTCCGGCGCCAGCCGGCCGATCTCCTGCTCGATGGCCTGCGCGGCGCTGATGTGGCCGTGGCCGATGGACGAGTAAAAAATGACGATCTTTCGGGGTGGAGTGGTCCCGGCATCGCCCGCCGCCAGCGGGTGCGCAGCCCGCTGCCGCACCCGGTGACGGCGCCGCACCAGCGCCCGCCATGCCAGGGCCGCCAGCAGGGCGAATGCGATCACCAGCGCCAGCGCGATGAGCGGGTCCACGCCCAAGGTCTGCGGTCCGCTCATTTCTCGCCCCCGCTGCGCCAGATCGAGAGCAGCAGCCAGAGACTGCCGATGACGGCACCGGCGAAGCCGAGCAGGCCGAAGAAGGGCAGCCCCAGCAAGGTGGGTCCGCCGGGCACGGTCATGACGATGGACGAGCCGATGATGAGCGCCGCAATGACGATGCCGACCACCAGCCGGTTGGCGGCGCTGTCGAGCTGGTTGCCGACACGCTTCAAATGCAGGATGTCGATATGGATTTCCAACCGCCCGCGGCGCGCGGCGCGCAGCAGCCGGGAGATATCCTGGGGAAGACCGGCTACCAGCGAAAGCGCCTCGCTCGCCGCCCGCCAGCCACGTTTGAAGATGGCAGCTGGTGTGTAACGCGCACGCAGCGCCTGCTCCAGCAAGGGCATTGCCTCACCGGCCATGTCAAAGTCTGGGTCCAACTCACGCCCCATGCCTTCGAGCGAAATGAAAGCCTTGATAAGCAGGCTCAGATCAGTTGGTAGTGTCAGATGATGTTGCCGCAAAATTGCCACCAGGTCGGACAGCATCTCGCCCAACTTAAGCTGCTTCAGTGCCATGCCATGGTACTGTTGCACAAAAGTCTGGATTTCCAGTTGCAGGCCATCCTCGTCCAGGACCACATCGCCCGTCCATTCGATCATCACGTCGGCGACACGCTGCGGCTCGTGTTTGACCAAGCCCAGCAGCAGGCGCATCAACTGGTCGCGCCGTACCTCAGTGAGCCGCCCAATCATGCCGAAGTCAATGAAAGCGATGCGGTTGCCCGGCAAGTAAAACACGTTTCCGGGGTGCGGGTCGGCGTGGAAGAAACCATCCTCTATGATCATCTTCAGCACCGCGCGTGCGCCGCGCCGGGCGAGGACCTTGCGGTCGAGTCCGGCCTGGTCGACGTCGGCCAGCTTGCGCCCGGAAATGCCGGCTATGAATTCCTGCACGCACACCCGCTCCCCGGTCCATTGCCAATAGACGTGTGGAATGACGATGATCGGGAGCACGGCAGACGGTTCAGGCGCAGCTTCGGCAGTGGTGTCGCCGGTGAGCTCGTCTTTGTCGGTATAGCCAGAAAAATTCTCCGCAATGTGCTCGGCATTTCGACATTCGCCAGCGAAATCAAGCTCGCGGCGCAGCGACTGGGCGAACTGGCGCACCACTTCCTGCGGACGAAAAGCGCGAAGTTCCGGACTTTCCCCCTCTGCGAGTTCCGCCAGCCTGGCGAGCCAGCGCAGGTCGGCTTCGATGATCGGCCGGATGCCGGGCCGGCGTACTTTGACCACCACCTCACTGCCGTCTTCGAGACGGGCGCGGTGTACCTGTGCGATGGAGGCCGCGGCCAGCGGCTCGGGATTGAAGGCGGCGAAGACCTCCTCGGGTGGTGCGCCGAGGTCTTCGGTGAGCTGCTGAAGTATCCCAGCGTAGGAGGCAGCGGGTGCGCTGTCCTGTAGTTTGCCGAATTCGGCTATCCATTCCGGATCGAACAGATCAATGCGGGTGGCAAGCACCTGGCCGAGCTTGACAAAGCTAGGCCCCATCTCTTCCAGAGCCCGGCGCACTCGAGCGGGCGCAGGCATGTGCGCGAATTCTTCTGCGTTGTTCCAGTGCAACGCCCGTCCGGCCCGCTCCAGCGCATCGGAAAACCCCATTCGGCGCACCATGTCGCCGAAGCCATAGCGGATCAGGATCGAGGCGATGTCGTGTAGCCGACCGAGGTCGCGCACAACGGTCAGGGCATCCCACAGCATGAGTCGACCTCGCCTTAAGGTTGGAGGGGGTTGACGTGAACGGCCAAGCCGATGAGCACGCCTGGAGCGATTTGACGCAACAGGTCGGAAGTGGCCTGTGCCAGATGCAGCCCAGTCACGGCCTGAGTGCGTCCTGCGGCGTCAAGCTGTTGCGTAATGATGGGCAAGGTTTCTCTCAACTGTCTGCCCACCGCAGAACCATGAATGCGGGTATGCGTAACCAGGTCATAGAGAATTTCTTGCGCTACATCCTTGACCCCTGAGGCCGATGCTTGCATGGTTTCGAGAAACATCGCTTCCAGGCTCTCCAGGTCGGATCGCGCGCGGGTGAGGTCTTCTCTGGAAAATGCCTGCGCCCGGGCCGCCGCTTCTTCCAGCGCCAGTTTGGAGGCCTCGGCCAACTGCGCCAACGCCGCATCCAGCCCGGCGACAGCCCGTTGGAGGTGTACTCGTGTGATGTTGGTTTGTGCCGCTGAGTGCTGCAACCCCCTTTGCGCCCCTGCTCGCGCGCCGCTCAGTACAGCACGCGTGATCTGCCGCAGGGATTCGATATCGAGCGAGCGCGCATTGATCTTGCGCAAGGTGAGCAGTCGCACAATTTTCTGCACATCGTGACCCTGCTCGACGGCGCTGCACACGTCAGCTTCGAGTGTCGTTGTATCGTTGGCAACGCTCAAAGTGTTGCCTGTTTCGTCTTGCACGATGGCGATCCTCGTAAAAATGAGTGCCTGAATAATGAGGTGTCAGTACGATGCCATGCATCACAAATATCCACCGTCGGAGTGGGAAAACGTCGCCAGAACACATGTCGTTCACCCGCCCCGCCCACTCATGTGGACGGGTGTACTTGTCAAGAACGACTTGTTGATGGCAACTCTGGCCATGCCGGCCATTTCCGTTAACGCATCCAGCTCTGCATCGCATCCAGTGCTTTGTCGGCAGCTTCCTTGGTGGCGGTAACTGCTTTCTGGGCTGCATCTCTGGCGGCTTCAGCCGTTTGCTGGGCTGCTTCCTTGCTGGACTCGACAGCTTTTTTGACCGATTCCTCGGCCTTCTGCGCCGCTTCAACAGCGGCTTCTGCCGCACGCTGAGCCGCGTCCGACGTTTTTTGCAGCGCGTCCCGGATGTCTTGCCTGGTTTTGTCGACATCCGTGGCCGCGAACTCGGCAAGTCGGTCTGGGGCCGCCTTCAGGTTTGCCTGCAGGCGGGTGCGCAAGCCGGCGATCTTCTCGCTGGCTTGATCTGTCGTGGCCTGCAAAAGCGCATCGGCATCGGCAACAATCTGCTTCACGTCGGCTATCAGTTTGTCTTTGGTTATAGAGCCGGGCTTGTTGAATTCAGACATGGAAAACCTCCATCAGTGATTAAGAAAAAACATCGGTGTAACAATTTTTCAGGTTGGTGAGCACGCTCACGGCGGCCTAGCCCGTTCGAAGCAGTCCGCCTGCCAAGGGTTACTTCGTCACGGCATCTTTGACGTCTTTGACCGTTTCCTTGGTTACCTCAAGCGCTTTGTCGGCAGCCTCTCGGGTGGCTTGCGTGGCTTTCTGTGCGGCATCTCTGGCGGCTTCGGCCGCTTTCTGCGCAGCCTCTTTGCCAGATCTAGCCGCCTTTTTCGCCGCTTCCCCGGCCTTCTGAGCGGCTTCTTTGGTGGCTACGGCGGCCTTTTTAGCGGCTTCCTCGGCCGTCTGTGCGGCCTCCTTGGTGGCTGCGGTCGCTTTGCGGGTGGCTTGTGCAGTCTTGCGGACTGCCAATTTGGCGGCTTCATCAGCATCTCGCGCGGCCTGATGGGCTGCTTCGGCGGTTTTCTGCGAGGCTTCACTGACGGCTTGTTCAGCCTTCTCTGCCGCCCGCTTGGCGGCTTCTGCGGCCTTGCGCGTCGCATCCTTGGCGTCCTCGGCCGCCTTCTTCGCACCTTCCTCAGCCTTCTGTAGCAAAGACACCTTGGGCGTCTCTACCGGCTTTGCCGCGGTTTCTTCCGCGGCCTGTGCAGTTGCGCCGATTGCCAGTGCCGACAGGATCAACCATTTTTTCAGTTTCATCACTTCTTCTCCTTGCAGTTATGAAACAGGGTACGTCTGCTCCGCACGTTTGCCCTGGACGGGGCGCTGTTGTCATTTTTCCTCGTTGGCTTCACCAAGACCGTTGCGCAGCAAGGCGACGACATGCCGCGCAATGGCCTTGGGGTCTTCATGTTGTAGTTGGTAGCCCGGCAGGAAACGTCGCACCGCCTGGGTTTCAAAGGGATAGATCACCAGACCGATCATTGAAATAACGAGCGGCTGGGGGTCATGGCCCGGAGCGACCTCGCCGGCGAGATTGCGCAGTGCGTTGAATAGGTCTCGAAAGACTCGATCGGCCAGGCTTTGCAAGCGCTGCTCATTGCTGTCCAGCAATACCCACTGAATCAGGCGCCTAAAGTCCTTCTCCTTGGCAAGCATGCGCGTAAGCTGGGTTATGAACGCTTCAAGTCGACCCCAGGGATCCCCTGCGCCGTTCAAAAAGAACGTTAAGGGCTCGACCTTTTCTTTGAATGCATATCCGACGGCGTCCAGACAGAGTTGCTCCTTGTCCGAAAAGTAGTGATAGAGGCCAGCCGGCGCCACGCCCACTCCTTGTGCGATATCGCGCATCGACACCCCGTCAAATCCGCGCGCTGCGAAGAGCGAAACTGACAGACCGAGTATCTCTTCTCGCGTATTCGTGAAAGCTTGCTTCGCCATTCGATATTACCTTTACTTTATTATTTAACGAACGTTCATTAAACACGAATTCTTGCTATCCTGCAACCCGAACCGACAATCAAAGGGCAGTTTTCTTCGCTATGCGCTGTTAGGAGTCTGGGTCTAGGCGGCACATGCATTTCCAGCATTCTGCAATTGAGTACCCAGAAACTTGGCAAACCTGCGAACGGCCCGGATGTAGGTCGATTGCGTCTTGGGCAGGCCTCAAGCAGCTTGATAACGAACCCGGCCATCATTGTGGTGACCCGGCTGTAGCGTTCTGCCCAGGGCACCGTCAATTCTTCGACTGTGCCGTCGCTGTACTTGAGTTGGGGGACTCGGGCTTTGATGATGGTCTCGAACTGGCAAGTATCGAGGTGTCGCCACTGGCGCTCGCTCCAGCCATTGATGTGTGCCCTCTTGGTTGCGTCTGTTGGGTCAGCCCACACCTGGCCCTTCTTCAAAACAACTTCGACCACCACGCACTGGTCCGTTAAGGAAAGGTCTACCTTCTTAACCGACCAGGGGGACTTCAGTCCAAGAAGATGCTCATACAGCGCGGTGTCTTTCATACTGCTATTGACAATTTTGAAAACTGGATTCTCCCGCAGTAACCAAAAAATTACAGTGAAATTGACGAAGAACCAAAAAAAGTAGCCGCAACTGTTTGCGCATTACATCCTTGAAAGGTTCTTATGAATATCGGAAAAATCATTTTCTCAACGCTTCTTGTGTTCGGTGCGTTGGTGTCGCATGCGTTGGAGATCAAGCCGTACTCTGCGAGTGCGTTGGATCAGGCGCAAAAGGCCGACAAACCGGTGGCGCTTCACTTTCATGCTGATTGGTGTCCGACTTGTCGCGCTCAAACGAAGGTCTTGCAAGATCTGAAGTCCGAAGCCGGATTGGATATCACGGTGTTGGTGGCGAACTACGACACCGAAAAAGACCTGAAACGCCGTTTCAATGTGCGAGCCCAATCCACTCTGGTGGTGCTGCGTGGTCAGAAAGAGACCTATCGCGTGGTCGGCGATACCTCACCAGGGGGTCTTCGCGGCGCCTTGAAATCAGCACTTTGACCCGGTGCGACCATGACCCTTTCATTGACTGTTCCACAAGTTGGGTTGAGCCTGTTTGCCGGTAGCCTGACCACTTTGTCGCCGTGCGTTTTTCCACTGTTGCCGCTGGTATTGGGAGGCGCTTTGCAGGGTAACCGCTTCGCACCCGTCGCCATGGGTGTGGGCATGACGACCTCATTTGCGTTGATCGGAATGGTCCTCGGTGCGCTAGGCCCGGCTCTTGGTATTGACGGCGACACCGTGCGCGCGGGTGGTGCTGCAATGCTGATTGCCTTCGCTATTGTGATGCTGGTTCCGGCCCTGGGTGAACGGTTCACGCAATGGATGTTACCGATTGCCAGTTCGGCGAATGCTGCATCGGCCAAACTCGACAGTGGCTCCTTGGTGGGCGCGCTGATGCTTGGAAGTGTTCTCGGCCTGGTATGGAGCCCCTGTTCTGGACCATTGCTGGGATCGGCCCTGACGCTGGTAGCCAGTGAAGGTGGTGTGGCGCGTGGTGGTTTGGTGCTTGGCATTTTTGGCCTGGGTGCAGCCATCCCATTGGTGGCGGTGGCTTACGCATCGCGCAGTGGTTTTATGCGCATGCGAGACTGGGTTCTAGCACGCATCGAAAGCGTGCGTTATGTTTTTGCGTTGTTACTCGGTGCCATGGGGGTCGCGATTTTGACTGGCGGCGATAAATGGCTTGAAGCGCAGGTTCTGAAGTGGTTGCCGGATGCCTGGGTTAATTTCACTGTAGGAATATAGAGACGACACGTTTGCTCGGGCATGTTGGAGTCAGCCAAGATGGGCGGCTAGATGGCTTTCAAATTCATGAAATTGATTTGCCCGTAAGCTGACACTCCCTGGCATCAGCCTGTTTGAAGGGGTGTTAGAGTCACAGTGCCGTGCCATGATCATCGGTAGGTCGGCAAGATGATCGAGCGGTTGACCATGACGTTGAAAGCCATGCCAGGGCGAACTTGCAGAGTGGGCGAAATGTTCAAGCTTTTTTGCAAAATCTTCGAACTGACATCACTCAAGGAATTCATGGCGGCAGCAGAGGCTTGAGCCGAACCGGACGGGGTGTTGAATGCACCCTGGTTTTGTGGCTGCGACTGTTGGGCGGCAACACCCAAAAAGGACACCAACAGAGCTGACGACCAGGTTTTCCAGAAGTGGTTATTGACCTGATCTTCAATGCCTGATTGACCCTGACCGTCGGCCGCCGACATGCCATGCAATGAAATCCGCGAGCCATTGGGCAAAATCAGTTCATCCCAAGCCGCCAGCACCCGTGATTGACCATAGGCGACATCAGCAGAGTACCTGCCGATCAGACGCGAGCCCTGCGGGATCACCACAGCGTCAGGGTCATTGGTGGCATAAACAGTTTGGCGGGTTTGGGCCACGATGGTTCCAGGCAGATCGGAATTGATGCCAGACAGCATGACCGCGGGGATGACGGAGCCAGCCGTCAATTCAAATTCCCCCAATTTGGGTTTGAGCAATTCTGGCAAGTAGCCGTTGTCAAATGCTTCTTTCATGAAAGCCTTGTTGCGCGCTTGGGCCGCCACTGCAGGATCAAGACCGGCGGAACCGCCACCGGCCAGAGTGGCAGGTAAATTTCCTGAGTTACTGCTGATACCTGCCACCCCGGCTGGCAAATTCGCCATGCGCATGGCCTCAGCCGTGGCAGACGCACGCGCATTCGCAGCACGCCCGTTGGCGGCTGAGAGCTTTTGATTCACACCGCCACCCACGCCCTCACCATCAGCATTCACGCCCATGATTCCTCCCGCCGTCGATTTGGCAGCCAGCGCGGCACCACCCTTGCTGATGTCAGAGGTTTCGGCTGAGTCAGAAGCCATGATGTGCCCCTGAATGCGCTCATACTTGCGCTTTTGCAGCCACAACCGGTGCGCCTCAGCGGGCGAGGGCGGTGAGGCACCACCACTGGCAGTTTGAGTTCCCCCAGGACTGCCTTTTGGATTTGACGAGCGGCTTGTCAATGGCCCCGTTTGCTGGCCATCAGTTATTTGAAGAGTGGCTTGATTGCCAACCGCTGCAGCGGCAACAGTTGCTCTGCGCTGGATGTCTTCAGCGTTTTCCTTGTACGGAGCCGCTTGACCCGGCGCATCACTGGCGGTCAATTGTTTTTTTGACTCAGCATTGCCACCACTTTTGCCGCTGATCATCACGCCGATCAAAATTGCCGATGCCACCGTGGACGCGCCGCCCAAGAGTAAAAACTGCCCTTTCTTGGACAGTCGCTTGGTGCCAGGTGGTGGCGTATGAATTTCCAGCGGCTGACCCGGGCCATCAATGGCCGCCACCTCAACGTCAGCTGTATCGTCAGTCTGGGACTTTTTGCCAAATCTGAAAATCATTTGGTGCCCCAGCTAAACAAACTGTTTGGCACTGATTTTTGGCATTTGACGGTTTGGGCGCTGGCACCCACACCCAGAACCAGACTGAGTTTGGCAGGTTTGCCATCGATGATGTAGTAGCCATTTACGAGCCTGGAATTCAGCAGCTCGGTTTCATTGTTCGAGACATTGAACACCGCCGGCGCATCACTGGCCGAAGCACCAGGTGGCAATTGAATAAATGTGTGCGTGTCATTGGCAAAGACACGTGCAGGTTTGAATGCCGCCTCACCGGTGCAGGTGTAGCCAAAATCAAGCGTCGTTGGATCAAGCTTGCCAACCGACTTGTCCGCCACGACCCTTTGGGCTTTGGCCTGTTCGGCGGCAATCTTGGTGGCAACCATCGTTGCCTCAAATTCTGCCTTTTGCCGTGCCGATGTTTGCGCCTCGGCGCTCAAGTCGCGCGTCATGGCAGCCGGGTCATACCAACTCACCATAGGCACATACTCGGTTTTGCTCGACACCAGGTGCATGTAATAAATGCGGCCCTTGTCGGTCGTTACAACCAGGTTCGTTGAGAGGCCCGCCTGTGTCGGTTTGATCATCATCACCGGCTTTGCCCCGGCTGTTGCGGTCTGTAATAACCATCGCACCGTATCGCCAATTGACACACTGGTCGCGGCCTCGCCATCTTGCAGTGCTACAGAGCAGACGTGTAAGGGGGCGCAAGTAATCGTGGGACGTGAATATCCATAGGGATATTCGACAACGCCACCGGCACCGACGAGCGCATCAGCCACGCCCGTTTGTTCCCAGCGTTGCGCGGCGGCAAGCCTTGCGGCATCGGCGACAGGAAGTTTTCTTACCTGGACCTTGGCTGATGGCAGCATGGGTGTCGGAGCCAAGACTTCAGGGGATGCCGTGATTTGTTGCTTTGCAGGGGTGGGATGCAAAGCCAGGGATTCAACTGCTGGAACTGATCGCGGGGGTAATGGTTGAGTGGACATCTGGCCATGATCGTCCGCTTCAATGGTTTCGACGGTGGGCGGCTTGGTGTGCGAAGCAGCAGCATTTGACTGTGCAAATGCGCTGGCAGCTAAGGCAAGAGCGGTGAGGGTGAGGGTGAGGGTGAGGAGGGATTTTTTCATGATGACTGCCTTTACAGAGCTTCTTTGGTCCAGGAGATGGACTTGACGTAAATGCCAAATGGATTCCAGAGCGCGACTTTGGGGTTTTCTGCCAGCTTGGCGTCAACCCCGACCGTGACGACGGCTTTCCAGTGTTCTGCCACAGACGTCGCGCCGGGCCTGGCTTTGGTTTCCACCCAGGACACTTGGTAGGCTTCACCGCCTTGGGGAATGACCGACGAAATGTCCACGCGGGTGACCGAACCATCGACCGAGAAAGGCGAGTTGTCCTTGAAGAAGTCATTCAAGAATCCGGCCACGTCGCGCCCCGCCATGGCATACACCCGGTTGAGCGTGACCTGTTGGGCAACAGCATCGGGCAACATGGAGCGGACGTCTTTGATGAAGGCGGCCAGTTGGGCCACCATTAACCGCTTGTCGAAATCACTTTTTGCAACCGGCGCAGGACGGGCCACAGCAACCGGAGAGCCGAGTTGATCGGTGACAACCACAAACGGTTGAATCTTTGATTGGGACCCGATGAAAGCAATGCCCACCACAGCCACAACCGCGACAGCCAAGGAGCCAGCCGCAATCAGTTGCCAATTGCGCGCGCGTGAGATCAACCCTCCGTAGCGCTCATCCCACTCCCGGCGGGCGTTGAGGTATGGATTTTGTTTTGACATGCATGCGTCCTTTTTGAGTGCTGTTGCCAAATACCGTTTTGGCGCAAGCAGCACAAAAAAGGGAAAGCATGGAGGAGCCCAGCTGGCGGGTAAGGGCACATTTACCAACGCCACCATCCACAAACAGAAAATGGTCTCCCGAGCCAGCCACCTGCAATGTGTTGAACTTGCATCATTTATTTGCGCGCATTAAAATAAATACGCGCCACAAATTTAATGCGCACATAAAGCCCATGCAAGAACAGAACCCCTACCGGACCGTGCGTCGCAACCCTGACGACTACAGCGAAGTGTCAGATGCACTGGGCCGCCACTTCCAGCTGCGATCGCACGACCTCAAAAACACGCGAGACCTGCGCACCCTGCTGCTGGACGCTGCGTATGAACTTCAGGCACAACCGGACCTCACCGACGCCCACATTTACCTGCACAGCTGCACACTTGCCAAAAAACGGGTGGAGATAGAAGTCGAGCAATTCAAACGCATCACTCAGCCACACATCGCGGGACGCATCATGCTTCACGACATCCGGGCCACGGCACAGCACAGCGAGAGGCTCGCCATGGATGGCGCATCCACTGTCAGCGACCCTTTCAGAAAACCCACCACAGCCAGTCAGGAAGCTGTCCTGGCCTACTTTCTGCAGCGCCACCTTCAATCCCTGCCGGGGGTCAGCATAAGCACCATAGCCGCCGACACAAAGGCCAGCCTGCCAACCATCTATAAAGTGCTCAACACCTATGACCACTGCATAGAAAAAGACCCGGAAGACAAAACCCTTCGCCTGCATTACTTTGCCCAGAGCGACTGGCTCCACTGGATCCAGCGCACCAACCAGCTCTCCAGTGCCTACTTCATTGATCGCTCGGGCGCACCGCGCAGTGCCAACCGTCTGGCCAAGGAACTAGCCCGATTGCAGCGCGACGACCTCGCCGTTGGCGGCCTCATGGGGGCACTGCACCACTTGCCGACTTTGGACGCCACCAACTCCCCGCAGTTGGACATCCTCGTGCACGGCACCCGAAGAACAGATCTGTCGTTCATCACTGAAATTGACCCCGGCTTGGAGCGATACAAAGGCCGCACTGAAATGGCCCATGTCGTGGTCCACTTCATCGACCGACCGGCCTCACTCTTTGTGTATCAGGACGGCCAAAACTGGGGGGCACTGCCCGATTGCATCGCCAACATGCAAAAAGCCGGTTTGACCCACCAAGTCAATGATGCACTGCAACTGATGAAGCAAGGACAAAAACCATGAGCCAATCCCTCAACGCCCACGTCGTCTTGCACAAGCTGGCCCTGGCACTACCCAAAAAGCACCACAGCAACATCATCATCGTCGGCAGCCTCTCTGCTGCCGCTCAACTGATCCAGGATGCCGACACCGAACTGCGCACCAAGGACATCGATGGCATGCTCACACCCAACGCCACCGCCGTCATTTCTGCCAAGGAAATAGCCACCACATTGATCAATGAAGGGTGGGAGCCGCGGGTGAACACCGAAAAGTACGATCACCCCGCTGATGGCACAACCCCACAGGATAAATTGCCCGTGGTGCGCCTCAAGCCACCTGGCCAAGGCAAAGACGAGTGGTTCCTGGAGTTGCTCGGCGCCCCGCCAGAGCTGGCTCCCGACGCGGAAGGTAAAACCCGTTACAGCGAACGGGTGGAGACCCCTCACAGTCACTTCGAAATTCCCAGCTTTGCGTACCTGGGTGTAACCCAGTTCAAACCGGTGAGGCACGCAAGTGGCCTTCAGCTGGCCAGCGTTGCAACTATGGCGCTGTCCAACCTCCTGCACCATCCTCAAATTGAGGAGAAAAGGATGTCTGACCCCATGGATGGGCGCCTGATCAAACGCGCGAACAAAGACCTCGGCCGCGTCGTTGCCATGGCCCACCTCTGTGACCAACTCGACGAAACCGCCGTCGAACAATGGCCCCACATCTGGCAGCAGGCGGTGCAGGAGTTGAGAGCACCCGAGAGTACCCGAGCCAAACTGGACACCATCAATACTGGCATGCAGGCTTTGCTCGACAGCTATGAGGATCAGCTTGAGGCATTGCACAGCGTGAACTTCGGACTGCTTTCCAGCCAACCTATGGACATGCGCCAATTCAATATTGCCATCCGGCGCTACCTGCAACTTACCAAGGTCCGATGAATGCGTCGCAAGCCACCTGGCGTGTGACCTGATCATCATTCTGGCGTCCAATGCCAGGGACAAGGCTGACGCCAGAGAATCAATCAGTGTCTGGTGTCACCGCTCGAATTCTGGTTCTTTGGAAAGCTGATTTACGTTCGCCGACAGAAAAATATCGGGTCTCGCTTTTTCCACGTCGGCAGCCGGTGCAGCGCTGGCAATGTAGTCACGAACGGCCTGGGGACCGCCCTCGCCGAGCAGATCCCGCGCATCAGTGCCAACTTGACTTGTCGCAGTAGGCACGGCCAAAGCGAACCCCGTCACCTTGGCAGCTTCAAACGCCCTCGGGATGGCGCTTGATTTCAGTCTTCCCGCCGCGTCACGGCCGATGTCGTGGTCAGTCGCGATCACGACACCCGGAAATGAATCGAAAAGGCCCGCATTTTTGACCCATTTGGCGACTTCCATCACATTGTTTGACGACAAGGCGCAAAGCGTGTTGCCTGCACCGCTCTGTTGAATCGCAAGTCCTGTTGCCACCCCTTCACAGATCACGAGTGGCTTCGTTTTGTCAGCGACTGCCAGCCATGCCTGAATCGGAGCCAGGGAATCGCCGACGATTGCTCTCATCAACGAATCAGGAGCTGGGAAAGGCACAAAGGCGCCGACCGTTCGCGAGCCTTTGGCCATGATCTTGTCGGTGCTGAACGTAAGCTTGGGCATCAGGTGATGCACACCGCACACCTCCACCGTGTCTCGCCTGCCCATCGGATCAGGGCGAAACATGGGAACCATCATCGTGCCGGTATATCTATGATGCCCGGGATACACCCGCAACTGCGAGCCATCCAAAGTGGCATTACCTTTGACAAGGTGCCTATGATCAGCAGGCGGGTTTTCAGCAGCCATCCATGACTTGATGGTGTCTCGATTCAGATCCAGATCGGCCGGATGAATTTCAGGCGTTTTCACCGGGCGCGGTAAAGCAGGTGAAGACCGGGGTGGTGCAAGATCGCCATCCAGCCCCAAATCGCGTCCCGTGACAAACATGGTTTTCTTGCCATCACTGGTTTGCCTGCCTACCCGCCACGGTGCAGGCAGATCGATGTCGCCACGAAATGAAAAAGCGGTTGCAAGACCGTCGTTGGACACCAGCAGCTTGTAGACAGGTTTTTGATCCGAGCCATCGCAGTAACGTCCGTTCAAGCGCGACGGAATCAAACCCGCCGCCTGCAAGGCCGCATCAGCCGCTCGCCACACTTGTTCCGGGTCATACGAGCGCAGTTGCCCTGGTACAGACGAAAATTTGGGCACTTTGATCAATGCCGCCAGTTCTTGGTGCACGGTCAGCTGGTCAACATGCGCCCGCAGCGCCGGAGTCGATTTGTCGCCAATCGGGATGTCGCCTGCGGGAAGCCAAGGCTCACCCGCTGCAAGTCCTTTTTCTGCGTAGCGATGCCACATTTTCAAAGTACCGTCCCGTGCCAGGGACAGTCGGCCACCGGGCGTTCGGCTGGTTTCACCGGGCAGACGAAATTCGACCAAATGGTCCTTGACTTTGTGGATGTCGCAGCCTCGGGCAACAAGGTAGTTCTCAGTCTTTTGCAGTGAATCCATGGTGATTCCTCAAGAATCGAGCCCCATGCGCAAGCCTGGCGCGTGACCCAGATGACCATCACTCACCCAATGCGGCTTCCTGCGATCCGCAGCGTATTGCAAACGCTTTGAAAAACTGTTGAGCTTGTCTGCCACGCCACTTGGTTCTTGCTTGTAGTCAGCCTCAAATCGTTGTTGGGCAGACTTTGCATCGAATGAATTGGCAGGCATGCCACCGGTTTCGTTGCTGGTTGGGTGGCTTTTGCCGGAGCCGCCATCACGTGGACTGGCAAATGGATCAAAACGCGCATCAACAAAACCGGGAGCTTGGGTCTGGCCAAAACTTTGACTACCCGCGTTCAAGCCTTGCCAACCCACAGGACTGTCAGAAGGAGGCGGCGAGGGGGAGGGTGAAGATGCACCGAGGTGACTGCCAGTGCCGCCACCCGACTTGCCAGCCATGCCGCTCTGGACTGCAGCGCCCAAACCACCGGGTACGCCCTGGCCACCGCTGCTCGCGTTCGCACTGGGTTGAAAAGGGTTGACAGGGTTGACCATGCCACTGATGCCACCACCAAATCCGACGCCAGCAGAAGAGCCACCAATGGCACCCGCAGCTCTTTGAACGGGCATCAACGCACCCATGGCACCGCCCGCAAGCCCCAAGGCGCGCGCACCAGCCGCACTTGCAGCAAGTCCCGCCGCCACCGGCGCGCCACCCACCATGCCAGCCGCAGTGCCAGCGCTTTGCAGAGACATGGCCACCGTGCCATTGAGCATCGACCCCGCCAGGCCCGGTGCCATGTAGCCAGTGACTCCATAGAACAACGACGCGCCCCCCACGCCCAAATAGTCACCAAAACTGGGGCCTTCGGGGTGCGCCGCGTAGGCAGCTGCAATGGTGTCTTTCAGGGCTTGGGTGAAGCTGTCACCAAAGCCAATGATCAAATAGATGGTGAACAGTTTGACGCCAATGGAAATCGCATAGCCAAAGTACTTTTCTGACAAATTGTGCGTCCAGCGTGAGCCCGAAAACCCGAGCATCAAGGCACCACCGCCAATGATCAAATACGACTCAACCAACGTAATGAGCAGTTGGACGGCAATCAGACCGTAGCCAAGAATGATGAAAACAGAGGCAACGCCAATGATGATGGAGCTCAACATGAATTTGCCAAGACCCTGACCGGAATTGGTCAAGGTGTTGATGATCATGCTGCCCGTGCTGGGCGCGGCATCATTGGAGAACTGCATCAGACTGGCGGCTACTTGCAAGCCTTGATCAAACACCGCCGATGGCGACAAAACCGAAGTCCCACCCACACCGGCACCGGCCGCCTTGAAGGAATTGATGATGGCAGGAATCCACTCGGGCGCCTTGATCAGCACCATGGCAAAAAATGACAGGGACATGACCTTGAACAAGGTCCCCACCATGATTTCCGAAAGCTCTGACTTTTTGAGCGTGAGCTGAATCGCCGACCAGGCGAATTCAAGGGCAGCCAAGCCAAAGAACAAATTGGTGGCGTAACCCAAAGCAGTCGTCATCCAGCCGCCGGATGCCCCTTGAACCTGACTCACCAGCGTGTCCATCATGCCAGCGGCATTCGCCCATGGCGTGATGCCGCACAGCAGCAGAAAAATGGCGACCCGCATCGATAGCACTCCGCTCAGTATTGGCCGGAATGGTTACGAAAGAAGTTGCGGTACAAAAGCTCGTCTTGGTACTTTTCGTTTTCCTGTTTGGCGATGGCATTCAGTCGGGCCTGTTCCGCCGCAATGATGGTGCCGTGCAGTGCTTGGGTTTCATTGATCATCATGCCGGCAATTTGATTGCCAGCCTGAATTGCTTGCAACCGGCCCGCCGCAGTCTGGGATGCTAACTGAATTTGCTGCAAAGCACTTTGCGTTGTCGAAAAATTGTTTGCGTTCAAGCCCAATTGCTGCAAAGCCGCCCCAATCTGGTTGTTCAAGCCCTTGTTCCAATTCACCAGATTTTGCTGTTGGTTCGAAAGCAAATTTCCGTTGCCGTAGGTTGTTTGCATGTCGGTGATGGAATTGACAGTGGCGTTCACAATGCCTTGCGTGTTTTGAATCGTGCTGACCAACGATGTCAAACGCGCCGCAATGCCGCTCCACGCCTGAATCGGAATGCCGAGCGTGTTCTGGTACATGTTCTGGTACATCTGGATTTGCTGCTGCAGCTGTTCCAGATTGCTTGAATAGACATTGACCAGCTCGGCGTTGTTCAGCCACTGGGTGGCTTCCATGGCACCCACAAACCCACCGCCACCGGCGTGAGCGGATGGTATCAACGCAAAAGCAAAGGCAGCCGCCACTGCGGCGCTGGAAAGCAGCTTCTTGGGCTTCATGGGATTTCCTTTATTGAATACTGTTGTCCCATACCGGCCAGACGCAAGTTGACGCAAAAAAGTGGCCCTCCCACGATCAAACAACCAGTAAAACCGTGGTGACACAGGGGAGGTCTGTGCGAGCGTCGGGCCAGATGCTCTTTGCTGACCTGTCACAGTCAATAGCTATCCCATAAACGGGCGGCATCGAACTGACCGCGTTCCCGCAACCAGGCAGACGGCCAGGTAAGCGCATCGAGCTTTTGCAGATGACGAATCCGCGCCAAATCCTCGCGTCCACTTGCCCCAACAAAGGCCATTTCCGGCGGAGTCAGTCCCAATTCAAAAACGCGGGAGCCGTCCGGGTGCAGGTGGTAATACTGGCGCTTAGGTATGGCATTGCTGACGATCTGGATTTGCCGACGGTTGAGTCCAATCGCTTGATACAGCCCGCACAAGGCTTCGGTTTGCGCTTGCGGGTTGGGCAACAGAATTTTTGAGGGACAAGACTCGAAAATCACATCGGCAATCCCGCTGCCAGACAGATCGCTCAGGGACTGGGTCGCAAAAATGACGGCCACGTTCGATTTGCGCAGCACCTTCAGCCATTCGCGAATCTTGGCCCTGAATGCAGGGTGCCCCAGCATGATCCAGGCCTCATCAAGCACCAACAAGGTAGGTTGACCGTGAAAACGCTGCTCAAGCCGGTGAAACAGGTAAGCCAGAACGGGCAGCACGATCTTTTCGCCGCGAGCCATCAGGTGTTCAAGCTCGAAGACCTGGAAGATGTCCGCCTGCAGTCCATCGCTTTCGGCATCCAGCAACCGCCCCGCTGATCCACGCAGCGAGTAGTATTCCAGCGCTTCACGCAGACGGTTGTCCTGCAGGGTCAACAGAAAGTTTGACAGCGTGCGTTGCTCCGCGCAGTCTGTGGAGGCCGCCAACTGGTTGACGGCGCGAAAGAGCTCTTTGCGCAGTTCTGGTGACATGGCCACACCTTGCAGTTCTGCCAGGCTTTCAAGCCATTCAGCCGCCCAGGTGCGCTCCAGTTCATTGTCAATTTGTCCCAAGGGGCAAAACGTGATGTTGTCCGATTCACCTGCAATGTCGTAATGCTGACCACCGGCAGCAGCCACCAAGGGGAACATGGAATAGCCCTTGTCAAAGACAAAGGCTTGCGCGCCCGGATAGCGGAAATGCTGCGCTACCAGTGTTGCCAACAGAGTGGACTTGCCCGATCCAGTCGGTCCGATGATGGCCGTGTGACCCAGATCGCCCGCGTGCAGACAAAGCCGGTAAGGTGTTGCACCATCAGTTTTTGCCTGCAACAGCGGCGCCGAATGCTCAGGATAAAAGGGACACGGGTGAGCATCCGGACCGGCCCAAATTGCCGTGAGGGGCAGTAAGTGCGCCAGGTTCAAGGTGTTGACCAGTGGGCGGCGCACATTGGCATACAGATTGCCAGGCATGCTTCCCAGATAAGCTTCCACCGCATTGACGGATTCGACCCGAGCTGAAAACCCGGCATTGGCGATCATCTTGGTTACGTATTGCGCGGCATCACGCAATTGTTGGAGGTTTGCGCTGGAGAGCAGGATAACGCTGGTGTAAAAGCCAAATCGCACCAGGCCGCTGCTGGCCTCAGCCATGGCGGCGACCGCATCCGCAGCCATATCGTCTGCATCCGCATTCACGTGGGTGACGCCGCCACCCTGGCTTGAGCGCATCAAGTTCATCAGTGACAGCCGCTTTTGCGCCCACTTTGAACGGTAGTTGCCAAGGGCCTTGTCCGCTTCACGCACCGGCATGAAAATGAAACGATTTGACCAGCGGTATTCCACCGGCAAGCGTGACAAGAAGTCCAGAATGCCGGGGAAACTGGCGCCAGGAAAGCCCGTCACGGCGATGCAAATAGCTGTTTTGTCGTCAATCCGGGGCTCGAATCCCGTCACAAAGTCGTGTTGGCCTAGTACCGCGTCAAGGTACATTGGCACCGTGCCCATGACAAAACTGGCGCGTGGTGCCAGAGCGACACAAGAAGCCAAATGCGCCAGAAGCTGACTCTCAACCGATCCGGTTTCAGTGTCGACAGTGTCCACCAGGCGACGGATCTTTAGCGTTCCTGCCAGCCGCGATTCAATTTCAGCCAGAACAGTTTTGAAGCGAGTCAAACTGCGCTCTGCCACTCCAGTCTTTTGAGCCCCGTCCACAAACAGCATCTCGGCTTTTGCCGCAGCATCACGGTCCGGATGCCAGCACAAGACCAGCGTGTAGTCACTTTGAAAGCCAGCCCAATCGCCTTCATGGGCGAGACGGCGGCAATCGTCCAGCAGTCGGGTGGTACGGTCCGGAAAAGCGCCGTCCAAAGGGTAACCAGGGGATTGACGGCGCACGGCATCCACATGCAAGCACCAGCCGTCATCAAGAGCCAGGGCCGCATTGATCCGAGCCGACACGGCCGCCAGTTCCTCTTTGGTGGCACTGTCCAGATCCGGGCCGCGAAATTCAAAACCCGCCAGCAGGCCACCAGATTTTGTGAGTACCACGCCGTTGTCGATCAGCGCCGCCCAGGGCAACAGATCCGGCAGGCCTTGGGCCTGGCTGCGAAATTCTTTCAAGAGCATTTTTCAGCCTCCGAATTTGCGCGGCGACGCAAACGGTGTTGCGGCACTCTTGTACAGCTTGCGGTATTGCAAACTGCGAGCAAAGGTCTTGGAGAGTTGGGGGTCAAAGTTGGCCGCGCGAGTCAGCACCCATGCGCCGACGGCCCACAAAATCAGACCAAAAATGGCGGCCCAGAGTTGAAACAAGGAAACAATGAACACACCGGCCACGATGCCCAGTGCCAGGATCAGCTCTCGCTCAGCGCCCAGCAGCAGCATGGGCCTGAGCATGGATTGATGCAACGGTACTGAAAAGTCAGCGCCGCTATCTTTGCTTTGATCAGCCATGATTTGCGATCAGAAACGACGGACCATCAGATCAAGGCGCCGCTGTTGACCAGACCGATCATGCTCAGGAAGTTGGCACCAAAGACGATCAGCGCCACACCGAGCACCACGTACAAAAGTTTCTTCGCAATTCCGCCCAAGTCGTCACCACCAAAAATCAGTGCCGCGCCTGCTGCCAGGAAGGCCACGGTCGAAATGCCGGTGGCCACCGGCCCAGTCAGGTTGTTGACCACCGTGGTGATCGGGCCGTCCCAGGGCAGGGCTGGGCCAGCGTGGGCCACCTGGGATACCAGTGCGGCCATGCCCGAGATGACGGGCGTGACCAGCTTTTTGAGTGATTTGATAGGCTTGGTTGTTTGGAAATGCACGATCTACTCCAGTTGGAAAAAAGACACCGGCCTGTTTGGCTGGTGCTTGATACCGCTGGACTGCAAATGAACAAATCGACGCGTCGCGCTCCCGTGCCATACAGCTCAACTACTCGGGTCTGGCGGAGTGAGAGGCCAGCAGCCGGACGGCAAAAGTTATCCACAAAACCACGGCATAGCACATACCGGCGAACACGGCATAGGACATACCGGCACGGCATAGCGCATACCAAACCACGGCATAGCAGGTACCGGCGCACGGCATAGCACATACCGCGACAAAGTAAAAATTGTCAAAATCTCAAGGCAAATCAATCGCTTGGGGGTGGTGCAAAATGCAGCTAATCTGTCTTTAATCTATCTCTAATCTGCGGCGTTCAAAACTGCCCCTGCATCGGGCTGACCCGGAGCGCCGTGGCACGCACACCCATCGGCTCGCCGGACACCATGATTGCCGCTCACGCCCTGAGCCAACAGGCCCTGCTGGTCACCAACCACACCCGCGAGTTTGCCCAGTTGCCTGGCTTGCAGCCAGGCAACTGGGTCACAGTTACTTGATTTGACGCTCGGGCTCAGGGCAGTCCGCGAAATCGACCACGCTTCAGCAAGTGCCTTGATTGACTTGCAGTTGGCATTTTTGACAGGTGCACCAAGTCTGAAGCATCGATTTTCCAAGTCCAGTTGGTGACTTCTTCCAGTTTTTCCAGGGCTGACTTGAGGTCCTGTTTGAATCCCTTGATGGCCGCATTTTGACTTCCGCACAGCCGGTGCAGGGTTTCGACTTTGACGGGGAAGGGCTTGGCATGGGAGCTGTAATAGCCGTGTAGCCACTGGGCAAGCGGCCGCTTTTTCAGCGCCATGCGCTGGTCAAATTCCACACTTGACCAGCCGTCGAGGCCATAGAGTTCGATGATTTTCGGGTTCATCTCAATGACGTAGCGGCCAGTCTTATCATCCCTGCCACCGTGGTGCAGGATGGCCCCGAAATATGCCCGGTGCGCATCTTTGATTTCCACCACGCTGGCCGCCAGCCGTGCGAATGCCCCTTTGAGCCATTCATGCTGGCTTTTGCCGTTGCCGCGTCCAATGCTCTTCAAGAATTGTGATGCGGTGAACTGAATCCGGCACCCAAGCCCGCCAGTTCTGGCCAGCTGCAGTGCTTGTTCCCAGACATCCAGATCCGCTTGATCCAGTTGTGGCCCTGTGTGAATGATCTTGATACCTTCGACGCTGGCTTTTTGCACGCGCTGCTGGAAAGATCGTGGGCCACGTCGTACCACACCAAAAAGTGCCGACCGCAGGACGCTGTTGGGAACACCCCGGCAAACTTCTGCCCACAGCGGCAACTGGACTTCCAAAGACTTTTCTGCAACGACGGTTTGCAGTGCCGCAGCTTGCTGCCCCCGTGCTTTGGCCAGTGCCAGGTTTTCTTCAAAGGTCCGCTTTTGGCGCATCAACCCGAGGCGCCTGTTTGATTCTTACGAGGCCGACCACGGCCACGCACCGGCTTGGTCAGTACGACCGTGGCCGGGGCTGCTTGTGCCAGCCCGGGGAGTGGGATGCGACCGGTGGTCGTGAGCGGCAAACCCAGGATAAACACCTGGATGTCTGATGACCGCCACCGAACGGATGCCCCAATTTTGACCGGGGGAGGGAAGCCGATTGGCGGCGTTTTGCGCCCGTATTGCCAATTCCAAATGGATGCTTCACTGATCTTGAGTATTGCCGCAACATCAGCAGCAGCCAGGAGTTCCAAACTTTGCATTCTGATCAACTTTTGAAAGTTGATCCCAGCGGGCTTCTTGGAGGTTTTGCGCGCCCACGCAGCCGGCGGACGGGATCGATAACCCGCCGACGCTTACGCGCAGGCGGTTGGCGGGCACGGGAAAAGCTTTGGCGTGAGTGTGTCGGTCACCGTGCACAGGACCGATTTGAAAATTGAACGCACGTGCAGTTCTGCTGCAACGATTGCTTTTATGGCCGACCAAAAAACCGATGATTGCGCCACAACCTGTGCGGTTGCAGCTCGCCGCAGTACCTTGGCAATTTTTTGTTGATGAGCATCCCTGTTCCTATTTTTTTGTTTGATGGCGTACTCTATTTGAGCCGCCTTGCCGATCCCTGCTTGTGTGGCAACGTGTGCCAATTTGACAAATACCATGCCAACCACAAGACATGCTGCCTGACCATAAAAATTGCCGGCAACAACGTCAAATTGTAAGATGCCGACAATCAGAAACTCACAAGCCAACATTGCTTTTCCATACGATTTTTGAACAAAGATATTCAAAATATGGGTGTCTAAAAAATAGTTGAATTGCATAAGGCGTTCGTTTTGAATTTGATTCAAAATTAGCCAAGTCGTCTCAGCTCAAAACCAATCGCACTCGACCAATTGGTTACTTCAGCTACTTCATCAATAATTCGGCCGGTGGAATTCCTGCGGATGGATATCACCATATTGACCGCTTCGCTGATTAACTCAGGTGCCGCAGGCACACCCGCTTCTTGAATTAACTGTCCGATTCGGACCAAGGCTGTACCAGTAGAATTTGCATGGACGGTGCCAATGCCGCCGGGATGCCCCGTATTCCATGCCTTCAGCAACGCCAGAGCCGACTTGTCCCGGACCTCACCCACAACAATTCGGTCAGGTCTTAATCGAAGCGTTGCTCGCAATAAACCAACTTGGTCAATATTGGCTGATGTTCTTAAAAATACCGTGTTTTTCACGCTGCATTGCAGCTCCAACACGTCTTCAATAATGACGATTCTGTGATCAGGTGATATGAAAGAAATCTCATTCAAGACGGCATTGGCTAAAGTCGTTTTGCCAGAGCCAGTGCCCCCGGCAATCAGGATATTTTTTCTGTCTGCAACCGCCGTTTTGATCAATGTGGCTTGCAGCTCAGTCATCACCCCGGTCCGAACATAGTCAGCCAGGCTAAAAATCAATGTTGCCTTTTTTCTAAGGGCAAAAGTTGGCGCTGGCACAACCGGTGGAATCAAGGCTTCAAACCGCGAACCATCCAAGGGCAACTCGCATTCCAAAATCGGGTTGTCAGGTGTGACCGTGGTACCCAGCATGGCCGCCACCGTGGCAACAATCGCCATGGCTCGTACACGGTCAATCTTGCCAATGCATTGCATCCCGCCTACATGGGAGTCAGTCCAGAGGTCGCCCGACGGGTTTAGCATGATCTCTACCACCCGGTCATCAGCCAGGGCGGCCAGGATGTCAGCGCCGAGGGCGCGCCGCAGTGCATCGTCCGACCTGCGGTGGAACTCATGGCTGGACGTGTTCTGGTGTGTGCTCATGCCGGCATACCGTCCATCCGCAAGCACAAAGCAGATCCATTTTCAGAGGTGCGCTAACCCGAGAATCCGACAGCACTGAAGGGGTATTGCCGTTGAATACTGGCTGTCGGCTGTCCAATTATTGGCCAGACACTTGCCTTATTTTGAGGTATTTATTCAGCTTGTGAAATTGTGGCCACTCTGTATATTTACAGACATCAACACATTTTCAAGGGATAAAAATGAAGGTAGCTGAGCTTGCCAATGGCATTATCAAAACGGCCTCTGCTGGCGAACAGAAGAACTTGCAAACCTTGAGGACTATTTGCAATAGTGACTCTGCGTTTGTTGCGGCAGTCAAGAAGTATCAAGCGTATCAAAAGTTGCTTCAAAAAGCTTTCTTACTCAGTCGAACCTGGCAAAAATTAGGCCAATCCCGTACCTGGAAAATTACTGTCAAGGCGCTGCAGGCCGCACTCAAGGCGATGGTGGCCGGGTTCAAACGCTTGACAGAATTTGCCGAGTTGCCAGATTCATTGAAAAGGCAGATTGAGAAACTAATCAAGACGAATAGTTTGCAAATATCGCCTGCTTGGTGAATAGCTTAATAAATCCGCAAAGGTGGTTCTTGATGGATACAAAACACTTCAGATCCTTGTCGAAAAAATGGGCTTTCAAACTGCGTGAAGATGCACGGGATATTGAGCAGGAAATTATTGTTTTTTATCTCACTCGGCAATCAGAAAACAAGAACCTTGACATCTTTCGACCCGGCCATGAAGGCGCACTGTTTGAGCTTCTGAAGCACAAAATCAGGGGCAACAACCTGGAAAGCTTGGGCGGCAGTGGCAGACGATTGGGTGGCGTGGGTGACGAAGACGATGCTGGCGAGATCGACATTCACGACGAGTTTGAGTCGCCAGATGAAAAGGCCGATCAGCTCGACAAGCGGCTGCAATTTGAGCAGGTGTTCTGCCAGGAACTGGACCAAATTGATGAACTGAACAATTTGGCCGGTAGCGACTTGGGCGATGCCTTTGGCTTCACGGGTGCAAATGGCCGGGCCGTTTTGTCCCAACTCAAAAGGCAAATTGTCGCCAGTGCCCAAAAGCGGTTCAACGCCAATTTGCGGGCTGTAAAGCCGTCCTCACGGGCGAAAGCCCGGCAGCAAACGGCGACGGCGTAACCGTCAGTCGCACGGCCGCCATGGCGGCAGGGTTGGCTGCAAAAGAAGACGTTTCAGGCAGTTTTGCCAGTTGCCCACCCGGTATTCTGGGTACCTTTTCCCCGGCTTGTCCGAACACCTTTTGGGCGTAGGTAGCGCCGATTTTTGAATCAAACCGGCCGGTGTTGTACATGCTCAGGGCGCCGCCGAGCGAGCCGGCTCTTCCATAGCTCGCAGCCAGAATGTTTGCCCCGGCAGCAATGTTGGTGCAGGGGTCGAACACCTGTTCCACAGTCAGCCCCAGCGCGGGCAAATTTTTGCTATTGATTTGCGCCAACCCCATATCAACACTTTCGCCACGGCCGACAGCCGCCACCGCAGCGGCCACGGCCACAGCTTTGGACGCAAAGGCCATTGATTTTCTTGTCGTGTTGTTGTTGACCACCCAGGGCTGGCCGCCGGATTCCTGCTTCACAACAGCGGCCATGGTGACCGGATCGACGGCGGGTGCACACATCATCAAGAGCTCAAGCACGGCGCCCCCAGTCAGCCAAATTTGGAGCCGATGATGAAAGCCGCCACGGTTGAAAACGCACCCAGCCCGACAGCGGCCAACACGTAAAGCGACATGAATGCCTCGCGGGCTGCAGCCAGGAGCTTGGCATCATCCAGGTCAACTTTGACCCGCCCAGGCGCAGCCTCCAAAGCATCCACTACCGCCTCAGCAACTGCAGGTTTCAGCGTCTCACCGACACGGCGCGGGAATTTTTGCAGTTCCCCACGCATGGCAGTCATCATGACCACAATCGACTCAAGGCTGTCATCATCGTGACCAGGTCCTTTCGCCAGCCCCGGCGCACCTTTGACCAATGCGCCAGACAGCGCTTCAAATTCGATGCGCATGGCTGCAGCAGGCACCTGGCGCAACAATACTGGCAAGAGCCAGATCCAGTTGGGATCACTCTCACCCATGCCGGCACGCACCGCCACGTCAACAATGTGTTGCACATCAGATGGCAGGCCAGAGGGCGCGAGCCGGGCCGCCAGTTCATCAATCAAGGTGCCAGCGCGGCGTGCAAGCGCCGCGGCGGGCGAAGGCGAGATGACCCCGGAAATGGTGTTGCCGATGCGCTTGTCTTCATCATCCACACCACTCATCTCGAAGACTCCAGGACAGCCAGCTTGCGCCCGGCAATGCCACGGTAGGTTTGGGCGACCGTGCGCGTGCCGATGGCCACACCAGATCCCGGCAAATTGCCCTTGTCGATCACCATGTGCAGGGGCATTGACCCGATCAACTCAGCCGCGCGTGGCATCATGGCTGGCAACTCCAGCTCCGACCATGCATAGTCCACGCCACTTAACAGGGTCTTGCGGATGCTTGATTTGTCCCAGAATTCAAAAGCCTTGCCAGGCCCGTGCTTCAGATTGATCAGCACCACCCCGTTTTGGTAAAACATGGGGCTTTTGCCAACGCGGGCCTCCAGCTGATTTGTGCTCGACGCATCAATGCCCATCACCCAGATCGGTGTCGGATTCATCAATGCCATCAGGCTTAACACTGACTCCGTGATGTAAAGACCGGCCGCAGACGGCAATGAAAAAACAAGGCGGATTTTGTCCGTTTCATTGATCTGGGTTTCAGCCAATTCGTTGATCAGATTCAGCCAGTCGTCTTCTGATTTGATGGGGCGTTGCAGGCCTATGACATGGATGTTGTTGACAGCCTCATTTTTGTAGCCGTTGTCACACACCACATCCGGGTTCATGGGATCGGCGTCAATGACAATCAATTTGTCAATCTTTGGCATTCCCGACACTTCATGGTTGATGAAGCTGTCTACCAGGCACCGGGAGACGAAGCTTTTGCCCACGCCGCCTTTGTCGCCGTCCACAAAATACGATTTGATCATGACCATCCTTTGAGTTGTTTAAATTCGTGCAAGAAGCTATTGGCTTGATTTCCACTTGGCGATGGCTTCGTCATACTGGAGTAGCGCGCGTTCGTACATGCCTCGTATCCTGTTTTCTGCGGCAATGATTTCGAACATGCCGTCGGGGATTTTTGCGTTGTCAGGGATAGTCTTGGAGACGGTCAAATAGTCATCAATATTCATCCTGGTGACGTCCAGCAATTCGCCTTTCACTTCGATGAATTTGAGCCTGGTGATTTCGTCTGGAAATACAGTTTGACTTGCCCCAATTGGTTGGGCTGCGCCATGTTTTCCACCTGACCGCGCCGTATCTGTGGTCACCGGCTTTGCCTGTTCATCAGGGTTGCGAGTCAGTTCGGTTGCCTTGGGCGCGGAGTCCGTCTCGGCAGCAAGAGCAGAGTAGGGCGTATCACCTTGAGCTTTGGCAGGCGTAAGCGGTTGAATTTGAAGACATGACGCTGATGGGGCCGGAGTCGCTGCACCGGGGGACCTGGGTTTTTTGCCTCTTTTTAATGGCTTCAGCCCGCGCTCTTCCCGAACTATGCCAAGGTGGCGAACAAGGTGCCCCTTGGTGATCTTTATGTCATGTTTTTGAAGCGCAGATGCGATTCTCTCCAGCGACATGCCCTGACCCAAAAATTCTTCAATGACCTCGAAGGCCGACCGCACGATCAGAGCGGGGTCATCCTTTTGGGCAAGTACAATTTCTTCACGAAGAATTGAATCTATTTCCGATTTGATGCTGTGCATGATCCCCATACCGACAGGGCGCAAGTTGTGGCGTGACAGGCGGCACGACAGGTGGCACAACCTGCTTGACAGGTACGCTGACAGGCGAATCAATTCACCAGCAGCGTGGAAGTAGCAGAGACTGAAGTGTGCGGGGTGGGGGATATCTGGTACGTTGGCGAATGAGTTGACTGGCCACTCCGGCCGTCGGTCTCGAACGGCAGGTTTGGAGCACGCCAAATTCAACACAACGATATGCCGGATACCCGACTGCGATAGGCGCACGCTAAGTGCCCATACCTGACGGCCAGACAACTGAAATTCCTGCCCGACAGCGGTCATTGAATCCGTTGAATTGAAAGTACCGACCCCCCGGCAAAGCCGGGAGCTTTCAAAATGTGAGCCGCTCAAAGTGGTGAATATTGAGTGGTTTCATGCGCCTTCAGTCACCTTGAACTTGGGGTACTCCTTGCCGCACGCGGCGGAGATTGCTCTCCGTCACTGTCTGCGAAGAGCTTGACAACGAGCTGTCGAATCCACATGTTGGAGGGATCCCGGTTGAACTTCGCATGCCAAAAGAGGTTGATTGCTATGTCTGGCAGGCGGACCGGATGGGGGGACGTAACAAGACCAAATGGCACTTCGCATCGCTCGGCAAACCGTTCCGGCAAAGTGGCGATGAGATCGGTAGTCTGAAGTATGTGACCCACAGCAATGAAATGCGGAACGACCAGGCGCATCTTGCGTTTGATGCCTGCGCGATCAAGCAAGCCATCCACTTCACCATGCCCGGTATTGGCGGCTAGGATGCCAACATGATCGAGTTCCGTAAATTGTTTGAGAGTCATTGGCGATTTAGCCAATGGGTGTCCCTTGCGAAACATGCAAACGTACTTGTGAAGAAAGAGCCGGCGCTGAAAAAAGCCGGTCTGCAAGTTGGGCAACAGACCTAGAGCCAAATCGACTGTGCCGGACTCCATATCTTCCTTCAGATTCCCAGCGTTAGGCCGTACGGTACTGATTCGCACATGGGGTGCTGCCTCAGACAAAGCATTCATCAGTGGCGGCACAAAGTACATCTCGCCGATGTCGGTCATGGCCAAGTTGAAGGTGCGCGTGCTGGCAAGTGGGTCGAAAGAGTTGCGTGTGGTGAATGCGGTCTGCAGCGCGTTGAGTGCGTAAATCACCGGTTCTGCCAAATGCAATGCATACGGCGTGGGTTCCATACCGCGTGAGGTCCGCAAAAACAGTTCGTCCTTCAACACGGCGCGCAAGCGCTTGAGTGCATTGCTGACGGCAGGCTGCGTCAACCCCAGCTTCTCTGCAGACGTGGAAACGCTGCGATCCAGCAGCAGTTGGTTGAAGACAACCAGAAGATTTAGGTCAATTTCACGCAGATCCATGCATCACCCCAATATTCACAACGGTGATTATATCTATTGGATTTTCTTTATAGACTTATATCAACGGTGTCTCCATAATTCCTCCAAACAGGAGACAAAGGCATCAGCCTCAACATATGGAACTCGTCGTAAAACCTCTCAACGTGCGTCTGAATGTGGACAGCGGAAGCAATCTGCTGGACGTGCTCAGAGCCAACCAATTGCCAATTTCCTACAGCTGCATGTCAGGGCGCTGCGGTACCTGCCGTTGCCGTGTGCTGTCAGGTCAGGTGCGCAGCAGTGGACCTGAGGCCGGCAGACCACACACTGGAAAAGACGACTACGTACTGGCATGCCAATCGGTGCTGACCGACAACTGCGTGATCGAATTGCCCGAGGTCGACGAGGTTGTGGTACATACCGCACGCATTGTGAAGGGCACTGTCACTGCAATCGAAGAGGCAACCCATGACATTCGTCGCATTCGGGTCAAGTTGGCCAAGCCGATTGAGTTCAGCGCTGGTCAATATGCCACGGTGCAATTCACGCCCGAACACATCCGACCCTACTCGATGGCCGGCTTGAGTAGTGATGCTGAAATGGAATTTCAGATTCGCCGCGTGCCCGATGGCCGTGTCACCGCATTCATCTTTGAAGAACTCGAAGTTGGTGCTGCCATTCGCGTCAGCGGCCCTTTGGGTACTGCCTACCTGAGGCAAAAGCACACCGGCCCGATGCTCTGTGTGGGCGGGGGCACGGGTCTGGCACCTGTGCTGTCCATCGTGCGTGGCGCATTGGAGGCCGGCATGCAAAACCCCATTCATCTCTATTTTGGCGTGCGCAGTGCGAAGGATGTGTATGACCGCGAGCGCCTGAAGGCGTTGGCAGCTGCGCATCCGAATGTGATTGTTCACATTGTCGTCGCCACCGGCCCTGCCGGTGCAGGCCAGCGCAGTGGTCTGGTCACCGATGCCATTGAAAAGGATTTGAAAACTTTGGACGGCTGGCGCGCCTATTTGTGTGGTGCCCCTGCCATGGTGGACGCCTTGAACCTTCTCGTCACCCGCATGGGCGTGGAGTCCAGTCATGTCTACGCGGATGCGTTTTACCTTAGCGGTGTCTAAAGCCGCTGCATTCTCAGACTCATAACCACCGTAAGGAAGCAAGTAATGCGTGAACAAAAAACAGTATTCCCGGAAAACCCGACGTGGCCGGGGGAAGGAACCAGCAGGGTACCCTTCTGGGCCTATACCCGAGAGGATTTGTACAAGAAGGAACTGGACCGACTATTCTATAACGGCCACTGGTGTTACGTCGGCCTGGACGCTGAAATCCCGAATCCGGGGGACTTCAAGCGAACTGTGATTGGTGAACGCTCCGTCATCATGGTGCGTGATCCGGAAGGTGGCGTCAATGTGATCGAAAACGTTTGCGCTCACCGTGGCATGCGTTTTTGCCGTGAACGCAACGGTCATGCCAAAGACTTTTTCTGCCCCTACCATCAATGGAACTACAGCCTCAAGGGTGACCTTCAAGGTGTGCCGTTTCTTCGCGGCGTCAAGCAAGAGGGAAAAGTCAATGGCGGCATGCCCAAAGACTTCAAGGTGTCAGACCATGGTCTGACCAAGCTCAAGGTAGCCGTGCGGGGTGGCGTGGTGTTCGCCTCCTTTGATCATGACGTCGAACCTTTCGAGGAATTCCTGGGCCCGACCATTCTGAAATACTTTGACCGCGTCTTCGACGGCCGCAAGCTGGAGATACTGGGCTACCGGCGCCAGCGCATTCCGGGCAACTGGAAGCTGATGCAGGAAAACATCAAGGATCCGTATCACCCCGGCCTGCTGCACACTTGGTTCTCCACCTTTGGATTGTGGCGCGCGGATAACAAGTCCGAATTGAAGATGGACGACAAGTTTCGCCATGCCGCCATGATCTCCACACGCGGCCAAGGCGGCAAGAACGCCGATGTGGTGTCAGGGGTGGACAGTTTCAAAGACCAGATGAAGGTCAATGATCCGCGTCTGCTGGACATCGTTCCGGAACCGTGGTGGGGTGGTCCCACAGCTGTCATGACCACGATTTTTCCGAGCGTGATCATTCAGCAGCAGGTCAACAGCGTGTCCACCCGCCACATCCAGCCCAACGGTCATGGCTCCTTTGATTTTGTCTGGACACACTTCGGCTTTGCGAACGACACACCGGAGATGAAAGAACGCCGCCTGATACAGGCTAATTTGTTCGGCCCGGCCGGTTTCGTTTCTGCCGACGATGGCGAGGTCATTGAATGGTCACAGCAGGGCTTTGAGCAAAAGCCATCGCACCGCACGGTCGTGGAAATGGGCGGGTACGACATTGGTGACACCGATCACATGGTCACCGAGACCCTGATCCGTGGCATGTACAACTACTGGCGCAAGGTGATGGGGGAATAATCATGATGGACTTCAAAACTTACTTCGAACTGCTCAATCTCTACAGCGACTACGCCATGGTCTGCGATTCGGCTGAGTGGGAAAAATGGCCCGAATTCTTTGTGGAAGAAGGCACCTACCGCCTTCAGCCGCGCGAGAACTTCGACCAGGGCTTGCCGCTGTGCCTGCTGGCATTGGAGAGCAAGAACATGATTCGCGACCGGGTTTACGGGGTCAAGGAAACCTTGTACCACGACCCTTACTACCAGCGTCACATTGTGGGAACACCCCGTGTGGTGTCTGTTGAGCGAGACATCTATGGTGAACGCATCACCTCGGAAGCCAACTACACCGTGATCCGCACCAAGTTTGATGGTGACTCGACGGTCTTCAATGTCGGGTATTACCGCGATGTTGTCGTGAGAACGCCTGAAGGGTTGAAATTTCAATCGCGGCTTTGCGTTTACGACAGCGAAATGATCGCCAATTCCATCATCTATCCAATTTAAGGGCAAGTCATGACTGAAAACTGGACCGATGCAGCAGCGCTTGCTGATGTTCCCGAGGGTGATGTGATGGCGGTGCAGGTTGCGGGCAAAGAAATCGCCCTGTACGAGGTGGATGGTGAAGTCTTCGCAACTGACAACATCTGCACCCACGGTGCCGCACGCATGAGCGACGGCTTCCTGGAAGGCCGAGAAATCGAATGCCCGCTGCACCAGGGGCGTTTCGATGTGTGCTCCGGCAAGGCGATGTGTGCGCCGCTGACGGAAAACATCCGCACCTACCCCGTGAAGATTGAAAACCTTCGCGTGATGCTCAAGCTCGACCAAGACTATTTGCAGGAGGTAAGTTAAATCAAAATAAATCAACCCACCCAACCAATTCCCATTTTTTTAAAACCAAGAGGAGACAACAAACATGATTTATGAAAACTTAGTGAGTAAAGCAGGGCTGACGCAAAAGCACCTGATTCATGGTGACAAAGAACTTTTCCAGCATGAGATGAAGACCATCTTCGCGCGGAACTGGCTTTTTTTGACCCATGACAGTCTGATTCCCTCCCCCGGCGACTATGTCACAGCAAAAATGGGCGTCGATGAAGTCATCGTCTCCCGTCAGAACGATGGCTCCGTGCGAGCCTTTTTGAATGTTTGCCGCCACCGGGGCAAGACACTGGTGAACGCAGAAGCCGGAAATGCGAAAGGCTTTGTGTGCAGTTACCACGGCTGGGGTTTCGGCTCCAACGGTGAACTTCAAAGCGTTCCCTTTGAAAAAGAATTGTACGGAGATGCGATCAAAAAGAAGTGCTTGGGCTTGAAAGAAGTCCCGCGCGTCGAGAGCTTTCATGGCTTTATTTACGGCTGTTTTGATGCAGAGGCTCCCCCGCTCATGGATTATCTGGGTGATGCAGCCTGGTACCTGGAGCCCATCTTCAAGCACTCAGGCGGTCTGGAACTTGTAGGCCCCCCGGGCAAAGTGGTGATCAAGGCCAACTGGAAGGCGCCCTCGGAAAACTTTGTGGGTGACGCATACCACGTGGGCTGGACGCACGCATCGTCTTTGCGCTCAGGTCAGTCGATATTTACCCCTCTCGCGGGCAACGCCATGCTGCCGCCCGAAGGCGCGGGCTTGCAAATGACCAGCAAATACGGCAGCGGCATGGGGGTGTTGTGGGACGCTTATTCCGGCGTTCACAGCGCCGACCTGGTGCCGGACATGATGGCATTCGGCGGCGCAAAACAGGAAAAGCTCGCCAAAGAAATCGGTGATGTTCGGGCGCGGATTTACCGCAGCCATCTGAACTGCACGGTTTTCCCGAACAACAGCATTTTGACCTGCTCCGGCGTTTTCAAGGTCTGGAACCCGATCGACGAGAACACGACCGAAGTTTGGACGTATGCGATCGTGGAAAAAGACATGCCGGAGGAATTGAAAATCCGCTTAGCCGACGCGGTTCAGCGCACGTTCGGACCTGCAGGCTTCTGGGAAAGCGACGACAACGACAACATGGAAACCGAGTCGCAAAATGCCAAGAAATACCAATCCAGCAACAGCGATCTGCTTGCCAACCTGGGTTTCGGCAAGGACGTCTACGGTGATGAAGTATATCCCGGCGTCGTTGGCAAGTCGTCCATCGGTGAAACCAGCTATCGCGGCTTCTACCGCGCCTACCAAGCGCACATCAGCAGCTCCAATTGGGCCGAGTTCGAAAACAGCTCACGCAGTTGGCATGCCGAACTCACCCAGACCGCCGATCGCTAATACAGGAGTCAACCATGATGATCAACACCCAGGAAGACAAGCTGGTCTCCGCGCACGACGCTGAAGAATTTCATCGCTACTTCATCGGACACGATAGCGCTTTGCTGCAAGAAGTCAACACGCTCCTAGCCAGGGAAGCACATCTGTTGGACATTCAGGCATACAAGGCTTGGCTTGAACACTGCGTTGCCCCCGAGATCAAATACCAGGTGATCTCGAGAGAACTGCGTTCCACCTCTGAACGCCGGTACAAGCTGAATGACGCAGTGAACATCTACAACGAGAACTATCAGCAACTGAAAGTTCGAGTTGAGCATCAGCTCGACCCGCAGAATTGGGCCAACAGCCCGAAGATGCGTTTCACTCGCTTCGTCACCAATGTCATGGCAGCCAAGGACACGGGTGCACCGGATCTGCTGCATGTCCGCTCCAACCTCATTCTCCACCGCGCCAGGCGCGGAAACCAGGTTGACGTGTTCTATGCAACGCGAGAAGACAAATGGAAACGTAACGAAGGTGGTGGCATCAAATTGGTCGAACGCTTTGTGGACTACCCGGAGCGCATTCTCCAAACCCACAACCTGATGATCTTCCTGTGAGCCCTGGGGATGCCTGCCTGGATGGCGGGCATTCGTGATTATTTTTAACGGAAATTTATTGACATGAACACACAGCAAGTTGTTGCCATCACTGGCGCCGGCTCGGGCATTGGTTTCGAGTTGGTTCGCTCTTTTAAGGCAGCCGGTTATCGCGTATCTGCACTCGTTCGCAACGAGGAGCAAGAGGCGGGTCTTCGCAGTGAATTCAAAGACGACATTGAGATCGTGGCGGGCGATGTCCGTGATCACGCCACCAATGAGAAGCTGGTTAAACAGACGGTTGCCAAGTTCGGGCGCCTGGATTGCTTCATCGGAAATGCCGGGATATGGGATTACATGCTGAGCATCGATGAGCCTTGGGAGAAATTCTCGGGCAGTTTCGACGAGATATTTGACATCAACGTCAAAAGCTATTTCAGCGGCATCAGCGCGGCCTTGCCGGAGCTCAAAAAGACGAACGGATCGGTGGTGGTGACGGCTTCCGTTTCTTCCTATGCGGTCGGTGGCGGCGGTTCTTGCTACATTGCCAGCAAACATGCGGTGCTGGGCATGGTCAAGGCTTTGGCCTACGAATTGGCTCCGCACATCCGGGTCAATGGCGTTGCGCCAGGTGGCACGGTCACTTCTTTGGCTGGCCCGGCAAGCGCTGGCTTCGACAAAACCAAAATGAAAGACATTCCCGGCATCGATGACATGATCAAAGGCCTGACTCCCCTGGGGTTCGCGGCAAGGCCCGAGGACGTGGTGGCACCGTACCTTTTGCTGGCCTCCCGAGAACAAGGGAAGTTCATCACTGGCACGGTGATCAGCATTGATGGCGGCATGGCGCTCGGCCGCAAGTGAATTTTTAACTGAAGCAAATTTATCAACCCCGTTCTCAGGAGACACCCCATGAAGACGAAATTGTTTATCAACGACGCCTGGATCGATTCAGGTGACAAAAAATACTTTGATCGGAAGCACCCTGTCAGTGGCGAGACCATGACCCAATGCGCGAATGCGACGGTGGCCGATGCGGGCAAGGCGGCTCAATCCGCCCAAGAGGCGTTCAAGTCCTGGAAGGCCGTTGGGCCTTCGGAGCGGAGGCGCCTTCTCTTGAAGGTGGCAGAGGTCATGGAGAGCAAAACGCCCGAGTTCATTAAAGTGATGGCCAAGGAAGTGGGCGCCTCCGCGCTATGGGCGGGGTTCAACGTGCACCTGTCGGCCAATGTGTTCCGGGAAGCCGCCTCACTGGCCACGCAAATACAAGGTGAAACCATTCCGACGGACAAGGCTGACACCCTGTCGATGACGCTGCGTCAACCGGTCGGCCCCATCTTGAGTATCGTGCCATGGAACGGCACCGCAGCGCTCGCGGCGCGGGCCATCGCGTATCCGTTGGTCTGCGGCAATACCGTGGTGTTCAAAGGCTCCGAGTTCAGCCCCGGCACGCACGCGTTGATCGCGAAGTGCGTACAGGAGGCCGGCCTGCCCGCTGGCGTGCTCAATTATCTGAACTCGTCCCCGGACCGCTCGCCCGATATCGCCGATGCGCTGATTTCGTCTAAAGAGATTCGTCGCATCAACTTTACGGGCTCCACTCGCGTGGGGCGCATCATCGCCCAGAAAGCGGCCCAACATCTCAAGCGCTGCTTGCTGGAGTTGGGTGGCAAGTCCCCGCTGATCGTTCTGGACGACGCGGACATCGACGCGGCGGTCAAGGCAGCGGTGTTTGGCAGTTTCCTGTTCCAAGGCCAGATCTGCATGTCCACCGAACGCCTGGTGGTCGACGAGAAGATCGCGGACGAATTTGTCGCGAAGTTCGTCGAGAAAACCAAGAAGTTGAGTGCAGGCGATCCGTGCGTGACCGGGGACTGCGTCATTGGTCCGATGGTGTCGTCCAACTCGGGGGACCGGATCAATGGCCTGTTGAAAGATGCCATCGACAAGGGTGCCAAGGTCGTGTGCGGTGGTATGGCCGAGGGTGCGGTCATGCCCGCCACGATCCTGGACCACGTGACAGCCGACATGCAGATCTACGATGAGGAAACCTTCGGTCCCATCACCGTGGTTATCCGTTGCAAGGGCGAAGCAGACGCCATCCGCATTGCCAATGACAGCGTCTATGGCCTGTCATCGGGCGTGTTTGGCCGGGACGTCAACCGGGCCCTGCGCGTGGGTATGGCGATCGAATACGGCTCGGTCCATATCAACGGGTCTACCGTGCAGAACGAGGCGCAGGCGCCTTATGGCGGCACAAAGGCCACCGGTTATGGCCGCTTCGATGGACGCGCGGTGATCGACGAGTTCACGGAGCTCAAATGGCTAACCATTGAACCGTTCGAACAGCAGTATCCCTTCTAAGCCGAAGCAACAAAGGAGTTAAACCATGAGCAAGCAAGCAGCAGTCATTGAACTAGGATACATGGGCATTTCGGTCAAGGATCCCGCAGCGTGGAAATCCTTTGCCGCGAACATGCTGGGGCTTCAAGTCCTCGATGAAGGTGACAAGGACCGCTTCTATCTGCGAATGGACAATTGGCACCACAGAATCGTGGTCCATCACAATGGTCAAGATGACCTTGAATACTTGGGTTGGCGTGTCTCCGGTCAACCGGAATTCGATGCATTGGGCCAAAAGCTCCAGGACGCAGGCTACAAAGTCCACGTGTGCGACAAAGCCGAAGCACAGGAACGCATGGTGCTGGGCCTGATGAAGACGGAAGATCCGGGTGGCAACCCGACCGAGATTTTCTGGGGACCCCGGATAGACCTGAACAACCCTTTCCACCCCGGTCGCCCCTTGCACGGCAAGTTCTTGACTGCTGACCAAGGCCTGGGCCACTGCATAGTGCGTCAGAGCGACGTGGAAGCGGCGCGCAAGTTCTACAGCCTGCTGGGCTTCCGTGGGGATGTCGAGTACCGCCTGCCCCTGCCCAACGGCATGACCGCTGAACTGACTTTCATGCATTGCAACGCTCGCGATCACTCCATCGCGTTCGGCGCAATGCCTGCGGCCAAGCGCATCAATCATCTGATGATTGAATACACCCATCTGGAAGATCTGGGTTATACGCACCAGCTTTTCATGAAGAACAAGATTGACATCGCATTGCAACTGGGTATTCATGCCAACGACAAGGCGCTGACGTTCTATGGTGCAACACCTTCCGGCTGGCTGATCGAACCTGGGTGGCGAGGGGCTCCCTCCATGGCCGAATCGGAATATTACGTCGGCGACATCTTCGGCCATGCTATCGAGGCCACAGGATATGGTTTGGACGTCAAGCTGAGCTAACCATGCAATAGATGCGCAATCGGTCGCATCTATTTTTGTTGCATGCAGTTTTATATAAACATAAGGAGACAATGATGATCAAAAAAGCCATTTCCCTCGCCGCGGTTGGGATGCTGATGCTCAGCCATGCATATGCCGAGGATTCCCGCTGGTCCTACCGCATCGGTGCCACCAACGTGGCCTTCGATGCGAGCGCCGAAGTCTCTATGAATGGAGGGAGAGTGCCGGGAGGCAGTGCCGACGCCAGCGACAACAACGCTTTGACGTTTGATTTCGGCTATGTCATCAACGACAGCTGGAACGCGCGGTTGATCGTTGGCATTCCTCCCACCACAAAAGTGACGGGCGCAGGAACGCTGCCCCCCATTTTGTTGGGCCGCATTCAATACGCCCCTGCGGTTTTGTCGGTGACCTACAACCTGCCTCAGATGGGGGGGATTCGCCCTTACGTGGGGGCGGGGATCAACTACACCCGAATTTTAAAAAGCGAAGACGCCAATCTGACCTCATTCGATGCAGATCATGCTTGGGCACCTGTGCTCCACATCGGCGCGGAAGCCGACATCAACCGCGACTGGTTTGTCAGCTTTGATCTCCGCAAACTTTATTTGAAAACAGATGCATCTGGGTTTCTTGGCCCGCAAGTCGCCACGGCCCGCGTAACATTGAATCCGTTGTTGACCTCGATTGCGATTGGTCGGAGATTTTGATCGGCCCACTTTGATTCCCAAGTTCTATTTACACCACCATTTTTAAAGGATATTTGAATGACAAGAAAGACCAGCAAAGCGACGCGCCTGACTGCAGAGGATATTCAAGGCGCATGGGTCATTATGCCGACCCCCTCCACTCCGGATGCTTCGGACTGGCGCAGCACGCACACGGTTGATCTCGACGAGACGGCCCGGATCGTCGAGGAGTTGATAGCGGCCGGGGTCAATGGCATTCTAAGCCACGGCACTTTTGGTGAATGCGCGACGCTGACGTGGGAAGAGAAGCGGGATTTTGTTTCAACGGTCGTCGAAACCGCCCGTGGTCGAGTGCCCTACTTCTGCGGCACAACAGCCTTGAATACCCGTGAAGTTATACGCCAGACCCGCGAAGTGATGGACATTGGTGCCCAAGGAACCATGCTCGGCGTGCCGATGTGGGTGAAGATGGATCTGCCCACCGCCGTGCAGTTTTATCGCGATGTGGCGGAAGCGGTGCCAGATGCTGCCATCGCTGTTTATGCCAACCCGGAGGCTTTCAAATTTGATTTTCCTCGCCCGTTTTGGGCCGAAATGTCCAAAATCCCGCAAGTTGTTACAGCCAAGTACTTGGGCATCGGAATGCTGGACTTGGATCTGAAATTGGCTCCAAATATTCGCTTCCTTCCGCATGAGGATGACTATTACGCTGCGGCCCGAATCAATCCTGAGCGCATGACCGCCTTCTGGTCCAGCGGCTCCATGTGCGGTCCAGCGACTGCCCTCATGCTTCGTGATGCGGTGACACAGGCCAAGACGACCGGTGACTGGACCAAGGCCAAGGCCATTTCAGATGACATGCGCGCTGCCGACGCCACACTGTTTCCACGCGGCGATTTCTCGGAATTCTCGAAATACAACATTGGTCTCGAAAAAGCACGAATGGACGAGGCGGGTTGGCTCAAAGCGGGGCCGTGCCGGCCACCCTATACGCTGGTACCAGATGAATACCTTGCAGGTGCTCGAAAATCAGGCAACGCCTGGGCCGCACTGCATACCAAGTACGCCGAGGAATTGAAGAAAACCAAAACGGCAACCGGCTCGAAAAAGAAGTGAGGCGAGGCCAGGTCCTGAGTCAGATATCTCCGATCAGCAAAGCTGGCTGATCTGGGCGTCCTCTGGATTGGAGGAATCGGCGAGTATCAAATATGCGAGTACGGCGTAAAAGCGCCAAGAGCGCGGGATGTGGCGCTTGCCCTGAAGCAGCTCCACATTTCTGCCGTCTTTTTTTGGGAGAGCCTGAGCATGATGGTTGATTTTTATTTCGATTTTTTGAGCCCCTTTTCGTACCTGGCAAACCACCGTTTGTCGGTGCTAGCGGGGCGTTATGGATTCCCCATCCAGTATCACGCCATTGATTTGGCGCGAGCAAAGACGGCCATTGGCAACATCGGGCCGTCCAATCGGGATCTGAAGACAAAACTTGACTATTTGAAGGTGGATTTGCAGCGATGGGCCGATCTCTACGAGATTCCGCTGGTCTTTCCCCCCAACTTCAACAGCAGCCGGATGAACGCCGGGCTGTATTACCCGGCTGCCAGGGAACGAGCCGCTGAATATGTTCGCTTCGTTTTCGATTCGGCTTGGGGAAAAGGGTGGGCATTGGATGCAGATAGCTTGCTGGCTCAGGTATGCGACAAGCTGAACTGGGATCGCGGTGACTTTGAAACGTTTTTGTGCAGCGAAAATGCCGCCAAGGCATACGACGAGGAGACGCAGGCGGCCATTGACCGAAAAGTCTTCGGGGTTCCGACCGTATTTTGGGATGATCAAATGTGGTGGGGGAATGACCGTCTTTTCATGCTTGAGAGCGGGTTGCAAAAGGAGAGGCAGCCATGAACCCCCCTGCATCGATCTTTCCCAGGCATGGGCCTTGGTTGGTGAACTCGTGGAATTAATTTTTAACCGTGGCGATTGGCGCCTGCTTCGGTGCGAAGCATTCATGCCGCCTTCATCAAGACATGAGCCAACAGTCGCAGATCAGAATGGAATTTCTTTTCAAATTACTTGATTTCTCAACCACATCTTGATTTTAAGGAGTCTCATGAAGCTTTATTACAGTCCCGGCGCATGCTCGTTGTCGCCCCACATCATCCTTCGTGAAGGTGGATTTGACTTCCAGCTAGAAAAGGTTGATCTCGGCACCAAAGTGACTGAGACGGGTGTTGATTACAAGACCGTCAATCCCTTGGGCAGTGTCCCCGCTCTGCAAATGGACGATGGGCAGGTGCTCACCGAAGGGCCGGCGATCGTGCAATACCTCGCTGACCGTGTGCCAGAAAAATGCTTGGCACCGCCAGCAGGCTCGCTGGAGCGCTACCGACTGATGGAATGGCTGAATTTCATCTCCACCGAATTGCACAAAAGTTTCGGGGCATTGTTCAGCCCGGTGTTTCCACAGGATGCCAAGCCAGTCATCAAGACCCAATTGGAAAGCCGGCTTGGACATGCCGAGCGGATGCTCGGTGATAAAGTTTGGGCCATGGGCGAGGATTTTTCCGTGGCAGACGCCTACCTGTTTACTGTGCTTGGCTGGGGGACTTACGTGAATCTGGACCTTTCGCCTTGGCCTGGCCTGCAAGCCTACCTCAACCGCGTGGCTGAACGCCCAGCGGTCCGGGCAACATTGGCGGCAGAAGGTTTGATCTGATTTTTTCAGCAGAATAGTTGCATGAATCCGAATAAATCACGGCCGACTACCTACTTTTGTCCTATCGAGACGATAAGAATAGCGGTTTCCCCCTATCTATATGCTTGATAAAAAGGAGCGCGACACCATGGTGCCGCTGTGGCCCAGCCTGCGCGCGGTGCTGCCGCCGAAAGTGCCCACGCGGCAGACCCGGCCCACCTCCTGGTCCTACCAGACCCTCAAGCCGCTGCTGTTGCAAGCTGGCGAGCTGACCCCGATCGAGAAGGCCGAGCGCCGCGTGCTGGTGCTGGCCAACCCCGGCCACGGCCTAGAGAAGATGCAGGCCAGCGCCGCTATGTACCTGGGCATGCTGCTGCTGCTGCCCGGCGAGTGGGCGCCCAGCCACCGCCACACGCCCAACGCAGTGCGCATGATCGTCGAGGGCGAGGGCGCCTACACCACCGTGGACGGCGAGAAGTGCCCCATGAGCCGGGGTGACCTCATCCTCACGCCCACCGGCCTGTGGCACGAGCATGGCCACGACGGCACCGAACCCGTGGTCTGGCTTGACGTGCTGGACCTGCCGCTGCTGTACTACATGGAGGCCAGCTACCACCTCAACGGCAAGCGCCAGGCCGTCAAGCCAGGCCGGGGCGACCGCGCCTGGACCCGCGCCGGCGTGGTGCCCACCCCCGTGTTCCAGCGCAGCGACAAGCGTTACCCCATGCTGCGCTACCCATGGGTCGACACGCGAGCCGCCCTGCTGTCCCTGGCCAGCGACCAGCCGTATCTGGAGTGCGTGCAGGTCACCTACGTCAACCCCGAAACCGGCGAGGACGCCGAGAACATCCTGGGCTTCTACGCCCTGATGCTCAAGCCGGGTCAGAGCCTGCGTCTGCCCACGCGCTCGCCGGCCCAGGTGTTCCACCAGATCGAAGGCCGCGCGCAAATCACCGTGGACGGTGTCGGCCAGACCTTCACCCTGGCCGAGGCCGATACCTGCTGTGCCCCCGGCTACACCGAGGTGACGCTGAAGAACCTCTCAGCCGACCAGCCGGCCTTCCTCTTCTTGGCCGACGAGTCGCCGCTGCACCGTAAGCTGGGCGTGTACGAAGTCCGCGCCTGAACCCTCCCCCTTGGAAACCAGCATGACCCAATATCTGTTCACCCCCCCCCCCGCCGTCCAGTCCCTGCGCTTGCGGCTGTGCAACGTGTCACGTCTGCGTTGACGCGGCGTGGACCGACCGTCTGCTGGCCAAGTCGGAACTCGAAATCAAGATGCTCAATTTTGCGGTCATGGTCAAGCCCACCAGCCGCATGAGCTGCCGTCTCATCGTTTGCCCTGAAATCGAAGGTCTCTCGATGTGCATTCCCGAATCGCAACATTGACACCTCCTATGAAGATTTGCCGCTTCGACAACGACCGCCTGGGCTTGGTAGACGGAGAGACGGTGCGCGACGTCACCGCCGCGCTCGACGTTCTGCCAAATCACCGCTATCCACTGCCCATTTTCGACCCCCTGATCGCACTCTTGCCAGAGGTACTCGAAGCAATTCGCCGTATCGCCCCGTCGTCGCCCACGCTGCCGCTCGCGGGACGCCGGCTGCTGGCTCCGGTTGCGAATCCCGGTAAAGTCATCGCGGCGCCCGTCAACTACAAAAAGCATCTCCAAGAAGCCCGCGAGCAGGTCGAGATCCACCACAATAACCAGGTCGCTGAAATCGAGAAGATCGGACTTTTCCTCAAGGCGACAAGCTCCGTTGTGGGACCGAGTCACGGCGTCGAGATCCAGCATCCTGATCGCCGAAACGACCACGAGGCCGAACTTGTCGCTGTAATTGGCAAAACCGGACGAAACATCCCGCGCGAGCGCGCGTTCGATCACATTTCGGCCTATACGATCGGCCTGGACATGACAGTTCGCGGCCCGCAGGAGCGCAGTCTGCGCAAATCCATTGACACGTATTCCGTGGTGGGGCCTTGGCTCGTCACTGCTGACGAGATTGACGACCCGCAGGCGCTCGATTTCTGGCTCACCGTCAACGGCGAGCGGCGCCAGAAGGCGAACACGCGCGATCTCGTGCTGGACATCCCTGCGTTGATCGAAATGGCCTCGTCCTACTACACGTTGCAACCGGGCGATTTGCTGTTCACCGGCACCCCCGAAGGCGTTGGGCCGGTGGTGAACGGCGACGAGATCACCGTCGAGATCGCAGGCATTGGCCGCATGAACGTCGCAGTCCGCAACGCCAGGAGAGTCACATGAACATACTGGACCTGCCGCCTGCTTGCGCCCCGATGCCCACCCCAAACTGCCCCAGTTATGACCGGTCAAACTCAGCGACGTTTGATGCCGACAGGCATTGCACTGGAAGCCGTAATCGGGGCGCTGTTCACACGCAGGTAACCTTGGCCCTTGAGGAAGTTGCGGTAGCTGTTGAGAGCGACGGCTTCAGCCTCCTTGGCCACTTGGTCACCCATCGCAATCACGCGGCCGTCATCGGTCAGGATGGCCAGTTTGGCTGGTTTGCCGTCTACGGTAACGATGAGACCTTCGTGGGACACCGCGCTGATAACGACGCCACTGATGGCGCCTACGGGTTGTGTTCCGATCATTATTGACCTCCAAACATACGTTGAGCGCTTTCATCCGAAACGCCGAGCGGACCTGCAGTCGCAACGTAAGCAATGGGATGGACGCTCCCACCTAAACGGCATCGTAATGTGCCAAAGTGGAGATGCGAATCAACCACTTAAACAGACAGGAGCGTCCGATATGAAGGTTACAACAGTAGGCATCGATCTGGCTAAGAATTTGTTTCAACTGCACGGAGTCAATGAGTTTGGCAAGCCCGTCATCAAGAAGCAAATCCGGCGCGACCAGATGGCCGAGTTCTTCGTGAATCTGCCAGCTTGCCTTATTGGCATGGAAGCCTGCGGCAGTGCACACCACTGGGCTCGCAAGCTCCAAAGTTTTGGGCACACCGTCAAATTAATGGCGCCTCAATTCGTCAAACCGTACGTTAAGACCAACAAGAACGACGCTGCAGATGCCGAGGCAATCTGCGAAGCGGTAAATCGGCCCAATATGCGCTTTGTGCCAATCAAAAATGTCGAACAGCAAAGCGTATTGGCGTTGCATCGCGTGCGCCAAGGCTTTGTGAAGGCACGCACGGCACAGGCCAACCAGATCCGCGGCTTGTTGTCTGAGTTTGGTCTGATCATTCCACAGGGAATTGGCTACATCGAAAACCGTGTGCCTGAACTCATAGAAAACGCCAGCAACGAATTGCCGGGCTCATTTCGAATACTCGTACAGCGACTGCTGGATCATTTGAAGGAGCTCGACCGTCAGGTCGATGACCTGGAGTCGCAGATTGTGAAATGGCATCGACAAAGTGAAGCCAGTAGCAAACTGGCACAAGTCCCTGGCATTGGCCCCATTACTGCCAGCGCGCTGGTGGCTTCACTGGGGGATGCGAAGAACTTTGAGGGTGGCCGTCAGGTCGCCGCATGGCTGGGCCTGGTGCCCAAGCAGCATTCCAGTGGCGGCAAACAGAACCTATTGAGTATTAGTAAACGTGGCGACACCTATCTCAGAACCTTGCTGATTCACGGGGCGCGCTCCGTGATTTACCGGGCGCAGCAGAAGCCTGACGCCTGCAGTTGGATTAACGGAGTGGTTAATCGACGAAACAAAAATGTGGCAGCCGTCGCGCTGGCCAACAAGAATGCGCGCATCGTATGGGCATTGTTGGTCCACGATCGAGAGTTCCGATCAGACTACATGGCCGCCAAAGCGGCCCTATAGTCTGATCGGTTGTGCGCAAAGTCGAAAAGAACAAAGCAGGGAGCAATAAACCACCGATTGCTCAGGCGATCATGAAGTGATGGCAAGATAGGTCAGACCGTGGTTGACAAAGCCCGTGCCGGACGGGGCACCCAGAGTGCGTGTAAGCGATCGAGGCGTCAACCAGCGAATCCCATCAGGGACAGTGACCCAAAGTCACACCAAAAGTCCGAATGTACGGGTGCAATCTTTACCTTCGAGTTGTCATGAATCGAAAGCTTGGCAAACCGGGAGCGTCCATGTACGCCCAGTGAACCCATCTTGAGTTGAACCCTGTCATCTCGCAAGATCGTGTGCACGTAACCCACCGTGCACACCATGCCCAAAGAGACAGACCTTGCGAGATGTTCGAGACCGCAGACCCACCGCACCTACACGCGTCAATTCAAGGCCGAATTGGTTGCAGCCAGTCAACAACCTGGCGCGTCAATCGCAGCGATAGCCTTGCAACACGGCATGAACGCCAACGTGCTGCACCGCTGGCTCAAGGAACATGCGCTGGATGGGCGCCACCGACTTGGCGGACAAGATCCGTTGGGTGTCGCTGTCCCCACTTCACCTGTTCCCGCATTCATCCCTTTAAAGCTGCCCACCACCCGGCATGAGTCCGCTGTCTTTGACATCAAGGTCGAACTTCGCAAAGGTGCCGTCTCGATGACCCTCACCTGGCTCACACCGCCACCAACAACTGCCAACAGATGAGTGGATCGCACTAATTCGCGATTCCCATGCGGGATACATCACATGGGATGAGTACGAGCAGAATCTCAAGATTCTGAGCGACAACGCGCAGGCCCCTGCTACCGGGCGCGATCGAGGTCCCGCCCGAGAAGGACCTGCTTTGTTGCAAGGGCTTGTGATGTGCGCAAAGTGCGGCGATCGTATGACGGTGCGCTATCACCTGCACGGCACGCGTCGCGTGCCGGACTATGTGTGTCAGCGCGGTGGCATTGCGCATGCTGAACCGATATGCCAACTCATCGTCGGCGGTGAGCTCGATGCTGCGGTTGGCAAACTGTTGGTGCAGGCTGTTACTCCACTCACATTAGGGGTGGCACTCGCTGTGCAAAAGGAATTGGAGAAACGCTGCGATCCAGCAGCAGTTGTGAATGGCTGTCCGGAAGCGCGGTTTTCTGGCTTTTGAGCGCGGTTTGATTTCTTTGCCTTCGGTTCTTTCTGCCTCTCCTCTGATTCCATCCTGGTGGCCCGAGGGCCACCAGGATGGGCGGGTTTCATAATCCGGTCATTACTGGAGTGCTGCCGGAGGTGTCTTGCACGAACAGACCGGCAGGCTTTTCCTGTGCGCACGCTGCCAGGCGCAAGTCCTGGTGTGCAGCCAATGTGACCGTGGCCAGCGCTACTGCGCCACAGGGTGCGCGGACATCACCCGATTGAACCTGCAACGCGAGGCCGGCAAGCGCTATCAGCAGAGTCGCGCCGGGCGCCACAAGCACGCACAGCGCATGCACCAATGGCGCATACGACGGGCTGCCGCAGCAAAGATAGTGACGCATCACCGTTCCCTTGCCACCCCTGTCGATGCTGTACTGCCAGGCAACGAATCACCCCCGGCAATCCCGCCCGATTCACAGCCCAAACAGCCATGCAGCCCTATAGCCTCGGAGTCCATTGCGCTCTGCGCCACCGCCAATACCCGCACCGGCATGCCGGCACCGGTCTGGCGCTGCCATTGGTGCCAGTCACCGTGTCCGGCGCTGGTGCGCCAGGGCTTTCTGCGCCACAGCCGTTGGTGGCGTGATGGTCGTTACCTCTGAACTTCGCGCACAGATTCTGCGCCTGTACCTTGCTGAGCACTGGCGTGTCGGCACAATCGCGCGTCAATTGCGGCTTCACCGTGACACAGTTCGGCGGGTATTGGCCATCTCCAGCGTGTTGCGTGCGCTACCGTCAGCACCGCCACGATTGATTGACCCGTTCGTGCCCTTCATCAAGGAAACTCTGGCCAAGTTCCCGACCTTGGCGGCCAGTCGCCTGTACGCCATGGTCCAAGAGCGTGGCTATGGCGGCGGTAGCTCGCATTTCCGCCATCTGGTGGCACCCCTGCGCGCCCGGCCGGCGGCCGAGGCCTACTTGCGACTTCGAACACTTCCCGCTGAACAAGCCCAGGTGGATTGGGCTCATATGGGCCATGTGGTGGTCGGCCGGGCCAAGCGTCCCCTGATGGCATTCGTGATGGTGCTGTCGTATTCCAGGCGCATCTTTTTGCACTTCAGCCTGAATGCCCAGATGGACAACTTCCTGCGTGGTCACGTTCTTGCGTTCGAGGCATGGGGTGGAGTTCCCCGCGTCATTCTCTCGGACAACCTCAAGAGCGCCGTGCTGGAACGACTGGGCAACGCCATTCGGTTCAACCCGGATTACCTGGCCTTTGCCGCCCATTACCGCTTCGAGCCACGCCCGGTGGCTGTGGCGCGCGGCAATGAGAAGGGCCGGGTTGAACGCTCTATCCGCTACATCCGCGACAACTTCTTTGCCGCCCGTGTCTATACGGATGTGGCCGACCTCAATGCCCAAGCCAAAGCCTGGACGGATGGGCCCGCATTTAGCAGGCCTTGGCCTGAAGGTGAGCAGCTAACCGTGCGTCAGGCCTTTGAGACAGAGTCGCCCAGCCTGATGGCCCTGCCAATGGATGCCTACCCGGTGGATGCGCGTGTTGAGGTGAAGGTCGCAAAGACACCCTACGTCCGGTTTGACCTCAATGACTATTCCATCCCGCACACCCATGTCCGACGCACTGTGACGGTGCTGGCCAATGCAGAACGGGTGCGCGTGCTCGATGGCGTCACCGTCCTGGCCGAGCATGTGCGCAGCTATGACAAGGGTGAGCAGGTTGAGATTACGGCCCATGTGGACGAGCTAATCGAGCGCAAACGCGGTGCCCGCCAGCACAGGGGAGTCAGCCAACTGACCCAGGCCATACCGGCCATGGCGGACTTCCTGGCCCGTGCTGCGACCAAAGGCCACCACCTGGCTTCCATGACGCGGGTGTTGGGCCAGATGCTGGACCATTACGGGGCGCAGGCCATGCAAGAGGCCGTGCTCGAAGCCCTGCGCCGGGATGTTCCGCATCACAACGCGGTGCGTCTGGCCCTTGAGCGTGCGCGCCAAGAACGCCGGGACAGTCCGCTGGTGGTGCCCCAGCTCTCCGAGCGTGCGAAACGCATGGACGTGACGGTCAAGCCGCACCGGCTGGACGCCTATGACGAATTGCAGGCACATGCCCAGCAGACCGACCAATCCAGCGATGGCCATTCCACAGAAACCGACGAGGACACCCAATGACGAACACCCCAACGGCAATCAGCGACATGGGCAATATGGCGCAACTTCAGGCGCGCGCCCACGCCTTGCGACTGAGCGGACTGCTGGCCCGCTGGGACCAGGTGGTCTGTGATTCGGCGCGTCTGGCTTGGGTCACCGAACTGCTGGGATGGGAAGAGACGGAACGCGACCAGCGCAGTCTGGAGCGCCGGTTGCGCTCGGCGCACATTGGCAAGTTCAAGCCACTGGCCGATTTTGAATGGGACTGGCCAACGCGCTGTGACCGCCAGGCCATCCAGGAACTCATGACCCTGTCCTTCATGACCGACGCCAGCAACGTCATGCTGGTGGGCCCCAACGGAGTGGGCAAGTCCATGCTGGCCTGCAACCTGGGCCATCAAGCCTTGATTCAGGGGCACACGGTGCTGTTCATCACCGCCGGGCAATTGCTCGGTGACCTGGCAGCGCTGGACAGTGATTCGGCACTGCGCCGTCGGCTCAAGCATTACGCGGCACCGGACTTGTTGCTGGTGGACGAGGTCGGGTACTTGTCGTACTCCAACCGACACGCCGATTTGTTGTTTGAACTCATCAGCAGGCGCTATGAGCAAAAGAGCACGGTTTTCACCACCAACCGGGCGTTCAAGGAATGGCACGAGGTGTTTCCCAATGCGGCCTGCGTGGTGTCGCTGATTGACCGGCTGGTGCACCGTTGCGAGATTGTGCCCATTGAGGGCGAGTCGTACCGACTGAAGGAAGCCATGGCGCGCGCCGAGCAAAAGGCTGCGGCGCGTGCTGCCGCGCCCCGCAAAGGGAAGAAGGTATGACGCGCCGTGGTGCAGGGGTGAAGCGCCCACCCGAGACCGGCCAAGGTACCGCCCGGTTTGCACGGCCAACGAAATGGACGCCGGCACAGGCCTCTGCGGTATTGGAGGTGCTGGACGAAATCCGAGAGTGGATTTGGCTTAGCTACGGGAGCCAGATTCAGCAGGAACTGCGTCGGGACCGCGTAGTCACAATGTCAGCCGTTCCGTCTAACCTTGGCCAGGAGGACGTGCCGTTTTAGGGTGGTTCACTGACAGCAACAGACTGCCTTTGATGATTGAATTTATGTATACTTAAAAAATGAATTCAACAATCCCAAAGCCTAATGAAAGCACTTAACGCAGAGACGACCATCGTTCGGAACCTGCGCAACGCCATAGCTCGGGGGACGCTGATGCCTGGCTCCCCACTTCTGCAAGATGAGTTGGCTTTCCGATTTAAGGTGTCAAGAGTTCCCATTCGTGATGCACTCAAAGCTCTAGAGGCTGATGGCCTCATTACGTTTTTGGCGAACCGCACGGCGATAGTGACTGTATTGACCGTCGAGGACATTGAAGAAATCTTCAACATCCGGCGGATGCTTGAGTGCGATTTGATACGCCGAGCAACGATGCTGGCTACTTCCATAGACCAAAGGGAAGTTCAGAAGATTCTGAGCCAATTGGATACAGCTACTTCGGGCACTCAGTTCGCCAAACTTGACCGTGAGTTCCATGCCGCCATGTATCAACCTGCAAAGCAACCACGTCAGCAGGTGATTGTTGACAAGATGGGGCAGCAACTCGCTCGCTTTTATGGCTCCACACTTGACTTCCGCAGCTACCACCAAGACTGCCAGGGTAGTCATCACGAAATAGCAGATGCATTTCTGCGCCGAGAGGGCGACAGGGCCGCCACCTGTCTAGACCGGCATTTGACCTTGGCAAAGCAAAAAATTCTGGCGCTCGTATCCATCAATAAGGAGTAAATCGGTGAGAAGACTATGGCAGATGACGATGATTAAGTTGGCTCGCTCGCAGCGGGTAAAAGCATGGGCACAGTCATCTCGTGCGGGAACAGCACTGGCGACTCGCTACGTAGCAGGAAGCAACGTTGTTGAAGGCGTTGCCTGTGCGACCCAACTGTTGCGAAACAAGCAAATCCGAGCCTCCCTGTTCTATCTCGGGGAGTATGTTGATACGCCGGAACTGGTTGCGCAGAATGTTGCCGCCAAGATTGCTGTAGCGACGGCTCTTGGTGACGCAGGTTTGGACGTTCATGTCTCCGTTGACCCAACTCAAATTGGACATCAGCTCAATCCCGCAATAGCGAGGCAGAACGCGTTCCGCATTGCAGAGGCCATTGCTTTAGCGAGCCGAAGTCACGCGGGGAGCCATATGCTGATGCTGGACATGGAAGACCAAGGGGTTACTGATGCAACACTGGCCCTCCACAACGATATTCGTGCAGCCGGATTGCCTGTCGCCGTCACCTTGCAGGCCTACCTGAAACGAAGCGCCAATGATATGAATTCGCTGATTTCCTCTGGTGCAACGGTACGACTGGTGAAAGGGGCTTTTGCCGCCGGAGCTGATGTTGCCTACACAACTCGGCGCGAAGTCAAGAGTAATTCGCGCAACCTTATTGACTTGATGTTTTCAAAGGATGCCAAGGCAACAGGCTTCAAACCTATCATTGCAACCCATGACGACGAGTTGCAGCACTATGCTTCGCAGCGTGCGAAAGAACAAGGCTGGGTCAAAGGGGTCGAATACGAATTCGAGATGCTTCTAGGAGTTCACAGCGAATTGGCTGAATTGCAAGCTTCCAATGGCGAACGTGTCAGGCTGTACACACCGTTCGGAAGTGACTGGTGGCCGCACGCGATGCGTCGCATAGGAGAAAACCCAGCCAATGGGATGTTGCTTGCTCGCTCACTCGTTTCCGGCTAACCGGAAAAAGCACAGCTCATCCATTCCATCGCATGAATCAGTTGCAAGCGATTCGGAACCGTCCGTCAGCAGTCGCTCACCCTGCAAGTCCAGGTTTCGGCAAATGCCGCCAGCTTTCAGACAGCTAATGGAAAAACCGCGCTCAACCGCCATATTTGCGCGCTTTTAGACCGCCGCTAACAGCAGTTGGTTCCCTGATGGCCACTTCAAATTCCCCCACCTTTGGCCAGTCAAATTCCCCCAGGCAGGACGGCTAAATTATCAGTCTTTTGGTGTGACTGCCGCTGGCCTGCGATCGTGGTAATTTCTCCCTGGTTTTCTTGGGGTTTTTATAAATGGCTGTTTGGCAAGCGCCAGCGCGTCAGGCCCAAGGCAAACACCGGGGAGCGGTGGTCAACTGTCGCACCGGTGCGCAGCACCGGCTGTCCACAGGCCCGCCCTGTGGGCAGGACAGTTGTCCACGGCGGGCGGGTTGATCACGCGGCGCTGGCACTGGCGATGCGCGAGGCAGCCTCCTTGAGCCGGTAACTCTTGCCCTCGAACGCCAGCAGGGCCGAGCGGTGCATCAGCCGGTCCAGAATGGTCGTACTCATCGTGTTGTCGCCCAGGTATTTGCCCCAATCCTCAACAATGCGGTTGGAGGTCACCACGATGGAGCGGCGCAGCTTGTAGCGCCGGTGCACCACCGTCTGCAGCAACTCGGCAGCACCGTCGGAGATGCGCCGCGCGAGAAACAGATCATCGAGCACCAGCAAAGCTGGCTCCAGCATGCCCTTGAGCAGTTTTTCCTGCTCAATCGGGCTGGCCAGGCAGTAATGCGCAAACACGCTGTCAGCCTCCACGTAACGCACGTCATAGCCCTGCAAGGTGGCCTGGTAGGCGACAGCTTTGGCGATGTGGCTCTTGCCGGTGCCGGGCTTGCCAATGAGCAGCCCATTGATCCCCTCGGTGATGAACTTCAAGGTATGCAACTCAAAGCAGGCCTGGCGTGGCACCTTGGGGTTGAAGTGCCAATCAAAGTCTGCCAGCGTCAACCGCTCATCGAGCCCGCACTGCTTGAAACGCCGCTCGGTCAAACGCGATCGCCTGCGGTCAAGTTCGTCTTGCAGCAGCATGCAGAAGGTTTCAAGGAAAGGTTGTTCGCTGGCCTGGGCTTGCAGGACACGGGTGTCCAGCGTGGCCGCCATGCCCGACAGGCGCAACTCGATGAGGGCGCGTTCAATCTCATGTTTGCCCATGGTCATTGTGATACCCCTGCTTGGTTTTGTGCTCGGTGTGGTGCCTGAGTCGCGGCCAGCGTGGCGCTTTCCCTCGGGTAGTGAGGGGGTTAAGGTAACGTCCTGCCGGGTATTGACCAAGGCGCTGCAACAGCTGGGTTTAACCAGCCATCACGCCGCGCTCAGGGTGGGGGAATTTGAGGTGGCCACAAGTGGGGGAATTTGGGTGGCCATCAGGGGGTTGAAGACAACCAGAAGATTTAGGTCAATTTCACGCAGATCCATGCATCACCCCAATATTCACAACGGTGATTATATCTATTGGATTTTCTTTATAGACTTATATCAACGGTGTCTCCATAATTCCTCCAAACAGGAGACAAAGGCATCAGCCTCAACATATGGAACTCGTCGTAAAACCTCTCAACGTGCGTCTGAATGTGGACAGCTGAAGCAATCTGCTGGACGTGCTCAGAGCCAACCAATTGCCAATTTCCTACAGCTGCATGTCAGGGCGCTGCGGTACCTGCCGTTGCCGTGTGCTGTCAGGTCAGGTGCGCAGCAGTGGACCTGAGGCCGGCAGACCACACACTGGAAAAGACGACTACGTACTGGCATGCCAATCGGTGCTGACCGACAACTGCGTGATCGAATTGCCCGAGGTCGACGAGGTTGTGCCTGCTGGCATTGGAGAGCAAGAACATGATTCGCGACCGGGTGTATGGCGTCAAGGAGACTTTGTACCACGACCCCTATTACCAGCGTCACATCGTAGGTACCCCTCGCGTGGTGTCCGTGGAGCGCAACATCTATGGCGAGCGCATCACCTCGGAGGCCAATTACACGGTTATCAGGACCAAATATGACGGGGATTCGACGGTATTCAACGTTGGCTATTACCGCGATCTGATCGTGAGAACGCCTGAAGGGTTGAAGTTTCAGTCGCGTCTTTGCGTCTACGACAGTGAAATGATCGCCAATTCCATCATCTATCCAATTTAAGGACAAACCATGGCTGAAAACTGGATGGATGCAGCAGCGCTTTCGGATGTTCCCGAGGGTGATGTTATGGCAGTGCAGGTAGCGGGCAAGGAGATTGCGTTGTACGAGGTTGACGGCGAGGTCTTCGCAACGGACAACATCTGCACCCACGGCCATGCGCGCTTGAGCGACGGCTTTCTTGAAGGCCGTGAAATCGAGTGCCCCTTGCATCAGGGGAGATTTGATGTTTGCTCCGGCCTGGCGATGTGCGCCCCCTTGACCGAGAACATCAAGACTTACGCAGTCCGTATTGAAAACATGCGCGTGATGCTGAAACTCGACTGAATTGACCCAACTTATTGAATTATTAGGAGACAAACATGAAAACTCATTCCATCGTCAAGACCATTGCATACAGCATGGCCGTGCTTAGCCTGTCCGCTGCCCATGCAGAGGTCAAAATTGGCTTTACAGCTCCCCTGTCCGGACCTGTTGCTGCTGTTGGCCAAGACCAGTACGACGGCTTCATGCTGGGCATCGAAGCCTTGGGCAAAAAGCTGGGCGGCGAAGAGGTCACGGTCGTGCGTGAAGATGACCAGCTTAAGCCTGAGTTGGGCAACCAGATTGCGCGCAAATTGATTGATCGCGACAAGGTGGACGCCATTGTGGGGCTGGGATTCTCCAACGTGCTGATGGCCAGCTTGCCGCGCATCGTGGAGTCTGGAACGGTCGCCATTGCAACCAATGCAGGTCCATCCCCGCTGGCAGGAGCCGGCTGCCTGGCCAATGTGTTTTCGATGGCCTGGCAAAACGACGGTACCGCTGAGGCCATGGGCAAGTTCGCTCAAGACAGCGGCTACAAGCGTGTCTATCTGATGGCCCCCAACTACCAGGCCGGCAAAGACTATGTTGCTGGCTTCAAGCGCTATTTCAAGGGCCAGGTCGCCGATGAGGTGTACACCCAGGTCAACCAGCCTGACTACTCCGCCGAAATCGCGCAACTGCAGGCTGCCGGACCAGATGCCGTGTTCGTGTTCTATCCGGGTGGCATGGGCGTGAACTTCGTCAAACAGTTCAGCCAGGCCGGCCTGATGAAGAAGCTCCCGCTGTTGTCTGCCTTCACCGTGGATGGCACCACCCTGCCTTCCTTGCGCGACGCGGCCGTCGGGACGATTTCGGGCGCCATGTGGGATGTGGCGCTGAAGACGCCTGGCAATACCGAGTTCATTGCCAGCTTTAACAAGAAGTACGGTCGCGTTCCCAGTCATTACGCGGCTGTAGGTTATGACACCGCAAAGCTGCTGGACATTGCCGTACGCAAGGTCAAGGGAAACACGTCCGACAAGGTGGCATTCGCAGCCGCAGTCAAGTCTGCAGGTGCCGAGTTGAAGTCGATCCGGGGTCCGTTCCGGTTCAATAGCAACAACATGCCGGTGCAGAACTACTACGCCTTCCAGACTGTCAAGGAAGGCAGTGCGGTCACCGTCAAACAGTTGAGCACACCCTTGCCCGACCATCAAGATTCCTACGTCGCGCAGTGCAAGGCTAAGTGATGTCAGCCACCTTGCTCATCGCGCAGTTGCTCAACGGCCTGCAGTACGGCGTCATGCTGTTTCTGCTGGCTGCAGGCCTGACCCTGGTGTTTGGCATCATGAGCTTCGTCAACCTGGCGCATGGTTCGATGTACATGCTGGGCGCCTATGCTGCGGCCGTGGTTGGCGTGCGAACCGACTCCTTTGCCTTGGGTGTGTTGGCTGCAGTTGTGACGGGTGGGGTCGTGGGTCTGGTTCTGGAAAAGCTTGCGGTATCCAAACTCTACCGGCGTGACCACCTTGATCATGTCTTGGCGACCTTTGGCCTGGTGCTCTTCTTCAATGAAGTGGTGCGCATGATCTGGGGTCCCCAGCCCATGTTTGTTTCACTGCCCGAGTCACTTTCCGGTACCGTCGAATTCCTGGGCTTTACCTATCCCAGCTACCGCTTCCTGATCATTGTGGTGGGTCTGCTGGTGGCCGCTGGCAGTCAGTGGCTGATTCACAAGACCCGCGTTGGGATGTTGATACGTGCCGGCTCGGTCAACCCGCAAATAGTGGCCGCCTTGGGTGTCAACATCAAGCTGCTCAACGCCATGTTGTTCGCACTGGGGTCCGCCCTGGCTGCCCTGGCCGGTGCCATGGCCGGCCCGATCCTGTCGGTGCAAAGCGGCATGGGTGAGCCCGTGCTGATCACGACGCTGGTGGTGATTGTGATTGGTGGCATTGGCTCGGTGCGTGGCGCACTGTATGCCGGCATCATTGTTGGCCTGGTCGATACGCTGGGGCGAACCTTTTTGCCCATGCTCATACGCGTCTTTGCCGATCGGGAGATCGCCAACGCCGCCGGTCCCGCCCTTGCATCCATGCTGATTTACCTGCTTATGGCGGTGATCCTGGCATGGCGTCCGCAAGGCCTGTTTCCCGCATACAAGGCCAAGTCATGAAAAACCTGATTCGACCGGCACAGCTTATACCGGTACTCCTGCTGCTGGCACTGGCCGTGCTGCCACCGATTGCCATTGGACTGGATGACAACTTCTGGGTTGCCTTCTTCGCTCGCGTCCTGGTGTACGCCATCGCAGCCAGCGCGCTGAACATTGCGCTGGGGTTCGGCGGCTTGGTCAGCCTGGGGCATGCGCTCTTCATCGGCATTGGCATGTACAGCGTTTCGCTGCCGGCCTACTATGGTGTGTCTTCTGGCTGGATTCATTTGGGTATTTGTGTGCTGGTGTGTGCGGTGGTGGGAGGGCTTACCGGACTGATCAGCCTGCGCACCTCCGGCATCGCATTCATCATGATCACGCTGGCCTTCGCGCAAATGGGCTACTTTGTCATCGTCAGTCTGAAGCAGTATGGCGGTGACGATGGCATGAGCATTGCCACCGCCAGTGACTTCCTTGGCTTGCAATTGAACACCCCGTTGTCGGTTTACTACTGTGCCTGGGGCTTGCTGGTGGCATTGACCTACTGGGTCTTGCGACTGCGGACCTCGCCTTTCGGAATGGCCTTGCGCGCGGGTCGCCAGAATGCCCGACGGGTCATGTCCGTGGGCTTGGCCTTGCAGCGCTACCAGCTTGCAGCCTACACAATTTCCGCTGTGCTGTGCGGTATGGCGGGCATGTTGCTGGCCAATCTGAATGCCTATGCATCGCCCAGCAGCATGGCCTGGACGGTGTCGGGTGAACTGATCGTCATGATCGTGTTGGGCGGGCTGGGCAGCGTCTTCGGGCCGTTCTTGGGTGCCATGGCATTTCTAGGCGTTGAAGAGCTGCTGAAAGCTGCCACCGAGCACTGGATGGCCGTGTTTGGCCTTGCCATTCTGGGTGTTGCCATGCTGGGTAAAACAGGCCTGACGGGTTGGCTGGAAAAGCTGATGAAAAAGGAGCGCAGCGTATGAAGGTACTGCTTCAAACCGATACCATCACCAAACGCTACGGCGCTATCCTGGTCACCGACAAGGTGTCACTGGATATCAAGGAAGGTGAACTTCACGCCATCATTGGCCCCAATGGTGCTGGCAAGACCACGCTGATCAACCAGCTGTCGGGTGAGCTGCGCTCGGACAGTGGGCGCATCCGCTTTGGCAATGCAGATGTGACTGACTTGGGGATCAATGCGCGCGCTCGCATGGGGCTGGTGCGGTCTTACCAGATCACCTCGGTGTTCGACGAATTCACGGTATTGGAAAACGCGACGCTGGCAGCGCTGGGTGCGCGCACCCATGCGTTCAAATTTTGGCGATCTTTGCTCGGTGACCGTGAGGCCTTGGCGGCGGCTCGGGAAGGGATAGAGGCCGCTGGGCTCAACACGCGCACTGATGCGCCGGCATCGGAGTTGGGATACGGTGAACGCCGCCAGCTGGAGTTGGCCATGGCACTTGCGGCGCGGCCAAAATTTTTGCTGCTGGACGAGCCGATGGCTGGCATGAGTGTGCAGGAGTCGGGTGCGGTGGTGGCGTTGCTCAAGTCGCTCAAGCGCAAGTACACGATATTGCTGGTCGAACATGACATGAACGCGGTGTTCGCCCTGGCAGACCGCATCAGCGTGCTGGTTTACGGTCGCCTCATGGTGACCGGAACACCTGAGGAAATTCGTGGCAATGCGGAAGTGCGTGCCATCTACCTTGGTGAAGAGGAGATCGCTTGATCATGAAGCCTTTGTTAAAAGTGACGGGATTGAAGGCGGGTTATGGCGCGGCACAGGTGCTCTTTGGTGTCGATCTATCCGTGGCCGAGGGTGAGGTGATCACCCTGCTGGGTCGCAACGGCATGGGCCGCTCGACCACCATCAAGTGCCTGTTTGGAATGTTGGATCCCAAGGCCGGTGAGATCGAGTTTGCTGGCAAACGCACAGAGTGTCTGCCATCCTACCAAATCGCCAAGCTGGGCTTGGGTTTGGTGCCAGAGGGGCGCCAGATTTTACCGAATCTGACGGTTGAAGAGAACCTGATTGCCACGACGCGCAGCAATGCCGCCAACGGTCTGAAGCACTGGAGCTTGGAGCGGGTGTATGGCTTCTTTCCCCGTCTGCAGGAGCGCCGCAGCAACATGGGCTCGCAGCTTTCGGGCGGTGAGCAACAGATGCTGGCTATTGGTCGCGCCTTGATGACAAATCCGCGTCTTGTTGTACTGGATGAGGCGACCGAGGGTCTGGCTCCGCTCATTCGTGCAGAAATCTGGCGCGCATTGGGGGAACTGAAGCTTGAGGGCCTGTCCCTGATCGTGATCGATAAAAACCTGGGTCCCTTGCTGGAGTTGGCAGATCGCCATTTTGTGCTGGAAAAAGGCGTGGTCGTCTGGTCGGGAACTTCCAGCGAACTGCGAGCTGAGCCACGCATCGTGCATGAGTACCTGGGTGTCTAAAAAAACAATCCCTGCAACTTGGCAGAGAGGAAAAATATGAACGATTCAAAGTCAAAGGCCATCAGCATCATTCGCGCCGAGCATCGCGCCTTGGCTGCGGTGATAAACAACATCAAGGCCATGCTGCTGGAGGTTCAGGCAGAGCGTATGACCATGGACTTCCGGCTGTTTTGGGCCATGGTCTATTACATTGACGCGTTTCCTGACCGCCTGCACCATCCGAAGGAAGACGACTGGCTGTTTACCCATCTAAAACAGCGCACGCATTTGGCCGACAGCCTGATCGATGCCCTGCAGAGTCAGCACCAGGCCGAGCCGGCCGCGCTGGCCGGCATGCGACGCGATCTGGGGAACTTCGAAGCTGGTGTGCCTGGCAGCATGGACGCATTGCAGGCAACGGTTGCTAACTACGCCGACTTCACATGGAAGCATCTGCGTGCGGAGGAAAACGAACTCCTGCCGCTAGCAGAAACCCATCTCTTGCCATCGGACTGGGATGCCATCGCCCATGCCTTTGCGCAAAACGCCGACCCTCTGGTGGGTTCGGCAGACCACGAGTTGTTTGACAAACTGTTTCACGACATCGTTAAACGCACACCCGCACCTTTGGGTTTGGGTGCAGCCTGATTCATTCTGGAGAAAAATATGGAAGACAACAATCGGTTTGACACCTTGGGGCGTCTGGAAGACCTGCCGCAGGCCTATCGCGACCAACTCACCCAACGCAACCTGGTTCCCCTATGGCCCAGCCTGCGTGGCGTGTTGCCGCCGAATATTCCAACGCGCAAGACACAGACCACGCATTGGCCGTATAGAGAGATTCGTGAGCTGCTGATTCAGGCCGGGGAGTTAACGCCCATTGAAAAGGCCGAGCGCCGCGTGTTGGTGCTGGCCAATCCGGGGCATGGTCTCAACAATATGCAGGCCAGCGCCGCCATGTACCTCGGCATGCAGTTACTGTTACCAGGGGAACTGGCTCCGGTGCACCGCCATACACCCAATGCGGTTCGCATGGTGGTGGAAGGCGACGGCGCATGGACTCTGGTGGGTGGAGAAAAATGCCCCATGCAGCGGGGTGACTTGATTCTGACGCCCACCGGCCTGTGGCATGAGCACGGGCATGACGGCCAAGATCCGGTGATCTGGCTGGATGTGCTGGATCTGCCCTTGGTCTACTACACAGAGACTTCCTACCATCTGGAAGGGCCCAGCCAGAGTGTCACATCCGGACAGGGCTACAAGGCCTATGCCCGTGGTGGCGTGGCTCCCACCAAGGTGTTCCAGCGCTCGGACAAGGCTTACCCCATGCTGCGCTACCCCTGGGCTGATGCCAAGGCGGCATTGCTGTCGCTGGCCGAGGAGCAATCCGGACAAGACGCCGTGCAGGTCACCTATGTGAACCCCGAGACCGGTGCGGATGCGGAAAACATTCTGGGCTTTTATGCGCTGATGTTGCGTCCAGGGGAAACGCTGCGCCTGCCAGCACGCTCGCCGGCTCAGGTGTTCCACCAGATCGAAGGCCAGACTGATGTGCAAGTGGAAGCCACCGGCTTCACCATGGTCGAGGCCGACACCTGCTGTGCGCCCGGCTATACCGCCGTGACCTTGAAAAACTGCTCCGCCACTTCGCCCGCCTTCCTGTTTGTGGCGGATGAAGCGCCACTGCATCGCAAGCTTGGCGTGTACGAGGACCGTGGCTGAGTCCCAACAATCATTCCTGCAAGTGCTCGCTTGCGTGGTACTGCAACCATCCCACTAGACACCCCTTCAATATCCTTAAAAAGTAGCACGATCATGACCCAATACCTGTTTAACCCTCCACCCGCAATGTCCGTTCCAGTCCGTGGCCTGGACGCTCGTTTTCCCATCAACCGCCTGTTCTTTGTCGGCCGCAATTACCACGCCCACGCGGTGGAAATGGGGCGTCCGGTGGACAAATCCGTGGAGCGCCCCTTTTACTTCACCAAAGCGCCACAGACCCTGACGGATTCGGGCGCAACCGTGGCCTACCCACCCGAGACTAGCAACTACCACTTCGAGATGGAATTGGTTCTGGCCATTGGTAAGGCGGGCTTTCGCGTGAGGGCGGAAGATGCCCATACGTTGATCTACGGCTACGCAGCCGGCCTGGACATGACACGCCGAGACTTGCAACTGGTGGCGCGCGACAAGGGTCGCCCCTGGGACTTGGGCAAGGATGTGGAGCAGTCGTCCGTCTGCTCGGAAATCGTGCCCATGGAAGGTATCGTGATTGAAAGTGGCGCCATCGCCCTGGAAGTCAATGGGCAGACCAAGCAGTCCTCCAATGTGGACAAGCTGATCTGGAATATCCGTGAACTCATTGCCGATCTCTCCCTGTTTTACCACCTGCAACCGGGTGATTTGATTTACACCGGCACGCCCGAAGGTGTCGGTCCGGTGGTGGTTGGTGACAAGATTACCGGTCGCGTGGAAGGTGTGGCCGAAGTGGCCCTGACGGTCGGCGCGCCCAAGTAAGCAGACGCGATGAAGCTCTACAACTTCTTTCGCAGCGGCACATCCCACCGGCTGCGGATTGCGCTCAACCTCAAGGGTCTGGGCTACGATTACGTGGCAGTGGACCTGCGCAAGAGCGAACACCAGGGTGCAGCCTTCAAGGCACTCAATCCGCAGGGCCTGGTGCCCGCGGTGGTGGATGGGGACCAAGTGCTGACGCAGTCTGTCGCCATTATCGAATGGCTAGAAGAGCGCTACCCCACGCCCGCGCTGCTGCCCGCCGATTTGAACGACCGGGCCCATGTGCGGGCGCTGGCGGCCATCGTCGGCTGCGACATCCATCCGGTCAACAACAAGCGCATTCTGGACACGCTGCGCGCCAGCTTTGGCGCAGATGATGCCGCCATCAACCAATGGTGCGGCACCTGGATCGGTGATGGTTTTGATGCTTATGAAGCCCTGCTGGCGGCCGATACCCGGCGCGCTGGTTTCAGCTTTGGCTACGGACCCAGCATCGCCGATGTGTACCTGATTCCCCAAATTGAAAGTGCGCGTCGGTTCAAGGTAGACCTGGGGCGCTGGCCATTGATCATGGAGGTGGATGCGCAGTGTGCCGCTCTGGAGGCTTTCCAGCGGGCGACACCCATGGCCCAGCCAGACGCGTCGTAAATGGCGTAGCGTCTGCCATTTCCAGAAGCACCGGCCATGCAATCCATCTTCTTCACTACCCAGGCGGACCGGATTGCATTGGCCCGGCAACGATATTTTGAGGAAGGCGAGCTGCCGTCGGGCGTTGTTAGCGATGCTGTGTTTCAGTCCTGGGCGAGATGCCTGAGACAGAAACAGGACCCGAGCGGACGCTTGGAGTTTCAGCCAGTGTCAGCCAGCCGGGCTCAGCTGGCTTTACAAAAGAACCGCTTGCTGCGCGATGCCTGGTTGGCAGAAGCCAATGAGTTGGGCGCGGTGTTGGGGGCCACGAATTGCGGTGCCATGCTGACCGACCCCAGCGGTGTACTGATTGGGGCCACCTGCTCCGGGCGCGTGCACGAAAAAATCACACCGGTGGCGCATCGCATAGGCGTCAACTTCGCAGAAGAGGCCATAGGAACGACGGCCCCCGGCATTGTGGCGCGCACCGGTAAACAGGTATATGTACAGGGGGCTGAGTACTTTTTCGAAAGTGTCAACTTCATGCACTACGCGGCTGCCCCCATTCGCGACATCCAAGGCAAGCTGGCCGGTGTGCTGGATATGTCCAGCGAAGGAATTGCCTTTAATTTTGATGCGGGATCGGTGGTTGGCCTCTACGCGTCTTCGATCGAAAACCGTTTTCTGGTGTCGCAATCAAGTGAGCACCTGATCGTGCGTTTCCAGATTTCTCCGGCCATGCTGGATACCCCGATGGCGGGTCGGCAAAGACAGCACGTGTGTCGCATCAGGCACGGGCTTCGAACTCTCGCAAATTCTGATGCTCGATATGGGGTCGCATCGGACCTCATCCGAGTTTTTCAAACATAATCCGCCATCACCGTTAGAGATCGAGATGGCCATCATGGTCGTCGAGGACAAAGTCACGCGTGCCCGTGCAGTCGCAGGGCGGCGAGCGTCTCTGTATTCGACGGATGAAATGATTCATGACATTGCCAGACTGTCGGGTTGGCCTGACGAACTGGCAGTCACCTTGAGCCTTGAACAGGTGGAGAAGCTGTTCGACCAGCTTGCGGCCCGGTCCGAAGCACGTCCATCATCACAAGTGGCTCTGCCGGACGACCCAAAATTAGCTGCAACCTTGTTGATTTTGCGAGAGTTCATGCATCACCTGAAATTTGACGATATCAAACTCAGACCAAAGCCACCACCAGAGATGGACCCAGCCAGCGATAGCCATCGGTTCATATGATTCTGGTGCATGTCCGACCGACGAGGTTTCTGTCGGTGAATCCGATGGATATTATGGAGACACCAAGGAATGGCGGTTGTCCGACAATCAAAATCATGCCATTGGGTGGCAAGAAAGCTGACACCGACAAGCGACTCTTGATGGTTGTGAGACGACGACCTCTATGAGATTGGGATACCCCGCAAGCGGTAATCGACGACGAGATCGCGGGAACCAGCGGGTGTCGGCTAACGGGTGCTGATTTAGAGGGCCGTTACGACAGCATTGAGTCGGCGGTGCCAGTACGCGCACTGCTCTGAGTGTCCGGGCGGCCAGGAACAGTCATTGCCAATGACTCCCGAGAGCCATCAGCCGTTCACGCAACTGATTCAGTTGCTGGGGAACCAGCAAACGTGTCCGTCACGTAGGCAGGACAGTGACATATAAAAGCAACGACACGAATGTTGACTGGCGAATCAAATGCGGCCACGTAGGTTGCGACACGCGACCCCACAGCCAACACAAAATCCAACGACAGACGCGCGGACAGGCGAATCAATTCACCAGCAGCGTGGGAGGAGGGAAAGACACACTGTGCAGGGTAAGGGCCTTGTACCCACGTTTTCTGCTGCGCGAAAAACTTGGCAGTGGCCCACTGCTCAGGGCGTTGCCCCGAGACCCGCATTCAAACAATCAGCGTCGTGCTTCGCTTGACTAGAAGTTGTTCCGGCATCGGCCGATACCGCACCGTCTGCGGCAAGGTGCCGGCGGCGATGCAGGAGGAAAACTCCATGACATGGAGTGCGGAGGTGTTGGTGGCAATGATCATGACATCAAGGATTCTCTGTGAAGTCGGTGGCGTGACTCTCCGTCGCCGGTCAATCTGGCTTCGGGCCGACAAGTGTGCGTCACTTCATCGACGAAATGAAGGTTCTGGGTGGTTGCAGCCAGAAGCGATGGCCGCAGGATGTTTTTGGTCAGCTTGATGCTTGGTTGCGTGCACTTGGCTTGAGGTCATCCTTCTGCGCGCCCGCTGGATGACGGAAATGCGCCGAGGGGCGTGTTCGAAGCGGCTGCCATCACCGGGATCAGCGAAAGTTTGCACGCAGGGCAGGCGCATACGCACCCACCTTGCGCGATTTCGGGATCGTGGATGTAACGCGGCTCGCCGGTTTGCGCATCGTGCGCCCACTTCAACGGCACCGTAGTGGGGTCGACGGCTGGGTTCAGCACGGTCTCCGATCTGGTTCTTACCTTCCAAGTACTCAAGTCTTGCACCATTCGATCAGGCCCTTCCGGATCCAAAAATGACATCTGCACAATTTCTGCTGATGGATCGAGGGTGAAACCGTTGGGCGCTTCCAAAAATCATGCTCAACCTCCCAACGTGGACGACGTTCAGGATTCAGCGAAAGCGATATCTGCACACCGCATCCGCCTGGGCAACTCAAGCACGCCCATTTTTTAACGCCGCCGTCCACCACTAACCACAGTTCGCCGACAGGGATCTCGGTCTTGCCCGGATGTCGATCGACTCGTTTCACGAGAAAGTTGAAGTCCAAAAGCCCGAGGCGGCGCAGCATCAACGCAAATAAGCGGTTCATACAGCTACCCGATCACGCCAAGAAAGGGGTTCACGTCACCGCGGCCCCAGGTGTCCTCGGTTCCGCAAACAGGGCATGTCGGAATCGGTCGACACGTCATTGAACGATCCTCCACACGGTCGAATCGGCGAATGCGGTTGTGCGTCATGCCACCTTGGCCGCGGAACCCTGTCAAACCCTGAATCAACTCATCCACTGCGGCGCAAGCAATACTGGTAGTGAACGTAACCACTGCAGGGGCTGGGTCGCCACCTCCCTCCACATACGCTTCGGCCTTGCGACGTTCAAACTCCGCTGGATCATTGCGCTGCAATCCTTCGGCTGCAGCACGCTGGGCGTTGACGACGCCAAGGCAAATCAGGCAAGGGTTGCCCGGTCTGATTGTCGTGACGCGGCCCGTCATATCGTAGTCCACACCGCTTTTGGCCGACCGCATGCGCAACCCAACGTCGATCAACGGGATGCCGTAGTAGTGGGCGAGTCGGTTCAGGGTGAGCCGACCCTGGTTGTCGTCGGTACAGCCGAAAAGCACATCGCAAGACCGCAGAACGTCACGTAGCGATGGGTCGCCCACCCATGCACGCCGAGTAACCACCTGCGTGCCCAAGCCGCCAGCCTCGATTTCACGTGCGAGGATGTCTACCTTGGCCAGCTTCGCGGGTACATCGGCGGCGCGCGATCCGTGGACACGGTTGAGATTGGTCGTGTCGATCGTGTCGTTGTCCATCAATGCGAGATGCCCGACACCCAGCCGGGTCAGCAGCGAAACCACGGCACTCCCCGTTCCACCGCAACCGATCACCCCTACTCGCAGTGCCCGCACGATGGGATTGAATCCCTTGCCGAAAAGTGCTGCCTGCCGAGCTAGAAACTCCGTATCTTCGCGTCCAGCGTCCGCGCGCCAGATCTTGATCTTGCTTCCGACAATGGAGATGGACGACGCCTTCGTGGATGCCTTGGCTGATTTCCACAGACGCCCCACGATGGCATCGTGCTGACCGAAGACCATACTGGCAAGTCCCTGTGCACCCTTGTTGAAGGTGGTGCGCGCTAGTTCGGCTTCGTTGCGATCGTCCTGGTCGGAGAAAAATGCGCCCGCGCCTGGATGCGTGTGAACCAGTGCGGGGACGAGGTTACGGTGCTGTGCCAGGCCCAGCAGCCGCATGAACCCCTGCGTTGACCACGTGACGTGCACCGAGGAGGACGAGACCATCTCGTCGGATGTGATGGGTACTACCTCGTGCGAGATCAGACGGATGCGCGGCTGCTTGGACCAAGGATCGGCCGCAATTTCGGCTTTGCCAAACAACACATAGGCAGCGGCCTCCGAGCCGTTCTCCCGATGAAGCAGCGCGCGCAGGGCCGCTTCATGGGATTCCAGAAAAATGATGTCCAGCGCTGCGGTCGACATCATTTGGCCTCCGCCAGCGCGTGCTCGATGCGCTTGATCATCGTGTGCAGGCCATCGACACCCGGCCGCCAGCTGTTGTTGTGGCGAGACCAGCGTTGCCAGTTGTGGCCCATGAAAGTGTGCGGCTGATCCGCGCATGTCGGGTAGCGACCTGCGGATACCAACGTTAACCAGAGGTTGCAGAAGAACATGTCCGGTGCCACGTCGGGATAGCCGGGCGGCAGAATCACCAGCACGTCTGCAGCCGGATGATTGAACTTGCCTTGAGGCAGTTGCATCTGCTTCAGCACAACACCCGTGTGCGGGCCGTCACTGACGACCTCCACTGTGAAACCGTGGCTGTCCAGATAGCGCTGATCGGCTTCCGGCAGGGCCGCCAGTCCTTCCGTCGTGTCGCGGATGAGTGTGATGAAGCGTTCAATGCCCGGCTTGCTGAGGTCGATCAAGTCGGTATCGCGGATGAGCACATCCTGACCACCGCTACGCACCTCGAGATAGACGTCATAGGTGTCAGTAGGGACGCCAGCCAACACCTTCAAGATCTTGCCACTGATGGACGGCTTACCCCATTCCATTTGGCGATCGTCGATCGTGAACTTGAAGGCGCGGTCCGTCTGGAAAATAACGAAACGCTCTGCGCCGCGTCCACGCAGATCGTAAGTCTCGTCGAGACGCAGGTCCTCGAACTCGCCAGACGGCAGGATTGCGTATATGCTGTAGTCCGCCACAGGGCGGACTTCGGCGGCCTGAAGGATCTGGCGGCCGGTAGGGACCGGATCGCGCAGATCCAGATGGCGATCGTTGAGCTGTTCATCGGCCACCACGATGCGATAGAGGTGTGCCAAACGAAGACTGCGGCCTTCGCGGATGGCGGAACCAACATCTTCGAGAGGGATATGGCTGTCATCGCCAGGATTTTGCGTTTGCATTTGATTGACTTTCTGTCGGCCATCTGCGGGATTGCAGTTTTCTTGGCCTTCAGTAAGTCAATCGCAGCGGATTCCAGGACCGGAAAGCCGATTCAAACATTTTTTATGGTGATCGCGCCGGCCGGAAGGTCGCCGCAGATGAAGAAGCTGGGGCAACGTGGGCAAGCGCGCGCTTCTTCCTTCACAGGAAAATCGCCAGCGCGGACGCGTCTGACGATCTCCTGGACCTTCTCACCGCGCGTTTTGAGTTTTCGCTCGGTGAGATCCATCGGCTGCGTCGTCTCGCTGGTCAGGTAGGTGACCTCGACCTGGGCCGACCCACCATAAGTCTGCATGGTCGCGAGATGTAGTAGCGTGTACTCGATGTCATCGAAAGCGTTGGACCTTGGTTTGCCGGTTTTTACCCGCCGAACGACGATCTGCCCCTTGTCGCCCCGGGCGACACTGTCCGGCCGGACGAGAATTTCGCCTTCCACCCACCCGAGCGAGATCGGGGTTGCCGGCGCAAGTACGCCGCGACTTCGAGTTTCGATGAGGTAGTCCACTAGCCGGCGCGCGATGCGCCGGTAATCTTCTGCATAGCCATGGTCGATTGCGCCCTTTACCTGCCATGCCTGGTCGAAGCGCGCGCCGAGTTCGGCTTCGGTTGGCACCGTCATCTCATGCGTGGTCTTCAGCCAATCGAATACGTCCCCGACAACGTTGTGCATCTTCATGAAGGCCGTTTCCGTACGGCGGCCTCCGAGTTTCAGGACGTGGGTGTAAAAAAAGCGACGTGGACATCGCGCGAACAGGTTGACCTGGCTATCGGTCCAGACCGGCTTTTGCGCCCAGGCAACTTGCAAGCATGCCTTCGCCCGCAGCTTGGCACTTCGCTGCGGTGGATTGGGCGAGTGAATCAGAAGGTGTCGGATGGAGGTCAGGAACTTCGAAGGATTGCGCGCTCTGCCGTCGGACTGAACCGATGATGCATAGAGAAAGAGCCGATCGCGGGCGCGGGACAGAGCCACGAAGAACAGGCATTCCTCTTCTTCCTCGTGCCCAGATTTCACCGCTTCCAATCCGGTGATTCCATCTGAGCCATGAATCAGACCGTCCGGCGGCACGCAGCGCGGTGCCATGTTGTTGCGCGGCAGACCTGAGGTCACCATGCCGGGGATATGAACGGTGTGAAACTCCAGTCCTTTGCTGGCATGGATCGTCATCAGACGTACCGCATCGATGCCGTCGACGACTCCTGGCAAATGGCGCAAGCCGCGATCTTCCGAAAGCAGAACGAGTCGGCGAATTCGATCAAGAAGGCGCGTGCAGGGTGCCCCGGCACCCGAAGGTTGTTGCCGGCAGAAGTTGAGGAATTGCCACAGCGCCAGACCTTTCATTCTGCTTTGCGCGTCGTCTGCCAGGTACAGGACCTTGGCGAGTCCAAGACGGTCGATCACCCAGGTGGACAAAATGGTCCACGGGTTGCCGGTCGGGCTCATCCCATCGAAAAGTGCAGCCACGCGCGCCAATGTGGCGTTGCTCGTTCCGGCGAGTTCCGGTGGCCAGTTCCCCGCGAGCCGCCAGTCGAGCGCCGCAACTTTGCTTTCACGCAGGCGCTCGATGATCTGTGCGATATCTTGCAGTGGCAACTCATACGATGGCATCGTGGAGGCCCGCACCAGACCGACGGCATAGGGGTCGTTCAACATGGAAAGCAAGGCGAGGAGATCCTTGATCTCAGGTCGCTCGAACAGGCTTCCGAGATGAAGCACCGGGATGCCTCTGGCTTCCAGGCCCTCAGCGATTTCGCTCAGACGGGCGTTGGATGCGCACAGAAGGGCCTGTTCGCGGTAAGCCGTTCCCGCGTCGCGTTGGGCCTGGATCGCGGCGGCTATCGCCGAAATTTCATCATTCGTTGTGCTCACAACCCTGAAATCTGGTGTGACACCGGAGGCGCCTCGGCTCGCTTTTAAATGCAACGGCAATGCGCCTGTCGATGCCTTCATCGTGCCGGAGAAGGCTGTGAAAACATCGATGACTTCCTGTCGAGACCGATAGTTGATACCCAGTTGATCAACTTGAGCACCGGGAAAATCCAAGGTGAATTGGGCCATGTTGGTGGCCGATGCGCCGCGGAAGCGATAAATGGATTGACGGGCATCGCCAACAACCCAGAGGTCACGTCCATCCCCGACGATAGCTTTCAAAAGACGTACGGAAGAACGGTTCACGTCCTGGTATTCGTCGACGAGGACATGCTTGTGCCGTGCCCTTAGTGCATTTCTCACTTCGGCATCGGCTTCGACAAGGCGTACAGGCTGGGCGACAAGATCGCCAAAGTCGATCAACTGCTTTGCAGTCATCAGGCGCTCGTAGGTTTCGTAGACCAAAGCGACTTCCATGCACTTCTCAGCACGCATCGTCGCATCGGCATCATCAGCGCAGTTCTGTGCCATGGCTTGGGCCAATGCCCGGTAGCCAACAGCGTCGATCACCTCGTCCTTGGCGCGTGAAATCGCACTGAGCATGTCGCTGAGATCGAGCGCTGGATCCCATAGGTTGCGATAGTGGTGCAACGGGAGTCGTGGCAACTCGTCTTCCAGCAATTCGATGCCTTCGGATCGATCAATGAGACGAGGTCCCGCAGGTAGTCCCAGCTTGTCGTGAAAACGGCGGACGATATCCAAACCGAATGCATGAAACGTACCGATCCACATCGCTGCGGCCGCTTTTGGGTTGCTTGCGGCGAGTCGCTCGCTCAACTCGTTGGCCGCCTTGTTGGAGAACGTGAGGACAAGAATGGACATCGGGTCCACGCCGTCAGTCAGAAGACTCTGGATACGCTGCACCAGCGTTCTGGTTTTGCCCGTGCCTGGACCGGCCTGCAACTGAAACGCAGTGTTGCGATGGTTGGCCGCCGCAATCTGCGTCAGGTCTGTAGTCAATACCGCCGCTGTGGCGGCAGGCTGTATGGATGTGGTTGGTTCGATCGGCAGGAGCAGTGCATCCAGAAGTTGCTGCTGGACTACCTGCAAGGGTGCGCCAAGACGATTGGCGATGTCGGCAGAAGAGCAGCTACCATCAACGTGGTGATGGCGGGCGACCGAGCGCGGCAACAGGAGTTCGCGGGCGAAGAGGTCCATACGGACCTCGCGGCGTTCCCGGGCGCCATAGTCAAGCACTCTTTCGATGCCGACTGGCGCATCCTCCGCCGAACGGTCTGGTTCGACTTCCTCCGTTACCGCGTCCCGCATGCCACCTTCCAAGACGACATGTCCCAGTTCATGAGCGATCAGAAAGGCGCGGTCGAACACCGAACCAGTATCTTCGTACAAAATGCTTCCGGCTTGGCTATCGAATACCGCACGCCCGCTTTTCAGTGCGGAGTCGCCCTGTGGTAAAGCATACACATCAAGGTCTCGCCGAGCCGCTTCGCGGCTGACGAGTTCTAGCAGGTTCCAAGGATCGTCGCCCGCTGCGACCGCCGCTAGATGGATGCGTTCTGCCTCGCGCCGTGCGGCTTCGGTCGCATCCATCGCTAGTCCCGCATTGCCTTCAGCGCCTCTTGTTGGGCTGGTGTGAGCTGGGAAGTCTCAACGGCCTGCTCGAACGATATCTGCTCGGTCACCGCAGGCTTCACGCTCGATCTGAAACTCAGACCGGACACCATGGTCGGTGGATTGTTCAGATAAGCAGACACGGCATCGGCAGTCGCACCTAACTCGGCAGCGAGCCGTTGAACGAGATGCCTCGGAATGGTACTTGCGTCCACTGCTCTGTCGCGAAAACGCATCAACAATAAATTGCTGATGTTCAGCCTTTGAGCTACAGATTTAAACGCTGAGCGAGTCAACTGAATAAATGGATCCGCGACCGCTGCGTTCTGTGCCGAGCCAATTAGTGTCTGAAATTGCTGCCAGGCCTGTTCGACGACCTGTTCAGACGAAACCAGGGGTTCATCGTCGCTGCGGGAGGCATCAATCATCAATTCAATCGAGCAGTCCACCAGTGCATTTGCATGTTCTGGATACAGGCTCAGATATTGCTCCAATGTCGCGCGGTCATGTGAGGGTTCAACGGAGAATGCAAGAAGAACCTCTTCTTCATTCAGTTTGGAATGGTCGACGCTCATAGTTCAGCTTCCTCTTCAAGAATGGCCTTGAGAGCTTTGCAGGCACGATCACGACGGTTACGAACCGTCCTTTCGTCGCACTGCAGAATACGTGCAATTGTCATGACATCTTGTTCCTTAGCGTCAATCGGAATTCCTTTTAAGAGAAGACCGATGACTTGCTTTTGATCCTGGGGTAAACGGTCAATCGCAGCAAAAAGCACCGACCGGAAAGCAGGATCATCAATTTTTTGAGGGTCGCCGCTCAAAAAGTTCTCCACAGCAATTTCGACCTCGGGCGACACCTCTGGGCCATCCGCGTCCTGGGATCCCAAAGGAACAGTTGTTACGTCACCGACTACCGTTTTGAATTTACGCAAAACGGACGTTCGAAGCGCGACCATTGCTTGATCGAAGTGAACTTCGTAAAAATCCAGCATATCAGCTTGTGAAACGCAATCTTTGGTGACCAATACGACAAATCGGTTAATGATTTCGTCACGAATATCGGTCGCGCTGCCGATGCGAGAGCTCCAGATTTTCGAACATAGTGACTGGTCTACGCGTTTCATAAGGATGCGATATATCTTCTTGAACTGGCCATGTTCGCCATCTGCCCAGGCTCGCCGTAGAAAATAAAGCAGGACCTCCGTTGGCACATACTCTGGGGCCATTCTTAATACACCAGCGAACTGTAGAACTCGTGATTCCGGGCCAACAGACTCCAGTTTTTCGATCCAGGCCTCAATTGCGGGAGGTCGCTGGTAAAGCGTTCCGTCCTTTTGCTTGCGTTTAAGCGCTTCCGGCATTCCTTCTCCAGTGCTGTTGGTTGGGGGTGGTGAGTAAGGCTTGGCGGGTTACGCTATCGAATACGAATCGGCAGCGACACTTGCGGCTGGATCGGCACCAACGTTTTGGCGTAGGCGCGCAGGATGTCGTTGTAGAGGTCGGCATGTTTCGGGGCTTCCACAGTGATGATCAGCGCGTAGCGGATTTTCTCGGCACCTGTGGCGCGGCCACCGGACTCGCGAGCGTTGTAGTGGATATCGAAGACGGGGTTGTCAAGACTGCTACCGAGCATGCCTTTGGCACCGTGGAGGACGGTTTCCCATTTGCCGAGGTCTGAGCGGCGCTCCTCCTCGGTCGCGTACTTCTTCATGTCGAAGAATCCCTTGGTGTTGGCATTGGCCTTGCCGTCCTTGATTTTCTTGTCACTGGGCCGGAACACAATCTCCAGCCCTGCGCGCGTATAGGCCGCCGCATCCTGTGGGTCAGTTGGCGACGCGTAGCAGAATGTTGCCTTGAGGTGAACTTTACCGTTCAAACCCCCAGCGGGCAGTGGTAGCGTGGCACGAAGGTACTTGCCGGGTTTCAACTCGCCCTGGTAAACCACACGCGCTACGCCCGCAGGGCAGGTGATGATCTCCATCAGGTCTTCTGGCACTTTGCCCCAACCTACCTCAACTTTGTCGTGGGTTGACGCATCGGCCGCATGGACCAGCAAAGCTTTGATTGCCAGTGGTGTCAATTCGGCACCCAGAATGGCGCGGACTCCCACTGCGTTACGCAGCAGGTAAGGAGATGCGAAACTGGTGCCGAGTTGTGGGGCCAGCAGCGGTTTCTTTCCCGGGGACAGCACATGAAAATACTTGGCTGCATCCCCGCCAAAGGCCATCAAATCCGGTTTGACTACACCGGGGCTGCGGCCCGGGCCGATGGCGCTGTAGGGTGCTCTTGCCCACCCCGCTTCGGTACCGTTGGTGGCACCAACGGCCAGTGCGTTCACGCAGTCCGATGGCACCTGCACTCGGGCATTGCCTACAGAGCGGTCCATTTCCCCGTTGTTACCGACCGCGACAGTCATCAAGGTATCACCGTCGGCCAACAGATCATCAATTACCGAGGTCCAGGCGTGAACGTCGGTGTCTTCGATGGGCAGGTCAGGCCCAAGGCTGAGATTAACAAACTGGTATTGGCGCGACAGCAGAACCTGTTCGACAAAGCCCAACGTGCGATACAGCTCCAGGGGGTCTTCCGCATCGGCATCCTTGTCGAGTACCCGTAAGTGATCAACATAGGCAAACGGGCGTTGCGCGGTGCCGTTGGGCTGGATGGGGCCGAACAGGAATGCAGAAGTTACCCCGAGACCATGTTCCAAGCCTTGTGGATCGTCGTCGGCATTTTCATCAAGAACCCGGTATGACCGCAGCCAGGGACCGATCGCATGCTCTTTCGGCAAGCCGCCGTCCAGGATGGCCACCTTGGGCTCGGACGAAAACGGCTGTTCGGTCGGAAGGCTGCAACTGACCGTCACGCTGCCCGTGCGATGCACGGGGCGCATGCCACGCAGCCTGGGCATTGGCCGGATCACACGCACGAATACAAACTCCGCCAGCCGATCAATGCTGTCATGCTTGCCTTCGACCGGAACGAACCACATGTTGCCTGCCGTGAAGCCGAGGTCACTGTGGATTTTGACGTCTACATCTTTCGCGTATTTGGCAAACGCTCGCTGGACAAACAAATGGTTCTCGTCGGGTAACAGGTGAAGTCCCACTTCAAAGAAGCGATCCTTCTTGTGCCCGTGGCTGACGATCCGCTCCTCGGGTGCGAATGCAGAGAACTTCTCAATATGCGCGAGATCACCGGCTTCGTCTGATTCGGGTTCGATGTCTTTGGTCCAGGCTTTGAGATGGCGAAATGCTTGACGCTTGCCGGCGACAAACAACTCGGTTGTTGTGCATTCCCTGGTGGGGCCTTTCTTTGTCCAGCCGTCCGGGGTTAACTTGACGGTTCTGCTGCCTACTGATTCCAGGCCGACGGTACGCAGCATCGCCACTGGAAAGAACGATCGGGCGATGTAGCTGGGATTCATCGTAAGGCGTGCAACGCCAAAGTCACCGGGGCATGCTTGCGCTGGCAAAGCGTCCAGCGCCGCAGCTGCATCTGAAAACTGGGGGGTTAGCCGCTCTCTGGCCTGCTGCAAGGTATAGACCTCAGCCTTGCCCGGCATGCGCTTTGGCCCCTTGATATCGTGTGTGAGCAGCTCGCCGCGTCCGATCAGAAAATTGGTTTGACTCATGCTTCAAGTTCCCTTTTCGATATTTTCTTTGTGATTGACGGCTGGTCGGCGGTGTACTTACGGATGGTGTCGCGGCTTACACCTGTGAGATCGGAGATCGTGTGCTGTGACAGACGGGTCTGTTTAGCCAGCAGTACGGCCAGATCAATGCGCGCCTGACGATCCATCACAAGAGCGCGCGATTTGACGAATTCTTCAATCAGGTCGGCATCTGATGCCGTTCCAAGCGCCACCGCGCGTCGGAATCGCTGGATGTCGCGCTCAATGTCGCTGAACGACTCGCCATTGAAAGCGAAAGTCAGGATGTCAATCCAGCGACCAAACAATGCAAAGTCCGGACCGAGAAATCGCTTGATGGCTGCTTTGACGGCCGGTGTTTCCGGTATCTTGAAATCGACGACCAGATCAAATCGGCGCCACAGCGCCGGATCAATCAGCTCGGGATGGTTGGTGGCCGCCAGCAGTAGGCCTGTGGCAGGCCACTCATCGACCTCTTGCAGAATGACAGTGACGAGGCGCTTCAACTCGCCGATGTCGGTCTCGTCGCTACGACGTTTGGCAACGGCATCGATTTCATCCAGCAAGAGCACGCAGGGACTGCGTTTTGCGAAATCAAGTGCAGTGCGCAGGTTGCTCCCACTTCGTCCGAGCAGGCTGCTCATGACGGCGGTCAGGTCCAATACATACAGCGGGACCTCCAATTGCGCAGCAAGCCAGCGCGCTGTCAATGTTTTGCCAACGCCTGGCGGTCCGACAAAGATTGCCGAGCGCGTCGGGCTTAATCCCATTGAGGCGAGGCGTTCAGTCTGTCGACGCTCCTGAATGAGTTGACTCAACGTCTCTTCCAGGCTGATTGACAACAACGGCTGCTCTCGATCTGGTGTGTCCTTGAAGACTTTCAGAAGTGAAAGCCGTGACTCGTCATCGACCGGCAATGTTTGGGTCGGTAGAGCAGGCTGCATGGCCTTGCGCATGGGGGCGCTTGCTCGATGCGTCTTCGTGCGCAGATAGAGATCTAACTGTTCAGCCAGCTCTGGGTCGGTGTTGCGGTACTTTCGGACGAGCCGGGCTACGAACAGGCGTACATCCTCGCTCTGCTCGGCAAGAGCCAGTCTAATGACTTGGGCTAAATCTGATTGAGCTTCATTCATTTCGTCCAACATTTATGTAACTAATTGATTTTAAAAGAAAAAATAAAACTTAAAAATGGAACAGACTAATTGTCTCACGTTTTGAGGCGACTGTGAAGGTGTGTGGGGATCTGGTGCCGAATTCAGGCGGGTCATGCTGGCGGCACATTGCATAACGTGCCCGGCTGGCCCCGAGCGTCCGCCAGCGAGGGCGGCGGTGTTGGCATGCTGCGCCAGATGCTCTTCGGTCTGGTTTGTTTACATCGATATTCGACAAAGCAGCAATATTTACTGCGCAGTGAATATTGCTGACCCTCGCTGGGCATCCCGGCGTTGCCGCCGTCGGGCTCGCGGGCGTTGCCCCGCGCCTCGTACCGAGTTGCGGCCATGCGGTTTTGATCCCTGACGCCTCCGGCCTCTACTTCGTTCCTGGCCTGCGCGCTGCACTTGCCCATTCGTGACTTCATTGAAAGTGGGCTGGGCGGTCTTGCTGTTTCCTTTTAGCCTTATCTTGAGCTTGATCGGCGGTTGTGGCGTGGTCTACGTCCTTGAGAGGTCAGGCTGGATTGAAGCTGATTGTGAATGCATCGACACTTTCTTTCGACGAAAAATGTCCAAAGTGGTCTTATGTTCGGCGTAGGTTTTGGCGTAGGTTTTTGGTATAGGACGCATATTTTCACTGATAGATGGGCTTCTACCATTGAACTACGTCAGAACCATGGGCCACAATGAGCTACTGATCGACAGGTGCGATGTGGATGCGTGCAGCCGACTGGCTTGTTTCGATTTTGTAGTTGTCTCCGTCCATTTAAAGTCTGCGGACTTATAGCCCATCACTTGTCACGGGGTGATGGGCGTATTTCTGTTTGTGCCCACAGATTCAGACAGACTTTCGGCCATGATCAATTGGCCTTTGCGGTCTATACGCAACATGCGTGCTGTGCCGCCTTTCGCCATCAGCATCATGTCCATCGGGCCTTTGTCTTCGGTAGGTGTTGGTCGCACACCACGCTGATAAATCACGATGCGCTCGAAGGTATCGGCTACCAGCTGGCGGGTTTGCAGGCGTGCTTCGTATTCCTGCGCCTCCACACCGGCCGCAAGGCGCTTCCACGCTTCGTCAGTGCCCTGAATGTCGGTGCGTGCCGTTGCAGCCAAATCGCGCTCTGCCTCCTGGATGGTGGCCTCCAGCCGCTGTTGTTCTGCCTCCAGCTCGCGGGCACGCTTGGCAAAGGTCAGCGGCACGCCATCCCCGGCGCTGGCCAGCATGGCATCGGTGAGTCTTTCCAGCTTGCTGGCCACGTCCACCAGGTCCTGCCGGGCTTTGGTCAGCTTGGCCATCGGTCCGGCCGACCGATCAGCTCCATATAGCGCCTGCAGGTTGACGATGTCCGAGCAGTACTCCATCAGAGCTCGCTCAAACGGGTAGACGGACACGGACCCGCCGACCGAGCAACCGCCGTGCGAGTAGCTGGTGCAGTGCAGGCGTCTGTGGCCGGGCTGGATGCGGCCGAGTTCGTCCCGGTTGCGGGTGCCAATGTTCTGCCCAACCAGCGCGCGGCCGCAATAGCCGCACACGGTGATTCCGATGCCGGTGAGTATGTGAGGCACTGGACCCTTGACCCTGCGCCGCCCACGGCCGCTGTTGGCCAGCTGCAGGCCGTCCCATTCGGCCGTGGTCAGCAGGGCAGGGTAGTAGCCGGGTATCCGGTAGGTATCAGTGCCCAGGGCCATTTCTTTTTCGCCGATCAATGCTCGTTGTTTCACCAGTCGGTAGATCTGCAGCGATTGGGGGCCGCGTCCTGTCAGCGAAAGCCGCTGCTCGGTCAGTCGCTCGATGATCTTGGTGGCCCCGTAGCCCATCAAATACAACCGCAGGCCTTCACGCACAGCCGCCACGCGTTCTGGTATTTCCTGCCACTGGCCATCTACCAGCCGCAGCCAGACCGGGTCTTTTCCATTTCGAATCAGCGCGCGGTTTGTGCCAGCGATCCAGCCTTCGCACTGTTTTCTGATGCTGGCCAGTACCCGTTTGCTCTTGGTGTCGCTTTCTTCATGGGCGCGAATCATGACCAGCAGCGAATACACCAGGTCCATCGGGTTGGCCTTGAGGTGCTCGCGGCTGTACTTCTTTCCGTCGCTGGCCGTCACCACCGTGATGCCGGCATTTACAATCTGAGCCAGTTGGGCCTGGGCCTGGATCGGTTCTGCCCTCGAAAGTCGGTCGAGGCCTTCCACCACCAGCACAGACCCAGTGGGTATCCGGCCCTGTTCGACAGCGACCAGGAAGACGCCGAGTGCCCCGGACTTGATGTGCCGCTGGTGGTAGGCCGATAGACCCTCATCCCGCAGCGAGAGCGTTTCGTCCAGGAGGAGGCCGTGTTCAGCGGCCCACTGGGTGGCGTAAGCCATCTGGCGCTCGCTGCTGTGGCCCGAAGCCTGGCGCGGATCGCTGAACCGCATATAGCTATATACAAGACCTGTCAAACTACACCCCATGAATGAAATAAAAGAAAAAATCCCGCGTATAGGTATGGTATCGCTAGGATGCCCCAAGGCATTGACCGATTCGGAGTTGATCCTGACGCGGCTTAGTGCCGAGGGCTACCAGACATCCAAAACCTTTGAAGGTGCCGATCTGGTCATTGTCAATACCTGCGGCTTCATTGATGACGCCGTCAGGGAAAGCCTGGACACGATTGGCGAGGCGCTGGCTGCAAACGGAAAAGTTATTGTGACCGGCTGTCTGGGTGCCAAGTCAGGCGACAACGGCAGCAACCTGGTGCGCCAGATGCATCCCAGTGTCCTGGCAGTCACCGGTCCGCATGCGACGCAGGAGGTCATGGATGCGGTCCATCTGAACCTGCCCAAGCCGCACGATCCGTTCGTGGACCTGGTTCCCAATGCCTTCGGCATCGCCGGCATCAAGCTCACGCCCAGGCACTATGCCTACCTCAAGATCAGCGAAGGCTGCAACCATCGCTGCACCTTCTGCATCATTCCGTCCATGCGCGGCGACTTAGTGTCGCGGCCTGTCGGCGATGTTTTGAGCGAAGCGCGTGCGCTGTTCGAGGGCGGGGTAAAAGAGTTGCTGGTCATCAGTCAGGACACTTCTGCCTATGGCGTCGATGTCAAATACCGTACCGGCTTTTGGGATGGCAAGCCGGTGAAGACCCGGATGCTCGAACTGGTCCAGGCGCTTGGCGAGATTGCCGCGCCGTTCGGCGCCTGGGTACGCTTGCATTATGTCTATCCGTACCCGAGCGTGGATGAGATTCTTCCTTTGATGGCGACGGGTAAGGTGTTGCCTTATCTGGACGTGCCCTTGCAGCACAGCCATCCGGATGTCTTGAGGCGCATGAAGCGGCCTGCCAGCGGAGAGAAGAATCTGGAACGTATTTCGCGCTGGCGTGAGATGTGCCCCGAGATCGTCATTCGCAGCACGTTTATTGCTGGCTTTCCCGGTGAAACCGAAGCTGAATTCGAACACTTGCTTGATTTCATGCGCGAGGCAAAGATTGACCGTGCGGGCTGTTTTGCCTACAGCGCAGTGCAGGGCGCAACGGCCAACGACATTCCGGGAATGCTCCCGCTGGGAGTGCGTGAAGAGCGGCGGGCACGCTTTATGGCTGTGGCGGAAGCAGTTTCAAGCCAGAAACTGCAACAACGCGTTGGCGCGACCATGCAAGTACTGGTGGACCATGCGCCAGCATTGGGACGAAAGGGCGGAACTGGCCGCTCCTATGCAGACGCGCCCGAGATTGATGGCGTGGTCAAGCTGCTGCCGCCCGAGAAAATCAGTAAAACCATGAAGGTTGGCGAGTTCACCCGTGCCCGCATTGTCGGGGTTCAGGGACACGATCTGATTGCAGTGCCTGTCTGAAGCGTTTCAAGCGCTGTGTTTTATGCCAGCCCTTGTTTTTGCAAGGGCTGGACAACAATTGGCGAACTTGTTTGCTACAGTTTTGCCGATTTTCGGGCGAAAAAAAAGCCACTGTGTTAGCAGCAGCTTTTTCCGACTTGAGTAATTTTGGTGCCCGGGAGAGAACTCGAATCTCCACATCTTGCGATACACGGACCTGAACCGTGCGCGTCTACCAATTCCGCCACCCGGGCACAGCAAGCAGTTTAACATTACATTTATGGCTTATCAGGTGCGTTGCTGGAAAAAATTCAATTTTTTCCAGAAATTTTCTATGACTGGCGAAATGTCTGGTTTGAACCGGCTGAAAACTTCTCCAATTTCGACTCCAGTGAAGCATTCCGTTATTCGGAAAATCAGCTTTTCACAAATCGCGGCTAGTATCTGGTTTTAAACTGATACAAAAATACACGGAACTGGCCAATCCCCCTATTCAATGCGCGCTGGTTCTACAGTGTTTTACCCGCGCCATCTCACGAAAGAGACTTCTTATCAAAACAAATCTTCAAAGTTCTGGCGCAACCGCCGGACTCCTCGCCGAATTCGAGGGTACGGTATCCGGCCACCGCGATGGCCATGGCTTCGTTCAACGTGATGACGGCGAAGCAGATATTTACCTGCCGCCCAACGAAATGCGTGCGGTGCTGCATAAAGACCGCGTCAAGGCGCGCATCGTGCGGCATGACCGCAAGAACCGGCCTGAAGGCCGCGTCACCGAAATCATCGAACGCTCGCCCAATCCGATCATTGGGCGCCTGCTCCAGGAAAGCGGAGTGTGGCTGGTCGCGCCTGAAGACAAGCGTTACGGTCAGGACGTGTTGATTCCCAAAGGCGCGATCGGAACAGCCAAGACCGGCCAGATTGTGGTGGTGCAACTGACCGAGCCACCAGCCCTGTTTGGCCAGCCGGTGGGACGCGTCATGGAAGTGCTGGGCGAAATTGACGACCCGGGCATGGAAATTGAAATTGCCGTGCGCAAATATGGCGTGCCGCATGAATTCAGTGATGAAGCCCTCGGTTTGGCCCGCTCCCTGCCCGACGCCGTTCGCCCCGTTGACAAGCAGCACCGCGTGGACCTGACGGATATTCCGCTGGTCACCATCGACGGCGAAGACGCGCGCGATTTCGACGATGCGGTCTATTGCGAGCCGACGAAGGTCGGACGCGGCAAGGGCTGGCGCCTGCTGGTGGCGATTGCCGATGTCAGCCATTACGTCGAAACCGGCAGTGCGATTGACATCGACGCCTACGACCGCGCCACCAGCGTGTATTTTCCGCGCCGCGTGATTCCCATGCTGCCCGAAAAGCTGTCCAACGGCCTGTGCTCGCTCAACCCCCATGTCGAGCGGCTGTGCATGGTCTGCGACATGCTGGTCAATGCCAAGGGCGATGTTCACGCCTACCAGTTTTATCCGGCGGTGATGCTCAGCCAGGCGCGCCTGACCTATACCGAAGTGGCGGCGATCCTGGGCAACACGCGCGGGCCGGAAGCGCTGCAGCGCAAGTCCGTGGTGCCGCATTTGCTGCATCTGCACGAGGTGTACCAGGCCCTGCTCAAGGAGCGCGGCATACGCGGCGCGGTCGATTTCGAAACCACCGAAACCCAGATCGTCTGCGATGAAGTCGGGCGGATCGAGAAAATCATCCCGCGCACCCGCAACGTGGCGCACCGGCTGATCGAAGAGTCCATGCTGGCGGCCAACGTCTGCTCGGCCGACTTCATTGCGCAGAGCAAGCACACGGCCCTGTTTCGCGTTCACGAAAGCCCGACCCCCGAAAAAATCGATTTGCTGCGCAATTACCTCAAGGCGATTGGCATTGGCATGACGGTCAGCGACGACCCGGCGCCTGCAGAGTTCCAGCAGATTGCCATGGCGACCAAGGACCGGCCGGATGCGCAGCAGATCCACTCGATGCTGTTGCGCTCGATGCAGCAGGCGATCTACACGCCGATGAATGGCGGCCACTTCGGTCTGGCCTACGAGGCCTACACGCACTTCACCAGCCCGATCCGCCGCTACCCCGACCTGCTGGTGCATCGGGTGATCAAGGCGATCCTGAAGAAGACCAAGTACCAGTTGCCGGTATTGCCCACGCCGGGCGAGGCGGAAGCCAAGCTGTCCAAGCGGCTCGCCACCCGTGTCAAGCTGCCGACCGAAAAGCCGAAAAAAGCTTCTGCTGACCAGCTGGCCTGGCAGGCAGCCGGCCTGCATTGCAGCGCCAATGAGCGCCGTGCCGACGAAGCCAGCCGCGACGTGGAAGCCTGGCTCAAGTGCAAGTACATGCGCGAGCATCTGGGCGAGGAGTTTGGCGGCGTGGTCACGGCGGCCACCGGCTTCGGCATCTTTGTGACGCTCGACGCCATGTATGTCGAAGGCCTGGTGCATATCACAGAGCTGGGCGGCGAGTATTTCCGCTTTGACGAAGCCCGGCAGGAGTTGCGCGGCGAGCGCAGCGGCATGCGCTATGCCCTGGGAACCCGGGTTCGGGTCCAGGTCAGCCGGGTTGATCTGGATGGCCGGAAAATCGATTTTCGCCTGGTGCATGAAGGTGACGACAAGGCCGGGCTGGTGAATCGGGCCATGAAGGACAAGGCCGGTGGCTCTGCGGCTGAACTGCCGCTGCAGGAACGCGGTGCCGGATCCCGGCGCAGCGGGCGCAGCGCGCCTTCAAAAAGCCGTCAGCCTCCCTCCGACCGAACATCCCAGCCGCAGCCCAGGGCACGCAAGACAGCGGCTAAAAAAGCAGCGGCCAATCCGGGCATGAAACAGGGCAAAAAGTCCCGTCGCTAGAAGCTTATGAAGTCTTCCATGTTCAGACACGCCGGAAATTTATGCTGATCCGGATTTTGGCTTTTTTGCTGGAAACGGCATTTTTCATCCTGATTGCAGCGGCGCTGCTGCGCGCCTGGATGAACTGGCTGCGGGTCAGCATGGTCGGGCAGCCGGGCCGCTTTGTCATGGCCCTGACCGACTGGCTGGTCAAACCACTGCGACGCTCCCTGCCCAAGCCACTGGGCCAGTCACGCGTGGACTGGGCCAGTGTGCTTGCAGCAGCATTGATGGCGTTGGCCTACGCGCTGCTGTGGTGGCTGTTGTTCGGGTTGTTGCTGGGCGCGGCGGCCGGCGGCGCGGATTTCGGAGTGGCGGCGGTGCTTGCCATGCTGTTTTTTGCCGTGAAGATGCTGCTTCGGGTCGCGCTGCAAACCCTGTTCATGCTGGTGCTGGCTTATGCCATCTTGTCCTGGGTCCAGCCCGGTTCAAGTGTTTACGGCCTGCTGGCTCGCCTGACCGAGCCCATGCTGACACCGTTGCGGCGCGTGATTCCAGCCATTGGCGGCGTTGACCTGTCGGCGCTGGTGCTGCTGCTGGTGCTTCAGATCGGCATGATGGTGCTGCTTTAGCCTGTTTGCGATTGGACCAGAGCCGATGCGGTCAAGGCATGACCCGGTTTGTCACTGGCCCAGATATCGGCCCTGTGGCCATGGGCAAATACCGCGCTGCGGGCCGCCTCGACAGCACTCATTCCTCTGGCCAGGCAGGCTCCCAGCATGCCTGCCAGCACGTCGCCGGTGCCTGCGGTGGCCAGCAGGGCATTGCCGGTGGCGTTGACCAGGGTCGGCTGGCCTGGTGCGGCGATGACGGTTCCTGAACCCTTGAGCACCACCACACACTGAAACCGTTCGGCCAGTTGCCGGGCTGCGCTTAACCTGTCGGCCTGGACGGCCATGGCCGTGATGCCCATCAGGCGGGCGGCTTCCAGCGGGTGGGGCGTCAATAGCGTGCTGTAGCCGCGACCCTGCCGGGCTTTGAGCTGGGTTTGCAGTTGCGGGTCCATGGCAATCGCATTCAGGGCGTCTGCATCCAGCACGGCCCGCCTGGCCGTTGACAGCACCTTTGCGAGGACAGTCTTGACCGATTCACCGCCGCCACAGCCGCACACCACGACCTGATGCGCCATGTCCACGGCTTCAGGCGAGCGGAACATGAGTTCAGGCTGTTCCGGATCGACCTTCATGCCGGGCGCATTGCCCAGCAAGGCGACAAACACCCGGCCCGCGCCTGCGTGCAATGCAGCGCTGGCGGCCAGCAAGGCTGCTCCGGTCATCTGCGTGGCGGCGGTCGATTCACCGCCCAGCACGGCGACATCGCCAAAACTGCCTTTGTGACTGGCGTGCGCGGCGCTGGTGCGTAATGACTGGCTGGCCTGGTCCGCGCCCAGCAGCCAGGCGCAGGGTTCGGCCGCAAGCACGCTGTCGGCCGGACTGACCCCAAGGTCATCAAACCATACTTCACCCGCGCAGTCCCGACCGCTGGCGGTAAAGAGTCCTGGCTTCAAACTCAATAAACTCAAGGTAAACAGGCCTTTTGCGCTTATTGGGTGGGCGTTAACTGCTATTGATTTAATAGTACTTTTGAAAGTTGTGACGCCGGTGTCGGCATTCAGGCCGGTCGGAACATCGACCGCCAGCCGCAGCGCCGCGCTGGCATGCATCATTTCCAGCCATTGCTGCATCAAGGCGCTCGCCGGCCGGCCTGGGTCGAGCGTGGCGCCGATGCCCAGCAGCGCATCAATGCACAGGTCGAAGCCAGGCGGCGGTTCGCTGGCCATCGGAACGCCGGCAGCCACTGCCCGCTGGCGCGAAGCTTGGGCATCCGGCGGCGATTCGGATTTGCCGGACGGCAAGCCGGTCCAGGTCACGACGACCTTCTTTCCCCACTGGTGCAGATGCAGCGCGGCCTCGAAGCCATCGCCGCCGTTGTTGCCGGGTCCGCAGGCAATCCAGATGCATTGGGCATGCGGCGCCAGCGCCAGCGCCAGGCGCGCCACCGAAAGGCCTGCCCGTTGCATCAGCGTGTGCGCGGGCAGGGCGCTTGCCGCCTGTTGCTCGATCAGGCGAATAGCGGCAACGTCATACAGCGGATGACTGAGAGTGCTGGAAATTTTTTGCATCGGATCATTGTGAAGGGTTACCGGTATTTCCGTTCACGAACGCATTTTGTACAAGGCTCAAGAGCGCCAATTTTCGGAGGCAAGGTCAGTTGCCGTCCCAAGTTTTTATCGACTGCTCGGTTGAGTTCATGGACAATGTGCTCAAAAGCAGCCATGCTGCCCGTGGATTACCTGGGCGTGAGTCCCACTTTGCCACGCTTACCCAGACCGATACAAAGAATCTCTGGGCGTTGACGGGCTAATCAGGGGGTGAGCCTCTACTTCTTTGCCCTTGGTCGCCATTGGCGGAATTCATGTGGCAAATGCATGCGACGTGTAGCGTGCAGGTGCTGACAGTCTTGTGACCGTGAACGCGTTTGTGCCCGGCAGGCGATCCGCATGCCTGCTGCTACCTTGAGAGTTTTATGTGATGAATAGTCGAGAGCCCGGAAACAGAAAAAAATGACGAATGAAGCTTTTGAATTTTCCCATGCGTTCGAATATCCGCGTGTATTGTCCATCGCAGGTTCGGACAGCGGTGGCGGTGCCGGCATTCAGGCCGACCTGAAAACCTTTGCGGCTCTGGGCTGCTATGGCATGACCGCCATTACCGCCCTGACCGCCCAGAACACGCTGGGCGTGCGGGCCATTCATGGGGTTCCACCGCAGATGCTTCGCGACCAGATCGATGCGGTGATTGAAGATATCGGTACGCATGCCGTCAAGATTGGCATGCTGCACGCACCGGAGACGGTGCTGACCGTGGCCGAGGCCATCGACCGTCACGCGTTGCAAAAAGTGGTGCTTGACCCGGTGATGGTCGCCACGAGCGGTGCCGTGCTGATTGACAACCCGGCTGTCCAGATCCTGGTGCGCGAGTTGTTTCCGCGCGCGCTGGCGGTGACGCCCAATCTGGACGAAGCTTCATTGCTGGTCGGAAGGCCTTTGTGCAGCGAAGCTGATATGGAGGCGGCAGCGCGAGAACTGCTGGCCATGGGCGCCCATGCGGTATTGCTCAAAGGCGGTCATTTGCCGGGTGATCTGGTTTGTGATTTGCTGCTCACGAAAAACGGTGCGGCGCACTGGATGCGTGCGCCGCGCATCCACACGGCCAATACCCATGGCACGGGCTGCACGCTGTCTTCAGCCATTGCGGCGTACCTGGCGCTGGGCGCAACTTTGCGGGAGTCGGTAGAGGCGGCGCGGACCTATGTGCGTGCCGCGCTGGTGGCCGGCTCAACAGTGCGCACGGGCGCAGGCAGCGGGCCGCTGAATCACAGCCATGCACCGCTCGCCATGCAGCTCAAGCCGCTGCGCTGACCTGCGGGCTGTTCAACAACTTGCGGGTGAACCGTGCCAGCACAAAAGTGACTGCCAGCGTCGGCAGCGCTGCACCCCAACTGGGCGCCAGTTGCGCGCACAGGTGATAGCAGGCTACGCCCAGCAGCCAGATGGCCACCGCGCTGATGTTGACCTTGCGTTCCGTCACCAGCGATACCACGTTCGCCTGTCCGGCCAGGCGCGCCAGGATGACGCCGTAGAGCGGAACAAATACCGAACTGAGCATCAATAAAAACGGCTCCAGGCTGTGCATCGGTAGCACCAGCGCCAAGGCCGTGCACAGCACGGCCAGCGCCATTCCCCAGCGGCGAACGCTCCAGCCGGGTTTCAGGCTGTGGCCAGCCACTGAGCCCGAGTAAAGGTCGCCATAAGCGTTGTCAACCTCGTCAATCAGGATCAGTCCAAGTGCGATCAGTCCGCCTTGCGCCAGCAGCAGCGCGGCAACCAGGTCGGTGCTGGGCGTCGTCAGCGCAACCAGAAGGCCGAGGGCATAGCACCAGATATTGGCCACCGCGTAGCCCAGCCATGTGCCCCGCAAGGCGCTGTTCCCGTCGCGGCCATGACGGGCAAAGTCAGCCACCAGCGGCAGCCAGGACACCGGCATCGCGATCACCAGATCCAGCGCCGACAGGGTACTCATGCTGCCGTCGCCGGCGCGATTCCACACTCCCTCAAGCCCTTGAGCGCTGGCTTTGGAAAGAAACTGCCAGCTCAGCCATAGCAGCGAGGCAATGACCAGCGGCAAGCCATAGCGGCCAATGAATTTGCGCACCAGCCTGACCATGGAGCCTGAGAGCAGGGCCAGCAGCACGGCGCCCCAGAGCAAGGTCGTCAGTACGGGCCATAAGGAGGCCGAAAAACTGCCGGATTGCCGTGCGATAGCCATCGTGCCGTCGCGCATCACGACCAGCTCGAAGGTCGTCCAGCCGATGAGCTGCACGATGTTGAGCAGCACCGGCAAGCGCGCAAAGCTGCTGCCATAGGTCGCGTGCATCAGACCCGCGCTCGACAGGCCGCTGTCGCAGCCAATCTTGGCGGTCCAGGCCAGCAAGCCTGCGCCCAGTATCGAGCCACAGATGATCACTGTCAGCGCGGCCTGGGTTCCGAGCGCTGGCACGAGGTAGGCACCGATCTGCATCACGAGCAGGCCCACGCCCAGGCTGAGCCAGAGCGCTGCATGGTCGCGCCAGCCGAAGAGCCGCTCGCCCGCAGGCAAAGGAGTCAGTGCGGTATTGCCGCCCGCAGAAGAAAGGGGAGTGGAGGCCATCAGCAGTTTCGTTTGTCAATGGCAGGGCGGCTTGCTGGACACCCGGGCCGAACGCAGGGTATCGCGCTAACGCCTGTCAGTCAAAAACCGGCGACTCCACACCCAGCACCTTGTGCAGCTTGGGGCTGGTGGTGGTGTATTGCAGATGAATCTTTTTGTCCGGGAAGATGAAGGGCGCAGCACCAAATGCGGCCAGTGCGCATTCATGAAAGCCGCTCAGGATCAGCTTTTTCTTGCCGGGGTAGGTGTTGATGTCGCCCACCGCAAAAATGCCGGGAATGTTGGTGGAAAACTTTTCGGTATCGACCTTGATCTGCTTGCGCTCGATGTCCAGGCCCCAGTGGGCAATCGGGCCGAGCTTGGGGCTCAGGCCAAAGAACACCAGCATGACATCGAGCGGCACCACGCGGGTGATGCCGTCGGCGCCCGTCACTTTGGCCGCGGTCAGCCTGCCTTCTTTTTCGTCGTAGCCCGTGACCTGGCCAATGATGAACTGCATCTCGTAGGCATCGCAAAGTTCTTTCATTTTGGCGACGTTCGCAGGCGCAGCCTTGAAGCCGTCGCGGCGATGAATCAGGATCACGCTTTCGGCCTTGTTCGGACCTTCGGCGACAAAGTTCAGTGCCCAGTCGAGTGCCGAATCACCGCCACCGACGATGATCAGGTTTTTTCCAGCAAAGTCAGCCGGATTCTTGACGCGGTAGAACAGTTGGCTGTTGTCGAACTTGTCCAGGCCATCGACCCGCAGCAGCTTGGGCTGGAAAGCGCCCACGCCGGCAGCAATGAAAATCGTCTTGGTCAGGAACTTCGTGCCTTTGGAGGTTTCAACAAAGAAGCGGCCGTCTTCCTGCTTTTCCAGCACGCTGACTTCCTGGCCCAGATGAAAGGTCGGGCCAAACGGCTCGATCTGCTTCATCAGATTGTCGGTCAGTTCCTTGCCGGTGCAGACCGGAATCGCAGGAATGTCATAGATGGGCTTGTCGGGATACAGCTCAATGGGCTGGCCGCCGGGGTAGGCCAGCGAGTCGATGATGTGCGCCTTGATTTCCAGCAGGCCGAGTTCAAACACCTGGAACAGGCCGACAGGGCCGGCGCCCACGATGACAGCATCGGTTTCGATGGGGCCGTCGTGCAGCGCTGCGGTGTTGATCACTTCTTGGTTCAGTTGAGGTTCCATGATTTCTTGACTTGGATTTTTAAACGGCTCAGGGATCAGCTCGGGGTTGGCGGCGCCCATGTCCATGATGAGCCGGGTCAGCGCACCAGTTCGGACAGCTTGTTGGTCTTGTCTTTCCATTCGTCGGCGTCGGGCAAGGCGTCCTTGCGCTTGGTGATGCTCTTCCAGCCCGGCGCGCTGGTCAGGTCGGCATTGATCTTGATGAAATGCAGCTGATCCGACGGCAGGTCTTCCTCGGCGTAGATGGCGTTGACCGGGCATTCGGGAATGCACACGGCGCAGTCGATGCACTCGTCCGGGTCAATCACCAGCATGTTCGGGCCTTCGCGGAAACAGTCCACGGGGCAGACGTCCACACAATCGGTGTATTTGCAGCGGATGCAGGGGTCGGAAACGACGTGTGTCATGGTGTTGTTGGCTAATCGGTGAAAACCCTGAATTTTAAGGCAATGCCCGGCGCGTCCGGTTGATCAAGCGCATACCTTTGAAAATCAACGGATTTCGCAGGTGGAGCTTCAAGTAAACCGGACTTTTTCAGTGCTGGCCTAAAGCAGGGTTGAAAGTTTTAAAAAAGTGCTTTACAGCACCAGCGCGGCGCCGGACGTCTTGTGCGAGGCGGTATCGACCAGCACCAGCGAGCCCAGAATGCGCGAGCGCAGATAAGGCAGCGTGACCAGCGGTTCCTGAAAGCTCAGTTCGACATGGCCAATGGCGTTCGGCGGCAGTTCGCTGGCGTCTTCCTCGGCCAGGGTGTTGACATCGAGTTTGTGAACGATGCGCCTGACTTTGGCCTTGACCCAGCGATGGCCCTGCAAGGCCCAGTAAACACGGCCGGCGACCAGCGGCTCGTCATCCATCCAGGCCATCGTGACCGCCGCTTCGCGCGAGGGCGTGAAGGTATCGGGCGCCAGCAGCCAGTCGCCGCGCGAGACATCGACTTCGCGGTCCAGCACGATGCCCGCGCTGTGCCCGGCGGGAATCGCCCTGGGCTGGCGGATATGGTCCAGCACCTGGGCGACGACGGCGGTCTGGCCGCTCGGCAGAACGGTCACGGTCTGGCCGGGCTGCACGCCGCCAGTGGCGACGCGGCCCCAGAACACGCGCCTGCCCTGCGATGTGTCGGACGAGGACGAGAACTTCTCGACCCACTGCACCGGAAAGGCAAAGGCTTCGCCGGTTTCGGCCGGTGTGGCGGGCAGATGTTCGAGCAGGTCCAGCAGCGACGGGCCGGTGTAGCCGCACCAGCCGGTTTCGGCGGCATCGACCACGTTCCAGCCCTTGAGCGCGGAAATCGGCACGATCGCCTTGACGGCGATTTTGGCCGCTTCGGCAAAGGCCGTCAGCGCGGCGCTGATGTTGTTGAAGGCCAGCGCGGAGTCTTCCACCGCGTCGAGCTTGTTCACCGCGAACACGATGGAAGGCACGCGCAGCAGGTTGACCAGCAGCGAGTGGCGGCGGGTCTGCTGCAGCAGCTCCATCGCCGGATTTTTCCAGTCCAGCTTGGTGGCATCGACCAGCACCACGGCGGCGTCGGCGCTGGACGCGGCGGTAACCATGTTGCGGGTGTACTGCTCGTGGCCGGGCGCATCGCCGATGATGAACTTGCGGTGCTCGGTGGCAAAGTAGCGGTAGGCCACGTCAATCGTGATGCCTTGCTCGCGCTCGGCGCTCAGGCCGTCGGTCAGCAGCGCCAGGTCGGTTTCACCGCCGCGCTGAACGCCCGCCAGATGGTCTTGCAGCACCGCCTTGCTGTCCACCAGCAGGCGGCCGATCAGCGTGCTCTTGCCGTCATCGACGGAGCCGCAGGTGATGAATTTCAATGCCGATTTCAGGTCATTTTGGCCTGTAGCGCTTGCTGGCTGTGCGCTGGCAGCTATCAAATCAATAGTAGTCATCAGAAGTACCCGTCTTTCTTGCGCTTTTCCATCGAAGCGTCTGAGGTTTTGTCGTCCATGCGCGTGGAGCCGCGCTCGCTGACATCGGCGGCCAGCGTTTCAATCACGATTTCGGCGGCGGTGGCGGCGGGGCTGTCCACCGGGCAGGTGCAGGTGATGTCGCCCAGGGTGCGAAAACGCACCAGCTTTTCAACCACTTCCTCGCCTGCGCGGGCTGGCGTCAGCTCGGTCACGGGCACCAGGAGGCCCTTGCGCTCGACGATCTTGCGCGGGTGCGCGTAGTAGAGCGAGGGCAGCGCGATCTGCTCGCGCTCGATGTATTGCCACACGTCGAGTTCGGTCCAGTTGGAAATCGGGAAGACGCGGAAATGCTCGCCGGGCTGCAGCCGGGTGTTGAACAGCGTCCAGAGTTCGGGCCGCTGGGCCTTGGGCTGCCACTGGCCGAAGCTGTCGCGGTGCGAAAAAATGCGCTCCTTGGCGCGGGCTTTTTCCTCGTCGCGGCGCGCACCGCCGATCAGCGCGTCAAAGCGGAATTCGTCGATGGCCTCCAGCAGCGTGACCGACTGGTGCGCATTGCGCGGCTCGTCGGGGTGGGCCAGGCGCACCGTGCCGCGCTTCATCGAGTCTTCAACGTGGCGGATGATGAGTTCGGCGCCCAGTTCCTTGGCGCGAAGGTCGCGAAAAGCGGTCACTTCCGGGAAGTTGTGGCCGGTGTCGATCATCAGGAGCGGATATGGGATGCGGCCCACGCCGAAGGCTTTTTCGGCGCATTTGAGCATCACCAGCGAGTCCTTGCCGCCCGAAAACAGCAGCGCCGGGCGCTCGAAGGCGGCGGCGACTTCGCGCAGGATGAAGATGGTTTCTTCTTCCAGTGCATCAAGGTGGGAATTGCTGAGCTTGGCCAGCAAGTCGGGTTCGTGGCTCACATGGGTCTCATTGAAGCGGGCGTTCATGCTTGTATTTCTCGGATAGGGATGATGCTGGAAAGCGGTTCAAACGCGGCGGGTTCCTGCGCTTCATGGGTGCCGTCGGCCGCGACATGCAGGCCGCACTCCTTGGCGCTCTCGTTTTCCCACCACCAGCGGCCGGAGCGGAAATCCTCGCCCAGCGTCACGGCGCGGGTGCAGGGCGCGCAGCCGATGCTGGGGAAGAACTGGTCGTGCAGCGGGTTGTAGGGAATCTCGTTGAGCGCGATGTAGTGCCAGATGTCGCCCTGGGTCCATTCGACCAGCGGGTTGATCTTGGCGCGCTCGGGCTGCTGCTCGATGTCGTGTACTTCGGCCCGGGCGGCGGACTGCTCGCGGCGCAGGCCGGTCAGCCAGCCTTTCTTGCCGGCCAGCGCGCGCTCCAGCGGCTCCATCTTGCGGATGTGGCAGCACTGCTTGCGCAAGGCCAGGCTTTTGTACATGGCCTGCGAGCCGTTTTCCTCGACAAAGGCCGAGGCTGCGTCGGCGTCGGGGTGGTACACATCGACCTTGAACGGGTAGCGTTCCTCGATGCGGCCAATCAGCGCGACGGTCTCAAGGTGCAGCATGCCGGTGTCGAGCACGAAGATGCTGGCGCTCGCGTTGTCAAGGCCGGCTTCGTGCATCAGGTGGGTGATGACCATGTCCTCGCAGCCCAGGCTGGACGCCTGCGTCAGCGGCGAATACTCGGTGGCGGCGGTCTTGATCAGCGCCAGGCTGTGCGCAAGCTTTTGCGCAAATTCGGGCGACGGTTTGGCGTAGAGGGAAATGGCGCTCATGCTTTTTCCTTTCAAACGGGGGTGGCGGCGGTGATGAAATGGGGCTGGATGTCCACCGCATCGCCCTGGTATTTGCCGACGCCGTAGCCGGGATAGGCGGCCAGCACGCGCTGGGCAATGGCCATGTCCTGGTCGGCGCGCAGCACGGCCACGTCAAAGCCGCTGCGCTCCATCTGCGCCAGCTGGTCCACCAGCACGTCGCCGGTGGCGCGAATCTCGCCCTTGAAGCCCAAGCGGCGGCGCAGCAAGAATGCCTGGCTGAACGCCCGGCCATCGGTGAATTTCGGGAAATTCAGGTTGATGCGCTCCACGCCTTCAAGCGACAGCTGCTGCGGGTCTGCATCGTTCGCCAGTTCAACAACATTTTGGCCTTTGGCGCTTGCTGTATCTGCGTTGTAAGCTATTAATTTCATAGTGATTCTCTGCGTGATCAGTTCAACAATACGGCGCTTCAGGCGGCGCTGGCTTCGGCTGGCTCAGTGCGGCTGGCGCTGAAGCGCGCGCCGTTGGCGGCCGCCTTGAACGGCTCGGCGCCGACGCGGCGCAGCGTGGCGATGAAGGTCTCGCGGCCTTCGCGCTGCTGGCGGTAGGTGTCGAGCACGGCTTCGATCACCTCGGGCACCTCGGCGGCCGAGAACGACGGGCCGACCGCCTTGCCGGCCACGGCTGGTCCCGACAGGTTCGAGCCGTCCGAGCCGCCCAGCGACACCTGATACCACTCCTTGCCGTCCTTATCGACGCCCAGGATGCCGATGTGGCCGCTGTGGTGGTGGCCGCAGGAGTTGATGCAGCCGCTGATGTGCAGGTCGATCTCGCCGATGTCGTGCAGCTCGTCGAGGTCTTGATAGCGCTCGGTGATGGCTTCGGCAATCGGCAGCGATCTGGCATTGGCCAGCGAGCAGAAGTCGCCGCCGGGGCAGGCGATCATGTCGGTCAGCAGGTGGATGTTGGCCTTGGCAAAACCGGCCTGCGTGGCCGCGCGCCACAGCGCCGGCAGCGCATCGACGCGCACCCACGGCAGCAGCAGGTTTTGCTCGTGGCTGACGCGCACTTCGCCGGCGCTGAAACGGTCGGCCAGGTCGGCGGCGATGTCCAGCTGGTCGGCGGTCGCGTCGCCGGGGGCTTGCCCCAGGCGCTTGAACGACAGGCTGACGGCGCGCAGTTCAGGGTTCTGGTGCGGTGCCACGTTTTGCTGCAGCCAGCGGCTGAAGGCGGGCTGCTCTTGGTCGCTGATGGGTTCGGCATCTGCGGGCGTGCCGTTGAGCACGGGCGCTACGAAGCAGGCCGCCACGCGGTCGTACTCGGCCTGCGTGATGGTGTGCGGGCCACCGTCGTGCTCGATGATCTGCTGGTATTCGGCCTCGACATCGTCGATGTATTTCTGGCCTTCGGCCTTCACCAGAATCTTGATGCGGGCTTTGTAGATGTTGTCGCGCCGGCCGTAGCGGTTGTACACCCGCACCACGGCTTCGAGGTAATTCATGATCTGGTCCCACGCCAGGAACTCGCGGATCACCGTGCCGATGATCGGCGTGCGGCCCATGCCGCCGCCGACCAGCACCTTGAAGCCCAGCTCGCCGGCTTCATTGCGCAGCAGCTGCAAACCCACGTCGTGCCAGCCGATGGCAGCGCGGTCTTCGGTCGCGCCGCTGATGGCAATCTTGAACTTGCGCGGCAGGAAGGCGAACTCGGGGTGCAGCGTGCTCCACTGGCGCATGATTTCGCCGAACGGACGCGGGTCGGCGATCTCATCGACCGCAATGCCGGCGCGCTCGTCGCTGGTGATGTTGCGGATGCAGTTGCCGCTGGTCTGGATGCCGTGCATATCGACGCTGGCGAGCAAATCCATCACGTCGGCCGACTTGTCGAGCGGAATCCAGTTGTACTGCACGTTCTGGCGCGTGGTGAAGTGGGCATAGCCCTTGGTCAGGTGCGTGTGCGCCGACTGGCCGTTTTTCAGCAGCACCGGGCCGAGCTTGTCCTGCGTGGCCTGCGCGCCTGCGATCAGCGCCGCATCGGGCTGGTCGTAGTCGCGGGCGATAGTCGCCAGCGCGCGCAGCTGGGCGCTGGAGAGTTCGCCGTAGGGCACGGCCACGCGCAGCATGGGCGCGTAGCGCTGTACATACCAGCCGTTTTGCAGGCGCAGCGGGCGAAACTCGTCTTCAGGCAACTGCCCGGCCTGCCAGCGCGTGAGCTGGTCACGGTACTGGGCGGCGCGGGCTTTGACGAACTGGCGGTCAAATTCTGTGTAGTGGTACATGGCTGTCAGGATCGATTACGTGTCTATCGACGTGGGTTTTAGTTAAATTTCGCGGCCGGCCAGTGTAATTGCGTGCGTTAAACGCTTGCGGCTAGATGGAAATAAGCTTCATGCCGGCATAGGCCAGCAGCAGCGACAGCAGCGAGCGGATCACGCGGTCGGATGTTCTGCGCATCAGGTGCGAACCGATCCAGATGCCCGGCAGCGAGCCGGCCAGCAGCTTGGCAAGCAAAGGCCAGTCCACCGAACCGATGGACGCATGGCCCAGGCCGGCCACCAGCGTCAGCGGCACGGCGTGCGCAATGTCGGCGGCCACGATGCGCGGCAGGGGCAGGGCGGGGTAAAGCAGCATCAGCACGATCACGCCGATGGCGCCCGCGCCCACCGAGGTCAGCGTGACCAGCGTGCCGATGACCGCGCCAAACACAATCGGCAAGGCCCAGTGGCGCGCCTGCGTGGCATGGGCTAGCAGTTCAGGGGCGATGTGCGTGGGCGGCGCCTTGCCGCGCAAGACCTTGTAGAAGGTGGCGGTGGCCGTCAGCAGCAGCGCCAGGCCCAGCGTCGTGGTCATGATCGCCTGGGTCGCCGGATTGGCCGGGCCCAGGTGCTGCAGCAGGTACAAGGTGGCCAGCGCGGCCGGAATGCTGCCCATGGCCGTCTGCCCGACGATTTTCCAGTCCACCACTTTCGCGCGCGCCAGGCTGATCGTGCCGCCCATCTTGGTGAAGGCGGCAAACAGCAGGTCGGTGCCGATGGCCAGGTGCGGCTTGACGCCGAACACGAAGATCAGCAGCGGCGTCATCAGCGAGCCGCCGCCAACGCCGGTCAGGCCGACCACGAGACCGACAACGAAGCCGGCAAATATAAAAGCAAAATCATGCATAAGGGCAAAAATGTAATGGCCTTGCTTATGGATGCAAACTACAGTTTTGTTCTTCCTTTATGCGAATAAGCATATTCACCAGTCTGCATGCGGGTTTGCAGCGGTTTTTGGCCTCAGGCTGGATAAGCCGGGCCGTCATTTCAGGCATGGCGGCGAACGCCAGCGGCAGGTCCGCTGTACAGTCTCTTTTTTTCAGGAAGGCGGCTTGCGTGGCGGCCCATCCGATGGCCGAATGGCCTTGCTTTTGGAGAACACCTTGAAATTTACAAAACCTGTCCTGTTGGGCGGTGTGTTGCTGGCGACGGCCATGTTCGCGCAGTCGGCCTCGAACAAGCCCATCAAGATCGGGGAAATCAACAGCTATTCGACGATGCCGCAGTTCACCCAGCCTTACCGCCAGGGCTGGCAACTGGCCGTCGAGGAAATCAATCTGTCCGGTGGCCTGCTGGGCCGCAAGGTCGAGGTGATTGCCCGCGACGACGCCGGCAAGCCCGAGGAAGCCCTGCGCCACGCCATCGAACTGACCTCGCGCGAAAAGGTCGATGTGCTGGCAGGAGGCTATCTGTCCAACGTCGGCCTGGCCCTGGCCGACCATGCCCAGAAAAACAGACGGCTTTACATCGCCAGCGAGCCGCTGACCGACGCCATCGTCTGGGACAAGGGCAACCGCTACACCTTCCGGCTGCGCCCCAGCACCTACATGCAGGCCGCCATGCTGGTTGAGGAGGCAGCGAAAATGCCCGCCAGGCGCTGGGCGACGATTGCGCCCAACTACGAATACGGCCAGAGCGCGGTGGCCAGCTTCAGGGAATTGCTCAAGGCCAGGCGGCCCGACGTGGAGTTCGTCGGCGAACAGTGGCCGGCCCTGGGCAAGCTCGAAGCCGGAACCGCCCTGCAAGCCATGATGCAAAGCAAGCCCGACGCGATTTTCAACGTGACCTTTGGCGCCGACCTGGCCAAGCTGGTGCGCGAAGGCAACCAGCGCGGCATTTTCCCCAGGGTGCCGGTGGTCTCGATGCTGTCGGGCGAGCCGGAATACCTCGATGTGCTGAAAGACGAAACGCCCAAGGGGTGGATCGTGACCGGCTACCCGTGGGACCAGATTGACTCCCAGGAGCACGCCAGCTTTGCCGCCAACTACTACCGCCGCTTCAAGGAATACCCCAAGGTCGGCTCGGTGGTCGGCTATTCGACCATGCAGGCGATTTTTGCCGGCATCAAAAAGGCCAACTCGCTAGATAACGAAAAGCTGGTCGTCACGCTGCGCGGCCTGAAGTTCAGCACGCCCTTCGGCCCGGCCGAGTTCCGCGCCATCGACCAGCAATCGACCATGGGCGCCTACGTCGGCAAGCTCGATATGCGCGGCAACAAGGGAACGATGGTGAACTGGCGCTACGCCGACGGCAAGGCGTATTTGCCGAGTGATGCGTATGTCAAGGCGCGCCGCCCGGCTGATGCCATGAAGTGATTTTGCTATTGATTAAATAGCTGCTTGCGCAAGAAGGACGTGCGCAAAAGGCCTATTTGACTTGAATTTTCAGCTGCCGGACGGCTGCAAACGCGTGGCGTACTGCGGCAGCAGCGCATCGGCCTGGCGCAACTCAACTGGCAGGGGCTCGCCATGCAGCCGGGCGGCCAGCAGTTCGGCGCACAGCGCGGCGAACGTCAGGCCGCGTGATCCCATGCCGCTGCAAACCCACACATCCTGCGCATTTTCCAGCGGACCGAGTGCAGGCAGCCGGCTCGGCGTGGCGCAGCGAACGCCGGTCCAGCCCCGGACCTGGCCGCTTTCAAATTGAGCCGTCAGCGCCTGCGCGGCAGCAGGCAGCAGGGTTTTCAGCTTGCCGAAATTGTGCTGTTCGTCTTCGGGCCGGAGCTGGGGGCTGGTGTTGTCCCGCTCAAAGCTGGAGCCGGTGACCCAGGCCAGGCCCTGCTCAAGCGGGACTCGGGGCACCAGGCTGCCGTGGCCGTTGACCGGAAAAGCCGGCATGGCTTGTTCGGTGCCGGGCGCATGCAGGCCCCACGAGGCCTGGCCGCGAATGGCCTGCAGCGCCAGCGGGCGGCCAGCTTGGGGGCTGGCGATCTCGCTCAGCGCCCGGCTGCCATGACCAGCCGCCAGCACCACCAGCTCGGCGCTGGCCAGTTCGTTCCCGGTGGCATCCAGCGCCTGCCACGCGCCGGCTTGCCGGACCAGCTGGCTGACCGCCGCGTTGCCGTGCCAGCTCACGCCGGGGCTGGACAGCCAGGCCTGGACCAGGCGCGCAGGCTTGATCCAGCCTGCCTGCACATGCCACAGCGCCGGAGTCTCTGGCGAGAGGCCGCAGTGTTTGAGTTGTTCGGACGTGGCCGGGCGCGTCCAGTCGCCTGCTGCATCGGCCAGAGCCTGTCCAGGATGCCACGCGGCGGGCAACTGGCGTGCATGCTCCACGCAATGCTCCAGCACGCCGGTCGGGCTCCAGTCGATATTCGTTTGCAGCAGCGCATCGGCCTGCTGCAGCATCGCCCGGATGCCGCTGCGCGACAGGCGCGACAGCAGGCTGTCGTCGGGCGATACATGCGGCGCCAGCACGCCAGCGGGCAAGCCCGACGCGCCAGCGGCCGGCGTGCTGGCGGCGTCGAGCACCGTGACCTGCCAGCCGCGCCGCGCCAGGCTGGCCGCCACGGCGCTACCTGCCAGCCCGGCGCCAATCACGATGCAGCGCGCCGGGGCCTTTCGTTCTGGCGTGATGCGGGATTTTTTGACTTCCCACGCGGGCTGGTATTCGCCCTGCAGGTTGTCGCGCTTGGGCGGCGTGCCGGGGACTTTCTTCACCACGAAGCCGCATTGCGCCAGCGCATCGCGCACGCTGCGCGCAATCGTCCAGGTGGCGATGCGGGTGCCGCGACGGCAGCAGCGCGCCACGGCCTTGAAGGTATGCACATCCCAGATGTCGGGGTTGCGCTGCGGGCTGAAGCCGTCGAGATAGACCGAATCAGCCTCGAATGAGGGTTCGCGCAGCATCGCCTTGGTGTCGCCGATGCACAGCGTGAGCAGCACTTGGCCGCCTTCGAACACCAGCCGGTGAACGCCGGGCAGCAGTCCCCAGAGCTGGCGTTTCAATTGTTCCGCGAAAGGGATCAGTTCGGGATGGGTGAGGGCGCTGCGCAGCACGTCGTCGGCGCTGGCCGGATACGCCTCGGTCGAGACGAAATGCAGCAGGCGAGGGCGTAGCGGGTCGGCTTTCCACGCGGCCCAGGTGACGAGGAAATTCAGCCCCAGGCCAAAACCGGTTTCCAGCACGCACCATTGCGGCTGGCCAGCCCAGGCGTTGGGCAGGCCGCAGCCCTTGAGGAACACTTCACGGGCCTGCTCCAGTCCGCCCAGTTCACTGCGGTAGCGGTCGCCAAAGCGCGGGCTGTAGGGGCTGCCGCCCGCCGTGCCGTCTTCCAGCCATTCGATGCGCTCTGACATCCGCTGCGCTCAGGCGCCGGGAGGCGTAGGCGGAACGTAGCCCTGCACCGCATCGGCGCCGTCGCCGAAGAAATGCTTTTCCATCTGCCGCGCCAGGTACTGGCGGGCTCTGGCATCGGCCAGGTTGAGCCGGTTTTCATTGACCAGCATGGTTTGCTGCTTCATCCAGTCGGCCCAGGCCTGCTTGCTGACTTCTTCCCAGATGCGCTTGCCCAGCGCGCCGGGATACGGAGGGAAATCGAGGCCTTCGGCTTCGCGGCCGAGTTTGATGCAATTGACGAGACGTGCCATGGGAAGCGTTCTTTCGTGTTTTAAAAAGGTCTAAGGATGTTTTCCGAATAAAGAACTGAGTTTTTATTCGTTTTGTTTTTCACCGGCGGCTTCCAGAATCCATTTTGTTCGCATTCAGATGCGTTTTTGGAAATTAGGAGCCAGTCATGAATTCACGTCGTTACTTTATCAATCTTTCTGGCCGCGCCGCATTGGCCGTGGCATTGGCCGGATCGGTGCTGTCCAGCCACGCGCAGCAGCCGCCGGTCACGCTGCTCAACGTGTCCTACGACCCGACCCGCGAACTCTATGTGGACTACAACGCGGCCTTCACCAAATACTGGAAGGCCAAGGCCGGCCAGGACGTGACGATCAAGCAGTCGCACGGCGGCTCGGGCAAGCAGGCGCGCTCGGTCATCGACGGCATCGACGCCGACGTGGTCACGCTGGCGCTGGCCGGCGACGTCGATGCGCTGGTCAAGAACGGCGGCTTGATCCCGAAGGACTGGCAAAAACGCCTGCCGCACAACTCCGCCCCCTACACCTCGACCATCGTGTTCCTGGTGCGCAAGGGCAACCCCAAAGGCATCAAGGACTGGGACGATCTGACCAAGCCCGGCGTGGCGGTGATCACGCCCAACCCCAAGACCTCGGGCGGTGCGCGCTGGAACTACCTGGCCGCCTGGGAATTCGCCAAGCGCAAGAACGGCGGCAGCGACGCCAAGGCGAAGGAATTCGTCGGCCAACTGTATAAAAACGTCCCCGTGCTGGACACCGGCGCGCGCGGCTCGACCATCACCTTTGTCCAGCGCAACGTCGGCGACGTGCTGCTGGCCTGGGAAAACGAAGCCTTTTTGGCGCTGAAAGAGTTCGGCGCCGACAAGTTCCAGGTCGTCGTGCCCTCGATCAGCATCCTGGCCGAGCCCACGGTGACGCTGGTGGACAGGAATGTCGATAAAAAGGGCACGCGCGCCGTGGCCGCCGCCTACCTCGACTACCTGTATTCCGACGAAGGCCAGGACATTGCCGGGCGCAACTACTACCGCCCGACCGGCGAGAAGGCCAAGGCCAAGTACGCCAGCCAGTTCCCCAAGCTGACGCTGTTCACCATTGACCAGGGCTTTGGCGGCTGGACCCAGGCCGACAAGAACCACTTCGCCGACGGCGCCTCGTTCGACCAGATCTACACGCAGAAGTAAGCCCGGGCTATTCCACGTCCCACAAGCCATTCCGCACAACAAAAAAGAGAGAACACCAAGATGTCCGTATCGCCCACCGTACTGCTGATTGCAGGCAGCCCGTCCGACCCTTCGCGTTCTGCCGCGCTGCTTGACTCGGTCAGCCTTCGGCTGGCGCTCAAGGGGGAGCTGAAGGTCGAGCGCCTGAACATCCGCGAGCTGCCCGCCGAGGCGCTGCTGCTGGCCGAGTGGGGGCATCCGGCGATTGTCAAGGCGCTGGCGCAGGTGCAGAGGGCGCGCGCCATCGTCGTGGCGACGCCGGTTTACAAGGCGGCCTACAGCGGCGTGCTGAAAGTGTTCCTGGACCTGCTGCCGCAAACCGCGCTGTCCGGCAAGACCGTGCTGCCGCTGGCCACGGGCGGCAGTCCGCACCACATGCTGGCGCTCGACTATGCCTTGCGGCCGGTGCTGCAGTCGCTCTCGGCGCGCCACATCCTGCCCGGCGTGTACGCCACCGATGCGCAGATTCCGCGTTCGACTGAGGGCCTCTATACGCCCGCCGCCGAGATTTCAACCCGGCTCGATGAGGCCGTTGCCACGCTGCTGGCCGAGGGTTTTCGAATGCCGGCGCCGACGCGCTTCGATCCGGTGCTGTTTTCCCAGGTGCGATGTAGCGTCTGACGCCGCAATCCCTTTCGGCTCAGCCTGAACTCCCGATGTTGAAAACCGCCATGCGGGCGGCAGGCAGCGCCTTGCCTGCTTGCCGGCAAAAGACTCATAGAAATAAATAAAGGCTCAAGAACATGACTTCATCCATCACCGCCCCGCCTGACCTGGCGCCGCCGCCGCCGCCGATTCGGCAAAGCCTGCGCGACCTGCTCGCCAGTGTCCTGCTGGTCGCTACCCTGGCACTGGCCACCAGCCTTTTGGCGCTGCCGAAAGCGCACGCCCAGGACAATGTCGAACTGCGCATCGGCTACCAGAAATCGGCCAGCCTGTTTGTGCTGCAAAAAGCCCAGGGCACGCTGGAAAAGCGTCTGGCGCCGCTGCATGCCTCCGTCAAATGGGTGGAGTTTCCGGCCGGCCCGCAACTGCTTGAAGGCCTGAACCTGGGCTCTGTCGATGTCGGCTACGTGGGCGAGGCGCCGCCGATTTTCGCGCAGGCCGCCGGCGCCAGGTTCGCCTATATCGGCTACGACCCGGCCGCGCCTGAAGCCGAAGCCCTCCTGGTGCCCAAAACTTCCGCCATCAAGTCCGTGGCTGAGCTGAAAGGCAAAAAAGTCGCTTTGAACAAGGGCAGCAACGTGCATTACCTGCTGGTCAAACTGCTGGAGAAAAACGGCCTCAAGCTCAGCGATGTTCAGCCGATCTACCTGGCGCCTGCCGACGCGCGGGCGGCCTTTGAAAGCGGCAGCGTCGATGCCTGGGTGATCTGGGATCCGTTTGCCGCAGCCGCTGAAAAAGCCATAGGCGCCCGGGTGCTGGCCAACGGCAAGGGCGTGGTCAACAACTATGCCTACTACCTGGCCGAACGCAATTTCGCCGCCAAAAACCCCAAGGTCATCCAGGCGCTGTTTGACGACTCGGTGGAGCGGGGCGCCTGGCTCAAGGCCAATGTGCGCAAGGCGGCCGAACAGATCGCGCCGCTGCAGGGCCTGCCGGTCGAGGTCGTCGAACTCAGCCTGCACCGCTATGAATTCAAGGTCAAGCCGGTGCCCGACAGCGTCATTGCCGACCAGCAAAAGCTCGCCGACACCTTCTTTGACCTCAAGCTGATCCCCAAAGCCATCGCGGTGCGCGACGCCGCCTACCAGGCCGCGCCCTGAGCGCCCTGAAAGGAGAAACCCTTCAATGTACAAGCTCACACCTTTTCAACTGCGCCGGCGCTTTCTTGCCATTGCCGGCACCACCGCCGCCTGGTGGGGGCTGGGAGCAGGCAGTGCCCACGCGCAGCCCGTGCCCGCCAAGGCTGAAAAAGCCGCCGAGCCCTTGCAGCAACTGCAGCAACTCAGAATCGGCTACCAGAAGTCCGCCGTCAACCTGGTCATCCTGAAGCAGCAGGCCGTGCTCGAAAAGCGTTTTCCCGGCGCCAAGATCACCTGGGCCGAGTTTCCGGCCGGCCCGCAACTGCTCGAAGCCCTGTCGGTCGGCAGCCTTGAGTTCGGCCTGACGGGCGATTCGCCGCCGGTCTTCGCGCAAGCCGCCGGCAAGGATCTGGTGTACGTGGCGGCCGAGCCGCCCAAGCCCGACAGCTCGGCGATCCTGGTGCTGGGCGACTCGCCGATCCAGACGCTGGCCGACCTCAAGGGCAGGAAAATCGCCCTGCAAAAAGGCTCCAGCGCGCATTACCTGCTGGTGCGCGCGGTCGAGAAGGCCGGTTTGAAGTGGAGCGACATCCAGCCCATCTACCTGGCGCCGGCCGATGCGCGCGCCGCGTTTGAACGCAAGAGCGTCGATGCCTGGGTGATCTGGGATCCGTTTTACGCCGCCATCGAACTCGACATCAAGCCGCGCGTGCTGGCCACCGGCCGCGCGCTGTCGAGCAACAACTCGTTCTACCTGGCGTCGCGCTCCTTTGCGACACAGAACGGACAGGCGCTGGCGGTGCTGCTGGAGGAACTGACGCGCGCCGACACCTTCGCCCAGACCCATCGCAAGGAGGCGATCAAGCTGATTGCCGATTTCAGCGGCCTGGATGCTGGCATCGTCAGCCTGTTCATCCAGCGCCGTCCGGCCTCGCCCGTCGGGCCGCTGGGCGCCGAAACGGTCGCCGACCAGCAACGCGTGGCCGATGCCTTTTTCAAGCTGGGCCTGATTCCCCGGCCCGTGCGGGTCGCGGAAATCGTCTGGCACGCCGATTCGGCCCGACTGGCCCAGCTCAACCCGATCAACCGCAAATAAGACATTAAGGAACATGGCAATGCAAGTTTTCTGGTTCATCCCCACCCATGGCGACAGCCGCTACCTCGGCACCGGCGAGGGCGCCCGCGAGGTCAGCCACGACTACCTCAAGCAGGTGGCGATTGCCGCCGACACGCAGGGCTATGACGGCGTCTTGATTCCCACCGGGCGCTCCTGCGAAGACCCGTGGGTCGTGGCGTCCAGCCTGATTTCTGCCACCAAGAACCTCAAGTTCCTGGTCGCCGTGCGGCCGGGGCTGCACCAGCCCAGCCTGGCCGCGCGCATGGCCGCGACCTTTGACCGGCTCTCGGGCGGGCGGCTGCTGATCAACCTCGTGACCGGCGGCGACCAGGCCGAACTCGAAGGCGACGGCGTATCGCTGGGCCATGCCGAGCGCTACGAGCAGTCGGCCGAGTTCATCCGCATCTGGCGCGAGATCATCGCGCGCAGCCATACCGGGGAAAGCTTTGACTACGAAGGCAAGCACCTGAGCGTCAAGGGCGCCAAGCTCCTGTATCCGCCGGTGCAAAAGCCTTATCCGCTGGTCTATTTCGGCGGTTCGTCGCCGGCCGCCCACGACCTGGCCGCCGAGCAGGTCGATGCTTATTTGACCTGGGGTGAGCCGCCCGCCGAGGTGGCGAAAAAAATCGCCGATGTGCGCGCCCGCGCCGCGAAGTTTGGCCGCACGGTCAAGTTCGGCATTCGCCTGCATGTCATCGTCCGTGAAACCGACGACGAAGCCTGGCGCGCCGCCGAAAGCCTGATCAGCCGGCTTGACGACGACACGGTGATCCGGGCGCAGGCGGCGTTTTCGCGCATGGACTCCGAAGGCCAGCGCCGCATGGCCGCGCTGCATGCGGGCGGCAAGAAACGCACGCGCGCCGACCTGGAGATCAGCCCCAACCTGTGGGCCGGCGTGGGGCTGGTGCGCGGCGGTGCCGGAACGGCGCTGGTGGGTGATGCCAAAACGGTGGCCGCACGGATTGAGGAATATGCCGCGCTGGGCATAGACACCTTTGTGTTCTCGGGCTATCCGCACCTCGAAGAAGCCTACCGATTTGCCGAACTGGTGTTTCCGCTGCTGCCGCGCAAGCTGCGCCAGAAGCTGCCGGGCACGGGGCTGACCGGCCCGTTTGGCGAAGTCGTGGCCAACAGCTACCTGCCGCGTGTCTCGCAAAGCTAAGCGCAGTTCAAGGACATATTGATGACACAAGCAACGCGTGAACTCCAGACGACGCCCCTGCCCGACGTGATCGACGGGCCGGGGCTGGGCCTTTTACCGTGGGGCGGCGGCCTGCGCCTGCCGCGCCTTGACGCCAGCGCGATCTTGCGCGACCTGGGCCAGCGCGCGCTGCCATGGCTGGTGCCGGTCGGGCTGATCGTGCTGTGGCAGGTGGCCGCGTCGCTGGGCTGGCTTTCGACGCGCGTGCTGCCCGCGCCTTCGGAGGTCATCAAGGCCGCCTGGGCGCTGACCGTGTCGGGCGAGCTGTGGACGCATGTGAAGGTCAGCGCCTGGCGCGCGCTGGCTGGCCTGGCGATTGGCGGCGGGCTGGGGCTGGGGCTGGGCCTCTTGACCGGATCGGTGAAGTTTTTCGAGACCCTGCTGGACTCGACCATCCAGATGGTGCGCAACATTCCGGCGCTGGCCCTGATTCCGCTGGTGATTTTGTGGTTCGGCATTGACGAGACGGCCAAGCTGTTCCTGATTGCCGTGTCGGTGTTCTTTCCGCTCTACATCAACACCTTTCACGGCATCCGCAATGTCGATCCGGGCCTGATCGAGATGGGCCGCACTTACGGCCTGTCGCGCTGGCAGCTTTACCGCGAAGTGATCTTGCCGGGCGCCATGTCGTCGATTCTGGTGGGCCTGCGCTTTGCGCTGGGGCTGATGTGGGTGATCTTGATCGTCGCCGAAACCATCTCGGCGCAGGCCGGCATCGGCTACCTGACGATGAATGCGCGCGAGTTTTTGCAGACCGACGTGGTGCTGGTCGGCATCCTGCTGTATGCCTTGCTGGGCAAGCTGGCCGACGTGTTCGCGCGCGGCCTGGAGCGCTACTGGCTGCGCTGGCATCCCGGTTATCAAAGCCAAAGTGCCGGCGTTTAAGGAAAACCCATGACTCATCCTGAAAAAAATGCGGCACGCGGCGTTCGCCTGGAGATTCGCGGCCTGTCCAAGCATTACGGCAAGCGCCAGGTGCTCCAGCACACCGAACTGAGGATTGAACCCGGCGAGTTCGTCGCCATCGTGGGCCGCAGCGGCTGCGGAAAAAGCACCTTGCTGCGCCTGGTGGCCGGGCTGGAAGCGGCGACGCAGGGCGTGATCCGGCTCGATGCGCAGGAAGTCAGCGGCCTGCGCGGCGACACCCGCGTCATGTTCCAGGACTCGCGCCTGCTGCCGTGGCGGCGCGTGATCGACAACGTGGCGCTGGGCCTGCCGGCCGGCGGGCATGCTGCGGCCGCCGACGTGCTGGCGCAAGTCGGCCTGGCCGACCGCCTGAATGACTGGCCGGCGCGGCTGTCGGGCGGGCAGCGCCAGCGCGTGTCGCTGGCCCGGGCCTTGGTGCACAACCCGCGCCTGCTGCTGCTCGACGAACCCTTGGGCGCGCTCGACGCCTTGACGCGCATCGAGATGCACCAGCTGATCGAGGGCCTGTGGCAGCGCAATGGCTTCACGGCGCTGCTGGTCACGCACGACGTGCAGGAGGCCGTGGCGCTGGCCGACCGGGTGATTTTGATCGAGGACGGCCGCATTGCGCTCGACGAGCGCATCCCGCTGGCGCGTCCGCGCCAGCGCAGCGACCCGCTGTTCGGCGTGATCGAAAAGAGGATTCTGGACCGCGTGCTGCAGCAGCCCGCGCAGGAAACCCCGGCCAATGAACCCGTCTGGCCGAAGGCAGCAGCGCATGGCCTGCGCTGGGCGATTTGATGAATAAAAAATGCCTTTTGCGCAACAGGTGCGGGCATAAGCAGCTACTGATTACATAGCAATTTCCATCGTTTCCACAGCCATTTTTTTAACCGTTCCAGGAGAACCTCATGCCCACCCAAGCCATTCAAGCCATCAACGTCCGCAACCAGTTTCGCGGCAAGGTCAAGGAAATCATTCGCGGCGATGTCGTGTCCGAAATCGATGTCGAAACGCCTTGGGGCATCGTCACCTCGGTGATCACCACGCGCTCGGTCAACCAGCTCGAACTGGTGGTCGGCAGCGAGGTGGTGGCGCTGGTCAAATCAACCGAAGTGTCGATAGCCAAGCTGTAGAAAAGTCCGCGGCCGTTCGCAAGCCGGCATGGCCTTGTGCCTTTGAAATCAAAAACGCGTCCGGGTTTGCCGGGCGCGTTTTCTTGTTTTTACGGTTAAATCATGCTTTTGCGCTTGACTGGCGGGCATGGGTTGCTATTAAAAAATGACTGACTGGTCGTGTTCAGGGGGTGCGAGAGTTTCTCCGGCCGGGCTGCGGCTTAGCATAAAAGACCTCTTGAAACATCAGGGTAGTGACTTGATTCATTTTTAACGGTAAAATACGGCTCCAACCCACGACAGACAAGCGCCAAAAGCTATGAAAAATATAGCACTCGTGCTTGTCAGGCTGGGCTTGCAGTGGCCCGGCAGCTGATCCAGACCTGCTGGCGCTGACTGGCAAAGTGCTTGAATTTGGGGAAGGAGCCCCCAGATTTTCCTCCATGAACGCCACAAAACCACACTCCCGTAAAACCGATCTGACTGTGACTCACGTGCTCGCTGAATTGCTTGAGCGCCTGGAGCGCAGTAAGGTGCCTGTCGGAGCCGAGCAGTACCGCTCGGTCGTGCAGCACCTGGCAAGCGAGCTGGGCGACGTAGAGCCGGGAACGGCACTCGGCGCTTTGCTCGACAGCCATCCGGCCGCCGCCGAACTGTATGAAAACGTCAATTACCAGTACGCGGGGCTTTGCCGCTCCGCGCTGGACGCTTCGCTCGCTGCGGAGCGACAGGCCAAAGAAATTCTGGACCGCGCCATGAGCCGGACCCTGAACCGTTCCATCCCACCACACAAGGAAGACCCCACCCATGGCAAGAGCTGACGCAAAAACCGCCGTACTCGCAGATGGCCTGCGCTACAAATCAAAAGTATCGGGTTCGCCCTTTGCCGCCACCACGTCGTTTGGCGCCGCCACCATGTCGTGCTTCATGTGCGGCAAGCACCGTGCCCGTTCCCTGATGGGAACCCGAAAGGTGCTGGGCAAATCCCAGGCCGTGTGCGCGCCTTCGTGCAAGGGGCTTGATGAGGCGCTGGAAGCCGCTGCTGCCGCCGCCACTGCCGCTGCCACTGCGTCATCGGTCGCCTGACCTGCGGGTTGCTGGCCTGCCGGGCTTTTCTGGCATGGCCTGCTGCTTTGCGCTATTGATTCCCAGACACCAGGCGGCGCATACTGAGCAGCCTGCGCGTCTTGAAAATCCTCTGTCAGACGCCGCAACTGACTTTGAAAGGGAACACCATGAGCCCGCATTCCAGGCTTGACCCGCTGCTCAGGCCTGACGAGGCCACCGACGCTATTCGCGGGCCGGCTGGCGCCCCGGTCACGCTGATTGAATACGGCGACTTTGAATGCCCGTCCTGCGTGCAGGCGCATGGCGCACTGAACATCCTGCTCGCGCATTTTGGCGACCAGTTGCGTTTCGTGTTTCGCCACTTTCCCCTGCGCGAAATCCATCCGCATGCCGAGATGGCCGCAGAGGCGGCTGAAGCGGCGCGCGCGCAAGGCAAGTTCTGGCCGATGTACGACCTGCTGTTCACCCATTCCCAGCACCTGAAGGAAAAGCACCTGCTCGACTATGCCCGGCAGGTGGGGCTGGACATTGCACGCTACCAGAACGAAATGAACGACCATGTCTATCTGCAGCGGGTGCAGGAGCACATCCAGGGCGCCCGCCATTTGGGCGTGCGCTCGACGCCGGCGTTTTACGTCAACGGTGTGCTGACCGATGTGTCGTTCGGGCTGCAGCACCTGCACGAGGCGATTGACAAGGCCTTGCTGCGGAGCTGACGCTTGCCGACACGGTAAAAGAAGCCTTGCACGGCCCGATAATAGGGCGCTTCCGAGTCACGTCCGCAAGGGGTGATATTGCATCCAATCGCTCCATAGAAGGACACATTCCCATGAGAAAAACATACCTCCTCAACATCGAAGGCAAAAACCGTGAACGCCTGGTGGAAGCCAGCAAGCACGATATTCGCAAATACGTCAAGCGCGAACGTGCCCGGCCCCTGCCGGCGGGCGTGGATTTCTGGGACTTCGACTGCAAGTTCGGCAGCAACGAAGCCACCGCCGCCGCCGTTCACTTCGCCACGCTGATGGGACTGATCGACACGGTCGCCCAGGAAGGCGGCGAGCAGTTTTATGTCGAAGTGGTCACCAAGCACGGCCACCGCATGGCCAAGCCACACGCTGAAGACGCCCAGGCCTGATTGAATTCTTTTTAAAATTTTGTAAGGGGGTCTGCAGCGCAGGCCCCCTTTTTTTTGCGTTTATAGGCAGCGTCTGTACTGGTCTGCCAAACGCTCAGGCGCCTCACGTCGATGGAATCCACTGGCTGACCGAGGGCTCGATGAAACTTGCATTGCCAATCGTCTCGAAGTTCAGGGTGTAGGCATTGCGGAACAGGTCGATGGCGAGCTTGGAGGCGCGCATGTCGTTGGTGGAAGCCAGGAAAATGCCTTGCTTGGTGTAAATGTCGAGCACGAACAGCCCGGTACTTTCATCTTTAAGCAATACATAGATAAAGCCGGTGAACTCCACGCTGATGTCCAGATAGCTTGCGGAACTGCGCTGCTTCAGCGCCATGGTCGATGTGCCGCCAAACAGCGGCGCCGGGTTGGCGCCCGTGTCGAAGGCCTGGATGCGGTTATTGCGCTGTTCGATCACAAAAATGCTGCCATCCGGCGCCACTGCGGCGCACACCGGGCCATTCATCAGTCCGTCGCGCGAGCCTGGGCCGGCGTAAGCCTGGGCCAGCGGCGCGGAGGCATCGCTGGTGGGAAGGTCGGACGGCGTCAGCACCTCCATCTTGCTGAGCGATGAGTTGAAGCTGATCAATTTACCGGTGGGATGAATCAGGAAAGCGTCCGAGGCAAAGTTGAACTGCCCGACTGACTTGTTGGAGTCCGGTCTGTCGAACGTCGGCGGGGTATTGACTCCCGTCATGCTGACCCGCCGCACGATGCTCTTGCCCGTGCTGGTGTCGATGTAGAAGCTGTGGCTGCTCGGGCTGGCGCGGTCATAAGCCAGGCGGGCGGGCAGGGGAAAGCCGATGCCGGACGACATATAGCCCACTTGCGGGTCTTCAGTGAAGGAGATGTTGGCGAACTGGTACAGCTGCCCGGTGGCGCCGGTCGATGAAGTCACGCTTGTGCTCGACGCCTGCCAGCCGTAACCCACTGCGCCGAAAGGTGAACTCAGGGTGATGCCCACCAGCGAGCAGAGATTGCCCGCCTGGTTTCCGCAATTCAGTGCGGGGGCCGGTGGCGGCGTGGTGGTTGGCAGCCAGATGTGTTTGCCTGTGCCGTCGAGCGCTGTTTTCTCGCGGTGGCTGTACTGGGTGCTTGCGGTGAGCGGCACCAGCAGTTCCTTGATCGTGATGCTCGCTGTATCCAGAACATTGGAAACCTGTCCGGTGGAGCCGGTGCCCACCAGCGTCGAGCCCGCGCTGAAGGCCACTGAAACCGTCACGTTTCCGCCTGAAGGCAGGTTTTTGAAGGTGTAGGTCAGGGGCGTGGTCCGGGTGCCGGCCGGCATGGCGATCACGCCCGAGTCGCTGGGCGTGCCGCCGTCGCACACCGCCAGAAGCCGGTACGACGTTGCCGTGGCGGGGAAACCGGCCACGTCAGCCGGGTCATGGTTGAGGGTGACGGCCAGGTCATGGGTCAGGCCGACCTGCGTGGCGTAAGTCCAGGGCGAATTGGCGACTTCAACACTGGTTTCGGTGATCTGCGCGGCGGTGGCCACGGCGCAAACCGCCTGCAGGATCAGGCCGATGCCGAAGGGGATGCAGTCTTCCGCGACACCCGCCGCCTCGCCTTCGGCCAGCGATTCGGTCACCAGGGGCCACAGCTCCTTGGCGCTTTTGAGCAATGTCGAGGCCACCGGAGCAACCAGGTTGGCGAATGTCTTGGCATCGCCAAAGGTGCCGACCAGGCCGGCATCGGTGATGGCGGTGATGAACACCTGCGCGGTGCTGATCAGCAGCTTGGTGGCAACCGACAGCTTTGTCGAGAGCGATACCAGGCCCTGAGCCGCCGCCATGACCAGGAACAGGCCGGGCAGCGCCAGGTCCAGCACCGCCGTCATGACGGCGCCGGGGTTGATGGTGTCCGGGTAGGACTTGGTGCCGTGGCCCAGGCCGCCGGCCAGGATGGTGACCGAGGCGGCCATGTCCGGTATCTTGATGCTGAAGTCCTGCACGTTTTGCTTGACCGGAATGCCCAGGATCACCAGTTCCTGGTTGATGATGCTGATGAAGCCGTCGTGGGTGCCGTTGAGGTTGTTGCTGGGGAACTGGTTCTTGGCGTCCGCCGGCAGGTCGGAAATCTTGATCGGGTTGCCATTGCCGTCCAGGAAACGCGCATACAGGCCCAGATAGCGCAAATACCAGTTTTCAATCGTGAAGTTCACCGTGCGGTCGCTGCCCGCGACGTTGATGATGTTGAACCCCGGGCCGGTGGACACGTCGCGCGAGGTGAAGGTGGCGGCGGCATTGGCAACGGGCGTGCGGGTGAACAGGGCGCTGCTGGCCGTTCCGGCGCCGGGGGCGGTCGGCGTGCCGTTGCGCACCACCCACATTTTTCCCTTCAGTGCGGCATTGAGCTGGTCGGCCGGCAGGCCCGTGATGTTGGCGCCCAGGTTGGGGTCGTTCTTGACCTTGGGCAGCACGCTTGCAATGGCCAGCCCCACCATGTTGAGCGTGGTGGCCGAATACTTGACCATGCAGACTTCCTGGCCGTTGGTGTCAATGCGGACCTTGCCGGTGTTGGGGTCGATGAACGGAACCAGCGTGGCCCAACCGACGTTTTCGGTCTTGGTCGCCGCCCCCTGGCGAACCAGCGAAACCGCCAGGTTGTAGGTGTTGGGGTCGCTGCAGATGATGTTCTGGTGGATGTAGTTCAGTGATTCCGCATCAAACGAGCCGATTTCCGGATGGTTGGAAATCAGCGCCACGGCATGGTCAAAATAATCCTTGTACTTGTCATACACCGGACCCACGCAGAAGTTGGAAGCTGCAAGCACGGAGCCCGAGCCCGAGCCCGAGCCCGCCGGCACGCCCGCAGGACAGGAGGTGAAACCCTGGCGCAGCAGATCGCCATCTTTTTTGCAGTCTTTTTGCAAGGCTGCCTCGGCGCTGATGCCGGTGGCCGGGACGTGATAGAAGATGCTGTGCATGTGCCAGTCGGAAGGCCCGGTGCCATGCACGGCTTTGATGTAGCAGACCTGGGGGCTGCGGGCGGACATCTGGATCTGGCTGGCCACATGGGTGAGCCCATCGGCGGGAAGGTTCGGTATGTCGCCATGAATGGTTTGAAGGTCGGCCAGCGTTGCCTTGGCCAGCTTGATGTGGCGCGAGCCGGCCACCAGAAAATACTCGGTGTTGGCCTGGGAATTCGTCAGGTTGAAAAAATAAGTGCGGGTTTCATTCAACGGCTTCACCGGTGTTGCGGGTCCCGAGTCGCTGCCGCCGCAGCTGATCAGCCAGGGCGCGGTGCCCAGCGCCAGTCCAGCCCCTGAGAGCTGATGCAGAAAACGCCGGCGGCTGGTGTCTTGGGGGGGCGGGAGTTGATCGTTGTGCATAAACATCTCTTTGACGGTAAAAAAAATAATGGCTTGGATGCCTGGGTGCTCAGGGTAAAAAAGCTTTCATTCGTCAGGGCCTGTTGCTTGCGCGCAGGCGCGTCACGGCGACCAGCAGGTATTGGGACCAACCCCGATGAACGGGTCTCCGCACAGCGGCGCCTCGGCAAAGCAGCTGGTGTTTTTCGGGCGCGCCTGGCTCAGGGGCGTGGCCGGCGGGTCCAGCACCAGGCCGAGCGTGGGCTTGTTGTAGGTGAACTGCACGCAGGTTTGCACCGGCGCGGACCTGACGCATGCGGTGCTGGGCGGCGGCGTCGTCGGCACGGCAAAACCGGGAAACGAGGTGTAGGACGCACCGAGTTCGAACTGCATGCAGCCGCCATTCGGGTTGGCGTCGCCGTAGGCATTGGTGAAAATCGGATTGACGAGGTTGGCGCCGGTGAAATCGGCGCCCTGCAAGAAGGCGTTGCTGAAATTGGCCGGCGTGCCGTTGAAGTCGGGGGTCAGCGTGGCATTGCGAAACGATGCGCCATTGAGCACGGCATTGCTGAAGTCGGCGGCGCTGCCGGCGACATTGCTCATGTCCACGCCCACCAGGTAGGCGCTGCTGAATTTGGCGCTGTCCAGCTTGGCGCCGTAGGCGTTGGCGCACGCCGGCTTTTGGTAGGCGCCGCAGTCCGAAGGCTGGCACGCGGCCTGGCTGGTGCTGTAAAAACTCGCATTGCTGAAGTTGGCCCCGGCCATGTTGCTGCCATACAGGCTGGCGTTGCGCAGGTAGGCGCCGGTCAGGTTGGCCGCGACATTGGAGACGCCGGCGGTTGACGGCGCGGCATTGAGGTTGGCCGCGCACAGGTTGGCGGCGTCCAGATTCGCATTCGGCAGTTGCGCGCCCTGCAGCGAGGCGTAGCGCAGGTCGGCGCCCGACAGGTCGCTGCCGGCCAGATGCGCATTGTTGAGGTTGGCGCCGTAGAGTTTCACGTCGGGCATCGACCTGCCCGTCAGGTCGATGCCCGACAGATTGCACTGCTCGCACTTCTTGTCGGACAGCACCATCTCGATGGTATCGACGTTGATGGCAATCGAGGCTGCCTTCCAGCCCGCGCTGCCCCAGCCGGATGCAATGCAGCCAGACCGGTTCAAATGCTGTTGCTCGCCTTGCTGGGACATGGCCGAATAGACCGTGGCCGTGGTCAGGGTGCCGAGTTTCAAGGAGCCGTCAAAATTGCCCAGCGGGCCGCCGGGCATGATGCCGGGCAGGTCGTAGTGATCGACCACCATGGCGGCGCCGCTGCAGTCCTGGGTGTTGAACAAGGCCACTTGGCCTTGGCCGGGCAGGCTGCTGCCTGCAAAGCCGCCGGGCCGGTAGCGCAGCACGGTGCGGTACTCGGGCTGGTATTGCGCTATTTGATCGGGCGTCAAAGTCACCAGGACGCCTAGTTCCTCCGGGCGGTTGGGCACCATCCCGTTGACGCCGTAGGGAAAGCCCATCGCCTGGGATGCAAAGCCGTCTCGGACAGATTTCAAAATGAACGCATTGGTCGCGGTGGAAAAACTGTCGATCTGAATTGTGCCGGTGAGGCGGAGAACGTCACCCGAGGCAATCAAAGCAACAGCCAGTGTTGGGGATGCCTCCAGGCCCACCAGTCCGCCATTGCATGAAAGCGGTGCCCCGAGCTGCGTGGGGTTTCCCTGGCTGTCATTGATGCGCTTGAAAAAATTCAGTCCATCCAGCAGGGTGCTCGCTGAATAGCTGTTGGTGTGGTTGGCCTTCAATGACTGGACCGAGGCATGGATATATCCCACGCACCCTTGTATGTCGGGAAACTCCGGGCCGCCAGGCCGCCAGCCCGACAGTCCCAAAAAGCCGCTGCTGCTTGCCTTTTGTGTCGTCGGGTCAATGAAGCTGGCCAGAATTCCCCAGTACTCTTCAACACCAGCGTCCTTGAGCGGCGGCTGGCTGCCGGGCGGCTGGGTTAACACGGCTTGCCCCGCCGGCTGGCGGCGCATGAACATCGTGCGGCTGGCGCCGGTGCCGCCGTAGCGCTGGCGAATCCTGTACAAGCCCTGTTCGGCCTGAAGGGTGGCGCAAGGCCCTCCGGCCTTGATGGTCAGCAGGCTGGCGCCGCTTGCATCGAGCAAAGTAATGCTGTCAGCGCCCTCGTCCTGCGGGTCCATGCAGAAGCGGTAGCGCCTGGCCTCCAGCCGCAGCGAAAATTCTTCCGACCGGCCGGGACTCGATTCCATCACGACCAGATGGTCGTCACGGGCAAACAGGGCAGGGTTGGCGCGCAGGTCTTTCGAGGTCAGGGTGGTGGCGGGCACCAGCGGCTGCGGGTAGCGCCAGCGGCCGTTTTGAAGTTCCACGCTCACCGCCTCATAGACCGCCGCATCCATGTGCAGCCGGCGGATGTTCAGCTTCAGGGGCTGGCTGGACCGCTGCAGGTCTGCCAATGCAACTTGCGGCTGTAAATCGGCGTCCACGGGTGCAACAGCCGATGTGACCGGCCGCCATGACAGCAGCTCAAAATTTCCGTCGAGTGAAAACCGGATGCGCACATCGGCATACAGCGCAGCGCCCGACTGCAGCAGCGGCAGCTCCAGCACGCCTTGCGCGGCATTGATTTTTGCCACTGCCGTACTGGCCGTCTGAACCGGATCAGCCTCGGCGGGTGCGGGCGCCGAAGCATCGCTGCCGCCGCCGCAGGAACTGGCCAGCACGAGGCAAACTATCAGCATGAATCCCGCTGCCGAACGTGTCATTTGTTACTTCTTTTTGAAAATGTTGCAGTAGTCTTACATCAATGCGGTCAAGCGCCTAGCCTACAAATTGACCGGGTATGAGGAGGGTAAAACGGTGCATTCGTCTATTTTTTAAGCCTTTTAGGCCTTTTGCGCAGGACTGTTAAGCACGGACAGCTATCAAATACATAGCAAACATGAGCCCATGTCAGGGGGTTGACCAGCAGGTATTGGGGCCGACTCCGGTGAATGCATCGCCGCACAGCGGGGCCGCGTCAAAGCAACTGCTGTTCCTGGGAATGGCCTGGCTCAAGGGGGTTGTCGGCGGGTCCACCTGGGCCGACAGAATGGTGGGCCGGTTGTAGGTGAACTGGACGCAGGTTGGCGCTGGCGACGCGGCCCTGGCGCAGGTGGCGCTGCCCGGTGGCGTCGGCACCGAAAAGCCTGGAAACGAGGTGTAGGCCGCGCCCAGTTCGAACTGCATGCAGCCCCCATTCGGGGCGGTGTCCACATAGGCGTTGGTAAAAATCGCGCTGACGAGATTGGCGCCCGTGAAATCGGCGCCCTGCAAAAAAGCGTTGCCGAAATTCACCGCCGTGCCATTGAAGTCCGGTGTCAGCGTCGCATTGCGAAACGACGCGCCGCTTAAAACGGCATGGTTGAAATCGGCGGCGCTGCCGGCCACGTTGCCCATGTCCACGCCCACCAGGTAAGCATTGCTGAACCTGGTGCTTTCAAGCGTCGCGCCAAAAGCGCTTGCGCAGGCCGGTTTTTGGTAGCTGCCGCAGGCCGTGGACTGGCATGCGCCCGCGCTGGTGCTGAAAAAACTTGCATTGCTGAAGTTGGCGCCGGCCATGTTGCTGCCATACAGGTAGGCATTGCGCAGGTAAGCCCCGTTGAGGTTGGCCGCCACATTGGACGAGCCCGCGCTGGAAGGCGCAGCATTGAGGTTGGCCGCGCACAGGTTGGCGGCGTCCAGGTTGGCATTGGGCAACTGCGTGCCCTGCAGCGAGGCGTAGCGCAGGTCGGCGCCGGAGAGGTCGCTGTTGTTGAGGTGGCTGTTGTTCAGGTTGGCGCCGTAGAGCTTCACGTTCCGCAGCGACCGGCCCGTCAGGTCGATGCCGGCCAGATTGCACTGCTCGCAGTTGCCCGAGATCACCATCTCGATGGTGTCCACATTAATCGCCAGGGACGCTGCCTTCCAGCCCGAACTGCCCCAGCCTGCAACGATGCATCCCGAGCGGTCCAGCTTCTGGTGCTCCCCGTTTTTGGACATTGCCGAGTAAACCGTGGCCGAAGTGGCGCTGCCGAGCAGCAGCGAGCCGTCAAAATCGCCCAGCGGGCCGCCAGCCATGATGCCGGGCAGGTCGTAGTTGTCCACCACCATCGCAGCGCCGCTGCAGTCCCGGCTGTTGAAGAGCGCGACCTGCCCCTGGCTGGGCAGGGTATTGCCAGGAAAGCCGCCGGGCCGGTAGCGCAGCACGGTGCGGTATTCGGGCAGGAAGGCGCTGACCAGGTCGGGCGTCAGCATCTGCAGCCCACCTGGCGGGTCGATGCCCAAAGACCTCGTGCCGCGAGGAAATCCCAGGGGCGAAACCGGCAGGCCGAAAACCGAACCCTTCAGGGTGAAGGTGTTGCGCGCGGCGGAAAAACCGTCAATCAGTATCGGATAGGCCGGGGCAGGCGCGGCGCCCTCCTTGTAAAAGGAAACCATGGGAATCGGAAACGGGTAGCTGGTTTGCACCCCCAGCGAACTGATCTGGAACATGCCGAAATTCGTGCCGCCAGCGCATTCGAGTGGTGCCAAGGAAAAGGAGCCTCCAAGCGTTGCCGCATTTCCCTGGCTGTCGTTGATGCGCTTGAAGAAATTGAGTCCGTCGAACAGCTGTTTTGCCTCAAGGAAAGCGTCGTCGTTGCGCGAGGTCGCTTGCGTTCGCGCATTGATCTGGCCCACGACGCAATACGGCAAGGATTCGGAAACGGGGAACATTTGCAGGCCCAGAAAACCGCTGCTGGTCACCCGCTGCGTGGCCGGGTCAAGAAAGCTGGCAAGCACGCCCCAGTACTCTTCCTGCCCGGCATCGTGCAGCGCTGGCCGCCCGCTGGGCGGCTGCGTCAAGGGTGGGCTGGCTGGCAGGCGCTGGCGCATGAAGACCGTTCTGCTGGCGCCTGTGCCGCCGTAAGTGTGGCGAACCTTGTACAGACCTTGCTCTGCCGCGTAGGCCGCACACGGCCCGCCTGCGCGCACGCTCAGCAATTCAGCGCCTTGCGCGTCAAGCAGGGCGATGGAGTCGGCGCCATCGTCCTGCGCATCCATGCAAAAACGGTAGTTGCGGTTTTCCAGCCGCAGCGCAAACACCTCGGCATGGCCGGGTGCCGATGAAATCACCATCAGCTGGTGATCCTTGGCGAAAAGCGCCGGATTGGCGCGCAGGTCGCTGGAGGTCAGCGTCGTTGCCGGCACCAGCGGCTGCGGGTAGCGCCAGCGGCCGTTTTGAAGTTCAACGGTCACCGCCTCGTAGACCGAGGCATCCATGTGCAGCCGGCGTATGTCCAGTTGCAGGGTTGCTGCAGAGGCTTGCAGGTCCGCCAGCGCCGTTTGCGGCTGCAGCACCGCATCGGCAGGGCGTGAAGCGGTTTTGGCCGGCCGCCAGGACAGCAGCCTGAACGTCCCGTCGGGTGAAAAACCGATGCGCACATCGGCATACAGCGCATTGCCCGATTGCAGCAATGGCAATTCAAGCACGCCTTGCGCTGCGTTGATCTTTGCCACGGCAAGGCTGGCCGTGGACGTGTCGGAGGAGGGCGCCGGCGTGTCGCTGCCGCCGCACGAGGTGAGCAGTGACAGGAACATCGCCCCGAGGAATCCTGCAGCCCAGCGTGTCATTTGTTACTCTTTCTTGCTATTGCAGAAAGAGTGTTACATGAATGACCGCCGGTGCCTACCCTGAAAATTGACTGGCCGGGCGCGAATCCTTTCTTGCCTGGCTTATTTTCCGGCGGCGAGTGCCCGCAGCTTGTCCTTTTTGCTGGGCCGCTTGCCCTTGATGCCGCCCGTCCCCGCCGGATCGGCGGCATTCGGAATCTGCACCTCGACCGGCTCAAACCCCGCGACCTGTTCACGCGGCACGCTCATCTTTTGACGCTTTTCAATCAACTTGAAGTGCGCTTCGGTCTCGGCGCTGACAAAGCTGATGGCGATGCCGGTTTCGCCGGCCCGGCCGGTGCGGCCAATGCGATGTATGTAATCTACTGATGAACGCGGCAAGTCGTAATTGACCACGACCGGCAATTGGGCAATGTCAATGCCGCGCGCCGCCACATCGGTGGCCACCACCACCTGCAGCAGCTTTGCCTTGAAATCCTGCAGCACCTGGTTGCGTTTTCCCTGGCTCAGTTCGCCATGAAAGGGTTCGGCTTCGATGTCGGCCTTGCGCAGCTTGTCGGCGACGATCTCGGCGGCATGCTTGGTCGCCACGAACACCAGCACCCGGCTCCATTTTTCGGTCTGCGCCAAGTGGCGCAGCAGCTGGGTGCGCCGGCTCGGGTCCACTTCAATGGCGCGCTGCACGATCTCGGGCTCGGCCTGCTTTACCGCTTCGACTTCAATGCGCAAGGGGTCCGTCAGCATGCCGGCGGCCAGCGCTTCAATCGCGGGTGGAAAGGTGGCCGAGAAAAACAGGCTCTGGCGCTGCGCCGGCAGCAAGGCCAGGATGCGGCCCAGTTCCTCGCCAAAACCCAGGTCGAGCAGGCGGTCGGCCTCATCGAGCACCAGCATGCCGACCTGGTCGAGCTTCAGCGCGTTGTGGTCGATCAGGTCGATCAACCGGCCTGGCGTGGCAACGATGATGTCGGCGCCGCCGCGCAGGTTCATCATTTGCGGATTGATCGACACGCCGCCGAACACCACCGCCACCTTGACGCGCTGCGGCAGGTAGTTGGCCAGGCTGACGATGGCCTCGCCCACCTGCGCCGCCAGTTCGCGCGTCGGCACCAGCACCAGGCCGCGAATGCGTCGCTTGGCATCAGCCGGCGCCTGGGCCAGTTGATGCAGCAGCGGCAGGGCGAAGGCGGCGGTCTTGCCGGAGCCGGTCTGGGCCGAACCGACGATGTCGCGGCCTTGCAGGATGGCGGGAATCGCCGCTGCCTGGATGGCGGTCGGCGCAAGGTAGCCTTTTTCGGCGATGGCGCGCAGCAGGACAGGCAGCAGGGCCGGCGAAAAGCCGAGTGATGAAAATGGCATGAAAAAGGTGCTCAGGAAATAAAAGGCAGGTGAGTGGGCGCAAGCCAAATTGACGCCGCAACGGGCTGTCGCCAGAACCTGCAAGTTTAAGCCCGTGCTTTTCAAGACAAGCTGGCTGCGCAAAGCTGCAAACCAGGCAAAACGCTTGCCAGGCAGATTTGCTATTAAATACATAGCTTCTTAAGCTCATATCTATTGCGCAAACGGCATTTTTTAATAATAAACCCAGAGCCTATCGGCCATGACCCTGGCGCTGCAAGCGCCGACGTATTTTTAGCCGCATCTGGCAAATTATTGGTATCAGTCCGGATTCCGGCATAGCCGCAGGCCCGTATCTCCACGGCTCCAGCATGGGCTGGCGGCATCGCGGTCTGGTTGCGGGATGCCTTCCAGGCTGATCTGCACAACAACGGTGTCAAAGCTGCTCACGCCCTGTTTGTCCAGTTGCAGCCGCAGCACCCAGCCGCGCCGCTGATTTGCGTTGTCGGTTTCCTTCATGACGAAATTGCCCACGCTGTAGATGATGGGTTTGCCCTGGTAATGCTCGATCTCCTGCGTGACATGCGGATGCCCGCCAATCACCACATCGGCGCCTGCATCAATCATGAGCCGGGCCAGATGGCGCTGGCGGGCGTTTGATGTCGGCTCGTTTTCCCAGCCCCAGTGCATCACCGGGATCACCAGGTCGGCCTTGTAAACCGTGCGCGCCTTCCTGATGTCGGCCACGACCTGTTCATCCTCGCTCCAGGCGATGCCGGGCGCGTTGTAGTCGGCCTCAAAGCTGCGCGGCATGAACTCGCTGTAGCCCAGCAGGGCAATGCGCAGTCCCTTGCGTTCAATGATGAGCGGGGTATGCGCTTGCGACAGGTCAATCCCGCCGCCGAATTGGGCCAGGCCCGATTGCTTGAGCAAGCCAAGCATTTGCGCAAAAGCCTCGCGGCCGAAATCGCCGGAATGGTTGTTGGCCAGCGCGAGCGCGTCAAAGTGCCGCTTGAGAACGGGCAGGGTGCGTGGATGCGCGCGAAAGGTGTAGTTCTTGTCGCCCGCCGAGCCGGTGGTGGCGATCACGCATTCAAGATTGCCAATGCGGATGTCGGCCCCCCCAAAGACAGCGGCCAGGCCGGCAAACGGGTCTTGTCCCCGCTCGATCATCTCGCCGGCCGAGTCATCAAGCACGATATCGCCCGCAAACACCAGGCTGACCGGGTCGGGCGCGCCAGCGGCAAAAGCCAGCGGACAGCAGGCCAGGCACAAGGCACTGATCCAATGACGAAAACCGGCTTTCACGGACGAACTCCTTGCAGCGTGCAGCTGTAGATCAACTCGCGCTCCACCGGGCCAGCGTACAGGTGCTGCTCACCCGTGAGCGGATAGGGCATGGCCGAGGCTTTGAACGGCGGCAGGTATTTGGCCTCCTGGACCAGGATGGGCTGCGTTCTGGCATCAAGGTAGGCGTACAGCAGGATGCGGTCGATCCGCGCAGTGCTGCCAACCATCACCGCCTTGAAGCGAAAACGCCCGCCGATGTCAACCGAGGGAACCGGATAAGGATCGGCCACAGGCATGGTTTCAATGACCTGGGTGGTGCCCGCATAGCTCACATGACAGCGCAAGAGCGGCGCGGCGAGCACGGCATGGTGAAAAAAAAGGCTGGCAAGCCCGAGTACGGCGAAGGAGTTCAGGCGTGGGTAATCCATGGCGCCTATTTTGCGCTGTCCAGGTGCGGCAGTTTGTTCAAGACATAAGCAGACAAAGGCGACACAGGTGTTACGACAAAGGACACAGGCGAGCGGGCTGGGGATGGCTGTCAGCCGCTCATGCCAAGGCCTGTCAGCAAGCCCCATGCAGGGCCGGGCGATGTTTGGCGCCACCCGTTCGCACCAACTGAATCGCGCTGTCACGCATCTTGCTTTGCAGCCTGCATGACCCTGAAGTTCTACATGACGCCCGGCTCCTGCACGACCGGCATCCACATCCTGCTCGAAGAGCTGGAGCTGCCGTTTGAAGTCACCATCGTGAACATGCCGGCCGGCGACCATCGCCGCCCCGAGTACCTGGCGCTCAACCCGAAAGGCACGATTCCAACGCTGGTGCAGGGCGATGGGCAGGCGCTGACCGAGTTCCAGGCCATTGCCTACTGGCTGGCGCGCCGCTATCCGCGCAAGCGCCTGCTGCCCGACGACCCGCTGCAGGCCGCGCAGGCCCTGGAGCTGATGGACTACGTGGTGGGCACGGTGCATGGCCAGGGCTACACGCGGATTTTCACCACCGACCGTTATCTGCCTGCGGGGCTGGACGGGCCGTTGCTGGCGCAATGGCAGCAGGGGATTCAGGCACGCGGACGCGAGATCATTGCCGAGGCGTTTGCCGTGATCGAAGCGCGTCTGCCCGAGGCCGGTTACGCCTGCGGCGCCGATTTCTCGATAGCCGACGCAGCGCTGTTTTATGTCGAGTTCTGGGCCGACAAGACCGGCCTGGCCTTGCCGCCGCGCTGCGCCGCGCATTACCAGCGGGTGCGCGCCCGGCCGGTGGTGCAGCGCGTGCTGCGCGAAGAAGGCTACCGCTGAAGCCGTCCGGCGCCTGCCGCCCTGCGTGGCATGCTTCGCATTCCGACTCCTGATTTTCATTTGAAAGGACACGCACCATGTTTATCGCCATGAACCGTTTTCGCATCGCTCCAGGCCGCGAGGCCGAATTCATCGAAGTCTGGCGCCAGCGCGACAGCCGGCTGGCCGAGGTGCCGGGCTTTCAGCGCTTCAACCTGCTGCAAGGGCCAGGCGATGCGCAGGCCACGGTGTTTGTCTCGCACTCCACCTGGGAAAGCGCCGCCGCGTTCGAGGCCTGGACCCGTTCCGAATCCTTCCGCGCCGCCCATGCCAGCGCGGGCCAGCAGCGCGGCCTGTACCTCGGGCCGCCGCAGTTCGAGGGCTTTGAGGCGGTGCTTTAGCTGCTATTGTTTATATAGCTGCTAGCGCTTGCTGGATATGCGAAAGAGGCCGATTTGATACTGATTTCCTGGCCAGAGTCAGTCGGCCAGCGCGGTTTCCATTTCAAGCACGGGCGCCGGCGTCCGGATCAGGTGGTCAAACGCGCTCAACGCCGCCTTGGCGCCATCACCGGCCGCAATGATGATCTGCTTGAAGGGCACGGTTGTCGCATCACCCGCCGCGAACACGCCGGGCACCGAGGTCTGGCCCCTGGCATCGACCACGATTTCGCCGTGCCTTGACAGCTCGACCGTGCCCTTGAGCCAGTCGGTGTTGGGAACCAGGCCGATCTGGATGAACACGCCTTCGAGTTCGACCTTGTGCAATTCGCTTGTTGAACGATCCTTGTAGATCAGCCCGTTGACCTTCTGGCTGTCGCCGGTGATCTCGGTGGTCTGGGCATGGGTGAACACCGTCACGTTCTTCAGGCTGTGCAGCTTGCGTTGCAGTACGGCATCGGCGCGCAGCACGCTATCGAATTCAATCAGCGTGACATGGCCGACGATGCCTGCCAGGTCAATCGCCGCCTCGACGCCTGAATTGCCGCCGCCAATCACCGCCACGCGCTTGCCCTTGAAAAGCGGTCCGTCGCAATGCGGGCAGTAGGCCACGCCCTTGTTCTTGTATTCGTGCTCGCCGGGCACGTTGATGTTGCGCCAGCGCGCTCCGGTGGCGATGATGACCGATCTGGCCCTCAAGGACGCGCCGCTTTCAAGCTGGATTTCAAGCAGCGCATGGCCGGCATCGGTGGTGGGAAGCAGCGCCCTGGCGCGCTGCAGGTTCATGATGTCCACCTCGTAGTCGCGCACATGCTGTTCAAGCGCGGCTGCGAACTGCGGGCCTTCGGTATGCTGGACTGAAATGAAATTGTCGATGCCCAGCGTGTCGAGCACCTGGCCGCCGAAGCGTTCCGACACCACGCCAGTGCGGATGCCTTTGCGCGCTGCGTACACCGCAGCCGCCGCGCCGGCCGGGCCGCCGCCGACGATGAGTACGTCAAACGGGGCCTTGGCGGCGATTTTCTTTGATTCGCGCTCGACGCCGCTGGTGTCGATCTTGGCCAGGATTTCTTCCAGGCTCATGCGGCCCTGGCTGAATTCGGCGCCGTTGAGGAAAACGGTCGGCACGGCCATGATCTGGCGTTCCTTGACCTCGTCCTGGAACAGCGCCCCGTCAATCATGGTGTTTTTGATGCGCGGGTTCTGCACCGCCATCAGGTTTAGCGCCTGCACCACGTCGGGGCAGCTGTGGCAGGTCAGCGAGACATAGATCTCGAACTCGAAGTCGCCATCGAGCGCGCGGATCTGCTCCAGGACCGCTTCGTCCACCTTCGGCGGGTAGCCGCCAACTTGCAGCAAGGCCAGGATCAGCGACGTGAACTCGTGGCCCATCGGCAGCCCGGCAAAACGCGGACCGTGATTTTCACCCGGGCGATTGATCGAGAAGGACGGTTTGCGGTGATTGTCGTCGCGGCTTTCGCTGACCTTCACCAGCGCGGAGGAGTCGGCGATGTCCTTCAGCAGCGACTGCAACTCGCCCGACGCCTTGCCAGCGTCGAGCGAGGCGACGATTTCGATCGGTTGTGTGGCCCGGTCGAGGTAGCTTTTCAATTGGGCTTTCGTGCTGGCGTCGAGCATGGCGAACTCACTTTCTAAATACGTGGGGGAATAAAAAAGCCCGGGTGCAAGCGCGCCCGGGCTGTGGCGCGCACGAAGCGGCTTAGATCTTGCCGACCAGGTCGAACGAAGGCTTGAGCGTTTCAGCGCCTTCGCTCCATTTGGCGGGGCAGACTTCACCGGGATGGGCGGCTACATATTGCGCAGCCTTGACGCGGCGCAGCAGTTCGGCGGCGTCGCGGCCAATGCCGTTGTCGTGCACTTCAATGGTCTTGATCTTGCCTTCTGGATCGATGACGAAGGTGCCGCGGTAAGCCAGGCCGGCGTCGTCGCCTTCCTCGATCATGACTTCGAAAGCGCGCGTCAGCTTGCCGCTCGGGTCGCCGATCATCGGGTAGGTCACCTTGGCGATGGTCTCGGATGTGTCGTGCCAGGCCTTGTGGGTGAAGTGGGTATCGGTCGATACGCTGTACACCTCGACACCCAGCTTCTGGAATTCAGGGTAGTGGTCGGCCAGGTCGCCGAGTTCGGTCGGGCACACGAAGGTGAAGTCGGCCGGGTAAAACACGACGACGGACCATTTGCCCTTGAAGTCGTCATTGCTGACGGGTACAAACTTGCCGTTGTGGTAGGCGGTGGCTTTGAAAGGGATGATTTCGGTGTTGATCAGGGACATGGCTGCTTCCTCTACGGGTGGTTGAAAATCTGAACGAGTTGATAGTATATGACTCTTAATTTAATCTATTAAATAGAAATATGCTATTGATGAAATTGGATTTGGCTATTTCTTTACGGCGTGCGGCATTCTGGCGGGCTGTTTTGATGTATTTCTATTAAAAACAGGCTATTGCGCAATAGGGGTGGGCGCAGACAGCTATCAAAAGCATAGTAAAAACTGCGCCAGGACCGGCTCGCTGGTGCGGGCGGTCAGTATTCCAGCCGCTCTGGCCTGATTTCCTGCAGGATCGTGGTGGCAATTTCCTCGATGGACTTGGTGGTGGTCGAGAGCCAGCGAATGCCTTCGCGGCGCATCATGGCCTCGGCTTCATGAATCTCATTGCGGCAGTTGGCCAGGCTGGAATAGGTCGAATTGGGCCGGCGCTCGTTGCGGATCTGGCTCAGCCGCTCCGGGGCAATCGTCAGGCCAAAGATCTTCTTGCGGTGCGGCACCAGCGCTGGCGGCAGTTGCCGGCGCTCGAAGTCTTCGGGGATCAAGGGGTAATTGGACGCCTTCAGGCCGTACTGCATCGCCAGGTACAGCGTGGTGGGCGTTTTTCCGCTGCGGCTGACGCCGACCAGGATCACGTCCGAGCCCGCCAGATCCCGATGGCTCTGGCCGTCATCGTGCGCCAGCGAGAAATTGATGGCCTCGATCCGCTCGTCGTAGGCTTTGCTTTTGGAGGCATCCGAAAACCGGCCCACCCGGTGGTTGGATTTGATTCCCAGTTCGCTTTCCAGCGGGGCCACGAATATGCCAAACATGTCCAGCAGCATGCCGTTGCACTGGGCCTTGAGGACCGCCAGGATGTCCATGTTCACCAGCGTGGTGAAAACGATGGGCCGCTTGCCTTCCAGTTCCCCGGTGTGATTGATATGGCGGATCGCCTGATGGGCCTTGTCCACGGTGTCTATGAAAGGCAGGCGGACATGGCGCGGACTGATTTCGAACTGGGCCAAGATGGCGTTGCCAAAGGTTTCGGCGGTAATGCCGGTGCCGTCGGAGATGAAAAACACGGTGCGATTGGACATGGTGGTCGATTCGGTCAAGTGAAAAGAGAAGATGAATGCACCGGGCGACAGCCCCCTACAATCGGGTTAATTATCCAGTTTATGGTTCAGTGCGCTGCATCAACCCCTACAAAAGAACAACACGGTTGGATGTCGCACCGGGCCGATAGTGCCGATTTTTAAACCTCCGGAGTATTTTTATGTCCAACCTGTTTGACTCGACCGCTTTGGTCGTACCGTTCGAAAACCTGCGAATGACCGACGTTGATACCGTCGGTGGCAAGAACGCGAGCCTTGGCGAAATGATCTCGCAGTTGCCTACCGGCCCTCAGGGCGTGCGGGTGCCGACCGGATTTGCCACGACAGCGCACGCCTTTCGCGCGTTTCTGGCATATGCCGGGCTTGACAACAAAATCAATGCGGTACTCGATGCGCTCGACACCGAGGATGTCCGGGCACTGGCCACAGCCGGCGCACAGATTCGCGAAATGGTCGAGGCCCAGCCTTTCCCGCCAGAATTCGAGCAGGCCGTTCGCGACAGCTTTGCCACCTTGAGCGCGGGTAATGCGCAGGCCAGCTTTGCCGTGCGCTCTTCAGCCACCGCCGAGGATTTGCCCGATGCCTCGTTTGCCGGCCAGCAGGAAACCTTTTTGAACGTGGTTGGCATTGAAGACGTGCTGCACAAGATGAAGGAAGTGTTTGCCTCGCTCTACAACGACCGCGCCATCAGCTACCGCGTCCACCAGGGCTTTGCGCATGCCGACGTGGCCTTGTCGGCTGGCGTGCAGCGCATGGTGCGCAGCGACCTGGGGGCCGCCGGCGTGATGTTCACCATCGACACCGAAAGCGGATTTGAGGACGTGGTGTTCATCACCTCCAGCTACGGCCTGGGCGAAACAGTGGTGCAGGGCGCTGTGAATCCGGACGAGTTCTATGTTCACAAGCCGATGCTCAAGGCGGGAAACCGCGCTGTCATCCGCCGCAACCTGGGCTCCAAGCTGTTGCAGATGGAATTCACCACGGCTGAAGAGAAAAAAGCCGGCGGCAAGCTCGTCAAAACCACCGATGTACCGATTGAACTGCGCAACCGCTTTTCACTGACCGATGCCGATGTCGAGCAGCTCGCTCGCTATGCAGTGATCATTGAAGATCATTACGGCCGCGCGATGGACATCGAGTGGGGCAAAGACGGTACTGATGGCGAACTGTACATTTTGCAGGCCCGGCCCGAGACCGTGAAAAGCCAGGCCAAGGGCAAGGCCGAGCAGCGCTACAAACTCAAGGGAACCGGCACCGTGCTGGCCGAAGGCCGCGCGATTGGCCAGAAAATCGGCACCGGCCCGGTTCGCATCGTGCATGACATCCGCGACATGGACCAGGTCCGGCCCGGCGACGTGCTGGTCACCGACATGACCGACCCGAACTGGGAGCCGGTGATGAAGCGGGCCAGCGCCATCGTGACCAACCGCGGCGGCCGTACCTGCCATGCAGCGATCATCGCGCGTGAACTGGGCATTCCGGCCGTGGTGGGCTGTGGCAATGCCACGGAGCAGCTCAAGGACGGCATGCTCGTCACCGTGAGTTGTGCCGAAGGCGATACGGGCACCATTTACGACGGCCTGCTGGAAACAGAAATCACTGAAGTGCAGCGCGGCGAGATGCCGCCCATCGACATCAAGATCATGATGAATGTGGGCAATCCGCAGCTGGCCTTTGACTTTTGCCAGATTCCGAACCAGGGCGTCGGCCTGGCACGGCTTGAGTTTGTGATCAACAACAACATCGGTGTACATCCAAAAGCGATTCTGGACTACCCGAATGTCGATGCCGACCTGAAAAAGGCCGTTGAAAGCGTGGCGCGCGGCCATGCGTCGCCGCGTGCGTTTTATGTGGACAAGGTTGCCGAAGGCATTGCCACGATTGGTGCAGCCTTTTGGCCAAAATCGGTCATCGTTCGCCTTTCGGACTTCAAGTCCAACGAATACCGCAAGCTCATTGGCGGCTCGCGCTATGAGCCTGAAGAAGAAAATCCAATGCTGGGTTTTCGCGGTGCCGCACGCTACATCAGCACCGATTTCCGCGAGGCTTTTGCCATGGAATGCGAAGCGCTCAGGCGTGTACGCAATGACATGGGCCTGACCAACGTGGAAGTCATGGTGCCGTTTGTGCGCACGCTGGGCCAGGCCAGGGCGGTGACGGAGTTGCTGGCCGAGCATGGCCTCAAGCGCGGCGAGAAGGGCTTGCGGATCATCATGATGTGCGAAGTCCCAAGCAATGCCGTGCTGGCCGACCAGTTCCTGGAATACTTTGACGGCTTTTCCATTGGCTCGAACGACCTGACCCAGCTCACGCTGGGCCTGGACCGCGACTCGGGTCTGGAGATTCTGGCCAAGGACTTCGATGAGCGCGACCCTGCGGTCAAGGCCTTGCTCAGCCTGGCCATTTCTGCCTGTAAGCGTCAGGGCAAATATGTCGGCATCTGCGGCCAGGGGCCCAGCGATCATCCAGATTTTGCCCAGTGGCTGAAGGATCAGGGGATCGGCTCAATCTCCTTGAATCCCGATACGGTGATTGAAACCTGGAAACGCCTGGCGAGCTGAAGTTATCAGTGCTTCACCGAGGGAAAACCCCCGGTGTCTTCAGTGGGCAGGGCCAGTAATGGCGATATCCTCCGATGACAATCGGAGACTGTTGTTTTCTAGCCTGCTGCCATGCTGAATGTTGTTATTGCCATCAAACTGACTGCTGAAATTGCGCTGCTGGCGTTGCTCGGCCAATGGCTGCTCGGTTTGATGACAGGCGCAACCCGCAATGCCAACCCGTTTTATGCGTTGCTGCAACTTCTGGGGCGGCCCTGGATCCGTGCGATTCGCTGGCTTTCTCCTCGCGTGGTGCTGGATCGGCATGTACCGCTGGTTGCATTTTTTCTCCTGCTGCTTGTCTGGGGTGCAGCGAGTTTGGCCAAAGTCAGCATCTGCCTGCAAATCGGCGTTGCCTTGTGCAAATGATCTGTTCTCTCAAGCGTCGTTTTGATTACCTTTTTTCAAAGGCGCAAGCGCTGATCTTGCTGGCGTTCGGACAGCGGGAACAAGCCCTGTCCCGGTTTGACCGCATGCTGGTGCTTTTGCCCATGGACCGTTATGCACTTGCCAGCCGTGCCCATGTGCTGGTCCAGCTCAACAGGCTGGATGACTCCATTGCCAACTTGCAGCAACTCAGCCGCGTCACGGGTACGCCAGTGCAGCAGGCTGCGGCCTGCTTCAACCTGGGTTATGTATTGCAGCAGAACGGACGGCATGATGAAGCCCGCCCTGCATTTGAAAAAGCCACCGAACACCAGCCTTGCATGGACCGGGCGTGGTACGGTCTTGCGCTGGTGCTGATCCGTCAGCGGCAGTTTCATGAGGCAAGGCTGGCGCTGCAAAAAACTACACGGCTGCAACCCATGAGTCCCTATGGCTGGTATCGGTTGGCAGAGGTCAATCTGGCGCTGAGTGAACCCGAAAAAGCGCGCCAGGTGATTGATCACCTGCGCCAGTTCGAACCCAAGGTGGCCGCGCAACTTGAGCGCGACATCGGCCTGTCTGTCCATTTGCAAGTTAATAACCGGCATGTCCCGACGCGTGATGTTGCCTGCTGAATTGCATCGCCGTTACTGGCGCAAAAACATGGTGGTGACGGCCTTGCTATTGTTCGTCTGGTTCGTCGCGACTTTTGGCGTTGCCTACTTTGCGCGGTTTCTTAGCTTCAGTTTTTTCGGCTGGCCCTTTAGTTTCTGGATGGGTGCACAAGGCGCATTGCTGATCTATTGCCTGATTGTTGGTTTTTATGCCTGGTACATGAACCGGCTTGATGCAGAGCATGACGTAGCAGACGAGGACGACTGAGCATGGCTGATTTTTTTGGTCGCCGTGAAGGCGTTGCGCACTCCAAAAAACAGTTCAAGTCCCAACTGGACCGCGTTTATCGCTGGTTCACGCTGGGTTTTGTCGTTTATGTGCTGCTGCTGGGGGGGCTGGAGCGCTTGGGCATGCCGCACTCATGGATAGGCATGACATTCTTGCTGTCCACGATTGCTTTGTATGCCGGTATCGGCATCATGACCCGCACCACCGATGCCGCCGAATATTACGTGGCGGGCCGCCGAGTCCCGGCGATTTATAACGGGATGGCAATAGGGGCCGACTGGATGTCGGCGGCTTCATTCCTGGGCCTGGCCGGCACGCTGTACCTGACGGGTTATAGCGGTCTGGCATTCATCATGGGATGGACGGGTGGCTATTGTCTGGTGGCGCTGGTGCTGGCCCCTTACCTGCGCAAGTTCGGGCAGTTCACCATTCCGGATTTCCTGGGCGAGCGCTACGGCGGGCATCTGCCGCGCTTTATGGGTTTGCTGGCAGCCATCCTGTGTTCATTCACTTATCTGGTGGCGCAGATTTACGGCGTCGGACTCATCACGTCCTACCTGACCGGTATTGCTTTCGAGCTGGGTATTTTTCTGGGGGTGGGCGGCATTTTGGTTTGCTCATTTTTGGGCGGAATGCGAGCGGTGACCTGGACGCAGGTGGCGCAATACATCATTTTGCTGGTGGCCTACCTGATTCCGGTCGTCTGGCTGTCGGTCAAGCAGACCGGCATTCCTGTCCCGCAAGCGGTTTACGGCTTTCAACTGGAGAAAGTGACCGCCAAGGAAAAAGAGCTGGCGACAGACCCCAAGGAGTTGGAGGTTCGTGCCCTATTCAGCAAACGCGCAGAAGTCCTGGCCGAAAAAATGAAGCATCCGGAGCTTTCGATGGCTGCCGACAAACTGGCTGCCACCAAAAAACTGGCAGCCCTGAAGGCTGGCAATGCGTCGGTAGCCGAGGTTTCTGCCGCTGGCAAGGCGTTGGCAGCCTTGCCGAAAGATGAGAGCGCGGCACTTCGTGAATGGGCTATCGCCAAAACAGCAGACGAAATCAAAAGCCAGCCACTCAATGGCATGCCTGCCCATGCCGCCCAGTTTTTGGGCAACCCTGATGGCACAGTTCAGGAAAAAGAGCTTTACGACACGTCACGGCGCAACTTCCTGGCGCTGGTTTTTTGCCTGATGGTCGGGACATCGGCCTTGCCGCACATCCTGATGCGCTATTACACCGTGCCCAGCGTTCGTGAGGCACGGCAGTCCGTCACCTGGTCACTGTTTTTCGTTTTTCTGCTGTATTGCACCGCACCTGCGCTGGCAGTGCTGGTGAAGTATGAAATTTTTACCGTGCTGCTCGGTACACCCTTTGACCAACTGCCCGCATGGGTGAATGAGTGGAACAAGGTCGATCCGGCGCTGCTGTCGGTGGTTGATGTCAACAAAGACAATGTCTTGCAACTCAATGAAATGACCATGGGTGGCGACATTGTGGTGCTGCTCACGCCTGAACTGGCGGGGTTGCCTTACGTTGTTTCAGCGCTGGTGGCGGCAGGTGGACTGGCCGCCGCACTCTCTACCGCAGATGGACTGCTGCTGGTCATTGCCAATGCGCTGGGACATGACCTGTACTACAAGATGATTGATCCGAATGCCTCAACCGTGAGCCGTGTCACGCTGTCCAAAATACTGCTGCTCATCGTTGCCCTGCTGGCGGCTTATGTAGCAGCCCAGAAACCGGCTGATATCCTGTTTCTGGTATCGGCCGCTTTTTCATTTGCAGCGTCGTCGTTTTTTCCGGCGCTGAGCATGGGTATTTTCTGGAAACGCGCTACCGGCACGGCGGCGACTCTGGGAATGGTGTCGGGCCTGAGCGTGACGACCTACTACATGGTAACTACCCAGCCGTGGCTACGCACCACCTTCGGCATTACCTCGCCGATTCAACTCTGGTGGGGAATTGATCCCATATCAGCCGGTTTGTTCGGCGTGCCTGTTGGCTTTGCGGTGATCATCCTGGTCAGTCTGGTGACACGGCCGCCCAGCCAGGACATGCAAGCGCTGCTGGAGTACATCCGTTATCCGGATCTGAAAGCCCATGACAGGTCTTTTGCAGCACCAGCGCCGCGTCAGGGCAGGGCTGTTTCGCATCAAGCTGGTGACGGGCTATAATCATAGGCTTCGCCTTGCTGCACCCTTAACGACGCTGGGGCAGCTTTTTATTGCATCCAAAAGGAGATTTTATGCGTCATTACGAGATCGTCTTGCTGATCCACCCGGATCAAAGCGAGCAAGTCCCAGCCATGCTGGAACGCTACAAGGGCATGATTACCGCTGGCGGCGGAACCGTGCATCGTGTTGAAGATTGGGGCCGTCGCCAACTGGTGTACCTGATCCAGAAACTCGCCAAAGCCCACTACCTCTGCATCAACATCGAAGCCAGCCAGGCCGTGATGGAAGAAATTGAACATGCGTTCAAGTTCAACGATGCCGTGCTGCGCCACCTGACCGTGGTCAAGAAAAAGGCTGAAACCGGCCCGTCCCTCATGATGCGCAACGTCGAGAGAGAAGAAGCCCGTAAAACCCAACAGCAGGAATTTGCGGCTTAATTCGCCCCATTCTGTTGAACGCTTCGCTGTTGTGCATTTGGAGCCGCAGTGAACCAGGTTGACCTGACCGCCTGTATCGCCGAGCTAAGTCCTCTTCGCTACACGCCTGCTGGAATTCCCGCCATCAACTTCATTCTCGAACACGAGTCTGAAGTGCTTGAAGCGGGTATCAGCAGACAAGTCAAGTTGACGATAAAGGCAGTTGCTTTCGGAACGCTGGCTGAGCAAGCCGTCAAGCTTTCCTTGGGCAAGCCTTTCAGGTTCACGGGCTTTCTGATCAATGCACGCACCAGCAAAGGCGTTGTTTTTCATATTCAAGCTCTTCACCCGACACCTCAGGCAGAGCAAGTACTGAACCCCATTTAAGGAGTCCATCATGGCCGGACCAAAACGTTTTAATAAAGACAAGCGCCCCAAGCGCAATACCCAATCCCTGCTGTTCAAGCGCAAGCGTTTTTGCCGCTTCACAGCCGCTGGCGTTGAAGAAATCGACTACAAAGATATCGACACCCTGCGCGATTTCGTGTCGGAAAACGGAAAAATCATTCCCGCACGCCTGACCGGCACCCGCGCGATTTTCCAGCGCCAGATCAACACCGCCGTCAAGCGCGCTCGCTTCCTCGCGATGCTGCCTTACAGCGACCAGCACCGCAGCCTGTAAGGAGATACGACCATGCAAATTATTCTGCTCGACAAAGTCGTGAACCTGGGCAATCTGGGTGACGTCGTCAAAGTCAAAGACGGTTACGCACGTAACTTCCTGATTCCTTTTGGCCGCGCTCGCCGCGCCACGGCAGCCGCCATCAAGGAATTCGAAGTCAAGCGCGCTGAACTTGAAAAAGCTGCCGCTGCCAAGCTGGCCGAAATGCAAGTTCAGGGCGAAAAGCTCGGCGGCACCACCGTCAAGCTGACGCAAAAAGCCGGTGTCGATGGCCGCCTGTTTGGCTCCGTTACCAATGCCGACATTGCTCAAGAAGTGACGAAGCAAGGCTTTGCGGTTTCCAAATCGCAGATCCGCCTGCCTAACGGCCCGATCAAGACTGTTGGCGACCATGCCATCAACATTGCCTTGCACACCGACGTCGTGGTTGACATCACTGTCACGGTTTACGGCGAAACTGCTTAAATACGTTTTCCGCGTTACCTGAAAGCCGCTCTTCGGAGCGGCTTTTTTCTTGGGAAAACAGGAAATTCGGTAGTTTTGATTCGATGCCGCTCACGGGTCATGCACATCTTTACTCCTGATTTCTACCCGATTTCCCCAGTTTGTCCGCAGAGTTACTCCGTGCGTTTCGAGGCTTACGGCGTACCATTTACCCTTCCCAAGGAATCCAATGTCTGCCGTACTTTCCCCTTTTTCCGAATCCGGTTACAGCGCCGACCGCCAGATTGCCCAGCTTCGCATCCCACCGCACTCGATAGAAGGTGAGTCCAGCGTTTTGGGCGGCCTGTTGCTCGACAACAGTGCATGGGACCGTGTGGGCGACTTGCTGGCAGACCAGGATTTTTACCGCCACGAGCATCAGCTTATTTATGCCGCCATCGGATGGCTGATCAATGCGTCCAAGCCTGCGGACATCATCACCGTCTTTGAGCGCCTGCAGAGCCTGGGGAAAAATGAAGAAATAGGTGGCTTGAGCTACCTGAGTGCACTGGCCCAATACGTACCGAGCGCCAGCAACATCCGTCGCTATGCCGAAATTGTTCGGGAGCGCTCTATCTTGCGCAAGCTGGTCGCCGCCTCCGACGAGATTGCCACCAATGCCTTCAATCCGCAAGGCAAGGCCGTCACTGTCATTCTGGATGAAGCCGAGCAAAAGATTCTCAACATCGGCGAGCAGGGCGGCCGATCGCAGCAGGGTTTTCAAAGCATGGACACGCTGGTGGTGGATTTGCTCGACCGCGTTACCGAGATGTCGGAAAACCCGAATGACGTGACCGGCGTGCCGACTGGATTTGTTGACCTGGACCGCATGACCTCCGGCTTTCAGGCGGGTGATCTGATTATTCTGGCGGCACGGCCGTCAATGGGTAAAACGGCGCTGGCCATCAACATCGCCGAGCATGTGGCCTTGCATGAAGGCTTGCCGGTAGCGGTGTTCTCGATGGAAATGGGTGCCTCGCAGCTGGCCGTGCGTATCGTCGGTTCGATTGGCCGGATCGACCAGACTCACTTGCGCACGGGCGCCTTGACCGACGAGGAGTGGCCGCGCCTGACCGAAGCCATCGAAAAGCTGCGGACGATTTCCCTGCATATCGACGAAACCGCCGGCCTCACGGTCAGCGAACTGCGGGCCAATGCAAGGCGCCTTGCCCGCCAGTGCGGCAAGCTAGGCCTGATCGTGGTGGATTACCTGCAACTCATGAGCGTATCGACCAGCATGAGCGATGAAAACCGGGCGACTGCCGTGGGCGAAATTTCACGTGGTTTGAAGATGCTCGCCAAAGAATTGCAATGCCCGGTCATTGCGCTGTCGCAGCTCAGCCGGGGTGTGGAATCGCGCACCGACAAGCGGCCGATGATGAGCGACCTGCGCGAATCGGGTGCGATTGAGCAGGATGCCGACATCATCATGTTCATTTACCGCGATGAGTACTACACCAAGGAAGCATGCAAAGAGCCGGGCGTGGCCGAGGTCATCATCAGCAAGCAGCGCAATGGTCCGACGGGAACGGTAAAACTGGCGTTTATCAACCGCATCACCAAATTTGAAAGCCTGGCTCATAATGCCGGAGATTTTTAATAAAAAATGGCTTTTGCGCACGTTGAGTATGCGTAGCTTGCTATTTATTTAATAGCTTATTGCGGCGGGAAATATTCCGGCGGGACGACTCTGCACCGTCCCGTCATGAGTTCAATGCAAGGCAAGACGGCAGGCCTGCAAGGGGATTTATTCGAGATCCTCAATGGCCAGCATGTGGTATTTTTGGCCATATGAAAAAGGAAACTCCCGAATGATCGACATCAGGCGTTCCGAATCTTTGTCGGAAGGTGCCTTGACCATCAATGCGTGGTGTCCGTCGCGGGCCAGGTCGATGTATTTGTGGACCGTGGCGCCTTCCGTTCCTACCGAAGGCAGCGGAACGGTTGATTCGCCGTCAACCTTGCCAATTTCCTGAAGAATGACTTCCGGCGTCAGCAGCATGACGTTCTGCCCGCCAAAGCCTGCAGCTTCGAGTTTTTGGGCTGCCTTTTCGGCATTCTCGGCATCAGGAAACATGATGAATGCGTATCCAGTAGGGTAAAAAACGCCTTGGATGGTCGTCATTTTTGGGTCCATCGAAAATGGTTTCACTGGACTTTCTCCTTTGGTTGAATTGCCTTATTACGACATATAACTCGTCCGGTGTCTGTAGGCCAGCTTGCCCGCTGGCAGAGAGAAATATCTGTAATGGAGTTGCTTTTTTACAAAATTCGCAAAACCGGCAAAACCGGCAAAACCGGCCACTGCGAGCGCTCAAGGCAGCTCTTCGGCCTTTAACGAAGGTTCGGACATGATCCGTGCAGTGCTTGCAAGCCCATCGAGCAGCCGGTTTGCAAAATAGCTGCTGCGTGTATCGGGTTCCAGGGCTGCTATCGCCAGATTGGCCAGGGGTTGGTTCAAGGGTACGTAATAACTGCCTGCCGGCGCGTCAATCACGCCGCGCATCAGCGCAACAGCGGTTTTGATGATGGGCTGGCCATCGGCCATGCTGGCTTGCTGCGCGTTACCCGTGCGGGATGTTTCCCGATAAATATCGCCCAGCAGGGCGCTTTGTTCGAGTACCCGGAGAACCTGGACGCCGTGCAGTCGCAGCCGTTCGACCGCAGTTGTTGAAGAGGCTGAAAGCCAGTAACCGCAAGGGCGAACCCGTGACTTCAGGGGGCGCAGCGCAAGGGCCGAATCCCAATCGACGGTCACTGTTTTGTCGGCACCGGTCACCGGATCGAGCATTTGCAGGTCATATTGCGCAGGCGTGTTGGCGGCTTCGACAATCGATTGCCCCTTGCAGGCCTGGCTGCTGACTTCCTTTTCAATATAGGGCCGCAACTGGCTCAGCTCGCTGGCGCGCTGGGCGGTGCTGCCCAGCACACTCGTGATCGCCGTGACATGGGTATGTACACGCCGCTGGATATGCAGCCGTCCAATGCCTGCGCCGCGCGTTTCGACAGCCAGACTGACGGAATTCTTCAGGCCTTCCACATTGCGGCTGGTGACAGGTTCGGGGCTGCCCATGGCGATTTTCCGGTCGGCCATATCTGTTGACGTGGTGTGATACCACTCGCTGCTCAGGCCCTGGCCCTTGAGTGCGGCCAGCAGGGGCCGGCGATACCACTCCTCATCGGCCTTGGTCAAAAACTCGGGCAGATTGGGCGTTGTGGAGTATTGCAAAAGTGCATCGAACTTCTGCACGGAATTGAATTTTTCCAGGTACGAAGGGCCTTCCACCCTGTATTCATGCGCGTCCAGCACCACTGTGGGCCGGTAGTCGCGTGTGACGCGGGCCAGCGCCTGGGCTTCGGACGTATCAAGTAGTAAATGATCGCGACTCATGTCCTGGCCGCTGGCGGTGAACGCTTCCCCCCGCTCTGCGCCATCGGGATTGGCACGTGGAACAATCACCACATTGATGCGCTCAAGCAGTGGCTGCAGCAGTCCCTGTGCCAGTTCCCTGGCAATGACCAGCAGGGCTTCGCTGCCTGCAGGTTCATCACCATGCTGCTGGCCGATCAGCAGTACGGTAGGCCGGCCTGTTGCCTGAAGTGCGGCAGGGTCGGTGCCGGTGCCGCGAGTCAGCACCAGCATTTCCAGTGGCTGGCCTTGCTGTGAGGTGCCGATAGGCAGCACGGCGGCCTTGACGCCAACCGAGCGGGACAGGGCTGTCGCCTGATCGCGCAGCCAGATGTGGACTTCATCCTGGGTGGTGAAGGCCGTGCGGCTGGCTTGCAGGCCCGGGGTGTTGTAAGCCATCGACGGCGCCGGAAAGCGGGCTGCAACCGCAGCGCTATAAGGCGCTGGCGCTTCAACAGACGCATTTGCAATCACTGATGGCGGAACAACCGGAGAGGTTTGCACAACAACCGCAGGCTCAACCGGAATGGGCATGGGGGCTGCGCCTGTCGTTGCAGTGAGGCGTGGCAGTTGAGGAGTCCAGGGTGGCAGCTGCACAGAGGTGCAGGCGGCCAGCAAGGTTAACGGGATGACGATTCCCAACAGCGCTGATGGTCTGCGGCCCGATGAGGTATCAGCGCCTGTCGTGGAAGAAAAGAAGGGCATGGCGGTCATCCTTTAACTGGGGTATTGACCTTGGTCAGGCTGGATTGGCGAAATTTTTGGAACCGCTGATATTACCCCGCAGGTTTCCCCCGGAATGGCTGGTTTGCCCGTCCGCAAGCGTATTTGCGAAGGCCGCGATGGCCTCGATCCCGGCTTGACCAGCTTTCAGGGAAAATAGGCGCATGTCAATCCCCGTTTCTAGCGACGTATCCGTCCCTGCTGATAATCCATGGCGCCTGAGCGTGGCCCCGATGATGGATTGGTCTGACCGGCACTGCCGTTACTTTCACCGCCTGCTGTCGCGTCATGCGTTGCTGTACACCGAGATGGTGACCACTGGTGCCCTGATCCATGGCGATGTGGGGCGGCATTTGCGCTTCAACGCCGAGGAGCATCCGGTCGCCTTGCAGCTCGGCGGCAGCGAGCCGGCCGATCTGGCGCATTGCGCCCGGCTGGGCGAGCAATGGGGTTACAGCGAAATCAATATCAATTGCGGCTGCCCCAGTGAGCGGGTGCAGCGCGGCGCTTTTGGCGCCTGCCTGATGGCCGAGCCCAAACTGGTGGCCGATTGCGTCAAGGCCATGGTCGATGCGGTCAGCGTGCCCGTCACGGTAAAGCACCGCATCGGCATCGACCGCGAGGAGCGCTATGAATTTGTGCGCGATTTTGTCGGTACGGTCAGTGAAGCCGGTTGCGATACTTTTATCGTGCATGCCCGCAACGCCTGGCTCAAAGGCTTGAGTCCGAAAGAAAACCGGGAAGTGCCACCGTTGCGCTACGAACTGGTGCATCGCCTGAAGAAGGAGTTTGCGCATCTGACGATTTGCGTCAACGGTGGCATCACCACCGGCGAACAGGTGCAAGGCCAGCTGCTTGAACTTGACGGCGTGATGATTGGCCGGGAGGCTTATCACAACCCCTGGTGGCTGGCCTCCTGGGATGCGGACTTTTTTGGTGCTGGTGGCGAGAGCATCACGCGTGAACAGGTCGAGGCGCAGATGTGCGATTACATGGTGCGCGAAGCGGCCGGGCACGGCACACCATTCAGCGCCATTGCCCGCCATATGCTGGGTTTGCGGCACGGTTTGCCGGGCTCGCGCCGCTGGCGCCAGGTGTGGAGTGACCACAAGCTGAAAACCATGGATCCGCGCGACGTGATGATGCTGGCGCATGCGGATGTTCAAAAAGCAGCCTAAGCCAACTGTTCCAGGGGGTGGTCAGGAGGATATTGCTTCCAATGATCGGGATGTCGAATGACGCCGTTGATTCTTCTGCTCACAAACTCATCCTCGGTGTGCATTCAAGTCAGGAAAGCGGTACAGTTAGGCTGACTGTCGTTCACGATGATTGTGGTAATCAACCGCAGCCTGCCAAGGAGGATTTTTATGGATGTCGTCCGTAACTTTTTGACGCGTTATGAACAAACGCGAGAAGAAGAAATATCCCTTGAGGAATACCTCGAGCTTTGCAAGAAAAACCCTCTTGTTTACGCTACTGCGGCCGAGCGCATGCTGGCTGCCATTGGCGAGCCTGAGGTGTTCGACACCCACCGGGATCAGCGCATGTCGCGTATCTTCGGCAACAAGGTGATCAAGATTTACCCGGCGTTCCGCGATTTTTACGGGCTGGAAGATCCGATTGAGCAGGTAGTGTCTTATTTCCGCCACGCGGCGCAGGGGCTTGAAGAAAAAAAGCAGATTCTTTATCTGCTTGGCCCGGTGGGCGGGGGCAAGTCCTCAATTGCCGAGCGGCTCAAGCAGTTGATGGAGCAGGTGCCTTTGTATGCACTGAAAGACTCGCCGGTCAATGAGTCGCCGCTGGGTCTTTTCAACAATGCCGAAGACATTCCCCTGCTTGAGAGCCAGTACGGCATTGCACCGCGCTATCTGCAGCGAATCATGTCACCCTGGGCGGTCAAGCGGCTTGAAGAATACGGCGGCGACATCCGCAAGTTCCGTGTCGTCAAGCGCTTTCCTTCCATCCTGAAGCAGTGTGCCATTGCCAAGACCGAACCCGGTGACGAGAACAACCAGGATATTTCCACGCTGGTCGGCAAGATCGATATTCGCAAACTCGAACTGTTCGCGCAGGACGATCCGGATGCCTACAGCTATTCGGGCGGCCTGTGCCTGGCCAATCAGGGCCTGCTGGAGTTCGTCGAGATGTTCAAGGCGCCGATCAAGGTGCTGCATCCCTTGCTGACAGCCACCCAAGAGGCCAACTTCAAGGGAACTGAGGGTTTTGGCGCGATTCCCTTCGATGGCATCGTGATGGCCCACTCGAATGAAAGCGAGTGGAAAGCCTTCAAGAACAACAAGAACAATGAGGCTTTCCTTGACCGCATTTACATCGTCAAGGTGCCGTACTGCCTGCGCACCTCGGAAGAAATCAAAATTTATGAAAAGCTGATCCGCAATTCTTCGCTGTCCGGTGCCATCTGCGCGCCTGGCACGCTGAAGATGATGGCGCAGTTTGCCGTGTTGACGCGCCTGAAGGAGCCTGAAAACTCCAGCATTTTCAGCAAGCTGCAGGTCTATGACGGTGAGAACCTGAAAGATACCGATCCGAAAGCCAAGAGCTACCAGGAGTACCGCGACTACGCCGGCGTGGACGAAGGCATGAACGGGATTTCCACCCGCTTCGCTTTCAAAATCCTGTCGAAGGTATTCAATTTCGATTCCAGCGAAATCGCTGCCAACCCGGTGCATCTGATGTATGTGCTGGAGCAGCAGATCGAGCGCGAGCAATTTCCGCCCGAGATCGAGCAGCGCTATCTGGCGTTCATCAAGGAGTTCCTGGCGCTGCGCTATGCCGAGTTCATCGGCAAGGAAATCCAGACCGCCTACCTGGAGTCGTATTCGGAATACGGCCAGAACATTTTTGACCGGTATGTGACCTATGCCGATTTCTGGATTCAGGACCAGGAATACCGCGATACCGATACCGGCGAGATTTTTGATCGCTCGGCGCTCAATGCCGAACTTGAAAAAATCGAAAAACCGGCAGGCATCAGCAATCCGAAGGACTTCCGCAACGAGATTGTCAATTTCGTGCTGCGCAGCCGGGCCAGCAATGCCGGCAAGAATCCGAACTGGACCAGTTATGAAAAACTGCGTGCCGTCATCGAAAAGAAAATGTTCTCGAACACTGAAGACTTGTTGCCGGTGATTTCCTTTAACGCCAAGGCAAGTGCGGACGAAAAGCAAAAGCACGAGAACTTTCTTAACCGCATGATGGACAAGGGCTACAGCGCCCGGCAGGTGCGCCTGCTGTGCGAGTGGTATCTCAGGGTTCGCAAGAGTTCCTGAAACCCGCAGGGCGGCATCGCATGCTGATGGCCTGTCTATCTTCCTAACAACCGGAGACCACCATGCTCCAGCAAGTCATTGACAGACGCTTGTCGGGCAAGAACAAATCCATAGGAAACCGGGAGCGTTTTCTGCGCCGCTACCGCAAGCAGATTCGGGAGGCTGTGCGTCAGGCTGTATCTGGCCGCAGCATTCACGATATTCAGCAGGGCGAGGACATTACCCTGCCGCGACGTGATGTGTCGGAGCCGGTGTTTGGCCATGGACCAGGGGGTAGCCAGGAGCGGGTGTATCCAGGCAATAAGGACTATGTGCGTGGCGACCACATTGCCCGCCCGAAAGGTGGGAGTGGTGGCGGCGGCCAGGGCCCTGGCGCCGGTCAGGATGGCAGCAGCGAAGACGACTTCGAGTTCCGCATCACACGCGAAGAATTCATGCAGTACTTTTTCGACGATCTGGCTCTGCCGCATCTGCTGCGCACACAGCTATTGCCAGATGTGCCGGAATGGAAGACGCATCGTGCCGGTTTCGTTTCCGAAGGAACACCGACCAACCTGCATGTGGTGCGGTCAATGCGCAAGGCGCTCAGCCGGCGGATCGCCATGGGGGGCGATGCCCGGCGCCAGTTGCGCAAACTGGAGTTGTTGCTGGCCACGATGCTGCACGATGCAAGCACCCCGCGCAGCGAGATACTTGCGCTGAATGCTGAAATTGAAGCATTGCGGCACCGGCTCCTGAAAATTCCGTTTCTCGATCCATTCGACCTGCGATACCGCAACCGGGTCAAAACGCCATTGCCGGCTTCCAAAGCCGTCATGTTCTGTTTGATGGATGTGTCGGGCTCGATGAACGAGGCGCGCAAGGACTTGGCCAAGCGTTTTTTCATTTTGCTGTACCTTTTTCTCATGCGGCACTATGAGAAAACCGATGTGATTTTTATCCGCCATCACACCCAGGCCACCGAAGTTTCCGAAGACGAATTCTTCCACTCGACAGAAAGTGGCGGCACCGTTGCCTCCAGTGCCTTGACGCTGATGCACCAGATCATTCAGGAGCGCTATCCGTCGAATGAATGGAACATCTATGGCGCCCAGGCTTCAGACGGCGACAACTGGCTGCAGGACTCGTCCAAATGCCGGGCCTTGCTGGTTGAAAAGCTGCTGCCGGTATCGCGTTACTTTGCCTATCTCCAGGTCGCCGAGGAAAGCCAGAACCTGTGGGAGGAATATGCCTTGGTGCGCAAAAGCCACGCGCACTTCGCCATGCAGAAAGTGACCGACCCGTCCGGGATTTATCCGGTGTTCCGCGAACTGTTCAAGAAAGGACAAACTGCATGAGCACGACGCTTCCCTCCGAAGACGCTGGCAGTGCCGTTAGCCAGGGGGGGCGGCGGGCGGCGCTGCCCAGCCCGTCCGACTGGTCGTTTGAGTTGATTGAAACCTATCATGGCGAGATCGAACGCATGGCCAAGCGCTTTGGGCTGGACACCTACCCGGTGCAACTCGAAGTGATCACCGCCAGCCAGATGATTGACACCTACGCCTCTGTCGGCATGCCTGTGAACTACCGGCACTGGTCGTTCGGCAAGCAGTACATCGCCAGCGAAAAAAGCTACCGCCGCGGCCACATGGGACTGGCCTATGAGGTGGTCATCAATTCCAACCCCTGTATTGCCTACCTGATGGAGGAGAACACCCTGCCGATGCAGGCGCTGGTCATGGCCCATGCCTGCTATGGCCACAACTCTTTTTTCAAAGGCAACTACCTATTCAGAATGTGGACCGATGCGTCTTCAATCATCGACTACCTGGTCTATGCCCGGGCCTATATCGCCGAATGCGAGGAGCACCATGGGCTGGATGCGGTGGAGGATCTGCTGGACAGCTGCCATGCGCTGATGAACTATGGGGTTGATCGCTACCAGCGGTCGCAGAAGCTGTCGCTGGCCGAGGAGGAAACGCGCCGCAAGGAACGCGAAACCTATTTGCAGCAGCAGGTCAATGACTTGTGGCGCACCCTGCCCAAGGCGGCTGAGAAGCAGGTTGAAAAAGCAAATTCCCGGTTTCCGGCTGACCCCCAGGAAAATCTCCTGTACTTCATCGAAAAAAATGCGCCTTTACTGGAACCCTGGCAGCGCGAAATCATACGCATCGTGCGCAAGATAGCCCAGTACTTCTATCCGCAGCGCCAGACCCAGGTCATGAACGAAGGCTGGGCCACCTTCTGGCATTACACCCTGCTCAATGCCATGTACGACGAGGGCCTGGTCAGTGATGGTTTCATGATCGAAAACCTTCGCTCGCATACCAATGTCATTTTCCAGCCGCCACTGGCGCATGCGGGGTTTCGGGGCATCAATCCCTACGCGCTCGGTTTTGCGATGTTCAGCGATATCCGGCGCATCTGTGAACATCCCACCGACGAAGACCGGCACTGGTTTCCGGACATGGCCGGATCGGACTGGCATCAGGCGCTGGACCATGCCATGCGGCATTTCCGGGACGAAAGCTTTATCGGGCAATACCTGTCGCCACGGCTGATACGCGAGTTTCGCCTGTTTTCTATCCTTGACGATACCAGCGAGCTTCATCTTGAGGTTTCCGCCATCCATAACGACAGCGGCTACAGGCATGTGCGCGAGGCGCTGTCGCGCCAGTACGACCTGAGCTTTCACGAGCCCAACATCCAGGTCTGGAATGTTGATGCGCGCGGGGACCGCTCGCTGACCTTGCGCCATACACAGCACAACAATCGGCCACTCAATGATGAGGTCAAGGAAGTCCTCAAGCATGTCGGACGGCTATGGGGCTTTCTGGTCCGGCTTGAAAGCGTTGACCGGCAGGGCAAAGTCAGCAAGCAGTGGGAGGTGGCACCGCCGTCCCATCGACATGTCAAAACCTGACTGACACCAGAGCAGACCAGACTTCAGGCCGCCGCCTCCAGGCCGTTCTTGAAATGCTCACGCATCCGCCGGGCAGTGTTGGCCGCGTCGCGGGCCACCAATGCGGCCATGATGGCCCGGTGCTCGGCCAGTGACTCCTCGATACGGCCGCTTTTCAGCAGTGAGTTGTGGCGGTTGAGTTTCATCACCTTGCGCAGGTCGGCCACCATCTGGTCGCGCCAGCGGTTGTTGGCGATTTCCAGCAGTCGCATGTGAAAAGCTTCGTTGACTTCAAAGAAGCGTTCCCGGTTGTTGACAGCCTTTTCCAGTTCGTTGTGCAGCCCTTGCAGTTCCATGAGCTGGGCATCGGTGGCTTTGGCTGCAACCACTTCGGCTGCATCGCTTTCGAGCAAGGCCAGCAAATGGTAAACATCCGCCAGGTCGCTGTCCGACACCTCGGTGACATAGGCGCCGCGCCGCACTTTCATGGTCACCAGCCCCTCGGTGGCCAGCACCTTTAGCGCTTCGCGCAGGGGCGTGCGGCTGATGCCGTATTCATCGGCCAGTTTGAGTTCGTCAATCCAGCTGCCTGGAGCGAGTTCGCGGTTAAAGATGCGCTGGCGCAAAAGCTCGGCAACTTCTTCGTAAAGCGCACGGGGAGACAATGAAATTTCAGCCATAGCCTCTAGTCTAAAGGCAAGTCCGGTAGAATATTTTGAATCAATAATTATAAATAATGTAAACTTCGCCGTACTGTTACAAGACTGCTTCGGGTAGATGTCATTGCCAAGGCCAAGGCCAAGGGCCGGGACATTCTGCCAAGCCCAACCAAGACTGCCGACCCCACCATGAGTTCAACGCCCACTCCTTTCAACGCCGCCAGTCTTGAAGCCTGGGCCAAATCGGCAGCCAAATCCGCGCCCAACGGTGACCTGGACGCCCTGAACTGGCAAACGCCCGACGGCATCAGCGTCAAGCCGCTGTACACCGCCGAGGACATCAAGGACTTGCCTTACACCAACACCCTGCCGGGATTCGAGCCTTTTATTCGCGGCCCGCAAGCCACGATGTATGCGGTGCGCCCCTGGACGATCCGCCAGTACGCGGGTTTTTCGACCGCCGAAGAGTCCAACGCTTTTTACCGCAAGGCGCTGGCGGCCGGCGGGCAGGGCGTATCAGTGGCGTTTGACTTGGCCACGCACCGGGGTTATGACAGCGACCATCCGCGCGTGACGGGCGACGTTGGCAAGGCCGGCGTGGCGATTGACAGCGTGGAGGACATGAAAATCCTGTTCGACCAGATTCCGCTCGACAAGGTCAGCGTCTCCATGACCATGAACGGCGCCGTGCTGCCGGTGCTGGCAGGCTATGTGGTGGCGGCGGAAGAGCAGGGCGTGAGCCAGGACAAACTCAGCGGTACCATCCAGAACGATGTGCTTAAAGAGTTCATGGTGCGCAACACCTATATCTATCCGCCAGCGCCCAGCATGCGCATCATTGGCGACATCATCGAATACACGGCGCAGAACATGCCGAAATTCAACTCGATTTCCATCAGCGGCTACCACATGCAGGAAGCCGGCGCCAACCAGGCACTCGAACTGGCCTTCACGCTGGCCGACGGCAAGGAGTACGTAAAAACCGCCCTGGGCAAGGGTCTGGACGTAGATGGTTTTGCCGGCCGCCTGAGCTTTTTCTGGGCCGTCGGCATGAACTTCTACCTGGAAGTCGCCAAGATGCGCGCCGCCAGATTGCTGTGGTGCCGCATCATGAAGGGCTTTGACGCCAAGAACCCCAAGAGCCTGATGCTGCGCACCCACTGCCAGACCAGCGGCTGGAGCCTGACCGAGCAAGACCCGTACAACAACGTGGTGCGCACCACCATCGAAGCCATGGCGGCGGTGTTCGGCGGCACGCAAAGCCTGCACACCAATTCGTTCGACGAAGCGATTGCGCTGCCCACCGAATTCTCGGCGCGCATTGCCCGCAACACCCAGCTCATCATCCAGGAAGAAACCCACATCACCAGCGTGATCGACCCCTGGGCCGGCAGCTACATGATGGAAAAGCTCACGCAGGACATGGCCGACGCGGCCTGGACCCTCATCGAGGAAGTCGAAGCCATGGGCGGCATGGTCAAGGCCGTGGACAGTGGCTGGGCCAAGCTCAAGATCGAAGCGGCTGCGGCTGAAAAGCAGGCCCGCATCGACAGCGGCAAGGACGTGATCGTCGGCGTCAACAAGTACAAGCTCAAAACCGAAGATGCCATCGAATCGCGCGATATCGACAACGTAGCGGTGCGCGATGGCCAGATTGAACGCCTCAAGGCCATCCGGGCGCAGCGCGATGGTGCTGCCGTTCAGGCCGCGCTCGATGCGTTGACGCAAGCAGCTGAAGGCAACAGCGGCAATTTGCTGGACCTGTGCATCAAGGCCGTGCGCCTGCGCGCCACGGTGGGCGAGGTCAGCGACGCACTCGAAAAGGTCTATGGCCGCCACCGCGCCGACACCCAGAAGGTGAGTGGCGTGTATGCCGCCGCTTACGACTCGGCCGAAGGCTGGGAAACGCTCAAGAGCGAAATCAACGCCTTTGCCGAAAGCGAAGGCCGCCGCCCGCGCGTGATGATTTCAAAACTCGGCCAGGACGGCCATGACCGGGGAGCCAAGGTCGTGGCGACTGCATTTGCCGACCTGGGTTTTGACGTGGACATGGGGCCGCTGTTCCAGACGCCCGAAGAATGCGCCCGTCAGGCAATTGAAAACGACGTGCATGCCGTGGGCGTGAGCACGCTGGCCGCTGGTCACAAGACGCTGGTTCCCGCCATCATTGCCGAGCTTCAGCGCCAGGGCGCCGATGACATCATCGTCTTCGTCGGCGGCGTGATTCCCCGGCAGGATTACGAGATGCTGTATGACGCAGGCGTCAAGGGCATCTACGGACCCGGCACGCCGATTCCGGCCAGCGCCAAGGATGTGCTGGAGCAGATCAGGGCTGCCCTGAAGTGACTCAGAGCACCTTGATGGAGGGCGTGCTGCGCGGCAATGCCGCCGTGCAGCGCCGCGCCATCGCCAAAGCCATCACCCTGCTCGAATCGACCCGGGCCGACCACCGCGCCCAGGCCGACGAGTTGCTGACGGCGCTGCTGCCGCACACCGGCCAGTCGTTCCGTCTGGGCATCAGCGGCGTGCCCGGCGTCGGTAAATCGACCTTCATTGAAGTCCTCGGCCTGTACCTGATCAAGCAAGGGCACCGGGTGGCGGTGCTCACCATCGACCCGTCATCGACCGTCTCGGGCGGCTCCATTCTGGGCGACAAGACCCGCATGGAAAAGCTCTCTAGCGAGGAACGTGCCTACATCCGTCCCAGTCCGTCCAGCGGCACCCTCGGCGGCGTCGCTGAAAAAACCCGTGAAGCCATGCTGGTCTGCGAAGCCGCCGGCTATGACGTGGTGATTGTCGAGACCGTCGGCGTGGGCCAGTCCGAAACCGCCGTTGCCAACATGACCGACATGTTCGTGGTCATGCAGTTGCCCAACGCCGGCGACGACTTGCAGGCGATCAAGAAAGGCGTGATGGAACTGGCCGACCTGGTGGTCATTAACAAGGCCGACATCGACGCCAACGCCGCCATGCGGGCCGAGGCCCAGATCAAGTCGGCCATGCGCCTGTTCGGCCTGGTCAACAATGCCATGGGCGCGGCGCAGGCGGCTGATTTTGACAAGCAGTGGCACCCGCAGGTGCTGCAGCTCAGTGCATTGCACAACAAGGGCGTCGATGCCTTCTGGGCGGCGGTGACGCAGTTTAGGAATCTGCAGACGGCCAACGGCAAGCTGGCCAGCCGGCGCCAGCAGCAGGCGCTCTCATGGATGTGGGAGCGGATTGACGCAGGCTTGAAGCACGCATTCCGGCACGACCCGGCGGTCGGCGCCATGTTGCCGTCCTTGCTGGAACAGGTCGGCAATGGCCGGCTTCCAGCCTCGACTGCAGCACGAAATCTGCTTTCTGCGCATGCGCAGCGGGCATAAGTAGCTATCAATTAAATAGCATAAAACCAGAGCATAAAGAAAGCGAACCATGCAGGAAATTCTTGAGCAACTTGAAAGTAAGCGCGCTGCGGCCCGCCTGGGCGGTGGCCAAAAGCGCATTGACGCGCAGCATGGCAAAGGCAAGCTGACGGCGCGCGAGCGCCTGGATGTGCTGCTCGACGAAGGCACGTTCGAAGAGTGGGACATGTTTGTCGAACACCGCTGCAGCGACTTCGGCATGCAGGACAACAAGATTCCGGGCGACGGCGTGGTCACTGGCTACGGCATGATCAATGGCCGGTTGGTGTTTGTCTTCAGCCAGGATTTCACCGTGTTTGGCGGCGCTTTGTCAGAAGCCCATGCCGAGAAAATCTGCAAGGTCATGGATCAGGCCATGAAGGTCGGCGCGCCGGTGATCGGCCTGAACGACTCGGGCGGCGCCCGCATCCAGGAAGGCGTGGCGTCGCTCGGCGGCTACGCCGACGTGTTCCAGCGCAACGTGATGGCCAGTGGCGTGATTCCGCAGATCAGCATGATCATGGGGCCATCGGCCGGCGGCGCGGTGTATTCGCCCGCGATGACCGACTTCATCTTCATGGTCAAGGACAGCTCCTACATGTTCGTGACCGGCCCCGAGGTCGTCAAAACCGTCACGCACGAGGAAGTGACGGCCGAGGAGCTGGGTGGCGCCATCAGCCACACCACCAAAAGCGGCGTGGCCGACCTGGCGTTTGAAAATGATGTCGAAGCGCTGATCATGCTGCGCCGTCTCTACAACTACCTGCCGTTGAACAACCGCGAAAAAGCCCCGATGCGCCCCAGCGCCGACCCGGCGAACCGCATGGACATGAGCCTGGACACGCTGGTTCCCGAGAACCCGAACAAGCCCTACGACATGAAGGAACTCATCGCCAAAACCGTGGACGATGGCGATTTCTTCGAGATCCAGCCCGAGTACGCCAAGAACATCATCATCGGTTTTGCACGCATGGAAGGCCAGTCGGTCGGCATCGTGGCCAACCAGCCGCTGGTGCTGGCCGGCTGCCTGGACATCAAGAGTTCGATCAAGGCGGCGCGTTTCGTGCGCTTTTGCGATGCCTTCAACATTCCGGTGATCACTTTCGTCGATGTGCCCGGCTTCATGCCCGGCACGGCGCAAGAGTACGGCGGCATCATCAAGCACGGTGCCAAGCTGCTTTACGCCTACGCCGAATGCACGGTGCCGAAAATCACCGTGATCACCCGCAAGGCCTACGGCGGCGCGTATGACGTGATGAGTTCCAAGCACCTGCGCGGCGACGTCAACTTTGCCTGGCCCAATGCCGAGATTGCCGTGATGGGCGCCAAGGGTGCGGTCGAAATCATCTTCCGCGAGGACAAGGGCGACCCGGTCAAGCTGGCCGCCAAGGAAGCCGAATACAAGGCGCGTTTTGCCAATCCGTTCGTCGCCGGCGCGCGCGGCTTTATCGACGACGTGATCCTGCCGCATGAAACCCGCAAGCGCATCTGCCGCTCGCTGGTGATGCTTAAAGACAAGAAACTTGAAAATCCGTGGCGCAAGCACGGCAACATTCCGCTGTAAAGCGACTGTTGCTGGCACCTTCCGGTCATTGGAAATCATGATGCGTTTGAACTTCAAGCCGTGGGCGTTCACCGCTCTGGGCGGCATGCTGCTCGCGCAAAGTGCCTATTTGGTGACCGTGAAGGTGACGCATCTGGGGGTAATCCTTCCGGCCGGTCTGGGCGCTGTTCTGGTTTTTCTTGGGAGCGTCCAGGCGCCCTGGCAGCACTGGCTGGCGTGGAAGTGGGTACAGGCCGGGTTCTGGCTCTGGCTGGTGTCTCTGGGGGCTTTTTTTGGCCTGCTGGCGCTGCGCCAACAGGGGCAAAACCTGCAGGGCTTGAGGCCGGAGGTGATTGTGGTGCTGGGTTCGAGCACGCCCAATGCCCAGCCTTCACCCACCTTGGCGGAGCGGCTGAATCTGGCTTACACGCTGGCGCAGCAGCATCCAAAGGCTCGGGTGATCGTCAGCGGCGGGGTGGATTTTCGCCAGACCGTGTCCGAAGCCAGTGTCATGGCCACTTATCTGGAGGCCAAGGGGCTGGATAAAAGCCGCATTCTTGTCGAAGACCGCAGCACCAGTACGCATGAGAACCTGGTGTATTCCCTGCGCCTGCTGCAGGCTGGCGGGCAGACGCCGCAGGCGGCTACGGTGCTGGTGACGAGTGACTTTCACACCCTGCGGGCGAGCTGGATTGCCAAAAATGCGGGCTGGAAAAATGTCGTCACTGCTGGCGCACCTACACCCTTGTACATGCGCTACAACGCCTGGCTGCGCGAGTATTTCGCCTTTGTGTCGGGCTGGCTTTTGAGGGAGTACTGATCCCATGCCAGTGCAAAATTTCAAACTGATTTCTCGTTAGGACAACACCATGTTTACCAAAATTCTGATCGCCAACCGGGGCGAAATCGCCTGCCGCGTCATTCTCACCGCCCGAAAAATGGGCATCAAGACGGTTGCGGTGTATTCCGACGCCGACAAGGATGCGCGCCATGTCGAGCTGGCCGATGAGGCCGTCAACATCGGCCCTGCGCCAAGCCGCGACAGCTACCTGCAGGCCGAAAAAATCATTGCCGCCTGCAAGCAGACCGGCGCGCAGGCCGTTCACCCCGGCTACGGCTTTCTGAGCGAGAACTCAGGCTTTGCCAAGCGCGTGGAAGAAGAAGGCATTGTCTTCATCGGTCCCAAGCATTATTCGATTGCCGCCATGGGCGACAAGATCGAGTCGAAGAAACTGGCCGGTGCGGCCGGTGTGAACTGCATTCCGGGCGTCAACGACGCGATTGAAACCGCCGAAAAAGCGGTGGAAATCGCCAAGGACATCGGCTACCCGGTCATGATCAAGGCCAGCGCGGGCGGCGGCGGCAAGGGCTTGCGCGTGGCCTTCAACGACAAGGAAGCGTTCGAAGGCTTCACCAGCTGCCGCAACGAGGCGCGCAACAGCTTTGGCGACGACCGCGTGTTCATCGAGAAGTTTGTCGAGGAACCACGGCACATCGAGATTCAGCTGATCGGCGACAGCCATGGCAATGTCATTTACCTGAATGAACGCGAATGCTCGATCCAGCGCCGTCACCAGAAGGTGATTGAGGAAGCGCCGTCACCCTTCATCAGCGACGAAACGCGCAAGGCCATGGGCGAGCAGGCCGTGCAGCTGGCCAAGGCGGTCAAATACCAGTCGGCCGGCACGGTCGAATTTGTGGTCGGCAAGGACCAGAGCTTTTATTTCCTCGAAATGAACACGCGCTTGCAGGTCGAGCATCCGGTCACCGAATGCATTACCGGGCTCGATCTGGTCGAGTTGATGATCCGCGTGGCAGCGGGTGAAAAGCTGCCGCTCACGCAGGCCGATGTCAAGCGCGACGGCTGGGCCATCGAATGCCGCATCAATGCCGAAGACCCGTTTCGCGGCTTTCTGCCATCGACCGGCCGGCTGGTGCGCTTTCAGCCGCCCAAGGAAACCATGTTTGCCTCGGACACCTCGAAGTGGTTCGGCGTGCGCGTCGATACCGGGGTGCAGGACGGCGGCGAGATTCCGATGTATTACGACTCGATGATCGCCAAGCTCATCGTTCACGGTAAGGACCGCTTTGATGCGATTGCCAAGATGCGCGAAGCGCTCAACAGCTTTGTGATTCGCGGCGTCAGCAGCAATATTCCGTTTCAGGCGGCCTTGCTGGCGCATCCGAAATTCGTCGCGGGTGACTTCAACACCGGCTTCATTGCCGAAAACTACGCCAACGGCTTTCGCGCCGAGGATGTGCCGCACGACGACGCCGACTTCCTGGTCGCGCTGGCTGCGTATGTGAACCGCCGCATCCGCGCGCGCGCTGCTGGCATCAGCGGCCAGTTGCCGGGCCATGGCGTGACCGTGGGCGAGGAATACGTGGTGATCGGCCTGGGGGCGGGTGGACTGAACAAGCCGCAGCCTGCGCTGGTGCGTGATTTCCAGACCGTTTCGGGCTCCAGCGCAGTCGAGACGGGCGGTAAGCGCTATGAAATATGTAGCGGATGGCATTTGGGTGGCATGCGCATCAACGGCACGGTGAATGGCCAGTCGTTTGCCGCGCAGGTCGAGCGTGGCGTGGGCCGCAATCCACTGGCCCTGCGCATCATTCACAACGGCACCCGGCTTGATGCCATGGTGTTGTCGCCGCGCGCCGCCGAGCTTCATGCCCTGATGCTTCACAAGGCGCCGCCTGACATGAGCCGCTATGTGCTCTCGCCCATGCCGGGCCTGCTGGCCGAGGTGTCGGTGCAGGTGGGGCAAAAAGTCCAGGCCGGTGAACGCGTGGCCGTGATTGAAGCCATGAAGATGGAAAACGTGCTGTTTGCCACCGCCGATGGCGTGGTCGGCAAGGTGCTGGCCGCCAAGGGCGAGTCGCTGAGCGTGGACCAGCCGATTGTGGAGTTTGTGTGAGCACGCGCCCGTTCAAAGTCCTGGGCATCCAGCAAATTGCCATCGGCGGCACCTCCAAGGAGCGCCTGCGCACCTTGTGGGTGGACATGCTGGGTCTTGAAGTCACTGGCAATTTCGTCAGTGAACGCGAGAATGTCGATGAAGACATCTGTGCCATCGGCAGCGGCCCGTTCAAGGTCGAGGTTGATTTGATGCAGCCGGTGGATATCGAGAAAAAGCCTGCGGTCCACACCACACCGCTCAACCATGTGGGCCTGTGGATTGACGACTTGCCCAAGGCGGTTGAGTGGCTGACGGCGCAGGGCGTGCGCTTTGCGCCGGGCGGCATCCGCAAGGGGGCCGCCGGCTTTGACATCTGCTTCCTGCATCCCAAATCCAGTGAGGCCTTTCCCGTCTCAGGCGAAGGGGTGCTGATTGAAATGGTTCAGGCGCCGCCCGAAGTCATCAACGCTTTTGCAGCGATGAGCAAGGCGCACGCGGCATAAAGTCAGTCGCTGGCGCCCGGCATGGCGTGAACACGGCCCTGGTTGGGCCGTTCAAGGCTGGCTGATGGCCGCTTTTGCGTTGGTGGTCAGCCATGCCTTCAGTTCGGTTTGCGTGAGCAGCCAGCTTTCATCGAGGTGTCGCAAGACCTCATCCATGTCGGGTGGAATGGCGCCTGACATGGCCAGTTCCTCGATTCTTGCTGTCAGCGCGACCAGTGCCTGCGCACCGACGTTGGATGCCGAGCCTTTGAGCGCATGAGCGGCTTCGGCCAGCAGGGCTGCATCTGTTTGCGCATCGGCAATGGCGGCCAGGCGCGCCGGCGTGTCAGCCATGAAAATTTCAATGACTTCGCGCGCGGTCTCCAGGTCGGGGTCAAATTCACGAAATTCTTCGAGCCGGGTGAAGTCCACGGCTCTTTTAACGGGAGAAGCGGGAGAAGCGGGAGAAGCCAAGTACGCGGGCAGGGCGCTGGCGACCGGTTCAAAAGCCGAGGTTTCCGCCCAGCGCGCCAGCGCGCGGGTCAACTCGACCACCTGCAAGGGCTTGGTGAGGTAATCATCCATGCCGGCGGCTTCGCAGCGTTCCCGGTCTTCGATGGAGGCGTCAGCCGTCAGGGCGATGATGGGCGGCGCTGCATGGCCAAATCGTTTCTTGATTGTCTGCGTGGCTTCCAGCCCGTCCATGCCCGGCATGTGCAGGTCCATCAGGATGGCGCCAAAGCGCCTTGCGCTGTTCATGCTGTCGGCCACGGCCGTCACGGCTTGCACGCCATCGGCGGCGGTGACGGCGTCATAGCCCAGCCGGGCCAAAATACCGCAGGCCACTTTCAGATTCACCACGTTGTCGTCGGCAACCAGAATGGTCACGTTTTTCCGGATGTCCACCCGCTCTGCCTTGATGGATTGCAGCACCGAGTCGGAAGTCAGGCAGCGGGCCAGCGCCTCGAAAAGCTGGTTCTGGCGCGCGGGCTTGAGCAACCTGGCATTGAAGGGGCCGGCGCTTGCTCCGCCTGGCATGAAGCCGGAACTCAGGAGTATCAGCGGCAGGTTTTCGCTGCCGGGCCTTTCGCGGATGTGGCCGGCCAGCTCAAGGCCGTCCATGCCCGGCATGTGCATGTCGGTGATGATGACATCTGGCAGCTGGGTATGGTCCAGCACGTCCAGCGCCGCGGCACCGGACACGGCGCTGGCCACGCGCATGCCCCACTGCCGCAACTGGCGCATCAGCACCCGGACATTCACATGGTGATCGTCCACCACCAGAACGCGCTTGTCCTGCAGAGCCGCCGCGTCGAGCGGCGTCAGCTCCTTGGGCAACTCGGCCAGCGCGGCGCGCACGGTGAATGAAAAAATCGAACCCTTGCCGAGCTTGCTTGTGACGCTGATCTTGCCGCCCATCAGTTCGACCAGGCGCTTGCAGATGGCCAGGCCCAGGCCGGTCCCGCCGTATTTGCGCGTGGTCGATGCATCGACCTGCATGAAGGCCTCGAACAGCGCGCCCACGCGCTCGGGAGGAATGCCGATGCCGGTGTCGTGCACGCTGAACTCGATCAGGGCCAGTCCCTGCTCATCGGGCGCTTCGGCCAGCCGGCTGTGCACGGAGACCGCACCATGTTCGGTGAACTTGACCGCGTTGTTGACCAGGTTGATGAGAATCTGGCGCAGGCGTGTCACATCGCCCAGGATGGCCGGTGGCGGGCCGCCAGCCGCCGCGCCCGGCACGTCAACGATTAGCTCGATGCCTTTTTCGCGGGCGCGCGGCGCGGCGATGTCGCAGGCTTCCTCGATCATGTTGTGTACGCTGACGGGTTCGCTCTCCAGATCAAACCGGCCCGACTCGATTTTGGAAAAATCCAGGATGTCGCTGATCACCGCCAGCAACTGGTCGCTGGAGAGCCTGATGGTCTGAAGAATGTCGCGCTGCTCGGCATCGAGAGCGGTTTCGGCCAGCAGGGTGCTCATGCCGACCACGCCATTGAGCGGGGTCCGGATCTCGTGGCTCATGGTGGCCAGGAATGCCGCCTTGGCGCGCACCGCCTCCTCGGCGACCTGGCGCGCGCGAACCAGTTCGGACTCGCGCGAGCGAACCTCTTCTTCGGCCGCGCGGGCGCGCCGGCTTTCGACTTCGGCTTGCGTCTTCTCCGTGCGCATCCGGTCGGCCACGCGGTTGAAGGCCAGCACGACTTCGCCCAGTTCGTCGTGCGTGTCCAGCGTGATGGCCTTGTCCTCGCGGTTGTCCAGCATGCGCTCCGAAGCTTCGCGCAGGCGCGTGACGGTTCGCATCACACCGGCATAAAAGGCCAGCAGCAGGTAAAGCACGACGGTCAGCACGGCAGCGACGAAGACGATCACCCCCAGCATGCGCTGCTGAAAGCTCTGGATGCGTGTCTTGAGCAGGGTTTCCAGTTCCGCCGACTCACGCTCGCCCAAAACGTAATTGGCGGCTTGCCCGCGCGTCAGCAACTGCCCGGCCGTGTCGGCGCTGGCCGGCACTGCTTCAGGCTCTGTCAGGCTGCGCAGGGCGGCCACAGCGTCCTTGATGGCCTGGTTATAGGATTGCACCGCGTCGGTCAGGCGCAGCTTGAGCTGGCCGGTTTTTTCATTCTTGAATGCCGTCTGGGCGCCGTACTGGGTACGGCTCAGATTGGATTCAATCAGGCCGCTGAGCCGGATCAGGTCGGCGTTTTCCCCCTCCTTGGCCCGCAGGGGGAGTTTTTGCATCGGCGCCTGGCTGCGGGCCTGCACCAGCAGCCGGGCCTGCAGCAGCAGGTCGGCGGCATCGGGCAGCTTGAGCAGGACCGCCTCCATCAGGTAATACGAGTCCAGGTCGGGGTCGAGGATCAGGTTGGAGATATCGCCTACATGCGCCACCAGCGTGCTGATGTCATCTTGCAGCATGCCGTGCAGCGCGTCGGTGTTCACGGGTGGCACGTCGAGCAGCCGGCGAGAGAGGAAGAGGGCGTTTTCCTTGATGATGCCCAGTTTGGCGGTGGACTCAAGCTCGCCTCCGAGCTGTGCATCGATCTGGTCAAGTTCGGCCAGCCCGGCCTTGATGCTTGCCTGCACCCTCACCAGTTCGGGCCGCTGGTCGGCCTGGCCACTCCGGTAGGCGGCGGCGACCAGCCGGCTGCGCGCGACCTGTTCCTGAAGCGAGCGCAAAGGGCGCAGGTAATGCACGCCCGCGATTTCCTTTTCGGCGAACTGGATCGAGCGGTTGATTTCTCCGACCAAAAGATAGAGCGTCAGCCCCAGCGGCAGCGCAAAAAGCAGAAAGATCAGCAGGAATTTGCGCGGATAGGTCAAGCTGTCCATCAAGCGCCGCGCGGGGCCAAGAATGGAACCCATGGCAAATGTGGATGCTTTAGAGCGTGCGGCCAAGGGTTCGAGGCCAGCGCTGCTGATGCTGGGCGGCTCTGCGTCAATCATTGTTGCGCCGTGCCCGGGCACTTGCCAGGGCCGCCTGGATCACGGCGCGCTTGCGTTGCGCCTCTTCGTCCCCGCGCGGGAGTGACGGGTCCGGCGGCTTTGCTGGTGTGGCCGATACTTTTTCCTGAAGCTTTTCAGGCTTGGCGCTGTTGTCGTGCGTGTGCTGCATGCGATGGGATTCGTAGCGTTTTCGGGCGGTTTCGGCATCCTGGGGCGACCAGGCGTTCCAGCCGGTGTGGGTGCCCGTAAGATTTTCCAGGCTGATGCAGTCCACAGGACAAGCCGGTATGCACAACTCGCACCCTGTGCAATAGGGTTCGATCACGGTGTGCATCAGCTTGTTGCTGCCGATGATGGCGTCGGTAGGGCATGCCTTGATGCACAGGGTGCAGCCTATGCACCAGGCTTCGTCAATGATGGCGACCGCGCGTGGAGCTTCAACCCCATTGAGCGGATTCAGCGGCTGCACCGGCAAGCCGGTGATCCGTGAAAGGCGCGCTATTCCTTCCGCGCCGCCCGGCGGACACTGGTTGATGGCCGCTTCCCCCAAGGTGATGGCTTGCGCGTAAGCAGCGCAATCAACGAAACCGCAGCGCGTGCATTGCGTTTGGGGCAATGCCGCATTGATACGGTCAAAGAGGGTGCTTTGGGTGGGGGAAATCACGGCGCTATTGTCCCACCGCTCCATCAGCCCCTGGTTCTGGCGCCGTCATTTGACCGACCGCGCCAGGCTTTCTCAGGCGGCTGACTTTTCAGGGGGCTGCGGGGTATTGGCTGCAGCTTCAGAGGCAGCAACAGGCGCTGCCGTGGTGGATGCCACTGGCGCAGTCGTAGCTTGTGCTGCGGCCTCAGCGACAGCTTCGGTTTTGGCGGTCGTGTTTTTTACCGCCACCAGCACGGGTTTTGCTGCTGGTTTTGATTCCGTGGCCGTCAATGAATCGGCTGGCTGGATTGCTTGCGCCACAGGCTCTGCTGGCTTGGCAACGGTTTTTTCCTCGGCATCAGCAACCAGTTGGGCGACAGTTGACTTGAGCTTGGCCGCCTCTGCCGCAGTGCGTAAACCAGCCACGGGTTTTGCGGCTTCAACCGATGCTGGCTTTGCTGGCGCTTCAACGGTCACAGGCGCCGCTGCCTTGGCTGCCCTTGCTGATTTTGCTATCTTTTTTGTAGCTTCAAGCGCTTGCTCCGGCTGCGCAAAAGGCTTGTTGTGCTCAAGAATAAAGGCTTTGACGGCCGGATAGACGATATCGCGCCAGCGCCGGCCGCTGAAGATGCCGTAATGGCCTGCACCCTTGGCTTCCAGGTGCGTTTTTTGCTCCTGCACCACGCCGCTGCACATATCCAGTGCGGCCCGGGTTTGGCCCGAGCCGGAGATGTCATCCAGCTCACCTTCCACCGTCATCACGGCGGTGGTCTTGATGTCGCCCGGTTTCACCCGCTCAAGCTTGCCTTCCGCAGACATCACATCCCAGGTGCCATTGACCAGCTTGAAATCCTGGAACACGGTTTTAATGGTTTCGAGGTAGTAATCGGCATCCATGTCGAGGACGGCGTTGTACTCGTCGTAGAACTTGCGGTGTGCTTCTGTGCTGGCGTCGTCACCCTTGATCAGGTTCTTGAAGTAGTCGTAATGGCTGGAGGCATGCCGGTCGGGGTTCATGGCCACGAAGCCGGTGTGCTGCAAAAAGCCCGGATAAACGCGCCGGCCCTTGCCTGCGAAACTGCCAGGAACGCGGTAAATCACGTTGTTTTCAAACCATTCGTAGGGTTTGGTCGTGGCCAGGTTGTTCACGGCGGTTGGCGAGCGGCGCGCATCAATCGGCCCGCCCATCATGATCATGGACAGCGGGGTTTTTTCCCCGCGGGAGGCCATCAGCGAAATGGCTGCGAACACCGGCACGGTCGGCTGGCAAACGCTGATGACGTGGCAGTTGCCATACTTGCCCTGCAGGTGGCGGATGAATTCCTGCACGTAGTTGACATAGTCGTCAAGGTGAAAAGCGCCGTCGGACAAAGGCACGTTGCGGGCGTTTTTCCAGTCGGTGATGTAAACCTTGTGGTCCTTGAGCATCGTCTTGACGGTATCGCGCAGCAAGGTCGAATAGTGTCCCGACAAGGGCGCCACGACCAGCACCGCTGGCTGGTCCTTGAGTTGCGTGAGGGTCGCCGAATCATCGGTAAAGCGTTTGAAGCGACGCAGTTCGCAAAAAGGCTTGTCAACTTCAACGCGTTCATGAATCGCCAGACTGACGCCTGCCTTGTCAACATCGACCTGATGAATGTCGAAGGATGGCTTTTCGTAGTCCTTGCCCAGCCGGTACATCAGGCTGTAGCCAGCGGATACGCGCTGGGCCAATGGCGTTTTGCCCATGGGCGACAGGGGGCTGCCGTAGAGTTTTGCAGCTGCCTGCGCAAAGTCAACAAACGGCTCCATCAGGGTACGCTGGGATTCATAGAGTTGATACAGCATGGGAACGAACCTTTTTTGGTGAAATTGTTGTTAAAAATGAAATATGTTGCAGTGCAATATAACAGGCAGCAGGTTTTGTCAACTAGTGATAATTACCGATTTGTAACGATTTTTTACATTTATTCAGAGGCTAACCTCCCCTTTTTTGGGGAGTAAAAGCACTTTGCCTGCTGAACTTTATGGTATCTGCAACGTATTGTTTTTCGCAGTATTGTGGATTTTTCACAATAGGAAAACTGCGATTGACTTTGAAGGACTACGGCACCAAAGAAGCCGACAATCCTGAAGCCCTTGCATTAGGCAAAACTTTTCCTACCCGATCATTACAGGACAGATCATGCTCACCACACCTGACGCTGCCGCGCTCGACCGGTTGCCATCGCTGAAGAAATCCGACAGGATGCCCGTGCTGTTCCTGGGTCATGGCAGCCCCATGAATGCGCTTGGCGACAATGAATACCGGCGCAGCTGGCAAGCGCTGGGTGCTGGATTCGGCAGCAAGCAACCACGGCCGCAACTGATCCTGTGCATTTCGGCGCATTGGCTGACGCAAGGCTGGTGGCTCACTGCCATGCAGCAGCCCAAAACCATTCATGACTTCGGCGGATTTCCGCAGGAACTGTTCGACCAGCAATATCCCGCGCCCGGTGATCCGGCTGCAGCCCAGGCCATCAGCCTGCTGGTCAGGCAGCGTGCATCGGCGCCGCTGGGGCTCGATGTGGGTGAGTGGGGGCTCGACCACGGTGCCTGGTCGGTGCTCAAGCCCATGTTTCCCGAAGCGGACATTCCGGTGATCCAGCTCAGCATGGACTATGGGCGTGCGCCTGAAGACCATTACGCGCTGGCAAAACAGCTCAAGGCCCTGCGCGACCGTGGCGTGCTGATCGTGGGCAGCGGCAACATCGTTCACAACCTGCGCCAGATGCAGCGCGGTGCCGGGGGCAACCAGGCTTATGACTGGGCGCTGGAGTTTGACCAGACGATTGGCGGCTATGTTCAGCAAGGCAACCTGGATGCGTTGCAGAATTTCCAGCAACTGGGGTCTCTGGCCAAAATGGCTCATCCGACCCATGAGCACTATTTGCCGCTTCTTTATGCCGCAGGGGCGGTGGACAAGCACGAGCCCATGAAGTTTTTCAACACCAGCTTTCAGGGCGGCTCGATTTCCATGCGTTCGGTCATCTGGGGATAATGCTGCTTGCTATTAAAAAAGTAGCTTTATATGCATGCCCACTGTGCGCAAATGGCCTGAAAGCATCACAATCCGATGAAAATTCCAGCCGGCGCGGTGCGCAGTGCATGCGCATAAAAAAAGCCGCTGAAAGCGGCCATTCGATGGGGGGCTGAAAGAAGCCCTTTTAAACCCGTTATTTAGCTAACGTGCTTGCCGATCAGGCCGGCCATCTCAAACATCGACACCTGCGGCTTGCCGAATACGGCCAGCAGTTTTTTGTCGGCATTGATCATGCGCTTGTTGGCTTGGTCCTGCAGGTTGTTGGCCTTGATGTAAACCCACAGCTTGCTGACGATTTCAGTGCGTGGCAAAGGCTGGTCGCCCACGACGGCAGACAACTCGGGGCTCAGGGTCAGCGCTTTCATGAAGGCTGGATTCGGGGTGCGTTTTTTGGCCGGAACTGCCGCTGTTTTTGCTGCCGGTTTTGCCGTAGCGGGGGCTGCTTTTTTAGCTGCCGCCGTTTTGGCGGGAGCCACTTTTTTAGCGGCGACAGTTGTTTCCGGAGCAGCTTTTTTTGCAGGCGCTTTTTTTGCAGTTGCCATGATTGATTCCTTCTAGACAGTTGACAAATCGCCACGGGAAGATCGACTTCGCCATGGCTTAGCGCATGCTACTGGAGAAAATCCTGTTTGAAAGCGGTAAAACACTTTATTTCCAGAGTCTTTTTGCAGATTTACCCCTGAAAATCAAAAAATCACCCTTGAGCGTCTTGCTGCACACCATGGTCCAGCCCGTACACCTGGAAAATCCCTGAATCCCCACTCTTGAAAACGAATCAAAAATGACCCAGAACGCTTCCCCGTCATTCGCTACCTGTGATCTTTGTGACATCCATAAAAACGACAGTTCGGGCCAGTTCCGCGTGCTGCCGCCGGTTTTCAAGGACTTTGGCGGCATCCTTAAATTCAGCGGCCCCGTGGTGACTGTCAAATGCTTCGAGGACAACTCGCTGGTCAAGGCGGCGGTGGATTCGCCCGGCGAGGGCCGCGTGCTGGTCGTCGATGGCGGGGCGTCATTGCGCCGTGCCTTACTCGGTGGCAACCTGGGCGCCGCGGCGGCCAAAAACGGCTGGGCGGGCGTCGTGATTGACGGCTGCGTCCGCGATGTCGCCGAACTGGCGCAGTGCAGTACCGGCATTCGGGCGCTGGCTGCCATGCCATTGCCGACTGAAAAACGCCAGGAAGGCCAGCAGGGCCTCGCCGTTCAGGTCCAGGGCGTGTGGGTCCATCCGGGGGACTGGCTTTATGCCGATGAGGACGGCATGGTGCTGATGGCATCTCCGCTCACCGCCTGAGCGGTAAGCGCTTCAACGCACCCGGCTTAACTGCTCAACCCCTTGTAGAGCATGTAGGCCGCCAGCAGGTAGAGGATGCTGGCGAACACCCGCTTGAGCTTGCCGACCGGAATGCCGTGTGCGGCCCTGGCGCCCAGCGGGGCGGTCAGGACGCTGCAAATGGCAATCACCAGCAGCGCCGGCAACCAGATATAGCCAAAAGCGCCTTCAGGCAGGTTCTGCACGGTTTGCCCGCTGATGGCGTAGCCCAGCACATTGGCCACGGCAATCGGAAAACCCAGCGCGGCAGAGGTGGCGACGGCATGGTGGATCGGGATATTGCACCAGGTCATGAAGGGCACGCTGATGAAGCCGCCGCCTGCGCCGACCAGTCCCGACAGGAAGCCGATAAAGCCCCCGGCAGCCAGTTGGCCGCCCGTGCCGGGCATTTGGCGCGTCGGTTTGGGCTTTTTATCGAGGAACATCTGGGTTGCGGAAAAGCTCACGAACAGGCCAAAGAAAATGGCCAGGTAAGACCCTTTGAGCAGCGCGAACACGCCCAGGCTGCCGATGATGCTGCCCATGACAATGCCAGGCGCCAGCCGCTTGACGATGTCCCAGCGCACCGCGCCGCGCCGGTGGTGGGCCCGCACGCTGGACAGGGAGGTAAAGATGATGGTGGCCATCGAGGTGGCAATGGCCATTTTCACGGCCAGGTCGGCGGAAACGCCGCGATGGGCCAGGATGATCGTGATGAAGGGCACCATCAGCATGCCGCCGCCAATGCCCAGCAGGCCGGCCAGAAAACCGGTGCCCACGCCGAGCACGGCCAGTTCAGCGATCAGCAGGGGTTCGAGAATCATGGCCGGCGGCGTTGAAGCTTGGGAAGGCGAGCGCTGCGTTCTGGTCAGAACGGCGCTTGCCTGAAGCGGGAAGAAAAATAAGGTGTCTGCGAATGCCACCGGACCGTCATCCTGAACCGGGGTTCAGGTGGGCGAGGGCAGTCAGGCTTCGGGTTCGTCTGACGCGAGACGATCACACCTGTCTGACAATTTACCAAGCCCGTGCTCGTGGAGCATTGGTTCAAGGAAATATAAAGCCCAGCACGCACCGCAGACCATTCAATTGTAGGCCCATACGACTGAGCCGTTGCCAGGCGACAGGCCAAAAAATCAATGCGCGGGGTTCGGGCTGGCCAGCGCCGTGTCGAGCCTTTCAAGCAAGGCTTTGAGCTGGGCCTGCGATGCTTCGCTGGCTGCATCTGGCGCGTCGGGGGCCTGTTCAGGCGCTGGGGCAGGCGCAGGCGCTGGCTCCAGCAACTGGTAGGCCAGATTGAGCGCGGCCAGCACGGCGATGCGGTCGCGCGCCTTGACTTTTCCGGCGTCGCGGATCTTGCACATGGCCGAGTCAACCGTATGAACGGCTTCAAGCAGGCGGATTTCGCTGTTTTCAGGGCAGCCCAGCATGTAGTTCTGCCCCATGATCTGTACTTCCAGCTGTTTCATCGCGCAGGCCCCACGGGTGTATTGACAACGGAATCGGTGCTTTCGGGCAGGCGTTCGATCAGGGCATCCACACGGGCGCGCGCGGCGCTCAGCCGTGACCTGAGCGAGTCGCGTTCAAGCTTCAGGATGCTGACTTGTTCTCCCAGTTGCATGTTGGTGCGCTGCAATTCTTCGTAGCGCAGCAAAAGCTGGTCTACGCGTTCGGTAATTTGGTCGATTTGATCGACTGGGTGTTGGTTCGACATGGCGATTCCGATTGTAGGGTCAGCAGTATTTTGCCGCGTAGAATGCCTCTTGTTGGTGCTCGCAGTGTGGTTCACACTCTGCAGTTCAACGGGAAGCAGGAGGAAGCCAATGCCATGCGCGCCGGATCAGACGGTTTGCAAGCGCCTTGATTTCTAACCTGTGCTGCCCCCGCAACGGTAAACGGACGAATGCAGCGCCCTGGAATCCAGGGTTGCATTCAGTTGTCATCATGAGCCACTGAGCGTTTTGAACACGCGCTTGGGAAGGCGATGAAAGCAGTTCCGTCAGCCCGGATACCGGCCAACAAGGTGAATGCGCACGTCCTTTTTTCAAGGAATTGGCGCGCTCGTAACGCTCATGCACTGGCGGGGAAGCTGGTGAGAGTATTTTGTTGATAGCTTGATTTCCATGAAAACCTGTATTTCCAACCTGCGCCTGGCCATGCTGCCACTGGCCCTGGCGACCGCATTTCCGTCTGCTGCACAAACACATCCTGCGCCGCAACTCAAAGAAACCGTCGTCACGGCCACCCGCAGCGCCCAGCCCCTGAGCGATGTGGTGGCCGATGTGACCATCATTGACCGCGAGCGCATCGAACGCAGCGGTGCCGCCGGCCTGGCCGATGTGCTCAAGCGCGTTCCCGGGATTGAAATTTCACGCAACGGCGGCCCCGGCGCCACCACCAGCGTGTTCCTGCGCGGCGCCGAGTCGCGTTTCACGGCGGTCTATATCGACGGCGTGCGGGTCGATTCGCAAGCCACCGGCGGCGCGGCGTGGGAAACCATTCCGCTGGCGCTGATTGACCGCATTGAGGTGCTGCGCGGTCCGGCCGGCGCGGTGTATGGCTCGGACGCCCTGGGCGGCGTCATCCAGATCTTCACCAAGCGCGGCGAACAAGGCTTTGCACCATTCGTCGGCGTGGGCGTGGGAAGCCACAACACCCGCAAGCTGGATGCCGGCTTCAGCGGCGCCAGCGGCGGCTTTGACTATGCGCTGGGCGTGGCGCGCGAAATCAGCCATGGATTTGACTCGCAGCCGCAGCGTTTGAGCAACTCCGCTACACCGCTCAGCAATCCCGATCAAGACGGCTACCGCAGTACATCGGCCAATGCCCGTCTGGGCTTCAAGATCAACCGTGCCCATAGCCTGGACGCCACGCTGCTGTACAGCGACATGAAATCCCACTACGACGCCTTCGGCTACAGTCCCGCCAGGCCGGTCGATGACCTCAGCCTGCACAAGCTGCATGCGCTGGGCTTGAACTGGCAGGCGCAGTGGACCGACGCCTACAGCACCCGGCTGAGCATGACCGAATCAGAGGACCGCTACGAAACCACGCCCTCGCCCTACCAGACGACCACCCGGCTGCGCGGCTACACGCTGCAAAACGAGTTCCGCCTGGGCGCGCACCTTTTCACCGCCGCCCTTGAACGCAAGGAAGACCATCTGAAGAATGCGCCCATCGACCAGGGCCGTTCGCAAAATGCCGTGGCGCTGGGTTATGGCTTCACTGAAAAGAGCCACACCGTCCAGCTCAATGTGCGGCATGACAAGGACAGCGAATTTGGCGGCAAGACCACCGGCAGCGCCGCCTATGCCTATGCCTTCACGCCCGAATGGCGCGCCTCGGCCTCGGCGGGAACGGCTTTCCGGGCGCCGACGCTGTACCAGCGCTTCAGCGAGTACGGCGTGGCGACGCTGGTGCCTGAGAGCAGCCGCAACCTGGAACTGGGCCTGCGCTGGTCGCAGGGCGCCAGCAGCGCCGGGCTGGTGGCTTACCGGAACAAGGTCGATAACCTTATTTCCTTTGTTGGCGCGGGCACCTGTGCCTCGCCATTCGGCTGCTACGCCAACACGGCGCGCGCCGAGTATTCTGGCGCCACGCTGACGGCCTCGCATGCCGTGGGCGGCGTGAACCTGGCGGCTTCGCTCGATCTGCAAAATCCGCGCGATCTGAATACCGGCAAGCAACTGGCGCGCCGCGCCAGGCAGCACGGCCTGCTTTCCGCCGACATGCGGGTGGGAAGCTGGCTGCTGGGCGCCGAAGCGCAGTTCTCGGGCAAGCGCTTTGACGATGCCGCCAACACCAGGGTGCTGAGCGGCTACAGCCTGCTGAACCTGAACGCCAGCACGCCGCTCGCCAAGGACTGGACCTTGCTGGCCCGGGTGGACAACCTGGCCGACAAGCAGTACGAACTGGCCCGCAGCTATGCGACGGCCGGGCGTTCGTTCTACGTCGGCGTGAAGTGGGCGCCCCTGTAAGCATGGCCCGCTGCCCCGCCATCCTCATCGCCGCCCCGGCTTCCGGCCAGGGCAAGACCACGGTCGCCTGCGCGCTGGCGCGGCTGCATGCGCGCCAGGGCCGGCGGGTGCGCGCCTTCAAGTGCGGGCCGGATTTCCTGGACCCCTACTGGCTGGCGCTGGCCAGCGGCGCGCCCGTGCACCAGCTTGACCTGTGGATGACGGGCGAGGCGGACTGCGCGCAGCGCCTGCAGGATGCGGCGCTTCAGGCTGACCTGATCATTGTCGAAGGCGTGATGGGACTGTTTGACGGCCAGCCCAGCGCGGCGGATCTGGCGCAGCGTTTTGGCTTGAAGGTCGTGGCCGTGATTGATGCCGGCGCCATGGCCGGAACCTTTGGCGCGCTGGCCTGGGGATTGCAGCATTACCGCGAAGGCTTGAGCTTTGCCGGTGTGCTGGCCAACCGGGTGGCGTCGCCCGGCCATGCCGTGATGCTGGAAGACAGCCTGCGCGACCCGGCGCAATGGCTGGGCGCCTTGACGCGCAATGAGGCGCTGACGCTGCCCGAGCGGCACCTGGGTCTGGTCATGGACCATGAACTCGGCGATGCGATGGTCAGGCTGGATGCGGCGACCGACGCGCTGGCGCAAACCAGGCTGGGACGGATGACGGCCGATGACCTGCAGGCCTGGGCCGTTGATTTCGAGGCGGACGATGCGCAAAGGCCGGACTTTCCTGCGGATGTTCTGCAGGGCCAGACGATTGCGGTGGCCCGCGATGCGGCTTTCTGCTTCCTGTACGCCGCCAATATCGACTGCCTGCAGGCCATGGGCGCCGAGCTGGTTTATTTCTCCCCGCTGGCCGATGCAGCGCTGCCGCCCTGTGATGCGCTGTGGCTGCCCGGCGGCTATCCCGAACTGCATGCGCAAACCCTGGCGGGCAACCAAGCCATGAAAGCCAGCATCACCCGCCACGTCCAGGCCGGCAAGCCGGTCTGGGCCGAGTGCGGCGGCATGATGGCCCTGTTCGACAAGTTGACCGGCGTCGATGGCGAAAGCCAGCCTATGTGTGGCATCCTGCCCGGCAGCGTAACCATGCAAAAGCGCCTGGCCGCGCTCGGGCCGCAGCAGCTTGAGGTGGCGGGCGGAATTTTGCGCGGCCACACGTTTCACTATTCCACCTGCGCCACGACGCTGCAGGCCGCAAGTCGCACCCGGGCAGCGCCGGGGCGCACCCTGCGCGGCGAAGGCGAGGCACTGTATGTGTCCGGTTCGGTCAAAGCCAGTTATTTCCACGCCTGGTTCGCGTCCAGCCCGGCTGCGGCGGCGCGCCTGTTTTTGAAGGAAGACCATGACTGAACCCACCAGCGGCTGGCGCGCACTGGCCGCCAGCCACGACAGCAGCGCCTATGGCCCGCAGCGCATCGTCTGCCTGACCGAAGAACCCACCGAATGGCTGTACCTGCTGGGCGAAGAGCGGCGCATCGTCGGCATTTCGGGCTACACCGTTCGCCCGCCGCGTGCGCGCGACGAAAAACCCAAGGTCAGCGCCTACCTGAGCGCCAAAATCGACAAGATCGTTGAATTGCGTCCCGACTGCGTGATCGGCTTTTCAGACCTGCAGGCCGACATCGCGGCGCAGCTGATCAGGCACGGCATCCAGGTCACCATCTTCAACCAGCGCAGCGTGGCCGAGATTTTCTCGATGCTCTACCAACTGGCCGCCATGGTCGGGCAGGCCGAGCGCGGCCTGGGGCTGATTCACGCCATGCAGCAGCGGCTGCTTGACATCGAGCAGGCGGCGGCCAGCCTCAAGCGCCGCCCGCGCGTGTTCTTCGAGGAATGGCACGACCCGCACATCAGCTGCATTGCCTGGGTGTCCGAACTGGTCGGCATTGCCGGCGGCGACGACTGCTTTCCCGAACTGGCGAAAGAACCCATGGGCAAGGGCCGCATCATCGCCGACGGACTGGAGATCGTGCGGCGCGCGCCCGACATCATTTTCGGCTCCTGGTGCGGCAAGAAGTTCAGGCCCGAGCTGGTCGCGGCCCGGCCCGGCTGGGAAAACGTGCCGGCCATCAAAAACAATCAGCTGTTCGAGATCAAGTCGTCCGAAATCCTGCAGCCCGGACCGGCTTCGCTGACCGATGGCGTCGAGAAGCTGCACAAGTTCATCATGGACTGGGGCCGCCAGCATGGTTGAAGAACTGGCGATTGCCAAAAGCGAGCTGATCCTGGGCGGCCAGAAAAGCGGCAAGTCGCGCCGCGCCGAGTTGCTGGCGCGCAGCTGGCTGGGCCAGTCGCCAGCGCACCGGGCGGTGCTGATCGCCACCGCCCAGCCCTGGGACGAGGAAATGCGCGAGCGCATCGCGCGCCACCAAGCCGACCGCGCCGTGCGCGTGCCGGGAATGCGAACGGTGGAAGAGCCCGTGCAACTGGCCCAGGCCCTGGCCAGCCACAGCCAGCCGCAAACCCTCGTCGTCGTGGACTGCCTGACGCTGTGGCTGACCAATCTGCTCATGCCAGCAGCAGAATTTAAGGAAAAAGAGGCTGTAGCGCACGACCCACATGCGCAGACAGCTATGTTTTTGATAGCAATCGAAAACGCCGCCGGCCCGGTCGTGCTGGTCGGCAACGAGATCGGCCTGGGCGTGATTCCGCTTGGGCGCGAGACGCGCGCCTTTGTCGATGCGCTCGGGGGGCTGAACCAGGACGTGGCGCGGGCTTGCGCGCAGGTCACCCTGATGGCGGCCGGGCTACCGCTGACCTTGAAAGAAGGCCGGCCATGAAGGCATTCAGCGCTTTTTTGCTCGTGGGCTTTGCGGCGATGGCGCCGGCCCACGCGCTGCAAATCACCGACGACCGAGGCGTCAGCGTCACCTTCGCACAAAGCCCGCAGCGCATCGTCAGTGTGCTGCCTTCGCTGACCGAAGGCGTGTGCGCGCTCGACCAGTGCCATCGCCTGGTCGGCGTGGACCGCTATTCCAACCACCCGGCCAGCGTCAGGAGCCTGCCGGTGATGGGCGGCGGGATTGACCCGAACATCGAAGCCATCGTCGCGCTCAGGCCCGATGTGGTGCTGCTGGCGGTTTCCTCGCGCGCCAGCGAGCGCCTGGAGTCGCTGGGCATCAAGGTGCTGGCGCTGGAGCCCAAGAACCATGCCGATGTGCAGCGCGTGCTGAGAAAACTCGGCGCGCTGCTCGACATTCCCGATGCCGTGGGCGCGGACCGGCTCTGGCGCATCATCGACAGCGGCGTGGCGGCGGCCGCGCAGTCGCTGCCCCCGAAGGCCAAAAACATGCAGGTGTATTTCGAGGTCAACCGTGGGCCTTATGCGGCTGGCGCGTCATCGTTCGTCGGCGAAACCCTCACGCGGCTGGGCGTCAGGAACGTGATACCTGCCGCGCTGGGGCCGTTTCCGCGCATCAACCCTGAATTCGTGGTGCGCGCCAACCCGGACCTGATCATGGTGGGCAGCCGCAATGCCGATGCCATGCAGTCCTATCCGGGCTGGGGCAGCATCAAGGCCGTTCGCGAAAAGCGCATCTGCGTGTTCACGCCGGACGAGTCCGACGTGCTGGTGCGCCCCGGCCCGCGCATGGCCGAGGCGGCGCGCATCATGGCCAAGTGCATCGTGGACAAGGCCGGATGAGCCAGGCGTTCACGCACCAGCACCGCAAGGCGTTCTGGCTGGCGGCGGGACTGCTGGGGGCGTCCGGCGTCCTGCTGCTGCTGGGCGTCAGCGTCGGCAGCACCGGTTTTGACAGCGTGCTGGACCTGCGGCGCGACCCGCAGGCGCTGCTGATCGTCTCGGAAATCCGCCTGCCGCGCACGCTGGGCGCCTGGCTGGCGGGGGCCTTGCTGGGGCTGGCCGGCGCGGTGGCGCAGGGGCTGTTTCGCAATCCGCTGGCCGACCCGTATTTGCTCGGCAGCGCCTCGGGCGCTTCGCTGGGCGTGGCTGCGGCGATGGCGCTGTTTGGCGTTTCGCCGCTGGCCACGCACTGGCTGGCGCGCGTCGGGCTGACCGGCGCGGCCTTTGTCGGCGCCGTGCTGGCCGTGCTGCTGACGCTGCTGCTGGCCAAGGGCGTGCAGCATACGCTGCGGCTGCTGCTGGCCGGCGTGATCGTCGGCGTGGTGCTGGGCGCCATCACCTCGCTGGTGTTGCTGCTCACGCCCGAGATCATGCAGGCGATGCAGTCCTTCATGCTGGGCAGCACCGGCCTTGTTGGCTGGACCGCCTGCGCCATCATGGCCGCCGTATTTGCCGCCGCGATGCTGGCCGCCTGGATGATGAGCCATGCGCTCGACGGCCTGGCGCTGGGCGAAGCCACCGCGCAAAGCCTGGGCCTGCCGCTGCCGCAGATGCGCGCCGCGTTGGTGGCGGTGCTGGCGCTGGCCACCGGCACGGCCGTCGCGCAAACCGGGCTGATCGCCTTTGTCGGACTGGCCGCGCCGCACCTGGTGCGCTCGGTCGTCAAGACCACGCACGGCCGGCTGATAGCGCTGGCCAGCCTGATGGGCGCGGTGCTGCTCACCGCCGCCGACATCCTGGCCCGGGGGCTGGTGGCGCCGCAGGAGTTGCCGGTGGGCGTGCTGACGGCCGTGCTGGGCGGTACGTATTTGCTCTGGCTGATGCACCGGCATACCGGACGAGGCAGCGGACTGTGACCTCGAACCCGCCCCGATTCGCTATGGAATGTATAGCTATAGATGCGCGTAGGATATGCGCAAAGCTCGGAAATGACGAGGTATTGCACGGTATTTCGCTGGTGCTGCCGCGCGCGCGCTGGACCAGCATCGTCGGACCCAACGGCGCCGGCAAATCGACCCTGCTCAAGGCGCTGGCCGGGCTGCTGCCGCACAGCGGAACGGTCGCCTTGCTCGGCCAGCCGATGGCCAAAATGCGCGGGCGCGACCGGGCGCGGCAACTGTCCTGGCTGGGCCAGAACGAAAGCTCGGCCGACGACCTGACGGCCTACGACGTGGCCATGCTCGGACGACTGCCGCACCAGGCCTGGCTGGCGCCGCCCAGCGCCGCCGACCATGCCGCCGTCGAGCGCGCCCTGCGTGCCACGCAGGCCTGGGACTGGCGCGGCCGGCCGCTGGGCCAGCTCTCGGGCGGCGAGCGCCAGCGCGTGCTGCTGGCGCGTGCGCTGGCGGTCGAGGCCGAGGTGCTGCTGATGGACGAGCCGCTGGCCAACCTCGACCCGCCGCACCAGACCGACTGGCTCTTGATGGTGCGCGATCTGGTCGCCAGCGGCAAGACCGTGGTCAGCGTGCTGCATGAAATCTCGTTCGCGCTGCAGGCCGATGAGCTGGTGGTGATGGACAAGGGCCGGGTGACGCACCAGGGCGCCTGCGTTGACGCCGCCACGCACCGCGCGCTCGAAGGCGTCTTTGACCACCGCATTGCCGTGCACCACCTGGCCGGTCAATGGCTGGCTTTGCCGCGAATTTAGCCTGTCGCCATGCTGGGGCGCATGCGAACAACCCGATGCGGCTTGCGGCCTGAGCGCTGAAAGAGCCAAACAGGACTTTTACGCACGCTGGTCATGCGCGGACAGCTATTGAATCAATAGCAAAGTCAAGTCTGTTCCAGCCAGCCACGCCGCCACAGCCAGGGCTTGACCAGCAGGCCATCGGCTGACCAGTTGCCGCTGCCAAAAACCGCCAGCATGGCCAGCAGAACGCCCCAGGTGATGTGCTGCTGCAGGGCGGCCGGGGCGATTTCGCTCAGGCTGATGACCGCCACGACGTTCATCACCGACAGGCCGAGCGCCGCAAAGCGCCCGCCCAGGCCGAGTGCCAGCAGCACCGGCAGCACCAGCTCGCCGCCGGTTCCCATGACGGCCGCCACCGGGGGCGGCAGCAGCGGGACGTGGTATTCGTCGGAAAACAGCAGCAGCGTGGTGTCCCAGTCGCGCAGCTTGGTCAGGCCGGACAGGAAAAACGCCTCGGCCACATAGCCGCGCGCCAGCAGGGCGAGCAGCGGGCGGATGCTGTTCAGGGCAGTGCTCAAGCCTTGCCACAGGGTCAGGCCGCTGCGGGCCAGTGTCGTGATGGACATGGGGATTCCTTGTTTTTTCAGGGGAGGGTGGCGGCGCCCAGCACCTGGCCTTGCGTGACCGCTGCATTCAGCCAGGCGCTGAAATCGAATTGCGCTTCTTTCGCCTCGGCTGCCTCCAGCGCGGCCAGCAGTGACTGGCCCGCCAGCAGCGCGTCAATCAGCGCGGCTTCGGGCTGCGTGCAGGCGGCCAGGCGGGGGCGCAGGCCCTGGCGCCAGACCAGCGCGGTTTCGCCCTGGCGGGCCTGCATGCGGGCGGCCACGCTTTCCATCGAAGGTTCGTTGTGCAGGTGGACGCTGATCAGGCTGACCACCGGCCAGCGGCTGCGTTGCAGCACGGTGCCGGGCGGCAGCCGCAGCGTGAGCGCGTCGGGCTCGTGCTGGCCGAGCAGGGCAAAGCTGGCCGGCTCAAAATGCGCTGCATCGGGCGCGCCAGCATTGCGGTGCAGCGCCCATTCCACCTGCGCCACGTCGGCCAGATAAGGCACGCTGGCCAGTTGCGGCTCGCCGGCCAGAAAGCCGGGCAGGGCATCGCCCCAGCAGGCCAGATCGCCGCAGACGGGCGGGGATTGTTGCCAGAACTGGCGCGCCATCAGCGCAAAGCTGCCTGCGCCTATCAGCTCGGCCACCACCGGGTAGGCCGCTTGCAGTGCGCGTTCGGCCAAGGCGCTGGCGTTGGTGCGGTAAGCCGCCAGGCCGCGCTGCCACGGTGCGGCCAGCACGGTGTCCAGCGGCGGTGGGGTGTGGCCGGGCCGTGTCCACAGGGCCTGCAGCAGCGCCTGTTGCTGTCGGGCCAGCGCGTTCATGGGCGGGCCTCGGCCGATGGCTGGCGCGTGGCGGGGCGGCCTTGGGCGATGCCGCGCGCACGGGCCACTTCGTCCAGCAGCACGCTAAGTGCCGGCACGTCGGTGTCCCACTCGATCAGCGTCGGCACCGGCCCCAGGCGGGCGAGGGCGTGGCGGTAGAGCTGCCACACCTCGGCGCAGACGCGGCTGCCGTGGTCGTCGATCACGATGTCGCCCAGGTGCGCATGGCCGGCCAGGTGCAGCTCGGCCACCGGGCTGGCGGCGATCTGGTCGATCCAGTCGCGGCAGCTGGCCAGCGCCGCGTCCGCGTCGCCGGGGGCGCTGTTCAACGCGCCGCGCAGCCAAGCGTTTTGCGCATTGACATACAGGTTGTTCACATCGACCAGCAGGCTGCAGCCGGTGCGCTGCGCCAGGGCGGCCAGGAATTCGGTTTCGCGCATGTCGGCCGCTCTCCAGTCCAGGTAGGCGGACAGGTTTTCGACGGCGATGGGGCGCTTCAGGCGCTCTTGCACCCGCTGCACGTTGCTGCACATCACCGCCAGCGCCTCGCGGGTGAAGGGCACGGGCAGCAGGTCGGCGGCGTGAACCGGGGCGTCGGTGCCGGGCAGGTGGCCGCGCGCAAAGCTGGCATGGTCGCTGACGCGCACCGGGTCGATTTCCTGCACCAGTTCGGCCAGTTGCGCCAGGTGCCATTCGTCCACCCCGCAGGCCGACCCCAGCGACAGGCCCGTGCCATGCAGGCTGACGGGGTAGTGTTCGCGCCCCTGGCGCAGCACGGCGCGGGCCGCGCCGCCGGGGGCAAAGAAATTCTCGGAATGGACTTCGATGAAGTCCAGCGCCGGGCCGGTCTGCAGCAGCCCGGCGTAATGCGGGTGCCGCCATCCGATGCCCATGGCCGGCGTGTCGGGCGAAAAGATGGCGGTCACTGGCATGGTCTTCAGCCTTTCTTGGCGGCGGCCTTGACCTGGTCCAGGCTCAATCCGCCGACTTTCTCGCAGCTGCCCTTGGCGACGTATTTCCATTCGCCCTTGTCGCTGTCCACCTTGGACTGGCCGGCGCAGCTGTGCACGCCGGTGATGCTGGCGCAGTCGTTCTGGCCGGCCTTGGCAATGCCGAAGCATTTTTCCTTGGCCATGTTGTCCTGCGCCATCACGGGCGAGGAAAACATCGCCAGGGACATCAGCGAGGTGGCGGCGGCGGAAATCAGGGTGCGTTTGTTCATTTGAAAACTCCTTGAAGGAAAGGTTGAAGGCTGGAAGGGTAAAAAACACCAGTCTGGCCGGTGTTCCGCAAGCGGGACACTTTTCAGGCTGGTTACACGTTGGTCTGCCGGCGCGGGCCGTTCTTACAGCGGATTGAAAATTATTTTTTAAAGCAGATCGGCGATGCGGTCCCAGGCCTCGGGCGGGATGCGGCCGCTGTACTGCTCGACCACCCGGCCCGACTTGTCCAGCAGGTAGGCGGCGGGCAGGTGCGGCGGGCGGGCAATGCTGCTGCGGTAGGCCGAATCGCCGGCCCACATCGACAGCAGGTGTTCGTTCTTGTTGACTACCGTGAGCACCAGCTTTTCGTAATCGGCGGTGTCCTGCAGCTTGCGGTCCACGCTGACGGTGATCAGCTCGAAGGGTTTGCCGCGCCAGCCCTGCGCATTGGCGCGCAGTTCGGGCATCTTGTCGCGGCAGACCGGGCAATCGGTGGACCAGAACACCACCAGCGTCACCTTGCCGCGCAGGGCCGCTAGGCTGAAAGGCTGGTTCGCCAGCGTGCGGCCGGTCAGCACGGGGGTGTCGCCGGGCTTGACGGCCCAGGCGGGGGCGCAGGGCAATGCCAGTGCCAGGCCCAGGGCCAGCAGGTGCCGGGTGAAGAAGAAGGATGAGGATGGGCGCATGAGAAAACTCCTGTGTGTCGCGTTTGGTCGGACGGGCGCGGGTTTTCTTACACTAGCGGGCATGGATTTCACCAACCCCGGCGCTTTCGAGCAGCAAATTGCCTCGCACCGCGATTACCTGCTGCGCTTTGCGCGGCTGCAGTTGCGCAACGACACCTGGGCCGAGGACGCCGTGTCCGAAACCGTGCTGGCCGCGCTGGCCAGGCCGCAGGCCTTCGAGCGCCGCTCGCAGCTCAAGACCTGGCTGGTCGGCATCCTCAAGCACAAGGTGATCGACGCGCTGCGCCTGCAGGGCCGCGAGGTCAGCCTGAGTCCGCAGGGTGACGATGCCGGCGCCGACGACCTGCTGGACCAGGCGCTGTTTGCGCCCGACGGCCACTTTGCCGAGCTGCCCGCCGACTGGGGCAACCCCGAGCAGGAACTGGGCAGCCGCCAGTTTTTTGCCGTGCTTGAAGCCTGCGCCGGCAAGCTGCCCGCCGCGCAGGGGCGGCTGTTCCTGATGCGCGAGTGGTTAGAGCTCTCCAGCGAAGAGATTTGTAAGGAACTGGGCTTGACGCCGACCAATCTCTACGTGCAACTGCACCGCGCGCGCCAGCGGCTGCGCGAGTGCCTTGAATTGAACTGGTTTGCGAACCCCCAAGCCCTATGAAACCGACTTATCCCCTGAAGCTGACCTGCAAGGAAGCGGCCGCGCTGATGGTCGCCCGCGAGGATCGGGTGCTGCCCCTGGCAGGCCGCGCAGCCCTGCGCCTGCACCTGGCGATCTGCGCCGCCTGCCCGCGCTTTGAACGCCAGCTGCTGACGATGCGCAACGCCATGAAGCAGTGGCGCGGCTACGTGGACGGGGATGGCGAGCGCTGAAGGCGGCTTTCTGCGGCTCGCTTTCAGGCATTTATGGATAAAAAAGGCAGTTTGCGCATGCTGTATATGCGCAGACAGCTATTAAAAAAATAGCAAATTCAGTCCCGGCCGGCGAGCCGCCAGGAGGTTTTTCTGCCGGGCGATCTGTTACGCCGCGCCTTCCTTGCCCCACGGGTGGCTGCCCGGCACCACGGCGCCTTTCAGGCCCGCCTTTTCAATCGCCGCCAGGTCTTTGTAGAACGTGGCTTCATGCACCAGCGCGCCGCTTTGGGTGGTCACGCCGACATAGCGCGCGCCCCGGTCCACGTCGCACAGGTAGTTGCCGCCCGGATCATCGGTGCTGCGGATGTTGCCGTCCCAGTCCATGAAGTAGCCCGGTGCTGCGGCGCTCATGCGGCCTCCGGCGTGTCGAGCACGGCTTTGAGGTTCAGCGTCATGTTGGTCTTGGTCGCGTCGGCGTAGGGGCAGATGCCCTTGGCGCGCTCCATCAGGCTGTCGGCGGTGCTCTGGTCGAGCGGGCCGGCCATGAAGGCTGTCAGGGTGAGCGCCATGCGGTAGGCACCCTCGAAATTGACGTACATCGACAGCACCGCCTCGACATAGCAGCCGCGCAGCGGCAGCTTGTCGGTTTTGGCGATGTGGCGGATCGAGTGCTCGAAACACGCCGCAAAGGCGCCGGCGAACAGCTGCTCGGGGTTCGTGCCGTCACCGCTGCCTTTCATTTCCTTGGGCACGGCGAGCTTGAGCTTGAAGCTGCCGTCTTCGTTTTGAATCTGGCCGCTGCGCCCGCCCTGGGTCAGCATGGTGGTGGTGTAAACGAGGTCCATCAGATGTTCTTCTTTCCCTTGAGTAGTTTGGCTTTGTCGGAGGGGCTGTAGTGATCAAGGTGTCCCTGGGCGGCGGCGACGCGGCGGTGCGCCATGCGGATGGCTTCAATTTTTCCGGCTGGCGCCAGGCGCGAGACCTGCTTTTCGAGCGCCGTGCTGCCGCATTGCGGACAGGCCGGCGTGCTGCCGGCGCGCACCAGGACTTCAAACGGGTGGCCGCAGCCCTGGCAGTTGTAGTCGTAAATGGGCATGGGTTTTCTCCGGTTCAGGATGGGGTGGTGGCGCAGTGGCCGGCTGCGGCGGCGCAGCCTTCCAGTGGCGCTCGGGAGACGGGCGCGTTCGGGCCGAGCCCGACCCAGGCGTGGACGCGTTCGGCGTCAAAGCCGACCATGCGCTGCTCGCCCAGCGCCATCAGCGGGCGACGGATCAGCAGCGGCTCGGCCAGCAGCAGGGCCAGCGCCGCCTCGGCGTCCAGCGTTTCAGGAACGATTTCGCCAGACTTGATGCGCGGTGCGGCACGGTTGAACCAGTCGGCCACCGGCAGCGGCGCCAGGAAGGGCAGCAGCGACTCGGCCGTCCAGGGCCAGCTCAGCAGGTCGCGCGCATCCAGCGTGTGGCGCGCGGCGCGCAGCAGCGCTTTTTGCTTGGCATTGCCGCCGCAGCCGGGTTTCTCGAAAAAGGTGATGTGGGCCATGAGGGAACGCCTAGTGTTTGCGAAGCAGTTGCAGGCAGTCGAGGTTGGCGGCCATGTCCAGCGCGCTGAAGTCGTCCTGCGTGCGCAGGCTCATGTCGGCGTTGAGCAGCAGCAGCGTGCGCAGCACATCGGTCTTGCCCGAGGACGCGGCATACATCAGGCAGGTCGCGCCGGTGCTGTTGGCGTGGTTGATGGGAACGCCGGCTGCCACCAGGCGCTTCATGACGTCAGGGTTGCCGTTGACGCAGGCCAGCCACAGCGCGTTGTTGCCGTCGCCGTTGACGGCGTCGAGCACCACGCCGTGCGCCAACAAGGCCTCGACGATGGCGGCGGCACCGCGCCAGGCGGCCACCATCAGCGGCGTGTTGCCGTGCGCGCCGCGCCCGTCCGGGCCGACAAAGCCTTCACGCGCCAGCCAGGCGGCGAGTTCGGGCGTGGGCGGCTTGCCGGACGGGTTGGCGGTCGCCGTTCCGGTGACCCAGGCCGCATGGCCGCCGACCAGGTCGCAGACATCGGTAAAGCCGAAGTCGGCGAACATCTGCGCCCAGGTCTGGCTGGCGTTGCCGTGGTAGCAGTAAATCAGCACCGGCTGGCGGCGCTCCGTGCGCAGCAGCAGCTGGTCCTGGTTGTGGCGCCCCAGGAACACCGAGCCGGGCCAGCCGTCCCGGGCATGGCTGTCGGCGTCGCGGGCGTCAAGCAGCAGCGCGCCCGGGCGCTGGCCCTGCCAAGCGCCCAGCTCGGCGAGCGTGAGGCGGCGGAACATGCGTTGGCCTTTCATGGCGCGGCCCTCGGGGTGGGTGGACGAACGTGAGCAGATGAGTCCATGGTTTCCTGTCGGTCGTAAGGTGGAAAATGGGTGATGCGCTCGTCTGGCACGGGCAGCCCGACGCTGAAGTGGTAGAGCACCTGCCAGGTCTGCGGGGCGGGGCCGGACAAGCCCAGAAGTTCATGCACGGGGTCGTCAAAGTAGCAGCCGATGCCGGTGCCGCGCAGGCCGGCGGCTTCGGCTTCGAGGTAGAGCGCCTGGCCGATCAGCCCGGCTTCGCGCAGCAGTTCGCGGTATTGCCAGGGAGCGGATGCGATCCGGGGGGTGAATTCGGCCAGCAGCGCGACGACAAACAGCGCATCGGCGGCAATCGCCTGGTGGCAGCTCAGCGTGCGCAGGGTGCCGGCCAGCGCGGGGTTCTGGACCAGCTCGTGCAGCGGCACGCCGGGCGGGCTGTTCGGGACCGGCTGCCAGGCCAGGTGCGCCAGCGCCGCCTGGAGCGCGGGCAGGGCCGACGGGTGGCGCGCAAGCAGGTAGGCGCCGGGCGCCAGGCCGTCGATGCGGTGCGCGAACAGCACGGCATGCACGGCCGGCGGCTGGCTTCCGGTGTCCCAGGGAAGGGCCGCGTGGCCGCCCTCGGTCTGCGGCATCAGGGCTTCGAGCATCGGCCAGAGGCGCTCGGCCTCCAGCCGGGCGCGGCGGTCAAAGCGCTGGGCGCTGCGGCGTGAACGGATCAGGTCGGCGGCGCTGGCTTCGGTGGCGGGCAGCAGGCGGCGGGCCGCCATCGGCAGCGCAGGCGCGGCGGGCGTTGGCATGCTGCGGCGCGAGGCCTGAGCCGCCTGCTCGATGACTGGCCAGTGGTACATCGGCCGGGGGTCCAGCCGGTTGGCCTGGCCCTGCCACGCAGCGCCTGGCAGCCACGCCAGCGGGTCGCAGGCGTCAGGGTCAGGGCTGCCGGGCGTCAGCAGCAACTCGAACACGGCTTCGGGTTCTTCGCGCTCGGCGCGGGCAAAGTCGCTGGCGCGGTCCAGGCCCAGCAGCGCGGCGATGTCGTCATGCGCGAGGGCGACTTCCCGCAGGCGCCAGCCGAGCACGGCGGCGGCATAGCGCAGCGCGCCGATGGCGTGGCCCATGTCGAGCTGGCAGTAGCGAAAGGCGCGCTCGCCGTATTTCCAGGCCTCGCGCCAGTGAATCGAGCTGAAACCGACCAGCAGGCGGGGCGGGGCGCTGCTTTCCTGCTGTAAGGGCGGTATGGGCGGAGTGAGCGCGGCGCGCTGCTCCAGCGCATGTTCCCTGGGGGCGTAGTGGTAAAAGCCGTCATCCAGATAAGCCAGTCCGCTGGCCAGCAGATACACCTCGGTCGGGTGCAGGTTGCCGCTGGAGGGGTTGCAGCGCTGCGCCCAGCGGTCCGGCCCCAGCTGCTTCCAGGCCGACAGCGCAAACGAGAGTTCAAACAGCAGGCCAATGCTTCGCAGCGTGGCCGGGTGCGGCGCGATGGCGCCGGGGGTGAAGATTCGGCTCCAAGCCACCTTTTCGTCATTGGCGGGCAGCGGCAGCGGCGTCAGCGGCGCGCCGGCGAAGCGGCGAAACGGGTCGGGCTGCGCATCCCAGTCCAGGGTTTCCGGGCCGAAGGCGTAGCGCTCCAGCCGGTGCTTGGTGCGCTCGTGGTAGGCCAGCAGGGTGGCTGCGTGGGGGTTCAGCATGGGTGCGCCGGGTGGTTCAGCTTGAGCCGCAGACTCCGGGTGCCGCGCATCTGCCGGGCGCTGCGGCCATCGGGGGCGTACAGGTCCGCCGTCGCCCCGTGGTCCAGCAGCAGGCGCTGTGTTTCCCGCTGGCTGCGCCTGGCGGCCTGCATCAGGCAGGTCAGGCCATCGTCGTTGGCGTGGTCAATCGGGGTGCCGGCCTCGATCAGCCGCCGGATCACCGCCAGGTTGCCGTGCAGGCAGGCAAACCAGAGCGCGTTGTTGCCCTCGTCGTTGACGGCGTGGGGCGCGGCGCCGCAGGCCAGCAGGGCGAGGACGATGGCGTCCTCGCCCTGCCGGGCGGCCCGCATCAGCGGCGTGTCACCGTGGGAGTGGCGGGCGTGCAGGCCGGGAAAGCCCTGCTTTGCCAGCCAGGTGGTGAGGGCGCTCATGGAGCCAGTCATGGGACCAGTCTTCGGAAAGTTCAGACGGGCCGGTTTTCGTTCGGGTTGCGCACCGGTCCCATCAGCTCCAGGCCTTCGGCGTAGGTGATGGTGTCAAAGGTGATGTCGTACTTCAGCGCGGCGTTGGCCACGGCATCGAGCTTGCCGGCGGTGTCTTTTTTCTTCAGGTCGTTTTTCTCAAGGTAGAGCAGGTCCAGCATCTCGTTGTACACCGTCGATTCGAGGATCGGCAGCACATAGAACATCGCGCCCTTGTAAGGCACCTGGTATTTCTTGGACAGGTCGATGTTGTCGCAGAACAGGAAGTACTTGCCGCCGGCGCTGAGCGTCTCGCCCAGCACTTCGGCCACGTCTTTGAGGTATTCAAAGCTCAGCAGGTAGCCGGCAAAGAAAGGCAGTTGTGCTTCACCGACAGTGGCAACGGCCATGACCTGGGTGCAGAGCAACTCGGGCGGGCGGGCCTCGTCGGCCAGCTTGGGCGCAAAGCGCAGGGCCAGCTCGCCGCGAAAACCGATGCGGCCGGGCTTGGCTGTGGGGCCTTTGACCAGGGGATTGAGCATTCGGCCCTCTTGTTCGAGCCGCGCGAATGCGGTGTCGTCGATGGCTTTGCGTTCTAGGGTTGCAGTCATGAAGATTCCTTCAGGGGTGGTAGAAAGGGTTGAGGTCGAATGGGGCAGGGGTTTTCAGGGGCTGGTGTTGCGCATCCAGTCGGCGGTCTTGAAAAAAGCGGTCATCAATGCGCCGTGCAACTCCGGCGTGGCACCCGCGTCATCGAGCGCTGCGCGCATGCAGGCCAGCCAGGCGTCGCGCTCGGCCACGCCGATGGAAAAGCCGCCGTGGCGCATGCGCAGGCGCGGGTGGCCGCGCTGGGCCGAATAGTCCTTGGGGCCGCCCAGCCATTCGCACAGGTACAGCACCAGCACGGCCTTGGTCGAGGCCAGGTCGGGCTCGTGCATGGCGCGGATGCCGCTGGCGTCAGGCCGTGTATCCATATGACGGTAAAAGGCATTCACCAGCCGCACGACACCGGCCTGGCCGCCGAGCGCGTCGAAATGCGTTGCCGGCGGCTGGCTGGTAGTGGGAGTTGCAGCAGTGGAGGCGGTGGGGTTCATGCCGCTTCTATCAGCAATGACCGTACCAGGCATGAGCAGGCCATGCAGTCCTGCAAACCCGACACAAACCCGGCCTGCGGCAGGCCGGAGGCGGAATTTTTGCGACACGCCACGGGACTTTTGTCGGGAAATTGACAAAGCCCGAAAGCGCCTGCCCGCACCCCCGGAAAACAGCGTTTCCCCTCTGAAACGCCCCCGTTTCAGAGGGTTGAAAAGACACTTGGAATGGCTGGCACGGAAGGTGCAGTAAGGAGACTGCGCGGACATCGGTCCGGCCGAACGTGAAACCAAGAATAAGACCAACTGGCACGAAAGGCTGACACAAAGTCGCGGCTACGCAAATGTCAGGTTTTTTTTAACCCTTCCTTGAATGGAGTACTGCAATGGCCAAACTTCGGCAAATCGCCTTTTACGGCAAAGGTGGCATCGGTAAATCGACCACTTCCCAAAACACCCTGGCGGCCCTGTCCGACCTCGGTCAGAAAATCCTGATCGTCGGCTGCGACCCCAAGGCCGACTCGACCCGCCTGATCCTTCACGCAAAAGCCCAGGACACCATCCTGTCGCTGGCCGCTGAAGCCGGATCCGTGGAGGATCTGGAACTCGAAGACGTCATGAAAATCGGCTACAAGGACATCCGCTGCGTCGAGTCCGGCGGCCCAGAGCCAGGAGTTGGCTGCGCTGGCCGCGGTGTCATCACCTCGATCAACTTCCTTGAAGAAAACGGTGCCTACGACGGCGTTGACTATGTTTCCTACGACGTGCTGGGCGACGTGGTGTGCGGCGGTTTCGCCATGCCCATCCGCGAAAACAAGGCGCAGGAAATCTACATCGTCATGTCCGGCGAAATGATGGCCATGTACGCCGCCAACAACATCTCCAAGGGCATTTTGAAGTATGCCAATTCGGGTGGTGTGCGTCTGGGCGGCCTGGTCTGCAACGAGCGCCAGACCGACAAGGAATACGAACTGGCTGACGCCCTGTCCGGCATGCTGGGCACCAAGCTGATCCACTTCATCCCACGCGACAACGTCGTTCAGCACGCTGAACTGCGCCGCATGACGGTGATCGAGTACGCACCTGACTCCAAGCAGGCCGGCGAATACCGCACCCTGGCTTCGAAGATCCACAACAACGCTGGCAACGGCACGATCCCTACCCCGATCACGATGGATCAGCTCGAAGACATGCTGATGGAATTCGGCATCATGGAAGCGATTGACGAGTCGGAAGTCGGCAAGGCCGCCGCCGCAGCCGCAGCCTTGGCTGCCTAAGAGGCTTTAAGACCGGCCGGGTTCACCGCAGGATGAACCGGGCTGGTCTTGTGCCAGAGAAAAAAACTATTTACCACTGGAGTTCCCCATGACTGCCACCGTTGAAGAGCGCAAGGCCGCGAACAAGGCCCTGATTGATGAAGTGCTGAAGGCTTATCCTGAAAAGATGGCCAAGCGGCGCGCCAAACACCTGGGCACGTTTGAAGACGGCAAGCCCGATTGCGGCGTCAAGTCCAATATCAAGTCCTTACCCGGCGTCATGACCATTCGCGGTTGCGCCTACGCTGGCTCCAAAGGCGTGGTGTGGGGCCCGATCAAGGACATGATCCACATCAGCCACGGCCCGGTCGGCTGCGGTCAATACTCGTGGGCTGCCCGCCGCAACTACTACATCGGCATTACCGGCATCGACACCTTCGTGACGATGCAGTTCACCTCCGATTTCCAGGAAAAAGACATCGTCTTCGGCGGCGACAAAAAGCTCGACAAGATCATCGACGAGATCCAGGAACTGTTCCCGCTGAACAAGGGCATCTCGATCCAGTCGGAATGCCCGATTGGCCTGATCGGCGACGACATCGAAGCCGTGTCGAAAAAGAAGAGCAAGGAATACGTTGGCAAGACCATCGTTCCCGTGCGCTGCGAAGGTTTTCGTGGCGTGAGCCAGTCGCTCGGCCACCACCTGGCCAACGACGCGATCCGCGACTGGGTGTTCGACAAGACCGACCCCAACAAGCACCCCGAATTTGTCTCCACCCCTTACGACGTGGCCATCATCGGTGACTACAACATCGGTGGTGATGCCTGGTCCAGCCGCATTTTGCTCGAAGAAATGGGCCTGCGCGTGATTTCCCAGTGGTCCGGCGACGGCACCATCGCCGAGATCGAGAACACGCCAAAAGCCAAGCTCAACGTGCTGCATTGCTACCGCTCGATGAACTACATCAGCCGGCACATGGAAGAAAAATACGGTATTCCATGGGTCGAATACAACTTCTTCGGCCCCACGATGATCGAGAAAAGCCTGCGCGAAATCGCCAGCCACTTCGATGACACCATCAAGGCCAAGGCCGAAGAGGTGATCGCCAAGTACCGTCCCCTGATGGAGGCCGTGGTGGCCCGGTTCAAGCCGCGCCTGCAGGGCAAGAAGGTCATGCTGTTCGTCGGCGGCCTGCGTCCGCGCCACGTCATCGGCGCCTACGAAGACCTGGGCATGGATGTGGTCGGAACCGGCTATGAATTCGGCCACAACGACGACTACCAGCGCACCACGCACTACGTGAAAGACGGCACGCTGATCTATGACGACGTGACCGGCTACGAATTCGAAAAATTCGTCGAGCAGGTGCAGCCCGATCTCGTGGGCTCGGGCATCAAGGAAAAGTATGTGTTCCAGAAGATGGGCGTGCCTTTCCGCCAGATGCACAGCTGGGATTACTCCGGTCCTTACCACGGCTACGACGGCTTTGCCATCTTCGCCCGTGACATGGACATGGCGATTTCCAGCCCGATCTGGGCACTGACCAAAGCGCCCTGGAAGAAAGCCGCTTAAGACCCCGGACGGCCGGTGACCGCCGGCCGCCCTTTCCCACGATGACCGGCGCGATGGCCAGCCATCGCGCCTCTCGCTAACCTTTGGAGCCCCACCATGCCTCAATCAGCCGACAAGATTCTCGACCACGAACTGCTGTTCCGTGAGCCCGAGTACCAAGAGATTTTCCGCAGCAAGAAAGCGGACTTCGAGTTCAACCATTCCGACGAGACGGTCAAGCAGATCGTCGAATGGACCAAGACCGAAGACTACAAGCAAAAGAACTTCGCCCGCGATTCGCTGAGCGTGAATCCGGCCAAGGCCTGTCAGCCGCTGGGCGCTGTGTTTGTCGCCAACGGCTTTGCCAAGACGCTGAGCTTCGTTCACGGCAGCCAGGGCTGCGTGGCTTACTACCGCTCGCACTTCTCGCGTCACTTCAAGGAGCCAACGTCCTGCGTCAGCTCCTCGATGACCGAAGATGCAGCCGTGTTCGGCGGCCTGAACAACATGGTCGATGGCCTGTCCAACGCCTACAGCCTGTACAAGCCCGACATGATTGCTGTCTCGACCACCTGCATGGCCGAAGTGATTGGTGACGACGTTGACGCCTTCATCAAGACCAGCAAGCAAAAAGGCAGCGTGCCCGACGACTTCGACGTGCCGTTCGCCCACACGCCAGCGTTCGTCGGCAGCCACATCACCGGCTACGACAATGCGCTGCTGGGCATCCTGCGCCACTTCTGGGACGGCAAGGCCAAGACCACCGAACCGCTGGTACGCGTGGAAGATGAAAGCATCAACTTCATCGGCGGCTTTGACGGCTATGTCGTCGGCAACATGAAGGAAATCCGCCGGATTTTCAGCCTGTTCGGCGTCAAGGTCAACATCATCTGCGACCCGTCCGGCAACTGGAACACGCCCACCGACGGCGAGTTCCGCATGTACGCCGGCGGCACCACGAAGGAAGAAGTGCAGGCTGCATTGCATGCCAAGGCGACCATCGTGTTCCAGGAATACTGCTGCGAGAAAACCAGCAAGTTCATCCGTGAGCATGGCCAGGAAGTCGTCGCACTGAATGCGCCCGTGGGCGTGGCCGGCACCGACCAGTTCCTGATGGAAATCTCGCGCCTGACCGGCAAGCCGATTCCCGCCGAACTCGAAAAAGAGCGCGGCGAACTGGTGGACGCCATGGCCGACAGCCAAGCCCACCTGCACGGCAAGCGCTTCGCACTGTATGGTGATCCTGACCAGATGCTGGGCTACGCTGGATTCCTGCTGGAACTCGGCGCCGAACCCTCGCATGTGCTGGCCACCAACGGCACCGAACCCTGGGCCAAGAAGGTTCAGGCGCTGTTCGACTCGTCGCCTTACGGCGCGGGCTGCAAGGTGTATCCGAAACGCGATTTGTGGCACCTGCGTTCGCTGATGTTCACCGAGCCGGTGGACTTCCTGATCGGCAACACCTACGGCAAGTACCTGGAGCGCGACACCGCGACGCCGCTGATCCGCATGGTGTTCCCGATTTTTGATCGCCACCACTACCACCGTTTCCCCACCTGGGGCTACGAAGGCGGCATGCGCGTCCTGGTGACCTTGCTCGATGAGTTCTTCGAAGCGCTCGATGCCAACACCATCGTTCCGGGCAAGACCGACTACAGCTACGACATCATCCGTTGATGTGCCTGCAGGGCCGGGTTCGCCCCCGGCCCTGCATTTCGCCGCTTACCGCTTATCTCTCGTTCAACCTATTCCTGAGTACATCATGGCCAATGTAACTTTTAGCTCCCCCGAGATGAAGAAGGATGTGACGGTGTATGCCATCGCCGGCGACACCAGGACGCTGCTGTCCGTGGCCAAGGCCAACAAGATTCCTGTGGAATTCGAGTGCGAGAACGGCGAGTGCGGCTCCTGCCAGGTGCAGGTGTCCGTGCTGTCCGCCAAGACGCCCATCGGCATGGCGCTGACGCAAAAGGAAAAAACCGTCCTCAAGCTGGCCGGCAAGATCACCGCCCAGCAGATTGAAGAAGCCGAAACCAAGGACTTGCCGCCGCCCTGGCGCCTGGCCTGCCAGATGGTTTTGCGCGATGAAGACATTTTGGTGAAGTTCTGATCATGCAAGCCACCTACATCAGGTCCACACAGGACGGCCGCAAGGTTGAGGTGATTGATGGCTGGATCTGCCTGGCCGGAGCGCGCGAGGCCGACAGCCTGATTCCGCTGGAAGAGCACCCCAACCGGCAGGCCATCAGCAAGGCCGTTCCGGGTGCGACGCATGCGGCCGGGCGCTTGCCCTTTACCCATGTGGAAGCCGCCATCGCGCAAAGCGCCCTGTCGGCGGCAAAACGGATTTTTGACGCCAGCCCGAGCGGCATCACGCAACGCCTGCGCCATGCGGTGTGGGCCAAGGCGGCTGCCGAAGGCGTGGAATAAACGTGGAATAAACCTGGGAGAAATTAGATGCTCGTTCGATGTGATGGAACCCGCAGCGGCTACCGGCTGCTGTGCAATGGAAGTGTTTACCAATGCGTCTGCGGCCAGACCGGCTGCGTGCAAAGCAAGACGGCGACCTGCAGCAAGCAGGGCTTTTCAGTGCTGGGCAAATGCGTTGCCTGCGGCGCAGTCGGCCAGCATGTCCTGCTGGCCCCCGAGGCGGTCGGCTTTCGCCGCACGCTGATGCAGGACCCGCAGACTTCCTGAAACCCAACCCTCAACCTCAACCCCCTAAGCGATAGATGGGAGCTTGCCGTGATTTATGTGGTCGAACTTCCTGAGCAGGGCAAGCCGCGCGCCTGGTTTGCCTATGACGATGAAGACTTCTCGCGCAAGGTGGCGGCCTCCGACCCTCTCCAGCCGTGGGAAATCCACGATGAGGTGACGGCCCGAGAACTGCTGGAAGACCTCGGCCACCCGGTGCTCGACGCCGCAGCGCGCGAGCGTTTTCCCGCCATCTGCGCGCTGGGCGACGAACACGGCTGGGACACGCCGCTGTACCGGGCTGACCACTTGCTGGGCCGGGGCGTTTTTCGCACCGAACCCGTGGCCGAGCGCGATGCCTTGAGCGCGGCGCTGGCCGCGCGCGGCGGCGTCACCAGTTGTATTTACTGGAGCGACCGCGACGCGATTGGCGCCTTTGAAGGCGCTGACCCCCGCATTGCCGGCAAGGCCCTGTGGTGGGCGCGCCGCACGCTGTACGAGCAGCTGGTCGAGCTGGAAGTGCTGGCCGACGACAACTAAAGCCTGCACGGAGGATTCAGTGATGAAGCTGCGTATTGAACGCCCCCATGCCCATGCCCTGGCGGGCGAGTTTCCTGAACTGGCGGTGCTGCTCGACCAGCTCCGTTTCGGCGCGCATGCTGAAATCGGCCTGCAGCAGCTCTCGCCCGGCGTGCTCGACCGCCTGGGCCAGCTCTGGCAGGAAGGCGGCGCCAGCCAGCAGCGCCGGGCCGCGCAGCTCGGCTCGCTGCGCCAGGCGCTGCAGGGTGGCGCCAGCGAGCGCTTCACCGCCGAGACGCTGGAACAAGTGGTGCCCGCCTTTGTGCGCTACATTGCCGCCGATGCCCGCTACGGCTGGCTGTTCAGCGCCGACACCGACGGCCAGCCGCTGGCCTGGTGCCCGACGCGCATCGACTACATACCCGCTTCCAACGACGAAACCGGCAAGGTCTTGATTGAACTCAAGGCCAACGCCAAGGCCGGCGTGATTCAGCAAACCATTCGCCTGACGGGCGGCGATGTCAAGGGCCGCAGCGTGGCCGAGATGCTGCTGTCGCGCGGGCTGGTGCGCGAGTCGGCGGCCCTGCTGCAAGCCTACGAGGCTACCGTGGAGCGCTACTTTGACTGGCGCGCCCAGAACGGCGCGCAGTTCGAGGGGCGCGGCACCGCTTTCCATGCGCAAGACCCGAGCGCCACCCACCGCGACAGCGACTGGCTGCGCAAGGATGTGGTGATTTTGTCGGCGCAGGGCACGGCCGCCCGGCTGGTCAACGACGAAAGCGTGCTGCAGCAGCGCAACCCCAGCCTGGAGGCCACCGGCGAAGTGCTCTCGAACTACCTGAGCAAGGCCGCCAAGAGCAACCATTTTGACGCCGAGGACGAGGTGCTGGCGCTGCACGCCGAACTCAAGCACCAGCCCGCCTTGTTCAAGCGCCTGCCGGTGCATCCGCTGATTCTGATGTTCCACCTTGAGTTGCACCACCATGTCTGGGTGCATGTCAGCGACCTCGAACCCTATGCCTACCAGCCGCAGCTCAAGCACAAGCTGGTGCTGCCGCCCGAGCAGACCGACCTGATCGACATCCTGACCGCCGAGATGGACGTGCTGATGGACGACATCATCGCTGGCAAGTCCGGCGGCACCACCGTGCTGTGCGCCGGACCGCCCGGCGTGGGCAAGACGCTGACCGCCGAGGTCTATGCCGAGATCATCCGGCGTCCGCTGTACCGCGTGCATTCCGGCCAGCTGGGCCTGAACGTCACGACGATGGAAGCGTCGCTGAAGGAGATTTTGCTGCGCGCGCAGCGCTGGGGCGCCGTGCTGCTGATCGACGAGGCCGATGTCTATATCAAGCGGCGCGACGACAACCTGACGATGAATGCCGTGGTCGGCGTCTTTTTGCGCGTGCTGGAGTATTTCAACGGCCTGCTGTTTTTGACCACCAACCGCATCGACGACATCGACGAGGCCATCGTCTCGCGCTGCATTGCGCTGATCCGCTACCACGCGCCCGACGCGGCCGGCCGCCAGCGCATCTGGCAGGTGATGGGCGAGCAGTTCGGGCTCGGCCTGGAGGAGGGCATGCCGGGTACGCTGGCGGCGCTGTTTCCGGCCGCCACCGGGCGCGACATCAAGGGCCTGGCCAAGCTGGTCGCCAAGTACTGCCGCCACAAGCAGGAAAAGGCAACGCGCGAGGTGTTCCTGCGCTGCGCGATGTTTCGCGGCCTCGATCCCGCCCTGCCGGCGCTGGCCGTTTGAAGGCGCCCGCACAGGCTTTTGACAAAGGAAGAACATGAAAACCGTAGAAGAATTTCTGGCCCATACGATTCAACTGGAGAGCGAGGCAGCGCTGCGCTTCGGCCAGCTCGCCGATGCCATGACCACGGCCGGCAACAAGGAAGTAGGGCGGCTGTTTCGCCGGCTGGCCGACTATTCGCTGCTGCATCTGGGCGATGCCCGGGCGCGCGCGGGCTTTCGCACCTTGCCCGAGATGAAGGCCGGCGACTACCGCTGGCCCGACGTTGAAAGCCCCGAGGCCGCAGCGATCTGGGCCGCCGACCCGTTCATCGGCATCGAGCAGGCGCTGCAGGTGGCGCTGGATGCCGAGAGCGCGGGGCTGGATTTTTACGCCGAGGTGCTGGAGTCCACCACCGACCCTGAAATCCGCGTGCTGGCCAAGGAGTTCGTCGAGGAAGAATCCCAGCATGTCGCCGAGCTGCAGCGCTGGATGAAGCTGCACCTGAGCGGCCAGGCGCTGCCGACCGAGGGCTGAAGGTTGGAGGGGCAGGGCGAGGCAGCGCATTCGGCAAGCGATTTTTCGGCTGGAGGCATTTTTTCAGGCTTTTCAGGCCTTTTGCGCACGCTGGGTATGCGCAAGCAGCTATTTATTTAATAGCATTTAGTGTGTTGAGGCGGCTTGCCGGATCGCCTGTAAACAGGAAGGCAGCAGGCGCCGCTGGCTTGGTGGAGCGTACATTTTCATGCGTTACAGTGTGTCAAGGGCTGCCACGCAGTCCATTTCATGCTGGAAAAAAGGAATGCCATGACTGACGGCGGGCTCCAGGCCGATGCTCCCCATCTCGGCGTTGTTGTCTCGGTGCGCGGCAGCGTGGTCGATGTGCGGTTCGACACGCATTTGCCCCCGATTCACACCGTGCTGCACGCCGACGAAGGCCGCATCATCGTTGAAGTGCTGGCGCAGCGCGATGCGCACCATGTGCGCGCGATTGCGCTGACGCCCACACAGGGCCTGGCGCGCGGCATGCCCGTCGTGGACACCGGCGGACCCTTGAAAGCGCCGGTCGGCAAGGGCATTCTTTCCCGCATGTTCGACGTGTTTGGCAACACCATCGACCGCCTGCCGGCCCCGCCGGATATTCAATGGCGCTCGGTGCATCGCGCGCCGCCCGCGCTGGCCCGGCGCTCCACCCGGTCTGAGGTTTTCGTGACCGGCATCAAGGTCATTGACGTGCTGCTGCCGCTGGAGCGCGGCGGCAAGGCCGGGCTGTTCGGCGGCGCGGGCGTGGGCAAGACGGTGCTGCTCACCGAAATGATCCACAACATGGTCGGGCACCAGGAGGGCATCAGCATTTTTTGCGGCATTGGCGAGCGCTGCCGCGAAGGCGAAGAGCTGTACCGCGACATGAAGGACGCCGGCGTGCTGCCCAGCATGGTGATGGTCTTCGGCCAGATGAACGAGCCGCCGGGCAGCCGCTTTCGGGTCGGCCACGCGGCGCTGACGATGGCCGAGTATTTCCGCGACGACGAGCACCGCGATGTGCTGCTGCTGATTGACAATATTTTTCGCTTTATCCAGGCCGGCTCCGAAGTCTCCGGCCTGATGGGGCAGATGCCCTCGCGCCTGGGCTACCAGCCGACGATGGGCACCGAGCTGTCGGGGCTGGAGGAGCGCATTGCCAACACCGACAGCGGCGCCATCACCTCCATCCAGGCGGTGTATGTGCCGGCGGACGACTTCACCGACCCGGCCGCCGTGCATACGTTCTCGCACCTCTCGGCGTCCATCGTGCTGTCGCGCAAGCGGGCCAGCGAAGGGCTTTTTCCGGCGATTGACCCGCTGCAGTCGAGTTCCAAAATGGCCACGCCGGGCATCGTCGGCGAGCGGCATTACGCGCTGGCGCAGGAGATCCGGCGCACGCTGGCGCAATACGCCCAGCTCAAGGACATCATTGCCATGCTTGGGCTGGAGCAACTGTCGCCGCAGGATCGCAACGTGGTCGGCCGCGCGCGCCGGCTGGAGCGCTTCCTGACCCAGCCGTTTTTCACGACCGAGCAGTTCACCAACCTGCCAGGCAAGCTGGTCAGCCTCGAAGACGCGCTCGACGGCTGTGAACGAATCCTGCGCGATGAGTTCAAAGACTGTCCGGAGAGCGCGCTCTACATGATCGGGAAGATTGACGAAGCCCGGGCCAGGAAGACAGAGGCAATCGATGTCCATGAATCTTAAAATTCTGCTGCCGTTCAGGATTTTTGCTGAAAAAACAGCGGTCTCGCGCATCGTCGCCGAAACCCAGGCGGGCTCGTTTGGCTTGCTGCCGCAGCGGCTCGATTGCGTGGCGGCGCTGACGCCCGGCATCCTGATCTACGAGACCGCCTCTGACGGAGAGGTGTTTGTCGCCGTGGACAGCGGCGTGCTGGTCAAGAGCGGCGCGGAGGTGCTGGTTTCCGTGCGGCGGGCCATGGGCGGCGCAAACCTTGGCGAGTTGCGCCAGGCCGTCGAGCAGGAGTTCTTGACGCTGGACGAGCACGAGCAAAACGTGCGCGCGGTCATGGCCAAACTCGAAACCGGGTTTTTGCGTCGCTTCGCGACTTTTCAGCATGACTGATAAACCCCGGAAAACTTCAAAAACAGAACCCGGCCTGGCCGAACAGGTCGGCGTCAAGGCTGCGCGCAAGCTCAAGGCGCGGCGCAACCCCGCGCCCGGCGTGTGGTCGGGCCTGGGGCTGATGGGCATGATCGGCTGGTCCGTGGCCGTGCCGACCCTGCTGGGCGCGGCGCTCGGCATCTGGCTGGACCGGCGCTATCCGGGCGGGCGCTCCTGGACGCTGGCCCTGCTGATGGCCGGGCTGATGCTGGGCTGCCTGAATGCGTGGCATTGGGTCGCCCGCGAAGACGCAGCCATGCGGGAGAAACCTGAACATGACGATGAATGAAACGCCGGCCCTGGTGCTGGCCTGCATCGCGGGCGGCGCGCTCGGCGCCATTTTCTTTGGCGGCCTGTGGTGGACGGTTCGCAAGAGCCTGGTTTCCAGCCGGCCCGCGCTGTGGGTGTTTGCCAGCCTGCTGCTGCGCATGGGCTTGACGATGGCCGGGTTTTATGTGGTTTCAGGGGGCGACTGGCGGCGCTTGCTGGCCTGCCTGGCCGGTTTTGTCATGGCCCGGCAGGTGGTGACGCGGCTGACCCGGCCGCTTGATGCGCGCCAGGCCCTTTCAGACCAGGAGGCCCGCCGTGCGCCTTAGTCCCGATGAGATCATCTTCTGGCAGCAGGGGGTTTTCAAGCTCAACGCCACCATTGTGTTCACCTGGGGCCTGATGCTGGCGATGGCCGTCGGCTCAAAGCTCGTCACGCGCCGCCTTTCGACGGACCTCACGCGCTCGCGCTGGCAGAATTTTCTGGAAATCATCGTCACCGGCATCGAGGCGCAGATTAAAGATGTCGGCCTTCGCCATCCGAAGCAATACATCGGCTTTCTGGGCACGCTCTTTTTGTTTGTCGCCATGGCCAGCCTGTGCACCGTCATTCCGGGCTACGAGCCGCCGACCGGCTCGCTGTCCACCACGGCGGCGCTGGCCCTGTGCGTGATGGTGTCCGTGCCGCTGTTCGGCATCCAGGACCAGGGCCTGGCGGGCTACCTCAAGACTTACCTGGAGCCGACCGTCATCATGCTGCCGTTCAACCTCATCAGCGAAGCCTCCCGCACGCTGGCCCTGGCGGTGCGCCTGTTTGGCAACATGATGAGCGGGGCGATGATCATCGGCATTTTGCTGAGCATCACGCCCTTCATTTTTCCGGTCGTCATGACGGTGCTGGGCCTGCTGACGGGCATGGTGCAGGCTTACATTTTCAGCATCCTGGCGGCGGTTTACATCGCGGCGGCCACGCATGAGAGCCGGCCCACTCTCCCGCCCACGGCGCCGGCGTCCGGCGCCGGCCATTGAATCAACAACCTCAAACAACCCCAACCACTCAAGGAAATCGCATGGACAGCATGACAATCATCGCGGTGGCATCCATTGTCATCGCCGGCCTGACCACGGGTTTTGGCTGCATGGGGCCGGCATTCGCCGAAGGACGGGCGGTGGCGACGGCGCTCACCGCGCTGGCCCAGCAGCCCGACGCCTCGGCCACCATCACCCGCACCCTGTTTGTTGGCCTGGCGATGATCGAGTCCACCGCCATTTACTGCTTCGTGGTCTCGATGATCCTGATTTTCGCCAACCCGTTCTGGAATTTCGCCATCGCCCAGGCCGCCGGGAAGTAAGCCATGCTCTTTGACTGGTTCACCGTCGGCGCGCAAGCGCTCAACTTTCTCATCCTGGTGTGGCTGATGAAGCGCTTTCTCTACAAGCCCATCCTCGACGCCATCGACGCGCGCGAGAAGCGGATTGCTTCGGCGCTGGCGGACGCTGCCTTGAAGCAGGCCACTGCCCAGAAGGAGCAGGGCGAGTTCCAGGCAAAAAACGCGGCGTTTGATCGCCAGCACAGCGAGATGCTGGCCAAGGTCAAGGACGAGATCGCCACCGAACGCCAGCGCCTGCTCGAAGACGCCCGGCAGGCGGCGGACGCCTTGAGCGTCAAGCGGCAGGACGCGCTGGCCAGCGAGCTGCAGAGCCTGCACCAGGACATCGCCCGCCGAAGCCGCGATGAAGTGTTTGCCGTGGCGCACAAGGTGCTGGCCGATCTGGCCGGGACCACGCTGGAGGCACGCATGGCCGAGGTGTTCGTGCGCCGCCTGCGAACGCTTGACGAGGAGGCCAGGGCGCGGCTGGCCCGGGCCTTGCAAGCTTCACCCAGTCCTGTGCGGGTGCGCAGCGTTTTCGAGCTGCCGCCGGCGCAGCGGGCGGCCCTGCAGCAGGCGCTCAATGAAACCCTCGCGGCGGATACCCAGGTCTGCTTCGAGACCACGCCAGCGCTGATCAGCGGCATCGAACTGACCGCCAACGGGTGGAAGCTTGACTGGAACATCGCGGAGGTTCTTGCGTCGCTCGAACAGCATGTTGACGGCCTGCTTGAAAAGCCGTCCGAACCTCAACGCCAGCCCGAGCCCGCCGCCGCAACAGCAGCAGAGACAACCGCATGAGCGCGCCGGCCGATACCTTGAAAAGTGCCCTGGACCGCACCTTTGCCAGCCTTCGCCATGGGCTTGAAACCTACACGGCGCAACTGACGCCGCACGAGGTCGGCACCATCACCCGCGTTTCCACCGGCATCGCCATGGTTTCCGGCCTGCCGGGCGTGGGCTTTGAGGAGCTGGTGAGCTTTTCCGGCAATGTCTTTGGCATCGCCTTCAATGTGGACGAGACCGAAATCGGCGTCGTGCTGCTGGGCGACTACGGGCATCTGCATGCGGGCGATCCGGTCCGGCGCACCGGCCGCGTGATGGACGTGGCCGTGGGGGAGGGCTTGCTGGGCCGGGTGATTGACCCGCTGGGCCGCCCGCTCGACAGCCTGGGGCCGGTGGTTTCCAGCGCGCGCTTGGCCCTTGAAAGGCCCGCAGCACCGATCATGGACCGCGCGCCCGTCACCGTACCGCTGCAGACCGGCCTGAAGGTCGTCGATGCCTTGATTCCGATTGGGCGCGGCCAGCGTGAACTGATCCTGGGCGACCGGCAGACCGGCAAGACCGCGATTGCGGTGGACACCATCCTCAACCAGCGCGGGCAGGATGTGCTGTGCGTGTACTGCGCGATTGGCCAGCGCGCCGCCGCCGTGGCCAGGACGATTGCCGTTTTGCGCGAGAAGGGCGCCATGGAATACACCGTCGTCGTCGTCACCGAGGGCAACGACCCGCCCGGACTGGCCTACATCGCGCCTTACGCGGCGACCAGCATTGCCGAGCATTTCATGGAGATGGGCCGCGACGTGCTGGTGGTCTATGACGACCTGACGCAGCACGCCCGCGCCTACCGCGAGTTGTCCCTGCTGCTGCGCCGCCCGCCCGGACGCGAGGCCTTTCCCGGCGACATTTTCTACATCCACTCGCGCCTGCTGGAGCGCGCCACCCATCTGCGCCCGGAGCGCGGCGGCGGCTCGCTCACCGCCCTGCCCATCATCGAGACGGAAGCGCAGAACATGTCGGCCTATATCCCGACCAACCTGATCTCCATCACCGATGGGCAGATTTACCTGTCGCCATCGCTGTTTGAGCTGGGCGTGCTGCCCGCCGTCGATGTCAGCAAATCCGTCTCGCGCGTGGGCGGCAAGGCGCAGCGCGCCGCCTACCGGGCGGTGACTGGCGACCTCAAGCTGGCTTACGCGCAGTTCGAGGAGCTGGAAACCTTTGCCCGGTTTGGTGCCCGGCTGGATGAAAACACCCAAAAAATCATCGAGCATGGACGGCGCATCCGGGCGTGCCTGCAGCAGCCGGAATCGGCCCCGGTGTCGATGGCCGGGCAAATCACCGTGCTGCTGGCGCTGACCGCCGCATTTTTTGACGGCGTGCCGCTTGCGCGGATGACGGCGGCCGAGCAAGCCGTGCTTCAGGCGGCGGCCACCCTGCCGGCCGAGCTTCAGACCCGCTTTGACACGGCCATGAAACTGAGCGAAGCAGACCGGGCCACGCTGATTCAGCTGGCCCGCGATGCGCTCAAACCCTTTGTGCCGCCACCCGCCGAGAGCCGGCGCACGAGCGCCCCATGAGCGACACCACCGCCAGCCTGGGACGCAAGATTGGCACGGCCGGCGACCTTCAGTCCGTCGTGCGCACGATGAAGGCGGTGGCCGCCTCAAGCATCACCCAGTACGAAAATGCGGTGCGCGCGCTGGATGATTACTACCGCACGGTGCAACTGGGGCTGGTGGCCTGCCTGCGCCACGGTCAGCAGCCTCTTGCCCAGGCCCACACGCCGCGCCCGGGCGCCGGGGCCATCGCCGCCGTGGTCTTTGGCTCCGACCAGGGGCTGGTGGGCCAGTTCAACGATGTGATGGCCGATTTCGTGCTCAGGACGCTGGAGGATTTGCCGGGTGCCAAGACGGTCTGCGCCGTCGGCGAGCGCATCGGGTCGCGGCTCGCGGAAACCCGCCTGATGCTGGGCAAAAGCTTCATGTTGCCGGGCTCGATTGGCGCGATTACATCGCTGGTCGGGCAGGTGCTGGTCGAGGTGGATGCGCTGCTGGCAAAAGGCGAGATCACGCAGGTGTATGTTTTTCACAGCCGCCCGCATGCCGGGGCGATTTACACCCCCGTCTGCCAGCGGCTGCTGCCGCTGGACGAGACCTGGCGGCGGGAGTTGACGGCGCTGGCCTGGCCGACCCGGAATTTGCCGGAGGCCATCAATGGCGCACAAGCCGCATTGCCGGCCTTTGTCCGCGAATACCTGTTCGTCTCGCTGTTCAGGGCCTGCGCCGAATCACTGGCCAGCGAAAACGCCAGCCGCCTGGCGGCGATGCAGCGTGCCGAGAAAAACATTGAAGAATTGCTGGACGACCTGAACCGCTCATTTCACCGTCTGCGCCAGAGCGGCATCGACGAGGAACTGTTTGATCTCGTGGCCGGCTTCGAGGCGCTGGCAGGGGCGGATTCCCCAGCGAACTTGTAGTCGGGGCTATTTTGCAAGCTTTTTAGGGCTTTTGCGCACGCTGGGTATGCGCAGGTAGCTATGTATTTTGTAGCAATTCAAGCCTCGCTCATGTCGCTTGCTGGAGGCGTCGAGCAGTGAGTGCGACCGCGCGCCTTACTCGCTCGCTTCGTGTGCGCCTGTCATCTTCAACCTTATATGTCGCCAATGCTCCCCCTGCGTCTGTATCAATGTGAGTGATGTGTTGAGCAGTTTTAAGAAGGATAAAAAATGAGAATACTTACAGTTCTGGGTTGTGTCTGGGTTCTTGTAGGTTGCAGCGCAATGCCAGCTGCGCAGCAAGAGACTACCCTTGAAACAAAGGTCGTTTGTTGCAAGGACGTGACTGTCTTTCAATATGTGCCTTTGCGGCCTGGCACTGATGCACGATTTGTTCTAGACGAAAAATCGCCCGTCTACCAATTCGGCAGGGGTAAGAGCTACTTTAAGGCTTTCGAAATTGAAACAGCACCGAACCGGCTGCTTTTCGTTAAGAGCTACTTCAACGGAATGCTGATTGGCCAGTACCTGCAGCCTATTTTTCTGTTTATGGATACGAGATACGAGCCTTTGGTCGCGCTTACACCACGCCAAGAGTTTGAAGATGGAAATATGTTCCGAGATAACAACGCACACATGGTGGGGGGCGTAAGAATACCGGAGAGCGCCAAATACGTCGTCGTTTACACGGGGAAATTCGCTGCTCCACCGGATACGGCAACCACTCGTCCTTCTGTGGGCGTTTTTATGGCCGGAAACACTCCGATAGTCACGCAGAACTCTGGAAAATCAATCAAGCTTGAGCGCGCGCCGACAGGTGAATTGCTGCTTGAGACATTTGATATTCCAGCCGGCAAATAATGTCCATCATCCTCCGATGAGTACACATAACTCTGGGTGCTCGGCGTGGACACGCAACGGCAGAAGGCCGTTTCGCGGCGTGTGCTGCCCGCCGAACAACGCCGACGTTAGGCTGTTCGTATCCAGCCCATGGCAACGTCGATTACGAAATGCAATCGAGCAGCGCGTTTCGCGCTTGCGTAATGCGCAGAAACTGCTCGTGGCTACCACCGACGTCGGGATGCGCCTTCTGGGCGAGCCGCCGATAAGCCGTTTTGACCTGGGATAGCTCAAGCTTCCCATCGACCGGAAGGTTCAATGTCTCTCGGTGTTGCCTCTCATCGAATGGCTTGTCGTCGCTTCGGCGTCCTCTCCTGCCTTTGTTGAATCGCGCTTGTTCCTCGTGCAGTCGCTCCTTCGCTGCACGGCGTTTTTCATAGGCATCCCGACGCAACGCGCCCTGATCGTCTTGCCATCTCTGCCGCGACATCACAATGCAGGCGGCGAAGGCCACCCGACCGTCTGTCTCGAGCGCATCAAGGCTAAACGGACCCGCCATCTCGAACGGCTTGTCCAGCCAGGCACGCCTGCCGTCCGGGGCGACTTCGACACGGCCAATCGCCGCCATGGCGATCATTCCGGACAAACCGTTCCAAATGACCCATTGCTCTTTATCGTCAGGCCACGGGCTGTCATGCATGGGCCACCTCCGGGCTCTTCACAGTCACGCAGCTGCAAGCTGACACACGGGATTCACACACCCAAAACCGACTTGAGTTCGCTGCACTCGTGAGATGGATTGAAGTGAACACGATAGAAATCGCCAATCTGGAGCGGGTTTTGAAAGCAGGCTTCGATCGTCAAGCAAATTGCGCACCAGTCAACACCGCCACATCGGGAGCCGTTGCCAGCGCGCCCGCCAGCCCCCAGCCTTCAACAGTCGTTGACGCTGCCCCCTGTCGCAAACCCTCTGTCGCAATTCCGCCAAACCCGCCAAAGCGCAGCGCTGGCAGCGCCTAGACACCGCCAAAACAGCTCCTGAACACGGTTTTTACCCTGGCACCAAAAATGCAAAGAAGGGTACATCCACCCTATCAGGAGTCTTTCATGTCAGTCTCGCTCAAGGCCAAGATCGCTGAAGTGTTCGAAGAACCGGGCTGTGACAAGAACCAGGGCAAGACCGAGAAAGAACGCAAGAAGGGTTGCACCAAGCAGCTCAACCCCGGCGCCGCAGCCGGTGGTTGCGCCTTTGATGGCGCCAAGATCGCGCTGCAGCCGGTGGTCGATGTCGCCCATCTGGTCCACGGGCCGATTGCCTGCGAGGGCAATTCCTGGGACAACCGGCACAGCGCTTCGTCCGGCTCGCAGCTTTACCGCACCGGCTTCACCACCGACATCAACGAGCTGGACGTGATCTACGGCGGCGAAAAGCGCCTGTTCAAGTCCATCCGCGAGATCATCGACAAATACGACCCGCCGGCAGTCTTTGTGTACCAGACCTGCGTGACCGCGCTGGTCGGCGACGACATTGAAGCGGTGTGCCAGCGCGCCACCGAAAAATTCGGCAAGCCCATCATTCCGGTCAACGCCCCCGGTTTTGCCGGCCCCAAGAACCTGGGCAACAAGCTCGGCGCAGAAGCCCTGCTGGACTACGTGATCGGCACCGTCGAGCCCGAGTTCACCACGCCTTACGACATCAACATCATCGGCGAATACAACCTGGTCGGCGAGCTGTGGCAGGTCAAGCCGCTGCTCGACGCGCTGGGCATCCGCATCCTGTCGTGCATCTCGGGCGACGGCCGCTACAACGAGGTTGCCAGCGCGCACCGGGCCAAGGTGAACATGATGGTCTGCTCCAAGTCGATGATCAACATCGCCACCAAGATGGAGCAGCGCTGGGGCATTCCCTACTTTGAAGGCTCGTTCTACGGCATTGGCGACATGAGCGACACGCTGCGCCAGATCGCCACGCTGCTGGTCAAGCAGGGCGCACCGGCTGATTTGCTGGAGCGCACCGAACGCCTGATTGCCGTCGAAGAGGCCAGGGCCTGGGAGCGCATCGCGCATTACAAGACGCGCCTGACGGGCAAGCGGGCGCTGCTGATCACCGGCGGCGTCAAGTCCTGGTCGGTCGTTGCCGCGCTGCAGGAAGCGGGCATCGAGATTGCCGGCACCAGCGTCAAGAAGAGCACCAAGGAAGACAAGGAAAAAATCAAGGAAATCATGGGCGACGACGCCCACATGATCGACGACATGACGCCGCGCGAGATGTACAACATGCTGCGCGACGCAAGGGCCGACATCATGCTGTCGGGTGGGCGCTCGCAGTTCGTCGCGCTCAAGGCGCGCATGCCCTGGCTGGACATCAACCAGGAGCGCCATCACCCCTACGGCGGCTACGAAGGCATGGTCGAGCTGGTGCGCGAAATCGACCGGGCGATCTACAACCCGGTATGGCAGCAGGTGCGCATTCCCGCACCCTGGGGCGACGACGGCGAAACCCTGGGCGCCGTGCCGACGGCGGCCATCCCCGAAGTTCCGGCTCAAGGCATGGGTTTTCTGGCCGACATCGCTGCCAAGGCGATGGGCCTGGAGCCCGAAGAAATTCCGGTCTGACGCAACCTTTAGAAAAGAGCACATCCTATGGCCAGCGTTGTCGAATCGAAAAAATCCTGCACGGTCAACCCGCTCAAGATGAGCCAGCCGCTGGGCGCGAGTTTTGCCTTTCTGGGGCTGGACGCCTGCATGCCGGTGATGCACGGCTCGCAGGGCTGCACCTCGTTTGGCCTGGTGCTGCTGGTGCGGCACTTCAAGGAAGCCATTCCGCTGCAGACCACGGCCATGAACGAGGTCACTTCCATCCTCGGCGGCTACGACAACATTGAAGCGGCGCTGCTCAATATCCGCAAGCGCGCAGCGCCCAAGGTCATCGCCATCTGCTCGACCGGCCTGACCGAAACCAAGGGCGACGATGTGGACGGCTACATCGTCACGGTGCGTAAGCGCAAGCCCGAACTCGATGACACCGAAATCGTCTATGTCTCGACGCCCGACTACGTGGGCGCTTTCGAGGACGGCTACAAGCACGCCATCACCGCCATCGTCAAGGCGCTGGTCAAGCCGCTGCCGGTGAAGGCCGACCAGATCACCCTGCTGCCCGGCAGCCACCTGTCGCCGGGCGACATCGACGAGCTGCGCGAGATCATCGAATCCTTTGGCCTCTCTAGCATTGTGCTGCCCGACATTTCGGGCTCGCTCGACGGCCACATCGCGCCCGACTGGCGCGGCACGACGCTGGGCGGAACGACGCTGGAACAGATTCGCGCCGCTGGTGGTTCAGCCTTCACCCTGGGCGTGGGCGAGCAGACCCGTGAGGGTGCCGAGGCGCTGCGCGAGATTGCCGGCACACCGCTGGAAATCTTCGAGCGCCTGACGGGGCTGGAAGTCAACGACCGCTTCCTGCAGCGCCTGGCGCAGATTTCCGGCAAACCCGTGCCCGCCAAATACCGGCGCCAGCGCAGCCAGCTGCTCGACGCCATGCTCGACGGCCATTTCTACACCGGCGGCGTGAAGGTGGCGATTGGCGCCGAGCCTGATTTGCTGCTGGCCGTGGGCGGCCTGCTGCACGAGATGGGCGCCGAGCTGCGCTGCTGCATCAGCACGACCAAATCCCCGGCGCATGCGCTGCTGCCCGCCGAACAGGTCGTGCTGGGCGACCTTGAAGACCTGGAGCGCGGCGCGGCCGACGCCGGTTGCGACCTCCTGATCACCCATTCGCATGGCCGGCAGGCGGCGGAACGGCTGAACAAGCCGCTGCTGCGCATCGGTTTTCCGGTGTTTGACCGCATCGGCAATGCGCACCGCCGCATGGTGGGCTACCGGGGCACGATGGACTTCATTTTCGAAATCGCCAATCTCATGATCGACCAGATCGTGCATCACCATCCGGGCGACTGGCCGCTGACGCCCGAGGCCGCCGCCGCCGCTGCGCCCAGCGCTGGCGCCGGTTGCTGCGGCACCCCTCTCACCCCCACCACGCTGGCTGAAGCCAGTGCCTGACCTTAACTTAGGAGGTTCTCATGAAAATCGCTTTCGCTACCCAGGACAAGGAGCGCGTTGACGCGCACTTCGGCTGGGCCAAGAGCATCGTCGTCTATGAGGTGTCGCCTGAAGGCCACCATTTCATCGAGAGCTTCGACTTCGGCGACAAGCTCGAAGAAGACGGCGACGAGGACAAGCTCGCGCCCAAGCTCGAAGCCATCAAGGATGTCGCCATTTTGTATGTCGCCGCCATCGGCGGCTCCGGCGCGGCGCGCGTCGTGGCCATGAAGATCCACCCCATCAAGGTGCCGCAACCCGAATCGATTGCGGAAATCCTGGACAAGCTGCAGGTCGTGCTCAATGGCACGCCCCCGCCCTGGCTGCGCAAGGCGCTGGCCAAGGACAACGAACGCTCTTTTGACTTTGAAGATGACGAGGTAACCCCATGACCGAACAAGCCAGCATTGAAACTCCCGTGACGCCCGTAACGCCTGCGTCCCCCGCCAGCGACGAGGCCCTGATGGGCACCGCCTTCGTGCAGCAACTGGTCAAGCAGCTGCGCGCGCAGGACATCCACGGCACCTGGGAAGGCAAGACCGACCTGGAATTGCTCAAGCCCTACATCCACACGGCCGAAGAGCGCCGCGCATTGCCAATTTTGGGCGACCCGGACCCCGAGACGCTGTGGCATCTGGAGATTTTCTACAACGCCATTGCCGTGGCCGTCGAGCGCGAAACCGGCCAGATGGTCTCGCCGATGATGAAGATGAGCCACGAAGGCTTTGGCCGCATGGTGCTGATCGCCGGCCGCCTGGTGGTGGTCAACAAGCAGCTGCGCGACGTGCATCGCTTCGGTTTCCCGTCGCTGGCCAAGCTGGCGGACGCGGGCGGCAAGTTCTTTGACGAAGCCGTCGCCATGATCCGCGCCTACCCGGCCGTGGCCCAGTACGGAGCCTGAGCATGAGCACGGATGCCGACGAACTCAAGGCGCGCCTGAAGAAACTCAACGCGCGCGCCACGCAGGCCAAGATGGACCTGCACGACCTGTCCGAAGACCTGCCCACCAACTGGGAAAAGATTCTTGAAGTTTCCCAGCGCTGCCATGAAGCCCATGCCGCGCTGATGGAGGCACGCAAGGAGGCTGCTGCGGCAGCAGGCTGAAAACCCCGCCAGGAAACGCCATGAGCAACACATTCAACATCACCATGCCCAGCGGCGCCACCTGGACGCCCACCTTTGTCGCCTCGCTGGACGAGGAAAAGTGCATCGGCTGCGGCCGCTGCTTCAAGGTCTGCCCGCGCGGCGTGCTTGAACTCGTCGGCCTGAACGCCGATGGCGAGTATGTCCGCGTCGATGACGACGATGACGACGACGATGAATACGACAAGAAGGTCATGACGATTGCGCACCAGGAGCTGTGCATCGGCTGCACCGCCTGCGCCAAGATCTGCCCGAAGAAGTGCTATACCCACGCCCCTGCGGTGATCTGAGCGAGCCGGGACATGAGCGCCCACGCCGTGTTGATGTCTTGCGCACCGGACGCGAACGATGCGGCCGCCCTGGCCCTGGCCGGGGTGCTGTCAGCCGCGTTCGAGCGCCACGGCCGCAGCCTGCTGCCCATGCCCGGCCTCGATGCGACGGCCACGCGCTGGCTGCTGGCGCGCTGGTTTCCCGGCGCTGATGCGGCGCTCGGGCTGGACTGGCACGCGCTGGCCGGCGCCGACCGCATCGAGCCGCGCAGTGACGAAATCGAGGAAGTGGTCAGCCTGCTGCGCGAACACGCGGACCTGGCCGCCGGCCCCGCGCAAGCGTCGGACGCCATTGCCTGGGCGATGGCCTGCGCCAGCCTGGGCGACAACCATTTGTGGCAAGACCTCTGCCTGCCATCGCGCAACGAACTCTCGGCGCTGATCGGCCACTGGTTTCCAGCGCTTGCCGCCAAGAACACGCAGCACATGAAGTGGAAGAAATTCTTCTACAAGCAGTTGTGCGAACGCGAGGATATTTTGATTTGCAAGGCGCCGACCTGCGGCGTCTGCACGGATCATGCCGTGTGCTTTGGGCCGGAGGATGCCCAGGCAAGCCAGGTAATCGCGTTTCATTGATACCTTCCAGCCTCGCCACGGCTGGACAGATGCTCGATCAATTCCTCAAACCGACTCGCGCAGCAGCGTCTCGACGGTACTGGCGCCCAGGTGGTCTTCCGGGTCCAGCAGGCGCAGTTGCGCCACCAGCGCCGCAGCGGTGTTGCGCTCGCCCCGGCGCAGGCTGATGAAGGCCAGCGCCTTGAGCGTGAAGAGCCAGAAGCGCGCCGGTCCCGGCACCGAAAAATCGGTATCGCCAGGCGCCACCAGCCGCCAGTCAGCGGCCAGTTGCGCCGCCTTGGCCGCAGCCGCCAGGCCCTTGCTGGCCGCAGACAGCGCCAGGTCGAGCTGGCCGCGCCCGGCGTGCATCTTGTAGAGCAGGTAATACACCGGCAATTGGTCCGGTGCGGTGGCCGCCGCCGTCCACAGCGCCGCCTCCACCTGCGCGGGCGGCGCATTGCGCGCCACGTCGATCAGGTGCTGCACGGCCGGGGAAACCGTGCCGCCGAACAGCTCGGTGGACTCAACCCCGGTCAGCAGGTTCACCAGACCGCCTTGGGCGCCAGCAGGCGCTCGACGGGAACGCCGCCTTCGAGGTGGCTGTCGAAGATTTCGTTGACATCTTCAAGCGTCACGCCCCGGTAGAGCACGCCTTCGGGATAGACCAGCACATTGGCGCCCAACTCGCAGGGGCCGATGCAGCCGGAGTTGGTGATGGAGACTTTTTCGTAAGCCTGGCGCTTTTGCAGTTCGGCCCAGAAGGCCTGCAGCACGGCGACGGCGCCCTTGCTGGCGCACGAGCCTCGCGGATGGACAGGCGGACGGTTCTGCGTGCAGACGAAAACGTGGCGCAGGGGTTTGCTCATGGTGTGGCTGCTTTCTTTTTTAACCGAACTTGAAGAGGATGCCGTGGCCGCCGCGCGGGTATTCCCAATCGACGTTCATGTGCTCGCTGCAGATGATGCGGCAGCTGCCGCACTCCAGGCAGCCGTCGGTGATCAGGGTCACGGTGCCGTTGCCCTCGGTCTTGTAGCAGGACGCCGGGCAGACAAAGGTGCAGCTCTTGGAGCCGCACTCGTTGGTGCAGATGTCGGCATCCTTGATCTTGATGTGGGGCCGCCCGGCATCGACGCGGTAGCGGTTCTGGAAGAGTTTTTCTTCCACATTGACGGTAATGGCAGTCATCGTATGGCCTTCCAGAGTTTGTACGCATCACCCACCAGCCCGGTGAGCTTGCGGGTCTTGCGGAAACTCGCGAATATCTCGCGCTCTTTGGTTTTCTTGTCCACGCCGTCCACGGTGATCATGGTGCGGGCCGCCTGCGCCACCATGTCCGGGTAGCTGGTGAAGAACTGCGGGTTCTTGTGCAGCACCTTGGGCATGTCGCGGTACTTGTACAGATCCTTCATCACGAAGCTGTCATCGAGCGCCGTTTTGTAGGCCTTGAGCGAATCGGCGCGGTAGCCCTTGCTGGCGGCCTTGGCGTTGATGACGGTTTCTGCGGCCAGCCGTCCGGTGGTCATCGCCAGGTTCGAGCCTTCGCGGTGCACCGCGTTGACGAAGCCGCCCGAGTCGCCGACGATCATCCAGCCGTTGCCGTAGATCTGCGGAATCGCATGAAAGCCGCCTTCGGGAATCAGGTGGGCGCAGTATTCCTTCATCTCGCCGCCTTCGATCAAGGGGGCGATGGCCGGGTGGCGCTTCATCTGCTCCAGCAGCGCATACGGGCTGGTGCGGTTCGGGTTGTTCTTGAAGTCGCCCAGCATGCAGCCCACGCCGATGGTCAGCGACTCCTTGTTGGTGTACAAAAAGCCCGTGCCCATCATGCCGTCGGTGATGCGCCCGACCATCTCGATCACGACGCCTGATTCCTCGCCGATGTTGAAGCGCTGGCGGATGGTTTCCTCGGGCATGAAGAGGATTTCCTTGACCGCCAGGGCGACGTTCTCGGACTTGATCTCGCCGTGAAAGCCGGCCTTGCGCGCCAGCGTCGAGTTCACGCCGTCGGCCAAAATCACCACGTCGGCATAGACATCGCCCTGGATGCGGTCGCACTGCACGCCGACCACTTGGTCGCCGTCCATGATCAGGTGGTTGACGGTGGTTTCGCAGATCAGCAAGGCGCCGGCTTCGCGCACCTTGGCGCTGAACCACTTGTCGAACTGCGCGCGCAGGATGGTGTAGCGGTTGTAGGGCGGCTTGTTGTAGTCTTCGCTGCGGATGTGCGTGCCGACGAACGAGGTTTCGTCCAGCAGCCACATGCGCTGCTCGATGATGTGGCGCTCCAGCGGCGCGTCATCGCGGAAGTCGGGAATGATCTGCTCCAGCGCGTTGGCATACAAGATGGCGCCCTGCACGTTCTTGCTGCCGGGGTATTCGCCGCGCTCGATCTGCAGCACTTTCAGGCCGGCCTTGGCCAGCGTGTAGGCGCAGGCGTTGCCCGACGGGCCGGCGCCGACGACGATGGCATCAAATTGGGATGGTTTTTTCATCTCGTTCTCCTGTGAGCGGTCAGCAACTCAAGCCACCTGGCGGCTGCGCAGCGCCAGATGGGCGGCGAAAGCCTGGGTCAACGCGGGCAGCACCTGCATCGCGTTGCCGACGATGCCGTAATGCGCGAATTCAAAAATCGGCGCGTTGACATCGGTGTTGATGGCCACGATCACGTCGGCCGCCTCGCAGCCCACGCGGTGCTGGATGGCGCCGGAAATGCCGGCGGCAATGTAGAGCTTGGGCCGAACCGTCTTGCCGGTCTGGCCGACCTGCCGGTCAGCCTCGACCCAGCCGGCCTGCACGCAGGGGCGGGTGGAGCCGACTTCGCCGCCCAGCACCCGCGCCAGCTCGAACACCAGCTTGAAGTTCTCGGGGTTCTTCAGGCCCTTGCCGCCGCTGACGATGACGTCGGCATACGGCAGGTTGATCTTGTTGCTGTTGGCGTCGGCGATGAAATCGAGCATCTTGGTGACGATGTCGGTTTCGATCATGCCCAGCGTGTCGTAGGTGATCTCGCCGGTGCGGCTGGCGTCGGCACGCGGCATCAGCATGACGCGCGGGCGCACCGTGGCCATCTGCGGGCGGTAGGCCAGCGTCATGATGGTGCAGTACAGCGAGCCGCCGAAGGTCGGACGCGTCGCGGCCAGCGCCTTGGACGTGGGGTCGATCTTCAGTTCGGTGCAGTCGGCGGTCAGGCCGGTGAGCAGCGTGGTGGCGACAGAGCCGGCCAGGTCGCGGCCCATCGAGGTCGCGCCAAGCAGGAAAATCTCCGGCTGGTATTTGTTCACCAGGTCGGTCATTCCCTTGGTGAAGGGCTCGTTGCGGTAGCCCTTGAGCACCGGGTCTTTCATGATGTAGGCCTTGTCGGCGCCAAACGTGAAAGCCTCGGCGGCGAACTTCTCCAGCGGCTCGTCCGGGCCGCCGAGCAAGATGGCGCTGACCGGGCAGCCCAGGGTGTCGGCCAGCTTGCGCGCTTCGCCGATCAGTTCCCAGGAAACGCTGTGGACGTGACCGCGGTCATGCTCGATGAACACCCACACGCCCTTGTAGGCCTTGAGTTCGTCGGACAGTTCCAGGTTGCGGCCACCACGGCCGGCGGGGCGCTTGGCCGGTGCGGCAGCAGGGGTAGGGGCTTGGCTCATGTCATCTCCTTCATCAGCAAATCGGATTCAAGCGTCGGATGCCGGGTAAAAATCTTCTGGATCAAATTGAGTGACACGTCGCGCAGGCTGGAGCTTTCCAGGTCCAGCATCTCGACCTTTTCGCTGCGCGGCGTCGGACCGAAGACCTTGCTCACCACCGTGGGCGAGCCTTTCAGGCCGATCTTGCTCAGGTCTTCGATGCCGGCGTCTTCCTTGCTCCACTTGCGCACCGGGTAGGCGGCGGCGTGGATCATCGCGGGCAGATTCGCAAAGCGCATCTCGTTGGTGTTTTCCAGCATCGTGATGAGGCAGGGCAGCGAGGTTTTCAGCACCTGCACGCCGCCTTCGGCACGCCGCTCGACGGTGATGCTGCGCTTTTCGAGATCGACCTCGACGATGCGCGACACGTAGGTCAGCAGCTGCAGCCCCATGCGCTTGGCGATGCCGGGGCCGACCTGGGCGGTGTCGCCGTCAATCGTCTGCTTGCCGGTGAAGACGATATCGACCGCCTGCTCCTTGGCGATCTGGCGCACGCCGGCGGTCAGCGCATACGAGGTTGCCAGCGTGTCGGCGCCGGCAAAGGCGCGGTCGGTGACGAGCACGGCGTCGTCGGCGCCAAAGCTGATGCATTTGCGCAGCGCTTCCTCGGCCTGGGGCGGCCCCATGCACAGCATGGTGACCTTGCCGCCAAACTTGTCTTTCAGCCGCAGCGCTTCTTCGAGCGAGAACAGGTCGTAGGGGTTGACGATGGCCGGAACGCCCTGGCGCATGATGGTGTTGGTGACCGGGTGGACGCGGATCTGCGCCGAATCCGGAACCTGCTTGATACAAACGACGATGTGCATGTCAATGACTCCTTGGTTGTCAGGCAGCGGCAGCGCGCTGCGGCATGGACGCCCTGAGGCTGTCCAGCGTCACATGCTGCTTGCCGTCGGTGTCCTGGAACACCTTGAATACTTTTTCCTGGGCCGGCGTGGAGGTGACGAAGTCTCCGTAGGCCTTGGTCAGCAGCGCCCGGTAGGCGGTGAACATCTGCAGCTCATCGGTCTGCGCCAGCGGTGTCTCCTGCCGGAGGTACTGGAAAAAGCGCTTGAGAATGTGCAGCCGGCTGATGTTCATCACCTTCTGATCGAAGGGAACGCCAAAATACTGCATGAAATCCTCGGCGGAGGACAGGGTTTTGAGCTGTTGAAGAAAGTTTTCCATTGGGCTTACTCCATGGTGGACGGTTGAAGAAAGGACTGGTCAAAGCCAGGTTCGGCACAGTGATCGCTGCAGGCGCCGCAGGCTGTTGCGGGGGTGGACAGGAAGTCGGCATGGGGAATTTGCCGCTCCAGCTGCGCAACGCGGTCCAGCAGACAGGCAATGGCCTTGCCGACCGGGTCGGGAATCAGGTGGTGGTTCAAATCGAACCCGTGGGTCGTGCTGCGGCGCGGCGTCACCACGCGGCCCGGAATGCCGACCACGGTGGCGCCTGCCGGCACTTCCTCGATGACCACCGAATTGGCCGCGACACGCGCCCGGTTGCCGACCCGGATCGGTCCCAGAATCTTGGCGCCGGCGCCCACCACGACCTGGTTGCCCAGCGTCGGGTGGCGCTTGCCGGCGCTCCAGCTGGTGCCGCCCAGCGTGACGCCGTGGTAGAGCGTCACATCGTTGCCAATCTCGGCCGTCTCGCCAATCACGACGCCAGCCCCGTGGTCGATGAAAAAGCGCATGCCGATGCTGGCGCCCGGATGGATGTCCACCTGCGTCAGCCAGCGCGCCGCAAAGGAAATCCAGCGTGGCCCATAGCGCCAGCCGCGCCGCCACAAGGCATGCGCCATGCGGTGCAGCGCAATCGCCTGCACGCCGGGGTAAATGGTCCAGACTTCCAGCAGGCTGCGTGCGGCCGGGTCGCGCTCCAGCACGCAGCGGGCGTCCTCGCGCACCAGCGACCACCAGGAGCGGCGCGGCACGGCCAGCTCTTTGAGCGCGGTGGCCGGCACGGATTTTTGAGTAGGTTTCATGCCTGGCCCAAGGCCACCGTGTCAGCGGTGAACGGTGCAAATGGCAGATTCGGCGGATGCGGCAGATGCGAGTCGCGCAGAAAGCCGCGCAGCTCGTCCGGCGTGGCTTCCTGCTTGACGCGCATGGCATGGTCGCGGATGCGCGCCAGCACGCGGCCGGTCAGCGCATCGTCGTCCAGCACCACGCCCATCGCGCCGTAAGCCTGGCGCACCGACTGCGAACCCGAATGCTTGCCCAGCACCGTGCGCCGCTCGCGGCCCAGTTCGGAAGGGTCAAAACTCTCGTAGGTCGAAGCGTTTTTCAGCAGGCCGTCGATGTGAATGCCGGACTCGTGGGTGAACACCGCCTCGCCGACGATGCTTTTGTTGAAGGCCACCTGGCGCCCCGAGGCTCTGGCCACCAGGCGTGAAATGGAAACCAGCGCCTGCGTGCTGACGCCGGTTTGCGCATGGTGCAGGTGGCGCACGCCCATCACGACTTCTTCGAGCGCCGCATTGCCGGCGCGCTCGCCCAGGCCGTTGACGGTGGTGTTGGCATGCGTGGCGCCGGCGCGCAGGGCGGCCAGCGTGTTGGCGGTGGCCAGCCCGAGGTCGTTGTGCGCGTGAATCTCGATGTCCAGGTGTACCGCTTCGCGCAGCCGGGTGATGGCCTCATAAGTCGTGAACGGGTCGAGCACGCCCAGCGTGTCGGCAAAGCGGATGCGGCTGGCGCCGCAGTCCTGGGCGCGCCGGGCGACCTGCGAGAGAAAACCGGCGTCGGCGCGCGACGCATCTTCAGCGCCCAGCGAAATCTTGCGGCCGCTGGCCACGGCCTTTTCAATCACCCGCGTGACCTGGGCCAGGACCCACTCGCGCGACTGGCGCAGCTTGTGGCGAAGGTGGATGTCGGACACCGGAATCGACAGGTGGATGATGTCGGCCTGGCAGCGCAGCGCGCTGGCCAGATCGGCATCGGTGAGGCGCCCCCAGATCATCAGGGCAGCGGGAAGCTCCAGCGCCGCAATGGTGTTGATGCAGTCGATTTCTTCCTCGCCCATGGCGGGGATGCCGATTTCCATTTCCGGCACGCCGGCTGCGGCCAGCGCGCAGGCGATGGCGCATTTCTCATCGACGGTAAAAGCCACCCCGGCGGTCTGTTCGCCGTCGCGCAAGGTGGTGTCGTTGATGATGAGATTGAGCGGCATGTGCGGCGTCCTTTGCTACCCATATCGCAAGGTGCATGCCACATGTTTTCAGGGTTGAAAGTGCCGTAAAAGGCCGTTTGCAGGGCGGGTTTGTCGGGTCTGAAACCGGCTGCGGGGCCGGCTGGCCCGGGGTGTCTGTCGGGAATGTGCTGTTTCGGACAGAGCGGGGTGGGGCGGGTCTGGAATGCCGGGTACGCCTAAACCAGGCCATGCCAGCCGAGCAGGGCGCCCGCGCCCAGCAGCCAGAGCAGGTGCGTTTTAGTGCGCCAGACGATCAGTGCGGCCGCCACCGTCACCAGCCACAGCGGCCAGTCCTGGAGCGAACTGCCGTTGGCGCTGGCCAGGATCCAGCTGGTGGCCATCAGCAGCGCCACGACGATGGGCGCCATGCCCTGCTTGAAGGCGCGCACCGCCCGCAAGTCGCGGTTGCGGTGGCCCCACTGGGCGGCGGCATAGGTCAGCACGGTGCTGGGAATCAGGATGCCCGCCAGCGACAGCAAGACGCCGAGCAGGCCGGTCAGCCAGCCGCCGGCATTCAGGCCGACATTCCAGCCGAGCAGGGCGACGAACAGCAGATTGGGGCCGGGCGAAGCCTGCGCCAGCGCAATCGAGGCATTGAACTGTGCGTCGGTCAGCCAGTGCTGCTGCTCGACCAGGAAACGGTGCATGTCGGGCACGGTGCTGACCGCGCCGCCGACCGAGAGCAAAGACAGCATCAGGTAATGAAACAGCAGGTTCAGCCAGTCCTGCACGCTTAACACCAGCGTCAGCGCCCCGGTCATGGCTTGAGCCTGGCGTAAGCCAGCACGCAGGCCGCGCCGCCCAGGCCGAACAGCACATAGACCAGCGGCCAGCGCAGCAGCGCAATCGCCACAAAGCACAGCGCGCCAAAGGCCGCGCACAGGCGCAGGCCGAGCACGTTGTTCAGCAGGGCGCCCGCCAGCTTCAGGCCCGTCGCCGCAATCAGCCCGGCCGCCACGGCGCCCATGCCGCGCAGCGCGCCAGCCACACCGGGATGGCCGGCAAACTGGGCATAGACCAGCGCCAGCAGCAGCACCAGGATGAGCGGCGCCGTGAGCATCCCGGCCAGCGCCGCCATCGCGCCTTTAAAGCCGAAAGAGCGCGCGCCAATCATCATCGAGAGGTTGACCACATTCGGGCCGGGCATGACCTGCGCCACGGCCCAGTCTTCAATGAACTCCTCGCGCGTCATCCAGCGCTTTTTTTCCACCAGCTCGCGCTGCACCACGGCCATCACGCCGCCAAAGCCCTGCAGGGCCAGCAGGGTGAAGGAAACAAAGAGATCAGTGGGTGATTGGGGTTGCGGATGATCCTCCGCCGGCAGGGAACTCATGCGGCAATTATCGCTGCTGGCCTGGTGAGCCGTGGCTGGAGCCGGCCACGGTGAAACTCATTTGATGCTATCTAAATAATAGCTGACTACGCCCGTCCACTATGCGCAAACGGCATAAAACACCATGAAATGATGGCTGCAGGCCCGGCTGGGGGCTTGCCGCCCACGCCATTCGCGACACCGGCCATCGCGCACTGCCTGGCAGTCAGACCGTCATGCCGCCTGACACTTCGATCACCGCGCCGTTGATGTAGCTGGCCTCGTCGCTGGCCAGGAAGGCGTACACATTAGCGATTTCCTCGGGCCGGCCCAGGCGCTTGAGGGGAACCCGGTGCTCCATTTCCTTCAGCACGTTCTCGGGGATGGTCGCAAGAATCGGCGTGGTGACAAAGCCGGGCGCCACGGCGTTCACGCGGATGCCCTTGGGGCCGAGTTCGCGGCTCCAGGTCTTGGTGAAGCCGATCACGCCGAACTTGCTGGCGGCATAGTTGGTCTGGCCGAAGTTGCCGTAGATGCCGACCACCGAGCTGGCGTTGAGAATCACGCCGCTGCCTTGCGCCACCATGCTGTCGGTCACCGCCTGGGCGCAATGAAACACGCCGCGCAGGTTGACATCGATCACCCGGTCGAACTGCTCCAGCGTCATTTTCTGCAGCCGCGCATCCTGCGTGATGCCGGCGTTGTTGACCAGCACGTCGATGCGGCCGAACTGTTCCATGACCTGGCCGACCACCGCATCGACCCTGTCGCGCTGCGTCACGTCCATGACGTAGCCGGCCGCCTGCGCGCCCAGCGCCTGGCACTGCCTGACGGCCTCGTCAATCGCCGACTGCCTGATGTCGCAGACGATGACGATGGCGCCTTCGCTGGCGAACTTGAGGGCGGTGGCCAGGCCGATGCCCTGCGCCGCGCCGGTGATGAGGCTGACCTTGTTCTGGAGTCTTTGCATGGTGGGCTTTTTGGAGTGAAGAGTGGCGGGAATCAGTCAGCCGGCGGATGGTGGCGATACAGCCTGTCCCGGGTTGAAAGCGCTGAAAACGCTGAAAGCGTGTCAAGCCGCCGGGCTGGCGCTCTCGCCCGAGCGAATCACCAGCACCGGCACCTGCGCCAGTCGCAGGATTTGCTCGGCGCCACTGCCCAGCAGCACACGGCCGATGCCGCGCCGGCCGTGGGTGCCGACGACGACAAGGTCGGCCTTCCATTGCTTCGCGGCATCGGCGACCGCTTCGGCCAGCCGGTCGCCCAGCTTATCGCACAGCAGGCTGTCGGCCGGCACGCCCGCCGACTGGGCGACCGCCAGGGCGTCATCGAGTATTTTGGCTCCGGTGTCGCGCATGGCCGTGATCAACTCGCCCGAATAAGCGCCGTACTGCTCGTAGCCGGTCAGGTAGGCCAGCTCTTCAAGCACATGGATGAGCCGCACGCGGCCACCCGATTCCCGGGCCAGTTGCAGGGCGGCGACCAAGGCCTTGTTGGCGGTTTCGCTGCCGTCAACCGGAACAAGTATTCGCTGGTACATGAGGCGCTCCTTGATTGAAATTGGAATCATGAGTGTGGACGCAGGGCTGGCGAATCGTGTTGACGTGCGTCAAGCGCCGGGAACGCACGGCTTGGGCATGACGGATCGCGGCCTGGAGTTCCGGGGCGGCTGATGGGGCTGGTTGATGTTTCTCAAGCCGCAGCGGATGGCGAGCTAATAAGGTTGCCCTATTGCAACTTGTTGACGGAGTCCGCCATGAATGCTTCCTTTGCACAGCTATTGGTACACCTTGATGCCTCGCCGCAGGCGGTTCAACGCCTGGAGGCAGCGCGTCGGATCGGACAGGCGCAAGGCGCCGCAGTGACTGCCCTGTATGCCGTCACGCCCCATTTCGTGGAACTGCCGTTTTCACCGGAAATCGGACCGGGCATCGCGGCGTCCCTGCGCGGGATTGATGATGCCTTGCGCGACCGGGCGCGCGTCGTGTTCGAGCAGTCGCTGGCGACGCCGGGCGTCGCCATGGCATGGGCCGAGGTTCGCTCCGACCCGATCATGGCGGCGTTCGCGCAGCAGGCTTTCTATGCCGACCTGCTGGTGCTGGGCCAGCACAACCCTTTCAGTGCGTCATCGTCCGGCGTGCCGCCGGATTTTGCCGCGAACGCGATGCTCATGAGCGGCAAGCCGGCCCTGATCCTGCCGTATGTCGGCGCGCTGCCCGGCGTGATTGGCGACACTGTCGTGATTGCCTGGAAACCCGCCCGCGAGGCGGCCCGTGCCGTGAGCGCTGCCATGCCTTTGCTCAAGCGCGCGCGGCGCGTCGTCATTCTTTCGTGGTCCGGCGACGATGAGCCGGTTGAAGGCGGCCGGCTGGACCTGAACGGCTACCTGCGGCTGCACGGCGTCGAGGCGACCTGGCAGCGCGAGGGGGCCGAGCCCGATGCACTGGGCGAATTGCTGCTCTCGCGCGCCTTCGATCTCGGGGCCGACCTGCTGGTGATGGGCTGCTATGGCCACAGCCGGGCGCGCGAGTGGGTGTTGGGCGGCACCTCGCGCACGGTGCTGGAGTCCATGACGCTGCCGGTGCTGATGGTGCATTGACGATGCCATCGCCTGAGCCGTTTGGCCGGATTGCGTGATGCGCCGGATTCAAGGCCTGCGCACCCGAATGCTTCGGCCATCGGCCAGGGTTGCCGGCGGATAGACCACCACCGTCTGGCCTGGCGCCAGCCCTTTGCGCACCGAGGCCATGGTGGCGTTGCGCGCTGCCACCTCCACCGCCTGCAGGCGCGCCTTTCCGGCCTCCAGCCGGTAGGCTGCCATGGCCTCGCCATGGGGAAACAAGGCCCCGACCGGAACCAGCACCGCCTGGTCGGTGCTGGCCGTGACGATCCTCACCCCGACCCGGAACCCATCGCCCATGGCGCGCCAGGCTTGCGGCGGATCGGCAATGTCGATCAGCACGTTGACCCGCTGCTCTTCAATGCCCAGGGCGGAAACCTTGGTGAACGCAGCCGGCTCCACGCGGCGAACCCGGCCTTCGACGGGCGGTCCACCCCAGCGCTCGATCACCACCCGCAAGCCGGGACTGGCCTTCACCGCATCGGTGGTCAGCAACTCGCTGACCACTTCCATGCGCGCGGGGTCGCCAACGTCGAGCAGGGCAGCGCCGGCGGCGATGGTGGCTTCGCTCGGCTGCGGGATTCGCAGCACCCGGCCGCTGACCGGCGACCGCACGGCGAACGGGCGGCCGCTTTGGGCGCTGGCTGCGGCCGGCATCAGCGCGGCGCTGGCCTGGGCCTGCTCATGCCGGGCGATGTCGCGTTCGGCACGGGCGACCTCCATCTCGCGCCGGGCGGCTGCCAAGGCCAGGCGAACGGTGTCCAGGCGCGAAGGCGATACAAAGCCCTCGTCAGCCAGCCGGCTCGTGCGCTGCATTTCCAGCCCGGCCTCCTGCAGCGAAACCTCGGCGCGGGCGATCCGGGCTGTCGCGCGCTCGACCCCGGCCATGGCCGACTGCAGCCGCGCCTGGGCTTCGCGCCGGCTGCGCTCATCGACCATGGGCGACATCAGCGGCGTCAGCACCGCCACGGTGTCGCCGGCCGTGACGGTGTCGCCTTCGCGCAGCGTGATGCGCGACAGGCGCGCCGATACCGGGGCTGAAATCGTGTAGCGCTCTATCAGGCGGGTGCGGCCGTCCTCTTCAATCGACTGCTCGAAACGGCCCTGCGTGACCGCTGCCACCTCGACCTCGATGGCACGCGGTGCAAATGCCCAGGCCAGCGCCAGGGCCGCAACGCCTGCGGCGGCGATCAGCATCCAGACTGTTTTTTTCTGCACCTTTTATTCCCTTGTCTTGAGCGAAGCCACCATGTCCAGCCGGTCGATGCGACGGCGCACCACCAGCGCGCTGGCCAGGCCGGCGCCGACCACGCACAGCGCCGCCCAGGCGTAGGTGCGCGGGCGAATGACCACCGGAAACAAAAACTGGTCCGAGCGCATCAGCCCGACCAGCGTGTGCGTCAGCGCCCAGCCCAGGAACATTCCCACGGGAAGGGCCACCGCGATGCCCAGCGCCAGCTCGCCGAGCAGCAGCATCGACACCTCGGCGCGGGTGAAGCCCAGCACCCGCAGGCTGGCCAGCTCCCAGCTGCGCTCGGCCAGCGCGATGCGGGCATTGTTGTAGACCACGCCGACCGCAATCACGCCGGCGAAGGCGGTCAGGATGGTGCTCATGATCAGGATGTTGCGCGCCGAGACTTCCTGCATGTTGCGCAGCATGGTCGCCTTGCTGAACGCCCCGGCCACGCGCGGCATGGCCTGCGTGGCCTGCAGCACCTGCGGCGCCGCGCCCCGCTCGACGGCGATGCTGAACAGCGAGGCGACATCGCCGTCGCCCAGCAGGCGGTTCAGCGCCTGCCGGTCCATGAAGGCGTTCAGGCCCATCATGTCGCGCACGGTGCGCTCGACAACCACCTGGCGCACCGGGCGCCGGCCTTCGCGCACCTCGACCGTCACCGTCTCGCCGACGCGCAGGCCGAGCTTGTCGGCCAGCCGGTCGGTCATCAGGAGGCCGTCCGGGCCGGGGCGGGCCTGTTTCAGGTCCACGTCGATGATGCGGCGCAGCTCCGGCGGCGACGCATAACCCTGGATGACGCCGCTCTCGCTGCGCGGGCCGTGCACAAAACGAACCGCCACGCTGCGGCCCGGCTCGACCTGCAGCACGCCCGGAATGCGCGCCAGCGCCCTGGCGGCCGAGGCATCGACCGGGTCGGTGGTCCAGACGGCGATGTCGCCGCGCATCGCCAGGTTGAAATTGGCATCGACGATGACCTCGATGGCGTCGCGGAAAAAGTTCCCCATGATGACGATGGCCACCGCTGCTGCGATGCCGCCGGTGGTCAGCGCCGAACGCAGCGGGCGCCGCTCGATGTTGCGCAGGATCATGCGCAGGGCCGGGCTGACGCGCAGGCGCGGCACGCGTTCGAGCAGCGAGCGGCGGTAGCGGCCAGGCGCCAGCGGGCGCATGGCTTCGGCCGGCGCCAGCCGGACCGTGGCGGCGATGGCCGTCAGGGTTCCCAGCAGGGCGGTCAGCGTGACGATGGCCAGGCTGGTCACGACCAGCGAGGGTGCAATCCGGTGGACGAAGCTGGGAAAGCGGAAAAAATCGGCATACAGCGCCGTGAGTTGCCCGCCCAGCCAGTCGCCCAGCAGCAGGCCCAGCAGGTAGCCGCCCCCGACCATGGGCGTGACCAGCTTGAGGTAGTGCAGGGCGATGCTGCGGTTGGCGTAGCCCAGCGCTTTCAGCGCGGCAATCTGCTCGCGCTGGGTGGACACCAGGCGTGCGGCCACCACATGCAGCAAAAAGGCCGCCACCGCCAGGAAGATGGACGGCAGCAGCGTTCCCAGCACGCGCTGCTCGCGGATTTCGTTGTCCAGCATGGCGTGCGACACCTGGTCCACCCGGCCCCGGGCCGGCAGGCCGCCGCTGGAGGCCAGCAGCCGGTCCACCGCGTCGATCACGGCCGGCTGCGACGCGTGCGGCGACAGCTTGAGCGCCACATGGTTGAAGGCGCCGGCCATGTTCAGCGCGGCGGCCAGCGCCTCCTTGTCGAGCCAGAAGACGCCAAAGGCGCGCAGGTCCGGCATGCCCCACAGGCCGGCAAAAATGTACTCGGGCGACAGCGCAATGCCGGTGATGCGAAGCACCCGGCGCTTGCCGTTGATGAGTGCTGACACCTGCGCGCCGGCCTTGAGCCCATGCGCTGCGGCAAAGCCTTCGGACACCAGCGACTCCAGTTCGCCGCCCGCATATGTGCCCGTTCCGGGCAGCCGGCCCGCACGCAGCGTGACCCGGTTCAGCCGTTGCGGCTGGTGGCTGTCCAGGCCAATGAGCTGGCCCACCACGGGGTCGGGGCTGTTCGTCAGCGTGATGCGCGCCGTCGTCTCGACGGTCGCTTCGGCCTCGGTGACGCCCGGCACTTCGCGCAGCCGCTGCGCCAGGCTGTCGGGCGCGCGCTTGACCGTGGTGAACACATCGGCAAAACGCCCCCGTTCATAGAACTGGTCGCGTGCCAGCGCCAGCGAATCCACTGCCGACAAACTGGCCACGAAGCCGCCAATGCCGCTGGCCACCACCAGGGCGATTGTCAGGGCCTGGCTCCAGAGCAGCTTCAAGTCCCGCAGCACCTTGCGGTCCAGGGCCTTCATGGCGTCACCACGACAACTCGGCCGGCGTCAGCCGCCGGGCCGGCGTCTCGATGCTGGCAATGCGCCCATCGACCAGGCGAATCACGCGGTCCGCCATGCCGGCGATGGCCGCGTTGTGGGTGATCACGATGGCCGTTGTTCCCAGTCCGGCATTGATGTTGGCAATGACTTCCAGCACCATCTTGCCGGTGGCATAGTCCAGCGCGCCGGTCGGCTCGTCGCACAGCAGCAGTTGGGGGCGTTTGACGATGGCCCGCGCGATGGCCACGCGCTGCTGCTCGCCGCCCGACAACTGGGACGGGAAATGGTCGCGCCGCTGCGTCAGGGCGACCAGCGCCAGCGCCTCGTCCACGGGCATCGGGTTGTCGGCGATGTCGGTGACCAGGGCCACGTTTTCCCGCACCGTCAGGCTGGGAATGAGGTTGTAGAACTGGAACACGAAGCCCACATGCTCGCGGCGATACACGGTCAGTTCTTCGTCCGTCGCATGGGTCAGGCGATGCTCGAAAAACTCGATCTCGCCGCTGGTGGGGATGTCCAGGCCGCCCAGGATGTTGAGCAGGGTGGACTTGCCGCTGCCCGACGCGCCCAGCAATACCACGAATTCTCCGCTGCGCACGTCAAGGCTGATGTCGCGTAGCGCATGCACCGCCGACTCGCCGCTGCCATAAGTCTTGCACAGCGAGCGGATGCGCAGCACCGGAGCGCCCGGCGGCTGCGCATCTGGATTGGCCATGTGACCCGCTTTTATTGCACCGTGATTTTCTTCGATTCGGGCGATGCTTTTTTCGGCAGTTCCAGCGTCAGCACGCCGTCGGTGTATTTGGCGACCACCTTGGTGTCGTCCACATCCTGGGCCAGGCTGAAGGTGCGCGAAATATTGCCCCAGTAGCGCTCGCTGCGCAGCACCTTGCCGCCCTTGTCCTTGGATTCCTTTTCGCGGTTCACCTCGGCGTCGATCTGCACCACATTGCCGTCGATGCGCACATTGATGTCTTCCTTCTTGACCCCAGGAATGTCGGCCTTGACTTCATAGGCATTGTCTTTTTCCGACACATCGACACGCATCTTGAGCGCTGGAGTGTCGGCCTCCAGCGCCATGGGGTTGAAGAAGCGGCGCAGGGCCGTGTTGAAGGTGTCGCTGATTTCAGTGTCAAGTAAACGCAGGTTGCTCATGATGAATCTCCTTGGGTTAATTGAAGATGAAAAATTAACAAGTCGGCATCTTCAGTAACCGACCTTCAGCTTGTCCACGACGCGCGAAACTCCCTGCGCCGAGAACGCAGCGCCAACGGCCGCTTCGCGCTCCGCCAGCGAATGCACCGTGCCTTTGAGGGTCACCACGCCGCCCTCGACCTCGACGCTGATATGCCTGGCTTCGCGCATGGCCTGGCGCGTCAGGGCTGCGGTGATCTGCTCGCCGATGTTCCTGCCGCTGGCGCGGGGCTTGATGGCGATGCGGTTGTATATCCCATGCACGCCTGCCAGCGGCCGGATGCACTGCTCGGCGCGGACCAGCTGGTAGCTCCAGTCCACCTCGCCGCTCAGTGTGACCCAGCCGTTCTCGACCAAGACCTTGATCTTGTCGTAAGGCACCAGGCTGTTGAGCCGCAAGGACGTGGCTGCGGCTTGCGCAATCTCGGAATCGCTGCGCTTGTGCTCGGCCGAGAGCTTGACATCGAGTTCCAGTGCAATGCCGCGCACGCCATCAACCCGCTGGATGGCGCGCTCCACCGCCTCCTTTTCGGCAAAACTGTTCAGGTGGCCGGTGAGCGTCACCACGCCATCGGTGACCATGACGCCGATGCCGGTGGCGTTGATGGCCGGATCCCACGCCAGTTCGTCGATGACGTTGGCCTTGAGTTGACTGTCGGTTTTCATGCCTGCACCTCCTTTTTTCAAATAAGCCGAATTCCGCAAATTTTTGGGTTCGGCTTCAAATTTTCAATATATGAGGCCGGCTTCGGAGCTGTTTGATATTTCGCAAGCCGCTCCATCCCGGTGCGCTCAAGCGCCCAACCCTTGATCTGGCGCAAACGGGCCGTGGCCTGGTGGCTCAGGGAACCAGCACCGCCGCCCCGTTGAGCGTGCCGTCGCGCAAGGCCTGAACGGCTGCGTTGGCGTCCTGCAGCGCAAAGGCCTGCACATGGGTTTGCACCCGGCAGTCCTCAAGCAGGCTGAAAAACGCATCGCCATCCTCGCGCGTGAGGTTGGCGACCGACTTCAGGACACGCTCGCCCCAGAGCAGCCGGTATTCAAAGGTCGGGATGGGGCTCATGTGGATGCCTGCGCAGACCACCGTGCCGCCCTTGCGGGTGGCCGCCAGGGCCGCCGGAACCAGGGCGCCCACCGGCGCGAAAATCAGCGCGGCATCGAGCAGCAGGGGTGGCGCCTGGTCCGAGCCGCCGGCCCAGGCCGCGCCCAGGCTGCGGGCAAACTGCTGCCCGGCCGCATCGCCTGGCTGGGTGAAGGCATACACCTCCTGCTTCTGGCTGACGGCGATCTGGCAAATAATGTGCGCTGCGGCGCCGAACCCGTACAGGCCCAGGCGGCGCGGCGCGGATTCGCCGGCCAGGCGCCAGGCGCGAAAGCCGATGAGGCCGGCGCACAGCAGCGGCGCCGCGTGGCAGTCGTCATAGCGAAAGGGCAGGGCGAAGCAAAAGCGTTCATCGGCGGCGGCGTATTCGGCAAATCCGCCGTCTCGGTCATAACCCGTGAACACCGGGAAATCGCAAAGGTTTTCGCGCTGCATCGCGCAGAAGGCACAAGCGCCGCAGGTGCCGCCCAGCCAGGGAATGCCGACCCGCTGGCCGACGGCAAAACGGCTGGCCAGCGCGCCCCGGGCCACGATCTGCCCGACCACCTCGTGCCCCGGCACCACGCTGGCCAGGCGCGGCGGCAGCTCGCCGTCGATGATGTGCAGGTCGGTGCGGCACACGCCGCAGGCCAGCACCCGCAGCACCACGTCGTGGTCGCCGGGCTGCGGCACAGGCTTGAACCCGCCCAGCAACTCGCGGCCCAAAGGGTCGGTACTCATCGCAAACATGGAGGTTGGCAACATGAATTCATGGTACGCACATGCCTGCCTGCGGGCGAAAATTTCAGGTTCCCCCTTGACATTGCGCAAATGCAATAAAACCCGGGTGCGAAAAGATGCCTTCTTCAACCCAGGAGCCCTCCATGCCCAGCTTTCACCAGATTCTTGTGCCGGTTGACGGCAGTCCCCCTTCGGAAAAGGCGCTGGATGAAGCCATCCGGCTGGCCCGGCTGAACGGCGCGCGCCTGACGCTGCTTCATGTCGTCGATGAAATGGGCTACGTCAACGGCTTCGAGTCGGCCGTGAACTACCTCAACGACATCATTCCACTCATGCGCGTGGCAGGCGAAAAACTGCTGGCGCACGACCGGCAAAAGGCGCTTGACCAGGGCGTGCAGGCGGACAGCGTGCTGATTGACGAGGGACCGGGCCGCATTTGCGAGCATGTGGCCGAACAGGCGGCGCTCGCCAAGGCTGACCTGATCGTCGTCGGCTCCCATGGCCGGCGCGGCATCGGGCGCCTGCTGCTGGGCAGTGATGCCGAGCAGATTGTGCGGCACGCGCCGGTGCCCGTGCTGGTGGTCCGGGCGCCTGCTGAAGCGAAGCCGTAGCGCGGGCCGAAGCTCAGTCCAGCATGACCGATTCCAGGTAATAAGGCATGTGGCAATTCCAGTGCAGTTCGCGCTCGATGCGCTGGCGCATCGCGTCGGCAGCAGCCGGCTCGCCATGCGTGATGAAGGTCTGGCGCGGCGCTGACTTGAAGTTTCTCAGCCATTCAATGATTTCCGCGCCGTCGGCGTGGGCCGACAGGCTGGACAGCATGGCGACCTCGGCGCGGATCGGTACTTCCTCGCCGAAGATGCGCACCGTCGATGCGCCGCCGGCAATGGTTGCGCCGCGCGTGCCGCCGGCCTGATAGCCCGCGAACAGGAGGGTGTTGCGCTTGTCCGGCGCAAACGCCTTGATGTGGTGGAGCACCCGCCCGCCGGTGGCCATGCCGCTGGCGGAAATGATGACCATCGGCCCGCGACGCGCATTGAGCAGGCGCGACTCTTCGGGCGTATGCACGATCTGCGCGCTGTGCGCCATGGCCCGGCATTGCGCTGCGGTCAGCCGCAACTCGGCGCGGTGGCGCTCGTACACATGGGTGGCATTGGCGGCCATCGGGCTGTTGAGGTAAACCGGCAGGTCGTGGATGACGCCCTGCGACTTGAGCAGGTGGATGCAGTACAGCAGGCTTTGCGCACGCCCGACGGCAAACGCAGGAATCACCACCACGCCGCCGCGCGCCGCCGTGCGGTTGATCACATTGGCCAGCTCCAGCAGCACGTCGGTGTTTTTGTGCAGCCGGTCGCCGTAGGTGGACTCGACCACCAGGTAGTCGGCGCCCTCCATGGGCGAGGGCGCGGCCAGCACCAGATCGTTCGGCCGGCCGATGTCGCCCGAAAACAAAATGGAGCGCGTGCCATTGTCCAGCCGGACGAAGGACGAGCCCGGCATGTGGCCCGAAGGCGTGAGCGTGGCTCTCAAGCCTTCGGCGGGCTGCCACCCGGTGCGGTAGGCGACGGGCTCGAACAGCTTCAGGCAGCGCTGGGCGTCACCCTGGGTGTAGAGCGGCAAGGCCGGGGAATGTTTGGATTTCTTGTGCCGGTTCAGGTACTCGGCTTCTTCTTCGAGCAGGTAGCCGCAATCGGGCAGCAGGATGCTGCACAGATCGAAGGTTGCCGGGCTGCAATACACCTTTCCGCTGAAGCCTTGTCGGGCAAGCAAGGGCAGATACCCGCTGTGGTCAATGTGCGCGTGGGTGAGGATGACCGCATCGATGCGCGCCGGCTCAACGGGCAGCGGCGACCAGTTCCGCAGGCGCAACTGCTTGTAGCCCTGGAACAGCCCGCAGTCCACCAGCAAGCTGGAACTGCCCTGCCGCAGAAGGTATTTGGACCCGGTGACGGTGTCTGTTGCACCAAGGAACTGGAGTTGCATGGCCAAGTTTAGGAAGCGGGCGGGCCGGGCGGCTTGATGTTCATCAAGCGCGGGGGTCGCTGAAGACCGGCAAACGGTAAACGGCTGGCTGTCCGATACTCAAGCGAAATTGAACTCCCGTAAAAAACCATGACAACGCTTCTCAAAATCGATTTTGTCTCCGACGTTTCCTGCCCGTGGTGCGCGATTGGCCTGAAATCGCTGGACCAGGCGCTGCAACGCGTGGCAGGCGACATCCAGGCCGAGCTGCATTTCCAGCCGTTCGAGCTGAATCCCAAGATGCCGCCCGAAGGCCAGGAGATCACCGAGCACATCACAAAAAAGTACGGCATCACGCCCGAGCAGGCCGATGCCAATCGCGAAAACATCCGGCAGCGCGGTGAAAAGGTGGGCTTTGCCTTCAGCCGGGCGGACCAGCCCGGCGGCGGGCGCAGCCGCATCTACAACACCTTCGATGCCCATCGCCTGTTGCATTGGGCCGGGCTTGAGGGAGCGGACCAGCAAAGGGCGCTGAAAGAGGGGCTGTTCAAGGCCTACTTCACCGATGGGCAGAGTCCGGCTTCGCACGAGGTGCTGGCGCGCGTCGCTGGCGAAGCGGGCCTGGAGCCGCTGCGGGCCGGCGAGATTCTGGCAAGCCATGCCTACGCCAAGGAAGTCCGCGAACGCGAGTCGTTCTACCTCACCCAAGGCATCCATTCGGTGCCGGCGGTCATCATCAATGACCGTCACCTGATTTCCGGCGGTCAGCCGGCCGAGGTCTTCGAGCAGGCCCTGCGCCAGATTGCGGCGGGCTGAAGAAGCCTGCTTGAAGCGATGCGCTGGCTGCGCGCCAACGAATAAAGAAAAGGCACCTGGAGGGGTGCCTTTTCTGCTCAGGGCGGCTCAATCCGCTGTGCCAGCCGCTTATTTATGCTGCCTGGAGCCCGGGCTGCTGCTGCCGGTGGCGCTTGATGCGCCTGAACCGCCGGAGCCAGCCTCGCTGCCCGAGCCTGAACTGCTGCTACCCGGCATGCCGCTACCCTGGATGCCGCTGGGCAGGCTCATGTTCTGGCTTTGACCCGAACCCGTGCCGCCCGTTCCCTGCGACGCGCGTTTGCTGCGCCAGCTGTTGAATTCCTCCGAGAATTTGCCGTAGCGCTCCTTGCGCCAGTCCTCGTAGTCCTGGTCCAGGCTGCGCAACTGCTCGCTGCGCCACTGGTGATAGTCGGGGTCGTAATGATGGCCCTGGCCTCCCTGGCGAGCCTGGCCGTACTGATTCCCGGCCTGCTGGCCCATGTCCTGCCGGCCGCGCTGTTCGGACGCATAGCCGCCATAGCGCTGGTTGCCCTGATAGTCGGCATGGCCGCCGGAGGGTTCCTGCTGAGTCCCCATGCCGCCGTAGCCCGTGCCCTGGCCGAAATCCTGCTGGCGCGAGCCACCGGAGGTCATTGCCTGCGAGTCCCAGTCACTGCCCGAGGCGTGGCGGCCTTGCTCCGCGCCGTAGCCGCCCCCCCGGTTTTGCTCATAGCCCGGCTGGCTGCCCGAACCGAAGTCCCGGCCACCGCCATAGCCCTGGCCACCATAACCCTGGCCGCCTTCATGGCCGGAACTGCCGGCGCCACGGCCAAATGAATTGTCTCCCTGGCCGTAGCCACCGTATTGCGAGCCCTGCTGGCTGAACTGGTCCTGCTGGCCGCTTCGTGAACCATAGCCCTGCGACGGCCCGCCCTGCCGGCCGCCTCCTTGCTGCTGCCGGCCACCGCCCCGGTTATTCATGTTTTGCTGCCGGTCGCCGGAACGCCATTCGTTGATTTCCTGATCTTCATAGTTGCGTGAACGCATGTCGTGCTCCTCGAATGAGTGAAGAAAAAGGCTGCAGACCTGGTCTGCGGCATGCACCAGGATGGCCGGCCATGCCAGCAACCGTGCAACAAAGCTGACAGATTGTTTGGCAGCTGCACGGCTTTTCGCTTTGGTGCATGGACTGAATTTAGGCAAGCCCCGGCAAGGCGCGTGTCGGATGGGGACGAACTCGGTGTAGGACAAGTTAACGGCCATGACAGCGTTCATGCGGAACTTGACGCCTGAGTCGCTGGGTGCTATTTTTTCAATAGCAGCTTGTGCAGTTGGATATTGCGCAGAAGGCCTTTTTTGCATTGAAGTCTGCAAAGGGTGGGCGATTTTCTCCTACAGCGCTGTCTGTGCTTGCCTGACCGATGCCGCTCTTCATCGGGACGACCATGGGGCTCGCGCTGAAATTCAGGCACGCAACTTAAAGGAACCCCCTTATGGCAAATATGGCAGATGAAAAATCAATGAACCTTGACCCGATCACCGATGCGCCCGGTGCACATCCGGTCGGTACCGGTGTCGGTGCCGCCATGGGCGGCGCTGCAGCCGGTGCGGCCGCTGGCGCCTTGGGCGGACCGGTCGGTGCGCTGGCCGGAGCCGTGATTGGCGCCGTGGCCGGTGGCCTGGGCGGCAAGGCCGTCGCCGAATCCATCAACCCGACCGCCGAGGAAGCCTACTGGCGCGACAACTACCAGCGCGAGCCCTATTACGAAATCGGTCGCAGCTACGACGACTATGCGCCGGCCTACCGCCTCGGACTGCAGGGGCGCACAGGCTACGAAGGCCACTTTGACGATGTGGAGACCCGCCTTGCGGCCGATTGGGACCGCGACCGGCAAAACTCCACGCTCACCTGGCAGCAGGCCAGGGCGGCCAGCCGCGCCGCCTGGGACCGCGTGGCCGCGCAGACCGGCAGCTACGGCGGAATGCAGGGAACATGGGCCAACACCATCAGTGGAGCAAACAACATGACAGCAGACAACGACGAAGTCATCGACACCCTCAATGACTTGCTTGAATCCTGCCGTGACGGCGAATATGGTTTCAACACCTCGGCCGAACACACCAAGACGGCCGACCTGAAAACCATGCTGCTGCGCCATGCGCAGGAATGCCGCACGGCCGGCCAGGAGTTGCAGGCGCTCATCCGGCAACTGGGCGGCGAACCCGACGAGGGCGGCACCGTTTCGGGGGCGCTGCACCGTGGATGGGTTTCGGTGCGCGGCACGCTCACCGGCCACAGCGACCTGTCCATGCTCGAAGAATGCGAGCGCGGGGAAGACGTAGCCGTGGCCCGCTACCGCAAGGCCCTCAAGCAAGACCTGCCGCCGGCCATCCGCGGCGTGGTTGAACGCCAGGCTGAAGGTGCCCAACGCAACCATGACCAGGTCAAGGCGATGCGGGACGCGCTGAAAGCGAAGAGCTGACTGTATTGAAGGCGCCTTGAAGCCGGCGCCGGTTTTATTGCCTGCATCGCCTGATGCGGCAAACGGGGACAGCCGCAGCGGGAGCCGTTGCTGCTGTCCCTTTTTTTCAGGTGGCTGCCCAGCCTTGGTCCATTTCCAGCGCGCTTCAAGCGTGCTGCGAGAACTCAGCCAGAGTGCAAAGAGGGCCTGCCCATGTTATACTTGACGAAATTAGTCAAGAACATGACGACAATAAAAAACATTCCCGGCACCAGCTTGCTGGCTGGCTTGGGTGCAGAGGGAAAGCTCCCTGATGGTCACAAGCTTTCGGGGTCAAAACGACAGTCAAGCACACTTTAAGGAGCTTGTTATGCGTCTCACGACCAAAGGCCGTTTTGCGGTCACCGCGATGATTGATCTAGGACTGCGCCAGAACAATGGTCCGGTCACGCTGGCCGCTATCAGCCAGCGCCAGCAAATTTCGCTGTCCTACCTGGAGCAGTTGTTTGGCAAGCTGCGCCGCCATGAACTGGTCGAGTCCACCCGTGGACCCGGCGGTGGTTACACCCTGGGCCGCAAGGCCTCCGAGATCACCGTTGCCGACATTATCGTTTCGGTGGACGAGCCGATTGATGCCACGCAGTGCGGCGGCAAGGAAAACTGCCTGGGCGATGGCAGCCGCTGCATGACACATGACCTCTGGTCTTCGCTGAATAGCCGCATGGTCGAGTTTCTGGATTCCGTGAGCCTGCAAAAACTGGTTGATGACCAACTGGCCAAAGGCGTGATGGTTGAAAGTACGCCGCAAATAAAGAAGGCCGTTTTTGCTTCGCCAGTCGTCAAACAAGTGCGTGTTAATGCCCCCAATTCCGTCTTCGCCCTCGGCAACGCATTTTCCAAATCCTGAGGGATCTGGACCGCATTGCAGAGACGTCATTGTTCAAGCTGCCAGCCAGCCAAAAAATTAAAGAGCTAGCCACATGGAAACCCCACACTTCCCGATTTACATGGACTACAGCGCTACCAATCCTTGCGACCCGCGGGTGGTGGACGCGATGATTCCGTGGTTGCGCGAGCATTTCGGCAATCCCGCATCCCGTAGCCATGCCTGGGGCTGGGAAGCCGAAGCTGCGGTTGAAAAAGCGCGTGAGCAGGTGGCCGCGTTGATTGGCGCCGACCCGCGCGAAATTGTCTGGACCAGCGGCGCCACCGAGTCGAACAACCTCGCACTCAAGGGTGCAGCCCATTTCTACAAGTCCAAAGGCAAGCACCTCATCACCGTCAAGACCGAGCACAAAGCGGTGCTCGATACCTGCCGGGAGCTGGAGCGTCAGGGTTTCGAAGTCACTTACCTGGATGTGCAAACCGATGGTTTGCTGGATCTGGAAGTGCTCAAGGCGGCGATTCGGCCTGACACGATTCTGGTCAGCGTCATGTTCGTCAACAATGAAATCGGCGTGATTCAGGACATTCCTGCCATTGGCGCCCTGTGCCGCGAAAAGGGCATCATTTTTCATACCGATGCCGCGCAGGCAACCGGACGGGTCGATATCGACCTGCAGACGCTGCCGGTCGATTTGATGAGCCTGACCTCGCACAAAACCTACGGCCCCAAAGGCATTGGGGCTTTGTATGTGCGCCGCAAACCGCGCGTTCGGCTCGAAGCGCAAATGCACGGCGGTGGTCATGAGCGCGGCATGCGTTCAGGCACGCTGCCGACGCACCAGATCGTCGGCATGGGCGAGGCTTACCGCATTGCCAAAGCCGAGATGCATGAAGAAAACAAGCGCATCCGCGCTTTGCATGAGCGCATGCTGAACGGCCTGAAGGACGTCGAGGAAGTCTTCCTCAATGGCGATGCCGAAAAACGCGTGCCGCACAACCTGAACATGAGCTTCAATTTCGTTGAAGGCGAATCCCTGATCATGGGTATCAAGGGCCTTGCCGTGTCGAGTGGTTCGGCCTGCACGTCGGCCAGCCTGGAGCCCAGCTATGTGTTGCGCGCCCTGGGTCGCAGCGATGAACTGGCCCATAGCAGCCTGCGCATGACGATAGGCCGCTGGACGACCGAGGAAGAAATCGACTATGCCGTTGCCACCATCAAGGAAAATGTGGCCAAGCTGCGCGATCTTTCCCCATTGTGGGAAATGTTCAAGGATGGTGTTGACCTGTCCACCATCCAGTGGGCGGCGCATTAAACAAAACAGGTAGTTTTATGGCTTGAAACGAGTCATTTACCCACAAATCCTAACTGAGGAATTAATCATGGCATACAGCGAAAAAGTGGTGGACCACTATGAAAATCCCCGCAACGTCGGTTCTTTTGAAAAGGGCGATGAAACGGTAGGTACCGGCATGGTCGGCGCTCCGGCCTGCGGCGACGTGATGAAGCTGCAGATCAAGGTCAATCCGATCACGGGCGTGATTGAAGATGCACGTTTTAAAACCTACGGTTGCGGCTCGGCGATTGCCTCCAGTTCGCTCGTCACCGAATGGGTGAAAGGCAAAACGCTGGACCAGGCTGCCAGCATCAAGAACAGCGCGATTGCCGAAGAACTGGCACTGCCGCCCGTCAAGATTCATTGCTCCATCCTGGCCGAAGACGCCATCAAGGCGGCCGTGAATGACTACAAGCAAAAGCACAGCATTGCCGAAGCCGCGCACTGACACACTGATCAACCTGTTTAATTTCGAGCGATTTACATGTCCGTTACCCTTACTGACGCAGCCGCCCGCCACGTGACCCGCTACATGACCAAGCGCGGAAAAGGCGTGGGTGTACGCCTGGGCGTCAAGACCACTGGATGCTCTGGCTTGGCTTACAAGCTGGAGTATGCCGATGAAATCGCACCTGAAGATGTCGTGTTTGAAGACAACGGCGTGAAGGTGCTGGTGGACCCCAAAAGCATGGCCTATATCGATGGCACCCAACTCGACTTTGTGCGCGAAGGCTTGAACGAAGGCTTCAAGTTCATCAATCCCAATGAGCGTGACCGCTGTGGGTGCGGTGAGAGTTTTCGCGTTTGACTGGTTAAATCAGGCGATGCTTTGCATGGCGCAACACGGTGCGCACTTTTTTCATTGCCGCCTTCACTGACTGTGCTGGCGGTTTTTTTTTATTCCCATGAACCTTCAATCCAACGATTTTGAGCTTTTTGGTATTTCCATGCAATTTGCCCAGGACCGTGCGCAACTCGACGCACGCTGGAAGGAATTGCAGCGCGAAGCCCATCCTGACAAGTTTGCGGCGCAAGGTGCGGCGGCTCAGCGCGTGGCCATGCAGTGGTCGGTGCGTATCAACGAGGCTTATCAGCGGCTGAAAGATCCGCTTAAACGCGCCAGCTATTTATGCGAACTGCACGGCGCCCCCATCAATGCCGAAAACAACACCGCCATGCCGTCAGACTTCCTGATGCAGCAGATGGAATGGCGGGAAGCCCTGGAAGACGCTAAAAGCATTGACGATTTGGAGAAAATAGCCTTGGAGACTAATCTCAGCGGCCGTAAGCAGCTATTAAAAATAGAGCAGGCTCTGGATAAAAACAAGAACTTCCCGATGGCGGCTCAGCAGGTCAGAAGCCTGATGTTCATCGAACGGTTTGCCAGCGAGGTAGATGCACGCATCGACCAGCTGGGACAATAAAGCATTCAAAAGTACAGCAAAGAAAAGCGCCATGGCTCTCCTGCAATTATCCGAACCCGGCCAGACGCCCGACCCGCACCAGCGACGCATTGCCATTGGCATTGACCTGGGCACTACCCATTCGCTGGTGGCCAGCGTGCGCAATGGGGTGTCTGAATGCCTGCCTGATGCGCAGGGGCGAGTGCTGTTGCCCAGTGTTGTGCGTTATCTGGAGGGTAGCCGTACGCAAATCGGATTCGATGCCTTGACCGCACAAGTCCAAGACCCATGCAACACGATTTCCTCGGCCAAGCGCCTGATGGGGCGGGGCATCAACGACATCGGCAACCGCGAGCACATGCCTTACCAGTTCATCGACAAGCCCGGCATGGTGACGCTGCAAACCGTTGCCGGCGAAAAAAGCCCCGTTGAGGTCAGTGCCGAAATTCTGGCGTTGCTGCGCCAGCGCGCGGAAGATACCTTTGACGATGATATTTATGGCGCCGTGATCACGGTGCCCGCCTATTTCGACGATGCACAGCGCCAGGCGACCAAGGATGCGGCGCAACTGGCCCGATTGAATGTGCTGCGCCTGATCAACGAACCCACGGCGGCGGCCATTGCCTACGGACTGGACAATGCCAGTGAAGGTGTTTATGCGGTTTATGACCTTGGCGGTGGAACTTTTGACATTTCCATCCTGCGTTTGTCGCAAGGCGTGTTCGAGGTGGTTTCCACGGGCGGCAACTCTGCCCTGGGTGGCGACGACTATGACCGCGCGCTTGTTGAGTGGACTCTGGCCAAAGCGGGCATTGCTGCAGACACGCTGACCGCGTCCGACAAGGCGGCCTTGCAAAAGACAGCGCGGGCTTGCAAGGAGGCGTTGTCCGCTGCATCCTCCGTGCCATTTTCAGTCCAACTGGCCAAGGCTTCCATCAACTTTGCAATGAAAGCCGAAGATTTCGAGACCGCCTGCGCCCATCTGACGCAGCGCACCATGATGGCCGTGCGCAAGGCCTTGCGTGACGCTGGCCTGGCGAAGGATGAGGTTCAGGGCGTCGTGATGGTGGGCGGCTCGACCCGGATGCCGCAGGTGCGCAAAGCCGTGGCCAGTTTTTTTGGTTGCGAGCCGCTGACCAACCTCAACCCCGACGAGGTGGTGGCGCTGGGCGCCGCCATTTCGGCCAATCAGCTGGCCGGCAACAACACCGGCGCCGATTTGCTGCTGCTTGACGTCATTCCACTGTCGCTCGGCATTGAAACCATGGGTGGCCTGGTTGAGCGCATCGTGCCGCGCAACCAGACCATTCCCACGGCGATGGCGCAGGATTTCACCACCTACCAGGACGGCCAGACGGCGCTGGCTCTGCATGTGGTTCAGGGCGAGCGCGATCTGGTGGCCGACTGCCGCAGCCTGGCGCGTTTTGAATTGCGCGGCATTCCGCCCATGGTGGCCGGTGCCGCGCGCATTCGCGTGACTTTCACGGTGGACGCCGACGGCCTGCTCAGCGTCAATGCCAAAGAGCAGATCAGCGGTGTCGAAGCGCATATTGACGTGAAACCATCCTATGGCCTGTCGGACGATGAGATCGCCCGCATGCTGCAGGACAGTTTTTCAACCGCCCAGCAAGATATGCGGTCGCGCGCACTCGTTGAGGCGCAGGTGGATGCGGACCGCATGATACTGGCGACTCAAAGCGCACTGGCGGCTGATGCGGACCTGCTCAACTCAAGCGAGCGCGCCCAGATTGACCGCTTGATGGCTGGCCTGGCCGATATGCGTGCAAATGGTGATGCCGCCGCCATTGAAGCGGCAACCCAGGCACTTGCCAAAGGCACTGAGGCTTTTGCTGCGCAGCGCATGAACCGGGGCATTCAGAAAGCCCTGGCCGGGAAAAACATCGAGTCGGTCTGAAACATTTCACCGCACTTTCAACTTCAACAGATCGATACCATGCCCATCATCAGAATCCTTCCCCATCCCGAATACTGCCCGCAAGGCGCTGAAATCACGGCGCCTGCCGGCACGTCCATCTGTGAAGCGCTGCTCGACAACAAAATCAATATCGAGCATGCCTGCGATCTGAGTTGCGCCTGTACGACTTGCCATGTGATCGTGCGTGAAGGTTTCAACTCGCTCAACGAGCTTGACGAAAGCGAGGAAGACCTGCTGGACCGCGCCTGGGGGCTGGAGCCCAATTCACGCCTGAGCTGCCAGGCTTTTCTGGCGCAGACCGATGTGACGGTCGAAATTCCAAAGTATTCGATCAATCACGCCAAGGAAAACCATTAATCGGCCTCAAGGGGAGAATCCGGACCATGCGTCAAATTGTTCTAGATACTGAAACCACGGGTCTTTCTGCCGAAAACGGAGACCGCATCATTGAAATTGGCTGCGTGGAACTGGTGCGCCGCAAGCTCACGGGCAACAACAAGCATTTCTACCTCAATCCCGGGCGCAACAGCCACGAAGATGCGCTCAAGGTTCATGGCATCAGCAATGAGTTCCTGAAAGACAAGCCCAAATTTTCGGCTGTGGTGGACGAACTGCTCGACTACCTGCAGGGCGCCGAGATCATCATTCACAACGCGCCTTTTGATGTGAGCTTCCTGAACAAGGAACTGGAGATCATCGGCAGGGAACCCCTCATGCACTGCGTGGCCAAGGTGACCGACAGTTTGATGATGGCCAAGGAGATGTTTCCGGGCAAGCGAAATTCGCTGAACGCCCTGTGCGACCGCCTTGAAGTTGACAATTCAGGGCGAACCCTGCATGGCGCCTTGCTGGATGCCGAGTTACTGGCGGATGTGTATATCAATCTCACACGCGGGCAAAACAGCCTGATGATGGATATTGGCAGCCCGGTGCAGACGGGTGAGAGCGAACCGCTCGTTGACCTGCGCCTGTTTGAGCTTCCGGTTTTGTCCGCCAGCGAGCAGGAGATGGATGCGCATGAGAAAGTGCTGCTTACCCTTGACAAGGCCAGCCGTGGCAAAACGGTCTGGCGACTTGAAACCAGAGAAATTGAAAAGACTACCTGAAAAGCAGCATATAATAGAAAGCTGACCGATAGGGCGGTTAGCTCAGGGGTAGAGCACTGCATTCACACTGCAGGGGTCGCAAGTTCGAAACTTGCACCGCCCACCAATGAAATCAAGGACTTAGCGAATGCGCCAAGTCCTTTTTTTATTTCCGGTGTAATTCCCGGTGTAAATTCTCCAAAATCACCCAGCAGTCACCAGCATCCCGAGCTTGTTCAGCGCTTCGCGCTGCTGCTCGACTTGCAGGTGCGCATAGCGCTGCGTCGTCTGCGTGTTGCTGTGCCCGAGGATTTTCGACACAGTGTAAAGATCAACCCCCAGCGCGATCAAGATGCTGGCGCAAGAGTGGCGCAGGTCATGGAAGTTGACGTGCTCCATGTCCGCCTTGACCCGCGCCCGGCGCCATGACGACTTCACGCCATCGATCGTCATCGTCAGCGGGAAATGCACCAGCCAGGGCCGCAGGGCAGGGATGATCGGAATCACCCGGCTGCGCAGCGTCTTGGTGTGACTGGCCGGAACGATGATTTCGTTTTCCTTGATGTGCTCGGCCCGGATCTGGAAAATCTCGCCGCGCCTGGCGCCCGTCAGCAGCGCCGCCCAGATGGCCGCTTGCGCCTGCTCTGTGCAATGTTGTGTAATCTGGCGCACCTGGTCAACGCTCAAAAACACCTCGCGCTTGTTGTTCACGCTCAGGCTCTTGATGCGCAGGCCGTAGTTTTCCGGAATCAGGTTGCTTTCCCAGGCCAGCGCCAAGCCCTTCTTGGCCGTGGCCAGGCTGCGGTTGATCGTGGCCGGTGCATAGGCCGGCTTGAGCTTTCCATCCGGTCCTTTTTGCAGCGCACCCATGTCCTTGATGACGTGCGCCGCAAATTCACGCGCCTGGCTGGCCTTGTACTTCTCGGCCCATGGGCCGAGCCGCAACGCGTGATGTGCCGAGGTGGTGGCGCTGCGCAGGCCTTTGGCATGCTCCAGGTAAATCCCCAGCATCGATGACATTGACGGGTCGCCCGGAATGTTGACGCTGCGCGGCGCCTTGATCAGCGCGCCGCGCAGTTCGGCTTCTAGGCGCTTGGCGTCACCCGCAGTTGCACCTTGCGGAAGGATTCGGTGAATGCGTTCGCCGCCGACCATAAGGCCGATGTGTTTACGACCTTTTGCGTCTTCCCAGATTGACATACTTGGTTCTCCTTGAGCCATTTTTTGCATTCGGCCAGATCGTAGCGTTTCGAGCGGCTGCCCACTGGCGTGTAGGGCAGGCCGGTATGCTCCAGGCGCCGGATCGTGGACTCGCTCACGCCCAGCGCCGCGCAAATCTGCTGGCGGTTTAAATCGCTCATGATCAACTTTCTGTTTTTTGTTTTTCCGACAAGCGGCTGCGGGCTTCGTATTCCGCACTGGGTTCAATGTCGCCTTCATCCTCGTCTTCAAAATCGCCTGCAATGGTGCGGTCCAGGCAGGGCAGACAGGAGTAATAGCTGCCCCAAAACGAGCCATCGACCCGCGCCCGCTCATGGCGCGCCCGCGCGCCGGCTGGGATGGTGCAGGAGGCGCTGTCGGCAAATGCGTGGCAGGGATGCTCCTTGCGTGTTGTGACCATCTTGACGCTGCGGCACGTCAACTCAGACTCGTCGCCCTGGAACAGATCCACGGCCAGGTAGTCGGCATCGGTGCGGTTCATTCTCGCGCTCCTTTGATTTTGTGGTGACGCTCTGCAAACCGGGCGCCCGTATGAAAAGCCAGCCGGTTTACATGCGTCGGATGGAATGGATTGATCGCATCGATTTCTTTATCGGTTAGCGGCTTTCGATCTACGCAAGGCTGAGGCGCTGAGAAATATGGTGTGGCTGGTCCAACTGGATCGCCGCAAGCGTCCTGGCCTTGATGAATAAACGCTGGTTGTGTCGTCTGTTTGCAATAGCTCGGCTCGGCGTCAATACTGAGTCGAAAATTGCTGACTCCCAACCTGGCCGTGTACATCCAGTTGTCGGATAGCATGCCGGCATAGCGCTCGCAAAGCGCCGCAATTTTGGGGTCGTGCGCCATCCATCGGGCGTCTTCCTCGACCTGTATGCGTAGTTCGTAGACCTGTTGCTTGACAGTCCAGATTCGGCGATTGCGCCAGGCGTGATAGCGTTCAATGAGGCTCATGACTGGCATGGTTGGCCCTCTGCTTTTTGTTTTTCTGCCAATCGACTGCGGGCTTCGTACTCCGCGCCGACTTCCGAGTCCTCATCGTCATCGTCAGGAACATAAAGAGCCATCGCCGTGCAGCACAGGGCGCACCAGCGATGCGACATAAGCTGCCCGTCGAACTTTGAAGACTGGCTGCGCACGCGCTCGCCCTTTTGGATTTCCAGGCCGCAATGGGCGCAGGGGCCTTCCTTGCGCGCGACAACCATCTTGTTGCTGAAAACCTTGTCGCCCTGCTCGCCAAAGTCGCCCTCGAACGGGTCGAAGCTGAGAATGAGTTCGTCGGATTTTTCTAGATTACTCACGGGGGTTCTCCTTCAGTGCCGTGAACGTTTGATCTTCGCCAGGGCCATATTTATGGCCCGTTTGGCTCGTTTTATGTCGTAGTGATTTGAGGTCTGGTCTCGCAGCTCAACAGCGCGGCGTTGTCCCTTTTTAGTCAGGGCCATTACGTTGGTCTTATGGAATAACCGGGAAGTTCTAATCCCTCCACCGGGTACGGGGACCATTAGCCCTGATTTCATCAGGCCGGCGCGGACGGCGGGACATCCGACAATGCAAGCGCCGCCTTCTGCCAAAGCCCACGTTAAATATCGCCAGTCATCCATGGTCACTCCACCGTCGCAGGATCGGCACGCTTCAGCCATCCCGACCGGCTGTCGCCAAGCCGTGAATCCAGCTGCTCGACCGTCTCTGGCCAGACGTGCATGTCATGCACCAGGCGCTCGTAAACCGCATTCCAGAAGTGCCGGATGATCGGATCGGGGTGCTTGAAGCCCACGATCTCGACCGCATGCATAAAGTGCATCTGGAAGTGATGAGGGATGGCGTCGAGGTCGCGCAGGTAGCCGTTCACATGGACCTGCATGCGCTCGTACCATGGATCGAACTCGTCATCGCCGACAAGTGACGGGCCGGTGAAGCTGCCGCCATTCGGATCAATCGGGTTATCCAGGACGCGCCCGTCAATGGCGGAAAGCAGCAGGCAGCGCCGGTACCAGCGCAGCAGCATCTTGATGGCGCCGTACTTTGGCAGGCCATCCGGCCCGCGTATGGCGGTCAGCAGCACGGTTTGCTGCATCATTGGTAGGGCATGTGTCCATGCTTGTGTTACTGAGGTCATTTGATTTACTTTTTAAAAAGGACAGTCGCTTGCGACTCGTCCGGGGGTATCGAATGCAATGTGGGCGGCAATATCAAGCAGCGTTTCGACGCTTTCATCAGCCCGCTCGGCATGGTTCAAATCGCTCCACGGGTTTTTCGTGCAATAGGGTGATCCTGGGCGATGTGCGTAGTGGTAGCCACCGCAGCGGCAAAGCGCATGACCGGACCTGTCGCAATGAGCCAGCAGGGAAAGCCAGTCAGTACGCCTTGTCCTGCACTCGGGGCAGCGGTAGCGGTGGGTCATGGCGCCAGGTCGCGGGCCGTCAGGATGTAATCGCGCACCTTGCTGACTTTGTAGAAGTTGGTCGGCGTGCAGTGCTTGCGTGCCCAGCCCTTGACAAAGGCATCAAGCGATTGCTTCGCATCGGCGCTCACGTCGGGATAGTCTTCGGCATACTCGCCACCGTCTTCGCGGGCGCGCTCTCCCATCTGTTCGAGGATGTCGTCTGCATTGATGTAGGTGGCGGGGTCCGGGATGACGGCATCGGCCACGTAAACGGTATCGCCGACCGCCAGTTCATCATTGCTGCCGAGCAAGTCGGCCAGGCTGTCGTAATTGAAGTCCTCGTTGACATCATCCGACCAGCACTCAGCCGGAACTGGAGCCTGCTTGGTGCTGTACAAACCGGTCTGTGCTGGCTCGCCAGCCTCGGGCATCAGTGCGGTCGCCAGCGCCATCTGAAACAGGTCGCGGCATTTGTTCGCCAGCGCGGCCGGAATGACACGCGCATCGCTTCCATCCGGGCAGCAGTCCAGGTACGTGTCGGGCACCGCGCCCACGCTGCCGCAGCCTGGGCAAAAGCGCAGCATCGGCTCTACTGCCGCAGCCGCAGGGTCAATCACTAGTGCCAGCCCTTGCATGTCAATCGTTTCGCCCTCGATGGCATGGCTATATCCAGCCGCGATCAGCGCGGCCTTGATTTCGGAATGAACGGCTGGGCTAACAGTGCATTTAACGTAGGTGTGGGTCATTGTTGTTCTCAGTGATTTGAAAGTGTCGAGCCGTCTTTACCGGTCCATTTGTCGCAGCATGAAAGTGGCTGGATCGTGAATTGATGGGCCTTGCAAAGCGGTTTTGAGCGCGCCGGCAGGCTGTTTGTCGTCAGGTACACATACGGTTTTTTGAACGCCGCGCAGGTCTCGCAGCGCGGCACGTTCGTTTCGTAATTGATGCGCTTGCGCAGTTGGCCGAGCTTGCTCATCCTTGCGCTCCCGAGGCTGTGGCAGCCTTCTGGTTGTAGACCTCGGCACCGGCGACGTCAGACATGCGGGCCGTGCCGTTTCTGACCTTTTCGGCCAGCTCAAAGGCGCCAGGGAAAAAGAGTGTGCCCAGCGTAGAGCGCTCCAGGAACACTTCGGTGGCCAGCTGCGCCGCCTCATGCAGGATCTTGGCCTGGCTGCTTTGCCAGCGCCCGCCGTCAACGCTGAACTGCAGCACGGTGCGCAGGGCCGCGTGCAGGCGCTTGGCTTCCGGGTGGTGGGGAACTAGGGCCAGGGCGACTTCCGCGCCGACGCCCAGTACCAGCGCCAGGTTGGCCAGCAGCTTGGGGTCGCGTTCGCCGTCCAATGTGAAGTAGATCCGGGTGCTTACGCTGGTCATGTATGTCATCAACTCGGTCACGCTGTCGATCTCCTCCCTGGCGATGACGGCGCGTCCGACCGGGCTGGCGTGCGCGGCAATGGCTTGGCCTGGCTGGGCATGCGCCTGCAGGCGCTTGAGTTTTCGCCCGTGAGTGGTGGTTTTTCTCATTTCACAATCCTCAGAACAAATTCAACGATGCCCATGCAGCCGGCGACCAGCGCCAGTGCCTGAACGATGTAGCCGGCCTGCCGGCGTTGGGGCGTGTGCTTCATGGCTCAGGCGCTCACGCGGCCGCGCTGGCCGACAAAGGCGAACGGCAGGTCTGCGGCGCGGTAGGTCTGTGCTGCTTTGGGCTGCTTGGCCCGCCTGGGCGCCTTGGCCGGCTCTGGAGCTGGTGCCGGCATGGCGGCCTGCTGCCGGGCCAGCCAGGCATCGGATGCCGCCTGGCTGTCGAAAAAACGCAGCATCTTGCACGGCGCCTTGACCTTGAACAACTTGCCCTGCTTGACCCAGGCGCTGCAGATCTTGTAGGCGTTTTTCTGGTGCTCGGCGTCGCCGCGCTCGATGACAAAACCCGATGGCGTGGCGGAATCCTCGGCAATGCGCTGGCGCAGCAGCACGCCGTCTGGGCTGGGTCTTTTCATGCCGTCACCTCTGCAGGGGTGTAGGCCTGGCGCACGGCCTCGACGTCAACGCCGTACTGCATGGCGGCTGCCAGCATCGGCTCTGGCGCCTCGGGTTTGCCGTAGCCGAGCATCCGCACGTTATCGACCAGGGCGCAGTCCAGCAGCAGGGTGGTCAACTCCTCTTTCGACATCCGGCCGGCCTTGTCTTTCAGGTCGTCCGTGTCCTCGGCGTCGTAGAGCGCCAGGAGAACGCCCTTATCGACGTACGCCACGCCGGCGATGGTTACCTGCGCAATCATCCGCAACTCGAACAGGCCCGTCCCCACCCTGGCGGCCGTTTCGCGCACCTTGTGCAGGGCTGCGACATTGATGCGGGTCTGTTCCGCCGCCTTGGCTTCGCGGGCTTTTTCTTCTTCCTTGCGGTCGCGCTCGTAGGCGTTCCAGTCGGTGCGGCCATTGGCGGGCTTGGCCGGGGGCGTCTTCACGCCTGCAGCTTCGGCTTCCTTGCGCTTGACGACCTCGATGGTCTTGCCGTCGCGCGGGTTCTGGATCGTCAGGGTGGTGACGGCCGGCCCGGCCGTGCCTTTGTTGGCGCTCTTGAGCGCTTCGCGCATTTCCGAGACCGGGATGTAGTCGCCCTTGACGTTGCCCTGGGCATCGACCGCCTTGCGCGCCGCGTTGCCGGTCACCATGATCTTGCCCTTGGCTTCGAGCGCTTCCTGGTTGCGTTTGAGCTGGGCGGTTTTCTTGCCGGCAAAGCAATCGGGGTCGGTGCAGACGTTCTGGCCCTTCGGCGAGTTGCTGTAATAGTCCGGCTTGTCGAGCAGGTCGGCATACACAATCGGATCGACGCCCGAGCGCTTCGGGCAGACCGTGCAGGCGCCTGCACTGGCGACCAGTCCAGCATCATCGAGCGCCCACAGCGCCGCTTTCAGGTCGAGCGTGAACTTTTCGGACAACTCGGATCGGGCTGCGCGCAGGCTCTTGAGTTCGCCCCCATAGCCGGGCTCCAGCATCAAGGCCAGCGCCTTGGCCTGGTTTTTCTCGCCCACCACCCGGGCCACACGCGTGGCGACCTCGGCGCGGATCTTGCCAGCCCGCAGCGCGGCCTGGCCGGGCGCGTGCAGCGTGGCGAGCTTCAGGCGGTTGTAAACATGGGTGCGGCTCTTGCCGATCTGCCGGGCCAGCTCGTCCTTGGTAATGCCATGCGCTGCAATGAAGGCGGCGTAACCCAGCGCCTCGTCCATCGGATCGAGGTCGCGGCGCTGCACGTTCTCCACTGCCTGCAGCTGGGCGCTTTGCGCGTCCGTGAGGTCGCGCACGATGGCCGGAATGAATTCCAGCTTCGCCGTGAGCGCGGCGCGGTGCCGGCGATGGCCGAACACCAGCTCGTAACCGCCATCGCCCCGGGGGCGCACCAGCACGGGCTGCATGATTCCCACTTCCCGGGCGGACTCGGCCAGTTCCTCCATTTCCTCGGCCGGGTAGTTGGTGCGCGGATTGAAGGGCGATTCGTGAATGGTCCCCAGCAGCAGCTGCTCGACCTTGTTGAGTTTGGCATCGGTGTACAGGTTGATCGTCTTGCGGTGATCGGTCAGATCCATGGTGTCTGGATGCAGCTTGTTCGGATAGGGTGTCCAGTCGCTTTCCTGCACTACATAGACCGCGCCGTCCTCGGCCCCGACCTGGTAGGCGGTCTTGCTGTTGCGCGCAATGACAGTGGCCCGCTTGCCGGCAGCCGGATGCGGCTCGCCGCTGATGTCGCACAGGTTGAAATTGAGAGCGACTTCCTTGCCGATCAGCAGCTGGGAGAGTTTTTGAGGTTTTGCCATGGTGATCTCCGGGGAGTTAATGGGTGACGGCAGGGCGGCGCGGCTCATGACCGGCTCAGCCTGGAAAAGGTGGAGCCCATGTTGATCAGGCCGGCGTCATCGAGGCCTGTCTCGGACTTGACCCAGGCGCCGGTGACCAGCGCCTGCAGGTGCTTGATGTCGTGGCAGTTGTTGATCACCAGGTCCGGCTTGAAGCGGCTGCCGTCCGTTTCGCTGACATGGCTCGCGTCGTGCTTGAGGCCGGGCCGCTTGATCTGCCAGATCACGCCGCCCATGGCGCGCACGGCTTCGGCTTCGTTGTCGAAACGCACGTCGCTGATGACGTGGCGCCACTGGTTGCTTTCCTGCTGGATGTAAACCCGGGCTTTGAGGGTTCGCGTCCAGTAGTCCTGGCCGCTGTAGATGCGGCGGTATTCGGTGCCCCACCACTGCATGATCTGCCGGGGTGAGCGGGGAGCGAAAAACTCCTCTTTCAGGCTCCTGCCGGGTTCGAGCCATTTGCCCTGCGAAATCATCGCCATCGCAAAGCCGCTGACCGTGCTGCAGCGCCGCAACGCCAGCGCCGGAGTTGGCACTTCCTTGGTGTCGCGGCGCGTCAGGATCGACTGGTCAATGCCAAAGGCCTGGCAGACCTCATTGCGCAGCGCATCGGCAAACGCCAGCTGCGAAAACCGCAGGTGCACGGCCAGCAGCTGGGCCACCGTGTCCTTGCCGCAGCTGGCCAGGCCGCACAGGCCGATGATGTGGGGGCGGTTCATGCGGCCTCCGCTGCTTGGGCCTGGATCAGCTCGCCCTGCAGCGTCGCGCTGGCCAGGCCGTACTGCACGCTGTCGGCCTGGCGGCTGCAGGTGCGCAGCAAGTCCATGGCCAGCGCCTCGGCCGGGGTGCGCGGCTGGCCCACGCACGGCACGCCGGCATCGGTTTGCACGGTGACGCCCCGGCCCTTGGGTAGGTCGGTTAAAACGATGGTGATGGTGGTCATACGAGGCGCAGTCCTGGGGTTGATGGGGTTGATATGGATTTGTCGGCGTGCTTGATCCAGCTGGGCGCCAAAGGGGCCAGCTGGCAGGTCTTGACGCTGGCGCGCAGCTGGTTCTGCACGCTGCGAAAGTGAAAGAGTTCAAGGTCCAGGCACCGGCCGGCCGTGAGTTCGTGCTGGTGCCGGTCGTAAAACTCGGCGGCCTCCTTGCCCAGCCACTGCACCGTGATGCCGTCGGGAAACAGCCCGCCGGTGTCGCGCAGCACCAGTGCTATGCCGCGCGTGGTGTCGGCTGCGACGCAGGTTCCAGCGCGCATGCGCAGATAGGCGCGAATGGGGAGAGTGACCGGATCGGACATGGCGGCTCGGCTTAGAGGCAGGCGTAAAAAGCCAGCGCCAGCACGACCGCGATCAGCCCGAAGCCCTGGCAGATCAGCAGGCCCGTGTCGTCGGCCAGGTCGTCGGCCAGGTCGTCGGCCAGGTCGTCGGCGCTGCCGTCCAGCGGCTCGCTGTTGCGGTCGGTGCGGATCACGGCCGGCCTCCCTGGGCCACGGTCACGGGCTTGGCGGCGGCGCGGCAGATCAGGTTGCCGTCAGGCGTCCAGATCGGCGTGCGGCCCAGCGCTGCGCATTTGGCGGCGCCGCCATCGGCCTGCGCGGCGGCGTATTCGGCCTCGTCGGCAACGTCTTGCGCGGCCTGTGTCTCGCTCGGGCCGTCGATCAGCCAACTGCTGGCCATGATGATGGCGAGGGCGCAGACAAGGCTCCAGGTGGATGCGGACAGCAGGCTGGTGGTCGAGTGGCGGCTCATGCTGCACCTCCGGCTGGCACGGCTGCATCGGGTTGGGGGTCATAAATCCGGTAGATGTCCTGGTGGCTTTCAGGCACCAGGCGCCGCTGCTTGATCAGCCGTGCCTCGTCCTTTTTGTCATAAAAGTAAAACGCCTCCACCGGCTCGTTGTCGGGGTTGCGCACGTAGCGCGCATCCCGGGCGAAATATGCGTCAACATCAACTTCGTAGTAAGCGTCGTCGAGCATTTTTTGATCGGTGCCGAAGCGACGCAAGACGGTTTGAGCCCAGTCACGTCCGCTGCGATAAACCTCTTCTTTGTGCCAGATAACGAAATTGACCCGCACCTTGGCGTCGGGACTGTTGGACGTGCTGTCGCCTAAAAAAATACTGACAGTGGCCTGCACCGTGAAGTAAGGCGCAGTGAATTTGCGTGTGCGAGCCTTGCCGCTCGATGGGGACGTTGTGCAGACAGCTGCACTGGTATTGGCGGCGTTCATGCTTCCAGTCCCAAGACGCGGCGGGCGATGAAGTGGCCTTCGTCCTGGCCGGAAAAGTAGGCGTCCGCTTCGCAGGTGCCTGCGTTGTAAGGCATCGGGGGGATTGAAGCGCCGCACAGGCGGCGGTCGAGGATGGCGTGCACGCCCTGGCGGTACTGCTCGCTGCGTGGGACGCGGCCGACAAAGAATGCCTTTTCCATCAGGCTGTCGATCTCTGCGGGTGTGCGGGCGTCTGCACGGGTTGGGGAAAGTGCTTCCAATTCAGCCTCCGGGTTGTAGATGGCTGAAGCATACCAAAAGGTATTCTTTCAATCAATACTTTTTGGTAAGTATTTTTGCAATAATGCAGATGCCCCGCATGGTGCGGGTTCAAAGGATGTGCAAATGACAGACGAAAAAAAACCGCCTCATGGGGCGGGGAGGGATGCAAGTGATGCCGACGCTTCAGGGCTGCTGAAGAAGCGCCGCATGCACGGCTTTACTCAATTTTTGGGGCAAAAGCTATGATGATTTACAAAGGGCAGCAGCCGGGTCTCTCAGGGATACCTTGCCTCAATACGCCTCTCCAGTCGCGCCCACTCCTTCATGAGTTTTTCGTACTCCCTGTAGAGTCTTTTCGGCAAGGCTATTTCGCCGTGCTGGTTTGCCAGATCACCCGTATTGAAAATTTCGAATCGTCGCTTTGCCAGGAAGAGGAACCGAACAACATCCATATCTTTGACCATAGATTTGCGAACGTTGTCCACCTGCTGCCCGTTGTATTTGCTATTGGCATCAGGAAGAAAAGTAATGCTGCCAAAAGTAGCAAAGCGGGGTACGACATCAATCAGCTTGGCATCTGGGTTGCGCCAAACGGCATGGAATTCTGCCTCGATGAATACACCGGTTCGTTCCCAGATCGCCCAGCCCAGCACGAGTTGTCCCCCGAACTCCGAAACCTGCTGTTCGACAACGGAAAAGCATTCGCGTTCTGGTTGGCCCGCCACTGGCTGGCAGCAAACGTCAATCGGATGCTCTCCCTTGGCCAGGCTGCTACAAAATTCTTCGACGTGGGCGGCGCTGATGTTTGCGGGAATAATCATTTGTCTTTGGTTTCAAAATTGGAGCAATGAAGCGGACTAATTTTTCAAAGTTCGCAAGCCGCAATAGGCCGGTTGCCACTGAACGGGGAAAAAATCAAAATTTTCCAGTTTTTGCTTTGAAAGGCGTCGGTTTTACTGCGCATGGTAGAGGCAATAAAACGGCATGACTGGGCTGCGTCTCTGGGCGAAGTTGCCAGGGTTGCCTCGATGGTGCTGGTTGAAAAAATGTTGGAGTTGACGTCGCATGTGGTGGCTCCTGCGCCCTCCAGTAACGTGCAGATAGCCTTTGCGTATTCGTATGAGCGATCCTTTGGTGGTGGTGACGCTTGCACAGGCTTGGCGGCGGGTGGCGGTGCCCGGCTTACAGTTGGCGTTATTTCTTTTGCTGGCGGTACTAATAGCGCTACAGGTTTGCCGTCTAGCGTCTGCCCCTTGATCGCTCCAACTGGGCATGAGGATGACAATTGCTGTGTGATGACAACGCCGTTAGGCATCGTGCATTTGACCTGGGCAGTGGCAAGCTTGGTTGTTGCAAGCGCGGCAACAACGAGGAATTTTAGGAGCACTGAAATAATTCCTCACGTTTCATTTTTTCAGTTTCGCTAGTTGCAAGATGATTTATCGCACTGGCGAAGACTCACGCTGCTTTCTGATGGGGAATTGAATCACGTTCCCCGCCTGAGGAGTGGGTGCGTCCCGGATGCTGGGTCAGCATAAATTTCAAATAGGCAATTGAATTTTTGCGGCCTTCTGGAGACATATCAAGCAATAGCACAGAGGCTTCTTTCATAGATTGCTGCTGTTCCTCAGTGAGTTGATGGCCGTAAAACTTACTTGACTCATTTGCTTCCTGCGGGGTTGTGCTTTTGTCTTTTGGCCAAGGCGTATCACGACTAGCCAAGGATGCGGGTGGGTTTGGATCGGGTAGCTCTGCACCCAAGGGGAGATCCAGCCAAGCGCGCGAGAGACCAAATGCCCTCTCGATGACAAGCATCATCTTGTCGGCAATCGGCTTTGCTCCCGCCTTCTCAGGTGGGTACAACATTCGGGAAACATAACTCTCGTTTCGCGCTATTTTTTCAGCGAAAACTGCAATGACGTTTCCGCAACTGTGTTCAATAAGTTCGCGTAAACGTTGTTTGCGATGTACTTGCACGTCCATCTAGGGATTCTCCCGAATCAATACTAAAAGGTATATATCCAAAAGGTATTGATTTGCCAATACCTTTTGGTATGATTTGGCATGGAAAAATTACTTGCCTACCTCAATAGCCTTAGCCCTGCTGAGCAAAAAGCGTTTGCTTTGCGCTGTGGAACGACTGTTGGCTATTTGCGAAAAGCAGGTTCTACGGGGCAACGTATCGGAGCCGAGTTGTGCATCAATATTGAGCGTGAATCGCTCAAGTCTGTCGTGTGTGAGGTGCTGCGTCCAGATATTGATTGGGCATCTATTCGGCATACAGCGCCCGCTAGTCAAGCGCAAGAAGCTATCAATACAGTAGCAGAGGAAGCCAAAGCCGCTATCCTTCATGTGGCCGACACGGCCGAGGCTGAAATCAAGCATGTTGCCGAGGCGCAAGCAGTTGTCAAAACAGAGGTGAAAGACGTTGACCCTCCCGTCAAGCTGCCGCCGCTCGCCTCGACAGAGGTGGCTGACTCGCTGGTGCTCGATGAGCGTCGCAAAGGCCCGCCCACACGCCGCCTGAAAAAACAGCCTTTCATCGGACCCGACCAGCGTGTCGGCCCACCGGAACGGCGCGGCTTCAAGCTGCCTGAAGTCACGGCCGCGCTGCCGAAGGGGGTTTGAGATGGCCAGCGCCCGAAAACTAAAACGCTTGAAGCGGTCGGCGATCAGCAACTTTCTCGCGGGGGTGTCTGTTAGCGCCGCTGGTGGTGTGGTCCTGCATCTGCCTGGCCGGCGCAAAAGCATTGTCCTGTCTCGCCGCGAAGCATTGCTTACCCAAGCAGTCCTAGCGAGTCTTGATCTCCAAGCCATGCCTGGGAGTGGATTGTTTCCTGATTCTTCTTTTGATCTTTCTTCAACCATTTGCGGGATCGATATCCATGCATAGCAACCTTTGCCGCCTGTTGATCGTTCAGCGGGACATACGAAACCACTTAGAAAACGTATCCATTGATCCTGTATTTCTTTGGGTGAACGATGTTCGGTAGTTGCATGGGCAGTCCCTTTGTGAAATTGAGCGGTGTAGGAACCTTCAATGTAGCGGAGCGGGCTGCCCGCCTTTGTTGCACTGCGCGCCAAGATATCCCCGCCGCAGGGCAGGGCGCGTGATGCGTGCATTAACTGCTCTGGCCGGTCAGCGCCCGCCAGTCTTTCCACAACGCATCGTCGAGCTTTTGCCGGTGGTCGGCCAGCGCCTGGTCGATGCGGGCCAGCTCGGCCCTGAGCAGATCCGCATACGACTGCACCGCTGTCTCGCATGGGCTGCAGGCAAATTTTGGATTGCCCTTCAAGCTGGCGATGCGCTCGGCCAGTGGCGCCGTGCAGTAGCGGCATTTGAGTTTGATGACCTGGTTGTTGAGTGCGGCATCCATGTTTTTCCTTTTTACTTTTCGAGGCGTTTTTCATGAAAGCAACTATCTCAATTCCGGTCGGTGCTGCCTATGGCGAATCTGAAGCGCTGCCAGCCACCCCTGAGTCGAACGAGGTTCAAGTGGCAATTGCCAACCTGGTGCATTCCTTTCCTGGCGGTGTGGCCGTGCTGGCAAAGCGTGCAGGCCTGTCGGCCAATTCACTGCAGCACAAGGCCAACCTGAACAATGACACCCACCACTTGCGGGTCGATGAATTGCAGCGGCTGCAGCGTGCCTCTGGCTCTATCGGCCCGACGCAAGTGCTGGCGGCGGCTGAAGGCTATGTATGCATTCGCATCAATCCTGTGATGCCGACAAGCCTGATGGACGGGAATGCCCGGGTGTTTTCGGCCATGGCTGACATGGTGCTGGCGGTGCGCGATGCCACTGAGCCGGGCCTGCCGGTCACGCGCACCCAGATCAACCGGATCGAGTTTCACCAGGGCGAACTGATCGGCGCGATCAACGCGCTCGGCGCGCTGGTGCGCAGCAGGATGGCGCGGCCTGAAGGAGGTCAACAGTGATCAACAGCATTGCACCGACCGGGCGCCTGGCGCTGGCCTTTGCTGCGTCAGGATATCTCAGGGCTTGCGCAGGGGGTAGGCCATGGCAGTTTTAGATACATCGGCTCAGGCCCTGATCGACCTGGGCGAAGTTGTCCTCAACAAGCTGCAGGGCGAGATTTTTGACCTGGTACTGGCGCATCGCCGCAGGGGCATTGCCGACATGACGGGCGCTGAGATCCGCGACGCATGGGAGGTCGTGCATGCGCCGGCTCGCCTGGAGAAGGGCACCGTCAGCGGGCGAGTGCGTGAGCTGATCACGATGGGCCGGCTGGTGCGCAGCCCGAATAAGCGGGAGTGCAGGGGCGTCAAGGGCGATAACGCGAAGGTGTCCGGCGCCCGGCCAGTGTCGATAGCGCCAGAATTTATTGGAGAAGGCAAGTGAGTTTCCTGATGTCCACCGCGTGCATGCGGCTCAAAATGCCCGGCGTCGCCAAGAACGTGCTCATGCAGCTGGCGGAGATTTCCAGCGACCACGGCTATGCATTCCCATCGATCACCACGCTGTGCATGCGCACCTGCTGGAGCCGCACCGCTGTCATTGAGGCGCTGAAGTACCTTGAAGAACAAAAGGTGCTGTGGCCCGACAAGACCAGCGGACGCAACACCCGGTACTGGATCACGCCTGCCAACTGGACCGGCGAGCGCTACCCGGAAAAGGAATCTGACCAGTACGCCAGCCGTACCGGTCCGCCAGCCGGACTGGTACGGCAGCCGGACGGGGGTGGTACGCCAGCCGTACCAGACCCGTCCGCCAACCGGACACTAATACCACCTAATACCAATGAATTAAATACACCCCCTACCCCCAAGGGGGCGGCGAGTGGGTTTGATGAATTCTGGAAAACCTATCCGAAGAAGCTGGCCGTGGCAGAGGCCCGCAAGCGGTGGGACAAGCTGGCACCGGACGCTGCGCTGCAATCGCGGATTCTCGCTGCGGTCCGGGTGCAGGCAGCCGGCGAGGCCTGGACGCGTGACGGTGGCCGGTATGTGCCCAAGGCGTCCGCCTGGCTGTCGGGCGAGCGCTGGCTTGACGAGGTTGCGGGTGCCGGTGGCGGCGTGGCTGACGGCGACGGGCCGGTGCATGCCGAGGGGTCAAGGGGGCATGTCGATCAGGTGGCGCGTGAGCTGGGCTTTAAGCCCTGGGACGGGCTGGAGCAGTTCCCGGTTTACAAGGCCCGGGTGATGGGGGCGAATGCCCAGCGTCAGCAGGCCGGGGCGAGGTAGCTGCCATGGAGATTTCACTCAGGATTGAAAACCTCCAGCCGTTGGATAGTGATCTGAAAAGGCTGAGCGGCGAGCAGCTGCGCGCAGCTTTTGCCAAGGCCATCAATGACACGGCGTTCCAGTTGCGCCGGGGCGTACAGGACGAGATGCGGCGGGTGTTTGACCGCCCCACGCCCTACATCCTGAGCAGTCCGCGTGTTGTGATGGCAACGCCTGCCAGGCTGACCGCCAGCGTCTTGCCGACCTACATGGGCGGCAAGGGCATTGATCCGCAAAAGATTCTGCAGGCGCAGGAATTCGGCGGGCCACGGCGGGACAAGCGCAGCGAAGCGGCCTTTCGCCGGGCGGGCATCCTGCCGCGTGGCTACTACCTTGCCATCCCCAAGACGCCTTACCCAGGCAGCGATGACGGGCGCGGCAACCTGCGCGGCCCGTTCCTGGTGCAGCTCATCACCTACTTTCAAGCCTCGGGCGAGCAGGGCTACAAGGCGAACATGACCGACAAGCGCAAGCGCTCGATCCACAAGGGCACGGCCAAGACAGCAGGGCGCCGCTACTTCGTCACCTACGGTCACCTGCGCAGCGGCAAGACGCAGCACCTAGCGCCCGGCATCTGGGCCGCGCAAGGCGCCTACGGTGTGGACATCAGGCCGGTCGTGATGTTCGTGCGCACGCCCAACTACAAGCCGCTCATGAGCATGGAGCGCGTGGCGCAGGCCGTGAACGTGCAGGAATACCTGGACCGCCGCGTTCGTTATCGCGTGCGCGAGGCCGCTGGTGTTTGACGGCTCGGCGCTCGCGCCGCCCGCCCGCCCGGCCCCCTTCGAAGGTACTCCCCGGGAGAGTAGCTGTACGGGTAATTCGAACCTCGTTTTTTTTCTAGTTCACAGTTTTCACTGAAGGTAAGTAAGTATGCGCATCAAGGGTCAGGAGCAGATTGCAGCGCTTTTCGGCGTCGCGCCCAAGACCATCACCGAGTGGCAGGTGCTGGGTTTCCCGATCGCCTTCCAAGGCGGGCCGGGCGTGCCGAGCGAGTATGACTCGCCCGCCTGCATCACCTGGATGGTGGGCCGCGAAGTCTCCAAGATCAGGAGCGAAACGCCCAAGGACCGGCTGTCCCGGCTGCAGGGCGACAAGATCGAGCGCGACATGATGCGCGATGACGGCCTCTTGATCCCGGCCTCGGAGATCGAGCCGATGTGGGAGGGCGCCGTGATCGCGGCCAGGGAGTACTTGCTGGGCGAGCCGCCGCGCATCGCGTCGCTGTCGATCGGCATGGAGAAGCCCGCCCTTGAAGAACTGCTGCGCACCACGTTCGAGGCGTACCTGGTCAAGTTATCGAACTGGCGCGCCGCCATGCAGGACGATGACGAGGGGAAAGATGGTATATCCCAAGACGACGACGGGGAAGAGATCTGATGCTTGGTACGCCTGGCGGATTCAATGCAGCTGCGCAGGCTCGCGTTGCATTGCGTGAGATGTTTGCCCGCGTATGGGGCAAGCATCGCCCACGGCCAAAGCTGAGCATCACCAGCTGGGCAACCAACTACCGCGTGCTGAGCGAGGAGGAGTCCGCGCTCAAGGGCCGGTTTGCATGGGACGTGTCGCCCGCACTCAAGGGCATTGCCGACGCGGCCAGCCTGCCAGGCACGCGCAAGATCGCGGTGCAAAAAAGCGCTCAGGTCGGCTACACGGCGGGCATCGTCTGCAACATCATCGGGTACAACGTGCATTACCGGCCCAGCGTGATCGTGGCCGCGTTCCCGCGTGCGCAGGCGGCGAAGGACTTCGCCAGCGAAAAGCTCGATCCGATGATCCTGTCCACGCCGGTGCTGTCCAAGCGCATCGCGCTCAAGAGCCGGGCGCAGGGCAACAGCATGCTGCGCAAGCGCTTCCCGGGCGGTCTGATCAAGCTGGTCGGCACGAATAGCCCGTCTGACGTGAAGTCCACCAGCGCCCGCCTGGTGGTGGTCGAGGAGCCCGATGACGCCAGCAACAACGTCAAGGGCCAGGGCAACAGCTTGAAGCTGCTCGAAGAACGGGCCAAGACCTACAACGACCACCTGATCCTAATCGGCGGCACGCCCACGGCGAAAGATGCCAGCGCGATCGAGGACGAGATGAAAAAAAGCGACAAGCGCTATTTTCATGTGCCCTGCCATTCGTGCGGCGAGGCGCATGTCCTGGCCTGGGAAAACGTCACCATCCCGAAAGCGCCCGAGGGCACCGCGCCGCGGGAGGTGTACGGCGCGCTGCGCTGGGAGGAGGCTTTCTACACCTGCCCGCACCATGGATGCGTGTGGACTGACGATGAGCGCATCGCCAACTTGCGCCGGGCCGAATCTGCCGGCGCCGGCTGGATCGCCACGGCCGACAGCACGGTGCCGGGCTTTTATTTGAACGAGCTGCTGAGCACCTTTGACGGCTCCCGCGTGCCGGTGCTGGCCCGGAAATACCTGGAGGCCAAGGACAACATGGACAAGGGCGACGTGAACGACATGATCGCCTTTTACAACTCCACGCTCGGCCTGACCTGGGAATACAAGGGCGAGCTGCCCGAGGAAGATGAGCTGCGGCTACGTGCTGAAAAATACCGCGAGATGACGTGCCCTGCCGGCGCGGTCGAGGCCTTGATGACTGTGGACGTGCAGCACGACCGGGTGGCGGTCACCGTCTGGGTGTTCGGTCGGGGCGAGGAGATGTGGCTGGCCTTTTGGGGCGAGTTCTATGGCCGCACCGTGGTCGAGCATGCCGGCGCCTGGATCGAGCTGGAGCAGTTCATGGCCCGGGGCATCCTGCACGCCTCGGGCGCAGGCCTGGGCATCCGCATCGTCGGCATTGACTCGGGCGACGGGCAGACCAGCGACGCGGTGTATTCGTTTTGCCGCAAGCACCACCGCCACGACCGGCCCGTGCTGGCGATGAAGGGCGCCCCTGACAATGTCGGCAAGGTTGAGATCTGGACGCCGCCCAAGGCCATCGACCCGAACCACCGCGCCACCAAGGCCAGCCGGGCCGGCGTGTTGGTCCACATGGTCGGCACGGCCAAAGCCAAGGATCTGATCCTGGGCTGGTCGGAGCAGGGCGGGCGCATTCGCCTGGAGGGCGATGGGCCAGGCCGCATGCACTGGTATGAAGGCGTGCGGGATGACTTCTACGAGCAGATCCTGGGCGAGATCAAGATCCCGAGCCGCAACAACCCGGCCAAGCGCGTCTGGAAAGAGCGCAAGGACCGGGCGCATGAAGCGCTCGACTGCACGGTGTATTCGCTCTACCTCTACCGGCACCTCAAGCTCCACCTGAGAAAACCCGTCCAGTGGGACATTGCCGAGCGCCGGCTGCGCCAGGCCGAGCTGCTGCCGTTTGACGCGCCGGCGCTGGCCCTGCCTGCGCAGCCGATGCCCGTGCAGGCGCCTGCACAACCCGGGCAGCTTGAGGCCGTGCAGGCGCCTGCACAGCTTCCCGAGCCTTTGCCAGTCCGGCCAGTCCAGCCAGATCCGCCAGCACCTCCTCCACCGCCACCGCCACCACCACCACCGCGCCGCCGCGCCAGTTCGTTTGCCAGCTCTGATTGGGCCTCCAGGGGATTTAGATAATGACCATGACAACAACAAAATATAAAGCCCTCACAGCCGGCCAGGCTGAAGATGCCGCGGTGCAGCTGCAGCACGACTTTGTCGAGATCGTGCGCGAGGAGATCGGCATGAATGAAGCCCTTGCCTCGGTATTTGCCAGTGCTGTCGTGCGAGGCCTGCGCCGGCGCATGGGCGGCAGCGACCTCTACATTCCGGCGCCGGATTTATCCGACCGGGACGCCAGCATCCGGCGCGAATTCGACGGCAAGAACCTGGCACACATCATGGCGAAATACAACGTCAAGCGCACCCGGGTTTACGAAATCTGCGCCCGTCGTGATCCTAAAGATGCCCAGCTCGTGCCCTCGGTTTGAAAGTCCGGTTTATCCCCTAGAAACCGGACGCGCTCGCAGCTAGCGTATCGGCATGACTCATTCAAACATCATGCTCCAGCTCTACCTGGATGCCGAAGCCGCCGTTCTTGCCGGCAAGACCATCCAGTTCGCCGGCAGAACTCACACCATGGAAAGCCTGGACATGATCCAAAAGGGCCGGCGCGAATGGGAGGCAAAGGTTACGGCTGAAGCCACCCGCGCTGCCGGCGTCCCGACCTTTGGCGGGCTTCGCTACAAAACCGCACGCTTTAACTAAGGCCATTTCATGAAGCTACTTCAAACCATCGGCTCGGCCTTTGACCGGGTTGTGTCTGTCACCGACCCGGTCAAGGCGGTGCAGCGGGCGCAGGCCCGGCGCGTCTTTGCCATCTATGAGGCCGCCAAGCCCACCAAGCAGCGCCAAAAGCAAAAAGCCAACCAGAGCCCGAGTACCCTGGTCGGCACCTCGGCAACGGCATTGCGTGCGCATGCGCGGTTTCTGGAGCGAAATCACGACCTGTCGCGGGGCGCCCTGCGCACCCTGGTCAATAACGTGGTGGGGCCGAACGGGATCGGGATCGAGCCGCAACCACGGCGCAAGGACGGCACCATTCACAAGGAGTACGCCGCCGCGCTGCGCGAAGCCCGGCGCGACTGGCAGCGCTGCCCGGAAGTGACGCACCGCCACTCGGACGCGCAGATGCAGCGCCTGGTTGCCAAGACCTGGCTGCGCGATGGCGAAGCCTTTACGCAGACGCTCATGGGCAGGGTGCCCGGGCTGGACCACGGCACCAAGGTGCCGTTTTCGCTGGAGATGTTCGAGCCTGACATGGTGCCGCTGGACTATGACGATCCGGGCAAGTTCATCCGCCAGGGCATGGAGTTCAACGCCTGGGGGCGCTGCCGGGCGTATTGGGTTTACAAGTCCGATCCCCGCGAGCAGCTGTCATGGCTCAATAGCACCTCTGCGCTCAAGCGGATCTCGGCTGACAACGTCTTGCACCTGGCCCAAATGGACCGCATCGGCCAGGCCCGGGGTATCTCGGAATTTGCCAGCGTCATCACGCGGGGCGAGGACTTGAAGGAATACGAGGAGTCCGAGCGGATTGCGGCGAAAGTGGCTGCATCGATGACCGCCTACGTCAAGCGCCTAGCCTCGACCGAGACGGGCTATACCGGCGAAGGCCTTGAAAAGGACGAGAACGGCCATGTCAAGCCGCGTGACCTGTATATGGAGCCGGGCATGATCATCGATGACCTGGTCGCTGGCGAGGAGATCGGCATGATCAACAGCAACCGGCCCAATCCGAACCTGATCGGCTGGCGCGCCGGCCAGTTGCGGGCGTTCGCCGCTGGCATCGGCACCAGCTACTCCAGCCTGAGCCGCGACTACAACGGCACCTATAGCGCCCAGCGCCAGGAGCTGGTCGAGCAGTGGGTGAATTATTCGGTGCTGGCGGACGATTTTGCCGCTGCATTTGTCCAGCCGGCCTACGATCAATTTGTTATTGCGGCGCACCTGAGCGGGGTGGTGCCCATACCGCTTGATGTGAAGCCGGGCACTGAAAACGATTGCCTGCTGGTCGGCCAGTCGATGCCCTGGATCAACCCGATGCATGAGGCCGCAGCATGGGAAAAACTGGTGCAGGCCGGCTTTGCCAGTGAGGTCGAGGTGATCCGCAAGCGCGGCGCCAATCCGAACGATGTGCTGGAGCAGATTGCAGCTTTCAGGGATTCTGCAAAAGAGAAGAATCTCGCCTTCAGTTCCAACGCGGCCACGAAACAAACCACTGTCTCGGTGTCTGCCGTGCCGACCGAGCTGCAGCAGGAGGCCGCAGACAACGCGCAGGGCAAAAACGACAAAACAGCGGACTAGCTGCAAATAGTCCGGTTTCTCCCCTAAAAACCGGACGGACTTAATTTGACACTGACAAGCATCTGTCCCGATGCAACTCTTTTTGAGGTCAATGTCACATGAGTAAAAAAGCAACTGCCTGGTATGCCATTCGTCGCAAGACGGCCATGGCTGCTGCCGTGCTCGGCGTGGTGGCCGCAGCCGAGATCTACATCTACGGCGACATCGGCGAGTCCTGGTACGAGGAAACCGTATCGGCTGCCACGTTCGTCAAGGAGCTGAACGATATCGACGCCACGGCCATCACCGTGCGCATCAACAGCATCGGCGGCTCGGTGCCCGATGGCCTGGCGATCTACAACGCGCTGCGCCGCCACAAGGCCGAAGTCACCATTGAGATCGACGGCATGGCGCTGTCGGTTGCCAGCCTGATCGCCATGGCCGGCGACAAAGTGAATATGGCCAACAACGCCATGCTCATGATCCATGGCCCCTGGTCCTATGTTTCTGGCAACAGCGTCGAGCTGCGCGACATGGCCGACCAGCTCGACACCTGGGCCGCTGCCATGTCCAACAGCTACGCGGCCCGCACCGGCGACCAGCCGGCGATGCTGGCTTTGCTCACCGATGGCAAGGACCACTTCTACACCGCCGAGCAGGCGCTCGCCGAGAAGTTTGTCGATGCCATCACCGACCCGATGCCCGTGTCCGCTTCTGCTGCGCGGGATCTTCCCCTTAACCGTTACCGCTCACTGCCTGCAGCTTTGCAGACAGCGAGCACTCTCGCGGCTGCCGCCGCACCATCCCAGGAGCCTTTAATGACAACCCCCAACTCGGCGGCTACCCAACCCCCCGCCGCCCCCGCCGCCTCCGCCGCCTCCGCCATTCTGGCTGCAGACAACGCCCGTCGCGGCCAGATCCGCGCCAGCTTTGGCAAGTTTTCCAGCCGTGAGGGCGTCGCGGCATTGCAGGCCCAGTGCGAAGACGACCACGCTTGCACGCCAGAAGCCGCAGGCCTGAAGCTCCTCGACATCCTGGGCAAGGACAAGACCAGCGTCAACGGCCTGAATATCGTCACGCTCGAAGATGAAACCGACAAGGCGCGCAAGGGCACGACCGAGGCGCTGCTGGCCCGCGCCGGCGTGGTCAAGGCCGAGGGTTCCAATCCCTTTCGCGGCTTCACGCTGAGCGAGCTGGCTCGCGCCAGCTTGACCCGCGCCGGCTACCGCTCGGAAGGCCAGGACAAAAAGACCTTTATCGGCGCGGCCTTCACGCACAGCTCCAGCGACTTTGGCAGCATTCTGGCGAACGTGGCCGAGAAATCCATGCTCAAGGGCTACGAGGAAGCCGCCGAGACGTTCCAGCTCTGGACCCGTGCCGGCGAGCTGCCCGACTTCAAGCCCGGCAAGCGCGTGGATCTCAATGCGTTCCCGAGCCTGCGCAAGGTCGCTGAAGGCGCCGAGTACAAATACGCCACGATCGGCGATCGTGGCGAGACAGTGCTGCTGGCAACCTACGGCGAGCTGTTCTCGATCAACCGCCAGGCCATCATCAATGACGACCTGGACGCCTTCACCCGCATCCCCAAGCTGATGGGGCGCGCTGCCATTCGCACCATCGGCGACCTGGTGTATGCCGTGCTGACGGGTAACCCGATCATGAGCGACGGTGTGGCGCTGTTCGATGCAGCGCATAAGAATCTGCTGGTCGGTGGCGCGATCTCCACCGCAACGGTCGATGCGATGGGCGCGGCCATGGCAAAGCAAAAGAACGGCCCTGCTGTGTTGAACATCGCCATGCAGTACCTGATCGTGCCGCGTGCCTTGAGGGGCACTGCAAATGTCGTGCGCAGCAGCGAGTTCGAGGTGAATGCCGGCAAGAACAGCACCACGCCCAACAGCGTGCGCGACACGTTCGAGGTGATCACTGATGCCCGCCTGGATGAAGCCTCGGCAACGGCCTGGTACGGCGCGGCCAGCGCGACCACCAACGACACCATCGAGGTCAGCTACCTCGACGGCAACCAGGCGCCCGTGCTGGAGCAAAAGGACGGCTGGAACGTGGACGGCACCGAGTTCAAGGTGCGGATCGACGCCGGCGTGTCGCCGCTGGACTTCCGCACCCTGGCGAAAAACCCAGGCTAAGCACTGCCAGACCACCGCCAGGCGCCGCGCCTGGCGGTGCCTCCTTACTCCTTTTTAGAGATTCATCATGAAAAATTACATTCAGCCCGGCAAGGTCATCGATTTTGTTGCAGCCGCTGCCATTGCATCGGGCCAGGTGGTGCGCGTCGGCCAGATCCTGGGCGTGTCGGTGTCCGATGTCGCCATTGGTGAAACCGGCCAGGCGCATATCGAGGGCGTGTTTGCCGTGCCCAAGGTTTCCGGTGCCGTGATCGCCAGAGGCGAGTCCTTGAGCTGGGATGCCTCTGCCGCCGCCTTTGATGACAACGCGGCAGTGCCTGCCTCTGGCGATGTCCAGGGGGCGCCAGCTGTTGCATTCGAGGCGGCTGGCAATGGCGTGCTGACCATTGCCGTGCGCTTTACCGGCGTGCCCGGCACGGTCACCGCTTAATCCGTGCAGGCGCCTGCACAAGAACTGCACAGACCACTATGAGCCTCGCACCATTTGCCGCCCTGCAAGCACGCGCTAACCGCGCTGTGCTCTCGCGCCTGTCCAATGCCACGGCCAGCTACCTGGGCGGCCAGCCGTTCGGTGTGCTTTTTGAGCGCACCCCGACTGAGCCGTTCGGCGAAGTGCTCGATGCGTCTGCACGTACCTGCTCGCTGGACCTGGCTCTGGTGCCTGGCATTGCAGCAGGCGGCATCCTCGTCATCAACGGCACAAATTACCGCGTGAGCGGTGGCGTTGAGCCTGACGAAACCGGCTGGGTGCGGCTGCAAGTATTCCCGGAGGCTTGAATGCTCGCCCTCGAACCCATCCTTAAAACCCGCCTGCAGGCACTTATCGCCCTGACCGGCTGGGCCGTGCGCACCGGCAGCGAACTGAGCGACCGGCGCATCGTACCGGCAGCGGACGTGCGCTGCAGCGGCGCGCATGTCACCGACAGCGCAACGACTGCCGTCACGCTCGACCCGGCCTGGACCGTCACCCTGGTCGTGCCTCGAAGCGACCAGGCAGCCGGGCAGCTCGATACAGCGCTGACGGCCGTCATCGGCAGCCTGCACAACTGGTGCCCGGGCCAGCAGGGCAGCCGGCTGTGGCGCCGCATGGCTCTGCAGACGGTGCGCGAGCCCGAGTTCGTGACCGAGGGGCAGGCCGCCCTGGAACTCGTATTTACCAGCAGCACCGTGTACCACGGCCAGGTGCTGACCCGCTGACCCCTTCATCTATCCATCAGGAATCACTCACATGTCCATCATCAAGCAAATCTACAAGCCGTCCATGACCGTGGGCCAGGTGTACGCCAAGATCTTCGGCAGCAATGCGCTGCCCCTGCCCATCGGCAACGTGCTGGAGCTGGGCATCGAGCACGACGAGGATGTCAAGAAGCAGGACGACATGACCGCGCTGGGCGGCGGCACCCATGCCGAGGTGCGCCGCATCAAGGAGGCCAAGGTCACGATGAAGCTGGCCGACCTGAACGTCGTCAACATGAGCCGCGCCATCTTTGGCCTGGCAAGCGAAAAGCAGGCAGGCGTCGTCGTGGCCGAGCCGCACGTTGCCACGCTCGGCGGCCTGGTGCGCCTGGCGCATATCCAGCCCACTGCCGTCACGCTCAAGAAAGGCGCCAATGCCGGCGCTGCCACGGAAGTGCTTGCGCCTGGAAACTTTGAGGTGCGTCCTGAAGGCATCTTTATCAATGCCGAGGCTGCAGGCCTGGACGATGACGAGCTGCTGTGGATCGACTACACCTACGGCGCCTATGCCGTGATCGAGGCCATGACCACCAAGGCGGTCGAGCTGGCCCTGACCTTTGGCGGCTTGAATGAAGCCGATGGCGGCAAGCCGGTGGTCGTTGACATCTACCGCGCCAGCCAAGGCATCACCAAAAAGCTCGCGCTGATCAATAAGGACTTCGGCGCGCTCGATGTCGAGGGCTCGATCCTGCTGGACGCCACCAAGACCGGCGTGGGCATCAGCCGCTACTACAAAGTCAGCATGGCCTAACCGGCCTGGCTTAAAGCCTTCCCCATGGATTTACCGCTGCGGCCTTAACCCGCCGCAGCGGCTTCAAGTGTTGCTGCCAAAACGGCACCAGCTGAAGCCGCTGCATTGCCTGCCAACCCGATTCACCCTGTCCGAGAACCTTCAAACGTGGCCTTTAAACCCATCGAGATCCTGATCAACGCCAAGGACAATGCCTCCTCGGTGTTCGACAGCCTGCGCGCCAAGGTGGCGACGGTAGGCCTGGCGATCCTGAGTTACTTTGGCGTGCAGGCCTTTGCCGGCGTGGTCAAGGGCGCGGGGGATTTTGAAGAAGCCATGAGCCGCGTGAAGTCGGCCACCGGCGCCAGCACGACCGAGATGCAGGCCCTGCGCAAGGCCGCCGAGGACGCCGGCGCCAATACCAAATTCACCGGCACCGAGGCCGCTGGCGCGCTGGAAAACCTCGCCAAGGCGGGCCTCAGTGCCAAGGACGCCATTGCCGCGCTGCCCGCCGTGCTGGAGCTGGCGCAGGCGGGCGACATCGGCCTGGGCGAAGCCAGCGAGTTTGTCACCAAGGCCGTGATGGGCCTGGGCCTGGCGTTCACCGACGCGGGTCGCGTGGCGAACGTGCTGGCCCTGGGCGCGAATGCCACCAACACCAGCGTCACCGGCCTGGCGCAGGCGCTCTCCTATGCCGCGCCGGTCGCGCAAAGCCTGGGCTTGTCGCTGGAAAGCACCGTCGCCATCATCGGCAAGTTCGCCGACGCCGGCATCGATGCCTCGCGCGCCGGCACGGCCCTGAACAGCATCCTGAGCCAGTTCGGCGACCCGGCCAGCAAGTTCCGCCAGGAACTGGCCGCCAGCGGCATCACAACGAATAAATTCGAGGATGCGCTGCACCAGCTCGCCAAGGCCGGCCCGAGCGGCGCCAAGGCGATCAACGCGGTGGGCACCGAGGCCGGCCCGGCGCTGCGCGCCTTGCTCAACCAGGGCATGCCGGCGCTCGATGCGCTGACGGCCAAGCTGAAAAATGCCGAGGGCGCCGCTGCCGCTGCGGCCAAGGTCATGCAGGACAACCTGAACGGCTCCTTGAATGGCCTGTCCAGCGCCTGGGACACGCTCAAGATTGCGCTGGGCACGCCGGTGCTGCCGGTGCTCAAGGATGGCGTGGACCAGCTGGCCGGCGCGCTCAAGGCGGCGGTCAGCGATGGCACGGTCGCTCGCTTTGGCGAGGCCATTGCAACTGCTTTTCAAAACGGCATCAAGTGGGTGCGCGAGTTTGCCGCGCAGGTCGATTTCAAGCAGGTCACCGCTGATCTTCGCGCCTTTGCCGACCGCACGGGCGAGATCTTCACCCAGGTCGGCCAGTACGCCAGCACGGCGGGCAATACCGTGCAGCTCGCCTATGGCGTCATGTCGGCGGGAACCAACACCGTGCTGGGCAGCATTTACGCGCTGGGCAGCGGGTTTGCCACGATTGCGGCCGGCATCCAGTCGGGCCTGGCTGCGCTGTACGAGGCTTCCAGCAAGGTCACTTTCGGCGCGGTGTCGCAGCAGTACAAGGCGATTGCCGCCGAGATCCGGGAGTCGTCCAACGCCACGGCCGCTGCCGCGCAGGCGCTGAGCGACAAGTCCCGCGCCGCGTTCCTGGACGTGGCCGATGGCGCTGGCCTGGCGCGCGACGGCTTCACGGGCCTTGCCAGTGCGGCGACAGGTGCCAAGCCTGCCATTACCGCCGCTGCGGTGGCGGTGGATGATATGGGCGCCAAGCTCGAAGCCACCCGCCAGAAAAGCCAGACCGCGCAAAAGGCCACTGAAGACAAGAAGACTGCCGACGAAGCCGCAACCACCGCGCTGCGCCAGCTCAGGGACGAATACGCCGCCTTGGTCGCAAACGGCGACCTGCAGGCCGCCGCCGAGAAGATCAAGGACATCAACAAGGCCCTGCAGGCTACGCCGGCGGCGGCGAAGGACTCGGCCAAGGCTGCGCAGGACGCGGCCAAGCTGACAGCCGAAGCCTTCGAGGCGCTGGGCATTTCCAGCCAGGCCAGCCTGAAGCTGGTCGCCGGCTCGGCAAAGGTCTATTACGACCGCATCAAGGCCGATGGCACCTCGACGGCCGTTGACATTGCGAACGCCTTCAAGGCCTATGCCGAAAAAGCCATTGCCGCCAACAACGGCGTGGCGACCGAGGCGATCAAGACCGAGGCCGCCATGCGCGGCCTGGAGGTGCAAACCGACAGCGCCGGCAAGTCGATCGTCAAGGCCATGGGCGAGGGCCAGGCCGCCGCTGCCAAGCTGGGCGAGCAGTTCCGCATGACCGCCGAGCAGGTCAAGGCGAACGAAGACGCCATGGACCGGCTGAACATGAAATACACCCTGTCGGCCAACTACACCGAGCGCCAGCTCAGCTTGCTGGAAAAGGAGAACGCCCTGGTCGAGCGGCGCAATGCCCTGGAGCGCGAGCGCCTGAACATCGACAAGGAAGGCTACAGCCTGAACACCGCCGGCCAGCGCGTGAACGTGGCGGTCGAGAGCGCGGCGAGCATTTACCAGCGGGCCAAGGATTCGGGCCTGACCGATGCGCAGGCGCTCAAGCTGTCGAAAGACACGCCGCTGCCGTACAACGGCCCCGGGGTCAAGGTCGCTTCGTCCCTGGATGACGGCTCGAACTGGAGCACCAAGCTGCAAAAGGAGATCGACCGGCTCGCGCTGATCAACGCGGCCAATTCCACCAGCACCGCCCAGACCAAGACCTACCGGGTCGAGTGGATCGTTAACGGCCAGGCCACAGATTTCGAGATGGCCAGCGACGCCGACGCGCAAAAGCTCATCGCCGCCCTGAAAAACGCCCAGCTCAGCGCCAGCTGACCACCCACTGAACGCCCACCATGTCCATCCTCCTGACCTACCTCGGCACCACCGCCGCGCTCACCGACCGCCTGCAGTGGAGCGACGAATACGAATGGAGCCCGGTCGAGCAGAGCACCGAATACAGCACCGAGGGCGTGCTCCTGGTGGATGTCGCGCTCAAGCAGGCCGGCCGCCCGATCACCCTGGACGGCACCCAGACCGAGGCCTGGATCACCCGCGCCGCGTGCGACACGCTGCAGGCCTGGGCCGCGCTGCCGGGCATCACCTTGACGCTGACCGTGCGCGGCGTGGCTAGAGCCGTCATGTTCGACCACGCCAAAAAGGGCTTCGAGGCCACCCCGATCTGGAAGCTCCTCGACGGCGAAGTCACGCCCGAGCTGCTTTATTTGCCCACCTTTCGATTCCTGGAGATCTGACACCCCATGCCCATCCTCACCGAAGACATCAAGCTGCTCGAATCCGCCGTCATGGCCGACGTGCCCGAGGGCGGCGGCGCCATGACCGGCATCGAAGTGCTTGACGCCGTCAGCAACAACCTGTTTCCCGACTCCTCCACCGTGGACCGGGCCATCGGCCGCTTCAGGGCGCGCAAGCTCTACGGCGTGGGGCACACCGACGACACGGACCTGATGCTCGGCGCGCATGTCCTCATCACCGATGCGCCCAATGACCCGCTGGTCCATTGCGCCCTGGTGCAGACGCCCGGCTGGTCGGACACCCGCGCCGACCTGGTCGAGAAAGTCGAGCGCTACCTGGTCAAAGGCCCGCGAGTGAACTACCGCCTGTGGGGCACCCATTACGCGGGTGGCCTGCAAATACGGCTGGTGAGCCTGGTGGGCGGCAACGCGCCGTCTGGCGGGGATTGCATTGTGCTGACCAATCCGAACGGCGATGAGCAGTACCTGCGCATCCTCAAAACAGCCATCAGCACGGAAACCATCGCAGTCATCGAGGGCAGCGGTACGGTGCTGCTCCAAGCCACCGTGGTGCTGTGCGACATCGGCAACGAACTCGATTACGACTTTCTCGGGCCACCCGCGCAGCGCGTCGGCCTTGTCGAGGCCGACTGGGCGCAGTTGTACCAGACCAATGTGTCGGGCGGCGCCAAGTTCTACGGCATCAAGCCGCTCGCCGTGGCGGGAGAGCCCGGCGACTATTCCGTGCTCACCACAGGCGGCATCTACACCCCCGTGGTGCCCGCCGCGACGGTCGAGAGCCCGATCATCGACCAGTACCCGCTCACGGTGCGCCAGTCGTTGTCCCGCACGGCGCAAGCGGCGGTCAGCCTGCCTGCAGTGGTGCTGTCGCTGGCGCCAGGCACCCAGCTCAAGCTGCCGACCGCCTGCGAGCCCGGCAGCTTGAGCCTCACCCACGGGGCCACCGTGTTTCTTGACGACGGCGAAGGCAATCTCAAGCAGGGCGCACTGGTGGTCGGCACGGTTAACTACCGGGGCAAGGAAATTGCCATGCTGCCCGGTGCGCCCAACTACGGCAGCGCCTCCAACACGGTCACCTACCGGCCCGCGACACTGGCCGGCGCGCCCACCCACAGCGACAGCTTGACCGTTACCCTGGCGAATCAGGGCAGGGCTTTTGTCTTTGCGTTCGAGCCGCCACCGGCTCCGGGCACCTTGGCCCTGAGCTTCATGGCGCAGGAGCGTTGGTATGACCTGGCCGACAACGGCAACGGCAAGCTGTCGGGCGCGGACAGCAGCCATGGCGTGGGCACCATCAACTACCTGACCGGCTCCGTCGGCGTGACGCTGGGCGCCATCCCGGATGTGGGCAGCCAGATCATCCAGCAGTGGGGCGATGCGGCCAGTGCCGTGCCCGCCGCTGCCTTGCCGCCCCGCATGACGGGTGTGCTCGGCATCGACATCCGCGCAAAAATCGACACACTGGCCCTGAGCTGGTCGCGCGGGGGCGTGAATTACGCCGCTGTCTGCTCGGCAGCCGGGGTGATCAGCGGGGATGCGACCGGCAAGGTTGGCACCTACGACTACGCCACCGGAGAATTGCCCCTTAATTTCGAGCCCGCCGTCCTGCCTGATGGGGAGGTGACCGTCGATTTTGACCGGCTGGCCGTCACCTCGTCCGGTGTGACCAACAACGGCGGCGGCAGCTACACCCTGGAGCAGGTGCCGGTCACGCCCGGCAGCGTTCACTTCACGGTGGCCGTGATCCCCGAGGCGGGATTCCAGCTGCCGGCCAGCATCAATGTGACCGACGACGGCGCGGGCGTGCTGACCAGCAGCCACCCCCAGTCGCTGGGGGCCGTGGTGGGATCGGTCAACTACACCACGGGCGCCGTGTCCGTCGGCAGCAATATTTCATCGGGCGTCAATGAGCAGGTGGTGGAAATCTATCCGGCAACGGGCACCGGCAACACCCTGTACTACGACGTGCAGGTGTTCCGGGCTGCGCACACCACGAACCTGCAGAACCTTGCTGTGGGCTGGATGCAGCATTCGGGCGGAACCACCGTTTCACAGACGCTGGCGGTGGCGCCCGCATGGCAGCTCACCGTCCCGGTCAGCGCCGGGCTGCAACTCAAGACGGATGGGGTGATTTTCAGCTGCGGCGGCGACCTCTACCACGCCAGCGGCGGCACGCTCAGGAAAGGCTGGAGCATCGACACCGGGGCGCCGTCCGTGGAGTCCGCTGGCGCCGTGACAAGCGGCGGCCTGGTCACGGTCAGCAGCCTGCCTGGCAGCGGCATCAATGCGCTGGTGTGGAGCAATGCGGCTTTGGACGCGACGGCTGGCGCGTCGGTCGGGCAAGGCGTGTTCCGCACGGCCAGCGCACCCCTCAAGGCAGGCGTGATGCAGCTGCAGGCTGGCGCCCTGGTGGGTAGTGCGAACGAAGCGGGCGTGATCTCCGGCGACGGCTGGACGGGCGCCGTCGATTTCCAGCGCGGCATTGTCAGGTGGAGCCGCGCATCAACATTCGCACCAGGGCCGATCCCGTGGGACAACTGGACGGCCGCGTCCCCGGTTGCCGCCAGCGCATTGAGCTACAACGCCGTCTTCATGCAGTACCTGCCGCTCGACCGGGAGTTGCTGGGCATCGACACCGTGCGCCTGCCGCTCGACGGCCGGGTGCGCATCTACCGCCCCGCCGACATCCTGGTCGTGCACAACACCTTGACCACGCAGCTTCCCAATCCGCTGGTCAAGGGAACGGCCTATGACCTCGGGCGCGAGCGCATCGCCTCGGTGCGGGTCAAGGACGTTCTGGGCGTACTGGTGCCCAGCAGCCTGTATGTCTCCGATCTCAACCCTGGATTCATCACTTTCCCGGTGGAATCAAACCTCACGCCGTACTCGCATCCCTTCACCGTGGAGGACCGCATCGAGGACGTGGTGGTGTGCAGGCAGGCCGACATCTCCGGCAAGCTCGACCTGCTGAGCAGCCTGACGCATGACTTTCCTGCGGACACGTCTTTTGTCTCCAGCGCCCTGGCATTCGGCGACCTGTTTGCCCGCGCCCACGGCGACTTCGGGCAGGGCACCTGGACGGGCGCATGGAGCGATGCGCTCATTGGCGCAGCGCCGCCGCTGGCCAAGTTCAGTGCCGGCCAGTACCCCATCACCACGACCAACCGGGGCGCCATCACGGAGCGCTGGGCCTTGATTTTCACCAGCAACACGGCGTTCAAGGTCGTTGGCGAATCGGTCGGCGACCTGGGCGTGTTCCCCATGGTGAATGACTGCGCCCCGGTCAATCCAGCCACGGGCGCGCCGTACTTCACGCTGCCTGCGCTGGGCTGGGGCGGTGGCTGGGCGGCGGGCAACGTGCTGCGCTTTGACACCGCCGCCTGCGGCGCGCCGTTCTGGGTGGTCCAGACGATCCTGCAGGGGCCGGCGTCCCTGGACAGCGATGTGTTTTTACTGGCGTTCCGCACCGATGTGGACCGGCCTTAATTTTTTATCCAGGAGATTGAATCCATGACATCAGTAGTCGATACATCCGTCAAACATTTTCACAGCGCCATGGCCGGTGCGCCTGTTCTCAATGGCGTGGCTGGCGCCCTGGCAGCGCTGCTCGACGCCAGCCTCATCAATGGCTTTGATGTGAAGGCGGCCACCTCGCTGGTCGTGGCCTCGGGCGTGGCAACCTTGTCGTTCTCGGGCACGCACAGCGCTACTGTGGACAGCGTCGTGCTGGTCACGGGCAGCTCCATTGCCGCGCTCAATGGCGAGCAGAAAGTAACGGCCATCGGCGCTGGCGTGGTGCGGTTCGCGACGGCTGCGGCTGATGGTGCGGCGACCGGCACGATCAGTTTCAAGATGGCCCCTGCCGGATGGACCAGCCCGTTCACGGGGACCAACCTGCGGACCTACAAAAGCACTGATCCCGCCAGCACGGGGATGATTCTCCGGCTCGACGACACCGGCACGACCACGGCCCGCGTGGTCGGCTACGAAACGATGAGCGACATCAACACAGGCACCGGCCCCTTCCCGACAGCGGCGCAAATGTCGGGCGGTGGGCACTGGAACAAAAGCTCGGCGGCGTCAGCCACTGCCGTGAGCTGGGTGCTGGTGGCGGACGGGCGAAAGTTCATTATTTTCGTTGCTGGGTATAGCGCATCCAACGCCGCACAGCTTGGCGGGCTGACACGCGGTTTTGGCGACGACATCGCGTTGCGCCCCGGCGGCGACCCTTACGCATGCAGCCTGTCCTATGCGGTATCGACCGGCTACAACGTCATCGAAGGATGCCTCGACTATGTGAGTGCCTACCAGCACGCGATGCCGCGCAGTTACACGGGGCTCGGGGCATGCATCCTGCACGGCCTCAGTCCCTACACCGGCAGTGGCAATTATTTGTCGGGTCAGGATACGTTCTTTGGCAATTTTCCAAGTGCTGTAGATGGCGGTCTGCGTCTGTGCCGCAAGTTCTTTTGCACGACTATCAACTCCACGCCGCCACGCTCTGATCTGCCGGGCCTGTACCACGTGCCCGTGGGACAAACCTCCGGTTCTTTTGCATTGCGCGACATTGTTCCCGGCACGGGAGCGCTTGCGGGGCGAAAGCTGCTGGCGCTGCGCCCGACGAATTCCCCCTCGTCAGGCGGCAACTCCGATGGCCTGTCGCTGGTGGACATTACCGGCCCGTGGAGATAACGCATGGCCGACACGTTTTTGTCAGACGCAGTGGTCGTCATCGGCGTGGGACCGGCCATGACGTATGGGACTCCCGCGTTGCTGCAGCCCGTTTACCTCAGCGTCGAATCCGGGGCCGTCAAGGATTACGTCACGGGCATGCTGGGCAAGGGCATTGGCCGTGTCCGGGGCGATACCGTCAAGTCCGAGAGCGGAGCCGAAATCATCGTCTCGTGCAAGTGCCGCCTGATCCGCGAGAAGGATGGCCTGCAGGTGCGCGAACTGTTGAGCGATCCGGTCACGGGCATCTATGACTTCATGTATGTCGATGAACTGCAGCTGTACACCGTGCTCGCCTATGACCACACGGGCGCTTTTCGCGCCGTGGTGGCCGACGGCCAGGTCCCGGAGCTGATGCCATGACGACGCCTTTATCCCTGATTGCCCGCAAGGGCCAGATGGCAGGGCTGCGCGCCGCGCTGGACGCGGGCGGGGGCAAGGCGCTGTTCTACATCAATGCGCCTCCGGCCACCCCGGACGACGCCACGGCCGAGACGCTGCTGGGGAGCATCAACCTGGCCACGCCCTCGGGCGCGCTGGGCGACGCCTCCGGGCTGGCGACGCTGACATTGACCGTGCCGCAGATCACCAACGCACTTGCCTCGGGAATCATCGGCTGGGTCCGGCTGGCCGACGGGGCCGGCCACGGCTTCATGGACCTGCCCGCAGGGCTGGCCGGCTCGGGCCTGCCCGTCATCCTCAATGCCCTGCAGGTGTACACGGGCGGGGAAATCCAGCTGCTGGCCTGCCTGATCGCCGCCTGACGCCGTGGCCGAACACCTCGTCTTTGCCCGCGCGCCCATCGGGGGGTCGCCCGCCCACCTGGTCTTCGGGGAAGACCTGGTGGTCGTGCTCCCGCCTGTCACCGCGGAGATCGCCGCCACCTTGTCCGGCGCGGTCAGCGTCACCGCGCTGGCCGCCGTTGCCGTGCGGGCGCAGGTCACCGCGCTGCTGTCGGGGACGGTCACGGTCTCGGCCGCAGCGCTCTACGACAACCGGGTCACGCCCTGGCTGGACCGGCGGATCGCCGCCCCGCACCAGGTGGCCGTCCCCACCCGGAAAGAGCAGGAGAGCGGCTGGCGCACCAGCTTGCCGCAGCGCCACGTCTCGGCCATGCCGTGGCGGCTGGCTGCGCGCTCTGGCACGCTGCTGAGCCCTGCGCTCCAGGCGGCCGTGCCCGTTGCCGTGCTGCGGGACAGCCGTTGGGGCCTGGCCCTGGGCGCAAGGCGGGACTTTTGCGCCTCCTTGCAAAGCGGCCTGGCGCATTCGGTGGCGCTGGCTGCAAAGGCCGAACTGGCACGCCAGCAAGTGCGGGGTCTGGTTTCCATTTTCCAGACCGGCGTTTTCCACTCGCACGACCACCAGGACCGGTGGCAGACGGCGGCTTTCAGGGAAATCCAAAAGGTGGCGCGCTTCAAGGCCAGCCGGTATCTGTCATCGGCCACCAAGGCTATCCCCTGGCAGGTGGCCGGCGCGGCGCGCAACGGCCGCTCAAGCCTGCCCGTGGTGGTGCCGCCCATCATTTACCCGCGCGACGGGCACCTGGTGTTTGAATGCCCGCCCTTGCCGGCGTATCTCGCGCACCTGGTGTTCGGCGCCCGGGCGTGCTACCTGCCGCCCCGTGCCCATGTCGTCGTTCCCTTCTTGAGGACTTATGTGACCATCAATTCCATTACCCTGCGCCGCGTGAGCGACGGCCTCCCCATCACCGCCTACGGTTTCGGCATGTCGCTCGACTGGACATCGTGGACCTGGTCCTGGAGCGCATCCATCCCTGCGCACCAGTTGCCGCTGGTGCGGCCGGGCATCAGCGGCGACCCCCTCGAGATCGAGGTGCTGGTCAACGGCATCCCGTACCGCCTGTGCGCCGAGGGCCTGGACCGGCAGCGGACTTTTGCCAAGGGCCGCGTCGGCATCAAGGGGCGCGGCACGGCCGCCATCCTGGACGAGCCCTATGCGCCTGTGCTCAATTTCGGAAATGCCGAGGCCCGCACCGCGCAGCAGCTCATGAGCGACGCGCTCACCATCAATGGCGTGGGCATCGGCTGGGACGTGGACTGGGGCCTGGCCGACTGGCTCGTGCCGGGCAACGCATGGACACACCAGGGCGCCTACATCGGCGCCATCCTCGACATTGCGGGTGCTGCGGGTGGCTATGTGCAGCCGCACGCTACCGAGCAAACCCTGCGCATCCTGCCCCAGTACCCCGAGGCACCCTGGAACTGGGCCGGCGTCACCCCCGACTTTGAGCTGCCCGGCATTGCCACGGTCGAGGGCATCGACTGGCGGCGCAAGGCCGCTTACAACCGCATTTTCGTGTCGGGCATCGGCGCGGGTGTCCTGGGCCAGGTCACCCGCAGCGGCACTGCGGGCGACAGCGTCGCGCCCATGGTGACCCACTCCCTGATCACCCATGCAATTGCCGCCCGCCAGCGCGGCCTGGCTGAACTGTCTGACACCGGCAAGCAGGCCCACGTCAGCCTCAAGCTGCCCGTGCTGGAGGAGACCGGGCTGATCCTGCCCGGCAAGTTCGTGCGCTACCTGAGCGGCTCCGAGACGCACCTGGGGCTCACGCGCAGCATTTCGCTGGACTGGTCGCGGCCGGTGCTGCGGCAAACCATCTCTGTCGAAACCTATGAGGCCACCCCATGAGTAATATTTTTCGCGCCTTCCTGGAGCTGCTGCCGGCGCGGCCGCTGCAGGTCGGCACCGTGCTGTCCGTCGCGGACGGCATCGCCCGGGTCGAGCTGCCGGGCGGCGGAATCCTTCAGGCGCGTGGCCAGGCGACAAGCGGGCAGCGTGTGTTTGTGCGCGATGGGCTGGTCGAGGGCGCTGCGCCCGACTTGCCTGTCGTGATGATTGAAATCTAGGGAAAACCAATGAACCATAACGACATCAGCATGCCCTTCGTCAAGGCGTCCAGCGCGATAGCCGCTGCCGTGGCCGCAAAAGCCGAGGTAGTCGAGCAGCTCGCCACCTCGGCAACGGCGCACTCCAGCTACCACACCTGGGCGGCGGTCAATGCCATTCCCTGGGGAACCATCGCCTCGATTGCCGCAGCGCTCTACTCGCTGCTCTTGATCGCTGAGTGGTTCTGGAAAAAGCTCTGGCGGCCATTCTTTGAGAGTCGCGGCTGGCTGCCAAAGACGCGCCGCCGGGTCATCACGGTCGAGGAGTACGAGGCTGGCAACACGGACCGGGCGCCGCTATGAGCCAAAAATCACGCACCATCGTTGCGGCCTTGAGCCTGAGCGCGGCGGCGTTCGTGGGCATCCTGCAGCGTGAGGATTATCGGGAGCAGGCCTATCCTGACCCGACCTATGGCTGGAAAGTGCCGACTGCCGGGTTCGGCACGACCGAAGGCATCAAGCAGGGCGACTCGCTCAAGGTGGTCCCAGCGATTCAGCGGGCGCTTTCCGATGCGAGCAAGTTCGAGGGCGCATTGAAGCGCTGCGTCAGCGTGCCATTGCATCAAGCCGAGTACGACCTCTACGTCAATCTCAGCTACAACATCGGCTCGACGGGGTTCTGTGGCTCGACCATCGTGCGGCGCTTGAACAGCCTGGACTATGCCGGCGCCTGCGATGCCATTTTGATGTGGAACAAGTCTAATGGGCAGGACTGTTCGGCGCCTGGAAACCGGAGTTGTTCGGGCCTCTGGAAAGATCGCTTGAAAACGCATGCGGCTTGCATGGCAGCCCAATGATGAGCGCGTCCACCAAGACCATCGCAGCCCTGGTTGGCGTGCTGGCGCTGCTGCTGTCAATCCTGGGCTTTGGCTACGGGCCGTGGGCCACCCATCAGCAAGCCATTGGCGAGCAGCGCGCCACCACGGCCTACAACCTAGCCATCGACCGGCAAAAGCGAGAGGCCGGCGAACTGCTGGCTATCGAAGCCGCCAAGGCCAATGCCGCCACGACGGCGCTGGCCGATTTCAAAACCGAACGGGAGAAGCACGATGTTGAAAACAAAAGCGCTATTGCTACTCTGGCTGCTCGCCTGCGCACTGCTGCCGGTCCTGCTGGCCGGCTGCGCGACCCGAACGCCGCTGCAGGATGTGGGGGCGGTGGTGCTGGCGCCCCGGGCGCAGATCCCGCCCGTGTCAGCAGTGGTGCAGATGACGCTGCCCAGGCCGGCGGGCTATTTTCAGCAGGAGCTACTGAGCTATTCCAGCGGCTTACCCGCGAGGCCGACGACATCAACGTCGCCTATGCCTCCTGCCGGACTGACAGCCTCACCGTGCGCGAGGTGCTGAAATGATGTGGGCGCCCGCAATCTGGCTCTTGATCTGGGGGCGGTGGCTTCCTAAGCCTCCATCTAAATGAAGCCAGTGCAGGCGCCTGCACTGGTTAAATTAGCCAGCTTAAAGCCCACTCTGCATCAAGGATCTTTGCAATACAGATAAGCATTTGTAACTTAATTGATGCGTAATGTAGACTTCCTAACTACTGAAAATTGCGACAAGTCGGGGAGAAGCGGTGAATAAAAATGAGTTAGAGCTAAGAAAACTGTCAATTCAGGCAGGAAATTTTGCCGCAGGGATGCATGTTTTTCAGCATTTCATCACGATGCTGACTATTGGCGGCTGTCTGTTTTTAGTTATGCATGGATTGCAGGTAATGGTGGCTAGCAAACCGGAATCGCTTAATTCACTGGCACTTGTGATCGAAAAACTTCAAATTAACGAAGTGTTTGGCTATCTATTTGGGTGTATTGGCGGTTTGGGTTGGTATGGGGAAAGGCGCGGCAAGCAAAGGGCTTACAGAGAGCTTGGGAAACAACGGGCAGCAACTGAGCAGAGTGACCCTTACCATTCTTCAAGTGAACTTGATCCAAATGGCTTAACGCCATCAAAATAAGAAAGATTCATATGGAATTAACCATTCTTGGCTTAAATGGATTGTTGTTGATCGTTGTATGGAAGTACATGGTTCGTAAGACAATTCTGGATAACAGCAGAGATAAGTTGTTTGACCTTCGGGACGGTCTCAGAACAACATTCGTAAAAAATGGTTGGGATCTTGGTTCCCCTTCTTACAAGCACTTGAGGGACCTGGTAAATGGGCATCTGCGCTTTACCGAGGAGATGTCATTGAGTCGCTTCTCCTTTATGGTTGGAGTTTTAAAGAAAAATCCAAAATTGGTCGCATACCAGCATGAAAAGATAGGCAAAGTCTTTGAGTCATCCGATCCTGCTCAAAAGGAATTTATTGAGAATTTTCGGAAGCAAGCGGTTACCGTTGCGATGGAGTACACAATTTACAGTTCTGGGTGGTTGCTAATAATGGCTTTGCTCGTTTTCCCATTTGTTTTGGTTAAGAAAACTTGTATTTTTATCAATCGCCAAGTAGATCTGACTGCTACGGTGTGCATAGAGTCAATTCTTCACCTTGGGAAGGCTATGTCGAATCTAGCGAGAGCTATGTCGATAGTGATGGCGGCATCAGCAAATTGCATAGGGCAGACAATTCTGAAACCAGATTTTGTTGAGGGCTACTCTTATCGCAAGGGCATAGATGAAAGTGCTTTGGCTTAGTTTCTTACAGCTGTAAAACAAGCCCTGAAATGACGACGTTTCAGGGCTTTTTTGTTTTTCAACTTTTGTTAAGACTTTGGACCGATCGTTCAAGGTAGTTCCCAATGATGGGAAGGAATCAGCACAACGGTTCGGTAGCACGGGCTCTGTTAGCTTAGCTTTTAGCGTAAGACGCCTGTCTACAAAGAATTTCGAACCTCCAGAACGGCCTACAAGCGATTTTTTTGATGTGCCCAAGGGGTAGGTGACCCTTGAATTTTGTCATTTTTTAACTTGGAGCCCATATTCCAGTAGGAGGCTGGTCCTGCCAACCATCCTCATGGGTCACGTAACGCCAGCGTATTTGGGAAAATAGGACATAAAAAAGCCCGCGACCTTTTGAGTTCCGGGCTTTTGGCCTGTGTAATTTCCGGTGTAATCCGGTGCCATTTACCGGCATTCTGTGGCGCCCCGGTCGTTGCCTTCTCCTCTGTACGCCTCTATAAATATGCCCTGCAATGGCATTCACACTGCAGGGGTCGCAAGTTCGAAACTTGCACCGCCCACCAGAATTTGAAGACATAAAAAAAGCCAAGTTATTCAACTTGGCTTTTTTGTTTTCTGGAAGCATTTTCCTGCGGCATTTCAGCCGCAGGGGAAAATTTCCGAAAAATGTTTTTAAAGCACTTCGCTGGCGAAATCTGCCAGGCGTGAACGCTCACCACGCGCCAGCGTGATATGTCCACCATGTGGCCAGCCCTTGAAGCGATCAACCGCAAATGTCATACCCGAAGATCCTTCCGTCAGGTACGGTGTGTCGATTTGCGCCAGATTGCCCATGCAGATGATCTTGGTGCCTGGTCCGGCGCGGGTGATCAGGGTTTTCATCTGTTTGGGTGTCAGATTTTGCGCTTCGTCAATGATCACGTACTTGTTCAGGAAGGTTCGGCCCCGCATGAAGTTCATGCTTTTGACCTTGATCCGTGAGCGGATGAGTTCATTCGTCGCGGCGCGGCCCCATTCACCCGAGCCCCCGTCGGTTTTTCCCAGAACCTCAAGGTTGTCGTCGAGCGCGCCCATCCAGGGACCCATTTTTTCTTCTTCGGTGCCAGGTAAAAAGCCGATGTCTTCACCGACCGATACCGTAGCGCGAGTCATGATGATTTCGGTATAACGACGATCATCGAGCACCTGCGTCAGTCCGCTGGCCAGGGCCATCAGCGTTTTGCCGGTGCCTGCCGTGCCGGCCAGGGTGACAAAGTCCACCTCGGGGTCCATCAGCAGGTTCATGGCAAAGTTCTGCTCGCGATTGCGCATGGTCACGCCCCAGACCGAGTTTTTGAGATGGGTGTAGTCCTTCAAGGTTTTCAGGACGGCTGTTTTTGCCTGAATCTCGGTGACGCGGGCGTACAGCGGCGGCTCGCCCGGGGCTTCAAAAAACACAAACTGGTTGATTAGCAGGCTTGGCACGATGGGGCCGGTGATGCGGTAGAAGGTATGCAGGCCTTGCTGCCAGCTTTCGATGGTTTTGCTCTGCCGGGTCCAGAAGTCAAGCGGCAGTGCGAGTGAGCCGTCATACAGCAGGTCGCCGTCTTCCAGCACCTTGTCGTTCTGGTAGTCGTCGGTCGCCAGCCCCAGCGCACGCGCCTTGACGCGCATATTGATGTCCTTGGACACCAGCACCACTTCGCGCGGTGCGTATTCCTTGCGAAGCGCCTCGACCACGCCAAGAATCTGGTTGTCTGCCTTGCCCTGCGGCAGGCTCATCGGCAAGGTGTAATCAAGAACCTTGGTCTGGAAAAACAGGCAGCCACCGGCTTCAGGATGGCCGGTTGTGTTCAGTTTCAGGCCCTTGCCGATATCGGCGCCATTGGCGCCGGCCAGTGCATCGAGCGTGCGGCTGGTCTGACGCGCATTGCGGGCCACTTCCGTCATGCCCTTCTTATGGCCGTCAAGCTCCTCCAGCACGATCATCGGCAAGAAAATGTCGTGCTCTTCGAAGCGGAAAAGACACATCGGGTCGTGCATCAGGACATTGGTGTCCAGCACGAACAGCTTGGCTTGGCCGGTAGACTTGATTTTTTTGGGCCTGAAGGCGGGCTGGGGCCGTGAAACGCTCTCTTTTTGAGAGCTAACTACGCTCGTGTCTATTGCGGGAAGAGGATTTTTCTCTGCATAAATAACGACTTGGACCTCATCACTGGCGGGCAGGCTCTCTAGTGGCTCCACAAAAGGGCGCAGGCTGGCTGATGCCGAGCGCTTTGCCGTTTTTCGTGGTGCTTTTGAAGAGGCGCGTGCCGGGGTATCAAGCACGTCTGGAGAAAGCAGGGCTGCACGTTTGGTCGGGGCGGGAGGCAGGGGCATAGTGCTTAAAACTCTTTAAATGAAGTTTCAGAAATAAAAAAAGCCGCCTCAAGGCCGGGGCGGCTTTTTTTGGATGCAGTCGCGAGGGTCAATTGCATGGACTCATTATGCACAACTCACATGGCCGACTGGCAGACAGTTGCAAAGCAGATTTCAAATCTCTTTTTTAAGGCCTTTGACCGCTTTCAAGACCTCTTCCACATGGCCGGGAACCTTCAGGCCGCGCCACTCTTCCTTGAGCAGGCCGTCCGCGCCGACCAAAAAGGTGCTGCGCTCAATGCCCTTGACCTTTTTGCCGTACATGATCTTGTTTTTGACCACGCCGAACATGTGGCACATTTTTTCCTCGGTGTCGGCAATCAACTCGAACGGAAGTTCGAGTTTCGACTTGAATTCGTCGTGCGATTTCATGTTGTCGCGCGATACGCCGAATACGGTGGCGCCCGCCTTGAGGAAATCCTTGTAGTGGTCACGAAACTGCATGGCTTCGGTGGTGCAGCCGGGCGTGTTATCTTTCGGGTAAAAAAACAGCACGACAACTTTGCCCAGATGCGTTTGGTTTGAAACTTTGAGGCCGCCGGTTGCGAGCGCTTCAAATTCGGGAAGAGGTTTATTGACGACGACTGCCATACTGAGGGGACCCTGACGAAAGTAGTTGTAATTAGCCGCGGCCTTTGCCAGTGAAGCCGGATGAGAATCACTGGGTGCGGTGCCAAGTGCAACCCTATATTTTACTCTGAAAGGGATATCCTTTAGGGCTCAGGCGGCATCTGGCTCAATCAGCAGGGCGGCGATCACATGGCGACCCTCGCCCGCCAAAATGTTGTAAGTACGGCACGCGGCAAGCGTGTCCATGGTTTCAATACCAATTCGCTGCTCCATCAGGCCGCGCAAGAAGGCCGGTGGCGCAAACCGCAGCCGCTTGCCGCTGCCAAAAATCACCAGTTCCGGCTTCAGGTTCGCCAGAACGGTAAAGTGCCCGGCGTCAAGTTGCTCAAAGCTGGCGCAATTCCAGGCAAATTTCTCGCCGCGCGAGCCAATGACAACGCTGTAGTCAATTTTTTCAGCAACGCCGTTGTTGCCCAAGCCAACCCATCCGGCGCCGTAGGCCAGAATGGATTGAACATCAAGGCGGTCTGGTTGAAGTTTCATGCGGTAGTCACAGTTTTGGGTTCATTCAAACAGCCATCAGCCAGTGGTTCCGGCCTGTTGCCTGGGATGAAAAATTCGTGTTTTATGTGGTCAAATTATAGATTCCGCCTAAATCTCCTGTAGCTGCGCTGCCTCTTTCCCCTTTGGCCGGTGCAGTTGGCGAAGCGGCTTTGCCTAACCCTTCAGAAAAAGCGACATGAAACCGATCACCAAGTCTGCAAAATTAGCCAATGTGCTTTACGACATCCGTGGTCCGATCATGGACGCGGCCAAGCAGATGGAGGAAGAGGGCCAAAAGCTCATCAAGCTCAATATAGGCAACCTCGCGGTGTTCGGTTTTGATGCGCCTGAAGAAGTCCAGCAGGACATGATCCGCAACCTGCCAGCGTCAGCCGGCTATTCGGACAGCAAGGGCATTTTTGCAGCGCGCAAGGCGGTGATGCACGAGACGCAAAAACAGGGCATCAAAGGCGTGACGCTGGACGATATTTACCTGGGCAACGGCGCCAGCGAGTTGATCTCGATGGCCACCAATGCCTTGCTCGACAACGGCGACGAATTGCTGCTGCCTTCGCCCGACTACCCCCTGTGGACCGCTTCGGTCAGCCTGGCCGGTGGCACGCCGGTTCACTACAGGTGCGACGAGAGCAACGGCTGGATGCCCGATCTGGACGACATCCGCGCCAGGATCACGCCCGCTACCCGGGGCATCGTCGTCATCAACCCCAACAACCCGACCGGCGCGCTGTATTCCGACGAACTGCTGAAAAGCATCGTGGAGATTGCGCGTGAACACAATCTGGTGATTCTGGCCGACGAGGTCTATGACAAGGTGCTGTACGACGGCGTGAAGCACACGGCCCTGGCCAGCCTGTCCACCGATGTGCTGACGCTGACCTTCAATTCGCTCTCCAAGAGCTACCGTTCCTGCGGCTACCGCGCCGGCTGGCTGGTGGTGTCAGGACCGAAGAAGAGGGCGCAAGACTACATCGAAGGCTTGAACATGCTGGCCAACATGAAGCTGTGCTCGAATGTGCCGGGCCAGTGGGCCATCCAGACGGCTTTGGGCGGCTACCAGAGCATCAATGACCTGGTGGGCGAGGGCGGCCGGCTGCGGCGCCAGCGCGACCTGGCTTACGAGCTGATCACCGCCATTCCGGGCGTCACCTGCGTCAAGCCGAGCGCGGCGCTCTACATGTTTCCCCGGCTGGATCCCGTGATTTACCCGATCACCGACGACCGGCAGTTTTTCCTTGAACTGCTCAAGGAAACCAAGGTCATGCTGGTGCAGGGCACCGGCTTCAACTGGGCCGCGCCCGACCATTTCCGGATTGTCTTCTTGCCGCATGAGGAAGACCTTCGCGAAGCCATCAACCGCATTGCCCTGTTTCTTGAGAAATACCGCAACAAGCTGATCTGAGTTTCATTTCCCGCTGCCCGCATCAACAGGGCAGCCAGCACCAACCACGACACGCAGGACTCCAGGTGAACCTAAAAACGACGACGAATTTGAGCCCGATCCGGGTAGGCCTTCTGGGCATCGGGACCGTGGGCAGCGGCACGTTCAATGTGCTCAAGCGCAACCAGGAAGAGATTCGCCGCCGCGCCGGTCGCGGCATCGAGATCACCATGGTCGCCGACCTCGATGTGGCGCGCGCCCAGGCCCTGGTGGGCGATGGCGTGCTGGTGGTGGACGATGCCCGCAAGGTCGTTGCCAGCCCTGACATCGATATCGTGATCGAACTCATCGGCGGCTACGGCATTGCCAAGGCGCTGGTGCTCGAAGCGATTGAATCCGGCAAGCATGTGGTGACCGCCAACAAGGCGCTGCTCGCCGTGCATGGCACCGAGATTTTTGCCGCCGCGCACCGCAAGGGCGTGATGGTGGCCTTTGAAGCGGCCGTGGCCGGCGGCATCCCGATCATCAAAGCGCTGCGCGAAGGCCTGAGCGCCAACTCCATCCAGTGGATCGCCGGTATCATCAACGGCACGACCAATTTCATCCTGTCCGAAATGCGCGACAAGGGCCTGGACTTCGGCGTCGTGCTCAAGGAAGCGCAAAAGCTGGGCTATGCAGAAGCCGACCCGACCTTCGACATCGAAGGCGTGGACGCGGCGCACAAGGCCACGCTGATGAGCGCGATTGCGTTCGGCATTCCGGTGCAGTTCGACAAGGCCTATGTCGAGGGTATCACGAGTCTGGCCGCGCAGGACATCCGCTACGCCGAGCAACTCGGCTACCGCATCAAGCTGCTGGGCATCACCAAGCGCGTGGCGGGCGGCATCGAGTTGCGCGTGCACCCCAGCCTGATTCCGGCCAAGCGCCTGCTGGCCAATGTCGAGGGCGCGATGAACGCCGTCGTCGTGCATGGCGACGCCGTCGGCACCACGCTGTACTACGGCAAGGGCGCCGGCAGCGAGCCGACCGCCAGCGCGGTGATTGCCGACCTGGTTGATATTTCCCGCCTGCACACCGCCGACCCGGAGCACCGCGTGCCGCACCTGGCCTTCCAGCCCGACGAGATGAGCGACCTGGCCATCGTGCCGATGAGCGAAATCGTCACCAGCTACTACCTGCGCCTGAACGTGGCCGACGAGGCCGGCGTGCTCGCCAGCGTCACCGGCATTCTGGCCGAGGCCGGCATCAGCATTGACGCCGTGCTGCAGCGCGAAGCCGACGACGTGGGCGGCGAAGGCTCGACCCAGACCGACCTGATCATCCTGACGCACGACTGCGTCGAAGCCAAAATGAACGAAGCCATCGCGCAGATGCAGGCGCTGCCGACCGTGCTGGCGCCCATCACCCGCATCCGCAAGGAGGAACTGGCCTGATGCACTACATCTCCACCCGCGCCTCGTCGGGCAATGCGCCCGAGCGCAAGCGCTTTTGCGAAATCCTGCTCGAAGGACTCGCCCCGGACGGCGGCCTGTACCTGCCTGAATACTACCCACAGGTCAGCGACGCCACGCTCACGGCATGGCGCGGCCTGTCCTACGCCGAACTGGCGTTTGAAGTGCTGTCGCTCTACATCGACGACATTCCCGCCGCCGACCTGAAGGCGATCTGCGACAAGACCTACACCGAAGAAGTCTTTGGCACGCAGGAAATCGTTCCGCTTCGTCCGCTGGAAAGCGGCCTCTACCTCGAAGCCCTGTCCAACGGCCCGACGCTGGCCTTCAAGGACATGGCGATGCAGCTGCTGGGCAACCTGTTCGAATATGAACTGGCGCGGCGCGGCGAGGAACTCAACATCCTGGGCGCGACCAGCGGCGACACCGGCAGCGCCGCCGAATACGCCATGCGCGGCAAAAAAGGCGTTCGCGTTTTCATGACTTCGCCGAACGGCCGCATGAGCCCGTTCCAGCAGGCGCAGATGTTCAGCCTGCAGGATGAAAACATCCACAACATTGCCATTGACGGCGTGTTCGACGACTGCCAGGACATCGTGAAAGCCGTGTCCAACGACCTGGCGTTCAAGCGCCAGTACAAGATCGGCACGGTCAATTCGATCAACTGGGCGCGGCTGATGGCGCAGGTGGTTTACTACTTCGCCGGCTATTTCCAGGCGACCAGGACGAACGCCGAGAAAGTCAGCTTCACCGTGCCGTCGGGCAATTTCGGCAATGTCTGCGCCGGCCACGTGGCGCGCAGCATGGGCCTGCCCATAGCCCAACTGGTGGTCGCCACCAACGAGAACGACGTGCTCGACGAGTTCTTCCGCACTGGCATCTACCGCGTTCGCACCAGCGCCGACACGCACGAAACCTCCAGCCCGTCGATGGACATTTCCAAGGCGTCGAACTTCGAGCGCTTCGTGTTCGACCTGCTGGGCCGCGACGGCGGCAAGACGCGCGCGCTGTTCCATGACCAACTCAATAGCCAGGGCAGCTTCGAGCTGGGCGCGGACCCGGCCTTTGCCATGGCGGCGGAGCGCTACGGCTTTGTCAGCGGCAAGAGCACCCACGCCGACCGGCTGGCGACGATTCGCGACACGTACCAGCGCTTCGGCACCATGATCGACACCCACACCGCCGACGGCGTGAAGGTGGCGCGCGAGCATGTCCAGCCGGGCGTGCCGATGATCGTGCTCGAAACCGCCTTGCCGATCAAGTTTGCCGCCACGATTGAAGAGGCGCTGGGCCAGCCGCCGGCGCGTCCTGCACGGTTCGAAGGCATCGAAGCCTTGCCCAAGCGCGTGAAGCTGCTGCCGGCCGATGCGGCGGTCATCAAGCGCTATATTGCCGAAAATGTGCATTAAATCAGGCTCTTGCGCTTATTCCACGGGCGCAGGCAGCTATTTTTTTAATAGCAATTTTCCCTGTCGGAAAACCGGCGCATGAACGTGATTGGATTTGCCGGCTACTCGGGCTCGGGCAAAACCACGCTGGTTGAAAAACTGATTCCGGCCCTCAAGCTGCGCGGCCTGCGGGTGTCGGTCGTCAAGCATGCGCACCACAAGTTCGACATCGACCACCCCGGCAAGGACACGTTTCGCCACCGCGAAGCCGGCGCTTTTGAAGTCGTCGTGGCGTCGAAAAACCGGCTGGCGCTGATGCGCGAGTTCGAGCAGCCTGCCGAACTCACCGTGCACCATCTGATTGCCGAGTTGTACGAAGGCGTGGACTGGGTGCTGGTCGAAGGCTTCAAGGACAGCGATTTGCTGAAGATCGAAGTCTGGCGCGCGTCGTCGGGCAAGCCGACGCGCTACAGGGAAGACGATTTCGTCGTGGCCATTGCCACCGATTCACCCGGCCAGTTGCCCGAAGCGACCTTGCGTCCGGTGCTGGATTTGAACGATGCCGATGCCGTGGCCGATTTCCTGGTGAACAATCAGGATCGCTTTCATTATTCGTTTGAAGACCGTCCCGGTTGAGCCGTTCCACGCCGTTCCTCCTGTTCCGGAGACACCCCAATGAGTTCAGTTTTAACTTCTTCTTCAGTGGCAGCACGGCCTGAACGCGCGCCCCTGAAGCCGCTTGACCTGGCGCTGGCCGAGTTGCTGGCCTTTGCCGCGCCGCTGACACCCGCCGAGAACGTCTCGACCTTTGATGCCGATGGCCGGGTGCTCGCGCAAGACCTGCTGTCCGGGCTGGACGTGCCGGCGCACGACAACAGCTCGATGGATGGCTATGCCGTGCGCTGCGCCGACTGGGCGGGCGCCGATACGCTGCTGCAGGTCAGGCAGCGCATTCCGGCCGGCAGCAGCGGCCATTTGCTGGCGCCGGCTTCGGCGGCGCGGATTTTCACCGGCGCACCGATTCCGCCTGGCGCCGATGCGGTGGTGATGCAGGAAGACTGCGACGCGGTCGATGGCGGCGTTCGCATCCGGGTGCAACCCCGGCCCGGCCAGTGGATTCGCCGGCGCGGCGAAGATGTTGCGGCCGGCGAAGTGGTGCTGCACTGCGGCGAACGCTTGAGCCCGGCGTCGCTGGGGCTGGCCGCCAGCATCGGCTTTGGCAGGCTGCAAGTCGCGCCGCGCGTTCGGGTGGCGCTGTTCTCCACCGGCGATGAGCTGGTCATGCCGGGCGATGTGGCGCCTGCCGACATGAAACCCGGTGCGACTTACAACTCCAACCGGTTCTTCCTGCGCGCCTTGCTGCAGCGCCTGGGCTGCATCGTGACCGACCTGGGCATCGTTCCCGACCGGCTCGATGCAACCATTGAAGCGCTCAGGGGCGCCAGCCGGCAGCATGACCTGGTCCTGACCAGCGGCGGCGTGTCGGTCGGCGAGGAAGACCACATCAAGCCGGCCGTGCAGGCGCTGGGCCAGCTCAATTTGTGGCACCTCGCCATGAAGCCGGGCAAGCCGTTTGCCTACGGAAAGATAGCCGCAGCCCATTTTCTGGGCCTGCCGGGCAACCCGGTGTCCAGCTTCGTGACTTTTTTGCTGCTGGTGCGGCCCTTCATTCTCAAGCTCCAGGGGGCGACCGCGCTTGCTCCTGAATCAATAGCGCTCCCCGCCCATTTTGATTGCGCAAAAGCCGATAAACGCCGTGAATTCCTGCGTGTCAGGCTGAACGCGGCGGGCGGGCTAGAACTGTTCAGCAACCAGAGTTCGGGTGTGCTGACCTCTGCGGTCTGGGGCGACGGGCTGGTGGACAACCCGGCGGGCCAGACCATTGCCCATGGCGATACTGTGCGTTTTATGCCGTTTTCGGCGCTGCTGTCGTGAAGGCTTTTCCCCTATGAACGTCACCATCAAATACTTTGCCTCGATTCGCGAAGCCATCGGGCAGGGCAGCGAATCGCGCGAGACCTCGGCCCTGACGCTGGCCGGCTTGCGCGACGAGCTGCTCGCCGCCAGCCCGGCGCATGCGGCCAGCCTGGCGCGCGGCAGGGCGGTTCGCATGGCAGTCAACCAGGTCATGCGTGATGAGACGGCGCTGCTGGCAGACGGCTGCGAGGTCGCCTTTTTCCCGCCCGTGACCGGAGGCTGAACGCCATGACGACCCGGGTCACCATCCAGACCGCCGACTTCAACCTGGCCGACGAGGTCGAGGCGCTGCGCCGGGGCGACAAGCGCGTCGGCGCGGTCTGCACCTTCACCGGCACCGTGCGCGACCGCAATGACGGCTTGAGCGTCAGCAGCATGGAGCTGGAGCATTACCCCGGCATGACCGAAAAGGCCATCGAGGCGATGATTGACGAGGCCACCCGGCGCTTTGATATTTTCGCCGCCCGGGTGATTCACCGGGTCGGGCTGCTCCAGCCGCTCGACCAGGTGGTGATGGTCGCCGTCACGTCGGCGCACCGGGGCGAAAGCTTTCGGGCCTGCGAATTCCTGATGGACTACCTCAAGACCCAGGCGCCTTTCTGGAAAAAGGAAGAAACGCCCGAGGGCGCGCGCTGGGTCGATGCGCGCGTCAGCGACGATGTTGCGCTGGCCAAATGGGGCATTAGCGCTTCGAACGCTTGAGCCACGACGCCCAGGTTTGATTTTGATCAAGCCTCGCGCCGGTCCCTACGGGTTTGCGGCGCCCTTGCCGCTTGTAAAGCTGCGCAAAAGCCCCAAGATTCTCACGGTCAAACTTCAACAAGTTCCACCGGAGATTTCATGCGACAAGACAAACTCACCACCAAGTTCCAGGAAGCCCTGAGCGACGCCCAGTCGCTGGCGCTGGGCAACGACAACGGCTATATCGAGCCGGCGCACCTGCTGGCGGCGATGCTGCGCCAGGAAGACGGTCCGCGCGCGCTGCTGGAGCGGGCTGGCGTCAACGTCAACGGCTTGATGCAGGCGGCCGATGCAGCGGTCAAGAAACTGCCGCAGGTGCAGGGCCAGGACCAGATCCAGGTCGGCCCCGAATTGGCCAAGCTGCTGCAGGCCACTGAAAAGGAATCCATCAAGCGCAATGACCAGTTCATTGCCGGTGAGCTGTTTTTGCTCGCCCTGACCGACAGCAAGGCCGACGTGGGCAAGATTGCCCGCGAAAACGGCTTGAGCCGCAAGGCGCTGGAAGCGGCGATTGACGCCGTGCGCGGCGGCCAGAACGTCAACAGCGCCGACGCCGAAGGCCAGCGCGAAGCCCTGAAAAAATACTGCATGGACCTGACAGAGCGCGCGCGCCTGGGCAAGCTCGACCCGGTGATTGGCCGCGACGATGAGATCCGCCGCGCCATCCAGGTCTTGCAGCGCCGCACCAAGAACAATCCCGTCCTGATCGGCGAGCCCGGCGTCGGCAAGACGGCGATTGTCGAAGGCCTGGCCCAGCGCATCGTCGCCGGCGAGGTGCCCGATTCGCTCAAGGGCAAGCGCGTGCTGTCGCTCGACATGGCCGCGCTGGTGGCCGGCGCCAAGTTCCGCGGCGAGTTCGAGGAACGGCTGAAAACCGTGCTCAATGAACTGGCCAAGGAAGAAGGCCAGACCATCGTCTTCATCGACGAGTTGCACACCATGGTCGGCGCGGGCAAGGCCGAGGGCGCGATGGATGCGGGCAACATGCTCAAGCCGGCGCTGGCGCGCGGCGAGTTGCACTGCGTCGGCGCGACCACGCTCGACGAATACCGCAAGTACATCGAAAAAGACGCCGCGCTGGAGCGCCGCTTCCAGAAAATCCTGGTCGGCGAGCCGACCGTTGAGGCGACGATTGCCATTCTGCGCGGCCTGCAGGAAAAGTACGAAACCCACCACGGCGTGCAGATCACCGACCCGGCCATCGTCGCGGCGGCCGAACTCAGCCACCGCTACATCACCGACCGCTTCCTGCCCGACAAGGCGATTGACCTGATCGACGAGGCCGCCGCCAAGGTCAAGATCGAGATCGACTCCAAGCCCGAGGTCATGGACCGGCTCGACCGCCGGCTGATCCAGTTGCAGATCGAGCGCGAAGCCGTGCGCCGCGAAAAGGACGAAGCCTCGCAAAAGCGCTTTGGCCTGATCGAGGAGGAAATCGGCAAGCTGCAAAAGGAAATCTCCGACATGGATGAAATCTGGCAGGCCGAGAAAGCCCAGGCGCTGGGCTCCAAGGACGTGATGGAGGAAATCGACACCATCAACACGCAGATCGAGGAATTCACCCGCAAGGGCGACTTCAACAAGGTGGCCGAACTGCAGTACGGCAAGCTGCCCGAGCTAAAAAAGCGCCTCAAGCAGGCGCAGGACACCGAGGAGAGCAAAGGCGTGGACGACAAGCCCCGGCTGCTGCGCACGCAGGTCGGCGCCGAGGAAATCGCCGAAGTCGTGAGCCGCGCCACGGGCATTCCGGTGGCCAAGATGATGCAGGGCGAAAAAGACAAGCTGCTGCAGATGGAAGGCAAGCTGCACGAGCGCGTGGTCGGCCAGGACGAGGCGATTGGCGCGGTGGCCAACGCGATTCGCCGCTCGCGCTCGGGCCTCTCGGACCCGAACCGGCCAACGGGTTCATTCCTGTTCCTTGGCCCCACGGGCGTCGGCAAGACCGAGCTGTGCAAGGCGCTGGCCGGCTTTCTGTTCGACAGCGAAGACCATCTGGTCCGCATCGACATGAGCGAGTTCATGGAAAAGCATTCGGTCGCCCGCCTGATCGGCGCGCCGCCGGGCTACGTGGGCTACGAGGAGGGCGGCTACCTGACCGAAGCGGTGCGCCGCAAGCCTTACAGCGTGCTGCTGCTCGACGAGGTCGAAAAAGCGCACCCGGACGTGTTCAACGTGCTGCTGCAGGTGCTGGATGATGGCCGGCTGACCGATGGCCAGGGGCGCACGGTCGATTTCAAGAACACCGTGATCGTCATGACCAGCAACATCGGCTCGCCGATCATCCAGTCGATGGTCGGCCAGCCGTATGAGGAGATCAAGGACGCGGTCACCGACGAGTTGAAGAACTATTTCCGACCCGAGTTTTTGAACCGCATCGACGAGACGGTCGTGTTCCATGCGCTCGACGCGAAGAACATCGAGTCGATTGCCCGCATCCAGCTCAAGGTGCTCCTGGCCCGCCTGGCCAAGATGGACCTGGTGCTCGACGTGTCGGAAGCGGCGATTGGCGAGCTGGCCAAGGTCGGGTTCGACCCGGTGTTCGGCGCGCGGCCGCTCAAGCGCGCGATCCAGCAGCGGATTGAAAACCCGCTGTCAAAACTGCTGCTGGAAGGCCGTTTTCCGCCCAAGAGCACCATTCACGTCGATGTGGACCCGATCCTCAATCCGGGCGTGTTCAGGTTTGGCGAGGCGCAGCCAGCCTGATCCGCGCAGCTGGCAGCTATCGGATTGATAGCTGCCAGTGCCCGCCCTGATTGCGCAAAAGGCATATTTGATGCTTGAAATTTGCCAGCCAACCGCCGAAAACGGTTTCAGCTTCCCGTGGCAAAGGTAAAGCTGCGGCTGAAGGCGCCGCCATTGTTGGTGCCGCTGATCATCACGGTGTAGGCGGTATCGGGCTGCAGGGGCGCATCGGCAACGATATACGCCTGGTGCGGCGCAAAGCAGCCGCCCAGACACGGCCCGTGCGGGTCGTTGGCCGAAGTCACCGCAGGGCGCAATGCAACGGCTTGCCCGGTCGAGGCATTTGTCATGGCAGCGTTGGCAATGGCCAGCCGGTTTCCCTCGCGAACAGCGATATAGATGGTCGAGCCCAGCGGATTCGCGCGCAGGTCGCGGCCCGGCACCGGGTTGGGCGTTTCATCGGTCAACTGGCGATTGACGCCGGTCGTGCCTTCGCACGGATAGGTCTGGACATCGGCGCTGCCCAGCTGCTGCGGACCCGCGCTTGCCGTGTAGGCGGCATTGACCTGCACGAAAATGCCGCGCTGTCCCTTGCCCGTGTCGGCGTTGGAACGCACGGCGATGCCCACATCGCGGTAGCCGGTCATCAGGCCGCTCAGGTGGTAGGGCGCATTGAGCAAGCCGCGAATGCCGAGCACCCCGAAGCCCCGCTTGGTCTGGACCGGGTTGCTGGTGGTGAAAAATGCAAACTCATCCGTCAGGCCGCCTACGTCGGTATAGCCCTGTGCCCTGACGCGGGCCAGTGGCTCGGTGCCGGTAAAGCCCTCGGGGTACTGCGTTGCGTTTTCCAGATGCGAGTTCAGGCTGTTGATGATCATGTAATCGGCATGCGCCCTGGCGGCTGCGTCGAGTGGCGCATTCTGGGCCAGCAGGCCGAAACCGCAGCGGTTGCGCTCCGCGTTGAGCAGCGTGAAGGCGGCCAGTTCTTCGCTGTCGGCAGGGTAGGCCGGCGCGGTGCCAAGCGAGGTGACGAGGGAGGGGTTGGGCGATGCCGTGGCCGGGGCCGCTGCCTGGGCTGGAGGCGAAGCGCTGTCGCTGCCGCCGCCGCAGGCCGACAGCAGCGCCGCAAGTGCCAAGGCCGGCAGGAGCCCGAGGGCTGGTTTTCGAGGGACTGCATCTGAAAAATGCGTATTCATCAAAGCCATGCACGACCGCAATCATGGATTGCGCTCCACGTTCAGTAGTTTGTAACGGTGTTGAAGCGGCTGACCACACCACGCCACACTAGACACTAAGCGCAAAACGGCAGCAGGGTTGTAATCGTTTGTTGATCAGCCTTGCCGCGCCGCCGCCGCATGCGCGCGCAGCCAGGCGGCAAACTCGTTTTCGGTGATTTCACCGGAGGCCACGGCGAACATGGTGAGCGTCGCGTCGGCTTGCGATGCGTTTAAACGGTAGCCGTTGAGGTAGAGAAACAAGCCGGTGGCCAAAAAGGCAGCGCGTTTGTTGCCATCAACAAAAGGATGGTTTTTGGCCAGCCCCACGGTGTAGCTGGCTGCGAGTGCCGCGAAATCCGGTGCTTCGTCCTGGCTGGCGTAGGCCAGCAAGTTGAGCGGCCGGCCCAACGCCGAGTCCAGCAATCCTTCGTTTCGCAACCCTGTCGCGCCGCCATGCTCAGCCAGGCTTTCGCCGTGCAGCAGCAGCAGCGACGACTTGCTGACCCAGCGCCAGGTCATTTGGCGAGCTGATGGAAGGTGTCGCGGAAATCGCGCATGAAGGCGCGGCCCGCAGTAATTTCCTCTTCCAGTGCCGGGTCATAAGGCGTGAGCGTGTAGCCGTCCGGCGTCTCGGTCAGAAACACGGTTTCACCCTTGCCAAGTTTCAGTCGGGCAAGTGCTTCCTTGGGCAATACCACCCCCACGGAGTTGCCGATTTGGGTCAGTTTGAGGATATGCATGATCGTCCCTTGTTATTACAGACGTAATACTAAACGGCGTGCAAGAGGGCGTCAAATACTCACTTGGCCGGTCGGAGCCCGCTCGCGGCTGCGCCAAGGCGGCGGTTTTCACTTGCCCTCGAACAGGCGCAGGCGCGTGCGGATGCTGTCCAGTTCATCGAGCAACTCCAGCGCCAGCGCGGCGCCGGCCAGGTTCACGCCCAGGTCGGCTTCCAGCCGCAGCGCTACGCGGGCGCGCTGAAGCTGCAAGCCGGTGAAGCGCCAGTCGTCAGGCGCATTGCCGGCGGGCGCCAGCACGCCTTCGTTGACCAGTTCAATGATCCGGTCGGCCTGCGCGGCACAGGCGCGGCACAGGTCGTCCAGGCTCAGGCCGGTTTGCTCTTCAAGGATCAGTCCGGTGATGCTTACAAGTTGAAAGTCCGTTGTCATGGCTGGCCTTCCAGTTTTTCGCGTGGGTTGAAGGTATTGAACTGCTTGGCCATGCCTTCATAAAACGATTTGGCGCTGTCGGTGCCGGCGCCAGGCACGACGATTTGCAGCACAAAATAAAAGTCGCCCGGCGTGCTGCCCGGCAGGCCGCGACCCTTGAGCCGCAGCTTGCGGCCAGCGGCCGAGCCTGCGGGAACCGTGACTTCCACGCGCCCGGTCGGCGTTGGCGCCTCGACCTTGGCGCCGAGCGCCGCTTCCCAGGGCGCGATGGGCAGGTCGCAATAGACATCGTGCTTGTCCACCCGGTAGAGCCGGTGCGGCCTGAATTCCACGTCGAGGTACAGGTCGCCCGCGCCGCCCTGGCCCGTGCCCGGCCCGCCCTGTCCGGCCAGGCGGATGTGCTGGCCGGCCCGGATGCCCTTGGGAACGCCAAAGGTGATCTGGTGCTCGTGGTACGTCACATGGCCCTGGCTGTCCATCTCGGGAACGCGCAGGCTGAGCGTGCGGGTGGCGCCGCTGTAGGCGTCCTCCAGGTCGATCTGTATCTTGGCGTGGCGGTCTTCACCGGGGGCGCTGAAGGTGGTGCGCTGGCCGCCGCCCCGTGCGCCGGTGGTGGAAAATCCCTTGCGGAACAGCGTTTCAAAAAAGTCGCTGTAGTCGCCCGAGTCATCGCTCTTGAAGTCCCACTGCGCGCCCCGGCCGGCATGCTCGGCGCCAGCGTTCCATCCGGGCGGCGGGCGGAAATCCTGGCCTTCCTTCCAGTTGGGGCCGAGCTGGTCGTAGGCGGCCCGCTTTTCCGGGTCTTTCAGGACTTCGTAGGCTTCGCCCAGTTCCTTGAAGCGCGCCTCGGCATTTTTTTCCTTGCTGACATCGGGATGGTATTTGCGCGACAGCTTGCGGTAGGCGCGCTTGATGTCATCGGCTGTTGCGTCGCGGGCCAGGCCCATGACGGTGTAGTAATCCTTGAATTCCATGGCGGCCTTCCAAAAGCAGATGCAAAAGCATGTTCGAAGGAACGATAGCGTAAATCGTTGCCGTTTTCACTGCGCTGCATCAACTCGCCTTGTAGGCTTTTGGCTTGCGCGGCTACTTCACCGGGATGGGCGTTGCGGCCGGAACGGCGACGGCAGTGACGCTGTTTTGCGGCGAACCCTCGATCAGGCGGTCGGAATAGGTCAGGTACACCAGCGTGTTGCGCTTGGCGTCCACCATGCGCACCACGCGCAGTTTCTTGAAGACCAGCGAGATGCGCTCGCTGAACATCTCTTCCTGCTTGTCCAGCGGCTTGGCGAAGCTGATGACGCCGGTCTGGCGACAGGCAATCGAGGCATCGGACTTGTCCTCGGCCAGGCCCAGCGCGCCCTTGATGCCGCCGGTCTTGGCGCGCGAGACGTAGCAGGTCACGCCGGTCACTTTCGGGTCGTCATAGGCATCGACGACGATCTTGTGGTCGGGGCCGATGAACTTGAAGACGGTATCGACGGCGCCCACTTCCTCGGCGCTGGACAGGCCGCAGCCGCTCAGCAGGAGGGCGGCGGCCAGCGCATAGTGCCGCAATGGAGCGGGCGAGGGGGTGGTGATTGCGTTCATGGGGAGTCCTTGAGGAAGCGGCCAGGCAGGTCGGAATGCTGGAGCCAAGCCTCTAATGTACAAAGCCCCGCGCCCCTATCATCGCGCGATGACTTCCAGCAACCCGCCGCCCAGCCTGCGTTTCCTGTTTGACGCCCAGCACCGCGCCAGCCGCGCGCAGCCCGTCGTACCGCTGGCCGTGCGCCGCGAGCGGCTGCTGAAAATCCGCGCGCTGCTGGATGCGCATGGCGCGGCGCTGGCGCGGGCGGTGCAGGCTGACTTTGGCGTGCGCTCGGCGCAGCTGACCGAAATTGCCGACCTGTTCGTGCTGCGCACGCTGCTGGCCGGCCTGCTGAAAAACCTGCCGCGCTGGATGAAGCCGGTGAAAGTCCGCACGCCGCTGTACCTGCAGCCCGCCCGTGCCTGGCTGCAGCGCCAGCCGCTGGGCGTGGTCGGCGTGATTTCGCCATGGAACTACCCGCTGCAGCTGTCGCTCGGCCCGGTCATCACCGCGCTGGCGGCGGGCAACCGCGTGATGCTCAAGCCCAGCGAGCTGACGCCGCAGACCTCGGCGCTGCTGGCCGAACTGACAGGCCAGCGCTTTGCGCCTGACGAGCTGTGCGTGGTGCAGGGCGAGGGCCGCGTGGCGGCCGAGTTTGCCGGCCTGCCGTTCGACCACCTGTTTTTTACCGGCTCGACGGCCATCGGCCGCAAGGTGGCCGAAGCGGCGGCCGCCAACCTCACGCCGACCACGCTGGAGCTGGGCGGCAAGTCGCCGTGCCTCCTGGATGCGTCCTGCGAGCTGGCGGCCGCCGCGCTGAAAATCGCGCATGGCAAGCTGCTCAATGCCGGCCAGACCTGCATTGCGCCCGACTACGTGCTGCTGCCGCGTGGGTGCGAGGCGGCGTTTGGCGAGGCTTTCGCGAAAGCAGTGGCGAGCTTGTTCCCCGCGATTGAAGGCAATCCCGATTACGCCGCCATCATTAGCCCGCGCCACCATGAACGGCTGAGGGCGCTGCTGGCGCAGGCTGAAGGCCAGGGCGCGCGGCTGCAGGTGGTGAATCCCGGCGCAAACGCGGCAGGCGGCGAATCACGGCAGATGGCGCCGGTGCTGGTGTTCGGCCTGGCGCCCGATGCCCGGCTGCTGAACGAGGAAATCTTCGGCCCCATCCTGCCGGTGCTGCCTTACGACTCGCTGGACGAAGCGATTGGCTACATCAATGCCCGGCCCCGGCCGCTGGCGCTGTACTGGTTTGGCACGGACAAGGCCGCGCGCGACCAGGTGCTGGCGCGCACCGTGAGCGGCGGCGTGACGGTGAACGACACCTTGATGCACATTGCCCATCCGAGGTTGCCGTTTGGCGGCGTGGGTGAAAGCGGCTGGGGCGCCTACCACGGCGAAACCGGCTTTTTGCGGCTGACGCAGCAAAAGCCGGTGCTGGTGCAGTCGAAGTGGGCGCGCGGCGACCTGTTGTACCCGCCGTATGGCAGGCGCTTTGAGCAGGTCATGGAGCTGCTCAAGCGGCTGGTGTGAAGTGTGGCCCATGAAATTTGATCAAAACAGCATTTTGCGCAATAGACACGTGCATAAGTAGCTATGAATTAGATAGCGATTCCGACTGAGGAGACCTTAGCCTTTGGCATGGAACTGGCTTGGCGGCTGGCCCATCGCGGCCTTGAACATGGCCGAAAACGCGCTTTCGCTGGCGTAGCCGCTGGCCGCCGCCACGGCGCCTACCGGCTGGCCGCGTGCCAGCATCGGCAGGGCATGCGCCAGGATGGCCTGCTGGCGCCACTGCTGGTAGCTCAGGCCGAGCTGGTCGCGAAACAGCCGCGCCACCGTGCGTTCGCTGGCGCCGATGTCGGCCGCCCAGCCGGCCAGCGTGGCCCGCTCCGACGGCGCCCGCAGCACCGCTTCGCACAAGGCGCGCAGGCGCTTGTCGCCGCTGTCCGGATGGGGCATCGGCACGCCCAGCGCCTGGATGTCGGCATGCGTGATTTCGTCGAGCACCAGCGCGCTGAGCCATTGCGTGCGTGCTTCGGTCAGGGGCTGGCCGCTGCCGTCATCGAGCGAATGGACCAGCTCGCGCAGCAGCGGCGACACCACCAGCACGCGGCAACCCTGCCAGCCTGGCGGCGTGGCGCTGGCGTCGAGGTAGAGGGTGCGCAGTTCGGCGGCTTCGCGCACCGTGATGTGGTGGCGCGCGCCCGGTGCAATCCATACCGCCCGCGATGGCGGAATGATGCAGGTGATCTCGTCGGCCTGGGCCTGGTCGGGCCGGGTCTGCTCGGCCGTGACCTGCACGACGCCGGTGGCGCAGTACGCCAGCTGCGCCCAGGCGTGCGTATGCGGCTCCAGGTGCGTGTCAGCCGCCATCGAACGCGACCGAACCCGCACCGGACGCTGCGGGCTGGGCGTGAACGGGTCCGTGTCGCCCAGGGAAATCAAAAGAAGGCGGCTGTTGCGGGTCATGGATGGAGACGGGCAGGGCTAAAAACATGATTGTCCGGTATTCGATGAAACATGGCTTTTTGTCGCATTTCAGAATCTGCAGCCACTACTACGATAGCGCCATGACTACTTCAAGCACCTTGAGCCAGCCCGCTGGCGCCGTTTCCCTGCGCAACGATGCCGGCGTGATCGGCCTGGTCGGGCTGGCGCACTTGATCAGCCACTTCAGCCAGTTGCTGCTGGCGCCGCTGTTTCCGTGGCTCAAGGAGGCCTTCGGCGTCAGCTATGCCGAGCTGGGGTTTTTGATGACGATTTTCTTCGTCGTGTCGTGCGCGGTGCAGGCGCTGTCGGGCTTCGTGGTGGACCGTTTCGGCCCGCGTCCGATCCTGTTTGGTGGCCTGGCCTTGCTGGGCGTGGCGGCTTTTGGCTATTCCATCAGCACCAGCTACTGGATGCTGGCCGGCTTCGCGGTGGTCGGCGGCATGGGCAACGGCGTGTTTCACCCGGTGGACTACACGCTGCTCAATCGCAAGGTCAGCGCGTCGCGGCTGGGTCACGCCTACAGCGTGCACGGCATCACCGGCAGCCTGGGCTGGGCGCTGGCGCCGGCGCTGGTGGTCGGCCTGACGTTTGCCTTTTCCTGGCGCGTGGCGCTGGCGGCCGCAGGCGCGCTGACGTTCGCGGTGCTGGCGGTCTTGCTGCTGAACCGGGGCACGCTGGCGCTGAAGGTGGCTCCGCCGGCCAGCGGCGCGGCCAAGGTTCAGGGCGGGCTGGACTTCCTGAAGATTCCGGCCGTGTGGATGTGCTTTACCTTTTTCTTCTGGTTTGCGATTGTGCTCAGCGTGGTGCAGGCCTTTGCGCCCGAGGCCGCGCGGCAGCTGCATGGCGTGCCGCAGTCGCTGGTGGCGATGTGCCTGACGATCTACATGGTCTGCAGCGCCGGCGGCATGGTGCTGGGCGGCTTCCTGGCATCTGACCCGTCGCGCTGCGAGCGCATCGTCGGCGCGGGCATGGGGCTGGCGGCGCTGGTGGCCTTGATTCTGGCGCTGGGCAGCCTGTCGCCCTGGATGGTGCCGGTGCTGTTTGGCGTGATGGGGTTTGCCGCCGGCATTGCCGGGCCGTCGCGCGACCTGCTGGTCAAGCGCTCGACGCCTGAAAACGCCTCGGGCCGGGTGTATGGCGTGGTCTATGCCGGGCTGGACATCGGCCAGGCGGTGTCGCCGCTGATTTTCGGCGCGCTGATGGACCATGGCCAATACCGTGGCGTGCTGCTGGGCCTGGCCTTGATGCAGGGCGTGCTGATTGCCAGCGCCTTCAACGTGCGGCGCGTGCGCCGCACCGCCCTGGCAACGGCCTGAACACCAGCGCCTGAAAAAAGCCGCCGCTGGCGGGCCTCTATGATGGCGGTCCCCTTGACTCCGGCTTGCCGCCTAGCTGCGGTGCAGTTTTTTCATGCGCATTGGCCTGCCACGATTTCTCGATTCACCTTCTTGCCGGCCTGATTTTTTTCGCGGGCTGCTGAGCCTCGCCTGCGCGCCGCGCCTTGCCATCATCGGCGTGCTGCTGATGCTGGCCGCACTGTGCGCCCAGGCCCAGCCCGGAGACGTGGACATCTCGCTGGACACGGCGCGCCTGAAGATTGAGAAGGCGCGAAAAACCCTCGATGACCCGCCCAAGGACGCGGCCGATCTGGTGCCCCTGCGCGCCCAGGTGCTGGACGCCGGCACCCAGGCCGAGGCGGCGGCCGCGCTGCTGTCGCCGCAACTGGCCAGTGTCCAGGCACGGCTCGATGAGTTGGGGCCGCTCTTGCCTGGACAGGTCGAGGCGCCCGACGTGGCCGGCCTGCGCACCCAACTGAACAAGACCCGTGCCGAACTCGATGCCCAGCTCAAGCGGGCCAGGCTGCTGGCCGTGGAAAGCGAGCAGACGGCCGGGGAAATATCGGCGCTGCGGCGCTCCGAATTCCAGGCGCGGCTGGGCGAGCGCACTTCCTCGATCCTGAGCAGCCTGTTCTGGTCTGAATTAAGGGCGGACCTGCCCGGCGATGCGCAGCGTGCCGGCCGCCTGTTCGATGGGCTGGCCATGGCGGCCCGGGCCAGCGGCGCCTGGGTCTGGTCCAGCGTGGGCCTGGTCTTGCTGGTGCTGCTGGGCCTGCATGCGTGGGCCGGCCATGCGCTCCTGCGGCTGACGACCACCCGCGTGCCGCCGGGCCGCCTGCGCCGCTCGCTGCATGCCTGGACACGCGTGCTGCTGCCCACGGCCAGCGCCGGACTGATGGCCGAGGCGGTTTACCTCGGGCTGGTCTGGGTCACGCCCTTGCCGGATGCGGTGGCGCCGCTCATGAGCCGGCTGGCCGGCGTCATCTGTTTTGGCGGCTACGTCGTGGGCCTGGGCCATGCCTTGCTGCTGCCGGCGCGTCCGTCCTGGCGGCTGCTGCCCCTGCCGGACGTGCTGGCGCTCAAACTGCGCTGGCTGCCGCCCCTGCTGGCGCTGCTGATGGTGCTGACCTGGGCGGTCGTGCAGCTGAGCGCCCAGATCAATGCCAGCCTGGTCACCACGGTGGCGGCCGACTGCATCGTCGCACTGGTCATGGTGATGCTCATTGCGCTGGGGCTGGCGCAAAGCGATTTTGCGCGCCGGCAGGCCCTGGCTACGCCCGAGTCGGCCGCCAGTTGGCCGCCAAGCCCGCTGTGGCTGACCAGCGTGGTCAGCCTGGCCTGGGCAGGCGTGGCCGTCAGCTTGCTGGCGCTGCTGCTCGGCTATGTGGCGCTGGGCAGTTTTCTGGTCCACCAGATGGCCTGGATCGCGGTCGTGCTGGGCTCGGCCTACCTGTTGGCGGTGTTGATCGACGATGCTTTCATCACGCTGCTGAGCCCGCTTGCCACTGCCGCTGGTGCGCCTGAGGCGGCGGGCGCGGCGGGCGAAGAGCCGGCAACCCCGTTTTTCAAGGTCCGCCGGCAGGCCGCCGTGCTGCTGTCGGGCGTTGGCCGCCTGCTGGTGGTGGCGCTCACGCTGATGCTGTTGCTGGCGCCGTTTGGCGAAGGCCCTTCAGAGCTGTTCCAGCGCGCCGACAAGCTGCACCAGGGGGTGTCGATTGGCGAATTCCAGATTCGCCCGATGTCGGTACTGCAGGCGCTGACGGTGATCGGCCTGTGCCTGCTGGTGGTGCGCATCGTCAGACGCTGGCTGAAGGAAGACTACCTTCCGACCACCTCGCTCGACGCCGGCATGCAGGCCTGGACGGCCACGCTGTTTGCCTATGCCGGCAACCTGCTGGCCTTGTCGCTGGGCCTGGCCGCCGTCGGCATCGGGCTGGAGCGCATTGCCTGGGTGGCCAGCGCGCTGTCGGTGGGCATCGGTTTTGGCCTGCAGGCGGTGGTGCAGAATTTTGTCTCGGGCCTCATCATGCTGGCCGAAAAGCCGGTCAAGGTCGGCGACTGGGTGTCGCTGGGCGGCATCGAGGGCGACATCCGGCGCATCAATGTGCGCGCGACCGAAATCCAGATGGGCGACCGCTCCACCGTGATCGTTCCAAATTCGGAGTTCATCACCAAGACCGTGCGCAATGTCACCCACGCCAATCCGCTGGGGCTGGTCAAGATATTGCTGCCCGTGCCGCTGGCCGCCGATGCCGACCAGGTGCGCAGCCTGATTCTGGAAATCTTCGAGGCGCATGCCGATGTGCTGAAAACGCCCGAACCCGGCGTGCAGCTCGACAGCATCGACAGCGGTGCCGGCATGGTGTTTAACGCCACCGCATTCGTCAACTCGCCGCGCATGGCTTATGGCGTGCGCAGCGCCTTGATGTTCGAAGTGCTCAGGCGGCTGCGCGAGGCCGGCATTTCGCTGGTCAAGCCGGCCGGCCTGGTGCTCAGGGAGGCGAGTGAACGCGCGCCGGAGCCGCCTGCGCAGTGAGCGGGCAGGCCGGCTTCGCTGTCCAGGTTATTGCGCTGGCGCTTGCGCAGGCGTACATTGACCTGTAGAGAAGACGCGGCGCAAACGATTTTTTAACTTCAGGAGACTTCAATGACCGCATCCAGAACACCCCCCGCCAACGACTTTGTCCGCTGGGTCGAGGAAAAATCAGACGCCGTCATGGCCGATCTGGCGGACAAGTTTCCGCCCGCGACCAGCGGACCCGAGGCGATTCATGCCGAGACTTTTACCCAGCGCATCGAGGAAGTCCTGCTCGGGCACGAGGCGCCCGATGACGCGCTGCTCGAAGAACTCGCCGCACTGGAGGACGCGCCGCCGCTGAGCGATGAGGAACTGGCCCGGCAGGCGCTGGAATCGGGCGGCGCCGACGCCGATCCGGCCACGCCAGAATAAGCGGGGCGCCCCTTCGCTTCGAGATGGCGGCCATCGTTCGGGACGGCAGAGGGCAGGGCACAATAAAGCGCATGACCCAACAACTTGCCGGCCATCTTCTTGTTGACTGCCTCCTGGCCCAGGGCGTCACCCATGCATTCGGCGTTCCGGGCGAAAGCTACCTGGCGGTGCTTGACGGGCTGCATGCGCGCCGGGACCAGATCCGCTTCATCACCTGCCGCCAGGAGGGTGGCGCGGCCTTCATGGCCGAAGCCCACGGCAAGCTGACCGGACGCCCCGGCGTGTGCATGGTCACGCGCGGGCCGGGCGCGACCAATGCCTCCATCGGCGTGCACACGGCTTTCCAGGATTCGACGCCGATGGTGCTGCTGGTCGGCGACGTGGCCAGCGACTGCCGTGACCGCGAGGCTTTCCAGGAAGTGGACTATTCGAGCTTTTTCGGCCCCAGTACCAAGGGCTTTGCCAAGCGCGTCGAGCGCATCGATGACGCCGACCGCATTCCCGAATACGTGGCGCGCGCCTTTGCCACGGCGATGAACGGCCGGCCCGGCCCGGTGGTGCTGGTGCTGCCCGAGGACATGCTGACGCGCATGACCGCTGCCCGGCCCTTGCCACGGGTGGAAGCGGTGCAGGCCTGGAGCGACCCCGGCGCCCTGCGCACGCTGCGCGAGATGCTGCTGGCGTCAAAGCAGCCGCTGATCATCGCGGGCGGCGGTGGCTGGACGCCGCAGTCGGCGCAGGCCTTGCAGCGCTTTGCCGAAAACTGGAAGCTGCCGGTCGGCAACGCCTTTCGCTTCCAGGACACGTTTGACAACCACCACCCGCTGTATGCCGGCGATGTGGGCATCGGCCTGAGTCCGAAACTGGCTGCGCGCGTCAAGGCCAGCGACCTGATCATTGCCATCGGCCCGCGCCTGGGCGAAATGACGACCGGCAACTACACGCTGATCGAAGCGCCCCGGCCGAAGCAGAAACTGGTGCATATCCACGCCAGCGCCGAGGAACTCAACCGCGTGTTCCAGGCCGACCTGGCGATCAACGCGACCATGAATGCCGCCGCGCGTTCGCTCGAAGTCTTGAGCGCGCCGGTATCGGTGCCGTGGGAAGCCTGGACGGCGTCGGCCAACGAAGACTACCTGGCCAACCTGGTGCCGCAAGCCTTGCCGGGCGACGTCGACATGCCGGCCATCGTCGGCCTGCTGCAGCGCTATCTGCCGGCGGATGCCGTGCTGACCAACGGCGCAGGCAATTTCGCCAGCTGGATTCACCGTTTTTTCAAGCACCACGGGCTGGCCAAGGGACACAAGACGCAGCTCGCGCCCACCGTCGGCGCGATGGGCTACGGCGTGCCGGCCGGCATTGCGGCGGCCATCACGACCGGGCGTGTCGCTTTCACGATTGCCGGCGACGGCGACTTCCTGATGAACGGGCAAGAGCTGGCCACCGCCGTTCAGCACGGCGCCAAAAGCATCATCGTGCTGCTCAACAACGGCATGTACGGCACCATCCGCATGCACCAGGAAAAGCAGTATCCGCAGCATGAAAGCGGCTCGCGCCTGAACAACCCGGACTTTGCGGCGCTGGCGCGCGCCTACGGTTATGCCGGCGTGCGCATCACCCGCACGGACGAATTCGAGGCCGAACTGCTGGCCGCGCTGGATCGGTCCGAAGGCACGCTGATCGAGGTGACACTGGACCCGGAAGTCATCACCACACGCGCCACGCTGTCATCCATCACGCAGGGCGCGCTGAAACAGAAGCTATAAAAATAATAGCTGCTTGTGCATGCCCATATTGCGCAAACGGCATTTTTTGCTTAAAAAATCAACTGGGAAGGTGCCGCTTCAACTTGCAAACCCCCGATGACAGGCGCACCATCGGGGCCGCTGACTGTCACACGCCTGTCATCAAAGCCAGCAACACTAGGGCTTATTTTTTTTAATACCAAAGACCTGTGTTGTTGATTCCTGAACCGACTGTTGCACTGATTCCCAACCCTGTGCCCATCAAGTTTCTTGACCGCGACCACAGCATCCTCGCCTTCAACGAGCGCGTGCTTGACTGGGCGCGGCGCGTGGACGTGCCGCTGCTGGAGCGGCTGCGCTTTTTGTGCATCGTGTCGTCCAACCTGGATGAATTCTTTGAAGTGCGGGCGGTTTCCCACCTGACGGCGGTGCAGAACAACGAGCAAAAGGGCACTTACTCGGTCGCCTCGTTCAAGACGCTCTCGGGCATTGCCCATGACATGGTGGCGCGCCAGTACGCGCTGTACAACGACGAGCTGCTGCCGGCGTTTGCCAGGCACGGCATCCGCATCGTCTCGCACGGCGAGCGCAGCACGGCGCAGCGGCGCTGGGTCAAGGCCTACTTTGAACGCGCGGTGCGCCCGCTCCTGATTCCGGTCGGGCTCGACCCGTCGCACCCGTTTCCGCAGGTCGCCAACAAGTCGCTGAACTTCATCGTGCGGCTGGGCGGGCGCGATGCCTTCGGGCGCGAGAACGAAATCGCCATCGTCAAGGTGCCGCGCGTGCTGCCGCGCCTGATCCACATGCCCAGCCGGGGGGCTGAAAAGGGCAACAAGCTGTTCCTCTCGCTGTCCAGCGTGATCCGGGCGCATCTGGCGGACCTGTTCGCGGGCCGCAAGGTCGGCGAGTTTTCGCAGTTCCGCGTGACCCGGCATTCCGACCTGGAAGTCGATGAGGACGACGTGAAAAACCTGCGCACCGCCCTGCGCCTGGGGCTGGAGCAGCGCAACTACGGCCAGGCGGTCCGGCTGGAAGTGTCGGCCGGCTGCTCGGAGTATCTGTCGGGCTTTTTGCTCAAGCAGTTCAACCTGCCGGCGCAGGCGCTGTACCGGGTGCCTGGCCCGGTCAACCTGGTGCGGCTGACGCAGCTGGTCGATCTGGTCAACGACCCCAAGCTGCTGTTTCCGCGCTACAAGGCCTGCTACCCGAAGCAGCTTCAGCCCGGCCAGTCATTTTTCGAGCGCCTGCGGCAGGGCGACGTGTCGATTCACCAGCCTTTCGAGAGCTTCGACGCGGTACTGGATTTTTTGCGCGAGGCGGTCAATGACCCCTCGGTGCTGGCGATCAAGCAGACCATTTACCGCACCGGACCGGACTCCGAGTTGATGCTGCTGCTGCGCGAGGCGGTGCGGCGCGGCAAGGAAGTCATGGTGGTGGTTGAGCTGAAGGCGCGCTTTGATGAAGAGGCCAACATCAACTGGGCCGAGATGCTCGAATCCATCGGCGCGCAGGTGGTCTATGGCGTGATGGGCCTGAAGACGCATGCCAAGATGCTGCTGGTGACCCGGCGCGAAGGCCAGCGACTGGTGCGCTATGCCCACCTGTCCACCGGCAACTACAACCCGGGCACGGCCCGCCTGTACACCGACGTGAGCTACCTCACGGCCGACCCGCTGCTGACCTCGGACATCGACCATGTGTTCGTGCACCTGGCCAGCCACAGCCGCCTGCCCAAGCTGCACCACCTGCTGCTGGCGCCGTTCCAGCTGCAGCGCAAGCTGATCGAAAAAATCGACGCTCTGGCCCAGGCCGCGCTGCAGGGCAAGGACACGCGCATCGTGGTCAAGACCAATGCCCTGACCGACGAAGACCTGATGCGGGCGCTGGTCAAGGCCGGGCAGTGCGGCGTCAGCATTGACCTGATCGTGCGCGGCGCCTGCATGCTGCCGGCCCAGGTGCCCGGCGTGACCGACAACATCCGCGTGCGCTCGGTGATCGGCCGCTTCCTGGAGCATTCGCGTGTGTTTTACTTTCGCAGCGGCGGTGACGAAACCTTGTTGCTGTCGAGCGCCGACTGGATGAACCGCAACATGCTGCGCCGGGTCGAACTGGCCTGGCCGGTGACTGACCCGGTGATTCGCCAGCGCCTCATCGACGAATGCCTGGTCGCCTACCTGCACGACGGGTGCGATGCCTGGGATTTGCGGCCCGATGGCAGCTATGTGCTGGTGAATCCGGCTGATCCGGCACAGCGCCATGGCGCGCAGTCCGCGCTGATGGCGCGCTACTCGGCTTTGAAACCACGCGAAAGGTAGTCAACCATGGACCTGATTTTGTGGCGTCACGCCGAAGCGGAAGACCTGCCTGAAGGCGTTGTGGATGCGCAAAGAGACCTTGAACGCAAGCTGACCTCGCGCGGGGAAAAGCAGGCCGCGCGCATGGCCGAATGGCTGGACCGGCAGTTGCCCGGCAGTGCCCGCACCCTGGTAAGCCCGGCGCGGCGCTGCGAGCAGACCGCGCTGGCGCTGGGGCGAAAATTCAAGACCCGAGTCGAACTGGCGCCGGGCGCCGCGCCCGAAGACGTGCTGGAACTGGTGCAGTGGCCGCTGAGCAAGACGCCGGTGCTGGTGATTGGCCACCAGCCCACGCTGGGGCAGGTCATTGCCCGGCTGCTGGGGCTGGTTGACTCCGACTGCGCCATCAAGAAAGGCGCGTTGTGGTGGCTGCGCACCCGCGAACGCGATGGCCAGGTGCAGGCTGTCGTGGTGACGGTTCAGTCGCCCGAACTGCTTTAAGCGGCCGGCTGCAGCGCTGGCGGCGGCTTATTTTTTAAGCGCTGGCCGGCCGGTCTTGATGGTGGGAACCTGCGCCAGGGCCGTCAGCAATGCGGCATCCGACAGGGAGGCCAGCATCTTGATGCCCGCGCGCAGCAACTCACTCTTCTTGACAGCGCTGTTCAGCTTGGCGGCCCGCTGCTTCAACTCATCAATCACCGCATATTCCGTTTTGGGAATGGTGAAACTGTCCCGGACCAGCTTGTCTTTTTTGGCTTTGTGCGGCGCAGCCGTTTTTTCAGGCTTCGCAGCGGCCACCGCTTTGACTGCCGGCGCCTTGGCTGCGGTCTTTTGAGGAGGGATCGCCTTCGCCGCTACTTTTTTGACGGGCGTCTTTCTGACGGCCGCTTTTTTAACGGCTGGTTTTGTGAGCGGTGCTGGCGTGACAGGCGCTGCTTCGGCGGCGACTTTTTTGGCGGGCGACCTTGTCCGCTTGACCGCGACCGGGGCGGCTTCCTGTTTTGCCGGGGCCGCCGGGGCTACGGGAGCGGGGGCCGGCAGGGGCGTCGCTACAGGCGCGGATTCTGGGGTTTGTTGTGTGGTGCTCATGAGGGTATTCCTTGATTAAACGGTTTATACAGTTTAATCGAACTTTCATGAAAGCACCAAGATCCGCAGTCTTACAGGCCGGCAGCGTGCAAGGTCCAGGGTGTCTTTTGCCAGGACAGCATTTCTTCCCGCAGCAAATGAGCCGACTGGGGAAAAGCTTCCGCCCAGCCTGGCCGGCAGGTCAGCATGAAGCGCCGTCCGGGATCGGTGTCCCATTCGAGTTGCAGGCCCTTGAGGTCCGGGTCGCGCCGGGCGTGGCACAAGATGACGGCCAGGCGCAGGCACAGCAACTGCTGGACAAACAGCCGGTCTTCAAAATCAGCCTCCAGCTTGCGCAGCTTGCCCCGGTGGCCGAGCACCAGCAGGCTCAGGCGATGCATCTCGTGCACGGCAAAGCCGGGCGCGTCGGCATTGTCCAGAATATAGGCGCCGTGCTTGTGGTAGTAGGTGTGTGAAATCTGGCTGCCGACTTCATGCAGCTGCGCGGCCCATCCGAGCTGGTGCTGCAGGCTGGCCGATTCCGCCTTGGGCAGGCTGCTGCCGGCCATCACGAACAGGTGCTGCGCCACCTGGCTGAGCCGCTCGGCCTGCACGCGGTCGGTATTGAAGTTGTGGGCCAGGCGCTGCACGCTGGTGGTGCGCAAATCCGTCAGGTCTTCGTCCCGCTCCACCAGGTCATACAGCACGCCGTGGCGCAGCGCGCCCTGCGCCGCCTGCATTTTCTCAATGCCCAGCAGGTCAAACACCGCCCTGAGCACGCTGATGCCGCCGCCAATGACGGCCCGGCGCTCTTCCTTCATGCCTTCGATCTTGATCCGGTCGGCGCTTTGCGCCTTGATCAGGCGGTCCAGCAGCCAGTCCAGGCCTTCGCGGGTGACCACATCGGGCTGCCAGCCCGCTGCGGCCAGCACTTCGCTGACCGCGCCTATGGTTCCTGACGAGCCGTAAGCGGCATCCCAGGCCTGCGGGCGATAGGCCGTCATGGCTTCGTCAAGCACCGCCTTGGCGGCAATTTCGGCCAGCTCGAAAGCCCGGGCGCTGAACAGCCCCTGGGGAAAATAGCGCATCGACCAGGCCACGCTGCCCACGCGGTAAGACTCCAGCGTATGCGCATCCAGGCCCTGACCGAGGATCATTTCGGTCGAGCGCCCGCCGATATCGACCACCAGGCGCCGCTCGCTGGACTGCGGCAGCAAATGGGCCACGCCCTGGTAGATCAGGCGGGCTTCCTCGCGGCCGGCAATCACGTCAATCGGAAAACCGAGCAGTTTTTGGCCGCGACTGATGAATTCCTCGCGGTTGAGGGCCTCGCGCAGGGTTTGCGTGGCCACCGCCCGGACCTGCTCTTTCCTGAATCCCGCCAGCCGTTCGCCAAAGCGCGCCAGGCAGTCCCAGCCGCGCTGCATGGCATCTGGCGACAGGTTGCGGTCGGCGTCCAGGCCGTTGCCCTGGCGCACGGTTTCCTTGAGGTACTCGATCCGGTGGATGCGGCCATGGTCAAGGCGGCCTATTTCAAGGCGAAAGCTGTTGGACCCCAAGTCCACAGCGGCAAGCAGTGTTCCGTTTTGCATGTTTGAGCTTTTAGTTCGGAAGCCAGCATAGCATTGGCGCCGAGCACATTTCAGCACGGGCATGGATCAGCCGATCAGCCGGCCGTCCAGCGTCATCATGCTTTGCGTCACGTAGGTGCCGCTTCGGTGCCGGGCGTCGAAGGCGATGTGAAACCCGCCGAGGTTCAGGCTGGTGCGCTGCTGAAAGCCGGCCAGGACGCTTTGGCGGCTCAGCGGCGCGTCGATTCCGCCCAGCACCTCAAAGGTGTAGCGGGCAGCAATGAAGCCGGCCAGGCTCAAGGGGGTGGGGGGTTCGTCGAACAGCCGGGCCAGCGTTTCACGGTACTGCCGCACGACCGGCAAGGCGGCGCTGACCATCGGCACCGGCTGGGTGGCAATGATCGGTGTGTTGCGCGCAGCGCCCATCTGCAGCAGGGTTTGCAGGTTGACGTCGGCCAGGGCCACGATGTAGCGCTGGCGGGCCTGCTTTTCCAGCCCCTGGGTGAACTGGGCCAGCTCCGGCGTGCCGCCCACGAACAGCAGCACGGAGGGCGTGCCGGTGGTGAGCTTCTGGCCCAGCAGGCGCACATCCCCGGTGCCCTGGAAAGACTGCAGCTGCAACTGCATGCCGGCCGCGATGCGTTCGACTTCAAGGTGATAGGCGGCATGCTCCCGGGCGCTTGCATACACGGCGCCCAGAACTTTGACGCCCATGACCGACAGGTTCTTGAGCGCATGGGCGATCTGTTCCTGGCGCGCCGCGAAGATCGGGAAGGTCTTGCTGTCCACTTCAAGGCTGGAGTTTTGCAGCCAGGGCGCGGCATGGGCGATGTTCAGGCCGTCCTGGCGCGACAGGGCGGCTACCTGGCTGGCCAGCGGGTCGCCGACACTGCCGGACAGCACCAGGCAGGACGGGTTGTTCATGGCTTCATTGAGGGCGGAGCGTACGCTGGCGGCCGTGCCGTCGGTTTCCAGCGCCAGATGCGCGACCGGCCGGCCGCGAATGCCGCCGCGTGCGTTGATGTCCTGCCAGGCGGCGCGCGAGCCGATCAGGAAATCCTTGGACACATCCTGCTGTGCCTCCGAGAAATCCACCAGCTGGGCCACCGTCAGGCTGCGCGAGGACGCAGCCGGCTTGCCAGGCTGCGCCCAGCCGGCGGTGGTCGCGGCGGCGCCCGCCGTCAGCAGGCCGGCGCGTCGCAGCCAATGGCGGCGATTCAAAGGGGAGGGGGCAGGCAGCATATTTGTTTTTCAGTGAACTTGGACCATGAACCAGAGTGCTATGAAATAAATAGCTACTAGCGCCCTTGCAGCATGCGCAAAAGGCATAAATGAGTCAAAAACAAGGCAGTCGGGATGCCTTGTCAGGCATCAGCGGCTGGCCGGCGGCAAAAGAACACTGTCCACGACATGGACCACGCCGTTGCTGGCGGCAATGTCCGGCGTTTGCACCAGCGCTTCTTCCACGGTCACGAAGTCGCCGGCCCGCGAAAGTGCCAGGTTGGCGCCGTTGACGGTCTTGCTGTTGCCGTTCTTCACATCGGCCAGCATGACCTTGCCGGGAATGACGTGGTAGGTGAGCACTGCCTTGAGCTTGGCCGGGTCGCTGGCCAGCGCCTGCATGGTCTTGGCCGGCACCTTGGCAAAGGCTTCATTGGTGGGCGCAAAAACCGTGAACGGGCCAGTGCCCTTGAGCGTGTCCGTCAGGCCGGCTTTGACAACGAGGCCGTTCAGGGTCGAGAGCTGGGGTTGTGCAGCCACGGTGTCGGCGACTGAAACGGGAAGCGAGGTCGAGGCACAGCCGGAAAGGATCGCAACGGCGGTAAGGACAAATATGAAATGGCGCTTGAGCATGTGAATCTCCTGGGTAACTGGGTAAGACAGCCGCAAGAGTAAGGGTATTCCATGACCACTTTGTGACAGAAATTTGAATGTTTTGTGACAGCAAGGTGTCGGTTTTACCTTGGCAAAATGCCGCAGGTCTGTCATATCCCTGTCACACAAGACTTCTACAGTGGCGCCATCTTTCTTATCAACCGTAAAGGTGTTCTGATGCAATCAACTCTCAAAGCTTCGATGACCGTGACCCTGGGCGCTGCCCTGATGTCGTTTGCCACGCTGTCGGCTGCGCAGGATGTCACGGGCGCCGGCGCCACCTTCCCGGCACCGCTTTATTCCAAATGGGCCGCCGATTACAACAAGGCGACCAACATCAAGATCAACTACCAGTCGGTAGGCTCCGGCGCTGGTATTCGTCAAATTGAAGCCAAGACCGTGGATTTTGGTGCATCGGACATGCCGCTGAAGGATGACGAGCTGGCTAAAAAAGGGTTGATGCAGTTCCCCACCGTCATTGGTGGCGTGGTGCCCGTGGTGAACATCAAGGGTATTGCCCCAGGTCAGCTTAAGTTGACGGGCCAGGTTCTGGGTGACATCTACCTCGGCAAGATCACCAAGTGGAGCGATCCGGCCATCAAGGCGCTGAACCCCACCCTGCCTTTGCCTGATGTGGCGATTGCGCCAGTGCGCCGCGCCGATGGTTCGGGCACCAGCTTTATCTTTACCAATTACCTGAGCAAGGTGAATGCCGAGTGGAAAGCCAAAGTGGGCGAGGGTACGGCCGTCAACTGGCCTGTGGGCGCGGGCGGCAAGGGTAATGAGGGTGTGGCTGCGTTTGTGGGCCGGCTGCCCAACTCGATTGGCTACCTTGAATACGCTTACATCAAACAAAACAAGCTGACTTTTGCGCAGATGAAAAATGCCGCCGGCAACTTTGTTTCGCCCGAAGACACGGCTTTCAAGGCCGCAGCCGCTGGCGCCGAATGGTCCAAGAGCTTCTACCAGATCCTGACCGAGCAGCCCGGCAAGGATGCCTGGCCCATCACCGGCGCGACCTTCATCCTGATGCAGAAAGTCCAGGAAAAACCGGCCCAGGCCGCTACGTCGCTCAAGTTCTTCGAGTGGGCTTACAAGAATGGCGACCAGACCGCTGACACGCTGGACTATGTACCGATGCCTGCCAATGTGAAGCTCATCGTCGAAAAAGCCTGGGGCGAGATCAAGGACGCTTCGGGTAAAGCCGTCGCCTACAAGTAAATCGCCAGATAAATAGTCAGGCAGCAGGCTTTGCATTCCAGCTTACAACCATAGGGGTTTTATTTCGTGTCCTCTACACTTCCGGCAAGCCGGGCCGCTTTTGAGTTTCCGGCAAAAGCGACCGGACGCGCCATGACCAATCCTCCCCCTGTGAAACCTGTGAAACGAAGCCCGCTGCCGGACCGGATTTTCGGCTGGGCCGCGCTGGCGGCTGCACTGCTGACGCTGGGGCTCTTGATTGCCATCCTGGTGTCGCTGGTGATCGGTGCCTGGCCGGCCATCAGCAAATATGGCCTTGGCTTTTTGACCAACAGCGTCTGGGACCCGGTGCAAAACGAGTACGGCGGGCTGGTGATGATTTACGGCACTCTGGCCACTTCCTTCATCGCGCTCTTGATCGCCGTGCCTGTGAGCTTTGGCATCGCACTGTTTTTGACCGAACTGTCGCCGGCCTGGCTCAAGCGCTCGCTCGGCACGGCCATCGAGTTGCTGGCCGCCGTGCCGTCCATCGTCTATGGCATGTGGGGCTTGCTGGTGTTCGGCCCCATCCTGGCCACCTATGTGCAGCAGCCGCTGCAAAACATGTTCAGCGAGGTGCCTTACCTGGGCGCGCTGTTTTCAGGCCCGCCGGTCGGTATCGGCATCTTGTCGGCCGGGATTATTCTGGCTATCATGATCATCCCGTTCATCGCCTCGGTGATGCGCGACGTGTTCGAGGTCACGCCGGTGCTGCTCAAGGAATCGGCCTACGGACTCGGGGCCACGACCTGGGAAGTGGTGTCGAAGGTGGTGCTGCCTTACACCAAGGCCGGCGTCATGGGCGGCATCATGCTGGGGCTGGGGCGTGCGCTGGGTGAAACCATGGCGGTGACGTTTGTCATCGGTAACTTCAACCAGCTCGATTCCCTGAGCCTGTTCCAGGCGGCCAACAGCATCACGTCGGCACTGGCCAACGAGTTTGCCGAAGCCGGTGAAGGCCTGCACCAGGCGTCGCTGATCTACCTGGGTCTGGTCCTGTTCTTCATTACCTTCGTGGTGCTGTCGCTGTCCAAGCTGCTGCTGTCGCAGTTGCAGAAAAATGAAGGAACCAAGTCATGAGCGCCGTCATGCAAAACGCAGCGCAGGCTGCGCGCCTGGCCAAATTTTCCCGGCGCAAGCGGGTCAATCAGTTCGCGCTGGTGCTGTCGCTGACGGCCATGGCCTTCGGTTTGTTCTGGCTGTTCTGGATCTTGTGGGAAACCGTCAGGCTGGGCATAGGCGGTATCTCGCTGGCGACCTTCACCGAAATGACGCCGGCCCCCAATGAAGAGGGCGGCATTGCCAATGCCATCTACGGCTCGCTGCTGATGGTGCTGCTGTCCACCTTTGTCGGAACACCGATTGGCATCATGGCCGGCATCTACCTGGCCGAGTACAACACCAAGGGGCTTCTCGCTTCCATCACGCGCTTTGTCAACGACATCCTGCTGTCGGCGCCTTCCATCGTGATCGGCCTGTTTGTCTATGCCATCGTGGTGTCGCGCTTTCATTCGTTCTCAGGCTGGGCCGGTGTCCTGGCGCTGGCGCTGATCGTGATTCCGGTGGTGATCCGCACGACCGAGAACATGCTGCAGCTGATTCCGCCGGGCCTGCGCGAAGCTGCCTATGCGCTGGGCGCGCCCAAGTGGAAAGTCATCACCAGCATCACGCTGCGCGCTGCCCGCTCCGGCGTGGTCACCGGCATTTTGCTGGCCGTGGCGCGCATCGCCGGTGAAACCGCGCCGCTGCTGTTCACCGCCCTGAACAACCAGTTCTGGACCTCGAACCTGAACCAGCCGATGGCCAGCCTGCCGGTAACGATCTTCAAGTTCGCCATGAGCCCGTATGAAAACTGGCAGAAACTGGCCTGGGCGGGCGTCTTCATCATCACGATGGCGGTGCTGGGCCTGAATATTCTGGCGCGCGTGCTGACGCGCAAAAAAGACTGAACTTCCGGCAACTCACAGCCCGGCTACCTAAAAGACAAGGTGAATGATGGATACCCTGACCGCAACCCGTGAAAAATCTAAAATTTCAGTCAACAACCTGAATTTTTACTACGGCAAATTCCATGCCCTCAAGAACATCAACCTTGAAATTCCCGAGAACAAGGTGACGGCTTTCATCGGCCCTTCGGGCTGCGGAAAATCGACCCTGTTGCGGATTTTCAACCGCATGTACGAGCTGTACCCCGAGCAGCGGGCGCAAGGCGAAGTGATGCTGGATGGCACCAACCTGCTGACTTCCAAGGAAGACGTGGCGCTGCTTCGGGCCAAGGTCGGCATGGTGTTCCAGAAACCGACACCGTTCCCGATGTCGATTTACGACAACATTGCGTTCGGCGTGAAGCTGTTTGAAAACCTCAATGCTTCCGACATGGACGAGCGGGTCGAATGGGCCTTGCGCAAGGCCGCTTTGTGGACCGAGGTCAAGGACAAGCTCAACCAGAGCGGCGCCAGCCTGTCGGGCGGCCAGCAGCAGCGGCTGTGCATTGCCCGGGGCATCGCCATCAAGCCCGAAGTGCTGCTGCTCGACGAGCCCTGCTCGGCACTGGACCCGATTTCGACCGCCAAGGTCGAGGAGCTGATTGCCGAGCTGAAAGACGACTACACCGTGGTCATCGTGACGCACAACATGCAGCAGGCCGCGCGCTGCAGCGACTACACGGCCTACATGTATCTGGGCGATCTGGTGGAGTTCGGCGCCACCGAAGACATCTTCTTCAAGCCCAAGCGCAAGGAAACCGAAGACTACATCACCGGCCGTTTCGGCTGAGCAAGAAGCAAGAAGCAAATAATCAAGAAATAAATAAGCAATCAAGGAGTAACACCATGGCTGACAAACACCTGTCCACCCAGTTTGACAGTGAACTCAACGGGGTATCGTCCCGCGTGATGGAACTCGGCGGCCTGGTCGAATCCCAGTTGCGGCTGGCGATTTATGCGCTGTCGCAGTTCAGCGCCGAAAGCGCCAACCAGGTCATCGAAACCGAGCTTCGCGTCAACGGCATGGAACTGGAGATTGACCGCGAACTGTCGTCCATCATCGCGCGGCGCCAGCCCACGGCGCGCGACCTGCGGCTGCTGATCGCGATTTCAAAAACCACCGCCAATCTGGAACGGGCGGGCGATGAGGCGGCAAAAATCGCCCGCATGGTCAAGTCCATCATCGACAGCGGTGCATCGCGCACGCTGCCATCGACCGATCTGCGGGTGGCTGCCGACCTGGCCTCGGGCCTGTTGCGCAAGGCGCTTGACGCCTTTGCCCGGCTGGACACGGCGGCAGCGGTGTCCATCCTCAAGGAAGACGACCAGATCGATGCCGAATTTGATGGCTTCGTGCGCAAGCTGATCACCTACATGATGGAAGACCCGCGCACCATCTCGGCCAGCCTGGACCTGCTGTTTATCGCCAAGGCCATCGAGCGCGTGGGCGACCATGCCAAGAACATTGCCGAGTTCATCATCTACATCGTCAAGGGCGCCGATGTCCGGCACAGCCCGATGGACCAGATCGAGTCCGCCGTCAAGCAATGAAACACCTGCCACGCGTATTGATTGTTGAAGATGAACCGGCCATTGCCGAACTGATTCAGGTCAACCTGAAGCACGGCGGCTTCATTCCGGTGCTGGCCTACGACAGCGTGGCGGCCCAGCGCGAACTGGACACCATGCTGCCCGACGTGATTTTGCTCGACTGGATGCTGCCGGGCCAGAGCGGCCTGAGCCTGGCACGCCTCTGGCGCAAGCAGGAACGGACCCGAAGTATTCCGATCCTGATGCTGACGGCGCGCGGCGACGAGCCCGACAAGGTGGCCGGGCTGGACGCCGGCGCCGACGACTACATCACCAAGCCTTTTTCCACGCAGGAGCTGCTGGCCCGCATCCGCGCCGTGCTGCGCCGCCGCGCGCCCGAGTCGCAGGGCGACAGCGTGACCGTTGGCGCACTGGTGCTTGATGCCGCCACCCACCGCATTGCCTGGCAGGGCCAGGACCTCAAGCTGGGGCCGACCGAGTTCAAGCTGCTGCACTACCTGATGAAGCATCCGGAAAGGGTGCACAGCCGCAGCAGCCTGCTCGACAAGGTCTGGGGCGACCATGTGTTCATTGAAGAGCGCACGGTCGATGTGCATGTCAAGCGCCTGCGCGAGGCGCTGGGCGCGGCCGGCGCCATGGTGGAAACCGTTCGTGGGGCCGGCTACCGGCTGACGGGCGTGGTTGCAAAAACTCCTGCTGCTACGGCGGCATCTGCGGGGTCATGATCCGGCGCTGGATCGCTTTTGCCTGCTGTGCGGTGGTTGGCGGCGCCGTGGGCTGGTGGGCCGGTTCACGGGAAGGCCTGGCCTGGGGGCTGCTGCTGGGCGCCGCCGGCTGGCAGCTCATGGACAGTTTTTACGCCAGGCGGCTTCTCAACTGGCTGCGGTCGGAGCAGAGCAACGAAACGCCGGTCCTGATGGCGGGCGCGCAGCCCCGCCTGCCCGGTGTCTGGGGCGAGGCCGCCGACCGCGTGCGCCGGCTGCTGAAAAACCGCCACCAGCAGTACAGCGAAAGCCAAGCGCGCCTGGATGAATTCCTGTCCGCCTTGCAGGCTTCGCCCAACGGCGTGGTGCTGCTCGACGACGAGGGCCGCATCGAGTGGTGCAACCAGATGGCGGCGCAGCATTTCGGTTTTGATGCCAAGCGAGACATCCAGCAGCACATCGCCAACCTGGTGCGTGACCCGGCCTTCAATGCCTACATGGCGACGGCTAATTTTTCGCAGGAGGTGGTGATTCCGGGCAATTTCAGCACCCCGGCGCGACCCGTCAAGCTGTCGGTGCATGTGCATTGTTATGGCAAGGGCAAAAAACTCCTGCTCTCTCGCGACATCACCGCGCTGGAGCAGGCCGAAGCCATGCGGCGCGATTTCGTGGCCAATGTGTCGCACGAAATCCGCACGCCCCTGACCGTGGTGTCTGGCTTCATCGAAACCCTGCAAACCTTTCCCTTGAAGAAGCCCGAGCGCGACCGTTACCTCTGCCTGATGGCCCAGCAGTCGCAGCGCATGCAGACCCTGGTGGATGATTTGCTGACGCTGTCGCGCCTGGAAGGCAGTCCGTTGCCCGGCGCTCAGGAGTGGAGCGCGACCAAATCCCTGTTTGCCCAGTGCGAACAGGAAGCCCGGGCGCTTTCCGGCGTGATTGCGCCGCAGGGCCATCAACTGGTGTTCGAGCCCGGCCCGGCCTGTGAAATTGCCGGCATCCAGCGGGAGATCTGCAGTGCTCTGTCCAATCTGGTCACCAATGCAGTGCGTTACACGCCCGAGGCCGGGCTGATTCGCGTCAGCTGGACGCTGCTGGCCGATGGACGCGGCGAGTTCCGCGTCAGGGATTCAGGACCGGGCATTGCGCCCGAGCATCTGCCCCGGCTAACCGAGCGCTTTTACCGGGTGGACCGCAGCCGTTCGCGCGAGACCGGCGGCACCGGCCTGGGGCTGGCGATTGTCAAGCATGTGGCCCAGCGCCACGGGGCGCAACTGCGAATTGAAAGCCAGGTGGGGCAGGGCTCGTGCTTTTCCATCATCTTTCCCGCTGCCCGGGTACGCCAGCCGGTTCAGGCGGCCTGAGTGCTGTCTGCCGTGGCGGGGCTGCTGCGCCGCACGGCGTACAGCAGCAAGCCCAGCAGGCAAGCGGCCACCAGAGCGATGGCCAGCGTGCTGGCAGCCCAGAAGCTGCTGGCCGCTTGCGTGGCTGCGTGGCCCGCCAGGCCGACATAAGCCAGCTGGTAGCCGCCAAACAGGCCCAGCCCCCAGAGCAGCACGCCGTACAGCGCCAGCGGCGCCATCGTGATGCGGTAGCAGCGCAGCAAGAACGCACACAGCGCCTGCAGCGCATCGGCCACATGGTAGAAGGCCACCCACACCAGCAGGGTCGAGGCCAGCGCAACCACTTCGGGGCTTGCCGAATACCAGCCCGCCAGCAACTGACCTGCTATGGAAAAAATAGCTGCCAGAGCAAGCGCAATAAGCGCAGTGAGCTTCAAACCCATGAAAACCACGCGTTTGGCGTGGTCCGGCCGGCCCGCGCCCAGCCAGAACGACACCCGGGCGCTGCAGGCCACCGCCATCGACAGCGGCATCATGTACAGCACGGCCGCCACGCTGGCGGCAATTTGGTGGCTGGCCGAAGCGATGGTTCCCAGCCGCGCGATGAACAGCGCCATCAGCGTGAAGGACGTCACCTCCACCAGGTAGGCCAGCCCGCCGGGAATGCCGAGCCGGGCGAAGGTGCGCAGTTGCGGCCAGTCGGGCCGCTCCATCCGCCGCCAGATGGCGTATGGCTGGTAAATACCCTGGGTTCGCAGCATGAGCACGGCCAGCAGCAGCAGGAGGTAGTTGACCGCCAGCGTGGCCCAGGCGCAGCCCACGGCGCCCATGGCATCGATACCGCCGCCGCCGGCCACCAGCCAGATCGACAAGGGGATCTTGAGCCCCAGCGCGGCAATCTGCAGCCAGGTCACCAGGCGTGGCTTGCCCAGGGACTGGTTGAGGGTGCTGTAGAGCCGGAACAGCAGGGAAGGGGCAAAGGCAAAGGCCAGCACGGCGAGGTAGCGCTGCACTTCGTCCTGCATCAGGGCGGGCACCTGCGCCCAGCGAAGGAGCACGCCCGGAAACAGCAGGGCGGCCATGCCCGCGATGCAGATGAAACCGCACAAATACAGGCTTTGCCGCAGCGAGCGCCCGACCGCTTCATGCCGGCGTGCACCCAGCATTTCGGCCCAGATCGGGAGCAGCGCCTGCACGATGCCGATCAGCCCGACATACACGCTGATGTACAGGGCCGAGCCCACCGACAGCGCAGCCAGCGCCGCATCGCTGTAGCGTCCGGCAATCACGGTGTCGGCAACGCCGAAGGCCATCACGGCCAACTGGCCGACCAGGATGGTGGCCGCATGGCGGCTGACCCGCCTGATCTCGCTCATGGACGCGGCGGGGCAGTCGCCGGACTGGCCGGGCGGTTGCGGCTGACGCGCTTGTACACCAGCATGTTTTCAGTTTTGTCGGTGGGTTTGCGCACCGTGGCCTGGAACGCCCAGTCGGGCAGGTTCACTGCTGCGCTCAGGCTTGGCTGGGCCGCGATATCGACCACCAGGTAAGGGCAACTGGCCTGCGGAGTTGCCTGGCGCAGTTCGAGCTGGCCGTGGTACTGCAGGGCCGCCGCCTGGGCGCTGCCGACGCCGTAGATTTCGACACAGCTTTTTTTATCCACCAGGCTTGCCACCTGGCGCGACAGCGGCCCCAGGCTGCGCGCGTAGTCCAGCAAGGGCATCCAGAGCGTCATCAGCAGCAGCCAGCAAAGCGTGGCGCCACCCGCAGGCAGCACCAGCGATTTCCAGATGGCTGCGCGGTGCGCACCCGTGCGCCAGCGCACCAGCCAGGCCCAGGCCAGCGTGGCAGCGACCGCCGCTGTAAAGGCAATCAGCGAAAAACTGGGCTCGAACCCCGGCGCGAGTTTGGCCACATTGGCGGCGGGTTGCCGTGGGACGCCGGTTTGCATGGCAATCCAGATGACCCAGATGATGATCGCGCAGCCGGTAAAAAACAGCAGCGTGAACCAGTCAATCAGCGACGCCACGCTGCGCTTGAGCGTGGGCAGCGCAAAGGCAGCCAAGGCGGCCAGCGGCGGCAGGCTCAGCAGCAGGCTCCGGTCGGAAGCCGTCGTGGTGAGCGTCGAGACCACCGCCATGCCGGCAAACCACAGCGGCAGCGCCACATGGCGGCTGGCCAGTTGCCTGCGCCAGCCCCACAGGGTCCACAAGGCCAGTGGCCAGGCAGGCCAGGTAAACCACAGTAGCAAGCGTCCCAGGCTTTTCAAGTCATTCCAGGCGGGCTGGCCGTCCGTGCCGGGCAATTGAATTCGCCAGCGCCACAGGTCCAGTCCAGAACTCAGCAGCGAAACGGCCAGCGTGATGCCGGCGATCAGCAGCACCCAGTGCCAGGAGTGCCGCTTGCTGGCTGCATCGGCGCCCTTTGCCGAATTCCCCCAGCGCCTGTGCGTCCACTCCACCAGCGTGCCGCCCACGCCAAGCAGCAAAGCCAGCGTTGGTGCGCCACTCAGCGCCAGGCCTGCCAGGCCGATCAGCAAGCCCAGCGCCGGGCCAATAATCTGGGTCGCGCGGCGGTAGGGGCTGGAGGCCATGGCATAAAACGCCAGGGTGGTAAAGCCCAGTTGCGCCAGGGCGGGCGTGGTTTCGTGTGAAAACTGCGCCAGGCCCAAACTGGCAATCAGCGCCAGTACGCCCGCATCGGCAATGGCCCGTGCATAGTCCACCGAGTTGGCTTCGCCGCCAAAGGCAAAGGCGACGGGCTGGGCCTGCGGGCTTCGGGCCAGGTAATAGACGCCATACCAGGTGGCCAGCAGCGTCAGCGTCAGCAGCAGCATGAAAGGAATGCGCACGGCCAGGGCCGGATCAAGAAAAGGCAGAATCTTGATGGCGATGGCGCCCAGCCAGTACGGAACCAAGGCGTCAAACCCGGTCACCTGACCGAGCAATTGCGGTTGCAGCCAGTTGGCTGCGGCGGAGGTGAGTTCGCGCATCACGCCAAAGGCCGCGATGTCCTCGTTTTTCCAGGGACCGCGCCCCAGGAAACCAGGCACGATATAGGCCATGCAAAACAGCAGCAGCGCCCAGCGCGGCAGGCGTCGGACGGCGGACTGGGCAATGATGGCGGGCGATGGTTTTTTCAAAACGGCTTGACGATAGGAAAAGAATGAGGTGTAACACTCAAGGCGTCACAAATTTTGCCGAAAAAAAAGCAGCCTGAAACTCAGGCTGCTTTTTTTGCCGACGGGCGAAAAGCTTTGCAGCTTACTCGGCAGCGACCGGTGCAGCTTCAGGTGCTGCTTCTTTGGCGGCGGTTTTGCCAAAGCGGTTGCGGAAGCGCTCAACGCGGCCGCCCATGTTGTCCACGGATTTTTGCGTGCCGGTGTAGAACGGATGCGATTCGCTGGACGTGTCGAGCTTGTACAGCGGCAGTTCGCGGCCGTCTTCCATCTTCACCATTTCTTTGGTGTTCACGCACGAGCGGGTCACGAACTTGAAGTTGTTGGACAAGTCCATAAAACAAACTTCGCGGTAGTTGGGGTGAATGCCTTCTTTCATGATTCTCTTTCCTTTTTCATCGTTTTGGTAGCCACCTGAAACCGTTCCAGGCACTTTCCATGAAGCCCGCGATTATCGCATGAGAAACAAGCCCCCACGCTTGTCGCTTCTCGTACTGCGCTGCCCCCCGAGGGGGCTGGCCTTGCTTGGGGCGGCCCTGCGCGGCGGCCGTTTCTTAGCCGCCGCGGCGCATCATGTCGAAGAACTCGTGGTTGTTCTTGGTCGCCTTCATGTTTTTCAGCATGAGTTCCATCGATTCGATCTCGTCCATGTTGTACATGAACTGACGCAAAATCCGCGATTTCTGCAGGATTTCGGGTGCCAGCAGCAGCTCTTCCTTGCGGGTGCCGCTGCGGTTGAGATTGATGGCCGGAAACACGCGCTTTTCGTACAGGCGGCGGTCCAGGTGGATTTCGCAATTGCCGGTGCCTTTGAATTCCTCGAAGATCACTTCGTCCATGCGGCTGCCGGTGTCGATCAGCGCGGTGCCGATGATGGTCAGGCTGCCGCCTTCCTCGATCTTGCGGGCCGCGCCAAAAAAGCGCTTGGGCCGCTGCAGCGCGTTGGCATCGACGCCGCCGCTCAGCACCTTGCCTGACGAGGGCAGCACGTTGTTGTAGGCTCGGGCTAGGCGGGTGATGGAGTCGAGCAGAATCACCACGTCCTTGCCGAGTTCGACCAGGCGCTTGGCGCGCTCAATCACCATTTCGGCCACATGCACGTGGCGCGCGGCGGGCTCGTCGAAGGTCGATGAAATCACTTCGGCGCGCACGCTGCGCTGCATTTCGGTCACTTCCTCGGGGCGTTCATCGACTAGCAGCACCATCATGACCACTTCGGGATAGTTGGCAACGATGGCGTGCGCGATGTTCTGCATCATCACCGTCTTGCCGGACTTGGGCGGCGCCACCAAGAGGGCGCGCTGGCCCTTGCCGATGGGCGCGATGATGTCGATGATCCGGCTGGTCAGGTTTTCCTCGGCCTTGATGTCGCGTTCCAGCTTGAACTGCTCGCGCGGGAACAGCGGCGTCAGGTTCTCGAACATGACCTTGTGCTTGTTGTCCTCGGGCGCGCCGTCATTGATCTTGTCGAGCTTGTTCAGCGCAAAGTAGCGCTCGCCATCTTTCGGCGTGCGCACTTCGCCTTCGATCATGTCGCCGGTGTGCAGGTTGAAACGGCGGATCTGGCTGGGGCTGATGTAGATATCGTCGGTAGAAGCGGTGTAGCTCGAATCGGGCGCGCGCAGGAAACCAAAACCGTCGGGCAGCACTTCCAGCACACCATCGGCGACGATGGTTTCGCCCGTTTTGGAGCGTTTTTTAATGATGGCGAACATCAGCTCCTGCTTGCGCATACGGCCGACGTTTTCGATCTCAAGGGCTTCGGCCTGCTTGAGGACTTCAGACACGTGCAGCGCCTTGAGTTCGTTTAAGTGCATGGGATGACTCCTCGCGGAGTTGATTTAGGAAAACGGGGGGAGGCTTGAAAAGAAGCTGCTTCTGAAAAGAAGGGCTGACAAACCGGGAACTCGAACCAGCCGGCAGCAGCCGACGGGTGAATACGAAGCATTATGACAGGAAATTCAGGTAGTAAGGCTAGGGCTTACGAGGGGCGCCGAGGTGGGGCGCTGAAAAGAAAAACAAAAAAACCGGAAAACCCCTCAGGGATTTTCCGGCTGAAAAGAATCGGTCAGGCCAGTTGCTGGTCGATGAATGCGGTCAGCTGCGACTTGCTCAGCGCGCCCACTTTGGTGGCTGCCAGCTGGCCGTCCTTGAACAGCATCAGCGTGGGAATGCCGCGAATGCCGAACTTGGCGGGAATCTCGCGGTTTTCATCGACATTCATCTTGGCGATTTGCAGCTTGCCTTCATAGCCCGTGGCCACTTCGTCAAGAATCGGCGCAATCATCTTGCACGGGCCGCACCACTCGGCCCAGTAATCGACCAGCACGGGGGTGGATGATTTCAGCACGTCGGCGTCAAAGGTGGCATCGGTGGTATGTTTGATCAGTTCATTGGCCATGACGGCTCCTTGGGTCTGGTTACGATAGAGGTGAGTGCAAAAGTTGCGGTCATTGTGGCAGAAACCAAGGGCTCCAGACGCCTGCGCCGCAGCTATCCCGCTGATAGCCAATCTCTTGGGCCTGCATGCCAGCCGTTTTGTCCATCGCAAAAAACTCTTTTTTCTTCCATGCCCCTTTCTTCTTCCCCCCAGCCTGCCGATACGGCAGTCTCCGTGGCTGCCCGCTGCTGGCACCAGGCCATGCGGCGGCTGGCCGAAATCATTGCTTCGCGCGGCCTCCATCCTTCCGAGGTGGTCGTGCTGCTGCCGTATGCCCAGCTGATCCAGCAGGCGCGCCAGACCTGGGCCGACAACGCCGGCGGCACCTTTTTTGTTCCGCGCTTTGAAACCACCATGAACTGGGCCACCGGCCTGGGCGGCACGCTGGGCATGTTCACGCCGTCGGGTGTCGATCTGCGCATGGATGTGTCGGTGGACATGCTGACGGCCGCGTCGCTGCTGGGTCAGGCCGGGCTGGCCGCGCAGCAGGATGCGCTGGCCGGCCGGCTGGTCGAGTCCGCCTGGAGCCTGGCCCGCGTGGCCGCCAGCGTGCTGCCCGCCGAACGCCAGGCCTGGAGCGAGTCGCTCGCCGAGGCGCTGGGCGTGGGCCTGGATTCGCCGGTGCTGGCGCTGGAGGCGGCCGTCGGGCGCATCGCGCTGGCCTGGGTCGCGGCCTCTGGCTATGCATCGGACCGGCTGTTCCAGGCCGAGCCGGCGCTGTTGGTGGTGGTCGAGGGCTTTCAGGTCGAGCCGGTGAACGAGGCGCTGAAGCTTCATTTTGGCGAGCGGGCGCTGTCGATTGCGCTGTGCCTTCCCGAGGACGAGCCGGACCGGCCCGGCGCGCCACAGCCCTCGCTGCATGCCGCGCTGGACGACGAGGACGAGGCCGCACGCGCCGCCGCCTGCGTGCTGGCGCACCTGGCGCAGGGGCGCAGCCCGGTCGCGCTGATCGCGCAGGACCGCCAGCTGACCCGCCGGGTGGCCGCCATGCTGGCCCGGCGCGGCATCGCCATGCGCGATGAAACCGGCTGGAAGCTGTCCACCTCGCGCGCGGCGGCCAGCCTGATGGGCCTGCTGCGCGCCTTGCCCTGGGACGTATCGACCGACGCCGTGCTCGACTGGCTGAAAAATGCCCCGGCCTTTGCCTCCGGCACCGTCACGGCGGCCGAAACCGAGGTGCGCAAGTTCGGCGTGCGCGCCTGGCGCGACCTGCCGGCCGCGCCGCTGGAGGCGCTGGCCGTCGCCCAGCCTTTGGCGCGGCAGGTCAACCAGTTGCGCGACAGCCTGAGCCGTCCGCGCCCGCTGGCCGCCTGGCTGCGCGACCTGCGCGCCGCGCTGCAGTCGGCCGGACAGTGGGAACTGCTCGCCAGCGACGAAGCCGGCCAGCGGGTGCTCGATGTGCTGCGCTTGCATGAGGGCGCCGACATCGAGTTCGAAGACGCGCCGGCCATGAAGCTCAGGGAGTTCACCAGCTGGGTCAACCAGGCGCTGGAAGCGCAAACCTTCTCGCCCGAGCACCCGGCGGCCGAGCAGGTGGTGATCCTGCCGCTGGCGCAGTTGCTGGGCCGGGCCATGCAGGCCGTGGTGCTGCCCGGCTGCGATGAAATCCGCCTGCCGGTGTCGCCCGAGCCGCCCGGCCAGTGGACGCCCGGCCAGCGCGAACTGCTCGGCTTGCCGTCGCGCGAAGCGCTGGCCCGCGTGGCCCGGCAGGCGTGGGACTACACCCTGCAACTGCCCCATGTGGACCTGCTGTGGCGCACCAGCGAAGCCGGCGAGCACCTGATGCCCAGTGGTTTCGTGCAGGAAATTCTGCTCAGCCGCAGCCTGGCGGCGGACCGGGCCGGCGACCCGCGCCGCCTGCGCGCCGTGGCGGCCTGCCCGACGTTGCGGCCGCTGCCCACGGGCGAGGCCTTGCCCGTCAGGCGGCTGTCGGCCAGCAGCTATGGCGATTTGCGCGCCTGTCCCTACCGTTTTTTTGCGCTGCGCCAGCTCGGCCTGCACGAATCCGACGAACTGGAAAGCGAACTCGGCAAGCGTGATTTCGGCAACTGGCTGCACAACCTGCTCTGCCGCTTCCATGAAGCATTAAAAGAGGCTCCCGCGCACGACCTGCCTGCACGAATAGCTATGATTAATGTAGCGGCAGAACAAGCCGCCAAAGAGCTTGGCCTGAGCCACAGCGAATTCCTGCCGTTTGCCGCCGCCTGGACTCCGGTGCGCGACGGCTACCTGGCCTGGCTGGCCGGACACGAAGCCACGGGTGCTCGCTTCGACATGGCCGAGCAGTGGCTGGACATGCCGCTGGGCAGCGAGTTGACGCTGATCGGCAAGATCGACCGCATGGACCGGCTGCCGGGCGGCGAGCTGCTGCTGATCGACTACAAGACCGAGCCGCGCGCCACCACCGCCGAGCGCATCAAAAACGGCCTGGAAGACTCGCAGCTGGCGTTCTACGCCGCCCTGGTGGCCGACGACACGCTGGGCGCCGCCTATGTGAACCTGGGCGAAAAAGAGCCGACCCGCAGCTATGACCAGCCCGACATCGTCGCCCTGCGCGATGCCCTGATCGACGGCATCCTGAGCGACATGGCCCGCATTGCCGAGGGTGCGCCGCTGCCGGCGCTCGGCGAAGGCAAGGCCTGCGACTACTGCGCGGCACGCGGCCTGTGCCGAAAAGACTTCTGGAGTGAACCATGACCGCCGCTTACGAATGCAACGGCCAGCCCGTTTCCGCCGACGCTTTTTACGCCATCGCCTGCGATCCGCGCCGCAGCGTGGCCATCGAGGCCTGCGCTGGCGCGGGCAAGACCTGGATGCTGGTGTCGCGCATCGTGCGGGCGCTGCTCGATGGCGCCAACGCCCCGGACCCTGCCTCCGGCACGCCGCGCGAGCCGGTGCGGCCGCATGAAATCCTGGCCATCACCTTCACCAAGAAGGCCGCCGGCGAAATGCGCGAGCGGCTTGACGAGTGGCTGCAAAAATTCACCCATGCCGACGACGAGACCCTGCGCCAGGAACTCATCATGCGCGGCGTTTCAAGCCAAAAGAGCCTGCAGTCCAATGCGGACATGCGCCGGCAGCTGTCAAATCTATACCGCTCCATGCTCGCCAGCGGGCGGGCTGTGCAGATCCGCACCTTTCACAGCTGGTTCGCCGCCTTGCTGCGCAGCGCGCCCGTGGCGGTGCTGCACCGGCTGGGCATGCCGGTGAATTACCAGTTGCTCGAAGACGACGCCCCCGCCCGGGCGCTGGTGTGGCGCCGCTTTTATGCGGCGCTTGCCAAGGACGCGCTGCTGAAGGCCGACTTCGAGGCGCTGGTGCTGGGCCACGGCCGCCACCAAGCCGACAAGGCCCTGCAGTCCGCGCTGGACAAGCGCACCGAGTTTGTGCTGGCTGACGAAAAAGGCGTGGTCGATGCGTCGGTGCAGCCTTTTGATGTGCAGTTCCCGGAGTTCGCGGGGCTGGCCGCGCCGCAGGACTGCCTGGCGCCGGGTGGCCCGCACCACGGCCTGCTGCTCGCGGCCGCCAAGGCGCTGGGCCGCGCCAGTGCGCCCAGCTTTTCCGCCAAGGGCGTGGAACTGGAGCAAGCCCTGGGTGCGCAGGACCGGCCCGGCATCTTCAGCGCGCTGCTGACCGACAAGGGAACGCCGCGCAAATTCGGCGACAAAATCGTCGGCATCGACACCGTGCGGCAGGCGCAGGAACTGGTGCTGCGGGTGCAGGCGGCCTGCCAGCAGCACGAGGCGTGGCTTCACCAGCAGCGCATGGCCCGCCTGAGCCGCCTGCTGATCGCGCAGTACAACCAGCTCAAGCGCGAACATGGCTGGGTCGATATGAACGATGTCGAGCGGGCCGCGCTGGTCATGCTCGGCGACCCGGTGCTCGCCGGCTGGGTGCAGGAGCGGCTGGACGCGCGCATCAAGCACCTGATGATCGACGAGTTCCAGGACACCAATCCGCTGCAATGGCAGGCGCTGTCGGCCTGGCTGAGCGGCTACGGCGGCGCGGGCGCGGCGCCCAGCGTGTTTTTGGTCGGCGACCCCAAGCAGAGCATTTACCGCTTTCGCCGCGCCGAGCCGCAGGTGTTCCGCGCCGCGCAGGCCTTCGTGGTCGAGGGGCTGGGCGGCGACTTGCTCAGCTGCGACCACACGCGCCGCAACGCGCTGGCCGTCATCGACACGGTCAACGCCGTCATGGGCCATGCGCGCACGGTGGACGGCTACGACGGCTTTCGCGAGCACACCACCGATTCGGCCAAAGCCGGCGCGACCGGCTGCCTGCCGGCGATTTCCCGGCAGCGGGAGGGTGCAGACGCAGACACGTCGCCGGAGGCGGGCTGGCGCGACAGCCTGAGCACGCCGCGCGAACTGCCCGAGGAAACCCTGCGCACGCTGGAGGCGCGCCAGGCCGCCGCCTGGATCTCGCGGCAGCTGGCCACCGGCCTGAAACCATCGGACGTGATGGTCCTGTCGCGCAAGCGGGCCGGCCTGCTGCCGCTGCAGGAAGCCTTGCGCGCGCTGCACATTGCGGCCCAGATCGGCGAGAAAACCGACCTGATCGACTGCTGCGAAGTATTGGATGTGGTGGCGCTGCTCGACGTGCTGGTGTCGCCGCAGCACGATTTGTCGTTGGCCCGGGCGCTGCGCTCGCCGCTGTTCGGCCTGCTTGATGCCAGCCTGGTGCAACTGGCGCTGCTGCAAAAGGAGTTGAAGCTGCCCTGGTCTGAGCTGCTACAAAAAACAGAGCTGCTGGCGCCCGAGCTGCATGCGCTGGTGCCCTTTTTGGCTCGATGGAAGGGCTGGCTGGACAGCCTGCCGCCGCATGACGCCCTGCAAAAGATGTACGACGATGGCGATGTGCTGGCGCGCTTTGCCGCCGCCGCGCCCGCCGCCCAGCGCCCGGCGGTGTTGGCCAACCTGCGCGCGCTGCTGGGCGTGGCGCTGGGGCGCGATGGCGGGCGCTATGCCACGCCCTACGGGCTGATCCGGGCGCTCAAGGCTGGCGGCCTGCTGGCGCCGGTGGCGGTCAACGATGCGGCCGTGCGCCTGCTGACGATCCACGGCGCCAAGGGCCTGGAGGCCGAGGCCGTGCTGCTGCTGGACACCGACACCGCCCCGCGCAACGCCGACAGCATGGGCGTGCTCGTGGACTGGCCCGGCGAAGCCACCGAGCCGCGCAAGTTTGTCTTTCTGGTCAGCGAAGCCAGACCGCCGGCCTGCGCGCAGGAAGCGCTGGCCGCCGAGCAGGCCGCCCGCAAGCGCGAGGAACTCAACGCCCTGTATGTCGCCATGACGCGCGCCCGGCACACGCTGGCGATTTCCTCCATCGAGCCGCACCGCGCGACCATCGACAGCTGGTGGCAGCGCCTGCAGGGGCAAGTGCCGCCGCTGGATGCCCCGGCCCCGCCTGACTCCCTCGGGGAGAAGGCCGACGGTGCCGGCCAGGAAGGCGCGGCTGGCTTCCCAGCCCCGGCCGCCGAGGTTTTTTACCTGCCCGAACTTCCCGCCTTCGAGCCGCCCGCCCCCGAGCCGGCCGCCGAAGGGTCGGTGGCAGAAGACCCGGCCAATGCCCGCGTCGGCAAGGCCATGCACCGCCTGCTGGAGTGGGGCGGGCGCTCGTCGGCCGAACATGTGGGCGCGGTGGCGCGCGAGTTCCGCCTCAACCCGGCGCAGGCGCAGGAGGCTTGCGCGCTGGCGCAATGCATTTTGAAAGGCGAGGGCGCCTGGGCCTGGAGCAACGAGGCCGTCGCCTGGCACGGCGACGAAATCGACCTGGTGTACCAGGGCCTGCCGCTGCGACTGGACCGCCTGGTGCGGCGCAAGGACGCCGGCTTCGAGGGCCAGTGGTGGGTGCTCGACTACAAATCGGCCCCCGAGCCCGAACTGCAGCCCGCGCTGATCACCAAGATGCGCATCTACCGCGCCGCCGTGCAGCGCATCTACCCGAGAGCGACCGTGAAGGCTGCCTTCCTGACCGGGCGGGGCACGGTGGTGGAACTGGCCTGAGCGCCGGTTTCCAGGCAGGCGCCAGCCCGGTTCCGGTGGCCCGCCTGTCGCGCTGGCAAGCTGGGCAACAAGGATTTTCAACCCACTGGCCGGTAAAAAACACCCGCTAACTCTGCATTGCAGAGTTATAATTTTCCGTACTCTGAATTGCAGAGTTAACGGTAAAAATCGGGAGTCCTGTCCATGGCCATGTTTCCTTCGGGCACGCAGCCGCATCTGGCGGCATTGCAGAGCCTGCTTGTGGCCGGGCACCGGCCGATCCAGATGCGCCCCGGCTCGCTGGTGCGCTGGGGCCTGGCGTTTGCCTTGCTGGCCGGCTCCACCGACCCGCTGCTGCGCCTGCCCGCCTTGCAGGGCCAGCCGGCCCTGCAGGCGGCCCTGGCCATGCTGTGGCTGGGTGCGGGCATCGGCCTGACCGCCTGGCTCGACTGGCGCGCCGTGCAGGCCGCAGCCACGCAGGCCGACGAAACCCTGCCGTTTGTCCAGGTGCAGATCAGCAAGGTCTGGATGCTGCTGCTCACCGCAGGCGTGCTCTACACCGGCAGCACCTTCTTTTTTGGCGGTGCTTATCAGGTCTATATGGTGTGGCTGGCACTGGTCGGGCTGGGGCTGTTCCTGCACGGGCTGTTTTCGCAGGAACTGGTGGAATGGGCCGGTGCTGCGGTCTTCCTGATGGCGCTGCTGGTGCTGATGAGCGGCTTGCCGCTGGCGTGGCACCGGCCGCTGGTCGTCAGCACCTCGGGCATTGCCATGCCGCTGCTGGGCTGGCTGCTGCACCGGAGTGCCTCGCCGTTGCCCAATTTGCGCCGCTCCATGACTTGCATGGTGAGCGCCATGGGCCTGCTGGCCGCCAGCGTGCTGCCGGCCATGGCCGCCGTGCAGTGGAGCCAGTCGCTGGCCCTGCCGCCCGACATTCCGGTGTATTCGCAAAAAGCCCTGTTGCAATTGGGCGACGACCCGGCGCGCTGGCCGCGCTACGTGGCGCTGCATGTCGCGGCCGGCACGCCTGTCGAGCTGAAGCTGGACATCGACGGCGGCGTGCTGCGCTCGGCTCCCGGCGGCGCGCGTCTGCGCTACACCTTCACCCAGGACATGGACGTGCTGCTGATCGACGGCAAGCCCAGCCACCACATCCGCCTGGACGGCCAGGACTGGCAGGACGCAGCCGGCTGGCTGCGCATCACCGAACTGGACTTCACGCCCGACCTGACCCAGCCCGGCGGCCTGGCGGTGCACAGCCGCGCCCGCATCGAACTCGGAGGCATGCCGCGATGAACGACCCCGTGAACCCACAAACCGTTCCCGAAGCCGCCCCGGATGCCGCTGACGCTGCGCCCGCGTCCGAATTCGTCGAGGCGCTGGACCCGCTGCTGCACCAGCCCCTGCGCACGCAGATCGCCGCCTACCTGGTGGGCCGGGGCGAGGCCACCTTCAGCGAACTCAAGCGCGTGCTGCAATGCACCGACGGCAACCTCGACGCGCACCTGAAAAAGCTGCTCGCCGCCGACTACCTGCAGCAAGAGCGCCGGGGCGGCGGCGCGCGGCTGCAGACCACCTACGCGCTGACCGCCACCGGCCGCGCCGCCTTTGCCGCCTATCTGGCGCATCTGCAAAAACTGTTCAACCTGACCCAGTGCGACGCGCCTGATCACCGCGCCGGGCTGCTTTCCAAACCTCACCGCGCGTGAGGATTTTTTTCTTCCTCGTTACCACGGAGTTTTTCCCATGTCTTTGAATTTTGTATCGCGCACTTTTGCCTCCATCGCCCTGACGCTGCTGCTGGCCGCCGGCCTGAGCGCCTGCTCGGGCCTGCAGCGCATCACCGGCAGCTTGCCGCAAGCCAGCGTCCTGGATGCCTTGCCGGTCATCAAGCTCGGCCAGCCCAAGCCGGCGCAGGGCGACTACATCGTTTATCTGCCGGCCAGCGAGCCGGTCACGGCCATCGCCAAAGTGCAGGGCACCTTGTTTGAAAAGGCCGACAGCAAGGAACTGCAGGTCAAGCTCAAGCAGGATATGTATCTGTACAAGAACTGGGTCAGCGCCGACAAGCGCCACTGGGTCAAGGACACCGACGCCGTCACCGGCAACGTGCATGTCATGCTGCCCAGCTACGACCACCCGCAGGCCGGCGAAGTGCTGATCGAGCTTAACGCCAGGAACTGAGCCGGGGCGTGGGGCGAGCCATGAAAAAAGTGATATTTCACTTGACTTGGAGCGCGCTCTAACTTTTAAAGTCCTTGTCCATGGAATCCTGCCTGACCATTACCGAGGTTGCAAAGCGAACCGGCTTGACGGCCTACACGCTTCGCTACTACGAACGCATCGGCCTGATTGCGCCGGTGGCCCGCGCGGGCGGTGGCCAGCGGCGCTATGCGGCGTCGGACATGGACTGGCTGGAATTCCTGTTGCGCCTGCGCGCCACCGGCATGCCGATTCAGCGGATGCAGGAGTTCGCCAGGCTTCGAAGCGAAGGGAATGCCACGGCCGGCGCGCGCCGGGAAATGCTTGAAAACCACCTCGCCCAAGTGCTGGCCCAGGTGCAGGCGCTGCAGCAGTCAGCGCAGGTATTGCAGGCCAAGATAGGGCATTACCGGCAGGTCGAGCATTCCTTTTCGCCAGAATCCTCCACTTCGTAAAGGAAAAACCCATGTCATCCAGCCGCTATGAACAAGGCCTCGCCAAACTGCAGCAGATCGACGGCCAGGCCGGAGAAAACGTCATCAACAGCCTGCGCGATATTGCCCCCGACTTTGCCCGCTACCTGATCGAATTCCCGTTTGGCGACATTTACTCCCGCCCCGGCCTTGATCTGCGTTCGCGCGAGATCGCCGTGGTGGCCGCGCTGACCGCGCTGGGCAATGCCGCGCCCCAGCTGAAAGTACATATCGAAGGCGCTCTCAATGTGGGCGTTTCCAGGGACGAAGTCGTTGAAGTCATCATGCAAATGGCGGTTTATGCGGGCTTTCCGGCGGCGCTCAACGGACTGTTTGCGGCCAAGGAAGTGTTTGCCGCCCGGCCTGCCGCCTGCACGCCCTGAATATCTGCCCTTTCTGTGTGTGGCTGCAGGCTGGAGGAGCACAGTGCGAACTGCAATAATCACGGCTTGCCCTTCAAGCCTTCGCTGGCTTGCCCATGAGGCAGATTTCAAGCATTTTTGCGTCGTAGCCCATGCTGGACGGGCGCAATAAGCTATCAAAAACAGAGCGTATCGGGCGCGTCAGAACTCTCCAGCGCTGGCGTCAACCCTTTTTGGCCTCAAGTTGCACCCTGTGCAGACGGATTTTCCTGTGAACAACTCAAGCTCTCTTCCTCAACCGCTGCGCGTGGCCGTCATCGGCGGCGGCCCTGCCGGCCTGATGGCGGCTGAAGTGCTGGCCGGCGCCGGCCCGGCCGTTTCCGTGCGGCTGTACGACGCCATGCCCTCGGTCGGCCGCAAGTTCCTGCTCGCCGGCCGGGGCGGGCTGAACCTGACGCACTCCGAGCCGCCCGAAGTGTTCATGCGTCGCTACGGCGCGCACAGCGCTGCCCTGGAGCCGCTGATCGCCGCCTTCGGCCCGGCCGAGCTGCGTGCCTGGGCCGAATCCCTGGGCATTGAAACCTTTGTCGGCAGTTCGGGGCTGGTGTTTCCCAAGGACATGAAGGCCGCGCCGCTGCTGCGCGCCTGGCTGCACCGCCTGCGCAGCGCGGGCGTGCAGTTTTCCATGCGCCACCGCTGGCTGGGCTGGGCCGAGGGCGGCGCGCTGAAGTTCTCAACCCCTGCCGGCGAAGTGCTGGCAGAGGCTGACGCCGTGGTGCTGGCGCTGGGCGGCGGCAGCTGGGCGCGCCTGGGCTCGGACGGTGCCTGGGTGCCTTTGCTGGCCGAGCGCGGCGTGCCCGTGGCGCCGCTGCAGCCCTCGAACTGCGGCTTTGACGTGGTGGCCGGGCCTGCCGCCGAGGCTGTCGAGCATGGCGAAACCCGGCGCGAGTTTTTAAAAGAGCTGATCGGCCAGAGTCCGGCACCCCAGCCGGGCTGGACCGAGCATTTTTCCAGCCGCTTCGCCGGCCAGCCCTTCAAGTCGGTGGCCATTCACTTCACCGATTCGCAGGGCCGCAGCTTTGCCCGCCGGGGCGAGTTCGTCGCCACGGCGACCGGCGTGGAAGGCAGCCTGATTTATGCCGCTTCTTCGCTGTTGCGCGACGAGATTGCCGCGAACGGCAGCGCGACCTTCCTGCTCGACCTGCTGCCCGACAAGACGCCCGAGCAAGTGCTGGTCGAGGTGCGCCATCCGCGCGGCTCGCGCTCGCTGTCCAGCCACCTGAAAAGCCGTTTGAACCTGGACGGCATCAAGGCCGCCATGCTGTACGAAGTGCTGGGCAAGGAAGCCATCGCCGATCCGGTGAAGCTCGCCGCCGGCATCAAGGCGCTGCCGGTTCGGGTGCTGGCCGCCCGGCCGATTGACGAAGCCATCAGCAGCGCGGGCGGCGTGAAGTTTGAAGCGCTCGATGCCAACCTGCGCATCACCACGCCGGCCGCTGTCCATCCACCCGTGTTCTGCGCCGGCGAAATGCTCGACTGGGAAGCGCCCACGGGCGGCTATTTGCTGACCGCCTGCTTTGCCAGCGGACGCGCCGCCGGGCAGGGCGTTTTGAAGCAGTTGGGGCTGTAAGCGCGCTACATGCCCGACGGGAAGGTCTCGGGCGCTTCGCCGGTGCTCCACACCGGCCCCTTGTCCAGCGGCTCCAGCGCGCTGGTTTCGTCGATGTGGATCATCGCGTCGAACTGCGCGGACAAATGGGTGAAAAAGTAGTGGCTCTGGCGCTCCGTCTCGGGGCGGTAAATGACGCCGATGGCGCGTTGCAGCTGCAGCGGCGCGGTCAGCTTGCGCAGCGCGGCGTTGCTCTTCAAGTCCAGTAAAAAACGGCTGCTCCCGGTGTCGTGAAACACCTTTTCCCAGCTGCCGGGCAGGCCGCTTTGCACGCGCTTGCGCTGCGGCGGCTCTTCCCAGTTCGAGGCGGCCGTGACCCAGCCGTGGTGGGTGCTGAAGCCGATTCGAACGGCCTCGCTGCCGTAGCGGTCGCGCATCAACTGGCCGACGTTCCATTCGCCGCGCTCGCCCATTTCGGTGGCCGCCGCGTCGCCCAGGTGGGAGTTGTGCGCCCATACGGCGATCTTCGGCGGCTGCCCGTCCGCGCCCAGGTGGCGGTCCAGCGCCTGCAGCGTCTCCACCATGTGGCTGTCGCGCAGGTTCCAGGATGACTCCCGGGCGTGAAACATGGTGCGGTAATACTCTTCGGCGTTGCGCACCAGGCGGGCGTTTTGCTGGGCATAAAAAGCCTCGTCGCGCTCCATTCCGGGGCTGGCGGGCAAGTCTGCCGCGTGGCGCGTCATCTCGCGCAGCTGCTGCACCACCGCGTCTTCGCAGCTGGGCGCCAGCCCGAAGCTGGCGGCGTAGCCATAGGCCTGGCTGTCTTCGGCTGCATGGTCAAAGCAGCTGTAGCGGTAACGGGCGCGCTCGGCCGCTTCGGGGTCCACGCGTTTCAGGTAAGCCAGCACTTCCTGCATGGAGGTGAACAGGCTGTACAGGTCCATGCCGTAAAAGCCCACCTGGGTGCCGGGGCTGCGGCCGGTGTTGTAGTCGCGCAGCCATTCGATGAAATCGCGCACCTCGGTGTTGCGCCACATCCAGGCCGGAAAGCGCTTGAAGCCCGACAGCGCGGACGCGGCATCCGCATCCGCGCCCAGGCCGCGCACATAGCGGTTGACGCGCCAGGCATCGGGCCAGTCGGCTTCCACGGCAATGGCGGTGAAGCCTTTTTCGGTGATCAGCCGCCGCGTGATGGCGGCGCGCTCGCGGTAGAACTCCTGCGTGCCGTGCGAAGCCTCGCCCAGCAGGGCAAAGCGCGCAGGCCCGATCAACTCCATCAACGGGTCGTAATCGTGCGCGGCGCCGGTCAAGGCGTGCAGATGCTGCTGCAGGCCGTCCACCAGCGCATTGCGGGGATGGTGTGGCTGGTGTGGATGGGCCTGCTGCGGTGGGAATGGGGTTTTTTGCTTTTTAAGCGCCAACTCATGCTCGCTGCGGGCTTCTTCGAGCAGCGTGATCACCTCCTCGTCGCTGGCCTGCGGAAAATGTTTGTACCACAGGCCGACGGCGCGAAACGGCGACGGCGTGGCGACGCAGACCACCTCGTCGGCCTCGCTGCGCATCGCCTGGCAGGAGTCTTCGGCGCCCACCGGCACGGCCACCACCAGATGGGCCGGATGCCGCTGGCGAACGGCCAGCACGGCCGCGCGCATGGTGGCGCCGGTGGCCAGCCCGTCATCGACCAGGATCACGGTGCGGCCTTCAATGCTGATCGGCGGGCGGTGGCCGCGGTAGAGTTGCTCGCGCCGCACGAGTTCGTCCTGCTCCCGCGCAACGGCTTCAGCCACTTCCTCGGGCGTGACGCTCAGGCCGTGCAAGGGCGTCATGACGCGCACGCCGCCGCTGGCGATGGCGCCCATGGCGTATTCCTCATGGCCGGGAAAACCCAGCTTGCGCACCACGAAAATGTCCAGCGGGGCCTGCAGCGCGCGCGCCACCTCGAAGCCGACGGCCACGCCACCGCGCGGCAGGGCCAGCACCAGCAGGCTGGAGCGGCCCGCATAAGGCGCCAGCTTTTCGGCCAGCACCACGCCGGCCTGGTGGCGGTCGTGAAAGGGCAGGGTTACTTCTTTCATGATTGACTCTCCCTAATCGGTTTTGTCCTGTGTTGGCGATGACGGTTTTTGGCCTGCCAGATGGGCCTTGAGCCAGGATGCAGCCAGTTCGGCCACTTCCTCCAGCGCGCCTTTTTCTTCAAACAGATGGGTCGCGCCCTGGACGATGACCAGCCGCTTGTCGCAACTCAGATGCGCGAACGACTGCTCGTTCAATTCCACGACGCCATGGTCCGCGCCGCCGACGATCAGCAGCGTGGGCGCGGTGACGGCGGCCAGCGCCACCGGGCCGGCCAGGTCGGGCCGGCCGCCGCGCGAGACCACGGCGGCAATTTGCTTGCCCAGCCGGGCTGCGGCAATGATGGCCGCCGCGCTGCCGGTGCTGGCGCCGAAATAGCCGATGGGCAAGTGCTGCAGTTCGGGCTGCGCCATGGCCCAGGTGGTCGCGTCCTGAAGGCGGCCGGTGAGCAGGGCGATGTCGAAGCGGTGTTCGCGGGTGTGAAGGTCGATCTGCTCTTCCTGCGCCGTCAGCAGGTCGAACAGCAGCGTGGCCATGCCGGCTTGCTGCAGCTTGCGCGCCACCAGCCGGTTGCGCGCGCTGTGCCGGCCGCTGCCGCTGCCGTGAACAAACAGCACCAGGCCAACAGCGTCGGCCGGCCGTGTCAGGTCGCCGTAAAGCCGGGCGTCGCCGCTGGGAATGCGGACTTCACGCGAAACGGGGGCTTGCCCAAGGGTGTTCATGACGGTTTCCAGCGTAGAGGAATTCAAAGCCTAGAACAAATCAGCGCATGGGGCTATCGGGATTTTTCGGATTTTCGTGTAGTCCTGCGTTTGCAGGAGGCATTTTTTCGATGAAATTGGCTGTTTGCGCAAGTGGGATGTGCACTTCTTGCTATGAAAAGCATAGTGTCGTGCTTAATGCGCTGGGCCTTGGATGCGGTCAAAGCAGCACGTAGCCGAGCGGTTGAAAACCCAGGCATCCATGCTGGTTTCGTTTGTCACAAAAACAAGACAGCTCCATTTTTCCATCGGCGCCCCCGCATTGGAGGCGCGCCGCAGGCCGGAACAAGCACGATTTTGCTTCGAAAAATGAAGTGGCGCAGCACGGATGCAACGCTCCCCGGGGCAAGCCGGCCGGCTCGAAAAGTTAACACATTTCTAGGGATTGCCGGGGGTCAAACCCAATCGCAAACTAGTTCAAGTCAACTGGGCATGCGTGCTGCAATCAACGTATTGTTGGCAAAGATTGCAGGCGCACTGTTGGCGGCTTGCGCGTTTCTTGATGGTTTTTCGGCACAGACGAATAACGAATAACAAATAACTGGACGCCGCGCCCGTTGTCCAGGCAATGGAGTGATCTATGTTTACCTGGATCATCGGCTCAAGCCTTAAATTTCGTTTCCTGGTGCTGGCCATCGCCGCCATGCTGCTGTTCTTCGGAACCCAGCAACTGCGCAAGATGCCGGTCGATGTGTTCCCTGAGTTCGCGCCGCCCAAGGTCGAAATCCAGACCGAAGGCCCCGGCATGACCGCCACCGAGGTCGAGGAACTCATCACCATCCCCATGGAAGACCAGATGCGCGGCGTGCCGGGCGTGCAGTACGTCCGCTCCTCGTCGGTGACGGGGCTGTCGCAGGTGGTGCTGCTGTTCAAGATGGGCAGCGACCTCATGGACGCGCGGCAACGCGTGCAGGAGCGCCTGAAGCTGGCGATTGCCGAGCTGCCCAAGTCGTCCGGCATGCCGGTGATACTGCAGCCGCTGTCCTCGACCAGCCGGGTCATGAAGATCGGGCTTTCATCGAAGGTCCACGACCAGATGGACCTGTCGATGATCGCCTACTGGACGATCAAGTTCCGGCTCATGTCCGTGCCCGGCGTGGCCAGCATTCCCATGTGGGGCGACCAGATCAAGTCCCTGCAGGTGCAGGTGGACCCCAGCCTGATGCGCGCCCACAATGTCACGCTCGACGAGGTCATGGAGACCACCTCGGACGCGCTGGACATCGGCATGCTGACCTACAGCTCCGGGGGCAAGGCGCGCATCGACGGGATGATCGACACGCCCAACCAGCGGCTCGCCATCCATAACGAGTCGCCGGTGTTTTCGGTCGAGCATCTGGCGCAGGTGCCGCTTTCCCTCAAGGGCCGTCGCCCTGATCCGCCGCGGCTGGGCGATGTGGGCAAGGTGGTGTGGGACACCTGGCCCCTGATCGGGGACGCCGTCATCAACGACGGGCATGGCCTGATGATGATCGTCGAGAAGCTGCCGTGGGCCAACACGCTGGAAGTCACGCGCGGCGTCGAGGAAGCGCTGGCGGCATTGAAACCGGGTCTGCCCGGCGTCGAGATCGACTCCACGATCTTCCGGCCGGCGACCTTCATCGACCTGTCGATGCAGAATCTGACGCGGGCGCTGATCATCGGCTGCCTGCTGGTGGTCATCGTCCTGGGCGCCTTCCTGTATGAATGGCGGGTGGCGCTGATCAGCGTGATTGCGATTCCGCTGTCCCTGGTGACGGCCGGGCTGGTGCTCTACCAGATGGGCGCGACGATCAACACGATGGTGCTGGCCGGCTTCATTGTCGCCCTCGGTGATGTCGTGGACGACGCGATCATCGATGTCGAGAACATCGTGCGGCGGCTGCGCCAGCACCGGCTGGCGGGCAGCGGCAAATCAACCGCGCGCATCATCCTGGAAGCGTCCCTTGAGGTGCGTTCGGCCATCGTCCATGCCACGGTGATCGTCGTGCTGGCCGTGACGCCGGTGTTCTTCATGGGCGGGCTGTCGGGGGTGTTCTTCGAACCGCTGGTGCTGGCCTATCTGGTGGCGATGCTGGCGTCGATGGTGGTGGCGCTGACGGTGACGCCGGCCCTGTCCTTGCTGCTGCTCAATCGCGCCGGCATCGAGCACCGGCAGTCGCCGCTGGTGCCGTGGCTCAAGCGCCATTACGGCGCGATGCTGTCACGGGCCATCCAGGCGCCACGCGCGACCTTCGCCGCCGCCCTCATCCTTGTCGTCGCGGCCATCGGCGTCTGGCCTTTCCTGGGCGCGTCGCTGCTGCCGGCGTTCAAGGAACGGGATTTCCTGATGCATTGGGTTCCCCCCGAGGGAACCTCGCACCCGGAGACGTTCAGGATCACCCAGGCGGCCAGCCGCGAGCTGCGCGCCATTCCGGGCGTGCGCAACTTCGGCGCCCACATCGGACGCGCCGTGGGCGGGGATGAACCCTACGGCGTGAATTTCACCGAGAACTGGATCAGCATCGATCCGAAGGCCGACTACGACCAGACGCGCGCGAGCGTCGAGGCCGCCGTCGCCGGCTACCCCGGGCTGTACCGCGACGTGCAGACCTACCTGAAAGAGCGCATCAAGGAGGTGCTGACCGGGGCTGGCGAATCCATTGTGGTGCGCATCTTCGGCCCCGAGCTGTCGGTGCTGCGGGACAGGGCGCACGACGTGGAAACCGCGCTGAAGGATATTCCCGGCCTCATTGATCTGCATCTGGAGCAGCAGGTCGATATGCCCCAGGTGCAGGTCAAGGTGAACCTTGAAAAAGCCGCCCGCTACGGAATCAAGCCCGGCGACGTGCGCCGCGTGGTGAATGTGCTGATGTCGGGCATCGAAGTCACCGACATCCACCGGGGCGGCAAGGTCTATGACGTCTTTGTGTGGACGGCGCCGTCGGTGCGCAACAACGTGGACGACATTCGCGAGTTCCTGATCGACACGCCTTATGGCGGGCGCGTGCGGATCGCCGAGGTGGCGGATGTCAGGATCGCGGCGACACCGAACAAGATCAAGCGCGAAAACAACTCGCGGCGGATTGATGTTCACGCCAACGTCAAGGGGCGCGACCTGGGCGCGGTGGCGAACGAGGTCGAGGCCCGCCTTTCAAAAATCAGTTTCCCGATGGGCTACTACCCGCAGCTGCTGGGCGAGTACAAGGAGCGCCAGTCGGCGCAAAGGAATCTGCTGGTCGCCTCGGTGTTCGCTGTCGTGGCGATATTCCTGATTCTCCATGCGACCTTCCGCAATTTCCGGCTCGCCGGCATGATCTTCCTCGCCCTCCCGGCGGCGCTGGTCGGCGCGGTGCTGGCGACCTTCGCCGCCGACCGGGTCATCTCGCTCGGCTCGCTGGTGGGCATCATCACCATCCTGGGCCTGTCGGCGCGCAACGGCATCATGCTGATCGAGCACTGCCGCTACCTCCAGCAGGAGGAAGGCGAGCCCTTCGGTATCGGGCTGGTTTTGCGCGGGGCCAGCGAGCGCCTGTCGCCGATCCTCATGACCACCCTGTGCACAGCCCTGGCGCTGCTGCCGCTGATTGTTCCAGGCAGTATTCCCGGCCACGAGATCGAGCACCCGATGGCGGTCGCCATTCTGGGCGGCATCATCACCTCGTCCCTGCTGAGCCTGTTCGTCGTGCCGATCCTGTACCTGCGCCATGGCGGCAGTTCCGGCGAGCCGAGCGATGCTCTGCCCGTCCGGGCGGCATCGGCCTGGCCAGCAGTTGGCAAAACATGAGCCGAGCCGGAAATTCAAGGAATCACGGAGAAAAACCCATGCTTCGCTTACCCGGCTATCTTGGTGCCATTGCGTTGGCTATCGTTTTGATGCTGGGCGCACCGGCACGCGCGCAGAACGCCGCGCCAGAGCACAAGGCCATGCCGCGTTCGCAGGCCAGCGACGCCGCAGCCGAGAGCCACACACCCAAAGCCGCACAGGATGCAGCCGAGCCAGACCATATTCGTGGCCAGGTCAGCAAGGCCGATGCGTCTTCAATCACCGTGAAGACCGGCGACGGCAAGACGCTGGGCATCGGGCTCAATGCCGACACCACCTTCATCGGGCTGACCAAGGGAAGCTTCGCGGACGTGGATTTTGGCGTCTATGTAGGCGCCGTTGCGGTGAAGCTGGAGGAATACAGCCCCATCGTGCGCGATTCGGCGGTCTGGCTGCACAAGGGCTTCGAATTGCGGATCATCGATGAGAAATTGCGCGGCATCGCGCTGGGCCACAAGAAGTGGGACCTGACGCCCGACAGCATCATCTCCCACGGCTGGGTGGACGACCTGGAGGTCCGGGTGCTGTCGATCAAGTGGGGCTCCACCGACTACGACGAAACGGACGTGGAAGTGCCGCGCGACGCGCCGGTCCACAAAATGTCGCTCGGCGACAGGAGCCTGATCACGGCGGGCGCGCGGGTCTTTGTCGGCGCGAAAAAGGGTGCGGACGGAAAGTACGTGGCCCTTTTCGTTTTTGTCGGCAAAGACGGCATCGTCCCGCCGCTGTAGCAAGTGATGGTCTGGAATAAAGAGGTACTCAAACATGAAAGCCCAACACATGGCCGCGCTAGCGCTACTCTGGCTGGCACCGGCGGCAGCGAACGCAGCGGCTCCGGGAGGATCGCCAGCGGCCGGGAAGACCGCCGCAGTCACCCTGGAGCAGATTTCCGGGAGCAGCGTCAAGCGCGTCACCTTGAGCGCGAAGGCGGCCCAACGCCTGGGCATCGAAACGGGTAAGGTGAGCGAACAGTCGCTCATCCGCAGGCAGATGGTCGGCGGGCTGATCACCCTTCCGGCCGGCCGGCAACCCGGGCCAACGCCGGGCGGCGGCACTTTTGGCGGCTTCGCGCAGGCGGGGGCTGGCGCCATGCCGGCCTCGCCCGCCGGGGTTCAGAAGCTCGCCGCAGGCCTGCCGGCGCAACCGCCTGTCTCTGCACTCGTCGCAGTGGCGAGCGCACCGGGCAGCGCAGCCAGCCCGGCCCTGGCGGCATCACCGCCCACGGCGAACCTGCCCATCGTGGGCGACGCCTGGGTGCAGGTGAGCCTGTCGCCGGGGGAACTGGAACGGCTGACGAAGGAGCAGCCGGCACGCCTGCTGGCCTTGTCCACCCGCGACAAGTTCGCCAGCGAGCTGCTTGCGCAGCCTTCAGGCGTGGCGCCGGTCGAAGACGCCAAGCGTTCGATGCTGACGCTGTACTACGTGGTGCCCGGCAGGGACCATGGCCTCATGCTGAACAGCCGGGTGCGGGTCGAGTTGCAGTATTCAGGCAATGAGGAAAAGCAGAAGGTCGTGCCCTACAGCGCCGTGTACTACGACGGCAAAGGCGCGGCCTGGGTCTATGTCAACACCCAGCCGCTGACCTACGAACGCCAGCGCATCGAGGTCGAACGTGTTGCCGGCGACCTGGCGGTGCTTTCCGGTGGCCCGCCGGTCGGTACACCCATCGTCACCGTGGGCGCGCCACTGCTCTTCGGCGCCGAGATTTTCGGCAAGTAGCGAAGTGGCGACGTAATGGTTGGGTCAACAAGGCAAGGGAAGGGGGTTCGATATGTTCCGCTGGATCATTGGCTCTAGCTTGAAGTTCCGCTACCTGGTGCTGGGGATCGCCGCAGCGCTGGTCGTATTCGGGAGCAGCCAGCTGAATAAGATTCCGGTTGATGTCTTTCCCGAGTTCGCACCCCCGGTGGTGGAGGTTCAGACCGAAGCCATCGGCTTGTCGGCCGAGGAGGTGCAAAGCCTGATCACCCTGAACCTGGAAGAACTGCTCTCCGGCGTGCCCTGGCTGGAATCGATTCGCTCGCAGTCGGTGACGGGCCTGTCGTCGATCATGCTCACCTTCAGGCGCGGCACCGACCTCATGAAGGCCAGGCAGATGATCCAGGAGCGCCTGACACTGGCCTACACGCTGCCCAACGTGGCCCAGCCGCCGGTGATCCTGCAGCCCCTGTCGGCGACTTCGCGTTTCATGATGGTCGCGATTTCGTCGGACAAGGTCGAGCCGACGGAGCTGTCGCTGCTCACGCGCTGGACCATCAAGCCGCGCCTGCTGGGCGTGCCCGGCGTCGCCAACGTGGCGATCTGGGGCCAGCGCCTGCGGCAGATGCATGTGCAAATCGACCCCAACCGGCTGCGCGACGCCAAGGTGATGCAGGAAGACATCATCGCCGCCGCCGGAGACGCGCTGTGGGTGTCGCCGCTGACGTTCCTGAAAGGGTCGGCACCCGGGACCGGCGGCTGGATAGACAATAAAAACCAGCGGCTCGGCGTTCAGCACCAGATGCCCATCGAGGCGCCCGAAGACATGGCCAAGGTGGCCGTCACCACGCCGTATTTGCTGCTCTCCGGCAAGAACCTGGCGCTGGGCGATGTCGCCGAGGTGACCTTCTCGCATCCGCCGCTGATTGGCGACGCCGTGGTGAGCAACGGCGGCGGCCTGATGCTGGTGATCGAGAAATTTCCGTCCGCCAACACGCTGGAAGTCACGCGCGCGGTTGACCAGGCGCTGGCCGAACTGAGCCGGGGCCTGCCCGCCGTGAAGGTCGATAGCCATGTGTTCCGGCTGGCGTCGTATGTCAACGAGTCGGTCTCCAATCTGACCCGGGCCATCGCCATCGGCGGCGTGCTGGCGATGCTGGTGATTGGCGCATTCCTGTTCAATTGGCGCAGTGCCCTGATCAGCGGGGTGTCAATCGTGCTCTCGCTGCTGGCCGCGGTGATGGCCCTTCACCTGGCCAAAGCCACGATCAACACCATGATCCTCGCCGGACTGGTCGTGGCCCTCAGCGTGGTGATCGACGATGTGGTCGTCAACGTGAACACGCTCCTGGAACGGCTGCGTGCGCGCCAGCCGGGCAGCAGGGTGTCGATTTTTGCCGTCATCTTCGAGACCACGATGAAATCGCGGCGCGACGCCCTGTACGCGACGCTGATCGTGATCCTCGCCGTCCTGCCCATCTTCTTCATGGGCGGAATAGCAGGCGCGTTCTTCGAGCCGCTGGTGATTGCCTACCTGCTCGCAGTGCTGGCTTCCATGCTGGTGGCGCTCACGGTGACGCCCGCGCTGAGCCTGATGCTGCTGGGAAAAACCACTTCCGGCGACCGCGAATCGCCCGTCGCGCTCTGGCTGGGCGCCAGATACGATGCGGCGCTGCGGCGCGTCATCGGTGTGCCGCGCAAGGTGTTTCTGGGCGCCGGCATCGCGCTGCTGGCCGCCATCGGGGTCTGGCCGCTGCTGGGCCAGTCGCTGCTGCCTGCCTTCAAGGAGCGGGACTTGCTGGTGAACTGGTCAACCCCGCCCGGCACGTCCCATGCCGAAACCTACCGCATCACCTCCCGGGTCAGCCAGGAGTTGCGCTCGCTGCCCGGCGTGCGCTCGGTGGGCGCGCATGTGGGGCGCGCGGTGACGGGCGACCAGGTCGTCGGCATCAATTCGAGCCAGATCTGGATCAGCCTTGAGCCAAATGCCGACTACGACAAGACCGTCGCAGCGATACGGGAGACGGCTGACGCCTATCCGGGCATCACGCACACGGTGCATTCGTATTTGCGCGACAAGGTGCGCGAAGTGCTCACCGGCGCGAGCAATGCCATCGTCGTGCGCATTTACGGCCAGAAGATCGATGTCCTGAACCGCAAGGCCGAGGAAGTCCGGCAGGCGCTTTCCGGCATCAAGGGCATTGTCGATCTGCGCACCGATGGCCAGGTGGAGGAGCTTCAGGTGCAGGTCAAGGTCGATCTGGACGCCGCCGGCCGCGCCAACGTCAAGCCGGGCGATGTGCGCCGCTCCACGGCGACCGTGTTTTCCGGCCTGGTGGTGGGCTATCTGTTCAAGGAGCAGAAAATCTACGAGGTGGTGGTTCACGGCGTGCCCGAGGCGCGCCAGAGCCTGAGCAATCTGCGCGATCTGTGGATCGAGAAATCGGATCGCACCTACTCGCGCCTGGGCGACATCGCCGACGTGCGCCTGGTCTCGACGCCGACGGTTTTGCGGCACGAGCGCATCGCGCCTTACGTCGATGTCGTGGCCAACGTGGCGGGGCGCGATGCGGGCGCGGTGGCTGACGAGGTCGAAGACCGGCTGGACAAGATCCAGTTCCCGCTTGAATACCACCCGGAGCTTTTGGGGGAATCGGCCGAGCGCGAAAGCGCCCAGCACCACATGCTCGGTGTCGGCGTGGCGGCCTTGATCGGTATTTTCCTGCTGCTGCAGGCTTGCTTCGCCAGCTGGCGCCTGGGGCTGATCGCTTTCCTGGGGCTTCCGGCGTCGGTCGCAGGCGGGGTGCTGGCGGTGCTGGCCAGCGGCGGCGTGGTGTCGCTGGGATCGGTCGTGGGCTTCTTCGCGGTGCTGGGGATTGCCGCGCGCAACACCGTCTCGCTGATGGATCACTACCAGTATCTCGAAGCAGAGGAACAGGTGCCGTTTGGGCTGGCCCTGGTTCTTCGCGGCGCGCGGGAACGGCTCTCGTCCATCCTGGGCGGCTCCATCGCGATCATCGCCGCGCTGCTGCCGGTCATTGCCTTCAAGCTGAGCGCCGGTTTCGAGATCGTGCAGCCGATGGCCATCGTCATCGTGGGCGGACTGCTTGCCTCCACGCTGTTTACCTTGTTCGTCATGCCGGCGCTGTATCTGCTCACCGCGTCAACAGCGCAACGCCAGTCTGATCTCGGCCTGGCTGGCGCGTGAAAACGGAGCAAGGGCAGGAGAAATGGGTCAACTACCAAGGAGAGCATTCATGATGACGAAGAGCATTCAATCCCTGCTTGCCGCAGCGGCGATTCTCGGGGCTTGCGCGGCGGGCGCGCAGGATAGGGACAAGGCCGCGAGTCCGGCGTGGCAGGACCAGTTCGGCATCTCGAACTGCACCATCGTGACGCAGGGCAGAAATCAATACACCGTGCTGGAGCCGGGCTTTCAGCTGGTCCTCGAAGGCGGCGATACCCGGCTCCAGATCACGGTCCTTGATGAGACCAAGGTGGTCGATGGGGTCACTACCCGCGTGGTCGAGGAAAAAGAATGGAAGAACGGTGAACTCTACGAAGTCGCCCGGAATTACTTCGCCATGTGCGAGCAAACCAGGGACGTGTTCTATTTCGGCGAAGACGTCGATTTTTACAAGAACGGCAAGGTGACCAAGCACGACGGCACCTGGCATGCTGGCGTGAATGGCAACCGGGCCGGTCTGCAGATGGCCGGGGCGCCACAACTGAAGATGAAGTACTACCAGGAGATCGCGCCCGGCGTGGCCATGGACCGGGCCGAGATCGTGAGCCTGAACGAGACCTGCAAAACCCCGGCAGGGACGTTCTCCAACTGCCTGAAGGTCAAGGAAGGCTCGGCCATCGATATCACCGCGCGCGAGTACAAGTATTACGCGCCGTCGATAGGGCTCGTCAGGGACGAGGACTTGCGCCTGACGAAGTACGGTTTCATCAACGGCAAATAGGCCTGTCCCATCGTGTCCGCGCATTTGAGTCCACTGCGTCGAGCCGCATCGCTCTGCGCCTTGTGGTCAGCCGCGCTCGCCGCCGCGCCGGTTGTTGCCGCCGAGCCAGGCAATGATCGCGGCGAGATGGCCCCGGCTGGCGCGCTGGCGGTGCAGGCAGGCTTGGCCGCAGAACACCTTCTTGATCAGGCGTCTGGCCCGGCCGGTGTGCAGCCCTTGGTCATGGAAAGCGCCGCCGATGGCGCCGCCGGCACGCAGCTGGCGCAGTTCCAGTTGCCGAAGGCTTCGTCCGGGGAGCCGGTTTCGCCCGGCAGCCCGGACGCGCCAAGGTATCCGGAAAGGCCATTGATCCAGCAGTTGACGTACCAGTATTCCTATGGCAGCGAGTCAGACATCACTTACCGCCGCAACCCGGATCTCGACAAGCGCTTGCGGGACAACTCCCTCATCCTGGCGCCGCAGGTCAACGGCAGTGTCATCTACCGGCCCAATGCCCGGGTGGAAATGATGCTGGAGATGATCCTGGAGCGGGAGATCGCCGCGAGCGAGCAGGGCGTGGTCACTTTACCGAGCGGGCAAACGCAAGTTGCGCCCCGAAGGCGCGCCTCGATGCCGATTGACCAGGCCTGGGTGACATTCAAGGAGCTGGGTCCGTTCGAGATGACGCTGGGGCGGCGCAATTTCGAGGACGGCCGCCATTGGCTGTACGACACCTCGCTCGATACGGCCTTCGTCAAATTCAAGCAAGGCGCCTATCAGGCCGAGCTGAGCGTTTCACGAAAGGACAGGCTGGACCTGGACCTGCTCGCGCCGGTGCAGAAGACACGAACCGACAACTACATGTTCTACCTGGACTACCGCGGCATCGAAGACATCAAGCTGGCCGGCTACACGATTGCGCGCAATGATCGAACGGGAATCGAAGGAAAGCCCCTGCACATGGGCGTGCGCGCCTATGGCATGCCTTCCGACCGCTTCAATTTCTGGACCGAGCTGGCCCTGTTGCGCGGCAAGGACGCGGTCCAGAAGAATTTCAAGGCCCATGCCATCGATGTCGGCGCCACCTATCGCTTCCCAGCTCTGCCCTACGCCCCGAACGTGACGCTGGGCTACGCCTACGGGAGCGGCGACGACAAGCCGAACGACGACAAGAACCACGAGTTCCGGCAGACCGGCCTGCAGTCGAATGAAGGCAAGTTCGGGGGGATTCCAAAATTCAAGTATTACGGCGAGGCGCTCGACCCGGAACTGAGCAACCTGCAGATTCTCACGCTAGGCCTGGGCTTCAGGCCGGCGCAGAACGTCACGCTTGACCTTGTTTACCATCATTACCGGCTGAACAAAATCGCCGACGAAATCCGCAACTCGGCGCTGACCGCCCAAATGAACCAGGATGACACGCGGCTGAGCAAAAATGCCGGGCGCGCGCTCGACATCGTGCTCGGATTCCGCAACGTGCTGGGGGTGCGGCGGCTCGGGCTGGATGTGCGGGCGGGCCTGTTTTTTCCTGGAAATGCCTTTCGCAACGAAGATCCGGTGACAGGTGAATTTCGCAACGCCAACAAATCCATCAGCGTCCTTGCCAAGATCTGGTTTTAAGGCCGGCCTGACGCCAGGCCGGCCGAAGCTCAGGATTGCAGCTTTTTGACCAGCACCTGGCTCTTGCGGTCCCAGTTGTACTTGCGCTTTCTGGCGTCGGGCAGCCAGTCCGGATCGACCTGCACGAAGCCGCGCTTGATGAACCAGTGCATGGTGCGCGTGGTCAGCACGAAGATGCTTTGCAGGCCGGCGGCGCGGGCGCGCTGCTCGATGCGCTTGAGGATTTTCTCGCCATCGCCCTGGCCCTGGCTTTGCGGCGACACCGTCAGGGCGGCCATTTCGGCGGTCTTGGCTTCCGGGTAGGGGTAGAGCGCGGCGCAGGCAAAGATCACGCCGTCGTGCTCGACGATGGTGTAGTGGTCGGCGTCGCGCTCGATTTCGGTGCGGCTGCGCTTGACCAGCGTGCCGTCCTTTTCAAACGGTTCGATCAGCTGCAGGATGCCGCCCACGTCGTCGGCCGTGGCTTCGCGCAGTTCTTCAAGCTTTTCATCGACCACCATGGTGCCGATGCCGTCGTGGACGTAAATTTCCAGCAGCAGCGCGCCATCGACCGCGAACGGGATGATGTGGCTGCGCTCGACGCCGGCCTTGCAGGCCTTGACGCAGTGCTGCAGGTAAAACGCCGTGTCGGTCGGGCGCTGGCTGGGTGGCGCTTTGCTCAGAAGCTCCTCGGCGGCGGCCAGCGGCAGCTCGGTGTCGATGGGGTTGTCTTCGCTGGCGGGCTCGCCGGGCTTGAGACGGATGCCGGGGACTTCGGTCACGAAGATCAGCTTGTCGGCCTGCAGCGCAATCGACACGCTGGTCGCCACCTCTTCCATGGTCAGGTTGAAGGCCTCGCCGGTCGGCGAAAAGCCGAACGGCGACAGCAGCACCATCGCGCCCATGTCCAGCGTGCGGGTGATGCCGGCCACATCGACCTTGCGCACCAGGCCCGAATGCTGGAAATCCACGCCATCGACAATGCCGACCGGCCGGGCGGTGATGAAGTTGCCCGAGATCACCCGGATGGTCGAGCCGGCCATCGGCGTGTTGGGCAGGCCCTGGCTGAAGGCCGCCTCGATTTCATAGCGCAGCTGGCCGGCGGCTTCCTGCGCGCAGTCCAGCGCCACTTCGTCGGTGATGCGCATGCCGTGCGAGTACCTGGCCTGGTGGCCCTTGGCCCTGAGCTGTTCGTTGACCTGCGGCCTGAACCCATGCACCAGCACCACCTTGACGCCCATGCTCTGGATCATGGCCAGGTCCTGCGCCAGGTGCGGCAGCTTGCCGGCGGCAATCGCCTCGCCGCAGACGGCGACCACGAAGGTCTGGTTGCGGAACTTGTGGATGTAGGGCGCCACCGAGCGAAACCAGGGAACAAAGGTGAAATTGAAGACCGTGGACATGGCGCGCTTTCGGGGTTCGGGGCTGGGGGGCTGGGAAATGTCCGGAGGATTGACCCGTATCCGGCCCAGACCGCTTTCCCCGGCAGACAAAAAATAGCAGTGAGTGTAAGGGACTACCCTGATGGGCCGGGGGGCTTGGGGCAGAACGCCGATAATCAGCGGCTTTGACTCCCGGGTTCTCCTTGCTTCCTTCCTTGTCCCCTCTGGCCATCACTTTTCCCGAATCGCTGCCGGTTTCCGCCAAGCGCGACGACATCGCCGCGGCGCTCACGGCGCACCAGGTCATCATCGTCTGCGGTGAAACCGGCTCGGGCAAAACCACGCAACTGCCGAAAATCGCCCTGGCACTGGGGCGCGGCAAGCTCAACTACCCGCCCGGACAGGGCAGGATGATCGGCCACACCCAGCCGCGCCGCATCGCTGCGTCCAGCGTCGCCAAGCGCATTGCCGAAGAGCTGAAAACGCCGCTCGGCGACGTCGTTGGCTACAAGGTGCGTTTCCAGGACCGGCTGAGCCGCGATGCGTCGGTCAAGCTGATGACCGACGGCATCTTGCTGGCCGAAACGCAGACCGACCCGCTGCTGCGCGCCTACGACACCATCATCATCGACGAGGCGCACGAGCGCAGCCTGAACATCGACTTTTTGCTCGGCTACCTGCGCCAGCTGCTGCCGCGCCGGCCCGACCTGAAGGTCATCATTACCTCGGCAACCATCGACGCCCAGCGGTTCGCGGATTACTTCGCGTCAGCCAAGGGGCCGGCGCCGGTCATCATGGTCTCGGGTCGCATGTTCCCGGTCGAGCAGCGCTACCGCCCGTTCGAGGAGTCGCGCGACTACGGCCTGAACGACGCGATTGCCGATGCGGTCGATGAACTTTGGTTGAGCCCGCACAGCGCGGGCGACATCCTGATTTTCCTGCCCGGCGAGCGCGAGATCCGCGAAGCCGCCGACCACCTGCGCAAGCACCTGGCGCACCAGCCGCTGACGCGCAATGCCGAGGTGCTGCCGCTGTTCGCCCGCCTGAGCCAGGCCGAGCAGGACCGGATTTTTGACGGCCACAGCGGCCGGCGCATCGTGCTGGCGACCAACGTGGCCGAAACCTCATTGACCGTTCCGGGCATCAGATACGTCATTGACGCAGGCACGGCGCGCGTCAAGCGCTACAGTTTCAGGAACAAGGTCGAGCAGCTGATGGTCGAGCCGATCTCGCAGTCGGCCGCCAACCAGCGCGCGGGCCGCTGCGGCCGGGTGGCCGACGGCATCTGCATCCGGCTGTACGACGAGCCCGACTTTCTGGGCCGGCCGCGCTTCACCGACCCCGAGATTTTGCGCAGTTCGCTGGCCTCGGTGATCCTGCGCATGAAGTCGCTGCACCTCGGAACGATTGAAAACTTTGCCTTCATCGAGCCGCCGCAGGGCCGCGCGATTGCCGACGGCTACCAGCTGCTGGCCGAACTCGGCGCGGTCAATGACGACAACGAACTCACGCCCGTCGGCTGGACGCTGGCCAAGCTGCCGCTGGACCCGCGCGTCGGCCGCATGATCCTGGAGGCCAAGGACCGGCAGGCGCTTGACGAGGTGCTGGTGATTGCCAGCGCGCTGAGCGTGCAGGACGTGCGCGACCGGCCGATGGACAAGCAGGCGCAGGCCGACCAGGCGCATGCCAAGTTCGACGACGAGAAGAGCGAATTCGTCGGCTTCCTGAAGCTGTGGAAATGGCTGGGCGATTCGCGCGGCGGGCATGACGCGACGCACAAACTTACGAACCGCCAGTATGAAACCCTGCTGCGCGAGAACTTCGTCAACATCCGTCGCGTGCGCGAATGGCGCGACATCCATTCGCAATTGCAGGCGGTGGTCGGCGAGCAGGGCTGGCACCTCAATGACAAGCCGGCCAGCTACGAGCAGCTGCATTTGTCGCTGCTGTGCGGCCTGCTGGGCAACATCGGCCTGAAAAGCGAAGAGGACGACTGGTACCTGGGCGCGCGCGGCATCCGGTTTTACCGCCACCCCGGCGCGCGGCTCAGCAAGAAGCCGGGCCGCTGGATCGTAGCAAGCGAGCTGGTCGAAACCACGCGCCTGTTTGGCCGGGGCATCGCCAACATCGACCCGCAGTGGATCGAGCAGGTCGGCGGCCATCTTTTGAAGAAGCAGCTGCTCGACCCGCACTGGGAGAAAAAAGCCGCGCAGGTGACCGCGCTGGAGCGCGCCACGCTGTACGGCCTGGTGGTTTACAACGGCCGGCGCGTCAACTTTGGCCGGGTCGATCCGGTGACCTCGCGCGAAATCTTCATCCGCGAGGCGCTGGTGGCCGGCAACTGGGACACGAAACTGCCCTTCCTGGCCGCCAACGAAAAGATGATTGCCCATGTCCAGGACCTGGAGCACAAGGCGCGCCGGCAGGACGTGCTGGTCGATGAGGAGCTGATCTACGCTTTCTACGACCAGCAACTGCCGGCCGACATCTGCACCGGCGCGGGCTGCGAAAGCTGGTACAAAACCGAAGCCAGAAAGCAGCCGAATCTGCTGCTTTTGACGCAAGACGAGCTGATGCGCCACGAAGCGGCCGGCATCACGACCCAGGCTTTTCCGAAAACGCTGCGGCTGGGCGGCGTCGATTGCCTGGCGACCTACCTGCACGAGCCCGGCGACGCGCGCGACGGCGTGACCGTCGATGTGCCGCTGTTCGCGCTGAACCAGGTCAACGAGGAGCGCTGCGAATGGCTGGTGCCCGGCATGCTGAAGGACAAGATCCAGGCGCTGATCAAGACCCTGCACCAGCGCCCGCGCTCGCGCCTGGTGCCGCTGCCCGACACGGCCGCGCGCATGGCCGGGGAGCTGATGCAGGCCGAGAAGTTCGGCACCGGCTCGCTGACCGACGCGGTCTTGAAGTGGGTGCGCGATGCCACGTCGCTCGACATCAAGCGCGGCGACTTGAAGCTGGACATGCTGCCGCCACACCTGTTCATGAACTTTCGCGTGGTCGATGAGCACGGGCGCCAGCTGGGCGCGGGCCGCAACCTGGGCGCGCTCAAGGGCGAGCTGGGCTCGCAAGCGCGCGGGGCTTTTCAGGCGCTGGCGGGGCTGAAGAACCTGGGCAAGGCGGCGCCTGCACCCGCCAATCCGGGAAAAACCGATGCTTCAGCGCAGAATTCAGCATCAAATAAGCCTTCTGCGCAAGCAGGACGGGCGCAAACAGCTCCTGAAAAGATAGCAATTAAAACACCGGAGCGCTACACCAGCTGGAGCTTTGGCGAATTGCCCGAGCTGATGGAAATCGGCAAGGGCGCGCAGACCTTGATTGGTTTTCCGGCGCTGATCGACCTGGGCGATGCGGTGACCATCGAGGTGTTCGACGAGCCCGATGCAGCCGCCATCAAGCACCGCGCCGGCTTGCGCCGCCTGTTTTCGCTGCAGATCAAGGACGCGCTGAAATACCTGGAAAAAAACCTGCCCGACCTGCAGAAAACGGCGACTTCCTACATGCTGGTGGGCCGCGCGGCCGACAACTCGGGCGGCGGCACGGTGGACGAGCTGCGCCAGCAGATCATCGAGGTGGCGCTGGACCGGGCGTTCTTGCTCGATCCGCTGCCGACCTGCGAGGCCGACTTCAAGAAACGGGTGGACGACGGACGCGGCCGCCTGACGCTGATTGCCAGCGAGGTGGCGCGCCTGGCCGGCGCCATCCTGATCGAGTTCGCCGTGGCGCAGCGAAAGATCAAGGACACGAAAAACGCGACGGAAGCGGTGCAGGATGCCGCTCAGCAGTTGCAGCGACTGGTGCCCAAGAAGTTCCTGACCACCACGCCTTACGGGCAGTTGCAGCATTTCACCCGCTACCTCAAGGCGATCACCCTGCGGCTCGAAAAGTGGCGTGCCGACCCGGCCAGGGACGCAGCCCGCATGGTTGAACTGCGGCCGCAGGAGCAGCGCTACTGGCGCTTGGTGGCCGAGCGCAAGGGCGTACTGGATGCGCGCATGCAGGAATACCGCTGGCTGCTCGAAGAGCTGCGGGTGAGCTTCTTCGCGCAGGAACTGCGAACGCCGCAGCCGGTCAGCATCAAGCGGCTGGACAAGCTCTGGGCGCAGCTCAACAGCTGATGCGGAACGAAAAAAGGGCCTTGTAACAACAAGGCCCTTTTTCATCGTGCAAATCAATGGCTAGATTCGGCCCATCAACAGCAGCACGATCAGGATCACGACCACCAGGCCGATACCGCCGCTGGGGCCATAACCCCAGCTGCGGCTGTGACCCCAGGTGGGCAGGGCGCCGACCAGAATCAGGATCAAAATGATCAGCAGGATAAGCGAGATGGACATTGAAAACTCCTTGTTTTATATGCCCGTATTTTTGCCCGTCGCTTGAGTTCATCAAGCAGGAAGGGGGCTTGAGCAGGCGTCAGGAGTTGCCTACAGTTTGGCCAGCCGCTCCAGCGCCAGGTGAAGGGTTTGGTCTTTCTTGGCAAAGCAAAAGCGCACCACCCGCTGGTCGAAGCCGTCGCCATAGAACGCCGACAGCGGAATCGCCGCCACGCCGATCTCGGTGGTCAGCCACTGGCAGAAATCGGCCTCGCCCAGGTCACTGACCGCTGAAATGTCCACGCACTGGAAATAGCTGCCTTCGCTGGGCAGCAGCCTGAAGCGGGTGTTTTGCAGCCCGGTGCGGAACAGGTCGCGCTTGCGCTGGTACAAAGCCGGCAGGTCGAGGTAAGGCCGGTCATCGGCCATGTAGGCGGCCAGCCCATGCTGCACCGGCGTGTTGACGGTGAACACATTGAACTGGTGGACCTTGCGGAACTCCGCCGTCAGCGCGGCAGGCGCGGCGACATAGCCGACCTTCCAGCCGGTGACATGGTAGGTCTTGCCAAAGCTGCTGACGATGAAGGCGCGCGCCGCCAGTCCGGCAAAGCGCGCCGCGCTCTGGTGGAGCTGGCCCTGGTCGGCATCGAACACCATGTGCTCATACACCTCGTCGCTGATCAGGAGGATGTCGGTGGGCGCCAGGATGTCCTGCAGCCTGCGCATGTCGGCTTGGCTCCAGACTGTCGCGCTCGGGTTGTGCGGCGAATTGACGATGATGGCGCGCGTTTTGGGGCTGATCGCCGCGCTGATCTTGTCGAAATCGGGGCGGAAGGTGCCGGGCGTCAAAGGCACGCGCACCACCGTGCCGCCGGCCAGCTCGATGTTGGGCACATAGCTGTCGTAGCAGGGTTCCAGCACGATGACTTCATCGCCCGGATGCACCACGGCCAAAATGATGGTGATGATGGCTTGCGTGGCGCCGGCCGTGATGGTGATTTCGCTGCCGGCGTCGTAGCTGCGGCCATAGAGGGCGGCCAGCTTGGCGGCAACCGCTTCGCGCAGCACCGGCACGCCGGCCATCGGCGGGTACTGGTTCAGGCCGCGCTGCATGGCGCTGGTCACGGCGTTGACGAGTTGCGGGTCGCAGTCGAAATCAGGAAAGCCCTGGCCGAGGTTGACCGCGCCTTTCTCGGCCGCCAGCGCCGACATGACGGTAAAAATCGTGGTGCCGACCTTCGGCAGCTTGCTCGTGAGCAACGGTGTGCGGGCGGGAATCATGGGCTGGTTTGGCATGTTTCAGACCTCGTAGTCGTTGAGGCGGCCAGTCATGGCCTTGACGATCAGGTCGCGGCTGAGCTTGTCGCTGAGCAGTTCGGCAAACTTGTAAACAAAATTGCGCAGGTAGGCGCTGCGCTTGAAGGCCACGCGCGCCACGTTGACGCCGAACAGAGGACCCGCCGGGATGGTCAGCAGGTCACTGTTGCTGCCGTCGTCCTTGACCGCCATTTCGGCCACGATGCCCACGCCAAGCCCCAGCCGCACATAGGTCTTGATGACGTCGGCGTCAATCGCTTCAAGGGCAATGCGCGGATGCAGGTGCTTTGCCGCAAATGCCTGGTCCACCTTGGTGCGCCCGCTGAACGACGGGTGGTAGGTGATCAAGGGTTCCAGCGCCAGGTCTTCCAGGGTGATGTGTTCCTTGCTGGCCAGCGGATGGCTCAGCGGCATCACCAGCATGTGCTGCCATTCATAGCAGGGCAGCGTGACCAGGTCGTCGTATTGGTTCAATGATTCCGTGGCAATGCCGATCTCGGCGACCTCGTCCAGAACCATGCGCGCGACCTGGTCGGGCGAGCCCTGGTGCAGGCTGACGTTGACTTTTGGAAAAGCTTCCCGCAGCCGGGCGACCGGCTGTGGCAGCACATAGCGGGCCTGGCTGTGGGTGGTGGCAATCGACAGCGTGCCGCTGTCCTGCGCGGAATACTGCTCGCCGATACGCCGCAGGTTGCCGACTTCACGCATGATCAGCTCGATGCTTTTGAGCACATGCTCGCCGGGCTCGGTCACGCGCTTGAGGCGCTTGCCATGGCGTGCGAAGATTTCAACGCCCAGTTCTTCTTCCAGCTCGATGATGGCCTTGGAAACGCCGGGCTGCGAGGTATGCAGCGCCCGGGCGGTTTCGGTCAAATTGAGGTTGCGGCGGACGGCTTCCTGGACGAAGCGGAACTGGTGTAGGTTCATATGAAATTCATGCTAAATATAAATTTCATTATGCCTTCAATGTACTAAAGAAAACTTGGCGCTTGAGCCGTTTCCCAGGGCGCGGCAGCACCGCGACGCAAGGCTCAGGCCACGGCAATATCCGCCATCAGGGCCGTCATTTGTTCATACTCGCCTGCCGTCGGCAGGAGTTCAATGCTTACGCCGGGGTGCGAAAGCCGGATTTCTTCGATCAGCAGCGGCAGGTCTTCACGCGCATGTTTGCCGACACCCAGAAAAAGTGGAAATACCCTTAACTGGATTGCGCCGACAGCTATTAAATCAGTAGCGGCTTCCGGTAGGGACGGCGAGCAGATTTCCAGATAGGCGCAGCGCACCAGGGTGCCGGGGTGGCGGGCGCTGATTTGCGCGGCGACTGCTTCAATCGGCAGGCGCCACAGCGGGTCACGCGAACCATGGGCAAACAAAACAATACCGCGTTGCGCTGGAGTTGTGGGGGTCATGGGTGCAAAAGGGTAAAGGGCTGTGGCGGGGCTAGTCAGCGCCTGAGCACCAGCCAGCCGAACGCAGCCATGGAAATGGCCATGTAGAGCAGTCCGGGAGTGGCCGCTGCCAGCCAGGGCTGCCAGTTGCGCAGGTTGCCGATGTAGCCGAACACGTTGTTGAGCAGGAAAAAGCTGATGCCGATCATGACGCCGGCAAACACATAGCTGGTGATGCTGCCAGAGCGGAAATGCAGGTAGGCAAAGGGCAGGGCCAGCATCACCATGACCAGGCAGCTGAGCGGATAAAACACCTTTTTCCAGAACTCGATTTCATAGCGCTGGGAGGTCTGGCCATTGGCCTCCAGATGGCGTATGTAATTGAAGAGGTCAAGCGTGGCCATGCGGTCTGGCCTGAGCAGCGCCACGGACACCATCTCGGTGCTGATTTCCGTCGGCCAGCGATAACTGGCAACGTCGGTGCGCTTGACCTTGGCTTGCTGCGCAGGTGCATTGACGCCGCCCGCGCTGGTGGTGACGTCGAACTCGGTTCGCGTGGCATTGCGCAGCTGCCAGGCGGTATTCAGGGAAAATGCCGCTACCGGTGCTTCGGTGGTCGATACGATCAGCCCCTGGTGGTTGAACTCGTAAATACGCACGCCATGCATTTCGTTGTTGGGCGAGAGTTCGCTCACGTTGACGATGAAGTTGCTGGACACCTGTTTTTCCTTCAGCCAGGCGCCGGTCTGGCCCACGGTGATCTTGTTCTGGTAGCGGGCCTTCATGAGCTGGGCAGCGCGTTCGCTGGCCGGTGCGATGTAGTCGCCCACCAGGAAGCTGAGCGCCACAAAAAATGCACCCAGCCACAGCAGCAGCTTCAGTGCGCGCCAGGGGCCGAGTCCGCTGGTGCGCAAAATGGTGTATTCCGAACTCTGCGCCAGGCGCGACATGACGAAAATACTGCCAATCAGGACCGAGATCGGCAGCAGTTCATACAAGTGGTTGGGAATCAGCAGCGCCACATACAGCAGCGCATGCCTGATCTGGTAAATGCTGTCTCCGGCGCCGTTGTTCTTGCCCAAGTACTGGAGTTCATCGACCAGGTCAAAAAAGAAGAACAGGGCCAGGAAGCCCATGGCGACCAGCGCAATCGAGCCGAGCACTTCACCGTAAATCAGGCGGCGTATGGTTTTCATGGCGGGCTCCCGGCGCGCAGCGCAAGCGGTGCATGCGGTGGCTGGCGTTTCAGCCTGAAGCGCCAGTTGGCGTGCCGCTTGGCCAGCCATGCCAGCCCGAGCAGCAGGACGCCACCATGCAAGGCGAGCAACAGAGCGCCAAAACTGATCAGTCCGACAAAAATCCAGCTCTGGCCCAGGTTGACCAGGTTGTTGTAAACCACGAAGGCCAGCACGACAAACATCATGTTGCCGCTGCGCCCGCCCCGGGGATTGACCTTTGCCAGCGCGACCGCCAGAAACACAAAATTGAAGGCCGACAGGGCCAGGCCAAGCCGCCATGCCAGCTCGCCCAGGTTGCTGCGCGTGGGGTCTTTGATCAGCGCGCGGGTGGACAGCAGCTTGGCCTCGGGTGCGGATTCGCCAAGCAGCCCGGAATCATTGGTCTTGACGCCATATTCCTTGAAGTCGCTGATCTTGAGCGCCGATTTTTCCAGGTCATTTTCAAGCCGCTGGCCGTTGGACAGCATCAGGAACCGGGCGTCGCCCCGGCTTTCAATCCGGCCCGACTGCGCGGTGGTGATCGAGCTTTTCCCTTTTTCGGTGGCGGCAATGAACACGTTGGTGCTGGCCTTCTCGCCCGCCAGATCGCGGTCGATGAAAAACACCCGGTTGCCGCTGGAGGATTCCTGGAACACGCCGGGCGTGATGCGGTCCAGGTCGCCGCGTTGCTGGTAGCGGCTTTGCATGTCCTTGGTCTGCTGGTTGGTCCAGGGCCAGACAAACAGCGCCATCAGGGTAATGACCAGCAGCACCGGCCAGGCAAAGTGAAACAGCGGGCGCAAAAAGCCGGCCAGCCCCTGGCCGCTGGTGAACCACACCACCATTTCACTGTCGCGGTACATGCGCGTCAGGGTGCTGACCATGGCAATGAACAGCGAGATGGTCAGGATGGTCGGCAGGCGCCCGAGGCCGGAATAGGCCATGTAAAGCATCACGTCCTGTGGGCTGATGGAGCCGCGCGAAGCCTGGCCCAGGGTACGAATCAGTACGATGGTCATGACGATGGTGATGAGCACCACGAGGGTGGCACCAAAAGCGCGCGCCAATTCCTTGCGAATTGAAGATTGGAATAACATTGACTGAATGGCTGCCTTGCGTTGCTTTGTTGTTATGTGTGTAAGTTGGTTTCTCTACCGGACCCTGAACCCTGAATTATGGACTTTGAACTTAAAACTCTGACCCGCACCCTTATTTGCAACGAAAAAGCCGACGCGCTGATTGTGCTCATCCCCGAAGGCCTGACTGCCGGTGACGACGCCTTGTCAGTGCTTGCCGCACTGGCGATCAAGTCGGGCGATCTGGAGGTCAAGCCGGGAAAGCTGCTGAACGCCTACCGGGTGACTGGCATTGCGGCCACGCGGGTGCTGCTGGTCGGGGCAGGCGACGCCAGTCCAAAAAGTGTCCGTACCGCCGTCAATGCCGCCATGGGCGCCTTGAAGGCCGGCAATAATGTCCAGCGCGCCGTGCTGTGCCTCAATGCGCTCCCTACCCTGCAGCCCGAGGCCGTGCGCGCCGCCATCGTGGCCTGCTCCGAGACGGCTTACGCCTACACCACGACCAAGTCCAAACCCGCTGCCGCAAAACTGCAGCAGATGGTGGTTGCGGTGGACGGCCTTGCCAATGCGCAGGCAGGATTCGACAAGGCCGTCGGCCTGGCCAAGGGGATTGAGCTGGCCAAGGAATGGGCCAACCGACCGGCCAACCATGCCACGCCGACGCTGCTCGCAGGCGCGGCCAAGGAACTCGGAAAACTGCCCCGCATCAAGACCGAAGTGCTGGGCCCCAAGGAAATTGAAAAACTCGGCATGGGCGCCTTCCTGGCGGTTGCGCAGGGCACGGCCGAGCCCTTGCGTTTCATCGTGCTGCGCTATGAGGGCGCTGCCAAGGCAGAAGCGCCGGTGGTGCTGATCGGCAAGGGCATCACCTTTGACACCGGCGGCATTTCGATCAAGCCGGCGGCCGAAATGGACGAGATGAAATTCGACATGTGCGGCGCGGCCAGCGTGCTCGGCACGTTCCGGGCGCTGGCCGAGCTGCAGCCGGGGCTCAATGTGGTGGGGCTGATCCCGGCCTGCGAAAACATGCCCGGCGACCGCGCCATCAAGCCCGGCGACGTGGTCACCAGCATGAGTGGCCAGACCATCGAAATCCTCAACACCGATGCCGAAGGGCGGCTGGTGCTGTGCGATGCCTTGACCTATGCCGCCCGCCTCAAGCCTAGGGCCGTGGTTGACATCGCCACGCTGACCGGGGCTTGCGTGGTGGCGCTGGGCGGGGTGCGCAGCGGGCTTTTTTCCAATAACGAGGCCCTGGCCGAATCCCTGGCCAGGGCGGGTGAATCCTCGCTCGATCCGTGCTGGAGGATGCCGCTGGACGACGACTACGCCGAAGGCCTGAAAAGCAATTTTGCCGATGTCGCCAATGTGGCCGGACGCGCGGGCGGTGCGGTGACGGCCGCCAAGTTCCTGCAGCGCTTTGCCGCCGACTTTGCATGGGCGCACCTGGACATTGCCGGAACGGCCTGGAAAAGCGGTGCCGCCAAGGGGGCGACCGGCCGCCCGGTGGCGTTGCTGCTCGACTTTTTGCTTGGCCAGGTGCAGGCAGTGCCGGCCGCGCAGCCCGTCAAGGCAAGCCCAAAAACCAGGCCCGCCCGAAAAAGCACGCCTGCCGCCAAAACCCGGGCATGACCGAGATCGCCTTTCATTTCAATGTGCCCGACAAACTGGCTTATGGCTGCCGTTTGCTGCGCAAGGCCTATCTCAGCGGCGCCACGGTAGCGGTCATCGCCGAGCCTGAAGTGCTGGCGGAACTCGATGCGCTGCTGTGGAGTTTTTCCGCGACGGAATTTGTTCCGCATTGCACGGGCGCGGCATCGCCCGGCACACTGGCGGCCACGCCCGTCGTGCTGGCGGCATCGCCGGCGGATTGTCCGGGCCGTGACATCCTGGTGAACCTGGGCCAGGGCGTGCCTGGCGGGTTTGAAGGATTCGAGCGCTTGATCGAGGTGGTTTCAATACACCCCGAGGATGTACCGGCCGGACGAGACCGCTGGAAACATTACGCGGCGCGCGGCTACACCCTGAAAAGGCATGACCTGGCCAGCCGGGCCAGAGGCGCGGCATGAGCCGCCTGACAGGGCCGCCGGCTGACGTGCCCACGCTGACCGAAATCGTCCATCCGGTTGTTGCTGGCGGAGCTGCATCCGGCGGCGCCGTGGGTGTGGCCCCGGCTTCGGCTGAAATGCAGGAGCTGATGGTCCGGCGCGTGCTGCAGCGCATCGACCTGGTGCTGGAGCGGCGTTTGCACGAGGCCATCGAGCAACTGATCCTGGAGCATGCCGACGGCCTCTTGCCGCGTCTTCGGGAGGAGATTGAACTGGTCGTGCGTGAATCCGTGAGCCAGGCGTTTGGGCAGGAATCGGAGGCCTTTGCGGCTCGGCCGCAAAGCCGGCAACAGGATGTGCTCTGACGCAGCTTGAGGCTTATTTTCACGGTGAATGATGCTTGTCAAGGCAAACCCTCTGATCAAAGCCCACCTAGGGACGTTGCTATGGTGCAGGCCCAAAAATTGCGTTATGTTCCTTCCTGTTGAGTTAAAAAATGTTCTCAACCTTCACAGGTAATTTCCTAACCGGAGTGTTTTTTATGCAGATGAAATTGAAATTGACAGTAGTGGCAACCCTTGCAATGGTGGCAGGCCTGGCTTCAGCGCAGGATGCTGTCGTGAAAATTGGTCATGTGGCACCGATGTCCGGTGCGCAGGCCCACTATGGCAAAGACAATGAAAATGGCGTGCGCATGGCCATTGAAGAGCTGAACACTCAAAACATCGTCATCGGCGGCAAAAAAATCAAATTTGAACTGGTGGCTGAAGACGATGCCGCTGATCCAAAACAGGGCACGGCGGTTGCACAAAAACTGTGCGACTCTAAAGTGGCCGGTGTGGTGGGTCATCTGAACTCCGGCACCACTATTCCTGCTTCCAAGGTTTACAACGACTGCGGCATCCCCATGGTGACAGGCGCTGCCACCAACCCCAACCTGACAAAGCCTGGCTACAAAACAACCTACCGCATCATTGCCAATGACAACGCCCTGGGCGCTGGCCTGGCCTTTTATGCCGCCGATGCACTGAAACTGAAAAAAGTCGCGATCATCGACGACCGTACCGCTTACGGCCAGGGCGTGGCCGAAGTGTTCAAAAAGACCGCCATGGCCAAGGGCATGACGGTTGTCGATGAGCAGTACACCACCGACAAGGCGACTGACTTCATGGCGATTCTGACCGCCGTCAAATCCAAAAGCCCCGATGCGGTTTTCTTCGGCGGCATGGATGCGCAAGGCGGTCCAATGCTGCGCCAGATGGAGCAACTCGGCATGAGCAACGTCAAGTTTTTTGGCGGTGACGGCATCTGCACCGCTGAAGTGGCCAAGCTGGCTGGCGGCGCCAAGACCATTGGCAATGTGGTTTGCGCCGAAGGCGGAGCATCGCTGTCCAAGATGCCAGGCGGCGAAGCCTGGAAAAAGCGTTACGACGCCAAATATCCTGGCCAGTTCCAGATTTACAGCCCCTACACCTATGACGCAACGTTTGTACTCGTTGACGCCATGAAGCGCGCCAAATCCACCGATCCAAAGGTTTACACGCCTGAGCTGATCAAAACAAACTATAAGGGCGTGACCACCACCATCGCATTCGAGCCCAACGGCGAATTGAAAAACCCTGCCATCACCCTGTATGTGTACAAGGACGGCAAAAAATCAGCGCTGAACTGAAGTGATCTGTCTGATTTGCCCTGATGAGGTTTTGACAGGCAGGTAAAGACCAAGTAAAACCCTCCATCCAGAACGCCCCGTGCTCGCAAAGCACGGGGCGTTTTGTCTTTGAGCGGCAGATGCCGGGCCACGGGCGGTTATTCGTTTTCAGTCTGGCAGCTAGATTGGGCAGGGCCTGTGCAAGCCAGGCGAAATGCGCACAATGCCAGTAGCCTCGCAGCCTTTACTTTTTACCGGGTCATTTTCATGAACATCAACAACATCGGCCTTGTCGGCTATGGCGAAGTCGGCAAAATCTTCAGTGCCGGCCTGAAGGAGCAACCGGGCATCGCCGCCATGTCCGTCTGGGACTTGAAGCTGGCCGGTCCAGCCACGCAGGCGGCCGAGCTGGCGCATGCGGCTGCGGCCGGCGTGACGGCCCAGCCTTGCCTGCAGGCGCTGTGCGAGGCGAGCGACCTGGTCATCTCGGCCGTGACCGCCTCCAGCACCCTGGCCGTGGCGCGGGAGGCCGCGCAATTCATCCGTCCCGGCGCCATTTTCCTGGACCTCAATTCCGCCTCGCCCGGCACCAAGCAGCAGTGCGCCGCCCTGATTGACGCGGCCGGCGCGCATTATGTCGAAGCCGGCGTGATGACCTCGGTGCCGCCTTATGGCATCCGGGTGCCGATGCTGCTGGGCGGCGCCCGGGCCGCCGAACTGGCGCCGCTGCTGGCCGGCTGGGGCATGGATGCCAGGGCCGTGAGTGAGCGGCTCGGCGTGGCCAGCGCCATCAAGATGTGCCGCAGCATCATGATCAAGGGGCTCGAAGCGCTGGTGATCGAGAGCTACGCCACGGCCCGCGCCTACGGCGTCGAAGACCAGGTGCTGCCGACGCTGCAGGAAACCTTTCCGGGCATCGACTGGAGCGCGCAGGGCGCCTACTTCTTCAGCCGGGTGGTGCAGCACGGCCAGCGCCGGGCCGAGGAAATGCGCGAGTCGGCCAACACGGTGCGCGAAGCCGGGTTCGAGCCCTTGATGACCGCCGCCATCGCCACCAAGCACCAGTGGGTGGCCGACCAGGCCAGGGCCGGCGTCTTTGCGGGGGTTGACAAGGGCGCCCGCTGGCAGGAGTACGCCGACCGCCTGCTGGCTGCGCGCAAGCCGTGATTGAAGGCGACTGTGGCTGACTGCTGCTGATGCTCGATATCCTGGCCATCACCGGCCCCATCTATTTCACCATCGTCCTGGGTTTTATCACCACGCGGCGGGGTTTGTTCAGTCCGGCCGACATGCGCGTGATGGGCAAGTTCGTGATCAACCTGGCGCTGCCTGCGCTGCTGTTCAACGCGCTGGCGCAGCGCCCGATTGGCGAGATTCTCAATGGCCGCTACCTGTTCCTCTATGCGGCCGGCTCGCTGCTGACGCTGGGCCTGGGCTGGCTGTGGGCGCGCCGCGTGGCCGGGCAAGACGGCACCACCAGCGCCTACTACGCCATGGGCATGTCCTGCTCCAACAGCGGTTTCGTCGGCTATCCGATTGCCTTGCTGACCCTCGGCCCGGTGGCCGGCGTGGTGCTGGGCCTGAACATGATGGTCGAAAATCTTATTTTGATCCCGCTGCTGCTGGGGCTGGCTGAAAGTGGCCAGGGGCGCAGCGGCGCCTGGCATCTGGTGCTGCGCCAGTCGCTGGTGAATTTGCTGCGCAACCCGATGGTGCTCGGGCTGCTGGCCGGGCTCATGGTGTCGGTGATGGGCTGGCAACTGCCGTCTCCGGTCGCGCGCACGGTCACGCTGTTTTCCCAGGCCAGCGGCGCGCTGTCGCTGTTCGTGATCGGCGGGGCGCTGGTGGGGCTGAAAATCCAGGGCATGCGGCGCCAGGTGGTGCAGATTGCCGTGGGCAAGCTGCTGCTGCACCCGCTGGTCATGCTGGCCGTGCTGCTGCTTTCAGAGGTCGGCGGCTTGACGCCCATGGAGCCGCAGATGCGCATGGGCCTGCTGCTGACGGCGGCTTGCCCCATGCTGGGCATCTACACGATCCTGGCGCAAAAGTATGGCCGCGATGGCCTGGCGGCTGCGGCCCTGCTGGGCGCCACCGTGGCGTCATTCGGGTCGATCAGCCTCTTGCTGTGGGTGTTTCGGTCACTGCCGGGCTGGGGCGCCTGAGACGGCTTTGAGAGCGCGCCAAACGCCAAACGCCAAAATAGTGGCAATAGTGCCTTTTGCGCATACTCCACCTGCATCAGCAGCTATTTAATCAGGAGCAACCGATGGATTCAACCAGCGGTTTTGCGAAAGTGATTTTCAGGGTGCTAAACTGAAACGGTAATTCAGGTGGCCTGCGGACTTCGGTTTGCAGGCTTAAACGGGAAGTCGGTGCGCACGGGTTTATTCACCAACCCACGCTATTCCGACGCTGCCCTCGCAACGGTAAACGAGTCAAAGCCAGGTCCATCACCACTGTGCCAACGCATGGGAAGGGGGTCTGGCAGAACAAGCTTTTTAGCTTCTTCACTCGTGAGCCCGGAGACCGGCCTGATTTCTTGCGCGTGATCTTGCGATGGGCAAGGGTCAGCAGGCGACAGTCCACAGCGGTTTCGGGCATCTTTTGCACCGGCATCCGCTGCTCTTGCGGCTTCGCCTTCTCTGTCCTTTTCTCCCCTTCGCTGCATCACACCCATTTAATCTATCGCGCGATGGGCGTGGAGGGGACGATATGTTGAGGCAACGCTTTTCAGCGTCGATGTCATGAACGGCGGCACTGTCTGGTTTGTGGGCGCAGGGCCTGGCGACCCGGAACTCATCACCGTGAAGGGCCGGGCGCTGATCGAGCGCGCCGGCGCTATTTTGTTCGCCGGTTCCCTGGTCAGCGAGGCCGCCACGCGCTGGGCGCCGGCGGGCTGCGTGATCGCCGACAGCAAGGACATGACGCTGGAGCAGATGTCGGCCTGGCTGATCGCGCAGGCCGGGCGCTGCCAGACCGTGGTGCGCCTGCAGACCGGCGACCCCGGTCTGTATGGCGCGCTGATCGAGCTGGTGCAGCCGCTGGACGCGGCGGGCGTTCCGATTGCGGTGGTGCCGGGCGTGTCGTCGGCCATGGCCTCGGCGGCGGCGGCGGTGGAAAGCCTGACGCTGCCCGAAGTTACGCAAACCGTGATTTTTACCCGGATGGAAGGGCGCACGCCGATGCCCGAGGGCGAGTCGCTGGCAGCGCTGGCGGCGCACCACAGCACCCTGTGCATCTTCTTGAGCATCACGCTGATGGGACGTGTCACGGCGGCGCTGACGGCGGCCGGCTGGTCGCCGGACGCGCCGGTGGTGGTGGTCCACAAGGCCAGCTGGCCGGGCGAGGAAAAAATCATCCGGGGCACGGTGGCGACCATCCAGGCCCTGTGCCGCGAGGCAAAAATCGTCAGCCAGTCCATGATCATCGCCAGCCCGACGCTGGGCGCGCGGCACTGGCAAACGCTGGCCAAGTCCAAGCTGTACGACGCCAGCTTTACCCACAAATTCCGGCGCGCCAGCACCGGCGCGACGCCCGACATTCCCCAAGACCTTCCGGAAACACCATGACTGCAGACACTATTCTTCTGGTGGGCCACGGCTCACGCGAAAAATCGGGCAACGACGAGATTGAAGCCTTTGCGCAGCAGTGGCGCGTGCGCCAGCCAGGCTGGCGCATCGAGGTTTGCTTCATCGAGTTCTCCGAGATCACCATGAGCGAAGGCCTGCGCCGCGCCGCGACAGGCGCGCAGCGGGTGCTGGTGGTGCCGTTGATCCTGAATGCCGCCGGCCACGTCAAGATGGACATTCCGCAGGCCATTGACGGCGCGCGCCTGAAGTTTGCGCAGGTGCAGTTCCTGTACGCGCCGCACCTCGCGGCCTGCGACCCGATTCTGTCCATCGTCAAGCGCCGCCTGAAAGGCGCGATGCAGGCGCTGGACATGCCCGACCCGACGACCACGGGCGTGGTGATGCTGGGGCGCGGCTCGTCGGACCGGCAGGCCAACGGCGAGATGGCCAAGATGGCGCGCTGGCTGATGGAGGAAACCGACCATGAACTGGTCGATCTGGCGTTCACCGGCATCACCTGGCCGCGCCTTGAAAAAGCCGTGCAGCGGCAAAGCCTGCTGGGCATGACGCAGGTGGTGGTGCTGCCGTACTACCTGTTCAACGGCACGCTGGTCGAGCGCATCACGCGGCAGGTTGAAAACCTGAAAGCGCAGTACCCGGCCATCCGCTTTACCTCGACGGCGTACTTCGGTTTTGAACGCGAAATCTTTGAGCTGCTGGAAGCGCGGGTGAATGACCTGAAGCGCGGCGCGCCGGAGTTGCGCATGCCGTGCGACGGCTGCAAGTACCGCGAATTCGGCGTTGAACATGGCCTGGGCGGGCATCACCATGACGATGCCATTGCGCACGACCACCACCACGCTCACGAACACCCGCATCCGCATGCCCAGGCCATCGTTCAGATTCATCCGCATGACCACGCGCATCCGCACGACCATCGCCACGAGCACGCCCACCCATGAATACCGCCAACACCGTCACCGAGCAGCTCACCGCCGCCGGCCGGGCCATCGAGCATGACTCCTTTGCCGTGATTGACCGCGAAGTGGCCGCGCATGCCTACACCGCCGGCCAGTGGCCCATCGTGCGCCGCATGATCCACGCCAATGCCGACTTCGACTTCAACGGCCTGACCGACTTTCACCCGCGCGCGGTGGACGCCGGCGTGGCCGCCATCCTGTCGCGCGGCACCCGCGTGGTCGCCGATGTGGAGATGATCTGCGTCGGCCTGTCGGCGCCGCGGCTGGGCCATTTCGGCATGGCCACGCACCAGTTCATCTCGGATGCCGATGTGATTGAAGCCGCCAAGGCCGAAGGCACGACCCGCGCCGTGCAGGCCATGCGCAAGGCGCACCGGCTGGGCTTGATCGACGGCGCCATTGTCGGCATCGGCAATGCGCCGACCGCACTGATCGAACTGGTGCGGCTGATCCATGACGAGGGCGCGCGCCCGGCGCTGGTCGTCGGCATGCCGGTCGGCTTTGTCTCGGCGGCCGAATCCAAGGATCTGATGGCGCTGGAAAATGACGTGCCCTGGGTGGTGATTCGCGGCCGCAAGGGCGGCTCGACGCTGGTGGTGGCCGCCATTCATGCCCTGCTGGGGCTGGCCGAAGCGCAAGAGCTGGCGCGGAAAACCCTCGCATGATGGACAAAAACGCGCCGCGCGGCACGCGCACCGGCTTCACCACCGGCGCGTGTTCGGCGGCGGCGGCGCGCGCGGCCACGCTGGGGCTGGTAACCGGACAGGTGCCGGACCGCATCGAATGCCTGCTGCCTAATGGCGACCTGGTGACGTTTTCGGTACTGGACGGCGCGGTCAACGGCGACACCGCCCACGCCATGGTCATCAAGGACGCGGGCGACGACCCCGACTGCACCGACAAGGCGCACCTCACGGCCGACGTGACGCTGCGCCGCGACCTGCCCGGCCAGGTGCTGCTGACCGGCGGTTTTGGCGTCGGCACCGTGACCATGCCCGGCCTGGGGCTGACGGTGGGCGGCCCGGCCATCAACCCGGTGCCGCGTCGCAACATCACGGCCAATGTGCAGGCTGCGGCCGGCGAACTGCTGGACGAGGCCGGCTTCGAGGTCTGCATTTCGGTGCCGCAAGGCGTGGAGATGGCCAGGAAGACTTTGAACGCCCGGCTGGGCATCCTGGGCGGCATTTCCATCCTGGGCACCACCGGCATCGTCAAGCCGTATTCGACGGCGGCCTACCGGGCCAGCGTGGTGCAGGGCGTGCAGGTGGCGGGCACGCTGGGCCACGGCGTGGTGGTGCTGACCACCGGCGGGCGCACCGAGAAATTCGTGATGGCCGAAATGCCGCACCTGCCCGAGCCGGCTTTTGTGCAGATGGGCGATTTCTTGCGCTACGCCATGAGCGCGGCGGTGAAGGCTGGTTTGAAGCAGGTAGTGATCGGCGGCATGGTCGGCAAGCTGACAAAAATAGCGCAGGGCGAAACCATCACCCACGCCGGCCGCGCCGAGGTCGATACCGGCCTGCTGGCCGACATTGCCGCCGGCCTGGGCGCGGCGCCCGAGGTGTGCGAGGCGATTCGCCAGAACGAAACCGCGCGTTATGCCGGCGAGCGCATGGATGCGCTGGGCCTGGGCACGGCCTTTCACACCGCGCTGGCGCAGCGCGTGATTCAGACCCTGCAGGCGCGTTATCCCGATAAATTTGATTTGAAAGTGCTGGTCTGCGACTTTGACGGTCGCAAGATAGCGGAGGCCCCTTGAATTCCGAAACGATAAATCTGATTGAAAAATGCCGGATCATCGGCGTGCTCGATGACGGCGAGGCCAGCCTGGGCCGCGCCGCGCTGGCGCATTTGCAGCAGGCGCAACTGGTGATTGGCGGCACGCGCGTGCTGCAGCTGTTTGGCGCGCACATCGACCCGTCTGCCCAGCGGCTTGACCTGACCGGCGCGCTGTCGCAGGTGCCGGAGTGGATTCGCGCCGCCCAGGCCGACGCCCAGCGTGTGGTGGTGCTTGCCACCGGCGACCCCTTGTGCCACGGCATCGCCGCCTACCTGGCGTCGCGCCTGTGCATCGAGGCCATCGAGGTGCTGCCCAATGTCTCGACGCTGCAACTGGCCTGCGCCCGGCTCAGTCTGCCGTGGCAGGACATGAAGTTTTCGTCGGTCCACAGCAAGGATGCCGGCGACTGGGCGGAAGGTTCGGAGCCTGGCCACGGCCTCTACGCGCTGCTGCGTGACATACGGCAAAACGACCGCCTGGCTATTCTCACCAGCCCCGCCAACACGCCCGACCGCATCGCCCGCATGCTGGTCACGGAGGGCCTGGCCGATGATTTCGAGATGGCGGTGGCCGAGCGCCTGTGCCAGCCCGACGAACGCATCGTCAGCGGCATGAGCATCAGTGCCGCCGCGCAGATGCCGTTTGCCGATCCGAACGTGGTGCTGCTGTGGCGCATCCGTGCGCGCACGCAGCCGGTGCTGCTGGGCCTGCCCGATGCCAGCTACCAGCAGCGCTACCCGGAAAAAGGCCTGATCACCAAGAACGAAGTGCGCGTGGTGTCGCTGGCCCGCATGCAACTGCGCGCCGGCAGCGTGGTCTGGGACATTGGCGCCGGCTCGGGTTCCGTGGGCCTGGAAGCTGCGCGGCTGTGCAGCCAGGGCCATGTGTACGCGATTGAAAAAAACGTCGATGACAGCGCCATCGTGCGGGCCAACCGCCGGGCGATGGGCATCAGCAACCACACGCTGGTGCATGGCAAGGCGCCCGAAGGCCTGCAGCACTGGCCCGACCCGGATGCCGTGTTCATCGGCGGCTCGGGCGGCGAACTGGCCGGGCTGATCCGCCTGGTATTGCAGCGCATGAAATCCGAGGGCTGGCTGGTGATGAACTTCGTCACGCTCGAAAACCTGGGAACGGCCGTCGAAACGCTCAAGGCGCTGGGCGTGTCCTGGGATGTGCTGCAGCTGCAGGCCTCGCGCAGCAAGCCGATTTTGCACATGAACCGCATGGCCGCTGAAAACCCGGTCTGGCTGGTGTGCGCCCGGAAAGACGGAGAAAAGCAATGACTGATCTTCAAGCGGTTTCTCCGGCCATCGCGCCGGGCCACCTGTTCGGCGTGTCTTTAGGCCCCGGCGATCCGGGCCTGATCACGCGCCGCGCCTGGGCCTTGCTGGAGCGTTCCGATGCCGTGTGGACTTACCCGGTGCGCAGCCTGCGCAAGGAAAGCTACGCGCTCGACATCGCGCTGCGCGCCGGGCTGGCGCTGCCGGCAGCGCACCAGCCGCTGCTGTTCCCCATGACGCACGATGTGGAAAAGCTCGCCCGCCACTGGCTCAAGGCCGCGCAAACCGTGCAGGCGCTGCTGGCGCAAGGGCGGGACGTGCTGTTCCTGGTCGAAGGCGATGCCTCCACCTACGCCAGCTTTTGCTATTTGGCGCGCGTGCTGCGCGAGTTGGACGCTGACGCCAACATCGACATCGTGCCCGGCGTGACCTCGTTCAACGCGGCCTGCGCCCGGCTGCAGATGCCGCTGTCGGAGCAGGACGACACGATTGCCATCGTGCCCGCCGCCTACGGCATCGCGGCGGTCGAAAAGATGTTGGACGACTTCGACACGCTGGTGCTGATGAAGGTCAAGCCGCTGCTGGACGACCTGATCGACCTGCTGGCGCGCCGGGGCTTGCTGGCGCACAGCCGCTTCATTGAAAAAGCCGGCTCGCCGGTCGAGCGGATTGTTCACGACGTGGCCGAACTCAAGGGAACGAAGGTCAATTACCTGTCGCTGCTGCTGGTCAAGAACCCTGACCGCGTGCGCGGCGACATGCTGCGCGGCTGCCGCAAGAAAACAAGCACTGAAATCGAAGAAGAGGAAAACCAGCCATGACCATTCACACCTTACCGGAAACCAGTCCGGGCGTACGCGTCGTCCTTGTCGCCATCACCAAACATGGCGCGCAGCAAACCGCCGGACTGGCGCGCCAGTTGCCGCAGGCCAGCGTCTGTGTGGCTGAAAAATTTGCGCCACTCATGGCCGGTTTGCCCAACCCGGTGCGTGCCTACAGCGGCGCTTTCCGCGACGAGATCGCCACGCTGTTCACCGGGTTTGACCAGGTCGTTTTCTTCGTTTCGCTGGGCGCGGTGGTGCGCCTGATTGCGCCGCACCTGAAAAGCAAGGACGAAGACCCGGGCGTGCTGGTGGTCGATGACGCCGGGCAGTTTGTCATTCCGGTGCTGTCGGGCCACGTCGGCGGCGCCAATGCCATGGCCGAGCAGGTCGCCGCGCTGCTCGGCGCCACCGCCGTCCTGACCACCGCGTCCGACGTGGGCAAAACCATTCCAGTGGACATTCTGGGCCGCGAGCTGGGCTGGAAGGTCGAGGCGCCCAAGCTCAACATCACCCGCGTCTCGGCGCATGTCGTCAACGGCGAGCCGATTGCCGTCGTGCAGGAAGCCGGCAGCCCCGACTGGTGGACCCGGCCGACGCCGCTGCCGGCGACCATCCACAAGTTCGAGCGCTTTGACGACGTGGACCTGAGCCACTTCAAGGCCGTGCTGTGGATCACCCATGCCGAGGTGACGGACGAGCGCTGGCAGCAGCTGAACGAGCGCCTGGTGGTGTACCGCCCGCCGCAAGCCGCATGAGCGCTGCGACCCTGAAAATCGCCGTCGGCCTGGGCTGCGACCGGGGCACGCCGCTGGCCACGCTGCAGCAGGCCCTGGGCGAAGCGCTGGCGCTGGCCGGCGCCTGCCTGGCCGACGTGGCGGCGGCTGCCAGCATCGACCTCAAGGCCGACGAGCCGGGGCTGCTGGCGTTGGCCGCGCAGCATGGCTGGCGCATGACGTTCTACACCCCCGGACAACTGGCCGCCGTGCCCGTGCCCAACCCGTCCGAGACGGTGCGCAAGTACACCGGCAGCCCGTCGGTCAGCGAAGCCGCCGCGCTGCTGGCCGCATCGGCGATGGGGCCAGTGCTTCCCGCCACGGCGCTGCTGGTCGAAAAGCACAAGCACCGGGGCGCCGACGGGCGCCACGCCACGGTTTCATTAGCCCGCTGCAACGGTTTCCCGCTGTAATTTTATTTTTAGTTTCTCAACCCTGAAATGGAGCAACCCATGAACGCATCTTCCGTCTCTTCTTCCACCGTTTACCCCGCCAGCGCAACCCGCAGCCTGCTGCTGCAACTCGCCGCCGGCGCCGCCCTGGGCCTGGTCGTGCTGTACGGCGTGGCCTTTGCCGAAAGCCCGCTGGCGCACAACGCCGCGCATGACGTGCGCCACGTCACCGTCAAGCCTTGCCATTGAACCGGGAGGGCTTTCATGATTTTTCAACGACTGATCTGGGCGGCGCTGGCCGCCGCCTTGCTGGTGGGCAGTGTCCAGTCCGGGGTGCAGCAGTGGCAGGCGGTGCCGATTATTCTGGCCGCCGAGGTGTACGAAGGGCAGAAGGCCGAAGCACCGGCAGCGCCGGTAGCCGTGATGCCGCATGCCCACGTCGAAGGTGTGGCGCCAGCGCATGAACATGAACACGGCGCGGCCGGGGAATGGGCGCCGGCCGATGGCGCCGAGCGGATTTTCTGGACCTGGACGGCCAATGTCCTGCATGCCTTCAGCATGGCGCTGCTGGTGTTTGCCGTCATGGGCGTCTGCCTGTGGCGCGGCACGGCCGCCGGTTCCTTGCCGCTGGGCTTGCTGGTGGCCGCCGCTGGCTGGCTCAGCTTTCATTTCTGGCCTTCGCTGGGCCTGCATGCCGAGATTCCGGGCATGGATGCCGCCCGCCTGGGCTCGCGCCAGGGCTGGTGGGTGCTGGCCGCAGGCAGCGCGGCCCTGGCCTGCGCCTCGCTGGCGGGTTTGCGCAGTCCCTTGCGCTGGGCCGCTGCCACGGCGTGGCTGGCCTTGCCTTTCGTCGTCGGCGCGCCGCACATCGGCGCCGACCCGCTGGCCGGTTTCAGCGGCCCGGCGCAGGCGCAGTTGCGCGAACTCGGCGCGCAGTTCATCTGGGCCACCACCTGGGTGTCGCTGTCGTTCTGGGCGTCGATGGGTTTCGTGTGCGGCGCGGCGTTCCAGCGCTGGCTGCGCCCGGTGCTGGCGGCAACTTTTGACGGCTCCAGGCCGCGCGCATCAGCCGCGACGGCGGTGAACCCATGACCGGCCCCCAGGGAAAAATCATGCTGGTCGGCATTGGCCCCGGCAGCCACGAGCACATGACGCACCGCGCGCGCGCTGCCATTGCCGAGGCCGACGTGGTGGTCGGCTATGTCACCTACATCAAGCTGGTGGCCGACTTGCTCGAAGGCAAGGAAGTCGTCCGCAAGGGCATGACCGAGGAGCTGGACCGCGCCGTGCATGCGCTGGCCAGCGCCCGCGAAGGCAAGAAGGTCGCGCTGATCTCCAGCGGCGATGCCGGCGTGTACGGCATGGCCGGGCCAACCTACGAGGTGCTGTTCCAGGCCGGCTGGACGCCCGAGTCCGATGTAGAGGTCGAAGTCGTTCCGGGCGCGTCGGCCATCAACGCCTGCGCGGCGCTGGTCGGCGCGCCGCTGACACACGACTTTTGCTCGATCTCGCTGTCCGACCTGCTCACGCCCTGGCCGGTGATCGCGCGCCGCCTGGACGCGGTGGCCGCCGCCGACTTCGTGGTGGCGCTGTACAACCCCAAGAGCGGCCGGCGCACCCAGCAGATCGTGCAGGCGCAGCAGCTGTTCCTGCGGCATCGCCGGCCCGGCACGCCGGTGGCGGTGGTCAAGTCGGCCTACCGGCGCCGCGAGCGCATCGAATTCACGACGCTGGACAAGATGAGCGAGTGCGACATCGGCATGCTGACCACGGTCCTAATCGGTAACAGCCACACCTTCGTGCGCCACGGCCTGATGGTCACGCCGCGCGGCTATGCCAACAAGTACGAGCTGCACGGCGACGGCAGCACCCGCGAAGGCGAAAGGGCGGGCCGCTCGCTGTCCACCGGCCTGATCGGCTGGATGGAGAACCTGCGCATCGACCATGCCGATGGTGAAACGGTTGCCGCGCTGGCGCTGCGCCACCAACTGCCGGCCGACTACATCGAGGCCGTGCTGGCCGCGCCGGTTGAAAACGAAGCCGTCAAACAGGAAGCGGTCAGCGCCGAGGAGTCCGAAGCATGAACGAGGTGGTCAAGCCCAAGATTGGCAGCTACAAGCGCCACCTGCTGGTCTGCATCGGCCCGCGCTGCACGCAGGATGGCGCCTCGCAGGACTTGTTCGACAGCCTGGGCGACAAGTTCAAGGCCGCTGGCCTGCACGACGGCGAGATGCGCGTCAAGCGCAGCCGCGTGAGCTGCTTTGCCGCCTGCAAGGGCGGGCCGGTGATGTGCGTGCAGCCTGACGGCACCTGGTACTACAACGTGACCAGCGCCAACATGGACCGCATCATCGGGCAGCATCTGGTCGGCGGCCAACCCGTGGAGGATCTGGTGTTTCACCAGGGACCGGATGGCGGCCATGACGCTTGAAGCCGGGCAGGGCGGCGGTGGCTTTGTCTCCATCGTCGGCGCCGGGCCGGGTCCGGCTGATTTGATGACGCTACGCGCCCTTGACCGGCTGCAGCGCGCCGAGGTGGTGGTGCATGACCGCCTCATCACGCCCGAGGTGCTGGCGCTGATCCCGCCGGCCGCCCTGCGCGTGTATGTCGGCAAGGCGCTGGGCGATCACTCGGTGCCGCAGGACGGCATCCATGCCTTGCTGGTTGAGCATGCGCGCCTGGGGCGGCGCGTGGTTCGCCTCAAGGGCGGCGACCCCTATGTGTTCGGACGCGGCGGCGAAGAGGTGCAGGCCCTGCAGGCGGCGGGCCTGGCTTTCGAGGTGGTGCCAGGGGTGACGGCGGCCAGCGGCTGCTCGGCGGCCGCTGGCATTCCCCTGACCCACCGCGACCTGGCGGGCAGCTGCGTGTTTTTGCCCGGCCACTTGGCCGATGACGAGGCCACGCACGACTGGCAGGCTTTGGCGCGGCCCGGCCAGACCCTGGTTTTTTACATGGGCGTGCAGCGCCTGGCGCAGATTGCGCAGCAGCTGATCGCCCACGGACTGGCGCCCGACACCCCGGCCGCCATCGTGCGCGACGGCACCCGGGCGGGCCAGACCGTCATCGCCACCGGGCTGAGCGCTCTGGTGGCATGCGCTCCGGGCTATGGCCCGCAGCCCGGCTTGCTGATCATCGGCGAGACGGTGCGGCTCAGCCCTGATTTCAAACCTCCTCCCGATAAGTTCTAATTTCCCATGAACATTGAAACCCCCCCCACCGACAAACCCTATGACAAGCCCGAGGGCGAACGCCGGGGCCTCGTGATCGTCAACACCGGCGACGGCAAGGGCAAAAGCACCGCCGCCTTTGGCCTGGCCCTGCGCGCCCACGGCCGCCACCATGTGCATGGCAAGGCCGTGAAGATTTTCCAGTTCATGAAGGTGCCGAGCGCCCGCTTCGGCGAGCACCGCATGTTCGAGCAGCTGGGCATTGCGATTGAAGGGCTGGGCGACGGCTTCAGCTGGAAAAGCCAGGACCTGGAGCATTCGGCCCAGCTGGCGCGCAATGGCTGGGAAAAGGCCAAGGCCGAGATACTGAACGGCGAGAACTTCATGGTCGTCCTCGACGAGCTGACCTACCCGCTGATCTACGGCTGGCTGCCGCTGGGTGACGTGCTGCTGACGCTCAAGAGCCGCCCGAAGGATGTGCATGTGGTCATCACCGGCCGCCGCTGCCCGCCCGAGATCATCGAGCTGGCCGACACCGTGACCGAGATGACCAAGGTCAAGCATGCGTTCAACGCGGGCATTCCGGCCCAGCGCGGCATTGAAGACTGAGGGCGTGAACGCGCCTGATGGCGCCAGCCACGCCTTCAGCCTGCCCGAGCGCCAGGCCGTGTACCGCGCCATCCATGAGCGGCGCGACATGCGCCACTTCAGCGGCGGCACGGTCGCCGACGACCTGCTGCAGCGCCTGCTGTCGGCCGCCCACCATGCGCCCAGCGTCGGCTTCATGCAGCCGTGGCGCTTCCTCCGAATCCGCAGCCGCCCCTTGCGTGAAAGCGTGCATGCGCTGGTCGAGCTGGAGCGGGTGCTGACCGCGCAAGCCCTGGGCGAGCGCGAGGATGCGTTCATGAAACTCAAGGTGCAGGGCGTGCTCGATGCCGCCGAGCTGCTGGTCGTGGCCCTGCCGCCGGGACGCGAGGCGCATGTGTTTGGCCGCCGCACGCTGCCCGAGATGGATCTGGCGTCTGCCGCCTGCGCGATTCAAAACCTCTGGCTGGCCGCCCGCGCCGAAGGGCTGGGCATGGGCTGGGTGTCGATTTTTTGCCCGGTCAAATTGGGCGAGCTGCTGAACATGCCCGAGGGCAGCAAGCCGATTGCCATCCTGTGCCTGGGGCCGGTCCACGCCTTTTACGACCAGCCCATGCTGCAGGCCGAAAAGTGGGCGCGCCGCGCCGCGCTGGCCGACATGGTGTTTGAAGACCATTGGGGCCAGCCCGCCGGGGCGCCTGTTCCGGCTTCGGATTTCTGACGTGGGGATGCCGCTGGTTCTGGCATTCACCATGCCCGTGGTGTTGCTGCTGGCCCTGTGGATTGACCGCCGCTGGGGCGAGCCGCCCGTGGCGTTTCATCCCGTGGTCTGGATCGGGCATTACCTCAAGGCCTGCGGCCGTGTCACCGTGCGCTGCCCGCCAGCACCGGCCTTTGTGCTGGGCGCGCTGGCCTGGATGGCGGGCGCGGCGGCGGCCGGCGCGCTGGCCTGGGCGCTGCAGGCCTTGAGCTTCTGGCAGCTTGCCCGTTTCATGGCCCGGCCCGGCATTGAAAACGGGCTGGCCGCCACCGTGCTGATTGCGCTGATGGCCTGGCTGCTCAAGTCCATGCTGTCCTGGCGCATGCTGGTTGACGAAGTCGGCGCGGTCGAGGCGGCGCTGCGCCAGTCGCTGCCCGCCGGGCGCGAGCGGCTGTCCTGGCTGGTCAGCCGCGACACGGCCAGCCTGAGCGAAAGCCAGGTGCGCGAAAGCGTCATTGAAACCCTGGCTGAAAACCTCAACGACTCGGTGGTCGCGCCGATCTTCTGGTTCGTGCTGCTGGGCCTGCCGGGCGCGGCGGTGTACCGCTTCGCCAACACCGCCGATGCGATGTGGGGCTACCGGGGAACCTACCGGGGCCAGCACTGGGAATGGGCCGGCAAATGGGCGGCGCGCGCCGACGATGCGCTGTCGTGGCTGCCCGCGCGGCTGACGGCCTGGCTGCTGATGGGCGTGACGCGGCAAGTCCAGTTCGGCGCATTGCGGCGCGAAGCGGCCCGCACGCCCTCGCCCAACAGCGGGTGGCCGATGGCGGCGATGGCCATGGCGCTCGGTGTCACCTTAAGCAAGCCCGGTGTCTACACGCTGAACGCCACCGGGCGCGCGCCACGGGCCGGCGATGTGCCGCTGGCGCAAAAAAATGCATCAAAAGTGGTGTTTGCGCTTGTCCCGTATGCGGTGATAGCTATTGTTTCAGTAGCATGGATGATTTGATGATGAACGCTTTTCCGCAGCAAGGCGCGCGTATCCATGGCGGACCTGACCGCCACGGCGTGCCACTGCATGACTTTTCCACCAACAGCAACGCCTGCGCGCCATGCCCGGCGGCGCTGCAAGCCGTGCGGCAGGCCGATGCCAGCCAGTATCCCGACGCCAGCTATACCGCGCTGCGCGGGCAGCTCGCCGGTTTCCATGGCGTGGACGCGACGCGCATCGTGCTGGCCGGCAGCGCCAGCGAATTCATTTTTCGCATCACCGCGCTGGCGGCGCAAACCGCGCACACGGCAGGCGAGGGCGGCGCGGTGTGGCTGCCGCCGCACAGCTACGGCGACTATGCGCAAGCCGCCCGCGCGCACCGGCTGACGCTGGCCAGCGAACCCGGCCAGGCGCAACTGCTCTGGGCCTGCGAGCCGTCCAGCCCGCTAGGCGCGGCCCAGGCGGGGCTGGGTGACATGGCCGATGCATGCGCGGCCAAAGCCATGCTCGTGCTCGACCGCGCCTACGAACCCCTGCGGCTCGGCGGCGCGCCGTCACTGAGCAAAGCGCAGTTGCAAACCGTCTGGCAGCTCTGGACTCCGAACAAGGCGCTGGGCCTGACCGGCGTGCGCGCCGCCTACGCCATTGCGCCCGTGGGCGCGCAGGCGCAAGCCTTTCAACTCGACCAGCTCAGCCCGTCCTGGCCGGTCGGCGCGCATGGCGTGGCGCTGCTGCAGGCCTGGACCGATGGCGGCGTGCAGGCCTGGCTGGCCGACAGCCTGGACACGCTGCGCGACTGGAAAGCGCGGCAAATCGCGCTGTGCGAATCGATGGGCTGGACCTGCCTGCCCAGCGACGCCAATTTCTTCTGCGCCCGTCCCGCCTTGCCCGAAGGCCTGAGCCTGCAGCAAGCGCTGGACCGGCTGCGCAGCCACGGCATCAAGCTGCGCGACACCGCCTCGTTCGGCTTGCCCGGCCATGTGCGCATCAGCGTGCAGCCGCCGCTGGCGCAGGATGCGCTGCACAATGCGTGGCAACAACTTATCAAGGCAAGTCAATGACCGCAAAAAGCGTCATGGTGCTAGGCACCACCAGCAACGCCGGCAAGAGCTGGCTGACCACCGCGCTGTGCCGCTACTACGCCCGCCAGGGGCTGAAGGTCGCGCCCTACAAGTCGCAGAACATGAGCAACAACGCCCGCGTCGTGGTCGGCGGCGAGATCGGCAGCGCCCAGTATTTCCAGGCGCTCGCCGCCCGTGCGGTGCCCGATGTGCGCATGAACCCGCTGCTGCTCAAGCCCGAAAAAGACACGCAAAGCCAGGTCGTGCTGATGGGCCAGGTCAACGCCGAACTCTCGCGCATGGAATGGCGCGGCCGCAGCCTGTCGGTCTGGCCGGTGGTGGCGCGGGCGCTCGACGAGCTGCTGGCCGAGAACGACGTGGTGGTGATCGAAGGCGCCGGCTCGCCCGCCGAGATCAACCTCAAGTCCTGCGACATCGTCAACATGCGCGTCGCCCTGCATGCGAACGCCGCCTGCCTGCTGGTCACCGACATCGACCGGGGCGGCGCGTTTGCCCACCTCTACGGCACCTGGGCCATGCTGGACAAGACCGAGCAACAGTTGATCCGGGGCTTTGTGCTCAACAAGTTCCGGGGCGACGCCAGCCTGCTCGCGCCCGGGCCGCAGATGCTGCAGGAACTGACCGGCGTGCCGACCGTCGCCACGCTGCCGATGTGGTGGCAGCATGGCCTGCCCGAGGAAGACGGCGTGTTTGACGACCGCAGCACGGCCGCCGGCGCGGTGACCCAAACCGTCGCCGTCATTGCCTACCCGCGCATCAGCAACCTTGACGAATTCCAGCCGCTGAAAAACGTGCCCGGCGTGCGCCTGAAATGGGTGCGCAGTCCTTCCGAACTGGCTGGCCTGGGGCCGGCCGACTGGGTCATCCTGCCGGGCTCCAAGGCCACCAGCGCCGACCTGGCCTGGCTGCGCGCGCAGGGGCTGGACCAGGCGATTGCCGCGCATGCCGGCCGGGGCGGCGCGGTGCTGGGCATTTGCGGCGGCCTGCAGATGCTGGGCGAAGCGCTGATCGACCCGCACGGCATCGACGGCAACGGCCCCGGCCTGGGGCTGCTGCCGGTGGTCACGGTGTTTGACGAAGCCAAGACCGTGCAGCACCGGCAGGCCGCGTTTGCGAGCGTGGGCGGGCCGTGGGCCGGCTTGTCAGGCGTCGAGGTGCAGGGCTACGAAATCCACCACGGCCAGACCGCGCGGCATTCGGCCATGGCGGCGGCGGGCGACATCGCCTGCCCGGTCATGCCCGACGGCCTGGCCTGGCAAAACGCGGCTGGCAATGTGCTGGGCCTGTACCTGCACGGGATGTTTGAAGACCCGCGCGTGCTGCAGGCCCTGTTTGGCGCGGCCACGCCGACGCTGGAATCGGTGTTCGACGGGCTGGCCGACTACATCGGCCAGCATTTCGAGCCGGGCGTGCTGCAGTCGCTGATCGCGTGAGCCGCGCCGCGCGGCCCTACTGGGGCGCGCGTTTCAACGGGCCAAAGCAGGCCTTCAGCGATTCTTCCCTGCAGACGATCAGCTGGTCTTTTTTCGGGCTGAACTGGATGAAGCGCGTGACCGGCTCGCCAGGCGCCTCGTGCAGGTCGCCGGAGCAGTCTTTCTTGCCATTGCCTTCGGTGACGGTTTCCGTCAGCCGGTAAAAGCCGAGCAGGCTGGGCATGGGCGAGACTTCGTAACGGCTTTGCGTGACTTCCTCGCCACTGCTGCCTTGCCGCGTGCCGTTGCCCTGGTAGTTCAGGGTTTCGGTGCAGGTCTTGCCCGGCAGCATCCAGGTCCAGCTTCCCACGACAGGATGCTGGACCGGGGCTGAAGGTGCGCCTGACGACGGACCGGCCGCCCGGAGCGATGCAAAACTGCACAGCAGCGTGAAGAAAAAGAAAAATTGACGCAAGGGGTAGCTCCTGTTGAAGGTGTTGAGGGTGTTGAGGTTTTTGAGGCTGTCCGGTGGACTACTCAAGCGCCTGGGGGTTTTTGTAATGCGCGCAAATCGCGTCAATCAGCGACTGCGCATAGGCCGGCAGGGCTTCATGCTCTCGAACCAGGATGTAGCGCTCGCGCACGCTCCACGGCTCGAGCAACTCGATGAGCGCCAGTTGCATGCTGTCCTGGTTGCGCCGCGCCGCGCTCTCGGGAACGATGCCGATCCCCACGCCGGCGCCAATCATGCGGCACATGGCGTCAAAGCTGCTGAGCTGGATGCGCAGCTTGAGCGGCTTGCCCAGCTTTTCGGTCACCTGCATCAGAAAGGTCTGCAGGGTGCTGCCTTGCTGCATGGCCACGGCATCCTCGTCCAGCGTTTCGGAAAAGGCAATGCGCTGGCGGCCGGCGAAGCGGTGCTGGCGCGAGGTCACCAGCACCAGCCGGTCGGTGCTGAAGTGAATCGCCCGCAGGCCCAGCGTATCGACCTGGGCGGACACGATGCCGATGTCCGCGCGCCCGTCGAGCACGCCGCGTGCTATCTCTGTATTCGGTTTTTCCTGAAGGTCGATGTTCACGCGCGGGTTGTCCAGCAGAAATCCCGGCAGGATTTCGGGCAGGAAGTCCGTCACGGCCGTGGTGTTGGCAAACACCCGGACATGGCCGCGCAGGCCGCCGCCGTACTCCTGCAGGTCCAGGCGCAGCTGCTCGGTCTGCCGCAGCACGCCGCGCGCATGGTGCAAAAAGGCTTCGCCGGGCGGGCTCAGGCGCATTCCGCGCGCTTCGCGGTAGAGCAGGGGCAGCCCGGCCTGCGCTTCGAGCGCCTTGATGCGGGCGCTGGCCGCCGCCAGCGACAAATGCTGCCGGGCAGCAGCGCGGGTCAGGTTGCCTTCTTCGGCGGTGACGACGAAAAGGCGCAGGTCGGTCAGGTCGAAATGCATGGAGGCGATGGTAGCGCGTTTGCGCCAGCCTTCGGAAATTCAGAAGCCTTGGTCTTGAAATGAGTGATTGTTCAGAGCGCTGGAACGCGTGATCATTCGCCCATCCAAGCTAAACCCCGACCATGATGACTGCAAGCAAAACCGAAATAGAGCCCCGCACGCTCGACGCCGCCACCCTGGCCCATCTGCAGGGCTGGTCCGGCAAGACCGAAACCCTGGGCGATGACATCACTGCCGCGCCGGTTCGCGGGCTGTCGGCCACGCTGGACCGCGATGATCCGGCCCCCCGGCCTGGAACGGCGCTGCCGCCGCTGTGGCACTGGCTGTATTTTTTGCCGCAGCACCGCCAGAGCGAGATCGGACCCGACGGCCACGCCCGGCGCGGCGGTTTTTTGCCACCCGTGCCGCTGCCGCGCCGCATGTGGGCCGGCGGCCGGCTGCAATGGCTGCAGGCGAATCCCCTCGTGGTGGGCGATGCCGTCCGGCGCATCTCGCGCATCGAGTCGGTCACGCACAAGGCGGGGCGCACCGGCGACCTGCTGTTCGTGCTGGTCAAGCACGAAGTCCACAACGCCAGCGGCCTGGCGCTGACCGAGGAGCACGACATCGTCTACCGCGCTGCCGCCCAGCCCGGCGACCCGGTGCCGCCGCCGGTGGCTGCGGAACAAGGCGCGGCCTGGCAGCGCGAGATCACGCCCGACGACGTGCTGCTGTTCCGCTACTCCGCGCTGACCTTCAACGGCCACCGCATCCACTACGACCGCAAGTACGTGACCGAGGTCGAAGGCTACCCGGGCCTGATCGTTCACGGCCCCTTGATTGCCACGCTGCTGGTCGATCTGGTGCGCCGCCAGCTGCCCGGCGCCTTCATCAAAAGTTTCAACTTCAAGGCGGTGCGGCCGACGTTCGATTTGCATCCGTTCCGGCTCAACGGCCAGCCTTCGCCTGACGGCAAAACCGTCAAGCTCTGGGCCGAAGACCATGAAGGCTGGCTCACCATGCAGGCCACGGCCGAGCTGGCTTGATTCAAACATCCCCTACGGAAATCCCCATGATCAAAACCAGGACCGACCAATACCAGGACATCCGCGACGCGGTGCGCGCGCTGTGCGCCGAGTTTCCCGATGAATACCACCGCAAGATCGACGAAGCCAGGGGCTACCCGGAAGCCTTTGTCGATGCGCTGACCCAGGCCGGCTGGCTGGCAGCCATGATCCCGCACGAGTACGGCGGCTCGGGCCTGGGCCTGACCGAGGCCTCGGTGGTGATGGAGGAAATCAACCGCAGCGGCGGCAATTCGGGCGCCTGCCACGGCCAGATGTACAACATGGGAACGCTCTTGCGCCATGGCTCCGAGGCGCAAAAGGAGCTGTACCTGCCAAAAATAGCCACCGGCGAGTGGCGCCTGCAGTCGATGGGCGTGACCGAGCCGAGCACCGGCACCGACACCACCAGGATCAAGACCACCGCCGTGAAAAAGGACGGCCGCTACGTCATCAACGGCCAGAAGGTCTGGATCTCGCGCGTGCAGCATTCGGACTGGATGATTTTGCTGGCGCGCACCACGCCGCTGGCCGAGGTGAAGAAAAAGAGCGAAGGCATGTCGATCTTCATGGTCGATCTGCGCCAGGCCGAAAAGTCGGGCATGACGGTGCGGCCGATTCCCAACATGGTCAACCACGAGACCAACGAGCTGTTCTTCGAGAACCTCGAAATCCCGGAGGAGAACCTGATCGGCGAGGAAGGCCAGGGCTTCAAGTACATCCTGGACGGGTTGAACGCCGAACGCACCTTGATCGCTGCCGAGTGCATCGGCGACGGCTACTGGTTCATCGACCGCGTGACCAAGTACGTCGGCGAGCGCGTGGTCTTCGGCCGGCCCATCGGCCAGAACCAGGGCGTGCAGTTCCCGATTGCCGAGGCCTACATCGAGATCGAGGCCGCCAACCTGATGCGCTACCAGGCCTGCGAGCTGTTCGATGCGCGCCAGCCCTGCGGCGCCCAGGCCAACATGGCCAAGTACCTGGCGGCCAAGGCGTCGTGGGAAGCAGCTAACGCCTGCATCCAGTTCCACGGCGGCTTCGGCTTTGCCAACGAATACGACGTGGAGCGCAAGTTCCGCGAGACGCGCCTGTACCAGGTCGCGCCGATCTCGACCAATTTGATCCTGAGCTACGTGGCCGAGCATGAGCTGGGCCTGCCGCGCTCATTCTGAAACCGGGGAACAAATATGACACGACCGCTTGACGGCATCACCGTTGTTTCGCTCGAACATGCGATTGCCGCGCCGTTCTGCACCCGCCAGCTGGCCGACCTGGGCGCGCGCGTCATCAAGGTCGAGCGCCCCGGCGTAGGCGACTTTGCCCGCGCCTATGACAGCCGCGTCAAGGGCCAGGCCTCGCATTTCGTCTGGACCAACCGCTCCAAGGAAAGCCTGACGCTGGACCTCAAGCAGCCGGACGCGCTGGCGGCGCTCAAAGACCTGCTGGGCCAGGCCGACGTGCTGGTGCAAAACCTCGCGCCCGGCGCGGCGGCGCGCATGGGGCTGTCGTTCGAGGCGCTCAGCCAGCTGCATCCAAAGCTGATCGTCTGCGATATTTCGGGCTATGGCGAGGACGGCCCCTACCGCGACAAGAAGGCCTACGACCTCCTGATCCAGAGCGAAGCGGGCATGCTGTCGATCACCGGCACGCCCGACGAACCCAGCAAGGCCGGCAATTCGATGGCCGACATTGCCGCCGGCATGTATGCCTACACCGGCATCCTGTCGGCGCTGCTGCTGCGCGCCAAGACCGGGCAGGGCAGCCACATCGACGTGTCGATGCTCGAATCGCTGGCCGAATGGATGGGCTACCCGCTGTATTACGCGTTTGAAGGCGCGCCGCCGCCGCCGCGCACGGCCGCATCGCACGCCAGCATCTACCCCTATGGTCCGTTCCAGGCGGGCGACGGCGGCACGGTCATGCTGGGCCTGCAGAACGAGCGCGAGTGGAAGCTGTTCTGCGAGGTGGTGCTCCAGGATGCGGGCCTGGCCGGCGATGCGCGCTTTGACAGCAATGCCAAACGCAATGAACACCGCGAGGCGCTCAAGGCCATCATCCTGGCGACCTTTGCCAGCCTGAACACGGCCGAGGTCGTGGCGCGGCTCGACAAGGCGCAGATCGCCAACGCCCGCATGAACAGCATGGCGGAAGTCTGGGCGCACCCGCAACTCAAGGCGCGCGAGCGCTGGCAGTCCGTGGGCTCGCCGGCCGGCGCTATTCCCGCGCTGCTGCCGCCGGGCCGCAACAACAGTTTTGACTATCGCATGGACGCCATTCCGGCCGTCGGCCAGCACACCGACGCCATCCTGCGCGAGCTGGGCCAGGGCGATGAGGCCATTGCCCGGTTGCGCGCGGCGGGCGCCATCTGACGGATGCTCGGGAAACCCGCTGGTCACTATCAAATAAATAGCTGCTTGCGCATGACCATAAAGCGCAAACAGCCAATTTGATTCATAAAAAGGACGATTTGCATGAACTCCACAACCCCGACGGCCCAGCTGGCCGCCTTTGCCGCCAGCCTGCGTTTCGACGACATTCCCGGGCCGGTGGTCCGCCGGGCCGAAGACCTGCTGGTGGACTGGTTCGGCTCGACCGTCGCCGGCCACGGCTCGCGTCCGGTCGCGAGCATCACGCGCTTTGCACAGGCCATGGGACCGCAGGCCGGCCCCAGCGAGGTGATCGTCAGCCGCGCCCGCACCAGCCCCTACCTGGCGGCCATGGCCAACGCGGCCGCCTCGCATGTGGCCGAGCAGGACGACGTGCACAACGGCTCGGTGTTCCATCCGGCCACCGTCGTCTTTCCGGCCGCCGTGGCGACCGCGCAGGCGCTGGGCGCCAGCGGCCGGGAACTGCTCACCGCGTCGGTCGTGGGCTACGAGGTCGGCATCCGCGTCGGTGAATTCCTCGGCCGTTCGCACTACAAGGTGTTCCACACGACCGGCACGGCCGGCACGCTGGCGGCGGCTGCGGCCGTGGGCCATCTGCTCGGGCTCGATGCGCGGCAGATGCAGCACGCCTTCGGTTCGGCCGGCACGCAGTCGGCGGGGTTGTGGGAGTTCTTGCGCACGGCGGCCGATTCGAAACAACTGCACACCGCGCACGCGGCGGCGGCCGGGCTGATGTCGGCCTACCTCGCGCAGGACGGCTTTACCGGTGCGGCGCAGATTCTTGAAGGCCCGCAGGGCATGGCGGCCGGCATGTCGAGCGATGCCGACCCCTCCCGGCTCACCGACGGCCTGGGCACGCGCTGGGCCACGGCCGAAACGTCGTTCAAATTCCACGCGTCGTGCCGCCACACGCACCCGGCGGCCGATGCGCTGCTGCAGGTGATGCAGGCCCATCGCCTCCAGCCCGAAGACCTGGACCGCGTCGTCACGCAGGTGCACCAGGGCGCGATTGACGTGCTCGGTCCGGTGCTGCGGCCCGCCACGGTGCATCAGAGCAAATTTTCCATGGGCACGGTGCTGGCGCTGGTGGCGCGCTTCGGCCAGGCCGGCCTGGCCGAGTTCGACCGGCATTTCCTGGACGATGCCACGCAAAGCCTGGCAGGCCGCGTAAGCATGGAACTCGACGCCGAAGTCGATGCCGCCTACCCGCAGCGCTGGATCGGCAAGGTTGCCGTGCACACCCTGGATGGCCGCGTGCTGCACGGCCGGGTCGATGAGCCCAAGGGCGACCCCGGCAACACGCTGAGCCGTGAAGAGATCACCGCCAAGGCGCTGCGGCTGGCCGCGTTCAGCGGCGGCGCCACGGCCGCTGAAATGCAGGCGGCCATCGACGCGCTGTGGCGGATTGCCGGCGTGCCGGTGGTCGGCAACTTGTTGCGCCAGCGTGAAGTGAGTCCAGCCCATGTCTGAAATACCTGTGACCCTGGCGCTGGCTTCGGCGCGCTCCTTTTTGTTTGTTCCCGCCACCCGGCCCGAGCGCTTTGCCAAGGCGCTGGCATCCGGTGCCGACGCCGTCATCATCGACCTGGAAGATGCGGTGGCCCCGGCCGACAAGAGCGCCGCACGGCAGGCCCTGCTGCAGGCGTTTGACGGCATTGATGCGGCCCAGCGCCATCGCTTGCTGGTGCGCATCAACGCCGCCGGCACGCCCTGGCATGCCGACGACCTGATCGCCCTGCGCGAGCTGGCCGCGCACGGACTTGGCGCGGTGATGGTGTCCAAGGCCGAATCGGCGGCCGTGCTGGATGAGGTGGCGGCGCACGCCGGCCCCTCCTGCGCGCTGCTGCCGCTGATCGAGTCGGTCGCCGGCCTCGATGCCGTTGATGCGCTGGCGGCCTGCCCGCGGGTAGCGCGCCTGGCCTTCGGCCATCTCGATTTCCAGGCCGATGCGGGCCTGGCCTGCGATGCGGCCGAGCTTGAACTGATACCCGTGCGCCTGGCGCTGGTGCTGGCGTCGCGCCGCGCCGCTCTAGCCGCGCCGGTCGATGGCATTTCGCCCGGTACGCGGGACACGGCGCAGCTGAGCCTTGACGCGGCGCGCAGCCGGCGCGGCGGCTTTGGCGGCAAGCTGTGCATCCACCCGGCGCAGGCGGCGGCGGTCAATGCGGCGTTCTCGCCCGGCGCGGCCGAGATCGACTGGGCGCGGCGCGTGCAGGCAGCCTTCGAGGCGGCCGGCGGCGGCGTGTTCAGCCTCGATGGCCGCATGGTGGATGCGCCGGTATTGCTCCTGGCGCAGCGCACGCTGGCGCAGGCGGCGCTGCATGCGCTGACGTAGTTTTAACGATGCTGACGATGTATTAACCCAAGAAGGAGACAAGATGAAACTCAAACTCAAACTCAAGACCGTGCTCATGACCTCGATGGTTGCGGTGGCGGCCGGCCTCGCGGCCCCCGCGTCGGCGCAGGCGCCGTTTCCCGACCGGCCGGTCTCGCTGGTGGTGCCGTTCGCGGCCGGCGGTCCGACCGACGTGGTGGCGCGCATGATCGCCGTTCCCATGGGCAAGTCGCTGGGCCAGGCGGTGGTGGTCGAAAACGCGGTGGGCGCCGGCGGCACGATTGCCGCCACCAAGGTCGCGCGCGCCGCGCCCAACGGCTACACCCTGTTCATCCACCACATGGGCATGGCGACGGCGCCGGCGCTCTACAAGAAGCTGGCGTTCGATCCGCTGAAGGATTTCGAGTACATCGGCCAGGTCGTCGATGTGCCGATGACGCTGCTCGGACGCAAGGATTTTCCGGCCAATAACCTGCAGGAGCTGAAGGCCTACATCAAGGCCAACCCGAACAAGGTGTCGCTGGCCAACGCCGGCCTGGGCGCGGTGTCGCACCTGTGCGGCCTGCTGTTCATGACCCAGCTGGGCGCCGAACTCAACACCATTCCCTACAAGGGCACCGGCCCGGCCATGAACGACCTGCTCGGCGGCCAGGTCGATTTGCTGTGCGACCAGACCACGCAGACCGTGCCGATGATCAAGGAAGGCCGCATCAAGGCGTTCGGCGTGACCACGCTCAAGCGCCTGTCGGCCCTGCCCAATGTGCCCACGCTCGACGAGCAGGGCATGAAAGGTTTTGAAGTGAAGGTCTGGCACGGCATGTATGCGCCCAAGGGCACGCCCAAGCCAGTGCTCGACAAGATCACCGCCGCGCTGCAAACGGCGATGCAGGACCCGATGGTCAGGCAGCGCCTGGCGGACCTGAGTTCCGAGCCGGCGCCCATGGACAAGATCAATGCCAGCGGCCTGAAGACCCACCTGGAAGCCGAAATCGCCAAGTGGGGGCCGGTGATCAAGAAGGCCGGCATTTACGCGGATTGAGCTGGCCCCAGGGCTGGCGCTGCGCGCGCTCGTTCATGACGCGCAACGGCACGGGCCGCCAGCTCTGGGAGTGTTTGATCTGCGGCTACCAGTCCTCCTGCATCGTGGGCACGGTGTTCGAGCACACCAAACTGCCCCTGTCGGTGTGGTTTTTGGCTCTTTATCTGATGACGCAGCACAAGAACGCGATCAGCGCCCTGGCTCTGAAGCGCCAGCTGGGGGTGACGTACAAAACCGCCTGGCTCATCAAGCACAAGCTCATGCAAACCATGCTGCTGCGCGAAGAGCCGCGTCGCCTGGACGGGCGCGTGGAGATCGATGACCATGCTGGGCAATCTCAAGACCTCCCTGGCCGGCACTTACCACTCGTTTGACCATGCCAGGTATGGCGCGCGCTATCTGGCCGAATTTGCTTACCGTTTCAACCGGCGATTTGACCTGGCAGCGATGCTGCCGCGCCTGCTGCGCGCTGCGGTGACGACCCAACCGCTTCCCCTTCGGGTACTGCGCTTGTCTGAGGCAGGTAGCTAATCAGGCAAAAATGCATTTTGCGCTCGCCAGTCATGCATAAGCAGCTATTAATTCAGGAGCAAAATTGGGTTCTGAACCTGGAGGATGCGGTTTTCAAACCCGTTCCAGGATCACGGCAATGCCTTGCCCCACGCCAATGCACATGGTGCACAGCGCGTAGCGCCCGCCGCTCTGGTGCAGCCGGTTGACCGCCGTGGTGGCCAGGCGCGCGCCGCTGGCGCCCAGCGGATGGCCCAGCGCAATCGCGCCGCCCCAGGCGTTGACGCGCGGGTCGTCGTCCGGCACGCCGAGCATGCGCAGAACGGCCAGGCCCTGCGCGGCAAACGCTTCGTTGAGTTCGATCACGTCCATCTGGGCGATGGTCAAACCCGTCAGCGCCAGCACCTTTTGCGTCGCCGGCGCCGGGCCGATGCCCATGACACGCGGCGCCACGCCGGCCGTCGCCATGCCGACGATGCGGGCTCTGGGCGTCAGGCCGTTCCTGGCGGCGCTGGCTTCATCGGCCAGCAGCAGCGCGCAGGCGCCGTCGTTCACGCCGCTGGCGTTGCCCGCCGTCACGGTGCCGTCCGGGCGCACGATGGGCTTGAGTTTTGCCAGCACGTCCATCGAGGTGGCGCGCGGATGCTCGTCCTGGTCCACAAGGATGGCATCGCCCTTTTTCTGGGGGATGCTCACCCCGACAATTTCACGCGCCAGGTGGCCGGCCTGTTGCGCCGCGACGGCCCTGAGCTGGCTGCTGAGAGCCATCCGGTCCTGGTCCTGGCGGCTGATGTTGAAATCGGTGGCGACGTTCTCGGCGGTTTCGGGCATCGAATCGACGCCGTACTGCGCCTTCATCAGCTTGTTGACGAAACGCCAGCCAATCGTCGTGTCATAGACCGCATTGCTGCGGCTGAAGGCGCTCTCGGCCTTCGGCATGACGAAAGGCGCGCGGCTCATGCTCTCGACGCCGCCGGCAATCATCAGGCCCGCTTCGCCCGACTTGATGGCGCGCGCTGCCGTGCCCAAGGCATCCAGACCCGAGCCGCACAGGCGGTTGACCGTGCCACCGGGCACTTCCAGCGGCAGCCCGGCCAGCAAGGCGCTCATGCGCGCCACATTGCGGTTGTCTTCGCCGGCCTGGTTGGCGCAGCCGTAGATCACGTCGGCAACCATCTGCCAGTCCACGTCCGGGTTGCGCGCCATCAAGGCCCGGATGGGAATGGCGCCCAGGTCGTCGGCGCGAACGCTTGAGAGGGCGCCGCCGTAGCGGCCGAAAGGGGTGCGGATGGCGTCGCAGATAAAGGCTTGGGTCATCATGGTCGTATTGAGGTGAGGGGAGTGGGGAGGTTAGGGATTCAACAAAACAGACAGGTCGGCCACCACAAAGCCGTGGCCCGATTCACCGGCAAGGCGCTGCAGGTCTTGCGCCAGTTGCGCCGGGTCCTGCTGGCGCGCCCAGAACACCGGGCCGCCTTCCCAGCGCGGGAAGCCGTAGCCCTGCACCAGCACCACGTCGATGTCGCTGGGACGGCTAGCTACGCCTTCGGCCAGCAGCAGCGCCGCCTCGTTCACCATGGCCAGCAGGGCGCGGCGCTGGATTTCAGTGGCGTCAAGCGTGCGGCGCGTGATGCCGCGCTGGCTTGACGCCTGCTCGATGATGGCGCGCACGATGGCATCGGTGGCTTTGACCTGCTTGCCGTCGGGATAACGGTAGTAGCCGGCTCCGGTCTTGCGGCCCAGCCGCCCCTGCTCGCACAGCTGGTCGAGGATGCCCACATAGCGCTCGCGCGGATCGCGCGAGGCGGCCTGCGCCTTGCGCATGCGCCAGGCGATGTCCAGGCCGGACAGGTCGGCCACGGCGAACGGGCCCATGGCAAAGCCCAAGTCGGTCAGCGCCTGGTCCACGGCCTCCGGCCAGGCGCCGTCTTCCAGCATGAATTCGCATTGCTTGCGGTAGGCGTTGTAGATGCAGTTGCCTATGAAGCCAAAGGCATTGCCGCACAGCACCGGCAGCTTTTTGAGCTTCTTGCCCAGGGCCATGCCGGTGGCGACCACATCGGCCGCCGTCCGCTCGCCACGCACCACTTCGAGCAGCTTCATGACGTTGGCCGGACTGAAGAAGTGCAGGCCCAGCACGTCCTGCGGCCGGGCCGTCAGCTGGGCAATCGCATCCACGTCCAGGTAGGAGGTGTTGGTGGCCAGCACCGCGCCTGACCGCGCATGGGCATCGATTTTCCTGAATACGTCCTGCTTGACGGGCATGTCCTCGAACACTGCCTCGATGACCAGGTCGGCACGGCCCAGCTGGACCCAGTCGGTCGTGGGGCTCAGGCGCGCCTGGCTGGCGGCGGCCACGGCGGCCTTGACCTTGCCAGCGGCCACGCGGCTTTGGTAATGCTCGGCCACGCGCTGCTGGCCGCGCTGCAGGGCCACATCGTCCTGCTCCAGCAGGATCACGTTCAGCCCGGCATCGAGCGCGCAAATGGCAATGCCCGCGCCCATGGTGCCGGCGCCAATCACGGCCACGGTCTGCACCGGGCGGGGGGCTGCCTGCAGCGCGGCCGGCAGCTTGGCCGCCTCGCGCTCGGCAAAGAACTGGTGGCGCAGCGCATACGCCTCGGTGGACACGCGCAGTTGCTGGAACACCGCGCGCTCCTGCGCCAGGCCTTCGTCGATGGGCAATCGGGCGGCATTCTTGACGGCCGCGATGGCCGCCAGCACGGCCGGCCGGCGCTTGCCGGCGCGCAGCGCGGTTTGCTCGGCCTGCTCGATGGCCGCCGCGTCTTCCGTGGGAACCTGTTCATCGCGAATACGGCACTTGCGACCCGCCAGCCGCCGCGCCAGCGCCATCGCATGGGCCTGCAAGTCGCCGGCAACGACTTCATCGATCAGCCGCAACGCCAGCGCCTTGTCGGCCGTGATGCGCTCTCCGCTGCAGATCATCTCGATGGCGCGGGCCACGCCGACCCGGCGCGGCAGGCGCTGGGTGCCGCCCGCGCCGGGAATGATGCCCAGGGTGACTTCGGGCAGGCCCAGCAGCGTGCCGGCCAGCGCGATGCGGGCATCGCAGGCCAGCGCCAGCTCCAGGCCGCCGCCCAGCGCCGCGCCGTGCAGCGCGGCAACAACCGGTTTGCTGCAGGCTTCAATCAGAGCGATGACGGCAGGCATCTGCGGGTCTTGCAGCGGCTGGCCGAATTCGCGCAAATCGGAGCCGGCCACGAAGGTGGTGCCGCCGCCGATGATGACGCCAGCCACCAGGTCAGCCTGGGCCTGCAGCTGCTGTATCGCCGCCGTCAGACCCTGGCGCACCGTCAGTGATCCGGCGTTGATGGGCGGGTTGTTGATTTCAATCAGCAAGACATCACCGATCTGTTCGGTGCGTACTGTGGACATGGTTTCTTCTTTCATGGGGGTTCAAGCTCCGTCTATGCGGATGGCGATCTTGCCGAACTGCTCGCCAGACTCCAGGCGGCTCAAGGCCGCGTGGGTCTGGTCCAGCGCAAATTCGCTGTCGATGACGGGCCGCAGGCCGGTGCGTTCCACCAGGCGCAGCAAATCCCCGAACTCGTCGAAGTTGCCCAGCGTCGAGCCGAATATCTGGAGCTGGCGGATGAAGATCCGCCTGATGTCCGCTGGCGGCTGGTCGCCGGTCATGGCGCCGCAGGTGACCAGCCGGCCGCTGCGCACCAGCGATTTCATGGCCGATGACCAGACAGCCGCACCGACGTTTTCAATCACCACGTCCACGCCGCGTCCCCCGGTGCGGGCCATCACTTCCTTGACCACGTCCTGCGTGCTGCTGTTGATCAGGTGGTCGGCCCCAAGCAGGCGGGCGCGCTCCAGCTTGGAATCGTCGCGCGAGGTGACGATGGCTTGAGCGCCCGCCAGCTTGGCCAGTTGCAGGGCCGCCAGCGACACGCCGCCGCCTATGCCAAAGATCAGCACGGTCTCCCACGGCTTGAGCTGTGCCTTGGTGAACAGCATGCGCCAGGCGGTCAGGTGGTTGACGCCCAGTGCGGCCGCTTCGGCGAAGCTCAAGCCGGCAGGCATGGGGAAGACATTCTGTGCCGGCACACTCACGTATTCGGCCAGCGTGCCGTCCCGGTGCTCGCCCAGATACTGGATGCCGGTGCACAGGACCACCTCGCCGCGCTGGCAGAACTCGCAGCGCCCGCAGCCAATTGCCGGATGCAGCACCACGGACTGGCCGGGCGCGAGCAGTCTTTCATCGGCATCGACTTCTTCCACGATGCCCGCGCCGTCCAGGCCCATGATCTGCGGCAGTTGGTGCGTGATGCCGGCGCCGCTGTTGCGCATGTAGATATCCACCCGGTTGAGGGTAGCGGCCTGCATGCGAATCAGTACCTGACCGGGTTGTCGCACCGGCTTGGGCCGGTGCCCTATGCTGACGACTTCGTTGCCGCCATGCCCTGTAATAAATACGGTTTTCATGTTGAAATCTCCTTCACCTTGAGGGCCTTCGCATACTGGACAAAAAAATCCAGGCTGGTCGGGTTCTGCATTGAATCCGGGCTGGCCGCCTTGTCAGGCGAGCTACCCAACAGCAGTTTCCGGACAGGCACTTCCATCTTTTTTCCGCTCAGCGTGCGAGGAATTTCAGTCACCTGCACCACCTCGTTGGGGACGTGGCGCGCAGAGGCCTTGGAGCGTATCTGGTGCTTGATGCGTTCCTGCAGTACCTCGTCGAAAACCGCGCCGGGTTGCAGCACCACAAACAGCGGCATGAACGAGGGGCGCCCCAAAAACTCCAGGTCGATGACCAGGCTGTCGCGCACCTCGGGCATTTCTTCAACCACCCGGTAGATTTCAGCCGTTCCCATCCGGATGCCAAAGCGGTTGATCGTGCTGTCTGATCGCCCATAGATGACTGCGCTGCCGTGCTCTGTGAAGCGTATCCAGTCACCCTGGCGCCACAGGCCAGGATAGGTTTCAAAATAGCTCTCCAGGTAGCGCTTGTTGCCCGTGTCGTTCCAGAAATAAAGGGGCATCGACGGCATGGGTTGGGTGATGACCAACTCGCCCACCTCGTTGACCACCGGCTCGCCAGCGTCGTTCCAGGCGTAGGCGGCCACGCCAAGTTCCCGGCATTGAATCTCGCCGGCGTGCACCGGCAAAGTAGGGGCGCAGGCCACGAAGCACGCGGCAATATCCGTCCCGCCACTGATGGAGGCCAGCCATACATCAGGTTTGACCGCGTCGTAAACCCAGTGGTAGGCATCCATCGACAGCGGCGAACCGGTGGAGAGGATGGTGCGGAGTTTGGACAACTTTGCGAAGTCCCGGGGGCGCACGCCATCCTTCATGCAATTGATGAGGTAAGCCGCTCCGCAGCCCAACTGCGTCACACCATGTTCATCCATGAAGCGCCACAGCGCATCGCCCGTTGGCCAGGCAGGGTTGCCGTCGTAGAGAACAATGGATGCGCCCGACAGCAGGGCGCCCACCTGAAGGTTCCACACAGCCCACCCGGTGCTACCCAGAAACATCAACCGATCACCCGGCCGCAGATCGTTTTGCAGCGCCATCGATTTCAGGTGCGTCAGCACAATGCCACCGTGGCTGTGCACGATGGCCTTGGGCAGCCCGGTCGTTCCGGAGGAATACAGAATCCACAAGGGGTGGCTGAAAGGCAGCCGTTCGTAGCGCGGTGTTGCGCTCCCCGCTACACAATCTTGCCAAGAGCAATGATTGCGCCACGGCAAGGGACGACTTCCGTCCAGCGGCCCCGAAACCTGCACCACCCGCTGCACGCTGGGCAGCCCTGCCAGCAGTTCGTTCACCACCACAGACCGGTCGTGATTCTTGCCGTTGTAGCTGTAGCTGTCGGTCGCGAAAAGCACCTTGGGCTCGATCTGGCGCAGGCGGTCCAGCACCACGTTTGCCCCCATGTCGGGTGCGCAGCTGGACCAGATGGCGCCGACACTGGCGCAGGCCAGGAAGGCGATCACGGTTTCCGGGAGATTGGGCATGAAGCTGGCCACGCGGTCACCGGGTTGCACGCCCCAACTGCGCAGCTGTGCCGCCAGCGCCGCAGTCGTGCGCTCCAGCTCTTCCCAGGATATTTCCCGAAGCGGGGCGCCTTCCGTGTGGGCGAGCATCACCGGGTGCGCGGAGGTGGCATTGCGGAAAACGTGCTCCGCAAAGTTCAGGCGTGCGTTCGGGAACCACTGGATACCGGGCATCTGCTCGCCAACCATCGCAGGCTCCCGCTCTCCATCCGCTTGAACTTCAAAGAAGTCCCAGATGGACTGCCAAAAGCCTGGCAAGTCCTCGATTGACCAGCGCCACAGTTCATCGTAATCCTGGGTGTGCACGCCCTTTTCGGTGGAGAGCCATTGCTGGTATTTCACAAGCCGGCTGGACTGCAGCTGTTCCGGATCGGGCGTCCACAAAACTTGGCCATGGCCTTCGGGCGGGGTGTTTTCTTGCATGGGTGGGCTCTTTCAGTGAGTGGGTCTAAAGAATGGGTTTTTGGTCGTGGAAGATCGGTTGAAGAACTTCTCGGCGATCGTTCCACGGCAAGAAACCTTGTCCCCGATAGACGTGATGGCCAGGAATCGATCGCTACAACTGCGAATGGCCGACTGATAGCGGGACCATGGTTTTCGTAGCCTGTTCCTGTACGAAGTTTTTACAGTGCGCCAATCAATTCCGGCACGGCGGTGAACAAGTCGGCCTCCAGCCCGTAGTCGGCCACGCCGAAGATGGGCGCCTCGCCGTCCTTGTTGATGGCGACGATGACCTTGGAGTCCTTCATGCCGGCCAGATGCTGGATGGCGCCCGAGATGCCCACGGCCACGTAGAGCTGCGGCGCGACGATCTTGCCGGTCTGCCCGACCTGCCAGTCGTTGGGCGCGTAACCCGCATCGACCGCCGCGCGGCTTGCGCCCAGCGCGGCGCCGAGCTTGTCGGCCAGCGGGATCAGCACTTCATTGAACTTCTCGCTCGAACCCAGCGCCCGGCCACCGGAGACGATGATCTTGGCGGCCGTCAGTTCGGGACGGTCGCTCTTGGTGATTTCGGAGCCGAGGAACGAGGACTTGCCGCTGTCGGCCACGCCGCTGACGACATCAATGGCGGCGCTGCCGCCCGTAGCGGCCGCCGCGTCAAAGCCGGTCGTGCGCACGGTGATGACCTTGATAGCATCCAGGCTCTGCACGATGGCAATGGCGTTGCCCGCGTAGATCGGGCGCTCGAACGTATCGGCCGCATCGACCTTGGTGATGTCGGAGATCTGCCCGACATCGAGCAGGGCCGCGACGCGCGGGGCGATGTTCTTGCCCGACGCCGTGGCCGGGAACAGGATGTGGCTGTAGCTGCTGGCGATGGCAATCACCTGGGCGGCCATGTTCTCGGCCAGGCCGTGGGCGAAATGCTCGCCGTCCACATGAATGACCTTGGTGACGCCGGAAATCTGGCTGGCCGCCTGCGCTGCGGCGGCGGCATTCAGGCCGGCCACCAGCACATGCACCTCGCCGCCGCACTGCGCTGCAGCGGTCACGGTGTTCAGGGTGGCGGGGCGGATGCTGGCGTTGTCGTGTTCTGCGATGACTAAAGAGGTCATGGTTTTAGGCTCCGTTGTTCTGCTTCTGGGTTAGATGACTTTGGCTTCGTTCCTGAGCTTGTCCACCAGCGCGGCGACATCTAGAACCTTGATGCCGGCGCTGCGCTTGGGCGGCTCGCTGACTTTGAGCGTCTTGATGCGCGGAGCGACATCGACGCCCAGATCGGCTGGCTTGACATTTTCAAGCGGCTTTTTCTTGGCCTTCATGATGTTGGGCAGCGTGACGTAGCGCGGCTCGTTCAGGCGCAAATCCGTCGTGATGATCGCCGGCAGAGTCAAGGAAAGCGTTTCCAGCCCGCCATCGACTTCGCGCGTGACCCTGGCGACGCCGCCTTCGACTTCGACCTTGGAGGCAAACGTGGCTTGCCCCCAGCCCAGCAGCGCGGCCAGCATCTGGCCGGTCTGGTTGCAGTCGTCGTCGATCGCCTGCTTGCCCAGGATCACGAGCTGCGGCTGCTCCTTATCGACCAGGGCTTTCAAGAGCTTGGCCACGGCCAGCGGCTGCAGTTCTTCGCCGGTCTCGACCAGGATGGCGCGGTCGGCGCCAATGGCCATGGCCGTGCGCAGCGTTTCCTGGCACTGCAGCACGCCGCACGAGACGGCGATGACCTCGGTCACCACGCCCTTTTCCTTCAGCCGCACGGCTTCCTCGATGGCAATCTCGTCGAACGGATTCATGCTCATCTTGACATTGGCGATATCGACGCCGCTGCCGTCGGATTTGACGCGGACTTTGACGTTGTAATCGACGACGCGCTTGACGGGGACCAGGATTTTCATGGCTGTGGCTCCAAAATAATCAGAAGGCGGGGATGCCTGTGATGGCGCGGCCCAGAATCAGGGCATGCACGTCATGCGTTCCCTCGTAGGTGTTGACCACTTCCAGGTTGACCAGATGCCGGGCCACGCCGAACTCGTCGCTGATGCCGTTGCCGCCCAGCATGTCGCGCGCCAGGCGGGCAATGTCCAGCGCCTTGCCGCAGCTGTTGCGTTTCATGATGGAGGTGACTTCCACGGCCGCCATGCCTTCATCCTTCATGCGGCCCAGCCGCAGGCAGCCCTGCAGGCCGAGGGAGATGTCGGTCATCATGTCGGCCAGTTTTTTCTGGATCAGCTGGTTGGCGGCCAGCGGCTTGCCGAACTGCTTGCGGTCCAGCACATACTGGCGCGCGCGCTCAAAGCAGTCCTCGGCCGCGCCCAGCGCGCCCCAGGCAATGCCGTAGCGCGCCGAGTTCAGGCAGGTGAACGGTCCCTTGAGGCCGCGCACCTCGGGAAAGGCGTTTTCCTCGGGGCAGAACACCGCGTCCATCACGATTTCGCCGGTGATGCTGGCGCGCAGCCCGACCTTGCCGTGAACCGCCGGGGCCGACAGGCCTTTCCAGCCCTTTTCCAGAACGAAGCCACGGATGGCGCCCTCATCGTCCTTGGCCCAGACCACGAACACATCGGCAATCGGGCTGTTGGTGATCCACATCTTGTTGCCGCTCAGGCTGTAGCCGCCCGGTACCTTGCGGGCGCGGGTGATCATGCTGCCGGGGTCCGAGCCGTGGTCCGGTTCGGTCAGGCCAAAGCAGCCGATGAATTCACCGGTTGCCAGCCTGGGCAGGTATTTCTGCTTTGTCGCCTCGGTGCCGAAGGCATTGATGGGCACCATGACCAGCGAGGACTGCACGCTCAGCATCGAGCGGTAGCCCGAGTCGATGCGTTCGACCTCGCGCGCCACCAGGCCGTAGCAGACATAGTTCAGGCCCGCGCCGCCATAGGCTTCGGGAATGGTGGCGCCCAGCAGGCCGAGTTCGCCCATTTCGCGAAAGATGGCTGCATCGGTTTTTTCGTTGCGAAAGGCTTCGAGCACGCGCGGCGCGAGACGGTCCTGGGAATAGGCCCTGGCCGCGTCAGCCACCTGGCGTTCGTCGTCGGTGAGCTGGCTGGCTAGCAGCATCGGGTCATTCCATTGAAAGCGGGAGTGGATGGCTTTGTTCATGATGATTGGGTAGGAGGGTGAATAAAAAAACAGGCGGGCAGGCGCGGATCAGCCCTGGCGCATCAGTTCGCGCCCGATGATGATTTGCTGGATTTGCGTCGTGCCTTCATACAGGCGCAGCAGGCGAGAGTCGCGGTAAAAGCGCTCGACCGGGTACTCGTTGATGTAGCCGGCGCCGCCGTGGACCTGCACACCCCGGTCCGCCACGCGGCCCACCATCTCGGTGCAGAACAGCTTGGCGCAGGACACGCGCATCGAGATGTCCGGGTCCGACACATGGGCCGGCTTGCCATCGAAACGCCGGGCGACGTCCTGGACCAGCGACCAGCCGGCCAGCAGTTCGGCCTGGCTGTCAGCCAGCATGGCCTGGATCAGCTGGAACTCGCCGATGGCCTTGCCGAACTGCTTGCGGTCACGGGCGTAGCCCACCGATTCCTCCAGGATGCGCTGCGCCATGCCGCAGGCCACGGCCGAAATGTTCAGCCGGCCACGGTCGAGCACCTTCATCGCGGTCTTGAAGCCCTGGCCGGGAACGCCGCCGATGATGTTGGCCGCCGGTACGCGCACGTTTTCCAGGATCACGTCGCAGGTCTTGGTGCCGCGCTGGCCCATTTTCTTGTCCGTCTTGCCCAGCTTGATGCCCGGCAGGTCGGCCGGCACGATGAAGGACGAGACGCCGCCGGCGCCCGGCCCGCCGGTGCGCGCCATCAGGGTGAAGGCGCCGGCGCGCGGCGCGTTGGTGATGAAGCGCTTGGTGCCGCTCAGCACGTAGTGGTCGCCGTCGAGTTCGGCGCGCGTCTTGAGGGACGCGGCATCCGAGCCGGCGTCGGGCTCGGTCAGCGCGAACGACATGACCAGCTCGCCGCTGGCGACCTTGGGCAGGTAGTCGCTCTTTTGCTCTGGCGTGCCGTCCATCAGGATGCCCTGCGAGCCGATGCCGATGTTGGTGCCGAACACCGAGCGGAACGCCGTCGCGGTGCGGCCCAGCTCATAGTTGACTTGCACTTCCTGGCTGACGCACAAGCCGATGCCGCCGAATTCCTCGGGCACGGTCAGGCCGAACAGGCCCATGGCCTTCATGTCTTCAATGATGTCGGCGGGCACATCGTCGGTTTCTTCCAGGATGTTTTCGGCGGGAACCAAGCGTTCCCTGACGAAACGCTGGACGGCGGCGAGCAAAAGCTCAAAGGATTCGGTATCGAGGGCCATGGTTTGCTCTGTGTAAGAAGTGATGGATCAACGGTGTTCGAACACCGGAGTGCGTTTGGATAGAAAGGCGTGCATGCCTTCGTGGGCGTCCTGGCTGGCAAAGCGCGCATGCAGCTCGCGGCGTTCATACAGGATGCCTTCGGTCAGCGAGCTTTCCCAACTGCGATTGACCGACTCCTTGATCGCCATCAGCGCGGGCAGGGAGTAGCTGGCGATCTTCGCGGCCAGGGCCAAAGTCTGTTCCAGCAGCTGCTCATCGGGCACGACGCGCGAGACCAGGCCGTAGCGGTCGGCTTCATCGGCGCCCAGCATGCGGGCCGACAGGCACATGTCCATGGCCTTGGCCTTGCCGATGGCGCGCGGCAGGCGCTGCGTGCCGCCGGCGCCGGGCAGCATCGCCAGCTTGATCTCGGGCAGCGCGAACCTGGCCGATTCGCCGGCGATGATCAGGTCGCAGGCCAGCGCCAGCTCGCAGCCGCCGCCCATGGCAAAACCGGCCACGGCGGCAATCACCGGCTTGCGCACCCGGCGTATGGTTTCCCAGTTGCGGGTGATGAAGTCGCCCTGGTACACGTCCATGTAGCTCCAGTCGGCCATGGCGGCGATGTCCGCGCCGGCGGCAAAGGCCTTGGGACTGCCGGTGATGACGATAGCGCCAATCGCGTCGTCGCGGTCGAACGCCAGCAGGGCGTCGCCCAGCGCATCCATGAGCGCATCGTTCAGGGCATTGAGCTGCCCGGGCCGGTTCAGCGTGATCACGCCAACCCGGCCACGGACTTCCGTCAGGATGGGGTGTAGTTCTTTCATGGGTTCCTGCCGAGTGAAGGTGCTATTAAATCAATAGCTGCTTGCGCATACACAGCATGCGCAAACGGCCTGTTCGATGCCTGAAATCGTGTTGTGGGGTCAATCCACGTTGATCTTGCTGTCCCTGATCAGGGCGGACAGCATTTTGGTTTCGCTGGTCAGCAGGCTCTTGAACTCGGCGTTGCCCAGTCCGACCGGCTCGGCGCCCAGCGATTCATAACGGGTCTTGGTCGCTGGCAGGCTCAAGGCCTTGGCCACTTCGCGCACCATGCGGGCGGTGATGTCGGGCGGCGTGCCGTTGGGCGCCCACATGCCAAACCAGATATCGAGTTCGGCGCCCTTGAAGCCGAGTTCGGCCAGCGTCGGCACATCGGGGAAAAAAGAGGAACGATTGGCCCCGGCCACCGCCAGCATGCGGACCTTGCCCGAACGCACATGCGGAAACGCAATGCCCGGATCCATCACATAGTCCACCTGGCCGGCCATCACGTCCTGCAAGGCCGGCGCGGCGCCCCGGTACGGAATGTGGGTGGCAAAAATGCCGGTCACCCGCTTGAACATCTCGGCGGCCAGATGCGGCGGCGTGCCGGGGCCGGCCGAGGCATAAGACAGCTTGCCCGGGTTGGCCCGGGCATAGGCGACGAATTCCCTGGCGTCCTTGAAGGTGGACTGCGGCTTGACCACCAGGTACATCTGGCTGCGTCCGACGCCGGCCACGGGGGTCAGGTCCTTGGCCGGGCTGATGGTCTGCTTGAAGAGAAAAGGGTTGGCCGTCTCGACCGAGGTCGGCGCAATCAGGAAGGTGTAGCCGTCGGCCGGCGCGCGAATGACTTCGGTAGCCGCCACATTGCCGCCTGCGCCGGGCTTGTTGTCCACCAGCACGGTTTGTCTGAGTGCCTCGCCGAGGGATTGGGCCATGACCCGGGCCATGACATCGGTCGTGCCGCCGGGGGCGAAACCGACCACGATCCGGATGGGTTTGGCGGGCCAGGCCGGCGCCTGGGCCAGGACTGTGCCGGCCAGGCCGAAGGTGCAGACGGTGGCGGTGGCCGCCTGGATCAGGCGGCGGCGCAGCAGGGGCTGGGGGGAAGTGAACATGGTCTTGTTTCCTGGGTGTCGTTGTGGGGGAGGGATGCTTTAAACCGTGCCGCCCTGAAGCATGTCGCGCAGCTTGAACTTCTGGATTTTTCCGGTGGGCGTGGACGGCATGGCATCGCGCACGATCAGCCGCTCGGGCATGTACTGCACGGCGACTTTCTGGGATTTCAGGAATTCAACGATGGAGGGCAGGTCGATGCTCTGGCCCGGCTTGGGCACCACCACGGCGCAGGCGCGCTCGCCCAGCCGTTCGTCCGGATAGGCCACGATGGCCGCCATGGCGATGGCCGGATGCCGGTACAGCAGATACTCGATCTCGACCACCGGAATGTTCTCGCCGCCGCGAATGATCACGTCCTTGCTGCGGCCGGTGATGCGGACGTAGCCTTGCCCGTCCAGCTGGGCCAGGTCGCCGGTGTCGAACCAGCCGTCGGCATCGGTGGCGTTCAGCTGCGGGCGCTTGAGGTAGCCGCCAAAGTTGGAGCAGGCGCGCACCAGCAGCCGGCCGGCCTGGCCCGCAGGCAGCGCGCTGCCGTCCCCATCGACCACCTTGAGTTCCACGCCCGGCAGCGGACAGCCGTCGGTGGTGAAGGCGCGTTCGTCATCGTCGTCAAGGTTGATCAGGGTGACAGCGCCGTTTTCGGTCATGCCCCAGGCCGACACGATCTTGGTGCCCAGCACCCGCCGCGCCTGCTCGACCAGCGCGCCGGGAATGGGCGCGCCGGCGCACAGAAAGGTGCGCAGCGTCGGCACGGCCTTGCCGGACTCGGCCACAGTGCGGGCCAGGTCGGTGAGAAAAGGGGTCGAGGCCATGGTGAAGGTCGCCCCTTGGTCGCGAATCAGGGCTATGGCCTTGAGCGGCTCCCAGATGTCGAGCAGCACGGCGCTGGCGCGCAGCATGATGGGCATCATCAGGCCATACATGAAGCCGGTCTGGTGCGCCATCGGCGAGGCCATCAGCACCACGTCGTCGGCGCCCAGCCGCAGGCGTTCGGCGTAGGGAATGATGTTGGCCATGGTGGTGTTGGCCGTGTGCATCACGCCCTTGGGTTCGCCCGTGGTGCCCGAGGTGTAGATGAGCTGCGTCACGTCGTCGGGGCCGGGCCGGTGGCGCGTCAGGATGTCCTGTGCATCGGCGGCGTCTTCCCAGGCCGGGCCGCTCAGCAGCGCGTCGAAGCTGTTGGCGCCGCTGCCATCGACCACCACGATCTGCTTCAGCTCGGGCAGGCTGGGCTGCAGCGCGGTCACCATCTGCTCGAAGTCAAAACCGCGAAACACTTTGGGCACGATCAATACCCTGGCCTCGCCGTGCTTGAGCATGAAGGACAGCTCGCGCTCCCGGAAGATGTGCATCAGCGGGTTCATCACCGCGCCAATGCGCGAGCAGGCCAGGTAGGTCACGGTGAACTGCCACCAGTTGGGCAGCTGGCAGGCCACCACGTCGCTCTGGCCCACGCCCAGGCGGGTCAGGCCGACGGCCACGCGATCCGCCATGGTGGCGAGTTCGCGGTAGGTGAAGCGCGTGGTGGCGCCGCTTTCAGCCCGCATGGCGGTCAGCGCCAGCTTGTCCGGGCAAGTGGCCACGCAGGCGTCCAGCTCATCATTGATGGTGCGGTCGTGCCAGAAGCCCTGGGCCACGCTTTGCGCCCGGCGGGGCGCGATCAGGACGGGGTCGAATTCCATGGTCTTGTCTCCTTGTGTTTTTTAGTGCTGGGCTCAGGCTGGCACGAACTTGCGTCCGGCGCGCACGCGCGCAATGACGGTCTTCATGATCTGGGCCGTGCCGTCGCCGATCTGGAAGCCCAGCACGTCGCGCAGGCGCTGCTCCATCAGGCCTCGGTCGTAGCCGCCGTGGCCGAAGCACAACAGACACTGGTGGATCACGTCGTAGGCCAGCTTGGGTCCCCACCACTTGGCCATGCCGGCTTCCGCCGTGTGCGGCAAACCCTTGTCCTTGAGCCACAGGCCCTGCAGGCACAGCAGGCGGGCGCCTTCGACTTCGGTGTCGAACTGGGCCAGCGGATGCGTCACGCCCTGGAAGCTTGAGAGCGGCTGGCCGAAGGCCTGGCGCTGGGTGATGTATTCCCAGGTTTCATCGAGGGCCACGCGGGCCACGGCCAGCACCTGCAGGCCGATCAGCGAGCGCGAGAAGTCAAAGCCGTGCATCACCTGCACGAAGCCCTTGTTCTCGTCGCCCAGCCGGTGGCTGACGGGCACGCGCACGTTCTCGAAGAAGATCGAGCCGCGACCGATGGCCCGCTGGCCATGGCAGTCGAAGCGGTTGGTGCTCAGGCCGGGCAAGTCCATCGGCACCAGCAGCGCGGTCACGCCATGGGCGCCGTCCTCGGGCTTGCCGGTGCGGCCGAACACGACCGTGATGTCGGCCTGGTCGGCCGCCGAGATCGAGGTCTTCTCGCCGTTGATGACATATTCATCGCCGTCGCGCTCGATGCGCAGGCGCAGGTTGGCCGCGTCGGAGCCGCCGCGCGGCTCGGTCAGGGCGATGGCGCAAATGGCCTCGCCCTGGGTGAGTTTGTGCAGCCAGGGCTTGACCACCTCGGGGTTGCCGTACTTGGACAGGATCTGGCCGTTCAGCGACGCCAGCAGGTTCAGGTAGGAAAAGCTCAGGTCGGCGCGGGCGATTTCCTCGTGGATCACGCCAGCAGCGAGGCAGCCCATGCCTTGGCCGCCGAACGCTTCGGGCAGCTCGGGACAAATGAACCCGAGTTCACCCATCTCGCGCAGCAGCGCTCGGTCCAGAACGCGCGTCTGGTCGCGCTCCAAGAAGCCGGGTGCGACACGTTTGGTGGCAAAGCGGCGTGCGTGCTCAGCCAGCGCCTGCAGGTCTTCGTCGATATAGGGGTTCGGGTTCATCACGGATCTCCAGTGGCTTACTTGGCGAACTTGCGGAAGTCGGGCTTGCGCTTTTCCTTCAGCGCATTGACGCCTTCACGCGACTCTTCGGTGTCGTAATACAGCTTGAGCGCGTACATGCCCAGTCCGGCGATGCCGCTCTGGTGGGCGGTGTCGGCGTTGAAGCTGCGCTTGGCAATGGCCAGGGCCGTCGGGCTGCGCTCGCAGATTTCCTCGCCCCACTTTTGGACGGTGGCGTCGAGTTCCTCGTGCGGCACGCAGATATTGGCCAGGCCCATGGCGACGGCCTCGGCGCCCGAGTAGCGGCGGTTCAGGTACCAGATCTCGCGCGCCTTCTTCTCGCCGACCACTCTAGCCAGGAACGCCGTGCCGTAGCCGGGATCGACCGAACCCATCTTCGGGCCGACCTGGCCGAACTGGGCCTTGTCGGAGCAGATCGTCAGGTCGCAGATCGTGCACAGCACGTTGCCGCCACCGATGGCAAAACCCTGCACGCGGGCAATCACCGGCTTGGGCACGTCGCGCAGGGCGGTGTGCAACTCTTCCATCGGCAGGCCGATGGTGCCGCGCCCGTCATAGTTGCCGCTGTGGGCCGACTGGTCGCCGCCGGTGCAAAACGCCCGGTCGCCAGCGCCGGCCAGCACGATGGCGCCCACGTCCTTGTCATAGCCGGCCTTGTTCAGCGCCTTGATGATTTCGTCGCAGGTCTGGCCCCGGAACGAGTTCATTTTCTCCGGCCGGTTGATCGTGATCCATGCCACGCCGTTGCGTACTTCGTAAAGGATGTCTTCGAATGTCATGATGATTTCCTGTGGGTTGGGGAAGTTAAAAATTAGCGATGCAAAAGCCGCCGCGTCGGGCAGCTCACCAGGCGTGGGATGGGGCAATCCCTAGCCAGCAGGGGCCGCAGGCGCAGCGGCCCCCTCGGGGGCAGCGAACCACACGAAGTGGGGAGCGTGGGGGCTCATCCGTGCATGGTCAGGCCGCCCGACACGCTGATGACCTGGCCGGTGATGAAGGCTGCGTCGTCGCTGCCGAAGAAAACGATGGCGCTGGCCAGGTCGTCGGGCTGGCCCAGGCGGCCCAGCGGGATGGCGCTCTTGAACGCCTCGATCAGCTTGGCCGGGTCGCGGGCGCCTTCGGCCACGCCAGCGAGCAGGGCGGTGTCGGTCGGGCCGGGGCACACCACATTGACGGTGATGCCCTGGCGGGCGTGTTCACGCGCCAGGGTCTTGGACAGGGCCACCAGGCCGCCCTTGCAGGCGGCGTAAACGGCCTCGCCGGAAGAGCCGCCCCGCGCGGCGTCGGACGCCACGTTCACGATGTGGCCGTATTTGCGCTCGGCCATGCCCGGCAGCACCGCGTGGTGCATGTGCAGCGCGCCGGTCAGGTTGATGGCGATCAGCTTGTCCCACTCGGCCGGCACGGTTTTGACGAAGGGCTTGAAGACGTCCCAGCCGGCGTTGTTCACCAAGACAGCGATGGGGCCAAGAGCCGCTTCGGCGGCCGCCACGGCGGCATCGACTTCGGCGCGGTCGGTGATGTTGCACTTGAAGGCCTGGGCGATGCCGCCAGCGGCCTTGATCTCGTCCGCCACGCGCTGGGCCGCTTCGACGTTCATGTCGAACACGGCGACCTTGGCGCCTTCAGCGGCAAAACGACGGCAGGTCGCGCCGCCAATGCCGCCGCCGCCGCCAGTCACGATGACCGTCTTGTTTTTCAGTTTCTTCATGCTTCTCTCCATCTGTCGTTGAGGTTGGTATGCTTGCTGCATTGGCCTGGGTATTTAGGACAATACATTGCTATATATTAGGCTGAAGAATTTTTTAGTGCAAGCGTATTTTTGTATGGAATTTATATGGTTTACCCTAATGAAAATGCTGTTTCTGTGCGGACGGAACTGGCCAACAGGTTGTTCTTTCGCTTGTATCAATGTACCAATATGTTGCATAAAACCGGGACGCGCGCGGTAGAGGCCGAAGGCCTGACCACGCAGCAGTGGGCGGTGCTGGGCGCCTTGTCGCGGCCGGAAGCCGAGGGCGGCATGAGCGTCGGGGATCTGGCCCGCTACCTGATGGTGAGCCGCCAGAACCTGGCGGGGCTGATCAGCCGGATGGAGCGCGACGGGCATATTTGCACTGCCCCCGATGGGCGCGACCGCCGTTCGCGCCTGGTGACGATGACGGCGTCAGGCCGGGAGGTCTGGGCCGTGAAGGCGCAGCCCAAGATTCATGACTATTACGAGCAGGCACTGGAAGGTTTTTCGACCAACGACCTCACCCATACGCTGCACTACCTGCTCAAGCTGCTGGAGAACATGAAGCGTCTTGATGACGACAAAGAACCCACCCAGACGAATGAACCCTGATCAGGGTGACCTGCCTTCCCAAGCCAGAAATGCCTTGGAAGCCTTGTACGTCTGGCGGCGGACAAACAGGCACAATACCGACCTTTTTAAACCAGCAGGAACACACGCATGCCGCAACTTCATTTTGTGAAACAAGGCCAAGGCCCACTGGTGGTATTGAGCCACGCCCTGGGTTGCGACCTGACCATGTGGGACGGCGTGGCCGCCGCGCTGCAGGATCGCTACACGGTGCTGCGCTATGACCACCGTGGCCATGGCCGCTCTGCCGCCGCCGCTGGCGCCTACACCATTGACGACCTGGCCGACGATGCAGCGGACTTGATTCGCACGCAAGCCACCGATCCGGTGCATTTCGTCGGCCTGTCCCTGGGCGGCATGACCGCCCAGGCATTGGGTGCGCGCCACCCGCAATGGGTACGCAGCCTGGTCATCGCCAACTCGGCCAGTCATTACGACGATGCTGCCCGGGCCATGTGGCAAGCGCGCATCGACACCGTGCTGGCCCAGGGCGTGTCGCCGATTGCCGAAGGCGCCATGCAGCGCTGGTTCACGCCGGAGTTTCGCGCTGATGCGAACGGCGGCTGCGCCCGCGTGGCCGCTCTGCGCAAGGTGCTGGAAGCGACCGCGCCCGGGCCTTACGCCGAGGCCTGCGCCGCCGTGATGCATATCGACCTGGATGCCGGCAACGCCCGCATCACCTGTCCGACGCTGGTGATCGCCGGTAGCCGTGACGAAGCCACGCCGCCCGCCATGTCGCAGGCGATTGCCAAGGGCATTGCGGGCGCGCAGCTGCAAAGCCTGGACGCTGCGCACCTGAGCGCGGTGGAGCAGCCCGAGGCCTTTGCCCGGCTGCTGCTTGATTTCTGGCAGGCGCTGTAAAACCTTCCCGCCGCCTCAGCGCAGCGGCGTTGTGAGCAGCAGGGCCGCAAAGGCCCGCGCCGCCGCGCTGCGCGAGGCACCGCGCCGCCACAAAATGCCAGCGTGGCGCACCATCTGCGGCTCGGTCAGCGCGATGGCGTGCAGATCCGGCGCCTGCCGCGCGGCGCGTTCGGGCACGATGCTCGCCAGGTCGCTGTGGCGGCACACGCCCAGCAAGGCTTCCACCGAATCCATTTCCACCCTGACCGTCGGCGCCACATCGGCCTGACGCAGGCTGGCGTCAATGAGCCGGCGCGTGGCAAAGCTGCGCGGCAACAGCGCCAGCGGCATGCCCGCCAGCGCTTTCATGGCCAGGCTGCGTCGCCCCGCCAAGGGATGCAAGGCGCCTACCACCAGCAGCATGCGCTCGTCGAACAGCGGCTCGGTCTCGATCTCCTCGTGTTCGGTCGGGTGAAAGGCAATGCCCAGGTCCAGCTCGCCGCGCAGCAGCAAAGCCTCAATCGAGCCGGCGCGCAAGTCGCGCACCTCCACCATCACCCGAGGGTGCGCCTGGCTGAAGGCGGCCACCGTGGCCGGCACCACCGTGTTCAGGAAAGTCGGAAAGGCGCCCACCGTCAGCTTGCCGGACTGCAGCCCGCTCAGGTCGGCCAGCGCCATGCGGCCGGCCTCGATTTCCTTCAAGGCACGGGTGGCATAGACGCGAAATTCGGCCCCGGCTTGCGACAGCTTCAGGCCCCGCCCCAGCCGGTCGAACAGGGTCACGTTCAACTCCTGCTCCAGCTGGCGCAGGCCGTGCGACAGCGTGGACTGGGTCACGAACAGGTTTTGTGCCGATTGCGTCAGGTGCTCGGTCTGGGCAATGTCGAGAAAGTAGCGGAGTTGGCGGATTTCCATCCGCTCATCGTACTTCAATCGTTCGAATGTATCGAACGATTTGTTCCAAATAAATCATTGGAAGCGGGTCTTGTTTACCCTTAATCTTCAGCTGTTTTTCACTTCCGAAGCAAGGGTCACATCCATGACGAGTCGTTTTCCGATTGAGCGCATCGAGGCGCGGATTCTGGACATTCCCACCATCCGTCCGCACAAGCTGTCGTTTGGCTCAATCAGCCGCCAAAGTCCCGTCATTGTCCAGCTCTGGCTGGCCAACGGCGCTTGCGGTTTCGGCGAGGCGGCCACCATTGGCGGGCCGTCGTGGAACGAAGAGTCGCCCGAAGGCATCCAGCATGCCATCAGCGCCTACCTTGCACCCGCGCTGCTGGGCCAGGACGGCGCCTGCTTTGAAACCGCGCTGACCCGCATGGACCTGGCCTGCAAGGGCAACGCCTTTGCCAAGAGCGCCGTGGAAATGGCGCTGATCGACGCCGTGGCGCGCTCATTGAGTCTGCCGGCCTGGCAACTGCTGGGCGGCAAGCGCCACCAGAGCCTGCCCCTGGCCTGGACGCTGGCCAGCGGCGACGTGGACCGTGACCTCGAAGAAGCCCAGCTGCGCCTGGAGCAAAAGCGCCACCGCATCTTCAAGATGAAGATCGGCGCCCGCAGTCCGGCACAGGACGTGGCCCATGTGTCGCAAATCGCGCGCGGCCTGGCAGGCCGGGCCACGCTGACGGTCGATGTCAACCAGGCCTGGGACGGCAGCACCGCGCGCCGCTACCTGCCGCAACTGATTGATGCCGGCGTCACCCTGATCGAGCAACCCGTGGCCAGGTGGAACGTGGAAGCGCTCAAGACGCTGACTGCCACGCTGGGCAACCGTGCCAGCATCATGGCCGATGAAACCGTCTGCACCCCGCAGGACGCCATGCTGCTGGCACGCGCCCAGGCCTGCCATGTGTTCTCGCTCAAGGTGGCCAAGCATGGCGGCCTGCTGCGCACGCGCCAGGTGGCGGCCGTGGCCGACGCGGCCGACATCGGCTGGTACGGCGGCACCATGCTGGAAACTTCCATCGGCAGCGCGGCCTCCGCGCACCTGTTCTCCACGCTGGGCACGCAGCACCACGGCTGCGAGCTGTTTGGCCCGCAGCTGCTAGTGGACGACCTCGTCACCGAACGCATGGCGATTCGCGACTTCGAGCTGCAGTTGCCCGATGGCCCCGGCTTTGGCGTCGAGGTGGACATGGCCCAGCTCAATCGTTTTGACCGCGCCCGTACCGGCCAGGCGCAAGTACACATCGACCTCGGCCACCGCGCCGCTACTCTTTAAGGAGCTACCGCATGCTGTTTTTAGTTCGTATGGATGTGAACATCCCGCGTGATCTGCCCGCCGACGAGGCCAACGAGATCAAGGCCCGCGAAAAGGCCTATTCACAAGACCTGCAGCGCGACGGCCGCTGGAAGAGCATCTGGCGCGTGGTCGGCGAATATGCCAACTACAGCATTTTCGATGTGTCGTCGAATGACGAGCTGCACCAGCTGCTGCAAGGCCTGCCCCTGTTCCCGTTCATGAAGATCGACGTGACGCCGCTGGCAGCCCACCCCTCGGCCATTGCCTGAGCTTGATACCGCATTCCAAAAAAACGTACGGAGACAAAACCTTGAAAACCCAACTGCTTACCCTGCTTGCTGCTGGCATCACCCTGGCCGCCGCGCCGGCCGCCCACGCGCAGACTGCCGGTGCCGACTGGCCAAGCAAGCCGATCCGCTGGATCGTGCCCTTCCCACCGGGCGGCGCCATGGACGCGATTGCCCGCACGCTCGGCGAGAAAGCCGGCAAAACGCTGGGCCAGCCCTTCGTCATCGAGAACAAGCCCGGCGCGGGCGGCAACATCGGTGCCGATTTTGTCGCCAAGGCGCCCGCCGACGGCTACACCATGATGATCACCTCCATCGGCATGGCGACCAACAAGCCGCTGTACGGCAAGCTCAGCTACGACCCGGTCAAGGACTTTGCCCCGGTCAGCCTGCTGGCCGTGGTGCCTAACGTGCTGGTGACCAATTCGACCCAGCCCAACGTCAAGATCGTGGCCGACCTGATTGCCGCAGCCAAAAAGGAGCCCGGCAAGCTGAGCTATGCCTCGGCCGGCAACGGCACCTCGATCCATCTGGCGGGGGAAGTGTTCACTTCGCTGGCAAAAATCGACATGCTGCACGTTCCCTACAAGGGCAGCGGACCGGCCGTGGCGGACTTGCTGGGCGGCCAAGTCAACTATATGTTTGACAGCATCTCTTCGGCCCGGCCCCACATCGAGTCGGGCAAGCTGCGCGCGCTGGGCGTGACCACGGCCAAGCGCTCCAGCGCCCTGCCCAATGTGCCCACGCTGGCCGAAGCCGGTTTGCCCGGCTACGAAGTGTCGCCCTGGTTTGCTGTGTTCATGCCGGCCGCAACGCCCAAACCGGTGATCGCCAGGCTCAACGCCGCCTTGCTTGATGCCATGAAGCAGCCCGATGTGCGCGCCCGCTTTGCATCCATTGGCGCCGAACCCGTCGGCTCGACGCCTGACGAGCTGGCCGCGCACCTGGCGCGCGAATCAGCCCGCTGGAGCAAGCTGATCGCCGAGCGCGGCATCAAGCTGGACTGATCCCCACCGCGGGACTGCCCGCTTTTTTTATCCCACCCACCATCCCACAACGAGGAGACATTTCATGACTGAACTCAACCAACAGCAATTGCTGGACATCGTCAACACCAAGCACACCGCCCCCGGCGACGCGCGGGTGCGCCAGCTCACCGCACGCATCGTCAGCGACCTGTTCAAGACCATCGACGAACTCGATGTCAGCCCGGACGAGTTCTGGAAAGCCGTGGACTGGCTCAACCGCCTGGCCCAGGGCGGCCAGGTCGGCCTGATCACCGCCGGCCTGGGTTTTGACCGCCTGCTGGACATCCGCATGGATGAAGCCGACCAGAAGGCCGGCCGCGCCGCCGGCACGCCGCGCGCCATCGAAGGCCCGCTGTTCGTGGCTGGCGCGCCCTCTTTCAAGGTCGAAGCGCGCCTGGACGCTGGCGAGCCCAAGGGCGAAGTGTTCGTGATGGAAGGCCAGGTGCTCGACACAGATGGCCAGCCCGTGGCGCACGCTCAGATGGACGTGTGGCATGCCAACGAAGTCGGCGGCTATTCGCACTTCTTCCCTGGCATGCAGCCCTACGAGCTGCGTCGCCATATCGAGACCGATGCCAAAGGCAACTACCGTTTCCGCTCCTTCCTGCCACCGGGTTACGCCATTCCGCCCAACAGCCCGACGGCCGAACTGTTCACGGCGCTGGGCCGCCATGGCAACCGCCCCGCGCACATCCACTTCCTGGTGGTGGCGCCCGGTCTGCGCACGCTGACCACGCAGGTCAATATTCCCGGCGACACCTACATCGATGACGACTTCGCCTTCGCCACGCGCGACGGCCTGATCATCGAGATCGAAAAGAACGTCGCCCCTGCTGGCTACGAGTCGCTGGGCATCAGCGAGCCGTTCACCCGTTCGCGCTTTAATTTTGTCCTGCAACAAGCGCTGAACGACAGCGAGGCTTCGCCTGCCGCCCGCATGGCGCGCGTTACCGCCTGATCGCCTGTGCAGCCATCAGGCGCGAGGCGGCCTGAATGAATAAAAAGCCGCCTTCGAAAGAGAGCGGCTTTTTTGTCGAAACTCAGCGCAAACTTCGAGGCATTGACCATGACCCCCACTGAACCCCTTGACGCTTCCGGATCCCTGCAATGGAGCGACCAGTTCCTGCTGGGCTACACGCCCATTGACGAGGTGCACCAGGAATTCGTTGACCTGATGGGCCAGATGCAGCGCGCCGAAGATGCCGCGCTGCCGGCCTTGCTGGCGCAGTTTTCCGTTCATCTGCAACATCATTTTGAGATGGAAAACGAATGGATGGTGAGCACCGAATTTCCGCCCCGGGAGTGCCACATGGACGAGCATGCGGCGGTGATGCAGTCGGTCGAGGAAGTGCAGGCGCTCTTGGCGCAGGGCGACGTGGCGATCTGCCGCGACCTGGTGGCGCAGCTGGCCCAGTGGTTCCCCCAGCATGCGGACCAACTCGATTCGGCCCTGGCGCACTGGATGTTCAGCAAGACCATGGGCGGCAAGCCGGTGGTGCTCAGGCGCGGCCTGTCCCTGCGCTAGTCAAGCCTCGGCGCCGGCAGGCGGCGGCGGGCTATCGGCCAGCAGTTTTTCGGCCGCCTGCGCGCGGTACACCTCGTCAATCAGCGAGCGCAGCAGCACGATGTCCTCCGACTGGTCGTTCAGCCGCGTACACATGATGATGGGCGAGACCGCGCTGGGCTCCAGCAGCGGGCGATAGACCACTTCGTCGCGCCGCAGCCGTTGCGCGCTGGCAGGCACCACGCACAAGCCCATGCCCGAGGCGACCAGGCCCAGCGCGGTCTGCATTTCCTGCACCTCGTGGACCGTCATCGGCTCGACGCCCTTGTCGCGGAACAGCGACAGCACCTGGTCGGCGTAGCTAGGGCGGGGTGAACGGGGGTAAATCAACAGGGTGTAGGGCACGGCCGCCAGCAGGCTCAAGGGCGTGGTGGCACCGGCCAGCGGATGCTCGGCCGGTATGGCGAGCACCAGCGGCTCTTCGCGCAGCACCTCGCGCTTGACGCGCGGGTCGTCCAGCCGCAGGCGGCCAAAGCCCACGTCGATCCGTCCGGCGTTGAGCGCCTCGTTTTGTTCGACCGAGAGTTTTTCCACCAGCACCAGTTCGGTTTGCGGCTTGACGGCGCGAAACAGCCGGGCAATGCGCGGCAGCGCGCCGTACATGGTCGAGGGCACAAAGCCGATCACCAGCCGCCGCTCAACCTGGGCAATGCGCCGCGTCATGGTGACGGTCTCGTTGACCTGCTCCAGCAGGCGCACGGCACGCGCATAAAAAAAGCGTCCCGCTTCGGTCAGGCGTAGCGGCCGGGCATCGCGTTCCAGCAGCTTCATGCCGATCTCGTCTTCGAGCTGCTGGATCTGGCGGCTCAGCGGCGGCTGCGAGATGTGCAGCCGCTCGGCTGCCCGGGTGAAGCTGCGCTCTTCTGCCACGGCCACGAAATACTTGAAGTGCCGAAAATCCATTGCATGCCTTTTAGGTATGAAGTGAGTCTAAAACGGTCTTTGATATCCGGGCCACTTTATTTCAGAATCGACCCAAGAATAAAAAAACAGACCTTGCTGATGTGCCGCCTTACCGGTTGCCTTCAGGGCGCTGCCGACCCGCCACCCCTGGGTTGACGCAGTTGCCAAAGGTTCTTTCTCGCAAGGAAAGAGAGACAAGCAACAAGAAAATTGATCTATGCGGCGATGCGTCGCTGCATCCAGTGCGTCTGTGTGGGCAATGCGAGGGTTGGTCAGAAGCCGGGGCTTGATCGCCTTGTGACAAGGTTTCCGGGCCGCATCGCCTTGCATGCCAAAAACGCATAATTTTTTCCTGTGGCGATGCATCGTCAATGCATCGTTGCAGGGGTTCCATGCAAACGAGACAAGAACGGAGACTATTTATGAGCACCCCTACGCACACTTCCAGCGTCCAGGCGCGACTCGATGGCATGCTGGTCGAAGACAAAGAGCAGCACATCTATCGCCTGAACCGCGCCGCTTTCACCGATCCCGAGCTGTTCGAACTGGAGGTCAAGCACCTGTTTGAAGGCAACTGGATTTACCTGGCCCATGAAAGCCAGATTCCCGACAACAACGACTATTTCACGACCACCATCGGCCGCCAGCCGATCGTGATCACGCGCAACAAGCAGGGCCAGCTCAACGCCCTCATCAACGCCTGTTCGCATCGGGGCGCCACGCTGGCCCGCCGCAAAAAGGGCAACAAGGCCAACTTCACCTGCACCTTCCACGGCTGGACCTTCAACAACAGCGGCAAGCTGCTCAAGGTGAAAGACGGCAACGACGCGGGCTACCCCGAGTCCTTCAACAAGGAAGGCAGCCATGACCTGAAGAAGATCGCGCGCTTTGAAAGCTACCGTGGTTTCCTGTTTGGCAGCCTGAACGACGATGTCAAGCCGCTGTCCGAATTCCTCGGCGAAGCCACCAAGATCATCGACATGATCGTTGACCAGTCGCCCGAGGGCCTGGAAGTGCTGCGCGGCGCATCGACCTACACCTACGATGGCAACTGGAAGCTGCAGACCGAAAACGGCGCCGACGGCTACCACGTCAGCTCGGTGCACTGGAACTACGCGGCCACCACCAACCACCGCAAGCAAAGCGAAGCCGGCGACAACGTCAAGGCGATGGACGCGGGCAGCTGGGCCAAGCAGGGCGGCGGCTTCTATTCCTTCGAGCACGGCCACATGCTGCTGTGGACCAAATGGGCCAACCCGGAAGACCGTCCGGCCCACGCCATTCGCGACGAACTGGTTGAAAAATTCGGCCAGGCCCGCGCCGACTGGATGATCAACCACTCGCGCAACCTGTGCCTGTACCCCAACGTGTACCTGATGGACCAGTTCGGCTCGCAGATCCGCGTGCTGCGCCCCATCTCGGTGGACAAGACCGAAGTCACTATCTACTGCATCGCGCCCAAGGGCGAATCCGCCGAGGCGCGCACCCGCCGCGTGCGCCAGTACGAAGACTTCTTCAACGCCACCGGCATGGCCACGCCCGACGATCTGGAAGAGTTCCGCGCCTGCCAGCAAGGCTACGCCGGCATCGACCTGCCCTGGAACGACATGTGCCGTGGTTCGACCCACTGGGTCGAAGGCGCCGATGCCGCAGCCCAGGAAATCGATTTGCACCCCACGCTCAGCGGTGTCAAAACCGAGGACGAAGGTCTGTACACCGAACAACACCGTTACTGGCTCGAAGCCATGCAGCGCGCCGTTGCCGTTGATTCCGAAAAAGCCTAAGGGACAAGCCATGACCATGACGATTGACCAAGTTCAAGCCTTCCTCTACCGCGAAGCCCGTTTGCTCGATGACAGGCAGTGGGACGAGTGGCTGACCTGCTATGCCCCGGATGCCGAATTCTGGATGCCCGCCTGGGACGATGACGGCGAGATGACGCGCGACCCGCAGTCTGAAATCTCGCTGATCTACTACGCCAACCGGGGCGGTCTTGAAGACCGCGTGTTCCGCATCAAGACCGAGCGTTCGGCGGCCAGCATGCCCGAGCCGCGCACCGGCCACCAGATCACGAATGTCGAGATCGTGTCGCAGGACGGCAGCGAAGTGTGCGTGCGCTTTAACTGGAACACGCTGAGCTACCGCTACAGCATGACGGACAGCTACTTCGGCACCTCGCATTACACGCTCGACGTGTCCAGCGCGCAGCCGCTGATCAAGCGCAAGCGCGTCGTGCTGAAAAACGACTACATCCACCACGTCATCGACGTCTATCACATCTGAGTGGAAAGGAAAACCCACCATGAGCCACCATATCGCGTTGCAGTTTGAAGACGGCGTCACCCGCTTCATTCACGCTTCCCCCACTGAAACCGTCGCCGACGCGGCCTACCGCCAGGGCGTGAACCTCCCGCTGGACTGCCGCGATGGCGCCTGCGGCACCTGCAAGTGCTTTGCCGAGTCCGGCCAGTTCACGCTGGGCGACTACATCGAGGACGCGCTGAGCGAAGACGAGGCAAGCCAAGGCTTCGTGCTGACCTGCCAGATGCGCGCCAAAAGCGATTGCGTCGTCCGCGTGCCGTCTTCGTCCAGCGTCTGCCGCACCCAGCAGGCCAGCTACGACGCGGCGATCAGCGAGGTGCGCCAGCTCTCGCCCAGCACGATTTCCCTGTCGATCCAGAGCGACGCCCTGAACAAGCTGGCTTTCCTGCCCGGCCAGTACGTCAACCTGCAGGTGCCCGGCAGCACTGAAACCCGCGCTTATTCGTTCAGCTCGCTGATCAAGGGCGGCCAGGTGTCCTTTCTGATCCGCAATGTGCCCGGCGGTCTGATGAGCAGCTACCTGACGGCCCTGGCCAAGCCCGGCGAGCGCATGACGCTGGCCGGCCCGCTGGGCAGCTTTTACCTGCGCGACATCAAGCGGCCGCTGCTGATGCTGGCCGGCGGCACGGGTCTGGCGCCGTTCACCGCCATGTTAGAGAAAATCGCCGAGCAGGGCAGCGCGCATCCGCTGCACCTGATCTATGGCGTAACCCACGACGCCGACCTGGTGGACATGGACAAGCTCGAAGCCTTTGCGGCGCGCATCCCGAACTTCACCTTCGCCGCCTGCGTCGCCAGCGCCGAGAGCAGCCAGCCGAAAAAAGGCTATGTGACGCAGCATATCGAGCCCGGCCATCTGCACGACGGCAACGTGGACATCTACCTGTGCGGCCCGCCGCCCATGGTCGAAGCGGTCAACCACTTCATTCGTGAACAAGGCATTCAGCCGGCGAGTTTCCACTACGAAAAATTCGCCGCCAGCGCCTGATCGCGTTGTTCTCGCGTTGTTCATCCTTCCATTCGGCCCGTGCGTTGCGGGCTCTTTTTAAGTCCTCATCATGAATCCACGTTTTCACAACAAGGTCGCGGTGGTCACCGGCGCGGCCCAGGGCATTGGCCGCAGCGTGGCCTTGCGCATGGCGGCCGAGGGCGCCCGACTGGTGCTGGTCGATCGCTCTGAGCTGGTCTATGAGCTGCGCGATGAACTGCTAGCTACGTCCGCCGAAGTGCTCGCGCTGACGGCGGACATGGAAAAAAGCGTCGATTGCCAGCAGGTCATGCAATCGGCCGCCCTGCGCTTTGGCCGGCTCGACATCCTCATCAACAACGTCGGCGGCACCATCTGGGCCAAGCCTTTCGAGCATTACCAGGTGGACGAGATCGAGGCCGAAGTGCGCCGCTCGCTGTTCCCGACCCTGTGGTGCTGCCATGCGGCGCTGCCGCACATGCTGGCGCAGGCCAGCGGCGCGATTGTCAACGTGTCGTCGATTGCCACGCGCGGCGTCAACCGCGTGCCTTACGGTGCGGCCAAGGGCGGCGTCAATGCCCTGACGGCCTGCCTGGCGATGGAGACAGCCGAGCGTGGCGTGCGTGTCAATGCGGTCGCCACGGGCGGCACCGAGGCGCCGCCGCGCCGCATTCCGCGCAACACCGCCGAGCAGACCGAGCAGGAAAAAGTCTGGTACCAGCAAATCGTCGATCAGACCATTGCTTCGAGCCTGATGAAGCGCTACGGCACGATTGACGAGCAGGTCAGCGCCATCTTGTTCCTTGCCTCCGACGAGGCGTCCTACATCACCGGCGTCACGATGCCGGTGGGCGGCGGCGACCTCGGCTGAGGCCATTTTTACCACCATAAACAGGACGCCACGAATCCTGTCCTGTCCCTATCCATAAAAGCGAGACAAATACCATGCGACAAATTGACGTTCACAAGCTGTCCGACGAGGCCAGATTCAATGGCTTTCACGGCAAGGTGCTGTTGTGGTGCGCCCTGATCATCATCTTTGACGGCTACGACCTGGCGGTGGCCGGCATCGCGCTGCCCTCGATCATGAAGGAGATGGGCGTCACCGCCCAGAACGCCGGCTTCATGGTCAGCTCGGCCCTGTTCGGCATGATGTTCGGCGCCATCTTTCTGGGCACCATCGCCGACAGGATCGGCCGGCGCAAGGCCATCGCGATCTGCATCTTCCTCTTCAGCGTGTTCACCGCCGCAGCGGGCTTTACCGACAACCCCTACACCTTCAGCGCGATGCGCTTCCTGGCGGGCCTGGGCATAGGCGGCGTCATGCCCAACGTCGTGGCGCAGATGACCGAGTATTCACCGAAGAAGATTCGCGCCACCATGGTCACGCTGATGTTCAGCGGCTATGCCGTGGGCGGCATGCTGGCCGCCTTGCTGGGCAAGGGGCTGATCGAAGCCTACGGCTGGTCGTCCGTCTTCCTGGCCGCCGGTTTGCCGGTGATTTTGATCCCGTTCGTGCTGAAGTCGATGCCCGAGTCGATGCCCTTCCTGATCAAGGAAAACCGGCTCGACGAACTGAAGAACATCGTCTCGCAGATGTCTCCTGGCTACCGGCCCCAATCCGATGACCGCTTCGCGCTGCCCTCGGCAGACAAGGCCGAAGGCGCTCCGATTGGCAAGCTGTTCCAGGATGGCCGGGGTTTCAGCACCGTGATGTTCTGGGTCACCTTCTTCATGTGCCTGTTCATGGTCTATGCCCTCAGCTCGTGGCTGACCAAGCTGATGGCGAGCGCCGGCTACAGCCTGGGCTCTGCGCTGACCTTTGTGCTGGTGCTCAACTTCGGCGCCATGATCGGCGCGGTCGGCGGCGGCTGGCTGGCTGACCGCTTCCACATCAAGTATGTGCTGGTGGGCATGTACGCGCTGGCGGCGGTGTCGATCACGCTGCTGGGCTACAAGGTGCCGACCGAAGTGCTGTTCCTGCTGGTCGGGCTGGCCGGCGCATCGACGATTGGCACGCAGATCGTCACCTATGCCTATGCCGGCCAGTTCTACCCGATGGCGATCCGTTCGACCGGCATCGGCTGGGCGTCGGGCGTGGGCCGCAGTGGCGCCATCCTGGCGCCGATCGTGATCGGCACGCTGGTGGGCATGTCGCTGCCGCTGGAGCAAAACTTCATGGCCATTGCCATTCCCGCCGTGATCGCGATGATTGCCGCGTCGATGATCAACCACCGCCGCTCCGCCTCGGCCAGCCATGACAGCGTGAGCGTGCTGACGCCTGCGGCTTCAGCGATGGCGGGCAAGTAGGAAGCAAGCGCTCCGGTTCTTGTGAGCCAGAGCGCATTCGTTTCAACCCGTAAACAGCTTTTTAGCATCAAACAGGCCTCTAGCGCACGCCTGCTATGCGCAAGAAGCTATGAATTTGGTAGCAAAAAAACTGTCGGGCGCCTTGAGCGCTGTGATGACACATCAGGGTGATTTCGCTCCAAGGAATGCTTGTTCATGAAAAAAGACTTTTCCCTGTCAGCCGTCACGGCTGGATTCCTGGCCGTGCTGATTTCCTATGCCGGTCCGCTGGTGATATTTTTCCAGGCCGGCCAAAGTGCCCATGTCTCCGCGGAAATGATGTCGTCCTGGGTCTGGGCCATTTCAATCGGGGCAGGGGTGTCGGGCATCTTGCTGAGCTGGTGGCTCAAGGTGCCGGTCGTGACGGCCTGGTCCGCACCGGGCACGGCCTTGCTGGTGACCTTGTTCCCCGCCATCACGCTCGGGCAGGCCGTCGGGGCTTACCTGGTGTCGGCGGTCATTATTTTCATCATTGGCGTGTCCGGTTATTTTGACAAGCTGGTGCAGGCCATCCCCAAAGGCATTGCCAGCGCCATGATGGCGGGCATTTTGTTCCAGTTTGGCGTCGGCGCGTTTCAAGCGGTCACAGCGATGCCGCTCATCACCTTTTGCATGATGGGCACTTATTTGCTCTTCAGGCGCTTGCTGCCGCGCTATTGCCTGGTGATTTTGCTGGTGATCAGTCTGGTGCTGGCGGTGGCCCTGGAGGGCGTGAGCCTGGCCGGCGTGACATTCACTCTGGCCAGCCCGGTGTTCATCACACCCGAGTGGACCTGGGGCGCAACCCTGAGCCTGGCGCTGCCGCTGGTGCTGGTCAGCGTGACGGGGCAGTTCTTGCCGGGCATGGCCATCTTGCGCAGTTCGGGCTACAGCACGCCGGCCCGTCCCATCATCATCACGACCAGCCTGGCCTCGCTGGGCGTGGCATTTTTCGGCGGCATCACGATTGTGATTGCGGCCATCACGGCGGCGCTTTGCACTGGCAAGGACGCGCATGAAGACGCCACAAAACGCTATGTGGCAGGCATTGCCAACGGCGTGTTTTACCTGGTGGGCGGCTGCTTTGCCGGCACCATCATCTTGTTTTTTGCAGCCTTGCCCAAAGCGCTGATCGCGGTGCTGGCCGGACTGGCCCTGGTGGGCGCGATTGGGGGTAGTCTGGCCGGTGCAATGAACGAAGCCGATCACCGGGAGGCCTCGATCATCACCTTCTTGGCCACAGCGTCGGGCATGACGTTCTGGGGCCTGGGGTCGGCGTTCTGGGGAGTGGTCATTGGCGCGCTAGCCTATTTGCTGCTGCATAAGCAATGGTTTCTTCCCGCGAAGGCGAGGCTTTGATGATGGCCTGACGCAGGATCTTCAATCTCTTTCGTCCTGCTTTGGTTCGCATGATGGGAGCGCAACAGCAGAGAAATGCTGTTGTTGTCATAACGAACAAACAGAGGCTTGTCTTTTTATGTCAAAAACATTTTCAATCTCCCGGCCATACGCTTTGAGGTTCACACCGTCGCGTGCGGATGAACCGGGTGGGCAATCGTCTCGGCGACCAATTTGAGGCCGCGCTCACACTCTTCGCGTGAGATCGGGCCACCCAGGCAGATACGCACCGCATCGGGCGGGTCTGCGTCTGTGGAAAAGGCGGCACTCGCGACCACGCCGACGCCTTGGGTGCGCAGGTAGGACGCGAACTCCACCGGGCTCCAGCCTGAAGTGAGCGGCAACCAGAGGTGAAAACCATCGGTCGGCGCCTGCATTCCATGCGGACCCAGATAGCGCGCAGCCAGCGCCTGACGGGCAGCGGACTCAATGCGAATCGCCTCCACCATGGCGTCGGCCGTGCCGTCTTCCACCCAGCAGGTCGCCAGTGCATTGGTCACCGGTGAAGCCATCACGGTGGTGGCGCGCAACGCGCCTGCGAGCCGCTGCGACTGCCGGCTTCCAGGGGAATGCACATAAGCGCTGCGCAGGCCCGCGCCGAAGCATTTGGAAAAGCCGGTGATGTAGTAGGTAAGCTCTGGCGCCAAAGTAGCCATTGCCGGCGGCACCTGCCGGGGCAGCATCCCGTAGGCATCGTCTTCGATGATGGGGATGGCATAACGCAAGGCCACATCGGCCAGCGCCTCCCGGCGCGAACGGGTCATGGTGGTCGTGGTCGGGTTGAGCAGCGTGGGGTTGCAGTACAAGGCTTTGGGATGCAGTGTCTTGCAGGCATGCTCAAAGGCCTCGGCCAAGGGGCCATCGTCGTCCAATGGCAGTGCATGGAGCTGGATGCCCAACTGCGTGGCAATCGCCTTGACGCCAGGGTAAGTGAGCGCCTCCACACAGATCATTTCGCCCGGCCGGGCCAGTTGAGAAAACAGTGCGGTCAGCACACTGTGGATGCCGGGGCACACGAGGACCTGACTGAGGCTTGCATGCGGTACGTGGCGGCGCAGCCACTGGGTTCCCACCTCGCGGTCGTGCCCGGTGCCGCCGAAGTCCTGGTAGCGCAGCAGGTCATAGAGATCGGTGCGCTCCAGCATGCGTGCCGCCGTGTCGTGCATGCGCTGCAGCAGCACGGTGTCTTGCGGCTCCGGTGGCAGGTTCATGGTCATTTCCGCCCCGCTGCCACCGCGCAGCGGCAGGCTGGGACTGGTTCCGCGAATATAGGTGCCAATGCCGGCGTGGGAATCGATCAACCCACGTTTGCGCGCCTCGCTGTAGCCACGGGCCACCGTGGTGTAGTTGAGACCCAGGTCGGCGGCCAGTTCACGCAGCGTGGGCAGTCGATCGCGCGCTGCCAGCCGCCCGGCACGAATATCTTCAGCGATCAGGTCAGCCAGCAGCAGATAGGCGGGCCGGTCGCTTCGGGCGAGTTTCTTGGTCCAGTGCTGCGTCGTTTTGTTCATGAAAAATTTCCTGGGTGACCTGATTCGGAACTTGATTGCATGGCTTGATTGCATTCAAGGATTCAAAAGTCATGCATGAAGCATGCCCGTGATGGGTTGGAGAGGTTTCCTTTCTTGGTGCATTTCACCTGTTTATCGGGTGCATTGATTGCATCGAGACAGTCTCAATTCGGTGCATTTTCGGCCATCAAACGGCTGGTTTTGAGCCGCTGAGAATTTTTTACAAGTGCTCTGGAAGCGCCGCGCTTGATTGATTGCAGCTTGATTGCATCAGGCGCCTATTTGCATGGCACACATCATGCGAAATACCAAGGCGCAAGCAATCCCTTTCATCTCATCCACTGGAGTTAAACCATGCCTAAAGTCACCCAACCCGCCAATGTCAAAGGCGACTTCCTTGTCGATTACGAAGAAAAAGTCTTTGAGGACGTGAAAGCCGAGCCGGGCGACAAGGCCCTGGTCACTTTCCATACCGTGGCGTTTGAAGGCTCCATCGGTTTCGTCAACCTGCTGCAAGCCACCCGGCTCCAGCGCAAGGGCTATGAGACCTCGATTCTGTTGTACGGCCCGGGCGTCACGCTTGGCGTGCAGCGCGGCTTTCCCAAACTGGGTGATGAAGCCTTTCCTGGCCACCAGAACCTCAACAACCAGATCACCAAGTTCATGGCCGAAGGCGGCAAGGTCTATGCGTGCCGCTTCGCGCTGCAGGCGCTGTACGGCCACGGGGAGGGCGCCTTGATTCCGGGTATCACGCCGATCAGCCCGCTGGACGTGCTGGACCTGATGCTGCTGCACCGCAAGCAGGGCGCGGTCATTCTCGACACCTGGACGCTGTAAGGCGGAGCCGCAAAATGACGTCCACACCCCGTATAGTGCGCGCGGCCGCTGTGCAGATCGCGCCCGACCTGGAGCGCCCGCAAGGCACGCTGGACCGCGTGTGCAGTGCCATCGACGACGCGGCAGCCCAGGGAGCGCAGCTGGTGGTCTTCCCCGAGACCTTCCTGCCCTACTACCCCTACTTCTCCTTTGTCGTTCCGCCCGTTCAGCAAGGCCCCGCCCACCTGCGCCTGTATGAGCATGCGGTGGTGGTGCCCGGCCCGGTGACAGCGGCGGTGGCCGAGCGGGCAAAGGCACATGGCGTGGTCGTGGTGGTGGGCGTCAACGAGCGTGACCATGGCAGCCTGTACAACACCCAGCTGGTCTTTGACGCCGATGGCAGCCTGGTCCTCAAGCGCCGCAAGATAACGCCCACTTACCACGAGCGCATGGTCTGGGGCATGGGCGATGGCGCCGGGCTGAAGGTGGCCGACACGGCTGTCGGCCGCGTCGGTGCGCTGGCCTGCTGGGAGCATTACAACCCGCTGGCGCGCTACAGCCTGATGGCGCAGCATGAGGAAATCCACTGTGCGCAGTTTCCAGGCTCGCTGGTCGGGCCGATCTTTGCCGACCAGATGGAAGTCGCCATCCGCCACCATGCGCTGGAATCGGGTTGCTTCGTGGTCAACGCCACGGGCTGGCTGACCGATGCGCAGATTGAATCCATCACCCCCGACCAGAGCCTGCAAAAGGCCCTGCGCGGCGGCTGCCACACCGCCATCATCTCGCCCGAAGGCAAGCACCTGGCAGCGCCCCTGACCGAAGGCGAAGGCATGGTGATCGCCGACCTTGACATGGCGCTGATCACCAAGCGCAAACGCATGATGGATTCAGTGGGCCACTACGCCCGGCCCGAACTGCTGAGCCTGGCAATCAACGCCGAGCCTGCCCAAACCATGCGTCCCATGCACGCAAGCCCTTCTCTTTCCACTTCAAGGAGTCCCGACCATGAGTACCCACCAGCCCAGCCACGCACCTTCGGCCGCGAACCGGCAACTGATGACCGAGCTGCAATCCTTCGGACTGCGGCTGGCTGACCCTGGTGCTCCGAATGGCGGCGTGGCCAGCCGCAAGGGCGGTGCCGGCCCTTCGGACCACAAGGCCGTCACGGTGGACGGGCACACCATCATGGTGCCGGTCCACACCTCAAGCGCCTGGAATTCGCCGTTTGTCGCGCAGGCGCCGGACGCCCAGGGGCGCAGCGCGCTGCTGCGCGGCACGATCCCGATTGCACAGATCGCCTTTCCCAGGTCGCCGCACTTTTATGAATTGAAGACGCTCGAAGGCATTCCGTACTCGCACATCGCCACCTTGCACGGCGCGGACGTGCTGGCCACCACGGTGCTGCAAAACTGCATCCGCTACGAGAGCCGCAAAAAAACCTGCCAGTTTTGCGCGATTGGCCAGTCACTCGCGGCCGGTCGCACCATCGCCCACAAGACGCCGGCGCAACTGGCCGAAGTGGCCGCAGCCGCAGTGCGGCTGGACGGCGTCAAGCACATGGTGATGACCACGGGCACGCCCAACGCCACCGACCGCGGTGCGCAGGTGCTGTGTGAAAGCGCCCTGGCCATCAGGGCCGCAGTGGACCTGCCGCTGCAGGCCCAATGCGAGCCACCCGACGACGACCGCTGGTTCCAGCGCATGCGCGATGCAGGCATCGACACCTTGGGCATGCACCTGGAGGTGGTCACGCCGGAATTGCGCGCGCGCATCATGCCGGGTAAGGCCACGGTGCCGATCAGCCGCTACATGGCGGCGTTCGAGGCCTCGGTGCGTGTGTTTGGCCGTGGCCAGGTCAGCACCTACATCCTGGCCGGACTGGGCGACACGCCCGAAGCCATCCTGTCGATCTCCGGGCAGCTGCTGGCTTTGGGTGTCTATCCCTTCGTGGTGCCCTTTGTGCCCATCAGCGGCACCCCCCTTGAAGACCATCCGGCCCCACCCGCAGACTTCATGAAGGCCTTGCTGGAGCCGCTCGGGGCCATGGTCGCCAGGGCCGGTCTGCGCGCCAACGACATCAAGGCCGGGTGCGGCAAGTGCGGCGCCTGCTCGTCCCTGTCGGTTTACGAAACCGCTGCTGCTTAAGGAGATGCCATCATGCTGAGCACTGAAACACTCTGCGAACTGTCGCAAGACTACCGTCCCTGCGAATTCCGCGTCAAATGGGCTGACAGTGCGTGGGAAATCACGCAAGCCCGGCGCTTGCGGCGGGACGTGTTTTGCGACGAACAACAAGTCTTTGCCGGCGACGACCTCGACGCGATTGATACGCAGGCCAAGACACTGGTGGCGGTGTCTCAGCTCGGCGGCATGCCCGACCAGGTCGTTGGCACGGTTCGCATCCACAGCGAAGAGCCGGGCCTGTGGTGGGGTTCGCGGCTGGCGGTGGATGCGGCGTTTCGGCAACACGGAAGGATCGGCGCCACCCTGATCCGCCTGGCCGTCAGCAGCGCGCACGCTCGCGGTTGCCGCATCTTCCTGGCCCATGTGCAAAGCCAGAACACCCCTCTGTTCAAACGCCTGCACTGGCAGGCGCTCAAGCAAGAGAGCTTGCATGGACGGCCGCACGACCTGATGCAGGCCGACCTGGTCCACTATCCGCCCTGCTACGACCCGATCTCGGGTTACCCGGTGCCTCGCCGGAGCGTCGCATGAGCCATCTCCATCTCCATCTCCATCTGCTACCGCTCCCGGCATTGACGGCCGCCCTGGTGGCCGGGCGCGGCTTTGCGCACAAACGCGACATTGGTGATGCCATGCGCGTGCTGTCCCGCGCCTTGCCCGATGCGACGCATCAGCGGGACCAGGCCGTCGCGCTGGGCGACGACTGCGCCGCGATTCGCGACGGTGATGGTTATCTGCTGTTCGCCATCGAGGGCTTTGTCGATGATTTCGTGCAGCGCATGCCCTGGTTTGCCGGCTACTGCGGCGTGATGGTCAACGTGAGCGACATCTACGCCATGGGCGGGCGGCCCATCGCCGTGGTCGATGCCATCTGGAGCCAGGGCGCGGGCACGAGCGAGCAGGTGATGGTCGGCATGGCCGAAGCCTCGCGGCGCTACGGCGTGCCCATCGTCGGCGGCCATACCAACCACCGCAGCGACCACGGCCAGCTGGCGGTGGCCATCCTGGGCCGGGCGCGCAAGCTGCTGACCAGCTTCGATGCCCTGCCAGGCCACCGCTTGCTGATGGCCATCGACCTGCGGGGCGCTTACCAGGAACCCAATCCGTACTGGGATGCCTCCACCAGCGCCCCGGCCGAACGCTTGCGCGCCGACCTGGAATTGCTGCCAATCCTCGCCGAGGACGGTTTGTGCAACGCCGCCAAGGACATCAGCATGGCCGGCGCGGTGGGCACCGCGCTGATGCTGCTGGAGTGTTCCGAAGTGGGCGCGATGATTGACATCGAAGCCATCCCTCGGCCCCTGGGCGTGCCCCTGCTGCGCTGGTTGCAGTCCTTCCCCAGTTTTGGCTTTGTGCTCAGCGTGCGGCCCGAAGTCGCCGACGAGGTCGTCGCACGTTTCCACGCCCGTGGCATTGCCTGTGCCGATGTGGGGGAGGTCAGCGCCGCACCGCAGGTCTGGCTGCGCCAAGGCCAGGAAACTTCTTTGCTGTGGGACGTTGCCGCCCAGCCTTTCATCCGGGCACGCCCGGCGCAGGAGCCTGGCAATGCATGAACGCGGAATGCCCCAAGCCCTGAAAATCGGCCTGCTGACGCACTCGGTCAATCCGCGCGGCGGTGTGGTGCATACCCTGGAGCTGGCGCAGGCGCTGCACCGGGCGGGCCATGAGGTGACGGTGATGGCACCGGCCATGGCGGGCCAGCGCATGTTTCGCCCGGTGCATTGCCGGCTGCAACTGCTACCCGTGGACCAGGCCTCCCCAGGCATGGCAGGCATGGTGAATTCGCGCATCGAGGCCTTCAAGCGCCACCTGTCCACGCTGCTTGCGCATGAACAGTTTGATGTGCTGCATGCGCAAGACCCGATCGGCGCCAATGCCCTGGCCGATCTGCAGGAGCAAAGCCTCATTGACGGCTTTGTGCGCACCGTCCACCATCTCGATAATTTCGACGATGCGCGTTTGATGGCATGGCAGCAGCGCGGCTATCTGGCCGCGCAACAGGTGCTGTGCGTGAGCCAGCTGTGGCGCGATGTCCTGCGGCGCGCCCATGGCATCGATGCGGCGCTGGTGCATAACGGCGTGGACTGCACGCGGTACACCCGGCAACGTGACACGACAGATGCGCAACTGGCCCGGCGCCTGGGTTTGCGCGGCGGCCGGGATGCGCCGGTTTTTCTCTCGATCGGCGGGATTGAGGAGCGCAAGAACACACTGCGCATCCTGCAGGCCTTTCTCGCACTGCGCTCTGATCACGCTCAGGCGCAACTGGTGATTGCTGGAGGCGCGAGCCTGCTGGACCATGATGCTTACACCCGCGAGTTCCAGACCCTGGCAGCAGCCCACGGGCTGCAGGCCGGGCCGGGGCGGGAACTGGTGCTGACCGGACCCCTTGCAGATGCCGAGATGCCAGCGCTCTTTCGTGCTGCGGACGCCCTGGTGATGCCCTCCCTGCGAGAAGGCTTTGGCCTGGTGGTGCTGGAGGCGCTGGCCAGCGGTACGCCGGTCGTGGTGTCCCGCATGGCGCCCTTCACCGAATACCTGGGAGACGCGGACTGCTGCTGGGCCGACCCGCAGGACGCTGCCTCCATTGCTCAGGCCATGCGCAGCGCGCTGGCGCCCGCCTGGCGGCAAGCACTGGCGCAGACCCCGGCCGTTTGCCGGCGTTTTGGCTGGCCGGCCAGTGCCGCACGCCATGCGGACCTGTACAGGGCGCATGCGGCGCTGAGCCGTCACGCCGCAGCGCTTTAGAACCCAAACCATCCCTGAATTTTTCATCTGGAGCTACTCACCCATGCCTGCCATGCACTTTGAACTTCGTTGGCCTGATGCCACGCAGACCCGCTGCTACTCGCCCTCATTGGTCATCAAGGACTACTTTCAGCCCGGCACCAGCTACCCGCTGCCGCAGTTCATGACCCAGGTGCGCGAAGCGCTGAACATTGCTTCGGAGCGCGTGCGTGCGAAGTTCGGCTTCGCCTGCTCTTCGGCCATGGACCAGCTGGCCCAGCTTGAGCAGATCGCCCAACGCTTCGAGACCGTGCCCAGCGCCCTGGTCCAGGTCGTCGCCTTTCACGCGTAGGCGCCCGCCTTCTTCCCCGCATCTCACCCCCTCAATTCATTTTCAAGGAGTCTTTCATGTCCGTTCATGCCCAGCCTACCCACCACAGCGTCGTCATCGTCGGCGGCGGACAAGCCGGGCTGTCGCTCAGCTACTACCTGCAGCAGCGCAGCATCGACCATTTGGTGATCGAAAAACACTCGCCCATGCATGCCTGGCGCAGCCAGCGCTGGGACGCGTTCAGCCTGGTCACGCCCAACTGGCAATGCGCCTTGCCTGGCTGGCCCTATGCCGGCTCCGACCCGCATGGTTTCATGAAGAAGAGCGAAATCATCGACTACCTGGACGGCTTCAGGCAGCATGTGAACGCTCCGTTGCTCCAGGGCGCTGCTGTGCAGCGAGTGACGCCGCGTGGTTCCAATGGTTTTAACGTGATCACCTCGGCAGGCGAAGTCACTGCCGATCAAGTCGTGGTGGCCTCGGGCGGCTACCACCAGCCCATCATCCCCCGCATGGCCGAGCGTTTGTCCAAAGACATCCTGCAACTGCACTCCGAGCAGTACCGCAGCCCGGCAGCCATGCCCGAAGGCACGGTGCTGGTCGTGGGCTGCGGTCAGTCCGGCGCGCAGATCGCCGAAGACCTGCATCTGGCCGGGCGCAAGGTCGTGCTGGCAACGGGCAACGCACCGCGCTGCGCCCGCTTTTACCGTGGCAAGGATGTGGTCGACTGGCTGGCCGACATGGGCTACTACGACATGCCGGTGCATGAGCACCCCTTGCGCGAAGGCGTGCGCGACAACACCAACCATTACGTGACCGGCCGCGATGGCGGGCGCGACATTGATCTGCGCAAGTTTGCCGCCGAAGGCATGGCGCTTTATGGCTTGCTGACAGGCCTGGAGGGCGAGACGCTGCAATTTGACGCTAACCTGCAAGAAAACCTCGACCATGCCGACGGCGTCTACAACCGCATCAACGAATCCATCGACAAGTACATCGCCAAGGCAGGCATCGACGCGCCCCCGGGTGAACGGTACGAGCCCGTGTGGCAGCCGCAAGGCGAACGCCGGACCTTGAACCTTCGCGAGGCGGGCATCACCTCGGTCATCTGGTGCATTGGCTTTCAGCCCGATTTTGGCTGGCTCGACTTGCCGGTCTTCAATGGCCGCGGCCAACCCGGCCATGTGCGCGGGGTCACCGCCCAGGCCGGGCTCTATTTCCTGGGGCTGCCGTGGCTGCACACCTGGGGTTCGGGGCGTTTCTCGGGGATTGCGCGTGATGCGCTGTACCTGGCCGAGCAGATCGAGGCGCGCACCGGCGCCTCTGAAGCAACGGCCGACATGGAGCAGGCAGAAGTCCTGCTGTCATGACCCCCGCTGTTGTGCGCCAGGCCTGCCTTGAAGCGCGCTATGTCGCCGGCATGCCCAACCTTTGCTACAACGGCCTGTCGGAAAACTGGCTGCTCAAGGAATGCGGGCATCGCCACTGGCTGGCGATTGCGCAAGCCCAGGGCAGCCAGCAGCCGGAGTTCCGCGATGCGCAAGGCCGCAAGGTCTATGCGGCATTCACGCTGGTCCGCCTGAGCGATGCCAGGCTGGAGCAGATCGGGGAACACGACGCCTTCTCCATCACCAGCCAGTGCCTGCCGGTCGGGCGAGCCCAGCATTACAGCCGCCATGACCTGCGGGTGCATGGCCAGCGCGGGGCACGGGTGGAGATGCTCTCGGCCTTCGTGCGCCGCGAGAAGCCAGGCAACAACCGCAGTGTGGTGCGTGCCGCGATGACCGAGTCCAAGGTCAACCACGACGCCATGGACCAGGAACTGGCCACTGCCGCCGACGCGTTTGTGCGTCACGGGCGCGAGCGTCGGGCTGGCGCCTGGAGTGAGCCTCCTGGCGTGCATTCGGGGGAGGGCGGAGCAGGCATGCACGAATCGGTCTTCATGCCGTGTCCCAATAACGACTTCAATGGCGCCGACCTGTTGTACTTCGCCTCGTTCCAGGCCGTGGTGGACCGTGCCGAGTGGTCCTGGATGGTGAATGCCCAGCCGCCGGGCCGACCCGCCGCGATCATCGAACGCGAGATGGTCTTTTACGGCAACATGAATCTTGGCGACTCGGTACGCACGTCTTTGGGCGTTCACGATTCAGGCGGGATGCACCTGAGCCACCGGTCTGAACTGCGGCGCGGCTCCGACAACGCGCGCATTGCAGAGGTATACACGCGCAAGCTCATCCCGCTTTATGCCCAAGGCAAGGCGCTGACAACCCCAACTGATATGGTTTTTTTAAAAGCAACTGCATCTTACGCATCAGATGGAAGTTGGGCACAGTAGGGGACAAGGCAACACCGCCTTTTGTGAGTCCCCCATGAGCAAGCCCAGAAAAATTATTCCCATCGCCATGGCCGGCAGCGGCGCAGCCGCCGCCTCGCTATTCGCCTATGAGGCACCGAACAAGATTTATGCGCGCGCGGTCAGCGGCTGGTTCGCCGCCTGGCGCTGGGCGCTGGTCTGGATCACGCAGCTTGTGTTCTACGGCTTGCCGTGGCTGCAATGGAATGGCCGCCAGGCGGTGCTGTTCGACCTGGAGGGCCAGCGCTTTTTCCTGTTCGGCCTGGCCCTGTATCCGCAGGATCTGATCTACCTGGCCGCGCTGCTGATCGTGTCGGCGCTGGCGCTGTTCTTCTTCACCGCCGTGGCCGGGCGGCTGTGGTGCGGCTTTGCCTGCCCGCAAACGGTGTACACCGAAATCTTCATGTGGGTCGAGCGCAAGACCGAAGGCGACCGCATCGCTCGGATGCGGCTGGACGCGGCGCCCTGGTCAGCGCAAAAGCTGGCGCGCAAGGCCGCCAAGCAAACCCTGTGGCTGGCCATCAGCCTGTGGACGGGCTTTACGTTTGTTGGCTACTTCACGCCCATCCTTACGCTGGCCGCGTCAGCGGCCGTCTGGAGCGCCGGCCCCTGGGAGGTGTTCTGGGTGCTGTTCTACGGCACGTTCACCTACGGCAACGCGGGCTACCTGCGCGAGCAGGTCTGCAAGCACATGTGTCCTTACGCACGGTTCCAGGGCGCGATGTTCGACCGCGACACGCTCATCATCGGCTACGACAAGGCGCGCGGCGAATCGCGCGGCTCGCGCCCGCGAACTGCCGATGCCAAGGCGCTGGGACTGGGCGACTGCATCGATTGCACCTTGTGCGTGCAGGTCTGCCCGACCGGCATCGACATCCGCGACGGCCTGCAGAGCAACTGCATCGGCTGCGCAGCCTGCATCGATGTGTGCGACTCGGTCATGGACAAGATGAACTACCCGCGCGGCTTGATTCGCTATTCAACGGAAAACGCCCTGGCCAATGGCTGGAGCCGCTCGGAACTGCTCCGACGCATCGTGCGCCCCCGGGTGCTGGTCTATGGCGCCATCTTGCTGCTGGTCTCGGTCACGGTGGTCACCAGCATGTCCCTGCGCAGCCCGTTCCGGGTGAATGTCATCCGTGACCGCGGCGTCATGGCCCGCACGGTCGGCAACGGCGTGGCCGAGAATGTCTATCGCTTGCAGGTCATGAACGCCACCGAAACGGCGCAGCGTTACCGGATTGATGTCCAGGGGCCGCACGGCCTGGCCCTGGCGCAAGCCGCTGGACTCGAACTCATGCCCATCGAAGAGCGCTACGTTCCTGTGACCGTGAAGTTGCCAGGCGCAGCCGCTGCATCCCTGGCCGGTCAGAAGTTGCCCATCCATTTTGCGGTCACACAACTGGCGGAAAACGGCCAGGAAGTTCGGGTTATGGAGGACAGCACGTTTTGGGTGCCGCGATGAACGAGCACCAGGAAACAGCCTTGAGCAGGCGTTCTGCCGAAGGCTTGGCCGCCAAGCGGTGTACTGTACCGAAGGGCGGAACGCTGGCTCCCACGTTGGCAACATGGGCCTTGGCAAGCTTGGGCATGTTCCTGGCCAGCGCAGTCCCGAGCGTCGTTGCCGCCGCGCCGTTCGAAGACACGATGGCCCAGCGCACCCTGGCCTGCACCGCCTGCCATGGCCCGCAGGGACGCGCCGCGCCCGACGGCTACTACCCGCGCCTGGCCGGCAAGCCGGCTGGCTACCTCTACAACCAGTTGCTCAATTTTCGTGAAGGCAGGCGCCACTATGGCCTGATGACCGGGCTGATCGAGCCGCTGAGCGACGCCTATCTGCTGGAAATCGCGCAGTATTTTTCAAGTCTCGAAGTGCCCTACCCGGCGCCGCTGCCCAGCCAGGCGCCTGCCGCCGTGCTGCGCCTGGGCGAGCAGCTGGTGACCCAAGGCGACGCCAGCCGCAAGCTGCCGGCCTGCGTGCAATGCCACGGCCAGGCCATGACCGGCGTGGCGCCCCAGATTCCGGGCCTGCTCGGGCTGCCGCGCGACTACCTTAATGCGCAACTCGGCGCCTGGAAGGCCGGCCAGCGCCGCGCCCATGCGCCCGACTGCATGCAGGACGTGGTGTCCCGCCTGAGCCTGGAAGACATCAACGCCGTGGCCAGCTGGATTGCCGCCCAGCCGCTTCCAGCCAATACCCATCCGGCCGCATCGCTGCCGGCTCCGGCGCCAGGAAGCAGCACGCTCGACTGCGGCAGCGCATCGCTGCCTGCATCCGGTATGCCCGGCATGGCAGGAACGAAGGCTCACAAATGAAAAAAATGCTAAAATTGGCACTCAGCATGGGCCTGCTGGCAGTTGGCGCTGCCGCCGTGGTCTGGTCGCTGAACGTGCGCGACGAAGTCGATGTGAATGCCCCAGTCGCTTTCGTGACCAGCGACAGCGTGATCGCGCGTGGCAAATACCTGACGGTGGCCGGCAACTGCATGACGTGCCACACGGCGCGCGGCGGCCAGAACTATGCCGGCGGCCTGGGCATTGCCACGCCGTTCGGCACGGTGTTCACCTCCAACCTCACGCCCGACGCTACCACCGGCATTGGCAGTTGGACCGCGTCGCATTTCTGGCGTGCCCTGCACAACGGCCGCTCCAAGGACGGCCGGCTGCTCTATCCGGCGTTTCCGTACACCAGCTACACCCAGGTGACGCGCGAGGATTCGGATGCGATGTTTGCCTACCTGCGCAGCCAGCCGGCGGTCAACCAGCCGAATCAGCCGAACACGCTGCGCTTTCCCTACCAGTCGCAGGCCGCGCTGGCCGTCTGGCGGACGCTGTACTTCAAGCCCGGCGTGTACCAGCCCGACGCCAGGCGCGATGCCGAATGGAACCGCGGCGCCTACCTGACCAGCGGCCTGGGCCACTGCAGCGCGTGCCATTCACCGCGCGATGCGCTGGGCGGAACTCGCAACAGCCTGGCCTTGGCCGGAGGTCTGATCCCGATGCAGAACTGGTACGCGCCGTCGCTGACCTCACCGCACGAAGCCGGCGTGAGCCACTGGGACCGCGAGCAGATCGTGGGCCTGCTCAAAAACGGCGTGGCGCCGGGCACCTCGGCGAGCGGCCCGATGGCCGAAGTGGTCTTGCGCAGCACCCAGCACCTGACGAACCAGGACCTGGGCGCCATGGCCAGTTACCTCAAGGCGCTTCCGGGCGCAAGCGCGCCGCCTGAAAAAACCGCTCCGCCCGGCCCTGCCAGGCCGTCCCTGGGCACCAACAAAACCGCCAAGCTGTACGAGCAGCATTGCGCCCAGTGCCATGGCACGCAAGGCGAAGGCATTGCCAATGCCTATCCGCCGCTGGCCAGCAACCGGGCAGTGACCATGACATCGACCACCAACCTGGTGCAAATGGTACTGGGCGGCGGTTACCCGCCAGCCACGGCTGGCAATCCCAAGCCGTTCGGCATGCCGCCTTTCGTGCTGGTACTCAGCGACAGCGAGATCGCCGATGTCATCACCCACATTCGCACCTCATGGGGCAACCAGGCCGGCGCTGTCACGCCGCAAGAAGTCAACCGCATCCGGGCCAACCAGGGGCATTGATTCAGGCCCTCATCGGTTACTCTGAGTTCGAACCAGTTGACCTAGCGTTGCAACGGCCCGTTCCGTTCGTTCGTCCCACACATGGCCATAGTTCAGGCGCAGGCAGTTGGCAAAGCCCTGCTTGGCCGAAAAGATCGGCCCCGGCGCCACGCTGATGCCCAGCGACAGGGCCTGGCGGTGAATCTCCAGGGCGCTCACCTGATCGGGCAACTCTATCCACAAAAAGTAGCCACCGGCAGGTCGCGTTGCGCGGGTTCCTGGCGGAAAGTGGTGGCCCAGCGCCTGGGCGAACTGGGCTTGCTGCGCTTGCAGGGTATGCCGCAGCTTGCGCAGGTGCTTGTCGTAGCCCCCTTTTTCGAGGTAGGCGGCCAGCGTGACCTGGGCTGGCGCCGAAGTGGCCAGGTTGGTGATGAGTTTTTGCCGGGCGACCCGGCCCGCAAAGCGACCCGGCGCGGCCCAGCCGATGCGGTAGCCCGGCGCCAGGCATTTTGAAAAGGAAGAGCAGTGCATGACCAGTCCTTCGGTGTCGAAGGCCTTGGCGGGCATGGGCCGCTTGTCGCCGAAATACAGTTCGCCATACACATCGTCCTCGATCAGCGGCACCTGGTGGCGCGTCAGCAGTTCGACCAGCGCCTTTTTCTTGCTGTCGGGCATCAAGCTGCCCAGCGGGTTCTGGAAATTGGTCATCAGCCAGCAAGCCTTGGGCTGGTGCCGCGCCAAGGCATGCTCCAGGGCGGCCAACTCGATGCCTTCACGCGGATGCGTGGGCACCTCGATGGCATCGAGCCCGAGCCGCTCGAGTGCCTGCAAGGCGGCATAGAAGGTGGGCGACTCGACCAGCACCGCATCGCCGGGACGGGTGACCGTTTCCAGGCACAGGTTCAGCGCTTCCAGCGCGCCATTGGTGATGACGATTTCGTCGGTGTGCACATGCAGCCCGTCGGCCAGGTAGCGCAGGGCAATTTGCCGCCGCAGCCCGGCATTGCCTGGTGTCAGGTCATCCACCGTGGCCCACGGATCGAGCTTTTGCACGCAGGCGGCCATCACTTTTCCCAGCCGGGCCAGCGGGTACAGCAAAGGGCTGGGAAAGGCTGAACCCAGAGGCACCACGTCACGCGCCATGGTGGACTGCAGCACCTCGAACACCAGTTCGCTCACGTTCAGCGCGACGGCTTCGTCGGGCGGCCTTGAGGCCATGTCAGGCTCGGGCGGAAACTGGCGAACGCCTGGCGCCACGTAGTAGCCCGAGCGTTCGCGCGCCCGAACCAGGCCTTTGGCCTCCAGCAGGTAGTAAGCCTGGAACACGGTGGACGGACTCACGCCTCGGCTGGCACTGGCTTGCCGCACTGACGGCAGGCGGTCACCGGGTCGCAGGACGCCGGTCTGGATGGAAGTTGCAATTTCGCTGGCCAGTGCTTCATAGCGCTTCATGGTTGTTCTCGTTGCAGGACCGTGCAGCGTCCAAAGGCTGGTCTGCGAGAAAACCGGCTGATGATCAAGTAACCATCCCCCGGCAAAGCCCTTGCCGTTACCCACATTTTTGGCCGATGCGATATCCAATGACACAGGACTCCAGTTCGAGGAGTCCTTTCCAGATAGTTTGCCAGCCCGGGTCGCCGTCACTGTTGGCCGGGGTTACCAAACAGCCATGGTGCCGCGCCTGCTGCGCGCTGCGGTACAGACCAAACCGCTTCCCCTTCGGGTGCTGCGCTTGTCCGAGGCAGGTAGCTAATCAGGTGTTTTATGCCTTCCACGCAGGCGAGCCGTGCGCAAGGCGCTATTAAAACAGAAGCAATTTGCCGCCATTGCCCGTGCGCCCGGCCATGGCGTTCACCGCTACTTCGCGAAGCTGTCCAGCGCTGCCCGGCCGATGGCCGGGTCGTCGGTGAAAAAGCCGTCAATGCCGGCCCGGAGATAGACGCTGATTTCGGCCGCCAGGTCGCCGCGTTCACTTGGCGATGCGGTGCTGCCCCGGCGCAGGTCTGCCGGCAGAAAAGGGTTTTCGGGCCGGAAGGTGTAGGGGTGTACGACCAGGCCGGCCGCATGCGCGTCAGCCACGAGTGAAGTCGGCGTGCCCAGCCTGTTTTGCGCATTGCGCGGAATCACCATGGCTTTGTCGGGGCCGATGCCGTTGGCATAAGCGGCGACCTCGCGCAGCCCGCTAGCGCTGCTGATGTCGGCATAGGTGCGCGCGTCGCCCGCCAGCCGGAAGTCCTCGGGCCGGCCGCTGGCCGACAGCAACTGCACGATGCGCACATCGGTCAATTGGCGGATTTCCTTCAGGTTGGCCACTTCAAACGACTGGATGAACACCGGCGCCGACTGGCCGCGATAGCCGTTGGCGTCCAGCGCATCGACCAGCCGTTGTTCCAGCGGCAGCCCGATGGACTTGAAATGGCTGGGGTGCTTGGTTTCCGGGTAAATCGCAATCGTGCGGCCGGTTTCGCGCGTCTTGGCCTTCGCCAGGTCCATCACGGCCTGGAAGGTCGGCACCCGAAACTGGCCGTCGAATGCGGTGTTGGCCGGGCGGTTCAGCGGAATGCGTTCCCGGGCGCGCAGGGTTTGCAATTCGGCCAGCGTGAAGTCTTCGGTGAACCAGCCGGTGGTGCTGACGTTGTCGATCAGCTTGGTGGTCTTGCGCGCGGCAAACTCCGGCTTGCTGGCCACGTCGGTGGTGCCGGAAATTTCGTTTTCATGGCGCGCCACCAGCACCCCGTCCCTGGTACTTACCAGGTCGGGTTCAATGACATTGGCGCCGTCTTCAATCGCCCTGGCATAGGCTTCGAGCGTGTGTTCGGGCCGCAGGGCGCTGGCGCCCCGGTGGCCAATCACCAGCCGGGCTGGCAGCGGCGCCAGGGCCACAACAGCAGCGTTGTCGCCGGCGCATGCGGGCAAACTGGCGCAGGCAATGGCCGCTGCGATGATGGAAAGGTGCTGTTTCATGGGTTCCCCGGGCTGGTTGATCGGTCTGCCCAGCGTAGGATGCCACGGTGACAGCGGCATGTCAGCCGTCTTGCTGATTCAGGTGCTGGCCGAGTCGCCCTGTAGCCTGGCCTTGAGAAAAACCACCGTGCGCTCCCAGGCCAGTTTGGCGGCTGCCGCGTCATAGCGCGGCGTGGTGTCGTTGTTGAAGCCGTGCTGCGTGCCCGGGTACTGGTACACCGCGTACTTCACGCCCGCCGCCTTCAGCGCGGCTTCATAGGCCGGCCAGGCGGCGTTGATGCGCTCGTCCACGGCGGCCTGCTGCACCAGCAGGGGCGCCTTGACCTTGGCCGCCTCTGCGGGCGAAGGCGTGTTGCCGTAAAAGGGCACGCCCGCATTCAGGTCGGGCAGGCGCGTGGCCAGCAGATGCACGATGCCGCCGCCGTAGCAAAAGCCCACCGCGCCGAGCTTGCCGGTGGCATCGCCGCGGGTTTTGAGCCACTGCGCCGCCGCCACGAAATCTTCCAGCGCCTTGGCCTGGTCCAGCGTGGCAAAGGCGGTGCGGGCCTTTTCCTCGTCGCCGGGGTAGCCGCCCAGCGGCGTCAGCGCATCGGGTGCAAAGGCCATGAAGCCGTCCAGCGCCAGGCGGCGCACGATGTCTTCGATGTGCGGGTTCAGGCCCCGGTTTTCGTGAATCACCAGCACCGCCGGCAGTTTGCCGGTGCCGGCGCTGGCCGGGCGCGCCAGGTAGCCGCTGACGCTGCCGGTGCCGGCGGGCGAGGGATAGCGCAGCCGTTCGGTTTTCAGCCGCGCGTCATCCTTGGGAACCTGCTGGCCGGCGGCAAAGTCGGGGCTCAGCGCGGCCAGCAGGCCGGCGGCTGTGATGCCGGCCTTGGCGAACTTTTGCGCCTGGGCCAGAAAACCGCGCCGGTCCAGGCTACCGTGGACATAGGCATCAAACAGGATCAGCAGTTCCTGGTCGAAGTCTTGAGCGGTCAGGCGTGGCGGCATGGAGCGTTCCCTTTTTTTAAAAACTGCAGCATACGCCGCCGGCCCGCATCGCACAGGCCCTGCGGGCGCAAAACCCTGGAAGGAATGCAGGCCAAATGTAAGCCGGGCGCGGTAGCATCGCGCCTTTATTCAAGAGTTCAAGAGGCACCCCATGCGCCAGCGCGCCAGCGAATCACAACCCTCGGTTGCCCTGTATTGGGATTTTGAAAACCTGCATGCCAGCCTGTGCGAGGCGCGGCAGGAAGGCGCCTACAGCAAGCAGGACAACCGCTTTCGGGTGCAGGAGCCGCTGATCGACATTCAGGCGGTGGTTGAACTGGCCGCGTCGTTCGGGCCGATTGCCATCAACCGGGCTTACTGCAACTGGCAGTATTTCAGCCGCTACCGCGATGCGCTGCTGCAATGCGCGGTCGAGCTGATCCAGTTGTTCCCGCCGGGCGGCTCGGCCAAGAACGGCGCCGACATCAAGCTGTGCCTGGACGCCATGGAGGACATGGGCCGCTTTGGCCACATCGGCACCATCATCATCGTCGGCGGCGACAGCGACTTCATGCCGGTGTCGCAAAAGGTCAAGGCGGCCGGCCGCAGCCTGATCGGCATCGGCGCCCGCAAATCGACCAACCGCCACTGGGCCAAGAGCTGCCACGAGTTTCGCTATTACGAGAACCTGGTCGAAAGCCAGCAACAGCCCGCGATCCAGCCCGCGCAGCCTGCCCAGCCGCTGCACGATGACGCGGCGGCGGACATCTTCAGGCGCGCGATTCGCCTGCTGGCCGAAACCCAGGGCGATGCGTGGGTCAGCCAGGCGGCCCTGTGGCAGATGATCAAGCGGCTCGATTCGACCTTTGACCCGAAGGAGCACGGCCACGCCAGTTTCCTGGCGATGCGCCAGGCCTTCGATGCGCTGGTGGAAGTCAGGGAAGGCGACGACGCGGAGCCCATGCTTCGGCTGCGCTGACGCCTGTCGGTTCGATGCTATCGAAAATATAGCTGCTACCGCCCATCCAGCATGCGCTAAAGGCTGATTTGGCTGTTGCCCGGCGGCCAGGCGCTGAACGGGAAGGGCAGCGCCTCGCTGCCGAAGCTTTCAAACTCGGCGATTTGCGCCAGGTAGCGGCCCAGGCTGCGGCCCAGTTCCTGCAGGCGCGCATTAGATGCGCTGGTGGCGGCCAATATCAGTTGCAGGACGGCGACAAACAGCAGCACCGACGCGGCGAGCTGAAAGGCCGCTGCCAGCAAAATCATCAACAGCGCCCGAACCCACAGCGTGCGCGGCGGGGGAAGCTTGAGCATTTCATCGCTCATCGCTGTCTCCCTGGCGCACGACCAGCACCGGCATCGGCGCGGCCGCCAGCACCTTGGAGGCCACGCTGCCGACCACGAAGCGCGCCAGGCCGGTGCGGCCGTGCGAGCCCATGACGATGAGGTCGGCGCCTTCGTCCCGGGCGGTTTGCACAATGCCTTCCGAGGCGCTCAGGTCTTCTGCAATGCGCGTTTGCAGCGCCACCGGCGCGCCGCCCTGGCTGCACAGTTCGGCCACTTTGGCATGCGCTTGCGTTGCATGCTCGCGGGCTGCGGCCATGTAGGACTGGAAACCCAGCGGATTGGTTTCGCCGATGCCCAGGTAGGGATACGGATCGACCACATACAGCGCCGTCAGCCGGGCGCCATGGATGCGCGCCATGTCGGCTGCGATTTGCGCTGCGTGTTGGGAAGCTGCGGAGCCGTCGGTGGCCAGGAGGATGTGCTTGAACATGGCTGATTCTCTTTCGGTTTCAGGAAATAGGATGAAGCAATTCTGGAGCCGTTCTGATCTTGAATCTGTTGCCGGTTCGCGGTGTTGACAGGCATCAAGCGTGCGGCATTTGGGTCTCTGGCATTCACCCAGCCAGAAACCGGCCGGCAAGCAAGCTAGATGATTTAACACCCTGAAGTCTCGCAAATATCGCTGCTTTGCTGCGAATTGCAACAGAGGTTTCAAGCTGAGCTGAGGCGCTGCCTGAAAAACCGTGTTGCTCGGCGGACAGCCGCATTCATTGTTTTATATAAAAATTTACAAATGCGCCGCATCAAACATTCTGCTGAAAATGTGTGTTTGATCATATTTTCTTATTAAGTGGGCAAGACGGCTTGTAACCAACATGGGCCGCCGCCGATTGAGGCGCGGCAAGGGCCGGCGTATAAAAGCGCGCATCGCGAATGAATGGCGCGTTTCCCAAGACTTTCTTCGTGATGACCGGGCGTTCAAATTTCAGGGCGCTTTGGAACCAACCAGAGGAGAACACAATATGTCCGATCCTGTAGGGCCGGTTTTTGCCGGTGGCTTCGAAGAGTTTGTCATTCAGGACGAAGCAGGGGAGGGGCATACGCTGCTTTTCCTGCCGGATCGCAACAACGATGCGCTGCAGCGCGAGCGCAAGGCTCCCGTCTTTTATTACATTCCGGAAAAAGTCCGGCTGGCGCGCAACGCCGCCACCAACGATTTCAAGTTCCGCCACATTCACTTCGTCGGTGTGTTTGACGAAAGCACCGCCGGCATTGAAAAAGGAGAAACTTCAGGCGGCGTGCTGTCGCTGACGACCACGTCGCGCTTTCCTCCCAGCGTCCTGAAGCAGGCCGAAGCCCAGATTCTTGAACGCTTCAGCGGACGCAACGACAAGTACTGGGGACTGCGCACCCGCGTCGCCCCGCAGATTCGCATTGCGCCCATCACCGCCAACCAGACCGTCATCTCCAGCCTGGCGCCCGATGCTTCCGGCGCCACGCCGAACATCGGTGCCGGTGCCGGCGGCGGTGTGGCCAACCCTGTCAGCAACCCCACGCCCGCTGGCGGCGGCGAGCCCGGCGCGCCCGAAGGGCCGCGCAGCCGCGACTTCATGCAGCTGGGCAACCGCTCGGCTTGGGCGCCAGTGCCTCACGGCCGCGAGTTTCGCGGCACGCAGCTCGACGCCTGGGCCTGGCGCATCCAGGGCAGCGGCCCCGGCTCGATCACCGGCGGCGAGAATGCTTACGGCGGCGTGATCGGCCCGATTCCGAGCGAGATCGTCTGGGCCGGCTTTCATGGCACCTACAGCCCGCTGTTCGTGACGCAGAACCTGGTCATGCCGATGTGGTCGCAGCTCATGCGGGTGAAGATCACCGGCAGTTGGGAGCGCATCTTCCAGCACTTTTCCGCCCATGTGAACGCCCGCTACCTGTGGTTCTCCGCCGACATCAAGGCCGAGTTCAACAACCTGCGCATCAAGGGCGACATCAAGGTCGAGGTCGATATCGACGGCACCATGCCGGGCGCGCAGGAAATGGAGAAGATGATCAACCAGCGCATCGACATGATCGTGCAGCAGTTCACCGAGCAGGCCAAGAAGGTGATTTTCGACCCGCCCCCTCCGCAGGTCGAGCCGGCCCAGGCATCGACTTCGGGCGGCGGCATCTTCGGCTCCCTGTTCGGCTACGGCGCGGGCGTGGCGCTGAAGTTCCGGCGCGACGAGACGCAGCTCAACCTGAACTATGAAGAGACGCGCTACTTCCGCTACAACCAGCCGCACACGATTTCAAGCTCGCTCGAAGGCTTCTACAACGAGATCAAGAACGATCCCAAGGCCGAGGGCAAGTACTTCCAGCGCCTGGTGCTGGGCGAACTGAGCCGCAAGCTGTTCCGCATCGTCAAGCCGGTGGTCAACTGGCCCGACAAGGCCAGGAACTGGGCCGGCGAGCCGGTGGCCTTCGTCTCGGCGCAGGTCGGCTACCCGGACTCGGGCGGCTCGATTGGCTGGAAGCCCGCCACCTTCCAGAAGAGCGATTCGCCCGACATCACCTTCCGCCCGGTCTGGATCCAGTGGCGCAAGGGCGAAGTCTCGAATCCGCCCGCATCCTGGGAGCCCGATGCCACCTACATCAAGCGCAAGATCCACCTGCTGGAGCCGCCGACCGAAAGCGAGTTCCCCTTCTTTCACATCGATGTCGAGCAGAATGTGATTGACCTGGACCCCGGCGCCAACGGCACGCTGTCGAACGACAACATCATGGAAGCCCGCGCCGACTCGGCCGGAACCCTGGACGTGGGGCCGATTGCGCTGAGCGTCGAACTCCAGTCAACCGCCGAGATCGTCGAGGTGGAAATGCGCGCCAAGGGCCAGCGTGCCGACGGCAAGAGTCGCGCCGACAAGGTCACGCGTTTCAGGTTCCTGTCGTCAGACCAGCTGGAGCCGCGCTTCTGGCGCATCTACACCGGCCAGGCCGACTTCAAGACCGACTACCAGTACCGCGTCAATGTCACGGTGCGCGGCACCCTGACGAGCAAGGGGCAGGCCTGGACCGGCCCGTGGGAGAACGCCATCGGCAACGGCGCCATCATGATCAACGTGCCGATGGCCGATGACCCCGGCGTGACCAAGCGGGCCCTGACGCAGCGCGAAATGTTCTCGGACACCCTGGTGCGCGCCGCCGAGGGCCTGGATACCGGCGCTGGCGGGGCAGGCGGCGGGACGGTCACGCCTCCGGGCGTCCCGGTTCCGGTCCCGGAAACGGTCACCACCGGCGGCGGCGTGCCGCCACCGCCCCCAGGGGCAACCCCCGTGGTCCAGCCTCCCGTGGCGGTGCCCGGGCAACCCGTGTCAACGACGGCGCAGCCGCCTTCGGGACAACCGGTTCCGCCGCGTGAATGGCCGGTCACCAGTGAAGTCAGTGGCTACCGGGTGGGCGCCGATTCCGTGGAGGGTTTTCGGGAAGACGACTATGAGTCGGCCAGCCGGGCGCGCCAGAGCGGCGGCGCCAAGGGCCGGGGCGCATCGCGCCAGCCGGTGTCCACCGGCACCGGCCAGGACCCGGAAGGCTGGGTCAATACCTGAGCGGGTAAGCTGACCCCAAACGGCGCCGGGCAGGGCGATTGAGACGCCTGCCCGGCCCTTGCTGGATATTTACCTTGCGGGGAGGTCCATGGCCATGTCATCAATCCTCAGCCCTTCGCCCTTGCGCGAGCCGATGCCGCAGAAGGCATCGGACGAGCGGGCAGCGGAGCCAATATCGGAGCCCATACCGGAGCAGGTGCGGCTGCCCGGGCGCGAAGGCAGCGCCTTGCGGCTCGGCGTTCTGGAGACTCCGCGCCTGGTGCGCGGAAAAACGTCGCCCAAATTCTCGCTGGTCCTGCTGCTTTCCCGCGCGCCGGCTGCCGGTGAAGACTCGATCCGGCCGCTGCTCATGTCGGGCTACCTGGGCATGGAGCTGGACTACCGGGCACCGGCAACCGAGACCGGTCAGCAGCCCCAGGCCCGGCCGATTTTTGCGCGGCAGGCCCAGGTGTCGCTGCATTCGCCGGGCCAGCCGGCCTTTGCCGTGGCCAGCCTCAGCGCACCGCTGCTGCGCGGTGCGCTGCACACGCCGCTCACGCGCGAGCAGACCCTGGCGGTGCTCGATGCGCTCAACGGCGAACCGGGCACGCAGGAGGGCGGGCTGGAGCTGAAGGCGCATATCGAATACCGCGCGCCCGCGCCTGCCGCCGGCTTCTCGCTCAACCTGAGTCCCGCCGAGTTGTGGGACAAGCTCAAGGCGGTTGCCGCTGATGGCGCGCTGTCGGAGCCATCGTTCCGGCAGGTGTTCGGCCAGCTCAATTTGCCGCCCGATGCTTTTGACGCATTTCGCCAGGCCTGCAATGGCCTGCTGGTTCCGGGACCGGACGGCGCCTTGCTGGGCCGGCGCCCGGCACCGGGTTCAACTTGCCTGAATGGAGAAGGGCAGCTTGATGCCCTGCGCCAGCTGGACGTGGCCTGTTCCCTGCAGGCGGTGCTGGGCAATGCCCTGAGCCCCGCCGACCGGGCCGCCTGCCTCAGCGTCGTCGGCCCCTCGGGCAATCTTGACGGCGGCCCGCTGCTCGAAACCCTGACGCGCAGCAGTTCGCGCGCGACCCGGGGCGCGGTCGGCATGGGCGCCATGCTGGCCGGCAGCAAGGTTCAAACCGTTGCCGCGACGCTGCGGCCTTCGGTGCGACCCTCGGCCACGTCGCACCTGCTCGCCACCGAGGCCATCCGCATCCAGCAGCCCGTTGCCACCACTACCGCCACCGCCACCGTTTCAACCCCGGCCGTGGCGCAGGTGGCGCACTACATGCTGCCCGAAGCCGTGTTCCTGCGGCCCGAACTCATCGCCGTTTCGCTGCCGATCCTTGGCGACCTGAATGCACCGCTGCTGAGCGACAAGAGCAATCCCAACCTGCGCTGGTACTTGCCGGCCATCAATCTGGTGCGGCCCGCACCGAACGAAGCGCCCGACACCAGCCCGTTTCTGTTCGAGTTCGAGCGCATCGGCACGAGCGAATCGGGCCGGCCGGCGATCCGCGCCAGGCTGCGCTTCACGCTGGAGCTGTCCCGCCCTGCAGCCGCCAGCGCCGCGCTGGCGGCCAACGCCAGTCTCACGGCGCGCATGATCGAGCCGGTCGAACCCTCGGTCACCTTGAGCGTTCCGTATATCGACGAGGCCTCGGGCGTGCTCAAGCGCGCTTCCTGCCGGGGCGTCGTCACGCGTTCGGGCAACCGGCTGCTGGTCACGGTGGAACTGCTGAACGACGCGGCCCGCACCGCCTACGGCTCGCTGTCCACGCCCGGCTTTCAAAGCGAAGCCGCGCGGCTCGACGTGGCGTTTCAGTTTTCCGGCTACGCACCGGTTTTCAACCGGCCCCAGCTGGTTCTGGGCGGCAAGATATCGAGCGCCGTGCTGGTCGCGAAATCGCGTGACGATGCCGACAGCATCCTGGTTTCCTCGGGCGGGCGCGAGTTCGTGGTCAGGCCGGCCTCGGCGCACCTGGTGACGCAAAACCTCACGCTGGCAGGGCGCATCAGCACCTCGACCGCTGCCATTGCCCTGCCTTCAAAGATTGAATACGCCCTGCGCAGCACGATCCGGCAGCAATCGCTCGATGCGTTTTTCTCCTGCGCCGAACTGGGCGCCTTCTACCGCGAAAAGCAGGCAGCGGCCACGGTGTCCATCGGCTGCGCCGAGGCCTATCGCCTGGGCCAGGCCTCTTCCCAGACTTACCAGGAAGTGGTCGCGCTGAACCGGCCGTCCTACCGCGTGTTTCGCAATCTCCGGCAGCCCGGCCGGTTTCTGCTGGTTCCGCTGGCCTATGAAATCACACGCCACGCGCCCGGCACGCCGGACCGTGAATACCGCCCGGCGCTGATCGTCTATGCCGCGCTGGACGCCGAGCGGCCCGACAACAACCGCATCCGCTTTGAAGCCATGCTCGGTCCGGCGCTCTCGCCCTACGCGGTCGAAGACCTGCGCCGCCGGCTGCTGCTGGAGGCCGCCAGCCCGGTGCTGGAGTTGCCCAACATGCTGGCCCAGCGCACCGAATTCAGCTGGAACCTGACCTCGACGCCGCCGGTCGAAGCCGTGACTTCGGCCACGCCCGAGTGCCTGCACACCGCGCTGGCGACCGACCTGGCCAGCGCCTTGCTGCTGAAAACCCTGATCCAGAACACCGGCCTGACAGGCGCCGCCCGCTTCATCCTGGAAGACGGCAGCGTGGTCACTTCGGCGCTGTCGGTGCATCTGCGCCGCATCACCGGCCCCTGGCTGCAAGGCCCGGTCACGCTGCAGCCCAAGGGCGCGACGCTGCAGCTGACGAATCGCATCGAGGGCTCGATGGCGGTCAAGGATGTGTACCTGTTCAGCGGCTCGGCCGAGCCCGTGCGCGTTCCCGTCGAGGCCACGCTGGCGCCCGGCGCCTCGCTCGACGTGGCCGCGTCCGGCGCCTACACCGCAGCCCATGCGGACGCCGACCCGCTGGCAGATGGCAACCCGACCTTTGAAGAAGTCCGGGCCATGATCGAGGATATCGAGTGCAACGTGGTGTTCCTCGATGTCGTCAACTATGAAAACCACGGCCTCACGCGGCTCGACATCGACGCGCGCCTGCGCGATGTGCCGGGCGTCTTCCGGGTCGGCATGGACAGCCGCCGGGGCGCGGTCAACTTCTTGCTGCCGCTGACGGTTTACCTGGCGGCGCGCATCGTTGAATTCCGGCTCACCAAGGTGGTTGCCGGCAAGCCTGATGAAGTGCTTCCCTGGAGGGCCTGGGACATGGAGGCCAACAGCAATATCGTCACGATCACCTCGGAAATGATTTCCACCTAACCGAAGACAACCCAAGAGGAGAGTTCAAATGGCCAAAGGAATTGCTGTCAACATCGGGCTGAACTATGTCAACCCGGCCGCTTACAACGGATGGAACGGAGAGTTGGCGGGTTGCATCAACGACGCCCGCGACATGAACCAGATCGCGACGCAGCTCGGCTATGCCGCTACCTTGATGACCGACGCAGAGGCGTCGGCCTCCGAGGTGACGCGCGTCATCGGCCAGGCGGCCCGCCAGCTGGCGGCGGGGGACATCTGCCTGGTGACCTACTCCGGGCACGGCTCCCAGATCAACGACGTGACCGGCGACGAGCCCGACGGCAAGGACGAAACCTGGGTGCTCTGGGACCGCCAGCTGCTCGACGATGAGCTGAACGGCCTGTGGTCCAGCTTTGCGGCCGGCGTGCGCATTTTCGTGCTGTCAGACAGCTGCCACAGCGGAACGGTGGCGCGCGTGATGAGCTTCCAGAAAAAGTTCAAGAGCCCGGAGTTCGCCGCGCAGTACGACCGCCCGGTGAATGCGCCGCCGCGCGTTCGCGCCGCCGATCCGGCAGCCGTCCAGGCCAACTACCTGGCCAACCGGAGCAACTACGAGGTCAGCCAATGGACGCACCGGGCGTCGGTCAACGCCAGCGTGACCCTGATTTCGGGCTGCCAGGACAACCAGCTGTCGTCCGACGGCGACGCCAACGGCCTGTTCACGCAGCGCCTGAAGGAAGTCTGGAACGGCGGCGCTTTCAGCGGCAGCTACGCGCAGTTCCATTCGGCCATCGTGGCGCGCATGCCTTCGGACCAGACGCCGAACCTGTTCCGCACCGGCGTGGCGAATCCGGCCTTCGATGCCGAGAAGCCGTTCACGATTGGCGCGGGCAGCGCGAGCGGCACGGGGGCTGGCGGTGGCCTGTCGATCTCGGGGCCGTCGTCGTTCGCCAATGGCACAACGCCGCTCACCTTCTCGGTGTCCGTGCCTTCAGGCCATTACTTCGCGGTGGAAATCGCCACCGATGCCAGCCTGTTCAACAGCACGGCCAACGGCGCGCAGCGCAACGACAGCAATTTCTACGCGTCCTGGAAGGTCAGCCCGTTCCGCCAGGGCAGCTCGTTCATGATGCCGCTCGATGCCTGGAACCGCCTGCGCCAGGGGGCCGCAAGGCTTTACTACCGCCTCTGGTGCACCAGCAGTCCGACCAGCTGGGTCAACTACCAGGTCACGACCAGCGACAGCAACGCGCAGTCCGCCCCCAGCGTTGCCCTGGTCGCGCAAACCCAGCCCGGCGGCGGCGATGCCGGCGTGCCCGCCATCACCGCGCCGACCGCTTTCCCGGCCAACGGCGCGGCGCCCCGGTTCCAGGTCAACCCGGGGGCTGGCCGTTATTACGCCGTCGAGGTTTCGACCAACAGCTGGTACTTCACCGACCAGTACAGCGCGCAGCGCAACGACAACAATTTCTACGGCTCGTGGAAGGTCACGCCCTTCCAGTCCTCGGCGCTGTACCCGGCGGCCTACACGCTGCCGGCTGAAGTGTGGAGCCGGCTGCGCGACAACGCCACGAATGGCCGGCTCTACTACCGCATGTGGTGGACCGAGTCGCCCACGCAATGGGTCGGGTATGGCTGCACGACGCCCAACAGCTCGGGCCAGAACGCACCGAGCTTTGCGCTCTCGCGGGAGTTCGATATGGATACGCTGGCTCAACAATCGGACGGCAGCAAGTAAGGCACGAGGGCTGCTGCGAGTCCGTATTTCTCCTTCCCCCGTTGGGGGAAGGCCGGGATGGGGGCCAGCGGAGGCCGCACGAAAACCGCTGCTTGACTCCATGGCTGGCCCTGGAAAGAGTCGCTGGACTACTGGCCGGGATGACCGCTGCACAGAGCCCCCATCCCCAACCTTCCCCCAGAGGGGGAAGGAGCAAAGCGGGAAGTCATCCGGGCCGGTTTCATGCATCAAAAAGCCTTCTTGCGCAATGACCATAAGCACAAGCAGCTATCAACAACGTAGCAAACTCGCCGCTAGAGCGCATCCGTTCTAACCAGCAAGGGAACCCGAGGCAGAAAACACAAATCCAAGCTCGATTTGGAGGGCACTTGTCATGTCTTGGCGAAAAGGGCAAGCGTATGGGCAGGATTTGCGCGACCGGGTGCTGGCCGCGCCAGGGGTGCTGCGCGAGGTCGCCGAGCGCTTTGGCGTGAGCCAGTCGTATGTCTGCCGGGCGCGGGCACGCCGCAAGCGGCTTGGCCAGACGAGCCCGGGCGCGCAGCACAACCACATGCCGCTGCGCCTGGCCGCGCTGGAGCCGGCGTTGCGCGAGCAGGTGGCGGCAGCGCCGACGCAGACGTTGCGCGAGCTGTGCCAGTGGGTGCGTGCGGAGCACGGCATCGAGGTGGGCACAACAACGATGTGCAAGACCTTGGGCCGGTTCGGGCTGACGCTAAAAAAAAATCACCCTGCACGCCGCCGAGCAGGCAAGGCCCGATGTGGTCCAGGCGCGTACGAACTGGAAGGCTGAACAACCCAGCCTGACAGCCGGGCGGCTGATCTTCCTCGATGAGACCTGGGCGACAACGAGCATGACCCCGACGCGGGGCCGCTCGCCCCGGGGCCAGCGCTGCCGGGGCTTTGCGCCCGCCGGCCACTGGCGCACCACCACGTTTGTCTGCGCGCTGAGCACCCAGGGGCTTCGGGCGCCCTTGGTGCTCGACGGCCCCCTCAATGGGCCTGCCTTTCGCGCCTGGGTCGAGCAGTTTCTCGTGCCCGAACTGCGGCCCAGCGACATCGTGGTAATGGACAACCTGAGCGCCCATAAAGTCGCCGGCATCCAGGCGGCCATCAAGCAAGCCGGGGCGACGGTGAAGTACCTGCCGCCCTACAGCCCGGACTACAACCCGATCGAGCAGGTCTTTGCCAAGCTCAAGACGATGCTGCGAAAAGCGCAGGCCCGAACGGTTGATGCCCTGTGGAGCGTCATTGGCCAATTGCTGGACCGGTTTAGCAGCGCCGAGTGCGAGCGCTACATTCGCCACTGCGGATATTGCCAGTCAGGGTGAGCCCGCTCTAGTCCTTGAAGGTTTTCACAAAGTCGAGCGACGACACGACGCCCTTGATGGCGCTGCCGTCCATGACCACGACATGGTGGATGCCGGCCTCGACCATCAGCCGGGCCACGTCGCTGAGGCTGGCATCTGGAGGCACCGAAATCGGCTTGTAGGTGCAGATTTGCCAGGCGCAGACCTTCGCGGCGTCTTTGCCGTCGGCATGAAAGCGCAGCAGGTCCAGGCTGCTGATGACGCCGAGCACCGCGCCGCTTTCATCCACCACCGGCACCCAGGTCAAGCCCCGGGCCAGCATTTTGGATTCGACGGTCTGCAAGGTGTCGTCCGCGCCGGCCGAACACACGTCGCGCTGCATCAATGACGAAATGGTCTGCTTCATGAAGGGCTCCTGTCCGCAGCTTGCGGTGTTGAAGAGGGTTGCGCCGCGCCGCGTGGCGCACGCCCGAGCCGCGCCTCCACGGCCAGCACGTCGCGCGTGGTCTTGAGCAGCGTGTCGGGCGTGACGCTCATCGAGTCGATGCCGAGTTCCACCAGATACGCCGCCATTTCCGGGTAGTCCGACGGCGCCTGGCCGCAGATGCCCGCGTGCCGGTGGTTGCGCCGCGCGCCTTCGATGGTCTGGCGAAGCATCATCTTGACGCCCGCATCGCGCTCGTCAAAGTCAAACGCCACGATGTCGGAGTCGCGGTCCACGCCGAGCACCAGCTGCGTCAGGTCGTTCGAGCCAATCGAAAAGCCATCGAACAGTTTTGCAAACGCGTCGATCTGGATCACGTTGTTCGGAATCTCGCACATGACGTAGATTTCCAGTCCGTTGACGCCGCGCCCCAGGCCGTGCGCGGCCATGGCCTGCAGCACGCGCTCGCCTTCCTCGACGCGGCGGCAAAACGGAATCATCAGCTTGACGTTGCTCAGGCCCATGTCGTCGCGCACGCGCTTCATGGCCGCGCATTCGAGCGCGAAGCCCTCGGCGTAGGCCGGATGCGCATAGCGCGAGGCGCCGCGAAAGCCGATCATCGGATTCGCCTCAAGCGGCTCGAACCAGCGCCCGCCCAGCAAACTCGCGTATTCGTTGGTCTTGAAGTCCGACATGCGAACGATCACCGGCTTGGGATAGAAAGCCGCTGCAATCGTGCCGACGCCTTCGGCCAGCTGCCTGACGAAATACTCGGACGGCGTGGCGAACAGCTGCGTGAGCCGGGCGATTTCCTCGCGCACGGCGGTATCCTCGACTTTTTCAGGATGCACCAGCGCCATCGGGTGCGCGTGGATGTGCTCGGCAATGATGAACTCCATGCGCGCCAGGCCCACGCCGTCGTTGGGCAGCAGGGCGGTCTGGAAGGCCATGTCGGGGTTCGCCAGGTTGACCATCAGATGCGTCTGCGGCCGCTCCATGCCGGCCACGTCGGTGCTGGTCGTGGTGAACGGCAGCAGGCCCGCATAGACATGGCCGGCGCTGCCTTCGGCGCACGAGACGGTGATCTCGTCGCCGGTGCGTATCGCCGTGGTCGCATGGTCGCAGCCGACCACGGCCGGAATGCCCATCTCGCGCGCTACGATGGCCGCGTGGCAGGTGCGCCCGCCCCGGTTGGTGACGACGGCGGCGGCGATCTTCATCACCGTTCCCCAGTCCGGCATGGTGGTGTCGGCCACCAGCACCTCGCCGGGCTGGAACTGGTTGAGTTCGGACACCTCGCTGATGACGCGCGCCCGGCCGGTGGCGATTTTTCCGCCCACCGCGCGGCCGCTGGCGAGGGCCTTGCCCTTGTCGCCCAGCCGGTATTCCTCGACCCGGCCCAGCGGCTTGCGCGAAGCGACGGTTTCAGGCCGCGCCTGAACGATGTAGAGCTTGCCGTCCACGCCGTCCTTGGCCCATTCAACGTCCATCGGCGTCGGCTGCCCGGCCTTGCGGCTGTAGTGCGCCTCGATTTTGACGGCGGCGTCGGCCAGTTCCAGTACCTCGTCGTCGCTGATGCAATAGCGTGCCTGGCTTTCCGGCGGCGTCGGCATGTTGCGCGTGCTCTCGCGGCCGGCGGCCTGCGCATAGACCATGCGGATCTGCTTGCCGCCCAGCTTGCGCCTGAGCACCACCCGGTGGCCCTGCCGGAGCGTGGGCTTGAAGACGTAGAACTCGTCCGGATCGACCGTGCCCTGCACGACGTTTTCGCCCAGGCCATAGGCGCCGGTGATGAAGACCACATCGCGAAAGCCGGTTTCGGTATCGAGCGAAAAGGTCACGCCGCTGGCGGCCAGGTCGGAGCGCACCATCTTCATCACGCCGACCGACTGATAGACCTTGAAGTGGTCGATGCCGTGGTCCACCCGGTAGGCGATGGCGCGGTCCATGAACAGGCTGGCAAAGCATTGGCGGATGGCATCGAGCAGCCGGGCCTCGCCCGAGATGTTCAAAAAAGTCTCGTGCTGGCCGGCAAAGCTGGCGGTCGGCAGGTCTTCGGCGGTGGCCGAGCTGCGCACGGCCAGCGTCAGCTGTTCGCCGTATTCTTCGCGCAGCCGGGCGTAGGCCTGCGTGATTTCCGCAGCCATATCGGCCGGCAGCGGCGCGCTGTGGATGATTTCCCGCGCACGCTGGGCGCGCCGCGCCAGGTCATCCACGTCCGCCACGTCCAGGCCGTCGAGCGCGTCGTGCAGGCCTTGCCAGGCGTGGGACTGGTCGAGCAGGTGGCGGTAAGCCCCGGCGGTGACCGCAAAGCCGTTGGGAACCCGAACGCCTTGCGCGCCCAGTTCCCGGACCATCTCGCCCAGCGAGGCATTTTTGCCGCCGACCAGCGCGACATCGGCCATGCCAATGTCTGCAAACCAGCGGATGAAAGCTTGCGTCATGCGGGTGTCTCCAGCTTGCCGTGTTGTGGGTCGCCTTTTAGGATCTGGCAAGTAATAGCTTCCCGTCCGTCATTCCCGCGAAGGCGGGAATCCAGCAACGCGGGCTGAAGCGCTCAAACGAGTCTGGATACCCGCCTTCGCGGGAATGACGCAGGGAAGTGGTTGTTGACCGTATCCTTAGGGGCTTACGGTAGCGGCTGAAAAGCCGTGCCGGCTTGCGCTAGATCAAGCGGGGGTGATGAGCACTTCCCGGTGCAGCCGTTCCACATCCGCCGCCTGGCACAGCGCCGTGCCCGGCGCGAGCAGGGCGGCCGCGCCCGCCGCCATGCCGTAGCGAAAGGCCTGCTCCAGCGTTTCATGCCGGCTCAGTGCCCAGACCAGTCCGCCCACGAAGCTGTCGCCCGCGCCAATCGAGCTGGCGACTGGCACTGGCAGGCTTCTGGCCCGCAGCGCCCGGTTGGCCGTCACCAGCAGTGCGCCATCCTCGCCCAGCGACAGGGCTACGACCTGCGCCTGGCCGCTCCTGATGATCTGCAGCGCCGCCGCATGCTGGTCCGGCCCGGTTTGCAGCGGATGGCCGGTCAATTCGCGCAGTTCCCGAAGGCTGGGCTTGACCAGGTACACCCCTTCGGCCAATGCCGCCGCCAGCGCCGGCCCCGAGGTGTCGAGCACCACCCGGCTGCCGCGTGCCTTGGCCAGCCGGGCCAGCCGGGCGTAAAAGTCTTCAGGGACATCGGGCGGCAAGCCGCCACTGGCCACCAGGTAAGGCGGGGATGCGCCCAAGGCGCTGATGTAGTCCAGGCCGGCCTGCCATTCCCCGGGCGTCAATGCGGGCCCGGGCAGCACAAAGCGAAAGTCGCGTCCGCTGGACGTTTCGTGGGCCGAAAAGCTCTCGCGCGTCTCGCCGGCAATAGCGATGCAATGGCCGCGCACCTGCTCCTGGTCCAGCAGTTGGCGCAGCCGTTGCCCATTCATGCCGCCGGCCAGATAAAGCGCCAGGCAGTCGCCGCCCAGCCGGTGCAGGACGCGGGCCACGTTGATGCCGCCGCCGCCCGGGTGAAATATCGGGGCCGTGCAGCGCAGCTTGTGCGTGTCCATGACCTTGTCGGTCGAGGTGGACACGTCGAGCGCGGGATTCATGGTGACGGTCAGGATGTCGGTCATGGCTTGGGTAGAGAAGGGAAGGCTGATGGGACGGGTTTTTAAGTAAAAAAGGCTTTTTGCGCTTTATCCACCGGCGCAAGCAGCTATTGATTTGATAGTGCAGTGGCGGCGGCCTGCTGCGCCGGCATTCAGGCCGGCGGGGGTTCGGTCTTGGGCTGGTAGTCGCAAAAGGGCGCTACCGCGCATTGCCAGCACAGTGGCTTGCGGGCGATGCAGACATAGCGGCCGAGCAGAATCAGCCAGTGGTGCGCATCGATCAGGTATTCGGTCGGAATGCGCTGCATCAGTTTTTGCTCGACTTCCTGCACATTCTTGCCCGGCGCCAGCCCGGTGCGGTTGCTGACGCGAAAGATGTGGGTATCGACCGCCATCACCGCTTCGCCAAAAGCGGTGTTCAGCACGACATTGGCGGTTTTGCGGCCCACGCCGGGCAATTTCTCAAGCGCTTCGCGGGTGCGCGGCACCTGGCCGCCGTGCTGCGCTATCAACATCTCGCAGGTCGCCAGCAGGTTCTTGGCCTTGGAGTGGTACAGCCCGATGGTCTTGATGTAGGCCTCCAGTCGGTCCACGCCCAGGTTCAGGATGGCCTGCGGCGTGTTGGCCACCGGGAACAGCCGGCGCGTGGCCTTGTTCACGCTCACGTCGGTGGCCTGCGCCGACAGCAGCACGGCGGTCAGCAGTTCAAACACGCTGGTGTATTCCAGCTCGGTCACCGGCATCGGGTTGGCGGCCTTCAGCGTGGCAAAAAATAGCCCGATGTGTTCGCGTTTCATGGTGCTGACAGCAGCCGGTCTCAGGCCAGATGCCGCAACTCGCGCAGCGCCACCGAAACCGGTGCCAGGTCGGCGCCCTGGGTGCTGATGCTGGCCAGCAGCTTGCACAGGCGTTCAATCGCCGGCGCATTCCGGTCGCGCCAGCCCGCCAGATCTTCGCCGCGCGACAACAGGCCCTGGGTGATCTGGCTGGCGATCGAATAGACGTCGTCGCGCGCGCTGCCGCGGGCCTGGGTTTGCCACAGCGTGTCGGTGGGCAGGCGCTTGATCTCCGCGCGCCAGAGCGTCAGGCCGAGTTCGGCCTCGACGCCAAAGTAGGCGCGCGCCGCCTGTTCCAGCCCGGTACTGGCGTTTTGCGCCAGATCGACCAGATCGAGCGCCGGGAAGATGAACTCCAGCGCAGTCAGGTTTTGCGCCAGCGCCGACTCCACGCCGACTTGCACGAGGCTCAGCGTGGCCTGCTCCCAGCTGGCGTGGGCGGAGGGCGGCAGCCAGTCCGCGAGGTGGGCGCGCAACTCGCGCGCCGCCGGCTGGTAGCGCTCGATCAGTGTCGGCAGGTCGGTGCTTTGGGTGCGCACGCGCAGCATCCAGCGCGACGCCCGCTGGGCGATGGCGATCAATTGGGTCAGCAGGTCGAGCTGCAGGATGGCCTCCACCCGGTAGTCCAGCGCGTCAATCTGGTCCCACAGCGGTTCCAGGTCGAAGATTTCGCGCGCCAGCGTGAAGGCGCGAATCACGTCGGCCACCGTTGCGGCCGCTTCGGACGCGATGAAGTTGACGAAGGTGGCCCCGGTGCGATTCACCACCGTGTTGGTGATGAAGGTGGCGATGATCTCGCGCCTGAGCGGGTGGCTGGCGATGGCCGCGCCGAATTTTTCGGTCAGGACCTTGGGGAAGTAGGCCTTGAGCGCCCGGCTGTAGTACGGGTCGTCCGGCAGGTTGCTGTCCATCAGCCCGTCGAACACTGACATCTTGGCGTAGGCCAGCACCACCGCGCCTTCGGGCGCCGTGAGTCCGGTTTTCTGGGCCTTGCGCTGCGCGATGTCTTTATCCGTAGGCAGGAATTCGACGGCGCGGTCCAGGCGGCCGTTGCGCTCCAGCCATTGCATCAGGCGCTGCTGCCCGTCCAGCAGGTACAGGGGGCGGTGGCTGGCGATCTCGAGCGCCTGGGTCTGGTAGTAGTTGTCGGTCAGCACCAGCAGGCCAACCTCGTCCGTCATCGAGGCCAGCAGGTCGTTGCGCTGCTTCAGCGTCAAATCACCCGCTTCCACTACGCTGCCCAGCAGGATCTTGATGTTCACCTCGTGGTCGGAGCAGTCCACGCCGGCTGAGTTGTCGATGGCGTCGGTGTAGATCAAGCCGCCTTTTTGGGCGTATTCAATGCGGCCGTTTTGCGTGCAACCCAGGTTGCCGCCCTCAGCCAGCACCTTGCAGCGCAGCTCGCCGCCGTTGACGCGAAACGCGTCGCCGGCCTTGTCGCCTACCTGGGCGTGGCTCTCGAAACTGGCTTTGACATAGGTGCCGATGCCGCCGTTGTAGAGCAGGTCCACAGGCGCCAGCAAAATGGCCCGCAGCAGCTCGGCCGGGGTCAGATCGGCGGCCTCGATGCCGAGCGCCGCGCGCGCCTCGGGGCTCAGGCTGATAGCCTTGGCCGAGCGCGGATAGACCCCGCCGCCGGCGGAAATCAGGCTCTTGTCGTAGTCGTCCCAGCTTGACCGGGGCAGCACGAACAGGCGTTGCCGTTCGGCAAAGGAGCGCGCCGTATCAGGCGTGGGGTCGATGAAGATATGGCGGTGATCGAAAGCCGCCACCAGCCGGATCTGCTCGGACAGCAGCATGCCGTTGCCGAACACGTCACCCGACATGTCGCCGATGCCCGCCACGGTGAACGGCGTGGTCTGGGTGTTGACCGACAAGGCGCGGAAGTGGCGCTTGACCGATTCCCAGGCGCCGCGCGCCGTGATGCCCATTTTCTTGTGGTCGTAGCCGACCGAGCCGCCCGAGGCAAAAGCGTCCCCCAGCCAGAAGCCGTAGTCGGCCGACACGCTGTTGGCAATGTCGGAGAACGTGGCCGTTCCCTTGTCGGCCGCCACCACCAGGTAGGGGTCGTCCGGGTCATGCCGGACCACGTTGGCCGGTGGCACCACCGCACTCTTGACCACGTTGTCGGTCACGTCCAGCAGGCCCGAGAGGAAGAGCCTGTAGCAGGCCACGCCCTCGGCCATCCAGGCTTCGCGGTCACTGGCGGGCGGGGCGTTCTTCAGCACGAAGCCGCCTTTGGAGCCGACCGGCACGATCACGGTGTTCTTGACCTGCTGGGCTTTCACCAGGCCCAGCACTTCAGTGCGGAAGTCCTCCCGGCGGTCAGACCAGCGCAGGCCACCGCGCGCCACCTTGCCGCGGCGCAGATGCACACCTTCTACACGCGGTGAATAGACCCAGATTTCAAACAGCGGCTTGGGCTCGGGCACTCCAGGGACTTCGCGCGGGTTGAGCTTGAACGACAGGTAGGGCTTGCTTTCGCCGCTGGCGGTGAGTTGCCAGGCGTTGGTTCGCAGGGTAGCGCCTATCGTGAGGAAAAACTGCCGCAGGATGCGGTCTTCGTCCAGGCTGGCCACTGCCTCCAGATGGGCCTCGATCTGCGTCGTCAGCTGCTTTTGGGCCTCGTCCCGGTTGCCGGGCAGGGCCGGGTCGAAGCGGGCATTGAACAGTCTGGCAAGTTCCCCGGCAATGCCCGCGTTGTTGTTCAGCGCGGCCTCTATGTAGCTTTGGCTGAAGCTAAAACCCAGTTGCTTGAAGTAGCGCGTGTAGGCGCGCAGCACGGTAATGGCGCGTGCGTCGAGCGCGGTGCTCAGAACCAGCCGGTTCAGGTCGTCGCTTTCCACATCGCCGCGCCAGACCTGCGCAAACAGGGCCTCAAACCGGACCTTGACGGTGGCCAAATCGGTGCTGGCCGGCAGTTGCAGGCCCAGGTCGTGAACCCACAGCGCGTCGCTGCCGATTCGATAGGGATGCTCGTCAAGCACCCGGGCCCCCATGCGTTCGAGCACCGGCAGCGAGTCCGACAGCGGGACTTTGGACGTGTTGTAGATCTTCAAGCGCAGCAGCCCTTCGCCGGCATCCAGCGGACGGTACAGCTTGACCGCCAGCGGCGAGGCGGCGCTCAGGCCGGCCAGCATTTCGGCGTCTTCGGCGGCGACCGCCGCCGAAAAATCCTCGCGGTAGGCCGTGGGGAGCGCTGTGGCAAAGCGGTGCGCCAGCGCCAGCCCCGGGCCTTCGCCGTGCGCGCGCAGCAGCTCGCTGGTGAACTCGTCTTCCCAGCGCAGGGCCAGCCGGGCCAGCCGCGCCTCAAGCGCGCGCAGGTCCACGTTCACCGGCGCGTGCTCACGGGCGCGCACCAGGTAGTGAATGCGCGCCAGCGGGCTGTCTGTCAGCATGGGCGTGAATTCGAGCGACTGGCCATCGAGGGCCGCCATCAACTCGGCGCCAATCTTCACGCGCAGCTCGGTGTTGTAGCGGTCGCGGGGCACAAAGACCTGGGCCGAGGTGAAGCGGTCAAACGGGTCGCGGCGCAGGAACAGCCGGGTGCGCTGGCGCTCCTGCAGCCGCAGGATGCCAATGGCATGGTCGGCCAGGGTGGCGGTATCAATCTGGAACAGTTCGTCGCGCGGATAGACGTCCAGAATCGATTGCAGGGATTTGGCCGCGTGGCTGTTGGGCACGACGCCCGCAATAGCCACCACGTCAGCCACGCGTCGCCGCACCTGCGGGATATCGGCCACTGCGGCGGCATAGGCGGTCGAGGTGTAAAGCCCCAGAAAGCGGGCCTCTCCGACCACCTTGCCGGCGTCGTCAAAGCGCTTGATGGCGATGTAGTCGAGCCAGGCGGGGCGGTGCACGGTGGCGCGCGTCATGGCCTTGGTGATGAGCACCAGTTCATCGGATTCAAGCAAGGCCACGGCCTCGGGTGGCAGGCGCGACACTGCAGTCTGCGGGGCGCCGCGCAGGATGCCCAGGCCCGACTCCGGCCGCGCGATCAGGCTGACGGCGTCGCCATCGCGCTGGATGTCATAGTTGCGCGCGCCCAAAAAGGTGAAGTGCCGGTCTTCCAGCCAGTGCAGGAATTCAACGCCTTCCTGCTTGCTGGACTGCGACAGCGGCGACCGCGCCACCGCCAGCCCCAGGGCTTGAACCCGCTCGAGCATGGCATCCCAGTCCTGCACTACGCCGCGAACATCGCCCAGCACCCGATCCAGGTCACGGCCCAGCGCTTCCCGCTCTGCAGCAGCCAGAATGCGATCACATTCCACCATGATGAGCGACTCGATCGGGTCGCTTCGCCCGGTGGCTTTGCCACCCGCCACGCTGTCCACCGTCTCGGGACGACCCTGCGCATTGCGGGCCACGCACAGCAAGGGGTGGACAATCCAGTGCGCCGTGCGGCCACTGCGATTGATGGCCATGGTGACCGAATCGACCAGGAATGGCATGTTGTCGTGCACGATCTGGACCGAGGTGTGGTCGCTCACAAAACCATCTTCCGCCAGGGTCGGGTTGAACACCCGGATCCTGGCGCTCTGGGGGGCGCGGGGCGCGTCGAGCAAACGCCAATGGGCGCTGGCAATGCCAAACAGCTGGGCCGGCCCGCGCGCGAGAATTTCGTCCGGGTCAGCATTTTCAAAGTAGGCCGACACAAACGCGGAGAGCCGTTTGGCACTGGGTCCGGCGTGCTCGGCTGTATAGGCCAGCAGATCGGCAAGCGGTGTGGTGTTCATCAAATTGCGCGGGAAACCTCGGCCTTCAGGCCGGGGATGGATAGCGCGGTGTGCAAAGCACACTCCTTGTTCCCGCATTCCTTTTTTGTTTGCGCTCTGTGTGAATAACCATACCCGTCAGCCCGCTGCGTGATGCGGCAATGCTTGTAGGAAATGCCTTGAACGGTCGCCGCACCGGCGATGCCCGTTTGAATGTTGAAACTTCCCGTGAGTCGAATCGCCACCCGGCCTTTGTGAATGCCTTTCTTGACGCCTTTGGGCACGGTGGCAATCACCATGTCGCCGGTCTTGAAGCCAAACGCTGTTTTCTGGTGGGTCAGGTAAGTGCGAGGGAAACCGTACTTGTCCAGGCGTGTTTTGCTGCGCGATACGCGTCCGGTGCAGATAACGCGCAGCATGGGCGCGTTTGTGTTGTTGACGGACTGCACCTGTCCGACGCAGGCGGCATCGAGTGCGTGAGTCTTGGGGATGCTCAGGCGGCAGCGGTTGTATTTGGTCTGTCCGCCGGTTCCTGTTTCCACCGGCAAGCCGGTTTGCTTGAGGGCGCCGAACAAAGTCCATCGGGTGGTGTTGACGGCGGCTGCATCAAGTAATGGCGCTTTGGCCTGTTTTAATACTTTTGCCAAACGCTTGGGGTCTTTGAGCAAGAAGTCCTTGATGTCCTGGACACCTTTTTTCTGGTTGCAGGCTTGGCAGGCGAGCGCTAAATTGGAAATCCGGTTCGTGCCGCCGGCTGCTTTGGGGTGGATGTGTTCCATTTGCAAGGGGACGTTTTGCGCGTCGCAGTAGGCGCAAGTGCGGTTGAATTTCTCCAGCAGGTATTCACGCACTTCGTAGCCTTGCAATGTGCCTTGTTGGTACTCGGCCCCCGAAATTTCCGGGTTCTGCATTTTCTGCATGTCAAAGCGCACCAGCTCTTGCGCCAAATGCGTGATCGGGGCGAGGCGACACAGGCGTTTGACCTGCGTCATCGTCGTTTCAACCCGGTGACGCAGACTGGGTGCGAGCCAGCCTTGTGGTTTTGGACGGTTGCTAAAACGCGGTGCGCGGTAACGCAGCTTGCCCCGACGACGCCGACGCATGGCCGAGCGTGCGCCAAGCGACTTCTTGATGGTGGCACCTCGATGCATCAGTTCCATCAAAAATTGGATGTGCATCGTGGGCTGAATTTCCCCGGTGGTCACATCAATGGTTTCAGCAACCCGGCAAACTGCCAGCCCCGTGGTTTTGCTCCCCGGATCAAGCGACAGCCGTAGGGGCTGAAACACACTGTCTTCAACCAATCTGTCAACGAGCCGGATGCCAAAAGGAAACAACTTATGGACGCGCGCGCGGCCAGATTCAAGCAGCTTGCGCGCTCGTTTCTCGCTGCACGGCATCAAGGGCCGGCCTTTTCTGTCCAACACGAAAACTGCCACGTTCCATCCTTCTTTTTACGCATTCGATCAACAACGGCTTGTTGTCGATGCTCGTTAACGCTATTCCTTACGGAATCCTGTGACGAAAGACTTTCGTCTTCGCTCTCCTCGACCCTGTTGCCTGCCGGCTGTTCACTTTAGATGAACTGCCGCATCCCGTTTCGCGCTTACCCAAAGCTTGTCTGCTGATGCGGCTTCAAGAGGGCAGGACTGGAGAAGCATCCTGCCGTTGGTCCGATAACCTGTAGGCAACGTAGATTGGTTTTTTAAATTCCTTTCTGGGTCTGGTCAACCTGGGCTTTCAAGGCTTTCACCTTTCAAGCCCCATCCTTTAGGGTGGGGTGGTTGACGGTGTCTCCGCAGTTCTTGTTGGTACGCAAGATTCTAGGCCTGGCTTGTGATTCCGGGGGGACTACCAGAGGCAAAGAGCATGGGTCCATGCTGGAGTTGCATCGGGGCCGGCTACGGGTCTGCCCGGCGGCTTTCACCCGGAAACCTTGGTTACCATTAGCCATTGCCAATTCATCTTTACAGGGCTCCCATGCAATTCGCCGACCGCCTCAACAACGTGGAAACCTCCGCCATCCGCGAACTCTTCAAGCTGCTCGGCAAGCCCGGCATCATCAGCTTTGCCGGCGGCTTTCCAGACCCGGCCATGTTTGACATCGAGGGCATCAAGGAAGCCAGCAGCAAGGCGCTGAATGAAGAGCCCGGCGGCGCGCTGCAATACGGCGCGACCGAAGGCTACGGCCCGCTGCGCGAGCAGCTGAGCAGCTTCATGGCCGGCAAGGGCGTGACCGTGCAGCCCGAGGGCCTGATCGTCACCACCGGCAGCCAGCAGGCGCTGGATTTGCTGGGCAAGACCCTGATCAATCCAGGCGACAAGGTGATCGTCGAAGGCCCGACCTTCCTGGCGACCATCCAGTGCTTTCGCCTGTACGGCGCGCAAGTCATCAGCGCACCGATTGACGCGCATGGCGTGAAGACCGATGAGCTGGAGTGGCTGATTGCCGAGCACAAACCCAAGTTCGTGTACCTGATTCCGACCTTCGGCAACCCGAGCGGTGCGCTGCTGACCCTGGAGCGGCGACGGCAGGTGCTGGAAATGGCCGTCAGGCACCAGACGCTGGTGGTCGAGGACGACCCCTACGGCGACCTGTATTTTGGCGAAGCGCCGCCGCCTTCGCTGCTGTCGCTGAGCGACAGCGTGCCGGGCAGCCGCGAGCTGCTCGCCCATTGCGGCTCGCTCAGCAAGGTGCTGTCGCCCGGCCTGCGCATCGGCTGGATGATTGCCCCGCCCGCGCTGCTGGCCAATGCCGTGATGTGCAAGCAGTTCAGCGACGCGCACACCAGCACCTTTGCCCAGGCCACGGCTTCGCAGTACCTGAAGGCCGGCCGCATGCCCGCCACGCTGGCCCATGTGCGCAAGGTGTACGGCCAGCGAGCCGCCGCCATGGGCAATGCCTTGAAGCGCGAACTCGGCGCGGCCGTGGCGTTCGAGCAGCCTCAGGGCGGCCTGTTCTTCTGGGCCAGCCTGACCGGTGAGGGCGGCAAGACACGGGACGCCGGCGAATTCGCCAAAAAGGCCATCGAGCAGCTCGTCGCCTTCGTGCCCGGTGCGCCGTTTTATGCGGCGAATCCCGACCTGGCCACCTTCAGGCTGAGTTTTGCCACGGCGGACGTGGGCAAGATTGAAGAGGGCATCGCCAGGCTGGGGCGGGCGGTTTGATTGTGGGGCGCCATGATGCTGTAACGGCCTTGCAGCGGATTTTTTAAGCAAAATAAGGCTTTTGCGCACGCCCTGCATGCGCAGATTGCTATGAAAACCGCAGCAAAAAAGGAAGTGAATGGGCGCCCGTCATTCTTTCCCGCATCCGGTTTTGCAGCTGAAAAAGCCGGTGTGGCCGCTCAAGGAATCACCCAGCGGTCCGCCGCTGCCCGTATATGGGAGCGCATCGCCGATTCGGCCGCCAGGGGATCGCGTTGCGCCAGGCAGCGCAGGATCTGTTCGTGTTCGCTCAGCGCGGCGTGCCATGTTTGCTGGCCTTCGAGCCGGTTTCGCATGTGGGAGGCCAGCGGGCTTTGCCGCTCATCGAACAGGGTGCCGACCAGGCTCGCCAGTACCGAGTTGCCGCTCATCTCGGCGATGCAGACATGGAACTGCCGGTCGTGCTCCAAGACGTCGCGGCCCATTGCAATGTCTTCCCGCATGGCCTCGACGGCCGCCTGAACCCGTGCCAGACCTTCTGGCGTGACGTTGGCGCAAGCCAGGGACGCGACAGCGCCTTCGACCGCGCTGCGCGCCTGCATCAGTTCGGCCGGACTTTCGCCCATGGCCACGGCCAGGCCGGGCCGGCGCAGGGCGCGGCTGCAGACATAGACGCCCGAGCCCATGCGGATTTCGACGCTGCCTTCGATTTCCAGAGCAATCAGCGCCTCGCGCAGCGAAGGGCGCGACACGCCCAATTGCTGGGCCAGATCCCGCTCGGGCGGCAGGCGACTGCCCGCCGGATAGTTGCCCCGCTGGATCAGCGTGCGCACCCGGTCTGCAATCTGCTGGTACAGGCGACGTGTTTCGACCTGCCGAAGGGGTTCCATGTTTTCCGTTGTTTCCATCATGCGGCGCATTTTCAAGAAAGTGAGTTGTAGATTGAGCACTATTTGGTCAGGCCACATTGGCCTGACCGAAAGCAAGAGCAGGCCAATGTCTTGCTTCTTACATTACCGCGATTCTTGTGCCTGCTTCCAGTGTCAGGTCGAATAGTCGTGAAAAATAAAGTGATATTTTAAGTAATTACGGGTTTGTTAGGGTTTATACGGTAAGGCCAATCTTTCGATTCGTGCAAAATTGGCCTTACCAAATATCGCAGGCAGAGGTTATGGGATAGCCCCAACCCAAGGCCGCGAGCGGAGAACCCACTTGCACTATTCCCTTGATTTCAGCGCGCCGCTGGCCTATTGGCCGGAGTTGCTGGCGGGCGCCTGGACCACCCTGGCGCTGTCCCTGTCGGCGACCGTGTTCGGTTTTTTGCTGGGCGTGTTCTGCGCGCTCACTAAAACCGGCCATTCGGTGTGGCTGGCGCGTGTCGCCAGCGCCTATGTCGAGCTGATTCGCAACACGCCCTTGCTGGTCCAGATCTTCATCGTCTATTTCGGCCTGTCGTCGCTGGGCCTGCAGGTCGGGGCCTTCACGGCGGCGACGATTGCGCTGGTCGTCAATGTCGGCGCCTACACCAGCGAGATCGTGCGCGCCGGCATCGACTCCATTCCGCGCGGCCAGATGGAAGCGGCCGAATGCATGGCGCTGTCGCGCTGGCAGACCCTGCGCCATGTGGTGCTGCCGCCGGCCATCGAGCGCGTCTATCCGGCGCTCACCAGCCAGTACGTGCTGCTGATGCTGGCCTCGTCCATTTGCTCGCAGATATCGGCCGAGGAGCTGACCGCAGTGGCCAACCGCATCCAGTCGGACACCTTCCGCTCGGTCGAAACCTACCTGATCGTGGCTGGCGCCTACCTGCTGATGTCGCTGGTCATGCGGGCCATTTTCTGGCTCATCGCGATGGTGGCCTTTCCACGGCTCCGGCGCCTTGGCACACCTCTGTAAGGAAAACATTTCATGGGCTTCCTTAATCTTGCGCACTTGAAGTTTTTGTTCGATGGCCTGCTCTGGACGGTGGGGCTGTCGGTGCTGGCCTTCATTGGCGGCGGCCTGCTGGGGTTTGCGGTGGCGCTGGGACGGCTGTACGGCTGGCGCGCCACGCGCACGGCCGTCTCGCTGTACATCAAGCTGATCCAGGGCTTGCCGCTGCTGGTGCTGCTGCCGCTGGCCTATTTCGGCCTGCCGTCACTCGGCATCAACGTCAGTCCCCTGGCAGCAGCAGCGCTGGCGCTGTCGATCTACGTGTCGGCCTACCTGGGTGAAATCTGGCGCGGCTGCATTGAATCGGTGCCACGCACCCAGTTCGAGGCCGCAGAGTGCCTGGGCTTGAGATGGCACCAGCAACTGCTGCATGTCATCTTGCCGCAGGCGGTGAAGATCGCGACGCCGCCCACGGTCGGCTTCATGGTGCAGATCGTCAAGAACACCTCGCTGGCCTCGGCTATCGGTTTCGTCGAGCTGGCCCGGGCCGGCCAGATCATCAACAACTCGACCTTCGAGCCCTTTGTTATTTTTGTCATCGTCGCCGCGCTGTATTTCGCGTTGTGTTACCCGCTGTCGTTGCTGAGCCGTCGCCTGGAGAGGAGTTTTAATGTTGCCAATCGTTGAAGTCGAGCATGTTTTCAAGAGCTTTGGATCGACCCGTGTCCTGGAGGACGTGTCCTTCTCGGTCAACCCCGGGTCGGTGGTCGCCATCATCGGCCGCAGCGGATCGGGCAAGAGCACCGCGCTGCGCTGCATTGACCGGCTGGAGATCGTGGACAGCGGCCGCATCCGGGTTGGCGAGCACGAGGTGACCTCGCCGGGGCTGAACCTGCACCAGTTGCGCCGCGATGTGGGCATCGTGTTCCAGAGTTACAACCTGTTTCCTCACCTGACGGTCGAGGAGAACATCATGCTGGCGCCGCGCCTGGTGCAAAAAACCAGCCGCGATGCGGCGCGCCAGAATGCCGCGAAGGTGCTGGCGCAAGTCGGCCTGGCCGAAAAGGCCACCTGCTACCCGTCGCAGCTCTCGGGCGGCCAGCAGCAGCGCGTGGCCATCGCGCGGTCGCTGGCCATGGCGCCGCAGCTCATGCTGTTTGACGAAGTGACCTCGGCGCTGGACCCCCAGCTGACCGGCGAGGTGCTGCGCGTCATGGAAGGCCTGGCCCAGGACGGCATGACCATGATCCTGGTCACCCATGAGATGGCGTTTGCGCGCAAGGTGGCCGACGAGGTCATCTTCATGCACCAGGGCCGTGTCTGGGAACGCGGTCCTGCCGCGATGCTCGACGCACCCACCACCCCCGAACTGCGCGATTTCATTGGCAACGGCCTCTGACGCATCCTTGAATTTTCCCGCCCCCACGTATTTTTATTTCAACTGGAGACTTGTCACATGAAGAAGACTTCCCTTTTCCTGCGCACCGCCCTGGCTGGTGCCGCCCTATTTGCCTTTGCCGGCGCCGCCCATGCCGATTTGCTCAAGGACATCCGCGAAGCCAAGAAGATCCGCATCGCCGTGGACACGGGCTCACCGCCTTACGGCTTCGTTGACGATGCGCTCAAGCCCGTCGGCTCCGATGTCGAGACCGCCCAGCTGCTGGCCCAGGACTTGGGCGTGGCGCTGGAAATGGTGCAGACCACCAGCCCGAACCGCATCCCGTTTCTGCAGACCGGCAAGGCCGACATCGTCGTTGCTTCGCTGTCGGTGACGCCCGAGCGCGAGAAGGTGGTTGATTTTTCCACGCCCTATGCCCAGATTCTGGCGGTGGTGGCCGGCCCCAAGGCGGTCAGCATCAAGGGCTTCGACGACCTGCAGGGCAAGCGTGTCGCCACGACGCGCGGCTCCAACAACGACCGTGTCGCCACCCTGGGCGCCAAGGGCGCGCAAATGGTCCGTTATGACGACGACGCCACGCTGGTGACGGCCGCCGTCAGCGGTCAGGCCGACATCATCGCCACCTCGCCGGCCATCGTGAATGCGGTGCTGGGCAAGTCACCGCAAAAAGACCTGGTCACCAAGTTCGTCATGCAAACCGTGCCGCTGGGCATCGGCATGCGCAAGAACGAGCCGGAACTCAAGGCCTGGCTGAATGACTGGGTCACCAAGAACACCCAGAACGGCAAGCTGACCGCCATCTACAAGAAATACCACGGCGGCTAAACGGCTAAAGCGCTGCCCTGGACGCCTCATCTTTCCTGCCATTCCTTTTAACCCCCTGCGAGAACCGACATGCTGACTGTGACCTGTGACACCCCTGGAACCCTGCGCGCCGAGCAACGCGAGCGCCCTGTGCGTGGCGACGGCGAAGTGCTGCTGCGCGTGCGGCGTGTCGGCGTCTGCGGCACCGACCTGCATATCTACACCGGCAACCAGCCGTTTTTGCAGTACCCGCGTGTCATGGGCCACGAGTTTTCGGGCGTGATCGAAGAGGCGGCGCCCGGGGGACGGCTGGCGGCGGGCGACGAGGTGTACGTGATGCCCTACCTTTCCTGCGGAACCTGCGTGGCGTGCCGCCAGGGCAAGACCAACTGCTGCGTCAACATCCAGGTGCTGGGCGTGCACCGCGATGGCGCGTTCACCGAATACCTGTCGCTGCCCGAGCAGTTCGTGCACAAGGCCGAAGGCGTGACGCTCGACCAGGCCGCGATGATCGAGTTTTTGGCCATCGGCGCGCACGGCGTGCGCCGTGGCGATGTGCAGGCGGGCCAGCGCGTGCTGGTGGTGGGCGCCGGTCCCATCGGCATGGCGGCGATGGTCTTTGCCCGGCTGCGCGGCGCGGTCGTGACGGCGCTGGACTCGCGCCAGGACCGGCTTGATTTCTGCGTGCGCGAACTGGGCGTTGCCGGTGCGGTGGCGCTGGGCGCCGACGACGAGGCCGCGCTTGGCGCCGCCACGAACGGCGAGTTTTTCGACGTGGTGTTCGACGCCACGGGCAACGGCAAAGCCATCGAGCGCGGCTTCAGGTTTGTCGCCCACGGCGGCACCTACGTGCTGATTTCCGTGGTGCGCGACACCATCACGTTTTCCGACCCCGAATTCCACAAGCGCGAAACGACCCTGCTGGGCAGCCGCAACGCGACCACGGAAGACTTTGAAACCGTGCTCGCCGCCATGCGCGCGGGCCAGGTTCCCACGGCGGCGCTGAACACCCACCGGCTCAAGCTGGCCGATGTCCCAACCGATTTCGTCCGGCTGCTGGACCCCGCCGCAGGCGTGGTCAAGGCCATCGTCGAGGTCTGAGCGCCATGGCCCAGCCTATCCTCCAGTTCGGCACCAGCCGCTTCATGCAGGCGCATGTCGATCTGTTTGTCTCCCAGGCCTTGAACGAGGAAGACGGCGCCGGCTCGGCCCTGGGTGGCATCACCGTCGTGCAAACCACCAGCAGCCCGGCCAGCACGGTCCGCGTGGCCGCGCTGGCCAGCGGCGCCGGTTACCCGGTGCGCATTCGCGGCCTGGCCGATGGCCAGCGCATCGACAGGGCGGTGCAATGCATGGCCGTGCGCGAAGCGCTGCATGCGGCCACGCACTGGCCGGCGCTGCGCCAAGCCGTTGCCCGCGAGGTGCAGGTCATTGTCTCCAACACCGCCGACCGCGGCTACCAGCTCGACGACGCGGACGACGCCGAAGGGGCTGCGCTGCTGGCGCCCGGCCATGCGGCGCCGGCCAGTTTCCCTGCCAAGCTGCTGGTGTTGCTGCACGGCCGCTGGCAGCAGCGCCTTGACGCGCCGCTGACCCTGCTGCCCTGCGAGCTGATCGAGCGCAACGGCGATGTGCTGCGCGACCTGGTCATTTCCCTCGCACGGCGCTGGGGCCTGCCCGACGGCTTTGCGGACTGGCTGAAGGCGCACTGCGTCTGGGCCAACTCCCTGGTGGACCGCATTGTGTCGGAAGCGCTGCAGCCCGTCGGCGCCGTGGCCGAGCCCTATGCGCTGTGGGCGATTGAGCGCCAGCCCGGCCTGGTGCTGCCTTGCCGGCATCCGGCCATCGTGCTGACCGACGACCTGGACCACCACGAACGCCTCAAGCTCTTTTTGCTCAACGCCGGTCACACCTATCTTGCCGAACGCTGGGCCGCGCTGGGCCGCCCGACCGAACAGACCGTGCGAGAGGCCATGGCCGACCCCGAGCAGCGCGCCGAACTCGAAGCCCTGTGGGCCGAAGACATCGTGCCGGTGTTCGACGCATTGGGCCAGCGCGCCGATGCCGAGGCCTATCGGGTCCAGTTGCGGGAACGGTTTGAAAACCCGTTCCTGAACCACCGCATCGCCGACATTGCGCAAAACCATGCGCAGAAAAAGCTGCGCCGCCTCGGCCCCGTCGTCGCCCTTGCGCAGGAACTGGGGCTCCACAGCCTCGCCCAAACCCGCTTGCGGGCCGCGCTGGCGACGGCCTGACGCCGGCAAAAAATCTCATCCCTTCAACCTTTCGCCCGCCATGAATTCTTCCTTGCCCGTTCCGCCCGCCATCCAGCTGTCCGCCGATGACAATGTCGCGGTTGCCCGCCACGCCATCGAGGCCGGGGCGCAGATCACCCTGGCGGGCGCCTCGCTGACCGTGCGCGAAGCCATTGCGTCAGGCCACAAGGTCGCCCTGCAGGCCATCGCCGCCGGCGCCATCGTGCGCAAGTACGGCCAGCCCATCGGCGTTGCAACCGCCGACATTGCCGTCGGCGAGCATGTCCATGTGCACAACGTCGGGATGGTGTCGTCAGCCGGCGACCTGGCTGCCGGCGCGGCGCTGCTTGCCCCGCCTGCGCCGGACGACTCGCTGCGCTTTCAGGGTTTTGTGCGCCAGGACGGGCGCGTGGCCACGCGCAACTACCTGGGCGTGATCTCCAGCGTGAACTGTTCGGCGACCGTATGCCGCCATATTGCCGATGCGTTCCGGGGCGATGCGCTGGCCGGTTTTCCCAACGTCGATGGCGTGGTGGCCATCACCCACGGCAGCGGCTGCGGCATGGGCGGCAACGGCGAAGGCCTGGAACTGCTGCAGCGCACCCTGCGCGGCTATGCCAACCATCCGAACTTTGCCGGCGTGCTGGTCATCGGCCTGGGCTGCGAGGTCAACCAGATCGCGCCGCTGGTGCAAACGCTGCAGGCCCGCGCGCCGGGCATGTTTGCCACGCTGACGATTCAGGACGAAGGCGGCACGCGCGAAACCATCGCGCAGGGCAAGCTGCTGCTGCAGGACATGCTGCAAACCGCCAACCTGGCGCAGCGCGAGCCCGTGCCTTTGAGCCATCTGGTGGTGGGGCTGCAATGCGGCGGCTCGGACGGTTACTCCGGCATCAGCGCCAACCCGGCACTGGGCGCGGCCGTGGACTTGCTGGTGCGCCACGGCGGCACGGCCATCCTGTCGGAAACGCCTGAGATTTACGGCGCCGAGCATTTGCTGACCCACCGGGCCGTATCGCCCGCCGTTGCCGACAAGCTGATGCACCGCCTGCAGTGGTGGGAAGCGTATGCGGCGCTGCATGGCGGCGACCTGAACAACAATCCGTCCCCCGGCAACAAGGCGGGCGGCATCACCACCATCCTGGAAAAATCGCTCGGTGCCGTGGCCAAGGCTGGCAGCAGCCGGCTGATGGACGTGCTGGAATACGCCGAGCCGGTGCACGCGCAGGGTCTGGTGTTCATGGACACGCCCGGCTATGACCCGGTGTCCGCCACCGGGCAGGTGGCCGGCGGCGCCAACCTGATCTGTTTCACCACGGGGCGCGGTTCCACCTACGGCTGCAAACCCACGCCCTCCCTGAAACTGGCGACCAACACGCCCATGTTCCAGCGCATGCAGCTGGACATGGACTTCGACTGCGGCGCTATCGTCGATGGCCAGGCCAGCATTGCCGAGACCGGCGAAGCGCTGTTCCGGCTGATGCTGGAGACAGCCTCCGGCGCCGCGACGCGAAGCGAGCAAAACGGCCTGGGCGACAACGAGTTCCTGCCGTGGCAACTCGGAGCCGTGATGTGAGCCAGCCTATGTCCAACCCACTTTTCGACGTCCTCACGGTGGGCGAGCCCATGGCGCTTTTCGCCGCCGTGCAGCCGGGCGACCTGTCCGGCGTCAACGACTACCACCGCGTCACGGCGGGCGCCGAACTCAATGTCGCCACCGGGCTGGCGCGCCTTGGTATGCGCGTGGCTTACGTCAGCCGGGTCGGCCGTGACTCCTTCGGGCGTTTTTTGCTGGACGAGATGGCCCGCGAGGGCATCGACTGCCGCCATGTGGCCATCGACGATGCGCACCCGACGGGTTTCATGATGAAGACCCGCAGCGAGGACGGGAGCGATCCGCAGGTCGAGTATTTCCGGCGCGGCTCTGCGGCCAGCCACCTGGGGCTGGCGGATTTGCCGGGCCTGGACGCGCAAGGGCGTTTCCCGGCCCGCCATCTGCACCTGACCGGCATCACGCCAGCCTTGTCTGAAACGACGCGCGAACTGGTCTTCACCCTGGCCAGGCAGGCGCGCCAGGCCGGCGCCTCCATTTCCTTTGACCCCAATTTGCGCCCGCGCTTGTGGCCTTCGCCGCAAGCCATGGCCGATTGCCTGAACGCGCTGGCCGCAGAAACCGCCGGCACCGTGCTGCCCGGCCTGGCAGAGGGCCGCTTGCTCACGGGACGCGACAGCGCCGAGGGCATCGCCGACTTCTACCTTGCCCTGGGGGCGCGGCAGGTGGTCGTCAAGCTGGGGCCGCAGGGCGCTTACTTCGCCGACCGCGAGGGCCGCTGCGGTACGGTTGCCGCCATGCCGGTGGCCCGCGTGGTCGATACCGTGGGTGCCGGGGATGGTTTTGCCGTGGGGGTGGTCAGCGCTTTGCTTGAAGGGCGGCCGCTGGCCGATGCCGTGGCCCGTGGCAATGCCATCGGCGCGCGCGTGGTCCAGTTTCCGGGCGATTCCGATGGCCTGCCCACGCATCGGCAGCTGTCCGCTTTTATCGGCGACGGCGGGCTGTGAATAGCGGTTCAGGCGTCGCCCAGCTCGTCCATCCGATCCGCGTTGGTCGTGCTGTGGCTGCCCTTGAGGTGCATTTCCACGTCGGCGGCCACATCGCCCACCGCCGCCACCGCTTCGCGCAGCTGCGCCTCTGTGGCGTCGAGCTTTTTGGCCCAGTGCGCGCGTGCCGCCGGGTCGTTCATGTCGATGCGGTCGGGCTCCACGCCGGGTTGGGTTGTCATGTCCATCTCCTGGGTTGTGTCGTGACGATGGATGAACCCTAACGCCTGTGCCGCGCCAGCGATGTAGGCCAACGCCGCACACGGGATTCAACGCCCGGCGACAGCTGGGCGCGGCAACGACACGGTTGCTATTAAAAATATAGCTGCTTGTGTATATGCAGCATGCGAAAACGACTAATTTCTCTTAAAAATCTAGCTCGACAGCAGCGCTTGCCGCATCCCGCCCCCGTCGATACCGTCCTACCGGCGCCAAGGCCGTGCCCCCTTAAACTCTGCGCATGCTACCTATCCTCCAGCGCGCCGCCGCGTTTGCCACTGTGCAGTTTCACCGCCTCATCGGCCTCATCAAACGCTATCCGCTCCGGGCCGCCTTCGTGCTTCCGGCGCTGGTGCTGCTGTACGTGCTGCTGATGATTCCCTTCACGCCCGGCATCGGCGACCTGCGCAAGGCCAAGTCCGAGGTGCCGTCGGTGCTGCTGGCGTCCAACGGCACGGTGCTGGCCGAGTACAAGCGCATCAACCGCCGCTGGGTCACGCTGGACAAGATCTCGCCGCATGTCGTCAACGCGCTGATTTCGACCGAAGACCACCGCTTCTACCAGCACCATGGCATCGACTTTCGCCGCACCGCCGGCGCCATGCTGAGCACGCTGACCGGCGACCTGCAGGGCGGCTCGACCATCACGCAGCAGCTGGCGCGCAACATGTACCCCGAGGAAATCGGCCGCTCGGCCACCATTTCGCGCAAGGTCAAGGAGGCCATCACCGCGCTGAAGATCGAGGCGGTGTATTCCAAGGACGAGATCCTGGAAACCTACCTCAACACCGTGCCGTTTCTCTACAACGCCTTCGGCATCGAGATGGCGGCGCAGACCTATTTCGACAAGTCCGCCGACCGGCTCGACGTGCTGGAAAGCGCCACGCTGATCGGCATGCTCAAGGGCACGAGCTACTACAACCCGGTGCTCAATCCGGCGCGCGCCAAGGAGCGCCGCAACCTGGTGCTGGCGCAGATGGCCAAGCGCGGCAAGCTGGAGCCGTCCCGGCTGGATGCGCTGTCCAAGCGGCCCTTGCGGCTGGATTTCGAGCGCCAGGTCGAGCCGCTGGGCGCCGCGCCGCACGTCGCCCAGCACCTGCGCAAATGGCTGATCACCTGGGCCGACAGCAAGGGCTACAACATTCATTCCGACGGCCTGCGGGTGCGCACCACGCTGGACGCCAACATCCAGAAGCTGGCCAACCAGGCCGTGGCGCGGCAGATGGCGCAGCTGCAAAAGCTGGCCGACGGCCAGCGCAAGGCCGGGCAGGAGCGCGCCGCGCTGCAGGTCGGCTTCCTGGCGGTGGACCCGCGCAACGGCGCCGTGCGCGCCTGGGTGGGCAGCCGCGATTTTGCCCACGAGCAGTTCGACCATGTGAGCCAGGCGCGCCGCCAGCCGGGCTCGACCTTCAAGCCCTTCGTGTATGGCGCGGCCTTCATGCAGGGGCTGAGCCCGTCGTTCGCCCTGGTTGACCAGCCGGTCGCCATTTCATCCGGGGGCGGCGACGTGTGGACGCCCACGGATGCCACGCCGCCCACCGGCCTGCCGACCACCTTGCGCGACGGCCTGGTGTATTCCAAGAACACCATCACTGCCCAACTGATGCAACAGGTCGGCCCGGCCAAGGTCGGGCAATTGGCAAAAGCCATGGGAATCCGGCAGAGCAAGCTCGACCTGGTGCCTTCGCTGGCGCTGGGCACCAGCCCGGTCACGCTGCTGGAGATGGTCGCGGCCTACGGCACGATTGCCAACGGCGGGCGCTACATGCTGCCGGTGCTGGTGGCGCAGGTCGAAGACCACCAGGGCAACATCCTCGAGAAATTTGCCGCCGTCACCGAGCCTGAGCCGGCGATGCCGCGCGCCGACTCGCTGACGCTGGTCGATGTGATGCGCGGCGTCATCGACCAGGGCACCGGCATTGCCATTCGCCAGCGCTACGGCATCCAGGCCGACGTGGCCGGCAAGACCGGCACCACGCAGGACAACACTGACGGCTGGTTCATCATGATGAACCCGCAACTGGTGGCCGGCGCCCGGGTCGGCTTCAACGACAACAGCGTGACGATGGGCAACTGGGGGCAGGGCGCCCGCAGCGCGCTGCCCATCGTCGGGGAGGTTTTCCAGGGGGCGTTTCGCAACCGCTGGCTCGACGAGCGCGCCGAGTTCGACATTCCGCGCACCCGCTACGAGCCGGCTCCGCCACCGCCCGAGGAGCAGCAGCAGCGCCAGCAGCGGCGCAATGATCCGCTGTCGAACATCGTCAACGGGCTGTTCGGCAGGATTCTGAGGCAACTGCAATAAGTTTTCATCCATAAACAGCCGCCAGCGGCAACCGGACGATCCACTCGTGTCAACCAGCGCTTCGGCGATTTCCGCTTCTTGCATCAGCCCGGCCACGCGCCGCTCCATCTTGCTGCTGTCGCTGGGCACCTTCGCCAGCATGGCGGCGCAGCGCATCTGCGACGCCATGCTGCCCGAGTTGTCGCGCGTGTTCGCGGTCAGCCTGGCGCAGGCCGCGCAGGTGGTGTCGGTGTTTGCCATCACCTACGGCGCGTCGCAGCTGTTTTACGGACCGCTGGGCGACCGGCTGGGCAAGTTCCGAGTCATCACCTTTGCCACGCTGGGCTGCAGCGTCGGCAGCATTTTGGCCGTGTTCGCCGGCACGCTTGAAGCGCTGGTGTTTGCGCGCCTGCTGATGGCGCTGGGCGCGGCAGCCCTGATTCCGCTGGCGATGGCCTGGGTGGGCGACTCGGTGCCGTCCGACCAGCTCCAGGAAATGCTGACCCGCACCGGGCTGGGCAGCACGCTGGGCATCGTCGGCGGTCAGCTGGCCGGCGGCTTGCTGACCGATGCGCTGGGCTGGCGCTGGGCGTTTGTCTTCATGACGCTGCTGTTCGGCGTGGTCGGCGCGCTGATGCATGCTGACCTGCGCCGGCAGCAGGCCAGGCCCGCGAAGGCCGTGGCTCACGGCCAGCCGGTGGTGCGCCATGGGTTTGCCAGGCAGGCCCTGCTCATCGTCACCGGCCCCTGGTCGCGCGTCATCTTGCTGATGGCGCTGGTCGAAGGCGCGGCCGGTTTCGGCGTGCTGGCCATCTGGGCATCGCACCTGCACCGCTCGCTCGGCCTGTCGCTGTCGATGGCGGGCGCCATCGTGGCGCTGTTCGGGTTGGGCGGCATGCTCTACATGGCTGTCGGCCGCCACCTGATTCGCCGCTTTGGCCAGCAGGGGCTGGTGCTGATCGGCGGGGCCATCGTGGGCGTGTGCGCCTTGGTGCTGGCCTACACCCCGCACTGGGGGCCGGCGCTTCCGGCGAGCCTGCTGGCCGGGTTCGGCTTTTTCATGTTTCACAACACCATGCAGGCGAACGCCACGCAGATGGCCCCGCATGCGCGCGGCACGGCGGTGTCGCTGTTTTCATCGTTTTTGTTTTTGGGCCAGTCGATTGGCGTGGTGCTCGCCGCCAGCCTGATCGACCGGATCGGAACCGGCGCCGTGGTGGCGCTGGGCGGCGGGGTGATGGCGGTGGAGGGGGTGTTTTTTGCCTGGGTGCTGCGGCGGCGGGATGGGCGGGTGTGAGCAGATGCTCTTGAAAAGATAGCTATTAAGGTTTGCTGGTATTGCTGGAAGGCCTGTTTTTCTTGAAAAACTTACCGAAGTGGCGGTTCACGTCGTCGCTCAATCCCCAGATGCCTCGTGAAGTCAAAGCGCCCCGTGGCTCTGGCTGGCTGAAAACAACCCGTCCAGCACCACCCGCATGATTTTTTGCAGTTCGTCGCCCAGCGCTTGCGCAGTTTGCCCCGGTCCCGGCTGCGTCCGCGCCTCGGCCCAAAACCGCGCCAGGCTGTCCTTCCTGGCCTCAACGGCGGCCACCACCCGGCTTTCCCATAAAACGGCTGTTTCGCCCGACTCGGCATTGGCAACCGTGGCGCTGCGCTCAAGGTCCGCAATCGCCAGGTAGCGCAGCAGCGCCGCCGCCAGCATCGCCTGCAGCATCTCGTCGCTGAGCTGGACGAGCGTGGTGCCGGCGGGGGTGGCCCGGTTCTTCCAGGCTGCTCCGGCATACGCGGCGCCGCCGCCGATCAGCGCGCCCAGCGCGGCTGCCGCGCCCAGGGTCAGGCCGCCGGTCACCAGGTCGATGGACGCGCCCGAGGCCGCGCCCGTGGCTGCGCCCGCCAGGCCGGCCTCTTTTGCGTTGATCGGCGCCTGCACGTCAAACTTTTCCTTCAGCGGCTGCTCCAGCAGCATGCCTTGGGCATCGTCGATGCCGTGCAGGCGCAGCAGCCTGGCGTGCGACTGGCGAACCGAGCGCTGCAGGCGTTCGACCACCGTGGCCATCGCGGCTTTTCGGGCCAGCGCATCGGCTTGCCGGTCGGTCGTGCTGATCAGTCGCTTGACGTAGGGCAGGGCGCTGCGCGCTTCCTCGACTTCGCGGGCGGCATCCAGCAGCTGTGTGGCGATGACCTGCATGGATTCCGCAAACAGGGCCTGATTGCGCTGCAGCCAAGCTTCGCTCAGCCTGGCAAAGGCGGTTTTTTTATGGCTTGGCATGCAGCGGGCCAGGGCGTCGAGCAGGACCGGGGCTTGCACCCAGCTGTGGGCAAACTGCTCGAACCCCAGCACTTCGGCGTGCAGGCCCAGGGTGCGCGCCTTGGCGCGGCACAGCGCAACGGCGACTTCGGGGCCGGTGTCGGCCGTGGCGGGTGGGTTGACCAGCAGCAGCGTGGGCTTGGGCGCTTCGCTGCGCGCCGGCTGGACCGCTTCAAGGTCGCTCGCGCCCTGCACCACGATCAGCATGACATCGCTGTCGTCATGCGCGGCTTGCTGCGGGCTGGGCACCGGGCGGGCCGCCTCGGCAGGGCGCGGCTTCATCAGCCGGCCAAAGGCACGGCCGGCCCAACTGGGGGATGTGTTCAGCGGCTGGAGCGGCGGCTGCTGCGGCTGGCTGGCTGGCGGAATGTCGGCGATCCAGAGCGCTTCGCCGGTGCTGGTTCGCATCAGCGGCTGCCATTCGCCGGGCGCGCTTTCAGCCGGAGAAAATGTTTGTTTGCGCGGCTGCATGGCGCGCAGCAAGGCATGCCGGTCTTCGTCCCGCAGCGCGAGCAGCCCGAACTGGACGCGCGTGGGGTTCAGCATGCCCAGCAGCCGCTGGTAATAGGCATCGCTCAGGCTGAGTACGACGCGGCGCGACAGCACGCGCTCGCGCCAGCGGGCATACAAGGCCAGCGCCAGGCGCGGCACGATCACCACGACCGCCAGCAGCGTGGCATAGATATACACCCAGCGCGCGCCGGCCATGGCGCCGCTGCCGTTGCTGAACTGCAGGCTGGCGATGTCTTGAACGCTGAAGGGCTCGAACGGGAACAGCGCCATGGCGGGCATGAGCAGCACGCGCAGCGCGGCATGCACCTGGTCGGCATTCAAAAACGTGCTTTCCCAGCCGACGCGGTATTCGACCACCAGGCCACGGGCAAACAGCGACAGGCCAATGCCAAAGGCCCAGCCGGCTGCGGCCAGGTGCAGCACCTTGCGCCAGCGCTGGGTCTGCAGCGCGGCGGTCGCGCCGTACCACTGCCGCGTGAACACGGCCGTGACCGTGGCGCGCAACTGGCCGGCGCGGCGCTGCCAGCCGCGCCAGCTGTTGGCCCAGCGCATGAAGGACGCAGGTCTTTCCTGATTTGGCTGTTGCTGCTTGCGCCGCTGCAGGACATAGCTGGCGATGAGGGCGCAGTAAATCGCCAGGTTCCAGCCGACGATGGCCAGCAGCGGCAGCGACAGCAGGTCAACCCGGTGCGGGTTGGCGATGCGGTCGGTGGCCGCGCCAAACAGGGCAGCCGCCAGGAACGCGGCCACGGCCAGCCAGCGCGTCCATGGCCTGCGATCCTGCAGCGACGCCAGCGCGGGGTTGCGGTTTTCGACCACACCCAGGACTTGACGGGCGCGTTCGTCCAGGAAGGCCTGGACATTGGCATCCGATACCGGGTTGGCGCTGGATTGCCGGCTGGCGAACTGCAGGGCCAGGCGGTCAATCTCTTCGCGCTCCACCGGGCTGAGCAGCTTGCCCTGCGTATCGCTGGTTTCAATCGCTTGTGCCAGCAGCATGCGCCGCGCCGCTGCTTCGTCGAGGGTGATGCGCTTGGGGGCTTGGCTCATGAAACTGATTATGCAGAACCAAGGCCGCAAAGCCGCCACCCGCGCGGACTGTGCAGAAGCCTGTTTGATGGCCTTTGCGGAAATAGGCCTGCAAGACCCACGGGCATGCGGCATCAGCCTACGCGCAGGCCCGCCGCCCTGGTTTATGTTCGTGGCTCTGAACTTTTAATGGTGGACGAAATGGCAAACGATTTTCTGGGGCAGATATTGGGCAGCGTGCTGGGCAATGCGCAGTCCGGGCAGCAAAACCCGATGGGCGGCGGCTTGGGCGGCGGTCTGGGTGACTTGCTTGGCGGAATGCTGGGCGGCAACAGAGGTTCTGCCGAGTCCACTGCATCTTCCGGCGGCGGCCTGGGCGGCGGCAGTTCGGGCCTGGGCAACAAGGGCAGCGCCCTGATGCTGTTGCTGCTTCCCCTGGCCATGCAGTGGGTGCAGCGCAATGGCGGCATCGGGGCGGTGCTGGAGCGCTTCCAGAACAAAGGCTACAGCCAGCAGGCCGCGTCCTGGGTATCGACCGGACCCAACGAGGCGCTGGCGCCGCAGGCCGTGAATGACGTGATCGGCATGGATGAGCTGTCGCGCCTGTCGCAGCAACTGGGCGTGAGCCAGGAAGAGGTTTCCAGCGGCATGGCGCAAATCCTGCCTGAAATGGTGAATCAGCTGACGCCCCAGGGCGGCGTGCCCGACGACGGCGATGACCTGCTCAACCAGGGAATGTCGATGCTGGAGCAGTTCATGAACGCCGGCAAGCCTCGCTGAAGACTTCAGGCAAAACGCATGTAACTGCGTTGCAGGAGATGTATCAGGCGGTGCCGCCCTAGAATCGCGGCAATGAAAACGCTCTTGCCCCGCTTCAAGCAATTCGCCGCCGCTGTTCCTGGCCGCCTGCGCCGCCTCACCCGGCGCGACATCGCCTGGGGCGTGGCCGCCGTCCCCGCGCTGCTGCTGGTGTTCACGCTGATCCAGATTCCGTTCACCCCCAGCATTTCGGACCTGAGCAAGGCCAAGACCGACAAGGCATCGGTGGTGCTGTCGTCCGATGGCAAGGAACTGGCCGTGTTCAAGCGCGCCAACCGCGACTGGGTCAAGCTGCCTGGCATTTCGCCCAAGGTGATCGATGCGCTGATTGCCACCGAAGACCACCGCTTCTACCAGCACCACGGCATGGACCTGAAGCGCACGGCTTCGGCCTTCCTGCATACCCTCACGGGCGACCTGCAGGGCGGCTCGACCCTCACGCAGCAGCTGGCGCGCAACCTGTATCCCGAGGAAATCGGCCGCTCGGCGACGCTGACGCGCAAGATCAGGGAGGCCATCACGGCTTTGAAGATCGAGTCGGTCTATACCAAGAACGAGATCCTGGAGACCTACCTCAACACCGTGCCGTTTCTCTACAACGCCTACGGCATTGAAATGGCGGCCCGCACCTACTTCGACAAGTCGGCCGGCAAGCTCGACGTGCTGGAAAGCGCCACGCTGGTCGGCATGCTCAAGGGCACGAGCTACTACAACCCGGTGCAAAACCCCGAGCGCTCGGTGCAGCGCCGCAACACCGTGCTGTCGCAGATGGTCAAGCACGGCAAGCTGCCTGAAGCAAGGCTGGCCGCATTGCAAAAAAGGCCGCTGAAAATTGATTTCGAGCGGCAGACCGAAACGCTGGGTCCGGCCCCTCACTTTGCCCAGCAGCTCAAGCGCTGGCTGATTGAATGGGCCGACCGCAACAACTACAACATTTACGCCGACGGGCTGGTGGTGCGCACCACGATTGATTCACGTCTGCAGGACATGGCCAACAAGGCCGTGGCGCGCCAGGCCGACAGGCTGCAGCAGCAGGCCAGCGCGGAGTGGGGGCTGCGCGCCGGCTGGAAGGCCAAAAAGGGCCTGGTGCTGGCTTTTGTGCGCGCCGCGCCCGAGTTCAAGGCCGCGTTGGAGGCCGGCCAGACGCCGGAGCAGGCCCTGCAGCAGCTGCAGGCGGATGCGAATTTCATGCAAAAACTGCACGATGACAAGACGCGCTTGCAGGCCGGATTCCTGGCGCTGGACCCGCGCAACGGGCAGGTCAGGGCGTGGGTTGGCAGCCGCGATTTCACGCAGGACCAGTTCGACCATGTCAGCCAGGCGCACCGCCAGCCCGGCTCCACCTTCAAGCCCTTTGTGTACGGCGCCGCGTTCGAGGATGGCGCCAGGCCGACCGATACCTTTGTTGACCAGGCGGTGCAGATTCCGCTGGGCAACGGGGCTTTCTGGCGGCCGAGCGATGGCGGAGGCCCCAGCGGCGCCACCATGAGCCTGCGCCAGGGACTGATGTATTCGAAAAACACCATCACCGCCCAGGTCATGCAGCAGGTCGGGCCGGCGCATGTCGCCACGCTGGCCAAGTCGATGGGCGTGCGCCAGAGCAAGCTGGAGGAAGTGCCTTCGCTCGCGCTGGGAACCAGCCCGGTGACGCTGAAGGAAATGGTGACGGCCTACGGCACGATTGCCAATGACGGCGGCTACATCGAGCCGGTGCTGTTCACGCAAATTGAAGACCGCAGCGGCAAGGTGCTTGAAAGGTTTGCGCCCAGGGAGCCGGAGCCCGCCATGTCGGTCGAGGTGGCGCAAACCCTGCTGGATGCGATGCGCGGCGTGATCGACAAGGGCACGGGCACCGGTATTCGCTACCGGTTCGGCATCCAGGCCGACGTGGCCGGCAAGACCGGAACCACGCAGGACAACACCGATGGCTGGTTCATCCTGATGCACCCGCAGCTGGTGGCGGGCGCCTGGGTCGGCTTCAACGACAACCGCATCACCATGGGCAACCGCTGGGGCCAGGGCGCCCAGAGCGCGCTGCCGATGGTCGGCGAATTCTTCCAGCAGGCCTTCAATAACAGGGTGGTCGATCAGCAGGTGCGTTTTGGCGCGCCGCAGGCATCGCCACGTTCATGGGGCGCAGGCGCTGCAGGCGAGGCGGAACCCGTGCCGGCCGAGGAAAGCGGCGCATCGAACGGCGAGGCCTTGCCGGAAGGCGAGACACCGGCCGACAGCACGCCAATGCCGGAGTCCGGCGTGGCGCCGCAGGAAGGCGCGCCAGTTGCCCCCGTGATTCGCTACATCACCGTCCCGCCGCCCGCGCCCGACACCCAGCGGCCGGAACAGGACGTGCAAGCCGGGCCCAGGCCGTTCGAGCTGCTGCCGCCAGAGGGACGGCCGGCCAGGCGCGCGGAGCTTCCAGCCCCCGCCCCGGAAGAGGTGCCTGAACCGTCGGGACGGGGCTATTGAAAACATAGCTGTTGGCGCGCGTGCCTGCTTGTCTGGAGGCTGATTTGATTGATAATTCACAACGGCCGGAGGTGCCCGGGCCGGGAAGGGGCAGGGCGCGTCGGGATTTCAGGCTAATCCTGAACGCGTGACTGAGTTGTCGCTTGACTGGGGCCGGGCGGCACAAAAGAAAAATCGACATTCAAGTGACTCCCAGATGAAAAAAATATTGCTTCTGCTGTGCTTGTGGAGTGCGTCCCTGCAAGCGCAAACGGTCTGGTTCAACGTCATGGGCGACCCGGCGGATGAAACCGTCAACACCATCGAGGTGGACCCGACCCCGGTTTCCATCAACGGCGAAACGCGCATCATGCGCGTCAGGGTGAGCCGCTCGGCGAACCGCGTCAACTGGGATGGCGCGCCTTACCGCTCTTATGTGTCGGAAGTTCTTTTTGACTGCGCGAACAATACGGCCCGCTATATCTCCATTGACTATTACCGTCAGCCGGCGTGGAAGGGCGAGCCCGATCAACGATGGCTGTATTCACAAGGCAAACCTCGCCCGATGCAGTTCCGCGATGTCGAGCCCAATCCGTACCGGCGAATCATCCGTGCGGCATGCGAGACCGACAGCATCACCAACAATTGAACTCCCTGGACCAGGTGTTGTTCTTTTTAGACATTTGACCTCATGAAAAAAGCTCTTTCCAACACCGGCCTGGTCTATTCGACCGATGCCGGAAGAATGTGCCCCGGCTGCCGCCAGCCTGCATCGGCCTGCATCTGCAAGCTGGCCAAAGCGCTGCCCAAATCCGATGGCGTGGCGCGTGTCTCCCGAAGCACCAAGGGCCGGGGCGGCAAAACCGTCACGCTGGTCACCGGGCTGGCGCTGGACGAGCTAGCGCTGGTTCAGCTCGGCAAGCAGCTCAAGGCGGCCTGCGGTTCGGGCGGAACGGTCAAGGACGGCGTCATCGAAGTGCAGGGCGACCACTGCGAGCAGGTGTTGCTGGCGCTGGGCAAACAGGGATTTGTTGCCAAGCGGGCAGGGGGCTGAGCGTGAAGCCCGAGGATTTGCAGCTGCTGCTGGAGCGTGAAATGCCATTCGGCAAATACAAGGGCAGGCTGATTGCCGACCTGCCCGGCAACTACCTGAACTGGTTTGCCCGCGAAGGCTTTCCCAAGGGCGAAATCGGCCGCCTGCTGGCGCTGATGCACGAGATTGACCACAACGGCCTGTCGTCGCTGCTGGAGCCGCTGCGCAAGCCTTGATGCCGTACCGGTTGCATGATTGCTATACAAAACATAGCTATTCATGCCCGTGGATATTGCGCAAAAGGCATATTTGACCATTATTTTCTGCATTCACGCAGAAAATACGTTCACCGCTACAGAACCTTGCTCAGGAAACGGCGTGTCCGGTCTTCCTGCGGGTTGTCAAAAATCGCGGCCGGCGTTCCTTCTTCCACCACCACGCCTTCGTCGATGAACAGCACCCGGTCGGCCACCTGGCGGGCAAAGCCCATCTCGTGCGTCACGACCACCATGGTCATGCCTTCCTCGGCCAGCGCCTGCATGACGGCCAGCACCTCGCCGACCATTTCAGGGTCCAGCGCGGAAGTGGGTTCGTCAAACAGCATGATGCGCGGCTGCATCGCCAGCGCCCGCGCAATCGCCACGCGCTGCTGCTGCCCGCCTGACAACTGATTGGGGTAGGCGTCGATCTTCTCCAGCAGCCCGACTTTTTCCAGCAATTCGCTGGCGCGCAGCCGGGCCTGGGCCGTGGTCAGGCCGCGCACCTTGCACGGCGCCAGCATGATGTTTTCAAGCACGGTCTTGTGCGGGAACAGGTTGAAGCGCTGGAACACCATGCCGATTTCCGAGCGCAGCGCATCGACATCGGTTTTCGGTTCATGCACCGACACGCCATGCACCAGCACCTCGCCGCCTGATGCATCTTCCAGTCCATTCAGGCAGCGAAGGAAAGTGCTCTTGCCCGAGCCTGACGGCCCGATCACGCACACCACTTCGGTGGCCTTGATGGCGCAGTCAATGCCGCGCAGCACCGCATGCCTGCCAAACAGCTTGGTCAGGCCTTTAACGTGAATCACCTCTTCCATAGCGAGCCTCCAGTCGTTTGACGCCGTAGGCCAGGCCCAGCGTCAGCACCCAGTACATGAGCGAAATCGTGAGATACGGCTCCCAGTAGCGGGAGTAGGCGCCGGCCACCGTGCGCGCCGCATAGGCCAGTTCGGCCAGGCCAATCGCCGAGATCAGCGACGAGTCCTTGAGCAGCGAGATGGCGTTGTTGCCCAGCGGCGGCAGCATCCGGCGAAACGCCTGCGGCAGAACGATGTGGTACATCGTCCGGGGAAACGACATGCCCAGGGAGCGCGAGGCCTCGACCTGGCCTTTGTCGATGGACTGGATGCCGGCCCGGAAAATCTCGGAAATGTAGGCGCCCGAATTGAGCGTCAGCGCCACCACGCCCGACAGGAAGGCGCCGTAGTTCTGCTTCAGGTCGCGAGCCGCTTCGCCCGAAATCAGCAGGCCGTCAGACGGATTGATGAACAGCGGCAGGACGGCAAAGTGAATCAGCAGGATCTGCACAAACAGCGGCGTGCCCCGGAAAAAGCTGACATAGACCGCTGCCGGCCACCGCAGCAGGTATTTGCACAATTGCTTTGCCGGGGAATGGCGTGCTTCGGCCACGCGCGCCAGGCCGACGGCCAGGCCCAGCGCCGTACCTTGCACGATGCAGATCAGCGTGACGGCAATGGTCATCTGCAGGCCGTGCCAGAACAGCGTGGCGTATTGGGAAACGATGTCGGCGCGAAACCAGCCGAACCAGAGAACTTGTTCCATGACGGATTGTGTTCAGTGGTCAGTGAACGGGCAACACCGGCACGGCGACGCTGAACCGCTGGTTGTCAACCCGTACCAGGTACTTGTTCCAGGTACGGGCGTTGTCACGCGCCAACGAAGGGCTGCCGGCCGAAGCCGCAATTTTGTCCAGGAGATTCATGATGGGATTGAATGAGTAATGGGGGAATGCTTGATTGTCCTGAAACCAGGCGACTACAGCGGTATGCCATGTTAACGTGAGCAAGAGCCATGCCGAAACGGAGTTCTGGCAGGTAAAAACCGGCAGTATTCGGACGGTTTCTGATGCGTCGGATGAGGCCTGCAGGGTGGGGAATTGTCAATGGCGGCAGTCGAATGGCATGAAGTGGGTTGACCGTTTGCCTGTAAGTCGTTCATGATGCGGGACTGTGTATCACGGAGTTGACGCGTGACTGTGTTTGGCCATGACTTCATGGCGGAACAGCACACCTAAAAAATCAAAGGGGAAGCATCTTGAATGAATGGACAGTCATTGCAGCGGGAGTGGGTCTGCTTGCCGGAATGGCATTGGGCGCATTGCTGTGGGCCTGGTGGCTGCGCCGCCCAAAGGACGGCGACAGGCTGCATTTGCCTGCGCGGTGGCCGTTGCGCGGCCGCCCGATTGTCAATGGCAATGAACAGGAGGTCTGGCAGGCGTTGAGGCAGATTTTTCCTGACCATGCGGTCGTGGTGAAAATTCCCATCCTGCGGTTTACCAAGCTGCACGAGGCACGGGATTTGAACTCATCCAAACGCAGTGCCAAGGCCAGAGCCGATGATCGGCTCAAGAGCGAGCAATGGCTGGAAATGCTCGATGGCCTCTATGCCACTTTCACTGTCTGCACCTTGAAGGGCAAGGTCGTCGGGTGCGTGGATGTGCCGGGCAAGCTGGCATTGACCAAGGCCAGCCGTGAATTGAAGGAAGCCCTGCTGCTGGACTGCGGCATTGCCTATACCGTCGTGAACGCTTTCAACCTGCCCGATGCCAGCACCATGCGCGAGTTGTTTCTGGGCGAGTTGCCGGTGCAGACGCTAGAGCATCAGGTGACGCGTGGCGGGGACAGCGAATTCCATGCCGATCTGGCTGCGTTCACCCTGCAGCAGGCCGGCGGGGCCAGCTGATCTACACATTCAAAGGCTGAATCGGCGCGGCCTGGACAGGTGAGGATGACTGAAAGCCCAGCCTGTAAAGGTGCGCGAAAGCCCCATTTTTCGCCAGCAGTTCCTTGTGGGTGCCTGATTCGATAATCCGTCCCGCATCCATCATGATGATGCGGTCAGCATTCTGGATGGTGGACAGCCGGTGCGCGATCACCAGCGATGTGCGCCCCGAGGTCAGCCGCCTGACCGCGTCCTGCACGGCGATTTCCGATTCGGTGTCAAGCGCCGAGGTGGCTTCATCAAGAACCAGGATGGGCGCATCCTTGTAAAGCGCGCGCGCAATCGCCAGCCGCTGGCGCTGGCCGCCAGAAAGCTGCATGGCGTTGTGGCCAAGAACCGTGTCCAGGCCCTCGGGAAGGCCGGCCAGCAACGAAGCCAGGTTGGCTGCCTCTAGGCATTCCTTGACCCTTGCCGGGTCAATGGGCTGCCCAAGGGCCACATTCTCGGCAATGCTGCTGTTGAGCATGACGACATGCTGGCTGACAAAGGCAAACTGCGAACGCAGCGAGGCCAGGTTCCAGTCGCGAATGTCCTGGTCATCCAGGGTGATGCTGCCAGCGCTTATTTCAACAAACCGGGGCAGCAGGTTCACCAGCGTTGTCTTTCCGGAACCCGATGCGCCCACGATGGCGAGCGTTTCGCCGGCTGTCACGCAAAGGTTGAAGTCCTGCAGGACGGGCGTGGTGTCGGTCTTGTAGGCGACGGTGACACTGGAAAATTCAATCGCACCAACCGCCCTGGCTTTCACGAAAGAACCGCTGGTTTCGTTGGGCGTCAAGTCCATGAGGTCCAGGCCGCGCTCCAGGGCGGCCAGTCCGCGCGTGACCGGCGTGGCGGCATCCGACAGGCTTTTGATGGGCGCGATCAGCAGCAGCATGGCGGTCACAAAAGCCACGAAGCCGCCCACCGTGGTGGTGTTTTCCGCGCTTTGCATCAGTGCAATTGAAATGACGGCCGACAGCGCCATGGCTGCAAGCACCTGCGTGATGGCACTCATGCCGGCATAGGCCGCCGTCGATTTCATCGACAGGCGACGCAGCGAATGGCTCAGGCTGTCGAAGCGGCTGGCCTGGCTGGCCTGCGCACCATGCAGGCGAACGTCGCGATGCGCCATGACATTTTCTTCAACCACGTAGGCCAGGCTGTCCGTGGCCGTCTGGCTTTCCTTGGTCAGGCGGTACAGGCGTTTGGACAAGACCTGGATGACGAACGCGACCGCAGGAAACAGAAAGCCGACGATCAGCGTCAGTTTCCAGTTCAGGTAAACCAGATACCCGATCAGTGCCAGCAGCGTCAGCACATCGCGCGCAAGCCGCATGATGGCGTTGATCAGCGAGGATGAGCCGTTGAACACTTCGTACACGACGGTATTGGCAATCATGCTGGAGCTTTGGTCGGCAAACAGGGTCAGCCGCGCGCTCAGAAGCTTGTCAAACATTGCCTTGCGCAGCTGGAGCAGCCCGTCATTGGTCACCTTGGCCAGCGCGAACTGCGCCAGGAATCCCGACAGCCCCCGGATGATGAACAGCAGCATCAGCGTCACAGGCACCAGCCAGAGGTTGAAAGAGTCCCGCTGAAAGCCACGGTCCAGCAAGGGTTTGAGCAAGGCCGGAACAAAAGGCTCGGTCGCTGAGGCGACGATGGTCGCGCCTATGGCCAGCGCCCAGCCCGCCCGCGACCCGCTGAAGTACGGCCACACGCGCGCAAGCCTGCGGAGCAGCGTCAGTTTTGGGGTTTTGGTCACACAGCCTGCTTGTAATGATGCGTGGCGATATGCAGGTCAGGAACTTTTTTAAGACCCAGGGCCAGCAGCAAACCCATCAGGATGCAGAAAAAATCGCCTATCTGCGCATCGTAGAGGGATGAGTTGAAAAGGCACGCAATGGCCAGCGCAAGCAGCGTGGACTGCGCTGCCCGCGAATAAGGTTTGTCCATCTTCAGCGTGTCTCGCAGCACCGAAAGCAGCAGGGCAAGGAAAAGAAGCATGCCCGGAATGCCTAGCTGCACCCCCCAGAGAAGATATTCCTGATGGGGGTTGCCGTTGCTGTCTATATCAATATGGGCAGGATTTTGCGCGCGTTGAAGCCGGTTGAATTCGCTGCTCCAGCTGCCGACGCCTGATCCTGCCAGCGGGTGCTGGCCAATGCTCTGAATGGCCCTGCGCCAGAGATTGAGCCGGATGCCTGACGACGTGACGGGCTCTGCCTGGGTGGAGTAGGACTGGACTTCGGTTTCAACCTTGGTCAATCGATCACGGACTTTGCTTGAACTGAAAAACAGGCCCAGCGCCAGCAAGAAGGGCAAGAGGACAACCATGGCGCGGTATTTTTTCGGCAACTCCCACATGATGGCCAGGGAGACCAGCGCGATGGCCACCACATGGCCCGTGCGTCCGCTCAGGATAAAAAGCACATTGGCCAGCGCTGCAAGGGCCAGAAAAACAGCCAGCCTGGAGCCAAATCGGCCGGGAGCATGTTCCCGAAAATGCCAGCAGATGCCCGCAAACACGGCGCTCATGATGCCTTGGTCGAGGTAGCTGGAAAACACCGAATACTCGGTCAGCGCCATGCGCGACGTTGCCCATGGCAGCGCAAGGCGGGCGAACAGCATCCACGAACTGGCCAGCAGAAAGGTCTGTGCGGCGACAAAAGCGCCCAGCGCATAATTTGCTTCGCGCCGGTCGCGGATGATGAGCACCATCAGGACTATCGTGATCAGCTTGCCGTACTTGGCCAGAGAGCCCAAGGCCTCGGCTTGTGGCGCCACGGTCCAGAAAAGGCTCAGTGCGAATGCAAAGAAGGCCAGCAGCACTGCCACCGGGGTGCTCATTCCCGTCAGTGGGCTGCCTGCAGCCGGCGCGCGCCGCGCGAAGAGCACAACAGCCAGGCCGAAGATGACCAGCAGTAGCTTGGCGATGCTGATAAGAACCATCGACAATCCGACGGACGCTGCAGCCATGCAGATGACCACAAGCCGGAAGTTGATTGGGTTTTTGAACAAAGTAGAGACCGAGCCGAGGGTGATTTGCCCGCATTATCGGTGATTCCGCTGCACGGCAAACCGCTCGTCTCCAGAGGATGCTCTGCTATGCTTTACAGGCATCAGCCAGGGGTTTTTCTCATAAACCCTGGCAATCCCAGTAAAAAGGCGTCTCTTGCCAAGTTTGTCTGTCACCGTCATCACTAAAAATGAAGCGCATAACATTGAAGCGTGCCTGCGCTCTGTAGCATTTGCTGATGAGGTCATCGTCCTGGATTCCGGCAGTACGGATAACACTGTGCAGATAGCCCTTTCCATGGGTGCTGACGTAAGCACGAACTCCGACTGGAAGGGGTTTGGCGTTCAAAAAAATCGTGCCCTGGCATTGGCCAAGTCGGATTGGGTACTTTCAATCGATGCCGATGAGCGAGTGCCAGCCGAGTTGCAGGCCGAAATCCGTGCTGCGCTTGAAGCGTCGGACTTCGACGTTTACTCTATGCCTCGTCTTTCAAGTTATTGCGGACAGTACATGCATCATTCAGGCTGGTATCCCGATCGTGTGACACGCCTGTTTCGTCGGCATTCGGCCCGGTTTTCAGACGACCTGGTCCATGAAAAGATCGTGACCACAAGCAAGGTTGGACAACTGAATTCCCGCTTGCTGCACGAAAGTTTCAACAACCTTGAAGCTGTTCTCGATAAAACCAATCGCTATTCAACGGCAGGCGCCCAAAGCTTGTTCAACAAAGGCAAGCCTGCATCTGTCGGCAAGGCTCTTGGCCATGGCATGTGGGCCTTCGTTCGGACCTATTTTTTGCGGCTCGGGTTTTTGGATGGACGCTTGGGCCTGGTTCTCGCAATTTCCAATGCCGAAGGTACTTACTACAGGTATCTGAAGCTATGGCTGCTTCAGCGGCAGCCCGGCAAGGTGCCGCCAGCGTAATGAAAATAAGCTTTATTGTTCTGACCTACAACAGGACAGATGCGTTGCTTGCCGTCCTGCGCTCTTTGGCAGAGCAATGCAATCCAGAACACGAAGTCTTGATTGCTGATGATGGTTCCAGGCAGGATCAGGTTGAAATGCTATTAGAGCGTTGTCCTGCGTTCTCCTGCCCGGTGCGCCACGTCTGGCATCCGGATGTCGGGTTCACCGCCGCAGGAGCGCGCAATCTGGCGGCCCATGTGGCGAAAGGTGACTACCTGGTTTTTCTTGATGGAGACTGCATTCCGAACAAGTCATTTGTCGCCTGGCACACCCTTCTTGCCGAGTCCGGATTTTTTGTCAATGGAAGCCGGGTTTTGTTGAATAAAACCCTCACTGCCGAAGTGCTCAGTGGCGAAGTAAACCTGCCACATTGCTCTGCTTTTTTCTGGTTCCGGGCTCGTTTCCAGGGCGATAGCAACAAATTGTTGCACCTCATTCGCTGGCCGCTGTCTTTATTCAGGGTACAACAAGACTTTCAATGGCGCGGGATTCGAAGCTGCAACTTCGGCGTTTGGCGACATGATTTCGTCAGTGTCAACGGCTTCGACGAGACTTTCCAGGGATGGGGCCATGAAGACGCCGACCTTGTTCTTCGCCTCCATCATCTGGGCCTCAAGCGGAAAAACGGCTTCATGGCTACCGAGGTGTTTCATCTCTGGCACCCCGAAAGCAAGCGTGACCAGGAATCGGTCAATAAAAACCGCGTCATGGCACGCATGAAAACCAATCTTGTCCTGGCGGAAAAAGGACTTCGGGAACTCGACACTGCGGCGCCCCTCAAAATAACTCAATTGCACTGAATCAAAAACAACCTATGAGCATCACACCATCTTTCAGCCGCCGAAGCGTTGTCAGCCTGTTGGCGGCCGGCGCATTTTCATCCATGTCGGCATTCGCCCAGTTTCGCGTGGAAGTGTCGGGCGTTGGCATGACTCAGTTGCCCATCGCCATTGCACCCTTCAGGGGTGAAGCGCAATCACCACAAAAAATCGGCAGCATCGTCAAGGCTGATCTTGAGCGGAGCGGCATGTTTCGCGGTGTTGACGCTGGAGGCGTCGTGGCAGATGAAAACACCCGTCCCGACCTGGCAAGCTGGCGGCAAAAAGGCGCCGATGCGATGGTGACCGGCAGTGTTTCACCGCTTGCGGACGGGCGCTTTGATGTTCGCCTTCGGTTGTGGGACGTTGTGCGCGAGCAGGATCTTGGCGGCCAGAGCTACACCGTCACAAAATCCGACCTGCGTCTGTCTGCGCACCGAGTCTCTGATTTTGTGTACGAAAAGCTGACGGGTGAAAAAGGCATTTTTTCCACGCGGATTGCCTACGTGACCAAGGCCGGCCAGCGCTACACCTTGTGGGTGGCTGATTCTGATGGAGAAAGTGCCCAGTCAGCCTTGGCAAGTCCTGAACCCATCATTTCTCCCGCATGGTCGCCCAGTGGCGCCCAATTGGCTTATGTGTCCTTTGAGTCCCGCAAGCCAGTGATTTATTCGCATGACGTAGCAACCGGAAAGCGGCGCTTGCTGGCTAATTTCAGGGGCTCCAACAGCGCGCCTGCCTGGTCCCCGGATGGCAGCCAACTGGTTGCCACGTTGAGCCAGGCGGGCGGCTCGCAAATTTATTCAATCGGCCTGAATGGCGGTGATCCGAAGCGGCTGACACAGTCATCGAGCATTGATACCGAGCCCGCATTTTCCCCGGATGGGCGTTTGATTTATTTTGTCAGCGACCGGGGCGGCTCGCCGCAGATTTACCGAATGAGTCCTGCGGGCGGCAACGCAGAAAGAGTTACCTTCACTGGCAGTTACAACATATCGCCGGTGGTGAGTCCCGATGGAAGATGGCTGGCATATGTTTCCCGAGTCGGCGGCGGATTCAAGTTGCATGTCATGGAACTCTCCACCGGAACGGTGACGTCGATCACCGATACTTCTGCCGATGAAAGCCCGAGTTTCGCCCCGAACAGCCGCCTGATTGTTTATGCAACACAGCAGCAGGGCAAGGAAGCGCTGATGACAACCACGCTGGACGGCAAGATAAAAGCACGTTTGTCCGGAGCAGGCGGTGACATTCGCGAGCCTGACTGGGGTCCGTTCCAGCGATAGGCAATAATTCCAGAATTCATATTTTTGTTTAGCAGGGGTCATCAATGAAGCGCTTTTTATCTTCCGTCATCTCGTCTCTCGTGCTTGCGGCCACACTGGTGGCCTGCGGTTCCAATGTCAAACTGCAGGATGTACCCGTTGAAGACCGATCAGCAAGCTCGTCGCAGGCAGACGCAGATGCCGCAGCGGCGGCCAGCAGGGGAGTGGCACCCGTGCAAATTGGCGCATCTGATGCTTCCGTGGCGGGGCCGGCCAATACCGCAAAAATTGTTTACTTCGACTTCGACAGTTACGTGGTCAAACCTGAATTCCAGAGCGTCATTGAAGCCCATGCCAGGTACCTGACGGCAAACAAAGCCCGCAAAATGGCGATTGAAGGACATACAGACGAAATCGGCGGCCGGGAGTACAACCTGGCGCTGGGGCAAAAGCGTGCTGAAGCGGTGCGCCGTGCCTTGGGTCTGCTCGGTGTGACCGACTCCCAGGTGGAGGCCGTCAGCTTCGGCAAGGAAAAACCCGCCGTTCCGGGACTCGATGAAGCGTCCATGGCGAAGAACCGCCGCGCTGAAATCAATTACCGTTAAGCGGGCAGGCCCACTGTGAAGACATTCAGACTTTTCATTGCTGTTGCCGCCTGCGTGCTGGCATTCAATGCCAACGCCGCTTTGTTTGAAGACGATGAGGCGCGTAGAGCCATCCTTGATTTGCGGCAAAAAGTCGATGTTTCCCAGCAGCGTACGACGGAGGAGCTGCGCAAAGCCAATGAAGACAATGCCCAGCTTCGCCGCAGCCTGCTGGACTTGTCCAATCAAATTGAATCCTTGCGCAACGAAATGGCAACATTGCGTGGGCAAAACGAGCAGTTGACCCGAGGTATCACCGACGTGCAGCGGACGCAAAAAGATATTACGCAAGGGGTCGATGAGCGCTTGCGAAAGGTCGAACCTAGCAAGGTTTCTGTCGATGGGAGGGAGTTTGCGGCAGAGCCTGCTGAAAAGCAGGAATTTGAAGCGGCCCTGGCAAGCCTTCGAAAGGGCGAGTTCGCGGCTGCCCAAACCAGCTTCACGGCTTTCACGAAGCGCTATCCGCAAAGCGGATACAAATCATCGGCCTTGTTCTGGCTGGCCAATGCGCAATATGCCTTGCGCGACTACAAGTCTGCGGTAAATAACTTTCGTACCGTTGCAAGTGCCGATCCCGAACATGTGCGGGCACCTGAAGCACTTTTGTCCATGGCAAATTGCCAGGTTGAACTTAAAGATGCCAAATCGGCGCGTAAAACCCTGGAAGAACTTGTAAAGACGTATCCACAGTCCGAGGCTGCGTCTGTTGCCAAGGAACGTCTGTCAAAACTGAAGTAGCAGACAAATTCCGTGCTCTTTTGAATTGAAGTACCGAGTTTGGAAAACTGAGTGACGGCGCTGAATTCGCAAAAAAATAACACATGACATTTGAATCCGATCTGATAGCTCCTGACCTTGGACGCCGCTTTGGAGGGCTTGCACGTTTGTACGGAGCCGCCGGTGCCGAGCGTATTCGAAATGCACATATTGTGGTCGTGGGTTTGGGCGGTGTAGGTTCGTGGGCTGCCGAGGCTGCGGCGCGTAGCGGTGTGGCTCGCCTGACATTGATCGACCTTGACCATGTTGCCGAATCCAACATCAACCGGCAGGTCCATGCACTCGACACCACCGTGGGGCAAGCCAAGGTGCAAGCCATGCGCGAACGCATTGCGCATATCAACCCGGATTGCCGCGTGGACTGCATTGAGGATTTTGTTGACGCGGCAAACTGGCCAGGGCTTTTTTCGCCCGATATGCGGTTTGATCACCAGCATCTGGCTGTCATTGATGCCTGTGATCAGGTAAGAGCCAAAACCGCCATGGCGGCATGGGCCATCAAAAACAAGGCTATTTTGATCAGTGTGGGTGCTGCTGGAGGAAAACGGCTTGCCCACCGCGTGGACATTGACGATCTGTCTGCCGTCACGCACGACCCTTTGCTGGCGCAGATGCGCTATCGCTTGCGCAAGGAACACGAGGCTGCCCGTCTTGGACGGATGAACGTGATGTGTGTGTTCAGCCGCGAGTCCGTCGCACGGCCTTTGACGGCAGTTGATGTTGGACCAGCGCATGCAGACACTGCGGTACAGCCGTTGGCTGTACCAATGCAGCCGGATGGGAGTCTCAATTGCCATGGGTATGGATCGGTTGTTAGCGTTACATCGACTTTTGGAATGTGCGCTGCAAGCTGGGTGCTGGATAAAATTGCCAGTTGATCCAAAAAAGCCACTTAAAAGGACGCTATAATTTGAGGCTGTTCTGCAAACAACGCAGTTCAGCCAAGATGAAAATCTTGGGACGTTAGCTCAGTTGGTAGAGCAGCGGACTTTTAATCCGTTTGTCGTGGGTTCGACCCCCGCACGTCCCACCAAATTTTATTTGGGTTCTTAGCTCAGCTGGTAGAGCAGCGGACTCTTAATCCGTAGGTCGCGAGTTCGAATCTCGCAGAACCCACCAAATAACCCTTACGGGATATGAAAAGCCTGCTATTTAATCAATAGCAGGCTTTTTTGTTGTTTGGACGTTTATCAGGCGTTGCCAAATACTGCCTCGTGGACTTCGGGATATTTCATGGGCTTGCACGCCCCTTGCTAAACACCTGCACCACCTGCCTTCAACTCACCCTGATGTGCATTTTGTTCGGCCCTTGTGTCACCTTTGTCTGTTTATGCGCATGGCTTTTACTCCTTTGCTCAACCACGATGACCTGCAGCGCTGGCGTGCCTGCTCGCGCCGCTTCTGGCTGCACCGCCGGGGCGGCCCGGCTGCGGTGTCGCAACCCTCGGCCACGGGCGCTGGCCGGACGGCGCGGGACGCTGACGAAACCGCTGAAGCGGCGGTGGTTCACGGTCCGGGTCTTCAGGCGGCCTTGCGGGCTTCGTTTCCCCGCGCCGACCTCATCGCCGCGCCCGGCACCCCCGCCGAGTGGGCAGCGGCCGTGCAGCAGACCCTGGACTGCCTGGACTCCGACCGCGTGGCGCCTGAAGGCTGGGCCATCCTGGGCGCCTGCCTGACCAGCGACGACCGGGCGCAGGTGCGCATCGACGTGCTGACCTGCGGCGAGCAGGGGCTGCGGCTGTTCAAGGTGCGCTATGCCACGGTCGGCGACGAGGCCGATGTCGATGCCGTGGCGCTGTGGGTGCATGCGGCGGCGCGCTGCGGCCTGCGGGTGCAAAGCGCGGGCCTGCTGCTGGTCGATACCGGTTTTATCTATCCCGGCCACGGCTGCTACGCGGGCCTGTTCCGCGAGGTGGACCTGGCCTCGGTGCTGGGCTCGCGCCCGGTGGCGGCCTGGCTGTCGGCCATGCGCACCTGTGATCGCGGGCCCGAGCCACCAGCCACGCCGGGCGCGCAATGCACGCAAAGCGGCGGCTGCGAGTTCGCCAGCCACTGCCAGGCGGGCGAGCCAGCGTCCAGCCTGCCTGCCCCCGATCCGCAGGCCAGCCTTGACATCGTGGGCCGCGAACTGGCCGCCGAGTTGCGCCAGGAAGGCCATGCCGATCTGCGCAGCGTCGCGCTGCAGCGGCTGGGCAACCTGCGCCACCGCCGCGCCGCCCGCGCCATCCAGCAGGGCGGGCCGGTGCTGGAGCCCGCCGTGGCCGCGCTGATGCAGGCGCTGCCTTATCCGCGCTACAGCCTGCGCTTTGACACCATCGGTTTTGCCGTTCCGCTCTGGGCCGGAACGCGGCCCTACCAGGTGCTGCCTTTTCAGTGGACCTGCGGCGTGCAAAGCGCGGCGGGCCAGTGGGCGCAGCAGGGTTTTCTGGCCGATGCCGACGGCGGCGATCCGCGCCGCGCTTTTGCGCTGACGCTGCTGCAGGCGCTGGGCAGCGCCGGGCCGGTGCTAGCCTACAACGCCGGTTTTGAGCGCAGCCGCCTGCGCGAGCTGGCCCAGCAGTTTGACGACCTGGCGCCCGCGCTGGACGCCGTGCAGGCGCGCATCGTGGATCTGTTCCAGCTGGCCCGGGCGCATTACTACCACCCGGTGATGGCCGGCTCCTGGTCGTTCAAGTCGATCAGCCGCGCCGTCGCGCCCGATGTGCCGGTGGCGCGGCTCGAAGACGTTCAGGCGTCCTCGGCGCAGGCGGCCTTTGCGCGCTCGCTGCAGCGCGGTCTGGAGGGTGCGGCCCGGCAGCAATTGCGCGCCGCCCTGCAGGCCCACGGCCAGCGCGAGACCGAAGTCTTGCGCCGCATGGCGGCCTTGTTCGAGGCGGGCGCGGCTGAGGCCGCTGGCATCAGGCACTGAATTCTTGAAGGAGCAACCCATGGCATTTCAAACCCTGTGCAAGCAGCGCTATCTGGCCGAAGGCGAATCCGTGCCGTTCACGCTCGATGGCCGCGAGGTCATCGTGCTGTGGCCCGATGGCGGCCAGCCGCGCGCCTTCGAGGGCCTGTGCCCGCACGAAGGCCAGTCGCTGGTCAACAACTCGGACTTCAACGGCCGCATTCTCGTCTGCACCGTGCATGGCTGGGTCTTCAGCGGCCGCGACGGCAAGGGCCTGAGCCCCACCGGCTGCCAGCTCGAAGAGTTTCCCTTGCGGATCGCCGGCGGCATGGTGGAAATCGACCTGGACTGAGGCCGAACCGGCCTTCAGGCTTCTTGTTTTGCTATCAATACAATAGCTGTTTGCGCGCGTAGGCATTGCGCTGAAGCCACTTTTTATTCAAATGAACGAAACCCCTCAAATTCCGCCTTTGCCCGACCGCCTGTCCATTGACCCGCGCAGTCCCTATCACATGGCGGCCGTGTTCGAGCATGACGTGTGCATCCGCCTGAAGGACAAGGAGCGTCTGGATGTCTATGAATACTGCATCAGCGAAGGCTGGGTCAAGGTGCCTGCCGGCAAGTCGCTGGACCGCAAAGGCTATCCGCTGCTGATCAAGCTGACGGGCAAGGTTGAGGCGTTTTACCGCTAGGCCCGAACTCCCGCACCTGCGGCTCTTCGTCCGGCGTGCTGATGGTGGCGCTGCACAGGCTGCCGTCGCTGGCCCAGCCCAGCCCCGCCGGTGGCATGCTTCCTGCGCATGGCCTTGGCATGGCACCCTGAACACGGCGTCTGCGGCGGATTTTCGACAAAGTTGCGACAAAGCCGACAGGCGCGTTCACGCCATCACCCGTCCGCCGCGTCGTTTCACCCCACCTGGTAGCCACCGCCATGTCCAACCGCCTCGCCTCCCAACAGTCGGCCTATTTGCTGCAACATGCCGGGCAGCCCGTGGACTGGTATCCGTGGGGCGATGAAGCCCTGGCGCTGGCCCGGCGGCGGGGCTTGCCGATCCTGCTGTCCATCGGCTACGCAGCCTGCCACTGGTGCCATGTGATGGCGGCCGAATCGTTTTCCGACCCGGCCATCGCCGCCCTGATGAACGAAGGCTTTGTCAATATCAAGGTGGACCGCGAGGAGCGCCCCGACCTCGATGCCGTCTATCAGATGGCCCATCAGCTGCTGCGCCGCACCGGCGGCGGCTGGCCGCTGACGATTTTTCTCTCGCCGCAAGGCGTGCCGTTTTACAGCGGCACCTATTTCCCGAGCGCCGCGCCCGAGGGGCAGGCGACGTTTCAGGCCGTGCTGGGCTCGGTCAGCGCCGTCTGGCGCGAGCAGCGCCCGGCGCTGGCGCGGCAGGACCAGGCGCTGCTGGCCGCGCTGGCCGCCAGCGCGCCGCGCCGCGATGACGCCGCCGTGCCGGGCGCCGCCGTGCGCGCCCAGGCGCTGCAGCAGCTGGCCACCGCCTTTGATCCGGCGCAGGGCGGCTTTGGCGCGGCGCCGAAGTTTCCGCACCCCAGCGACCTGGCCTTTTTGCTGCGCCGCGCCCGCGAGGAGGGTGACGCGCAGGCCCGCGAGATGGCGCTGCTGACGCTGCGCAAGATGGCCGAAGGCGGTCTGTACGACCAGATCGGCGGCGGCTTTTTCCGCTACAGCGTCGATGCGCAGTGGCGCATTCCGCACTTTGAAAAAATGCTCTGCGACAACGGCGTGCTGCTGGCGCTGTATGCCGATGCGCTGGCGCTGACCGGCGAGCCCTTGTTTCGCCGCGTCGTCGAAGACACCGCCAGCTGGGCGCTGCGCGAGATGCAATCCAGCGCCGGCGGCTTTCATGCCTCGCTGGCCGCCGACGATGCGCAGGGCCGGGAAGGGCGCTTTTACGTCTGGGAGTCCGAGCCGCTGCGGCTGGCGCTTTCGCCCAACGAATGGGATGTGTGCGCCGCGCACTGGGGGCTGGTCGATGGGCCGGGCTTTGAGGGCCGCCACTGGCATTTGCGCGTGGCGCGCGCTGCCGGCCCGCTGGCCGTCACGCTGCGCCGCCCCGAAGCGCAGGTTGAGGAGCTGATTGCCTCGGCCCGCCCCAAGCTGCTGGCCGAGCGCGACAAGCGCGAGCGCCCGGCCCGGGACGCCAAGCTGCTGACCGGCTGGACGGCGCTGATGATGACAGGCCTGGCCCGCGCCAGCGCCGTCTGCCAGCGCCCCGAGTGGCTGCTGGCGGCGCGCAGCGCGCTGCGCTTTGTGCAGGCCGGGCGCTGGCAGGACGATGGCCGCACTTCCGGGCACCTGCTGGCCCTGCCCGGCCAGGCGGCGTTTCTGGACGACCATGCGTTTTTGCTCGAAGCCGTGCTGGCGCTGCACGACGCCGATCCGCAGCCCGGCGACCTGCCGTTTGCCCAGGCCATCGCCAAAGCCATGCTGGCGCAGTTTGAAGACCGGGATGCGGGCGGCTTTTTCTTCACCCGCCACGACGCGCCCGCCCTGATCCACCGGCTCAAGACCGGGCTGGACGCGGCGACGCCGTCAGGCAACGGCACCGCCGCGCTGGCCCTGCTGGCGCTGAGCGGCAAGCTCGATGCGCCGCAGGCCGCCGCTTACCGGCTGGCCGCCGAACGCTGCGTGCGGGTGTTCGCCGCCACGGTGCTGAACGACCCGGCCAGTTTTCCGCGCCTGCTGCAGGCGGCCGAACTGTTGCAGGCGACGCCCGCCGTGGCTGCGGCGGGCTGATTTTTGCTATTAATTAAGTAGCTGCTTGCGCATGTCCAGCATGCGCTGGAGGCAGTTTTTGCTGAAATTTGCAACTTCAAAACCGTTGATCCATATTCAAGTGAAGTCTTGTGCTTCAAAAGAAGCCGTGGTCTGATCAGGGAGAGACGTGCTCGCTATCCTGGGAGGCTTGGCCGTCTGTTGTGCCCCAGGCCGCTTGATGCGAAAGGAGGAAATGTGAAATTTCTTATCCGCATTTGCCTTGCCACTGTGGTTTCTGCGCTGTTTTTGCCCGTGCATTCAGAAACGCTGCGCTGCAACGGCCACATTGTTGAAGTAGGCGACTCCCGGTTGTCCGTCCGCTACCACTGCGGAGAGCCCTTGCTTCAGGATTCCTACTGCGCGCCGGTTTACTACTACCCGGGGCTGCAGCCTGTGCCCGAGCCGTTTGCCAGCTCGGTCGTTCCCTGTCTGGTGGTGGACGAATGGCTGTATGACCGTGGCCCCGGCAGTCTCGTTGCGACGGTGCGCTTTCGTGCGGGCGTGGTGCTTTCCATCACGTACGGTGCGCGGGCAACGCCATAATTTCAAGGAAACGCTTGTGCCTCACGAATCCAGACTGACCCTTGAGCTGCGCTCGCTTTTGCATTCAAGGCGAGTCGCCGCCATGGGAACCATCGGCGACGACGGCGCTCCCTTTGTCTCCATGGTTCCCTACGCGCTGGAGCCCGCGCTGGGGTGCCTGGTCATTCATGTGAGCGGATTGGCGGCCCACACGGGCAATCTGCAGGCGCGACCGAACGTATCGCTGCTCGTGATGCAGTCCGAGGCAGATGGCGAGCCGGTTCATGCCTTGCCACGCGTCAGCCTGGACGGCCGCGCCCGGGAACTGGAAGTCGGCACCCCGGCGTGGGATGCCTGCCGGGCTGCCTATGTGCAGAGATTTCCAGAGGCCGAATTCATGACGCAGCTGGGCGACTTCAGGTTTGTCGCCATCGAACTCAACGGTGCCCGGCAAGTGGCTGGCTTTGGAGCAGCCCGCTCGATTGACGCGGAGGAAGTCAGGCGGGCCTTGGGAGCGGCAGGGCCTTGACGGAGTGATGTCATGCGGGTCTTGATTGGATGAATTGCTACTGTTTTGATAGCTGTTTGAGCATGCCAGACGTGCGCAATGGGCTATTTTTCAATGGAATCATCCAATCAGCGCCACTGCCTTGATCTGCACCCAGACCGGCTTGCCCGGCGCCAGTCCAAGCTCCACCGCCGAGCGCCTTGTCAGCCGCGCCAGCAGGGGTGACGGGCCGATGTTCAGCCGCGTCAGCGACAGCGCCGGGTGGCTGTCATTGGCCATCTCGCCGACGGTGGCGCTCAAGCAGTTCTGGATGCTGGTGCCGGTGACGTGCGCCAGCGCAATGCTCACATCGCGCGCCAGGATGCGGATGCGCACCGCGGCACCGATGGCCTGGCCGCCGTCGCGCACCCACAGGCTGCCGCCCGCGAACGTCACCCGCGCCAGGTGCCAGGCGGCATCGCGCTCGGCGACCACGGCGTCGAGCACCACGCCCGCATCCTCGCCCAGGCGAATCGGCAGGTCGAGGCGGGCCAGCGTCTCGGTCAATGGCCCGCTGGCAATCGCGCGGCCCGCCTCCATGACCACGATGTGATCGGCCAGCCGCGCCACTTCGTCCGGCGCGTGGGTGACGTAGATCACGGGAATGTCCAGCTCGCCGTGCAGCCGCTCCAGGTAGGGCATGAATTCATTCTTGCGCGCCAGGTCGAGCGCGGCCAGCGGCTCGTCCATCAGCAGCAGGCGCGGGCTGGTCAGCAGCGCCCGGGCAATCGCGACGCGCTGGCGCTCGCCGCCCGACAGCCCGGCGGGCTTGCGCTCCAGCAAATGCGCGATGCCCAGCAGGTCAACGGCTTGCTCCAGACTCACTTGCTGCGCCTGCGAAATCCGCCGCATTCCGTAGCGCAGATTGCCCATCACCGTGAGGTGCGGGAACAGGCTGGCCTCCTGAAAGACGTAGCCCAGAGGGCGCTTGTGGGTGGGCAGCCAGTGCTTGTCGCTTTGCCAGACATCGCCATTGATCCTGAGATGGCCCTGGGGGGCGCGTTCCAGGCCGGCGATACAGCGCAGCAGCGTCGTCTTGCCGCAGCCTGACGGGCCGAACAGGGCGGTGACGCCGCGCGCAGGCAATTCGAGATTGACGTCGAGCGTGAACCCCGGCCAGTCAAGATGAAAATGCGCTTGAATTCCTGTCATGTCAGCCTCTTTTTCTGGTGTCGGGCTTCCAGGCGTACAGCGCCAGCAGAACCAGGAAGGAGAACACCAGCATGACCGCAGACAGGCGATGCGCCTGCACATACTCCACGGCCTCCACATGGTCGTAGATTTGCACCGAAACGACGCGCGTCACGCCGGGAATGTTGCCGCCAATCATCAGCACCACACCGAATTCACCCACGGTGTGCGCGAAGGTCAGAATGCCGGCCGTCAGGAAGCCGGGCAGCGCCAGCGGCACCGCGACCGTGAAAAAGGCATTGAGCGGCGAGGCGCGCAAGGTGGCGGCGGCTTCCAGCGGACGCTCGCCGATGGCCTCGAACGCGGTCTGCAGCGGTTGCACCATGAAGGGTAGCGAGTAAAACACGGAGGCAATCACCAGGCCCCAGAAGGTGAAGGGCAAAAGCCCGATACCCAGCGCCTGGGTGAGATGGCCTGCCGGACCATTCGGTCCCATCGCCAGCAACAGGTAAAACCCGAGTACCGAAGGCGGCAGCACCAGCGGCAAGGCCACCACGGCGCCGATGGGGCCTTTCCACCACGCCCTGGAGCGTGCCAGCCACCACGCGACAGGCGTGCCGATCAGAAGCAGTATCAGTGTCACGGTGACCGCCAGGCGGACGGTCAGCCAGATGGCCTGAAGATCGCTGTCGGTCAAATACATGCGGTCGGGCTGTCAGCCGGTGCGGTGGTCACGAGGGGTGGCGGCAGGGGTAAAAGTCGGGAAGGCTTCACGGAAAATTCCTTGGTCAGGCGTTGACGAAAAATGTTACCTGCACGTCTTGCGGCGGGGCGGTGTAGGGCGCGGACGTGACCAGCAGGTCGGCGCCCGCTGCGACGTAGGCGCTAGCGTTGCCGGCGCGAACGCCGCCCGCAGCGGCCAGCAGCGGGCGGCTGGCGGCTGGAAAGGCTTGCAGCGCCTCGCGGCAGGTGGCGACGGCTTCGGGCGTGAATTTTTCGAGCTGCAGCACGTCCGCGCCAGCCAGCGCCCAGCGCAGCGCCTCGCCGGGGTCGCCGACTTCGACGATGATTTTTTTCTCGGGCTGGGTGCGGCGCAGTTGCGCGATGGTCTGCGCCGGGGTGTCGGTTAAAAACAATCGGTGTTCGGCGAACACCAGCAGCGTTTCCGAGAGGCCGAGCCGGTGCATGATGCCGCCGCCGCCGGCCCGCACGGCCTTGATGGACAGTGCCTTGGTGCCGGGCACGTTCTTGCGCGTGCAGGCCACGGCCACGCCGCCGGCTGCCGCGACGATGGCCGCCGTGGCGCTGGCGATGCCGCTGGCCCATTCGACCAGGTTCTGGGCGGTTTTCCAGGCCAGGTGCAGGCTGGCGGCATCGCCTTGGGCTTCGAGGATCAACTCGCCCGCGCCAGCGCGGCTGCCCGAGCGCATCAGCAAGCGCGCCTGGCTGCCTGCCAGCTCGAACAGGCGCAGCGCCTCTTCGCTGGCGCACACCGTCATCGGCTGGCGGGCGCGGAACTCCAGCCGCGCGGGCTGTTCGGCCAGCCCCAGGCTGTGCGTGGTCAGGTCGCCGCCGAGGGTGTCGTCGTCGAGCAGGCTGCAAAGTTGGGTGTCGTTGAGGGCGCGCATGGGCTCGGTGGCTCGGGTTTAGTGGCGCGAGAACAGGTCGCGCAGCTTGCAAAGGCTGGTGGTGACGTCAAAGCGGGTGTCGGGCAGCGCCTCGCCGGCCAGGATTTTGGCCAGTGCCGCGAGCGGCTCAGTCTCGCCGGTCAGCAGCACCTGCGCATTCCATTTCTCCATGTGCCGGATGAAGCCGTCGCCCGCGCTGGCCGCCACCATGACTTCGATGCCGTGCAGCGGGTGCGGGCCGTCGTCCTGGAAGTGGTGCGGCAGCTGCTCCTTGCTGAGCTGGATGCGCAGGGGCTCGGGCAGGGGCTGGCCGGGCAGGCAGTCGAAGACCAGCCAGTCGCGGCTCTGGCCGGCGTGGCCGGACACCTGCGTCCAGTGGTCTTTGGTGGCAATGGCGATTTTCATGGAGTGGGGTTCGTAGGAAGGAGGGGTTTTGACCAGCCAAGCCATTTCCGTGCCCATCCTTACAGTTCGTAGCCAAAGCTCTTGATGACGGCCCTGGCCTTGTCGCTCTTGAGGTATTTGACCAGCGCCTCGGCCGCCGGCTTGCCCTTGCCCTTGTCCAGAATCACCGCATCCTGGCGGATGGGCGGATACAGGCTGCCTGGCACCATCCACGCCGAGCCTTGGATTTTTCCGTCCTTCAGCACCTGCGACAGCGCGACGAAACCCAGCAGCGCATTGCCGCTGCTGACGAACTGGTGCGCCTGCGTGATGTTCTCGGCCATGACGACCTTGGGCTGCAGCACGTCGTACACGCCCAGGGTTTTCATGGACTGGATAGCCGCCGCGCCGTAGGGCGCGAGCTTGGGATTGGCCAGCGCAATATGGTCAAAGCCGCCCTTTTTCAGCACTTCGCCATTGCCATCGACCACGGCTGGTTTGGCCGACCAGAGCACCAGCTTGCCGATGGCGTAGGTGAACTGGCTGCCGGCGACGGCGGCGTTTTCAGCCGTCAGCCTGGCCGGGGTTTCGGCGTCGGCGGCGAGCAGCACTTCAAACGGCGCGCCGTTCTTGATCTGCGCGTAGAACTTGCCGGTCGAGCCGTAGGCGGCGACGACCTTGTGGCCGGTGGCCTTTTCAAAGTCGGCGGCGATTTTCTGCATCGGCGCGGTGAAGTTGGCCGCGACGGCGACCGAGACTTCATCGGCGTGCGCCTGGGCGGCAATGCCGGTCAAGGCGATCAGCAACAGGCAAAGGCGGCGGGATGGGTTCATGGCAATGCTCCTGGAGGTTGAGGGAAAAAAAGTCAGTCGATGGCAACCAGGAACACGCTGGGCGCCTTGAACACGGCGACGACCGGCTGGCCAACCGCCAGCCCCAGCCGCCTGACGCTGTCATCGGTGATGACGGCGGTCAGGACGTGGCGCCCGCCGGGCAGGTCCAGGGTGACTTCGGAGTTCACGGGCCCGGCATGGATGCGCGCCACGATGCCCCGGAAGCGGTTGCGCGCCGAGATGCGGACCTCCTTGTCGTCGTCCTCGACCACCAGCACGATGGACGAGGCCTTGACGAAGGCCAGCACATCCTTGCCCAGCGCCAGCCCCAGGCTTTCGGCCGATTCGCGCGTGACGATGGCTGTCAGCACCAGTTGCGGGTCGAGCCGGATGCTGACCTCGACATCGACCACGCCTTCCTTCAGAGCGGTCACGGGTCCGGCAAACTGGTTGCGGGCGCTGGTTTTCATGGTCATCTTCCTTAAGACTTGCTGGAAATCGGCGGCGTCGGCGACACCGCTTTGCGTCAGGTTGTGGGTCAGTTTTTCAAGGGCGAGCTGGGATTCCTGCTCCAGCGCCCGGTAAAACGCAATCAGGCGCCGGCCGAAGGCGGTCAGCTCGGTGCCGCCGCCGCGCAGCCCGCCGGCCGAGCGATGCACCAGCGGCTGGGGCGCGACGTTGTTCATGTCGTCCACGGCGTCCCAGGCGGCCTTGTAGGACATGGGAACGGCCTTGGCGGCCTGCGAAATCGAGCCCTGCTGGTCAATCGCTTCGAGCAGCCGGATGCGCTTGTCGCCCAGGAAATTGCCCAGGGAGGTTTCAATCAGCAGCTTGCCTGTCAGCTTTGGGTGGGTTGGGGTCATGGGTTTTCTGGTTGGAAGTGCAAGGCTCAGCGGGGCATGGTGTCGCTCAGGGACAGGCTGGTCTGGCATTCACCCCGGTCAAAGTTGTGAACGGTGGTGCGGCACACCAGCCAGCGCTGATCGAGCAGGCGCCACGAGGTGAGCATTTCGGCATAGACCGGCGCTTCATAGAACACCTCGTCATCGTCTGACCTGAGCTGCGTCAGCACGTAGCGAAACGCGCAATAGCAGGGCTCATGGCGGCCGTCATAGCCCTGGGTGCGGTCCGCCGCTATCTCGTAGTCCTGCAGGACATCAAAGCTGACGGGGGCCACCACCAGAGGCCTGATCGGTGAGGGAATATCCTGCCACCACCGGATGTCCCGGCCATTGCAGGCCGGCGGCCTGGCCCCGTTGACGCCCGATTCCTGCCTGTATAACGCTGCGTGCATCTCAACCTCCTTTGGTTTTTCCTTCGTATTTCCAAACCTGACAAACCGCACAGGGAACCCGGCCTGGCGTTATATTTTTGTCTATATAACGACAAACGGTGCAAATCCTTCAAAACTTGTGCCTGGACATGAAGGGCCTGATCGTACTTTCACGACAATTTGCGGCGGATTTCCTGTTCGTTCGATGGCTCTGCAAGCAGCATGCCAAGGGGCGTAGGGTGGCGTTGAGCGCCGTGGGGCAGGGCCATGCGCTGGCCGGCCACGCTGGGCGCGTAGCTTGCCGGGGATCAAGGCTTTGCGGCGCGATGGCCCGGACGGGGCCTCAAATCAGAGTAAAAATGGCCTTTTGCGCACGCTGGTATTGCGCAAGCAGCTATGTTTTTCATAGTAACTTCAGGATTCAGGACGCTGAGAGCTGCATCCTGGCGATGCGCTGGATCAATGCCAGGGTGTTTTGCTGCGTCAGGGTCGCGGGCCGCAGCGAGCTGGTGACCACCGACAGCCGCGTGCGCAGCGGCGGATCGCAAATCATGCGCGTGGTAAACGCCGAAGGCCTGATGGAGCTGGTCACGGCGTTGGCGGGCAGCAGCGCGCAGCCCGCGCCATCGGCCACCAGGTCCAGAATGGCCGACACGCCATCAATCTCCAGCGCAATCACGGGCCGGCAGCCGATGCCCGCCATTTCGGATTCAACATGCATGCGGATGGCGTTCGGCCGGCTGGGAATCACCAGCGGCAGCCGGGCGACCTCCCGAAGCGCAATCGGCGGCGGCGGCGGGTCTTCGCTCAAGCCGGGCGGGCGGGCCTGCACCAGCAGCAGGTCTTCATTGAGCAGCGGCGTCATCTCGATGCCGGCGGCGGGCTGCGCGTTGTAGAGCACCGCGATGTCGAGCCGGCCATTGACCAGCCATTCCTGCATCACCGCCGACAGCCCTTCGCTGATGGACAGCTGCGCATCGGGCAATTCCTTGCGAAAAGCGCGCGTCAGCGGCACCGTCAGCACCCGCGCCAGCGTGGGCGGCAGGCCGATGGCCACGCGCCCGGCCAGGGAGCCGCGCACCCGGCCCAGTTCTTCGCGCGCACGCTCGACCTGGTGCAGGATGCCGCGCCCGTGCTCCAGCAGCAGCTTGCCGGCTTCGGTCGGCGTGGCGCCGCGCCCGTTGCGCACCAGCAGGCTCTGGCGCAACTCGACTTCCAGCAGCCGCACCTGCCGGCTCAGGGCAGGCTGGGCGACATCGAGCGAGATGGAGGCGCGCGTAAAGCTGCCGAGTTCGGCCACGCGTACAAAGTATTCGAGTTGTTTAAGGTCCACGTCCCTAGTTTATCGGCATATCGTGACCAGCGATATACCTGTTTGCTATAGCTGCTAGTCGATGCCTGCCCTGTTGGCTGGCTTGCGCAATCCAGACAATGCTCCTTATTATTCAATCCGAGGAGACTTATCCCATGGCTTCCCAGACAGCGATTCCCTGCCTGTTCATGCGCGGCGGCACCTCGAAGGGGCCGTTTTTCAACCAGGCCGACCTGCCAGCCGACATTCCCACCCGCGACAAGGTGCTGCTGGCGGCGATGGGCTCGCCCGACAAGCGCCAGATCGACGGCCTGGGCGGCGCGCATCCGCTGACCAGCAAGGTCGGCATCGTGCGCAAGAGCAGCACGCCCGGCGTGGACATCGACTTCCTGTTCGCCCAGTTGCAGCCCGACAAGGACACGGTCGATACCTCGCCCAACTGCGGCAACATGCTCGCCGCCGTCGTGCCGTTTGCGCTGGAAACCGGCATGGTGCAGCCGCAGGGTACGGGTCCGGATGGCACCAGCACCTACCGCGTGCTGACCCTGAACACCGACATGCAGTGCGACGTGACCGTGCTCACGCCCGGCGGCGAGGTCCAGTACGAGGGCAGCGCGCGCATCGACGGCGCGCCCGGCACCTCCGCGCCCATCACCATCAATTTCCTCGACACCGCCGGCTCGGTCTGCGCCGGCCTGCTGCCGACCGGCAAGGTGCTGGACCGGGTGAGCGTGGCGGGCGATGGTTTCGAGCCGTTCGAGATCGACGTGACCTGCATCGACAACGGCATGCCGCTGGTGCTGATGCGCGCCAGCGACCTGGGCCGCACCGGCTATGAAACCGCCGCCGAATTGAATGCCGACACGGACCTGAAAATCCGCCTCGAAGCGCTGCGCCTGAAGACCGGCCAGCTCATGGGGCTGGGCGACGTGGCCAAGAAAACCTACCCCAAGATGACGCTGGTGGCGCCGCCCCGCGATGGCGGCAGCTTGAGCACGCGCAGCTTCATTCCGCATGTCTGCCACGACGCGATTGGCGTGCTGGCGGCCGTCACCGTGGGAACGGCCTGCGTGCTCGACGGCTCGGTCACCCAGGGCATTGCCGTCATGCCGCCGGGCAACCTCAAAACCGTCTCGGTGGAACACCCGACCGGCGAATTCAGCGTGGAACTGGGTATCGACCCGGCCAATCCGCAAAACGTGACCCGCGCCGCCTTGCTGCGCACCGCGCGCCTCCTGATGCGCGGCGAGGTCATGGTCCCGCGTTCGGTGTGGTCGCCCGCCGGCGCCGTCCGAGCAGACAAGCCTTCATCACTTTCACAATAAGGAGACCTCATGATCATCGATTGCCACGGCCACTACACCACGGCGCCCAAAGCGCTGGAAGACTGGCGCAACCGCCAGATCGCCGGCATCAAGGATCCGGCCATGATGCCCAAAGTGTCGGAACTGAAAATCAGCGACGACGAACTGCGCGAGTCGATTGAGTTGAACCAACTGGCCAAGATGAAGGAGCGCGGCAGCGACCTGACCATCTTCAGCCCGCGCGCCAGCTTCATGGCGCACCACATCGGCGACTTCAACGTGTCCTCGACCTGGGCGGCCATCTGCAACGAGCTGTGCTTTCGCGTCAGCGAGCTGTTTCCCGACAACTTCATTCCCGCCGCCATGCTGCCGCAGTCGCCCGGCGTGGACCCGGCGACCTGCATTCCCGAGCTGGAAAAGTGCGTCAAGGAATACGGCAACGTCGGCATCAACCTGAACCCCGATCCGTCGGGCGGCCACTGGACCTCGCCGCCCTTGAGCGACCGCAGCTGGTATCCGATCTACGAAAAGATGGTCGAGTACGACATTCCGGCCATGATCCATGTGTCCACCAGCTGCAACGCCTGCTTTCACACTACCGGCGCACATTACCTGAATGCCGACACCACGGCCTTCATGCAGTGCCTGACCTCGGACCTGTTCAAGGACTTCCCGACGCTCAAGTTCCTGATCCCGCATGGTGGCGGCGCCGTGCCCTACCACTGGGGCCGCTTCCGGGGTCTGGCGCAGGAACTCAAAAAGCCCTTGCTGAGCGAGCATCTGCTGAACAACATCTACTTCGACACCTGCGTCTATCACCAGCCGGGCATTGATCTGCTGAACACCGTGATTCCGGTCAAGAACGTGCTGTTTGCCAGCGAGATGATCGGCGCTGTGCGCGGCATCGACCCCGAAACCGGCCACTATTACGACGACACCAAGCGCTACATCGAAGCGTCAAAAATCCTCAGCAGCGAAGACCGTCACCAAATTTACGAAGGCAATGCCCGGCGCGTGTTCTCGCGCCTGGACGCAGCGCTCAAACTGAAAGGCAAATAAATCATGACCATTAACCAACTGGGCGTCGTCAAGCGCAACATCGTCCGCGCCGACAAGGCGGCGGTCGAAAAACTCTCGAAATTCGGCGTGGCGACCATTCACGAAGCCATGGGCCGCGTCGGGCTGATGAAGCCCTACATGCGCCCGATCTATACGGGCGCCCGCATCTGCGGCACGGCCGTGACCATCCTGCTGCAGCCCGGCGACAACTGGATGATGCATGTCGCCGCCGAGCAGCTGCAGCCCGGCGACGTGGCCGTGGCCGCCTGCACCACCGACAATTTCGACGGATTCTTCGGCGACCTGCTGGCGACCTCGTTCCAGGCGCGCGGTGCCAAAGGCCTGATCATCGACGCCGGCGTGCGCGACGTGGACGAGCTGGAGAAGATGGGCTTTCCGGTGTTCAGCCGCGCCATCCATGCCAAGGGCACGATCAAGGCCACGCTCGGCTCGGTCAACATCCCGGTGATCTGCGCCGGCGCGCTGGTCAATCCGGGCGATGTGGTGATTGCCGACACCGACGGCATCGTCGTGGTGCCGGCCGCCATGGCCCAGGAAGTCGCCGATGCGGCTGAAAAGCGCGAAAGCTTCGAAGGCGAAAAGCGCGAGAAATTCGCCGCCGGCGTGCTCGGGCTGGACATGTACAAGATGCGCGAGCCGCTGGAAAAAGCTGGCCTCAAATACATCGACTGATTTTTATTGAGACCGATACGGAGACATTTGGACATGAACCTCGCTGCTTTTTCCCGTCGCACCCTGCTGACCTCCGCCGCGCTGGCGGCCACCGTGGCGGGCGCCTGCCTGCCGGTCCACGCCCAGGAGTGGCCCACCAAGAGCGTGCGCCTGATCACGCCTTACCCCGTGGGCGGTGGCCCCGATGGCATCGCCCGCCTGCTCGCTGACAAGCTGTCCAAGAAATGGGGCAAGCCGGTGGTGGTGGACAACCGTCCGGGCGGCAACGGCTTCATCGCCATCGACGCCTTCAAGCGTGGCGCGAGCGATGGCCACGACCTGCTGCAGCTCGACAGCGTGCACCTGACGGCCTACCCGTACATGTTCAAGAAGCTGCCCTACGACGTGAGCAAGGACTTCGAGCCCATCGCGCCGCTGTTCCAGTCCTTCCTGTTCTTTGTCGTGCCCACCAACAGCAAGTACACCAAGGTGTCCGAGCTGATCGCCGACGCCAAGGCCCGGCCCGGCAAGATCAACTACGGTTCCTGGTCCATCGGCAACCCGGTGCACCTGGGCGTGGAGGAGCTGCAGGAGCTGGCTGGCATCAAGGTCCAGCATGTGATCTACAAGGAAACCACTCAGCTCTACACCTCGGTGGGCACCGGCGAGCTGGACTTCTCCATCGGCTCGGCCGGCACCGCCGGCGCGATGTACCGCGCCGGCAAACTGCGTTTCCTGGCCGTGGCCGGCCCCAAGCGCATGGAAGCCTACCCGGACGTGCCCACCGTGGCCGAGTCCGGCGGGCCTGCCAACGGCTACGAGGTCAGCGGCTGGAACACCATCGCCGGCCCCAAGGGCCTGTCGCCCGCCATCCAGGACAAGATCCGCAAGGACATCGCCGAGGCCCTGTCCGGACCCGACGTCAAGGAAAAATTCCTGACCTTCGGCTATGTGCCTCTGAACCTGGACCGTCCGCAGTTCGCCAAGTTCATCCAGAACGAAGCCAGCCGCTATTCGGCCGTCATCAAGCGCGCCAAGATCGAACTGGAATAAGGAGACGTCATGAGCAAACCCACCACGGGTGATTTCACCAAGACCCCCGGCTGGCTCGACTGGTACACCGGCCCGAGCAAGCCCCGCTTCCAGGTGCCTGCGGGCAGCGTGGACGCGCATTGCCACGTTTTCGGCCCCGGCGCCGAATTCCCCTATGCGCCCGAGCGCAAGTACACGCCCTGCGACGCGTCCAAGGCCCAGCTTTACGCGCTGCGCGACCACCTGGGCTTTGCCCGCAATGTGGTCGTGCAGGCGACCTGCCACGGCGCCGACAACCGCGCCATGGTCGATGCGCTGGCCAGCTCGGGCGGCAAGGCGCGCGGCGTGGCGACCGTCAAGCGCGGCGTGAGCGATGAAGAACTGCAGGCCATGCATGCCGCCGGCGTGCGCGGCGTGCGCTTCAATTTCGTCAAGCGCCTGGTCGATTTCACGCCCAAGGAAGAGCTGATCGAGATTGCCAACCGCATCAAGCCGCTGGGCTGGCATGTGGTGATTTATTTCGAGGCGGTTGATTTGCCCGAGCTGTGGGACTTCTTCACCACGCTGCCCACCGACGTGGTGGTCGATCACATGGGTCGCCCCGATGTCAGCCAGCCGGTCGATGGCCCCGAGTTCGAGCTGTTCGTCAAGTTCATGCGCGAGCATCCGAACGTCTGGAGCAAGGTCAGCTGCCCCGAGCGCCTGTCCGTCACCGGCCCCAAGGCGCTGAACGGCGAGCAAAACGCCTATACGGACGTGATTCCGTTCGCCAGGCGCATCGTCGAGGAGTTCCCCGACCGCGTGCTCTGGGGCACCGACTGGCCGCACCCCAACCTGAAGGACCACATGCCCGACGACGGCCTGCTGGTCGATTTCATCCCGCACATCGCCACCACGCCCGAACTGCAGCAAAAACTGCTGGTTGATAACCCGATGCGCCTGTACTGGCCCGAAGAAGTGAAAGGCTGAACCATGTCGCTGCAAAAAAACTATCTGGACGTTCCCGGCACCACGATTTTTGACGCCGAGCAGTCCCGCAAGGGCTACCACCTGAACCAGTTCTGCATGTCGCTCATGAAGGCCGAAAACCGCGAGCGCTTCAAGGCCGATGAGCGCGCCTACCTCGACGAGTGGGCCATGACCGAAGAGCAGAAGCAGGCCGTGCTGGCCAGAGACCTGAACCGCTGCATCGCGCTGGGCGGCAACATCTACTTCCTGGCCAAGATCGGCGCCACCGACGGCAAGAGCTTCCAGCAGATGGCCGGCAGCATGACCGGCATGACCGAAGAGGAATACCGCGACATGATGATTCATGGCGGCCGCTCGGTCGAGGGCAACCGCGTGGTCGGCGAAGACGGCGACGCGCAGGCCCAGCACCAGCCGCAAGGCAAAGCGGGCCACAGTGCCCAGAAAGCGAGCGCCTGAATGGCCAAGATCACCGCCAGCGTTTACACCTCCCATGTCCCGGCCATCGGCGCCGCGCTCGACCTGGGAAAGAGCAACGAGCCGTATTGGCAGCCCGTGTTCAAGGGCTACGAATTCGGCAAGCAGTGGATCAAGGAGAATCCGCCCGACGTCATCTTCCTGGTCTACAACGACCATGCCACGGCCTTCAGCCTGGACATGATTCCGACCTTCGCCATCGGCACGGCGGCCGAGTTCCAGCCCGCCGACGAAGGCTGGGGACCGCGCCCGGTGCCGACCGTGATCGGCCACCCCGAACTGGCCGCGCACATTGCGCAGTCGGTCATCCAGGATGACTTCGACCTGACCATCGTCAACAAGATGGACGTGGACCATGGCCTGACCGTGCCGCTTTCGCTCATGTTCGGCCAGCCGCCGGCTGACGATTTCCGCTGGCCCTGCCCGGTGATTCCGTTCGCGGTGAACGTGGTGCAGTACCCGGTGCCTTCGGGCAAGCGCTGCTTCAACCTGGGCAAGGCGATCCGCAAGGCTGTCGAGTCGTTCGACCAGCCGCTCAATGTGCAGATCTGGGGCACGGGCGGCATGAGCCACCAACTGCAGGGGCCGCGCGCCGGCCTGATCAACAAGGAATTCGACAACGCCTTTCTGGACCGGCTGATTGCCGACCCCGAAGGCCAGGCCAGTGTGCCGCACATCGACTACGTGCGCGAAGCCGGCTCCGAAGGCATCGAGCTGGTGATGTGGCTGATTGCCCGTGGCGCGATGGACGACATCGACCCGGCGCCGCTAGTCGCCGTAGCGCCGGATGCTACAAAAAGTGTACCTGCTAACGCCCATCCAGTCAGCGTAAAGCATCGTTTTTATCATGTACCCGCATCCAACACGGCCGTCGGCCACCTGATTCTGGAGAATACTTAAATGAGCAAAACCATCAAAGTCGCCCTGGCGGGCGCCGGGGCCTTCGGCATCAAGCACCTGGACGGCATCCAGAACATAGCCGGCGTGGAAGTCGTCTCGCTGATCAGCCGTGATCTTGAAAAAACCCGGGAAGTCGCCGCCAAATACGGTATTGGCCACGTCACCACCGAGCTGGCCGACGCGCTGGCCCTGCCGGAAGTCGATGCCGTCATCCTCTGCACGCCGACGCAGATGCACGCCGAGCAGACGCTGGCCTGCCTGCGGGCCGGCAAGCATGTGCAGGTGGAGATTCCGCTGGCCGACAACCTTAAAGGCGCCGAGGAAGTCGTGGCGCTGCAACAGGAAACCGGCCTGGTCGCCATGTGCGGTCACACCCGGCGCTTCAACCCCAGCCACCAGTACGTCAACCAGCAAATCACGGCCGGGAAATTCAACATCCTGCAGATGGATGTGCAGACCTATTTTTTCCGCCGCACCAACACCAACGCGCTGGGCCAGGCGCGCAGCTGGACCGACCACCTGCTGTGGCACCATGCCGCGCACACCGTGGACCTGTTCGCCTACCAGTGCAACAGCCCCATCGTCCAGGCCAACGCCGTGCAGGGGCCGATTCACCCGGTGCTGGGCATTGCGATGGACATGTCGATCCAGCTCAAGGCCGCCAACGGCGCCATCTGCACGCTGAGCCTGAGCTTTAATAACGAAGGCCCGCTGGGCACCTACTTCCGCTACATCGGCGACACGGCCACCTACCTGGCCCGGTACGACGACCTGTTCACCGGCAAGGAAGAGCAAATCGAAGTCGGCCACGTCGCCGTGAGCATGAACGGCATCGAGCTGCAGGACCGCGAATTCTTCGCCGCCATTAAGGAAGGCCGCGAGCCCAACTCCAGCGTCGCCAAGGTGTTCGCCTGCTACCAGGTACTGCACCAGCTGGAGCAGCAGCTCAACGCCAGCGCCTGACGCGGCCACCCGTCCAGCCTGACCCGCAGGATCAACCCAGAATAGAGGGCCGGATCACCAGACGCGCTGCGTTTGTGTGGTCCGGCCCTCTGCTTTTAACGTCAACAATGTAATCTACAAATTAAATTTACCATGCAACAGCGACAACTCGGCCCCTTCAGTGTCTCCGCCATCAGCCTCGGCTGCATGAACCTCAGCCATGCCTACGGCGCGCCCGTGTCGGCCGGGCAGGGCGAGCGCGTGCTGCTGGCCGCGCTCGACGCGGGCGTGACGATGTTCGACACCGCAGCGCTCTACGGTTTTGGCGCCAACGAAACCCTGGTTGGGAACGTGCTTTCCAGGCACCGCAGCCGCTTCACGCTGGCCAGCAAATGCGGCATGCAAGGCGTGGATGTGGCGGGCGACGGCAAACTGGTCCGCGTGATCGACGGCCGTCCCGAGACCATCCGCGCGACCTGCGAGGCGGCCTTGAAGCGCCTGCGGACCGACGTGATTGACCTGTATTACCTGCACCGCTGGGATAAGCAGGTGCCGATTGAAGACAGCGTGGGCGCGCTGGCCGGGCTGGTCGCCGCTGGAAAGATCCGCACCATCGGCCTGAGCGAAGTCTCGGCCACCACGCTGCGCCGCGCCCATGCGGTGCATCCGGTCACCGCCGTGCAGACCGAGTATTCGCTGTGGACGCGCAACCCCGAGATTGCCGTGCTGCAAGCCTGCCGCGAACTCGGCGTGGCTTTTGTCGCCTTCAGCCCGGTGGCGCGGGGCTTTCTGTGCGGGGAGCTGCAGGACGTGAGCACGCTCGACGCCAGGGACATCCGCCGCAGCATGCCGCGCTTTTCACCCGAGAACTACGCGGCCAACCTGAAACTGCTGCCCGCCTACTTGAGCCTTGCGCAAGAAGCCGGCTGCACGCCGGCCCAGCTGGCGCTGGCCTGGCTGCTGCACCAGGGCGAAGACATCATTGCGATTCCCGGAACCACCCGCGTGGAGCACCTGGAAGGCGACCTGGGCGCGGTGAACGTCAAGCTTGGCGCCGAGGTGCTGGTCCGGCTGGACGCCATGATCAACGAAAAAACCGTGATCGGCAGCCGCTACAGCGAGCAGGGCAACCGGGAGGTCGATACCGAAGTGTTTTAACGCGGGTCGTTCCATGGTCCTAAAACACTATAAAAATAATAGCTGTCTATGCCCATCGATATTGCACAAGAGCCTGATTTGATGAATATTTTCGTATTTTTCAGGCGGTGACTGCATGAAATCTGGCTTCTGACGGTCCCGTTGATCTGCCAGGGCAGGGGATTTTTGGGCATTGAAAACAAAAAAGCCCCGTAACCTATTGAGTTACGGGGCTTTTTCTCTGTTTCTTGGACTTCTTTGGAAGTCCTGAAACTCATTCATGGCGGAAGAGGCGGGATTCGAACCCGCGGTAGGTATAACCCTACGCACGCTTTCCAGGCGTGTGACTTAAACCGCTCATCCACCCTTCCGCGCAGCTTTTGATTATAGCAGTCACATCGTGGCTGCCGGCCTGGCGGCGCTGTCAAATTCTTTGTTAATGCACCGCGCCCTGATAGCGGTGTTTTTCAAGCTGCGCCATGGTCACGAACTGGAGCGCATTCGCATGGGTCGCTTCCAGGATGACCGGAGGTGCCATTCCCGCTTCCAGTGCTTCGCGCCAGCGAAGCGCGCACAGGCACCAGCGGTCGCCGGGTTGCAGGCCGGCAAAGCGGTGCTCGGGCACGGGCGTGGCCAGGTCATTGCCGCGAGCCTTGGAAAACGCCAGGAATTCCCCGGTCACACGGACGCAGATCAGGTGCGAGCCGTGATCGGAGGCATCGGTGTTGCAGCAGCCATCGCGCAAATAGCCGGTGAGCGGGTCGTAGGAGCAGGACAGCAGTTCGGTGCCGAGAACGTTTTTTGCATTCATTGATGTGCCTTTGAAAGGAGTTGGACGGCCGCTGGTCAAGCCTTGCTCGACTGCACCATCTTCATGGCCGAGGTGATCAGCGCCGAGACTTCGGTCATGTTGCTCGGAACGATCAGCGTGGTGTGGGCCTCGCTGGCGACCTGCGAATAGGCCGCGACGGCTTTTTCGGCGACCTTGAGCTGAACCGCCAGTTCGCCGCCGGGCTGGCGAATCGCCATGGCCACGACTTCAATCGCCCGGGCATTGGCCTCGGCCACGGCCAGAATCGCCGAGGCTTCGCCCTGCGCGTTGTTGATGGCGGCCTGCTTCTCGCCTTCGGAGCGGGCGATGAAGGCTTCGCGCTCGCCGGTGGCGATGTTGATCTGCTCCTGCTTGCGGCCTTCGGAGGCGGCGATCAGCGCGCGCTTTTCGCGCTCCGCCGTGATTTGCGACTGCATCGCATGCAGGATTTCCTTGGGAGGCGTCAGGTCCTTGATCTCGTAGCGCAGCACCTTCACGCCCCAGTTCAGCGCCGCCTCGTCAATGGCGGCCACCACCTGCGCATTGATGATGTTGCGCTCTTCAAAGGTCTTGTCCAGTTCGAGCTTGCCGATGACCGAGCGCAGCGAGGTCTGGGCCAGTTGCGTGACCGCCACAATGTAGTTGGACGAGCCATAGCTGGCCCGCATCGCGTCAGTCACCTGGAAATACAGGATTCCGTCCACCTGCAGCTGGGTGTTGTCGCGCGTGATGCACACCTGGCTGGGAACATCCAGCGGGATTTCCTTCAGGCTGTGCTTGTAGGCCACCCGGTCCACAAACGGGATCAGCAAATTCAGGCCCGGCGTCAGCGTGCCGAGGTATTTGCCCAGGCGCTCGACCACCCAGGCATTTTGCTGCGGCACCACCTTGATGCTCTGCACGATAAAAATGCCTGCCAGGACGAGGATGACGAGTGCGATTTCCATGAACTATTCCTTGCTTCAAATAAAAGGCCTTCGGTGGGCGGCCCAGGATCAACCCATCTTCTCAATAACGTTAAAGCTTTTCGATGACGAGGCGATTGCCCAGCATTTGCGTGATCCGGTAGTTTCCCGGGACGGTTGAGCCGGCCGGGTCGGCGGCAACCGCCGTCCAGTGGGCGCCGCGAAAATTCACGCTGGCCGTGCCGTCGGCGTTCCACCGCAGCACATGAACCGTCTCGCCAATATCGAGATGGACATCCGGATTGGCATTGGCCGCCAGGGGCGCCGGACTTTGACTGCGGCGCCAGTGCCACGCGGCCACCGCACCGCCGCCTATGGCCGCAGCCACCAACATCTGGCCGGCCAGGGCAAAGCCCATGCTGGCCGCCAGCGCACCGGCAACCAGTCCCGTGGCCAGCATGAGCAGGTAAAACGTGCCCGTCACCAGTTCCACCGCGATGGCCGCACCCGCCAGCAGCCACCAGATATTTGCATCGCTCATGATTCTTCCCTTTGTCCGTGATTCATTCCTATTTTGGGTTAAATAGGGGCTCGGCAAGCGAGTTGACACAATACATCCTTACACTTCGCAGTCTGAAAAAAGTCTTTGCACCCCCGGCGGAAGGCCTTCGTCACAGATAAGCGAAAATTGCAATTTCGCCGGGCGCAAAAGAATCGCGCTGTTCGCGGCGCGATTCTTTCCAGCTGGCGCAAAGCCTTCTTTCATCAAACCGTTCGGGCTCAACCTGTCTATGCCTTCTGAACGTTTATTGTCATGCCCTCCGACAGGTTCTGGGCACCCTCAACTGCTGCATACGCCATGAAATTTCGCTTTCCGATTGTCATCATCGACGAGGACTTCCGTTCTGAAAACACCTCGGGACTGGGCATACGCGCACTCGCCCAGGCCATAGAAAGCGAAGGCTTCGAGGTGCTGGGCGTCACCAGCTACGGTGACTTGTCGCAGTTCGCGCAGCAGCAAAGCCGTGCCAGCGCCTTTATTTTGTCGATTGACGATGAAGAGTTCACGCCCGGTCCCGATCTGGACCCGGCCGTGCTCGACCTGCGCAACTTCATTGCCGAGGTGCGCCGAAAAAACCTGGACGTGCCGATTTACGTTTATGGCGAGACCAAGACCTCGCGCCATATCCCGAACGACATCCTGCGCGAGCTGCACGGCTTCATCCACATGTTCGAGGACACGCCCGAGTTCGTGGCGCGCCACATCATCCGCGAGGCCAAAAGCTACCTCGAAGGCGTGCAGCCGCCGTTTTTCAAGGCGCTGCTGGACTACGCCGAGGACGGCTCCTATTCATGGCATTGCCCCGGCCATTCCGGCGGCGTTGCTTTCCTGAAAAGCCCGGTCGGGCAGATGTACCACCAGTTCTACGGCGAGAACATGCTGCGCTCGGACGTCTGCAACGCGGTGGAAGAGCTGGGCCAACTGCTCGACCACAACGGCGCCATCGGCGCCAGCGAGCGCAATGCGGCGCGCATCTTCAATGCCGACCATTGCTTTTTCGTGACCAACGGCACGTCAACGTCCAACAAGATGGTCTGGCACCATACCGTGGCGCCGGGCGACGTGGTGGTGGTGGACCGCAACTGCCATAAATCGATCCTGCACGCCATCATCATGACCGGCTCGATCCCGGTGTTCCTCAAGCCCACGCGCAACCATTTCGGCATCATCGGCCCGATTCCGCAAAGCGAATTCGAGCCCGAGGCGATTCGCGCCAAGATTGCCGCCAACCCCTTGCTCAAGGGCGTTGATGCCGCCACCGTCAAGCCACGCGTGCTGACGCTGACCCAATCGACCTACGACGGCGTGCTCTACAACACCGAGACCATCAAGGGCATGCTCGACGGCTACATCGACAACCTGCACTTTGACGAAGCCTGGCTGCCGCACGCCGCTTTCCACCCGTTCTACGGCACCTACCACTCGATGGGCAAGAACCGCATCCGGCCGAAAAACGCCGTGGTGTACGCCACGCAGTCGATCCACAAGCTGCTGGCCGGCATCAGCCAGGCCAGCCATGTCTTGGTGCAGGATTCGCAGAACGTCAAGCTCGACAGGCACCTGTTCAACGAGGCCTACCTGATGCACACCTCGACCTCGCCGCAGTACAGCATCATTGCCAGCTGCGACGTGGCCGCCGCCATGATGGAGCCGCCCGGCGGCACCGCGCTGGTCGAGGAAAGCATTGCCGAGGCGCTCGATTTCCGCCGCGCCATGCGCAAGATCGATGAGGAATATGGCGCGGACTGGTGGTTCAAGGTCTGGGGGCCGGACAAGCTGGTGGAGGAAGGCATTGGCCGTGCCCAGGACTGGATCATCAAGGGCGAGTCGCGCAGCGCCAAGACCGCAAAGAACGGCGCGGCCAACTGGCACGGCTTTGGCCAGATGGCCACCGGCTTCAACATGCTGGACCCGATCAAATCGACCATCGTCACGCCGGGGCTGGACCTGAACGGCAAGTTTGCCAAGACCGGCATTCCGGCCAGCATCGTGACCAAGTTCCTGGCCGAGCATGGCGTGATTGTGGAAAAGACCGGCCTGTACAGCTTTTTCATCCTGTTCACCATCGGCATCACCAAGGGCCGCTGGAACACGCTGCTGACCGCGCTGCAGCAGTTCAAGGACGACTACGACAAGAACCAGCCGATGTGGCGCATCCTGCCCGAGTTCTGCCAGAAGTTCCCGAAGTACGAGCGCATGGGGCTGGCCGACCTGTGCCAGCATATTCATGCCCTGTATGCCAAGTACGACATTGCACGGCTGACGACTGAGGTGTACCTGAGCGACCTGATGCCGGCCATGAAGCCGAGCGACGCCTACGCCCACATTGCCCATCGCACGACCGAGCGGGTGGAAATCGACCATCTGGAAGGCCGGATCACCGTCGGGCTGGTGACACCTTACCCGCCGGGTATTCCGCTCCTGATTCCCGGTGAAGTGTTTAACAAGAAAATCGTCGATTACCTGAAGTTTTCCCGCGAATTCAATGCGCAGTGCCCGGGTTTCGAGACTGACATTCATGGTCTGGTCGAGCAGGCCGATGCGAAGGGAAAAGTCCGCTACTACGCCGACTGCGTGAAGAAATAACCAACCGGGAAACCCGGAAATGTTGTCGGGACACCATCCCGGCTTGAGTCCAAAGGCCATCCACACACCGTGCGATGGCCTTTTTTACAAAGCGCGTTCAGTCTCTCAGTCTTCGCGTACCCGCATGAAGCTGGCGAAGCGCGGAATGCCGCTGTCGTTCAGGCCCCTGAATCGGTAGGTGATGCGCGTGCCGACGGCCGGCGGATTTTGCCGCTGGGCATCGCTAAAGCCGGTGCCGAGCTTGAAGCGCTGCGCCGGCTTTCCGTCAGCCGCCGGCATTTCCACCAGCAGCGCGCCCAGCTTGCCGGCGTATTTGCCCTGGCCCGGAACATGAGCCACGACGCGTGCCTCGCTGTCGTCGTGCGTCTTGAGCTTGAGCAGGTCGTCATTGCGCTGGCCCTTGTACAGCGAAGCGCCGCGATGCAGCATCAGTCCTTCGCCGCCGTTTTTCACGGTTTTGGACAGCAGGGTCTGCAGCGCCTGGGGGCTTGCCACCTTGAACTGCTCCACGGCCTGCACCCAGTGCTGGTCAATCCGGCTGACCACGCCATTGAGGGCCGGAATCCGTTCGGTGAACGGGCCGCCGTGCGCGGGCAGGTCAAACACCATGAAGCGCATGCTGCGCCAGGCTGCATCATCGGGTGTTTGCTGGCGCACGGTGGAAACCGCCTTGGGGAACTGCCCATGGCCCGCCCAGAGTTCGCCATCCATCGCCACGTTGGGCCAGCCCGCCGTGAACCAGGCAGGGGCTGCAACGCGCTCGCCGCCGCGTGTCCAGAGGGCCTGGCCATCCCAGTAGCCGCGCACCCCGTCGAATTTTTCGCTGACCCAGTAATCGGCCAGAACGATGCCGGAGCGGTACACATTGGCCAGCATCAATGAAGGCACTGATGACGGCGGCGACGCAAGCGCAACAGGCGTGCCAGCCACCGCAGGCCGCAGCGAGCCTGCAAGGGTCAGGCCGACCAAGGACAGGAAAAAACGTCGCTGCATCGGGAACCCTTTTGATGGTTGCTATCAAATAAATAGCTGCTTATGCAGGTGCATACTGCGCAAACAGCCGTTTTTGTCTTGAATCAGGCAACGGAATCGCTGTCGCGGCTGGCGCCGGCCGTGGCGCTGAAGCCGCAGTCCACATAGGTGATTTCAGCCGTCACGCCGCTGGCCAGATCGCTAAGCAAGAATGCGGCCACATTGCCCACATCCTCGATGGTCACGTTGCGGCGCATCGGCGAGGCCGCTGCCACCATGCCCAGCAGCTTGCCGAAATCCTTGATGCCGCTGGCGGCCAGGGTCTTGATCGGGCCGGCGCTCAGGCCGTTGGCGCGCATGCCCTTGGGGCCGAGCGATTCGGCCAAGTAGCGCACCGACGCTTCCAGGCTGGCCTTGGCCAGGCCCATGGTGTTGTAGTGCGGAATGATGCGCTCGGCGCCCAGGTAGGTCAGCGTCAGCACGGCGGACTTGGGGTTGAGGTAGGGCAGGGCGGCCTTGGTCATGGCCGGAAAGCTGTAGGCGCTGATGTCGTGCGCGATGCGGAAGTTCTCGCGCGAAAAGCCATCCAGGAAATCGCCGGCAATCGCCTCGCGCGGCGCGTAGCCGATGCTGTGGACAAAGCCGTCAAAGGTCGGCCAGGTTTTGGCCAGATCGACAAACAGCTTGTCGATCTGCTCGTCGGAGCCGACATCGCAGTCAAAGATCAGGCTGGAGCCGAAGTCGGCTGCAAATTCGGTGATGCGGTCCTTGAAACGCTCGCCCACGTAGCTGAAAGCCAGCTCAGCCCCTTGCGCATGGCAGGCCTTGGCGATGCCATAGGCGATGGACCGGGTGGACAGCACGCCCGTGATCAACAGTTTTTTGCCGGCGAGAAAACCCATTTATAAGCTCCAGTATGTTCGTGTGATTCGGCAACAGTCTTGCGCAGGCTGGCGTTTTGCTTGCGCGCAGGCTGCAAAAAGTTGGCCGACTTAAGTAGTGCAGAATTGTCGCATGCGGGATTTGATTTTTTTACGGGCTTGGCTGGCCGTTTGCGCGCTGTGCCTTGCGCCGGCAAGCTGGGCGGCCCACGCCTATGCCCAGTTTGGCGACATCAAGTATCCGGCCGGCTTCACGCATTTCGGCTATGTCAATCCCGCAGCCCCCAAGGGCGGCGAAATCCGCATGGTGCCGCCGACCCGGCCAACCAATTTCGACAAGTTCAACCCGTTCACCCTGCGCGGCACCGCGCCGTATGGCCTGGGAATTTTGCTGATCGAAAGCCTGCTGACGGGCAATTCGGAAGAGCCGACCACCGCCTATGGACTGCTGGCCGATGACGTGACGGTCGCGCCCGACAGGCTGTCGGCCACCTTTCGCCTCAACGAGAAGGCCCGTTTTCACAACGGCGCGCCTGTGCTGGCCGCCGATGTGCTGCATTCGTACACCCAGCTGACCAGCAAGCTCGCCGCGCCGCAGTACCGCACGATTTATGCCGAAGTCAAGAGCGTCACTGTGGTTTCCGAGCGCGTGGTGCGTTTTGATTTCCTGACGCCCAACCCCGAGTTGCCGCTGGTGGTGGGTGGCATGCCGGTGTTCAGCCGCGACTGGGGCAAGGCCAAGCCCTTCGACAAGATCGTGTCTGAAGTGCCGATTGGCTCGGGGCCGTACAAAATTGCCAGCCCGGCAATGGGGCGCGACATTACCTATGTGCGCGATCCGGCGTACTGGGGCAATGAGTTGCCAAGCCGCAAGGGCCAGTTCAACTTTGACCGCATCAGCTTCAAGATTTACCTCGACGAAACCTCACGCTTCGAGGGGCTGAAGGCCGGCGAATTCGATTTCCTGCGTGAATTCATCTCGCGCAACTGGGCGCGGCAGTACACCGGCAAGCAGTTCACCTCGGGTGAACTGGTCAAGCGCGCTTTTGAAAACCGCAACCCCGGCGATTTCCAGGGCTATGTGTTCAACCTGCGCAAGCCCAAGTTCCAGGATGCGCGGGTGCGCAAGGCGATTGGCCTGGCGATGGATTTCGAGTGGATGAACCGGCAGCTGTTCTACGGCCTGTACAAGCGCGTCAATGGCTATTTTCCCAACAGCGAATTCCATGCGGAAGGCCTGCCCAGGCCCGATGAACTGGCCCTGCTCGACCCCTTGCGCGCCAGACTCAAGCCCGAAGTTTTCGGTCCCGTGCCGGTGTCGCCCAGCACCACGCCGCCCGGCAGCCTGCGGGGCAACCTGCGCCAGGCCCAGGCGCTGCTGCGCGAGGCCGGCTGGACGTACCGCGATGGCGCGCTGCGCAATGCGAAGGGTGAGGCTTTCACCATGGAATTCCTGAACGACCAGCCTTCGCTGGTGCGCATCGTCGGGCCGTTCCAGAAGGCGCTGGAAAAGCTCGGCATCACCATGACCTACCGCATCGTCGATTTCTCGCTGGGCAAGCAGAAGATGGACGCCTTCGATTTCGAGGTCACGACGCTGCGCCTGCCCGGCAGCACCGCGCCCGGCGGCGAGTTGCTCGAATTGTTCGGCTCGAAGGCGGCCACCACGCCGGGGTCTTCAAATGTCTGGGGCATTGCCGACCCGGCCGTCGATGCGCTGCTGCAAAAGGTCGTGACCGCCAAGACCCGGCCTGAATTGAGCGCGGCCATGCGCGCGCTGGACCGGGTGCTGACCAACGGCTATTACTCGGTGCCGCAGTATTACGGCGACGCCTTCCTGATCGGCTACCGGCCACGTCCTTTTGTGCTGCCAGCCGTCATCCCGCCGTATTACCAGCCCGACACCTGGGCCATGAGCACCTGGTGGGCGTCGCCCTCCAACAAATAGAAAAGACCCTCCATGGCCAGCTACATCCTCAAGCGCCTGCTGCTGATGATTCCGACGCTGTTCGGCGTCTTGCTGCTGACCTTCGCCATGGTGCAGTTCGTGCCGGGCGGGCCGGTCGAGCAGATGGTGGCGCAGCTGCAGGGCCGTGATTCGGGCGGTGAGCGCGCTGCCAGCACGGGGGCGGGCTACCGGGGCCGGCAAGGGGTGGACGCCGAGCGCATCGAGGAAATCAAGGCGCTCTACGGTTTCGACAAGCCGGTGCATGAGCGCTTTTTCCAGATGCTGGGCCGCTTTGCCCGCTTTGATCTGGGCAACAGCTTCTACCAGCACAAGGATGTCTGGCAACTGGTCAAGGAAAAGCTGCCGGTGTCGGTCAGCCTGGGGCTCTGGACGTTTTTTCTCAGCTACCTGATTGCCGTGCCGCTGGGCGTGGCCAAGGCGGTCAGGGCGGGCAGCCGGTTTGACTTCGTGACCACCCTGGTGGTGCTGGTCGGCTATGCGATTCCGGGCTTTGTGCTGGGCGTGGCGCTGCTGGTGGTCTTCGGCGGGCAATTGCAGTGGTTTCCGCTGCGTGGGCTGACCTCGGCCAACTGGGACACGCTGGGCTGGGGCGCGCGGATCACCGACTATCTCTGGCACATCACGCTGCCGATCACCGCAATGGTGCTGGGCAGCTTCGCCGTGACGACGGTGCTGACCAAGAACTCCTTCCTGGAGGAAATCCGCAAGCAGTACGTGCTGACCGCCCGCGCCAAGGGCCTGAGCGAGCGCCAGGTGCTGTGGAAGCATGTGTTTCGCAATGCCTTGATCCCCATCATCACCGGCTTTCCGGCGGCCTTCATCGGCGCGTTCTTTACCGGCTCGCTGCTGATCGAAACCCTGTTTTCACTCGATGGCCTGGGCCTACTCAGCTATGAAAGCGTGATCCGGCGCGATTACCCGGTGGTGCTGGGAACGCTGTACCTGTTTACCCTGATTGGCCTGGTGACCAAGCTGGTCAGTGACCTTTGCTATGTGTGGGTTGATCCTCGCGTGAAGTTTGATTGAGTATGGAAACTGGTTCTTCACCCGTGTCGCCGCCTTCGGTCTCGCCTTCGCGTCGCGCCTGGCAGCGCTTTCGGCGCAACCGGCTCGGTTACTGGAGCCTGGTGCTGTTTTGCCTGCTGGTCGTGTTCAGCCTGTTTGCCGAACTGCTGTCGAACGACAAGCCGCTGGTGGTGAGCTACCACGGCAAGCTGTACTTTCCGCTCGTCAAGGACTATTCGGAAAAAACCTTCGATGGCGACTTCGACACGCCTGCCGACTACCTCGACCCGTTCATCCAGGGCAAGCTGACGCAGGGCGGCAACTGGGCGATCTACCCACCCAATCCCTATGGGCCGCGCACCATCAACTATTTCGCCAAGGACCCGAATCCTTCGGCGCCGTCGCGTGGCAACCTGTTCGGCACCGATGACCGGGGGCGCGACCTGCTGGCGCAGCTGATCTACGGCTTTCGGCTCAGTGTGCTGTTTGGCCTGGCGCTGACCTTCATCGGCGTGGTGATGGGCGTGATTGCCGGCGCCATCCAGGGTTATGCGGGCGGCAAGACCGACCTGATCGGCCAGCGCTTCATGGAAATCTGGGGCTCCATGCCCGAGCTCTACCTGTTGATCATTTTCAGCGCCATCTTTGCGCCCAGCGTGGCGCTGCTGCTGGTGCTGCTCAGCCTGTTTGGCTGGATGGGGCTGTCGGATTATGTGCGCGCCGAGTTCTTGCGCAACCGCCAGATGGACTACGTGCGGGCCGCCAAGGCCCTGGGTGTCAGCAATTTGCAGATCATGTGGCGGCACATCCTGCCCAACAGCCTCACGCCGGTGGTGACGTTTTTGCCGTTTCGCATGAGCGCGGCCATCCTGGCGCTGACCTCGCTGGATTTCCTGGGGCTGGGCGTGCCGCCGGGAACGCCTTCGCTGGGCGAGCTGCTGAGTCAGGGCAAGGCCAATATCGACGCCTGGTGGATTTCGCTGTCCACGTTTGCCGTGCTCGTCATTACTTTGCTGCTGCTGACCTTCATGGGCGACGCCCTGCGCGATGCGCTGGATCCGCGAAAGATGGACCAATGACCCGCCCGCTCCTCGATGTCAAAGACCTGCGCGTGTCCTTCGCGGGCAAGGAAGTCGTTCGCGGCATCGACTTTTCCATCGCACCCGGCGAAAAGCTGGCGCTGGTCGGCGAGTCGGGCTCGGGTAAGACCGTGACGGCGCTGAGCCTGCTGCGGCTGGTCCAGGATGCGGCGATCAGCGGGCAGGCGCTGTTCGAGGTACCGGGCGGCCCGGGCGATTTGTTGTCCATGCCCGAGCGGGCGCTGCTCGGCATTCGCGGCCGGGACATCGCCATGATTTTCCAGGAGCCGATGACGGCGTTGAACCCGCTGTTCACCGTGGGCGACCAGATTGCTGAAGTTTTACAGCTAAAAGAGGGGTTTGCGCAGGCTGCATCTGCGCAAGCAGCTATTGAATTGCTAGCAAGTACCGGAATCCCGGAGCCAGAGCGGCGGGCCAATTCCTTTCCGCACCAGCTCTCGGGCGGGCAGCGCCAGCGCGCCATGATCGCCATGGCTCTGGCTTGCAAGCCCAAACTGCTGCTGGCTGACGAGCCGACCACGGCGCTCGATGTCACGCTGCGCGGCCAGATTCTGGACCTGCTCGGTGATTTGCAGCGGCGCAACGGCATGGCCGTGCTTTTAATTACGCATGACCTGAACCTGGTGCGCCGCTTCGCGGACCGGGTTGCGGTCATGGAAAACGGCCACATCGTGGAGCAGGGCACGGTCGCCGACGTGTTTGCCCGGCCTCGGCATGCCTACACCCGCAAATTGATCGACAGCAAGCCGGTGCGCGATGTGGTGCCGGCCGGCGTTGCAGCCACGCAATCCCCGCCGGTCATGCAGGCCAGTCATTTGCGCGTCGCTTATCCGGTCGCCGTTCCGGGTTTTCGGGGCTGGTTCAAGAGCGGTGAGTTTGTCGCTGTCAAGGACGCCAGTTTCAGCATTCCGCCCGGCAGGACGCTGGGCATCGTGGGCGAGTCGGGCTCCGGCAAGTCCACCCTTGCGCTGGCCAGCCTGGGGCTGCTGAAATTTTCCGGTCAATTGCAGGCTGCCGGGCAGTCGTGGAACCGGCAGGCCGCTGGCGACAAGGCCATCCGCAAGGTGGTCCAGGTGGTGTTCCAGGATCCGTTTTCCTCGCTGTCGCCGCGCATGACGGTCGAGGCGATTGTGGAAGAGGGCCTGCTGGTGCACGAGCCTTTGCTGAGCCTGGCTGAAAGAAGGGCGCGCGTCGAACAATCCCTGGCCGGTGTGGGCATGGGCGAGGCGCAGTTTCCGGGCTTGCTGCGGCGCTATCCGCATGAGTTTTCGGGCGGCCAGCGCCAGCGGCTGGCGATTGCCCGGGTGCTCATCATCAACCCCGGCCTGCTGGTGCTGGACGAGCCCACCAGTGCGCTGGATGTGACGATCCAGAAGCAGGTGCTGGCGCTGCTGCAGCGGCTGCAGCGGGAGCGCGGCCTGAGCTATCTGCTGATCACGCACGACATCGACGTGATCCGCGCCATGGCCCACGAGGTGATGGTGATGAAAGACGGCGAAATCGTCGAATCGGGCAGCGTGCTGGAGGTGCTGGACGCGCCGCGCCATCCCTACACACAGATATTGGTCGCCCAGGGATGATGGCTCTGCCCGATGGCTTGCATTTGTTGCCGCTTGCAGGCATTACGGGCATGAAAATGGTTGCTTCGCAGCGCCCTTTGCGCTAGAATACGCGCTTCACACGACCAAATGGGCGGGTTTTCACCGCCCATTTTTTTTGGGCGTTTGTTTTTGCACACAGGCAAAAAACAGATAAAAGTAATCAAAGGGACGAAAGACTGAATGGCTTTGCAAGAGACGATTGAGCAAACGGTAACCGGGCTGGGCTACGAGCTGGTCGAGATCGAGAGGACCAGTGGCGGCTTGCTGCGTGTCACGATTGACATGCCTTACCTTGCCGGTACGGCCCCAGGCGCCGAGCAGTTCATCAACGCAGAAGACTGCGAAAAGGTCACGCGCCAGTTGCAGTTCGTGCTTGAAGTCGAAGGCGCCGAGTATTCGCGGCTTGAAGTCAGCTCCCCCGGCATTGACCGGCCCCTGCGCAGCGAAAAGGATTTCGAGCGTTTTGCCGGCGAGCTGATCGACATCACGCTCAAGGCGCCGATTGGCGTGGCTGCAAGTGCCGGTTCGACCGTCTCGGCCAGCCGAAAGAAATTCCGTGGCACGCTGGAGCGGGCTGAGCCGGTGGACGGCAAGCCGGGCTGGCAAATCGTCTGGAGCGACGAACCTGCCGTCAAGCCTGGCCAGAAAATCAGCAAGAAACGAATTCCCGCGCCGCTGCAGGCGCTGGGCTTCACGCTGGATGAAATCAATCAGGCGCGTTTGGCGCCGGTGGTTGATTTCAAGGGCCGCAGACCCAAGTCTGTTGCCGATACATCCATAGATAAATAATTTAGAAAGGCAGGCTTGTGAAATGAATCGCGAACTGTTGATGTTGGTTGATGCCATCTCGCGTGAAAAAAACGTTGAACGCGACGTCGTCTTTGGCGCCGTCGAGCTTGCGCTCGCCTCTGCCACCAAGAAAGTGTATGCCGATGGCGTGGACATCCGTGTTGCGGTTGACCGTGACAGCGGAAATTACGAAACCTTCCGCCGCTGGCTGGTGGTTGCTGACGAGGCTGGTCTGCAAAATCCCGAAGCCGAAGAGCTGGTGACCGATGCGCGCGACGAAATCCCCGACATTGAAGAGGGCGACTACATCGAAAAGCCGGTCGAAAGCCTGCCGATTGGCCGCATTGGCGCGCAGGCGGCCAAGCAGGTCATCCTGCAAAAAATCCGCGACGCCGAGCGCGAAATGCTGCTCAACGACTTCATGTCGCGCGGTGACAAGATTTTTGTCGGCACCGTCAAGCGCATGGACAAGGGCGACCTGATCGTCGAATCCGGCCGCGTCGAGGGCCGTCTGCGCCGCAGCGACATGATTCCGAAAGAAAACCTGCGCACTGGCGACCGTGTCCGCGCCATGATCATGGAAGTCGATACCACGCTGCGTGGCGCTCCCATCATCCTGTCACGCACTTCGCCCGAGTACATGATCGAGCTGTTCCGCCAGGAAGTCCCTGAAATCGAGCAGGGCCTGCTTGAAATCAAGACCTGCGCGCGCGACCCCGGCTCACGCGCCAAGATCGCCGTGCTGTCGCATGACAAGCGTGTCGATCCGATTGGCACCTGCGTCGGCGTTCGCGGCACCCGCGTCAATGGCGTGACCAACGAGTTGGCTGGCGAACGCGTCGATATCGTGCTGTGGAGCGAAGACCCGGCCCAGTTCGTGATCGGTGCGCTGGCGCCCGCCAATGTGTCGTCCATCGTGGTCGATGAAGAGCGTCACGCGATGGACGTGGTGGTGGATGAGGAAAACCTCGCCATCGCCATTGGCCGTGGCGGCCAGAACGTGCGCCTGGCGTCCGAGCTGACCGGCTGGAAGATCAACATCATGGATGCCAACGAGTCCGCCCAGAAGCAGGCCACCGAAACCGACAGCAGCCGCAAGCTGTTCATGGCCAAGCTCGATGTGGACCAGGAAATCGCCGACATCCTGATTGCCGAGGGCTTTACCAGCCTGGAAGAAGTGGCCTATGTGCCGCTGCAGGAAATGCTCGAAATCGAATCTTTCGATGAAGATACCGTCAACGAGCTGCGCACACGCGCCAAAGACGCTCTTTTGACCATGGAAATCGCCCAGGAAGAAAATGTCGGCGGTGTTTCGCAGAATCTGCGCGACGTTGAAGGCTTGACGCCCGAGTTGATTGCCAAATTGACCGAAGCGGGTGTTGCCACCCGCGACGACCTGGCCGATCTGGCCGTGGATGAGCTTACCGATATAACCGGCCAGTCTGCGGACGAGGCCAAAGCCCTGATCATGACTGCACGCGCCCATTGGTTTACCGATGGCGCTGGCGACGCTGCTGCACCCGCAGCAGCCCAAGAGCAGTGATCATGGAGGCCAGTCAGGAAAACCAAATATGTCCAGTACCACTACCGTCGCTGAATTCGCAGCTGAATTGAATAAATCTCCCGCTACCCTGATCGAGCAATTGACCAGCGCAGGCGTTGCCAAGGTGCAGGCCAGCGATCCCTTGTCGGAATCCGACAAGCAAAAGCTGCTCGGCTACCTGCATGCCAGCCATGGCACGGTCGCTGCTGACCGCAAAAAGATCACCCTGGTGAAAAAGTCAACCAGCGAGATCAAGCAGGCGGACTCAACGGGCAGGGCCCGAATCATTCCCGTCCAGACGATCAAGAAGCGCACCTTCATCAAGCGCGATGACGGTTCTGACATGCCGGTTGAAGAAGCCCAGCCGGAAGTGCTGGTCGCGCCGCAGGTTCAGGCCGCAGCAGATGCCGAACTGGTCCGCCGCGAAGACGAAGCTAACCGCCATGCCGAGTTGTTGCGCCGCCAGGAAGCAGAACTGACGGAAAAGCGCCGCTTGCGTGATGAGCAGGCCGCGCAGGAAGCGGCCCGTGAGCGCGAACGTGAAGCGGCGGCGCAAAAAGCGCAGGCCGAAGCGGTGGCCCAGGCGGCGGCAGCTGCACAAGCGGCTGCCCTGGCCGCAGAGGCGGCGAAAAAAGTCAAGCCTACGATTGGTAAAATCTTCAAACCGGCTCCGGTAGCCCCAACGGCTCCGGCCATTACGGTGGAAGCACAAAAAGTGATTGATACAGCTGCTGCAGAAAAGACCAGCAAGGCCGCCGAAGCCGCCACTGCGAAAGCGGCTGAAACCGCTTCTTTGCAGGCCGCCGCCAAAGCCAAGGCCACCGCTGAATTCCAGGCCGATGCGGCCAAGGCCGTGGATTTGCAGGAGCGCCGGCGCAAGGCCGAGGCCGAAGCCGCAGGCATTCGCGCCATGCTGTCCGCACCAAAACGCGTGCTGGTTCCGCATGTGGACCCGAAGATTGCGATGAAGGGTACGCTGCACAAGCCGGTCGTGGCCCCGGGTGCCGCAAAGCCTGCCGTTCCTGCCGCTGCTGCACCCGCAGCTCCGGGGGCCGCTGGCAAGAAGGAAGTCAAGTCCGAGAACCTGTCTTCGACCTGGAAAGATGACGCCGCCAAGAAAAAAGGCATCCCGAGCCGTGGCGCTCCGGTGGTGCCCGGTCGCGGCAATTTCCGCGCCGGCCCGCGTGGCCGTCGCAGTTCGGGTCGCGATGTGCGTCCGGAGTCAAATTTTGTCGCACCGACCGAATTCAAGGTGCTTGAGGTCCATGTGCCGGAAACCATCACGGTGTCCGAACTGGCCCACAAGATGAGCATCAAGTCGTCCGAGGTCATCAAGCATTTGATGAAACTGGGCCAGATGGTCACCATCAACCAGCCGCTGGACCAGGACACCGCCATGATCGTGGTGGAAGAAATGGGCCATACCGCACTGACCGCCGCGCTGGACGATCCGGAAGCCTTCACCGCTGACGATGTGCAGGGCCAGCAGGCCGAAGCGCTGCCACGCGCACCGGTGGTCACTGTCATGGGTCACGTTGACCATGGCAAGACCTCGCTGCTCGACTACATCCGACGCGCCAAGGTGGCTTCCGGTGAAGCCGGCGGCATTACCCAGCATATTGGCGCCTACCATGTGCAAACCCCGCGCGGCATGGTGTCCTTCCTCGATACCCCGGGCCACGAGGCGTTCACCGCCATGCGTGCCCGTGGCGCGCAGGCCACCGACATCGTGATCCTGGTGGTGGCGGCCGACGACGGCGTGATGCCGCAGACCAAGGAAGCCATCAAGCATGCCCGTGCTGCCGGCGTTCCCATCGTCGTGGCGATCAACAAGATCGACAAACCCGGCATCAACCTGGAGCGCGTCAAGGGCGAACTGGTCACCGAAGGCGTCGTGCCCGAAGAGTTCGGCGGCGATTCGCCATTCGTGCCCGTCTCGGCCCATACCGGCGCAGGCATTGACGACCTGCTGGAGCAGGTGCTGCTGCAGGCCGAAGTGCTCGAACTCAAGGCATCGGTTGACTCGTTGGCCAAGGGCCTGGTGATTGAAGCGCGCCTTGACAAGGGCCGCGGTCCGGTCGCCACCGTGCTGGTTCAGTCCGGTACGCTGAAGGCCGGCGATGTGGTGCTGGCGGGTTCGACCTATGGCCGCGTGCGCGCCATGCTCGACGAAAACGGCAAGCCGATCAAGACCGCCGGTCCTTCGATTCCGGTCGAAATCCAGGGTCTGACGGAAGTGCCGCAGGCCGGCGACGACTTCATGGTCATGACGGACGAACGCCGTGTGCGCGAAATCGCCACCTACCGCGCAGGCAAGTTCCGCAATACCAAGCTGGCCAAGCAACAGGCGTCCAAGCTGGAGAACATGTTCTCCGACATCAACGCCGGCGAAGTCAAGATGCTGCCGATCATCATCAAGGCCGATGTGCAGGGTTCGCAGGAAGCGCTGGCGCAGTCGCTGCTCAAGCTCTCGACCGACGAGGTCAAGGTGCAGCTGGTGTACTCTGGCGTGGGCGGTATTTCCGAGTCCGATGTGAATCTGGCCATTGCTTCGAAGGCGGTTCTGATCGGGTTCAATACCCGGGCTGACGCTCAGGCGCGCAAACAGGCCGAGAACAACGGCATTGATATTCGCTACTACAACATCATTTATGACGCTGTGGACGAACTCAAGGCCGCCATGTCCGGCATGCTCACACCCGACAAGAAGGAAGAAATCATCGGCAATGCCGAGATTCGCAATATCTTCAAGGTCAGCAAGATTGGTTCGATTGCCGGTTGTATGGTCACTGCCGGTGTGGTTCGCCGCACCGCCAAGGTGCGTTTGCTGCGCGGCAACGTGGTCATCTTCACCGGTGAACTCGACTCGCTCAAGCGTTTCAAGGACGATGCCAAGGAAGTCAAGGAAGGCTTCGAGTGCGGCTTGAACCTGAAGAACTACAACGACATCGAAGTCGGTGACATTCTGGAGTTCTTCGAAATCAAGGAAGTCGCCCGGACCTTGTAAGAACACGGTGGTCCGCCTGCCTTGACGGCTGGCGGACTGCTGGTTTTAAACCAGGACTGCAACTTCAGACACCCATTTCATGCGTAAAAAATCATCCACTCCCAACCGCGGTTTTCGCGTTGCCGATCAGATCCAGCGCGATCTGACGGAACTGATCGCGCGCGAGTTGAAAGACCCGCGTGTCGGCATGGTGACGGTTCAGTCGGTCGAAGTCACGCCCGACTATGCCCATGCCAAGATTTATTTCAGCGTGCTGGTCGGCGACCCGAAAGAGTGCGAAATCGCGCTCAACCAGGCTGCCGGCTTCCTGCGCAACGGCCTGTTCAAGCGCCTCATGACGCACACCGTGCCGACCCTGCATTTCCATTTCGACCAGACCACCGAACGTGCGGCCGACCTGAACGCCTTGATTGCCAAGGCGGTTTCTTCCCGCGCCCAGGACGACTGAGTTCGCGCCGTTTCCCTCTGACAGGTTCGGGGACAACGGTGCCAACCAGCGTTCGGGCAGGCCCGGCGCTTAGCCTGTCGGAGCCTTATGACCCCAAAATCTTCTCCCCGCCAGAAAATCCAGCGACGTCCCGTTCACGGCGTGCTGCTGCTCGACAAGCCGCTGGGCCTGTCGAGCAACCAGGCGCTGCAAAAAGCCAAATGGCTGCTGCGGGCCGACAAGGCTGGTCATACCGGCACGCTCGATCCGCTGGCCACCGGCGTGTTGCCGCTGTGCTTTGGCGCGGCCACCAAGTTCAGCCAGTTGCAGCTGGACGCCGACAAGACCTACGAGGCGCTGCTGCTGCTGGGCCAGAAAACCAGCACGGCCGACGCCGAAGGCGAGGTGATTGAAACCCGGCCCGTGCCGGAGATCACGCCCGAACTGCTGGCGTCCCTCACTCAGCGCTTTACCGGCCCGCTGGCGCAGGTTCCGCCGATGTATTCCGCGCTGAAGAAAGACGGCAAGGCCTTGTATGAATACGCCCGCAAGGGCATCGAGGTTGAGCGGGAAGCCCGCCATATCACGATTTTCAAGCTAAATATGGTTCTTGCGCACGACCCACGGGCGAAAGTAGCTATTAAAATCATAGTAAGCTGCAGCAAGGGAACCTACATCCGCACGCTCGGTGAAGACATCGGCGAGGCTCTGGGCTGCGGCGCGCACCTGGGTTCCTTGCGCCGGATCGAAACCGGCGGGTTCACGGCGGCGCAATGCGTGACGCTGGCGGCGCTCGAAGCCATGACTGAGGCTGAACGCGAAGCCTGTTTGCTGCCGCCCCAGTCGCTGGTGGCCGCTTACCCGTCTGTCACATTGGATGCTGATAATGCAGGGCGCTTTTTGAGCGGTCTGCGGCGCCGGGGCCAGTGGGGCGATGACGCGCCGCTGGTGCAGGTCTATGGCCGCGAACCGGCGGCATTTTTAGGCTCGGCCCATATCACGGCCGACGAACTGATTCCCCAGCGCTTGCTGAGTCCGGTTGAAGTCCAGGACATCCTCCTGCAATCGGCCCGGCGCGCTGCTGAAGTTTTAACGTCAGTTTCCATGGCCGCAGCCTCCGAACCCACGGATGCCGGCTCTTTTCAACATTAATCCACGTACCGTTTCAAGTCCCCAGAAAGTCCACCATGAGTCATAAACAGATCCGTAACATCGCCATCATTGCCCACGTTGACCATGGTAAGACCACCATGGTTGACCAATTGCTGCGCCAGTCCGGCACCTTCGCCGATCACGAAAAGGTTGTCGATACCGTGATGGACAACAACGCCATCGAAAAAGAGCGTGGCATCACGATTCTGGCCAAGAACTGCGCCGTGACCTGGGAAGGCACGCACATCAACATCGTCGATACCCCGGGCCACGCCGACTTCGGCGGTGAAGTCGAACGCGCCCTGTCCATGGTCGATGGCGTGGTGTTGCTGATCGACGCGCAGGAAGGCCCCATGCCCCAGACCCGCTTCGTGACCAAGAAGGCGCTGGCCCTGGGCCTCAAGCCCATCGTGGTGGTGAACAAGGTGGACAAGCCGGGCGCCAATCCCGACAAGGTGATCAACGCCACGTTCGATTTGTTCGACAAGCTCGGCGCCACCGATGAACAGCTCGATTTCCCCGTGGTCTATGCCTCGGGCATCAACGGCTGGTCGTCGCTGGAAGAAGGCGCGCAGGGCGAGCAGTGGGGTCCCGACATGTCGGCCCTGTTCAACACCGTGCTCAAGCATGTGCCCGCCCAGAAGGGCGACCCAGAAGCGCCGCTGCAGCTGCAGATTTCCGCACTCGACTTTTCGACCTTCGTGGGCCGCATCGGCGTGGGCCGCATCAGCCAGGGCACGATCAGGCCGATGATGGACGTGGTCGTGATGGAAGGCCCGGACGGCAAGGCTGTCAAGGGCCGCATTAATCAGGTGCTGACCTTCCAGGGCCTGGAGCGCGTGCAGGCGACCGAAGCCGGCCCCGGCGAAATCGTGCTGATCAACGGCCTGACCGACATCGGCATTGGCGTGACCATCACCGACCCGGCCAATCCGATGCCGCTGCCGATGCTCAAGGTCGATGAGCCGACGCTGACCATGAACTTCTGCGTCAACACCAGCCCGCTGGCCGGCCGTGAAGGCAAGTACGTCACCAGCCGCCAGATCTGGGACCGCCTGCAAAAGGAACTGCAGCACAACGTGGCTTTGCGCGTCAATGAAACCGACGAAGAAGGCATCTTTGAAGTCATGGGCCGGGGCGAGTTGCACCTGACCATCCTGCTGGAAAACATGCGCCGCGAAGGCTTCGAGATGGCTGTTTCCAAGCCGCGTGTGCTGCTCAAGGATGTGAATGGCGTCAAGCATGAGCCCATCGAGCTGGTGACCGCCGACATCGAAGAGCAGCACCAGGGCGGCGTGATGCAGGCGCTGGGCGAACGCAAGGGCGAACTGGTCAACATGGAGCCGGACGGCCGTGGCCGTGTGCGCCTCGAATACCGCATTCCGGCGCGTGGCCTGATCGGTTTCACCAACGAATTCCTGAATTTGACGCGCGGCTCCGGCCTGATCGCCAATATTTTCGACTGCTATGAGCCGCACAAGGGCGACATCGGCGGACGCAAGAACGGCGTGCTGATCTCCATGGATGCCGGTGAAATCTTCACCTACGCGCTGGGCAAGCTCGATGACCGTGGCCGCATGTTCGTCAAGGCCAACGATCCGGTGTATGAAGGCATGATCGTCGGCATTCACAGCCGCGACAACGATCTGGTGGTCAACGCCACGCGCACCAAGCAGTTGACCAACTTCCGCGTGTCCGGCAAGGAAGACGCGATCAAGATCACGCCGCCGATTGAATGCACGCTGGAATACGGCGTCGAGTTCATCGAGGACGATGAACTGGTCGAAATCACGCCCAAGTCGATTCGCCTGCGCAAGCGCTACTTGACCGAGAGCGAGCGCAAACGCGCTGGCCGCTGATCCTGAACGGCTTCGGCCGTTGAGGGGATCAGGCTGTCAAAAGCCCGCCAAAGGCCACTGCACGCAGTGGCCTTTTTTATCGTTCGCACAGGTGTTTTCATGAAGTTGACGCATTCCCGCGCAGTGGTGGTGATGATTCTGGTGACGCTGATGTGGTCTATCGCCGGCGTGGTGACGCGGCAGCTGGAGGCTGCGCGCAGTTTTGAAGTGACCTTCTGGCGCAGCTTTTTCACGCTGGCGTCGCTGCTGGTGATCCTGCCTTTTTTCCAGGGGCGGGCGGTTTTCCGCAAAATTCGCAACGCTGGCAAGGCGCTCTGGCTGTCGGGCGTCTGCTGGAGCGTGATGTTCACCGCCTTCATGGTGGCGCTGACGCTGACCACCGTGGCCAATGTGCTGGTGACGATGGCGCTGGGGCCGTTCATCACGGCGCTGATGGCGCGGGTGTTCATCGGCCACCGGATTCCGGTGCGCACCTGGGTGGCGATTGCGCTGGCCAGCGCCGGCATTGCCTGGATGTATGGCGGCCAGATGGACCTGGGCGGCCAGCTGGCCGGCACGCTGGTGGCGCTGATGGTGCCGCTGGCAGGCGCCTGCAACTGGACGGTGGTGCAGCACAGTGGTGCCCATGGCCAGAAGATCGACCTGGTGCCGGCCGTGTTGATGGGCGCGGCGCTTTCGTCGCTGGCAACCTTGCCGCTGGCGTTTCCCTTTTCGGCAACGCCGCACGACATCGGCCTGCTGGCGGTGCTCGGCCTGTTCCAACTGGCGATTCCGTGCGTGCTGGCGGTGCTGTGCGCCGGCGTTCTCAAGGCGCCCGAGGTGGCCTTGCTGGCCTTGCTTGAAGTGATTTTCGGTATCCTGCTGGCCTGGCTGGGCGCCGGCGAGGTGCCTGGTTCCAGCGTGCTGACCGGCGGCTCGCTGGTCATCGGTGCGCTGGTGGTGAATGAATTGATTGGATGGAGACAAAGAGCATGACGACAGAAATGAAGAAAATCGGTGCGGCTGGCGATGTGCTGGTTGAGCGCCGGGGAAATGCCGGGCTGATCACGCTGAACCGACCCAAGGCCCTCAATGCGCTGTCGCTGCAGATGGTGCGCGATCTGCTCGGCATCCTGCGCGCCTGGCGTGACGACCCGGAGGTGCGGGTGGTGGCGATTCGCGGCACCAACAAGATCGGCCGTCCGGGAACGCCCGACAGCCTGTTCGGCTGTTTTTGCGCGGGCGGCGATATCCGCTTTTTTCACCAGGCGGCGCTCGCAGGCGATGCGGCGCTGGACGATTTCTTCACCGAGGAATACACGCTCAACCACCTGATCCAGACCTATCCCAAACCCTTCATGGCCTTCATGGACGGCGTGGTGATGGGCGGCGGCATGGGCCTCAGCCAGGGCGCGCGGGTGCGCATCGTCACCGAGCGCACCAGGATGGCGATGCCCGAAACCAATATCGGCCTGTTCCCCGACGTGGGCGCTGGCTACTTCCTGAGCCGCTGTCCCGGTCACGTGGGCGAATACCTGGCGCTGACCGGCGAGACGATTGGCGCCGACGAGGCCATTGGCTACGGGTTGGCCGATGTCAGGATGGACGCGGCTGCCTTGCCTGCGCTCTGGGCGGAACTGGGCGCCACCTCATGGCCTTCTGCGGCCGAGGCTGAGCAATGGGTTGCTTCTAAATTCATAGCTAATACTGACCGTCCCGTATGCGCAACAGGCAAAATTGATACTTATTTCTCATTGCTTCGGGTCAAGCATATCGTCGATGCGCTTGAAAAGGCCAAAGACGACCGCTGGGCTGCCAAAGTGGCTGTGGTGCTGCGCAAGCGTTCGCCGCTGATGCTGCATGTCACGCTGGAGCAGATCCGCCGCGCCCGCAGCATGACGCTGGCCGACGACCTGCGCATGGAGCGCGACATGGTGTACCAGTGCTTTCACCTGCGACCCGGCGCCGAAAGCGTCGAGGGCATACGCGCGCTGGCAGTGGACAAGGACTACCAGCCGAAATGGCAGCCGGCGCGTATCGAGGACGTGAAGCCGGGCATGGCCGATGCGTTTTTCGCCAGTCCATGGAGTGCGCAAACGCATCCTTTGCGCGACCTGTAGGTATCCCGGAACTTGCCTGCGCGCAGAGCCCTTAGCGGTTCCTGGATTTCATCGCGCGGTCCACTTCGCGCTTGCCCTCGCGGTCCTTGATGGTGTCGCGCTTGTCGTGCTCGGCCTTGCCCTTGGCCAGGCCGATCTCGCACTTCACCTTGCCGGCCTTCCAGTGCATGTTCAGCGGCACCAGCGTGAAGCCCTTCTGGTCAATCTTTCCAATCAGGCGGCGAATCTCGTCCTTGTGCATCAAGAGCTTCTTGGTGCGCACCGAGTCAGGCCGGATATGCGTCGAGGCCGTGCCCAGCGGGTTGATCTGGCAGCCGATGATGAACAGCTCGCCGTTGCGGATCACCACATAGCCGTCGGTGAGTTGCACCTTGCCTTCGCGCACCGACTTGACTTCCCAGCCTTCGAGCACCATGCCCGCTTCAAAGCGCTCTTCAATGTGGTAGTTGAACGTGGCTTTCTTGTTGTCGGCAATGCGGATGGCGGCGGCTGCGGCTTTTGGCGAAAGATTGCTGGCGGGTTTTCCTGTCGGTTTTCCGGAAGAGGCTGCGGCTGGTTTTTTGGAGGTGGATGCTTCTTTGGTGGCCATGGCTAAGATAGTGGAGCGAAGGGGCGAAGCAGCACTTGTGGCTCATACAATTGCCCCCAGCCTTTGATTGTATGAAAACCGTTCACAAGTCCGTTCTTATCTGGTACAGCGCAGCTGAAATGTTTGCCCTGGTCACCGATGTTGTCAGCTATCCGCAGTTTTTGCCGTGGTGCGACCGTGCATCGGTGCAGGAAGAAAATGCGCATGGCATGGTTGCCAAGGTCGGTATTTCATTTGCGGGCCTCAAGCAAAGCTTTACGACCCGAAACACGCATGAACCCGACCGCAAGGTCAATCTGGAACTGGTCGATGGGCCTTTTTCCAGGCTGGAAGGACATTGGTTCTTTCTTCCCCTGGGCGACGGCAGTCAGCGCGCCTGCAAGGTCGAGTTCACCTTGTGTTATGCCTTCGACAATGGAATGCTGGCTGCGCTGGTCGGCCCGGTGTTCGACAAGATAGCTGGCAGCCTGGTCGATGCCTTTGTCAAAAGAGCTTCCGTTGTTTATGGTGAAACCTGAAAACCTCCCAGATGGCCTGAGCCTGAAGATCACGCTGGTTTATTCACCCGCTCCGCGCCAGGTTCGCGAATGGGCGCTGGAGCTTGCGACGGGTGCAACCGTGGGACAAGCACTTGGCTGCAGCAGCCTCTTCGAGGAGTTTGCGGAACTGCGCAAAGACCGCTTGCTGGTCGGTATCTGGGGCCGGAAAACCCGGCTCGACCATCCACTGGATGACAACGACCGGATAGAAATTTACCGCACTCTGCGGGTCGATCCCAAAGTGGCCAGGCGCGAGCGCTTTAACCATCAGGGTGCCAAAAGCGCAGGGCTGTTCACGAAAAAACGGCCCGGGGCAAAAGCCGGCTATTGACGCAGCCAGCCCGCAGGCGGCTTATTTGCCGCAGTCGCTCTCAGCAATGGCCTGAAGACGCTTGGTTTCTGCCGCCCTGGCGGCGTCATCCATGAATTCGCGTTCGCCCTTGGCATTGGTGAGCGCGATCCGCACGCCGGATTTCAGGGTGGCTTGTCCTTTTTTGGCACGCTCGCAATTGTCGGCCCTGGCCTTTGCCATTTTTTCCTCTTCCGCCTGCTTTTTGGCGGTTTCGAGATCCTCTGCCTCCTTCTTGCGGGCTTCAAGCTGGGCATCCTTGCCCGAGAATTTGGGCGCGCTGGCTTTGCCCGCAGGCGCTGCTGAAGCCGTCACGGCGGGGACGGGTGCTGTCGCCCCGGTGTCGGTGCCGGACGGGGGGGGCGGGGTTTTGCTGCCCGGCTGCTTCAGGATATTTTTTTGCAAAATATCGGCTGGCGGCGCACGGTCGCTGAAGACTTTTCGGCCGTCCTTGTCAATCCATTGCCACTGCGCCAGGGCAGGCATTGCCAATGAGCTGCCGGCAATGGCCAGAATCAGGGTTCTTGTCGCAAATTTGAAGTCCATCGTGAAAGTGTATCTCCGTGTCGCGCACTTTTTATGCTGAATGCCTGCCAGACGGGCGCAGGCAGGGCTTGAATGCATCGGGCGAGGTGAACACAGAACATGGGGGTGTCAAAGGTACAATCGTATTTTTGGAGCTTTCTCTATGCGCCTACTCGGCAAAGCGCTCACCTTCGACGACGTATTGTTGGTGCCAGCGTTCTCCCAGGTCCTTCCCAAGGACGCCCTGCTTTCCACCCAGTTTTCCCGAAACATCCGCCTGAACCTGCCGCTGGTCTCAGCGGCGATGGACACGGTCACCGAAGCGCGGCTGGCCATTGCCATCGCGCAGGAGGGCGGCATCGGCATTGTTCATAAAAACCTCACGCCGCAGGAGCAGGCCGCGCATGTGGCCAAGGTCAAGCGCTATGAGTCGGGGGTGGTGCGCGATCCCGTGGTCATCACGCCCGAGCATACCGTGCTGCAAATACTGGAACTGTCCGAGCAGCTCGGCATCTCTGGTTTCCCGGTGTGCGACGGCGGCAAAGTGGTCGGTATTGTCACCAGCCGCGACCTGCGCTTTGAAACCCGCTACGACGTCAAGGCCCACCAGATCATGACGCCGCGCGAAAAGCTGATCACGGTCAAGGAGGGCACGTCTGCCGCCGAAGCCAAGGCCCTGCTCAACAAGCACAAGCTCGAACGCGTGCTGGTGGTCAATGACGCCTTTGAACTCAAGGGGCTGATCACCGTCAAGGACATCACCAAGCAAACCAACTTCCCCAATGCCGCACGCGACTCTGCAGGCCGCTTGCGCGTGGGTGCTGCGGTCGGTGTCGGAGAAGGTACCGAGGAGCGGGTTGACGCGCTGGTCAGGGCCGGGGTGGATGCCATCGTGGTCGATACGGCCCACGGTCACAGCCATGGCGTGATCGAGCGCGTGCGCTGGGTCAAGAAGAACTATCCGCATATTGACGTGATCGGCGGCAACATCGCCACCGGCGCGGCGGCGCTGGCGCTGGTGGAAGCCGGTGCCGATGCGGTCAAGGTCGGTATCGGCCCCGGCAGCATCTGCACCACGCGCATCGTCGCAGGTGTCGGCGTGCCGCAGATCATGGCCATCGACAGCGTGGCCACCGCCTTGCGCGGCTCGGGCGTTCCCTTGATTGCCGACGGCGGCATCCGCTACAGCGGCGACATTGCCAAGGCCATCGCGGCCGGCGCCGGCACGGTGATGATGGGCGGCATGTTCGCCGGCACCGAAGAGGCGCCCGGCGAAGTCATCTTGTTCCAGGGCCGCAGCTACAAGAGCTACCGCGGCATGGGCAGCATCGGCGCGATGCAGCAGGGCAGCGCCGACCGCTACTTCCAGGAGTCCAGCACCGGCAACCCGAACGCCGACAAGCTGGTTCCCGAAGGCATCGAAGGCCGCGTACCTTACAAAGGCTCGATGGTCGGCATCGTTTTCCAGATGGCCGGCGGCTTGCGCGCCAGCATGGGTTACTGCGGTTGCGCCACGATTGAAGAAATGCACGACAAGGCGGAGTTTGTCGAGATCACCTCCGCAGGTATCCGCGAAAGCCATGTGCATGACGTGCAGATCACCAAGGAAGCGCCGAACTACCGCGCTGACTAAGCTTTATCCAAGCATCCTGGGCGTCTGGTGGCAGACGCCCTTTTTCTTTTTTGACTGAACCATCGCCTGAGGCGTCTTTCATGCAGCACCAAAAAATCCTCATTCTCGATTTCGGCTCCCAGGTCACCCAGCTGATTGCCCGGCGGGTGCGCGAAGCCCATGTTTTCTGCGAAGTCCATCCTTGCGATGTGAGCGACGACTGGATTCGCGACTACGCCAAGGATGGCAACCTCAAGGGCATCATCCTGTCCGGCAGCCACGCCAGCATCTATGAAGAAACGACAGACAAGGCACCGCAAGTGGTGTTTGAACTGGGTATTCCGGTGCTGGGCATCTGCTACGGCATGCAGGCCATGGCGCACCAGCTGGGTGGCAAGGTTGAGAGCGGCCACAAGCGCGAATTCGGCCATGCCGATGTGCGTGCCCGTGGCCACACGGCACTGCTCAAGGACATTGCCGACTTCACCACGCCCGAAGGGCAGGGCATGCTCACGGTCTGGATGAGCCATGGTGACAAGGTCACGGAAATGCCGCCGGGCTTCAAGATCATGGCCTCTACCTCCAGCTGCCCGATTGCCGGCATCGCTGACGAAGAGCGACGCTTCTACGGCGTGCAGTTCCACCCTGAAGTCACGCATACCAGGCAGGGGGCGGCAATCCTCAATCGCTTTGTGCTGGGCATCTGCGGCACCCGGCCCGATTGGGTCATGGGCGACTACATCAGCGAAGCAGTCGAGAAGATTCGCCAGCAAGTCGGCGATGAAGAAGTCATCCTGGGGTTGTCGGGCGGCGTCGATTCATCGGTGGCTGCGGCGCTGATTCACCGCGCCATCGGCGACCAGCTGACCTGCGTGTTTGTCGATCATGGTCTGCTGCGCCTGAACGAGGGCGACATGGTGATGGAGATGTTTGTCGGCAAGCTGCACGCCAAGGTGATTCGCGTCGATGCCGCCGAGCAGTTCCTGGGCCACCTCGCCGGCGTGAGCGACCCGGAGGCCAAGCGCAAGATCATCGGCCGCGAGTTCGTCGAAGTGTTCAAGGCCGAGGCCGCGCGGCTCAAGGCCGGGCTGGATGGCGCCTACAAGGGCGCGAAATGGCTGGCCCAGGGAACGATTTACCCAGACGTGATCGAGTCGGGCGGTGCCAAGAGCAAGAAAGCTGTTTCCATCAAGAGCCATCACAATGTCGGCGGCCTGCCTGAGCAACTGGGCCTGAAGCTGCTCGAACCCCTGCGCGAACTGTTCAAGGACGAAGTGCGCGAACTGGGCGTGGCGCTGGGCTTGCCGCACGACATGGTCTATCGCCATCCCTTCCCTGGGCCGGGCCTGGGCGTGCGGATTCTGGGTGAAGTCAAGAAAGACTATGCCGACCTGCTGCGCCGGGCCGACGCGATCTTCATCGAAGAACTGCGCAACTTCAAGGATGCCGAAACCGGCAAAACCTGGTACGACCTGACCAGCCAGGCGTTCACGGTGTTTCTGCCGGTGAAAAGCGTCGGCGTGATGGGCGATGGCCGCACCTATGAATACGTGGTGGCCTTGCGCGCGGTGCAAACCAGCGACTTCATGACCGCCGACTGGGCCGAACTGCCTTATGCGCTGCTTAAAAAAGTGTCGGGCCGAATCATCAATGAAGTGCGCGGCATCAACCGCGTGACCTACGATGTCAGCAGCAAGCCGCCAGCGACGATTGAGTGGGAGTAGGGCTGCTCCCTCTGCTGCGCAATCGCGCCGGAGCGCGAAACCAGGTCGCCGATGAAGCGTTCAAGATAGTCGCAAGGTTTGAAGGCCGCTGGCGATGTCTTCCAGCGCCACGGTCTGCAACTCGGCCCGGTGGCGCAGGGTTCGCTCGAACACCGCCAGCGCCGATTCCACCGCCTCGCCGCCTTGCGACAGCCGGTACAGATAGTGCGCCCGGTAATAGTCGCTGAGGGTGGAAAACCGGGCTATATCGGGCTGCGATTCGCAGGTTGCCCCACTCGGCGAGTTGCGCCAGTGCGCACTGGACTTCCTCGATGCACGGCGGCGGGCCTGACCACTGACTTTCCGCAAGCACCTCGTTGGACCGCAAGTGCAGCTGGAACTGGCGTTTCGCGCTAGCGACGCTGTCCATGATGATGCGGTAGAGCGCGGATTTCTCGGCGCTGACGTGCCTGAACAGTTCGGCCCGATCATTGTGGCCTCTCATGAGGGGGCTGGTTTGCAACAGGACAGTCTCAGGTGGCGTGTTAAACATAGGGTTCTCTTTGGCCAGAATCTTGGGGCAGTTCCAGGCAGCGGTTCAGTCTGCTTTTGAACTATGCTTCAGGCAATTCCCCGGGAGACTTGAGATGCGCGCTGTTGTTGGATTGATGAGCCTGCTGATCGTGCTGGTGGTGGTGGTCGGCGTATTGGCTAAAAAGCAGTTGGGCGCCTTGTCCAAAGCGCCGGTCCGCCCGCAGAATCCGGTGCTTGTCGATTCGGGCGTTACCTTTCCGGTTGCTACGCCCCAAGTCCAGAGCCAGCAAATCCAGCAGCAGATCAAGCAGTCGGTCGAAGCAGCCATGCAGCCCCAACCCCTGCCGGGTGATCAGCCTTAAATGGACATGAAAAATGACTTTTGCGCAATACTGGCATGCTTTGGCAGCTATTTTTTAGATAGCAAATGAGTGATGAAGCCTTTATGGAGATGGCCCTTGTGCAAGCCCGGGTAGCGGCTGCTTTCGGGGAAGTTCCGGTGGGTGCAGTGGTCGTCCGGCAGGGCAAGGTGATTGCCACTGGCCGCAACGCACCGGTTGAGGCCCATGATCCGACGGCCCATGCCGAGATCATGGCCTTGCGCGCCGCAGCGCTGGCCTTGGGCAACTACCGTCTTGACGAGTGCGAACTGTTTGTCACGCTGGAGCCCTGTGCCATGTGCAGCGGCGCCATGCTCAACGCCCGGCTCAAACGCGTGGTGTTTGGGGCGTCTGAACCCAAAACTGGAGCTGCCGGCTCGGTCATCAACCTGTTTGCGCAAGCGCGGCTGAACCACCAGACCGAATTGCAGGGCGGGGTGCTGGCCGAATCTAGCCGCGCATTGCTGCAGGACTTTTTTCGCCAGCGCCGTGCTGACCAGCGCGAGGCGGCCCGGCAGCGTCATCCGCTGCGCGATGATGCGCTTCGAACCCCTGACGCGGCTTTTGACGGCTTGAGCGCTTATCCATGGGCGCCGCGTTACCTGAGCGATCTGCCGGCCCTTGACGGCTTGCGGATGCATTATCTTGATGAACAGGCGCTTGGCGTGGAGGAGGGCGGCGGGCCGCGCCTGACCTACCTTTGCCTGCATGGCAGCCCGGACTGGAGCTATGCTTTTCGCCGGCTGATCCCGTCCTTGCTGCAGACTGGTCACCGGGTGGTTGCGCCGGACCTGATTGGTTTTGGCAAAAGCGACAAGCCCAAGAAGGACAGTTTTCATACCTTCAGCCGGCATCGCCAGATACTGCTTGAGCTGGTGGAAAAGCTGGATCTGCAGAACATCGTGCTGGTGCTGCCCAGACAGGGCACTTTGCTTGGATTGACCTTGCCCCTGGCTGCGCCGCTGCGCTACCGAGGATTGCGGCTCATGAACCCCGATCCATTGGCAGAGAGTGAATACCTGCCGCTAAGCCAGGGGTTTTTGCTGTGGGAGCAAGCAGGCGGCATGCCGGCAGGTACTGAAACCGATGTCGCTTGTGAAGCGCCATTTCCCGGCAACAGCTACCGCGCCGGAGTGCGTGCGTTTGCTGCCATGGCACCAGATTCCGGAAATCACGACGGCATTGCATCTGAAGCCGGGCAGTTCTGGCGTGATCGCCGCGATGAATGTAATTTACACGTTAGTTTTTTAGAAAAATATACGAACAAACCGTATCAAGAATAGCCAATGGGATACTCACATCCGTGAAAAAACATATCTATATCTATTCCCCCTCCAGTGCGATACGCGACAAAGCCGCTTTCAAGCGCGGCCTCAAGTGTCTGGCGGCATTGGGTTACGAGGTCGAGGTTGACGAAGCAGCGCTGTCAACCCACCAGCGTTTTGCCGGCGACGATGAAACGCGGCTTGCCGCCATTCACCGGGCAGCCAGCAGCGGCGCCGATGTGGCGCTCATTTCTCGTGGCGGCTATGGCCTGACACGCATCCTTCCCCTGATCGATTACAGCGCGGTTGCAAAAGCCATTGCCGGAGGCACGCAGTTTGTTGGTTTTAGCGACTTCACCGCATTCCAGATGGCGCTACTGGCCAAAACGGGCGCAGTCACCTGGGCCGGCCCTTCCCTGGCTGAGGATTTTGGCGCACAGGCCGGCGCTGACGACATCATGGAAGCCTGTTTTGACGACCTGGTCACGGGGCAGGGGGAGGGCAGTGGCTGGAGAATGCCAAAGGATGCTACTAATTCAATAGCTGGCAGCATAGATGAGACTGGCGCAAAAGCCATGAATGGTGCTTCTCACATCAATGATTCCGTGCTTTGGGGCGGTAATCTGGCCATGCTGGCATCGCTGGTTGGAACCCCTTATCTGCCTGTCATTCATGGCGGCATCCTGTTCATTGAAGATGTTGGCGAACACCCTTACCGGATAGAGCGCATGCTCGCGCAATTGCTGCAGGCCGGTATCCTGGCTCAGCAAAAAGCGATTATTTTCGGCCAGTTCAGCAATTACAAACTGGTACCTCATGACAAGGGCTACAAGTTGGCCAGCGTCGTGGCCTGGCTGAAAACCCAGGTGAGCGCGCAAGTATTCACCGGCTTTCCGTTTGGCCATGTGGCAACCAAGGTACTGCTTCCCGTGGGGCTGCCGGTTACTTTGGCGGTGGAAGGACGGGATGCATTTTTGCTGTGGGGCCATCGGCATTGAATTGAAACCGGCTTGGCCTTGCAGTTTTTTTTCGGCATCAACCCCTGAATGAACTTGGCCTCGAGATCAGTCCCTTGGGCAGCAAGCCGACGAAGTTTTTGCTGATGTGGTTGATCTTTTCCCGGGCGATGGTTTCACCGTACCTGGCACCCAGCACTGACATGACCTCGCTGCGGATAAACCAAAGAGCCTGCGCGTCAAGCGCGTAGCGCACGCGAGCAACAATCTTTGGAAAGTGAGCCTCGCCAAATTCACCCAGTTCATCCAGCATAGACTGACGTATCTGTTCTACGCGGTCTTCACGGATACCCGGGGTAATGGCATGAGAGCCCAGCAAGGCCAGCAGGCTGCTTTTTAGCTGAGTGTTGAGCCAATTCATAGTCTTGACACCTTTCGGTCTGTCCAAATCGAACCGGTTTCCTGAAGAGGTATGTGCAGGATTTGATAAAACATCCTACTCCTGTCATGTATCTGACAACTCCTATCGGAAATTGCCTGCCGCCGAAAACTGTTTAAAACAAATACGTATGTTGTAATTGAACAAACAACAACCAGCATCTTCGACAGCCCATGGCAGAACTTACCGTCGTTTTTGCGGACCTTACCGGAAGCACTGCCCTTTTTGAGGCGCTGGGCAATGCCAAGGCAACCCAGGCAATCACACGGTTGACGCAGTGGATAGGCCAAGTCTGTAAAAACCATGGCGGGCACGTCGTGAAATACCTTGGAGACGGTGTTCTCATCCTGTTTCAGGAGAGCCGTCATGCCGTAGAGGCGTCCAGTGAGCTTCATCGGGTGCATCATGACCGAATCCGCAATTGGCCCGATGCCCTCAAAATGCGGCTTCAGGTAGGCATGGCCCGTGGCGATGTCGTCGAGCAGAGCGGCGACTGTTATGGCGATGCTGTCAATCTGGCTTCGCGCCTGAGCGACCTTTCTGGTTCTGAGCAGACACTGGCAAGTGAAGCCGTGATCCGGCAACTGCCTGACGACTTCATGGTGCGCGCGCGCTGTCTGGGGCCCATGGTCATCCGGGGTCGCACGGAGTTGTGCGTTGTGCATCGTATTGAATGGCAGGACGAGGTGCTTTCTGAACTTTTCACGATGCCAGCCAGCCTGATGGCTTTGCCTCTGGACCGGCGCGACGAGGCGAAGCCTGTCTGTATCGAGTTGTCCTGGCTCGACATCAGCGCCAGGTTTACCGCCGCCGCGCTTCCTGTGTTTCTTGGCCGTGATGCCGATGCCCAGTTCGTGGTGCAAGACCCCAGGGTTTCGCGAAAACATGCCCGGATCGAATGGCGTTCCGGCAAGTTCTATCTTGAAGATCTCAGCAGCTATGGAACCTGGGTGCGGTTTTCCGACAGCAAGGCTGTCGTGGCTTTGCGTCGCCAGGAATGTGTGTTGATGCTGGATGGAGAAATTGCACTGGGCGCTTCTTTTGAAGACTTCACCGTACCTACGGTCACGTTCAGGTTTCTTGAGGAAACAGCCGCATAGCCAATTCTGAATGCTATTGCACCAATCACTCACCTCAACCCTCCCGTTCAGGCTGGAACCGCCTCGGCATTCAACCGGTCCCAATGCCGATGAAGGGCAATGGCCGCAATGAAATCCTGCGTCACCTGTCCATCAAGTACTTTGCGGGCATCGGCCAATAAAATCCCCGGCGTAGGCACATTGATCAGTTCTGGATTTTTTTCATTGCTGAACCCCAGGGTGGCGAGCAACTGGCTGCCTTCGTTCAATGCGCAGATGGTCTTGCCGTGCTTATAGGCTTCAAGTACAAAATGCACAGCCTCACCCAAAGTACATAAGCTTGTGATGCTCTCATTTCCACCAGGAATCAATACCGCATCAAACATGACCGAAGGCATGTTTGCAAAGGTGTGGTCAACCACAAGCTGTTTGCCACCGAGCGTGCTGACGCTTCCAAGTCGCGAGGCAACGAGTTTGCAGACGGCGCCCGTCGCTGCCATATCCTGAAGCAGTCGCCGCAGGGGAGGGGCATCGACCCCATCTGCCACCAAAACGGCGATCTTGCGGGTCTTGATGCTCGCGCCAGGCCGTGCTGCCATGCTTAACGCTGGCTCTTCGCTGACCTTGCTGGTCGTTTTGTGATCGCGAAAACCCAGCCGGCCCGCCGCCGCTTTAGGGTCGGGCGCATTGATTCCCAGCGATGCCGCTACCCGCGCCGCCAGTTTGAGGTCAACGTGCGCCAGGTTATCAACCATGCGCTGGCGAATCTCGGGCAGTTCGACCTTGGACAGTTCAAACCTGAACGCGGCAACGAGATGGTCTTTTTCAGCCAGGCTCTGGCTGTTCCAGAACAAGGTGGCCTGGGAAAAATGGTCATCGAATGAAGCCCTGCGATGCCGTGTTTTGGACGCATCCATCGGTTTGAAAGGCGGCTGGACGTCTTGCGCTGCACCGTCGATCCGGAACTCGGTGCCGGTGCCCAGCGTATTGGGTTCATAGGCAACTCGTCCCTTGTTGATGGTCTGTCGGTGCAAGCCGCCACGCTGGAAGTTGTGAATCGGGCAGATGCTGCGATTGATGGGGATCTCATTGAAATTTGGACCGCCCAGGCGAGTCAACTGGGCATCGGTATAGGAGAAAAGACGGCCCTGCAACAGCGGATCGTTTGAAAAATCAATGCCTGGCACCAGGTTTCCTGGATGAAACGCGACCTGTTCGGTTTCCGAGAAAAAGTTCTCTGCGTTCCGATTCAAGACCATTTTTCCGATGATTTGCACAGGCACCTGGGACTCGGGGATGAGTTTTGTCGGATCCAAAATGTCAAACTCCAAATCTCCCTCCCTGCCGGCATCAACAATCTGCACCCCCAGTTCCCATTCTGGACAGTTACCCGCTTCAATCGCTTCCCACAAATCACGACGAAGGAAGTCGGGGTCTTTGCCGGCAATCTTTTGGGCTTCATCCCAGTCAAGGGCGTGTACACCCAACTTGGGTTTCCAGTGAAATTTGACAAAAAAGGCATCACCCCGTGCATTGATGAAGCGAAACGCATGAACGCCAAACCCTTCCATCATCCGAAGGCTGCGCGGCAGGCCGCGGTCGGACATGGTCCACATGAGCATATGGGTCACTTCGGGAACCAATGACGCAAAATCCCAGAATGTGTCGTGCGCGCTGCTGGCTTGCGGCATCTCATGATTCGGCTCTGGCTTGAGCGCATGGATCAGGTCCGGAAATTTGATGGCATCCTGAATATAGAAAACAGGCATGTTGTTTCCCACCAGGTCATAGTTGCCCTTTTGCGTGTAAAACTTCACCGCAAACCCCCGCACATCTCGCACGGTATCGGCCGAGCCCTGAGAGCCGGAAGAGCCAGAGAATCGCACAAAAACAGGAGTTTCGAGGTCGGGAGTCTGCAAAAAAGCTGCACTGGTGTACTGAACCATTGATTTATAAGGCTTGAAATAACCGTGCGCACCACAGCCCCGGGCATTGACAACGCGTTCTGGAATGCGTTCATGGCCAAAATGGGTAATTTTTTCACGCAGAATAAAGTCTTCCAGCAGGGTGGGGCCGTTATCTCCTGCCTTCAGTGAGTTGTGGTTGTCTGTAATCGGCACACCCTGGTTGCTGGTCAGGCTGGGGCTGGCTGCAACGGTACAAGCTTCTAGCTGGGTTTTTTTGTCCTGATTGTTTTTTGCTGGAGGGGCGGCACTGCTGCGCGAACTGGCCCCGTTGCGCTTTGGATGCAACGACATGAATTTCCCTTGTTTCTATCCGGCTTCAAACGGCATGGATACCAGCAGAGCCAAGTCCAGAACAGACCATTGAAGGTCCAACGATACGTGTGCGGGGGGCAATCAGGCGTAGGCTGATGTCTTTGCCGTAGAGGGAAATGCAGCTTGTTTTTACTAAGGCGCGCCTGAGAAATACAGCACACTGCATCAGTAGGGTTTGAATGTAATCTACAAAATTATCACTGAACAGTAACTGGCACACCTTGCTGTCGTTGGTACTCAGCTTTTTTCATTGAAAGATAGCTGGGCTGATCCAGTTCATGCAATTGCAACGCGTACTCTTCAGTGGCATCAAACCAGTACTGGAGCCTGCTGTTAACTTGCTCTGCAGGCGGCTGCTTGAGCGATGCCAGATAAGCTTCTATGGCCAGGTAGTAACGCATGGTGTTGCGTTCCACCGCACCTCGCATACCCCCCACATAACCAGAGGTTTCACCTGAAGAACTTTTTGTAAACCCTACTTTGCCGCGCCCTAAAGTTGAAAGATACGTCTGCATGGCAAGACGGCCAGCCAATCCGTAACCATAGGAATAGCGCAAATTAATGAATGTTTTGCCTTCGGGCAAGGGGACAGCCAAAAGCTGAAGCTGGTAATCCGTGGTCTTCAAAGGCCCTTTGTCCGCATGCAACTGAACTGCCAGGTAGTTGGGCGTGGCCACAGTCACGCGATGAGAAAATTCAAGAGAAAAAGTGTCAGCCAATGCTTGGGCCGTTTTTTTCCCGATATTTACCGCCAGCTTTCCAGACTTGTCGGCATCGGCGCTGGCTTGGCAGTATTTGGTATTGAGATGCAGGATCAGCACTTCACACCAGCGATCAGGCTTCTTGAAAGTCATGCTGACAGTGGGGAAGGGCGAATCAAGCACCGCATAAACGGAACTGCTCACGGTATTGGCACTTTCCGTGGATTCAAAGAACAAGGGGCGGCGGTAGCTGTTTTGCGCCAGTTGAGGCTTGAGCACCTCATGCTTTTCAAGCAGCGCGCTGGATTCACTGCCCGGCGTTGAAGACACCTGCGCAAAACCGCTGCCAGCACCGGTCAAGGCACAAATTGCTGTGACTGAAAAAATCAACAGCGTTTTCTTTTTTAAACCGAAATACAGTATTTTCATCATTTCTGAAGTTTGCCAGCATCAGGGCAAAGATTCAGTAACAAGCTCTATCGTCCTACAAACATTGGCTTTTCCAGTGAACGGAAAACCACCAAAGTGGCTTGAGCCGCAGGATGTTCAGGCAGGTGCATCAAACAAGCGGGCAACCTTGCTGGACAGTGAAGCACCCGCACGGCTATAACCCATTACAGTCGCTACGCTGTGGTGACCCGTCATCGCCATGGTTTCAGCCAAGGACATGTTTTGCCGACCCGCCTCCGTGACAAAGCCGGAGCGAAGCGAATGGGCCGAAAAATCCCCTTCAATGCCCACCAGCGCGCATCGGTATTTCACAATGTCACGCACGGCAGCAGCTGCCAGTGCGGCGCCAAGCTGTCCTCCTTTGCGCACCTGCCGAAAAATGGGGCCTTCAACAATTCCGGACGCGCTCAGCCACGCGGTCAACGCGGTTGCTGCAGCGCCAAGCAAGGGCTTGTCATTTTCCGGTCGCTGCAGCCCCGCCTGGTTGGTTTTCGAGTGGACCAGGGTGTAAGTAAACCCGTCTGCAACGCGTTTCAAAAACTTCATGTCGGCGTTGGCGACTTCAGAGCGCCGCCGCCCGCCGCTGGACCAGGCAAAAAGCAGCAAGGCACGGTCACGCCTGCCGCGCAGCGTGTCATCGCAACTCGCCAAAATTGCCTGAAGCGGGTCTTTGGTCAACGCATCTTTTTTGTTGGGCAGAACGCCGCGCCTGGCGTAAGCCTTGCGCGTGCGCGACAGCAACTCCCGAACCTTGGGATCGTGGCAAGGGTTGGCCAGTTCGCGCAGCTGGTGCGCCTTGGACAGAACGGCAATGCGATGTATCAGCGTGCTATGCGCCAATGGCCCCGGTTTTCCTTTGTAGCCTGCGTCAACCAGCGCCAGATCGATGGCTGCGGGCAACTCCGAGAGCAAGCCTTTGTCCGTCATGCGCTCGGCATGGTCAACGATGAACTGCAATAAGCAAGGAACAGGCATTGGCAGCTGGATTGGGCCGCCATAACGCATCAAATGCCAGGCCGCCCAATACCGCAGCGCACTGCGGTAGCTGGTCATGGTGTTGAAGGATTCACCTTCGCGCAGCAAGTCATCAACCGCGCGCTGGGCTGCATCACCAAGCACTGCGACCTGCAAAGCAGGGGTAGTTGGAATATTTTCTACAACAGAAGTCAACATAAGGCCGGATATTGGTTGATTTGTTATATATCATATGTTTTATGTGTGATATATAACAAAGATTGAAGATAGATCACGATAACAATCTATTATCGCGAGTAAATTTACCAGTGAAAGAAACCAATGCAATTGAAAAGTAAAAGTACCAAAGGTGTTCAGCAAGAAGATGTCTGGACAGCCGCAGACAGCCTGATTGCCGATGGGCTCAGGCCAACGATTGAGCGGGTACGCCAAAAAATCGGCCGAGGCTCCCCAAATACCGTCAGCCCGATGCTCGAAACCTGGTTTTCCACCCTGGCAGCACGCCTTGGCGTCAATGCCTTGCAGGATGAGGCTGCTGGTGTCCCGAAAGCCTTGCAACAAGCCATGGCAAATTTATGGGAGATGGCTTTGTCAAACGGTCGAGAAGAAGCTGAACTGCAGATAGCACAAGCTCGGGCTGACTTGGCCCAGGCAAAAGATGCCTTGCAGGTACGTGAAAGCGAGCTGGTGCAGCAGGAACGGGTGCGCGCAGCAAAACACCAAGCGCTTGAAGAGATGCTGCGTGCTGCCGAAAACAAGGCCGAAGAGGCCTTGGAACGGCTCAGTCAGGCGCAAGCCTTGACAAGCAGGCGCGAAGTGGAAATTGAAGGCCTTCGCGGCAGGATCAATGTCATTGAGAGTGAACGTGATTCAGAAAGACGCCGCATCGATGAAGATACAGTCCGCTATGCCAAGGAGCGGCAAAGGCATGAGGAACGCGCCCAGGCAACGCAGCACAAGTTGCTTGAAGAAATTGACAGGGCCCGTCAGGAAGCGAAAAAGATTCATGGCGATGCGCAAATATCGGAAAAGCGCTTCGAGGCACAGCACAGTCTTTTACAGCAAAAACTTCGATTGCACGAGACTGATCTGGCCAAAGCCCAGGAATTGCGTTCCGCGCAATCGGCTGACCTTCATGCATTGCGCGAAGCACTTGCCGTGTCCAATTCCCATTCAGACGAACTTCGCAATCTGTTGGAAAAGCAGCAAAGCGGCAGTGAAAACACCATTGCGCGCTTGACCGAGGCTTTGTCAACGCATAAGGGGAAACAGCAAGCAGGGCGTAAACCCCTGATGCGAAAGATCAAAAAGCCTCTGGGTATCCGCCAGCGTTAAAAATGGCAGACAAAGCTACATGTCCAGTTTGATCAAGTAATTACTTAACATAATATACATCGTGGAATGTCGGCATGTAGGCGCTAAATAGTAATGTCGCATTTGTCCCAAATAGAAATGGCGCATTGTTGCCTCGTCCAGTTTCTGGGCTCGAGGAACAGTGATGTCAACTCCTACGGCAACTATTACCATGTCCATGCGCGAAACCGATCGTCTCAAGACCGTCCAGGCTGTGGTGGACCGCATGGCGCGTGTCGGCCAGGCTGCCGAGCAACTCGGGCTTAGCCGACGTCAGCTTGAGCGGCTAGTTCAGCGTTACAAGCACGACGGTGTCCAAGGGCTGGTCTCGCGCAAACGAGGCCGCCCCAGCAACCACCAATTGGCCCCTGGAGTCGCGCAACGCGCCCTTGGCCTGATCCAGGCGCGTTACCCGGACTTCGGCCCGACGTTGGCCTGTGAGAAGCTCATTGAATGTCATGGGCTCCAGCTCAGCGTAGAGACCGTGCGAGCTTTGATGATTGCGGCCGGATTGTGGACGCCGCGCAAACAGCGCGCAGCCAAAATCTACCAGCCGCGCAACCGCCGCGCCTGTGTTGGCGAACTCATCCAGATTGATGGCAGTGATCATGCCTGGTTCGAGTCTCGCTCGGCACCTTGCACGCTGCTGGTGTATATCGATGACGCCACCAGCCGGCTGATGCAACTGCACTTCGTGCCCACCGAATCGGCCTTTGCCTACTTCGAAGCCACACGCGCCTACCTTGAGCAGCACGGCAAGCCTGTGGCGTTCTACAGCGACAAGGCCAGCATCTTTCGCTCGGTGCGCGACTCAACCGACTTTGGCCGCGGAACCACCCAGTTCGGGCGTGTGCTCTTCGAGCTGAACATTGACATCTGGTGCGCCAACTCCAGCCAGGCCAAGGGCCGCGTCGAGCGGGCCAACCTGACGCTGCAGGACCGCCTGGTCAAAGAGCTGCGCCTGCGCGGAATCAACACGCGCGAGGCCGCCAACGCGTTCGCACCGCACTTCATGGCCGACTTCAACGCACGCTTTGCCAAGCCGCCGAAAAGCCAATTCGATGCGCACCGGCCCGTGCGCGACGATGAAGACTTGGACCTGCTGTTTACCTGGCGGCTTCAGCGAAAGGTCTCGCAGTCTCTGACGCTGCAGCATGACCGGGTGATTTACCTGCTTAAGGACACGCCGGTCAACCGTTCCTTGATTCACCGCTATATCGATGTTTTCGAATACCCCGACGGCCGGATTGAACTGAGGGCCGATGGCGCGAACCTGGCGTACGAACGCTACGACCGGTTGGCGCAGATGGACACAAGTGCGATCGTCGAAAACAAACGACTCAGCCACGTATTGCAGGCGGTACAGATCCTGCAGGCCCAGCGTGATGACCGGCACAAATCAGATACCCCCTCGCGAACCAATCAGGGAAAAGCCCCGTATCGACAAAAAGCTCAACCGGGCACGAAGCTCTCAAGTCAGTTCACGCCAGAAGACCTTGAACTTGCAGTCCTGAAAGTCTGCACAGGGACAACAGTGTGAGTTTGATTCGATCAAGATCAGTTAAGCGACATTTCTACTTTGCAGGGAATGCGACATCTGAACTTAGCATTGACACGGCAATTTACTTGCCATTCAGCCCATGGGCAAGGCCTTGATGCGCGACGCCTGCCCCGCGCAGCCAAAGGCCTCGAAGCGCGCCGTGCAGATGCTGCTGGCTGCTTTTTTGGCTGCCAGCAGCGCCTTGCGTGGATCGAACTCGCTACGCTGCTCGGCCAGCAACTGGCGCATCGCGCCGGTCATGGCCAGGCGGATGTCGGTGTCGATGTTGATCTTGCGCACGCCGCTTTGAATGCCGCGCTGGATTTCCTCGACCGGCACGCCGTAGGTTTCCTTGATGTCGCCGCCGAACCGGCGAATGATTTCCAGCCACTCCTGCGGCACGCTGGAACTGCCGTGCATCACCAGATGGGTGTCGGGAATCTGCGCATGGATGGCGGCGATGCGGTCGATGGCCAGGATGTCGCCGGTGGGCTTGCGGGTGAACTTGTAGGCGCCGTGGCTGGTGCCAATCGCAATCGCCAGCGCATCGACGCCGGTCTGTTGCACAAAATCCCTGGCCTGCAATGGGTCGGTCAGCATCATGTCGTGGGTCAGCTTGCCGACCGCGCCCACGCCGTCTTCCTCGCCCGCTTCGCCGGTTTCCAGGCTGCCGAGGCAGCCGAGTTCGCCCTCGACCGACACGCCCACGGCATGCGTCATCTCGGTGACGCGGCGCGTCACGTCCACGTTGTAGTCGTAGCTGGACGGTGTCTTGCCGTCGGCCAGCAGCGAACCGTCCATCATCACGCTGGTAAAGCCCGAGCGGATCGACTGGATGCACACGGCCGGCGATGTGCCGTGGTCCTGGTGAACCACCACCGGAATGTCCGGGTGCGACTCGACCGCCGCCAGCATCATGTGGCGCAGATAGGCTTCGCCCGCGTACTTGCGCGCCCCGGCCGAGGCTTGCAGGATGACCGGGCTGTCGGTCGCCTGGGCGGCTTCCATGATGGCCTGGATCTGCTCCAGGTTGTTGACGTTGAAGGCCGGAATGCCGTAGCCGTTTTCAGCGGCATGGTCGAGCATCTGGCGAAGGGAAATAAAGGCCATGGAAATCTCCTCGATTTATGAACAAAAAGTGGCGTTTACGCAGGTACGGCATGCGCAAGCAGCTATGTTTTCAATAGCGCATCAAAAAGCTGATGTTTCAGCGTGCTGCTGCAGAATCTCGAACGCCGGCAGCGTCTTGCCCTCCAGCACCTCCAGGAAAGCGCCGCCGCCGGTGGAGATGTAGCCCACGTCTTTCTCGATGCCGTATTGGGCAATCGCCGCCAGCGTGTCGCCGCCGCCGGCAATGCTGAAGGCGCTGGACTCGGCAATCGCGCGGGCGATGCCTTCGGTGCCCTTCGAGAAAGCCTCGAACTCGAACACGCCGACCGGGCCGTTCCAGACGATGGTGCCCGCCGACTTGAGCTGCGCTGCCAGCCTTGCGGCGGTGTCGGGGCCGATGTCCAGGATCAGGTCGTCATCCTCCACGTCGCCCGCCTGCTTCACGGTGGCGACGGCGTCGGCGGCAAAGCTCTTGGCGCAGACCACGTCGGTCGGAATCGGCACCTCGGCGCCGCGCGCCTTCATGGCCTCAATAACCGCCCTGGCCTCCTCCACCAGCCCCGGCTCGGCCAGGCTCTTGCCGATGTTCAGGCCGGCGGCCAGCATGAAGGTGTTGGCAATGCCGCCGCCGACGATGAGCTGGTCAACCTTGCTGGCCAGGCTTTGTAGAATGGTCAGTTTGGAGCTGACCTTGGAGCCGCCCACGATGGCGACCAGCGGGCGTTCTGGTTGGGCCAGTGCGCTGTTGATGGCATCGATTTCAGCGGCCAGCAGCGGCCCGGCGCAGGCGATCGGCGCGAATTGCGCGATGCCGTGGGTCGTGGCTTCGGCGCGGTGGGCGGTGCCGAAAGCGTCATGGACAAAGACATCGCACAGCGCGGCCAGCTTGCGGGAAAGCGCCTCGTCGTTGCTTTTTTCGCCGGCATTGAGGCGGCAGTTTTCCAGCAGCACCAGCTGGCCGGGCTCGACCGGCACGCCGTCCACCCAGCTTGAGACCAGCGACACCGGCCGTCCCAGCAGTTCGGACAGGCGCTCAGCCACGGGCGCCAGGCTGTCCCCGGGCTTGAAGCCCCCTTCTGCCGGCCGGCCCAGGTGACTGGTGACCATGACCGCCGCGCCAGCGTCCAGCGCCATGCGGATGCACGGCAGCGACGCCCGGATGCGGGTGTCCTCGGTGATGCGGCCGCTGGCGTCCTGCGGCACGTTCAGGTCGGCGCGGATGAAGACGCGCTTGTTCAGGCAAAAGCCGCTCTGGATGACATCGGAAAAACGCAGGACGTTCATCGCGCATCCCCTTTGAAGCCGCCGACGACCCGCGCCATCTCCAGGCACTTGTTCGAGTAGCCCCATTCGTTGTCGTACCAGGCGACGATCTTCACGAAGGTGCCGTCGAGCGCGATGCTCGCGTCCGCGTCAAAGATCGAGGTGCGCGTGTCGCCCCGGAAGTCGGTGGCGACGACCTTGTCCTCGGTGTAGCCCAGCACGCCCTTGAGCGCGCCTTCGCTTTGCGCCTTCATCTCGGCACAGATTTCCTTGAGCGTCGCTTCGCTGTTCAATTCGCAGGTCAGATCGACCACCGACACGTCGGACGTCGGCACGCGAAAGCTCATGCCGGTCAGCTTCTTGTTCAGCTCGGGAATCACCACGCCGACGGCCTTGGCCGCGCCGGTGGACGACGGAATGATGTTTTCCAGGATGCCGCGTCCGCCGCGCCAGTCCTTGTTGCTCGGGCCGTCAACGGTCTTTTGCGTGGCCGTGGCCGCGTGCACCGTGGTCATCAGGCCGCGCTTGATGCCCCATTTGTCGTTGAGCACCTTGGCGACGGGCGCCAGGCAGTTGGTGGTGCATGACGCATTGCTGATGATGGCCTGGCCGGCATAGGTGCCGTCATTGACGCCAAACACGAACATCGGCGTGTCGTCCTTGGAAGGCGCCGAGAAGATCACCTTCCTGGCGCCAGCCGTCAGGTGCTTTTCACCGGCGGCCTTGTCCAGAAAGAGGCCGGTGGCCTCCAGCACCACGTCGGCGCCGACTTCGGCCCACTTGAGGTTCAGCGGGTCGCGCTCCTGCGTCAGGCGGATGCGCTTGCCGTTGACGATCAGCGTGTTGCCTTCGACCGAAACCTCGCCCTTGAAGCGGCCATGCACCGAGTCGTACTGCAGCATGTAGGCCAGGTACTCGGGCTCCAGCAGGTCGTTGATGGCGACGATCTCGATGTCGCTGAAGTTCTGCACGGCGGCGCGCAGCACGTTGCGGCCAATGCGGCCGAAGCCGTTGATTCCCAGTTGGATGGTCATGACAATAAAAATCTCTTGAAATATTGGTAAAAAGTGGCTTTTGCGCAATAGCTACGGGCGCAGGCAGCTATCAATCAAGGAGCGCCGAGCAATCGGCGATCACCCGGTCCGGCGTGCAGGCTTCGATGGGCTGGCCCATGTTGTAGCCATAGGGCAGCGCCCAGACCGACAGCCCCGCATTGCGGGCCGTGGCCACGTCAATCGACGAATCGCCGACAAACAGCGCCCGCGCGCGCGGCACGCCGAACGCCGTCAGGCAGCTGTGGATGCCCGCCGGGTCGGGTTTCTTGGTCGGCAGCGTGTCGCCGCTGACGATCTGGTCGAACAGCGGCGTCAACTGGTGGGCGTCCAGCACCGTGGCCGTGTAGCGGCTTTCCTTGTTGGTGACCACGGCCAGCTTCACGCCGCGCCCGCGCAGGGCGACCAGCGTTTCGCGCACCTGCGGATACAGGCGGCTGCGGCTGCCGCAGCGGCGCTTGTAGTAGCGGTCGAACTCGCCGGCGATCAGCGTCAGGCTCTTGCTGTGGCGGATGGTGACCAGGTCGGTTTTTCCGCTGAAGGCCAGCGCCTGGATCAGCAGTTCGCGCGTGCCGTGGCCGATCCAGTCGTTGACCTGCTGCTGCGTCACTTCGGGCAGGTCGAAGCGGCGCAGCGTGTCGTTCACTGCGTCGGCAATTTCCGGCGCGGTTTCGACCAGCGTGCCGTCCAGGTCGAACATGATGAGGTCGTAGGGTTTGCGCATGGCGGCCTCGCGTTCAGTCGGTGGACAACAGGGCGGCTTCGGGCAGCGCGGCTTCGCACCTGGGCGCCAGCGCGCGCACCGCCTCGACCACGCGCTCGGTGGTGATGCCGAAGTGCGCGTACAAGTCCTTGGCCGGGGCCGATTCGCCAAAGCTGGCGATGCCCACGACCCGGCCGGTGCGGCCGACGTACTTGCGCCAGAAGTCCGGGTGCGCCGCCTCGATGGCGACTGCGGGCAGGTTAAGGGGCAGCACCGCTTCCTGATAAGCCTCGGACTGCCGGTCAAAGACGGACGTGGACGGCATGGACACCACGCGGGTGGCAATGCCCTCCTCCGCCAGCGCGGCCTGCGCCTGCATGGCCAGCTCCAACTCCGAGCCGGTGGCGATGATCACCGCCTGCGCGCCTATCATGTCAGACAGCACATAGCCGCCACGCCGGATCAGGCCGGTCATGCCGGCATCGGCCAGGCGCGGCAGGTTCTGGCGCGACAGGCACAGCACGCTCGGGCCGTCCTTGCACTCGATGGCCGAGGCCCAGGCGACGGCGGTTTCGAGCCCGTCGGCCGGGCGCCACACGTCCAGGCCGGGAATGATGCGCAGGCTGGGAATGTGCTCGACGCTCTGGTGCGTCGGGCCGTCCTCGCCCAGGCCGATGCTGTCGTGGGTGAAGACGTGGATCACCTGCAGCTTCATCAGCGCGGCCATGCGGATGGCGTTGCGGCTGTAGTCACTGAAGGTCAAAAACGTGCCGCCGTAGGGGATGAAGCCGCCGTGCAGCGCCATGCCGTTCATGATCGCGGCCATGCCGAACTCGCGCACGCCGTAGCTCAGGTGGTTGCCCCACTGGTCGCGGCCGGCCTTCACGCAGCCCTTGAAATTGGTCAGGTTCGAGCCGGTCAGGTCGGCGCTGCCGCCGAAGAACTCGGGCAGCAGCGGCGCCAGCAGGTCAAGCGCGTTCTGGCTGGACTTGCGCGTGGCGAAGGCCTCGGGCCGGGCGGCGATGGTGGCCAGCAGTCCGGGCAGTTGATCGGCGAATCCGGGCAGCAGGTCGCCGGCCATGCGGCGCTCGAATTCGGCCGCTTCCGCCGGAAACTGCGTGCGGTAGGCCTCGAAGCGCAAGCGCCAGGCGCGTTCGGCGCTCTGGCCGCGCGCCACGGCGTTCCAGGCGCTGGCCACCGCGTCGGGAATCTCGAACGGCGCGGCGCTCCAGCCCAGCGCCTCGCGGGTGGCGGCGACTTCGGCCGGGCCGAGCGCGGCGCCATGCACGTCGTGCGTGCCAGCCTTGTGCGGCGAGCCCATGCCGATCACGGTCTTGCAGCAGATCAGCGTCGGCTTGCCATCGGGCAGGCGGGCCTGCGCCTTGGCGGCGCGAATCGCTGCGTCCACGGCTGCCGCGTCATGGCCGTTTACCGCCGCAATCACGTTCCAGCCGTAGGCCTCGAAGCGCCTGGGCGTGTCGTCGGTGAACCAGCCTTCGACATGGCCGTCGATCGAGATGCCGTTGTCGTCGTACAGCGCCACCAGTTTGGACAGCCGCAGCGTACCGGCCAGCGAACAGGCTTCATGGCTGATGCCTTCCATCAGGCAGCCGTCGCCCATGAAGGCGTAGGTGAAGTGATCGACGATGGTGTGCCTGACGCCGCCCTCTTCTCCTTCTTCCCGGTTGAATTCCTGGGCCAGCAGCTTTTCGGCCAGCGCCATGCCGACCGCGTTGCTCAGCCCCTGGCCGAGCGGGCCGGTGGTGGTTTCCACGCCCGGCGTCAAGCCGACTTCGGGATGGCCGGGGGTCTTGCTGTGCATCTGGCGAAAGTTTTTGAGTTCGGTCATCGGCAGGTCGTAGCCGGTCAGGTGCAAGAGCGCATAGATCAGCATCGAGCCGTGGCCGTTGCTCAGCACGAAGCGGTCGCGGTCGGGCCAGTGCGGGTTGACCGGGTTGTGCTGCAAATGCCGGTTCCACAGCACTTCGGCGATGTCGGCCATGCCCATGGGGGCGCCGGGGTGGCCGGACTTGGCTTTTTCGACCGCATCGACGGCGAGCATGCGGATGGCGTTGGCCATCTGCCGGGCGAGTTCGGGGCTTGGGGTGTTGTTCATGGTGCGTGTCTCCTTGGGGATTCAGTTCGTGCCCAGCGCCCGCTTGCGGCGCTCCATCATTCGCCAGACAAAGGGCGTGAAGATCAGCTGCATGGCGAGTTCCATCTTGCCGCCGGGCACGACGATGGTGTTGGCCCGGCTCATGAAGCTGGCGTCGATCATGTTCAGCAAATACTGGAAGTCGATGCCCTTGGGCTTGGCAAAGCGGATCACCACCATGCTTTCGTCGGCCGAGGGAATGTCGCGCGCGATGAAGGGGTTGGAGGTATCGACCATCGGCACGCGCTGGAAGTTGACATGCGTGTGCATGAACTGCGGGCAAATGTAATTCACGTAGTCGGGCATGCGGCGCAGGATGGTGTCGGTCACCGCCTCGGTGCTGTAGCCGCGCTTGGACTTGTCGCGCCAGAGTTTCTGGATCCACTCCAGGTTGATGACCGGCACCACGCCGATGAGCAGATCGGGGTGCCGGGCGATGTTGATCTCGGGCGTGACCACGGCGCCGTGCAGGCCTTCATAGAACAGCAGGTCGGTGCCGTCGGGCACGTTTTCCCACGGCGTGAAGGTGCCCGGCTCCTGGCCGTAGGGCGCGGCCTCCTCGGGGTCGTGCAGGTACTTGCGGCGCTTGCCGGTGCCGCTTTCGGCGTAGTCGGCAAACAGCGTTTCCAGCTCCTCGAACAGGTTGTTCTCGGGGCCGAAGTGGCTGAAGTTCTTGTCGCCCGCCTGCTCGGCCTCCAGCGCCTTGCGCTTCATGGCCACGCGGTCGTGGCGGTGAAAGCTGTCGCCCTCGATGATGGCGGCGTTCACGCCTTCGCGGCGGAAGATGTTTTCAAACGTGCGGGTCACCGACGTGGTGCCCGCGCCGGACGAGCCGGTGATCGCGATGATGGGGTTGCGCTCGGACATGGCTGTCTCCCTAAGTTAAAAATATGGGTCAAAAAGGCCGTTTGCGCACGGCTGGCATGCGCAATCAGCTATCGAATAAATAGCAAATCAGCTGCGGAACAGGCTGCGCTCGGCAAACAGCGGGTTGTGCATTTCGGCCCTGGCCGGTTCGGCGTGGTAGCGCTCGATGCGCTCGACCTCGTTTTTCGAGCCGAAAATCAGGCCGATGCGCTGGTGCAGCGACGTGGGCTGAACGCCAAGCATCGGCTCGCGGCCGGTGCTGGCCCGCCCGCCCGCCTGCTCCATGATGAAGCCGATGGGGTTGGCCTCGTAGAGCAGGCGCAGCCGCCCGGGCTTGGCCGCGTCCTTGCTGTCGCGCGGGTACAAAAACACGCCGCCGCGCATCAGGATGCGGTGCGCCTCGGCCACCATGCTGGCGATCCAGCGCATGTTGAAGTCCTTGTCGCGCGGCCCGGTCTTGCCGGCCAGGCATTCGTCCACGTAGCGCTTGACGGGCGGCTCCCAGAAGCGGCTGTTTGAGGCGTTGATGGCGAATTCCTGCGTGTTCTCGGGCACCTGCAGCTTGTCGTGCGTGAGCATGAACTCGCCCAGCATCGGGTCGAGCGTGAAGCCGGCCACGCCGTTGCCCACGCTCAGCACCAGCATGGTGGTCGGGCCGTAGAGCGCGTAGCCGGCGGCGACCTGTTCGGCGCCGGGCTGGAAGAAATCGGCCTCGACCACGTCGCGGCCGCTCTCCACCGCCTCCTGCGGCGCGCGCAGGATGGAAAAGATGCTGCCCACCGACACGTTCACGTCGATGTTGCTGGAGCCGTCGAGCGGGTCGAACACCAGCAGGTACTTGCCGCGTGGATGCTCGGCCGGAATCTGGTAGGCGTCATCCATTTCTTCCGACGCCATGCCGGCCAGGTGGCCGCCCCACTCGTTCATGCGGGTGAAATACTGGTTGCTGATGACATCGAGCTTTTTCTGGGTTTCGCCCTGCACATTGATGGAGCCGCCCGCATCCGCATCGTGGTTGCCCAGCATGCCGCCGAGTTCGCCGAAAGCCACGGCGCGGGCGATGGCCTTGCAGGCCAGGGCGACGTCGAGGATCAGGGCGTTGAAGTCGCCCCGGGCATCCGGAAAGCGGCGCCGCTCCTGGATCAGGTACTGCGTGAGCGTGAAGCGTTTGTTCAATGGCATGGTGTGTCTCCTCGATTGTTGAAATTATGAAAATCTGATCTGATCAGCTGGCCTGGGCGGCGCGGCGCAGTTCATGCATCACGCGGTGGTAGCCGCCATCGGCATCCGGACTGCCGAACACGGCGCTGCCGGCCACGAAGGTGTCGGCGCCAGCGGCGGCAATCTGGCCGATGTTGCCGGTCTTCACGCCGCCATCGACTTCCAGCCAGATCGGCTGGCCCCCGGCGGCGCTGTGGGCGTCGATGCGGCGGCGCGCTTCGCGCAGCTTGGCCAGCGTGGCCGGAATGAAGGCCTGGCCGCCAAAGCCGGGGTTCACGCTCATCAGCAGCACGATGTCGAGCCGGTCCATCACATGGTCCATCCAGGCCAGCGGCGTGGCCGGGTTCAGGGCGATGCCGGCCTTGCAGCCGTGGTCGCGGATCAGCTGCAGCGTGCGGTCCACATGGCGGCTGGCCTCGGGGTGAAAGGTGATCAGGTTGGCGCCAGCCCTGGCGAACAGCGGAATCAACGCATCGACCGGCTCGACCATCAGGTGCACGTCGATGCCGATCTTGACGTGCGGGCGAATGGCTTCGCAGACCAGCGGGCCGATGGTCAGGTTGGGCACGTAGTGGTTGTCCATCACGTCGAAATGCACCAGGGCGGCGCCGGCGGCCTCGATGGCGCGCACTTCCTCGCCCAGACGGGAAAAGTCGGCGGACAAAATCGACGGGGCGATGCGCGGGAAGTCGGCGGCAGGGTTCAAGGCGTTCATGGCGGGCTTTCAGTCGGACGAAAACAGGGAAGAAGCAAGGCGCCAGGCCGGCGCCTCGGCATGCCAGGCGTGCAGGTGCGCAAGCGTCACGCCTTGCAGCGTGGGCAGGATGCGCAGCGCGCCGGTGAAGTCGTGGTGGGCGGTGAAGCCGTTGGGCGTGACCAGCGTGGCCAGCCCGGCCGCCAGGGCTGCCCTCAGCCCGTTGGACGAGTCCTCGAAAGCCAGGCAGCTGGCGGCCGGCAACTGCAGCCGCGCCAGGGTTTGCAGATAGACCTGCGGATGCGGTTTCTTGAGCGGCGCGGTCGAGGCGTCCTCGACCACCATGAAATACTGCTTCCAGTCCGGGCCGATGGCCTTGCGCAGCAGCGCGGCGATGTTGACCGGCGAGGTCGTGGTGGCAATCGCCAGGCGCAGCCTGGCCTGGCTGGCCGCTTCGATCAGCCGCAGCACGCCGGGGCGCAGCTGCACGGCGCCGTCCTGCACCGCGCTTTCATAGGCGGCGGTCTTGAATTCATGCAGACGGGCGATGGTGTCGCGCACGCCGGCGCCGCCGATGTCCTGCAGGTCCGGCTGGACCTGGCGCCAGTGGTGCAGCATGCGCTCCTTGCCGCCCGAGATGTCGAGCAGCCGGGTGTACAGCGCCTCGTCCCAGAACCAGTCCAGCCCCATGGCGGAAAAAGCCTGGTTGAACGCCGCGCGGTGCGCGCTTTCGGTGTCGGCCAGGGTGCCATCGACATCAAAAATCAGGGCTTGCAGTTCGCTGGCAGGCATGGGCTTCTTTCAACGGATTGGTGGGAATGGGGCCGTTGTCCAGCCCCGGTGAATCAACTTTAATGGCGCAAACTCATAAATTCCAATCACCTTTTATTCATCTATCATCAGCAAAAACTGATTATTGAAAGGCATGGTCATGCGCCCTTACACCCTCAAGCAGATGCAGACTTTCGTCGAGGTCGCCCGCCAGCGCTCGGTGTCCAAGGCGGCCGAGCGCCTCTTTGTGACCCAGCCGGCGGTGTCGATGCAGATCCGCCAGCTCGAAGACGCATTTGGCCTGCCGCTGATCGAACCGCTGGGCCGCAACATCCAGCTGACGCATGCGGGCGAGGCGTTTCTGGGCCATGCGATTGCCGCGCTGGGCCAGTTCAAGGATCTGGAAGCGCTGATGGCCGAGCATGTGGGCATGAAAAAGGGCCGCATCGACCTGGCCGTGGTCAGCACGGCCAAGTATTTCGTGCCCATGCTGCTGGTGCGGTTCAGGAAGCTGCATCCGGGCATCGACATCCAGTTGCGCATCGACAACCGCGAAAACATCCTGGGCATGATGGCGCGCTACGAGGCCGACCTGGTGGTGATGGGCCGCGCGCCCGGCAACCTGGACTGCGAGGCCACGCCGTTTGCGACCAATCCGCTGAGCATCGTCGCCGCGCCCGACCATGCCCTGGTGCGCCGCAAGACCCTGCCGTTTTCCGCGCTGGGCGAACACGGCTTCGTGGTGCGCGAACAAGGATCGGGCACGCGCGCGGCCATGGAGCGGCTGTTTGCCGATCAAAAAACGCCGCTGAACGTGGTGATGGAAATGCCCAGCAACGAAACCATCAAGCAGGCGGTGATGGCGGGCATGGGGCTGAGCTTTTTGTCGCGGCGTACCATGCGCCACGAGCTGGCCCACGGCTACATCGCGCTGGTGGACATCGAAGGCACGCCGCTGGTCGGCAACTGGTACATCACGCACCTGAGCCAGAAAAAACTCTCGCCCGCCGCGCTGGCCTTCAAGGAATTCCTGGTCGAACAGGGCGGCGCGCTGATGGACTCGTGGAGCTGAGGCGGTGGCAGCGATCTCCTTTAATCATCAGAAAAAACTGATCAGAGAAGAAATAAATTTGAATTTTCTTGATGAATGGTCCTCCCTATAGTCTGGTTCATCGCACCACACCACAGGAGAATTTGCATGGACCAATCGAACCGCTACGCCGACCTGAGCCTGAAGGAAGAAGACCTGATTGCCGGAGGCCGGCACATCCTGGTCGCCTACAAGATGAAGCCCAAGGCGGGCCACGGCTACCTGGAAGCCGCCGCCCACTTTGCCGCCGAGTCGTCCACCGGCACGAACGTCGAAGTCTCCACCACCGACGAGTTCACCAAGGGCGTCGATGCGCTGGTGTACCTGATCGACGAGGCCACCGAGGAAATGCGCATCGCCTTTCCGATGGACCTGTTCGACCGCAACATCCTAGATGGCCGCATGATGATCGTGTCCTTCCTGACGCTGGTGATCGGCAACAACCAGGGCATGGGCGACATCCAGCACGCCAAGATCTACGATTTCTTCATGCCGCCGCGCGCCATCCAGCTGTTCGACGGCCCGAGCAAGGACATCTCCGACATGTGGCGCATCCTGGGCCGCCCGGTGAAGGACGGCGGCTACATCGCCGGCACCATCATCAAGCCCAAGCTGGGCCTGCGCCCGGAACCGTTCGCGCAGGCGGCCTACCAGTTCTGGCTGGGCGGCGACTTCATCAAGAACGACGAGCCGCAGGGCAACCAGACCTTTGCGCCGATGAACAAGGTGATGCCGCTGGTCCATGACGCGATGAAGCGCGCCATGGACGAAACCGGCGAGGCCAAGCTGTTCTCGGCCAACATCACCGCCGACGACCACTATGAAATGCTGGCCCGGGGCGATTACATCCTGCGCACCTTCGGGCCGGACGCGGACAAGGTGGCCTTCCTGGTCGATGGCTATGTGGGCGGGCCGGGCATGATCACCACGGCGCGCCGGGCTTTTCCGAACCAGTATTTGCACTACCACCGCGCCGGCCATGGCGCGGTGACCAGCCCCAGCGCCAAGCGCGGCTACGACGCCTACGTGCTGGCCAAGATGAGCCGCCTGCAGGGCGCCTCGGGCATCCACGTCGGCACCATGGGCTACGGCAAGATGGAAGGCACGCATGACGACCGCGCCATCGCCTACATCATCGAGCGCGACAGCTACACCGGCCCGGCCTACCACCAGGAGTGGTACGGCATGAAGCCGACCACGCCGATCATCTCGGGCGGCATGAATGCGCTGCGCCTGCCGGGCTTCTTTGAAAACCTGGGCCACGGCAACGTCATCAACACCTCGGGCGGCGGCGCCTACGGCCACATCGACAGCCCGGCCGCCGGCGCCACGTCGCTGCGCCAGGCCTATGAATGCTGGAAAGCCAAGGCCGACCCGATTGAATGGGCCAAGGAGCATCCGGAATTCGCCCGCGCCTTCGCCTCCTTCCCCGGCGACGCCGACATGCTGTTTCCCGGCTGGCGCGACAAGCTGGCAAGCCACCGCTGAAAGCCAAGACGCCCAAAAGCATGCCGCGACGAACCCACCAGGCCAGCCCCACATGATGACTGCTATCCACTCCCATGACGCGCCCTTCTACCAGCCCCAGGGCAACGAGGTGGCGCTGTTCGAGGCGGCCTATGCCGCGCGCCTGCCGGTGATGGTCAAGGGGCCGACGGGCTGCGGCAAGTCGCGCTTCATCGAGGCCATGGCGCACCGGCTGGAGCGCCCGCTCATCACCGTGGCCTGCAACGAGGACATGACGGCGTCCGACCTGGTGGGCCGCTACCTGCTGGACGCCGGCGGCACCCGCTGGCAGGACGGCCCGCTGACGCTGGCCGCCCGCCAGGGGGCGATTTGCTACCTCGATGAAATCGTCGAGGCGCGGCAGGACACCACGGTGGTGATCCACCCGCTGACCGACCACCGCCGCCAGCTACCGCTGGACAAGAAGGGCGAGATGCTGCACGCGCACCCGGATTTCCAGCTGGTGATTTCCTACAACCCCGGCTATCAAAGTTTGCTCAAGGACTTGAAACCCTCGACCAAGCAGCGCTTTGTGGCGTTCGAGTTCGATTACCCGGCCGCGCCGCTCGAAGCGCAGATCGTCAGCCAGGAAACCGGGCTCGACGCGGCCCGCGCCGGGCAGCTGGTGCAAGTTGCCCATGCCGCGCGCCAGCTCAAGGGCCACGGGCTGACCGAAGGCATTTCGACCCGGCTGCTGGTCTATGCCGCCCGGCTGATGGTGGGCGGCGTCAATCCAGGCGAGGCTTGCCGCATGGCGCTGGTGCGTCCGATAACCGACGATGCGGACATCCGCCAGACGCTGGACCACACGATTGACGCGGTGTTTGGCTGAAGGTGGGCAGCATGGCCCGTTTACCTGATCTGTCCGGGATACCTTCACAGTTCGAAACCTGGCGCGCCCGGCTCGATTGCCCGTTCCCGGCGGTGCAGGCGGTGCTGGCCGACTGCCTGGGCGAAGCCGCCGGCCTGCTGAGTGCGGCGGGGCTGGACGCCTGGCTGGACTGCGCGCGGGCGCTGGGCAAGATGGGCCGGGGGCCGGAGCCGGTGCTGGCGCTGCTGCAGGCGTGGCCGCAGGTCGTGCAGACGCTGGGCGCTGGCGACCGCGCCGCCGAAAGCCTGCTGGCCGACGTGGCCGCCTTGCTGCAGGCGATGCAGAAGTCGCCCAACAGCGCCGCCATGGCCCCGTTGCTGCAAACCCTGCCCGCCGTGGCGCGCCGCCTGCTCGCAAGCGATCCGATGCGCCGCTACCTGTGCGCCGTGGCCGGCATGATGGCCCGCACCACGGTGTCGCTGCACGGCCACCACGCCACTTTTGCCAGCCCCGGCCTGCCGGTGCTGCTCGCGCAGGCGCCCCGGCTGCTGGGTGTGCTCAGCGTCAGCGGCCTGGCGCGCTGGGCCGATTACGGCGTGCGCCACTATGCAAGCCACCCCGAGCGCCAGCGCGACTATTTCGCCCTGCAGCTGCCCGACAGCCGCGCCGTGCTGCAGCGCGAGCGCCACGGCACGCTGCTGGCGGATGTGGAGCGCCAGCTGGAGCTGCTGCTGCGCGCGCTGTGGCAAGACCCGGCGCCGCTGCGCGCCTATGCGACCGGCCTGGAAGACGCCGCCGCCCCGGCCCCGTGGAGCACGCACCAGACGCCGAGCGACAGCCTGTGCCTGCCCGATGTGTATGACGGCCTGAACGGCGTTGCGGGGCTGGACCGCTACCGCGTCGCCGTGGCGCACCTGGCCGCGCACCGCCGCTGGAGCCAGCCGCTGCTGGCCGACAACCTGAGCCCGCTGCAGCGCCTGACCATCGAATGCCTGGAAGACGCCCGCATCGACCACCTGCTGCTGCGCCGCTATCCGGGGCTGCGATACGTGATGCTGGCCCTGCATCCGCGCCCGGTCGAAGGCGCCTGCGACCCGGAGTTGGTAAGCAGCCTGCGCCACCGGCTGGCCATGCTGTCGCGCGCCTTGCTCGACCCGGCCCACGGCTACGCCGATGCGGCGCTGAACCATTGCGTGGCTGCCTTCCATGCGCTGCTGGAAGATGGCAAGGAGTCCAGCACGCAGGCCATGCAGGCGCTGGCGCTGCAGCACGCCACCCGCACCCGCCGCCAGAGCGACCAGCTGGCGCGCGTTCATTTCACGGACACCGTGGTCAGCTACCGCGATGACAACCGCCACCTGTGGCGCTTCATTGAAGCGGGCGACGAGGAGGACAGCTTTGACCAGCCCCGCCCGCCCGCCGAGCAGGAAATGCCCGGCCTGCCGCCGCGCCACTACCCCGAGTGGGACGCGGCCAGCCAGAGCTACCGGCCCGACTGGGTCAGCCTGTACGAGTCGCTGCACCCTTCAGGCGATGCCGGCGCGATTGACGCGCTCTTGGCCCGCCATGCCGCGCTGGCGCGCCAGTTGCAGCAACTGCTCGACCGCCTCAAGCCGCAAAACCGGGTGCGCATCCGCTACCAGGAAGAAGGCAGCGAACTCGACCTGGACGTGGCGATTCGTTCGCTGATCGACTGGCGCGCAGGCAGTGCGCCCGACCCGCGCATCCTCATGAGCCACCGCACCGATGGCCGCAGCATTGCCGTGCTGGTGCTGCTGGATTTGTCGCATTCACTCAACGACGCCGTGCCCGGCAGCGGCCAGACGCGCCTGTCGCTGAGCCAGGAAGCCGTGGCCCTGCTGGCCTGGGCCATGGACCGGTTGGGCGACCCGTTCGCGCTGGCGGGCTTTCATTCGAACACCCGGCACGACGTGCGCTACCAGCACATCAAGGGCTTTGGCGAGCGCTGGATTGAGGCGCCCAAGGCCCGGCTGGCGGCGCTGCAGGCGCAGTATTCGACCCGCATGGGCGCCGCGCTGCGCCATGCCGCGCACACCCTGGGCGCACAGGCGAGCGACAAGAAGCTGCTGCTGGTGTTGACCGACGGCCGCCCGTCCGACGTGGACACGCCGGACGATCAGGCGCTGGTGGCCGACACCCGCCAGGCGGTGCAGGAACTGGCCCAGCAAGGCATTCACAGCCACTGCATCAGCCTGGACCCGCAGGCCGATGCCTATGTGCATGACATCTTTGGCCAGCATGCCACCGTGGTGGACCGGGTCGAGCAACTGCCCGAGCGGCTGACGCGCCTGTTTGTCAGCCTGACACGCTGATCCAGGGAAAAAAAGCATAAAAACAGCCTTTTGCGCAGGTGGCATATGCATTGATTGCTATCAAAAAATGAGTTCTATAAAGACACGGCAGGAAACTCCGTGTCTTTTTTTGTTTCTGGTTGACAAACCGGGTGGCTGACAAGCGCAGCGCAGAAACGCTGCGCTTGCATCACCGCCGTTTCCATCGCCTGAATACATGGCTTGCAAAAGTTACCAGCAACTGCAAGCCAACTATCCACCTGCCGCTGGATCAATCTCGACAGTGATTTTTCCAACGCTTATTTCTTCAATAAAAACAAGCACTTAAATCAAGTATTCAGGGTATTCCCGTGGTTTTTGTTATTTGGCGCGTGAATTGCAAAACAGAACGTGCCTGCGCATGAAGCCAGGACGTGACATCCGGTGTATTGAACATCCGGATGGTTGGCAAAGAGCAAGAAGCAACTGGAGACATCCCACAATGGAAACCTTTTACGAGGTGATGCGCCGCCAAGGCATATCCCGCCGCAGTTTTTTGAAATACTGCTCCCTGACCGCCACGTCCCTGGGCCTGGGCTCGTCCTTCGTGCCGCAGATCGCCCATGCGATGGAAACCAAGCCGCGCACCCCGGTGCTGTGGCTGCATGGCCTGGAATGCACCTGCTGCTCGGAGTCGTTCATCCGTTCCGCGCACCCGCTGGCCAAGGATGTGGTGCTGTCCATGATCTCGCTCGACTATGACGACACGCTGATGGCCGCCGCCGGCCACCAGGCCGAGGCCATCCTTGAAGAAATCATGGTCAAGTACAAGGGCAACTACATCCTGGCGGTGGAAGGCAACCCGCCGCTCAATCAGGACGGCATGAGCTGCATCATCGGCGGCAAGCCCTTCATCGAGCAGCTCAAGCATGTGGCCAAGGACGCCAAGGCCATCATCTCCTGGGGCTCGTGCGCCTCCTGGGGCTGCGTGCAGGCCGCCAAGCCCAACCCGACCCAGGCCACGCCGATCCACAAGGTCATCTTCGACAAGCCCATCATCAAGGTGCCGGGCTGCCCACCGATTGCCGAGGTGATGACCGGCGTGATCACCTACATGCTGACCTTCGACCGGATTCCCGAGCTGGACCGCCAGGGCCGGCCCAAGATGTTCTACAGCCAGCGCATCCACGACAAATGCTACCGCCGCTCCCACTTTGACGCCGGCCAGTTCGTCGAGAAGTTCGACGACGAGTCGGCGCGCAAGGGCTACTGCCTCTACAAGGTCGGCTGCAAGGGACCGACCACGTACAACGCCTGCTCGACCACGCGCTGGAACGAAGGCACGAGCTTTCCGATCCAGGCCGGCCACGGCTGCATCGGCTGCTCGGAAGACGGCTTCTGGGACAAGGGCTCGTTTTACGACCGGCTGACCGGCGTGGACCAGTTCGGCATCGAGGCCAACGCCGACAAGGTCGGCGGCGCTGCGGCCGGCGTCGTCGGCGCTGCTGCCGTGGCGCATGCCGCCGTGTCGGCCATCAAGCGGGCCACGCAAAAAAGCGACAAGCCCAAGAGTGACGCGGCGCTGTCCGATCACTGACGCGCCAACCCAACGACAACCAAGGACTACAAATGGGTGCTTACGAAACTCAAGGCTTCAAGATGGACAACTCCGGCCGCCGCGTGGTGGTGGACCCGGTGACCCGCATCGAAGGCCATATGCGCTGCGAGGTCAACCTCGACAGCAACAACGTGATCCGCAACGCGGTCTCCACCGGCACCATGTGGCGCGGGCTGGAGGTGATTCTCAAGGGCCGCGATCCGCGCGACGCCTGGGCGTTTGTCGAGCGCATCTGCGGCGTCTGCACCGGCTGCCATGCGCTGGCCTCGGTGCGCGCGGTGGAAGATGCGCTGGGCATCGTGATTCCGAAGAACGCCTACCTGATCCGCGAGATCATGGCCAAGACGCTGCAGGTGCATGACCATGCGGTGCATTTCTACCACCTGCATGCGCTGGACTGGGTCGATGTGGTGTCGGCCCTGAAAGCCGACCCGAAGAAAACCTCGGAGCTGCAGCAGGCGGTGTCGCCGAGCCACCCGATGTCCTCGCCCGGCTATTTCCGCGACATCCAGAACCGGCTGAAGAAGTTTGTCGAAAGCGGCCAGCTCGGCCCCTTCATGAACGGCTACTGGGGAAGCAAGGCCTATGTGCTGCCGCCCGAGGCCAATTTGATGGCGGTCACGCATTACCTCGAAGCGCTGGACCTGCAAAAGGAATGGGTCAAGATCCACACCATTTTCGGCGGCAAGAACCCGCACCCGAACTACCTGGTGGGCGGCATGCCCTGTGCCATCAACCTGGACAAGGACGGGGCTGCGGGCGCCCCGGTCAACATGGAAAGGCTGAACTTCATCGAGGCGCGCATCCGGGAGATGATCGAGTTCAACAACAACGTCTATATTCCGGACGTGCTGGCCATCGGCACCCTGTACAAGAATGCCGGCTGGCTCTACGGCGGCGGCCTGGCGGCCACCAACGTGATGGACTACGGCACCTATGAAAAGGTCATGGGCGACCGCAGCACCCAGAAGCTGCCGGGCGGCGCGATCCTGAACGGCAACTGGGACCAGATCCTGCCGGTCGATGTGCGCGACCCGGAACAGGTCCAGGAATTCGTCACCCACAGCTGGTACAAGTACGGCGACGAAACCAAGGGGCTGCACGGCTGGGACGGCGTGACCGAGCCCAACTACGTCCTGGGCGCCAAGACCAAGGGCACGCGCACCAACATCCAGGAAATCGACGAAAGCGCCAAGTACTCGTGGGTCAAGTCGCCGCGCTGGCGCGGCCATGCGATGGAGGTCGGGCCGTTGTCGCGCTACATCCTGGGCTACGCGCACGCCCAGCAGGGAAACAAGAACTGCCAGCGGGTCAAGGAGCAGATCGACAGTTCCGCCCAGATCATCAACCACACCTTCCCCAAGGCGCTGGGCATCCCGGAAACGCAGTACACCGTCAAGCAGCTGATGCCGACGACGATAGGCCGGACCCTGGCGCGCGCGCTGGAGTCGCAGTACTGCGCCGAGATGATGATGGACGACTTCAAGGAAATGGTCGCCAACATCAAGGCCGGCGATGTTGCCACCGCCAATGTCGAGAAATGGGACCCGGCCACCTGGCCCAAGGAAGCCAAGGGCGTGGGCGTGGTGGCCGCGCCGCGCGGCGCGCTCGGGCACTGGATCAAGATCAAGGACGGGCGCATCGAGAACTACCAGTGCGTGGTGCCCAGCACCTGGAACGCGAGCCCGCGCGACCACAAGGGCCAGATCGGCGCTTTCGAGGCCAGCCTGATGAACACGCCGGTGGCGGACCCGGAGCAACCCGTGGAAATCCTGCGCACGCTGCATTCCTTCGATCCGTGCATGGCCTGCTCGACCCATGTGATGAGCCCGGACGGCCAGGAACTGACCTCCGTCAAAGTCCGGTAAGCACGGCTTCACCCTACCCCATCATTTCGAGGAGTTCCTTCATGCTCAAACTCAATTCCCGGCGCCTGGCCACTGCTGCTGCGCTGGTGCTGGCCGCCGGTGCGGCCCAGGCCCATCCGGGTCACGGCGCGGCAGGCTTTGCCGACGCGCTGGCCCATCCCTTCATGGGGCTGGACCATCTGCTGGCCATGGTGGCCGTCGGCGCCTGGTCGGTGGCGGCCTTGCCTGCCGGGCGCCGGCTGGCTGGCCCGGCGGTCTTTTTGCTGATGCTGCTGGCCGGCGTGGCGCTGGCCTGGTCGGGTGTCATGCTGCCCGGCGTCGAAGCCGGCGTGGCCATCAGTGTGACGCTGTTTGGCGTCATGCTGCTGGCAGGCCGCCGCCTGCCGGCTGTGCCCGGCCTGCTGATGGTCGGCGCGGCAGCCTTGCTGCATGGCAGCGCGCACGGCAGCGAACTGGTTCCGGGCACCGACATGCTGGTCACGGCATCGGGCATCGCGGTCGCCTCGGCGGCGCTGCATGCGCTGGGCTTGATGGCTGGCATCCGGCTGCAGGCGATGGGGTCATGGGCCACGCAGCTGGCAGCGGCGCTGCTGGGCAGTTCGGGCCTGGTGATGCTGGCCACGCGGTTGTAAACAGGAAAGCCAGCCATGTCCGCCACCCCTTTACCCCTTGCGCCCACGCCGTCAGGCGATGCGGATTTCGATGCGATGGAGGTCGCCAGAGCCAGGTCCATCAAGTCGGTCTATGTCTATGAAGCCCCGGTCCGCGTCTGGCACTGGATCAATGCCCTGGCCATCACGGTGCTGGGCGTCACCGGCTACTTCATCGGCTCGCCGCTGCCGACCATGCCCGGCGAGGCCAGCGACCACTTCGTGATGGGCTACATCCGGTTTGCCCACTTTGCCGCCGGCTATCTGCTGGCCATCGGCCTGCTCGGGCGCATCTACTGGGCCATCGTGGGCAACCACCATGCCCGGGAAATGTTCTGGGTGCCGATTTTCCAGCGCGCCTACTGGGTCGAAGTGCTGGGCATGCTCAAGTGGTATGCCTTCCTCACCGAGCGTCCGGGCCGCTATGTCGGGCACAACCCGCTGGCCCGCTTTGCCATGGTCTTCAGCTTTTTGCTGACGGCCGTGTTCATGGTGCTGACCGGGTTCGCCCTGTATGCGGAGGGATCGCAGGCCGGCTCGTGGCAGGACAAGGCGTTCGGCTGGATCATTCCGCTGTTCGGCCAGTCGCAGGATGTGCATACCCTGCATCACCTCGGTCTGTGGGTGCTGCTGTCGTTCGTGATTGTCCACGTCTATGCGGCCATCCGCGAGGACATCATGGGGCGCTCAAGCGTCATCAGCACCATGATCTCGGGCTACCGCACGTTCAAGGACTGAGCAGGCAGCACGCCATGCAAAGCGGACCAGCGTTTGGAGGCGATGCCGCCTCCCGCCCGCCATAACATTTTTTCGAGGTACACCTTATGCGCAAAAATCCGCCCGAAAACGCCTGCCACGGAGATGGTGACCAGCCCGAAACCATCTGCGTGATGGGCATTGGCAATGTCCTGTGGGCCGACGAAGGCTTTGGCGTGCGCTGCATCGAGGCCTTGCAGCAGCGCTACGAGTTCGCCCCCCATGTCAGCCTGATCGATGGCGGCACGCAGGGGCTGTACCTGATCCAGCATGTGCAGGAGGCGACGCGCCTGCTGATCTTCGATGCCGTCGATTACGGCCTGGCGCCCGGCACCCTGAAGCTGGTCGAGGACGACGAGGTGCCGCGCTTCATGGGCGCCAAGAAAATGAGCCTGCACCAGACCGGCTTTCAGGAGGTGCTGTCCCTGGCCATGCTGACCGAAAAATACCCCAGGTCGGTGCTGCTGATCGGCTGCCAGCCCGAGTACCTGGAAGATTACGGCGGCAGCCTGCGGCCCCGGGTCAAACTCGCGCTCGAAGACGCCCTGGCCCACGGACTGGCCACCCTGCGCGAGTGGGGCGCCAGGCCGACGCTGCGCACCCAGCCCCTGAGCATGCACGACGCCGTCACCTTTTGCGAACTGGACCTGCTGCGCTATGAGGACGAGCGCCCGTCCGAAACCGAAGCCTGCCGCTCGGGCGATGACCGTTTTTTCCCCGCCACCCCGCAAACCGCCTGAGGCCGCCATGTGTATCGGAATTCCCATGCAGGTGCTGTCGCTCGAACCGGGGCATGCCAATTGCCAGGGCCGGGGCCAGGCGCGCCGTGTTCGCACCGCCCTGGTCGGCAGCGTGGCGGCTGGCGACTGGCTGCTGGTTTTCCTGGACAGCGCGCAGGAATGCATCGACGCGCAGCGGGCGCAGGAAATCAACGCAACCCTGGACCTGCTGGAGGCGGTATTGCAGGGCCATGAAACGAAGAACACGCCGGACCGGCTCGACCACGTTGCCTTTGAACTGCCTTCGCGCATGAGCCGCGAGCAGCTGCTGGCACTGTCCACCGGCATTTATTAACCCGTCTGGAGAAACAAGCATCATGAACACCGAAACATCAGGCTCCGAAACCCTCGTCAGGCTGCCGGTGCAGCCGCCCAAGGCCACTCCGCCCGATTCACCCCTGGTGCAGCGGCTGGTGACGGACTTCGGCGCCACCTGGGTCGATGAAAAAAGCGTTCAGGACTGGGCCGCGCTCGGCGGCGACCGGGTGGTTCTGCTGGCGGGCGACGCGGTGCGCTTTCCCGAAGGCCAGGATGTGGCCGTGGTGTTGCCCGAGCTGCGCCGCTCGGCGTCGCGCCGGTTTGAAATCGCCGTGGTGCCGCGCGACCAGGAAGAAGCGCTGGCGCGGCGCTACGGCTCGAACCGCTGGCCGACCCTGCTGTTCCTGCGCGACGGCCGGTACGTCACCACCCTGCCCGGCATGCACGACTGGGAGGAATATGTCCACGAAGTCGAACGCGCGCTGGCCATGCCGGTGTCGCGCGCGCCGACCATCGGCATTCCCGTCGTGAGCGCCAATGCCGCGTCCAGCGATGCATCCTGCCATTGAAACCTGAGGTGAACCCCATGAAAGATTTTCCCATCCCGGTGCGAACCATCGGCCCGGGCAGCCAGCCGGAAGAAGACGTGCTGGACTACATGCCGATGCCGCAGGGCATGGAAACCTTCCGCGCGCCCCTTCTGCCCGAGCCCGAAGAGGTGGCCAGCCTGGTGCTGGCCTGCGCGGCGCTGCGCGAATCGCTGGTCCAGCTGGGCCATGCCCTGCAGGAGGGCGGCAACCGCAGCGTGAGCCTGAACGGGCTGCCCGAAGCCGACCTCAAGCTCATCAACACCGTGCTTGGCGAAGGCGAAGTCAGCGCGCTGGTAACGACCCAGGGCGATGACTCGACCGAGCTGCGGGTGCAGGAGTCGGTGTTTGCGGGCGTCTGGCGCGTCGTGCAGACCGCCAATGGCCGGGTGGTGTCCGACACCATCGAGCTCGGCTATGTGCCGCAAGCCCTGAAAGAAACGGCCCGGCAGGACGTGCAGGCAAGCATGCCGCGCTGGCAAGGCCCGCTGCCGCCCAATGTGCAGAACGCGCCCCTGCTGATGTCGGAAATCGAGGACCAGTGGAAGCTGTGGCAACCCGGCCAGAGCGCCTACGTCGTCAACCTGACGCTGCTGCCGATGTCGGTGGAAGACATCGGCTTCATGGACCACCACCTGGGCACCGGGCGGGTGCTGATCCTCTCGCGCGGCTACGGCAACTGCCGCATCACCAACACCTGCATGCCCAACACCTGGCGCGTGGTGTATTACAACTCGCAGGACCTGGTGATCCTGAACACCGTCGAAGTGACTGAACTGCCCGACGTGGCGCAGGCCGCCAGGGAAGACCTGGAAGATTCCCATGAGCGCCTCAAGGAAGTGCTCGAATGGGTGGAGCACGCATGAACTCCAGCAGCGCGCCGCGCTTTGAAGGCAGCTACCTGGGCAGCAGCGCCAAGCTGCCGGCCTCGGCACGCCTGGAGTGCAAGATCTGCTGGTGGGTCTATGACCCGGCGCTGGGCGATGAGGTCTGGCAGATCGAGCCTGGCACGGCCTTCACCGACCTGCCGGCGCACTGGCGCTGCCCGGTCTGCGACGGCGATGCCGAGCAGTTCATGGTGCTGCTCGGCAGCGGCGAGGGCTGAGCCATGCACAGCACCGACAGCCCCGTTCTCAGCCTGCGCGTGAAGGCCCTGGCGGCCTTGTACCAGCACATTGCCAGCACGCGCATGCAAGGCATTCCGCTGCTGAACCCTGCCGTGCAGGTGGAGGCCGTGGGGTTTGAGCTGGTCAAGCCGGAGGGCAACGAGCCCGAAACCACTGGCATCGGCGTGCTTATCACGCCCTGGTTCATGAACCTGGTCTGGCTGCCGCTGCGGCGACTGGACCTCGCGAAGCAGGTGGGAAGCAAGGTTCCGCGCTACGTCGGGCGCGAATGTTTCGAGTTCATTGCTGCGCACGAAGACGGCTTTGGCAGCTATGAAGCCTGTTCCTTGTTCTCCCCGGTGTTTGAGTTTGAAAATCACCAGGCCGCCGTGGCCACGGCCCAGGCCGTGCTGGACACGCTGCGGCAACCGGCGAGCGCTGCGGCCCAGGCGGTCTTGCCGCAAGCCCCTGCGCGCCGCGCCTTCCTCTTCGGGCGATCCAGCGCCGTGGCTGCGCCCGGCAGACTGGAGGCTGGCCGTGGCTGAGGCTTCACTTTCGCTGGACCGGCTGGCAGGCGCCCTGACGGTTCGGCCCGGCCTGGCCGCACCCGGCAACCTGATGAGCACCCGTCCGGACTGGGTGGCGCACCTCACCCAGGGAAAGCCTGCCAGTACGCTTCCCGACCTTCTGGGCAGTCTTTTCAACCTGTGTGGACAGGCGCACCGGCTGTGCGCCAGCCTGGCCCTGCAGGCCGCTGGCGGTCAAACCGGGTCGCTGACTGACACCGCCCGCAGCACGCTGCAAACCGAGACGCTGCGCGAGCACCTGCGCCGCATTGGCCTGGACTGGCCAGGGCAGCTGGCGGCAACTCCCGAGGCCTGCTGCCGCGCTCAGACACTGGCCTTGAAAGCCTTGCAGGCTTGCCCTTTGTCCATGGCCGCATCCCCTGCCGGGCAAACCCTGGATTTCCCCGGCCTGCAAGCGTGGCTGGGCCAACAACTGCTGGGAATGCCCGCCCGGCAATGGCTCAGGCAATGGGAATGCAATCCGCACGACTTCATGAGTGCCTGGTGCGCCAGCACGCCTTTGTGGCTGCCCGAATTGCTGCAAGGCTGCAAGTCCGTGGCGGACCTGGCAATGCCCGGCGCGCCAGCATTGCGTCCGCATGCCTCGCGCCAGGACTTGCTGGCACTGGCCGGTGATTTGCGCAGCACGCCGTCGTTCACCCGGCAGCCGCTTTGGCGCGGCCACTGCGCGGAAACAGGACCCTGGACCCGGCTGAACCAGCACGCCCCGGCGCGCTTTGACACCCCCTGGCTGCGACTGGGCGCCAGGCTGGCGGAACTGGTTCGGTTGTCGCTGCCTGACGAGGCGCGGTGCAACGGCCCGTACTGGCTGCAGGCCGGCAGCGTCTGCCTGGGCGATAACGAGGGGCTGGCCTGGATCGAGATGGCGCGCGGCCTGCTGGTCCACTCGGTGCAGCTCGATGGGCCAGGCCTTGGCGCGCGCGTGCTGGCCTGCCGCGTGGTGGCGCCCACGGAATGGAATTTCCACCCCCAAGGCGCGGTGGCCCAGGTGCTGGCCACCCTGCCGACCGGCTTCACCCCGGAGATCGAGCAGCGTATCCTTGCCTTGATGGCGGCTTTTGACCCGTGCGTCAGGTTCGCGTTGAGCCCGTCCGCCCTGCTGAAGGAGAAATGTGATGCATGAAGCCAGCCTGGCCGGCGGAATCTTGAAGCTGGTCGAAGATGCCGCACGGCGCGAGGCCTTTCAGCGCGTGACCGTGCTGCGGCTGGAAGTCGGCCAACTGGCCGGCGTCGAGTTGCGCGCGCTGAAGTTCGCGCTCGAAGCGATTGCGCCGGGCACCGCGCTGGACGGCGCACGCCTGGAGTTTGAAGAGCCCGCCGGGCAGGCCTGGTGCATGGCCTGCAGCCAGACCGTGCCTTTGGCGGCGCGCGGCATGGCCTGCACGGGCTGCGGCAGTTACCAGTTGCAGCCCACCGGCGGCACTGAATTGCGTGTGATGGATATGTTGGTAGCCGACGAATAAAGGAATTGAATCATGTGTGTCATTTGCGGTTGCGCCGACAGCGGCGAAAAAATTCACGAATATCGCCACGAGCCCGCCCCTTTGCCTGTAGCGTCGGCGCCGCAGGTTGATGCGCAGACCGGCGACCTGCACTTTGGCGCCGGTTCGGCGCGCGTGTCGGTGCCCGGCATGAGCCAGGAGCGCGCCATCAGGCTCGAAACCGACATCCTCGGCGCCAACAACCGCATCGCCCGCCAGAACCGCCTGCATTTCGAGGCGCATGGCGTGACGGCGCTGAACCTGGTGTCCAGCCCCGGCTCGGGCAAGACCACCTTGCTGTGCGCCACCATCGAAGCGCTCAAGCAGCGCCATCCGGGGCTGGCGGTGTCGGTCATCGAAGGCGACCAGCAGACCAGCTTTGACGCCGACCGCATCCGCGCCACCGGCGCCCCGGCCATTCAGGTCAACACCGGCAAGGGCTGTCATCTGGATGCGCCCATGGTGGCCGAGGCGTTTGGGCGCCTGCACTCGCACGGCAGCCATGAAGCGGCCCATCACCACGGCCATGAGGAGCACAGCCTGCTGTTCATTGAGAACGTCGGCAACCTGGTCTGCCCCGCCGCGTGGGACTTGGGCGAAGCGGCCAAGGTGGCCATCCTGTCCGTCACCGAAGGCGAGGACAAGCCGCTCAAGTACCCCGACATGTTTGCCGCTGCCCGCCTCATGGTGCTCAACAAGACAGACCTGCTGCCGCACCTGCAGTTTGACGTGCAGCGCTGCATCGAGTTTGCGCGCCGTGTCAACCCAGGCATTGAAATCATCCAGCTCTCGGCCACCACGGGTGCGGGCATGGACGCCTGGCTGCACTGGCTGGAGCATGCGATGGGCGGGCAGACTGAGCACTCCCACGCGCATGTCGATTCCGCCAGCCACGGCACGACCGAGGCTGTGCTGCGCCAGCGCATCGCTGCGCTTGAAGCCGAACTCGCCGCAGCGCACGCCGCAAGCGCTGCGGCCTGAACACCATGCCAAACCCGATGCCGTCGCCATCATCCCGCCCCGTGCTGGCGGTCGGCGCCTGGCTGAAGAACACCGCCTGCCTGCTCGACGCGACCGGCGCCCACGGCTCCGACCTGCACGGCGACCTGCGCGACGCCCAGGCCTGCTGCGCGCTGGAAGCCTCGGCGCGCGATCTGGCCGCACGGTCCAGCCAGCCGATAGCGGCCATCGCCCACGACCTGCACCCTGACTTCTACAGCACCCGGCTGGCCCTGGCGCTGGCCGAAGAATGGCAAATCAACGCCATCGGCGTGCAGCACCACCATGCCCATATCGGCGCGGTCATGGCCGAGCATGGCCTGAACGAGCCGGTCATCGGCCTGGCGCTGGACGGCGTGGGGCTGGGCACCGATGGCACGGCCTGGGGCGGCGAATTGCTGTGGGTCGCGCCCGGCGCTTGGCGGCGGCTGGGCCACCTGTGGCCGCTGGGCCTGCCGGGCGGGGATGCGGCCGCGCGCATGCCATGGCGCATGCTGGCCTCGGCTCTGCATGCGATGGGGCGCAGCACCGAGATCGAGCCGCGCCTGTCGGCGGCCGTGGGCGCCGGTCCCGCCCGGATGATTCAACGAATGCTGGAAACCGGCCTGAACTGCCCGGCCACCACCAGCGCCGGGCGCTGGTTCGATGCCGCCGCCGCCGCCCTGGGCCTGCACCTGCTGGAACAGACCGAAGCCGAAGCGGCCATCGCGCTGGAGCAGCAGGCGGCCCGCTGGCTTGATGCGGCTCAGGCAGCGGACGCGGTGATGACGCGCCATGAATCGGGCATTGAAACCGACACCGGCGTGCTCGATATTCGCCCCCTGCTCTGCGCCTTGCTGGACTGGCCAGAAGCGGCGGACAGGGTCGGCGCGGCGGCGGCCTGGTTCCATCTGGCCCTGGCGCATGCGCTGGCCGACTGGGCCGCGCATGCAGCGCTGCAGGCCGGATGCCGCATCGTCTGCCTGGGCGGGGGCTGCTTCATGAATGCCATCCTGGCCCGCGAGGTCACGCGCCGGCTGCACAGCCATGGCTTGCGGGTTTTCCGGCCCCAAACGAACTCCTGCGGCGACGCCGGCCTGGCGCTGGGCCAGGCCTGGGTCGTGGCGCAACAGCTGGATTCCCCCGGTTTCGGCCTGGCCGACGAGATTGCATCCACTCAGCCCTTCACATCACTTCTTCCTTCTGAAAGCCTGCCATGTGCCTAGCCATTCCTGCCCGGCTCGTCGAGCTGCTGCCCGGCGAGCAAGCCATCGTCAACCTGGGCGGCATCCGCAAGACCATCTCGATTGCCCTGATCGACTCGGTCGAGGTCGGCGACTACGTCATCGTCCATGTCGGCCACGCCATTGGAAAAATAGACCCGGAAGAAGCCGCCCGCACCCTGGCGATGTTCGGCGAACTGGCCGAGGCCGGCAGCGAGCCTGTTTCTCCCCCCATGAAAGCCGCAGCATGAAATACATCGACGAATTCCGCGATGGCGACATCGCCCGCAAGATCGGCGCCCGGCTGGCCGAGGAAGTGCAGCCCGCACGCCAGTACAGTTTCATGGAGTTTTGCGGCGGCCACACCCACGCCATTTCACGCTACGGCATCGCCGAAATGCTGCCGCCCAATGTGCGCATGGTGCATGGCCCCGGCTGCCCGGTGTGCGTGCTGCCGATTGGCCGCATCGACCTGGCCATCAAGCTGGCGCTGGAGTTTGGCGTGATTGTCTGCACCTACGGCGACACCATGCGCGTGCCCGCCTCCAACAGCCTGTCGCTGGTCAAGGCCAAGGCGCGCGGCGGCGACATCCGCATGGTCTATTCGGCCGCCGACGCGCTGGAAATCGCCCGCCAGAATCCCGAGCGCGAAGTGGTCTTTTTTGCCATCGGCTTTGAAACCACCACGCCGCCCACCGCGCTGGCGATTCGCGACGCGCAGCGGGCGCAGCTGAAAAACTTCAGCGTGCTGTGCTGCCATGTGCTCACGCCCTCGGCCATCACCCATATCCTGGAGTCGCCCGAGGTGCGCCAGTACGGCACGGTGCCGATTGACGGCTTTGTCGGGCCGGCCCATGTCAGCATCGTGATTGGCTCGCAGCCCTACGAGCATTTCTCGGACGAATACCGCAAGCCGGTGGTGATCGCCGGCTTCGAGCCGCTCGATGTGATGCAGGCGGTGCTGATGCTGGTGCGCCAGGTCAATGAAGGACGGGCCGAGGTGGAAAACGAATTTTCCCGCGTGGTCTCGCGTGAGGGCAATTTGCAGGCCCAAGCACTGGTGTCGGAGATTTTCGAACTGCGCACAACGTTCGAGTGGCGCGGGCTGGGCGAAGTGCCCTACAGCGCGCTGAAGATCAGGCCCAGCTATGCGCAGTTTGACGCTGAATGCCGCTTTGACCTGCGCTACCAGCCGGTGGCCGACAACAAGGCCTGCGAGTGCGGAGCGATTCTTCGCGGCGTCAAAAAACCGACCGACTGCAAGATTTTTGGCACCGTCTGCACGCCGGAAAACCCGGTGGGCTCGTGCATGGTGTCCAGCGAAGGGGCCTGCGCCGCCCATTATTCATACGGCCGTTTCCGGGATATTCCCGTCGTGGTGGAATCAATATGAGCCCGGTTAAAATAGCCTATATCCGTCCGCTGGACATTCGCCATGGCTGCATCGACATGGGCCACGGCGCCGGTGGGCGGGCGGCGGCCCAGTTGATCGAGGAGCTATTCCTGGCCGCCTTCGACAACGAATTTTTGCGCCAGGGCAATGACGGCGCGGTGTTCGCACCACCTGCGCTGCCGCCCGGCGCGCGCTTGGTGATGGCGACCGACGGCCATGTGGTCTCGCCGCTGTTTTTTCCGGGCGGTGACGTGGGCTGTCTGAGCGTGCATGGCACCGTGAACGACGTGGCCATGTCCGGCGCTACGCCGCTGTACCTCACGGCCAGCTTCATCCTCGAAGAAGGCTACCCGCTGGCCGACCTCAAGCGCATCGTCGATTCGATGGCGCAGGCGTCCAGGGAAGCGGGCGTGCCCATCATCACCGGCGACACCAAGGTGGTCGAGCGCGGCAAGGGCGATGGCGTGTTCATCAGCACCACCGGCCTGGGCGTGGTGGCGCCGGGCGTGGACATTGCCGGGAGCAACGCCCGGCCCGGCGACGTGGTGCTGCTGTCGGGCACCATCGGCGAGCACGGCGTGGCGGTGCTGTCGCAGCGCGAATCGCTGGAGTTTGAAACCACCATCGAGTCCGACACCTGCGCCCTGCATACCCTGGTGGCCGCCATGTTGCAGGCCGCGCCGGGCGGCGTTCGGGTGCTGCGCGACCCGACGCGCGGCGGGCTGGCCACCACGCTCAACGAGGTGGCGCGCCAGTCGCGCGCCGGCATGATGCTGCAGGAGTCGGCGATTCCCGTCTTGCCCGAGGTGGACGCGGCCTGCGAACTTCTGGGGCTGGACCCGCTGTACATCGCCAACGAAGGCAAGCTCATTGCCATCTGCGCGCCCGAAGCCGCTGATGCGGTGCTGGCGGCCATGCGAGACCATCCGCAAGGCAGGGCCGCCGCCCGCATTGGCGTGGTGACCGAGGATGCGCATCACTTCGTGCAGATGAACACCCGTTTTGGCGGCCGCCGCGTGGTGGACTGGCTGAGCGGCGAGCAGCTTCCGCGCATCTGTTAACTGTTAACCGGGAGCAAGCCAGATGGAGACAAACCTGAACGGCGTCTATAAAAAGTCCACCAAGGGCTGGGACGAACTGAAAATGCGCGCTGCCGGACTGGATGCGGCAGCGCGCTCCATGCTCATTTTGCTCAATGGCATGGATTCGCTGGCGACTGTGGAGCGCAAGCTGGGGCGCGACATCCTGCCGCCCCTTGAAGTCCTTCGGGGGCTGGGGCTGGTCGAACGCCTGGAAACCTCAAAGACTGCCCGCGCTGCAGCAGCCAGTCCGCAGCCGGTCCAGTCCGAACCACCTGCTTCGCCTGGCAAAGAAGCTGTCCCGCCTGCACCGCCGGATGCCAATGACAAGGTCGTGCGCTGGAATGCCCTGCGCCGCCAGGTCATGGTTCGTCTGGCCCCGTCTTTTGGCCCCGATCTGATGACGGTACTGGCTCCCCTGATGAAGGCCGATTCCGACGCCAGCTTTCTGGCGGCCATCAATGCACTGGAAACAAAAATCGCCATCTACCAGGGGAAAAAAGCGGCTGCCAAGCTGCTGGAGGGCTTGCGGCCATGACATCGCCGGTAGTGCGCATCCTGCTGCTGTGTCACAGCTTCAACAGCCTGAGCCAGCGCCTGTTTGTGGCGCTCAAGGCCGAGGGCCACCAGGTGTCGGTGGAACTGGATATCTCAGACAGCGTGACCGAAGAAGCGGTTGCGCTCTTCAAGCCCGACTTGCTGGTGGCTCCGTTTTTGAAACGCCGCATCCCCGAAACGGTGTGGTGTCGCCAGCCCTGCCTGATCGTGCATCCCGGACCACCGGGCGACCAGGGTCCGAGTGCGCTGGACTGGGCGCTGCTCGATGGCGCCCGGCGCTGGGGCGTCACGGTGCTGCAGGCTACTCATGACTATGACGCCGGCCCGGTGTGGGCCAGCGCAGAATTTGCCATGCGGGATGCAACCAAAGGCAGCCTCTACCGCCATGAAGTGGCGCATGCTGCCGAAACTGCCATGCTGCAGGCCGTGCGCAGTTTCATTGCTGGCACAACCCCCGAATCAGCGTCTGCCGGGGCAAAAGGTGCCGGTCTTGCGCCCGCACCGGCCCGCTGGCGCCCGCTGGTCAGGCAGGCCGATCGCGCGATTGACTGGACATCTCACACCACGGCCCAGGCACTGGCCCGATTGCACAGCGCCGATGGCCAGCCCGGCGTGGCCGACCGGCTGTTCGATCAGCCCTGCCGGATCTGGGATGGGCATGCCGCCACCCCGGAACTCATGCAGTCGTTCCCCGGTGCCCCGGCCGGTGCCGTGCTGGCGCAGCGAGACGGCGCCGTGCTGCGCGCGACGGTGGACGGTGGCCTGTGGATTGGCCAGGCCTGCCTGCTTGACACGGCGGGTGATTCAGGTTCTGGTGCGAGCGGGTTTCCTGCGCCCCGGTTCAAGCTGCCGACGGCCATGGCGCTGGCCCGGCACTGCGCGGCACTGCCCGAGCTTGCCGTGGCGCTGGAACGCGACCCGGCCGAATGGGCCGAACTGCATTACGCCGAATCTGGCCCGCCGGAGGCCCGGGTCGGCTACCTGTCCTTTGACTTCTACAACGGGGCCATGTCCTCGCGGCAATGCAAGGCACTGCTGGCCGCGCTGCAGGAAATCAGGCGCAAGCCGTTGAAGGTTCTGCTACTGCTGGGCGGGCAGGACTTTTTCAGCAATGGAATCCACCTGAACTGCATCGAGGCCGCAGCCCATGGCCTGGGGGAAGACGGCACGGGCAGTGCCGCAGACGCATCCTGGCACAACATCAATGCCATGAACGACGTGGCCCAGGCCCTGATCACCACGACGGACCGGATCACCGTGGCCGTGCTGCGCGGCAATGCCGGAGCCGGCGGTGCTTTTCTAGCCCTGGCGGCTGACGAGGTCTGGTCGCACCAAGGTGTGCTGCTCAATCCGCATTACAAGAACATGGGCAATCTGTATGGCTCTGAATACTGGACCTATCTTCTGCCCAGGCGCCTGGGCCAAAAGGCGGCCCAGCAACTGATGCAGCAGCGCCTGCCGGTGTCTGCACAGGCGGCCCAGGAAATAGGGTTGATCGACCGCTGCTTTGACTGCACGGCAGCGAAATTTGAAGGGATTTTTGGGGAGCAGGCCCAAGCGCTGGCCAACGCCTACAATTTGCCGGAACATTTGCTCCGCAAGCAGGAGCAGCGTGCCAGCGATGAAGCGACACGGCCTTTGGCGCACTACCGTCAGGAAGAATTGTCCCGCATGCACCGAAACTTCTACGGATTTGATCCCAGCTACCATATGGCCCGTTTTCACTTCGTGCACAAGCTGGCCCATGCCTGGACGCCCAGGCATTTGGCGATTCACCGTTCATGAACCTCTCTGATTCACTGCCCAGCATCCTCGTGGTGGACGACGAAGTGCATTCGCAGGCTGCCATGCGGCGAACGCTCGATGAAGACTTCACCGTGTTCACGGCCAGCGATGCCGACGAGGCCAGAGCCCTGCTGGAGCGCCAGGCGGTCAGCGTGATCTTGTGTGACCAGCGCATGCCCGGGCTGACCGGCGTGGCTTTTCTGAAAGAGGTGCGCGAGCGCTGGCCGGACACGGTGCGCATCGTGATTTCCGGCTATACCGACACCGAAGACATCATCGCCGGCATCAATGACGCAGGCATCTACCAGTACATTTTGAAGCCCTGGGTGCCGGACCACCTGCTGCAAACCGTGCGCACAGCCGCCGAGGCGCAAACCCTGCAGCGCAGCATGAACCAGCTGGACCTGGAGCTGCGCACCAGCACGCCGGTGCTGCGCCAGCGGGTCGCCCACAAGCTGGCGCAGGCGCGCAGTGTCTTTGACTTTGAGCGTATCGAACGCGGCTCGAACAGTCCCTTGAATGCGGTCTGCAGCATGGCCGAGCGGGTGGCGCGCTATGACCTGAGCGTGCTGGTGCTGGGCGAGTCCGGCAGCGGCAAGGAGCTGATCGCTCGCGCCATCCACTACGCCAGTCCGCGCGGAGGCGGCCCGTTCGTGGTGGAAAACTGCGCGGCCATTCCTGACACATTGCTGGAGTCCGAACTGTTCGGCCACAAGCGCGGCTCCTTCACCGGCGCCTATGAAGATCGCCCGGGACTCTTTCAGCGGGCCAACGGCGGCACCGTTTTCCTGGACGAGATTGGCGAGACCTCCCCGGCTTTTCAGGTGCGGGTGCTGCGGGTGCTGCAGGAAGGCGAGGTGCGGCCGGTGGGGGCGGCACGTCCCGTTCCGGTCAATGTCCGGGTGATTGCCGCCACCCACCGCGACCTGGAGCAGCGGGTGCATGAGGGCCTGTTCCGCAAAGACCTGTACTACCGCCTGGCCGGCGTGTCGATCACCGTGCCGCCGCTGCGCGAGCGCGCGGGAGACATCGCGCCGATTGCCCGGCGCCTGGTGCGCGATGTCGGCGCCGAGCTTGGCCGGCCGGGCGCCACGCTCAATGACGAGGCCTTGGCCTGCCTGATGGGCTACCCGTGGCCGGGCAATATCCGGGAACTGCGCAATGAGATTGCCCGCGCCGTGGCCCTGAGCGACGGGGACGAGATTCAGGCGCAGACCTTTTCACTGCGCGTGCTGCACGGCCAGGCCGGTCTGGCCGCCAGCGGCCAGGCCGCCGACCAGGCGCTGTCGCTGCCGAGCAGCGGCACCCTGAGCGAGCGGCTCGATGCGATTGAAACCATGGTGCTGCGCGAAACCCTGCTGCGCCACCGCTGGAACAAGACCCACGCCGCCAGGGAGCTGGGCCTGTCGCGGGTCGGTCTGCGCGGCAAAATGGTCCGTTTCGGACTGGAGGGCTAATCATGACCAACCCGGCCTTCAATGTGCTCTGGCTGCAGTCGGGTGGCTGCGGTGGCTGCAGCATGTCGCTGCTGTGCGCCGACACCACCGATTTCCATGGCCACCTGCGTGACGCCGGCATTCACCTGCTGTGGCATCCGTCGCTGTCGCTGGAAAGCGGTCATGAGCTGATTGGCCTGCTGGAGCAAATCGTGTCCGGACAGGTGCGGCTGGATGCGCTGTGCATCGAAGGCTCGCTGCTGCGCGGCCCGCACGGCAGCGGCCGCTTTCATGTGCTGGCCGGCACGGGCATTCCGATGATTCACTGGGTCAGGCAGCTGGCAGCGCAGGCGCGCCATGTGGTGGCCGTGGGCAGTTGCGCGGCCTGGGGCGGCGTCACCGCTGGCGGCAGCAACCCGACCGATGCCTGCGGCCTGCAGTACGAGGATGACCGTCCCGGCGGCCTGCTGGGCAGCGAATTCCGCTCGGCCAGCGGCCTGCCCGTCATCAACATCGCTGGCTGTCCGACCCATCCCGGCTGGGTCATTGACAGCCTGATGGCCCTGGCCAGCGAGACCCTGGGCGACGCTGACCTAGACACGCTGGGCCGGCCGCGCTTTTACGCCGACCAGCTGGTGCATCACGGCTGCACCCGCAACGAATACTACGAGTACAAGGCCAGCGCCGAAAAGCCGTCTGACCTTGGCTGCATGATGGAACACCGGGGCTGCAAGGGAACGCAGGTGCATGCCGACTGCAACACCCGCCTGTGGAATGGCGAGGGCTCCTGCACGCGCGGCGGCTATGCCTGCATCGCCTGCACCGAACCCGGCTTTCAGGAGCCCGGCCATCCGTTCCACGAAACGCCCAAGTTCGCCGGCATCCCGATTGGCCTGCCGACCGACATGCCCAAGGCCTGGTTCGTGGCGCTGGCATCGCTGTCCAAATCCGCCACGCCCCGGCGGGTCAAGCTCAATGCCGTGGCCGACCATCTGGTGGTGGCGCCCTTGGCCCGCAAGACCCGATTGAAATGACCCGCCTGCTTGTCGGTCCCTTTAACCGCGTCGAGGGCGACCTCGAAGTCACGCTGGACATTGATGACGGGCGGGTCACCTCCGCCCGGGTGAACGCCCCGATGTACCGGGGGTTCGAGCAGATCTTGCAGGGCAAGAACCCGCACGATGCGCTGGTCTATGTGCCGCGCATCTGCGGCATCTGCTCGGTCTCCCAGTCCGTGGCCTGCGCCCGTGCCCTGGCCAGCCTGGGCGGCATAGCACCGCCGCCCAATGGCCAGCATGTCACCAATGTGATGCTGGCCACCGAAAACCTGGCCGACCACCTGACGCATTTCTACCTGTTCTTCATGCCTGACTTCACCCGGCCGGTGTATGCCCGGCAGCCATGGCATGCCGAGGCCTTGCGCCGCTTTGCCCCGCAGACGGGCGAGCAGACCCGCGCCGCAATTGCGGCGCGCCAGCGCTGGTTCACGCTGCTCGGCACGCTGGCCGGCAAATGGCCGCACACCCAGAGCGTCGAAGCCGGCGGCTCGACCCGCCCGGTGGAGGCGGCCGAGCGGATTCGCCTGCTGGCCAAGGTGCGCGAATTCCGCAGCTTCCTGGAGCGCGAGCTGTTCGCAGCCCCGCTGGAGTTGATCACCGGCCTGGACAGCGAGCAAGCCCTGTGGGACTGGCATGCCCAAGACCCGTGGCGTGGTGATTTCCGGCTGTTCCTGAGCATGGTGCAAAGTGCCGGACTCGCCAGCCTGGGGTCGGGGCCGGGCCGCTACCTCAGTTACGGGGCCTATCCGCAGCCGGGCGGTGGCTTTGAATTCGGCAGCGGGGTCTGGCTTGCCAGCACGGGCAGCTTGATGCCGCTTGACGTGAGTGGCATCCGCGAAGACGCGACCCATGCCTGGCTGTCCGATGCCGCCGGGCCGCGCCATCCTGTCGAAGGCATCACGCTGCCCGATATTGACAAACCCGATGCCTACACCTGGAACAAGGCGCCCCGCCTGGCCGGGCAGGTGATCGAGACCGGCGCCATTGCCCGGCAGCTGGCGGCGGCTCATCCGCTGGTGCTCGATGCGGTGCGGCGCCATGGCGGCACGGTTTTCACACGGGTACTGGCCCGCGTGCTGGAACTGGCCCGCGTGGTGCCCATGATGGAAAACTGGCTGCGGCAATTGCAGCCCAACGCGCCTTATTGCGTGCCCAGCCCGGCTTTTACCGAAGGCGTGGGCGTGGGCCTGAGCGAAGCCGCGCGCGGCAGCCTGGGCCACTGGGTGGTAGCCAGCCGGGGCCGGATCGCCAATTACCAGATCGTGGCCCCGACGACCTGGAACTTCTCACCGCGTGACAAGGCGGGCACGGCGGGCGCACTGGAGCAGGCGCTGGAAGGCGCCCTGGTACAGCCGGGCGAAGCCACGCCAGTCTCGGTGCAGCATATCGTGCGCTCGTTCGACCCTTGCATGGTGTGTACGGTGCATTGAAAATAGCGCATGCCCGCCTCATCAAACCCTGACGCTGCCCACGGCCGGCCGCCCGGTCTGGAAAGCCTGATGCCGGGCAACGCCATGGAGGGCCTGGACGAGTCCACCTGGGTGGACGTGATCCAGAAAATGGACGAGGTGTATTCGCAGCTCATCGACGACGAAATCGAACTGGAGAAGAAAAATGCCGAGCTGGAGCAGTCCCAGCAGTTCATCCTCAGCGTGCTCTCGGCCATGTCCGACGTGCTGCTGGTGTGCAACGAGCGCGGCGTGATCGAGGAAACCAATGCCGCGCTGTGCGAGCTGGTGGGCCGCGCCGAGGCCGACCTGCACGGCACCTCCTTTTATGACCTGCTGGCCGACTCCGTCAGCGTGGAGCGGGCGCGCACCGTGCTGGACAACACCAACCCGCCGCGCCGGGGCGAAGGACTGGAGCTGAACCTGCTCGATGCGCAGGGCCAGAGCGTACCGGTCGATGCCAATTGCACCCCGCGCGTGGGCGCCAACGGGCGCCGCGTGGGCACGGTGTTCGTGGCCCGGCCCACGGCCGAGATCAAGCGCGCCTACCATGAGCTGCGCAGCGCCCATGAAGCCCTCAAGCGCGCCCAGCAGCAACTGCTGCATTCCGAAAAGATGGCCTCGCTGGGCCGCCTGGTGGCCGGCGTGGCGCATGAACTCAACAACCCCATCAGTTTTGTACTGGGCAACGTGCATGCGCTGAGCCGCTATTGCGACCGCCTGCGCCAGTACGTGGCGGCCGTGCATGCGGGCGAAAGCAGCGAACAGCTCGAAGAACTGCGTGCCAGGCTGCGCATCGACCACATGCTGAATGATCTGCCGTCGCTCATCGAAGGCACGCTGGAAGGCGCCCAGCGCACGGCCAATATTGTCAATGGGCTCAAGCGTTTTTCCGCCATGGACCCGGAAGCCCGGGTGCCGGTCGATTTGAATGAGGTCATCAAGCGCGCCATTCACTGGGTCGGCAAAGGCGCAGCCCCCAGTTTTCAGGTGAAATGGCAGCCTGGACCTCCTTTGACGGTGACGGGCAGTTCTGGCCAACTGCAGCAGGTCTTGATGAACCTCTTGCAAAACGCACAAGACGCGATGACAGGCAATGCCAATGCGGAAAAAGTGGTATGGATTGATACCGAATCCGCCGGGAATCGTGTGCGCCTGCGGCTTCGTGACAACGGCCCGGGCATAGCGGCAGAACATCTGTCACATATTTTTGATCCGTTTTTCACCACCAAGCCCGTGGGCAAGGGAACTGGCCTGGGCCTGTCGATCAGCTATGGCATCGTGGAACAGCACGGTGGCGTGTTGAGCGCAAGCAACCACCCTGGTGGTGGCGCCGAGTTCTTGCTTGAACTGCCTGTTGCCTCCTGAATATCAGGCCCGTTTACCACTTGCCGCTTGGCCGTTTGCTTCTTATGGCTGCGGCAATCGCTTCCACGGCATCAGGCCGATTGCTGCGTTGCGCAAAATCCAGCGCCGTCAATCCTTGTTGGTTTTTGAGCTTCGGATCGGCGCCTTCCTGGAGCAATAATTTAACGGATGCTGCTGAACCGTACATTGCGGCCATCATCAGTGGCGTGCTGCCGTTCGGCGACTCGGCGTCTATGTACGCGCTGCTTTCCAGCAGCAAGCTGATGATCGCAACCTGTCCACTGCTAGCGGCGTAATGCAGAGGCGTCCATCCGGTTTTGTTGACGTCCGCGCCTTTTTTGATCAGTTTGTCAGCCCATTCCAGTTGTCCCTTGAGTGCTGCCAGCATCAATGCGCTTTCTCCCTGCGCATTGAGTTTGTTCACATCGGTTTTGTTCCATTCGATCAAAACCTGTGCAGCCTTTGGCGAGGGCTCCCTCAATGCAAGGTACAACCCGGTCTGGCTCTTGGCGTCTGTTGTATTGGCGTCAAAACCCCGGACAAGAAGTTCCTTGATCTTGCCTGCATTGTCTTGCTTGATGGCATTGAAAAAATCATCGTAGGAGCCGGCATGCGCCAAGCCAGCGCCTGCAAAAACCAGCAGGAAAGACAGTTTCCTGAGGTAGCCGGGAATGGATGCAGTCATGTGTTTACGCCCGTGAACAATTGTTCAAAATTCCGGCTGGTGGCCTGTGCAATCACTTCGAGTGATACCTGCTTGATCTCGCTTATTTTTTGTGCAACCAGGGGTACATACGACGGATTATTGGTCTTGCCACGGTAAGGCATGGGCGCCAGATACGGACTGTCGGTTTCGATCAAGATGCGGTCAAGCGGCACAAAACGGGCGACCTCCCGAATGTCAGCTGCATTCTTGAAGGTAATCACGCCTGAGAACGAGATGTAAAAACCAAGGTCCAGCGCGGCCCGGGCAACGGCCTGGGTTTCAGTGAAACAATGAAAAACGCCACGCGCGGGCGCGTTTTTTCCAGCGCTGCCACCCTCCTCTTTCAAAATGGCCAATGTGTCTTCTGAAGCGTTCCGGGTGTGGATTACCAGGGGTTTGCCGGTGTGGCGCGCAGCGCGGATATGCACCCGAAAGCGTTCACGCTGCCATTCCATGTCGGCGACAGTGCGCTCGCCAAGCCGGTAGTAGTCCAGGCCTGTTTCGCCAATCCCGACTACTTTTGCCAAACCTGCAAGTCTTACAAGATCGTCAAAGCCGGGTTCCTGTACGTCCTGATTGTCAGGGTGTACGCCAACGGTGCACCAGAAATTGTCGTAGGTGGTGGCGAGTTGATGAACCGTTTCAAATTCTTCCAGTGTGGTGCAAATACACAATGCTCTGCCAACCTGGGCTGTTTGCATGGCTTGCCTGATTTCAGGCAGGTTTTCCTTGAGTTCCGGGAAACTCAAATGGCAATGTGAATCAGTGAACATTGATTTCTAATTTCAATTATGTAGATGAGATTCAAATCGTATGCGTGGGCCGGTTCGACCCCAGGCTAGAGCCCAAAATTTCTTCGACTTTGGCCTTAAGTGCGCGCGATTTCTCGTCAGAGGGAAACTTTACGCCAATGCCTTGTACCTGGTTGCCGGCCGCATGGACTGGCGTGATCCATGCGACTTTTCCCGTGACCGGGTAGCGTTGCGTTTCTTCCGGAAGCGTCAGCAAAACATAAACGTCGTCACCAAGCTTGTACTCGCGGGTGGCGGCAATAAAGATACCACCATCCTTGAACAGCGGAATATAGGCCGAATAAAGCTCACTTTTCTCCTTGATGATCAACTGGATAATGCTGGGCCGGGATGCCGGGGCGGCGGCAGGACTGGAGAGAGGTTTTGTGCTCATGACGCTAATTTTTCCATGACGGTTTATCTGGCATTGAGTGCTGTCTTTGCACGGCTGACCAGGGATTCAATCAGCAAGCCGGGGTTGTAGGGATGCTCAACGGTACGGGCAATGGCGTTCAGATCCCTGGACCAGCTGGCCAGCGCCTGCAGGCCGGCTCCAGCCGGATGATGAGGCGCACCGCCTGGCTTGCCAGACGCCAATGCGGGCAGGTCTTTTGCGCTGAAAAAACGGGGAGACGCACCCACCCGGACCGCCCACATGTCGTGGCAAAGCTTTTGCAGGGCATCGACCGCCGTGGCCGGCGCCCAGTCAGTCAGGGCGCTTACATCGCCCCGGGCCATGGCTTTGGGCAAAGCCTGCCAATGCTGCGCCGCTTCGGCAGCCGGGCTGTTTTGCGCCCATGTCAGCGCGTCCGCGGGACGGCCGCCAGCCCCCAGCAACAGCGTCTTCAAATCAGCGGCTTCAGGAGGAGCGAGCTGCTTTTTCAGGCTGCCTTCCGCACTATTCCTAGGGGCAGCTTCGCTGCCAAGCCAGGCCAAAGCCTGCTCAAAATCAGGCCAGACCATGGTGTGGCCCAGGCAGCGGCTGCGGATCGTCGGCAGCAGCTGATGCGCCGCTTCGGTGGCCAGAATGAATTTGACCGCGCCTGGCGGCTCTTCGAGGGTTTTCAGCAGCGTGTTGGCCGTGATGTGGTTCATGCGTTCGGCAGGAAACACCAGGACCACCTTGGTCGTTCCGCGCGAGCGGGTGAACTGCGTGAACGACACCGCTTCGCGCGCCGCATCGACCTTGATTTCCTTGCTGGGCTTGCGCTTTTTGCTGTCCAGCTCGTCCTGCGTTTTTTCATCCAGTGGCCAGCCCAGCGCCAGCGACAGGGTTTCGGGCAGCAACATGCAGAGGTCGGCATGCGTATGGACCTGCACCGCATGGCAGCTGCCGCAGTGGCCGCAAGCGCCCTGCGCCGTCGGCTGTTCGCACAGCCAGGCGGCTGCCAGCGCCAGCGCCAGTTCAAACTGGCCGAGCCCCGACGGCCCGCCAAGCAGCCAGGCATGGCCGCGCTGCGCCAGAAGGCTTTCCAGCTGGATTTGCAGCCAGGGGGCGAGGCGCCGGGAAGCGGTCAAGGGTGTATTGGCGTCGTTCATGGCAAGGCAGCGGCTTGCAGCCATCCCTTTTCGACAAACACCTGCCGGATGCCCTGCCATACGGCTTCGCGGTTTTGCGAGGCGTCAATCCGGGCAAAGCGTTCGGGATGGCCAAGCTGGCGCTCGGCGTAGCCCCTGGCAACACGGCGGAAAAACTCCACCGGCTGCGACTCGAACCTGTCGGGGACGCGGCTGTCCGCCAGGCGCAGGGCGGCTTCTTCGGGCGGCAGGTCGAACCAGACCGTCAGGTGGGGCTCGATGACGGTTTCGACTTCGGGCTTCATCGGCTGGTTGCCGGCCGGGTCGCCCAGCAGGCCTTCACCGGACTGCACCCAGCGCTCCAGCGTCGCCAGCACCTTCACATCAAAGCCGCGCCCCGCGCCCTGATAGGCAAAGGTCGCGTCGGTGAAGCGGTCGCACAGCACCACATCGCCGCGCAGCAGGGCCGGCGCAATCACGCGCACCAGGTGGTCGCGCCGGGCGGCAAAAATCAGCAGCGACTCGGTCAGCGGGTCCATGGCATCGTCCAGCACCATGTTGCGCAGTTTTTCGGCCAGCAAGGTGCCGCCCGGCTCGCGCGTCAGGGTCACTGCCCGGCCCTCGGATTGGAAGGCGTCGGCCAGACCGGCGATGTGCGTCGATTTTCCGGCGCCGTCGATGCCTTCAAAACTGATGAACAAGCCCTGGGAATGCGAAGGCCGCCGCGCCGGGCCGCCCAAAGCAAGGCCAGCCCCCTCGGGGGGCAGCGTAGTACGCGAAGCGACAAGCGTGGGGGTCATATCTATCGGCCTCGAATGTATTTGTTGACGGCACGGTTGTGCCCGTCCAGGTTGTCGCTGAACTCGCTGCTGCCATCGCCGCGCGAGACAAAGTAAAGCGCCTTGGTCGGTGCGGGCTGCACCGCTGCCAGCAGGGCCGCTTTTCCGGGCATGGCGATAGGCGTCGGCGGCAGTCCGGTGCGGGTGTAGGTGTTGTAGGGCGTGTCCATTTGCAGGTCGCGCTTGCGCAGGTTGCCGTCAAACTGGGCACCCAGGCCATAAATCACGGTGGGGTCTGTCTGCAAGGGCATGCCGATGCGCAGGCGGTTGCTGAAAACGCCGCCAATCTGCGCCCGGTCCGAGGTTTTCCCGGTTTCCTTCTCAACAATGCTGGCCAGGATCAGCGCCTGCTCCGGCGACTTCAAGGGAGAGTCGGCGCTGCGCAGGCTCCAGGCGGCATCGAGCCGCCTGTCCATCGCGCGGGCGGCACGCCTGAGCAGGGCCAGATCGCTGGAGCCTTTGGCATAGGTATAGGTGTCGGGGAAAAACCGGCCTTCAGGATGGATGCCGGGCTTGCCCAGCTTTTCCATGATGGTTTCAGGGCTTAGCGCAACAGTATCGGGCGTTAGCTGCTCTGCTTTTTGTAGCGCATCGCGAACCTGCCTGAAGGTCCAGCCTTCGACCAGCGTGATATTTTGAAGCGTTTCCTCACCGCGCACCAGCATGCTCAGCAGTTTGCGCGGCGTGGTGCCGGGAAGCAGTTCATAACTGCCGGCCTTGATCAGCCGGGCCTGCCCCGAGAAACGAAACCATGTCTGCAACCAAAGCACGGGCACGTCAGCGCCGCTGGCAACCACCGCTTCAGCGACGCCGTTGGCCGTTGTGCCATATTCAATTTCAAGGTCAGCCACTTGGTTGCCTGGCTGCAGCCTCAGCGGCATGGGTGCATGCAGCCACCACAAGACCGCGCCAGACAGCGCCAGCACTGCGGCAAACAACAGGATCAATAGACTTCTAAAAACACGACGCACAGCCCAATGACCTTTTCAACACAAGAAACCAGAAAAACCAAGGGGCTATGATAATTCAGGCCATCTACCCACCACAACGGACCGCTCCATGACCCTGACCAGCCCAACGCCACCTATTTCGGGCATTGTCCAATTGACGCATCTCGGGCTCATTCGGGCCGCCGGCGAGGATGCGGTGAAATTCTTGCAAAGCCAGTTGACGCAGGACGTGGCGTTGATGGACTTGACGCAAGCCCATCTGGCGGCATTTTGCAATGCCAAGGGCCGGATGCAGGCCAGCTTTATTCTGTTCAAACGCAGCCAGGAGGAAGTTTTACTGGTCTGCAGCCGTGACATTCTGGCGGCAACGCTCAAGCGCCTGTCGATGTTTGTGATGCGCGCCAAGGCAAAACTGAGCGATGCCAGCGACGAGTTCTCGCTCTATGGCGTGGCGGGCAGCGCTATTGAATCCATGGCTGGTAGCACACGGCCTGCCTGGACCAAAGCTGATATTGGCGATGCAAACATGGTCTTTCTTTATCCCGGCGCCGGCCAGTTGCGCGCGCTGTGGTGCGCGCCTGCCGCCTCGCCCGCGCCCCAGGCGGCAGGCATTGATCTGGAAACCTGGAACTGGCTTGAAGTGCAGTCGGGCATCGCCATGATCACCCAGCCGATTTTTGAAGCTTTTGTGCCGCAAATGCTCAACTACGAGTCAGTGGGCGGCGTGAACTTCAAGAAAGGCTGCTATCCGGGCCAGGAAATCGTGGCGCGCAGCCAGTACCGCGGCACGCTCAAGCGGCGCGCCTGCCTGGTGCATGCCGATGCAGCGCCTGCCGTCGGGCAGGAAGTGTTTCATATAAAGGATGCCGAGCAGCCTTGCGGACTGGTGGCGGCGGCGGCGGCGAATCCGGCCGGCGGTTTTGACGCGATTGTGTCGATACAGACCTCTGCGGCGGCTGATGCGGCGGAACATGCCGGTGAGAAGCGCCTGACTTTGGGCAGTTCAACAGGCGCGGCCCTGGCGCTGCTGCCGCTGCCCTACCCTTTGCTGGCTGATATTTAAACCCACGGCTGCAACAATCTTGCCATGTGCCTGATTGCCTTTGCCATCGGCGCTTCGCAGCGCTGGCCTTTGGTGATTGCGTCGAACCGGGACGAGTTTTTAAACCGGCCGACGCTGCCGCTTGCCCGCTGGCAAACGCCCCGTGGGCGGGAAATCATCTCCGGGCGTGATGTGCGCGCGGGCGGAACCTGGCTGGGCATGACGCCCGGCGGGCGCGTGGCCTTCCTGACGAATGTGCGCGAAGCCGAGCCGAAAGCTGGATCGTGTTCACGGGGTGAACTGGTCACCCGCTGGCTTGAAGCCGATGGCGATGGCTTTGTGGCGTCGCTGGAAAAAGGCGAAGGCACTTACGGCGGCTTCAACCTGGTGCTGGGCGATGTCCAGCGCAATGCCTGGCACTGGCTGACCAACAAGTCGATGGCATCCGTTTAAGGCTGGCAGGCGCAAGCGCTGGAGCCCGGCGTGTATGGGCTGTCGAATGCAGCGCTGGACACGCCCTGGCCTAAAACGCTTGAATTGAAGCAAAGTTTGGCGGCGGCCTTGCGTCAGGAAACGAAAACCCATGACCAGGAGGTTCTGCGAAGGCCCCTCTGGTCAGCGCTGGCCAATCGTCAGCGAGCGCCTTCCGATAAATTGCCCGATACGGGCGTTTCCCAGGCGCTGGAACTGGCCTTGTCCAGTGCCTTTGTCGAGTTCCCGGAATATGGCTATGGGACGCGCTGCAGTACGGTGCTGGTGGTCAGCAGAAAAGAAGACGGTGTAGTGGCGCCCTTGCTGGAAATTGATGTTCAGGAAAAGACTTATTGCCGTTCTGAAATCGACAGCATGCCAGAAGCGCCCATCGCTTGCACTGCCGCAGTGAGCTTTTTTTGTTGATGCGTTTTTGTTTTTGACTCGGTCTTTTTATTGAAAACAACGTGTAGATTACATTTAAACAAATGATGCGTGCTCGCTATACCGCTTGCCATCATTGGCTCACAGTGGATGTTTCAAATGAAAGGCATGGCGCAGCGCCCGGGCTGCATCGGCATGCGCATGGCGGGCCTCGGGAATGATGCGGCCCATCTTGATGAACTCATGGGTCACGCCACGGTAAATCTCCAGATCGACCGCCACCCCGGCGGCCCGCAGCCTGTCGGCATACATCAGCCCTTCATCGACCAGCGGGTCGCATTCGGCCAGCCCGAACCAGGCCGGCGCCACATCGTCCACATGCTCGGCGTTGAGCGGCGCAAAACGCCAGTCTTCCCGGTCAGCCGGGCCGCGCAGGTAGTGGTTGAAAAACCAGCGGATGTCCACCTCGTCGAGCACAAAGCCCTTGGCGAACCGGCGGTGCGAAACCGTGTCCTGATGCGCCGCGCAGCCGGGGTAAAACAGCAGCTGCAGCGCCAGCGGCAAACCGGCGTCGCGGGCCAGCAGGGCACACATCGCGGCCAGCGTGCCACCCGCGCTGTCGCCGCCCACCGCCAGATGCCGCGCATCAAGCCCCAGCCCGGTGGCGTGGCCGGCCAGCCATTGCAGCGCGTCCCAGGCATCATGGGCCGCCGTGGGAAACTGGTATTCGGGCGCCAGCCGGTAGTCCACCGACACCACCGCGCAGCCGGCCAGATGGCTGAGTTGCCGGCACAGCGTATCGTGGGTGGCGATGCTGCCAATCGTGAAGCCGCCGCCGTGAAAGTACACCAGCACCGGCAGCGCTTCGGTCGATGGCGCGTACAGGCGGGCCGGCACGGCATGGCCGTCACGCACCGGAATGCTGAAATCATCGACCCGCGCCAAGGCCGGTTTGGGAATTTCCAGCACGCCTGAGCCCGCTTCGTAGGCCAAGCGGGCTTGCTGCGGCGTCAGCGTGTGAAATGGCGCGCGACCGGCGCGCGCCATGCGGCTGAGCACATCGCGCATCGCGGGCGTCAGCAGGCTTTCGGGGGTTCTGAAATGCATTTAACGGAACCCGACGCAAACCGGCAGCGACGACACGGGCGCGCCACAACGCAGCATCGCCACAGTGGCCGCCATCAGGGTTTTCTTGTCATTCAAGGGGGGTTCCAGCCATTAAAGTAGGATTTTCAGCAACAGCCTCGCATCGTACAACGCAAAAAAGGGACGCAATCATGGCCTTCATTTACTACGTCACCCAGGTCCAGTTCGAATTCGGCGCCATCCAGTTGCTCAGCCAGGAATGCAAGCGCGTCGGCATCACCCGGCCTCTCATCGTGACCGACCCGGGCGTGAAGGCCGCAGGCATTTTGCAAAAGGCGCTGGACGCCCTGCCCGGCATGACGGTCGCGGTGTTTGACCAGACGCCGTCCAACCCGACCGAAGCGGCGGTGCTTGCTGCGGCAGAACTCTACAAGACCAGCGGCTGCGACGGGCTGATTGCTGTGGGCGGCGGCTCGGCGATTGACTGCGCCAAGGGCGTGGCGATTGCGGCGACGCACGAAGGCCCGTTCACCCGCTACGCCACCATCGAAGGCGGCTCGCCAAAAATCACCGGGCGCGCCGCCCCGCTGATTGCCGTTCCCACCACCAGCGGCACCGGCAGCGAAGTCGCGCGCGGCGCGATCATCATCGTGGGCGACCACCGCAAGCTCGGCTTTCATTCCTGGCACCTGGTGCCGAAAACGGCGATTTGCGACCCCGAACTGACGCTGGGCCTGCCCGCGCGCCTGACCGCCGCCACCGGCATGGACGCGATTGCGCATTGCATGGAAACCTTCATGTCCGCCGCCTTCAACCCGCCGGCCGATGGCATCGCGCTCGACGGCCTGGAGCGCGGCTGGGCGCACATCGAGCACGCCACGCGCGATGGCGGCGACCGCGAAGCGCGGCTGAACATGATGAGCGCCTCGATGCAGGGCGCCATGGCCTTCCAGAAAGGCCTGGGCTGCGTGCATTCGCTGAGCCACAGCCTGGGCGGGGTTGATCCGCGCCTGCACCATGGCGCGCTGAACGCCGTGTTTTTGCCGGCCGTGGTGCGCTTCAACGCCGGGGCCGAATCGGTGCAGAAAGAGCATCGGCTGGCGCGCATGGCCCGCGTCATGGGCCTGTCGTCAGGCAGCGAGATTCCCGACGCCATCAAGGCCATGAACGCCCGCCTCGGCCTGGCCCCGGGCTTGGCGGCGATGGGTGTGCAGCCGGGCCAGTTCAGCCAGATCATCGAAGGCGCGCTGGCCGACCATTGCCACCAGACCAATCCACGCCTGGCCAGCGTGCAGGACTACGAGGCCATGCTGAAAGATTCGATGTGAGATTCGATTCGCCAGGGTCAGGCACCAGGCCGCTATTGAATACATAGCTGCTACCGCCCGTGGCTATTGCGCAAACGCCCTGTTTGACTGTCAAAAGATCGTCTTTTTGACCGTGGAAACAGGAAATGCGTCGGAAATGCTATTTCTTCAGTCCCGCCAGCTTGCTGAACGCCGATTCCATCGCAGTTGATGCCGGCTGCGGCGCGCCCTGCCGCGCTCCGCCACGGTTTTGCGTGCCGGGCCGGGCGCCTTCAAAGCGGTTGTCGCGCGGGGCGTCACGGCGCGCTGGCGCAGCGTCCAGCTTCATGGTCAGGCCGATGCGCTTGCGGGCCACATCGACCTCGGTCACGCGCACCTTGACGATGTCGCCGGTTTTCACAACCTCGCGCGCGTCGGTCACGAACTTGTTGGACAGCTGGCTGACATGCACCAGGCCGTCCTGGTGCACGCCAATGTCGATGAACGCGCCGAAGGCCGCCACGTTGCTGACCGTGCCTTCGAGCAGCATGCCTTCCTTCAAGTCGCGGATGTCTTCCACGCCGTCATTGAAGCGCGCCACCTTGAAGTCGGGGCGCGGGTCGCGGGCCGGCTTTTCCAGCTCGGCCAGGATGTCTTTGACCGTGATGACGCCGAACTTCTCGTTGGCGAACAGCTCGGGCTTGAGCGTCTTGAGCATCTCGGCGCGGCCCATCAGCTCGGCCACCGGCCGGCCGGTGTGCGCCATGATCTTTTCAACGACCGCATAGGTCTCGGGATGCACGCCGGTCATGTCCAGCGGATTGGTGCCCCCGCGCAGGCGCAAAAAGCCCGCGCTTTGCTCGAAGGTCTTGGCGCCCAGCCCCGTGACCTTGAGCAAATCAGCGCGGCTGCCGAACGCGCCGTTCGCATCGCGCCAGCGCACCACCGACTTGGCCACCGTCTGGCTCAGCCCCGACACGCGCGCCAGCAGCGGCACGCTGGCGGTGTTCAGGTCCACGCCGACGCTGTTCACGCAGTCCTCGACCACCGCGCTCAGGCTGCGCGCCAGGTCGCTCTGGTTCACGTCGTGCTGGTACTGGCCGACGCCAATCGATTTCGGGTCGATCTTGACCAGCTCGGCCAGCGGATCCTGCAGGCGGCGCGCGATGCTGGCGGCGCCGCGCAGGCTCACATCGACATCGGGCATTTCCTGGCTGGCGAATTCGCTGGCCGAATAGACCGAGGCACCGGCTTCGCTGACCACCACGCGCTGCATGCCGTCGATACGCTTCATCAGGTCGGCGGCCAGCTTGTCGGTTTCGCGGCTGGCCGTGCCGTTGCCAATCGCGATCAGGTTCACGCCGTGCTTTTCGCACAGCTTGGCGAGCGTGTGCAGCGAGCCGTCCCAGTCCTTGCGCGGCTCGTGCGGAAACACCGTAGCGGTTTCGACCAGCTTGCCCGTCGTATCGACCACGGCCACCTTCACGCCGGTGCGAATGCCGGGGTCCAGCCCCATCACCACGCGCGGGCCGGCCGGCGCGGCCAGCAGCAGGTCGCGCAGGTTGTCGGCAAACACCTTGATGGCGACTTTTTCGGCGTCCTCACGCAAGCGGGTGAACAGGTCGCGCTCCAGCGACAGGCTGAGCTTGACGCGCCAGGTCCAGGCGATGCACTTGCGGATCAAATCGTCGGCCGGCCGCGCCTTGTGGCTCCAGCCCAAGTGCAGCGCAATCTTGCCCTCGGCGATGCTGGGCTTGCCGGCCTCGGGCGGCTCGGGCAGCACCAGCTTGGCGTCCAGGATTTCCAGCCCCCGGCCCCGGAACACGGCCAGCGCGCGGTGCGACGGCACGCGGCCCATCGGCTCGTCGTAGTCGAAATAATCGCGGAACTTGGCGTTGTCGGCATGGTTCTCGTCCTTGCCGGCGACCAGTTTGGACGACAGCAGGCCCTCGCTCCAGAGCCACTGGCGCAGCGACTGCACCAGCGGCGCGTCCTCGGCCCAGCGCTCGCTGAGGATGTCGCGCACGCCGTCGAGCACCGCCTGCACGGTGGTGAAATCGTCGCCGCTTTCGTTCTTTTCGGCCTTCACGTAGGCAGCGGCTTCTTCAGCAGGGTTCAAGGATGAGTCGGCAAACAGCCGGTTAGCCAGCGGCTCGATGCCCGATTCGCGGGCGATCTGGCCCTTGGTGCGGCGTTTTGGCTTGTAGGGCAGGTACAGGTCTTCGAGATCCTGCTTGGTGGCGGCGAATTCAATGGCCGCGCGCAATTCGGGCGTCAGCTTGCCCTGCTCATCGATGCTCTTGAGCACCGTTTCGCGGCGGCTTTCCAGTTCGCGCAGATAAGACAGCCGCTGCTCGAGTTCGCGCAGCTGGATGTCGTCCAGCCCGCCGGTGGCTTCCTTGCGGTAGCGCGCAATGAAGGGCACCGTGGCCCCGCCATCGAGCAGCTCCACGGCGGTCTTGATCTGGTGTTCATGAACCCTGATTTCGGTGGCGATCTGGCGAATGATTTTTTGCATGGTCAAGAAAGGTTGGGCAGCCGATTGTGGCGATCTTTGTGGCGATTTTTTGCCTGCCGCCGGGTGCGCTTCCCGTGCAAGCTGACGCCAAAGGGCGGAATTGTCCCACAGTCAAATTGGTCCTCCGCGCCCATAATTCCGGCCAGTCACAGCGCTATTTTTACAATCAAAAAAGGAGTCCTTCATGCGTTTTCGCACCATTCTTCTGGTCCTCGCCATTGTGCTGGTTTCAGCCTTCGTGGCACTGAACGTGGATGAATTCACGCGCATCAGCACGCTGAGCCTGGGCTTCACCACCATCCAGGTGTCGCTGGGCCTGGTCATGCTGGTGCTGCTGATCGCGACCCTGGTCATTTTCCTGGGCAGCACGCTGTACATGCAGAGCAGAAACGTGCTCGAAGCGCGAACCCACACGCGCGAACTCAATGCCCAGCGTGAACTGGCCGACAAGGCCGAAGCGTCGCGCTTCACCGAACTGCGCGCCTACCTGGAAGCGCAGGTGGTGGCGGAGCAGCAGCGCGAGACAGCGCTGGGAACCGTCTTGGCGGACCGTTTTGCCCAGCAGCAGCAAGTGCTCCTGGCGCGCATGGAACAGATGGACAACACCCTGGCCGCCTACATGGGCGAACTCGAAGAACGCCTGGCGCAGCGTACCGGCGCCGCGCCCTACCTGTCAGCCGAGAATGGCAACACGGCATTGAGATAAGCCCCAGCCGTCATGCCGGCGGGTTGATGCTATAAAAATAGAAGCACAATATGCCCGCTGGTGTTGCGCAAAACTGGTATTTTTCCTGAAAACAGCCGCCAAACTCGCCCTTACATGAGGCCAGGCACCGATTGCAGGCGCTTCTGGCGCGAGAAAAAATTCCACATCAGCAGCGTGGCATCCGGGCCTTCGGGCGCGCTGTAGTCCAGGCTGCCCTCGCCGCCGCTCCAGGCATGGCCGAGCAGGTCGATTTCGCACTTCATCACCATCGGCTTTCGGCCCGCGTAGTAGGTCGCCGTCTTGTAGGCGCGGCGCGGACTGCGGCCGGTGCTGCGCCCGGCATAGCTGCGCACGACCGGCTCGGTGCGGGTGATGAACGGCGCATCGACCAGCGCGAACTGGGCCGTCAGGTGATCGACATTGACGCGCCGCACCACCGGATCGTTCCTGCCCTGGATCAGCATCACCGGCATGCCGGGAAACTTCACCGGCGCGTCGGTAAACTCCCGGACCGCTTCCGGGTGCTTGATGCCCGCTCCCTGCTGCATCGCCTGGAAGCCGCCCAGCGCGGAGTCGCTCGTCCCATAGACCGGCGCCGAATGCAGGCCGGCGGCGGCAATCAGCCGGGGATGGCGCAAGGCCAGGATGGCCGCCAGGCCCGCGCCGGCCGACAGCCCCGCCACATAGGTGCGCGAGGTGTCGAGCCGGTGCTTGGCCTGCACCTGCTTGACCATTTCGGCAATCAGTTCGACATCGCCCTGCCCCTGCTGGGTGGCGCGCCGGTACCAGTGCCAGCAGCGGTGCGAATCGGTGGCCACCGACTGCTGCGGATACAGCACCGCGAAACCCTTGCGCTCGGCCAGCTGGTTCATGCGGGTTGAAGCGGCAAAGTCCGTGGCGGTCTGCTTGCAGCCGTGCAGCATGACCACCAGCGGCCGGGGTTCCCTGGAAAGCACCGAAGGCAGGTAAAGCCAGTAGAGCATGCGGCGGGCCGAAGCCAGCCCCGTTCCCGGCAGCGTGAAAAACGATTTTTTCCAGCTTCCGGGCAGGAGCGGCAGCACGCTGGCGGCGGGCTGGGCGGGAGCGGCGGCTGGCTTGCGGCGCGGCTTGGCAGCTTTGGAAGCCGGTGCCTTGACGGCCTTGATGTTCTTGAGGGTGATCGGGCGGATGGTTTTGGCGGCCTTGGCACGCTTTGCCACCGGCGCGCGAACGACGGGGGTCAGCAGGCTTTTGAAGAGCTTGCGGCCCTGCGCCTGCTGTACCTTGCCGACGCGGCGCAGATTTTTCAGCCAGAGGCTGGTCAGACTTTTTGTCATGGTTCCTTGGCTTGATGAGAAGACGAATAAGGTGAAAGCCAGCGGCCGTGCAAAAACGGCCGGGGCTTTGCATCTTTTTAAAGCATTGCGGACCATTTTGCTGCATTGCAACAAAATGGCTTGTAAGCGGGTTTCCCCAAAACCGGACAGTCGCCGGATAATTCGCTTCATCCTTCAGACCGTGCCTCGGGCTCGCCAGGCGCGCGTCAAACCAAATTTTTCGTATTTCTCTTCTGTTTTCACCACCATGCCTGATTTCTTGACCGCCGCGCTCTATAAATTTGTTGAACTGCCCGACTTTGCCGACCTCCAGGCGCCGCTGCTGGCCTGCTGCGAAGCCCATGGCGTCAAGGGCACGCTGCTGCTGGCGTCCGAAGGCATCAACGGCACGATTGCCGGAACGCAGGCTGGCGTTCATGCCGTGCTGTCTTTCTTGCGCAACGATCCGCGCCTGGCCACGCTGGAGCACAAGGAAGCGCATGCCGCGCAGATGCCTTTTTACCGGATGAAGGTTCGCCTGAAAAAGGAAATCGTCACCCTCGGCGTTCCCGATGTCCACCCGGCGCTGATGGCCGGCCAGTACGTCAAGCCGCAGGACTGGAACCAGCTGCTGGCCGACCCCAGCCTGGTGCTTGTCGATACCCGCAATGACTACGAAGTCGCCATCGGCAGCTTCAAGGGCGCCATCAACCCGGCGACGCACAGCTTTTCCGAACTGCCCGGCTGGGTCGAAAAGGAAATGGCCGAGGGCGGCTGCCTGGCGCCCGTCGATGGCAAAAAGCCCCGGGTCGCCATGTTCTGCACCGGCGGCATCCGCTGCGAGAAGTCCACCGCCTTCATGCGCGCCAAGGGATTCGACGAGGTCTATCACCTCGAAGGCGGCATCCTCAAGTACCTCGAAACCATGCCCGAAACGCAAAGCCAGTGGCAGGGCGAATGCTTTGTGTTTGACGAGCGGGTCTCGGTGGGCCATGGCCTGAACCCCGGCGACTTCACGCTGTGCCGCTCCTGCCGCGACCCGCTGAGCGCCCAAGACCGTCAATCGCCGCTGTATGAACTCGGCGTGAGCTGCGCCCACTGCCACGCGCGCACCACCGACGAACAAAAGCACGGCTACCGCGAACGCCAGCGCCAGGTCGAGCTGGCGGCAGTGCGCCACCAATCCCATATTGGCGTGCGGCAGCCGGGCAGCGAGTGACATGAACGTGGCTCAGCCCCTGCCCGTGCTGTATTCGTTTCGCCGCTGCCCCTACGCGATGCGCGCGCGCATGGCCATCGCCGTGAGCGGCCAGCGCTGCGAGTTGCGTGAAGTGTTGCTGCGCAGCAAACCGGCCGAAATGCTGGCCGCCTCGCCCAAGGCGACGGTGCCGGTGCTGGTCCTGCCCGATGGCCAGGTGATCGAGCAGAGCCTGGAGATCATGCTCTGGGCTCTGGCGCAAAACGACCCACAGGGCTGGCTCGCTTCAGACAGCGCCGGCCTGGAGGCCCAGCAGGCGCTGATCGCCGCCAACGATGGCGCATTCAAGCAGCATCTGGACCGCTACAAATACCCCAACCGCTACCGGCACGAACACACAGGCGATGCGCAGGATTTTGCCCAGGCGCACCGGCTTGATGCCGCCGGCTGGCTGCTGGAGCTTGAAGACCGGCTGCTTGGCCATCCCTGGCTGTTTGGCCCCGCCGCCAGCCTGGCCGACATCGCCATCCTGCCTTTTGTGCGGCAGTTCGCGCATACCGATGCGGCCTGGTTCGCGGCGCAGCCCTGGGTGCATCTGGCGGGCTGGCTCGCGCGCTGGGAATCCGGGGCGCTGTTTGCACGGGTGATGGAAAAATACCCGCCCTGGCAGGCCGGACAGGCGCCTGTCGGGTTCGCGCCGGCTGCCTGAAACTCAGCGCTCAAAGCGTTTGGACAGCACCACCGAGGTGTGGGTGCGCTCAACCCCTTCAATCAGGCCGATGCGGTTGATCAGCGCGTCCAGCCCTTCTATCGAGCCGGCCTGGACGATGGCGATCATGTCGAAGGTGCCGCTGATGGACAGCAGGGAGCGCACTTCGGGAATCCGGCGCAGCGCGGCTTCGACCGGACCCGAGAGCTTGGGGCCGACCGTGAGCATCACATGCGCGGCGACCTGCGACTGCTCATGGGCCGCGCCGGTGCGCGCGCCATAGCCGGTGATCACCCGGTCGCGCTCCAGCCGCGCAATGCGCGCCTGCACGGCGGTACGCGACAAGCCGACCTTGCGCGCCAGCAAGGCCACCGGGCAACGCGCGTTTTCCCGCAACTCGTTGAGCAGGGTTTGGTCAATGGCGTCCAGTTTCATGCGAAATGTAGTGTCAGCTATGTCGATTCGCCTGAATTATTGCGTCGATTTGCCTGAATTGCTACTGGCAACTGGCATGCGCCGCTCCCACAATTGAATGCAGGTTTCATGCTTTGGAGGTCTCAACAAGGAGAATTGCGATGAAAAAAATCATGCTGGTCGGCGCCGGCAACATCGGCTCGACCATTGCCGCCCTGCTGGATGCGGCCGGCGATTACGCGGTCACGGTGGTGGATGCGTCGCCCGCCGCGCTGGCCAGCGTCACGACGGGCGCACGGGTTCAGGTGCAAACGCTGGACATCACCCAGCCGGACGCCCTGCGCGCGGCCCTTGCCGGGCAATTCGCGGTGCTGAGCGCCGCGCCGTTTCATCTCACGACAGCGATTGCCGAGGCCGCCGTTGCCGAGCAAGTGCACTACCTGGACCTGACCGAAGATGTCGCCAGCACCCGGCGCGTGCGCGAACTGGCCGCCGGCGCGCAGTCGGCGCTGATGCCGCAATGCGGCCTGGCGCCGGGCTTTGTGTCCATCGTGGCCGCCGACCTGTGCCGGCGTTTTGACAGCCTGCACAGCGTGCGCATGCGCGTGGGCGCGCTGCCGCAGTTCCCGTCGAACGCGCTCAACTACAACCTGACCTGGAGCACCGACGGCGTCATCAATGAATACTGCGAGCCCTGCGAAGCCATCGTCGAAGGCGTTCCGCGCCAAGTGCCGGCGCTGGCCGAGGACGAGGAGTTTTCGCTCGACGGCGTGACCTACGAGGCATTCAACACCTCCGGCGGCCTTGGAACGCTGTGCGAGACGCTGGCCGGCCGGGTCATCAACCTCAACTACAAGACCATACGCTACCCCGGCCACGCCGCCATCATGAAGGCGCTGCTCAACGACCTGCGGCTGCGCGACCATCGCCATGTGCTCAAGGACATCCTGGAAAACGCCTTGCCGGCCGCGCTGCAGGACGTGGTGATCGTGTTTGTGACTGTCAGCGGCCTGCGCGATGGCCGGCTGATGCAGGAAACCTATGCGCACAAGGTGTACAGCCAGTTGCTGGGCGGCACGCTGCGCAGCGCCATCCAGGTCACGACCGCCGCCGGCATCTGCACCGCGCTCGACCTGCTGGCCAGCGGACGCCTGCCGGCACGGGGCTTTATCCGCCAGGAAGACATGGCGCTGGCCGATTTCCTGGACAACCGCTTTGGCGCGGTCTATGCCGGCGGGCCTGCCGCCAGCCCGCCCCGGCGGGCTGACCCGCGCGTGGCCGCCGGCCACACCGCCCCTGCCCATAAATTCAAGGGTTTAAGGCCTCTTGCGCACGGCTAACGGGCGTCTACAGCTATTAATTAAGTAGCAAGCCTGCATAAAACCACTCAGGACGCAGGCTCAGGCACGATGGCCTCGGCGTAGTCATACAGGGCGCCCAGAATCGCTTCGCCGCGCTCGTCGGCGGTTTGCGCCAGCGCATCAATCCCGGCAAACAAGGCATCGACATTGCGCGCCCCGCCCTCACCGTCCAGCAGCCGCGCTGCGCGATGCGCTTCCCAGCGCTCGGTGTCTTCAGGGTTCAGGGTTTCGGGGAAATTGCGCGCGCGGTAGCGAAACACCAGCTCCTTCAGCCGCCCGTCGTCAAAGCCCATGCGGCTGTGCGCCAGTTCGGCACCAGACATTTCGCGCAACTGGTTCAGCCTGCGGCGGTCGTCGTTGCCGATGAAGCCGCCATACAGGTTTTCATCCACATCGGGCTCGGCCTCCGCCGCACGCCTGAACACCTCGGGCCAGACCGCACTCATGTCGGGCAGGCCAGCGGCGATTTCGGCATGGCGCAGCGCTTGTTCAGTGTCCACACCCCAGCGCGCCGCCATGGCGGGCGTCAAGGTTTGTAGATTACGTACGACCATGGGGGACTTGTTCAGGTGCACCGACTTGATCGGCAGGCGCTGCACGCCCTCGGGCAGATCGGCCGACTTGCTGAACAGCCGCAGGCGCAGCGTGGCCACATCGAGCAGCGGCAGCTCGCTCGGGTCATGCGCCAGATCCCACGCCAGCACTTCGTTCTTGTTGGCCGGATGGGTGGCCAGCGGAAACATGACGGCCAGGCAGCCGCGCTCGGCCGGGAACATGCCCGAGACATGTAAAAACGGCCGGGCCATCCGGGCGGTGGCGGGCAAACCCAGTTCGGCCGATACCCGGGCTTTTTTGTGCAAACCCAGGCAAAAGTCAAACAGCCTGGGCTGCGCCGTGCGAACCAGCCGGGCCAGGGCAATCGTGGCGCGAACGTCAGACAGGGCATCGTGCGCCGTCTCATGCAGCAGGCCATTGGCGCGCGCCAGGTCTTCAAGCTTGAAGCTCGGTTTGCCGTCCTCCTTCAAGGGCCAGACGATGCCGTCGGGCCGCAATGCATAGGCCATGCGCACCACGTCGAGCAAGTCCCAGCGGCCGCATTCGTTTTGCCATTCGCGGCCATACGGGTCGATCAGGTTGCGCCAGAACAGGTGGCGCGTCACCTCGTCATCAAAACGGATGGTGTTGTAGCCCACGCCAATCGTTCCGGGCTGCGCCAGCACCTGCTCGATCCGGGCGGCAAACGCATGCTCGGGCACACCATGCTGCAGGCAATGCTGCGGCGTGATGCCGGTGAGCACGCACGACTCCGGGTCAGGCAGGTAGTCGTTGGCCGGCTGGCAATAAATCATCAGCGGCTCGCCGATCTCATTGAGTTCGGCGTCCGTGCGAATCCCGGCAAACTGCGCCGGCCGGTCGCGGCGCGTATTGAGGCCAAACGTCTCGTAGTCGTGCCAGAGAAAAGTGTGCGAATCCATCGTTGTCAACTTTGTATTTTTCAAGTAAAAACAGCTGTTTGCGCAATCAGCGCGGGCGCAAGCAGCTACTATTTTTATAGCGCCATGCAAAAAGGCCGGCAGCGTGAAGCTGCCGGCCTTTCTGGATTTCAGTGCGCTTTCCGGGCGGCACTACTCAACTGTCAGCGGTCAACTCGCCTCGGCCGCTTCCGGCTCCGGCTTGGCACGGCCTTCGCGTTTGGCCAGCGGCTGGATGTCGAGTTCGACTTCGCCGGTTTCCACGCCTTTTTCGTCGGTCGTGACCTTCATGTCGACCGTCAGGCGGCCGCCTTCGGTCAGCCGGCCAAACAGCAGCTCGTCGGCCAGCGCACGGCGGATCGTGTCCTGGATCAGCCGCTGCATCGGACGCGCGCCCATGAGCGGATCGAAGCCCTTCTTGCCAAGGTACTTGCGCAGCGTGTCGGTGAAGGTCACCTCGACCTTCTTCTCGGCCAGCTGGGTTTCAAGCTGCAGCAGGAACTTGTCCACGACGCGCAGGATGACCACTTCGTCGAGCGCCTTGAAGCTCACCACCGCATCCAGGCGGTTGCGGAACTCGGGCGTGAACAGGCGCTTGATGTCGGCCATTTCGTCACCCGCTTCGCGCGGGTTGGTGAAACCGATGGTCGCCTTGTTCATCGTCTCGGCGCCGGCATTGGTCGTCATGACGATGATCACGTTGCGGAAATCGGCCTTGCGCCCGTTGTTGTCTGTCAGCGTGCCGTGGTCCATGACCTGCAGCAGCACATTGAAGATGTCCGGATGCGCCTTTTCGATTTCGTCGAGCAGCAGCACGCAATGCGGCTTCTTGGTCACGGCCTCGGTCAGCAGCCCGCCCTGGTCAAAACCGACATAGCCCGGAGGCGCGCCAATCAGGCGGCTCACGGCATGGCGCTCCATGTACTCGGACATGTCGAAGCGGATCAGCTCGATGCCCATGATGTAGGCCAGTTGCTTCGCCGCTTCGGTCTTGCCGACGCCGGTGGGGCCGGAGAACAGGAAGGAGCCAATCGGCTTGTCGTCCTTGCCCAGGCCCGAGCGTGCCATCTTGACGGCCGACGCCAGAATGTCCAGCGCCTTGTCCTGGCCGAACACCACGCTTTTGAGGTCGCGTTCCAGCGTCTTGAGCTTGCCGCGGTCATCGTTCGACACATTGGCGGGTGGAATGCGGGCGATCTTGGCCACGATTTCCTCCACCTCGGTCTTGGTGATGGTTTTCTTGCGCTTGTTGGCCGGCAAGATACGCTGGGCAGCGCCCGCCTCGTCAATCACGTCAATCGCCTTGTCGGGCAGATGGCGGTCATTGATGTACTTGGCGCTGAGTTCGGCCGCAGCCTGCAGCGCAGCCAGCGCGTACTTGACGCCATGGTGTTCTTCAAAGCGCGACTTCAGGCCCTTGAGGATATCGACGGTTTCCTGAACCGTCGGCTCGACCACATCAACCTTCTGGAAGCGCCGCGACAGGGCCGCGTCCTTTTCGAAGATGCCACGGTATTCGGTGAAGGTGGTGGCGCCAATGCACTTGAGCTGGCCCGAACTGAGGGCCGGCTTGAGCAGGTTGGATGCATCGAGCGTGCCGCCCGAGGCCGCGCCGGCACCGATCAGGGTGTGAATCTCGTCGATGAACAGGATGCCGTTGGGCTTGTCCTTCAGCGACTTGAGCACGCCCTTGAGCCGCTGCTCGAAGTCGCCCCGATACTTGGTGCCGGCGAGCAAGGCACCCATGTCGAGCGAATACACATTGGCTTCGGCCAGAATTTCCGGCACGTCCTTTTGCGTGATGCGCCAAGCCAAGCCCTCGGCAATCGCCGTCTTGCCCACGCCGGCCTCGCCCACCAGCAGCGGGTTGTTCTTTCGCCTGCGGCACAGAATCTGGATGACGCGCTCGACTTCGTAGTGGCGACCGATCAGCGGATCAATCTTGCCTTCCTTGGCAAGCTGGTTCAGGTTGACCGTGTACTGCTCCAGCGGCGAGGCTTTTTCATTTTTCTCGCCACTCTCTTCGTTTTCGGCAGCGGTTTCGCCGGTCTTGGTGGGCTCTGGCGGATCGCTTTTCTTGATGCCGTGGGCAATGAAATTGACCACATCCAGGCGCGTGACGCCCTGCTGGTGCAGGTAATACACCGCATGCGAGTCTTTTTCGCCAAAAATGGCGACCAGCACATTGGCGCCGGTTACTTCCTTCTTGCCGCTGCCCGTGGACTGCACATGCATGATCGCGCGCTGGATCACGCGCTGGAAACCCAGCGTGGGCTGGGTATCGACATCATCGCTGCCGGCTACCTGGGGGGTGTTGTCCTTGATGAAATTGGCAAGCGACTTGCGCAAATCATCCACATTGGCTGAGCAGGCGCGCAGCACTTCAGCGGCACTGGGGTTGTCCAGCAAGGCCAGCAGCAGGTGTTCCACGGTGATGAATTCGTGGCGTTGCTGGCGTGCCTCGACAAAGGCCATGTGCAAGCTGACTTCTAATTCCTGGGCAATCATAGATTTTCCTTTCGGCTTGCGTGGATAAATACGTTACTTGAATATTCTGAACTCTAGGAGGATATTGTCCAGTTTTACCGTTATTCAATGGGTTCGCTGACACATTGCAGCGGATGGCCATTTTTTCGGGCTGCTTCCGTGACCTGGTCAACCTTGGTTGCCGCGACATCTCTGGAGAATACTCCGCAAATGCCTTTTCCATCGAGATGGATCTTGAGCATGATCTGGGTCGCGGTTTCACGGTCCTTGTTGAAAAATTCCTGGATGACCACCACGACAAACTCCATCGGCGTGTAGTCATCGTTGAGCAGCACCACCTGGTACATCTGAGGTGGTTTTGTCTTTTGCGGGCGGCGTTCCAGCACCACCGAGTCCCCGCCGTTCACGTCGGCAGGCTTGACGGCAGGAGTTGGCGGTTGCGCCGGAGATTTAGGGGGTTTTGTTGCCATGGAAATCATTCTAGCCATCGATATCATTCGTTGCAGCGGATAAGACAATTGGTGGCGGGCAAGCGACATTCAAGCGGGTGCCAGGTTTTTGAAGGACAAGCATCCACCAAGGCATGAAAAAACCGCCTCGGGATCGCTCCCGGGCGGTCTGCGCGGCCAGTTCAGGCCCGCTTGATCAATCGATCATTCTCTATCGAATCAGCCGCAACCCGCATAGATGCTTGATTCTTTATCATATCAACCTCAACTATGGCTCCATTGAAGGGGTGCTAGGCTTGCCTTTCCCATCGGCAGACCACCCAATTCATAAACCTTGTCATCCCTTGCGCTTGCCGTGCGGCCCGCAGCTTGTCGATCACCTTGATCCGGCGCCAGCGGCCAGCGGCCAGCGTACCCAGCAGAGCATCGCGGGCCTTGTAGGGTCAGGGGTGAAGCAAAGAAAAAAGGCTTCAAAACCGAAGTTCCGAAGCCTCTTATGCCTTCCTCAGCGCAAGGCTGAGACAGCTGGTTTGCAACGACATCTCTGCCGTAGGCTGGGTTTGCAGGGCTTAGTAGCCGCCGCGACCACCGCCGCCGCCGTAACCGCCACCGCCACCGCCAGAACGATCGCCGCCGCCGTAGCCACCGCCACCAGAACGATCGCCACCACCGCCATAACCACCACCGCCACCGAAGCCGCCGGTACGGGGAGGACGTGCTTCCATTGGACGGGCTTCGTTCACAGTGATGCTACGGCCGCCAAGTGACTGACCGTTCATGCCGGCAATTGCGGCTTGCGCTTCGGCATCGCTGCCCATTTCGACGAAACCAAAGCCTTTGGAGCGACCGGTGTCGCGTTCCATCATGACTTTAGCGCTGGTGACAGCACCGAATTGACCAAAAGACTGCTGCAGGTCTTCGTCACGCACTGTGTAAGGCAGGTTGCCGACGTAAAGTTTGTTGCCCATGGAGGACTCCTTCAAAAAACACAAAAAACAAAAGCGATGGGGTCCCGAAAGCACAACAAACCCAAGAAGTACCGCCGTAGCGCGAAACTGACCAATCACCGAACCTGTGCGAGTGTTTTGCTACCCGCACATTTGAATTATGCGTCATGAAACGCGGGGCAATAACATTCCTTGCCTACAACGTGACCTTGCCCCTGGATTGCATACCCCAAACCGAGATCATGAACTGGCTTGCCTGGCCTGAGCTGCAAGCCAGGTTTGCTCGAATTGATCTTAGATTGAGTGTCCCAGCAGTTGCCACGCCGGCTCATCGAACTCAGGATGCCGTACGCCTTGAGCGCGTCCCTGAAGGCACCACTGGCGTACTGGCTGCCCCGGTCGCTGTGGAACAGCACCCCGGCCTGCTTTCCCTGGATGCTGTAAAACACCTGCAAAAGCATAGCGTGCAAGTTCGGCTCCACCCTTGCTGCATGGAGCCATCTTGGAGCTTATTATGGAGCCATTGCGATGAAACCGCATGAAGCACCATAGGACATTCTGGAATAAAAAAACCCCGCATTCAGAGGGGCGGGGTTCGTTTTTGGCACCGCATGGTGCATCAAAATATCACTTTACATATGGTCGATCATGACCTGTCCAAAACCGGAGCAGCTCACTTGCGTAGCGCCTTCCATGAGACGGGCGAAGTCATAAGTGACTTTCTTGGAGGCAATCGAATTTTCCATCGAGCTGATGATGAGGTCAGCCGCTTCGACCCAGCCCATGTGGCGCAGCATCATTTCAGCCGACAGGATCAGGGAGCCAGGGTTCACATAGTCCTTGCCGGCATATTTGGGAGCGGTGCCGTGGGTGGCTTCAAACATGGCAATGGTGTCGCTCAGGTTGGCGCCCGGAGCAATGCCGATGCCGCCGACCTGGGCTGCCAGCGCGTCGGAAATGTAGTCGCCGTTCAGGTTCAGCGTGGCAATCACGCTGTACTCGGCGGGGCGCAGCAGAATTTGCTGCAGGAAGGCGTCGGCAATGACGTCCTTGATGATGATGTCCTTGCCGGTTTTTGGATTCTTGAACTGGCACCATGGGCCGCCGTCAATCATTTCGGCACCAAACTCCTTTTGCGCCAGCGCGTAAGACCAGTCACGAAAGCCCCCTTCGGTGAACTTCATGATGTTGCCCTTGTGCACGATGGTCACGCTGGACTTGTCATTGTCAATTGCGTACTGGATGGCCTTGCGCATCAGGCGCTCGGTGCCTTCGCTGGAAACCGGCTTGATGCCGATGCCCGAAGTCTCGGGGAAGCGGATTTTCTTGACGCCGAGTTCTTCCTGCAGGAACTTGATGAGCTTTTTCGCCTTGTCGCTGCCTGACTCGAATTCGATGCCCGCGTAGATGTCCTCCGAGTTTTCACGGAAAATCACCATGTTGGTCTTCTGGGGTTCCTTGACTGGCGAAGGGACACCGGCAAAGTACTGGATGGGACGCAGGCAGACGTAAAGGTCAAGTTCCTGGCGCAACGCAACGTTCAGGCTGCGGATGCCACCGCCCACGGGCGTTGTCAACGGACCCTTGATGGAAACCACATAGTCCTTGACGGCAGACAGCGTTTCTTCAGGCAGCCACACGTCAGGGCCATAGACCTTGGTGGATTTTTCACCGGCAAACACTTCCATCCAGTGGATTTTCTTCTTGCCGCCGTAAGCCTTGGCCACCGCGGCATCAACCACTTTCAGCATCACCGGAGAAATATCCACGCCAGTTCCGTCACCCTCGATGAACGGAATGATGGGCTCGTCAGGCACATTCAATGAGTTGTCGGCATTGACAGTGATTTTCTCGCCCTGGGTGGGCACCTTGATGTGCAGGTACATGTACAGAAGTCTCCGTTAAGCCGGGATAGCACACTGAAATAGATACGCTATCCATAGGCAGTTTGAGGTAAAAGCCTTCAAATTTTAGCGCCAAAACTTTTGCAAAAGATATTTTGGACATCTGTCAACGCATTGGAAAACCGCGTCGTTATGGTAAGGCCTCCGAAAGGTTCGGGGTGTTTTCAAATCACAAATTGCCTTAGCAACTTCCCAAGGAATTCCAGATGAACAAGATCCTCGCTACCCTGATCGCCGCCCTTTTTGCTGCAGGCGCCTATGCACAAGCACCTGCGGCTGCGCCTGCCAAGCCAGCAGCCCCTGCTGTTGCAGCAACTCCCGCCATGCCTGCCGCTTCCGCCCCCATGGCAAAGGCCAAGCCAGCCGCCATGACCGCTGAAGAAAAAGCAGCCGCCAAAGCCGCCAAGAAAGAAAAGGCCGCAGCTGCCAAAAAGGCAAAAGCAGACGCAGCAGCCGCCAAGAAAGCCGAAGCTGCCGCCAAAAAGGCTGAAGCCTCTGCCAAGAAAAGCTGAAGCCGCCAACTGACTTTCCCGCTTCAGTCAAAATGCCCGCCTAGCGCGGGCTTTTTTCATGGCGGCCCGCTTATGCAGATCTGCTGATCAACCAACTTCAATCCGGTACGTCTATGTGGCTCAAGAACTGTTCCTTCAACCCTGGCAGCGCCTCCCGACTCGCACTATCAATCATGGCCGCTGCAGCGCTGCTCGTGCCCGGCTGGGCATCGGCGCAGCAAGCCCCGCAACTGAACCTGCAGCGCGTCAAGCTGAGCACTGGCATGTATGTGATCGATGCGCAGGTCGCCCTGACACCCGAGCAGCGCCAGACCGGCCTGATGCTGCGCAAGGACATGCCCCAGCACGAAGGCATGCTCTTTGTTTTTGAGCAAGCCAGCGAGCAATGCTTCTGGATGAAAAACACGCTGCTTCCCTTGACCGCCGCTTTCGTGGCCGATGACGGCACGATTGTGAACATGGCGGACATGAAGCCCGAAACCACCGACTCGCACTGCTCGGCCAAGCCGGTTCGCTATGTCCTGGAAATGAACAAAGGCTGGTTTGCCAAAAAAGGCATCAAGCCGGGCAGCAAGCTGTCCGGGCCGGTTTTTGAAGCACAGCGCTGAGCCTGAAAAGCCAGACAGCAAAAAGCCGACATGAAGTCGGCTTTTTTACGCAAAGATGACTTTCAGGCCTCAGGCGAAATTGGCCTCGGCAAATTCCCAGTTCACCAGGCTGGACAGGAAGGTCTCGACATACTTGGGACGCAGATTGCGGTAGTCGATGTAATAGGCATGCTCCCACACGTCCACCGTCAGCAGGGCCTTGTCAGCCGTCGTCAGCGGTGTTCCTGCTGCACCGGTGTTGACAATGTCCACGGTGCCATCAGGTTTTTTAACCAGCCAGGTCCAGCCCGAGCCGAAATTGCCGACTGCGGATTTGACAAAGGCTTCCTTGAAGGCCGCGTAGGAGCCGAATTTGGCATTGATGGCCTCGGCCAGTGCACCGCTGGGCTCGCCGCCGCCAGCCGGCTTCATGCAGTTCCAGAAAAAGGTGTGATTCCAGACCTGGGCGGAGTTGTTGTACACGCCGCCGCTCGATTTCTTGATGATCTCTTCGAGCGTCATGGACTCGAACTCGGTCCCTTTTTGCAGGTTGTTGAGGTTCACCACATAGGCATTGTGGTGCTTGCCATGATGGTACTCAAGGGTTTCCTGGCTGTAATGCGGGGCCAGTGCGTCAATCGCATACGGGAGCGGTGGGAGCGTGTGTTCCATGATTTTCCTCGTGGTTGTTGATGAGATGTCCTTTGACATTCCGTGGGCATTGTAAAAACTAAATCAACCGGCGTGCAGAGACCGTCAAATCGACCTGTCCATCCGCAAGGGTAGCGCGCACTGGCTGGCCAATATGGGTCATATTTGCAGCGGTGATGGGCTGGCCTTGCAGGTCTGCCAGCCAGGCATAGCCCCGCTGCAACACCAGTTTGGGGTCCAGCAGTTCAAGCCGCAATTTCGCGCGTTCGAGTTGATGGCGGCTGCGCTGCAGGCTGCCTGTAATTTCTCTCGGCAGGTCGCTGCTCAGCGCCTGTAGCCTGAGTTGCTCACGCCGCAAGGTCGAGCGCATCGCATGATTGAGACTTTGCGCGATGCCGGCCAGTCGTGCCTGCTGCCGCGTCACCAGGTGCGAGGGTTGGCTGACGCGGGACGCCGCCCAGTCCAGGCGCTGGTTGTGTGACTGCATCTGCCGGTCCACGCCGTTTTGCAGGCGCGAAAAAACCTGGTCCAGCGCGCTCAGCCAGCTGCCTTGTGGCTGCGCGCACAGTTCCGCAGCCGCCGTGGGTGTCGGCGCACGCATATCGGCGCAGAAGTCGGCAATGGTGAAATCCGTTTCGTGCCCGACACCGCAGACCACCGGCATGGGCGAAGCAACGATGGCGCGGGCCAGCGCCTCATCGTTGAAGGCCCACAGATCCTCCATGGCACCGCCGCCGCGCACCAGCAGCAGCACATCGACCTGATCGGTGCCGCGTCGCTCGCCAGCCTTGAGCACGGCCCCCCGCAATTCACCAGCAGCCTGGGCACCCTGCACGCTGGCAGGATAAATCACCACCGGGATGTGCGGCGCGCGGCGCTGCAGGGCGGTCACGACATCGTGCAGCGCTGCGGCCCCCAGGGAAGTCACCACGCCGATGGCACGCGGCATGACCGGCAGCGGACGCTTTCGGGCGGTGTCGAACAACCCTTCTTGCTCAAGCCTGGCCTTGAGCTGCAAAAATTGTTCGAACAAAGTGCCCTGGCCGGCCTGCTGCATGGATTCGACCACCAGCTGCAACTCGCCACGCGGCTCGTACACGCCCAGCCGGCCGCGCAACTCAACCAGTTGGCCGTCGCGCGGCGAAAAATCCAGCAGGCTGGCCGCGCGGCGAAACATGGCGCAGCGAATCTGCCCCTGCCCGTCCTTAAGCGAAAAATAGCAGTGGCCGCTGGCTGCCCGCGAAAAGCCGGCAAGCTCGCCCTGGACCGCGACAGGGTTGAATCGCGCCTCCAGACTGTCGGCGATGGCACGCAGCAAGGAACCCACCGGCCAGACGCGCACACCGCTTTCGCGCAAGGACGCTACAGGTCTTTCACGGAACGAAAAAGCATCAACCACGGCGGCCTTCCTGGCGTTTTAAAAAAGCAGTACTCCACAGCCCCTGAGAAGCGGTGACAGAGGGGCTTACAACCCTCTGACCGCCTGATAAATTGGTGTAACCCATTGATTTTAAAGAAAATATTACTGCTTAAATTTTCATCGTTCTGTCAAAACGACGCACTGGTGCGGCTTTGCGCCCGCCCGGCACAGACTTACCCACAAAGTTATCCACAGATTTTGTGCGTTAAATCTGCCAACACCCAGTGTGGAAAACATTCAAGGTCAGGCAGCTTAAGCGGCCATCTCCACACTTTCGGTGCGCGATAATCCAGCACCACTATCTGTCTGGAGATGAGCATTGTTTTCGATCATACAAGCCGCAGGCTGGCCGATCTGGCCCCTGCTAGCGTGTTCCATAGTGGCCCTGGCACTGATCATTGAGCGTTTTTCAAGCCTGAAAACACTGAAAGTTGCACCGCCCAAATTACTTGGCGAAGCGATGATTGTCTCGCGAGCCACCCTTCCATCGCCCGATGTCGTCCTGAAACTGGAACAGAACTCCCTCCTTGGCGAAGTGCTGGCCAGCGGCTTTCGGGCGCTTGGCGCCAATCCGCGCATCAGCGAAGCCGACCTGCGCTCCACACTGGAAGGCGCCGGTCGCCAGGCGGCACACAAACTGGAACGCTACCTGGCCGCGCTGGCGACGATTGCCTCGGCGGCGCCCCTGCTCGGCCTGCTGGGCACGGTAATCGGCATGATCGAGATTTTCGGCGCCCAGACGGGCAGTGCGGGCGGCGCCAACCCGGCGCAACTGGCGCAAGGCATTTCAATGGCGCTGTACAACACCGCTTTCGGCCTGATGGTGGCCATACCGGCACTGATTTTCTGGCGCTACTTTCGCGCCCGGGTGGATGGCTACCTGCTGACGATGGAACTGGCGGCCGAACAGTTTGTGCGCCATCTCAATCGGCTGCGCAAATGAACTTTCGTCCTCATGCGCGCGTCGAGCCGGAAATCAACCTGATTCCGTTCATCGATGTGCTGCTGGTGGTGCTGATCTTTTTGATGCTTTCGACCACCTACAGCAAATTCACCGAACTCCAGGTCAAGCTGCCGGCCGCCGATGCGGAGCAACTGCGCGACTACCCCAGGGAAGTGGTCGTTGCCGTCAGCAGCGATGGCCGCTACATGGTCAATAAAACCTTGGTCGATGGGCGGGGAATCGAAGTGCTGGGCGCAGCACTCACCCTGGCAGCCAAGGCCGGCAAGGAGAGCGTCATCATCATCAGCGCCGATGCCAGCGCCACCCACCAGGCCGTCATCACCGTGATGGAGGCGGCCCGGCGCCAGGGCCTGACGCAGATCACTTTTGCCACCCAGAGTTCGAGTTCGCTGCAGGCAGGCGTGAAGTAACCCTTAACCCTATCGACCATCCAGCGCCGCCAAGCCCGCCGCATGAAACAAGTTCTGCTGAAAGCCTGGCGTGCGCGCGGCTGGCTCGCTCGCCTGCTCTGGCCGGTGGCGCAACTCCATGGCCTGCTGGTGCGATTGCGCCGGGCTTTGTACCGGCGCGGCATGCTGTCGTCCGAGCGCTTCAAGGTGCCGGTCATCGTGGTCGGCAATGTCGTGGCGGGCGGCGCAGGAAAAACACCGCTGGTCATGGCGCTGGTCAAACACTTTCAGGCGCAGGGGCTGCGGGTGGGCGTGGTTTCGCGCGGCTATGGGCGTTCCGGCCATGAAAGCCTGGAAGTCAGGCCCGGCACCCCGGTTGATGAGTCCGGTGACGAGCCGGCGCTTATCCAGCATGCAACAGGTGCTCCTGTTTTTGTAGCGCAACGCCGAACCCAAGCCCTGCGCGACCTGCTGGCCGCCTACCCGGCAACGGCCGTCGTGGTGTGCGACGACGGCCTGCAGCACTACGCCTTGCAGCGCGACATCGAAATTGCCGTGTTTGACGACCGGGGCGTGGGCAACGGCTGGCTGCTGCCTGCCGGACCATTGCGCGAACCCTGGCCCGAGCGCCTGCGCCAGGGCGTTGACCTGGTGCTGCACACCGGCCAGCAACCGGCTTTTGAAGGCTATACATCGCGTCGGCAGCTGGCTGACCACGCCGTGGCGGCTGATGGCAGCAGTCTGGCATTGACCGCCCTTGCGCATCAGCCAGTGGTGGCGCTGGCGGGCATTGCCAGCCCGGAGGCGTTTTTTGACATGCTCAGGGCGCGCGGCCTGACGCTGCAAAAAACGCTCGCCCTTCCCGATCATCACGATTTCAAAACCGGCGACCTGAATGCCCTGGCAGGTCGGACCGTGCTGTGCACGGAAAAGGACGCCGTCAAGCTGTTTGCCCTGCCGGATCATTCCAAAATTAAACTGCTGGCCGTTCCGCTGGAATTTTCGCCCGAACCGGCGTTCTTTACCGCCCTGGATGGGCTGCTGACACCCTTGCTTTCTCAATTACCATCAAGCCATGGACACCAAACTACTTGAACTGCTGGTCTGCCCCGTGACCAAGGGCCATCTCGAATACGACCGCGAGAAGCACGAACTCATCTCGCGCAGCGCCCGGCTGGCCTATCCGGTGCGTGACGGCATTCCTGTCATGCTGGAAAACGAAGCCCGTACCCTGACCGACGAAGAGCTTGGCCTGTGACGCGGGCATGAGCTTTACCGTCCTCATTCCGGCGCGCCTGGCATCGAGCCGCCTGCCCAACAAGCCGCTGGCCGACATCAACGGCGTGCCCATGGTCGTGCGCGTGGCGCAGCGCGCTTTGCAAAGCAGCGCGCTGCGCACCGTGGTGGCCGCTGACGGCACAGAAATCATTGAAAAATGCGCAGCCTTCGGCATCCAGACGGTACTGACCCGCGTCGATCATCCCAGCGGCAGCGACCGGCTTGCCGAAGCCTGCGGCCTGCTGGGCCTGCTTGACGACGACATCGTGGTGAATGTGCAGGGCGACGAGCCGCTGATCAATCCCGCGCTGATCGATGCCGTGGCCAGGCAGCTTGAAGCCCGCCCGGACTGCGCCATGAGCACGGCCGCGCATTCAATTGACGAACTGGCTGATTTTCTTAACCCCAACGTGGTCAAGGTGGTGCTTGATGCGCGCCAGACGGCGCTGTATTTCAGCCGCGCGCCCATTCCAGCCGCACGCGACCTGGCCGGCCAGGCCTGGTGGAAACACGGCAATCTGCCCAAACCGCTGCGTCATGTGGGCATCTATGCCTACCGGGTCGGATTTTTGCGCCAGTTTCCCCAATTGCCGCAAGCGCCGCTGGAGCAACTCGAATCGCTGGAGCAGCTGCGCGCCCTGTGGCATGGCTACCGGATTGCCGTGCATATCACCGAGCATGCCCCGGGTCCTGGCGTGGACACGCCTGAAGACCTGGAGCGTGTCCGCCGCCTTGTAGCAAATGATGCGCATTTAGCGGACCCTGTGTAAGCTGACGCCAAGGATGTGCATGATATCCTTGACAGAAAGTTCAGCGGCTTGCGGCTCATGCCAACAGCCTGATGACACGTAAAGCGGGAATGGGCCAATCGGCCCGGCAAACGCCCAGCTTGACTTCCAGAATCCATAATAATCCGAGGACACTCATGAAACTTATTCTGTTGGGCGCGCCTGGCGCAGGCAAAGGTACACAAGCCACTTTCATTTGCCAAAAGTACGGCATCCCGCAAATTTCCACCGGCGACATGCTTCGCGCGGCAGTCAAAGCAGGAACCCCGCTGGGCATCGAAGCCAAAAAAGTCATGGATTCGGGCGGCCTGGTCAGTGATGATCTGATCATCAACCTGGTCAAGGAACGCATTGCCCAGCCCGACTGCGCGCAGGGTTTCCTGTTCGACGGTTTTCCACGAACCATTCCCCAGGCCGATGCGATGAAGGCTGCAGGCGTCAAGATTGATTACGTGCTGGAAATCGATGTGCCTTTTGAAGCCATCATCGAGCGCATGAGCGGACGCCGCTCGCACAGCGCTTCGGGCCGCACTTACCATGTCAAGTACAACCCGCCCAAAGTCGAAGGCCTGGACGACGTGACCGGCGAGCCATTGATCCAGCGCGAAGACGACAAGGAAGAAACGGTTGCCAAACGGCTTGAGGTGTACAGCGCCCAAACCCGTCCACTGGTCGCGTACTACTCCGACTGGGCCACGGAAGCGCCCGATGAAGCGCCAAAATACCGTGCCATCAGCGGCACGGGCACTGTCGAGGAAATCACCGAAAGGGCCTTCAAGGCGCTGTCGAACTGAAACCGTTCATGCACGGTCAAAAAGCCATCTTTCGGGATGGCTTTTTTTATGCCTGCCGTGACGCCACAACCTGCGCGTCTTCAGCCAGTAAATCGAGCATCAAGGCCACCCTGGCCTTGACCGGGCTCAACCCCTTTGAATCTGCAATAGCATCGCCCGGAAGCGGCAATACCCGGCCATCGACGCAGCGCGTTGAACGCACCACCCGCACGCCCGCAGCCTGCGCCTTGAGCAAACCGGCTTGCAGGGCATGGTGAAGCGTTCCATTGCCGGTGGCAGCGACCACCAGGCCCCGCACCCCCTGATCGACCAGCGCCTGCACCAGCGCATCGCTGGCGCCCACGTAATTCATGATGATTTCAACGCGCGGCCAAATAGCTATGTTTTCTATAGCTAAAGAAGCATATTCCACCTGCACAACAGGCCAATTCCGCACCAATCTGAGGCTTCCTTCCTCGACATAGCCAATCGGCCCGGCATCGCCCGAGCTGAAGGCATCGAGTTTGTAGGAATGCATTTTCTGCACATCCAGCGCATTGTGTATCGTGCCCGCGCAGACAGCCACCACGCCCCGGGCGCCGTGATAGCGAGCTACCGCGACGGCATCGAGAATATTTTGCGGCCCATCGGGCGCCAGCGCGGTGGCTGGGCGCATGGCGCAGGTCAAGACCACCGGCTTGGCGGGCCGGCACACCGCCTGCAGAAAATAAGCCGTTTCCTCCAGCGTATCACTGCCATGCGTGATGACGATGCCCTGAACCTCATCGCGGGCCAGGAAATGATTGACCCGGGCAGCCAGCTGCGCCCACACCGCGAAGCTCATGTCCTTGCTGTCGATCTGTGCGACCTGCTCGGTGATGAACGGCCCGCGTTCAGCCAGCGCAGGAATGGCCGCCAGCAACTGATCAATTCCCACTTGGGCAGCGGTGTAGCCAATGTTGTCGGAAGCGCTGAGCGCCTGGCCTGCAATCGTGCCGCCAGTTCCCAAAATGACCAGGTTGTGAAGTTTCATGTGGGGCTTGATTTTTATTTAAAGCTGTATAAAAATGCAGTTACTGGATATTCATACAGTCATTTTTATCTGTACTGAGGCCATAGTTTCAGGCATTTCCAGTTTTAATCGAAAGTCCAAAGCTTATGCGCACTTTTAATGATTTTTCGGGTTTGCCCGCTGACCGGCCCAAGCTGACTGCGCGGCAGGCGCAGATTCTGGAACTGATCCGCAATGCCATTGCCCAGACAGGCGCGCCGCCCACCCGCGCGGAAATAGCGGCAGAACTGGGTTTTCGCTCGCCCAATGCCGCCGAAGAACATTTGAAAGCACTGGCCAAGAAGGGCGTCATTGAACTGGTCAGCGGCACCTCGCGCGGCATTCGGCTGCGCACGGACTCCTTGCAGGCCCTGAACGAGTCGCGCATCAGCCAGTTTTCGCCGCCCGTTCAGCGGCTGGAGCAACTGACCTTGCCTCTGGTCGGGCGTGTTGCCGCCGGAAGTCCGATTCTTGCGCAGGAACATATCGAGCGCACCTACTTTTTCGAGAGCCGTCTGTTTGAGCAACAGCCCGACTACCTGCTGAAGGTGCGCGGCATGAGCATGCGGGACATCGGCATCATGGACGGCGACCTGCTGGCCGTCAAGCAAGCCAGGGAAGCCAAGAATGGCCAGATCGTGGTGGCGCGCCTGGGCGATGAGGTCACCGTCAAACGCTTTCACCGCAACCAGCACCTGATCGAATTGCTGTCTGAAAATCCCGACTTCAAACCCATCGTGGTTCAGCCTGGCGAGCCTTTCGAGCTTGAAGGCCTGGCCGTCGGATTAATCCGCGGCAGCCTGGCGATGTAATCGCGCCCGGCATTCCCCGGTGCCCTGCTGGCGGCGTCGCCAACGGAGCCAGCGCCCTGTTTGAGCCAATCTTGCTTGTCCCCTGGGCAGACCCGCCCGCGCCTGTGTCAATGTTTTCCAAACCGGAGTTCTTCTCATGAGAATCATCAGTTTTTCAAATGCGCCTGCGCAACTTTTCTGGACTGTGCAGGTTCAGGCCTTGACGCCATGGACTGCCCGCATCAAAAACTCGCTGGGACACACTGCAGCCTTGCCGATGGCGCCGGCCGCACTGCGCACAGTCGATGCGATGAAGCCCTCCTTTACACCCGGAACCACGGCGGCAAGCAATGATTCTGTTTTCGCACCAAGCCTTGACTCGCCTGCGCTGACGCGCCGGGCAGCGTCACCAACGCCTCGCCACAACACCCTGCGCGTGGTTCGTGAATCCGACCCGGCCATCAACCCTGACTGCGCAGGGCGCATGGTCATCTCCGGACGCATGGCCGATGTCTGCGCCGAACTCGACCGCATGGCTTTGCGCGCAACCACTGGCGCCAAAACCACCGAGGCATGACACCCGACGGCTTTGGGACGCATCGACATGCAAAAGACAGGGCAAGACCACCGGAGTTCAGAAAACTGAAATCTTGGAGGCACAATATCTGCATGAACATTGTGATTCTCGATGACTACCAGGATGCCGTGCGCAAACTGGCATGCGCCGCCAGGCTGGAAGCCTATCCAGCCAAGGTCTATACCAACACCGTCAAGGGCGCAGGCCAGTTGTCGGTCCGGCTTAAAGACGCCGACGTGATCGTGCTGATCCGCGAACGCACCCACCTGACACGCCAGCTGATTGAAAAGCTGCCCCGGCTCAAGCTGGTGGTCCAGACGGGCCGCATCGGCAGTCACGTGGACGTGGCAGCCTGCACCGAACGCGGGATTGCCGTGGCCGAAGGCACCGGTTCGCCCGTCGCACCGGCCGAACTGACCTGGGCACTCGTCATGGCCGCCATGCGCCGGATTCCCCAGTATGTGTCGCACCTAAAACATGGTGCATGGCAGCAGTCAGGGCTGAAATCGGCCTCCATGCCGCCGAATTTCGGCCTCGGAACGGTCCTCAAGGGCAAGACGCTGGGAATCTGGAGCTACGGCAAGACCGGGCAACTCGTGGCCGGCTATGGCCGGGCATTTGGCATGCGGGTGATCATCTGGGGCAGCCCGGCATCACGCGAACGCGCCCAGGCCGACGGGTTTGAGCTGGCGCCCAGCAAAACCGAGCTGTTCAAGCAATGCGACGTGCTCAGCCTGCACCTGCGGCTGAGCGAAGAAACCACAGGCATCGTGACGCTGGAAGACATGTCGCGCATGAAACCCACCGCCCTGCTGGTCAATACCTCGCGCGCCGAGCTGATTGAATCCGAAGCGCTGCTTGCCGCGCTCAACCGGGGGCGTCCGGGCATGGCGGCCATCGACGTTTTTGAATCCGAACCGATCCTGCAGGGCCACGCCCTGCTGCGGCTGGAAAACTGCATCTGCACGCCGCACATCGGCTATGTCGAGCAGGACAGCTACGAGATGTATTTTGGCGCTGCCTTTGACAACGTGATCAACTTCATCAAGGGCACGCCGACCAACATCGTCAATCCGGGCGCGCTGCAGGTCAGGCGCTAGGCCCCAAGCGTTCTCATGCCGTCCCATCCATCAACCATCGGCCTTCACCCAACAATGCACACAACAATTTTTAAAACGGTCGGCATTGTCGGCACCGGGGCCATGGGGCGCGGCATCGCCCAGATCGCGGCCCAGGCCGGCAGCATCGTCAAGCTGATGGATGCCCAGGCGGGCGCCGCTGAAAAAGCCCATCAAGCCCTCTTCAGCCAGTGGGACAAGCTGGTCGAAAAAGAGCGGATTTCCCCTGACGCAGCCCACGCGCACAAGGCCAGGCTGCGGGTGGCCGGCACGCTGGCTGACCTGTCGGACTGCGACCTGGTGATTGAAGCCATCGTCGAGCGGCTGGACATCAAGAAAGCGCTGTTCGCCCAGCTTGAAGCCATCGTGCCGGCGCAAGCCGTGCTGGCAAGCAATACGTCTTCGCTGTCGGTGACCGCGATTGCCGCAGCCCTCAAGCACCCCGAACGCTTTGCCGGCTATCACTTCTTCAACCCGGTTCCGCTGATGAAAGTCGTCGAAATCATCGCCGGGCTGAAAACCGGCGCCGACACTTGCCACGGTTTGAGCCAGTACGCCCGCCAGATGGGCCACACGCCGGTGCAGGCGCAGGACACGCCGGGCTTCATCGTCAACCACGCCGGGCGCGGCTACGGCACCGAGGCGCTGCGCATCGTCAGCGAAGGCATTGCCGACTTCGCCACCATCGACCGCATCCTGCGCGACCAGGCCGGCTTCAAGCTCGGACCGTTCGAGTTGATGGACCTGACCGGACTCGATGTTTCGCATCCGGTGATGGAATCGATTTACCACCAGTATTACGAGGAAGACCGCTACCGCCCCAGCGTCATCACCGCGCAGCGCCTGGCCGGCGGACTGCTGGGCCGCAAGACCGGCGAAGGCTTTTACCGCCATGAAGGCGGCGTGGCACAGGTTCCGGCCGAAGCGCCGCCTCCCGTTGTGGCCGAAATGCCGCCGGTCTGGGTGTCGCCTAGAGCGGCCCGGCGTTCGGAATTGCTGCAATTACTCAAGAACCTGGGCGCCCACATCGAAACCGGCCAGTCGCCGTCCCCGCAGGCGCTGACGCTGGTCGCGCCGCTGGGCTTTGACATCACGACGGTGGCCGTGGTCGAGCGGCTGGACCCGGCGCGCACCGTCGGCATCGACATGCTGATCGATGACGCCACCACCAAACGCCGCGTCCTGGCGACCAACCCGGCCACGCGCAGCGACATGCGCGATGCGGCGCATGCGCTGTTTGCCCGCGACGGCAAGGCGGTCAGCGTGATCCGCGACAGCGGCGGCTTTGTCACGCAGCGCGTCGTCGCCACCATCGTCAACATTGCCAGCGACATCTGCCAGCAGGGCGTCTGCAGCCCCAAAGACCTGGAAACCGCCGTCACGCTGGGCCTTGGCTATCCGATGGGACCGCTGGCCATGGGCGACCGTTATGGTCCGACCAATGTGCTCGAAGTGCTGTTCAACATGCAAACCGTGTATGGCGACCAGCGCTACCGCCCTTCACCGTGGCTGCGCCGCCGGGGCGCGATTGGCCTGAGCCTGATGCACGAGGAAAGCTGACATGCCGGCCTCCCTCAAAAGCACCAGCGAAAGCGGCACCCTCATCCTGACACTGAGCAACCCCGAGCACAAAAATGCGCTCGGCCCCGACATGTATGCCGCAGGCATCGAGGCCCTGAACGCCGCCGAAAACAACCCGGAAATCCGCAGCGTGGTGATTACCGGCGAAGGCAGCGTGTTTTGCGCCGGCGGCAACCTGCAGCGGCTGCAGGCCAACCGGCGCGAATCGCCTGAAGTGCAGGCACAAAGCATTGAAGCGCTGCACAACTGGATCGAGGCCATCCACACCTATCCCAAGCCGGTGATTGCCGCCGTCGAAGGCGCGGCCGCCGGCGCCGGTTTTTCGCTGGCGCTGGCCTGCGACTTCATCGTCGCCGCCGACAACGCCGTGTTCGTGATGTCCTACAGTAGCGTGGCGCTGTCGCCCGACGGCGGCGGCAGCTGGAGCCTGGCGCGCGCCCTGCCCCGCGCCCTGGCCTGCGAACTGCTCATGGGCGCGGAGCGCATCAGCGCCGAGAGGCTGCATGGCCTGGGCCTGGTGAACCGCCTCACCGCTGCGGGCGGCGCGCTCGCTGAGGCGCTGGTGCTGGCGGCCCGGCTCAATGCACGCGCGCCCAACGTGCTGGCCAGCATCAAGGACCTCATCAACGACGCAGCGGCCAACACCATGAGCCAGCAGCTGGACAGCGAACGCAACCACTTTGTCCGCAACCTGCATCACGCCAACGGCGGCGAAGGCATTGACGCGTTTTTGCAAAAACGCAAGCCGCACTACCGCTGAACCGGCGGTAACATCCGGCAATCGAAGCGGATGCATGCCCGTGTTGCTTCTTGTTCCCTGGCACAAAGTGACTTGAACCAGCAAACAGCCTTCATCAGTAACTCCTGATTTCATAGCTACTCACGCTTATGCAGCAAGCGCAAAGGCCATCTTTAGCATTAAAAAATGCTTATCGGCCGCCATCGGCTTCAAGCTACAAATTCGCCTGACCCGCAGGGGTTTCAGGCTCGATTCAGCCGCCGTCATCCTGGCGCTGCAGCACTGCCTACGCGACACCCATGCGACAGCTGACGGACTCGCCACCAGTCCCTAAAGCGACAATGCCAAGCTTGTTAGTCACCCAAAAGACAGACCATGGACGATCCTATTCTTACGATAGACGAAAGAGTGGCCATCAACAGCGGCCGCTGGTTCTCCTCCCTTTCACCTTCCCTGAGGCACGACATCCTCCGATGCGCTTACGTCAAACGCTACAAAGACGGCGACCTCATTGCGGCGCGCGGCGACCCGCCCGAAGAGTGGATTGCCTGCGCCACCGGCGCGGTGCGCGTCAGTTCGACCTCGATTTCCGGCAAGCTGGTGACGCTGACCTATGTGGAGCCCGGCATCTGGTTTGGCGATGTGGCGATTTTCGACGGCGACCGCCGCACCCACGATGCCTATGCCCACGGCAGCACCACCACGCTGTGCGTGGCGCGTGGCGACCTGCGAAAAATCCTGAGCCTGCATGTCGAGCTGTACGAAGCGCTGCTGCGCCTGCATGCACGCCGCATCCGCCAGCTGTTCGGCCTGGTCGAAGACCTCAACACGCTGCCGCTGCGGGCGCGGCTGGCCAAGCAGCTGCTGCACCTGGTGCGCAGCTACGGCGTTCCCAGCCTGTCCAATGGCAGCGATATCCGCATCAGCCTGCAACTGGCGCAGGAAGAACTGGCGCAGCTCCTGGGCGCCTCGCGCCAGCGGGTCAACCAGGAACTCAAGGCGATGGAGCGCGAGGAAGCCATCCGCATCGAGCCGGGCGGCCTGGTGGTGCGCAACCGCCAAACGCTGATGCGTATCTCTGAAGCGGATGCCGACAAATAACAAAACCAGCCCCAAGGAGACAAGCAGCCCATGAGCAATTTTGACCACTTCATCGGCACCCGGGCCGTCAGCGCCAGCCAGGCGTTTGATACCGAAGCGCTCAGCAGCTACCTGAGCGAGCATCTTGACGGCTTCAGCGGCCCCTTGAACGTCGAGATTTTCAAGGGCGGTCAGTCCAACCCGACCTACAAGCTGCTCACGCCAAATGCCAGTTACGTGATGCGCGCCAAACCCGGTCCGGTCGCCCGGCTGCTGCCATCGGCCCATGCGGTCGAGCGTGAATTCAAGGTGATGCAGGGCCTGCAGGGCACGGACGTGCCGGTGCCCAAAATGTATTGCCTGTGCGAAGACGAGTCCGTCATTGGCCGCGCCTTTTACGTCATGGAGTTTGTCGAGGGCCGCGTGCTCTGGGACCAGTCCCTTCCCGGCATGACGAACACCCAGCGCAGCGAGATTTACGACGAGATGAATCGCGTCATCGCCGCACTGCACAAGGTGAAGTTTGCTGAACGCGGCCTGGCCGGCTACGGCAAGCCCGGCAACTACTTCGAGCGCCAGATTGGCCGCTGGAGCAAGCAATACCTGGCCTCCATCACCCAGCCGATTGTCGAGATGGACAGCCTGATGCAGTGGCTGCCTGCGAATATTCCGGCCAGCGCGCGCGATGAAAGCTTGGTGTCCATCGTGCACGGCGACTTCCGGCTCGACAACCTGCTGTTTCATCCCACCGAGCCCCGCGTGCTCGCCGTGCTGGACTGGGAACTGTCAACGCTCGGCCATCCGCTGGCCGATTTCAGCTACCACTGCATGGCCTGGCACATTCCGCCCGGCGCGTTTCGCGGCATTGGCGGGCTTGACGTTGCGAGTTTTGGCATTCCTACAGAGGTAGATTACATTCGCCGCTATTGCGAACGCACCGGCCTGACCACGCCCGAAGCGTTGAAGGCCGACTGGAACTTCTACCTGGCCTACAACCTGTTCCGCATGGCCGCCATTTTGCAGGGCATCGCCAAGCGCATCGAAGCCGGCACCGCGTCCAGCGCGCAGGCCGTCAGCTCGGCCGCCGGCGCGCCGCTGCTGGCAAAAATGGCCTGGGACTTTGCGCTGAAAGCGCAGGCCTGAAGCCACGTCCGCCAACCGTTTTCCGGCCAAGTTTTTCCTCAACAACAACCCCCTTCAGGAGATATTCATGGACTTCGACTACACCCCAAAAGTAAAAGAGCTGCAGGCGCGCCTGCTGAAGTTCATGGATGAGCATGTTTATCCGAATGAAACGCGGTTTTTTCGCGAAATCGCCGAGAACCGGGCCAAAGGCAACGCCTGGATTCCCACTGCCCTGATCGAGGAACTCAAACCCAAGGCGCGCGCCGCCGGTTTGTGGAACCTGTTTTTGCCGCACTCGCCACGCGCGCCCGAGGGGCTGTCCAACCTGGAATACGCGCCGCTGTGCGAAATCATGGGCCGTGTTCCGTTTGCCGCCGAAGTGTTCAACTGCTCGGCGCCCGACACCGGCAACATGGAAACCATCGCCCGCTACGGCTCGGAAGCCAACCAGGACCAATGGCTGGACCCGCTGCTCAAGGGCGAGATTCGCTCGGCCTTCCTGATGACCGAGCCCGAAGTCGCCTCCTCCGACGCCACCAACGTCCAGTGCCGCATCGAGCGCGACGGCGACGACTACGTCATCAACGGCCTCAAATGGTGGTCGTCGGGTGCCGGCGACCCACGCTGCGCGATCTACATCGTGATGGGCAAGACCGACCCCACCGCAGGCCGCCACGAGCAGCAGTCGATGATCCTGGTTCCCGCCAGCACCCCCGGCGTGACCGTGATTCGCCCCCTGAGCGTTTTCGGCTACGACGACGCACCGCACGGCCACATGGAAGTGCGCCTGACCAATGTGCGGGTGCCTGCAGCCAACCTGCTGCTGGGCGAAGGGCGCGGCTTTGAAATTGCCCAGGGCCGCCTTGGCCCCGGACGCATCCACCACTGCATGCGCAGCATCGGCATTGCCGAACGCGCGGTGGAGCTGATGTGCAAGCGGCTCAACGCCCGCGTGGCATTCGGCAAGCCCATCGCGGCCCAGTCGGTCTGGTGGGAACGCATTGCCGAATCGCGCTGCATGATCGAGCAGGCCCGGCTACTGACGCTCAAAGCCGCCTACATGATGGACACCGTGGGCAACAAGGTCGCCAAGGCCGAGATTGCGATGATCAAGGTGGTCGCGCCCAACATGGCCTGCCAGATCATCGACTGGGCCATCCAGGCCCATGGTGGCGGCGGCGTGTCGGATGATTTTCCGCTGGCCTATGCGTATGCCAGCCAGCGCACGCTGCGCCTGGCGGACGGACCGGATGAAGTGCATCGTGCTTCATTGGCCAAGCTGGAGCTGGCCAGGCATCTGGTGATGAACAGTGAAGTCGAGATGCCGGTCACGCGCGGCTGTTAAGCCGGCTGCTGAATTTTGAGGGCGTAATACCAATCCCGATGGATAAAGAACCAATGTCGGCGATCGAAGTCTGAGCGATATTGGCTCTTGATGGAGGTTGCGAAAATGTTATCCCAGCAAATCATTGATCAGCTGCAGCCCTATGATTTCGACCGGCTGGCTCGCAAGGAACCCGATGGGCGCCGGCGACTGCGCCTGATAGCACTGGCGCACCTCAAAGAAGGCAAAAGCTGCAGCGAAGTGGGCGCGGCACTGCGCGTGAGCCGCCACGCGGTCATGCGCTGGGTACAGTGGTTTACCGCTGGCGGCGTGGCCCGTCTGGCCGGCATGCCGCACGACTGGAGCACGCAGCGCCTTGCCAAAGCACAGGAAGAAGCCTTTCGCCAGGCCGTCGAACAACTCCAGTGCGAACGCGGCGGTGGGCGGGTTCGGGGTGAAGATATTCGCCAGTTGTTGGACCGGCAGTTTGGCGTTGCCTACAGCTTGAACGGTGTGTATGACCTCATGAAGCGCTTGGGCATGGTATGGATTTCGGCGCGCGCCGTCAGTCCCAGTGCCGATCCGGTGGCACAAGCCGAATTCAAAAAAAAACTTCGTCCAGGAAGTCGCGGCAACGCTGCCCCCGAGCATTGCGCCTGAGCAGGTGGACATCTGGTTTCAAGATGAAATGCGCATTGGCCAGCGCGGCACGCAAACGCGCCTGTGGGCGCGCAAGGGAACGCGCCCCCGGGTGGTGCGCCAGCAGCAGTCCGAATCGGCATACATCTTTGGCGCAGTCTGTCCACAGCAGGGTAGCGCGGTCGGTCTGGTCATGCCGCACGCCAATACCGAGGCAATGGCCCATCACCTGCAGGCCCTGAGCGAGGCGGTGCCTGCGGGGCGCCACGCGGTGCTGGTGCTCGATCGTGCAGGGTGGCATACCACCGCCAAACTGCCCCAGTTCTCCAACCTCTCATTGCTGCCGCTGCCCGCGGGTTCACCCGAACTCAACCCGGCCGAGCAGGTGTGGCAGCAACTGCGCGACCGGCACCTGGCAAACCGTTGCTACGACAGCTACGAGCAGATCGTCGACGCCTGCTGCGACGCCTGGAATGCCTTCACGCAGATTCCTGGTGCCATCCGCTCTTTGTGCTCCCGCCGCTGGGCCATGGTGCCTTCGGCATCGGTAATGTCATGACGCGGGATTGGTATAAGCTGCTATTTTATAGATAGCAGCTTGCGCCCTTCCCACTTGCGCAACAGGCCAGAAACACTTGTTTTTTCAAGCGCTGGATGATTTGCGGGTTGGCAGGCAACGGAGTTTTTCCTTTTCTCTTAAAGTCGGTGATCTGGCCACATTGGCGTGAGACAACAAAAAACCCGCCATGCCTATGAAGCATGCGGGTTTTGAGGTGATATGAGACGGTGTGAAATGCTGATTTGGTCTGTCCGACAGGGATCGAACCTGTGACCCTCAGCTTAGAAGGCTGATGCTCTATCCAACTGAGCTACGGACAGATATAAAAAAAGCCCACAAAGTGAGCTTTTTTATTGATTTTTGGTCGGAGTACAAGGATTCGAACCTTGGACCCCCTGGTCCCAAACCAGGTGCGCTACCAGACTGCGCCACACTCCGACAAGTTGATTATTATAGACAGGAAAATCGCACTATTTACCGGGTCCGGAATTTTTTTAAGCCAATCTGCGTCGCCCCAGCAAAATACGCAACCCCGACAATCCATACCCCCAATCCTGTTTTTCTTATACCGGACACTGAAAATGAAACTAAAAATCCTGGTCGGCAGCATGACCCATACGGCGAAGCATGTCGCGCAAGCCATTCAGATGGAATGCGCGGACCTGGCGAATCCTGTCGAGGTTGAACCGATGGACGGCCTGGACATCAGTGTCTTTGATGCGGACAAAACCGAAGACGTGCTCTATCTCATTTGCACATCCACCTACGGCGCGGGCGATGTTCCCGACAATGCGCAGGCGCTTTACCAGTCGCTGGACCTGCAGCCCCGGTTCTTGGGCCATGTGCGTTATGGCGTGATCGCGCTGGGCGACAGTGCTTCGCATGCGCAGACCTTCTGTTTTGGAGGAAAGCATTTTGACGAGCGCCTGCAGGATCTTGGCGCGCAGCGCATCGGCGAAATCTGCTGCCTCGATTCGAGCGACGGCACTCTTCCGGAGACAGTGGGCGCCGAATGGTGTCGCCAGTGGCTGCAAGCCGCCCTGCCAAAGAGCAGCGCTCCTTGCGACGCCACCTGAAAACTCCGGGGAATATTGCCTCACGCCAGATCAAATCACGTTTCGCAAAAAACTTTAGGATTAAACAATTTAATCCTAAAGCTCGGGTTTTACACTAGTCGCCCCGGGAGATGAGCGCCTTATTATGGGTTGACACCTGTTCAATCAAAAGGAATTTCCCATGCCCACTCGTCGTCTGGTCCTCACCCGCAGTGCTGCCGTGATGGGCACGGCTTGCTCCGGCTTGCTGCTGCCCGAACTCGTGCGCGCCCAGTCGGGCAAGGTCCGGGTGGGCTTCATGCTTCCCTATACGGGCACCTTCAGCCAGCTTGGCGTGGCGATTGAAAACGGCTTTCGCATGGCCATCAATGAACAGGGCGGCAAGCTGGGCGGACGCGAGATCGAATACTTCAAGGTCGATGACGAGTCGGAGCCCTCCAAGGGCATTGAAAACGCCAGCAAGCTGGTGCAGCGCGACAAGGTCGATGTGCTGGTCGGCACCGTGCATTCGGGCGTGCAGATGGGTATCCAGAAAGTTGCCCGCGACAGCGGCGTGCTGTGCCTGATTCCCAATGCAGGCGTGCATGCCGCAACGCGCGCCCTGTGCGCGCCGAATGTGTTCCGCACGTCCTTCAGCAATTCGCAGCCGACCCGGGCGCTGGGCCAGGCCATGGTCGCCAGGGGCCACAAGAAAGCGGTCTGGATCACCTGGAAATACGCGGCTGGCGACGAAGCCTTCGAAGGCTTCAAGGAAAGCTATACCGCAGCGGGCGGCACCATCGTCAAGGAACTGGGACTGCCCTTCCCCAATGTTGAGTTCCAGGCGCTGCTGACCGAAATCGCCGCACTCAAGCCCGATGCGGTGGCCTGTTTCTTTGCCGGCGGTGGCGCGGCCAAGTTCATCCGCGACTATGCCGCCGCAGGCCTGAAAGGCAAGATTCCCCTGTACGGATCGGGCTTCCTGACCGAAGGCGTGCTCGACGCCGCCGGCCCTGCGGCAGAAGGCATCGTCACCACCATGCACTACAGCGACTCGCTCGACACGCCGCGCAACAAAAAATTCCGTCTTGATTACGTGAAGGCGTTTCGCAGCCAGCCCGACGTGTACGCCGTGCAGGGTTACGACACCGGCCTGTTGCTCATCCAGGGGGCGAATGCCGTCAAGGGCGACCTTGGCGCGAAGCCGGCCCTGTACAAGGCCATGGAAGGCGCCACCATCGACAGCCCGCGCGGAAAGTGGACCATGAGCAAGGCGCATAACCCGGTGCAGGACATCTACCTGCGCGTGGTTGAAAACAAGGAAAACAAGGTGATTGGCATTGCCGCCAAAGCGCTTTCCGACTCGGGCCTTGGCTGCAAGATGGCTTGAGGAGCCGGCATCCGCAAGTTTTGCCCCCTGCGGGAAACACACCCATGGACCTAGCCAACTTTTTCATCCAGCTCCTGAACAGTGTCCAGTACGGCCTGCTGCTGTTCATGCTGGCCGCCGGCCTGACGCTGATCTTCGGCATCATGGGCGTGGTCAATCTGGCGCATGGCAGCTTTTACATGCTCGGCGCCTACCTGGCGTGGTCGCTCAGCGCCCTGTTTGGCAGCCTGAGCCTGGCCATCATTGGCGGCGCTGCGCTGTCGGTGCTCTTCGGCCTGGCGCTGGAATGGCTGCTGTTCCGCCACTTCTACGAGCGCGACCATCTGGACCAGGTGCTGCTGACCTTCGGGCTGATCTATATTTTTGAGGAGTTGCGCTCCATCCTGTGGGGCGACGATGTCCACGGCGTGCCGATTCCCGAGCTGCTGAGCGCCTCGATTCCGCTGACCGACAACCTGTCCTACCCGGTGTACCGCCTGTTCATGTCAGGGGTCTGCCTGGCGCTGGCGGCTGGCCTGTATTTCCTGATCTCCAAAACCCGGCTGGGCATGAAGATACGCGCCGGCGCCTTCAACCGCGACATGGCCGAGGCGCTGGGCGTCAACATCAAGCTGATCCATGCGGTGGTGTTCGCGCTGGGGGTCGGACTGGCGGCGGTGGCGGGCATGGTTGCCGCGCCGGTTGCCAGCGTGTATCCCAACATGGGCTCGCAGGTGCTCATCATGTGTTTCGTCGTGGTGGTGATTGGCGGCATCGGCTCGGTGCGCGGCGCGCTGATCGCCGCCCTGCTGGTCGGCCTGGTCGATACCTTCGGCAAGGTGCTGCTGCCGCAGGTCGCCGGCATGCTGGTCTATATCCTGATGGCGGCGGTGCTGCTGTACAAGCCCGAAGGCCTGTTCAAGCAATGACCCAAGCCAACATGGAAATCCTGCCGCGCGGCGTGCAGGTGGCGCTCTTTCTGGGGCTGGCGGCGCTGCTGGCCTTTCCTTTCGCAGGAACCGAGTTCTACACCGAAATGGTCACGCGCATGATGATCATGGCGATTTTCGCCATGAGCCTGGACCTGCTGCAGGGCGTGACGGGCCTGGTGTCGCTGGGCCATGCCGCCTACTTTGGACTGGCCGGCTACGCACTGGCTTTCCTCACGCCGCAGGGCGAGCCGGTCAGCCTGTGGTGGACCTTGCCGGTCGCCGTGCTGGGCTCGGGGCTGGCGGCGCTCATCATCGGTTTTTTTGTCGTGCGCACGCGCGGCATCTACTTCATCATGGTCACCATGGCTTTTGCGCAGATGGTGTTTTTCCTGTTTTTCGACAACAAGGCGCTGGGTGGATCGGACGGGCTTTACATCAACTTCCGGCCCAGTGCAGCGCTGTTCGGCTGGGTGCCATTTGAGCTGGACGGCAAGCGCACCCTCTACTACTTCACGCTGGCCGCCATGCTGCTGGTCTATGCCTTTTTGCGGCGCCTGCTCTGGAGCCCGTTCGGCCGGGCGCTGGCGGGCATTCGCGTCAACGAGCACCGCATGCGGGCCATGGGTTTTTACACCTTTGGCTACAAGCTCACGGCGTTCACGCTGGCCGGCGGGCTGGCCGGGCTGGCGGGCTACCTGTGGGGCACGCAGACCGGCTACATCAACCCCGAACTCATGGGTTTCCAGATGAGCGCGCACACCATCATGATGGTCGTGCTGGGCGGCATGGGCAACATTGCCGGCGCAATGGTCGGGGCGTTCACCTTCGAGTATTTGCTGCATGTCTTCAAGGACTTGCCGCAGGTCGGCAGCGTCAACCTGGGCAAGCACTGGCAGCTCTGGATGGGCCTTTTCATCGTGCTGCTGGTAACATTCGCGCCGCGCGGCCTGCTGGGCCTTGCCGGGCGCCTCGGAAAACGCGGCATGGACAAGGAGAACCAGGGTGAGTGAAGTTCTCCTGAGCGCCAACAACCTGACCAAACGCTTTGGCGGCCTGGCGGCGGTCAATGATGTGTCGGTCGATCTCTGGCGCGGCCGCATCCATGCGGTGATTGGCCCCAACGGCGCCGGCAAGTCCACCCTGACCAATCTGCTGTCCGGGGACTTGCCGCTCACTTCAGGCTCTGTCCTGCTGGGCGGGCAGGACATCACGGGCTGGAGCCCGGAAAAAATTTCCGCCCAGGGGCTGGGCCGCAGCTACCAGAAGACCAACATTTTTTTGCCCTTCACCGTCTGGGAAAACGTGCGCCTGGCTTCGCAGTCGCGTGAACCGCACGCCCTGAACTGGCTGCGTCGCGCTACCAGTTTCATAGCTATCAATGCCCGTGCAGAAAGCGCAATCGAGCTTTCTGGCTTAAAAAATCGGCGCGACAGCATCGCCGGAACCATCAGCCATGGCGAACAGCGACAGCTTGAAATCGCCATGACGCTGGCCACCCGCCCGCAGGTTCTGCTGCTCGACGAGCCCCTGGCCGGCATGGGCGCGGTCGAGGCCGAACGCATGATAGCCCTGCTGCAAAGCCTGAAAAAAGACCACGGCATCCTGCTGGTCGAGCACGACATGGACGCGGTGTTCACGCTGGCCGACCAGTTGACGGTAATGGTCAACGGCCAGGTCATCGCCAGCGGCACGCCGGCGCAAATCCGGGCCGACGCCGGGGTCCAGGCCGCCTACCTGGGCGAAGACATCGGGGAAGAAAGCGCATGACGACCCACCCTGCAAACCCGCCTGACCTGCTGGTCAACGCCCGCAAGCTCAACACCTACTACGGCGCCAGCCACATCCTGCGCGACCTCAGCTTCAGCGTGGCGCGCGGTGAAACCATTGGCCTGATGGGCCGCAACGGCATGGGCAAAAGCACGCTGCTCAAAAGCATCATGGGCCTGGTCAAGCCCCGCTCCGGTTCGGTCGAGATTGCGGGCCAGCCGATGACGGGGCGTGCGCCCTATGAAATCGCGCGGCTCGGCATCGCCTATGTGCCCGAGGGCCGGGGCATTTTCGGCAACCTGAGCGTGGTGGAAAACCTGAAGATGGCCGCGCGCGCCGGCAGCCGGGGCCAGCGCGACTGGACTTACGAGCGGGTGCTGGACACCTTTCCCCGGCTCAAGGAGCGCCTGGGCCACGGCGGCCAGCAGCTCAGCGGCGGCGAGCAGCAAATGCTGACCATCGGCCGGGCGCTCATGACCAATCCGGATGTCCTGATTCTGGACGAGGCCACCGAAGGCCTGGCGCCGCTGATTGCCCGGGAAATCTGGCGCATCTGCCGCCTGGTGCGTGAAACCGGCATCAGCAGCGTGATTGTTGACAAGAACTGGAAGCACGTCAGCCAGATCACCGACCGCAACGTGATTTTGGTCAAGGGCGAAGCCGTCTTTGAAGGCAGCTCGGCCGAACTGCATGCCCGGCCGGAACTGCTGGCGCAATACCTGGGCGTTTAGGCGTCCACGGATTAAAGCAAGGGGCGCAGTTCCCTTGCGGCATCGAGCAGCAGCGGCAGCAGGTCGCGCTGGATGTCCTGCGCGGTCAGCCGCTGAGGCGATGCGACCACATTGAGCGCCGCCACCGTGTTTCCCTGCATGTCCCGCAGCGGCACGGCCAGCGCATGCACGTCCAGTTCATGCTCCTCTTGCGCCAGGCAATAGTCGTTGGCGCGGACCTGCTCGATGACTGCGCGGAACTGCCTGGGGTCGATGTGGGTGTGCGAGGTCAGGCGCGCCAGAGTCCGGCCCTTGAGCCATTGCGTCAATTGCGTTTTGGTCTTGGCCGCCAGCAGCACGCGCCCGGTCGAGGTGGCATGCGCCGGGAGCCGGGCGCCCAGGTGCAGGCCGTAGGCCATCACCCGAACGGCGCCTTCGGGCGACTTGGTCCATTCGTAGCCGCTGCGCCCGACGATCACCACCTCGTCAAAGTCCAGCACGGCGACTGAAAACGACTGCCGGGTCTGCGCCGCCAGGCGATTCAAGGTGGGCTGGATGGCTCGCGGCAAACGCGCGGACGCCAGGTAGCTTCCTGAAAACCGCAGCACCTTGGCTGACAGCCAGAAGTAACTGCCATCGGTTTCGAGGTAGCCCAGGTGCGTCAGCGTCAGCAAATGGCGGCGCGCCGCAGCCCGGGTCAGCCCCGCCCGCTCAGCCGCCAGCGTGGCATTGAGGCGCTGGCGCTGGGTGTCAAAACTCTCCAGCACCGCCATGCCCTTGGCCATGCCCTCGATCTTGTCGGCCTTGGCAATGGGAAAGACGCGGTCGGCGGAAACGGTTCTGGAAACAGACATTGCGCGATCATCGCACAAGTAAGCCAAACATCGCGCAAAGCCATTTGTGGCCTATGGCGGCAAGAGGCGCACAAGCCTAAGCTCAAGGCTCACCCAGAACATCGGGGCAGGCACTGCACTGCCCGGAGTTACACCCAACCCCCTTACCAGGAGACAAGACATGCGTACCCAGGTTGCCATCATCGGTGCAGGCCCTTCAGGCCTGCTGCTCGGCCAGTTGCTGCACAAGGCCGGCATTGACGCCATCATTCTCGAACGCCAGACCGGCGACTACGTGCTCGGCCGCATCCGCGCCGGGATTCTGGAGCAGGTCTGCATCGACCTGATGGACGAGGCCGGTGTCGGCGAACGCATGCACAAGGAAGGGCTGGTCCACGGCGGCTTCGAGATGCTTTACAACGGCAAGCGCCACCGCATTGACATGAACAAGCTGACCGGCGGCAAGAACGTCATGGTCTATGGCCAGACCGAGCTGACCCGTGACCTGATGGATGCCCGCGCCGCTGCCGGTCTGCCCACCGTCTATGAAGCCACCCACGTCGCCGTGCATGACTTTGACACCGCCAAGCCCCGTGTCACCTACGAAAAAGACGGCCAGAAGTTTGAAATCGAGTGCGACTTCATCGCTGGCTGCGACGGCTTTCATGGCGTGTGCCGCGCCAGTGCGCCGCGCAGCGCGATCACCGAGTTTGAAAAGGTCTATCCCTTCGGCTGGCTCGGCCTGCTGTCGGACACGCCGCCAGTGCATGACGAGCTGATCTACGTCAACAGCCCGCGCGGCTTTGCCTTGTGCTCGCAGCGCAGCAAAACGCGCAGCCGCTACTACCTCCAGGTGCCGCTGACCGACCGGATCGAAGAGTGGACCGACGAGGCGTTCTGGCAGGAGCTGCGCCTGCGCCTGGACGACGAAGGCCGCGAGAAACTCATCACCGGCCCGTCGATTGAGAAAAGCATTGCCCCGCTGCGCAGCTTCATCACCGAGCCGCTGCGCTTTGGCCGCATGTTCCTGGCGGGCGACGCGGGCCACATCGTGCCGCCCACCGGCGCCAAGGGCCTGAACCTGGCGGCCACCGATGTGAAATACCTGTCCAGCGCCATCATCGAGTTCTACCAGGACAAGACCGAAGCGGGCATCGACAACTACTCCGAGCGCTGCCTCAAGCGCATCTGGAAGGGCGAGCGCTTCTCATGGTGGTTCACGCAGCTGATGCATCGCTTCCCCGATGACGGCGCCATCGTCGCCAAGTTCCAGCAGGCCGAACTGGACTACCTGCTCAACTCCGAAGCGGGTTCGCGCAGCATTGCCGAGAACTATGTCGGCCTGCCGCTGAATTTCGGCGAATAGAGCAGCCCTGGCCCGGTGGCGGGCCGGCTTTTCACGGGCGACAAAGTCGCCCGTTTTTCATGGAGCGAGGCGTTTTTGCTGTAAATTGTGAGTCATTTGACCCTCTAGCGCATGTGCATCAGGCACAAGCCGCTATTTATTTAGTAGCAAATGACAACCACCACAGCCCCAGCTATCCAGCCTGTCCAGCCCTTTCAACCCCTTCAAGGCATCCGCATCCTGAGCCTGGCGCTCAACCTGCCCGGCCCGGCCGCGCTGATGCGCCTCAGTCAGATGGGCGCCGCCTGCATCAAGCTGGAGCCGCCCGCCGGCGACCCGATGCAGCAGTACAACCAGGCCGCTTACCGCCAGCTGCATGAAAACATCGAAATGCTGACGGCGGACCTCAAGACCGAGGCGGGCCAGCAGCAGCTGCACCGCGAACTGGCGCAAGCCGACGTGCTGATCACCTCGTTCCGCCCTTCCGCGCTGGTCAAGCTGGGGTTGACGTGGCAGGCGCTGCACCGGCAGCACCCGCAGCTGAGCCAGATCGCCATCTTCGGCGCGCCCGGCGAACGCGCCGAAGAAGCCGGTCACGACCTGACCTACGTGGCTGAAAGCGGTCTGGTCACCGGCCTGGACTTGCCCGCCACGCTCTACGCCGACATGGGCGGCTCGCTGATGACCAGCGAAGCGGTGCTGCAGGCCGTGATGCACCAGCGCAGCCAGGGCGAAGGCGTTTACCTCGAAATCGCCCTGTCCAGCGCGGCGGGCTACCTCGCCCTGCCCCGCGCCTGGGGGCTGACCCAGCCGGGCGCGGCCATCGGCGGCGGCCATGCCGGCTACCGCGTTTATCCGTGCCAGGATGGCCGCGTGGCGCTGGCCGCGCTGGAGCCCCATTTCGCGCTCAGGCTGTGCGCGGCGGCGGGGATTTCCATGCCCGGCATTCAGACGATGCTTGAGCCCGCCACACACGAGGCGGTCGCCGCCTTTTTGCTGACGTACACGCGCGAGCAATTGGATGCGCTGGCGGTGGAGAAGGATATTCCGCTGTGTACGCTGGGGAATTGAGGCGGGCGGCATTTTTTGACAAGCAGCAGCGAAGTTTTTTCTGGCTAAAAATGTCTTTTCAAAGTAAAAACTTCGGAAAAGAAAGAAAAAATGTCCAAACGCCTGCTGGGGTATGAATTTCTGAGGGATCACCTCAAGCTAAGTGCTTTTCCGTGCGCGCGTCCGGCCCGTGTCGGCAGCGTCACCAAAGTCGTGCAGCGTGCCGACGGCCTGGAAGTGCCTGCCAGCGTGGCGCCAAGTTCGCAAGATCCGCTGGAGCACATCCTGTTCGCTCTCAAGCATGAGGGCGTCAATCTGCAGATTCTGGCCCAGTGCCTGCCGCGCATCGACGCTGGCCCGCTCATCGAAGCTTTTTGCAGCAGTCCGGCCAGCAAGTACATCCGCATCACGGCCTGCCTCTGGGAACAATTCAACGGGCGGGAACTTGAAGGCGTGCCCCAAGCCATCGGTCCCTATGTGTCCCTGTTCGACCCGGGTAAATACCTGACCGGCAAGCCACGGCGCAACAGCAAATGGCGCGTCGATTTCAATGGCCTGGGCTCGCTGCGGTTTTGCCCGACCATCGAGCGCACCAGCGCCATCGCGGCCTTGCTGGCGCAGGACACGCTTGGCCGCGCCCAGGCCTTCATCGAAGGCATGAAGCAGGAAACACTGGACCGGACCATGAGCTGGTCCTACCTGAGCGAGACCGAAAGCTCGTTCGCCATCGAGCGGGAAAAGCCCAGCAGCAGCAAGGCCGAGGCCTTCGCCCAATTGCTCATGCAGGCCCGCGAAAGCACGCCGATTACCGAAACATACCTGGTGGACCTGCAAAACCTGGCCGTCACCAACCCGCTGGACCGCGCCCTGGAATTTCGCAACCGCCAGAACTGGCTGCGCGGCCCCGGCAGCGGCGTGCTGGGCATCACCTATGTGCCGCCAGCGCCGGAGCTGGTGCCCGAGTTGATGCAGTCCATCATGGACATGCTCAATGACCCGGACCCGGTGCAGAGTCCGCTGGTCATCGGTGCCTTGACCAGTTTTGCTTTCGTCTTTGTCCATCCCTTCATGGACGGCAATGGCCGCCTGTCGCGCTTTCTGTTTCACAAGGCGGTCTGCCAGTCCGAAGTCCTCAAGCAGGGACTGGTGCTGCCCATTTCCGTCGCCATGAAACGCAACGAAGACCAGTACCTGCAGGCACTGAAGTCATTCTCAGCCCCGGCCCGGCGGCTCTGGGACGTGCTGATGATTGACGATGAGCATTTCGAGTTCAGCTTCAAAGGCGACCCATCGATTTACCGCTACTGGGATGCAACGCCCTGCATCGAGTTTGGCCTGCGCATGGCCGAGCAGTCCCTGGAAGTCGATTTGCGGCAGGAGACCGAGTATCTGCGCAACTATGACGCCATTGCGCGCCAGGTCAACGAGCGCATCGACCTGAACAGCAACACCCTGGCGCTGATGGTGCGCCTGTGCCTGCAAAACGAGGGGCGTTTTTCGAGCGGCAAGCGCAAGGCTTTTCTGAACAAAGGCTACAGCGCGGAAATGCTGGCGGTGGTTGAGTCCGTGGCGACTGGCGTGCTCGTGGGCCGGGCGGATGACGGGGAGACTGACGGCGAGATTGATATTCCGCCTTACCGGGTTTGATGGCGCAATACGGGAACTCGATGCGCTGGCGGTGGAGAAGGATATTGAGCTGTGTACGCTGGGGGAGTGAGTTGGGCGGCGATGGCTGGAGCCGGGGCAAGCCGGCCTGTTAACCTCCTTGAACTCAGGCGCAAGCATCGCTTGAATCTACCCAGAAATCCATCGCAGGAAACATGAACAAACAAGGAAAAGTCGTGCGCTGGGACAGCGCACGCGCCTTCGGATTTATCCGCAGTCCCGAAACACCGGCCGACATTTTTTTCCATATCAAGGACTTTCGGGGTTCGGCCGCTCCACAGGAAGGCATGCCGGTGACGTTCGAGGAAATCCACGTTGGCGGCAAGGGACCGCGCGCCATGTCGGTTCAGGCTGGCATGTCCTTGCAGGACTCGCCAGGCAGCCGCGCAACCGCACGCGCAGCAATGCCACCAACTCAAGCACGCAATCCCCAGCAACGGACGCTGAATCGCACGGCGCCGTCCAGGCCGGCGAGCCCCGCGCTGCTGCTGATGCTCGGCTGGGCTGTGCTGCTGGGCTGGGAAAGCCGGGCTGGCCGTTTGCCAGCCATGGCGCTGCCCATCGCGCTGCTGCTGAACCTGGTGACATTTTTCATGTACTGGGTTGACAAGCATGCGGCGCAAACCGGCCGCTGGCGCACTTCTGAACGCACACTGCATCTGCTCGGCTTGCTGGGGGGCTGGCCCGGTGCATGGTGGGCGCAAGCACTGCTGCGTCACAAATCGAGCAAAGCCTCCTTTCTTGCCGCTTATTGGGCGACCGTGGCGCTTCACTGCCTCGTGCTGGCTGGCTTTCTGTTCAGTCCGCAATTACAAAACCTGCTACCAAATAAATAGCTATCTGCACTGGCTGATCGTGCGCTACAGGGCAATTCGGCTTCAAGAACAGAAAAGGCCCTGCGTATCCGCAGACACACAGGGCCTTCTGAAATTGAAAGCGCTTCAGCGCGGCTTGCGCGCCAGCTTGCCCGGCACCTTGCCCGAACCATTGTCCCGTGGCGGCAGCCCGGTGTGCTGCGTTAGCATCCGGCCCTTGACGGGCACAGCCGGGGTCACGGAGGCCGTCGAGTTCTTGCGCCGCGCACTGGTGTAAGTGCCATCGGTCATCGGCTGGAAGGTCGGAATCAGGTGGTGCTTGCCGTTGCCGATCAGGTCGGCGCGGCCCATGGTCTTGAGCGCTTCGCGCAGCAGCGGCCAGTTGTTGGCGTCGTGGTAGCGCAGGAAGGCTTTGTGCAGGCGGCGGCGCTTGTCGCCGCGCACGATGTCCACCGTCTCGCTGTCGCGGGTGATCCGGCGCAGCGGGTTCTTGTTGCTGTGGTACATCGCCGTGGCCGTGGCCATCGGGCTGGGGTAGAAGGTCTGCACCTGGTCGGCGCGGAAACCATTCTTCTTCAGCCAGATCGCCAGGTTCATCATGTCTTCGTCGCTGGTGCCGGGGTGGGCGGCGATGAAGTAAGGAATCAGGAACTGCTTCTTGCCGGCCTCTAAACTGAACTTCTCGAACAGCGTCTTGAACTTGTCGTAGCTGCCGATGCCGGGCTTCATCATCTTGGTCAGCGGCCCCTGCTCGGTGTGCTCGGGCGCGATTTTGAGGTAGCCGCCGACGTGGTGTGTGACCAGTTCCTTCACGTACTCGGGGCTTTTCACGGCCAGGTCGTAGCGCAGGCCCGAGCCGATCAGGATTTTCTTGATGCCCCTGAGCGCGCGGCCGCGCTTGTAGATCTTGATCAGCGGGCCGTGGTCGGTGGTCAGGTTCTGGCAGATGCCGGGATAGACGCAGCTCGGCTTGCGGCAGGCCGCTTCGATTTCCGGGCTCTTGCAGCCGAGGCGGTACATGTTGGCCGTGGGGCCGCCCAGGTCGGAAATGGTGCCGGTGAAGCCTTCGACCTTGTCGCGGATGTCCTCGATCTCGCGGATCACCGAATCCTCGGAGCGGCTCTGGATGATGCGGCCTTCGTGCTCGGTGATCGAGCAGAAGGTGCAGCCACCGAAGCAGCCGCGCATGATGTTGATCGAAAACCGGATCATCTCCCAGGCCGGAATCTTGGTCGCGCCGTCATGGCGGCCGTTTTCGTCGGCGTAGCTCGGGTGCGGGCCGCGTGCGTAGGGCAAGTCGAACACGTAGTCCATCTCGGCCGTGGTCAGCGGGATGGGCGGCGGCGTGATCCAGACATCGCGCGCGGTCGTGCCTTCGCCGTGCGCCTGCACCAGCGCCCGGGCGTTGCCGGGGTTGGTTTCCAGGTGCAGCACGCGGTTGGCGTGGGCGTAGAGCACCGGGTCGGCCTTGATCTGCTCGTAGCTCGGCAGGCGAATCACGGTACGGTCGCGCGGCGGAACCTTGACGCTGCCTTTTCCGTACAAAGCGGGATTCGGGAAGAACGTCAGCGGCCTGATCGCCTGGTTGACCTCGTTTTTCAAGGCTGATTGGCCTGTAGCGCTTGCTGGCAGTGCGCCAGCAGCTATTGTTTCAGTAGCTGCCTTCTCGCCGTCTTCCTTGGCGCAAGTGCTGCCCTGCCCGGCCGCCTGCTCGCTGGTGGTCATGTAGGGGTTGATGTGCGACTCGACCCGGCCCGGCTCATCGACCTGCGTGGAGTCGATCTCGAACCAGCCCCGGCCCGTCTCGTCGTCCTGGCGGCGCACGAAGGCCGTGCCGCGCACGTCGGTGATGCTCTGCACGGGTTCGCGCGCGGCCAGGCGGTGGGCAATCTCGACCAGCGCGCGCTCGGCGTTGCCGTAGAGCAGCAAATCACTCTTGGCATCGACGACGATGGAGCGGCGCACCTTGTCGCTCCAGTAGTCGTAATGCGCGATGCGGCGCAGGCTGCCTTCGATGCCGCCGAGGATGATCGGCACGTCTTTATAGGCTTCGCGGCAGCGCTGGCTGTACACGATGGCCGCGCGGTCGGGCCGCTTGCCGCCGATGTCGCCGGGGGTGTAGGCGTCGTCGCTGCGGATTTTGCGGTCTGCCGTGTAGCGGTTGATCATCGAGTCCATGTTGCCGGCGGTCACGCCCCAGAACAGGTTGGGCTTGCCCAGCGCCTTGAAGGCCTCGGCGCTGTGCCAGTCGGGCTGGGCGATGATGCCGACGCGAAAGCCCTGCGCCTCTAACACCCGGCCAATCACCGCCATGCCGAAGCTCGGGTGATCGACATAGGCGTCGCCGGTAACCAGGATGATGTCGCAGCTGTCCCAGCCCAGCGCCTCCATCTCGGCCCGGCTGGTGGGCAGGAATTTGGCGGTGCCGAAGCGGGCAGCCCAGTATTTGCGGTAACTGGTCAGCGGCTTGGCGGCGCGGGTAAAAAAGGAGACGTCAACTGGGGCGTTCATGGGAGCGGTTCTCTTGTAAAACCGCAAGGACTGCCGAACGGCAAGGCCTGCGATTTTGGGTTAACCCGCGATTTTAAGGTTTTAACGCCATGGGCGTAGCGCTATCGCGGCATCAACCTCTGAAGTACAAGCCCATGCCAGGCCACGCAGTTCAACAAGGGGCTCGCGTCTTCCCGGAATACCTGTTTTGCAATGAAACAGGCCTTTTGCGCAACAAGGATGGGCGTATGCAGCTATACAAACGATAGCAAGCAAACACCCGCCATATCAGTTGCGCACCGTCATCTGGCCGCGAATTTCCCCGCCCGGGCTGGCTGCGGTGTGGATGTTGGCGTACCAGCGGCCAGCCACCAGGTCGGCCGCCTGGGCGGCGGTCAGCGTGGCGCTGCCTTCCATCGGGCTGGTGACCGGACCCGGCCAGGGCAGGACAACGCCGGCATTGGCGCCGGCGGCAGCCGGGCCATGGAAGTGCGCCGCCGTGGCCGGGCCGCTCAGGCCGGTGAAGTTGACCTTCCAGCGCAGCAAATTGGTGTCCTTGTTCAGCACCGCATCGACCGAGCCGCTGCCCTGGCTGGCATTGGGCGGCACTTCGTTGGCGCCGCGCAACTGGGTGCTCAGGGCGATCAGATTGGAAGACGATGGCTTGCCCGGCATCATGCCGCAGCCGGTGATGGCGGCGGCAGCTGCCACGGCAAGGGCGGCAAGGCAAAGGCGGGTGGCTTGGCGGCGTGTGGTCATGAAGTCCTCCTGTTGGGTAAAAAAGATTGTGGCCCCCTGCATTCAGGGGGCTCGTCAGGATAAACCCGATAGCGCGCCCCGCCCTGCTTTCAGGCATGCAAGCGCTGCAACTTGCGCATTTCTCCTACGCCGCCGGTCCCGGCCTGCCGACACACGGCTGGCGAAACCCGGATCAAAGTCAACGCATATTCCTCACGAAAGACCTCCATGACCAACCCACCGCAACACCAGCTGGGCGGCTTGAATATCGCCATTCTCGTGACCGACGGCTTTGAGCAGGAAGAGATGACCGGCCCGCAGGCGGCGCTGGAAGAGTCCGGGGTCATGATCCGCCTGCTGTCCGACAGGACCGGACAGGTCCAGGGCGTCCGCCATGACCAGCCCGGGGATTCGTTTGACGTGGATACGACCTTTGACAAGGTCACCGCCGATGAATTCGATGCGGTCCTGCTGCCCGGCGGGGCGGTCAATGCCAGCCGCATCCGCAACAATGCCGACGCCCAGGAACTGGTGCGGCAGATGGACCAGCAGGGCAAGCCGCTTGCCATGATCTGCCACGCGCCATGGCTGCTGGTTTCGGCCGGCCTGGTCAAGGGCCGCAAGATGACCAGTGCGCCCGAGCTGCAAAAAGACCTTGAGCAGGCCGGCGCGCAGTGGGTCGATGAAAAGGTGGTGGTGGACCGCAACTGGGTCAGCAGCCGCAAGCCGGCCGACATTCCCGCCTTCAACGCCGCCTTCAAGGGCATCCTGGCGCAGCGCACCCGGCAACACATCAAAGGCACGTCCGACGACACGCCCGCCTCCGCTGGCGAAGGCGGCTGAACATGGCGACGCGCGCGGTCTGGAGGGGCGCCATCAGCTTCGGGCTGGTGCATGTTCCGGTGGCCCTGCATTCGGCCACGGTCAATACCGGCCTGGATTTTGACTGGCTGGACAAGCGCACCCTGGAACCGGTGGGCTACAAACGCATCAACAAAAATACCGGCGAGGAAATCGAGCCCGACAACGTCATCAAGGGCATCGAGTACGACAAAGGCCGGTATGTGGTGCTGACCGACGAGGAAATCAGGGCCGCCTACCCCCGGGTAACCCAGACCATCTCGATTGACAGCTTTGTTCCCAACACCCAGATTCCGTTCATTTACCTGGAGCGGCCCTACTACCTGGAGCCGATCAACAAGGGCGAAAAGGTCTATGCCCTGCTGCGCGACGCCTTGCTGCAGACCAAGCGGGTCGGCGTGGCGCGGGTGGTGATCCAGAACAAGCAGCATCTGGCGGTGCTGGTGCCCTCGGGACCGGGCCTGGTGCTGAACCTGCTGCGCTGGGGCGATGAAATCCGTTCCTGGGAAGGCCTGGACCTGCCGCCCGAAGGCGCCAAGGCCGCCGGGGTGAGCGAGAAGGAACTGGCGATGGCCAAGGAGCTGATCGAGGACATGACCGGCCGCTGGGATCCGCACCAGTTCACCGACTCCTTCAAGGATGAAATCCTGGCACTGGTAGAGCGCAAGGTCAAGGCGGGCCAGCTTCACACGGTGGCGCAGCCCGAAGCCGCCGACGAAGAAGCCCCGGTTCCTTTTGGCGCGCAAATCCTGGACCTGATCGACCTGCTGCAGCGCAGCCTTCGCCAGGGCGGCGCGGCCCCAACGCCGCCAGACAGCGACGGCCCCAAGGGCAAATCCAGAACCCGGGCCTTGTCGCACAAGAAAGAGCCGGAACCTGGACCAGACTCCGACCTACGCCGGAACGGCGCTCGCTGAGTTCGCAGCTTGTAGGCCTTGGCCGCAACATGGGCGCAAGCTCTGGCTGGGCGCGACATCACCGCCTATCATTTGGCAGCGCAGGAGGTCTGCGCCTGGAGACTTCAATGAAACGCCTTTTCCTCGTGTCGTCACTGGCCTGCGCAGCCGTGCTGCTGTCAGCGTGCCCCGACACCAAACTGCCGAACCCTGCACCCAGGGTGCCGGAGCCCAAGGCGCAAACCGCAACGATTGAGGGTTCGTCCGAAAGGGCCGTGCCGGGTCAACCCGGGGCCGGCATGCCGGCGGCGAGCCGTCCATGAAGAATAGGTTCAAGCGATTGTTGCTGGTAGCTGCCATCACCGGACTGGGCGCATGCGCATTGACTCCGTTGCCCGGTGAACCGGCAGCGCACAGGGTCACTGTCGGCGGCGACAGCTACATCGTCAAGCAGATCACCGAGGGCACATGGACGGCCAACTCGACCGGAAGCCCGAAGGCGCTGGCGAACACGCCGGCCGGCACCGCTGCCCTGCGGCTGGCTGTCGAGAAAACATCGGGCTGCACGGTGACCGACAGCGACTATTCACGCGAAGGCAAGCAGTTTGATGCCCAGGTGAATTGCCCCGGAAGGCGGAATGATTGACAGCAGGCCGCCTGCCTTTACTTGGCGAGCGAGAGAATCCAGGACACCAGCTGACGCGCATCGCGTTCATTGATGGCCACGGCGTTGGGCGGCATCGCCAGGCCGGCGGCCTTGTTCTTCCAGTGGCTGGCGTAGGGATTGGAGCCTTCCAGCACGATGCGGGTCAGGAACTCAGCCGCGCCGGGCTTGCCTTTGTACTGCGCTGCAACATCTTCCCAGGCGGGTCCAACAGGCAGGCTGCCGTCCTTGGCCGCCTGATGTTTCACGGTGTGGCAGGCAAAGCAGCCCGCCTCGGATGCCAGTTTCTGGGCTTTTTCGATGCTGGCGGTGTCTGCCGCGGATGCAGCAAGCGACGTGAGCATGAGAAGGCCGGTCAGGCCGGCGAGCAGAGTGCGATGAATCATGGTGAAAACCTCCAGTTGAAAAAATAATGCGACCTTGGGCAGGCATGAAGCATGTCGTACTGACTGGAATGAACATTGATGGTGAACAACATTCCTCCATTTGTTGTTTGGCAATCGGATCACGCTTGCTCGAACAGTTCACGCCTCATGGGCTGAAAGGATGTGCTTTGCCTGTTTATTCGCAATATTTGGGCCAAATCAATTACAAACGGAAACAACTGGTATTTCCACTACAGGAGAATGGTTTTTCTGCTTCCTGAAGGCTTTGGAGCCAAAAAACCAGCCCTGCAACTGTTCACGTGGAGCGTTTTGTTCTGCGCAATGTTCATGTTTGACACAGTTTTTTGGGTCAGCCTGATTCACGCGGGCACGCGAGCCCCCGCCCTGAGCCGCCAGGCAGGGAGTCTCAAAGTGGAGGGATGAATGGGTGGAAGCGGGCCAGCCTGCAGCAGCAGGTGGCGCGCTTCATTGATCAGAAGTTTGTGTGGCGCTAGATGCGGCGCGACTTCTATGAAATAACGCTGCTCAGGCGGCTGCCGGGCGGCGCTGGCGCAGCGCTTCATACAGGCACACGCCGCTGGCGACCGACACGTTCAGGCTTTCGACCGCGCCCTGCATCGGAATGCTGACCAGCTCGTCGCAGGTCTTGCGCGTGAGCTGGCGCATGCCCTCGCCCTCGGCGCCCAGAATCAAGGCCACCGGGCCGGTCAGGTCCACGTCGTAAATCGTCTTTTCGGCGTCGTCGCTGGTGCCGATGCACCAGATGTTGCGCTCTTTCAATTCATTGAGCGTGCGCGCCAGGTTGGTCACCATGAAATACGGCACGGTCTCGGCGGCGCCGCTGGCGACCTTGGCGACCGTGGCATTGATGCCGGCGGCATGGTCCTTGGGCGCGATCACGGCTTGCGCGCCGGCGCCGTCGGCCACCCGCAGGCAGGCGCCCAGGTTGTGCGGATCGGTCACGCCGTCGAGCACCAGCAGCAAGGGCTGCGCGGTGCCGGCTTCTTCGAGCTGCTCCAGCAACTCATCGAGCGACGTGACCTGGGCCACGGCATCGACGCGGGCGACGACGCCCTGGTGGCCGTGGCTGCCGCACATCTTGGCCAGGCGCAGGCCGTCGCACTCGACCATGCGAACGCCGGCTTCGCGGACACGGTCGGTGAACTGGCGCATGCGGGCATCGCGGCGCGAGACATCGTAAAAAACTTCAAGAACCGACTTTGGCGCGGTTTTGAGGCGAACACCGACGGCATGAAAACCGAAAAGAACTTTGGGGGAAGAAGACATCGGGCGATTATCGCCGCTGGGATTCCGATAGCCGCGCCAGCGCCAGACCGGCCAGCAGCACGGCCGCGCTGATTGCTATCTTGTTAATAGCAACTTATGCATGCCAGTCATGCGAAAAAGCCTTGTTTGATCATGAAACCACGACCTGCCCGGCTTCGATGGTGATGCGCCGCTGGCAGCGCGCCGCAATGGCCGGGTCGTGCGTGACCAGCACCAAGGTCGTGCCGAGTTCCTGGTTCAGCTCGAACATCAGCTTCATCACCGTCTCGCCGGTGGCAAAGTCCAGGCTGCCGGTCGGCTCGTCGGCCAGCAGCACCGCCGGCTTGACGACAAAGGCGCGCGCCAGCGCCACGCGCTGCTGCTCACCGCCCGACAGCACCTTCGGGTAGTGGCCGAGCCGCTCGCTCAAGCCGACCCGCTTGAGCATGTCGCTCGCCAGCGCCCTGGCCTGTTTGACGCCAGAGAGTTCGAGCGGCAGCATGACATTTTCCAGCGCCGTCAAATTGGCCATGAGCTGAAAGCTCTGGAACACGAAACCGACTTTTTGCGCCCGCAGGGCCGCGCGGTCGTCCTCGCTGAGCGCAAAGATATCCTGGCCCGCCAGCCGCACCGTGCCCTTCGTGGGCGTGTCCAGCCCGGCGATGATGGTCAGCAGCGTGCTTTTGCCCGAGCCCGATGCGCCGACAATGGCGGCGGTTTCACGCGCATTCAGCGCAAAGTCAATGTCGCGCAAAATGCTCAAGGTGCCGGTCGAGTCGGTGACCGACTTGAAAACATGCTCAACGCAAACAATTGGAGAACTGGCAGGCTCCAATGACCCAGACAGCCTGGAAGAAACTTCACCCATCCCGGAAACCACAGCTTCAAACATGTCAACCCTCTTCAAAAACTTTAAATTCATTGCTGCCGACTGTAGCAAGCCCGGCCTGGCCGCGCGAAGCCGCTGGGCCAAACCCTTGGGATTCCTGTTGATGACGGCCTTGCTGGGCGCGCCTGCATTCGCCCAGGCGCAGGCCAAGGCGCCACCGGCCCCGCCAACGGTCCTGATCGTCGGTGATTCGCTGAGCGCCGAATACGGCCTCAGGCGAGGCACTGGTTGGGTGCCGCTGCTCGAAAAGCAGCTGGCCAGCGAGAACAAAGCCGCCAAAGTCGTCAACGCCAGCATCAGCGGCGACACCACCTCGGGCGGCCGCTCGCGCCTGCCGGCCCTGCTGGCGCAGCACAAGCCGGCCACCGTGGTGATCGAGCTGGGCGGCAACGATGCGCTGCGCGGCCTGCCTCTGGACATGACCGGGAACAACCTGACGGCCATGACGCAGGCGGCCAAGAAAGCCGGCGCCAAGGTACTGCTGGTCGGCATGCAGGTGCCGCCCAACTACGGCAGCGCCTACGCAGCAACCTTTTCCGGCCTTTTTGCGAAGGTCGCCAAGGAGGAAAAAGTCGCGCTGGTGCCTTTTTTCCTCAAGGGCATTGCCGATGGCGATGATGCCGCCGCCAATTTCCAGCCCGACAGAATCCACCCCAACGAGCCATCGCAAGCCAGAATGCTGGCCAATGTGTGGCCCGAACTGAAGAAAATCATCCCGTGAGCCTGCAACGCATCTCCGCCGAACAAGCCTTGAGCCAGCTTGCCGATTTTTCCGCCGTGATTGACGCCCGCTCCGAAGGCGAATACGCCGAAGACCACCTTCCGGGCGCCGTGAACTGGCCCAGCCTGCATGACGACGAGCGCAGGATCGTCGGCACCAAGTACAAGCAGATCAGCCAGTTCGAGGCCCAGAAGCTGGGCGCGGCACTGGTCGCCAAAAACATTTCAGAGCACATCCAGCGCGATGTACTCGACAAGCCCAGGGAATGGCAGCCGCTGATCTATTGCTGGCGCGGCGGCAAACGCAGCGGTTCGCTGGCGCTGGTGCTGGACCAGATCGGCTTTCGGGTCACGCTGGTCGATGGCGGTTACAAGGCCTTCAGGGCTGCGCTGGTGGCCGACCTGCCGCAACTCGCAAGCAGGCACCACTACCGGGTGGTTTGCGGCCCCACCGGCTCGGGCAAGACGCGGCTGCTGCAAGCGCTCGCAGCGGAAGGCGCGCAAGTGCTCGACCTTGAAGGGCTGGCGAATCACCGCAGTTCGGTGCTAGGCATGATTCCGGGCGTGGCACAGCCCAGCCAGAAGGCCTTTGACAGCCGCATCTGGGCCGCCCTGCGCAGCTTTGACCCTTTGCTTCCGGTCTATATTGAAAGCGAGAGCAAGAAAGTCGGCAATGTGGCGGTGCCGGAAGGCTTGATTGCCGCGATGCGCGCCAGCCCCTGCCTGCGCATGGACCTGCCCGAGGCCGAGCGGGTTGCCCTGCTGCTTGAAGACTATGATTTTTTCGTCCGGGACATCGAATTTTTCTGCGAGCGCCTGATTGCCCTGACCGAGGCGCGCGGCAAGGCCACGGTGCAGGACTGGCAAGCGCGTGCGCGCAGCGGCGATGTGCCGTCGGTGGTGCTCGAATTGCTCATCAAGCATTACGACCCGGGCTACCTGCAATCCATGCAGCGCAACTTCACGCAGTATGAAAGCGCGCGCGCCTTGGTGCCGCGCGACCACGGCGTGCCGGCCATGACCGAACTGGCCAAGTCGCTGCTGGCCGAGGCTTGACGCAAAAAACCCGGCATCACCAGTGACGGCGATGCCGGGTTTCAGGACTTCAGCACGGTTTCGCTATCAATTAAATAGCTGATAGCGCCCGTGCAGCAAGCGCAAAAGGCTTTATTTTCTTAAATTCAGGGTCAAAAAGCGATTCAGGAGGCTGATTCGGCGGGCGGCATGCCCGGCTGGCCGTCGCTGGCTGCATCCGAGCCCTGAACACCGTCTTCAGCCACGTCATCTTCGGGTTTGCCTTCACCCTTGCGCTTGAGCTTGTCTTCTTTCTTGCGTTTTTTAGCCAGCTCCTTTTGACGCTTTTCGTAGGAGTAATTGGGAGTTGCCACAGCTTAGCTTTCGTGAATAGGTAACCCTTACTGTAATGCATTGGCGTCAGGCCCCGAGCACAGGCCCCTCACAGTCCGGCAAGAGCCTGGGCGATGTCGGCCTGCAGGTCGGCCACCGCCTCCAGGCCGACAGAAAATCGCACCAGGCCGCCCTTGTGCGGCCACGGTTTGGCGACGCGCAAAGCCGGCATGTCATACGGCACGCACAGGCTCATCGGCCCGGCCCAGCTGTAACCCAGCCTGAAGAGTTGCAGGCTGTCGCAGAAGCGGTCAATTTGCGCCTGCGTGAATTCGGGCCTGAAAACCGCGCTGAACAGGCAGGCCGCACCCAGGCAGTCCCGCTTCCATTGCGCATGGCCGGGCGAGTCCGGCAAGGCGGGATGCAGCACGGCGGCGATCTGCGGCTGGCCCTGCATCCAGCCGGCCAGTTGGCGCGTGGCGGCGTCCTGGGCGGCATAGCGCAGGGCCATGCTGTTCAGGCCGCGCAGGACGAGTTCGGCATCATTGCCGCTGACGCCGTAACCGACGCGCATATGGCAGAAATGCACCAGCAGGTGCAGCGCTTCGCTGTTCGTGACCACCGAGCCCATCAGCACGTCGGCGCCGCCGCTCGGGTACTTGGTCAGAGCCTGCACCGAGATGTCGGCACCCAGCGCGAAGGCATTGAATGCCAGCCCCGCGCCCCAGGTGTTATCCAGGGCTGTGACCACGCCCTGAGGATGCGCCTGGCCCGGCGATGCGTTGTGCGCCCTGACGGCGGCGGCCAGCGCGGGCAGGTCCGGGAACTCCAGCGTGATGGAGCCGGGCGCTTCCAGCCAGACCAAGCGGGTTTTAAGCGTCAGTTTTGCGGCCAGATCAGCCGGATTCATGGGGTCGTACATCTGGCAGGTGATGCCCCAGGAGGCCAGTTCGGCCTGCGCAAAGGCCTTGTTCGGGCCATAGGCATTGTCGGGAATCAGCACTTCATCGCCGGCCTTGAGCAAAGCCATGTCCACCAGCACGATAGCCGCCAGTCCGCTGGGCACCAGGGTGCAGAACTGGCCGCCTTCGAGCGTGGCGATGCGCTCTTCGAGCGTGAAAGTGGTCGGCGTGCCGTGCAGGCCGTAGGTGTAGCCGGTCTTGTGCTTCCAGTCGCGGTTGCGCAGGGCGGCAACGCTGGGAAAGATGATCGTCGAGGCTTTGTGAACGGCCGGCGAAACGGCCTCGAAACCGGCTGGCGGTGTGTAGGGGTGGTGAATCAGCTGGGTGGATGAATGGCTCATCCCACAATGGTAGCGGCAAACCGAAGCGCCCTTTCCCCCAGTCAGGGCCGCGGAACCGGCTCCGCCGGGCCGCAGGCGCAGCGGCCCCCTCGGGGGCAGGGAGCTTGCGCGTTGTGAGCGACCGTGGGGACTATATCTTCCACTTGTCCATCAACTGCACCGGCGTGAGCGCGTCGTAGCTCTCGAACGGCTGGTGAATCCATGGGTTGGTGGGCAGCGTCTCGACCGAGTAGTCGGCATGAAACGTCGAAACGCCTTTGGTCCAGATGACGGCGCTGCGCAGCTCGGTGATGGGCTGGTAGTTGCTGCGAAGCTGCTGGATCACGGCATGCAGGGTATGGCCGGAATCCGCCAGATCATCGACCAGCAGCACCCTGCCGGCGATCTCGCCCTTGGGCGTGGTGATGAAGCGGGCCATGTCCAGCTTGCCCTGCACCGTGCCCGCGTCGGCGCGGTAGGAACTGGTGGACATGATGGCCAGCGGCTTGTCGAAAATGCGCGACAGGATGTCGCCCGGGCGCATGCCGCCCCGTGCCAGGCACAGGATGGTGTCGAACTCCCAGCCGGACTGATGAATCTTGATGGCCAGTTTTTCAATCAGGTTGTGGTATTCGTCGTAGCTGACGTAGAGATGCTTGCCGTCTTCGGTCAACATGAAATTGCTCCTGAATTAGTAGCTGCCTGCGCCCGTATTCATTGCGCAAACAGCCTATTTCGCTTAAATTTTCGAGATCAGGCCGCGTAGGGGTTACGCAGCAGGATGGTGTGGTCCCGGTCGGGGCTGGTCGAGATCATGTGGACCGGCACGCCAGTCACCTCCTCGATCCGCTGCAGGTAGCGCTGGGCGGCGGCCGGCAGCTTGTCGTACTCGGTGACGCCGACGGTGGTCTGGCTCCAGCCCGGCATGGTTTCGTAAATCGGCACGCAGCGGGCAATGTCATCGGCGCCCATCGGCAAAATGTCGGTGGTCTGGCCGTCAAGCTCATAGCCGGTGCACAGCTTGAGTTCTTCGATGCCGTCCAGCACGTCGAGCTTGGTGATGCACAGGCCCGACAGGCCGTTGACCTGCGCCGAGCGCTTGAGCAGGGCCGCATCGAACCAGCCGCAACGACGGCTGCGCCCGGTGGTGACGCCTTTTTCGGCGCCAACGGAGCTGAGGTGGTAGCCGACCGTGCCGGGATTTTCCCAGTCGAGTTCGGTCGGGAACGGCCCGCCGCCCACGCGCGTGCAATAGGCCTTGGTGATGCCCAGGATGTAGTGCAGCATGCCCGGACCCACGCCGGCGCCCGCCGCCGCATTGCCGGCCACGCAGTTGCTGGAGGTCACATACGGGTAGGTGCCGTGGTCCACGTCGAGCAGTGTGCCCTGCGCGCCCTCGAACAGCAGGTTGGCGCCGGCCTGGTGCGCGTCATTGAGTTCGCGCGAGACATCGGCCATCATCGGCTTGAGCAGTTCGGCGTGCAGCATGGCTTCGTTGTACACCGTGTCAAAGTCAACAGCCGGCGCATTCAGGAAGCCGGTCAGCACGAAGTTGTGCAGTTCCAGCAACTCGCGCAGCTTGGCGGCAAAGCGCTCGGGGTATTTCAGATCCTGCACGCGCAGGGCGCGCCGGGCGATCTTGTCTTCGTAGGCCGGGCCGATGCCGCGGCCGGTGGTGCCGATCTTCTCGGTGCCGCCCTTTTCGCGGAAGGTTTCGCGGGCAATGTCGATGGCCGCGTGGAAAGGCAGGATCAGCGGGCAGGCTTCGCTGATGCGCAGGCGCGAGCGCACTTCCACACCGGCTTTTTCCAGCCCTTCGATTTCCTCGAACAGCTTGGCCGCCGACAGCACCACGCCGTTGCCGATGTAGCACTTCACGCCCGGGCGCATGATGCCGCTCGGAATCAGGTGCAAGGCGGTCTTCACGCCGTTGATGACCAGCGTGTGGCCGGCGTTGTGACCGCCCTGGAAGCGCACCACGCCCTGCGACATTTCGGTCAGCCAATCGACCAGCTTGCCCTTGCCTTCGTCGCCCCACTGGGTGCCCACGACCACGACATTGCGGCCGGTGGCTGCGCTTGGTTTGTTTGTCATCTTCAGTTCTCGTTAAGGATCTAATGGATAAAGCCGGCGCGGGGTCTGGCCCTTCGCACAGCGTTTCGTACCGCTTCTGCAATGCGGCTTAATGGCGTGGCTGCACCACCCACTGGCCGGCCTTCAGGGCCAGTTCGCGGTCGCAGTCAAATTCATTGACTTCATTTTCATGGCCGGGCAACACGCAGGTCACGGTTTCACCGTTGGCCCGCAAGCGGGCAATGGCGGCATTCAACATGGCATCGTCACCCCAAGGCGCGCAGATGGCCGCTTTCAGGGGGCGCGGCGGCAGCACGCTGACCAGTTCCTTCAAGTCAAGGCTGAAGCCAGCGGCCGGCCGGTTGCGGCCAAAGACGGCGCCGACCTCGTCGTAGCGGCCGCCCCGGGCCAGTTCGGCGCCCTGGCCGTAAATGGCAAAACGGGCGCCGCTGTAATAGGCGTAGCCGCGCAGGTCGGCCAGGTCGAAGCTGACCTTGACATCCGGGGCATGCGATGCCAGCCACTTCAAATTCTGTAGCGCTTCATGCACGCCCGGCAAGCGTGGAAGGGCTTTTTCAGCCTCAAGCAGCACCTGTTCATCGCCGTAGAGCTGCAGCAGCGCCATCATGCCTTCGCGCGCGGCTGATGAAATACCGCCCGAGAGGCTAGCGAGCAAGCTGCCCAATTCGCTCGCATCCTTGGCCGCCAGCGCCGCATGGATATGCGCCAGGGTGGATGCGCCAAGGCTGGCGCCGGCCAGCAGGCTGGCAACGATGCGAACGTCCGCCATGTCCACCATCAGGTCGGTGACGCCAGCCGCTTTCAGGCAGTCCAGCGCGAGCCGCTGGGCCTCAAGATCGGCTTCCAGACCGGCATGGCCATAAATTTCCGCACCGAACTGCAAGGGCTCGCGGGTGGCATGGGGCCTGTCGGCGCGCGTGTGCAGCACCGGGCCGCAATAGCAAAGACGGGCCACGCCGCTGCGATTCAGCAGGTGCGCATCAATGCGGGCGACCTGGGGCGTGGTGTCGGCGCGCAGGCCCAGGGTGCGGCCAGACAGCTGATCGACCAGTTTGAAGGTTTGCAGGTCCAGCGCTTCGCCGGTCCCGGTCAGCAGCGACTCCAGGTGCTCCAGCAGCGGCGGCATGACCAGCTCGTAACCGTAGCTGCGGGCGGTGTCCAGGAACAGACGGCGCAACTCTTCGATGTGACGCGCCTCGGAGGGCAGGACATCGGCAATTTGATCGGGCAATTGCCAAGATGACGACCAGGCGGGCATTGTAATTTTCGTAAGCTGTTAAAACCGGCATTTTACCGGGCTTGGCGATGGTTTAGCCTGACAGGCTGCCGGATGTGACCGTCAGGCAGAAATACTGCGTTCAGTTCTGCCGCTGATCACTGCTGGAACAGACGTGCGATCAGCCCAGGACTCAGGCCAGCATTGCCAGAAAAATCAGGCCGATGGCGATGCTGCATAGACCGAAAAAGCGGATCTGGCCATTGCTCAGGCCAAGAATCTGCTCAAACATGCGGCGCCAGCCCGAGGGAGAAATAAGGGGCAGAAGCCCCTCGATCACCAGCAGCAGCGCCAACGCTTGCCAGAGCGTGCCGGAGTCCAAGGCAGATTGCTTTTAACGTGAAGCCGCACTGCCAGCGCTGCCAGACCCGCGCATGGCCTTGAAGAAATCCGAGGAAGGATCCATCACCATCACATCGCTCTTCTTGCTGAAGCTGGCCTTGTAGGCGTCCAGGCTGCGGTAGAACTGGGCGAACTGCGGATCCTGGCCAAACGATTGGGCAAAAGTCCGCGCCGCCTCGGCATCGCCCTCGCCCTTGATTTTCTGTGCGTCCCGATAAGCATTGGCCACGGTAATCTCGCGCTGGCGGTCTGCATCGGCGCGGATTTTTTCGCCTTCGGCAGCACCCGTGGAACGCAGTTCGTTGGCCACCCGCTTGCGCTCGGCCTCCATGCGGCGATAAACCGATTCAGTGATGGCTTCCACATAATCAACGCGGGTGATTCGTACATCAATCACATCGACACCCCACGGACTGCTGCCACGGACCACCGCAAGCACTTCCTTTTTCACATCAGCCATCAACTGCTCGCGTTTGAGCGACAGCAGGTCCTTGACGGTGCGCCGGTTGATTTCTTCCTGAAAAGCGTTGCGGACCACGCGATTGAGCTGGTTGGCGCCCGCCTTCTCGTCAAGGCCGACGTTACGGATGTACTCCGAAGGATTGATGATGCGCCAGCGCACATACCAGTCAATCACGACACGCTGCTTTTCAGCGGTCAGCATGGGTTCCGAGTCGGTGCTTTCAAGTGTCAGCAGCCGCCGGTCAATATAGGAAACATTCTGGAAAGGCGGGGGCAGCTTGAAATTAAGGCCGGGCTCCAGAACCACTTCCTTGATCTGGCCCAGTGCGTACACCACGCCAAACTGGCGCTGATCAACAACAAACAGCGTGGAACTGAGCAGCGCCAGCAGCACCAGCAACGAAGAAACGACAAGTCCGACTCTATTCACTTTTTGTTTTCCTTAGCGGGTTTCACGTTCGCGGGTGCGGGAGGTATCGCGCGCACGGGAATCGACAGGCAGGCCATTGGCGGGCGGCTGCGCTGCGGGAGATGTGGCCCCACCGGGCGCAAGCAACGGATCGGAGGCTGCCGATGCACCAGCCTGCCCGGACATCTGCATGATTTTGTCAAGGGGCAGGTACAACAGGTTGGACCCCTGGCGGGACTCAACCAGCACCTTGGTGACATTGGTATAGACCTGCTGCATGGCGTCCGTGTACATGCGATCACGGGTTACCTGCGGTGCTTTCTGGTATTCGGCCAGGACCGAGCTGAAACGCTGCGCATCACCCTGTGCCTGCGCCACGATACGAGCCTTGTAGGCATCGGCCTCTTCCTTCAGCCGCGATGCGGAACCGACGGCGCGGGGCACGACGTCATTGGCATAGGCCTGGGCTTCGTTCTTGGCACGCTCGCGTTCCTGTCCGGCCTTGAGCACATCATCAAATGCGGCCTGCACCTGCTCGGGCGGGCGCACACCACTTTGCTGCAGATTGATGGCGACCACTTCGACACCCACCTTGTAGCGGTCCAGGATGGTCTGCATGAGCACCCGAACGCGCGGGCCGATCTGGTCGCGCTCCTCGGCAAGAGCCATGTCCATTTTCATTTTGCCAACCACTTCACGCACCGCGGTTTCAGCCGCCTGAACCACTGCGGCGGAAGGATCCTTGCTCTCGAACAGATAGGCGCGTGCATTGTTCAGGCGGTATTGCACGGCAAACTTGATCTCGACAATATTCTCGTCTTCAGTCAGCATGGCCGAGTCCCGCAGACCGGTTGCCTTCAGGATGGTGTCACGGCCTACATCGACCGACCGGATCTGGGTCACCACCACGATTTCGTGACGCTGTATCGGATATGGCAAACGCCAGTTAAAACCGGCACCCACCGTTGACTGGTATTTGCCGAACTGGGTGATCACCGCTTGCTGACCTTCCTGGACGATGAAAAACCCGGTTCCCAGCCAGATCAGCGCCACCACGGCGGCGATCAGGCCAACGCCAATACCTGCGTTTTTCATGTCAGGCTGAAATCCCCCGCCATTGCTGCCATTGCCCTTGTTGCCACCGCCAAGGCCACCCCGGTTGCCGCCATTTTTGGCGCCGCCAAACAAGCCGCCCAATTTTCGGTTGAAATCGCGCCAGAGTTCATCCAGATCTGGAGGCCCCTGATTCGGCCCCTGACCCTGTGGGCGATTACCGGGTTTGGGAGGCTGCCGGTCTTCGCGGGGTCCGTCAGGCTTGCTGCCGTCAGACGATGATTTATCTTCATCCCGGCCCCAGCGCGGATCATTGAGATTGAATATGCCTTGGGCGCGTTGTTTGAGCCGACCCGGAAAGTTCGTCAGCGTCTGCAGCACGGGATTCAAATTCATGGAAAAAAACTCGCTTTTTTGTTACACCGACATTGTGCCTAACGAAATTGCCAGGTCGGGCAATATCATTGGGGTGCTTGGGGAATATCGCTGGCCTGTACGCTCACAGCCTGAGCCGCCAGCAACTCGCGAAGCAAATTCAGGCCTTCGCCTGTTTTAGCACTCACAAACACGCGTTCGACACTGCGGCTGGATCCTTCAAAAGCATCCCTGAGTTCAAACCGGTCTTTCAGATGCAGGGGCAAGCTGCCATTTTCAATGGCATCGAGCTTGTTGAACACCAGTATTTGCGGCACATCGGCGGCACCGATCTCGGACAGCACGCGTTGCACCTGCTCAATCTGCTCCAGATAGTCAGGATTGGAGCCATCAACCACATGCAGCAGCAAGTCGGCATCAACGGCTTCCTTCAAGGTTGCAGCAAAAGCATCAATCAGCCCATGCGGCAGATCGCGAATAAAGCCGACTGTATCCGACAGCGATGCAGAGCGACCCGCCTCGCCGAGATAAAGCTGGCGTGTGGTGGTGTCCAGCGTTGCAAAAAGCTGGTCCGCCGTATAGGCACTGGCCTTGACCAGGGCATTGAACAGGGTTGATTTTCCGGCGTTGGTGTAACCGACGAGAGAAATCGAGAGTGCGTTGCGCCGCTCGCGCTGCTTTCGCTGCGTTTGGCGCTGTTTTTTGACTTTGGTCAGGCGTTCCTTGGTGCGCTTGATGGCATCGCCAATCATGCGCTTGTCAAGCTCGATCTGCTTTTCGCCCGGACCGCCGCGAACACCGGCGCCACCTGTTTGCCGCTCCAGGTGGGACCAGCGCCGAACCAGTCGTGTTGACACATACTGCAAGCGCGCCAGTTCGACCTGAAGCTTGCCTTCATGGCTGCGGGCGCGCTGGGCAAAAATCTCCAGGATCAGCAGCGTCCGGTCGTTGACCGGCATTTCAAGATGCCGTTCAAGATTGCGCTGCTGGGCCGGGCTGAGTGACTGGTCGAACAAAACCTCAGTGGCGCCCGTATCGAGCGCCAGCATCTTGATTTCATCAGCCTTGCCCGAGCCAATAAACAATGCCGCATCCGGAGCCTTGCGTTTGCAGGTGATGCGCGCCACAGGCTCCAAGCCCGCGGTTTGCGCCAGCAAACCGAGTTCCTGCAGATTTGTATCAAAGTTGGGAAGGCCCAGATCGACCCCCACCAGAAGGGCGAGTGCTTGTGTTTTCACCAAAGCGTCGTACGTACTCAGCTGGTTGGTGATTCTTCAGACTCGGCCGTCGAAAAATTCACAGCGCGGCCAGGAACGATGGTGGAAATCGCATGTTTGTAAACCATCTGCGTGACGGTATTGCGAAGCAGAACCACGTATTGATCGAAGGATTCGATCTGGCCCTGCAATTTGATCCCATTGACGAGATAAATCGAAACAGGAACATGCTCGCGACGCAAGGTGTTGAGAAATGGATCCTGCAAGAGCTGGCCTTTGTTATTGCTCACGATATTTTCCGTGTTCAAAAGTTAATAGAACTTGACCATACCACACCCGTTTGGGTGGGTTTGTAGTGCAAAGCCTATTCCTTGTCCTTAAAAGGATTAACAGAGCTTTTCAGCTGGATTCGCAGGGGGGTTCCGACCAGATCGAACTCCTTGCGAATTCGGCCTTCGAGGTAACGCTTGTAAGACTCGGTCACATGGTCCAGCGAGTTGCCATGGATGATGACGATGGGCGGATTCATGCCGCCTTGGTGGGCGTAGCGCAGCTTGGGACGGAAGACACCCGAACGCTGCGGCTGCTGGAATTGCACCGCTTCCATCAGCAGGCGGGTCAGCACCGGCGTGGACATCTTGCGGTTGGCCGAGGCGTGTGCCTGAATAATCGATTTCCAGACCGGCCCCAGGCCCTGGCGTTTGATGGCCGAAATATGATGAATGGATGCGAACTTCAGAAAACCCAGCCGGGTTTCAATGGAGCGCTGCAACAGTTCGCGCTGGTAAGCGTCCACCGCATCCCATTTGTTGACCGCCAGCACCACAGCCCGGCCGCTTTCAAGGATGTAGCCGGCGATGTGCGCATCCTGGTCCGTCACGCCTTGCGTGGCGTCCAGCAGGAGCAGCACGACGTTGGCATTTTCAATGGCTTGCAGGGTTTTGACGACCGAGAATTTCTCAATGGCCTCGAAAACCTTGCCCTTGCGGCGCAGACCTGCGGTATCAATCAGTTCGAACTTCTGCCCGGCATGCTCAAACGGTACCGAGATGGCGTCACGGGTGGTTCCGGGCAAGTCAAACGCGACCAGGCGCTCCTCGCCCAGCCAGGTATTGATCAGCGTTGATTTTCCGACGTTGGGGCGGCCTGCTACAGCCAGCTTGATGACCGCCGGATCTTCCTGCTCGGTCTCTTCTGCCGGATCAGGCAAATTGAGCGGTGCCAGCGCCAAGTCCACCAGCATGCGCATGCCTTGTCCGTGGGACGCGGAAACGGCCAGCATCTCGCCCAACCCAAGTTCAAAAAACTCGGATACCTGCGTGCCTTCAGGCAGGCCCTCGGCCTTGTTGGCTGCCAGCACCGTCGGTTTTCCGAGCTTGCGCAGGTAGTTGGCAATGTCATAGTCCTGCGCGCTGATGCCAGCGCGCGCATCGACCACAAAAATAACCACATCGGATTCGGCGACGGCCTGGCGGGTCTGCCTCGCCATTTCCTTGTAAATGCCGGTGACGGCATCGGGCTCGAAGCCGCCGGTATCGATCACGATGTACTCGTGGGGACCGAGCTTGCCGTTGCCGTAATGACGATCACGCGTCAGCCCGGCAAAGTCGGCCACGATCGCATCCCGCGTCTTGGTCAGCCGGTTAAAAAGTGTTGACTTGCCCACATTCGGGCGGCCAACTAACGCAATGACAGGTTTCATCAAAAGAGTAAATCAGTTTCTGGCAAGGATGCCGTTATTCGGGCTGGAAGCCATAAATGCCGCCGTTACGGGTGACGGCGACCAGGGTATTGCCCGCCAGCACCGGGGCAGCGGAAATTGCCGAGCCGTCGGTGCTCAGGCGATTGAGCAGGGAGCCATCTTCACGCGACAGCAAATGGATAAATCCGGTGGCATCGCCAATCACGACAGAGCGGCCGGCCACCAGCGGCGCGGTCAACCCCCGATAACGCAGCCGCTCACTGGACCAGACACGTTCGCCATCGGTGCGCTTCCAGGCCATGACGGTGCCGTCGGCTTCGGTGCCAAACAACAGACGATCATCACCCTGAATGCCCTGCACGCCGTTGGCAGGCTTGGTCCACAACACGCTGCCACGCGCAGTGTTGACGCAGCCAATGCTGGCCTGAAAAGCCCGTACGCAGACACTGTCACCGACGCGGCTGACGCTTCCGACCAGATCAACCAGCCGCTCAACGTCGTTGATGCCGCGCGGCGTGGCAATCGGCGCTTCCCATTGAATGCTGCCATCCGCAGGGTTCATGCCTGCCAGCCGCCCGGCCAGACCAACGACCAGGGTGTCGCCAACGGCCAGCATGACACCGGACTGGCGCAGGACCAGCGGTTCACTGGAACGCTGCTGGGTCCACAGCTTGCGGCCGGTCTGGCCATCAAAGGCATTCACCGAACGGTCCGCAGCGAGAACAAACACCCGCTCGCCCGCAACAAACGGAGCCGTGAACGCTTGGGCATTGAGCTTTTGGCGCCACAGTTCGCGCCCAGCCTGCATGGCAACGACTTCGTTCGCTTTCGTGACGACGGCAAGCACTTTTCCATCGCTTCCAACGCCGGCAGCGATGGGTGTCTTCAGCGCCATGCGCCAGATGTCGCGGCCAGTTTGTGCATCGATCAGCGCCACGGTGCCGTCGTCGCTGGCAACGCCGACGCTGTTGCCGGAAACGCTCGCATCCAGCGGAAAACTGACCTGGCCCATGCGGTTGCTCCAGCTTTGGCGAACCGAGACCAGGGCGGTCACCGGCTGGAGTTCCGTGGGCTGGGGCTTTTTCACGCCGCCAAAACAACCGGCCAACATTGCTACACTAATGATAGCTAGAGGCGCCCGTACAGAAAGCGCAAATGACCAAAAAGACTGTTTTTTCATTTATTCGCTCCGGCATTTTCGGCAGTTGCAAGCTTGACCTGCCCGGCAGCGGGATCAACACCCAGCGCATTGAGCTTGACCTCGACCAGGCGCCGGTATTCGGCACGCTCGTCAAGCGCCTTGTAGGCTTTTTCGTACTCGGCCTTGGCTTCGGTTTTCTTGCCTTGCGCCATCAGGATGTCACCGCGCCGGTCAGCAACCAGGCCTGAAAAATCTTTCGGAAAGGCGCCCGACACCTGCTGCAGCGCTTCGTCATACGCTTTCTTTTCAAGCAGGATTCCGGCAAGGCGCAGTTTGGCCACCGCCTGGTAGCCCGGATCGGCTGCTTTGTCGGCAACCCACGTCAGGGCGGCACGGGCGGCATCGACATTGCCTTTGTCGTAGTGAGCCTTGGCGGCCAGAAGTCCGGCTTGCTGGGCGTAAGCGGTACTGCCGAAACGCTCTTTCATGTCAGCCAGCGCACGGTCAATTCTTGCAGTTTCACCCGACTGCACGGCGCGCTCGATCTCGTCAAACATCACCGACGCCTGGGCCGCCTGACTGCGCTGCCAGTACTGGTAGCCGTTCCAGGCGGCAAAGGCCCCCAAAACGACAATCAAAGCCCAGGTAATCAGGTTGCCATACTGCTTCCAGAAATGCTTGAGTTCGTCAAGCTGTTCCTGTTCTTCCAAATCGAGGTGTTGTGCCATAAATCTCTGGTAGTTCTACCCGTGACGGGTGGATTGAATCGATTGATTGTAGAGTGCCCAACGGGCGCTCAAACCGCCGTATCAGGGCAAAGCATGTGCGCCCATGCGGCCACATCGTTCAGCGGTTGAAGTGTCTGGGCCTGTGCAGATCCGGCTTTCTCGCTGCGCAGGGGTTTGACGGCAACGCGGCCTTCTGCCAGTTCGTCAGCACCAAAAATCAGCGCAAACCGCGCGCCGCTGCCATCGGCCCGCTTGAATTGCGACTTCATGCTGCCCATGCCTTCCGGTGTGGCGCTGGCGTGCATCTGTACGCTGATTCCCGCTGCGCGCAAGGCCTGAAGCGTTTGCAGCACGACCGGAAGCGCAGAGGCTTCGGGGATGACCGCATACGCATCCGGCACTGGATGCTCGACGAGGGCGCCCTGCTCCTTGATGAGTTCGAGTACCCGCTCGACGCCCAGGGCCCAGCCCACGGCCGGGGCCGGCTTGCCACCCATCTGCTCGATCAGGTAGTCATAGCGCCCCCCCGCGCAAATGGTTCCCTGCGCGCCCAATCGGTCGGTCACGAACTCGAACACCGTGAGGTTGTAATAGTCCAGCCCGCGCACCAGTCGATGGTTGAGCGTCCAGGGAATGCTGTTGGCATCCAGAATAGCTTTGAGCCCTTCAAAATGCGCCAGCGACTGGGAACCCAGAAAATCGATGAGACGTGGCGCGCTTTCGACCACGGCTTTCATGGCCGGATTTTTGGTATCGAGAATGCGCAGCGGGTTGCTGTGCAAGCGCCTCCTGGCCTCTTCGTCCAGGGCATCGGCATGCTGTTCAAAATGAGCGATCAACTGGGCACGGTGCTGGGCGCGCTCTTCAGGCTGGCCCAGGCTGTTGATTTCCAGGCGCCAGTCCGTCAGGCCCAGTTCTTTCCAGAGCGCGGCGGCCAGCAGGATCAACTCGGCATCCACTTCGGGACCCGCAAAGCCCAGGGCTTCGGCACCGATCTGGTGGAACTGCCGATAGCGGCCACGCTGGGGCCGCTCGCGGCGGAACATCGGACCCATGTAATAGAGGCGTTTGCCTCCGTCATAGAGCAGGTTGTGCTCGGTGACGGCCCTGACCACGCTGGCGGTATTTTCAGGCCGCATGGTCAGGTGATCATGGTCGCCATGCTTGTCGGAGCGGTCCTCGAAAGAATACATCTCCTTCTCGACAATGTCGGTGACCTCGCCGATGCCGCGTACAAACAGCTGCGTGTGCTCCAGGATGGGCGTGCGAATGTTGCGGTAGGCATAACGCCCCATCAGGCCACGAACCTTGTCCTCTAGCCACTCCCAGCGCGCCGAGTCCGGCGGCAGGATGTCGTTCATGCCCTTGACGGCAGCGAGTTTTTCAATTTTGACCGGCGCGGATTTTCCTGCCCGGTCGGCAGTCATTTTTTCAGGCATGTGGTTCAGGAAGCTTGGGCGACGGCGTGCGCGCCAAAGCGTTTTTCAATGTAGTTTTCAACGATGACCTGGAACTCCTGCGCGATGTTGTCGCCGCGCAGGGTCAGTCTTTTTTCGCCATCAATAAATACCGGCGCCGCTGGCGCTTCGCCTGAGCCGGGCAGGCTGATGCCGATGTCAGCATGCTTGCTTTCACCCGGACCATTGACGATGCAGCCCATCACGGCGACCCGCAGGCCCTCGACGCCCGGATACTGTTCGCGCCAGACCGGCATCTGCGCGCGCAGGAAATCGTCAATCTGCTTGGCTAGTTCCTGGAACGTGGTGCTGGTGGTGCGGCCGCAGCCGGGGCATGCCGTCACGCTGGGTACAAATGTCCGCAAGCCCAGGGCCTGCAGGATTTCGGAAGCGATGACCACTTCCTGTGTGCGGGCCTCGCCCGGCTGGGGCGTCAAGGAGACACGAATGGTGTCTCCGATACCTTCCTGCAGCAAAATCGAGAGCGCCGTGGCCGATGCCACCGTGCCCTTGGTGCCCATGCCCGCCTCGGTCAGGCCCAGGTGAAGCGCGTGATCGGTCCGTTTGGCCAGTTCGCGGTACACGGAAATCAGATCCTGGACGCCGCTGACCTTGCACGACAGGATGATCTGGTCGCGGCGCATTCCCATGTCTTCGGCGCGCTGGGCAGAATCAATGGCAGAGGTAATCAAGGCTTCATACATCACCTGCCGTGCATCCCAGGGCGCGCTACGCGCACTGTTTTCATCCATCAGGCTGGCAAGCAGCTCCTGGTCGAGGCTGCCCCAGTTCACACCGATACGAACGACCTTGTTCCAGCGCAGGGCCGCCTCAATCATCTGGCCGAACTGCGTATCGCGCTTGTTGCCCTTGCCCACGTTGCCGGGGTTGATGCGGTACTTGGACAGCGCCTGGGCGCAGGCGGGGTAATCGGTCAGCAGGCGATGGCCGTTGTAGTGAAAGTCGCCAATCAGCGGCACATCAATTCCCATGCGGTCGAGTTGCTCACGCACATAGGGAACGGCTGCTGCGGCCTCAGGCGTGTTGACCGTGATGCGAACCATTTCTGATCCGGCCAAGGCAAGCTCCTTGACCTGAATGGCCGTGCCAATCGCATCCACGGTGTCGGTATTGGTCATGGACTGGACGCGCACCGGCGCATCGCCACCGACGGTAACCACCCGCGAACCCCAGACAACCCGGGACTGCAGCGAATGATGCGCTTTGGGAAAAGCGGACTCAATGGGAAGACAGGTTTGCACTATTTCACCTCGAAACGGGCAACATTGTTCTTGGTGACGCTGGTCAGATCAAAATCCTGACCACGCACCTGAACCTGCATTAGGTTAGCACGGCTCACCACCACAGTCAGCGGCGGCGCTCCCGATACGCTGGCAGACTCGCCAGCGCGAAACGCACGGTCCATGACCACCACGCCTTTGGCGTCAGTCACTTTTATCCTGGATGCGCCTTTTGCACTGAAAGTGATTGCAGCATCGGGATTGACATCTACAGCGCCTGCGGATGAAAGTGTATTCGTCGGAATTGCTGGAACTGCTACATCGGCAGGAACCATGCTGCCCAAAGACGGATTTGGAGTCATTCCGGATGCTTCATTGCCTGCGGATACCGGGGTTGTCACGGTTGTTGTGACGGACGCTGGCTCAACAAGCTGGGTTGGGTTGGCCGCATCCTGCCCCCCTTGCCGGTGTCTTGCAATTTCCTGCTGGATGGAGGGCAGAAAGATCAGGACCAGTGCACCCAGCAGCAAGGCAAGGCCCACCAGAACAGCTGGCCGTGAAATATGGGCCCATAGAGGCGCAGCATGCCTGCCGCTGCGGGCACGGAATGGCGCATTGATGCCCCTATTTTGGGAAGTCACCTTGAAAGCGCTAATGGCGGGAAGCCGATGCAGTACAGGTGCTGGATCAAGCTTCAGGATGCGGCACATGCTGGAAGCCAGCGCACGCGCAAATACAGGGTCAGGCAACAGGTCAAGTCGATCCTGCTCAAGCGCCTGCAATTTATGGAGCGGAACCTTCAGCAACGCCGCCAGCGTAGCAATGTCCAGACCCTGGGATTGCCTGGCCTCACGAAGCAACGCACCGGCAGTATCCTGCTGACCCGCCGCGCCCGCGTTCAATTGAGCACCCGAATCAATCACTGCCGCGCCAGGTTGCGCATGCTGCACGGCTTCATCCTTACTCATTGAATGAGCCCTTTTCATAAGCGGCAGCCTCGGGAGACTGCTCAAAGCGTTTTTTCAGCTGACTGGCCAATTGCACCACGGCTTCCTGATTGTTGAGTTTTCGTTCGGTTTTGATACCCAGCCAGAGCGTCTGGGCATTGGCCAGTTCGCTGTTGTTCAGGCGGCGGATATAAAACTGGGCACGCGTCAAATCACCGCGCGCATACAGCAGCCTGGACAGGTTGTAGCCCGTCACCGGATTGCCGGCATCCAGCTCGTAGGAATGCATCAGGCTTTGTTCAGCCTCGCTCAGTTGTCCCGCATTCACCTGGCACACACCCAGCGCCATCAGGGTTTTGGCTTTTCCGGTGTAGGTCGGATTGGCAGCAGCCTGGGCAAACAGCTTGAACGACTCGGCATAGCGGGACTGCTGGCACAGCAGCCAGCCGTAGTTGTGGGCCACGCCGGCATCGCGCGAATTGAGGGCCAGCGCACGGCGAAAGCTGTCCTCTGCCAGCGGAATGTCGTTGAGCCGCATATAGACCAGCCCGCGCAGGTTATAGGCATCGACAAAATTCGGGTCGGTGGCCAGCGACTGCTTGATTTCATCCAGGGCAACTTTGGTCTGGCCCTGTTCAAAATAGCCGGTTGCAAGCTCAACCCTCAACCGCGCGCGGCGGCGCTGATCGGTTTCATCAGAATCGGTGATCAGGTCAGTCCTGTTACCCAACCCTTCAGCCGTTTGCTGATTCGCGCAGCCTGCAAGCAGCACAGCCCCCCAGCAGGCGGACATCCAGAACCGACGCAAACCACTTCTCATGCCGTATCCCCGTTGACAACCACCACCTTGATGCCGCCCAGCATGCCCTGGCGCTGCGCAGCCATGCGCTGGTCCACACTGGTGCGATCCTGCACATCGCCAGCCAACTGGCCGCAAGCCGCATCAATGTCGTCGCCCCGGGTTTTACGCACGGTGGTGATGATGCCCGCATCCATCAGGATTTTGGCAAACGCCATGACCTGCGGCATGTCTGAACGCAGCAGTCCGGAAGCCGGAAAGGGGTTAAAGGGAATCAAATTGAATTTGCACGACAAACCGTTGGCGGCATGGGTCTTCATTAGCGCCACCAGCTGGCGCGCATGCTCGGGCTGGTCGTTAACGCCATCAAGCATGCAGTATTCAAAAGTGATGAAGTCGCGGGGCGCTGCCGACTGATACCGGGTGCAGGCTTCCAGTAGTTCGGCAATCGGGTATTTTTTATTCAGCGGCACCAGGTTGCTGCGCAGCGCATCTTGGGGCGCATGCAGCGAGACGGCAAGCGCTACCGGACAGTCCTTGGCCAGCCTGTCGATCATTGGTACGACGCCGGATGTGGATACCGTGACCCGGCGCCGCGACAAGCCATAGCCGTGGTCATTGAGCATGACCTTGAGCGCTGGCAGCAGTTGGGAATAATTTTGCAGCGGCTCACCCATGCCCATCATGACCACATTGGAAATGACGCGCTCGTTCCGGCCCAGATGCTTGCGCAGGAAATGCTCGGCAAACCATAACTGGGAAATGATTTCGCCCGTGGTCAGATTGCGGCTGAAGCCCTGGTGGCCCGTCGAGCAAAACCGGCAGCCCACGGCGCAACCCGCCTGGGATGAAATGCAGAGTGTTCCGCGGTCGGTTTCGGGGATAAAAACAGTTTCGATGACGTCGCCCGCGCCGACATCAAACAGCCATTTGATGGTGCCATCAGCCGACTCGTGGCGGGATACAACATTGAGTCCCTGAATGTGGGCCGAGACGGCCAGCTTTTCGCGCAGCGACTTTGCCAGATCAGTCATCTGTTCAAAATCGGAAGCGCCTTTCTGGTGAATCCAGCGAAACAGCTGGGTCGCCCGAAAGCGCTTCTGGCCAAGCTGTTCGCAAAAGGCAGCCAAGCCTTCCAGATCAAAGTCGAGAAGGTTGGTTGTCATCGCAGCGCGCGATACGTTGAATCGCCCCACACAAGCGACGACCCGGACAAGGGGTGGCAAAGCATGGGGACCGGCCTCATTAACGCGAGTAAACGTTCATGCCCGCAAAGAAGAAAGCGATTTCTTCCCTGGCGGTTTCGACAGCGTCGGAGCCATGAACGGCATTGGCATCGATGCTGTCGGCGAAGTCGGCGCGAATGGTGCCGGCATCAGCTTTCTTCGGGTCGGTCGCGCCCATTAGGTCACGATTTTTCAGCACAGCGCCTTCGCCTTCCAGCGCCTGGATCATCACCGGGCCGGAAATCATGAACGAGACCAGATCCTTGAAGAAAGGACGCTCTTTGTGCACGGCATAAAAAGCTTCCGCCTCGCCTTGCGACAGGTGGGTCATCTTGGCGGCGACGACCTTCAGGCCGGCGGCTTCAAAACGTGCGTAGATTTGGCCAATCACGTTTTTGGCGACTGCGTCAGGTTTGATGATGGAGAGTGTGCGTTCGATGGCCATGAATTTTCCTTGGGACGAGAGTTATTGGATTTTTAAATTATTCAAGGACTGAATAAAGCCTATGATTTTAACCCGCCGGCTTACCCCCCTTCGAGAGCAACCCTGCGAAATGGAGTACTTAAGCGTCCTTAGCGATTTCCGCCCCGATTGCCGCCACCACGGTTTCCACCTGTATTGCCACCATTGCGGCGCGGGCCACCACTGGTTCCGCCAAAACCGCCTGCATTGCCGCCCCCGCCCCCACGACGCTGGCCCTGGTCCTGCCGCTGCCGGGTGAAGGTATCGGCACCGATATAACCAAATGAGGTTTTCATGGGGTCGGGCTGGGAGCCGCCAGCCGATTTATCGCTGCGTGGGTTACGGTCATCGCGTCGCTTTTGACCTTGCGGGCCGCCAGCACCGGCTTGTCCAAAACGCGCACCCGGGCCAGAATTGCCCCCTTGACTGCGGCCCCGCGGGCCGGCCCCGCCACCGGCATTACGCCGGTTGCCTCGCGGTGCTGAATCTGTTCGGTTCATTGGCGGCTGCGAATCATCCAATGGCTGCTGGACACCACTTTGCCCTGCGTCAAGATTGCGTGGCCGTCCAGCGCCACTGCGGGGACGCTCGTTCCTGCGGGGGCCACGTCGCTGTTGAACACCCCCCTCCCCCTCGGACTGACCCGGACCTGCAGCTTCGCCTCGCGGATCAGGCCGTGATTCAGAGCGGCTGACCGCGCTGGTCAGCGCATGGATATCGTTCTCGTCGAGTTCGACAAACGCACCCCGCTTGAGGCCGCGCGGCAGCACCATGGCGCCATAGCGAATACGGATGAGGCGACTCACGGCATGGCCCACCGCTTCAAACATGCGACGTACCTCGCGGTTGCGTCCTTCTGAAATCGTAACCCGGTACCAGCAGTTGGCGCCTTCGCCGCCACCGGCTTCAATCGAGCCGAACTGCGCCACGCCATCGTCGAGGGTCACGCCGTCAAGCAGGCGTTTTTTCTCTTCATTGTTCAGCGCACCAAGCACCCGCACGGCATATTCGCGTTCCAGTCCGAAGCGCGGGTGCATCAGCTTGTTGGCCAACTCACCGGAACTGGTCAAGAGCAATAGGCCTTCGGTATTCAAATCCAGCCGCCCGACTGACTGCCACTTGCCCTGAAAGAGCTTGGGCAGGCGCCGGAACACGGTCGGGCGATTTTGCGGATCGTCGTGCGTGACCACTTCGCCGGCAGGCTTGTGATAGGCAATCACGCGGGGCGGCGGCGGATCGATCTGGACGCGGATGGGCTTGCCATTGACCTTGACGGTGTCGCCAAACTGGATGCGCTGACCGATGTGGGCGGGCTCGGCATTGACGGAAATTCGCCCTTCGAGAATCAGTTGCTCCATTTCAAGTCGCGAACCCAGTCCGGCCTGAGCCAGCACTTTGTGAAGCTTGGGGGTTTCCGGCTGTGGCGACAGCACGCGCTTGGGCAAATCAAGCGCCACATCGTCTTCGTCGGCATCGAACTGCCCAGTGATCACATCTTCAAAGCGAATGGTGGCGGGCACCTGTTTCGAGCCAGGCCGCCGTGCAGTGGCCTGCGATGGGGAAACCTTGCCACGCCCATCACTCGCTATCAAATCAGGAGCTAACTGTGCTGGTGGGTCGTGCGGTACAACCTTATTTGATTCATATTCTGGCATTGGCGGGGCTTCGCTGGCAGGGTTGTCTTGTGGTTTCATGCTTTTACATTCGTTCGTGTGGATAGCTGGCGTACGGATTACTGCGGGTCAGGTGGAGAACTCTTGCCGGCATCCGACGCCAAGTCCCCGAAAATTATTGGAGCGTGCAACTCCGGCTCTATCACGGCAGATGCACTGTCAGGCACTTCAAGCATGCCCAGTTCGAACTGCTCAAGTTTTGCAAGCTGTGCCGGTGTACTGTCCATTGCCGGCAGCCCGGCCAGGGACTCGACACCCAAGTCATCAAGAAACTGGCGCGTCGTTGCGTAAAGCGCCGGCCGGCCAACGGTTTCCCGGTGACCGATCACCTCGATCCAGCCACGATCCTCCAGTTGCTTCAAAAGCAGGCTGTTGATCGTGACCCCGCGAATGTCTTCCATGTCGCCCCGCGTCACGGGTTGCCGGTAAGCAATGATGGCCAGAGTTTCAAGAGTAGCCCTGCTGTAGCGAGGCGGTTTTTCTGGCTGAAGCCGATTTAGGTGCTCGCGCATCTCTGGACGGCTTTGAAAGCGCCAGCCACTTGCCACATGTACCAACTCCACACCACGATCTGACCAGTCATTCTGCAAATCCGCAAGCACCAGTTTGAGACTATCGGCAGCGAGACCCCCGTTCAACAAAACACTTAAATCACGCAAGGCAAGCGGTTGCTGCGCACAAATAAGGGCTGTTTCGAGGATGCGCTTCGCATCCGTCGTATTCATGATTGGTCGTTCCGAAAAAGGCGGGAAAAGCGCTATTGTCAGCGCGTTGTATCCATGCTGGCTCTTCCCTGATCAGGGGCGCCATGTTGCAGGTAGCAGAAAACTACAGGGCCTGATTGTATCTCAGGCCAAAACCGGCAATAGCCATCTCCAAATCAGGCGGCGGCAGCGACTTGAATTCCATCGCGGCACCCGTCACCGGATGCGCGAACGCCAGACGGCAGGCATGCAGTGCCTGGCGCTGCAAGCTACCCGCAACGGCACCGCCATAGACCTCGTCCGAGACCAGCGGGTGACCCAGAAATGCCATATGAACCCGAATCTGGTGGGTGCGACCTGTGTGCAGCTTGCATTTGACCAGGCAATGCTTTTCGGCATTGTCGAGCAGCGAAATTACCGTAGAAGCAGCTTTGCCTGAATTTTTCTCCAGGTCAACCACCGCCATGCGCAGCCTGTTGCGGGGATCTCGGCCAATCGGCGCTTCGACCTGGCGGGTTTTGGCGCCCTCCCACGTACCATGGGCCAATGCGATGTATTCGCGGCTGACGGTACGGGCCGCAATCATGCTGACAAGCTGATCCATCGTCTGTCGCTGGCGCGCCACGACCATCAGGCCGCTGGTGTCCTTGTCAAGGCGATGCACGATGCCGGCACGCGGCATGAAAGACGCCTGCGGGTCATGCGCCAGCAAGCCGTTGAGCAGCGTGCCGCTCCAGTTGCCGGGCGCTGGATGCACCACCAGCCCTGCAGGCTTGTTGACGACTATCAGGTGGCGGTCTTCATAAACAATGTCCAGCGCCATCTCCTCAGGTTTGAAGGCTTGGCTTTGAGGCGTGGGCCGCAACTCGATGGTCAGTTCATCGCCAGCCTTGACCTTTGCAGAGGTCTTGATGGCTTTAAGGCCCTTGACCAGCACGCCCCCGTCCTCGATCAATTGCTGAAGGTAACTGCGTGAGAACTCGGGCACCAGACCAGCCAGGGCCTTGTCGAGGCGACAGCCATGGCTTTCAACGGGAACGCTGACATGCCGCAATTCCACTTCCGCAGTGGTTTCTGCCTCATCCTGCGAATCGTCTGCCAGCGAATTGGCATCAACACGGCCCGATATAATAAATTTGCTCAATTCTGAATCAGTCATCAAGAAGGTCGATTGCTATGTTTTCCACCAAATTATCGGTTGTTCCGAAAGCATCGCCGCTTGTAGCCGCCGTTTGCGCATTGGTCGTTGTTGTGTCCGGCTGCTCAAGCACTCCGGCGCCCGACAAGACTGCAACATGGAGTCCGAACAAAATTTACGCCGAAGCCAAGGATGAAGCGGGCTCCGGCGCCTATGACAAGGCGATTCCTCTTTACGAAAAGCTCGAAGGCCGCGCAGCCGGAACGCCTCTGGCGCAGCAAGCGCAACTCGACAAGGCGTATGCCCAGTATAAAGGGGGCGAACAGGCCCAGGCGCTCGCGACGCTGAACAGGTTCATGAAACTTCACCCAGCCAGCCCGGCCATGGACTATGCCCTTTACCTGAAAGGGCTGGTGAACTTCAATGACAACCTGGGCATCTTTGGATCCATTTCGCGCCAGGATCTGTCCGAGCGTGACCAGAATGCGGCGAAAGAATCCTTTGAATCATTCAAGGAACTGGTGGCGCGGTTTCCTGATTCGCGCTATGCGCCCGATGCACGCTTGCGCATGAACTACATTGTCAATTCACTGGCAAAGTCCGAAGTTCATGTCGCCCGCTATTACTATTCGCGCGGGGCTTACGTGGCGGCCATCAACCGTGCGCAAAGTGCCATTGCCGACTATCGCGACGTTCCAGCGCTTGAAGAAGCCACCTTCATTCTCTACAAATCTTATGATGCCCTCGGCATGACCGAGTTGCGTGATGACATGCGCCGCATCATGGACAAGAGCTATCCGCAAAGCCAGTACATGAGCAAAGGCTTCAGGACTGCGGACAATCCGTGGTACAAGTTCTGGTAAGACTACCCAGTCTGGCCATCAAGGCCTGCTCCGATTCGAGTCTTTGCATGGGCGGCAATGCCTTGATAAGCCGCCTTCCATAACCCATGGAAACCAGGCGACTGTCACAGACCACCAGAACGCCTTGATCGGTTTCCCTGCGGATCAGACGGCCGGCACCCTGTCTAAGTGCTACTGCGGCTTCTGGCAGGAAATAATTGGTAAAGGGACTGCGTCCTTGCGATTCCAGCAGCTTTGCCCTGGCTTCAGCCAGAGGGTCGTTGGGTGGAGGAAAAGGCAGTTTGTCAATAATAACCAGTTGCAGCGCATCGCCCGGAACGTCAATACCCTCCCAAAACGATGCCGACGCAACCAGGACGCAGCCTTTTCCACCCAGCGAATCGCCTTCGCGAAAACGTTCAATCAGGGCGCGTTTGGGCATGCCGCCCTGCACCAGAACCTGCAAGTCTCCTGACTGATCAAAAGCCGCCTGCAGTGCTTCTCCAATCGCCCGCAATGCACGCAAGGTGGTTGTCAGCACCATGGTCCGTCCGCCCAGCTGACGCGACCAGACTGCCGCGCATTCGGCTACCTTTGTGCTATGGAGCGGGTCTCCCGGCTTGGGAAAGCTGGGCGGCACATACAGCGCGGCCTGGCGTTCATAATCGAAAGGACTTCCAACCCGCAGCACATCAGCGTCTTCAAGACCACAAGGCTGGGTAAACCAGCTGAGTTTTTCATCATCACCCAGCGTGGCTGACGTGAAAATCCAGGTTTTTTCGCTCTCACCTGACACACCCAGCATTTTGCTTTTTACCGCCCTTGAAATATCCAGCGGCGACTCAACCAGACGCAACTGCATTCCCACGTCGAGCCAACGTACAAAGCCGGGTTCGCAGACATTGACGAAGGTCTCCACTCGCTCTGCCAGTTGAGCTGCGCGCTCATGGAGCCGGACAAAATCTGGTGCAATTTCGCTGACCGTGTCGAGCGCTGCGCAAGCCTGCAGACAAGATGCATGGACAGCCTCCAGGGCATGTTGCCAATCATTGGCAGGCAGGCCTTCTGGAATCTCACCAGTCCAGCGCAGCCTGGTTCCAGGATAGTGCTTGCCAGCGCAAAGACGCAATTCACGCGCAGCTCTTTCTATGGCAACAACGATTTCCTGCCAGTCAACCAACCCACGGGCCAGTTGCAGCCCGGCTGCCAGCATGTCCCGGGAAAAATCCAGCAACTGGCCGGTCGTCAGGTTGCTGCCTAGAAACTGCACGCCGGTTTCGTTCAATTGATGTGCTTCATCAAAAATGGCAATCCGCACCGAAGGCAGCAACTCGGCCACGCCGGATTCGCGAACGGCCAAGTCGGCAAAAAAAAGATGATGATTTATGACAACGACATCGGCGGCCATCGCCTCTCGACGGGCCAGGTTGACATGGCAAGCTCGAAACCGCGGACATTGCAAGCCCAGGCAATTGTCCCTTGTCGAGGTCACCAGGGGAATCATGGGCGAACGCTCATCAAGGCCAGGAAGTTCTGCAAGATCACCTGTTCTTGTCACCTGTGACCATTGCTCCACTCTTGCCAGCGAACGTACTGATACGCCCTCTGGCAGACAAGTTTCCTGTCGCGCCATTTCCATGCGATGCAGGCATAAATAGCTGCCACGGCCTTTGAGCAGGGCCGTTCGCACCGGCAACTCAAGCGCTTCAACCAGGCGAGGCAAATCACGACCGAAAAGCTGGTCTTGCAATGCCTTGGTTGCAGTTGACAGCAGGATGCGCTCGCCGCTCAACAGGGCTGGAACCAGATAGGAAAAGGTTTTACCCACGCCAGTACTGGCTTCCACGACCAGAGAACGCCTGTCTTCAATGGCATGTGTCACCGCCAGTGCCATCTCTTTCTGGCCGCTGCGTGGAACAAAGTGTTCGGTCGCCCGCGAAAGGATACCTCCGGGAGAAAAAGCCTCGTCAACTTCAAACGCAAGATTCATCAGGCAGGCTCAGGAGGGGTCAAGGACGATTCGAGACGCGATATTCGGTCGCGAAGCTGGAGGCGGCGTTTTTTCAACCGCTTGAGCAGCAACTCGTCGATGTTCGGCGCATGTACAGCCTTGTCAACGAGGGCATTGAGGTCTGCATGTTCGATTTTGAGCTCTATCAGCAGACGCTGCGAGGAATGATGATTTAAGATCAAAAGATTTTTCCGTATAGGCTGCCGTGATAATACGTTGGTTACTCCCGTAAATTTCGCTTGCGAAGCTTGACAGACCCACAATGACCAAAAGTTACCGAATCACAGCTTCTACAGGTATCCATAAAGGCGACCGTGACTACCAGCAAGACCAGGTAAACCTGTTAAGCCATCACCGCATTCCAGGATGTATCCTGGGTATTGTTGCAGATGGCATGGGTGGCCGTAGTGGTGGACGCAAGGCCTCTGACCAGGTCATGCTGACGGCCAAGCAACTTTTTGATCGCTACGCACCCGATACTGACGACGCGCCTTCCATGCTCAAGCAAATTGTCGAGGAAGCCCATATCGTCATCAAGCTGACGGCTATTTCTTCTGAACAAGAACCCCACAGCACATTGGCGGCATTCTTGATCAATCCTAACGGAGAATGCTACTGGGTGCATACCGGTGACTCGCGGATTTACCATTATCAAGGCAGCAAACTGGTATACAGAACTGTGGATCATTCCTATGTCCAAACGCTGGTTGACAAGGGCGAGATCAGTGAGGACGAAGCCAATAGCCATCCTCAATCAAATATTCTCATGGGATGCCTCGGCGCAGAAGAGGCACCGCCCATTGCACAGCACTACATCCCGAAATTGCAAGCCAACGATGTGTTGATGGCCTGCAGCGATGGCGTGTGGCATTACTTCAGTGCCAGTGAAATGGGATCTGCCCTGTCAATGCTGTCACCACGTGAAGCGACTGAATTCCTCATCCAGAAAGCCTGCAAGCGTGCGCGAGGGGTTGGAGACAACCTGTCGCTGGTCATTGTCAAGCTTGAATCGCTGGAGTAAAGTCCGTTGTTACTGAGGCAAGGGCAGCGGTTTTGCCGGGGGCTTGGCGCGCTTTAGTTGGTCGGCTTCGTGTTGGGCTCGGCGTTCCTGAGCTTCTGCCTGGCGTGCCTCAAACTCTTTTGCTTTTCCAGCTGTGTCCGCCTGCCGCTCGGTGCGTGCCTGGATTTTTTTCTGGTGAGCCTGAAGCTTTGCCGTATTGGCCTCACGGGCAGCCGCTTCATTGGCGGCGGCGACGCCTCGCTCCTGCTGCTTGTCCTTTTCACGCGTCAGGCGGCCCTGGTAGTCTTCAACTGCTTTGCTGCGTCGCTCAGCCTCCTGCTGCAGCTTTTCAGGCGATGACTTTTCCTCGGTTTTACGAATCTGCTGAGCGCCCTTTAATTTTCGCTCCTCATCGTTGAGCAAAATCTCTTGCCGCCTCAAGTCCGCCATGGCCTCACGTCGCCGAGTATTGACTTGTCCCAAGCAACTATTGACGGCAAATTTTTTATAGCAAGCAGCATCTTCTGTCAAAAAACCAGCCTCCAACCTGCTGCGCTCGGCAGAGATTGCGGCACGCTGTGCGTCAATGTTGCCAACCGGTCCATTCAAGGCACTGGTTTGCGCACCGGCAAAACTGCTTGACCAGAGCAACAGGAATGTGAAAGCGAAGGATTTCATGTCAGGGTGGTATCCACCGTTCTGTGCTCCAGGGCCAGAAACTCCATGGACTGCATTTCGTTGAGTCGCGAGACGGTACGTGGAAACTCATGCACCAGCGGGCCTTCGGTGTATAACGCTTCCGGCGGCACCGCAGCAGACATGATCAGTTTGACCCGCCGATCATACAAAACATCCACCAGCCATGTAAAACGCCTTGCTTCGGAAGCCATTCGGACAGGCATATGGGGAACATCGCTGAGCAGCAGCGTATGAAACTGGGTTGCAATTTCCAGATAGTCATTTTGGGAGCGCGGCCCCCCGCACAAGGCTTTAAAGTCAAACCACACCACACCGCCCGCTTTACGTCTGGCCTGGATCTGCCTGGACTCAATTTGCAGCACTGGATTTTCATCGTGTGATGCAGCCAGGCGATCGAAAGTTTCCGTCATTTCCGCATCTGCCTGCGGGCCTAGCGGTGAATGGTAAAGCCTGGCCTGCTCCAGGGTGCGCCTGCGGTAGTCCGTTCCGTTATCAACATTGATAACTTCCATATGCTTCTTCAGCAACTCAATAGCGGGAAGGATACGGTCGCGATGAAGGCCGTTCGGGTAAAGCTGGTCCGGATGAAAATTGGATGTGGTGACAAATCCAACGCCGTTGTCAAACAAGGCGACCAGCATGCGATGAAGAATCATGGCATCGGTAATGTCCGCCACATGAAACTCGTCAAAACAGATCAGCCGGAAGCGCTTGGCAATACGCTTGCCCAACTCATCGAGCGGATTGGCCGTGCCCTGCAGGTCCAGCAATTCCCGATGCACTTCACGCATGAATTCGTGAAAGTGCAGCCGGACTTTCCGTCTGAGCGGCACTGCATTGAAAAAGCAGTCCATTAAAAAGCTTTTTCCCCGCCCCACCCCGCCGTGCATGTACACGCCACGGGGAATGGGGGGTCGGTTGATCAGCTTCTTGAAGGCATTCGACCGCTGGCCCTTGTACGCGGCCCATTCCGTGGCGCAGCGCTCCAGCGCGTCAATCGCACGCAACTGCGCCGGGTCACTTGCATAGCCCCGTGACGCAAGCTCAGCCTCGTAGGCTGAACGTACAGGATTTACCACTGAATCTGCAACCTGAAAATCAGAAGTTCAGCGTCCGCTTGTCAACCGCCAGAGCCGCTTCCTTGGTGGCCTCGCTGAGCGATGGATGGGCATGGCAAATCCGGGCGATGTCTTCGCTGCTGGCGCGAAACTCCATCGCCACAACGCACTCAGAAATCAACTCGCTGGCCATGGGTCCGACGATATGGACACCGAGAATTTCATCGGTTGCGGCATCCGCCAGCATCTTGACCATGCCGGTCGTATCGCCCAGTGCCCGCGCCCGGCCGTTGGCCATGAAGGGGAATGTGCCCGCTTTGTAAGCACGTCCTTCAGCTTTCAGCTGTTCTTCGGTCTGACCCACCCATGCAATTTCGGGGCTGGTGTAAATGACCCAGGGAATGGTGTTGAAGTTGACATGGCCGTGCTGACCAGCGATACGCTCAGCCACTGCCACGCCCTCTTCTTCTGCCTTGTGCGCCAGCATCGGGCCACGCACCACGTCACCCACTGCCCACACATTGGGCAAGTTGGTTTTGCAGTCGCCATCGACCACAATCGCGCCACGCTCGTCCAAACTCAAGCCCACGGCTTCCGGGTTCAGTCCGATGGTGTTGGCCGTGCGGCCGATGGAAATGATGAGCTTGTCAACTTCCAGCGTCTGTGCTTCACCCTTGGCATTGGCATAAGCGATTGACACGCCCGTCTTGCCATTCTTGATCTCGCCGACCTGGACGCCCAGCTCGATTTTCAGGCCCTGCTTGGTGAATGCCTTGTGCGCCTCTTTGGCGATCTGCTGATCAACCGCACCCAAAAAGGTGGGCAATCCTTCGAGAATCGTCACCTCGGCACCCAGGCGCCGCCAGACCGAACCCATTTCCAGGCCAATCACGCCCGAGCCGATGACACCCAGCTTTTGGGGAACAGCACCGATGCGCAGGGCACCGTCATTGGACAAAATATTGACTTCATCGAAAGGCGTGCCGGGCAAAGCCCTGGCATTCGAGCCTGTAGCCACAATGATGTGCTTGCCGGAGATGGTTTCCTCGGCAGTGCCTGCGACCTTGATGTCGTAGGCACCATCCTTGGCAGCCGCGAAAGAGCCACGGCCATGGAAAAAAGCCACCTTGTTCTTTTTGAACAGGTAAATGATGCCGTCGTTGTTTTGCTTGACGACCGTATCCTTGCGGCCGACCATCTTCGCCACATCAAGTCCCAAGCCCTTGACCTCAATGCCATGATCGGCAAAGTGGTGGCCCGCATGCTCGTAATATTCCGAGGATTGCAACAGGGCTTTGGAGGGAATGCAGCCAATGTTGGTGCAGGTTCCGCCAAGGGCAGGACCGCCTTTGGCATTCTTCCATTCGTCAATACAGGCAACATTAAAACCCAGCTGGGCGGCACGAATAGCCGCAATATAGCCGCCGGGACCGCCGCCGATGACGATCACGTCAAATTGTTTGGACATGTTCTTTTCCAGTAAATAGGAGGCAGGGGCGAACAGCCACATGGCTGCCGCCCTCCTTTGCCCCGACAGGGTTTAAATATCGAACAGCAGGCGGGCTGGATCTTCCAGCGCCTCTTTCATGGCAACCAGACCCAGCACAGCCTCGCGGCCGTCGATGATGCGGTGGTCGTAGCTCATGGCGAGGTAGTTCATCGGACGAATCACGATCTGGCCATTTTCGACAACCGCACGGTCTTTGGTCGCATGCACGCCCAGAATCGCGGACTGTGGCGGGTTGATGATGGGTGTTGAAAGCATCGAACCGAAGGTTCCGCCATTGGAAATCGAGAACGTGCCGCCAGTCATCTCTTCGATGCCCAACTTGCCATCCTTGGCCTTCTGGCCAAATTCAGCAATTTTCTTTTCGATGTCGGCAAAGCTCATCTGATCCGCATTGCGCAGGATAGGCACGACCAGGCCGCGCGGCGAACCGACGGCAATGCCAATGTCAAAGTAGCCGTGATAGACGATGTCGTTGCCGTCCACCGATGCGTTGATCATCGGGAACTTCTTGAGCGCGTGCACCGCAGCTTTGACGAAAAAGCTCATGAAGCCGATCTTGACGCCATGCTCCTTGCTGAAGGCATCCTGGAACTTCTTGCGCATATCCATCACCGGGGCCATGTTGACTTCGTTGAAGGTCGTCAAGATGGCATTGGTTGATTGAGATTGCAAAAGCCTCTCAGCGATGCGCGCGCGCAGACGGCTCATGGGAACCCGCTGCTCAGGACGCTCACCCAGGTCAACCGCTTTCACCGGTGATGCCACTTTAGGCAAGGAAGTGGTCGGTGCGCCCGTCGGGATTGCGCTAGCAGCTACTGATTTAGTAGCACCGGCAGCCGTAGCACCCAGAACATCACCCTTGGTGACACGTCCATCCTTGCCGGTTCCGGGAACACTGCCTGCCGCCAGGCTGTTGTCCGCCATCAGCTTGGCAGCGGAAGGCATGGGAACGCCCGCCATGGAGCCGCCCGTTGCAACCGGAGCCGGTGCTGCCACCGATGCTGTTGCCGCAGTTGGCGCAGCAGCGGCAGGCGCCGTTGCACCGGCCTTGCCTTCGGTATCGATTCTTGCAATCACCTGATCCGACACCACCGTGCCGCCATCAGCCACCACCAACTCAATCAGCACACCGGCCGAGGGCGCGGGGACTTCGAGGACAACCTTGTCGGTTTCGATTTCAATCAGGATCTCGTCAATTGCAATTGCGTCGCCGACCTTCTTTTTCCATTGCAGCATGGTGGCTTCGGCCACGGATTCGGACAACTGGGGAACTTTAACTTCTACGATAGCCATTTTGATTCTTTCGAGTGTTTTCTTGTATTTCAGGAAGTAGCTTGACCCTTATTTGGTCAGGATAAAACCCTTCAACTTGGAAAATGCGCCGTCCACCAGCGCCTTTTGCTGCTCCTGATGCAGATGCGAATAACCGACGGCTGGAGAAGCCGACGCTGCGCGTCCCGAATAGCCCAGCTTTTGGCCGTCAAGCATGTTCTCATGGATGTAGTGCTGCACAAAGAACCAGGCTCCCTGGTTTTGCGGCTCATCCTGGCACCACACGATGTCGGCGGCATTGGGATATTTTTTCAACTCGGCGGCAAAAGCCTTGTGCGGGAAGGGGTAGAGCTGCTCGACACGAAGGATCACGACATCATCAATGCCTTTTTCCTCACGCTTCTTGACCAGGTCGTAATACACCTTGCCGGAACAGGCCACGATCCGCCTGACCTTATCGGCCTTTTTGATGATCTCTTCCTTGTTCTCGGGAATGACGGTCTGAAAAGCGCCCTTGGTGAACTCGGACAGCGGCGAAGTCGCGTCCTTGTTGCGCAGCAGCGACTTCGGCGTCATGATGATCAGCGGCTTGCGCAGGTTGCGTACCATCTGGCGACGCAGCACATGGAAAATCTGGCTGGCGGTGGTCGGCTGGACCACCTGCATGTTGGCATCGGCCGACAGCTGCATGAAACGCTCCAGGCGTGCCGAACTGTGTTCTGGACCCTGGCCCTCATAGCCGTGCGGCAGCATCAGGGTGATACCGTTGACACGGCCCCATTTGACTTCGCCAGACGCAATGAACTGGTCAATCACCACTTGAGCGCCATTGGCAAAATCGCCGAACTGGGCTTCCCAGATCACCATGGTGCTTGGATCGTTGGACGCGTAGCCATACTCAAAGGCCAGCACGGCTTCTTCCGAGAGGATCGAGTCGATGACAACAAACGGAGCCTGATTGTCAGCCACGTTCTGCAGCGGCACGTAAGTGCCCGTATCCCATTTTTCACGGCTCTGGTCGTGGATCACGGAATGGCGGTGCGTGAAAGTTCCGCGTCCGCAATCTTCGCCTGACAGGCGTACCGGATAGCCGCTGGCCACCAGCGATGCAAAAGCCATGTGCTCGCCCATGCCCCAGTCCACCGGAATATCGCCACGCCCCATGGCTGCGCGGTCGTCATACACTTTCTTGACCAGATTGTGCGGCGTTACGGTTGCAGGAATGGTCGTGATTTTAGTGGCCAGACGTTTCCACTCGGCCATGGGAATGGCCGTGTCGCCTGCATCGGTCCACTTCTTGCCGACGTAGGGGCTCCAGTCCACTGCGTACTTGCTCTTGAAGTTGGTCAGGACCGGGTCAAACGTGCTCTTACCGGCATCCAGTGCGGCGCGCGTGGCCTTGACCATGTCGTCGCCCAGCGTTTCGCCAAAGCCTTGCGCTGTCAGCTTGTCGGCATAGAGGCGGCGTGTGCCGGGATGCTGCGCAATCTTTTTGTACATCAGCGGCTGGGTCAGCGCCGGGGTGTCCTGCTCGTTGTGGCCCAGTTTGCGGAAACAGATGATGTCAACCACGACATCCTTCTGGAATTCCATGCGGAACTCAAGCGCCAGTTGGGTGGCTAGCACAACGGCTTCCGGGTCATCACCATTGACGTGCAGCACGGGCGCTTCAATCATCTTGACGACGTCGGTGCAATACAGCGTGGAGCGGCTGTCGCGCGGATCGCTGGTGGTAAAGCCGATCTGGTTGTTGATCACAAGATGGACCGTGCCGCCCGTGGAATAACCACGGGTTTCAGCCAGTGCCAGTGTTTCCATGACCACGCCCTGCCCAGCAAACGCAGCATCGCCATGCACCAGCACGGGCAACACCTGCAGGCCTTTGGGGTCGGCACGGCGGTCCATGCGGGCACGCACCGAGCCTTCGACCACCGGGTTCACAATTTCAAGGTGCGACGGATTGAACGCCAGCGACAGGTGAACCGGACCGCCGGGAGTCGTTACGTCGGAGCTGAAACCCTGGTGGTATTTCACGTCGCCGCTTGGCAAGTCTTCAGGCGCGGTATGGTCAAACTCGGCAAACAGGTTGGCCGGCACCTTGCCCAGGGAGTTGACCAGCACATTCAGGCGGCCCCGGTGCGCCATGCCAATCACGATTTCCTGCACGCCGATTTCGCCGCCGCGCTGGATCAGCTCGTCCATGCTGGCAATGAAGCTTTCGCCGCCTTCGAGCGAGAAACGCTTCTGACCCACGTACTTCGTGTGCAAAAAGCGCTCAAGGCCTTCGGCCGCCGAGAGGCGGTCCAGAAGATGAAGCTTCTTTTCCTTGGATAGATTGGGTTTGCTGCGAATGCTCTCTAACTTTTGCTGCCACCAGCGCTTCTGGTTCTGGTCGGTGGCGTACATGTATTCGGCGCCTATCGTGCCGCAATAGGTTTCGCGCAGCGCATTGAGCAGCTCGCGCAGGCTCATGGTTTCCTTGCCGAAGAACGTGTTGCTGGTGTTGAACACGATCTCCTGGTCGGCATCGGTGAAACCGTAAAAAGACGGATCCAGTTCAGGAATATTGTCTCGTTCGGCGCGCTTGAGCGGATCAAGATCGGCCCAGCGTGCGCCGACATTGCGATAAGCGGCGATCAGTTGCTGGACGGATGTGCGCTTGCGGCCCATTTCAGAATCCGCGCCGCTGGCGACCACGACTTTGGTTTGACCCTGCTTGGCGCGTTCGGCAAAGGCATTGACGACGGGCAAATGCGGAACGTCTTTCGCATTGCTGCCGTCCGTTGCCGCGACATGCTGCAGCGCGTCGAAATACTCACGCCAGTTGTCGGTGACGCTGCCAGGATTGGCAAGATAATTTTCATACATCTCTTCGACATAGGGCGCATTGCCGCCGAAAAGATAGGTATTGCCTTGGTAGGCTGTATAGACAGACGCAGGTGACTGCGAGTTTGAACTCATATCCGCTGACCTCCGTTTCCCTTTGGGAAACATTAGCTGGTTAAAGCTGGTTAATTAACCTTCCGCAACACGGCTGAACCGATTAGCGGATGCGACTGTGGCAAGGAAGGACCTTCAGAAACAACTGCGGATTGTGCCACTTTACTGTTGAAACAGAAAGACCCCTGCTATCTTTTTGAATAGCAACGCCTCAAATTCTGATGTGTTTGTGTGGCGCGCATGATTGAAGACAGCCATTCGTCATCTACGCGCCACGCGCGAAAATTTGTCAGCATAAAGTTGACTTTCCCGTGTTATTGCATCCGGCGCGAGCCGTTCGCGCCGCTGGATTCACGCCACTGGCGGTGCTGTCACGCATCTTGCTTGGGCAAGGCTGCATGACCCTGAAGTCCTACAAGCGCGACAAGTTCTACATGACGCCCGGCATCCACATGCCCGCCGGCGACCCTTATTGAGCAGCCTGGCGGACTTTTGATCGAAACGACATCTACCGCTACCCCAAGGAATTGAACATGACTACAGACGGCATCCTGGCCCACAACCGCGTGATCCTCACGCATTTCGACAGTTACAGCACGGCACTGGTGTTCCCGCGCTGGGGCAAGACCCTGCTCTGGCCCGAAGCCCTGCCCGCCTCCACGTCCCCGATGCCGGCGCCGGCCGATATCGGCCCTGAATATGCGGGCGACGCCGTCAAGCAAGCCGTGGTCAAGCGCTGCGGCCTGAACCCTGATGAACTGGTGCATGTCAGCGAGTTCAACCATTGGGCACAAACGGAAACCGGCCCGGTGCGCATCCACCTGCTGCGCTTCACCACCCTGGATGCGCCAAAAGCCGCTATCGAAGCGCTCGGCGGCGTATTCAAGCCGATCAGCGAATTGCGGGGAAGTGCGATGAGCGAGCTGGTCTTGCTGCGGGAAGTGTTCAACCTCATCATTGGCGCAGGCGGCGGGAGAGCCTGACTCCGGAGCAGCGCCCGCTGCAGGTTGTATTCACTTCTTGCGCGCCGAGTGCTGCACGCCGGGGCGCAGGGCCAACTCCAGGCAGCAGCCCAGGCGGCCCAGGTACACCATCATGCACAACCCCGAGATCAAGCGCCAGCGCTACGTCACCCATGACGAATGCCGCGCGGCGTATGTCGTGGCCACGCGCGCCGAGCAGCTGCTGATTCAGCATCTAAAAGTAGAAAAGCCTACTATTTTTTAAATAGCAGGCTTTGCAGTGCCCATAAGGCTAATCTGGCTCCTCAACCTGGGCTCGAACCAGGGACCTACGGATTAACAGTCCGGCGCTCTACCAACTGAGCTATTGAGGAATCTAGCCTCAAATTATAGCGTCAATTTTCAAGCTTTTGACACAAGCACTTCTTTATGAAGGTTTTTCCTCCGATCCCATGAACTCTTGAATGGCGGAAGTTGTCAAAGGACACCTCTCATTCTTCCGAATAAGGCCTGTGGCATTCGCTCTTTCCGGCTTCAGCCAAGCAAACCGACAGTCAATCAGGGTCAAGCGTATGCAACCCGCCCGGAGATTGCGCGTTCATCCATACTGGCGCCCGAACCATTACTGACCCGGAAAATTTCATGACCAAAACCTCGACCGACAAAAACAAAATCAAATTCCTCCTCCTGGAAGGCATTCATCCTTCGGCCATTGATGTGCTCAAGACCGCTGGTTATACCCAGATTGAAAGCCTGGCAGGCGCTTTGCCTGACGACGAGCTCAAGCGCAAGATTGCAGACGTGCATTTTGTCGGCATCCGCTCGCGTACCCAACTCACCGCCGAAGTGTTTGCCCACGCCTCAAAGCTTGCCGCTGTCGGCTGCTTTTGCATAGGCACCAACCAGGTGGACCTGCAAGCGGCACGCGAGCGCGGCATTGCCGTGTTCAACGCACCGTTTTCCAATACCCGTTCCGTCGCTGAACTGGTATTGGCCGAGGCGATTCTGCTGCTGCGCGGCATCCCCGAGAAAAGCGCCGTGGCGCATCGGGGCGGCTGGCTGAAGTCGGCCGAAAACGCTTATGAGATTCGCGGCAAGACACTGGGCATCATTGGTTACGGCTCCATCGGAACCCAGCTCTCGGTGCTGGCCGAGGGACTGGGCATGCGCGTGGTGTTTTTTGATGTGGTCACCAAGCTTCCCCTGGGCAATGCGCAGCAGGTCGCCAGCCTGAAGGATTTGCTGGCGCAGTCTGACGTGGTCACCTTGCATGTCCCCGAAACCCAAAGCACCCAATGGATGATTGGCGCTGCAGAAATTGCGTCAATGAAGTCGGGCAGCGTGCTGATCAATGCCTCGCGCGGCACGGTGGTCGAGATTGAGCCGCTGGCCGAAGCCCTGCGCCAGAAAAAATTGCTGGGCGCGGCGATTGATGTGTTTCCGGTCGAGCCGCGAAGCAACAAGGACATGTTCGAGTCGCCCCTGCGCGGCCTTGACAATGTGATTTTGACGCCACATGTTGGCGGTTCGACGATGGAGGCGCAGGCGAACATTGGCATCGAGGTCGCTGAAAAACTGGTCAAGTACAGCGACAACGGCACCTCGACGTCTTCCGTCAACTTTCCTGAAGTGGCCTTGCCGGCCCATCCGGGCAAGCACCGCCTGCTGCATATTCACCGCAACGTGCCGGGTGTGCTGTCGGAAATCAACCGGGTGTTTTCCGACAACCACATCAACATTGCCTCGCAGTACCTGCAGACCAATGAGGCCATCGGTTATGTGGTGATCGACATTGATGCGGCGCATTCCGACATGGCCCTTGCCAAGCTGGCGAATGTTCCAGGCACCATTCGCAGCCGCGTCCTTTTTTAAGCGCAGCTTGGAGAAACGGCAGAAGTACGCTACCAATTAAATAGCAAACTATATCCACTGGTATTGCGCAAAAGTCTATTTTCATCAAAAATAGTCAGCGCAATACCGTTCGAATACCAGAAAAAATTCGTGTGCAGCCCTGAAACCTGGCTCGAATCCAGCTTGGGTTAATTTGCAGGCGCTTGCAATCCCAGCAATTTCGCAAGCGCTGCTGTGGGCATGGCGCCTTCCTGCGTTACCAAAGCGCCAGTTTGGGCGTTCGTTCCAATAATCACAGGAATGGAAGCAAATCCAAAGCTGGTCATCAATTCGGTGTTCTTTGCAATGGATGCTTTGTTCGCATCAATGTTTGCTGCTGCGCTGATGCCGCCCTGCCCGGCCTGCAAGGAGGCTTCGTGCTTGTCCATCTCGGCCACCGGATCTGCTGCGGCCAGAATGGTGGCGCCCTGGGATGTGCTGGATGCATTGAGGATGCCTACTGGAATCCAGACGAATTTTGCCTGCGACTTCAGCGGTTTGGCCGCCTCCCAGAGCACGCCGCAATGAGGGCACTGGGCATCAAAGAAAACAAACACCGTGCGCGCGCTCATCTGTGAGCCAGCCGTGAAGCCGATGGCTTGCGCAGCCAGTGCAGCCATTGAAACTGGCGCAGATGTGGTTTTTGCAGATTTTTCGGTGGCGCCAGTGCCTGGAGCATCGTTGCAGCCGGTCAACAGCACACTGGTGACAAGCAATGCCGATGAAAATAATTTGAATAAAAAATGGGTGGGCATGGAAGTCGTGGCTCAGGAAATGGAAAAAATGGAGGTGCTAGTGTGCGTGCGGCCTATCGGGACAACGCTTCAGCCAGTTCCCGGGCCAGCATGAAAAATTCTGGCAAACGAAGCACCGACACATGCGTGGCACCGACAGCATAAGTCAGGCGCGTTTTCACGCCCTGGGCATGCAGGCCGCCAACCTGCTCGATGCCGATGCCATCAAGGCATTGGATGTCTGAAACCGCAGCGTGCGCCAATGGCAGCAAGCAGACCGACAGTGCAAAAATACGAGCGCCTTGAACGCAATGACAAGCTGTTGCCATGCTGGCGAACTGGATAATTTGAAACAGGTCGCGCAAGAGCATCAACCCAAAGGCGACAAGTTTGACACCAACCTTAAACAACCCCGGGCAAACCGCTTCAGACCTTGAGCCCCACGCTCAAGTTGTTTAGAAAAGCCCTCGGCTGGCCGCAAAACTTACCGCTTGCGCACGCGTGCGAACATTGAGCTTGCGGTAGATGTTCTTGATGTGCGTGTTGACGGTTTGACCGCTGATGATCAGCCGTGAGCCGATTTCAGTGCTGGTGTAGCCTGAAGCCACCAGCTTGAGGACTTGTTTTTCGCGCTCCGACAGCTTTTCCTTGTTTTTGTTCTCCTGCAGGGTTTGAACATTGTTTTGAGGTTGCTCGAATTTGTTGAGCAGCCGGCGCGCAAGGTTGGGCGTGATGGAGGCTCCGCCATTGACCACCTGCAAAACAGCTTGCGGAAAGTTGCCAAACCAGGAGTTTTTCACCAGGTAGCCGGTGGCGCCGAGTTCAAACGCATGCAAGGCATGCTGCTCGTCTTCCATGGCCGAGATGACGATGGCCTCAGCCATGGGCCGCACGGTTTTCATGTATTCGATCAGGGCAAAACCCGTGCCGTCGCCCAGATTCAGATCGACCAGCATCACATCGAACTCGTTCTGGCTGATCAGGCGACGGCCTTCCCGCACGCTGCCGCCCTGCCCCAGCAGGTTGATCCGCAAATCGGCCAGCAATTCATGGGCAATGACACGGCTCATGTGCGGATCATCGTCAATCAGCAGCACACGAACAGGTTGTTCCGCCTGACCTGTGAGGAATCCAGGCCACATGGAGGGCAGGCCACTGTGAGGCGCCAGGTGGTAGCTCGTTGACACTGAGTTATTCTTTATCAAAAAGTCCGAGGCGGCTTGTGACTCGTTACGAATTTCCATGATTTCTCCCTTACCTTTTGTTTCCATCAGACCACAGAGCGTGAGACATGTCTATGACAGCTTACTGACTGTCGGGTGCTGTCTGCTTGGAAAAATTGTTACTTATTAAGTTCCTACGCTTACACCATAAGCCGTATTGATACGCAAAACCCTGAAAAAATCTACTAGCCCATTGCTCTAATTACTTGTAGTTACTGAATTTTCAATGCAAAACTAACTTTTTTCAAAATCCATAATTCGTTAAAAAATACACAAAAATCTCAAAAATTTTCTTTCTTTACCTCCCACGGATGAGATTGACGCATCATCTACAACGGTTGACGGCATGTAACCATTTAAAGTGATTGGTAAATCGTTCGTCTTTGAGAACAATGAAAGCATTAGCGAAAGCAACGGCATGTCGCATTAAATTAAAAAAATGGAATAACCCATTCAAACCCCTGGAGGAGATGTTGCCATGTTCCCTTTTACCGTAGAACGCCGTGCCAACTGGAGCAACCGAGACTACCGCGATTATTGCGATTACAGGGTTCGCCTGAAGCGTCGCCTGCGACTGCGGTTCTCAATCGGTCTGACGCTGCTGGTTTGCCTGTTCCTGACCTTGGGTCTTGGCACCTTCAGCACACAGGTCAAGGCGCAGTCGGAGCAGTTGATAGAGGCGATAAAAACTGCGGTCGTGCTTTCCGCGCCGGGGGGCTTGCAGGGATCGAATGACTTGGCGGCCAAGGCGATGCAACAAGATCGCAGGGCCAAATAATTAAACACGCAGCATTTCCAGATGGGCAATCCCGTCTTCCAGGTAGGGCCGGCCGGTGTTTTCAAAGCCATGCCGGCCGTAAAAACTTTCCAGCCGGGCCTGCGCGCCAATCCTGATGGCTTGTGCGCCCCATTGCCGTGACAGGCAGGCAATGGCTTGTTCCACCAGCGCATGGCCCGCGCCGCTGCCGCGCACCGAAGGGGCGGTAACAATCCGGCCGATGCTGGCTTCGGCAAACTTGATGCCGGCGGCAAAGCAGCGTGCATAGGCCACCAAGGCGCCTTGCGCGCTGCCCAGCACATGCATGGCCTGCGGGTCCGCGCCGTCCATGTCCTGAAAGAGGCATGCCTGCTCGACCACGAAAACCTCGCTGCGCAGCCGCAGCACGGCATAAAGCTGGGCGGCGGTCAATTCATCAAAGGCCATGAAACGCCATTCAATGCCGCTCATGCCGCCTCGCCGGGTTTGAGCGAATAGCCGATGCGCGGGAAATGCACATGCACCAGGCCGGCGCGCTCGTCGGTGCGGCGCAGCGTGTAGTGCATGCGGGTGGCGGCCACCAGTTCGCCATGCGTAGGCTCCAGGCCAAAGCTTTCGGCGCTGACCACGACCTGGCTGCCCAGCGCAATGCCATGCTCGTCCTGAAAAATGTCGTCGTGCAAGGCCGCAGGCACCGAAGCGGCGGCGACCTGGATGGCTTGCAGCGCGCTGGACTTTTCCATGGCGCCGTGACCGATGGCGGCCATGCGATCCATCCAGTCGAGCACCGCTGGCGTGGCTTCCAGCAGGCCGGCCAGCACCGAGGTGCGTACCCGCGTGAACCACAGCGGGTGGTACATCGCAAAGTCGGTGATGCACGGCACGTCGCCCAGGATGAACGGCCGGACGTCGAGCATGTCCGACAGGCGGCGCAAATAAGATTTGTAGGCCGCCGTGGCATCCTGCGGGCGCTGGCGCGCCATGCCCGCGCTCATGGCCTTGCGGTCTTGCACAAACGCCTGGGCGGCCTCGGGCGGCGCATGCTCGAACAGCTGGGACAGGCCCCGGGGCTGCAGGTTATAGGCCATGGCAGTCTGGAACAGCGTGCTATCAGCCCATTGCGCCAGGATGCGCGCCATGCCCTTGCTGGGTTCGGGGTACAGCGTGGGCAGCGGCTGGATGTGCTCCAGCACATCGGCAATCAGCGCCGTGTCGCAATAGATGTCGGCGCCGATCTGCAGCACCGGCGTCTTGCGGTAGCCCCCCGTGAGAGCAATAAGGTCGGGCTTGGGACTAACCATCGGGATGACCACTGACTTCCAGGGAATGTTTTTGTAGCCCAGCATCAGCCGGACCTTTTCGGAAAAAGGCGAGGACGGGTAATGGTGAAAAATCAGGGTCGGAGGCGTGGTCATGAAGGGCTCCTGGAAATTGAAATCATTGGCATTATGAAAGTTTCCGGGGCATGGCCCGTTCAATGATGCGGTCGAAATCAGTGCTTGATGCCAGTGTGCCGAAGGTCTGGCCCCAGTGGCCGGCCAGGCGCGAATCGCAAAATGCGTCAGCCACCGCACGGGGCGCGGTCTGGCAGAGCAGCGCGGCCTGCAATGCCAGCGCCACCTCCTGCGCCAGGCGCCTGGCCTGCGGTTCAGACGCCATTTCTTCCAGGCGCACCGGCAGGGCGCGGGCCATCCGGTCAAGCGCCGGATGCGCGCCTTTGGCGGCCCGCAGTTCCTGCGTCAGCGCGGCCACGGCGGCGGGCTTGCGCAGGGCGCGCAGCAGGTCCAGCGCCATGATGTTGCCCGCGCCCTCCCAGATCGAGTTGACCGGCATCTCGCGGTAGATGCGCGCCATGATGCCTTCGCCGCCCTCCTCCACATAGCCGTTGCCGCCCAGGCATTCCATGGCTTCCTGGGCAAACGCGCTGCCGCGCTTGCAGATCCAGAACTTGGCCACCGGCGTGAGCAGGCGCGACAGGGCCTGCCCGTGTGCATCATTTTGATGATCAAAACACCTTGCAAGCCTGATGGATAAAGCGCAAGCAGCTTCACTTTCAATAGCAAGGTCGGCCAGCACGTTGCGCATCAGCGGCTGCCCGATCAGGGGCTGGCCAAACGCGCTGCGCTGGGCGGTGTGGTTCAGGGCCAGGCTGAGCGCCTGCCGCATCAGTCCGCTGGTGCCCAGGGCGCAGTCAAGCCGCGTCATGCTGCCCATGGCCAGGATTTGCGGCACGCCCCGGCCTTCTTCGCCCACCAGCCAGGCGCTGGCAGCGCTGAACTCGACTTCCGAGCTGGCATTGGCCTTGTTGCCGAGCTTGTCCTTCAGGCGCTGGATGCGGATCGCGTTGAGCGAGCCGTCAGGCAGCACGCGCGGCAGGAACAGGCACGACAGGCCCGCAGGCGCCTGCGCCAGGATCAGGAAGGCGTCGCACATCGGCGCCGAGAAAAACCACTTGTGGCCGGTCACGGCAAAACGCTGGCCCCAGCCGTCCGTGCCGTCGGGCACGGCCCGCGTGGTGTTGGCGCGCACGTCCGAGCCGCCCTGCTTTTCCGTCATGCCCATGCCCATGGTGACGCCGGGCTTGTCGCTCCACACTTTCAGCATCGGGTCGTACTGCCGGCTGGTGAGCCCGGGCGACCAGTCGGCATAAATCGCCGGGTTGCCGCGCAAGGCGGGGGTGACGGCGTAGGTCATGGAAATCGGGCACAGGCTGGACGGCTCCAGTTCGGTGAACAGCATGAAGCCGGCGGCGCGTTCGACATGCGGCGACGGGCTTTCATGATGTGCCCACGGCGTGCCATGCAGCCCGGCGCCCACGGCCTCGGTCATCAGCGCGTGGTAGCTCGGATGGAATTCGACCTGGTCGATACGCCGGCCGAAACGGTCATGGGTATGCAACTCGGGCGCATGCACATTCGCCAGCCGGGCATGTGTTTGCATGTCGGCCGTGCCGAGCCGGGCGCCCAGTTGCATGAGCCCCGCCGTGTCCAGCCCCGGCGCGTTGAACTTCAGGGCATCGCGCAAGGGCTGGTTGCCCTCGAACAGGTTGTAGTTCACCAGCGGTTCGGGCTGGTTGAAGACTTCATGGGTGATGTCCATGGCCGCCTCCCGGGTTCGGAAGTTAAATGAGTTTGACCAGTTGCTTGCCGAAGTTCTTGCCCTTGAGCAGGCCCAAAAAGGCTTCAGGGGCGGCTTCAAGGCCCTCTGCCACTGATTCCCGAGGGCGCAGCGTGCCCGTGGCCACCAGTCCAGCGAGTTCCTTCAGCGCTTCGGGCCAGATGTCCATGTGTTCGGTGACGATAAAGCCCTGCACCTTGAGCCGGCTGGTCAGAATCAGCGCCGGACAGGTCAGCGGCATGGGCTTGCCGTCGTAGCCGGCAATCATGCCGCACACGGCAATCCGGCCAAATGCGTTCATGCGCGGCAGCACCGCATCGAGCACCATGCCGCCGACGTTTTCAAAGTAGCCGTCGATGCCGTCCGGGCAGGCTTCCTTGAGCGCCTTGGACAGCGACGCCGCATCCTGGTGCAGCTTGTAGTCGATGCAGGCGTCAAAGCCGAGTTCTTCCACCGCGTAACGGCATTTGTCCGGGCCGCCGGCAATGCCGACCGTGCGGCAGCCGCGCGCCTTGGCCAGGGCGGCAAAAGCACTGCCGACGGCGCCCGTCGCGGCACTCACGACCATGGTTTCGCCGGCCTTGGGCTCGATGATCTTCACCAGGCCGTACCAGGCCGTGACGCCGGGCATGCCGACGGCGCCCAGGTAGTAGGACAGCGGCACATGGGAGGTATCGACCTTGCGCAGCGCGCCGGGCTCGTCGGCGTTCACCACGCTGTAGAGCTGCCAGCCGCCCATGCCGACCACCTTGTCGCCGGGCTGGAACCTGGGCGAGCGGCTTTCGACCACTTCGCCGACGGTGCCGCCCAGCATCACCTCGCCCAGCGGCTGCGGCGCGGTGTAGCTCTTGGAGTCGCTCATGCGGCCGCGCATGTAGGGGTCCAGGCTCAAATAATGGTGGCGCACCAGCACCTGGCCATCCTGCAAGGGGGGCGTTTCGCTGCTGACGAGCTTGAAATTGCTGGCGACGGCTTCGCCGGCGGGCCGGTTGTCGAGCAGGAACTGCTGATTGGCGGGCATGGGAATCTCCTTGAATGAGGTTGAAGCTTTAAATAGCTGTTTTGCTCTTTAATTAATAGCTGTCAATGCGCGTCCTGCTTGCGCAAAAGCATGATTTGATACATAAAAACGGGTTTCAGTCGGTTGAAATCGGCCTGACGGGCGAATCGGGCGCATTCCCCGCTTCGCTCGCCTTGCGCCTGACGTACTTGAAGGTTCCGGTCGAGTGGGCGCAGGCCTGGCCTTGGGCATCGTAAATCGTGGCCTCGGCAAACGCCAGCGACAGGGTGCGATGCACCAGCCGGCCCCTGGCCGTGAGCGGGCTGCCGTCGCCGGGCGCGGGCCGCATGAAGCTGGTTTTCATCTCGATGGTGACCACGCCCATGTCCTTTTGCACGCTGCGCGCGGCCACGGCCATGGCCACGTCGAGCAGCGTCATGCAGGCGCCGCCATGCGTGACGGCAAACGAATTGAGATGCTCGGGCAGCGGCGTGTAGCCAATGGCCGACTCGCCGCCTTCAAACAGTTCCAGCCTGAAGCCGAGGTGCGTGACGAAAGGGATTTCTGCGCCGAAGTTCATCTGATCAACCTCCGGTGATCACGGAAACGCCGCCATCGACCGCCAGCCACTGGCCGGTGATGTGCTTGCCCGCATCCGACGCATACAGCACGCACAGGCCCTTCAAGTCCTCGTCGTCGCCCAGCCGGCCCAGCGGCGCGTGGGTGGCGAGTTGTTCCTCGCCCATGGCCTTGAGTGTGCCGACCGTCATCCTGCTCGGGAAAAATCCCGGGCAAATGGCGTTCACGGTGATCTTGTGGTCACCCCATTCGCACGCCAGCGCCCGGGTGAAGTTGATGACCGCGCCCTTGGAGGTGTTGTAGGCAATCGTGTTCATGCCGCGCGGATTGCCGCCCAGCCCGGCAATCGATGCCACGTTGATGATGCGGCCCGACTTGCGCGGAATCATGCTGTGTTTGGCGATGTGCTGCGACAGGATGAAGTAGCCGCGCACATTGAGATTCATCACCTTGTCCCAGGCTTCGACCGGATGGTCTTCGGCCGGCGCGCCCCAGGCGGCGCCGGCGTTGTTGACCAGGATGTCCACATGGCCGAAGCGCCTGATGGTTTCGTCGGCCAGGGCGCGGATGTCGTCCTCTTTCGCGCAGTCGGCGGCAATCCAGTCCACGTCGATGCCGGCGGCTTTCAGCACGCCAGCGGACTCGACCAGGTCTTCAGCCTTGCGCGAGCTGAGCATGACCCGGGCGCCGGCCTCGCCCAGCGCCTGCGCCAGTTGCAGGCCCAGGCCGCGCGAGCCGCCGGTGACGAGTGCGGTCCGGCCCTTGAGGTCGAACAGTTGCTGGATGGTGCGGGTCATGGAAAGTCTCCTTTTAATTTGTTCAGGGTTCGGTGTTGATTCGCGAGCGGACATAGATCAGGGCCAAGCCCACGGCCGCCGCCAGCCCGCCGCCCGCCATCAGCGACCAGCCGGTGTCGTCGTCCATCGGCGCAACCCACAGGCCCAGAATCAACGCCAGCAGGCCACCATAAATCAAAATCCAGATGACCGCTTCCAGGCGCGCCACAAATTTGCTCGAAACCGTTCGCGGCCTCACAACACCTCGAACACGCCCGCAGCGCCCATGCCGCCGCCTATGCACATCGTCACGCAAACGCGCCTGGCGCCGCGCCGCTTGCCTTCGATCAGCGCGTGGCCGGTCAGGCGCTGGCCGGTGACGCCGTAGGGGTGGCCGACGGCAATCGCGCCGCCATTGACGTTGAGCCGGTCCATGGGAATGCCCAGCTTGTCGGCGCAGTACAGCACCTGCACGGCAAACGCTTCGTTGAGTTCCCACAGGTCGATGTCACTGACGCTCAGGCCCAGCTTGGCGAGCACCTTGGGAATGGCAAACACCGGGCCGATGCCCATTTCATCGGGCTCGCAGCCGGCCACGGCAAAACCCAGGAAGCGTCCCAGCGGCTTGAGGCCTTTGCGCTCTGCGACTTTTTCGTCCATCACCACGACCGCGCCGCCGCCGTCCGAAAACTGGCTGGCATTGCCGGCCGAGATCAGGCCGCCCGGAATCGCCGAGCGCAGGCCGCTGATGCCTTCCTTCGTCGTTCCGGCGCGAATGCCCTCGTCCTGGCTGACCGTGACCTGTTTGGTCATCAAGCCCATCACCGGATCGGCGACGCCCATGGTGACGGTGATCGGTGCGATCTCGGCCTCGAACAGGCCGGCAGCCAGCGCGGCGGTGGCTTTTTGCTGGCTGGCCGCGCCGTAGTCGTCCATGCGTTCTCGGCTGATTTCGTAGCGCTTGGCGACCTGCTCGGCGGTTTGCAGCATGTTCCAGTAAATCTCGGGCTTGTTCTTGGCGAGCCAGTCCTCGCGCAGCATGTGGGTGTTCATCTCCTGCTGCACGCAGGAAATGCTTTCGACGCCGCCGGCGACGTAGATATCGGCTTCGCCGGCAATGATGCGCTGCGACGCCAGCGCAATCGCCTGCAGGCCGGACGAGCAAAAGCGGTTCACGGTCATGCCCGAGACGCTGACCGGGCAACCGGCGCGCAGGGCGATCTGCCGCGCGATGTTGGCGCCGGTCGCGCCTTCGGGCGTGGCGCAGCCGATGATGACGTCATCGACTTCGGCGGCGTCGATGCCGGCTCTGGCCATGGCGTGCTGCACGGCATGGCCGCCCAGGGTGGCGCCGTGCGTCATGTTGAAGGCGCCCTTCCAGCTCTTGGCCAGAGGGGTGCGGGCGGTGGAAACGATTACAGCTGAGGTCATGAAAATCTCCGAATTAGGGGGGCTTGACGGGGTGGGCGCTGGTCAGTTAAAGGTCTTGCCTTCGGCGGCGAGCCGTGCCAGCAGCGGCGCGGGCTTCCAGAAACCGGCGTCGTCGAGCGGATTTTTCGCAAAGCGCTTCATCGCCTGCACCACGTTGAAGAGGCCGACCTGGTCGGCGTACAGCATCGGGCCGCCCCGGTAAATCGGGAAACCGTAGCCCATCAAATACACCATGTCGATGTCGCTGGCCTTGGACGCAATGCCCTCTTCCAGGATGTGCGCGCCCTCGTTGACCAGCGAATACACCAGCCGCTGGACGATTTCCTCGTCCGAAATCTTGCGCGGCGTGATGCCCAGTGAAGCTCGGTGCTCCTCGATCATCTTGACGACTTCCTGGTTCGGAATCGCGTCGCGCTTGCCGGCCACGTAGTCGTACCAGCCGGCGCCGGTCTTTTGCCCGAAGCGACCCTTCTCGCACAGCAAATCGGCGGTCTTGCTGTATTTCATGTCCGGCTTTTCCTGGTAGCGGCGCTTGCGGATGGCCCAGCCGATGTCGTTGCCGGCCAGGTCGCCCATGCGGAACGGTCCCATGGCAAAACCGAATTTCTCGATGGCCTTGTCCACCTGTTCGGGCGTGCAGCCCTCGTCGAGCAAAAAACCGCCCTGGCGGCCGTACTGCTCGATCATGCGGTTGCCTATGAAGCCGTCGCACACGCCGGACACCACGGCGGTCTTGCGGATTTTCTTGGCGATCGCCATGACCGTGGCCAGCACGTCCTTGCCGGTTTTCTCGCCGCGCACGACTTCGAGCAGCTTCATGATGTTGGCCGGGCTGAAGAAATGCAGGCCCACGACATCCTCGGGGCGCTGGGTGAACGAGGCGATCTGGTTCAGATCGAGCGTCGAGGTGTTGGATGCCAGGATCGCGCCGGGCTTCATAACACGGTCGAGTTCCCTGAAGACGGCTTGCTTCACGCCCATGTCCTCGAACACGGCTTCGATCACCAGATCGGCATCTTTGAGGTCGCCGTAGCTCAGCGTGGTGCTGAGCAGTCCCATGCGCTGCTCGTATTTGTCCTGCTTCAGCTTGCCCTTCTTGACCTGCGACTCGTAGTTCTTGCGAATCGTGGCGATGCCGCGCTCCAGCGCCTCGGGCTTCATCTCCAGCATCTTGACCGGGATGCCGGCGTTCAGGAAGTTCATCGCAATGCCGCCGCCCATGGTGCCGGCGCCAATCACGGCAACCGAATTGATCTCGCGTTTCGGCGTGTCTGCCGGCAAATCGGGGATTTTTGAGGCAGCGCGTTCGGCCATGAAAATGTGCCGCAGCGCGCGGCTTTCAGGCGTAAACATCAGGTTGGTGAAAAACTCGCGCTCCAGCCGCATGCCTTCGTCAAACTTCTGCTTCGTCGCCGCCTCCACCGCATCGACGCACTTGAGCGGCGCCGGGAAATTCTTCGCCATGCCCTTGACCATGTTGCGGGCAAACTGGAAATAGGCATCGCCGTTGCGGTGCTTGCACGGCAGACTGCGCACCAGCGGCAAGGGGCGCGTGTCGGCAATCGCCTGCGCAAAGGCAAACGCCTCGTCAGCCAGCGTTTCCACGGAAGACGCCATCCGGTCAAACAGCTTCTGGCCGGGGATTTGCGCCAGCATGTCGCTCTTGACCGACTCGCCGCTGACGATCATGTTCAGCGCTGGCTCCACGCCCAAGGCGCGCGGCAGGCGCTGGGTGCCGCCCGCGCCCGGCAGCAGGCCGAGCTTGACTTCGGGCAGGGCGATGCTGCAACCGGGCGCGGCGATGCGGTAATGGCAGCCCAGCGCCAGTTCCAGCCCGCCGCCCATGCAGACCGAATGAATCGCGGCCACCACCGGCTTGGACGAGTTTTCAATCGCCAGGATGACGCTGAGCAGGTTGGGTTCCTGCACCGCCTTGGGCGAGCCGAATTCGTTGATGTCGGCGCCGCCCGAAAACGCCTTGCCGGCGCCGGTGATGACGATGGACTTGACGGCGTCGTCGTCGTTGGCCTTTTGCAGGTTGTCGGTCAGCGACACGCGGGTGGCGTAACCCAGGCCATTGACCGGCGGATTGCTCAGGGTGATCAGCGCCACCGAGCCGTGGACTTCGTAGAGGGTTGTCATTGCGATTGTCTTTCCTGGGTTGAAATGTCAGTGGTGAAGCATCGGGCGGCAATCAGCACCGTGGCAGGCGCAGGTAACCACCGGAAAAAATAGTACGACCGTTCTTTTTACCATTGTAGGGAGGGTTCATGACGGCACAAAGCTTGCTCACCCCGGGTTTACCCGGGTTTTGCGGCGGGTTTGTCCCGGCGGTGACAACAGCGCCAGCCTTTTACACTTCCAGCCATTCCTTTCGGATGCCGGCATCGGCCCGCAGGCTGCCCGGCGTGCCGTCGAACACGATGCGGCCGTGGCCCATGACCAGTGCCCGGTCGGAAATCGCCATGGCAATCGTCAGTTTCTGCTCGATCAGCAGCACCGAAACGCTGCGGGCCTTGAGCGTTTGCAGGTACTGCCCGACCAGCTCGACAATCTTGGGCGCCAGGCCTTCGGTCGGCTCGTCGATGATGATCAGGTCCGGGTCGCCCATCAGGGTTCGGCACAGCGTGAGCATCTGCTGCTCGCCACCCGACAGCACGCCGGCTTCGGTGTGCTGGCGCTCGCGCAGACTCGGAAACAGGCGGTACATGTCGTCGAAAGACCAGCGCGAGCCCTTGCCCGAGCCCTTTTGGCCGAGCAGCAGGTTCTGGCGCACGGTCAGCGTGGGAAAAATGTCGCGGTTTTCAGGCACGTAACCCAGGCCGAGATGCGCAATCTGGTAGGCCTTCTTGCCGACGATTTCCGCGTTTTTCCAGAGGATGGAGCCCCGGCACTCGACCAGCCCCGTGATGGCCTTGGCCGTGGTCGAGCGGCCCGAGCCGTTGCGGCCCAGCAGGGCGACGATTTCGCCGGGCCGGACTTCAAACGAGACGCCGTGCAGGACGTGGCTTTTGCCGTAATAGGCGTGAAGGTTGATGAGTTTCAGCATGTCAGTGCCCCTGCCCCTGCCCTTGCGCATCCGCCACCGATGAGCCCAGATAGGCTTCCTGCACGCGCGGGTTGGCGCGCACCGCTTCGGGAACGTCGCAGGCAATCACTTCCCCATAGACGACGACGGCAATCCTGTCGGCCAGGCCGAACACCACGCCCATGTCATGCTCGACCGTCAGCAGGGTCTTGCCCACCGTGACTTCCCTGATCAGGCTGATGAAGCGGCTGGTTTCGGAGCGGCTCATGCCCGCCGTCGGCTCGTCCAGCAAAATCACGCTGGCGCCGCCCGCCATCGTGATGCCGATTTCCAGCGCGCGCTGCTCGGCGTAGGTCAGGTGGGTGGCGAGCACATCGCGCTTCCTGTCGAGCTTGATCATGGCCATCAGTTCATCGGCCCGCGCATTGGCGTCATGCAGATTGGCCAGGAACTTCAAAAAGGTGTATTTGTAGCCCAGGCTCCACAGCACGCCGCAGCGCAGGTTCTCGAACACGCTGAGCTTGGGAAAGATGTTGGTGATCTGGAAACTGCGCGACAGGCCAAGCCGGTTGATCTCGAACGGCTTCTTGCCGTTGATGCGCTCGCCGTTGAGAAAAATGTCGCCGCTGCTGGGCTCGAAGCGGCCGCTGATCAGGTTGAACAGCGTCGATTTGCCCGCGCCGTTCGGCCCGATGAGGGCGACCCGCTCGCCGGGGCTGACGGCCAGGCTGGCGCCACGAATGATTTCGGTCTTGCCGAAGCTTTTTCGAAGGTTTTTAAGCTCCAGCGCATAGCGGGCGCGGGGTGCATTGTCAATTTTCATAGCAATTCCCGGCGCTTGATCTCGGTTTCGATTTCATCCTCGATTTCGTCTTGTATACGGCTCCATTGCACAACGAACCTGCGGCGCGCCAGTTCGAACAGCCCCAGGCCGGTCAGGAAAACCAGTCCGGCGCTCAGCCATGTAGCGGACTGGATGGCGTTGAGCGTCAATCCCATGAACTTCAGTTCAGGCCCGACTGCGGCGTTGAGTTGCAGGTGGTAAATCATCTCTACCATGGCGGCAGCGCCCATCAGCGCGGCAAAGGCGGTCACGGCCAGCGCCAGATAGCCCAGCCACAAGGTCTTGAGCTTGCCGAACGAAGCCACGCGCAGGTTCATCACGATCAGGCTGGCAATGCCGCCGGGCGCATGCATCACCATGAACAAAAACATCAGCCCGACATACAGCAGCCAGGCCATCGACAGCTCCGACAGCCAGACCAGCGCCAGCACCATCAGGACAGCGCCCAGGATGGGGCCAAAAAAGAAGGTCGCGCCGCCCAGGAAGGTGAACAGCAGCAGGCTGCCCGAGCGCACGCTGCCGACCACTTCGGCCGTCACGATTTCCGAATTGATCGCCGCGAGTCCGCCGCCGATGCCGGCAAAAAAGCCGGCGATGATGAAGGCGTGGTAGCGCACGCACCTGGGGTTGTAGCCGATGAACTCGACGCGCTCGGGGTTGTCGCGCACGGCGTTCAACATGCGGCCCAGCGGCGTGCGGGTGAAGGCAAACATGGCGGCGGTGCAAAAGAAGCAGTACACCGCGATCAGGTAATACACCTGGATCTGCGGGCCGAAGGTGATGCCCCACAGCGGCTTGCCATAGGCGCGGTTGGTGGTGATGCCAGCTTCGCCGCCAAAGAATTCCGGGAACATCAGCGACATCGCAAACACCAGTTCGCCCATGCCCAGCGTGATCATGGCAAAGGTGGTGCCAGCCTTTTTGGTGCTCACATAGCCCAGCAAGGCGGCAAAGAACAGCCCCGACAGGCCGCCGACCAGCGGGATCAGACTCAGCGGAATGTAAAAGCGGCCGCTTGCCGCCAGGTTCATCGCATGAATCGCCAGGAAAGACCCGAGCCCCGAATACACCGCATGGCCGAAACTGAGCATGCCGCCCTGCCCCAGCAGGATGTTGTAGCTCAGGCAGATGATGACCAGGTAACCGGCCTGCGACAGCAGGGTCAGCGACAGGCTGCTCTTGAACAGCAGCGGCGCGGCCACCAGCAGCAACGCATACAGCGTCCAGACGACCCAGCGGCCGGTGTTGAAGGGTTTGACGGCCTGAAAAGTGCTTGCCATGCGCCTTAACCTTCCCGCGTGCCCAGAAGGCCTCGGGGCCGGAAGATCAGCATCAGCACCAGGAGCAAAAATGGCAGGATGGGCGCGACCTGCGAAATGGTCAGCTTGAGCAGCGGATAGCCGAAGGTGTCGGGCGTCACCACGACGCTGAAGCGACCCAGGAGCGTCATCAGCGACTGGTCCATGGCGACCGCGAAGGTCTGGATCAGCCCGATCAGAATCGACGCCAGAAAAGCCCCGCTGAGCGAGCCCAGGCCGCCGACCACGACCACCACGAAGATGATCGCGCCGACCGAGCCGGCCATGGCGGGCTCGGTGATGAAGGTGTTGCCGCCGACCACGCCGGCCAGCCCCGCCAGCGCCGCGCCGCCGCCGAACACCAGCATGAAGATGCGCGGCACGTTGTGGCCCAGCGCCTGCGCCATTTCCGGGTGCGTCAGCGCCGCCTGGATCACCAGCCCGATACGCGTGCGCGTGAGCAGCAGCCAGATGCCGGCCAGCATGACCAGCGAGATGGCCATGATGAAGGCGCGCGATTTGGGAAAGTGGATGCCGAACACGGTGAACAGCGGCCCCTGCAATTCACCGGGCAAGGCGTAATTGACCGCCGCGCGGCCCCAGATGAGTTGGACGACCTCCAGCAGCAGGTAGGACAGGCCAAACGTCACCAGCAATTCGGGCACATGGCCGAATTGATGGACCCGGCGCAAGCAAAAGCGCTCGAAGGCCGCGCCCAGCGCAAACACCACCAGCGGCGCGGCCAGCAGCGACCACCAGAAACCCATCACCTGCGACAGGCTGTAGGCCACATAGGCGCCCACCATGTAGAAGGAAGCATGCGCGAAGTTGAGCACGCCCATCATGCTGAAGATCAGCGTCAGCCCCGCGCTGAGCATGAACAGCAGCAGCCCGTAGCTCAGCCCGTTGAGCAGGGAAATGGTGAAGAACTCCAGAGTCATGGTCGCGTCGAATGCCTGAGGTGAAAAATAAAAAAGGCCCGAGGGTGGTCGGGCCTTGCATCATGACGCCAACGGCTCAGCTCTGCGGCAGCTTGTAGTCTTTCAGCATCTCGCGCAGCCGGGTCTTGAGCATCTTGCCGGTCGCGCCCATGGGGATGGCATCGACAAACACCACGTCATCGGGAATCTGCCATTTGGCGGTCTTGCCCTCGTAGAACTTCAGCAGCTCTTCGCGGCTGACGTCCATGCCCGGTTTTTTCACCACCGCGATGATGGGCCGCTCGTCCCACTTCGGATGCGCCACGCCGATGCAGGCGGCCATGAGGATGGCCGGATGGGCGACGGCGATGTTTTCAATGTCAATCGAGCTGATCCATTCGCCGCCCGACTTGATGACATCCTTGCTGCGGTCGGTGATCTGCATGTAGCCGTCGGCGTCAATCGTGGCCACGTCGCCGGTCGGAAACCAGCCATCGACCAGCGGGTCGCTATCGCCTTTGTAGTATTCGCGGATGATCCACGGCCCCTTGACCATCAGGTCACCATAGGTCTTGCCGTCCCAGGGCAGTTCCTTGCCGGCGCCATCGACGATTTTCATATCGACGCCGTAAATGGCGCGGCCCTGCTTGAGGCGGATTTTCATCTTCTCGTCTTCGGTCAGGCTGTCATGCTTGTTCTTCAGCGTGCACAGCGTTCCCAGCGGGCTCATTTCGGTCATGCCCCAGGCGTGCAGTACTTCCACGCCGTAGTCGTCGCTGAAGGCCTGAATCATGAAGGGCGGGCAGGCCGCGCCGCCAATCACGGTGCGGCGCAGCGTTGAAAAGCGCAAACCAGCCGATTTCACATGCGTCAGCAGCATTTGCCAGATCGTCGGCACGCCAGCGGCATAGGTAACTTTTTCAGCCTCGATCAGCTCATACACCGACTTGCCGTCGAGCGCCGGGCCGGGAAACACCAGCTTGGCGCCGGTCAGCGGCCCCGAATACGGAATGCCCCAGGCGTTGACATGGAACATCGGCACCACCGGCAGGACCGCATCGCGCGCCGAGATGCCCATCACGTCGGGCAGCGCCGCCGCGTAGGCGTGCAGCGTGCTGGAGCGATGGCTGTAGAGCGCGGCCTTCGGGTGGCCGGTGGTGCCGCTGGTGTAGCACATGCTCGACGCGGTGTTTTCATCGAAGACGGGCCAGTCGTAGGTGTCCGGCTGCGCGCTTATCCAGCCTTCGTAGCTCTGCAGGTTGGGAATGCCTGAATCCACCGGCAGCTTGTCCGCATCGCACAGCGCGATGTAGTGTTTGATGGTCGGGCATTTGCCGTGGAAGGCCTGCACCAGCGGCAAAAAACTCAGCTCGAAGCACAGCACCTGGTCTTCGGCATGGTTGGCGATCCAGGCGATCTGCTCAGGGTGCAGGCGTGGGTTCAGCGTGTGCAGCACGCGGCCCGAGCCGCTGACGCCGTAGTACAGCTCAAAATGCCGGTAGCCGTTCCACGCCAGCGTGGCCACGCGGTCGCTGAAGTTCAGCCCCAGCCCATCCAGCGCATGGGCGACCTGGCGCGAACGCCGGGCAGCCTCCTTGTAGGTGTAGCGATGGATGTCGCCCTCGACCCGGCGCGAGACGATTTGCGCATCGCCATGGTGGCGCGCGGCAAATTCGATCAGTGATGAAATCAGCAAGGGCTGGTTCTGCATTAAACCTAACATCGTCTGCGTCCTTTTCCGCCCGGTTGGGCATGCCATGTAAACCGAATGAGTTGTGGAGGAATAGTACAGGCCGCATTTCCGGGCCTGCCCCGGGAAACTCCGTAGCCGTGCCACCTTGGCGACACCTTGCAACGCAATACACAAACCTTATCCCTGGCTGCACACGGCTGCTTGCCCCATAGCACAATAAAGCCATGAGCACTGCCTTCGACACCCCAACAAGCGCCAACCCCCATCCTGCCGCGCCTGACCTGAAATGGGTCAACAGCTTTGCCGGACTGGGTGCGGATTTCTACACCGAACTGGCGCCCAGCCCCCTGCCGTCGCCGTACTGGGTCGGGCGCAACCGCGCGCTGGCGCGCGAACTGGGGCTGCACGACCAATGGCTGGAGTCGGCCGAGACGCTGGCCGCCCTGACCGGCAACCAGCCGCTTGCAGGCTCGCGCCCGCTGGCCAGCGTCTATGCCGGACACCAGTTCGGCGTCTGGGCCGGGCAACTGGGCGACGGCCGGGCGATCCTGCTCGGGGAACTCGAAACGCCCAGGGGTCCGCAGGAAATCCAGCTCAAGGGCGCGGGCAAGACGCCCTACTCCCGCATGGGCGATGGCCGGGCCGTGCTGCGCAGTTCGATCCGGGAATTTTTGTGCTCCGAAGCCATGCACGGCCTGGGCATTGCAACCACGCGCGCGCTGTGCGTGACCGGCTCCGACGCAGCGGTGCGGCGCGAGGAAATAGAAACGGCGGCCGTCGTGACCCGCACGGCGCCGAGCTTTATCCGCTTCGGCCATTTCGAGCATTTCAGCTACCGCAACAAGCCGGCGCAGCTCAAGGCGCTGGCCGATTACGTCATAGCCCGCTTTTATCCCGACTGCCGTGAGGCCAGGCAGCCGTATGCGGCGCTGCTCCAGGCGGTCAGCGAACGCACCGCGCACATGATGGCGGCCTGGCAGGCGGTCGGCTTTTGCCATGGCGTGATGAACACCGACAACATGAGCATCCTGGGGCTGACGATTGACTACGGCCCGTTCCAGTTCCTCGATGCGTTCGATCCCGGCCACATCTGCAACCACTCGGACGACCACGGCCGCTATGCCTACAACAAGCAGCCCAACATGGCGTACTGGAACCTGTTCTGCCTCGGCCAGGCCTTGCTGCCCTTGATCGAGAACCAGGAAGACGCGCTGGCCGCGCTGGAGTCGTACAAAACCGTGTTCCCGCAGGCGCTGCAGGCCCGGATGCGCGCCAAGCTGGGGCTGCCCGATGAGCATGAAAGCGACGGCCAGCTGATCGAAAGCACCTTCCGGCTGCTGGCCAGCAACAAGGTCGATTACACGATTTTCTGGCGCCGGCTGTGCGGCTTTACCGCGCAAAGCGGCCACGAGCCGGTGCGCGACCTGTTTTTCGACCTGGAATCCTTCAACGCCTGGGCGCTACAATATTCAGAGCGGCTTGCGCCCGTGGATATTGCGCAAAAGGCCGATTTGATGCTTAAAAGCAATCCAAAATACGTGCTGCGCAACCACCTGGGCGAAGAAGCCATCCAGGCGGCGAAACTAAAAGACTTTTCGCAGGTCGATACCCTGCTGACGCTGCTGCAGGCACCCTTTGACGAGCATCCCGGACAAGACAGCTTTGCCGGCTTCCCGCCCGACTGGGCATCATCGATTGCCATCAGTTGCAGCTCGTAAACCCTTTTACAAACAAACCCGGATAAAAACATCATGAGCGCCAAGATCCAGAAAACCGATGCCGAATGGAAAGCCCTGCTGACTGAAAAAGGCGCGGAACCCGTGGCCTTCAACGTCACCCGCCACGCCGCCACCGAGCGTCCGTTCACCGGCAAATACGAGGACAACTATGCTGAAGGCACTTACCGTTGCATCTGTTGCGATGCCGAGCTGTTCGACTCGTCCACCAAATTCGACGCCGGCTGCGGCTGGCCGAGTTTTTCACAGGAAGTGAAGGAAGGCGCGATTGAAGAGCATGTGGACAAGGCCCACGGCATGACGCGCACCGAAACCGTTTGCGCGAATTGCGGCGCCCATCTGGGCCATGTTTTTCCCGATGGACCCACGCCAACGGGGCTGCGTTATTGCATGAATTCTGCTTCTCTCGATTTCAAGCCACGCTGAACGCGAGCCCGCCAATTTGCCTGCACGCCGACCCGTTGATTCCAGCCGGCAGGCGCAAGCCATAATTACCCCATGAAAATTCTGTTCGATTTCCTGCCGATTGCGCTTTTCTTCGGCATGTTCAAGTACGCCGAAGGCCACAAGGACTGGGCGGCCGGCCTAGCCACCGACTGGCTGGGCTTCATGGTCTCGGGCGGCGTGGTCGGCCCGGCCGAAGCCCCCGTGCTGCTGGCCACGGTGGTTGTCATCGTCGCCACGCTGGCGCAGATTTTGTGGCTCAAGGCGCGCGGCCGCAAGGTCGATACCATGCTCTGGGTCAGCCTCGCGCTGGTCACTGCGCTGGGCAGTGCCACGATTTACTTTCACAGCGAAAGCTTCATCAAGTGGAAGCCGACGGTGCTGTACTGGGTGATGGGCGCTTCGCTGCTGGTGGGCGAGCTGGTGTTCAAGAAAAACGGCATCAAGTCGCTCATGGGCGCGCAAATGAGCCTGCCCGATGCGGTCTGGCGCAAGGTCAATTTCAGCTGGGTGGCTTTCTTTGCGGCCATGGGTTGCCTCAACCTGTGGGTGGCCTTCAACTTTCCCACCAGCACCTGGGTCAACTTCAAGCTGTTCGGCGGCATGGGCCTGATGCTGGTGTTTGTCCTGGCGCAGGCATTTTTCCTCAACAAGCACATCAAGCCGGACACCACCTCGTAAACGATCCCCGCCCTAAAGGAGGGGGCTTTCCACTGCACCTGGGACATACAGATGCGCGAACATAGGCTTGTTTACGGTAGCCCTGCTGGCTATGTTGCCAGCGGCGTTATGGTCTGCGTGATCACCGTGTCCGCAGGCCACACACAAAAACTTCGACTGGCTTTTCCGGTTCTGTCTGGCGATGTGTCCGCACGCGAAGCACTGCTGGCTCGTGTATCTGGGATCGACAGACTCACACAGGACGCCGGCTTGCCTGGCTTTGTATTCAACAAAGCCGCGCAACTGCGCGAAGGACCAGTTATGCAATCGTTTTCTCTGCTCTTTGTGGGCCTTGGCCCGTGCCCGGATGTGCGTCAGGTCTTCCAGCGCAATACCAAGCCCGGAGCGTTCAGCAGTAGCAACGATGCTTTTGGAAATGCAATGATTTTCGTGCTTGTGGAATCTCCGTTGTTTTCCGCTCATTTTGCGCAGGCAGCGCTTGGCCGCTTTCGTGCCAACGCTTTGCAATGTAGTCCGGCGTTTGGCGTAACGCGCCCGGTACGCCTCGACGGCCGCCCCGGAGTGCTGCTTGCCCAGACTGTCGGTGGCGATGTTGACGATGCCGAAGTCCACACCCAGCATGCCGCCCGGCGTGAGCAATGCAGGATCGTCGAAGTCGCAGACAGCGGCCAGATACCACTGGCCGCGCACCAGCATCAGGTCAACCTCGCCCTTGCGGTACACCAGCATCTTGCGCTGATGGTCGCCGCAAACGTAGCCTACTTTGGTGCGACCAGACAGCACCCACAGCGACACGATGTCGTCCGGCTTGAACGACAAGATGCGGTCATCGTAGGGCTGGGCCGCATGTTTGCGAAAAACACGCAGCGTTTTCTGGTCAATCTTGTAGGCGTCGGCGACCTTTGCGATGCACCGGACAGTTGCCTGAGCCGACAGTCCAAAGCGTTCACGCACCTGAGCGTAGAACGACTTGTGCATGTCATACTGGCGAGTTGTCTTCGTGGCGAACGCCTGCTCGGACAGCCAGTTGCAAGCCTCATTGCATCGCTCAAGCGTGGCGCGCAACGCCTCCGCCTGCTCCGGCGTCGGGGTGAGTTTAATGTTCGCCACGAGTTTCATTTTTCAAGTATGGAGGTGTTATCTATGTTTGGTCAAGTGTTGAAAAAGCAGTCCTTCGAGCTGCACGCCATCCCTCCCCGGCCTGAAGGCCGAGGTTTCTCGCTAGGTATCCGATGAACAACCCATCAAGCAGCAACACAGCCCTGCCGGTGCGCGTCAAAGAGATCGAGCAGCAGCTCCAGGAACGGCTTGCCCCGACCCGGCTCGAAGTGCTGGACGAAAGCGCCGCGCATGCGGGCCACTCCGGCGCCAACGCGCAGGGCATGGGTTCGCACTTTCGCGTTCGCATTGCCAGCCCGGCGTTTGACGGCAAGAGCCGCGTCGCCTGCCACCGGCTTGTGTATGATGCAATGCAAAATTTCATCGATCAGGGTCTGCATGCCCTGGCCATTGAGATCATCAAGCCAGTGTGAAGCGCCTGGTCTTTCACAAGAAGGTCCGGCTTGCAGCTGGCAACCATCAAACCCCTCACAAGCACCATTCCCAAGGATTTTCACTTTGATCATGAAAAAACAATTTTTACTGGCCACCGCCATGGCCAGCCTGCTGGCCCTGGGCGCCCAGGGCGCCATTGCCCAGAACGTCGCCATCGTCAACGGCAAGGCCGTGCCCAAGACCCGCCTCGACGCGCTGGCCCAGCAGGTCGCCAAGGCCGGCCGCCCGGTCACGCCTGAAATGGAAGGCCAGTTGCGCGAGGAAGTCATCGCCCGCGAAGTGTTCATGCAGGAAGCCGAAAAACAGGGCATCGCCGCCAGTGACGACTTCAAGGCGCAGATGGAACTGGCCCGCCAGACCCTGATGATCCGCGAGTTGTTTGCCAGCTACCAAAAGAAAAACCCGGTGACCGATGCCGACCTGAAGGCCGAATACGACAAGTTCGCGGCAGCCAGCGGCGGCAAGGAATACAAGGCGCGCCACATCCTGGTTGAAAAAGAGTCCGAGGCCACAGCCATCATTGCCAGCCTGAAAAAGGGCGGCAAGTTCGAGGACATCGCCAAGAAGCAATCCAAGGACCCTGGATCAGGCGCCAAGGGCGGCGACCTGGACTGGGCCAACCCGTCGAGCTACGTGCCTGAATTCACCGAAGCCCTGCTCAAGCTGAACAAGGGCCAGATGACCGACACCCCGGTCAAGTCGCAGTTCGGCTACCACGTCATCCGCGTGGACGACATCCGCAGCGCCAAGCTGCCGGCCTTTGAAGAAGTCAAGCCGCAAATCGCCCAGCAGATGCAGCAGCAAAAGCTCGCCGCCTTCCAGGAAGAGTTGCGCAAAAAAGCCAAGGTCGAATAAGCAAACCATTGCTTCCAGCAAAAAACGCGGCCAAGGCCGCGTTTTTTCATGGGCAAAGCCGCATCACACGCGCGGCGGGTCGGTTTCGCGCTCGGGGTGACGATGCAGCGCAATGCCCTTGATAAAGGTTGCCACGGCATCGGCCGCGCTTCCCGAAGGCGCAATGATCAGCCCGACATCGGGCTTGCCGTCGGGTAGCGTGGCCGGCACGCCTGCTTTTTCAAGCAGCGCGCTTGCAGCGCCCAGCGCCAGGATGGTCTTGCCATGCCGGTACTGGTCCTTGATGAACTCCATCGTGTGGCCGTCCTTCGCCAGCGCATCGACAGCGGCTTGCCCATCGGGCAGCACCAGCGCATCAAACAGGAAACCCGGCTCGTTTTCCAGCGAAGCATCGGCATCGAGCGTCTTGCCTTCGGCCGTGGCAACAGAGCCGATATGCGGTGCCACCAGACGCGGGACAGCGCCTTCAGCCAGCAAGGCGGCCTGCACCTGCGCCATCGACTCCCCCATCACGCCAGGCGCAACCAGCAAGGCAATCTTGCGCGCCTTGATGCTGCCGTCGCCCGGACGCGCCATCAGCGACAGCGGCGGCGAAACCGTGACCTCGGGCTTGGCCGGCTGGGCCAGCGCCAGCGGCATGGCGTCGGGCAGCGTGTCCATTCCCAGGCCTTCGGCGACTTTTTTCGCCAGGGCTTCCGACGCATTGCGCAGCATGGACACGGTACGCTGGCGAATGGCCGGCACCGTGACCTTGCTTAGCTCAAAGCGAAAGGCGGCCGCGATATGCGCTTGCTCGGCCGGCGTCTGGCTTTCATAAAACAGCGTCGCCTGGGTGTAGTGGTCGGCAAACTTCTCGGGTTTGCCGCGCACCTTGGCCTGCTCTTCCTGCGCCTGCAGCCGGGCCGGCACCGTGACAAAGCCTTGCGCCGCGCCAGCCTGGAAAGGACAGCCGCCGGCCAGCGAGTTTGGCTCATAGGCCACGCGGCCCCGGGGAATGGCCTGGCGGTGCATGCCGTCGCGCTGGTTGTTGTGAACCGGGGCAATCGGCGAATTGATCGGAATCTCGTGAAAGTTCGGGCCGCCCAAGCGAGAAATCTGCGTGTCCACATAGGAGTGGATGCGCCCTGCCAGCAGCGGATCGTTCGAAAAATCAATCCCCGGCACCACATGCGCCGTGCAGAACGCCACCTGCTCGGTTTCCGCAAAAAAGTTGTCCGGGTTGCGGTTGAGCACCATGCGGCCGACCGGCTGGACCGGAATCAGCTCTTCGGGAATGATCTTGGTGGCATCCAGGATGTCGAAGCTGAACTGTTCGGCCTGCGCCTCGGTGAAGATTTGCACGCCCAGTTCATATTCCGGGTAAGCGCCCGATTCAATGCGCTCCCACAGGTCGCGCCGGTGATAGTCCGGGTCGGCGCCCGAAATCTTCACTGCCTCGTCCCACACCAGCGAATGCGTGCCAGCCGTCGGGTTCCAGTGGAACTTGACGAACACCGACTCGCCGGCGTCGTTGACAAAACGATAACTGTGAACGCCAAAACCCTGCATGGTCGCAAAGCTGCGCGGAATGGCGCGGTCCGACATCACCCACATCAACATGTGGGTGGATTCGGGCATCAAGGAAACAAAGTCCCAAAACGTGTCGTGCGCGCTGGCGGCCTGCGGCATCTGGTGATGCGGCTCGGGCTTGACGGCATGCACCAGGTCGGGAAACTTCATGGCGTCCTGGATGAAGAACACCGGCATGTTGTTGCCCACCAGGTCCCAGTTGCCCTCGTCGGTGTAGAACTTGACGGCAAAGCCGCGCACATCGCGCGCCGTGTCCTTGGAACCGCGCTCGCCGGCCACGGTGGAAAAGCGCACGAACACCGGCGTGATCTTGCCGGCTTCCTTGAACGGCGCGGCCTTGGTGTACTGCGTCAGCGGCGCATGGCATTCAAAAAACCCGTGGGCGCCGGAGCCCCGGGCATGCACGATGCGCTCGGGAATGCGCTCGTGGTCAAAATGGGTGACCTTCTCGCGCAGCACGAAATCTTCGAGCAGCGCCGGACCGCGCAGGCCGAACTTCAGCGAGTTCTGGTTGTCCGACACCGCCACGCCCTGGTTGGTGGTCAGCCCCTGCCCGGACGAATCCACGCGCACGCGGTCCAGCGGTTCGATGGCGGCATTCACCCCTTCGGGCGCGACGCTGCCGGTTTTTTCAGTGCCGTTTTCCTCCGACAGCGTGCTGGCCGTCGGCAGCCTTGATGCAGGCTCGGCCGTGGCCCCCTGCTGCGGCTGGGTGGCATTGGCAAATCCATGCTCGGCTGCCTTGGTCGCGTTGAACGGCATGGCGGCGGCCAGGGCTTCGGTCTGGGCCATTTTTTCAGCGAGAACGTCGCCGCCTGCCGCAGGACGGGTCCTGGCAGGGCCGCTGTCGGTATTGCGCACTGCGGCTTTTGCGGCGTTGCTGCTTTTGGCGGCGCTTTTGCCGGATTGGTTTTGGCCATTGGCCGGTGGAGTGGTTTTGGGCATAGTTGTCAGAAATGAGCCGGCAGAATTGCCAGCCATCAAAGTACCGAGGCACTGAAAAACCACCTGTAGGACGTTGCCGCCTGCCTGGGACAGCATTTTTTTCGAGCGTTAAAGTTGTCCCAGCATCCTGTGGATAACTTTGTTGATGAGTTGCCGGAAAAGTCCGCAAATCGTGGCAGGACGCGGCCTGGCACCAGGGTGCCCGAATTTAAGGCAGCGCAGGACCGGCTTATTTCAGCGCACCGATGGCCATCAGGAGGCCGATCAGGACCGGCTGATGCAGCAGGTAGTAACTCAGGCTCCAGCGGCCCAGCCCGGCCAGGGCTCGGCCTGCCGGCCCCGTTTGAAGCCCGAACCAGTGCGGCCGCCGGCGCAGCGCCCAGCTTCCCGCCGCCATGCCCCACCACATCACCCCCAGCCACGGAATGAGGGGCACATAGTCTTCAGTGACCGGTTTTCGGCTGATCAGCCCCAGCCAGTTCAGCAGGTTCTGGTTCAAAAAATCAATTTCCGGCCAAGCAGCATGCGCGCCAATCGCCACGAACTTCATGGCAATGGCCGCGCTGCCCAGAAACCACAGCCAGCGCCCCCAGCCGGCCGTCAGGCGCACGATGAGCAGCATCACGGCCAAGCCATGCAGCACGCCAAAATAAATAAAGCTTTGCGGATACATCGCGTAGGAGCCGGCACTGACCAGCAGCGCGGACCCGGCCACCTGCGCCCAGCGCCGCCAGAACCGGGGCCAGGCCTGGCCCTGCTGGACGGCAACCGACTGGCCCAGTCCGGCGGTAAAAAGAAACAGGCTGACAATCGTGCTGCGCTGCCAGGTCCAGAACGGATCGGTGTAGAAGTTTTGCTGCAGGTAGCCAAAATGGTTCAGGTCGAAGCAAAAGTGATAGGCCGTCATCCAGACGATGGCGATGCCGCGCAGGGCATCGAGGGAGTCAAAGCGGCGAAACAGCATGGCGCAGAGTTTACGCAGATGTTTTTTTGCAACGCCCGGGCTGGCTAAGTAATAACCCGGCCTGCTGCCGGGTACAAGTTCGTTAATATTTGTAAAAGAAAATAGGACGTTCGTTCTATTCCACCACCCCCTCCAAAACGGGCCAGCATGAAAACAATCCATTTATTGAGCATCGTCGCGGCAGCATCGTTACTGGTCGCCTGCGGCGGCGACTCGCCAAGCAACCTGGGCGTGGTGGACAACAGCCCCGCGCGCGGTACGCTGATCCAGAATCCGCCCATCCGCACGGCCTTTTTCACCGCCGGGGACTTTGCCGCCAAGCTCAATGCAAGCGCCAGCGGTCGCAACCTGCTGGCCATTGCCGGCGCGCCCAAGTGCGGCGTCGATGTGCAATACATCCACTACGGCACCGTGGGCGGCGCCAGTGAAAGCACCGACGCCACGGGCGCTCTGATGACGCCGTCGGGCGGCCCGGGCTGCACCGGCAGCCGGCCCATCGTGCTGTACGCGCACGGCACCACGACCGTGAAAAGCTACAACCTGGCCAACCTGCTCGACGAAGGCAGCCCGGCCTATTCCGAAGCCGCCCTGATTGCCGCGATCTATGCGGCCCAGGGCTTCATCGTGGTGGCGCCCAACTACGCGGGTTACGAGGCCTCCAAACTGGCCTACCACCCTTACCTGAATGCCGACCAGGAATCCAAGGAAATGATGGACGCGCTGAGCGCCGCACGCAAGGCGCTGCCCGGCTTGCTGCAGCCGGTGCAGGACAGCGGAAAGCTCTTCATCACCGGCTATTCGCAAGGCGGCCATGTGGCCATGGCCACCCACAAGGCGATGCAGGCGGCAGGCCAGGCGGTGACCGCCAGCGCGCCCATGTCCGGCCCCTACGCGCTGGCCGCCTACACCGATGCCGTTTTTTATGGCAACGTGGGCCTGGGCAGCACGCTGTTCGCCCCCTTGCTGATCAACAGCTACCAGAAGGCCTACGGCAACCTCTACAGCCAGCTCACCGACATCTACGAGCCGTCCTACGCCAGCGGCATCGATACCCTGCTGCCGACCGATACCCCGCTTTCCACGCTGTTCGCACCGGGCGGAAAGCTGCCGCAAACGGCGTTGTTCAGCCGCACGCCGCCCACCGCGCCGGCCGGCTCGCCGCCGTCCCTGCAGCCAACGCTGAACGCCATCAGCCCGCCGACGACACCGCCCGAACTGGCCCCGCTGTTTGCCCTGGGCTTTGGCACCAGCAACCTCGTGACCAACGCCGCGCGCCTGAATTTTCTGCTTGACGCCTTTGCCAACCCGGATGGCGCGGTTCCGAGCGTGACCACCGCCCAGCCAGCCGCCAACCCGGCCCACCCGATACGCATCGCCACCAAGAAGAACGACCTGCGCAACTGGACACCCGCACGCCCCGTGCTGCTGTGCGCCGGCAGCGCCGACCCCACGGTGTTCTACAACGTCAACACCCAGTTGATGCAGGCTTACTGGTCAAGCCCCTCGCCGGCAGCGCCGCCGGCGGGTTTGCTGACCGTGCTCAACGTGGACTCGGCGCCTGCGGGCGCGGCCGACCCTTACGCCACCGTCAAGGCCGGCTTCGGCCAGGCCAAGGCCGGCACGGCGGCCGCCGCCGTTTCGGCAGGCGCCTCCGATGGCGGAGCCTCTGCCGTCGTGCAGGCTTACCACGGCTCGCTGGTTCCGCCGTTTTGCAATGCTGCGGCACGCGGATTTTTCCAGCAGGTTGCTGCGGCCAGTTTGTAATTCACAAGGACATTCACTCATGAAAACCAGGCATTTAATGCTCGCCAGCCTTGTGGCGGCTTTTGCAGCAGCCCCTGCCATGGCGCAGCAAAACACCATCAAGCTTGGCGTTGCCAATGTGCAGCCCCATTCCAGCGCCAGCGACTTTTCCGGACCCTTCACGCCGGGCGGCATCAGCGTCGAAGTGCGCAACAAGACAACGTCCTTCTTTTCCTATACACGCGAAATCAACGACCAGTGGGATGTGGAACTCGCCTTGGGTGACTCGCCTACCCATGACATTGCCTTGAAAATCAACAACCCAGGCCTGCCCGCCAGCGTTCAGTCCATGTCGGGCCAGGTCGCCGCAACCGTCCGGCAGGTCGCGCCCGTGCTGTTCGTCAATTACAAGTTTCTGGAAAAAACCAGTCCCTGGCGGCCATTTGTAGGCGTGGGCATCAACTACACGAACTTTGACAAGACCCATTCCACCGCTGCCGGCGACACCCTCAATGGCGGCCCGACCTCCGTTTCGCTGGAAGATTCGGTGGGCCTGGCCCTGCAGGGCGGCGTGACTTACCGGATCAACAACCAGTGGTCGCTGTCGGCGGCACTGATAACAGCGCAGGTCAAATCCAAAATCACCACCAACACCCTGGGCATCGAGCGGAGCGCCGACATCAAGTTCAGGCCCCGGGTGTTTACCCTGGCCATGGGCTATTCGTTTTGAGTTGATCGGGGAACGCATGGCTTGCCATAATTCAGGCCATGCACCTTCCAGCCCAGATCACCCCCCGCCAGCATGCAGGCCACAGCGCCCTGCAACTGACCACCCGCCACGGCACCGCCATCATCGCCCTGCACGGCGCGCACCTGCTGTCGTGGACGCCCACGGGCCAGCGCGATGTGCTCTGGCTGTCTCCCGAGGCCCTGCCCGAGCCCGCCGCCATTCGCGGCGGCGTGCCGGTGTGCTGGCCGTGGTTTGCCAAGCAGGGCATGCCCGCCAGCGCGCTGCAGCACGGCCCGGCGCGCGTTCTGCCGTGGCAGGTCAGCGCGATTCACGCCAGCAGCGACGATGAAATCAGCCTGAGCCTCGTACCCTGCGCGCAAGCCACCGGCGATGCCTCGTCCAGCCTTGCGGAACTCGCGCCCGGTCTGCAGGTCAGCCTGCGCATCACGCTGGGCGAAACCCTGAGCCAGACCCTGCACACGCGCAACCTGGGCAGTGAAACTTTTCAGCTGACGCAGGCCCTGCACAGCTACTTTGCCGTCAGCCACGCAGCGCAGGTAGGCATCGAAGGCCTCATCGACCTGCCCTACCTGGACAAGCTGCTCGGCATGACGACGGACGTGCAGCAAGTCCCTTTTGCACTCGATGTGGCCTGCGACCGCATCTACCATGCCGCACAAAAATCGGGCGATTCGTTTCCAGGGCGCTACACGCTGACCGACCCGGCCTGGCAACGCCGCCTCGTGATCGAGACCGAAGGCAGCCAGTCCGTGGTGGTCTGGAACCCGGGCCGCGAAGGCGCCCGCAGCATCGCCGACGTGCCCAATGACGGCTGGCAAGATTTTTTCTGCATCGAGGCGGCGAATGCCGGGCCGGATGGAGTGACGCTGGCGCCGGGAGCCGAGCACCGGCTGGGACAGACTTTGAGCATCAAATAAGCCTTTTGCGCAATATGAACGGACGCAAGCAGCTATCTTTATGGTAGCAACTTGCGCTTTTTCCAAATCAACCCGCTCAGCCGACCCACTTGCGCGCGTTGCGCCACAGCTGCATCCACGGGCTGAGTCAGCAGTGGGATATTCGGCATTGCTTATTTTTAATCCCGTCTTTACTCCTTATTTCATAGCTGCTTGCGTATATCCTGCCTGCGTCAGAGGCACTTTTGGCACCTGAAAAAGCGAGTTTTAAGCCAGCATCAGGCTGCCAGAAGGCGAAAAAGCGCTGTCCAAAAGGAGAAACCACTGATTTTCAGCATCAAATCAGCATCAAATCAACCTCTAGAGCGCATCCGTTCTAACCAGCAAGGGAACCCGAGGCAGAAAACACAAATCCAAGCTCGATTTGGAGGGCACTTGTCATGTCTTGGCGAAAAGGGCAAGCGTATGGGCAGGATTTGCGCGACCGGGTGCTGGCCGCGCCAGGGGTGCTGCGCGAGGTCGCCGAGCGCTTTGGCGTGAGCCAGTCGTATGTCTGCCGGGCGCGGGCACGCCGCAAGCGGCTTGGCCAGACGAGCCCGGGCGCGCAGCACAACCACATGCCGCTGCGCCTGGCCGCGCTGGAGCCGGCGTTGCGCGAGCAGGTGGCGGCAGCGCCGACGCAGACGTTGCGCGAGCTGTGCCAGTGGGTGCGTGCGGAGCACGGCATCGAGGTGGGCACAACAACGATGTGCAAGACCTTGGGCCGGTTCGGGCTGACGCTAAAAAAAAATCACCCTGCACGCCGCCGAGCAGGCAAGGCCCGATGTGGTCCAGGCGCGTACGAACTGGAAGGCTGAACAACCCAGCCTGACAGCCGGGCGGCTGATCTTCCTCGATGAGACCTGGGCGACAACGAGCATGACCCCGACGCGGGGCCGCTCGCCCCGGGGCCAGCGCTGCCGGGGCTTTGCGCCCGCCGGCCACTGGCGCACCACCACGTTTGTCTGCGCGCTGAGCACCCAGGGGCTTCGGGCGCCCTTGGTGCTCGACGGCCCCCTCAATGGGCCTGCCTTTCGCGCCTGGGTCGAGCAGTTTCTCGTGCCCGAACTGCGGCCCAGCGACATCGTGGTAATGGACAACCTGAGCGCCCATAAAGTCGCCGGCATCCAGGCGGCCATCAAGCAAGCCGGGGCGACGGTGAAGTACCTGCCGCCCTACAGCCCGGACTACAACCCGATCGAGCAGGTCTTTGCCAAGCTCAAGACGATGCTGCGAAAAGCGCAGGCCCGAACGGTTGATGCCCTGTGGAGCGTCATTGGCCAATTGCTGGACCGGTTTAGCAGCGCCGAGTGCGAGCGCTACATTCGCCACTGCGGATATTGCCAGTCAGGGTGAGCCCGCTCTAGCGCAATGAGTACGGGCGCAAGCAGCTATTCAATTAATAGCACAGTCAAGACCCAGCCTTCGCGGGAATGACGGAAATAAACGGTAGATTTGCCATTTCTGGCTCCCTAAGGCAACTGCCCCGGCCAAGGATTCAACACTTCGACAGGCGCCTGGGCAAAGTCACGGACATTGCGCGTCACCAGGCAAAGTCCGTGCGCCAGCGCAGTCGCAGCAATGATGGAATCGAAAGCGGCCATCGGCTTGCCTTCGGATTCGGCTTGCGCGCACATATTGGCCCAGACATGCGCGGTGTCGCAGGTGAACGGCAGTACGCGCTCTTCAAAACCCGCTTCTAGCTGTTCAAGCCACACTGACAGGCTGCTGCGGCGGCGCGAAGCCGGGAGCCTGGCCACGCCCCGGTGAAGCTCGGCTATCGTCATGGCGCTGACGAAAAGTTCGGACTCCTTGCGTGCAGCCATCCAGCCAAGAACGGCCGGCTCGGGGCTGGTTTTGACCAACTCGGACAGCAAACAGGTATCGAGCAGGTACTTCACAACTCAATATCCCGGATCTGTTCCTGTGAGCGAGCCAGATCGAGGGATTCGCCGCGCGGCGCATTGAGCAGCGTGGCAAGCAACGAAGGCGCGCCGCCACTCATGCGGCGATAGTCTTTCGCGGACACAATGACCACCGCATCTTGTCCACGCCGCGTGACCAACTGCGGGCCTTCACTCAGCGTGAGGTCCACCAGTTCACTGAAGCGGCTTTTCGCTTCCTGCAATTGCCATGTATGCATGCCGTCCTCTTAAATAGTCAGTCTGACTAGATTGTCGGCAACTGCTCTCAACCCGTCAAGGTGAACCAACTCACCCCACCCATTTGCGCGCGTTGTGCCACAGCTGCATCCACGGGCTGAGTTCACTCTTGTCCAGGCCGGTCCAGCTCATCTGGATGTTGCGGAACACCCGCTCGGGGTGCGGCATCATCGCGGTGAAGCGGCCGTCAGCCGTGGTCACTGCCGTCAGCCCGCCCGCGCTGCCATTCGGATTGAACGGGTAGGCTTCAGTCGGCTGGCCGTGGTTGTCGGTGAAGCGCATCGCGGCAATCGCGGCTGACGCATCGCCCCGGTGGGCGAAGTTGGCATAACCCTCGCCGTGCGCCACGGCAATCGGCAGGCGCGTGCCGGCCATTCCGGCGAAGAACAGGCTTGGCGACTCCAGCACCTCGACCAGCGACAGGCGGGCCTCGAAACGCTCGCTCTGGTTGGTAGTGAAGCGCGGCCAGGCCTCGGCGCCGGGAATGATGTCGGCCAGTTCGGCAAACATCTGGCAGCCGTTGCACACGCCCAGTCCGAACGTGTCGCTGCGGCCGAAGAAGCCGCTGAACTGCTCGGCCAGCGCCGGGTTGAAGGTGATGGAACGCGCCCAGCCGATGCCGGCGCCCAGCGTGTCGCCGTAGCTGAAACCGCCGCAAGCGACCACGCCGGCAAAGTCGGCGAGTTGGGCACGGCCGGTTTGCAGGTCGGTCATGTGAACGTCAATGGCTTCAAAACCGGCCTGCGTGAAGGCGTAAGCCATTTCCACATGCGAATTGACGCCCTGCTCGCGCAGCACGGCGACCCTGGGGCGGGACAGCATCAGGGCAGGAGCGCCCTGGCTCACAGGCTGAGGCAAGAAGACATGCAGCCCCGGATCAGACGGATCGCCGGCGGCGGCGTGTTCGGCATCGGCGCCGGCCGGGTTGTCGCGCTGCTGGCAAATCTTCCAGCTCACGGCGTCCCAGACCTGGTGCAAATCCTGCAGTTTGGCCTTGAAGACGGCCTTGGTGTCGCGCCAGACCTGGACTTCGCCCTTGCCGACTTCCAGCGACGCGTGCTGCGGCCGGGTCTTGCCGACAAAGTGGCTGAATTTGGACAGCCCGTGGTTGCGCAGCGTCTGCATCACCTCGTTGCGCGTTTCGGTGCGCACCTGGATGACGGCGCCCAGCTCTTCATTGAACAGCGCCTTGAGCGTCAACTCGTCGCGGCGGCCGCTGACTTGCGATGCCCAGTTCTTGCTGTCGCCCATCTCCATGCGGCTGTCGCTGATGCCGTCGCCTTCGAGCAGCAGCATATCGACATTGAGCGACACGCCGACATGGCCGGCAAACGCCATTTCGCAGGCCGTGGCAAACAGGCCGCCGTCGCTGCGGTCGTGGTAGGCCAGGATTTGCCCCTGCGCGCGCAGTTCATTGACGGCGTTGACGAGGTTGACGAGGTCTTGCGGGTCGTCCAGGTCTGGAACGGCGCCGTCTTCCAGATTGAGCGTCTGCGCCAGGATGGAGCCGCCCATGCGGCTCTGGCCCTTGCCCAGGTCGATCAGGATCAGCGTGGTGTCGGCTTCCACCGTGTTCAGCTCGGGCGTGAGCGTGCCGCGCACGTCGGCCAGCGTGGCGAAGGCGCTGACGATCAGCGAGACCGGCGAGGTGACCTTTTTATTTTCGCCATCATCGCTCCAGACGGTACGCATCGACAGCGAATCCTTGCCGACCGGAATCGACACGCCCAGCGCAGGGCACAGTTCCATGCCGACAGCCTTGACGGTCTCGTACAAGGCGGCGTCCTGGCCGGCTTCGCCACAGGCGGCCATCCAGTTGGCCGACAGCTTGACACGCGCCAGTTCAATCGGCGCGGCCAGCAGGTTGGTGATGGCTTCGGCCACCGCCATGCGGCCCGAGGCGGCGGCGTTGACGGCCGCCAGCGGCGTGCGCTCGCCCATGCTCATGGCTTCGCCGCCAAAACCCTGGTAATCGGCCAGCGTGACCGCGCAGTCGGCCACAGGCACCTGCCACGGGCCGACCATCTGGTCGCGGTGCGTCATGCCGCCGACGGTGCGGTCGCCAATGGTGATCAGGAAACGCTTGGAGGCCACCGTCGGATGGCTCAGCACGTCTATGCAGCTTTTTTGCAGATCAACGCCGGTCAGGTCAATCGGCTTGATGGCACGCGCGACGCTGGTCACGTCGCGGTGCATCTTGGGCGGTTTTCCCAGCAGCACGTTCATCGGCATATCCACCGGGGCAGCGGCATCATTGTCTGAAAGCACAAGCTGTCGTTCCTCGGTCGCCACGCCGATCACGGCAAACGGGCAGCGCTCGCGCTCGCAAAACGCTTCGAACTGCTGCAGCGACTCGGGCGCAATCGCCATCACGTAGCGTTCCTGGCTTTCGTTGCTCCAGATTTCTTTCGGCGACAGGCCGCTTTCTTCGAGCTTGACGGCGCGCAGGTCAAAGCGCGCGCCGCGCCCGGCGTCGTTGACCAGTTCGGGGAAGGCGTTCGACAAACCGCCCGCGCCCACGTCGTGAATCGCCAAAATCGGATTGGCCAGGCCGAGCTGGGCGCACTGGTTGATGACTTCCTGCGCGCGCCGTTCAATTTCCGGGTTGCCGCGCTGCACCGAATCAAAGTCGAGTTGCGCCGCGTTGGCGCCCGAGGCCATCGAACTGGCCGCGCTGCCGCCCATGCCGATGCGCATTCCGGGGCCGCCGAGCTGGATCAAGAGCGTGCCGGCGGGAAACAGTATCTTGTGGGTCAGTTCGGCGTCAATCGTGCCGACGCCGCCGGCAATCATGATCGGCTTGTGATAACCCCAGCGCTGGCCGCCCACGGTCTGCTCGTATTCGCGGAAATAGCCGTTCAGGTTGGGCCGGCCGAATTCGTTGTTGAACGCGGCGCCGCCCAGCGGGCCTTCGGTCATGATCTGCAGCGGGCTGGCGATGTGGCCGGGCTTGCCGTAGTCGCCATCGAACAGTTTCGACACGGTGAAGCCGGTCAGCCCCGCCTTGGGTTTGGAGCCGCGCCCGGTCGCGCCCTCGTCGCGGATTTCGCCGCCCGCGCCGGTCGAGGCGCCGGGGAACGGGGAAATCGCCGTCGGGTGGTTGTGGGTTTCGACCTTCATCAGCACATGCGTCAGCACGGCGTCCATGGCGCTATAGCTTTGATAGCTGCTTGCGCCCGCCCCATCTGCGGAAACGGCCGATTTTGCATAAAAACGCTGGATTTTGGCGCCTTCCATGACCGAGGCGTTGTCCGAATACGCCACCACCGTGTGCTGCGGGTGCAGCTGCTCGGTGTTGCGGATCATGCCGAACAGGCTTTTGTCCTGCGGCACGCCGTCAATCGTGAAGTCGGCGTTGAAAATCTTGTGCCGGCAATGCTCGCTGTTGGCCTGCGCGAACATCATCAGCTCGACATCGGTCGGGTTGCGCTGGAGCTGGGTGAAGGCCTTGACCAGGTAGTCGATCTCGTCGGCCGCCAGCGCCAGGCCGAACTCGGTGTTGGCTTGCTCCAGAGCGGCTTTTCCGCCGGTCAGCACGTCGATGGTCTGCAGCGGCGCACCGTGCAGTTCGGTGAACAGGCCGGCTTCGGCATGCGCCCGGTCGGTCACCACGCTTTCGGTCATGCGGTCGTGCAAGAGCGCCGCGACCTGTTCGCGCTGGGCGTCGGTCAAGGCGGACTTGCTGAAAAAACCGGATTTCAGCGTGACGCGGTATTCGGTGATGCGTTCGATGCGCTTGACGCCCAAGCCGCAGTTGTGCGCGATATCGGTGGCCTTGGACGCCCACGGCGACACCGTGCCAAAGCGCGGCGAGACGATGAACAGCACGCTGTCGGTCGCATCGGGAGCAGGCTGCGGGCACGGCTCGCCATAGGTCAGCAAGGCGGCGAGCTGGCTTGTCAGCGCCTCGGAAGGCGGTGCCTCGGTGGCCGCCAAATGCACAAACCGGGCGCTGATGCCATTGATTTTTTCGTGGATGGCTTGCAGGCGGGGAAGAAGTTGCTGGACGCGAAAGTCGCTCAGGGCCTTGATGCCGTGGGCTTCGCCCTCAAAAGTCGTCAGGTGCAGGGTCACGGTAGCGGTGGCCTTTTGGTGAAGGTGGTAGGTAGCAGCGGAAAGCTGTATTTTTTGAGTTTGACACCCCTGCCAGAAGGATTTTTTTCGGCAGTCAGGCCAAATTCTGCGATGGGCGCGTCAAGCGGCAATTTTATCAGCGCCCCGGCTTGGGCCTCGTGGCGCCGAAACCCCTTGCCGCATCGCTGATATCCCGACGCTGCTGAAGACCGGTGTGATAATTCCGGCATGAGTATTACTTACAAAAATGCAGAAGAGATTGAGCACCTGCGCGTGGCGGGCAGGCTCGCCGGCGAATTGCTCGACTACCTCACCCCTTTCGTCAAACCAGGCGTGACGACCAACGAAATCAACCAGCTGGCCCACGACTACATGGTCGAGGTGCAGGGCACCGTTCCGGCCACGCTGGGCTATGGTCCGCCCAACTACCCGCCCTATCCGAAATCCCTGTGCACGTCGGTCAATCACCAGGTGTGCCACGGCATTCCCAACGACAAGCCGCTGAAAAAAGGCGACATCGTCAACCTCGATGTGACCGGCATCAAGGACGGCTGGCACGGCGACAGCAGCCGCATGTTCCTGGTGGGCGAATGCTCGATTGCCGCCAAGCGGCTGTGCCAGGTCACCTACGAAGCCATGTGGCAGGGCATCATGCGCGTCAAGCCGGGCGTGCGGCTGGGCGATATTGGCTTTGCCATCCAGACCTTTGCCGAAAAGCACGGCTACTCCGTGGTGCGCGAATTTTGCGGCCACGGCATTGGCCGCAAATTCCATGAAGAGCCGCAAGTGATGCATTACGGCCGTCCCGGCACCATGGAAGAACTCAAGCCCGGCATGGTGTTCACCATCGAGCCCATGATCAACATCGGCAAGCGCGACATCAAGGACGGCGCCGAAAAAGACGGCTGGAGCATCGTCACGCGCGACCATTCGCTCTCGGCGCAGTGGGAGCACATGGTTGCGGTGACCGAAACCGGCTATGAAGTACTCACACTGTCGGCCGGCAGCCCGCCGATTCCGGACTTCGTGCCGCAACACCAGCCCGCGCAAGTCAACGCCTGACGCCAGTCCCGTTGCGGGACTGCCTTTTCAAACTTCCAAGGTCAGGCCTTCCCTTCATGACTGAACTGTCTTCTTTTCGCGAACAATACAGCGCCGGCAAGGCGGCCGTGCTGGCCTCGCTGGCGGGCAGCCGGGCATCCAGCCGGGGCATTCACGGCCTGCTGAAAAAGCTGGGCCGGCTGACCGACACCACCTTGCAGCGACTGTGGGAACGAGCCGGGTTTGCGCCGCAAGCCTGCCTGATCGCGGTCGGCGGCTTTGGCCGGGGCGAATTGTTTCCGCATTCCGATGTCGATGTGCTGCTGCTGCTGCCGGACGACGTGGTCGATGTCGAGAACAACCCGGCGCTCAAGGCCAGGGTGGAAACCTTCATCAGCAACTGCTGGGACTGCGGCCTGCAGATCGGCTCCAGCGTGCGAACGGTCGCCCAATGCGCCGAGGAAGCGGCGAAAGATGTCACAGTGCAGACTTCGCTGCTCGAAATGCGCCTGGTGACCGGCTCGAAAGAGGCCTACAAGCGCCTGCAGGTGCAACTGGACGCCATTCTTGATCCGAAGGCGTTTTATGTCGCCAAGACGCTGGAAATGCGCCAGCGCCACAACAAGTTTGAAAACACCCCCTACGCCCTGGAGCCCAACTGCAAGGAATCGCCCGGCGGCCTGCGCGACTTGCAGGTGGTGCTGTGGGTGGCGCGCGCCGCCGGCCTGGGCAAGTCCTGGGACGAACTGGCCAAAAACGGCCTGGTCACGACGTTTGAAGCACGGCAGATCAAGGCCAACGAAGCGCTGCTGAGCCTGATACGGGCGCGCCTGCACATCATTTCCGGCCGGCGTGAAGACCGGCTGGTGTTTGACCTGCAAACGGCGGTAGCCGAATCCTTTGGCTATTCGGCCACCGCCGATGATGGCAGCAAGCTGCCGCGCCGGGCCAGCGAAGCGCTGATGCGCCGCTATTACTGGACCGCCAAGGCCGTCACGCAACTCAACCAGATCCTGCTGCTCAATATCGAGGAGCAGCTCAGCCCTTGCAACTACCCGCTGCGCCCCATCAACGAGCGATTTTTCGACAAAGCCGGCATGCTGGAGGTGGTCAGCGACGATGTGTACCTGCGTGATCCGCACGCCATTCTTGAAACCTTTTTGCTGTACGAAAGCTCCATCGGCATCAAGGGGCTGTCGGCGCGCACCCTGCGCGCGCTGTACAACGCCCGGGGCGTGATGAACGCCAAGTTCCGCACTGACCCGGTCAACCGGGAAACCTTCATGCACATCCTGCAGCAGCCCGAAGGCATCACGCATGCCATGCGGCTGATGAACCAGACCTCGGTGCTGGGCCGCTACCTGTGGGTGTTTCGCAACATCGTCGGGCAGATGCAGCACGACCTGTTCCATGTCTATACGGTGGACCAGCACATCCTGATGGTGGTGCGCAACATGCGGCGCTTTTTCATGGCCGAGCATTCGCATGAATACCCGATGTGCTCGCAACTGGCCGCAGGCTGGGACAAGCCCTGGATTCTGTACGTCGCCGCGCTGTTCCACGACATTGCCAAGGGTCGCGGCGGCGACCATTCCGAGCTGGGCCGCAAGGAAGTTCGCCTTTTTTGCCGCCAGCACGGCGTTGCCGCAGCCGATGCCGAGCTGATCGAATTCCTGGTGGGCGAGCACCTGAGCATGAGCCGCACGGCCCAGAAGGAAGACCTGAGCAACCCGGCCGTGATCGCCGCGTTTGCCAAAAGAGTGGGCAACGAGCGCTACCTGACCGCCCTGTACCTGCTCACCGTGGCCGATATTCGCGGCACCAGCCCCAAGGTCTGGAATGCCTGGAAAGGCAAGCTGCTCGAAGACCTGTACCGCTACACGCTGCGCATGCTGGGCGGCCGCGCCCCGGATGCCGCCGCCGAAATCGAAGCCCGCAAGCGCGCGGCCCTGACCCTGCTGGCCCTGCATGCCGAGCCGTTCGAAGCCTACAAGGCGCTGTGGGACACGCTGGACGTGAGCTACTTCATGCGCCACGAGGCCGCCGACATTGCCTGGCATGCCCGGCACCTGTCGCGCCACATCGGCAAGGCCGTCGTGACGGTCCGCGTGCGCCACTCATCGGCCGGCGAAGGCATGCAGGTGCTGGTCTATACGCCCGATGAGCCCGATGTGTTCGTGCGGATTTGCGGTTTCTTTGACCAGGCCGGCTTCAGCATCCTGGATGCCAAGGTGCACACCACCAACAATGGCTTCGCCCTGGACACCTTCCAGGTCGCCAGCCAGCCGCTGGAAGAGCATTACCGCGAACTGGCCACCATGGTCGAGGTCAACCTGGGCCGCCGCCTGGAAGAGCACGGCCCCCTGCCGCCCCCCAGCAAGGGCCGGGTGTCGCGCCGCGTCAGGAGTTTTCCGGTCACCCCGCGCATCGACCTGCGCCCGGATGAAAAAGCCCAGCGCTGGCTGCTCAGCGTGTCGGCCAGCGACCGGGTCGGGCTGCTTTACCTGATTGCCCGCGTGCTGGCCAACCACCACATCAACGTCAAGCTGGCCAAGGTCACGACCCTGGGCGAGCGGGTGGAAGATACGTTCCTGATCGACGGCCCGGAGTTGCAGCACAACAAGGCGCAAATCGCGATTGAAACCGAGTTGCTGCAGGCGCTGAACGACTGAAGCCTGATGGCCTTACCGCGAAAGGCTCAGTCGTCCGCCGAAGCGTCCAGGCCCGGAAACAGCACTTCGGTGTAGCCGAACTGGCTCAGGTCGCGAATCCGCATCGGGTACAGCTTGCCGATCAGGTGGTCGCACTCGTGCTGCACCACGCGGGCATGAAAGCCGTCCACCGTGCGGTCAATCGGGTCGCCGTACTGGTCGAACCCGGTGTAGCGGATGTGCGAGAAACGCGGCACCATGCCGCGCAGGCCGGGCACCGACAGGCAGCCTTCCCAGTCGCTTTCCTCGTCCGCACTCAGCGGCGTGATCACCGGATTGACCAGCACGGTGCGCGGCACCACCGGCGCAGCGGGGTAACGCGGGTTGAGCTGGTCGGAGCCAAAAATCACCACCTGCAGATCGACGCCAATCTGCGGCGCCGCCAGGCCGGCGCCATCGACCGACTGCATGGTGTAGAACATGTCCGAAACCAGGACATGCAGCTCATCGGTGTCGAAGGCCGTCACGGGCTTGGCCACGCGCAAAAGCCGCGCATCGCCCATTTTGAGAATTTCACGAATGGTCATGGGTGCCAAGCATAGCGGCTGGCGGCACAATTGTGTATATGCCTGCCGAACACCCACTCAAACCAGATAACCCACGAACGACGACTCTGCCTGCGCCTGCACGCTGGTTCCTGCGGGTACTGGCGGTGTTGAGCCTTGCCCTGGGTATCGTGGGCCTCTTTCTTCCGGTGTTGCCGACGGTGCCTTTCCTGCTGCTGGCCGCCTGGGCTGCAGAACTCAGTTCGCCCCGCCTGCTGCACTGGCTGGAGTCCCATCCCCGGCTTGGCCCGCCGATCACGGATTGGCGGCATGGCGGCATGGTGCGCCGGCGAGCCAAGTGGACGGCCACGGTCGTCATGAGTGCCAGCGGCATCACCACCGTGCTGCTGTTGCGCGCCCATTGGACGGCCTTGATGGCTGTGGCGGTCATGGCTTGCGTGCTGGTGTGGCTCTGGCTGCGTCCCGAGCAGGCACAGTAAGCCGGAGTTCTTTAAGCGGGAATGCGTTCGTCCGGCGGCGAATCCAGCAGCGCCAGCAAGGTCGCCTCATCAATGACGGCCACGCCCAGCGCCTCGGCCTTCACCAGCTTGCTGCCGGCATCAAGACCGGCCACGACGTAATCAGTCTTCTTGCTGACCGAGCCGGCCACCTTGCCGCCCGCGGCTTCGATCCGGTCCTTGGCGTCGTCGCGGCTCAGGCCGGGCAGGGTTCCGGTGATCACGAAGGTCTTGCCTGACAGCGGCTTGGGCGCCACGGCGGCAGGCGCACCCTCTTCCCAGGTCACGCCGCAGGCGCGCAGCTGCTCCACGACTTCCCGGTTGTGCGGCTGCTCGAAGAAGGTGCGAATGCTCTTGGCAACGATGGGGCCGACATCGGCGACTTCGAGCAATTGCTCCTCGCTGGCGTCCATGATGCTGTCGAGCTGGCCGAAATGCCGGGCCAGCGCCTTGGCGGTCGCTTCGCCGACATGCCGGATGCCCAGCCCGAAGACAAAACGTGGCAAGGTGGTTTGCTTGGACTTTTCCAGCGCCGCCACTAGGTTGCTGGCCGATTTCTCGGCCATGCGGTCCAGGCTGGCCAGCGAGGTAAAGCCCAGCCGGTACAGGTCGGGCAGCGTGCGGATGACGCCGGTATCGACCAACTGCTCGACCAGCTTGTCGCCCAGGCCCTCGATCTCGACGGCACGCTTGTGGGCGTAATGCAGGATGGCCTCCTTGCGCTGGGCGGCGCAGAACAGCCCGCCGGTGCAGCGGTAGTCGGCCTCGCCCTCTTCCCGGACGGCGTCCGAGCCGCACACCGGGCACTGGCGCGGCATGCTGAACTGCGGCGCATCCTGCACGCGCTTGTCCAGCAGCACGCTGACCACTTCGGGAATCACGTCGCCGGCGCGGCGCACGATGACCGTGTCGCCCACGCGCACATCCTTGCGCCGCGCTTCGTCCTCGTTGTGCAGCGTGGCATTGGTCACGGTCACGCCGCCGACGAACACCGGCGCCAGTTTTGCCACCGGCGTCAGCTTGCCGGTGCGCCCGACCTGGATGTCGATGGCCAGCACGGTGGTCAGCTGCTCCTGCGCCGGGTATTTGTGCGCCACCGCCCAGCGCGGCTCGCGGCTGACAAAGCCCATCTTGCGCTGCAGCGCCAGGCTGTTGACCTTGTACACCACGCCGTCGATGTCGTAAGGCAGTTGGTCGCGCTGCCGGCCGATGGCCTCATGAAACGCTATCAATTCAGGAGCACCATATGCAAGCCGAGTCTGCGCAGCGACCGGAAAACACCATGATTTCAGGGTTTGCAGCAGTTCAAAATGGGTTTCAAACACCGGCCCGCCTTCTTCGGGTGGCGTGATCTCGCCCACGCCGTAGGCAAAAAAGCTCAGCCGGCGCTCGGCGGCAAACGCCGGATCGAGCTGGCGCACGCCGCCGGCCGCCGCGTTGCGCGGGTTGACGAAGGTCTTTTCGCCCTTCGCGCCCTTGGCGATCTTTTCGCGCTGGCGCTCGTTGAGCGCCTCGAATTCGTCGCGGCGCATGTACACCTCGCCGCGCACTTCCATCACTGGAGGTGCATCGGCAGGCAAGCGAAGCGGAATCTGCCGGATGGTGCGGATGTTCTGCGTCACATCTTCGCCGACCTCGCCGTCGCCACGCGTGGCGGCCTGCACCAGCACGCCGTTTTCGTAGCGCAGGCTCATCGCCAGGCCGTCAAACTTGAGTTCGGCCACGTACTCGACCGGCGGATCGGACTCCTTCAGCCCCAGTTCCTTGCGCACGCGGGTGTCGAAATTCCGGGCGCCCGTGGCTTCGGTGTCGGTTTCGGTGCGGATGCTGAGCATCGGAATGCGGTGGCGCACGCTGGCGAACTGGCCCAGCGGCTTGCCGCCGACGCGCTGCGTGGGCGAGTCGGGCGTGAGCAGTTCGGGATGCGCCGCTTCGAGCGCCTGCAACTCCTTGAACAGCCGGTCGTATTCGGCGTCGGGAATGCTGGGCTCGTCGAGCACGTAATAGCGATGGGCATGCAGGTCCAGCTCGGCACGCAGGGCGGCAATGCGCTCAATCACGGAGGCAGGCGGCATAGGCGCGGGTGTTGGCGACGCAAACAGATCAAGGGTGGACATGAAACAGCTCGATAACAAATCAAAAAAAAGCGGCCCCTTGAGGCCGCCGGGAATCCTTAAGGCCTCATGGCGTCACGAAAACAAACGCCGGCCCAGCACCGAGCCGGCCGACAGCTCACGCGCATCCATGCGGTCGTAAAGCTCCTCCAGGTCGGCGTGAATCGCCTCCATGGCTTCGGGCCGGACCAAAATGGCGTTGTCGTCGATGATCACGCCGTCCATGCTGCCCGCCAGCGCGATGGCCACCTCGCACATGCGGGCAAACGGCGCTTCAGCGCGCAGCACCTGCGGCACGTCGAGCGACAGCGTGAGTTCGTACAGCGCGGTCTGTTCGGGGTCTTCGGCCTGGGCGGCCTGCGAATCAAAGCTCAGCCCCAGGATCGGGCCGTGCTGGCCCGGCTGGCTGGCTGGCAGCAGCATGCGTCCCGGCGTGGCCGACGGAACAAAGCCCTGGCTGGCCGCGCTTTGCTGCACATAGCCGGGGCTCCAGGCGGTCTTGACGGCGCGCAGCTTGAAGCTCAGCTGGGCATCGTGCGCGCTGGCGAACTGGTCGAGCTCCCTGGCCCGGGCCACTTCGCCCTGCATTTCCGCGAACTCCACCTCGCCGCCGATGGCATCGACAAAAGCCTGCACCTTCATGACAAATTCGGAGTATTCAATCGCGTTCAGGGCACCGGTGCGGTTGGCCAGCTGGACGCCGCACTGAAAAGCGCTGTAGCGATAGCCGGCGGCGGGAATCTCCCATTCACGGCTGTCTTCACGCAAGCCTTCGATGGCGAAAGGCTTGCTGCCCACCCGGCGCGTGGCGGGCATGGCGGCCAGCGCGGCTTCGCCCGATACCGGCGACTCCAGCGCGACCGGCGCAATCGCATCGATCAGGATGTCGAGCACCGCTTTTCTCTCGGGCGTGGTGAGCTGGGTCAGCTGGGTCAGCGCCGCCATGCCGGAGTCGGTGTCAAAGCTCGGTTCATGCCGCTCCGGCGGGCCGTCAAGCTCGCTCAGATGGAAACCGTCCTCCGGCGCTTGCAAGGGCATGGATTCAGGCTCGACCACCGCCTTGGGCGTGGCCTGTTTGGGCTGGTTCTTGCGTGCGGACCAGGCGCTGTGGGCAATGATGCCCACCAGGACCAAACTACCGCCGACTGCCAGGCTTATTTGTAATGTGCTCATGATTTCTCGATAGGTTCAGGCTGCTTCGGCAAGACTCAGGGCGGCTTGCATATCGACGGCAACGATGCGGGACACGCCCTGCTCCTGCATGGTCACGCCGATCAGCTGCTCGGCCATTTCCATGGCGATCTTGTTGTGGCTGATGAATAAAAATTGCGTCTCCTTGCTCATGCTGGACACGAGTTTGGCATAACGCTCGGTATTGGCATCGTCCAGCGGCGCATCGACCTCATCGAGCAGGCAAAACGGCGCCGGATTGAGCTGGAAAATCGCGAACACCAGCGCAATCGCCGTCAGCGCCTTCTCGCCGCCCGACAGCAGGTGAATCGTCTGGTTCTTCTTGCCCGGCGGCTGCGCCATGACCTGAACGCCGGCGTCGAGGATTTCCTCGCCGGTCATCACCAGCCGGGCATTGCCGCCGCCAAACAGTTCCGGGAACATGCGGCCGAAATGCCCGTTGACGGCCTCGAAGGTGCTGGACAGCAAGTCGCGCGTTTCCATGTCGATCTTGCGGATCGCGTCTTCGAGCGTCGCCATCGCCTCGTTCAGATCGGCCGACTGCGCATCAAGGAACTGCTTGCGTTCGCGGGCGACGCCCAGTTCGTCGAGCGCGGCCAGGTTCACCGCGCCCAGCGCGTGAATGTCGCGCTGGATGCGGTCAATCTCGCCCTGCAGGCCGGTCATGCGCACGTTGCCGGCCTGGATCGACGCCGCCACCGCCGGCAAATCCGCCTGCGCGTCCGTCAGCAGCTGCGCATATTGCTCGAAACCCAGCCGCGCGGCCTGCTCCTTGAGCTGGAATTCGGTGATGCGCTGGCGCAAGGGTTCGAGTTCACGCTCCAGCTGCAGCCGCCGTTCATCGCTGGCGCGCAGTTGGTGGGTCAGGCCGTCGTACTGGCTGCGCTGGGCGCTCAGGTCGGCTTCGCGCGCCAGCTTGGCGTTCAGCGCGTCCTGCAGTCCGCCCTGGGCGGCGGCGTCGTTGAGCCGCAGCAGTTCGTGGCGGGCACGCTCTTCTTCACCGGCAATCGACGCCGCTTGTTGCGCGGCGATACCTATGGAACGCGCCAGCTCTTCACGGCGCGCGGCCAGGCTGCGCAGCGCAAACTGCGCTTCCTGCAACTGCCGCTCCAGCGTGCGCTGCTGCTCGCGCGATTCGGCGCGGCGGCGCTCGGTGGCTATCACCCGGTCGTCAAGCTGGGCATGGCGCTCCTGGCTGTCGGCCAGTTGCATGTCGAGTTCCTCGAAACGCGCTTCGGCGGTGATCTTGCGCTCCTGCAATTCCTCCAACTGGGCTTCGATTTCGGCCATGTCGGCCTGAATCTGCTGGCTGCGGGCGCGCGCCTGCTCGGCCAGTTGCGTGAGGCGCAGCACTTCGACCTGCAGCGCGTGGCTCTGGTTCTGGCCTTCGGCGGCTTCGCGGCGGGCGGTGGCCAGGCGCTGGCTGGCGTCAACGTAAGCGGCCTCGGCGCGGGTCAATGCCGATTTGGCTTCTTCGCTGATCAGCAGTTGCGCGCGCAGGCCTTTTTCCAGGTTTTCAATCTCCTGCGCCCGGGCCAGCAAACCGGCCTGCTCGGAGTCGGGCGCATAAAAGCTCACGCTGTGCGCGGTGACGGCATGGCCGCCCATGACGTAGATCGTCTCGCCCGGCAGCAGGCGCTCGCGCGCGGCCAGGGCGTCGTCGAGCGTCGGCGCGGTGTAGCTGCCGTGCAGCCAGCCGGACAGCAGCGCCGACAGGCCGGCATCGTTCAGGCGCAGCAAGTCAGCCAGCGGCTTGAGGTTGAGCGCCGGGTTGCAATAGCCGGGAGCGGCTGCATTCGGCGGCGAATAAAACGCCAGCTTGGCCGGCGGCCCTTCAGGCTTGCCGCGCAGGTCGCTGCCGGCAAAGCCGCGCACGATGTCGAGGCGGCTGACTTCCAGCGCGCCCAGGCGCTCGCGCAAGGCGGCTTCGAGCGCGTTTTCCCAGCCCTGCTCGATGTGCAGGCGGCTCCACAGTGCCTGCAGATTTTCAAGACCATGCCGGGCCAGCCAGGGCCTGAGCTTGCCGTCGGTCCTGACTTTTTCCTGCAGCGCCTTGAGCGCTTCGAGCCGCGCCGACAGGTCGGCGCGCCGGGCCGATTCGGCATTGGCCGCTTGCTGCAGGCTGCGCCGCGCTTCATCGAGCTGCGGCACGGTTTCGGTCAGTTCCTGCAATCTGGCCTGGGCCACGGCCTGCGCTTCCTGGGCATGTTCCAGTTGCGCGGCCAGGCTGGCCAGCCGCGCCTCGTCGGGCGCATTGAGCGCCTTGCGGTCGGCTGACAGGCGCTCGTGGCGCAAGCCCAGCGCGCGCAGCTGCTCTTCAACATGGCGCTGCTCGGCGGCCAGCACCTGGAGCTGCTGCTGGACCTGCGCCACGCCGGCGCGCTGCTCATTGGCCTTGGCCTGGGCCTGGCGCAGCGCTTCTTCGAGCGCCGGCAGCTGGTCCTGCTGCTCCTCAAGCTGCGCGGCCAGCAGTTCAGCTTTTTCTTCGGCCTCAAAGGCTTTTTCGGCCAGGCTTTCGGATTCGATGGCCGCATCCTCGCGGCGCGCCGCCCACTGGGCGGTCTGCTCCGTCAGCTGGACCAGGCGCTGCTCGACGCGCTTGCGGCCATCGACCACAAAGCGGATTTCAGCCTCCAGCCGCCCCACCTCGGCGCTGGCCTCGTAGAGCCTGCCTTGCGCCTGGTTGACCTGGTCGCCCGCCGCATAGTGCGCCTGGCGGATGGTTTCCAGGTCGGCTTCGATGTGGCGCAGGTCGGCAATACGGCTTTCAAGGTCATTCACCGATTTTTCGGCGTCCAGCCGGACCCTGGCCTGGTCGGCTTCGCTCTCGGTGCGCTTCAAAAACCACAGCTGGTGCTGTTTTAAAGTGCCGGCGGCCTGCAGCGCGTTGTAGCGCAGGGCAACTTCGGCCTGCTTTTCGAGCCGCTCCAGGTTGGCATTGAGTTCGCGCAGGATGTCATCGACGCGCGTCAGGTTTTCCCGCGTATCGCTCAATCGGTTGGCGGTTTCGCGGCGGCGTTCCTTGTATTTGGACACACCGGCGGCTTCTTCGAGGAACAGGCGCAGTTCCTCGGGCTTGGATTCGATGATGCGGCTGATCGTGCCCTGGCCGATGATGGCGTAGGCGCGCGGCCCCAGCCCGGTGCCCAGAAACACGTCCTGCACGTCGCGGCGGCGCACCGGCTGGTTGTTCAGGTAGTAGCTGGAGGTGCCGTCGCGCGTCAGCACCCGCTTGACGGCGATTTCAGCAAACTGGCCCCACTGGCCGCCGGCGCGGTGGTCGGCATTGTCGAACACCAGTTCCACGCTGGCGCGGCTGGCCGACTTGCGGGTGGTGGTGCCGCTGAAGATCACGTCCTGCATCGACTCGCCGCGCAGCTCGGACGCCTTGCTCTCGCCCAGCACCCAGCGCACGGCATCCATGATGTTCGATTTGCCGCAGCCGTTGGGGCCGACCACACCGACCAGCTGCCCCGGCAGCATGAAATTGGTCGGATCGGCGAATGACTTGAAACCTGCTAACTTGATCGAATTGAGACGCACGGCTGGCCTGTGTTGTTGAGCCTGAAGCTAACTCGTTGATTTTTTGACGCTTGTGAACCCGTAGCGCCACTGGCGGGCGGCACACGGACTGTGATGTTACCCGAGCGAAGTGTGGTTTTTTTACGCCGGCAAGCGACTGGAAACGGCAGTAAATAAAACTTTTCGACTCAGTTTAAACAACAAGCAGGACAGGAAAACGCATGAACGGACTGAAAAATGAAGCCGATGGTTCTACAGAACGGTGAAATATCATCAAATAAGCCTTTTTGCGCAATATAGGCGGGCATATACAGCTATATTTTTAATAGCAAAACACCCACATGGCGATGCGGCCGGTAGCAAGCGCAGGTGCAAACCCCACACCCAAGGCTGGATAATCGTCCGCCATGAATCCCCTGCTTTCCCGCCTTCAGCCTTACCCCTTCGAGCGGCTGCGCCAGCTGCATGCCGGCGTCACCCCCAATCCGGCGTATTCGCCCATCAGCCTGGGCATCGGCGAGCCGCGCCATGCGACGCCGCAATTGATTAAAGATGCGCTGACCGGCAGCCTGGCCGGGCTGGCCAGCTACCCCGGCACGCTGGGCGAACCCAAATTGCGCCAAGCCATGAGCGACTGGCTGGCGCGGCGCTACGGCGGCCTGAGCGTTGATCCGGCGACGCAAATCCTGCCGGTCAACGGCTCGCGCGAGGCGCTGTTCGCGCTGGCGCAGACGGTGATTGACCCCGGCCAGCCCGGCGCGACGGTGGTCTGCCCGAATCCTTTTTATCAAATCTACGAAGGCGCGGCGCTGCTGGCCGGCGCGCAGCCGTGGTTCGCGCCCAGCGAGCCGGCGCGCAACTTCGGCATCGACTGGGCCGCCGTGCCCGCAGCCGTGTGGGGAAAAACCCAGTTGCTGTTTGTCTGCTCGCCCGGCAACCCGACCGGCGCGGTGATGGGCCTTAGCGAATGGGAACTGCTGTTCCGCTTGAGCGACCAGTACGGCTTCGTGATCGCCTCGGACGAGTGCTACAGCGAGATTTATTTCCGCGACGAGCCGCCGCTGGGCGGCCTGGAAGCGGCAGCGCGGCTTGGCCGGCATGACTTCAAGAACCTGATTGCGCTGACCAGCCTGTCCAAGCGCAGCAACGTGCCCGGCCTGCGCAGCGGCTTTGTGGCCGGTGACGCGGCCATCATCAAGTCGTTTTTGCTCTACCGCACCTACCACGGCAGCGCCATGAGCCCCATCGTGCAGGCCGCCAGCATCGCCGCCTGGGCCGACGAGGCGCATGTGATTGACAACCGCGCCCAGTACCGCGAGAAGTTCGCGCAGGTCACGCCCATGCTGGCCGAAGTGATGGACGTGGCCTTGCCCGACGCCGGTTTTTACCTGTGGGCGGCTGTCCCTGATGCGTTCAAGGGTTCGGACACCGCGTTTTCGCGCGAGTTGCTCGCTCTTTACAATGTCGTCGTGCTGCCGGGCAGTTACTTGGCGCGCGATGCGCAGGGATGCAACCCCGGCGCCGGCCGGATCCGCATGGCGCTGGTGGCGCAAACCGCCGAATGCGTCGAAGCCGCCCAGCGCATCGTTCAATTCATTCAATCCAAAGTTCACTGAAAAACTCAAAAATGACTCAAGACAACCTGCAAGCCACCATCGACGCCGCCTGGGAAAACCGCGCCAACCTGTCGTCTGCCTCGGCGCCCAAAGAGGTTCTGGAGGCCGTCGAGCATGCCATCGAGCAGCTCAACAACGGTACATTGCGCGTGGCCACCCGCGAAGGCGTAGGCCAGTGGACGGTGCACCAGTGGCTGAAAAAAGCCGTGCTGCTGAGCTTTCGCCTGAAAGACAACGAACTGATGCGCGCCGGCGAACTGGGTTTTTACGACAAGGTTCCAACGAAGTTTGCCAACCTGAGCGAGCAGGAAATGCGCGCCACCGGTGTTCGCGTGGTGCCGCCCGCCGTGGCGCGCCGGGGCAGCTTCATCGCCAAGGGTGCGATTTTGATGCCCAGCTACGTCAACATCGGCGCTTACGTCGATGAAGGCACGATGGTCGATACCTGGGCCGCCGTCGGCTCCTGCGCCCAGATCGGCAAGAACGTGCATCTGTCGGGCGGCGTCGGCATTGGCGGCGTGCTGGAGCCGATGCAGGCCAACCCGACCATCATCGAGGACAACTGCTTCATCGGCGCGCGCTCCGAAGTGGTCGAAGGCGTGATCGTCGAGGAAAACTCGGTGCTGTCGATGGGTGTGTACATCGGCCAGAGCACGCCGATTTACGACCGTGAAAGCGACACCGTGAGCTACGGCCGCATTCCGGCCGGCTCCGTCGTCGTCTCGGGCAACCTGCCCAAGGCCGGCGGCAAATACAGCCTGTACTGCGCGGTCATCGTCAAGCGCGTGGATGCAAAAACCCGCGCCACGACCAGCCTGAACGACCTGCTGCGCGACTGATCCAGACAGCGGCTTGCGCATCAATCAACAATGACCAAAGGGTGAGCATGGGAACGATGGAAAGAATTCTGCGTTTGATGGTGGACAAGAAAGCGTCTGACGTTTACCTGTCCGCCCACTCACCCGCCATCATCAAGATCAACGGGCAGGCCATTCCCATCAATGCGCAGATCCTGCCAGCCGACGCGCCGCGCAGCCTGCTGGCCGAAATGGTGCCGCCAGAGCGGATCGAGGAACTCGATGAAATCGGCGAACTCAACATGGGGCTGGCGGTCGAGGGCCTGGGCAACTTTCGCATCAGCGGCTTTCGCCAGCGCAGCACCTATGCAGCGGTGATTCGCTACATTCCGAACAAGATTCCGGCGCTGGCCAGCCTGAACGTGCCGCCGCTGCTGGGCGAGCTGATCATGGAAAAGCGCGGCCTGCTGCTGATGGTGGGCGCCACCGGCGCCGGAAAAACCACTACGCTGGCGTCGATGATCGACAAGCGCAATGAAACCGTGACCGGCCACATCCTGACGATTGAAGACCCGATTGAGTTTTTCTTCACCAACAAGAAGTCGGTCGTCAACCAGCGCGAGGTCGGCAGCGACACCCAGTCGCTGCAGGTGGCGCTGAAGAACGCGCTGCGCCAGGCGCCCGACGTGATCATGATCGGCGAGATCCGCGACCGCGAAACCATGTCGGCGGCGATTGCCTACGCGCAGTCGGGCCACCTGTGCCTGGCCACCATGCACGCCAACAACAGCTACCAGGCGCTCAACCGCATCCTGAGCTTTTACCCGGTCGAAGTGCGCCCGACCCTGCTGGGCGACCTGGCGGCCGCCCTGAAGGCCGTCATCTCGCAGCGCCTGCTGCGCACGCAAACCAACACCCGCGTGCCGGCGGTGGAAGTCATGCTCAACACCAAGCTGATTTCCGATCTGATCGAGCGCGGTGATTTTTCGGGCGTCAAGGAAGCGATGGAAAAATCCATGGCCGAAGGCTCGCAGACCTTCGAGCAGAACATCGCCAAAATGATCACCGAAGGCACCGTGACGCGCAAGGAAGGCCTGGCGCATGCCGATTCGCCCACCAACCTGATGTGGCGGCTGGAAAATGACTTTTCAGCAGCGGCCCAGGCCAAGGCGGAGGAAACCCATTTCGACCCGGATGACGAGCCGTCATTCACCGAAATCACGCTGGACGTCAGGCACTGAATTCACCATGTCCCGAACACTCCACCTAGCCGAGCAGCTGATTTCCCGCCCGTCCGTCACACCCGACGATGCCGGCTGCCAGGCCCTGCTGATTGCGCGGCTGGCGCCGCTGGGTTTCAAGTGCGAAACCATCGTCAGCGGACCCGAGCATTTCCGGGTCACGAATTTATGGGCAAAATTTGAAGGTTTTAGCCCTTCTGCGCAAGCAGCGCTTGCACAACCAGCTATTGAATCCATAGCAAACACTGAATTGTCACAAGCCAAAGTCAAGACGCTGGTGTTTGCCGGCCACACCGATGTGGTGCCGACCGGCCCGCTGGCGCAGTGGCACAGCCACCCGTTCACGCCCAGCCACCGCGCGGGCAAGCTGTACGGGCGCGGCACGGCGGATATGAAAACCTCGATTGCCGCCATGGTCGTGGCGGTCGAGGAGTTCCTGGCGGCGCATCCCCGGCCCGCGCTGTCGATGGCCTTTTTGATCACCAGCGACGAGGAAGGCCCCGGCATCGACGGCACGGTGGTGGTCTGCGACCGGCTTTTGGCGCGCGGCGAGGTGCTCGACTACTGCATCGTCGGCGAACCCACGTCGGTCAAACAGCTGGGCGACATGATCAAGAACGGCCGACGCGGCACGCTGAGCGGCAAGCTCAGCGTCAAGGGCGTGCAGGGCCATATCGCCTACCCGCACCTGGCCAAGAACCCGATTCACCTGTTCGCGCCCGCGCTGGCTGAACTGGTGGCGACGCAGTGGGACCAGGGCAATGATTTTTTCCCGGCGACCAGCTGGCAGGTTTCCAACATCCATGCCGGCACCGGCGCCAGCAACGTCATTCCCGGCGACCTGGTGGTCGATTTCAATTTCCGCTTCTGCACCGAATCGACTCCCGAAAGCCTGCAGCAGCGCCTGCTGGCCATTTTGAGCAAGCACCAGTTCGAATACGAGCTGAAATGGACGCTTGGCGGCCTGCCCTTTTTGACCACGCCCGGCACGCTGGTCGATGCGGTGCGCGGCGCGATTTTGGCCGAGACCGGCGTGCAGACCGAGCTGTCCACGACCGGCGGCACCAGCGACGGCCGCTTCATCGCCAAGATCTGCCCGCAGGTCATCGAGCTGGGTCCGGTCAACGCGACGATCCACCAGATCAACGAATGCGTGGACACCGCATCGCTCGACCCGCTCAAGAACATCTACAAGGGCGTTCTCGAGCGCCTGGCAGGACTGGCATGACGACAACTCCCACCCCCACCGTGACCGTGTTAGAGGTGATCGAGCAGATGGCCGACCGGCTGGACGCCGCCGGATTGAGCTTTTCCGACGGCTACGGCCACGGCACGACCAATGCGTTTGACGAAGCCGCCTGGCTGGTGCTGTGGAAGCTGGGCCTGGAGTTGGACGACCTGGAATCCGTCGAAAACCGGCCGGTATCGCCCGAGGACCAGGCGCAGGTGGCCCTGCTGGTCGATACCCGCATCGCCACCCGCAAGCCCGCCGCCTACCTGACGCATGAAGCCTGGCTGATGGGCGTGCCGTTTTATGTCGATGAGCGCGTCATCATTCCACGCTCCTTCATCGCCGAGCTGCTTGACGACGGCAGCATCGACGACTGGCTGAGCGACGAGACGCAGCGCGTGCTCGATTTGTGCACCGGCAACGGCAGCCTGGCGATTCTGGCCGCCATGACGTACCCGGAAGTGGTGGTCGATGCCGCCGACATCAGCCCGGACGCGCTGGCCGTGGCGCGCATCAACGTGGACCGGCACCAGTTGGCCAGCCGCATCACGCTGATCGAATCGGACGGCCTGGCAAACTGCCCCGGCGGCTACGACCTGATTTTGTGCAATCCGCCCTATGTGAACGCCGCCAGCATGGCCGCCCTGCCCGCTGAATTCCGGGCCGAACCCGGCCTGGCGCTGGCCGGCGGCGCGGACGGCATGGACTTCATTCGCAGCCTTTTTCTGAACGCCGCCGCGCAAATGAACGAAAATGCGGTGTTGGTGCTGGAAATCGGCAACGAGCGCGAGAATTTTGAACGCGCTTTTCCGCACCTGAAGCCGTTCTGGTTTGAAACCAGCGCCGGCAGCGACCAGGTACTGTTACTGACATGGGAACAGCTGGCCTGAACCCTGCTTTCAGTATTTCGAGTTTCAAGCGTCTTGCCGGGCGCCCTGCGACCCGACCCTTTTTCTTCAGTCTGTTGGTTTAAATGATTACCCTTAAAAATGTGGTGCTGCGTCGCGGCGCCAAAGTGATTCTCGACAGCGCGTCTGTCACCCTCAATCCGGGCGAAAAAATCGGCCTGGTGGGCCGCAACGGCGCGGGCAAGTCCTCGCTGTTCGCCATGCTCAACGGCACGCTGCACGAGGACGGCGGCGAATACTACATTCCCGCGCAGTGGAAAATGGCGCAGGTCGCGCAGGACATGCCCGAAACCGAACAAAGCGCCACCAGCTACGTGATCGAAGGCGACACCGTGCTGCTGGCCGCGCAGGCCGAGGTCGATGCGTCCGAGCTGAGCGGTGACGGCGACCGCATGGCGCACGCCTACATGGATTTGTACGACTGCGGCGCGCACGACGCGCAGGCGCGCGCGCAGGCCCTGATCCTGGGCCTGGGTTTCAAGCTCAGCGAGCTCGACAACCCGGTCAACAGCTTTTCGGGCGGCTGGCGCATGCGCCTGCAACTGGCGCGCGCGCTGATGTGCCCGTCGGATTTGCTGCTGCTTGACGAGCCGACCAACCATCTGGACTTGGATGCACTGGTCTGGCTCGAAGCCTGGCTCAAGCGCTACCAGGGAACGATGCTGGTCATCAGCCATGACCGCGAGTTCCTCGACGCCGTGACCGACGTGACCGTGCATATCGAAAGCGCCAAGCTCACGCGCTACGGCGGCAACTACAGCAAATTTGAAGACCTGCGCGCCGAGCAGATGGCGCTGCAGCAAGGCGCGTTCAACAAGCAGCAGGACAAGATTGCCCACCTGCAAAAGTTCATCGCCCGCTTCAAGGCCAAGGCCAGCAAGGCCAAGCAGGCGCAAAGCCGCGTCAAGGCGCTGGACCGTATGGAAAAAATCGCGCCGCTGCTGGCCGAAGCCGACTTCACCTTCGAGTTCAAGGAGCCGGCGAACCTGCCCAACCCGATGCTGTCGATGCAGAACGCCTACTTCGGCTACCCCGCGCCCGAAGACGCGCCCGAAGGCACACCGCCCACGGTCATCGTGCAGAACGTCAGCAAGTCGGTGCTGGCCGGCCAGCGCATCGGCATTCTGGGCGCCAACGGCCAGGGCAAATCGACCGTGGTCAAAACCATCGCGCGCGCCCTCGCTCCGATTGAAGGCGAGATGACCGAGGGCAAGGGCCTGAACATCGGCTACTTTGCCCAGCAGGAACTCGACGTGCTGCGCCCGGCGGACAACCCGCTCGAGCACATGATCCGCCTGGTCAAGGAAGTGACCGCCGCCGGCAAGATGGGCAGCCAGCCCACGCGCGAGCAGGACTTGCGCAGCTTCCTGGGCAATTTCAACTTCGGCGGCGACATGGTCAAGCAGGCCGTCGGCAGCATGAGCGGCGGCGAAAAAGCGAGATTGGTGCTGTGCATGATCGTCTGGCAGCGCCCCAACCTCTTGCTGCTCGATGAGCCGACCAACCACCTGGACTTGGCCACGCGCGAGGCGCTGTCGATGGCGCTCAATGAATTCGAAGGCACCGTGATGCTGGTCAGCCACGACCGCGCCTTGCTGCGCGCCGTTTGCGACGAGTTCTGGATGGTCTCGCGCGGTGGCGTCGCCCCGTTCGACGGCGACCTGGACGACTACCAGCGCTACCTGCTCGACGAGGCCAAGCGCCAGCGCGAGGAAGCCAAGAAAGCCAGCAACAGCCCCGCTGCGCCCGCTGCTACCAAAACAGTAGCTGTCAGTGCAGACACAGCAAGCGCAAAAGGCCAATCCGACGTAAAAAACTCGGCCAGCAAGAAGGAAGACGCCCAGCGCCGCCAGCAACAGTCGGACGCAGCCAAGCCGCTGCGCAAGGAACTCGAAAAAATCGACCGCCAGCTGCAGAGCATGAACAGCGAAAAGGCCAACCTTGAAGTCTTGCTGACGACGGCCAAGGCGCCAGCGGAAATCGCCCAGACCGGCAAACGCCTCAAGACGATTGAAGCCGACCTGGCCAAGCTCGAAGAACGCTGGCTGGAAGTGACGGAAAAGCTGGAAGCCGTCGCCGCATAAAACGCCGCAGGTTCAGCCGGTCATTGGCTCGGACCGATGGGCTGCATTCCTTGCCGTGTGATACAAGCTATTGCACGCAAGACGCCATCCCATGAAAGGTTTTGAGCCATGCCCACTGCCCTGCACCTGGCCGCTGACGATGCGGCGCTTGAAGCGGCCGTCAAGCGCAGCCGCAAATTGCTCAACAAGCGGGCGCTGGTTGCCGCCGTCGCCAGCGCGGTGCCGGTGCCCGGCCTGGACTGGGCGGTGGATGCCGCGCTGCTGTCCAGGCTGATTCCCCAGATCAACAGGGAATTCGGCCTGGCGCCCGAGCAGATCGACCAGCTGGACCCGAAAAAACGCGAACAGGTGCAAAAAGCCGTGGCCATGGTCGGCTCGGTGCTGATCGGCAAGTTCATCAGCCGCGACCTGATCATCAAGGCCACCACCAAGATCGGCACGCGCATGGCGACCAAACAGCTCGCCAAGTACGTGCCGCTGGCCGGACAGATCGTGGCGGCCACCGTGGGCTATGCGGCCATCCGCTACTTTGGCGAGGAGCACATGAAGGACTGCATCCGGGTGGCCAGGCAGGCGCAGCTCATACCAATCCCGACAGAGAAAGAACCAAAGTCAGTGATCGGAGTCTGACCAGTCTTGGCTCTCGCAGGAGGTTACGAAAATGTTATCTCAGCACATCATTGATCAGCTGCAGCCCTATGACTTTGACCGTCTGGCCGGCATGCCGCACGACTGGAGTACGCAGCGCCTTGCCAAAGAGCACGAAGAGGCGTTTCGCCTGGCGGCCCGGCAACTGCAGCGCGAACGCGGCGGCGGGCGGGTGCGGGGGGAAGACATACGCCAGTTGCTGGCCCGGCAGTTCGGTGTGGCCTACAGCCTGAACGGTGTGTATGACCTGATGAAGCGTTTGGGCATGGTATGGATTTCGGCCCGCGCCCTCAGTCCTTACGCCGATCCGATGGCACAAGCCGAATTCAAAAAAAAACTTCGTCCAGGAAGTCGCAGCAACGCTGCCCCCGGGCATTGCGCCTGAGCAAGTGGATGTTTGGTTTCAAGATGAAATGCGCATTGGCCAGCGCGGCACGCAAACGCGCCTGTGGGCGCGCAAGGGAACGCGGCCCCGGGTGGTGCGCCAGCAGCAGTCCGAATCGGCATACATCTTTGGCGCCGTCTGTGCGCAGCGCGATACCGCTGTTGGCCTGATCCTGCCGCAGGCCAATACCGAGGCGATGGCCCTACACCTGCAGGCCATCAGCGAGGCCGTTCCTGCGGAGCGCCACGCGGTGCTGGTGCTCGATCGTGCAGGGTGGCATACCACCGCCAAACTGCCCCAGTTCTCCAATCTCTCATTGCTGCCGCTGCCCGCGGGTTCACCCGAACTCAACCCGGCCGAGCAGGTGTGGCAGCAACTGCGCGACCGGCACCTGGCCAACCGCTGCTATGACGGGTATGAGCAGATTGTGGATGCCTGCTGCGACGCCTGGAATGCCTTCACGCAAATCCCTGGTGCCATCCGCTCTTTGTGCTCCCGCAACTGGACAGTGCTGCCTTCAGCTTCGGTTATCTCATGACACGGGATTGGTATCAGACTGAACTGAAGCCGGCTGCGGAAATAAAAAAGGCGCCAGCCATTTGATTGGCCAGCGCCCCACCTCCGCCCTCCGTGAGCCGTCCCTTGCTATACGGTTTCCACCCGGTCCCTGATCTGCTGCAGCGCGGCCGGGTCGTCCATCGTCGTCAGGTCACCGGCATCGCGGCCTTCGCACACCGCCTGGATGGCCCTGCGCAGCAGCTTGCCGCTGCGCGTCTTGGGCAAGACCGTCACAAAGCGGACGCGGGCCGGCCGGGCCACCGCGCCCAGGTCGTTGTCCACGCGCTTCATGATTTCGGCTTCGAGCCTGGCGCAGGCTGCGGCGTCGTTCAGCACGCTGGAATCCTTGAGCACCGCAAAGGCCATCGCGACCTGGCCCTTGAGGCCGTCGGCCACGCCGACCACGGCCACTTCCGAGACCTGCGAATGGCCGGAAATGCTTTCCTCGATCTCGCGCGTTCCGAGCCGGTGGCCCGCCACGTTGATCACGTCGTCGGTGCGGCCCAGGATGAAGAAGTAGCCGTCGGCGTCGCGGATTCCCCAGTCGAAGGTGCTGTACACCAGCCTGCCGGGAATGCTCTTCCAATAGGTGTTGACGAAGCGAGCGTCATCCTGCCAGATGGTCTGCATGAAGCCCGGAGGCGTCGGTCCTTCAATGACCACCACGCCTTTTTCACCCGGAACGGTCAGTTCTTCGCCGGTTGATTCGTGCAGCAGCTTGACGTTGTAGCCGTACATCGGAATGCCGGGGCTGCCGAACTTGCTGGGCTTGGACTCGACGCCGTTGGCAATCGTCAGAATCGGCCAGCCGCTTTCGGTCTGCCAGTAGTTGTCGATGATCGGCACATTGAGGCCTTCGCTGATCCAGCGGGCGGTCGGCTCATCGAGCGGCTCGCCGGCCAGGAACAGCGCGCGCAGGCTCGACAAATCGTATTTCGTCAGCAAGGCGGGGTCCTGCTTTTTCAAGACGCGCACGGCGGTTGGCGCGCTGAACATGACCGTGACCTTGTATTTCTCGACCAGTTCCCACCAGATGCCGCCGTTGGGCTTTTTGTCCATACCCTGCGTCGGCAGGCCTTCGTACATGATGGTCGCCATGCCGGCAATCAGCGGGCCATAGACGATGTAGCTGTGGCCGACGACCCAGCCGATGTCGCTGGTCGAGAAGAAGGTTTCGCCGGCATGGCCGTCGAAGATGTGCTTCATGCTCGCGGCCAAGGCTACGGTGTAGCCGGCCGTGTCGCGCTGCACGCCCTTGGGCTTGCCGGTGGTTCCGCTGGTGTAGATGGTGTAGCTGATGGCGGTCGAGTCCAGCCATTCGCACGGCACCTGTGCATCGAAATGCTGTTCGCGCAACTCGTTCCAGAGGTGGTCGCGCCCGGCCACCAGTTCCATGGCCGCCAGGCCCCGGTCGGCCAGCAGCACGGCGCTTGGCTTGTGGCTGGACAGGCGGATCGCCTCGTCGAGCAGCGGCTTGTAGGGCAGCGCCTTGCCGCCGCGCGAGCCGCCATCGGAGCTGACGATGACCTTGGGCGCCGCATCTTCAATGCGCGAAGCCAGCGAGCCGCTGGCAAATCCGCCAAACACCACGCAATGCACCGCGCCGATGCGGGCGCAGGCCAGCATCGCAAAGGCAGCTTCGGCAATCATCGGCATGTAGATCAGCACGCGGTCGCCCTGCTCGACGCCGAGCGCCTTCAGGCTGGCGGCCATGCGCTGCACTTCGCCGTGCAGATCCTGGAAGGTGTAGGTTTTCTCCAAGCCGGTTTCGCTGGAGACGGCAATCAGCGCGGCCTGGCCGGCCCGGTCCGCCAAATGCCGGTCCACGGCGTTGTGGCACAGGTTGGTCTGGCCGCCTTCGTACCATTTGACAAACGGCGGATTGTCGTAGTTGCAGACGCGGTCAAAGGGCTTGTGCCACTCGATCAGGCTGGCCTGCTCGGCCCAGAAGGCGTCGGGCTGGTCGATGGACTGGCGGTAGAAGTCTGCATAGCTTGTCATGGGTCGTCTCCGGATTTTTGCTGCGGCGGTTGATTGGAAGCGAGCGCGAAAAAAACACGCCTGCGTCATCAAAACTGAATTCTTAATTATGGGCAGCGGTCTTGCTGCAAGCTGACGGCAACCGGCCACGATCGTGCAAACCACTGAATTGCTATTGATTAAATAGCTATTTGCCTACGCAAACATTGCACTTCAGCCATTTTCAGCAGCTTGTATCGGATTTGAAATGGTTGACGGTGAAGCTTTCAAAGCTTTTGCATCAAATCCGGCAGTTTTCTATCCAGAACGGAGTTCAATGAGCGCAGCAGAACAACCCGGATTCAACGCCCGCCTGTGGCGACGCTTCGCCACGATTGCGCGGCCTTACTGGTTCTCGGATGAGCGCTGGCGTGCCCGTGGCATGCTGGTGCTGCTGGTCTTTCTGCTGCTGGGGCAGACCGCCTTCAACGTGCTGTTCAACCAGGAAACCGGCGAATTCACCTCGGCCCTGGCGGCGCGCGATGCCGACCGTTTCTGGGCCTCGATCTGGCGCTACACGGCGATTCTCGTGGCGGCTGTGCCGATTTACGCGCTGTATTACTACGTGCGCGACACGCTCGGGCTGCGCTGGCGGCGCTGGCTGACGGACCGTTTTTTGGCGCGCTATTTTCATCAGCGCGCCTATTACCGGCTCGGCACGGAGGCCGGCATCGACAACCCCGACCAGCGCATTTCCGAAGACATCAACTCCTTCACCCAGCAGTCGCTGTATTTCTCGATGATCGTGCTGGGCTCGGTGCTCCAACTGGTCGCCTTTTCGGCCGTGCTGTGGTCGATCTCGCAGGGTCTGGTTTTTTTCCTGATCGGCTATGCGGTGTTCAGCACCGTCTTCACGGGCGCGGTGTTCGGCAAGCGGCTGATCGGGCTGAACTTTCGCCAGCTGCAGCGCGAGGCCGACTTTCGCTTCAGCCTGGTGCGGGTGCGCGAGCATGCCGAGCCGATTGCCTTTCACGATGGCGAGGCGCGCGAAATGTCGGCGCTGCAACGCATCTTCGCGCTGGCCTACGCCAACTACCAGCAGGTGCTGCGCTGGCAGTTCGGGCTCAACCTGTTCCAGTACGCGCATGCGTTCCTGACCATCGTTCTGCCCACGGTGATCATTGCCGGTGATGTGCTGTCGGGGCGCCTGGAGGTCGGCCGGGCGATACAGGCCGCGGGCGCCTTTGCCGCCATCCTGAGCGCGCTCACGGTAATCGTCGAACATTTCGAAGGCCTGAGCCGCTTTTCAGCCGGCGTCGAGCGGCTGCATGCCTTTTCGCAAGCCCTGGATGCCGAAGCCGGCACGCCCGGCGGCGCTGCCGATGATGCCTTCCAGAAAATTCATACGCTGCATGGTTTTGAGTTAAGCCTTGAACGGCTGACGATACTCACGCCCGGGCGGGAGCATCTGCTGCTTCAAGAGGTCACGCTAGCCGTCAACCCCGGCCAGGGGCTGCTGATCGTCGGACCCAGCGGCACAGGCAAGAGTTCGCTGCTGCGGGTGATTGCCGGGCTGTGGACCACCGGCTCGGGCGAGGTGACACGGCCGGCCGGATCGGACATGCTGTTCATGCCCCAGCAGCCCTACCTGCCGCTGGGCGACCTGCGCTGCCAGCTGACCTACCCGCACACCGAGCGCGACATCTCGGACGAAGAGCTGCTGCAGTGGCTGGCGCAGGTAAACCTGCCGGCGCTGGCCGAGCGCTTCGGCGGCCTGGGTGCCGAGCTGGACTGGCAGCGCGTGCTGTCAGTCGGCGAGCAGCAGCGGCTGGCCTTCGCCCGGGCCCTGCTCGCCAAGCCGCGCTACCTGCTGCTTGACGAGGCCACCAGCGCGCTCGATGCGGCCAATGAGGAGCTTTTGTACGGCCAGTTGGCCGGCCTGTCGATCACCCCGGTCAGCATCAGCCACCACGCGGCGGTCCTGAAACACCACGCCTGGGTGCTGGAGCTGCCCGGGGATGGCAGCTGGACGCTGCATGCGGCGAAGAGCTACCGCTGGGGATCCTGAAAGACAAGCAGCGATTCCTGCGGCGCTTGACGCGCTCCAGGTGGCGCCAGAAAATGATTGACCAAACAAGCCTTGTGCCGCCTCGCAAGATTGCGCCATGAACGATCCTCATCATCTTCAGCGTTTTGTCCTGGCGCAAGACCCGATTTATCCGCAGGTCTGCGCCGAGCTGGCGGCCGGCGCCAAGGCCAGCCACTGGATGTGGTTTGTCTTTCCACAACTGAAGGCGCTGGGCCGCAGCGCCACCGCGCTGTTTTTCGGCATCGCATCCCGGGACGAGGCACTGGCCTACTGGCAGCATCCCGTGCTCGGACCGAGGCTCAAGGCGTGCGCTGAGCTCGTTTTGGCTGTCCAAGGCAAGACGGCGCTGCAGATTTTTCACTCGCCGGACGACCTCAAGTTCCGCTCGTCAATGACGCTGTTTGCGCAGGTGGCGCCACAAGAACCGGTCTTTGACCGGGCACTGGACAAATACTTCGGCGGAAAAGGCGATGCCAGGACGCTTGAGCTGCTGGAGGTTTAATAGTTTTGTGGAACCCGCAGAGGTCCATGCCGGGTCAATGGGCAACCTGCCTGATACTGGAGAGCACCATGGCTATTGAACTGAACCACACCATCGTCTCAAGCCGTGATCCACAGGCTTCGGCGGCATTCCTGGCCGAGATCCTGGGATGCGCCGCGCCGGTACTGTTCGGCCCGTTCCACGGCGTGAAACTGGACAACGGCGTCACCCTGGACTTCCTGCAGTCCGATGGCCACATCACCCGGCAGCATTACGCTTTTCTTGTCAGCGAGGACGAATTCGAGGTGATTTTCGGCCGCATCCGGGAACGCACCCTGCCCTACTGGGCCGACCCTGGCCACCAGCAGCCCGGCAGGATCAACCATCGGGACGGCGGGCGCGGCGTTTACTGGAACGATCCGGATGGCCACTATCTTGAAATCCTCACCCGCCCCTACGGCAGTGGCGGCAGTGGCGGCAGTGGCGAATAATCTGGCGGGGATGCAGCCGGCAACGCTGGCCTGCCCTATTTCACCAAGGCCAACATTTCCCTGAACGCCGGATGCTCACAGGTGCGCGCCCATTCAAACGCCACCATCTCCGTCGTCACCAGCTCGGCGCCGTTGCCGGCCAGCCGGTCGAACGCCGCGTCGCGGTCGCGTTCGCTGCGGGAGCTGCAGGCATCGGTGACGACCCACACGTCGAACTCTTCTTCGAGCAGTTCGAGCGCGGTCTGCATCAGGCAGACGTGCGCCTCGCAGCCGGCAATCACGATCATGCTTCGGCCCTCTTCCTCGGGTTCCGGGGGTTTTTGCATGTGTTTTGGCAGGCTACGTGCATTGCCGCCGCTGGGCGCCTTGCGCACGGGCGGGCGCAGCCACTCGACCAGGCCCTCGGCGGCGGCGCTGAAATGCATCTTGGCCATCGTCTTGCCGCCGGCCGAATCAATCGCCGCCTGCAACTCGGGCAGGTTCTGGCCCAGCTTGTCGGGGTTTTGCGCCGTGCCCCAGACCGGCACCTCCATGATCCGGGCCATGCGGGCCAGGCGCAGGGCATTGGCGACCACCCGCTCATGTTCAAAAATGGCGGGCATCAGGCGAATCTGGTAATCGACCAGCACGAGTTGGGAGTCATCGGCGTCAAGCAGCATATTGGGTTATTCCTTAAGTTTGGAACCCATTATCCCAGCCCGTCGCCTGCGCCAAGAGGGCACAAAAATCACAAGCAGAGTCAGTAGCCGCTCAGGTTCTGGATGGCATCGACCACCATGCTGGTGCCGATGGCCAGCAGCAGGATGTCGGACGACACCCGGACGTAACGGTAGCCCGATGGCGGCGCGCCGAGCTGGTAAACGACACGCTGGGGCACCGGGTAATAGACCACATTGCGGGGCAAGCGCTGGCCCACGACATATTTTTTGGCCTGTCCGGGAGGCATGCAGCCATTGTGTTTCTTGGCCAGGCCGGGAGGGCAGCGGCCGGCCTTGAACTCGTTGCCGTAATAGGTTCGAACCACCGTGCGCTGCTGGTTGCCGAAATAACCGCCTACCCTGACATGGCCAGCCCCTGGACTGTTGCCGGATTTTTGGCCCGAAGGAGCATGCTCAACCCGCTGGTTGTCCTGTTGGTTGCCGTGCTGGTTGCCGTGCTGGTTGCCGTGATCGTTGCCGGCCTTCTGCTCATGCTTGCCGCCTTTGTCACCCTTGCCGCCGCCGGCCCATTCGGGCTTTTCGGCAAAGCTGGCGGTGCAAGCCAGCGTAGCGGCCAGCACCAGAGCGAAGCTGCGACCGCTGCGAAGCAACATTGATTTTTTGATTTGCGTTGTCATTTTTAATTCCGAGGTTATGTATCGAAGTCCAGCCTTCTTTGCAAGCGATTTCAACGGGCTGCCCCAGTCCCGGAACCCGTGAAAATTATTCTAGGGCGGAGTAAAAATTCCTTGCGTCATCAAACATGCCGTTTCACGGTGATACATTCGGTCGCATTATCGGGAGCGAATTCTTGATACGCTCCTTTTTTTATAGCATTAACCGCTTACTGGTATTGCGCAAAGCCTATTTTTCATGAATGATTTGCTGATTTGGCGCTGCCGGCAGTTCGGCAAACTTGAGCAGATGGGTGGCCAGCAGGGTTTCGGCCAGGAAACAAACCAGCGCCGATAAAAAGCAGACGACGCCGCCCAGAAAGCACACCGTGGCGATCTTGAAAATCGGCAATTCGCTGGTTTCGCCCAGGAACAGCAGGATGATGGTGCTGCCGATCAGGATGGCACAAAACGTCAGCAAGGCCAGGCAACCGTTGACCAGCCAGCCCCGGTGCCTGAGCCGGTTCAATTCGTCATAGATTTTGGCAGCCCGCGCCTGCTCGATAGCACCGCTTTCAAGCCGGCCTTCCAGGAACCGTGCGCGGTCGATGATCCGGGCCAGGCGGCCAGCCACCGCGCTGATCATCCCGGAGACGGCCGTCAGCAAAAACACCGGGGCGACCGCCAGTTGTATGCCGTGGGTCACGCCCGCAAGGTCGGTCGCAAAATTCATCCGGGCTCCGCTGCATGAGGTTGATAGCCGGCCATTTTCTCATGCAGAAAAGCAGGCCCATGACTCATGCAGCAGCCCTTTGCTCAGGCCCGCTCCGCAAGCCGGCAGCGGGCTTGATCCTCAGTGGTGCACCGTCTGCCCGTCTGCAACGTAGGCATTCATGGGGAACAAGCTGCTGGCCAGCGGCGGCATGGCCGCCTGGAGGACTTCCAGCGGTGACTTCAGGCCGGTGTCTTTTTCGCTCTTCAACACCTGGCTCACACTGCGCATCATTTCTACTTGCGTCTGCATCGCTTGCGCGAGAATTTGCTGCCAGTATTTGCCCGAGCTTTGCAGGCAAAAGCGCATCAGTTCGGACTGTATCGCCATCAGGTCGGCGGGCTGGCAGGGGGTAAACAGTTTCTGGGCCGTCTCCTCATGAAAGACCGACGCCTCATGCGCCGCGTCCTGCTGGATTTTTCGCAGGGCTTCGCTGCTGCGGCACAGCGCGCTGGTCCCTTCCACCACCAGGGCAAGCTGATGGCGGCCAAGCTCGGAAAATACATTGGAAAAAGATTTATCGCTGCTGTCCAAAACCTCGCGCCGGGCAGAGGTTTCCTTCGTTTTCGTGCTCATGGCAATTCCTTTTCAAAAAGTGAACTGAAAGATGGCAACCCGTGGTTACCGCGAATACGAATTTTGTGGGTTCGAGCCGTCAGATCGCATGGCTGAGGATGTAAAAAAATTAACAAGGATCGACAGAAGAATTTGCATGGCACACTGAAGGATTGAATGCTTTTTAGTGTTTTCATGCCCAACTCAAGGATTGCCATGCTGCCCAACAAAGAAGGACAACACGTCCCTCAAGCCACCTTCAAGACCCGCCAGAACGACAAGTGGGTCGATGTCACCAGCGCCGAGCTGTTCGATGGCAAAACCGTCGTGGTCTTCTCGCTGCCCGGCGCTTACACGCCCACCTGCTCTTCAACCCATCTGCCGCGCTACAACGAACTGGCCAACACGCTCAAGGCCCATGGGGTCGATGAGGTGGTGTGCATTTCGGTCAACGATGCCTTCGTGATGAACGAATGGGGCCAGGCGCAGGAAGCCGAGAACCTCACCTTGATTCCCGATGGCAACGGCGAATTCACCGAAGGCATGGGCATGCTGGTCGATAAAAGCAGCCTGGGTTTTGGCAAGCGCTCATGGCGCTATTCGATGCTGGTCAAAAACGGCATCATCGAAAAGATGTTCATCGAGCCGGAAAAGGAAGGTGACCCGTTTGAAGTGTCGGACGCCGACACCATGCTCAACTACATCGCGCCCGGCGCCAAGGCGCCCGAGCCGATCACGGTGTTCACCAAGCCCGGCTGCCCGTTCTGCGCCAAGGCCAAGTCCCTGCTCAGGGAAGCCGGCTTGCGCTATGAGGAAATCTCGCTGGGCAACGGCATCACTTCACGCAGCCTGTATGCCGTTTCAGGTGCGGGAACGGCGCCCCAGGTATTTTGCGGCGGCCAGAAAATTGGCGGCTCCGAGCAGTTGGAAGCCTGGCTGGGCCAGCGCGGCCAATAGTCAAGCCGGATGTGCACGCTCTTGGTTGAAGATCGTGCGCTCCTTAAGCGAATTTTCGCTGCGCATCCAGCGCCAGCCCGGCGCCGATGCTGCCGAACAAATCGCCTTCGACGCACCTAGCCTGCGGCGTCAGCGCCAGCACCCGCTCGCGCAGCAAGGGCACGCCGCTGGAGCCACCGGTGAAAAACACGGTGTCAATGCCGGCGGCGGTGATTCCCGCATCGCTCAGCAGGCGGGCGACTGTCTGCTCGACCGAAGTCACCAGCCCGTCAATCGCCCGGTCCAGCCCGGCGCGGTGCAGCGTCACGCTTTCGCCGGCGGCAATGCGGCCAATGTCGATATCCGTGGCCTCGGCATTGGACAGGGCAATCTTGGCCTCTTCGACCTGCAGCGCCAGCCAGTGGCCGGCGCGTTCGCGGACCACGCTTTGCAGCCTCTCCAGCCGGGGCCGGTCAGCGGCGTCGCGGTGCAGCTCGGCAATCTGCGCCCATGCCTTTTTGGTATAGGCCTGGTTGATGGTGTGCCAGGTCGCCAGGTTGAAGTAATGGCTTGAGGGCATTTCGCGCCCGCTTTTCAGCAGGCTGCCCAGCCCCAGCATGGGCATCATGCTGGCCAGGCTCAGGGCCTTGTCAAAGTCGGTGCCGCCGATATGCACGCCGCCGCTGGCCAAAATATCGTCGCGCCGCTCGGCCCGGCCGGCACGCTCGGGGCCGACGCGGATCAGGGTGAAGTCGGACGTGCCGCCGCCAATATCAACCACCAGCACCAGTTCCTCGCGCGAAATCTGCGACTCGTAGTCGAACGCGGCGGCAATCGGCTCGTACTGGAAAGCGATCTCGCGCAGGCCGGCCTGGCGGGCAATATCCTCCAGAGTGTCCTGGGCGCGCTGGTCGGCCACCGGGTCGTCATCGACAAAAAACACCGGCCGGCCGAGCACGGCGCGGGTAAATTCATGCCCTGCCGCCACTTCGGCCCGGCGCTTGAGTTCGCCGATGAAATGCGCCAGCAACTCCTTGAACGGCATGGCACGCCCCGCCACTTCGGTGTATTCGTCCATCATCGAGGTGCCGAGCAAGCTCTTGAGCGAGCGCATCAGCCGGCCTTCATGGCCTTCGAGGTAGTCGGCCAGCGCGGCGCGGCCATAGCTGACATGGGCGTCTTCGGCATGAAAAAAGATCACCGAAGGCAGCGTCAGCTTGCCCTCCTCCAGCGCCAGCAGGGCGCGCTGCCCCGGGCGGCTCCAGCCGGCGGTCGAGTTGGAGGTGCCGAAGTCAATTCCGCAGGCATGCACGGGCGCAGCCGGCGCGGCCAGGGCGCTCATCGCTCGGCCGGCTTGCCAAAGCCGTTTTCTGCCCAGGCCACGGCGCTGGCGCGGTTCAGCTTGAACGACGGGGCGGCCTTCACCTCGGCCAGCAACTCGCCGGTTTCATCGTGCGCGCTCAGCAGCGCATGGGGATGCTCTTCATCGGGAACGATGTCGAGCGAAACGGTGACCCGCGCCGCGTTGGCCGTCACGGTGATGCGCTGGTGCAGCGTGGCATGCAGCTGCTGCTCATGGCGGCGCACAAACTCCGAGGCGGTCTTGACGAGGGTGTTGAAGGCGTTGACATCGAGAGGCTTGGGGTTTTTCTTGTCGCGCCCCATGGTCCAGGGGCCGACCAGCGCGGGTTCGGGCTCGCCGTCCTTGATCATCGCCACGGCCCAGCCGTCGTCGTCTTCGTTCTTGATCACCTTGGCCGTCCAGCCGTCGCCGCGCCACAGGCGGGGTTCCTGGGTTTTGGGCAGGTCGGTCAAAGAAGATTCATCAGCCGGATCAGGCGTCGGTATGCGGGGATCAGTCAAGGCTAGCTCACTCAGGTCAATAATCGCGCCCAAAGGGCACTGCGGGATGGGCTGCGGATTTTACTGTCGGCTCGACGCAAAGCAGGCACACAGGCTGTTCTGGTTTCAATTTTTTGGGTCAAATCGGGCTTCTGCGCATATGGACAGGGCGATGATAGCTATTCTTTTTATAGCAAAACTACAATCGTAAGCCTGTCTGCGCCCGCGCAGGCTGAAACACCAAAAACAAAGGATGAGCATGACCGAATGGGTTACGAAAATGTTGGCCTTGATCAAAAGCGGCAACATTCCGGCGGCAGTCGCCCAGATCAAGGCGACCACCAGCAGCAAGGATTTGCGGCAGCTGCATGCCGCGCTGGACAAGGCCAAGGCACTGCCGCGCCTTCGGGCCGTGGAGCTGGCCATCAATGATCAGCTGCAGGCGCTCGCCTCACCGCGCCTGAGCCGCTCGCCCTGAACGCCGCAGCCCTTGCCGGCATCAACGGCGTCAACGGAATCAGCCGCGAATCTCGAACTGCGCATCGCCCATGTAGCGGTTCGGCCCCAGGGCGGCGGTCAATGCTGCGGATTCGGCCGCCTGCCACTGGCTGAAGATTTCCAGCTCTTCGGGCGACAGGACATCGTCGGCCGGTGTTTCGCCATAAATCGCCACGATGCGCCGGTAGGCGGCATGCACCGGCGCCACCAGGCTTTCATCGCCCAGCGCGGCTTCCAGGGCTTGCCTGAAACGCTGCTCGGCCGCCTGCAGCTGCGCCGGGCTGGCGTCTTCAAAGGCGTAAAGTTTGACGGTGTAGCTCATCTTTTTTCATTCTCTTTTTCAGGTTCTTTCACGCTCAAGCCGCGGCCCTGCGCGATGGCCATGCGCCGGCGCAGGCGCGCCGCCTCCTCGGCGTCGCCGCCCTGCTCTGCCCGCGTCGCCTGCACGCCCAGCCAGGCCAGCAGCGGACGCCGCCAGCCCTGGCTTGAGGCCGTGTCAATCGCCTGCGCAATCACGGTCGGGCTGGCCTTGCCGGTCTGCAGCAGGACGCCAGCGGCGACCAGTTGCGACAACGGATCGGCGATGCCCTTCAGGGCGTTGGCATCACCCGCCGCCGCAGCGCGCTGGGCTGGCGGCAACAAAGGAATGCTTTCAGCCTGCGCCTGGCCGCGCAGGTAATCGGCATAGGCGCGCTGGGCGGCCGTCGCATCGTCTCTCAGGGCATCAAAACCCACGCAGGGTTCAAGCACCAGGCTGGCGACGCGGCTCGCGCAGTGCAGCAGTTCGGCGGTGGCCAGCAGATCGACACGGCCGGTGCGCGACAGCTGGCTGCGCGCGCGCGCCAGTTCGGCGGTTTCGACGCGGCTGTTGCCTTCCATGTAGGCGGCGACGGAACGCTCCATCGAGCCCTTGGCTTCGACCTGCCAGTCGGGCGGCTTGGGGCCGCTGCTGCAGGCGCCCAGCAGCAAGGCAGTCGCCGCCAGCGGAACAGCGCATTTGAATTTGACAGTGGAGCAAAAGAAGGTTTTCACGGCAGTTTCATCTCCGCATCGCGGGCAAACGGCCATTTGCGGTTGATCTCGCTGACCAGGCCTTCGACTTTTCGCAGGCTGGCTTCCACGTCGCCGCGCAAGGCGCCCAGGTCGGACGTAGCGTCCCTGGCATTCGAGGTGACGGCCTGCGCATCCACCAAAATGGCATCGACCTTCTTCAGGCTGGTGCGCGCCTCGCCCAGCATGGCATTGAGCTGCACGACGGTGGCGCGTGTTTCGGGCAGCACGCCCTTGTCGCCAAACACCTGGGTGTCGGTCTTGGCGGCCATGCCGTCGAGCTTGGCCAGCAAGGCATTGGCGCGGTCCAGCGTGGCGGAAAACTTTTTGGCTTCTGCTTCGCTGCCCAGCAACACGGTCAGCGCGCCGCCGGGTCCGTTGAGCCGGCCGGTCAGCACCTGCAGATTGGCCAGGCTGGTGCCGACCGAGCCGCTGCTGCCCGTCAGGCTGTTCAGGTTGTCGATCAGGTCCTTGGCGGCGGAAATGACCTTGGGGATTTCCGCGCTGGCGTCGCCCTGCAGCACGGACCGTTCCGCACCGTCGGGCAGCGGCGGATCATTGAGCAGCCCGGTATAGGCGCGGATGTTGGGGCCGCCCACGATGCCCTTGACCAGCGTGAAAACGCTGCTGGTGCGCAGCCAGTGGGCGTCCTTCTCGGCCACATCGACCAGGATGCGCGCCTTGCCGTCTTCGGCCAGTTCGATGCGCCGCACCCGGCCGATGGGGAATCCGGCAAACGTGATGTCCATGCCGACCACCACGCCTTCGGAATCCTCGGCCATCAGCACCAGGCGCTGGGTCGATTCAAAGGCGCCGCGCGCATACAGCACATACAGGGCCGAGCCGCACACCAGCAGCAGCATGAACAGCAGCAGCAGCCTGGCCTTGAGTTCCAGGTTGGCGATGTTCTCGGGCGCGGCACTGCCGGGCACGGGCGCGGACGCAGGCTGCGCCTGACCTTGACCAATGGGCGGCAGCAAGGGGGGCGGTGAATCGGGAGGTGAACTCATGGATGGCTTGCCTGAAAATCAATAATAGTTGCCGACCAGCGAAGCCACTTCAACCAGCAGCAACACCGCGAACATGCGGACCAGGCCGCGCATTTCGGCGCTGCTGCGAATGTTGGCGCCGCGCATTCCGTACAGCGCCGAGGCCATCGGTATCAACGACACGGCCAGGCAAAAAAACACGGTTTTCAGCACAAAGATCAGCGTGACGGCCGGCGTGAACACCTGCCCGAACAGCCGCGTATAGACCGCCAGCCCCGACACGGCAAATCCATAGACCGCGACATACGCCACCATCACCGCCACCACGCAACTGAGCGCGGCCAGCGTGATGCCCGAAAACATGCCGGCCACCACGCGCGGCAGCACCTCGCGGCGTATCGGCTCCACGCCCTGCCTGCGCATCTCGTCCAGCTCGCCGCTGGCCTGCATGGCGGTGAGTTCCGCGCCATCGGGAATCGTGCAGCGCAGCGCCACGAACAGCGCGGCGGACAGCGGAATCAGCTCCAGCACCAGCACCCGGATCACGACCTGCAGCGCATACTGCGACAGGCCATAGCTGAGCGCGGTCACCATCACGATGCGCGTGATGACCACGGTCACCAGCGCGCACAGCAGGGAAAAGCCCAGCAAAATGGGCGCCGTGCTCATATAGATATGCCGGCCCAGCACCAGGCGGTTTTCACGCCGGTAGCTCGATGGCGAGAGTGTCAGCACCAGGATGACCGCGCCCAGGTGGATCAGTTGCCACCATTCAATGAACCACTGCTGCGCAGCCTGACCTGTTCGTGTCAGACGGCGGTGCCAGCTAGCGGATGGAGTCATGCCTGCATGATAACGGCGCGCCTGTTCAATGGTTGCAGGCCTAGGCGCTCGGCCAGGCACTGTTCTTCACGCTATCTGCCGGCCTGAGCGGGCAACAGGCGGATGAGCTTGCCATCGGCGCTGTCGGTCAGCACATACAGCAGGCCGTCCGGGCCTTGCCGGACATCGCGGATACGCTCGCCGACCTCGGTCAGCAGCTTGTTTTCCCGCACCACTTTGCCGCCGAAAGGCTGCGAAAGCTCAATCCGGTCCAGGCAGGAAAACTTGAGCGACCCGACGAACAGGTTGCCCTGCCACGCCTTGCCGTAGCGCTCGCTGGTCAGGAAAGTCATGCCCGAGGGCGCAATGGACGGCACCCAGTAATGCAGCGGCTGTTCCATTCCGGCCTTGCGGCTCAAGCCTTCGCCGATCTTGCCGCCGCCATAGTTTTCACCATAGGTGATTTCCGGCCAGCCGTAGTTGGCGCCCGGCCTGGGCAGGTTGATTTCGTCGCCGCCCTGCGGCCCGTGTTCATGCATCCAGAAAGTGCCGTCGGGCGCCAGCGTGGCGCCCTGGGCGTTGCGGTGCCCATAGCTCCAGATTTCAGGCAGTGCGCCGGCCTTGCCGACAAAGGGATTGTCCGGCGGCACCGAGCCATCCTTGTTGATGCGAACGATCTTGCCATGGTGGTTGTCGAGCTTTTGCGCGTCTTCCTTGCGCGAAAAGCGCTCGCCCAGGGTCAGGAACAGCTTGCCGTCAGGCTGGCCATTGGCACCGGGCGCGCGGCTTTCAACAATCCGGCAGCCAAAATGGGCGGTGCTGGCAACCTTGGGTTTCTGGCTGAAGATCACCCTGAGATTTTCCAGCCGGGCATTGTCCGCGCTCAAGGTGGCGCGCGCCAGCGCCGTGCTGTTGGCCCTGCCGGTCGCGGCAGGCTCCGAATAACAGAAATACACGGTGCGGTTGCGGACAAAGTCACTGTCCGTCATCACATCGAGCAAGCCGCCCTGCCCGCCAGCCGCAATCCCGGGCAGCCCGGCAACAGCGGTGGCCAGTTTGCCATCCGCCCCCACCACCCGCAGCCGGCCTACACGTTCGGTGACCAGGAAGCGCCCATCAGGCAAAAATGCCAGGCCCCACGGGTTTTGCAATCCCGACGCCACGATTTCAGGATGGACTTCCTGTTGTGCCTGGGCGAAAGGAGCCAGCAGGCTTGACGCCACGGCCATGATGGCTGGCAGCAAACGCCGGCCTTGGGCGAAAAGCATTGTTGGCTCCTTGATTTTTTGACTTGATTGACTTTGTGAGGCTACCTCAAGGAAATAGTTCGCACAGACCGGCGTTGGCGTTTCATTTTTCAAAAACCCAACACTTTGGCTTTAAAAGAAGTCTTTTTGCATCAAATCCAAGAAAAATCAACTGTGTAAAGATGAAATCGGTTACTTGTTGTTAATTGACGTAAGACCAATCCTTCAAGTATGCTTGGCGCCATGCGAATGATTCCCCCTGCTCTCGTCCTGACTATTTTTGTACTTTGCACCATCACAGCCCATGCAACACCAAATTCTGGAGACGATATCGACAGGTTACTCGCCGATAGAGGTCTTTTAACGAAAATTGGCAACGCCAGCCAAAACGTCAGCCAAAGAGCCTCGGAACTGGTGGTCAACGCCATGGGATTCCTGGGCGTTCCCTATAAATGGGGCGGCACCGATGCCGACACCGGATTTGACTGCAGCGGTTTTGTCGTTTCCGTGTACCAGCAAAGCATCGGCTTGCTGCTGCCACGCAAGGCTGAGCAGCAGGCGGCGGCCACGCAAAAAATAGACCAAACCGATTTGCAGCCCGGCGACCTGGTGTTTTTCAACACCATGCGGCGCGCCTTCAGCCATGTCGGTATTTATGTCGGCAATGGCAAGTTCATCCATGCACCCCGAGCCGGCGCCGAAGTACGGGTTGAAAGCATGGTCGGCAACTACTGGCAGCACCGCTTTGACGGCGCCCGGCGCGTGATGGCCAGTGCGGCAGAGCCGGTGCAGGCGATGCCTGTTGCCGCTTCTTTTGGCGACACAGCCTCGATTCGCTAAGTTTTCCCTACAGCGCCTGGTTTCAGGTGCTTCGTTTTCGATAGCTGCTTGCGCATATGCTGTATGCGCAAGCAGCTTTTTCGCTTGTAATCCGCTCGAATTCATCCAGCGGTAAAAATCAAAAGCGCCTCGCGCCCGTTTGACGGAGTCCAAAGCGCTTTTTCGTGAAGTATTCGAACCGGCAACTTTCTGGCCAGCGGCAAGTCGGCGCCGCTGCCGTGCGCCACTTCCGCCGCCATGCCGATGCTCTCGCCCAGCGTCGGGTGCGGGTGAATCGTCTTGCCGATATCCACCGCATCCGCGCCCATTTCAATCGCCAGCGCAATCTCGCCGATCATGTCGCTGGCATGCGTACCGCCGATGCCACCGCCCAGGATCAGCATGCGTTTTGGCACGGCCTTCAACTCCAGCGCGTCGGTTGAATCCACCACGCACGGGTCGTCGGGCACAGCAAAAAAAACACCTCGTAGATACGGGCTAGCAAAAGGATAGTTTTTTAAATCAAGCATCGTGGCCCGATAAGTGCGTAGCCTGTGGGAACCATCCATTCGGGCAACTCTGCGCGAGGGTGGTGTTACCAGGATATTTCATGACCACCACTCACGCATCCCCAGCTTTTCAGCGTCTCGAAGCCGAGGGCCGGTTGTTGAAACCTGCTCTCAATGGGCCGACCCATGTCCCCGGCCGTTTCGGTTTTCGCGGCGAAATCGCGCTGACAATTGAGCCTCCCGTGATGCTTCAAGCGGCCTTTGCCACCGCCGACGATGCCGAGGCAAGCCTGTCTTTTCTGGCCGGTTCGCTCTCGACCTACAAACACCTTCCTGCGCTGATTGAGGCGCTGGGCGCCAACATCAAGGCTGGCGGCAAATATTTCATCTACGTGTCCGATCTCGACCGCTCATCGCGCTACCAGATCGAATTCAACGGTATTTCGTTTTACGTGCTGCCGATTGACGACACCTCGGTTTACAACGAGTTGATCGACTTCCTGTATCTCGACAAGAACAAGATGAAGAAGATGGATACGTCCGCCAAGGTCGATGCGATTGCCGATGGCGCGCTCAAATACACCCAGGCCTACGAAATCATCAGCTTTGAGGAAGGCCTCAAACGGCTCTGACTCAGCAGCGCCTCTGTCGGGTTGACGACGCACGCCCTAGCGCCAATCCCGACAATTGAAGAGAAGGCGCCAATTTGAGGGGCCGCTGGATGACTGGTGGTTTGCCTTTCAGGCTGACAGCAAAAAGCCCGAACTGTTGCCAGTTCGGGCTTTTTCATTGGAAATACTGACTTGAATTACTTGCGCGCAGGCGGCAAGTCCGTGCAGCTGCCATGCGCCACTTCGGCCGCCATGCCGATGCTCTCGCCCAGCGTCGGGTGCGGGTGAATCGTCTTGCCGATATCGACCGCATCCGCGCCCATTTCAATCGCCAGCGCGATCTCGCCGATCATGTCGCCCGCGTGCGTGCCGACCATGCCGCCGCCCAGGATCTTGCCGTGGCCGTGCGCTTCCGGTGAATCGTCGAACAGCAGCTTGGTGAAGCCTTCGTCGCGGCCGTTGGCAATTGCGCGGCCGGAGGCGGTCCACGGGAACAGGCCCTTCTTGACCTTGATGCCCTGCGCCTTGGCCTGGTCTTCGGTCAGGCCGACCCATGCCACTTCGGGGTCGGTGTAGGCGACGCTCGGAATCACCCGGGCATTGAAGGCGGCGCTGGCCAGTTCCTTGTTGCCCAGCAGTTCGCCGGCAATCACTTCGGCGGCCACATGCGCTTCATGCACGGCCTTGTGCGCCAGCATCGGCTGGCCGACGATGTCGCCGATGGCGAAGATGTGCCGCACGTTGGTACGCATCTGAATGTCCACGGGGATGAAGCCGCGGTCCGTCACGCTCACGCCGGCCTTGTCAGCGGCGATCTTCTTGCCGTTGGGGCTGCGGCCCACGGCCTGCAGCACCAGGTCGTAGGTCTGCGGCGCGGGCGCGGTGCCGCCCGGCTCGGCGCTTTCGAACGTCACTTCAATGCCGGCCGGCGTGGCCTTGGCGCCCACGGTCTTGGTCTTGAGCATGATGTTGTCAAAGCGCGGCGCATTCATCTTCTGCCAGACCTTGACCAGGTCGCGGTCGGCGCCCTGCATCAGGCCGTCGAGCATTTCCACCACGTCCAGGCGCGCGCCCAGCGTGCTGTACACGGTGCCCATTTCCAGGCCGATGATGCCGCCGCCCAGGATCAGCATGCGCTTGGGCACACTCTTGAGGTCCAGCGCGCCGGTGGAGTCCACCACGCGCGGATCGTCGGGCATGAACGGCAGGCGCATCGCTTGCGAGCCGGCGGCGATGATGCAGTTCTTGAAGGCAATGGTCTGCTTCTTGCCGGTCTTGTCCTGCGACGTGCCGCTGGTTTCCTCGACTTCGAGGTGGTTGGCGCCGACAAAAGCGCCGTAGCCGCGCACCACGGTGACCTTGCGCATCTTGGCCATCGCGGCCAGGCCGCCGGTCAGCTTGTTCACGACCTTTTCCTTGTGGCCGCGCAGCTTGTCGATGTTGACGCTGGGCGCGCCGAAGTCCACGCCGAGCGCGGCCATGTGGCTGACCTCGTCCATCACGGCAGCCACATGCAGCAGCGCCTTGGACGGGATGCAGCCGACGTTCAGGCAGACGCCGCCCAGCGAGGCGTAACGCTCGACCAGCACGACCTTGAGGCCCAGGTCAGCCGCTCGAAAGGCCGCCGAATAGCCGCCGGGGCCGGCGCCCAGCACCAGGAGGTCGCAATCCAGGTCGGCCGTGCCGCCAAAGCTGGCGGCGGCTGGCGCTGGCGTTGTTGCAACAGGCGCTACTTTTTCAGGAGCGGCTGGTGCAGGTGCAGCCTGCGCGGAAGCCGGTTTTGGTGCTTCAACGGGGGCCGAAGCCGCCGCGCCAGCGACTTCCAGCGTCAGCACGACCGAGCCCTGCTTGACCTTGTCGCCGAGCTGGACCTTGATCTCCTTGACCACGCCGCCTTGCGACGACGGAATTTCCATGGACGCCTTGTCGCTTTCCACGGTGATCAGGCTCTGCTCGGCCTTGATGGTGTCGCCGGGCTTGACCAGCACTTCGATGACGGACACTTCGTCAAAGTCGCCAATGTCAGGCACCTTGATGTCGATGAGGTTTGTGGAGGCACTCATGAGGAGGCTTTCAGTTTGAGGGTGAATACATCAATCGGTCCGCCGGAATTCTTGTCGAACTCGCATCCGGCATTCAGGCCGGCCATGGCCACTTCGCGGGCGGTCCGGGCCTTGCCCCAGCTGGCGTGCATCGCGCCCAGCGCAAAGCTGCGGCCCGAGCCCACGCCCCAGAATTCCTTGAATTCAAAGACTTCGCGGTAGCTGTACAGGCCGTAGATGCCGCTTGCATTGGCAATGAGCACGGTGAACTGGCTCGATTCGTAGGGGTCGTTGTCGTCTTCCTTGCTCTGCAAAAAAAACGACTCTTTCAGCAAGGGATGCAGCTTGAGGAAGGTGTCGAACACCTCCTCGCGGCTGCCCAGCTTGAGTTGCTCCTTGGGCAGCGTTGCCATGGCCTTGCGCAGCACGGGGAAGTGCGCCACGGTGCCGGCCATGCCAATCAGGCTTTCACCGTCGGGCGTCTCGACCTTGAATATCTTGCTGTTGGCCTCGAAACGCTGGGTCAGGCAGGTATCGCCAAAGGTCACCAGCGTGTCGGCGGCAATGGCCACCTGACCCGCCTTTTTGACCACGACCAGGGTTGTCACAGGAAAATACGGCGGAAATCCGCCAGAACCTGGCCAAAGTAAGCATTGAAACGCGCCGCCGCCGCGCCATCGATCACGCGGTGGTCCCAGCTCAGGCTCATCGGCTGCATCAGGCGCGGCTGGAAGGCCTTGCCGTCCCAGACGGGCTCGATGCGGCTCTTGCACACGCCCAAGATGGCGACTTCGGGCGCATTGATGATGGGCGTGAAATAACGCCCGCCAATGCCGCCCAGCGACGAAATCGTGAAGCAGGCGCCCTGCATGTCGGCCGGACTGAGCTTGCCATCGCGCGCTTTCTTGGCCAGCTCGCCCATCTCTTGCGAGATCTGGATGATGCCTTTCTTGTCGGCGTCCTTGATCACCGGAACGACCAGGCCGTTCGGTGTGTCGGCGGCAAAGGCAATATTGAAATACTGCTTGAGCACCAGCTGGTCGCCGTCGAGCGAGGCGTTGAACTGCGGGAATTTCTTGAGCGCTGCCACCGAGGCCTTGATCAGGAAGGCCAGCATGGTGATCTTGACACCGGACTTCTCGTTTTCCTTGTTCATCTGCACGCGGAAGGCTTCGAGTTCGGTGATGTCCGCGTCGTCATGGTTGCAGACGTGCGGAATCATCACCCAGTTGCGGTGCAGGTTGGCGCCGCTGATCTTCTTGATGCGGGGCAGCGGCTGGCGCTCGACCGGGCCGAACTTGGTGAAATCGACCTTTGGCCACGGCAGCAGGTCAAGACCTGCGCCCGTGCCGCCGCTGCTGGCGGCAGGCGCTGGCGCCTTGGCCACCTGCGCCTGGGTGCGGGTGTCGCCGGCCATCACCGCTTTGGTGAAGTCCTGCACATCGTCCAGCGTGATGCGGCCCTTGGGGCCTGTGCCCTTGAGTTCGGCCAGCGGCACACCCAGTTCACGGGCGAACTTGCGCACCGAGGGCGACGCATGCGGCAGGCCGGTTGCGGGTGTTGCCGTGGGTTCATGCGCGGGCAAGGCCTGGGCGGCTGCGGCTGCGGCTGGCGCAGGCGCTGCGGGTGCGGATGCCGTGGCAGCCGCCGCTGGTGCAGCAGCCGCTGCGGCGGGTGCCGCCGGAGCAGAAGCAGGAACGGCTGCTGCGGGCGCGGCCGAGCCTTCCAGGATGGCCAGCAGGTCGCCAATATTGACGGTGTCGCCCAGCTTGACCTTGAGTTCCTTGAGCACGCCGGCCGTGGAGGACGGAATCTCCATGGAGGCCTTGTCGGATTCCACGGTAACCAGCGACTGCTCGGCCTTGATGCTGTCGCCGGGCTTGACCAGCACCTCGATCACGACCACATCCTTGAAGTCGCCAATGTCGGGAACCCGCACTTCCACCGGGCCGCTGGCCGCCGGGGCGGGCGCCGAAGCAATTGCGACAGTCGCAGCAGGCGCTTCTGTTTTAATAGCTGCCGGTGCAGGTGCAGCCTGCGCAGGAGCCTGTTTTGGCTCCGATTCTGCGGCGCCCGCCACGTCCAGCGTCAGCACGACCGAGCCCTGCTTGACCTTGTCGTCGAGCTTGACCTTGATCTCCTTGACCACGCCGGCGTGGCTGGACGGGATTTCCATCGAGGCCTTGTCGGACTCGACCGTGATGAGCGACTGCTCGGCCGTCACGGTGTCGCCGGGCTTGACCAGCAGTTCAATAACCGTTACTTCGTCAAAGTCCCCAATGTCAGGGACTTGAATATCTATCAATGCCATGTTGTTGTCTCCGTTTGCTTGGCGTATTGGATTGGTTTTACGTCAAGCGTAAAGCGGATTGATCTTGTCGGCGTTGATGCCGTACTTCTGGATGGCTTCGGCCACCTTGGCGACCGGCACCGTGCCCTCTTCGCTGAGCGCCTTGAGCGCCGCCACGACGATGTAGTGGCGGTTGATCTCGAAGTGCTCGCGCAGCTTGCTGCGGAAATCGCTGCGGCCAAAACCGTCGGTGCCCAGCACCTTGTAGGTACGGCCCTTGGGAATATAGGAGCGGATCTGTTCGGCATAGGCCTTCATGTAGTCGGTCGAGGCGACCACCGGACCGGCAAACGCTTCAAGTTGTTCGGCTACAAAGGAAACGCGCGGCGTCTCCAGCGGATGCAGCAGGTTCCAGCGCTCGGCGCTCTGGCCGTCGCGCGCCAGTTCGTTGAAGCTTGGGCAACTCCACACGTTGGCCGACACACCCCACTCTTTCTCTAACAGCTCCTGCGCGGCAATCGACTCGCGCAGGATGGTGCCCGAGCCCAGCAATTGCACGGTGGGCGCCAGCTTGGGGCCTTCGTTGCACAGGTACATGCCTTTGATGATCTGCTCTTCGGTGCCGGCTTTGAGGCCGGGCATGGCGTAGTTCTCGTTCAGCAGCGTGATGTAGAAATACACGTTTTCCTGCTTTTCAACCATGCGCTTCAAGCCGTGGTGCAGGATCACGCCGACTTCATGCGCAAAGGTCGGGTCGTAGCTGATGCAGTTCGGAATCGTGCCGGCCAGGATGTGGCTGTGGCCGTCTTCGTGCTGCAGGCCTTCGCCGTTGAGCGTGGTGCGCCCCGAGGTGCCGCCGAGCAGAAAGCCGCGCGCCTGCATGTCGCCCGCCGCCCAGGCCAGGTCGCCGATGCGCTGGAAGCCGAACATCGAGTAATACACATAGAACGGCACCATGATGCGGTTGTTGGTGCTGTACGAAGTGGCCGCCGCAATCCAGCTGCTCATGCCGCCGGCTTCGTTGATGCCTTCCTGCAGGATCTGGCCCTTCTTGTCTTCCTTGTAATACATCACCTGGTCTTTATCGACCGGGGTGTATTGCTGGCCGGCAGGGTTGTAGATGCCGATCTGGCGGAACAGGCCTTCCATGCCGAAAGTGCGGGCTTCATCGACCAGGATGGGCACGACGCGCGGACCGAGCGCCTGGTCGCGCAGCAGTTGCGTCAAGAAGCGCACATAGGCCTGGGTGGTCGAGATTTCGCGGCCTTCTGGCGTGGGGTCCATCACCGCCTTGAAAGTTTCCAGGGCCGGCACGGTGAAGCTCTCGTCCGCCTTGGTGCGGCGGTGCGGCAGGTAGCCGCCCAGCGCCTTGCGGCGCTCGTGCAGGTACTGCATTTCAGGCGTGTCGTCGGCCGGCTTGTAGAACGGCAGTTCGGCCAGCTGGCTGTCGGGAATGGGGATGTTGAAGCGGTCGCGGAAGGCCTTGATGTCTTCGTCGCCGAGCTTCTTGGTCTGGTGGACATTGTTCTTGCCCTCCCCGATCTTGCCCATGCCAAAACCCTTGACGGTCTTGATCAGGAGCACGCTCGGCTGGCCGGTGTGGTTGACGGCCGAATGGAAGGCGGCATAGACCTTTTGCGAATCGTGGCCGCCACGGGTGAGCTTCCAGATGTCGTCATCGCTCATGTTGGCGACCATTTCCAGCGTGCGCGGGTCGCGGCCGAAGAAATGCTTGCGCACATAGGCGCCGTCGTTGGCCTTGAACGACTGGTAATCGCCGTCGTTGCACTCCATCATGATCTTGCGCAGCGCGCCGTCCTTGTCGCGCGCCAGCAGCGGATCCCAGCTGCTGCCCCAGATCAGCTTGATGACGTTCCAGCCGGCGCCGCGGAATTCGCCTTCGAGTTCCTGGATGATCTTGCCGTTGCCGCGCACCGGGCCGTCGAGGCGCTGCAGGTTGCAGTTGATGACGAACACCAGGTTGTCGAGGTTTTCACGCGCCGCCAGGCCGATGGCGCCCAGCGATTCGACCTCGTCCATCTCGCCGTCGCCGCAGAACACCCAGACCTTGCGGTTTTCGGTGTTGGCAATGCCGCGCGCATGCAGGTATTTCAGGAAACGGGCCTGGTAAATCGCCATCAGCGGGCCAAGGCCCATGGAGACGGTGGGGAACTGCCAGAAATTGGGCATCAGCTTGGGATGCGGGTAGCTCGACAAGCCCTTGCCATCGACTTCCTGGCGGAAGTTGAGCAGCTGCTCTTCCGTCAGGCGGCCTTCGAGGTAGGCACGGGCATACACGCCGGGCGACACATGGCCCTGGATGTAGAGGCAGTCGCCGCCGTGGTTTTCGCTCTCAGCGTGCCAGAAATGGTTGAAGCCGGCGCCAAACAGGCTGGCCAGCGAGGCAAACGAGCCGATGTGCCCGCCCAAATCGCCGCCATCGGCCGGGTGCAGGCGGTTGGCCTTGACCACCATGATCATGGCGTTCCAGCGCATGTAGGCGCGCAGCCGCTGCTCGATCAGCAGGTTGCCGGGTGAGCGCTCTTCCTGGTCGGTTTCAATCGAGTTGACATAACCCGTGTTGGCCGAAAAGGGCATGTCGATGCTCTTCTGGCGCGCATGTTCGAGCAGTTGCTCAAGCAGGAAGTGGGCGCGTTCAGGCCCTTCACTTTCAATGACCGCGGACAGCGCATCCATCCACTCGCGCGTCTCCTGCGTGTCGTTGTCTTGCGTATTGCTGGAACCCGCATTGGGGATACCGGCTTGTTGGTTTTCGTCTGGATTGGCTGCCATGTTGTCTCCTGAATAAATCTTCTTCGCTTGATGTTTTCAACGCAGGCCGTGCTTCAGCCAGCGCGCAGGGGTACGTCTAGGACGTGTTTTTAAACCCAAATTAGGTTTAAGCCTCTAGTTTCCCACAATTATTTGAAAATTTCAAATAGTGCTTTATGATTTTATATTATGAAAATTAAATCCTGTTTAACTTGATTTATCGCCAAAAACCAAAGCATGCCTGTCTTACATTGAACTGATGCAACCAGGTCTGCCTGTGCCCTATAAAGGCATTTCATTTAAAATGCACAGCTTTTCCTATGCCCCAGTTCCCAATTTCCCCCACTGCTGACGCTGCGGCCAGCCCTGCGTCCATGGCTTTGTGGCGACGCTGGTGGCGCCGGCAATCACCTTCCCGGCAAGACCGTTTTATCGCGCTCGGCCCGCTGTTTTCGGTCATCCTTTTTCTGGCGGCCGTCATTGCCGCTTTCGGCTACCTGCGCATCGAAGAGATAGACCGCGAACAGCAGGCGGTCACGCGTGACGTGGAATACGCCCAGCAACGCCTGAGGCTGCGCCTGCTGGAGCGGCAGGAGCAGTTGATGCGGATTGGCCGGGATGTGTCCAACAGCCAGATCGACACCGAAGAGTTCATCGTCCAGGCCGAAGCACTGGTGAACCAGAACCCGGAACTGATGGCCATCAGCTGGATTGACAGCAAGCGGCGCATCAAGGCGTCTTATGTTTCGTCCAGCGCCAATGCCATCGGGCCGCGCACGGTCGGCGAGCAGCTCACGGTGGGTGAAACGGATGGCACGTACGAGCTGGCACGCGACCTGCGGCAGCCGGTTTACTCCCGGCCGCTGATCGCGCAGGACACGCGCCGCTACAACGCAGCCAGCCTGCAGCTGCAGGTGCCGCTCGATGACCAGGGAAAGTTTGCCGGCGTCATCATGGGCGAATATTCGGTGGACGGCCTGCTGCGCTTTGGCATTCCGACTGAAATCACGGCCAAGTATGCCGTCGCGCTGGTCGATGACAAAGAGGTGGTGCTGGCCGGCAACCTGCCGCCGCCCCGCAAGGGCGCCGCGAAGTTGCTGCCCTGGGCAGAAGGCGCAGCCAAATACGAAATTCCGGTATCTCCCGTGGGCAATGGCCTCTTGATACGCGCCGAGGGCTACCGCGCCTCGCAGGGCTTGGTGGGCAGCGGCTTTTTCTGGCTGGTCAGCGCGCTCAGCGCGCTGACCGTGTGGATGCTGCTGGGCAACTGGCGCCATACCCGCCGCCGGGTCCAGGCCCAGGAGGCGCTGCTGACCGAAACCCACTTTCGCCGCGCCATGGAGAACTCCATGCTGACCGGCATGCGCGCGCTGGACCTGCAGGGCCGCATCACCTATGTCAACCCGGCTTTTTGCCAGATGACCGGCCTGACCGAAGCCGAACTGGTCGGCTGCACGGCGCCTTTTCCGCACTGGCCGGAATCAGAGCTGGACATCATGCAGGCGCGGCTGAATGACGAACTCCGGGGCCGGACACCGCCCGGTGGTTTCGAGATTCGGGTCAAGCGCAAGAACGGCAATATTTTTGATGCCCGCATGTATGTGTCGCCGCTGATTGATCCGCACGGCCATCAAACCGGCTGGATGACGTCGATGACCGACATCACCGAACCCAAGCGCATCCGCGAAGAACTCACCGCCTCTTACGAGCGCTTCACCACCGTGCTTGAAGGGCTGGACGCCGCCGTGTCCGTGGCGCCGCTGGGCAGTGAAGAGCTGCTGTTTGCCAACAAGCTGTACCGCTCCTGGTTTGGCGGCCAGGTCTCTGGCCATGTGAACCTGATTGCCCAGGCCGGTGTTCCCGCCTTTGCACCGACCGGCGATGCACTGGATGCGGTGGATGACATGGCCGGTTTTCCGACCGATTCACTGACCGGCGCGCAGACGGCGAATGCCGAAATCTTCGTGCCCGAACTGGCCAAATGGCTGGAAGTGCGTTCGCGCTACCTGAACTGGGTCGATGGCCGCCTGGCGCAGATGGTGATTGCCACCGACATCACGCCGCGCCGCCATGCCGAGGAACAGGCCGCCCAGCAAAACGAACGCGCCCAGAACGCCAGCCGCCTGATCACCATGGGCGAAATGGCGTCCAGCGTGGCGCACGAGTTGAACCAGCCGCTGACGGCCATCAACAACTATTGCAACGGCATGGTGTCGCGCATCAAGGCCAACCAGATCAGCAATGACGACCTGCTGGTGGCGCTGGAAAAAACCGCCAAGCAGGCCTGGCGCGCCGGGCAGATCATCCAGCGCATCCGCGCCTTTGTGAAACGCAGCGAGCCCAACCGCACCTCGGCCGATGTGGCGACCCTCGTCAGCAACGCCATGGAACTGGCCGAGATTGAACTCAGGCGCCATCATGTGCGCCTGACCCACTACATCGCCGCCCGCCTTCCCGACCTGATGGTGGACCGGATCCTGATCGAGCAGGTGTTGATCAACCTGATGAAAAATGCGGCCGAGTCGATTGCCCAGTCGCATCGGCCAACGGCCCAGCGCCATGTTGAACTGCAGGTGGTGCCCAAGCAGATTGATGGGCAAGGCGTGGTGGAGTTCTCGGTACTCGACTCGGGTCGGGGCCTGTCGCCTGAAGTGATGGAACGCCTGTTCGAAGCCTTCTATTCGACCAAGGCCGAGGGCATGGGCATTGGCCTGAAACTGTGCCGCAGCATCGTCGAATCTCACCATGGCAGGCTGGAGGCGGTGAACCTCTACAATGGCGACGAAGTGGCCGGGTGCCGGTTTACCTTCTGGATTCCGGTAACTCCCCTGATTTCACCGGCAGTGTCTGCTACCAATACCATAGCCGCCGAAGCTGCGGGGCCGCAGTGAAAAACTCCACCATTTTTTCAATCAAAGTTTACGAAGAAAGCAAGGCATGAGTTTGATTCCCAAAAAAGGTACGGTCTATGTCGTTGATGATGACGAAGGCGTGCGCGACTCACTGCAATGGCTGCTCGAAGGCAAGGACTACCGGGTACGCTGCTTCGACTCGGCCGAAACCTTTCTGAGCCGCTACGACGCGCGTGAAGTGGCCTGCCTGATCGTCGATATCCGCATGGGCGGCATGACCGGGCTTGAGTTGCAGGACCGCCTGCTGGAGCGCAAGTCGCCGCTTCCCATCGTCTTCATCACCGGCCACGGGGACGTGCCGATGGCGGTGGACACCATGAAAAAAGGCGCGATGGATTTCATCCAGAAGCCTTTCCAGGAAGACGCGCTGGTCAATCTGGTCGAACGCATGCTCGCGCAGGCCAGGGACGCCTTCAACGATCACCAGCAATCGGCCAGCCGCGATGCGCTGCTGGCCAAGCTCACCTCGCGCGAAGCGCAGGTTCTTGACCGCATCGTCGCCGGCCGCCTGAACAAGCAGATTGCCGACGACCTGGGCATCAGCATCAAGACGGTGGAGGCGCACCGCGCCAACATCATGGAAAAGCTCAATGCCAATACCGTGGCGGACCTGCTGAAAATCGCCTTGGGCTCCAGCGCCCCCAAAGCCTGACGCCCCGCCAAAACTCCTTTTTTAATAGCACCTCATGCCCGTAGCACCTGCGCTAACGGGCTTTTTTACTTGAGAAATTCAAAATCATGACGGCTCAACTCATTGATGGCAACGCCCTTTCCCGGCAACTGCGAACCGAAGTCGCCCAACGCGCTGCGCTTCTGCGCGCGCGCGGCATCACCCCCGGCCTGGCCGTGGTCCTGGTCGGCGACAACCCGGCCAGCCAGGTGTATGTGCGCAACAAGGTCAAGGCTTGCGAAGACAACGGCCTGCATTCGGTGCTGGAGCGCTACCCGGCCGAGATGAGCGAAGCCGATCTGCTGGCCCGCGTAGAAGCCCTGAACAACGACCCGGCGATTCACGGCATCCTGGTGCAACTGCCGCTGCCGGCCCATATCGATGCGCAAAAGGTCATCGAGGCAATTTCACCGGCCAAGGACGTGGACGGTTTCCACGTCGGCAGCGCCGGCGCGCTGATGGTCGGCCAGCCCGGCTTCTGGCCCTGCACGCCTTATGGCTGCATGAAGATGCTGGAGAGCATCGGCTACGACCTGCGCGGCAAGCACGCAGTGGTGATCGGCCGCAGCAACATCGTCGGCAAGCCGATGGCGCTGATGCTGCTGCAGAAAAACGCCACCGTGACCATCTGCCACAGCGCCACCGCCGACCTCAAAGCCATGACGCTGCAGGCCGACGTGATCGTCGCCGCCGTGGGCAAGCGCAACGTCTTGAGAGCCGACATGGTCAAGCCCGGCGCGGTGGTGATCGACGTCGGCATGAACCGCAACGAAGAAGGCAAGCTCTGCGGCGATGTGGACTTTGACGGCGTGAAAGAAGTCGCCGGCTACATCACGCCGGTGCCCGGCGGCGTCGGTCCGATGACCATCACGATGCTGCTGGTCAATACGCTGGAAGCGGCTGAACGCGGCTGAAGCGCCTGGCGCGGCGCGGTCAATCCGCGCTGCGTGCCGTGCTGAGCGTTACCGGTCCGACCGGGCGGTCAGGCTCCAGAGCGTGAACCCGGCGCACAGCCACTGGCCCAGCAGCATGGCGCTGCCCAGGCCGTGCCAGAGCCTGAGATTGCCGCCATCAGCGCGCGCACTGACAATGCTCGGCGCCACGCCAAACTCGACCAGCAAGGCCAGCAACATCCCGGCGACTATGAATTTCATAGCCGCTTGTGCTTGTGCAGCTTGCGCAAAACCGTCTTTTTTCTTAAAAACCAAGAGCAGCAGCAAGGCGCAGCCGGTGCTGATCCAGGTTTGTGCGCCAAAGAGCCTGGCGGCCATGGCGCCGGCCGCTGCTGGACTGCCCAGGTGCATGAACAGCATCGGTACGATGACAAAACCCAGCGCCGTCAGGCTGCCCCACCAGAGCGCGGCCGCCAGCAAGCCAATGCGCTGACGCAGGGGCGGATGCATCAGATGTAGAGGACGGTCACGATTTCATAGCGCCGGATGCCGCCGGGCGCCTGCACTTCGGCGCTGTCGCCCTCGTCCTTGCCGATCAATGCGCGGGCAATCGGCGAGCCGATGTTGACCAGTCCGAGCTTGATGTCGGCCTCGTCTTCACCGACGATCTGGTAGGTCACGCTGTCGCCCGTGGCTTCGTCTTCGAGCTTGACGGTCGAGCCAAACACCACGCGGGTGCCCGTCTCGAAGGTGGTCGGGTCGATGACCTGGGCGGCGGACAGCTTGCCCTCGATTTCCTGGATACGGCCTTCGATAAAGCCCTGGCGGTCCTTGGCGACTTCGTATTCGGCGTTCTCGCTCAGGTCGCCCTGGGCCCTGGCCTCGGAAATCGCGTTGATGACCCAGGGGCGCTGAACCGTCTTGAGGTTGTGCAATTCGGCCTTGAGCTTTTCTGCGCCGCGCTTGGTGATGGGTAAGGTTGCCATGTTTTATGTCCTGCAAAATGCGAAACCGCCACCAGTCACCTGGCAGCGGCATATTGAATCGACCTGAACTTTAAGTTTAATCCAAGTTCGGCCGGATCGACCCGGTGTTTAGCCTGATCGTCAGGCTGCCTGCGCAGCCAGCTGGGCGTGCAGTTCCTGAATCGAGTACACGCTCAGGTTGTCCAGGTACTTCATGCCCTCGACAGCCGCTTCGGCGCCGGCAATGGTGGTGAAGGTCGTCACGCGGGCCAGCAACGCCGAGGTGCGGATCTGCCGCGAATCGGCAATCGCATTGCGGCGCTCCTCGACCGTGTTGATGACCAGCGCAATCCCGTTGTTCTTGATCATGTCCACCACATGCGGCCGGCCTTCGGTCACCTTGTTGACGACGCCGCAGGCAATGCCGGCGGCGTTGATGGCTGCTGCCGTGCCCTTGGTGGCCACCAGCTCGAACTTGAGTTCGGCCAGCGCACGCGCCACTTCCACGGCGCGCGCCTTGTCGTTGTTCTTGACCGTCAGGAAGACTTTGCCAGAGGTCGGCAGCCTGGTGCCGGCACCGATTTGCGACTTCACGAACGCCTCGCCAAAGGTCTTGCCGACGCCCATCACCTCGCCGGTGGACTTCATCTCGGGGCCGAGAATCGTGTCCACGCCGGGGAACTTGACGAAGGGGAACACCGCCTCCTTGACGCTGAAATAAGGCGGCGTGACTTCGTTGACCACGCCTTGCGACGCCAGCGACTGTCCGACCATGCAGCGCGCGGCCACCTTGGCCAGCTGGATGCCGGTGGCCTTGCTGACGAAAGGCACGGTGCGCGATGCGCGCGGATTGACTTCCAATACGTAGATGACATCCAGGCCGTCGATGTTCTGGATCGCGAACTGCACATTCATCAGCCCGACCACATTCAGCGCTTCGGCCATGGCGGCGGTCTGGCGCTTGATCTCTGTCACCGTCGCGGCGCTCAGCGAATACGGCGGCAGCGAACAGGCCGAGTCGCCGCTGTGAACGCCGGCCTGCTCGATGTGTTCCATCACGCCGCCAATGAAGGTCTTGCCTTCGGCATCGCGGATGCAGTCCACATCGCATTCGATGGCATCGTTCAAAAAGCGGTCGAGCAGCACCGGCGAGTCATGGCTGACCTTGACGGCTTCGCGCATGTAGCGCTCCAGGTCGCGCTGCTCATGGACGATTTCCATGGCGCGCCCGCCCAGCACGTAGCTGGGGCGCACCACCAGCGGATAACCCAGCGCCGCCGCCTTTTCGAGCGCTTCGGGCTCGGTGCGGGCGGTGGCGTTGGGCGGCTGGCGCAGCTCCAGCGCGTGCAGCAGCTTCTGGAAACGCTCGCGGTCTTCGGCGGCGTCGATCATGTCGGGCGAGGTGCCGATGATCGGCACGCCGTTGGCTTCGAGGTCCAGCGCGAGCTTCAAGGGCGTCTGGCCGCCGTACTGGACGATCACGCCGAACGGTTTTTCCTTGTCAACGATTTCCAGCACGTCTTCGAGCGTCAGCGGCTCGAAATACAGCCGGTCGCTGGTGTCGTAGTCGGTCGAAACCGTCTCGGGATTGCAGTTGACCATGATGGTCTCGTAGCCGTCCTCTCGCATCGCCATGGCGGCGTGAACGCAGCAATAGTCGAACTCGATGCCCTGGCCGATGCGGTTGGGACCGCCGCCCAGCACCATGATCTTCTTCTTGTCGGTAGGCGCGGCTTCGCACTCGCTGCCCTCGGCCTCGTAGGTCGAGTACAGGTAGGCGGTGTTGGTCTCGAACTCGGCGGCGCAGGTGTCCACGCGCTTGTAGACCGGGCGCACGCCCAGCGCGATGCGCTTTTCACGGATCGCGGTGTCGGTGGTTTTGAACTGGCGCGCCAGGCGGCGGTCGGAAAAGCCTTTTTGCTTGAGCGCGCGCAGCGTGGCAGCGTCGATCTTGTCGAGCGACGTGGTTTCCAGTTCGAGTTCGATCTTGACGATCTGCTCGATCTGCACCAGGAACCAGCGGTCGATCTTGGTCAGTGCAAACACTTCATCGACGGAGAGGCCCATGGCAAACGCATCGCCCACATACCAGATGCGGTCCGGACCCGGCGCGCCGAGTTCCTTTTCCAGCACTTCGCGGTCCTGGGTCTTTTCGTTCATGCCATCGACGCCGACTTCGAGCCCGCGCAGCGCTTTCTGGAACGATTCCTGGAAGGTCCGGCCCATCGCCATGACTTCGCCGACCGACTTCATCTGCGTCGTCAGGCGCGAATCGGCGGTCGGGAATTTCTCGAACGCAAAGCGCGGAATCTTGGTGACCACATAGTCGATGCTGGGCTCGAAGCTGGCCGGCGTGGCACCGCCGGTGATCTCGTTGCGCAGTTCGTCGAGCGTGTAGCCCACCGCCAGCTTGGCGGCAACCTTGGCAATCGGGAAACCCGTCGCCTTGGAAGCCAGCGCCGAGGAACGCGACACGCGCGGATTCATCTCGATCACCACCATGCGGCCATCGACCGGGTTGATGGAGAACTGCACGTTGGAGCCGCCGGTATCGACGCCGATTTCGCGCAGCACCGCCAGGCTCGCATTGCGCAGAATCTGGTATTCCTTGTCGGACAGCGTCTGGGCCGGCGCTACGGTGATCGAGTCGCCGGTGTGCACGCCCATCGGGTCGAGGTTTTCAATCGAGCAGACGATGATGCAGTTGTCCGCCGTGTCGCGAACCACTTCCATCTCGTACTCTTTCCAGCCGAGCAGCGATTCTTCAATCAGCAGTTCGCTGGTCGGCGAGGCTTCCAGGCCGCGCTTGCAGATTTCCTCGAACTCTTCGGGGTTGTAGGCAATGCCGCCACCGGTGCCGCCCAGCGTGAAGCTGGGGCGGATCACGGTTGGGAAACCCAGCGTTTTTTGCACAGACCAGGCTTCGTCCATGGTGTGCGCGATGCCGGAGCGGGCCGAACCCAGGCCGATCTTGGTCATCGCGTCCTTGAACTTCAGGCGGTCCTCGGCCTTGTCGATGGCCTCGGGCTTGGCGCCGATCAGCTCGACGCTGTACTTTTCAAGCACGCCGTGGCGCCACAGATCAAGCGCGCAATTGAGCGCGGTCTGGCCGCCCATGGTCGGCAGAATCGCGTCCGGCCGTTCCTTGGCGATGATCTTTTCCACCGTCTGCCAGGTAATCGGCTCGATGTAGGTCACGTCGGCGGTCGCCGGGTCGGTCATGATCGTGGCCGGATTGCTGTTGATCAGGATGACCTTGTAGCCTTCCTCGCGCAGCGCCTTGCAGGCCTGAACGCCGGAATAGTCAAATTCGCAGGCCTGGCCGATGATGATCGGGCCGGCGCCAATGATGAGAACCGATTTGATGTCTGTGCGCTTAGGCATTCTTCTTCTCCTGAGCCTGTTCCATCAAGGTCGTGAAACGATCGAACAAATATGAAATATCGTGGGGTCCGGGCGAAGCTTCAGGATGGCCCTGGAAGCAGAACGCCGGCTTGTCGGTGCGGGCCAGCCCCTGCAGCGTGCCGTCGAACAGGCTGATGTGCGTCGGCCGCAGATTCGCCGGCAGCGTGGTTTCATCGACCGCGAAACCGTGGTTCTGGCTGGTGATGCTGACGCGGCCGGTGTCCATGTCCTTGACCGGATGGTTGGCGCCGTGGTGGCCGAACTTCATCTTGAAGGTCTTGGCCCCGCCGGCCAGCGCCATGATCTGGTGGCCCAAGCAGATGCCGAAGGTCGGAATGCCGGTTTCGATCAGTTCGCGAACCGTCTCGATGGCGTAGTCGCAGGCCTGCGGATCACCCGGGCCGTTGGCCAGGAAAATGCCATCGGGATTGAGCTTGAGCACGTCAAGCGCAGAAGTTTGCGCCGGCACCACCGTGATGCGCGCGCCGCGCTCGGCGACCATGCGCAGGATGTTTTTCTTGACGCCGAAGTCAAACGCGACGACATGGAATCTGGGCGCTGCCTGCTCGCCGTAGCCCGATCCAAGTTTCCACTCGGTCTGGCTCCATTCGTAACGCTGTTTTGTCGAGACCACCTTGGCCAGGTCCAGGCCGTCCATGCTGGGCGCCTGTCTGGCGGTGGCGACAGCCTGGTCGATGGCCGACTGGCTCACGGATGCGCCAGACGCCAGGGCCAGGATGCAGCCATTTTGGGCGCCGTGAATTCGCAGGTGACGCGTCAGCTGGCGGGTGTCAATCCCGGCAATCGCCACGATGTTTTCGCGGACCAGGTACTCGGACAAGGTCATGGAAGCGCGAAAGTTAGACGCGATCAGCGGCAGATCCTTGATGATCAGGCCGGCTGCATGGACTTTTTCTGCTTCAACGTCTTCGGCATTGATGCCGTAGTTGCCGATGTGGGGATACGTGAGGGTGACGATCTGCTGGCAATAGCTCGGGTCCGTGAGGATTTCCTGGTAGCCGGTCATGGCGGTGTTGAACACCACCTCGCCGATCGTGGAGCCGGCCGCTCCAATCGAATTGCCAATAAAGACCGTGCCGTCTGCGAGCGCCAGTATGGCGGGAGGGGTATTTCCCTGTAGAGACAAAAGCACTGGGTTCTCCGGTTGTGTACGGTTCGCCCAAGCGTGCCAGGGAAGCGTCTTTTTCAGACGCTTGCAGGCGGCTTTTGTGGATGGGGTTGGCTTTGTATGCGCTTGGGCGAAGCTGTGTTTTGAAAAGCCACTGATTATAGCTTGCTGATTTATGACTAAACCAGCGCACTGGCATAGAGGCAGATAGCGGCGGCGGCGGCTACATTGAGGGACTCCTCCCCGCCGGGCTGGTCGATGCGCACCTTCAGGCTGGCGCGGGCCATCAGGTCGTCGCTGACGCCCTGCCCTTCATGACCCATGGCCCAGGCGCAAGGCATGGGAATCGGCTGCTGGTGCAAAAAGCTGCCGTGGTGCGAACTGGTGACCACGATCGGGACCGTCAATGCGGCCAATGCCTCGGGGTCAACGCCTTCAACCAGGCGCAAGGCAAAATGCGCGCCCATGCCGGCTCGCAGAACTTTAGGCGACCAGAGCGCGGCCGTTCCCTTAAGCGCAATGATCTGGCCAAAGCCAAATGCCGCCGCGCTGCGCAGGATGGAGCCGACATTGCCGGCATCCTGCACGCGATCCAGAATGACTGACGCCACATTCGCCTGCAATGGTGGCGCAGTCGGCAGTTCGAGCACAAAGCCCATGCGCGCAGGCGATTCCAAACCACTGATTTCGGGCAGCAAGGCATCAGAGATTACTATGTTTTTAATAGCTGCCTGTGCCCATTCAGCATGCGCAAAAGGCCAAAAAGACTCTGAAAATACGGCCATCACCGGCTTCAAGCCTCGTGCCAGCGCGGCGCGGCACAGATGGTCGCCCTCCAGCCAGACCCTTCCCTGCTTGCGGTAGGCCGTGTTGTCCTGCGACAGGCGGCGCAGGTCCTTGATCAAGGCGTTGTCGCGCGAGGAAACATGCGTGACGGGAACGGAAAAAGCGCTGCTCATCGCAACACCTGCGCGACTGGCGCAAATGATTTGCGGTGCTGCGGGCAGGCGCCGTGCTGGCGCAAGGCGGCCAGGTGCTCGGCCGTGCCATAACCCTTGTGGCCGGCAAAACCGTACTGCGGGTACTGGAGGTGGTAGTCGCCGCACCAGCGGTCGCGGTACACCTTGGCCAGAATCGAGGCGGCCGAAATGGCGGGCACCAGCGCATCGCCCTTGACAATCGCTTCGGCCAGGATTTTCAGCGTTGGCAGGCGGTTTCCATCGACCAGGACTTTGTTGGGCTTGAGGCGCAGGCCTTCCACGGCCCGCTTCATGGCCAGCATAGTGGCCTGCAAGATATTCAGGCTGTCGATTTCCTCAACCGTTGCCAGCGCAATCGAGCAGCACAGGGCCTTGGCCTGGATTTCGTCGTACAGCTTTTCACGCCGCAGGGCGGTGAGCTTCTTGGAATCCGCCAGGCCCATGATGGGATTGAATGGGTCGAGGATGACGGCCGCCGCCACGACCGGCCCAGCCAGCGGCCCGCGCCCGGCCTCGTCAACACCGGCCATGAGTCCGGGGGAGTCCCAGGAAAAGACGGTTTGGACGGTTTTCTCAGGTTTCAAGGATTTTCTGGATTGCATCGGTGGCCAGTTGGGACGTGTCTCGCTGCAGCAGGGCATGCAGTTGGGTAAACCGTTGTTGAACGGCAGTTATTTTCTCAGGTGCCGAGGATTTTGCATCGACCCATTGCAGCAGCGCATCGGCCAGCGCCCGGGGGGTGGCGGCATCCTGCAACAGCTCGGGCACGACAAAATCCCGGCACAGGATATTGGGCAGGCCAACCCAGGGCTGAAGCTGCTTGCGCCGCATGATCTGCCACGACAGCCAGTTCATGTTGTAGGCAATCACCATCGGCCGCTTGAACAAGGCCGCTTCCAGGGTGGCGGTGCCGCTGGCAATCAAGGTGACATCGCAGGCGGCCAGCACGGCATGGGACTGACCCGCCACAATCTGCACATCGGCCCGAACGCCGGCTTCATCGGCCAGTCGCTCGATCAGGATTTTCAGCGCAGGAATCGCCGGAACTATGAATTTGATAGCTGGCTTCGCCCGCTTGACAAGCGCTGCAGCCTGAAAGAAGCGCAAGGCCAGGTATTCTATTTCTGATTTCCGGCTGCCCGGCAGGATGGCGACTACCGTGTCCTCGTCGTGCAGGCCCAGCGTGCGCCGGGCCGTTTGGCGGTTAGGCTGCATCGGAATCACGGCGGCCAGCGGATGGCCGACATAAGTCGCCGCAATCCCGTGCGTGGCCAGCAAGGCCGGCTCGAACGGAAAAATGCACAGCACATGGTCCACGCTGCGCCTGATTTTTTCAACCCGGTCGGCCCGCCAGGCCCAGATCGAGGGACAGACAAACTGTACCGTCCTGATGCCGTCAGCCTTCAGCGCCGCCTCCAGTCCAAGGTTGAAATCTGGCGCATCGACACCGATAAAGACATCCGGGCGCTGGCCAGGAGCACTCAAGAGCCGATTTTTCAACTGCTCGCGGATACCGGCAATTTCACGGTAGTGGCGCAGCACCTCGACATAGCCGCGCACGGCGAGCTTCTCGCTGGGCCACCAGGCATCAAAACCCCGGCGCACCATTTGCGGACCGCCGATGCCGCCGGACTGCAGGTTCGGCCAGCGCGCCTTCAGGCCATTGAGCAGCAAGCCGGCAAGCAAATCACCCGAGGTTTCGCCCGCCACCATGGCGATATGGGGTGCCGCCTCTCCACGGGGCGGCAGAGGAGATGGCGCCACCGGCATCATCGCCCTAGCGAACGATACCGCGCCGGGGCGAGGTTTGCTCTAGAAACGAGAGCATCATCTGCACGTCCGGACCGGAGTCTGGATGCTTTTCAGTCAATTCACCAATTCGCACCTTGGCCTGCTCCAGCGTCAGTCCGTCGCGGTACAGCGCCTTGTGCATGGCCTTGACCGCCGAAATGCGGTCGGCCGAAAAGCCGCGCCGGCGAAGGCCTTCGAAATTCATCGAGCGCGCCTCGGCCGGCTGGCCCTGGCACATGACAAACGGCGGCAAGTCGGCCACCAGCACCGAAGAGATGGCGGTAAAACTGTGCGCGCCCAGCCGGACAAACTGGTGCACGCCGGTAAAGCCGCCCAGGATCACCCAGTCGCCCACCTGCACATGGCCCGCCAGCGTGGTGTTGTTGGCAAAGATCGTCTGGTTGCCCACGGTGCAGTCATGCGCCACATGCACGTAGGCCATGATCCAGTTGTCGTCGCCCAGGCGCGTGACGCCCAGGTCGCCGGGCGAGCCGATGTTGAAGCTGCAGAACTCGCGGATGGTGTTGCGGTCGCCAATCACCAGCTCGCACGGCTCGCCCGCGTATTTCTTGTCCTGCGGCACCGCGCCCAGCGAGTTGAAATGGAAAATCCGGTTGTCGCTGCCGATGGTGGTGTGGCCTTCGATCACGCAGTGCGCGCCGATGGTGGTGCCGGCGCCGATTCTGACATGCGGGCCAATCACGGTATAAGGCCCGACAGTCACCGAACTGTCGAGCTGGGCCAGGGGATCGACCAAGGCCGTGGCATGAATGCCCGCAGGCGCGGCTGGCAATGTCATGATGGGCGTGCTCAGGCTACGGTGCGCATGGTGCACATCAGTTCAGCTTCACAGGCCAGGTTTTCATCCACGCGGCACACACCCTTGAACTTGAAAATACCGGCTTTCATGCGCAGCAATTCCACATCCATGATCAACTGGTCGCCAGGCCCCACGGGGCGCTTGAAACGCGCGCCGTCGATGCCGGCAAAGTAATACACGGTCTTGTCATCCGGCGTCACGCCCAGCGTGGAAAAGGACAGTAAGGCCGCCGCCTGCGCCATGGCTTCAATCATCAGCACGCCCGGCATCACCGGGTGCTTGGGGAAATGGCCCATGAAAAAAGGCTCGTTGATCGTGACGTTTTTAAGCGCCTTGATGCGTTTCCCGGTCTCGATTTCGAGCACCCGGTCAACCAGCAAGATCGGGTAGCGATGCGGCAATAACTTGAGAATCTGGTGAATATCCATCATGGTTTTTCTTCTAGGCTGCCCTGCAGTTGCAGCAGGGATTTTTCAGTTTGTTTGAGCCGTTCACGCAGCGCATGGAGCTGCTTGAGCGTGGCGGCGTTTTTTTCCCAGGCGGCATTGTCGTCGATGGGAAACAGGCCGGTGTAGTGGCCGGGCTTCAACAGCGACCTTGTCACGATGGACGCGGCAGAGACATGCACGCCATCGGCCAGGCGAAGATGACCCAGCACAATGGCGCCGCCGCCGACCGTGCAATGTGCGCCAATCGTGGCGCTGCCGGCCACGCCCGCGCAGCCCGCCATCGCGCTGTGCCTGCCGACGCGCACGTTGTGCGCAATCTGCACCAGATTGTCGAGCTTGACACCGTCTTCAATCACCGTGTCCTGCAGGGCGCCCCGGTCAATGCAGGTGTTGGCGCCGATTTCCACATCGTTGCCGATCCGCACGGCGCCGAGCTGCTCGATCTTGACCCACTGGCCGTCATGCGGCGCAAAACCGAATCCGTCGGCGCCAATCACCGCTCCCGGATGAATGATGCAGCGCTCGCCGATGCGGCAATCGTCGGCCACCGTCACGCGCGCCGAAAGCCGGCTGTTTGCGCCGACGATGGCATTCGCGCCGATGACGCAATGCTCCGCAATGCGTGCGCCCTCGCCAATCACGGCGCCGGCGGCAATGCATGCAAAAGCGCCTATCGACACATGGGGCGAAATGATGGCTGCCGGATCAATGCAAGCACTCGCATGGATGGCCGGCGCCGCGCCTGGAAAATGTTGCCGCTTCCAGAGCTGTGTGACCAGCGCAAAGTAATAATAGGGATCGTCCACCACAATGCACGGGCCACGCTTGAGAGCAGCTTCGCGGGCAGACGGCGCAACGATCACGCAGCCGGCCGCAGACTGCGCAAGCTGGCCGAGGTACTTCGGATGGCTGAGGAATGCCAGGTCGTTGGGACCGGCGGCTTCCAGCGTGGACAGCCGCTCGATCAGCAACTCCGAATTGCCCAGCAGTTCGGCTTGCACCTTGTCCGCCAGCAACTCAGTCATGTCGGCAAGCCTGAGCGTCATGCCAGGCCTGCCGTTTTTACGCTCATGCGTAGGCTTTCCACCAGCAATCAGCGGGAAGCGTTCAGGGCCTTGATCACCTTGTCGGTGATGTCATGTTTGGGATTGACATACACCGATTCCTGCAGAATCAGGTCGTATTTTTCGGTCTCGGCCAGGGTTTTAACCACCTTGTTGGCGCGCTCGATGACCAGTTGCAGTTCTTCATTCTTGCGCGCGCTCAGATCCTCCTGGAATTCGCGGCGCTTGGTCTGGAAGGTGCGATCCTGGTCAACCAGCTGACGCTGGCGTGAAGTGCGCTGGCTTTCCGCCAGGGTGGGTGCTTCGCGTTCGAACTTGTCCGATTGCGTTTTCAGCTGGGCAGCCATGTCGGTCAGCTCCTTTTCACGCTTGCTGAATTCCTGTTCGAGCTTGGTCTGAGCCGCCTTGGCTGAATTGGCTTCCCTGAAAATTCGGTCCAGGTTGACCACGCCGACCTTGAATTCCTGCGCGCTGGCGGAAAAACCCGCGACAGCGATCACCAGGCCGAGAAGAACTTTGCTTGAGAATTTTTTCATTAGAAAGAGGTACCGATTTGAAATTGGAGGCGTTCGATTTTATCGCCCGCTTGTTTACGCAAAGGCACTGCATAGGCAATGCGAAGCGGTCCGACTGGAGAAATCCAGCTGATGCCCAGGCCTGTAGAAGCCCTGAGGCCATCCGGGCCGCTCAGTTTGTAGCTGTCCTTGAATACGTTGCCGGCATCGACAAAACCGTACATACGCAAGGTACGGTCATTTCCGGCACCTGGAAACGGTGCAATCAACTCGGCATTGAGCGTCAGCTTCTTGGGCGCGCCCACCGACAGGTCCGAGGAATCGCGCGGCCCCAGCGAACCCTGCTGGAAACCGCGAACCGAACCCAGACCACCAGAATAATAATTCTTGAACAGCGGGTAAGGCTGGCCATTCAGGCCCTTGCCCCAGCCCAGTTCACCGTTCAAGGCCAGCGTGAACTGCTTGTTGATGGGAATGTATTGCTGGATCTGGTAATTGGCGCGAACGAACTTGATGTCACCGGCAATGCCCCAGTCGGCATAGACCTTCTGGTATCGCCCTGACGTGGGCACCAATGCACTGTCACGGCTGTCGCGGGACCAGCCGACGGTCAGCGGGATCGAGTTGCTCTTGAAGCCGAACTGGTTGGCATAGTCCAGGTAGCTGACCGGAAGGTTGGTGCCCGGAACAATCGTCAGCGACTCGTAACCGGAACCAAAATAAACCGTGTCGGTCTCGGTAAACGGCACGCCAAAGCGGATGCTGGCGCCCCGGGTTTTCAGTTTGTAATCGCCGCCCTGCCCTGACAGCGGCTGGGAGGTCCGGTCATAGACATCAATCGAGCGTGAAATGCCATCAGCGGTGAAATAAGGGTCAATCGTGCTCAACACCAGTTGCCGATTCGATTTGCTGGTGTTGACTTCGATACCGAGGTAGTTGCCCGAGCCGAACACGTTTTCCTGCTTGATGCCGAACATCAGGGAGACGCTGTCCGCACTGGAATAGCCGGCGCCCAGCTGCAGATTGCCGGTCGGCTTTTCGGCCACATTGACCGTGATGTCAACCTGGTCGGACGTGCCCGTGACTTCCTGCGTCTCCACATTCACTTCGGTAAAGAATCCCAGGCGGTCAACCCGGTCGCGGGAAAGGCGGATCTTGTCGCCGTCATACCATGACGACTCGAACTGGCGAAACTCGCGGCGCACGACTTCGTCGCGTGTCCGGTTGTTCCCCGATACATTGATGCGCCGCACATAAGCCCGGCGCGAAGGTTCTGCCTGCAGCACGAAGGCCACGCGGTTGTTGCTGCGGTCAATTTGCGGTACAGCTTCGACCTTCGCAAAGGCAAATCCGAAAACACCAAAATAGTCGGTAAAGGCCTTGGTGGTTTCAGCCACCGCATCGGCGTTGTAGGGTTCGCCGGGCTTGATGGTCACCAGTGACTTGAACTCGTCTTCTTTGCCCAGGTAATTACCTTCGAGCTTGACGCCAGAGACGACAAAACGCTCACCTTCGGTGACGTTCAGGGTGATCGCAATGTTCTGCTTGTCAGGAGAAATCGCCACCTGGGTGGTATCGACCTTGAACTCCAGGTAGCCGCGCGACAGGTAATAGGAACGCAGCGTTTCAATGTCCGCATTCAGCTTGGTGCGCGAATAGCGGTCGGACTTGGTGTACCAGCTCAGCCAGCCCCCGGTATCCAGATCAAACAGGCCGAGCAGCGTTGATTCGCTGAAGGCCTTGTTGCCGGTGATGTGGATTTCATTGATTTTTGCGACATCGCCCTCGACAACGCTGAAGGTCAGGTTGACGCGGTTGCGCTCAATCGGGGTCACGGTGGTGATGATCTCGACACCGTACAGGCTCTTGTTGATGTACTGGCGCTTGAGTTCCTGCTCGGCCTTATCGGCAAGCGCCTTGTCAAACGGCTGGCCATCGGCGATACCGGCGTCGCGAAGCGCCTTTTTCAGCACGTCCTTGTCAAACTCCTTGGTGCCGACAAAGTCCACATCGGCCACGGTAGGACGCTCTTCGACAATCACGACCAGCACGTCGCCACTGACTTCAAGCCGCACATCCTTGAACAGGCCCAGGCCGAACAATGCGCGAATGGCACTGGTTCCTTTGTCATCGCTATAGGTTTCACCGACGCGAAATGGCAGCGAGGCAAAGATGGTGCCGGGTTCGACGCGTTGCAGGCCCTCAACCCGGATATCCCTGACGGTGAAAGGATCGACGGCCCAGGCCGCATTGGCGAAAAACAGACCGGCGGCGATGGCGCAGACAGCACGAACTTTGAATTGATTGAATTGCTTTTGCATGAATTGAAAGGAAGTTAGCCCACAAGCCGGGTGAGATCATTGAAAAGGGCAATACACATCATGCCCAGCAGGATTGCAACACCACCGCGCTGCAGCCGGTCCATCCAGGCGTCTGACACGCCGCGGCCGGTGACCCATTCCCAAAGATAATACATCAGGTGTCCACCGTCCAGAACCGGCAGCGGCAGCAAGTTCAATACGCCCAGACTGACACTGACCAGGGCCAGAAACACCAGATAAGACGTCCAGCCCATGGTGACCGACTTGCCTGCGTAATCGGCAATGGTGAGCGGACCGCTCAGATTTTTAAGCGATGCTTCGCCAATGACCATCTTGCCCATCATCTTGAGCGTCAGCACCGACACTTCCCAGGTGCGAACCGCGCCGCCCCACAAACCTTCAAGCGGTCCGTAGCGCACGGTCACGAATTCGGGGGGTGCCCCTACGTAAGCGCCTATGCGGGCGACCGAAACACCGCCCTCCTGCGTTATCTGCGGAGTCACGCTCAACGCCACGGGCTGCCCAGCCCTTAAAACCTGCCAGGTTTGCGGCACGACAGCGCCATCATTTTCCGCTGAAGACCGTGCGGAAGTGCGGATGGTTTCGCGCAACTGCTGCCCATCGACGATGGCCCTGTCCCCGATGCGCTGGACCACGTCGCCGGCTTGCAGCCCGGATTTCTGAGCCGCACTGCCCGCCATGATCTCGCCGATCACAGGCTGGGTCCAGGGACCGAGGATGCCGATTTTCCGGAACAATTGCGCATCGGCTTCAGCGGTGTCGATCTTGCTGAGCGGCAACACGACGGTCCGGGTCGATGGGCTGGCGTCGTTGCCCAGCACCAGTTGCAGATCACGGCCATCCAGTGCGCCCTGCGTCATGCGCCAGCGAAGGTCTTCAAACGAACGCACCGTTTCCAGCTCTTCGCCTTCAAAAGCGGCTTGCTGAACGGTTTCATGGCCGTTCAGCCCGGCCCGCTCAGCCAGGGAACCCGCGACCGGGCTGGCCAGCACAGCCTTGGGCTCCTGCAGGCCGCTCCAGTTGACCACCGAGTACAGCAGCACGGCCAGCAGCAGATTGGCCAGCGGTCCGGCCGCCACGACCGCGGCGCGCGATGCCAGTGGCTGGGTATTGAAGGCCAGATGACGCTCGGCGGGATCGACCGGAGCTTCCCGCTCGTCCAGCATCTTGACGTAGCCGCCCAGCGGCAGCATGCCGATGGCAAATTCGGTGTCCTTGTTCTTGAGCCGCCAGGTGTAGATCGGCTTGCCAAAGCCGATGGAAAACTTCAACACCTTGATGCCGCAGGCCACGGCAACCCGGTAGTGCCCGTATTCATGCACGGCAATCAAAATTCCCAGCGTCACGACAAAAGAAACCAGCGTCAGCATTTCAACCCTCCAGACATCCAGCAATTTGACCTGCTACGCGGCGTGCCTGGGCGTCAAGCGCCAGCAAACCGTCGATATCGAAGACATCAAAGACTGAAACAGCCTCCAGAGTTGCATGATTCACCTGATGAATATGGTCAAAGCGGATGCGCCCGTCCAGAAAAGCCGCCACCGCAATCTCGTTGGCTGCATTGAGCACCGCCGTGCTGCCCACGGGCGCCTTGAGCACATCCCAGGCCAGCCGCAGTCCCGGAAAGCGCGCCTCATCGGGCACTTCAAACGTCATGTTGGCCAGGTTTTTGAAGTCCAGCGCCTGCGCGCCCGAGCTGATCCGCTCGGGCCAGGCCAGGCCGTAGGCAATCGGGACACGCATGTCGGGTGTTCCCAACTGCGCCACGACGGACGTGTCGTAATACTGCACCATGGAATGGATGATGCTCTGCGGATGGATCACCACCTCGATTTGCGCCGGTGTCACGCCAAACAGGTATTTGGCCTCGATGACTTCAAGCGCCTTGTTCATCATGGTGGCCGAATCGACCGAAATTTTCCGGCCCATGACCCAGTTCGGGTGCGCGCAGGCTTCGTCGGGCGTTACGTGGCGCAGGCTGGCTGGCTCACGGGTGCGAAACGGCCCGCCTGACGCCGTCAGGATGATTTTTTCAACCCGTTGCGGCCAGCTTGCCTGGTCGTCGGGCAAGGACTGGAAAATGGCTGAATGCTCGCTGTCAATCGGCAGCAGCCTGGCGCCTCCTGCGCGCACGGCCTGCATGAACACGTCGCCCCCCACCACCAGCGCTTCCTTGTTGGCCAGCAGCAGGCGCTTTCCGGCCCGGGCAGCGGCCATGCACGGCGACAAGCCGGCAGCGCCCACAATCGCGGCCATCACCGCATCCACGGAATCATGAGATGCTATCATTTCAAGAGCATCTTGTGCATACAGTACCTGCGCAGACAGCCCATTTGCCTTGATTTTTTCCGCCAGCAGGCGCGCATGGGGCTCGCTCACCATCACGGCGAACCGCGGCTTGAACTTCGCGCATTGCGCCAGCATCAGATCAACCTGGGTGGCAGCGCTGAGGGCAAACACCTCAAAGCGATCGGGATGGCGGGCAATCACATCCAGGGTGCTGACGCCGATGGAGCCGGTCGAGCCGAGGACGGTGATGCGCTGCTTTTGTAGAGTCATGAAATAAAGGTCCGGCCGTAAATGCTTAAAAAGAAACCAGCATCATGGCCAGCGGCAAGGTGGGCAGCAGGGCATCCACGCGGTCAAGCACACCACCATGGCCAGGCAGCAATCCGCTGGAATCCTTGACGCCGGCGCTGCGCTTGACCAAGGACTCGACCAGATCACCCACCACGCTCATGGCAGCCAGAAAGATAATCGCCAGCAGCATCAAGGCCAGGCCATGGCGCTGCGCCAGTTGGCTGTAGAGTGTCTCGCCGCCCCAAAAAAACCAGGCCAGCGACAGCGCCACCACGCCGGCCATGCCACCCCAAACGCCTTCCCAGCTTTTGCCCGGGCTGATGGACGGTGCCAGTTTGCCTTTGCTGAAGCGCCCGCCAAAAGCGCGGCCTGCAAAATACGCAAAAATATCGGCCACCCAGACCAGCACCAGGACAGACAGCAAAAACTCGATGCCCATGACACGCGCCCGGGCAATCGCCAGCCAGGCCAGCCATAGCGCCGCCAGGCCGCCTGCAAGACGCAATGCCCTGGGAATGCGCGGCCAGCCAGCCACACCGGACTTCAACAACCAGGCGCCTGCCAGAACCCAGGCCGCACCGGCGACGGCCCAGAGAAGGGGCAGCGGTTTTTCAAGCAGGCCGCCATACCATGACAGGCCGCAGGCCAGCACACAGAGCGCGGCCAGCCCGAGCGAGCCGGCTTGTCCGAAAGCATTGAGGCGACCCCATTCCCAGGCGCCAGCGGCAATCATCAGCAAGGCCAGCGCGCAGAAAGGAACAGGTGTTTTGTAGAAAAGGGCTGGCAGCAGGATGGCCAGCAGGACGATGGCCGTGATGACACGCTGTTTAAGCATCAGACCGCCTTTTCGTTTTAAGTAGGATGAAGGCCACTGACCTGCTCCGGAGTCTGGCCAAAACGGCGCTCGCGGGCAGCAAAAGCGGCAATCGCCGTGTCCAGCGCGGCCTCGTCGAACTCGGGCCAGAGCTTGTCGGAAAAATACAGCTCTGAATAAGCTAACTGCCAGAGCAGAAAATTGCTGATGCGCAATTCGCCACCCGTGCGAATCAACAAATCCGGATCGGGCACATGGGACATCGCCATGGCCCGGTCAAGCGACAACTCGGTAATGGCTTCACCCCGGCTGGCCAGCTTTTGCGCTGCCTGGGCAATATCCCAGCGCCCGCCGTAGTTAAAGCAGACATTGAACACCAGCCGCTGGTTGTTCGCCGTGCTCGACTCAGCCTGCACCAAAGCTGAGCGGACTCTTTCTGAAAACCGCTGGCGATCACCAATGAAATGAATCTGAACCCCGTTGGCATTGAGACTCTGAACCTTTTTTGCCAGGGCCAGTACCACCAGGTCCATCAGACCCGACACCTCCTCGGAAGGTCGACTCCAGTTTTCCGAGGAAAACGCAAAGACCGTCAGCACGCCGATGCCACGCGCCAGGCAAGCCTTCACACAGCGGCTGAGTGCATCGACGCCCTGCTTGTGACCGGCGATCCGGGGTAAATAGCGTTTTTTGGCCCAGCGGCCATTGCCATCCATGACGATGGCGACATGGTGCGGAACAATCGAAGCAGAAGTGGCCATGGGCTGGTTCAGGCCGGATGCAGTGAAGTCAAACCGCCATGATGTCTTGTTCCTTGCCGGTGACAAGCTTGTCAACATCGGCAATGAAACGGTCGGTGAACTTCTGGATCTCTTCCTGCGAACGGCGTTCGTCGTCTTCGGACGCCAGCTTGTCCTTGACCAGCTTCTTGACACCGTCATTGGCATCGCGGCGCAAGTTGCGAATCGCCACCTTGGCATGCTCGCCCTCGGCGCGCACGACTTTGGTGAGTTCCTTGCGGCGCTCTTCGGTCATGGCCGGCATGGGAACGCGAATCAGATCACCCTGTGACGCCGGATTCAGGCCCAGATCGGAGTCGCGAATGGCTTTTTCAATCTTGGCGCCCATGCCTTTTTCCCAGGGCGAAACGCTGATGGTGCGTGCGTCGAGCAGCGCCACATTGGCGACCTGGCTGATCGGCACCATGGAGCCGTAATAGTCCACATGCACGGTATCGAGCAAACCGGGATTGGCGCGGCCCGTGCGGATTTTGGTGAGGTTGTGCTGGAAGGATTCCAGGGACTGCTGCATTTTTTGCGTTGCCTGCTGCTTGATCTCAACAATGCTCATGGTCGAACCTCCTGATGACTAAATTCAAAAAAATGCAAAAACCTGGGCTTTGCGCCCTTGCGCCAGCCTGGGTCAGACGTGGACCAGCGTTCCTTCGTCTTCACCCATCACCACGCGCCTGAGCGCGCCGAGCTTGAAGATGCTGAATATCTTGATCGGCAGCTTCTGGTCGCGGCACAGGGCAAACGCCGTGGCATCCATCACTTCAAGATTCTTGCCGATAACTTCGTCAAAAGTGATGCTGGTGTAGCGCGTGGCTTCCGGGTCTTTTTTCGGATCAGCGGAATAAACGCCATCGACCTTGGTTGCCTTCAGGACAATTTCAGCACCGATTTCAGCGCCGCGCAAAGCCGCTGCCGTGTCGGTGGTGAAGAAAGGATTGCCGGTGCCCGCTGCAAAAACAACGACCTTGCCCTCTTCCAGATACTGCAGGGCCTTGGGTCGCACATAGGGCTCAACGACACGCTCGATGCCGATGGCGGACATCACCCGGGCAACCAGCCCGGCCTTGTCCATGGTGTCACCCAGGGCCAGTGCATTCATCACGGTCGCCAGCATGCCCATGTAGTCGGCAGTAGCACGATCCATGCCGACCGAGCCGCCAGCCACACCGCGAAAGATGTTGCCGCCGCCAATTACCACCGCCACCTGAACTCCCATGCGGGTGACTTCGGCAATTTCCTCCACCATGCGCACGATGGTGGCACGGTTGATGCCGAAAGCATCGTCGCCCATCAGCGCCTCACCAGACAGTTTTAACAATATCCGCTTGTAAGCTGGCATGTGGAGGGCTTTCGTGGTGAGGTGAATGAATAAAAACGATCTTTCGGACTGACCGGAAGGCTTAGGCGCCCTTGGCGGCAGCGACCTGCGCGGCAACTTCCGCAGCAAAGTCATCGACCTTCTTTTCGATGCCTTCGCCCACGATATACAGCGTGAACGATTTGATCACCGTAGCCTTTTCCTTGAGCATCTGCTCGACGGTCTGCTTGTCGTTCTTGACGAAGGTCTGGTTGTTCAGGCTGACCTCTTTGAGGTATTTCTGAACGCCGCCTTCGATGCGCTTGGCAACGATTTCAGCGGACTGGACAGGCTTGCCTGCTGCCTGGGCAACGGAGGCGTCTTCAGCCGCCTTGGCAGCCGCCACCGAGCGTTCCTTGGCGACCAGTTCGGCAGGCACATCAGCGCTGGACAGGGCCACCGGCTTCATCGCGGCCACATGCATGGCGACATCCTTGGCTGCGGCTTCGTCGCCTTCAAACTCCACGACTACACCGATGCGCGTGCCGTGCAGGTAAGACGCTGCCTTGCCACTGGCGAAGCGCTTGAAGCGGCGAACGGTCATGTTTTCACCGATCTTGCCGATCAGGCCCCGGCGCACGTCTTCGACGGTGGGGCCAAAGCTGTCCATCGCCAAAGGCATGGCGCCAAGGGCAGCCAGATCGGCAGGATTGTTTTTCACAACGCCTTCGGCGACTGCATTGGCGAATGCCAGGAAGCTGTCGTTCTTGGTCACGAAATCGGTTTCGCAATTGATTTCGACCAGCGCAACATCATCGCCGTCGCGGGCCAGGGTCACCACGCCTTCAGCGGTGACGCGGGAAGCGGCCTTGCCGGCCTTGCTGCCGAGCTTGACACGCAGGAGTTCCTCGGCTTTTTCAAAATCGCCTTCAGCCTCGGTCAGTGCCTTTTTGCACTCCATCATCGGGGCGTCGGTCTTGGCGCGCAGTTCAGCGACCATCTTTGCAGTAATTGCCATTGCCATTTTTTAATTCTCCGTATTTTCGTTTTAACCTGGAGCGGCGCATCAATGCAGCGCCACTTCATCTTGTCGGGTTGTGAAAAAGGGGCTACGCGAGCCCCTTTTTCGCGTTTGGCGTAACGCCAATGCTATTTAGGCGGCTGCGTTTTCCACTTCGACAAATTCATCCGAACCTTCAGCCGACACCGCCTTGACGACGTCGTCCATGGCGCTGGCACGGCCTTCGATGACAGCGTCTGCGATACCGCGGGCATACAGCGCCACAGCCTTGGACGAGTCGTCGTTACCGGGGATCACGTAGTCGATGCCGAGTGGCGAATGGTTGGTATCGACCACGCCGATCAGGGGAATGCCGAGTTTCTTGGCTTCCAGAATCGCGATTTTGTGGAAACCCACGTCGATCACAAAAATGGCGTCTGGCAACGCAGTCATGTCCTGGATGCCACCGATGTCTTTTTCGAGTTTTTCGATTTCGCGCTTGAAGGTCAGCTGTTCTTTCTTGCTGATCGAATCAAGGCCGGCTTCCTGCTGGGCCTTCATCTCTTTCAGGCGTTTGATCGAGGTCTTGACCGTCTTGAAATTGGTCAGCATGCCGCCCAGCCAGCGCTGGTCAACATAAGGAATACCGGCGCGCTGGGCTTCGGCGGCAACGGTTTCGCGAGCGGTGCGCTTGGTGCCGACCATCAGGATGGTGCCGCGGTTGGCGGTCAGCTGCTTGGCGAACTTCATCGCCTCCTGGAACATCGGCAGCGATTTTTCCAGGTTGATGATGTGAATACGGTTGCGGTGGCCAAAAATGTAGGGGGCCATTTTTGGGTCCCAGAAGCGGGTTTGGTGACCAAAGTGGACGCCGGCTTCCAGCATTTCGCGCATGTTCGTGGACATAATTAACTCCAAAGGTTGTTTCTAAAATCAGCGCTTATTGCCGAAAGGATTTCCGGACAACACCTTGCGTGGCTGATTTGCGATTTGCCCTGCAAACGATTTTTATCGCCAACTGCAGAGCCTGCTGAGTATAACATTCCATCCCCATGAATCAGCACCACCCGACCTCCCCGACCGATCTTCACGCCATGCAGGCAAGCCTTCGGGGCGGCCGCACCCGCATCGAGGAAATTCTTGAGCAGGCCGCAGCCATCGCCAGCAGCGACGCCTGTCGCCATGCCTTTATGCCCGGCCAGCCGAAAAGCGCACCCGCATTGCCCCTCAAGGCTGCAAGCAACGATCCGGCCTTTGCGCTAACCGGCATTCCCGTCTCGGTCAAGGACCTGTTTGACGTGGCGGGCCAGGTCACGACTGCCGGATCGACCGTCCTCGCCGGAGCCGCACCGGCCAGTACGGACGCCGTCGCCGTCGCGCGGCTTCGGGCGGCAGGCGCCGTGCTGGTCGGCCGCAGCAACATGGTCGAGTTTGCATTTTCCGGCGTTGGCATCAATCCGCACTACGGCACGCCGGTGAATCCGGCCGATGCTTCAATCGAGCGCATTCCGGGCGGCTCATCGTCGGGCGCCGCCGTGTCGGTGGCAACAGGTGCGGCCCTGGTGGGCCTGGGTTCCGACACGGGCGGCTCGATCCGCATTCCGGCAGCGCTGTGCGGCATCGTCGGTTTCAAAAGCACCGCGCGCCTGGTTCCTGCGACCGGCGCTGTCCCGCTGTCCACCAGCCTGGACACGGTCTGCGCCGTCACCCGTTCGGTGCACGATGCGGTGACGGTGCATGAAGTTCTGTCAGCGCGCCGAGTGCAGCTCGCCGGCAAGCCCCTGTCATCGTGCCGAATTGCGGTTGCGCGAACCCTCATGCAAGACGGGCTCGACAGCACGGTCGCGCAGGCGTTCGAGCACAGCCTGCGGGTGCTTCGCCAGGCCGGCGCCCGGATTGAAGAAATAGCGCTTGAAGAAATCGGCGAACTGTCGGCCATCAATGCCAGCGGCGGCCTGTCCGCCGCAGAGAGCCATGCCTGGCACCGCAAGCTGATCGCCGAACATGAAGCGCAATACGACCCGCGCGTGGCGCTGCGCATCTTGCGCGGTGCCCGCATGAGCGCGGCCGACTACATCGATTTGCTGGCAGCGCGCCAAAACTGGATCAGCCGCATGGAAGCGCGTTTAAGCCACTTTGACGCGGTGCTGTCGCCCACCGTGCCCATCGTGGCGCCCTCGATTGCCAGCGTGCTGGACCATGACGATGAGTTCTTCCGGATCAACGCGCTGTTGCTGCGCAATACCTCGGTGGCGAACATGCTCGACGGCTGCGCAATTTCCATTCCCTGCCAGACTCCCGGCCAGTTGCCCGTGGGACTGATGCTCTGGCATGCGGCGCTGCATGACGACAACGTGCTGGACCTGGCCTTGCAGGTCGAGGCGGTACTGGCTATTTCACTATAAAAACAATAGCTGGCTATGCCCGTCCACAAAGCGCAAACGGCTTTTTTCATATAAAAATGAGTTACATGACTTCAGGTTCGATATTATTTCTTGCCGCCCCGCCCGGCACGGCCGCATGAAGGTCGCTGTCATTGGCGCGGGCATCATCGGCATCACCACGGCGTATGAACTGGCCATGGACGGCCACGAGGTCACGGTCTTTGAGCGCCGCAGCGCCGCAGCCGAAGAAACCAGTTTTGCCAACGCCGGCATCGTCGCGCCCGGCTATGTCACGCCCTGGGCTGCGCCGGGCATGCCGGGCAAGGTGCTCAGTGACCTGTTCAGCCGCCATGCGCCCGTCAGGCTGAGCCTGCCCCTGACGGGCCAGGAACTGGCCTGGATGTGGAAGTGGATGCGCGCCTGCAAGCTCGAAACCTACCTCGCCAACCGCGCCCGGCTGCAACGCCTGGCGTTCTACAGCCGGCACCGGCTGCACCTGCTGAGCGCCCGGCACGAGCTGGACTACGAGCGCAGCCAGGGTTACCTGGTCCTGCTTCGCTCGGAAAAGGACAGCCTGCTGGTCCAGCCCGGCCTGCAGGTGCTGCGCGATGCCGGCGTGGCTTTCAGGCAGATTGATGCCGATGAAGTGCGGCAGGTCGAGCCGGCGCTCAATCGCGACACCGGATTGCTGGGCGCGGTTCACCTGCCCGACGACGAGGTGGCCAACTGCCGGCAGTTTGCGCTGCTGCTCAAGGACGAGGCCCGCCGGCTGGGCGTTGATTTCCAGTTCAATACGGCAATTGCGCAATTGAACCGTGCGCATCCAGCTACGCTTTTCATAGCAGGTGATCAGTTGCCACGGCGCTTTGAGCAGGTGGTGATGTGCGCCGGCCTGGCTTGCGCGGAACTTGTCAAGCCGCTTGGCTTGAAGATACCGCTGGCCGCCGTGTATGGCTACTCGATCAGCGCACCCATCCGCGAATCACTCAACGCCCCCATCAGTGCACTGATGGATGAGCGCTACAAGGTGGCGATTTCCCGCCTGGGCAACCGGGTGCGCGTTGCCGGCAGCGCGGAAATCGGAGGCTCACAGGCGCACAAACGCGAGGCTTCGATCAAAACGCTGTACAAGGTGCTGCAGGACTGGTTTCCGGGTGCCGCCCAGATTCGGGACAGCCACGGCTGCGTGCAGGTATGGAAAGGCGCCCGCGCTATGCTGCCGGACGGCCCGCCTCTGGTTGGCAACAGTGGCTTGCCCGGTCTCTGGTTCAACCTCGGCCATGGCTCCAGCGGCTGGGCGCTGAGCTGCGGCAGCGCACGCGCTCTGGCGGATCTAATGATCGGCAGGCCTGCTGAAATTGACATGGAAGGCTTTGACCTCAGCCGTCTGGGTTAAAACCCTGCATCAAAGCGGACTTGTCCTACAGGCTTTGTAAAAGTGCTGACATGCTTTGGCCAGGCCAAGGCTTTACAGTGAATCCAGCCTCGGCGTCTTGTACCGGGCGATTTATTTTTTTGATTGGAATATCCATGGGCATGTTTAGTTTTATCAAGGAAGCCGGAGAAAAGCTGTTCGGCCGGGGCGAAGCCAAGGCGGCCCAGGAAGCCGTAGCCGCAAAACCCACGCCTGAAAACGTGGCCGCGCTGAGCAAGACGGCTGGGGATGCGATTGCCGCCTACATCAACAGCATGGGCCTGAAAGTCGATGCGCTGCAGGTCAGTTTTGATGCACCGAGCGGGACCGTGACGGTTTCCGGCGTGGCGCCTGACCAGGCGACCAAGGAAAAAGTGCTTCTGTGCTGCGGCAATGTAGGCCAGGTTTCGGCTGTCAAGGACATGCTGACCGTTGTCAGCAGTTCGCCCGAATCGCAGATGTATGTGGTCGTCAGCGGCGACAACCTGTCCAAAATCAGCAAGCAGTTCTACGGCACGCCCAACAAATACACCCAGATTTTCGAGGCCAACAAGCCCATGCTGAGCGACCCGGACAAGATTTATCCGGGCCAGGTTCTGCGAATTCCACCGGAGGCTTAAAACGCGCAGGTGCAAGGCCCAGCCTTGATCTAAGCCGTGTTCAGAAAGTTTGAGGTGCTGATGTTATGCAACCCTCAGGAAAAGCTCCGCATGACCGCTGCATACTTGTTTTGGCCAGCAGAATGACTCAAGAACGACATAGCTTCACCGATGAGCAGTGGCAGCGTATTGAGCCGCTGCTGCCACCTTGCAAGGGCCGTCCCGGAGGCGAGCAAAGGATCTTCTTCAATGCACTGCTGTGGATGGCCCGCACGGGCGCCGCGTGGCGTGACCTGCCCGAGCGGTTGGGGAAATGGAATGTGGTTTACCAGCGCTACGCCTATTGGTGCGACAAAGGACATTTCGAGCGCCTTTTCCAGGGCGTGCAGCAGCCTGACCTGGACGAAGTCATGGTGGACTCGACCTGCTGCCGGGCGCATCAATCATCGGCAGGAGCGCGCAAAACCAGCGGTCCACAAGCCATTGGCATCACGCACGGCGGGCTCAACTACCCAAAATTCACGCAGTCTGCGACGCCTTGGGAAACCCACTGCGCTTTGTACTGACCCCGGGACAGAGGCACGACTCCAAACCGGTCCCTGAGTTGCTCGATGGGCTGCAAGCCAAGGTTCTTCTGGCTGACAAGGACTCGGACAAGATTGTCCAAAGCGCCCAGGCACAAGGCATGCAGGTCATCATCCCCTCCAAGGTCAACCGAAAAAACTCACGGACTCTGGACAAGCACCGCTACAAGGCGCGCCATCTGGTTGAAAACCTCTTCCAGCGCATGAAGGTCTTTCACCGTGTGGCCACCCGCTTTGACAAGCTCGACATACGGTTTCTGGGCTTTGTACACATCGCCAGTATCATGAAGTGGCTCCACTGACTTTTCGAACACGGCCTAACATTTCTATATGGACTCCCCCACAACGGCAAGAGGCTGACCGATAGTTTGGCTTGTGGGGAAGCGCCTGCAGTCGTATATCCGGCATCGATGGTGGGCTCTGTCGTGGCCCGTGCCGACATGGAATCTGCGTCACCGATGCGCCAGTCGATACGAGCGGCAGGCAAGCTGCCGGAAGAGTTATCGGCGTCTATCGGTGTGGGGTGAACCCATCCCATTACACACATAGTTGAGCCGATAGACTTGGGGTTTGGTGAAGTTAAACGGTCAAGGAAGCAACAATGGGCTGGGGCGATGAAGAGTTCAAGACGATCGAACTGGGCGATGAGCGCCTGAACCGGCGCGCCGTGCTGCTGGCAGAGCGACTGGGGCAAAAGCCCTCGGCCAGCATTCCCGGCGCTTGCCAGAGTTGGGCAGAAACGGCAGCGGCTTACCGGTTTTTGTGCAACGAAGAGGTGAGCTGGGACAAGGTGCTCGCGCCCCACTTGCAGGCCAGCCAGGCGCGCATGGCACAGCACCAAGTGGTGCTGTGCCTTCAGGACACAACCGAGCTGGACTACCACGGACAGGACATCGAGGGTCTGGGGCCCTTGAACTACGAGGCCCAGCGCGGGCTGTATTTGCACCCCACCTATGTTGTGAGTCCTGAGCGCGAGCCGCTGGGCGTATTCAATGCCTGGACGTGGGCGCGCGAATTCAAGGCAGCAGACGGCAAGCGCGGCGGGCCGTGCGAAAGCACCCGCTGGATTGAGAGCTACGAGCGAATCGCTGAGAGTGCCCAGCAGCTGCCCCAAACGCGCCATGTGTGCATCGGCGACCGCGAGTCGGACATGCTGGAGTTGATGGTCAAGGCGCGGGACTTGGGCTACCCGGCCGACTACCTGGTGCGCAGCCAGCACAACCGGGTGCTGCCGGGCGGGGACAAGCTGTGGGACCGGGTGATGGTGCAAACTTCTCTGGGGCGCATCCGCTTCATGCTGCCAGCCGGGCGGGGCCGAAAGAGCCGCACGGTCGAGCAGGACATCCGCATTGAGCGCGTCCAGCTGAGCGACAGGGACAAGGGAGTCATCGAGGTCAGCTGCCTGGTGGCCTCGGAGGTCAACGCCCCGGCAGGCGTCAAGCCCGTGGTCTGGCGGCTGCTGAGCAACCGCGTGGCCAGCACACTGGAACAGGCCAGCGAGCTGATCGACTGGTACCGCTCGCGCTGGGAAATCGAGCTTTTTTTCTTGATTCTCAAGGAGGGCTGCCGAGTCGAGCGGCTGCAGCTGAGCGACAAAGACCGGCTGGAGTCAGCGCTGGCGATATACCTGGTCATTGCCTGGCGCATCAACCGCTTGATGCGGCTGGGGCGCACGGTGCCCGAGCTCGATGCCGAACTGGTGTTTGAGCCCGACGAGTGGCGTGCGGCGTACATCCTGAACAAAAAGCCGATACCGAAAAAGATGCCCGGACTCAACGAAGTCATCCGGCTGATTGCCCGGCGAGGCGGGTTTTTGGGGCGAAAAGGCGATGGTGAGCCCGGTGCCAGAACGCTATGGTTGGGCCTGCAGGAAATTGCCGTCTTCGTGGAAGGTGCCCGCTACGCCAGGAGCTACAGCGAAACGGGGATTTGTGTGTAATGAGATGGGGTGAACCCGGTTGGCCATGGTGGTCGATCAATCTCGTCGCAAGCGTGGATGGGTGTTGGGTTTCTTTTCCTGGTGACGGGTTGTTTTGGATGTTGGCTGTTCAGGCCGGCATCACAAAGCTCTCCCTGTTGATCTTCTTGTTCAGCCGCTGGCCTTCATCAAACGGCTCCTTGTCTCTGAGCGTGGCATAGCAAATCCGCGCCAGCTTGTTGGCCAGCGCACAAGCCGCCTTGTTGTGGTTGCCCCTGGTCTGCACATCCAGCGCCCAACGGCGCACACCACAAACTTCTTTGCCGGAACCCTCAGCCACCTTGGCGGCACGCAGCACACTTCTGGCCCCGTGAGTGAGCAGCATTCGTAGATAGCGATCTCCCTTCTTGGAAATGCGCCCCAGGTAACGGCTATTGCCCGAGCTGTACTCCTTGGGCGTCAAGCCAAACCAACTGGAGAAATGCCGTGCGTCCTTGAAGTGACTGACATCGCCAGATGTAGCCGCCACCATTGCAGTGGCCGTGAGCAAGCCAATGCCTGGTATCGAGAGCAGCGTGGTGCATGCCGGGCACAGCCTGGCCAGGGATGCCAGTTCGCGCTCCAGTTGAGCAATGCGAGCTTCGAGCAGGCGTATTTCTTCAATCAGCAATTTGGCTGTCCCCCGAATCAGATCGGGCACCGCAGTATGGGGGTCAGCCAGCACCCGACTGATGGCTTCGATGCCAGTGCGCGCGCCTACGGGAATCGCAATGCCAAACTCCCGGCAAAAACCACGCAAGGCATTGATGCGCGAGGTACGCGTTCCCATCCACAGGCTGCGGATGCGGTGCATGCCTTGCAGTGCCTGTTGCTCGACTGACTTGATTCGTACCGGGCGAATATCCGACGCCCGGGCGGCTTCGAGCAGCGCCGCTGCATCGGCAGCATCGGTCTTGTTGCGTTTGACATAGGCACGGACGTACTGGGCTGGGAGTAGTCGAACCTCAATGCCCAGACCATTGAGCCAGCGTGCCCAGTGGTGGGCCGAGCCGCAGGCTTCCATGATGACCAGACTCACATCCCGGTTGACGAACCAGCGCTCGAACTGGGTACGCGTAAGGCGGTGTGTTTCCACGACCCGCCAAGACGCATCGGCGACGGCGAGCTGGAAAACGGACTTTGCAAGATCGACGGCAACGGTAGTAGCATTCATGTCGGACTCCTTTTGTTTAAAGACCTGATCTCCACGCCAATGAAAACCAGAGCGCCAATGTGGCGCAAAAAACAGGGGGAGTCCATCCCATCAATGGTGATCACCTTTTTCGCTCCTGCCTAAAAATAAGGCAAAACAAGTAAAACACCTGGGTCAGTTTTGGATCGGCACACCACTCTATAAGTGGGGGTGCGGCGAAAAACTTGGACTGGGTTATGCCATAAGTCCGAGGCTCTCTCGGTATTCGGCGGGACTGAGCGAGCCAAGGGAAATCTTGATGCGCTTTTCGTTATACCAGCGGATGTAGGCGTCAACTGCCTGAATGAACTGCTCAATGGTCGTGGCCTGCCAGTCCCGGGGATAGAACAGCTCTGTTTTCAGCCGCCCGAAGAAGCCCTCACAGGCCGCATTGTCGGGCGAGCATCCTTTGCGCGACATCGAGCGGATCAGCTTCGCATTGTGCATCCGCGAGAGCCATCCAGGCCAGCGGTAGTGCGCACCGCGATCCGAGTGGACGACCGGCCGATCATTGCTGTTGGCCAGCGTCTCAATGGCAGCGTCCAACATCGTGTTCACAAGCTGGGCATCTGGACGCGTGCCAACTGTCCAGCTGACAACCAAGCCATCGAAGCAGTCGATGATGGGCGACAGGTACACCTTGCCAGCAGCGATCTGGAACTCCGTGATGTCAGTGAGCCATTTCTCATTCGGGGCAGCCGCCTGGAAGTCGCGGTTGATGAGATTGTCTGGCGCTGGGCTGATTTCTCCCAGGTAGGAGCCGTACCGGCGCCGCCTCTTCGCGGCAACGACCAGGCATTCCTGTCTCATCAAACGCCGCACGACTTTTTCCGAGATAAAGACGTGCTGTCTGCCCAGTGACGCCTGTATCCGGCGATAGCCGTAGCAGCAGTGATTGAGCGCGAAGATGTCTGCGATGGTGCGACGTACGCCACCATACTTGTCAGCGGCCCGTAGCCGTGCCCGATGGTAAAAGTAGGAGCTTCGGGCCAAATCAAGTTCGGCAAAGAGTTCTGATAGCGAATAGAGCTGTTTCAGGGCATCAACCAGCCGCGTCTTCTCCTGGTTGCTCAGGAGAGGCAGGTCGACGCCCAGGCCTTTTTTTAACAGTTCATTCGCCTTCTTCAAGAGGTCGTGCTCAAGCTGCAATTTGCGGATGTCGCGTTGAAGCGATTGGACTTGCCGCTCCAGTTCTGCCCGCTCAGGATCTGGCGGTGAATCGTTGTTGGGTTTCATGGATGCGGGTGCCTCAGGACCCAGGAGTTGGTTTTTCCATTTGTACAGCACGCCCCTGCTCACGGCGAGCTTTTGTGCAATGGCCTGGGCACTTGTCTGCCTGGTACAAAGCTCAATGACGGCCGCCTGCTTGAGCTCTGGAGGACGCGGTACGCTCCGAGCTTTTCCGATGACGGGGTGCTTTGTTTCAGGGTACAGCTCGTCGACCCAGGCTGCGAGCGTTTCGCGGCTCGGGTATCCCAGTGCCTTCAAAGTAGCAGCAAGGCATCGACCATGGTCCAGGTAGTGCCGGGCGGCTACTTTCTTCTGCTCGTCCAAATACTTCGGCTTCGAACGCGCATAGCCCATCGGCAAATCACGGCCTTGTTCGTATTCTTGATCCGTCTGGGGAATTTACGGATTTATGAGGGCTGAATTTGCAAGAAAATAATGCCATCCATTTGATTTCTTGCAAATTTCGACGAGGTTTTTCATGGGACCCAGACCGCGCGCACCGCAAACGGGCGAGCTGCCTCGCCCCCGACTGGACGAGCAACTCAAGATGAGCCACCCTCTGGTTCGGCTGGCAAAGCTGATGAACTGGGAGGAGATCGAGCGCAGTTTTGGCGCCCACTTCACGTCAAGCCGGGGGCGCCCTGCATTGCGCCCTCGCCTGGTCGCGGGGCTCCTGTATCTGCAGCACGCCAACGACGCCTCGGACGAAGCGGTGGTGGCGACGTGGCTGGAGAACCCCTACTGGCAGTACTTTTGCGGCGAGACCTATCTGCAAACAGAGCTGCCCATTGACCCGTCGAGCTTGAGCCGCTGGCGAAAGCGTATCGGTGAAGAAGGCGTTGAGGTGTTGCTCGCCGTCACCATCGAGGCGGCCCGCGAGGCTGGGCTGATCAAAAAGGCGAGCCTCAAACGGATCATTGTCGATACCACCGTGATGCCCAAAGCCATCGCCCATCCCAGCGACAGCGCGCTGCTGGAGAAAAGCCGCCAGCACCTGGTCAGGCTCGCTGATGAACACCATCTGCAATTGCGCCAGAACTGCAACCGGCAGGCGCCGCGCATGGCCGCGCAGATCGGCCGCTACGCCCACGCCAGGCAGTTCAAGCGCATGCGCAAAGCCCTCAAGGCGCTCAGGAGCCGGGTGGGCCGCGTGTACCGCGAAGTCATCCGCAAGCTCCATGAACTGCCAGAGCCAGCGCGGCGCAAAGCGCAGGAACTGCTGCACCGCGTGAGCCGCATCCTGACGCAACAACCCAGGGACAAGCGCAAGCTGTATGCGCTGCACGCACCGGAGGCAGAGTGCATCTCCAAGGGAAAAGCCAGGACGCCGTACGAGTTCGGCGTCAAGGTCAGCATTGCCACGACCTTGAAAGAAGGTCTGGTGGTGGGCTGCAGGAGCATGCCGGGCAATCCGTACGACGGGCACACGCTCGATGAGGCGATTGAGCAGGTCGAAATCCTCGCCGAGAAAAGACCCGGCATTGCCATCGTGGACAAGGGCTACCGGGGCGCGCAGGTCCAGGGGGTGCAGATTCTGCGCTCAGGTCAGCGCCGGGGCATCACCCGGACCCTGAAGGCGATGATCAAGCGGCGAAGCGCCATTGAGCCGACCATTGGGCACATGAAAACGGACGGACGGCTGGCTCGAAATCCACTCAAGGGCGCGCTTGGCGATGCGCTGCATGCCGTGCTGTGTGGTGCGGGCCACAACATCCGGCTGATGCTCAGGCAGCTTCATGTCTCTCCTGTCGCGCCGTAAAACTGAATTATTCAGATGGTATGGACGTCCCCACCTTTACCGATGCCAAGCTGTCGAGGAGATCGAACCCAATGATGGGGAGCCCCGCAGCCACGGCATCGATGTGAATACGAGGGACTTCCCACTTCCTGGTTACGGCATCAAAGTGCCAAGATTGAAGTGCTGGAAAGTCAATCTGCAACCACTATTGGAAGGAGAAGTCCCATGAGCAACATTACACGAGTCGGCGTTGATTTGGCCAAGAATGTTTTCCAGGTTCACGCTGTGGATGCCAGTGGCAACGTGGTCACTAACCGGATGCTCAAGCGTGACCGATTTCTGGCATGGTGTTGCGATCTGCCGCCCGGCTGCCTGGTCGCGATGGAAGCTTGCAGTGGCGCCCATCACTGGTGTCGGCAACTCCGCGATCGAGGCCTGGACGCCAGGATGATTGCAGCCCAGTTCGTTGCGCCGTACCGTATTCAGGGCAAGAGCGGCAAGAACGATGCCAACGATGCAGCAGCGATTTGCGAGGCGGCCTCAAGACCGCACATGAATTTCGTGCCGCCCAAGACCCTTGCTCAGCAAGGCATGCTGTGCGTGCATCGCCTGCGTGAAGGGCTCAAACAAGAGCGCACTGCCTGCATCAACCGAATCCGAGGTTTGCTGGCCGAGTTTGGCATCGTTCTGCCTCAAAGCCCACAGGTGCTGCGACAACACTTGAGTGACCTGATTGAGGATGCTGGCAATGACATCGCCGGCATGGCACGGCTGGTTCTGCAAAGAGCGCAAGAGCACTGGCGAGAAATCGAAGAGCACGTCCAGTGGTGCGACCAGCGCATTGCCGCTCATCAGAAGGACGATGAGCAGGTCCAGCGCGCAGCAGAGCTCAAGGGCATTGGACCCGTCACCGCCTCAGCGGTCGTGGCGACGGTGGGCGACTTCAAGCAGTTCAAGAACGCAGCGCAGTTCGGCGCCTGGCTGGGGCTGACACCGAAGCAAAACTCCAGCGGAGGCAAGTCAAGTCTGAGCAGCATCACCAAACGGGGCAGCAATTACTTGCGCGGCTTGCTGATTCAGGGCGCCAAGTCAGTCGTTTTGGTTGGCAAGCACAACGACGATCCCATCTCACAGTGGGCGCAGCGCCTTCGCGAGCGATGTGGGTGGCAAAAAGCCGTCGTGGCCTTGGCCAACAAGAACGCCCGGATTTTGTGGGCCGTCATGACGAAGGAAAAGCGCTATGACGCCTTTCACGTCAGCATCCCACCTTCAGCCATTGCCGCCACAGCGTAAGACGATATGTGAGACATCGCACGACTGTATTGACCTCTGAACCTTTTTCTTGCCAGACGTGAAATCGCAGATGCTTTGAGCAGGTCAGACCGGTAGCAGGCAAGCTCGATACTTTGGCTGTGGGCCGTAGGCACCACGAAGTGTGAATGGAGCCCTGCTGCGCGGTTGGTATCTGGGGCCGCACCGCCAAGTGCAGCAAGCCCGCCTGTAGATGTGCAAGTCTGTTCCTCGTTTGAAGCCAGCCGGTTTGCGTCAGCCGCAAGGAATACCGTTTTCAAGAAGAAATTTCAAACCGGCCCTTGACTGGCTGGGAAGTCCCTGTAGCCAAAGTAGAGATTCGTCGTCACCACTTGGAAACTGGAGGCTCCATCATGAAGATTACCGCACAACTGCCCGTCGTTGGAATGGACATTGCCAAGAATGTGTTTCAGATTCATGCCGTTGATCCGGAAACAGGCGAGATCGAGCGCATCAAGCTCAAGCGCGCCAAGGTGGCCGAGTTCTTCGCCAACCGCCAGCCCTGCCTGGTTGCCCTGGAGGCTTGCGGCGGAGCCCACCACTGGGGACGAACGCTGGCAGCCCAGGGCCACCAAGTCAAGCTGCTGCCAGCCAGACAGGTCAAGGCCTTCGTGCTGCGTGACAAGACCGATGCGCGCGATGCCCAGGCGATCTGGGTCGCGGCCCAGCAGCCGCACATCCATGAGGTGCCCGTCAAGAGCGAGCCGCAGCAGGCTTGCCTGGCCCTGCACCGCATGCGCGCCCAGCTGATGAAGATGCGCATCATGCAAACCAACGCCCTGCGTGGGTTGCTCTGCGAGTTCGGCATCGTGCTGCCCGAAGGCCATCGCATCTTGCTGCAGCGCATTCCCGGTGAACTGGCCCAGGCGCAGGACAAGCTGCCTGGCGTGCTCATCGAGAGCATGCAGGAGCAGCTCAGCCGCATTGAGCGGCTGCAGCAAGACATCGATCACATCGACAGGCGCCTGGCAGCGCTGGGCAAACAAGACCAGCATATGCTGGCCTTGCAGGCGGTGCCGGGCATTGGCCCTCTCACGGCCACGGCCTTGGCGGCCACAGCCACCGACATCTCCGGCTTTCACTCGGGCCGGCAGTTTGCCGCATGGCTGGGCTTGACGCCCAGGCAGAGCGGCACGGGCGGCAAGATCCGCCAGCTGGGCATCTCCAAGCGAGGCGATCCATATGTGCGAACGCTGCTGATGCACGGGGCCAGGGCCATTATTGCCAGGACGCAGCGAACAGGCTGGATCACCGCGCTGCTGGCCCGCAGGCCCTACAGCGTGGTGGTCGCGGCCTTGGCCAACAAGCTGGCGCGCACCGCCTGGGCGGTGCTGACCAAAGGCAAGGCCTTTGATCAGCTCAGATGGAATCCGGCCGCTGCGGTGGCTGCCTGAGCAGTTCCACCACTGTGGTTAACAACGCGGCGATGATGCAAATGTTTTGAAGGAGAGCCAGGCAAAAAGCAAAGTGATGGGTCAACAGGTCATACCGGGACAGGAGCACTCCGATAGTCCGCATGGGCACAAAGCCCGATATTCAGATGGGAGCCTTGTCCGCGAATGCCATCCGGGCCAGCAGGAAAACAAGCCTGCACAAACAGGCCGCATATAAGACTGCAACCTCCGTTGAACCTTTACTCTGCCAATGCTTGCTTTCTGGGGGGCGTCCATATAAGCGTGAACTACTTACGTTTCTTCAGCCCATCATCAAGATGAGTTCACCTGGTGCTTACCTCCAAACTGCACCCCCAAAAGAAAAAGCCCGGTCAATCTAATGATCAACCGGGCTTGTTCAGGGGCTATAAGAGCCTGACGATGACCTACTTTCACACGGGAATCCGCACTATCATCGGCGCTGAGTCGTTTCACTGTCCTGTTCGGGATGGGAAGGAGTGGTACCAACTTGCTATGGTCATCAGGCATAACTTGTTGACGGATTGTTCCACGCGGAGCAATCCGTCGAATTCATAGAGCAAATCAGCTTCAATTTAGATTGTTGCACAGTCTGCGGGGACTGTGTCTTTTGAATGCGTCAGTCTTGGCATAACAGCCTTGAAGTGCTTGATGGACAAACAAATCAAAGTTATAGGGTCAAGCCTCTCGAGCAATTAGTACAGGTTAGCTTAACGCATTACTGCGCTTCCACACCCTGCCTATCAACGTCCTGGTCTTGAACGACTCTTCAGGGGGCTCAAGGCCCCGGCAGATCTAATCTTGAAACGAGTTTCCCGCTTAGATGCTTTCAGCGGTTATCTCTTCCGAACTTAGCTACCCGGCAATGCCACTGGCGTGACAACCGGTACACCAGAGGTTCGTCCACTCCGGTCCTCTCGTACTAGGAGCAGGCTTCCTCAAATCTGCAGCGCCCACGGAAGATAGGGACCAAACTGTCTCACGACGTTTTAAACCCAGCTCACGTACCTCTTTAAATGGCGAACAGCCATACCCTTGGGACCGGCTACAGCCCCAGGATGAGATGAGCCGACATCGAGGTGCCAAACACCGCCGTCGATATGAACTCTTGGGCGGTATCAGCCTGTTATCCCCAGAGTACCTTTTATCCGTTGAGCGATGGCCCTTCCATACAGAACCACCGGATCACTATGTCCTGCTTTCGCATCTGCTCGACTTGTCAGTCTCGCAGTTAAGCACGCTTATGCCATTGCACTATCGTCACGATGTCCGACCGTAACTAGCGTACCTTCGAACTCCTCCGTTACACTTTGGGAGGAGACCGCCCCAGTCAAACTGCCTACCATGCACTGTCCCCGATCCAGATAATGGACCTAGGTTAGAACCTCAAACACACCAGGGTGGTATTTCAACGTTGGCTCCATGAGAACTAGCGTCCTCACTTCAAAGCCTCCCACCTATCCTACACAGGTCTGTTCAAAATCCAATACAAAGCTACAGTAAAGGTTCATGGGGTCTTTCCGTCTTTCCGCGGGGAGATTGCATCATCACAAACATTTCAACTTCGCTGAGTCTCAGGAGGAGACAGTGTGGCCATCGTTACGCCATTCGTGCAGGTCGGAACTTACCCGACAAGGAATTTCGCTACCTTAGGACCGTTATAGTTACGGCCGCCGTTTACTGGGACTTCAATCAAGAGCTTGCACCCCATCATTTAATCTTCCAGCACCGGGCAGGCGTCACACCCTATACGTCGACTTTCGTCTTAGCAGAGTGCTGTGTTTTTAATAAACAGTCGCAGCCACCGATTTTTTGCAACCTCATTGGGCTCTGTCCGCGAGGGACTTCACCTACTAAAGGCACACCTTCTTCCGAAGTTACGGTGTCAATTTGCCGAGTTCCTTCTCCTGAGTTCTCTCAAGCGCCTTAGAATACTCATCTCGCGCACCAGTGTCGGTTTGCGGTACGGTCGTGTGTAGCTGAAGCTTAGTGGCTTTTCCTGGAAGCAGGGTATCACTCACTTCGGCTGCAAGCAGCCTCGTTATCACCCCTCATCTAAGCCCGGCGGATTTACCTACCAGGCACGACTACAGGCTTGAACCAACATATCCAACAGTTGGCTGAGCTAACCTTCTCCGTCCCCACATCGCACTACACATCGGTACAGGAATATTGACCTGTTTCCCATCAGCTACGCATCTCTGCCTCGCCTTAGGGGCCGACTCACTCTACGCCGATGAACGTTGCGTAGAAAACCTTGCGCTTACGGCGAGGGGGCTTTTCACCCCCTTTAACGCTACTCATGTCAGCATTCGCACTTCTGATACCTCCAGCAGGGTTTACACCGCCACCTTCACAGGCTTACAGAACGCTCTCCTACCACGTGCAATAAATTGCACATCCGCAGCTTCGGTAACTGGCTTAGCCCCGTTACATCTTCCGCGCAGGACGACTCGATCAGTGAGCTATTACGCTTTCTTTAAATGATGGCTGCTTCTAAGCCAACATCCTGACTGTTATAGCCTTCCCACTTCGTTTCCCACTTAGCCAATTTTAGGGACCTTAGCTGGCGGTCTGGGTTGTTTCCCTCTTGAGTCCGGACGTTAGCACCCGGTGCTCTGTCTCCCAAGCTGTACTCATCGGTATTCGGAGTTTGCCTTGGTTTGGTAAGTCGCCATGACCCCCTAGCCAAAACAGTGCTCTACCCCCGATGGTAATACTTGAGGCACTACCTAAATAGTTTTCGGAGAGAACCAGCTATTTCCAAGTTTGTTTAGCCTTTCACCCCTATCCACAGCTCATCCCCTAGTTTTGCAACACTAGTGGGTTCGGACCTCCAGTGCATGTTACTGCACCTTCATCCTGGCCATGGATAGCTCACTTGGTTTCG